>CAVQFK010000010.1:0-148450 GCA_963711755.1 uncultured Actinomycetota bacterium
CGGGTGATACCCCGAAAGTGAGTTTAAGAAGCTACTCGAATCTAATGTGCCTCACCACAACGCTTTTCGGCGCCGCCGTCGGCTCCCCCTACAGGCTGGCGAAACAGGGGTTCGCGTCTTCCTTGGGAATCGACGCGTTGCGGCTGGAGAACTTCCCGACGACCCCGGTCTCGGTGACCTCGACGCTGTCGGCGTGGATGCCCAGCGGGTAATTGTCGTTCAGTTTGGTGGTGAGCTCGGTGAGCGCGGTCTGCACGGCGTCTTTCGGCAACGGGCCGACGACGTCGATGACCTGAAGCTCGAGGTTGCCGTCATTGACGACGGGTTTGGCGGTGACGCTGTTGCTTCCGGCTTCCATCACGATGGTGCCCGCGGCCGGGTCCGTCCGCACACCGGTGACCAGACTGCCCACGACGGGAAGGTTGGCCACCACGGTGTCCTTGATACCCGCCGACTTCCAGGACAGTGTCGCGTCCAGTGATCCGATGGTGCCCTTGGCATCGGCGGAGTCCTGCAACCGCACGTCCTTGAGCGTCACGTCGGCCGTCATTCCGTTGGCCGCCTGGACCCGGTCTCCGGCCGTGGTGATCGAGATGTTGGTGTAGTGCCCGGTGATGTGCTGCCACAGGAACGGCGGGTTCACCCCGAACGAGATCGTCACGCCGTCTTGGACGACGCATTCGGCAACCCCCACCAGAATGGTGTCCGCGCGGTGGCGAGCATAGAGCTCACCGCCGGCCAAACCGCCGGCCAGCAGCGCGACGACGATGACCGCAATCAAGATGATCGACTGAGGGTTGCGCAGAGCTCCGCGCTTCTTCTTGCCCGCGGGTTGCTGCCCGCCGGGTTTCACCGGAGGCGGCGGGGGTGGTGGCGGCGGGGCCGTTGGGCGCGGCGGCGGTGCCGGTGGTTGCCGCCGAATCTGCTGGGTCGGCTGTGCGTCCGCGGGCGACTGAGGCCGTCGGATCTTCTGGGTCGGCGGCTCAGGGCGCCCCGGGCGCGGAAGGCGTCGCGTCGCGGGGTCTTGTGGCGGTTGCGGCGGCGGAGGTCCGCTGCGGCGCCACCCTGGCTGGCCGGGTTGCTGCGGCGGAGGCGGCGTCGTCACCTGCGCGATTCTGCCTCATTTGACACGACGATGCGCCTACCTGGTGGTTGTCGTCGGCGGGGTGGCCAGTGACAAGCCCGCGTAGATCTCGTCGAGCATCGGAGCCAGCATGGCCTGCGCCGTCGTGTGTCCGTCCGGCGAGAGCGTCAGATTCGTCCAAATAACAAGGGCCACATCATTATCCGGGTCGTAACCCATAAACGAGTTGAAGCCGGGCAGTTCGCCGCCGTGGTAGAACATCGCGGCCTTCGGGCCGAAGCGCTGATAGGAGATTCCGTACCCGTACTGCTGCCCGTCGGGCGCCTCCGGGTCCTCGGCCTGCCTGCTCGCCACCCACTGCTGCTGGAAGTCGGCGTTGAACACCTTTCCCGAGACAAGGGCTTTCATCCACGTGGCCAGGTCGGCGGCCGTGGAGATCCCGCCTCCCGCCGCAGTGGCGTACGACGAGTTCTGATTGGTGTAGTCGATCGGCTGCAACGTTCCGGCTTGCGCCGCGGCCTGCATGTCGGCGGGATACGGGTCGTCGGCCAGTGCGTAGAAACTGCCGCCGTACATGTAGCCGTGCGAATACGGCGCCGGGATGGACGTGTCGCCGGCGGCCGGAAGCGACGTCTGCGTCAGCCCGACCGGGCCGAACAACCGATCCTGGAACTGCTCGGCCAACGGTTGCCCCCCGACCTTCTCGGCGATCAGCCCGAGTAGTGCGTAGTTGGTGTTGCTGTACTCGTAGGAGGTGTCGGGTGCGAACTGCGGCGGATGCCGGAACGCGATGGCCAGCACCTCCTGCGGCGTCCACGCCCTACCGGGGTCGGCATCCATGACCGACGCAAGCTGCGGGTCGGCCGTGTAGCCGTACAGTCCGCTGCGCATCTTCAAAAGCTGTGCGACGGTGATGTTCTCGCCGTTGGGCACGTCAGGAACGTAGGCCGAGACGGGGTCGGTGAACTTCAGTTTCCCGTCCTGGGCGAGCAGGACGATCAGCGCCGCCGTCATGGTCTTGGTATTCGAAGCGATCCGGAAATGAGTGTCCGCGGCCGGCGGCGTCTGCGCGCCAAGCCGGGTGGTGCCGTACGGCGCGGTGAACTCGCCCTGCGGGGTGCGCACCAGCACCATCGCGCCTGGGACCTTGAGCTTGGCGGCGACGTCGGCGACGACGGACTGAAATGCCTTGGGATCAATGGTCTTCAGCGCCGCCGGCTCAGCCGTCGACGAACAGCCGGCGAGCACCAGCGCGATACACGCCGACACCGCGATGCACATCGCGCGAGCTCTGTACATCGCGGTCTCCTAGTCGATGGATCGGACGAACTCGCTCGGCGAGCAGCCGCTCATCCGGGTAAACGCGGTGGTGAACGCGCTCGCGGATTGGTACCCGACTCGCCGCGCCACCTCCGCCATCGAGGGACGCTCGCTGCGCAGGATGTCTTTGGCCGTCGCCACCCGCCACTCGAGCAGGTACTGCCCCGGCGGCATCCCGACGATGCGGGTGAACCGCTCGGCGAACACCGCGCGGGAAACGTTGGCGGAGCGCGCAAGTCGTTGCACTGTCCAGTCCTGCGCCAGGTCAGCGTGAATCTGGTGCAGTGCGGGTGCGAGCGTGGTATCCGAGAGGCCCGCGATGAGCCCGCGCTGCGCGGTGGTGATTTGCGCGGCGCACAGTCGCATCGCCTCGATCAGGAGCACCTCCACGAGGCGTTCGAGGATCATGTCGCGACAGGGATGGCCGGCGTCCGCCTCGTCGTCGATGAGTTCGACGATCCGGCGCAGTCGGCTCGCCCCCGGCTCGTCACGGCGGACAAGAAGGACGGGCGGCAACAGCGCGACGAGCAGCGCCGCGTTCGCGGTGTCGAAGCGGAAATACCCGCCAAGCATGCGCATCGTCACCGGACCCGAGCCACCCCCGTGCCGGGTATCGCGCGAGTGATCCAACGGGCTGTGGGTGGGCTCTATGCTGCGATCAGATGCCAGAGTGAAGCTCGGCGTCTCGGGAAGCAGCAGGAAGTCGCCCTGATGGAGTTCCAGGGCGTCGAGCCCGTCGGGATCGAGCAGACAGGACCCCTGCAGCACAAGACAGAAGGCTGGATCGGCGTAGCGCGGCTTGCGGATACACCATTCACCCGTTCCGCTGATGACCTTCGACAGGACCGCCTTCGGGCGCAGCAACGACACGAGCGGTTCCAGCGGACCTAAGGTGTCCGGCGCGGCCGGTACCGACTCGACTCCCGCAACTGCCGCGCGCACACCGTCAAGCTATCGGAGACCCGACAACGGCGCGGCACCTTGAACCCAACGGTCTAGGGCGAAGACGCCAAGGCCACCGCGTCGGCACCGGCGGGAAACCTGAGCCGGCCCGACGAATCGGTGGCCGCCTGATACACCACCTCAGCGACGTCGGCTGCGGTCGTGACGGGACCGGGTTCACCGAATGCGGCCAGGATCGGCTCCGCGAACGATTGGTATTCGGCGGGTATCGTCCCGTTCATGCGGTCACTTCCGTTGGACGTGAACCGTGTCGACGGACCATAGCCCGGCTCCACGAGTTTGACCGCGACGTTGAAGTGGCCGAGTTCGAGTGCGAGTGATCCCGTGAAGCCTTCGATGGCCATCTTGCTTGCGGTGTAGACGGCCGCGAGCGGCATCGCCGTCAGCGTCACACTCGAGGTCACGTTCACCACCACGCCCGACCGTCGTGCACGCATCTGCGGTACCACCGCTTGCGTCATCGCCATCACACCGAAGGTGTTGGTCTCGAACAACTCTCGTGTTGTGGCCATCGGAGTGGCCTCGAAAGCCCCGATGGCGCCGATGCCGGCATTGTTGACGAGCACATCGATGGGTCCGCTGGCCTGCACCGCGGCCGCGATGCTGTCCGAATCGGTCACGTCGAGTGCGAGCACGCGTAGCCGATCCGATGGGGGCAGTACGTCCTCGCGCGGCGTCCGCATCGTGGCAATGACATTCCAACCCTCGTCGAGGAACCGCTGCGCGGCCGCCAAACCGTATCCCGACGAACAACCCGTGATGAGCACTGTCTTCATGGAACGAAACCTAAGTTCATCACTGGAGACGATCAATACTGCTGCGTCCGAGAATTGTTCGTGATCGTCTGAACCTACGGCGTCGGCTATCGACGCGGCAGGGTGCGCCTGGCCTGCCAGGTGACGCCCGGCACCGTATTCGCCAGGTCCGACCGACTCTTGGCGAAACCACGCAGTGCGCGGTAGAACGACCAAACTTGGCGCGGACTAGGAATTTTCGGCACCCATGCCAGCTCCCAGTGAATCCCGTTGACCGGATCATCGAAGAACACGGCGTAATAACCGGGCCAGTACTGCGGGTAGTCCTTGGGTTCGTCGGTGACGGGGACATCCCACCCGATCAGGAACTCGCGATGAAAGCGGTCGACCTCTTTTCTGCTTTTCGCCCACAGCGCAATGTGATTGATGCCGACGGCCTGGTCGCCGTGAGCGAGCTTGTCCCCGGTGCGGGCCGGCTGAATGCCGATGTAGCTGTGCGGGTTCACATATCGCGTGAAGTAGTAGATCGACTGGTACTCCATGTTCAGCGACGAGAAGCTGTCGTAGCCAAGCCAGCCGAACAGCGCATCGTAGAACGCGATGGAGCGGTCGTAGTCCAGCACCGCGAACTCGACGTGACTGACACCGCGCCACCGCATGATGCCCTCCTCCACCCGAACTACTACGCAATGTAGTACCCGAATGCGGCGCTGGGAAGACCCAACGATTCTTGGGATCGGTAGACAGCCCACGCCCTTGTACTTGTCGCAACGGCGACGCGACCAGATGCGGAGCCCCAAGGGGAGGAATCCACAACATGAGCACCATCAACAACCTGAAGAAACTCGTCATCGGTGCGCTGATTTCAGGCCGGCGTCGTACTGCCCCCACTCGGGGATGACCACGGTCGCACGTCGCGCAATGCGGGCGCACCTCAGAACCCGAACCCGGTCGAGTCGGCAACGGCTCATTGCCCGCGGATTGTAACGCAGGCCCCGCCGTCGCGGCTAGCCAGTCATACGACCAGTTCCTTCAGTCCAGACAGAACTCGTTGCCTTCGATGTCCTGCATCACGATGCAGGACTCTTCTCCGTCGCCTGCGGGCAAAAGGCGTACGCGAGTCGCTCCTAGTGCGACGAGCCGTGCGCACTCGGCCTCGAGTGCGGCAAGGCGTTCCGCGCCCACCATTCCGGTGCCGACCCTGACGTCGAGATGCACCCGGTTCTTCACGACTTTGTCTTCGGGCACCCGCTGGAAGAACAGCCGCGGCCCGACGCCTGTGGGATCGACGCACGCGTACGCGCTGCCCTGTTTCTCCGCGGGCAGCGCGCGGTTGAATTCATCCCAATCAGCGAACCCCTCGGGCGGAGGCGGCACGACGTAGCCGAGCACCTCGCACCAGAAGCGAGCGACGTGCTCCGGTACTGCGCAGTCGAACGTCACCTGGAATTGCCGGACCGCCATCATTTCCCCCTACGATCAGGCCTCAACGGACTCCAATAGTGCAACATCGTCGCGGACGGCCCAATGCTCGACAACTAAGTCGTTTGCGATGCGGAAAAAGTGGACCTGTGGCCAGGTGATGCTGTTTCCCGGGACCCGTTTGCCAGCCAGACGGGGAAAGCCGTTGCCGATGTGCCGACCTCGCACCGTGCACAGATCACGACAGAGCCGTCGGAGTGCGTCACCAGGTGAAGGTCAGCTGACCGCTGGTCGAGCGTGGTGTGCAACCTGAGAAACCACAAACGTTAGAAACGAAAACGGAACTCTGCGGTCGCCCCGTCCGGCGTTAAGTGAAGTCAACCCGGGACGTTAACTTCACTTATCCGTATAAGTGAGGTTAAACTGGAGCCGTGACTTCACTTCGCCCCGTCACCTACGAAAACGTTCGTTGGGAACCCCAGGGCAGGCGGTACGCGAGCGCGGCACTGCCCAAGTACGGCACGTACCACGCCGCTGTGCCAGCCAGCGTTGCTGACCTGATCCTGGACTTGCCGCCGTCTGTGTTCGCAGACGCCGAGTCCGCCAGCCACGAGATCACACGTTTCGACGCCGAACTCGGAGGCGAAATCGCACCGTTTGCTGCCGTGTTGCTGCGGTCGGAATCCGCCGCCAGCTCGCAGATCGAAAACTTGACCGCGTCAGCCCGCGCTATCGCCGAGGCCGAGCTGCCCGGTGGCAAGGCCAAGCGCAACGCTGAGATGATCGTCGCCAACACCGCTGCGATGCAAGCAGCGGTCGCGCTGTCCGACACCGTTGACGCTGAAGCCATACTGGCGATGCACCGCGCGTTGATGGTCAACGAACCACGCCATACGCCAGGCCAATTCCGCACCGAACCAGTGTGGATCGGCGGCGGCACCACCCCCATCGGCGCGACATTCGTCGGCCCTCGTCACGAGGTCATCCCCGGCGCGATTGGCGACCTGATCGCCTTCGCGCAGCGCGCAGACGTTCCCACACTGCCGCAGATCGCTGTGGGCCATGCGCAGTTCGAGACCATTCACCCGTTCACCGACGGGAACGGCCGCACCGGCCGCGCATTGGTACAAGCCATGCTGCGCAACAAAGGCCTGTCGCGCCAGGTGACGGTGCCGGTGTCGGCCGGCCTGCTAGCCGATACGGGCGCATACTTCGCCGCATTGACACGCTACCGCGACGGTGACGCCGAGCCGATCGTCGAACGTTTCTCGCAGGCCACGGTCCTGGCTATCGCGAACGGGCGTCAACTGGTCGCCGACATTCGCGACATTCGGGAGAAGTGGAACGACGTGATCACCGCGCGTTCCGACTCGGCGGTGTGGAAGGTCGCAGATTTGTTAACCCGCCGTGCGGTCGTGAACGCCGCGCTACTGGAACAGGAGCTGGGCATCGATTCCACCAACGCTCACCGCTACCTCAACCCGCTCACCGAGGTGGGAATCCTCGTCGAGACGACCAGTGGCCCCCGCAACCGAGTGTGGCGTTCTCCTGAAGTACTCGCCGCGCTCGACGCTTTCGCCGAACGCGCCGGGCGGCGAGGCTGACTGCTGCCTTCAGTGGGCGCGGGGTCCCACGCATTTGCCGAACCCGCGTTGAACCACCACTCATCGACGTAACGGCCGCGATCAAGTTGCCGAGGCAGCGCAAAACCTCTGCGGCGCAAATGATCCCCACTCCCAAGTCAAGCGCGGCATGAGATTGATGACGCAGAGGCGGGAGGCAGTTCCGGCGGGAGGTAGAAAACACCCGCCGCTGACGGACGCTCAAATCGGCCGGACCTCGCGGATCACTGGGCTTATCCTGGTGGATGCTTCCGACCTGTAAAGCCATGCCCCGTCGCTAGTTCAAGTAGCGAGGTGCCGACTCTTCAATGGTTGGCCACAGGCTGTTTGGACAATGCCGCAGCCGGACGGCAAGTCTTGCGGGATGCGCTGACTGAGCCTTAAAGAGGGTCACCGCGCACTTCATCGTGTCTTCGTCGTCATGGACGTAATCGGTCATCCACTTGTATCCATGGACGAAGCTGGATGCGTAGGAGTAGAACCTGTCCGATCCAAGCTCCATCCCGAGTGTCGACTGGTTGGCAACGTGTGGTGCAGGGTTCGCGTCGATCCACTTAGCGGACCACGTGACAAAGTCTGAATAGTTGCCCGGTGGCTTCCTGCGCTCAGCCTTAGGTGACGCATCACGGCTGGCCCTGACCGCCCTCGGCGGGCGGCGGCGCTGGGAAGTTCGTTACGTCGGTGTCGATGTGGATTTCGATGTGCTGATTCGGTGACGATGGCGGCTCATTGAGCAAATCGATTGCAGCTAAGATCAACTGGAGCAAAGAGATCAGGGTGGCAACGTATATCGCAATGGTTTCTGGGCTGGTGAGCGACCGGACTTGCCGAGCAATCTCGGGCGAAGTTGGCTCGATCAGATTCGCAAGGGATTCACCAGAGGCGGAGCCTACGTCGACACCCCACATCTGCCCCTTCATGAGTTGCTCCAGCAGCGTCTCCAACTGAGGCTTCGTTAAGTTGGACGCAACCCGCGAAACGATCGCGAAGAAGTCGGTGACGGCTTTAGGCGCATCGGCCGTTCCGGATTGTCTGCGACGCTCGACCACAGCAGCAAGCGACTCTTCCGGCTTCCCTGGTGGCTTGCCAGCGGCATCTCGTCGCGCAATCGCACCTTGCATGATGCCAAGCAGTGTCTGCAATTCTTCCGTCGTCAGTATGTTGAAGTCCGTTTCGGTCAGCAGGTCGATCAGTATTTCATCCAGTCTGCTTTGGTCGATTTTCGAGAGCAGGTCGTCCAGCGGTGGCAGCTCCCGATCCTCGGGGGGCGGCTGCGTGCTCATGCTGCTGAGCGTGCCAGGACAGGACGGCGAGAGATGCGATGTTTTGCGGAGTGTCGAGCAGGCGACTCCCTGCCGCGTCGGGCGGCCAGCGCACAGTCAACACGCGTCCGCGTCGAACGTCTGCCAGACTGCGCTAGGAAAGCTGGGACCGTGCACGCCGCGCGCCGCGACGAGCTAGGCCGCGTCTGCGCAGCTCAGCTGCTGGACCTAGACGTTGAACCTGAACTCCACCACGTCGCCGTCGGCCATCACGTAATCCTTGCCCTCCATCCGGACCTTGCCCGCAGCCTTCGCGGCGGCCATCGACCCGGCCTCGATCAAATCGTCGTACGACACGATCTCGGCCTTGATGAAGCCTTTCTCGAAATCGGTGTGGATGACGCCTGCCGCCTTGGGCGCGGTGTCGCCCTGGTGAATCGTCCACGCGCGGGACTCTTTTGGGCCCGCGGTCAGGAACGTCTGCAGCCGCAGCGTGTGAAAACCGGCGCGCGCCAGCGCATCCAGGCCGCGTTCGGTCTGGCCGATCGACTCGAGCAGCTCGGCGGCCGACTCCTCGTCCAGCTCCTGCAACTCGGCCTCGATCTTCGCGTCCAGGAACACCGCGTCCGCCGGCGCCACCATTTCGCGCAACGCCGCCACCCGCGCGTCGTCGGTCAGCACCGCCTCGTCGGCGTTGAACGCGTACAGAAAAGGCTTCGTGGTCAGCAGGTTCAACTCGCGCAGCAGCGACGTGTCCACCGCGCTGGCGAACAGCGTCGTGCCGTCGTTGAGAATCTCCTGGGCCGCCACCGCTGCCTCGAACGCGGGCCTGCGCTCCTTGTGGGTGCGCGCTTCCTTCTCCAGCCGCGGCACCGCCTTTTCCAGTGTCTGCATATCCGCGAGGATCAGCTCTGTCTCGATCACCTCGATGTCGGACTTGGGGTCGATGCGGCCGTCGACATGGGCCACGTCGTCGTCGGTGAACACCCGCACCACCTGGCAAATGGCGTCGCTTTCGCGGATGTTGGCCAGGAACTTGTTGCCAAGCCCCGCACCCTCGGACGCCCCCTTGACGATGCCCGCGATGTCGACGAACGTCACAGGCGCGGGCACTATTTTTTCTGAGTCAAACATTTTCGCCAGCTCGGCCAAGCGCGCGTCCGGCAGCGCCACGACCCCCTCGTTCGGCTCGATCGTCGCGAATGGGTAGTTCGCCGCCAGCACGTTATTGCGCGTCAGCGCGTTGAACAGCGTCGACTTACCGACGTTTGGCAGCCCGACGATTCCAAGGTTCAGTCCCACGGGCTCCAGAGTCTAGGCGAGTGTGACGGGCACGCCCGAACCGCGCTGACGGCCACTTTTACCTAGAGCCGGTACGGTCTATCTGTGTCAGCACAGCGCGCGCGCTCGGCGGTGACCGCCGAACATCGCTCTGCGCACCCCAGTCTCCCGGGTGTTCCGTGGTGGGGTGCGGTGCTGGTCGCGGTCACGTTGACCGCCGTCGGCTTTGCGTATGACGCCGGCTCCGGCGCCAAAGAGCTGAGCATGGTTTTCGCGGCGGCCTATGCGATCGGATGCGTCGCCGCGGTGCTCGCGGTGCGACAAAACGGCGTCTTCACCGCGGTGATCCAGCCCCCGCTGATCCTGTTCGTCGCCGTGCCGACCGCATACTTCCTGTTCCACGGCAGCCAGATCACCGGGATCAAGGACACGCTGATCAACTTTGGCTACCCCCTCATCGAGCGGTTTCCGGTGATGTTCTTCACGTCGGCGGCCGTGCTGCTGATCGGGATGGCGCGCTGGTATTACGGGTTGTCGACGCGACGTGCCGCGCCGGAGTCGTCGGCAGAGGAGTCGAAAGGCACCGGCCTGGCGTCGAAGATGTCGTCGCTGTTCTCCCGCGAGCCCGCCGACGAGGACGCCGCCGACGCTGACAACCCCGACACCCCGCGCCGCAGGCACACCATCGACCGGCCCAGCCGTCCTGCCAAGGCGGCCAGCACCCGCTCCGGCCGACCCGCCAAACGCGCCACGCCGTCGCGATCGCGGCACGCCCGCCCGCCGGACACCGAAATCATCGAACCCGTCACCGAACGTCCGCGCCGGCCTCGCTCAACCCGGCAGACCGAGTCACCGCCGCCCGCAGAGCAACGGCGTCGGCCACGCGCATCGTCGACTGGACGCAGGGCCGTGCCCCCTTCGGCCGAGCGCCGCACGGGATACGACCGCTCCGAGCGTCGCCGCCGCTACGACGACTACGAGTCCCCAGAACCGCACGGCGCCAACGGCAATGGCACGCATCACCCGGTGTCGCGGGTGCGCTACCGCGGCGACGCGGACGACGCGGAGAGGCGTACCGAGTACCGCACCCCGCCGCGGTCGCGTCGCGAACCCGACAGCTGGGAATACGACATCTAAGGCAGCGCGCGCAGGAAGCGGCCTGCGGCCTCGACCGCGGGCCCTGAACTGCCGGCGTCGCTGACGAACACCGCGAGCGCCAAATCGCCGTCGATGCCGACGAACCAGCCGTGCGCATGCTGGTCGTCGATGTACTCGGCGGTGCCGGTTTTGCCGAGCATGTCGGGAATGTCCTGCAGCGCACTGGCCGTGCCGCTCGCGACGGTCTCGCGCATCATCGACTTCACCTGATCGGCAACCGTCGCCGGCAACGGATCCGGCGCGCGGTCAGGCGTCCCCGGCTGGCCCGCGACGATCGCCGGGGCAGGTACCGAACCGCGGGCCAGCGCGGCGGCCACCAGCGCCATGCCGAACGGTGTCGCGGTCACCTTGCCCTGCCCGATCCCCTCCTCCACCCGCAGCGCGGACGTGTCGGCGACGGGCACGCTTCCGGTGACGGTGGTCATCCCCGGTGCGGTGTAGTCGATGCCCAAGCCCAATTGCGCGGCGGCCTTTGTCAATCCGTCGGGCGGCAGGTTGACCGCCAGCCTGCCCATCGTGGTGTTGCAGGACCGGGCGAACGCGGTGTGCAGCGGCACCTCGCCGAGATCGAAGTTGTCGTCGTTGGGAATCTGACGGCCCTCGATGTTTTCGGTGCCGGGACAGGGCAGCACGCTGTCGGGCGTCACCTGGCCGGCCTGCAGAGCGGCCGAGACCGTCACCGTCTTGAACGTCGAACCGGGCGGGTACAGGCCGGTCAACGCGATCGCGCCCTGCGCGTCGGCGGGCGCGTTCTGCGAAACGGCCAGCACGTCGCCGGTCGAGGGCTGGATGGCCACGATCGCAGCGGGTGTGGGAATCGCGGCCAGCGCGTCCCTTCCCGCGCGCAGCATGCCGATATCCAGCGTGCTGGAGATGTCCGCGACCGGTTTGGGGTCCTGGCCGCCGACCCGCTGCACCCCAGCGGCGGTCTGCGCATTCACCGCCCATCCCGCGGCGTCGTCGGTGCGCTGCTGCCACAGGTCTGACAAACCGGACAGCGTCGGCGACGACAACGCCTTATCGGTGGACAGCAGCCGGGTCTGCGGCGCCAGCGTGACGTTCGGCATGGCCGCGAGCTGCGCCTCGATCGGCGCCAAGTCGTCGGGACGCAAGGTGATCGCCGTGAGGGGTTGACCGTTCGCCGCGGTCAGGTCCGTCTGCAGCGAGCTCGCGGTGATGCCGGGCGCGATCGGATTCAGCAGCGCCGCAAGGGCGTTGACGTCCGCACCCGGTGACAGTTTGACCAGCGTCACGACGTGCTGGGTCAACAGATCCGCGCCGGTGCGGTCCAGCACCCGCGCGGCCGGCTCAGGGGTGAGCGTGCTGTACGACAGCGGACCGGCGTCAAGACCTGGTGCGACGGTCGTCGGGTTCCACGCGATCTTCCAGTCCTCGCCGGACTCGGCGGCGGAGCCCGTGGTGCTGTACGTCCACTGGGTCTTGCCGTCTTGGAACTTCCACGTCGTGTTCAGCGCGAACGTCGCACCGCTGTCGTTGCGCTCGATGGAGCCCACCTCGACGTGCACCTCCTTACCGAGGCTCTCGAACAGCTGGTTGACCGCAACGGAGGCGCTCGCCGGATCGGTGGTGAGGGCGGCGGCCGCCGACACGTCGTCCTTGTTGAGCGCATCGGCGAACGCCTGCACCGTGCTGTTCAGCCGGTCCTCGGCGTCCGAGCAACCGGACAACAGCAGGACGGCCGCCACGAACACCGCAACCAGCGAACGTGAGGTTAATGCGAGATTCTGCAACGATTTTCGCAGTGGTTTCACGCTGGACGAGGCTACGCGCGTGCCGGGCGGATCTCCCTCGGCAGTGCGAACACCAACGTCTCGTTGGCCGTCGTCACCGGCTGCACCACGTCATAGCCGTAGTCGGCCAGCCGCTCGAGCACACCGCGCACCAGGATCTCGGGCACCGACGCGCCGGACGTGACGCCGACCGTCGTCACCCCCGAAAGCCAGGCCGGGTCGATGTCGTCGGCGTAGTCGACAAGATAGGAGGACTGCGAGCCCGCGCCGAGCGCGACCTCCACCAGCCGCACCGAGTTGGACGAGTTGCGTGACCCCACCACGATGACCAGCTCGCACTCCGGCGCCATCGCCTTGACCGCGACCTGACGGTTCTGGGTGGCGTAGCAGATGTCGTCGCTGGGAGGATCCTGGAGCGTCGGGAACCGCTCCCGCAGCCGCCGCACGGTCTCCATCGTCTCGTCGACACTCAAGGTCGTCTGCGACAGCCAGATGACCTTGTCGAGGTCGCGCACGGTGACGTTGTCGACGGCCTCGGGACCGTCGACCAGCTGCACGTGATCCGGCGCCTCGCCAGCGGTGCCGACGACCTCCTCGTGGCCTTCGTGACCGATGAGCAGGATGTCGTAGTCGTCGCGGGCGAATCGCTTGGCCTCGTTGTGCACCTTGGTGACCAGGGGGCAGGTGGCGTCGATGACCTGAAGGTTGCGCTCGGCGGCGTTGGTGTGGACGGTCGGGGCGACGCCGTGCGCGGAGAACACCACGATCGAGCCCTCGGGCACCTCGTCGGTTTCGTCGACGAAGATGGCGCCCGCCTTGGCCAGCGTCTCGACGACGTGCACGTTGTGCACGATCTCGTGCCGCACGTACACCGGGGCGCCGTGCTTCTCCAGCGCGCGTTCCACCGTTTCCACGGCACGATCGACGCCTGCGCAGTAGCCACGCGGTTCGGCAAGCAGCACACGCTTGCCCTTCACGCCACTGGTGACCGAGCTCGTAGCGCCCGGAATCCCCATGTTGATTGTCGGTGGCATGTTCCCAAGGGTACTGACCCGCGCCCTGAAGTGGCCAACCGTAGGCTGTGGGCCATGGCAACCGCACCGTATGGGGTTCGACTGCTGGTGGGCGCGGCGGTGACCGCCATCGAGGAAACCCGCAAGCTTCCGCAGACCATCCTCATGTATCCGATGACCGTCGTCAGCCAGGTCGCGCACCTCGTGATGAAGGTGCAGCAGGACGTCGCAGACCTGGTCATCAAGGGGGACGAGACTCTCGAATCGATCTTTCCTCCGAAGGACGAGCAGCCCGAATGGGCCACCTTCGACGAGGACATCGAGGACAGCGCCGCCCGGCCGACGTTCGACGGAGAGCGCCTCACCGAGGGCCGCTTCGCGTTGTTCACCGGCGGTGAGCCCGAGACGCCTGACGGCGACGCGATCGACAACGGCACAACGCCGGCATCGGCGCCCGACATCGTCGCCGACCTGGATTACGAGTCGCTGACCCTGGCCCAGCTGCGCGCCCGGCTGACGTCGCTGCGCGTTCCGGACCTCGAGACGCTGCTGGCCTACGAAGGCGCCACCAAGGCGCGCGCACCCTTCCAGACGCTGCTGGCCAACAGGATCACCCGCGCGACCGCCAAGTGACATCGTCTGAGCCCGGCCAGTCCCCCGAGAATCCGTGGCCGGTTCGCGCCGTGGCGACGCGGGTGGCCAAGTGGATCGACCGCCTCGGTGTCGTCTGGGTCGAAGGTCAGCTGACCGAATTCAAGGTCAGACCCGACTCCAAGACGGTTTTCATGGTGCTGCGCGATCCGGCCGCCGACATGTCACTGACGCTGACGTGTCCGCGCGACCTGGTGCACAACGCGCCCGTCAAGTTGTCCGAGGGCGTCCAGGTGGTGGTGTGCGCCAAGCCGACGTTCTACACGGGCCGCGGGTCATTCTCCTTGCGGGTCAGTGAGATTCGCGCGGTCGGCATCGGCGAGCTGCTGGCCCGCATCGAGCGGCTGCGCCAGCTCCTGCACGCGGAAGGGCTGTTCGATCCGCGGCTGAAGCGGCCGATCCCGTTCCTGCCCGACACCATCGGCTTGATCACCGGGCGCGCATCGGCCGCCGAGCGTGACGTCATGTCGGTGGCCACCGGACGCTGGCCTGCGGTGCGGTTCGCGGTACGGAACACCGTCGTGCAGGGCCCCAACGCGGTCGCGCAGATTGTCGAGGCGTTGCGCGAGCTCGACGGCGACCCCGATGTCGATGTGATCGTCATGGCCCGCGGGGGCGGCAGCGTCGAGGACCTGCTGCCGTTCTCCGACGAGACGCTGTGCCGCGCGGTCGCGGCCTGCACCACCCCGGTGGTCAGCGCCGTCGGCCATGAGCCCGACAACCCGCTGTGCGATCTGGTCGCCGACCTGCGGGCGGCCACGCCCACCGACGCCGCCAAGCGCATCGTCCCCGACGCCGCCGCCGAGCACGCGCTGGTGACCGATCTGCGCCGGCGCAGCGCACGGGCGCTGCGCAACTGGGTGCATCGCGAGCAACACACGCTGTCCCAGCTGCGTAGCCGGCCCGTGCTGGCCCAGCCGCTGGCCGCGCTCACCGCGCGCGCCGACGAGATACACCGGGCCCGCACTGCGGCACGGCGCGACATCACCCGGCTGGTGGCAGTCGAGGCGGACCGCATCGGCCACTTGTCGGCGCGGCTGTCCACGCTGGGGCCTGCGGCCACCCTGGAGCGCGGCTACGCCGTCGTGCAGGCGGTCGGGCAGGCGGGGACGCCGGAGATCCTGCGGTCGACGGACGACGCGCCTGCGGGCACCCGGCTGCGCGTGCGGGTCGCAGACGGGGCCATCACAGCGGTCAGCGAAGGTCCAGAAGGGGCACCGACATGAAGCCCATTAGTCAATTGGGATACGAAGAGGCTCGGGACGAGCTGATCGAGGTCGTGCAGCGACTCGAACAGGGCGGACTCGACCTAGATGCGTCCCTGAAACTTTGGGAAAGAGGCGAGGAGCTGGCTAAACGCTGCGAGCAGCACTTAGCTGGTGCCCGCAAGCGCGTGGCGGATGCGCTGGCCGCCAAGGACGCAGAAGAAAGTTGAGACGACAACGAATTTCTGGCTCGGGACTCGAAATTGGAACACGTTTCATTTATGCTCGCCAGCATGGGTGACTCAACGCTGACCACCGAACTGGGCCGGGTGCTCGTCACCGGGGGCTCCGGCTTCGTCGGCGCCAACCTGGTGACCGAATTACTCGACCGCGGGCACGAGGTCCGCTCGTTCGACCGCGCCCCCTCGCCGCTGCCCGCGCACCCGCGGCTGCAGGTGGTCGAGGGCGACATCTGCGACGCCGAGACTGTGACTGCCGCGGTCGACGGCATCGACACCATCTTCCATACCGCGGCGATCATCGACCTGATGGGCGGCGCGTCGGTCACCGAGGAGTACCGGCAGCGCAGCTTCGGGGTCAATGTCACGGGGACCGAGAATCTCGTGCACGCCGCGCAGGCCGCCGGCGTCAAGCGGTTCGTCTACACGGCGTCCAACAGTGTCGTGATGGGCGGCAAGGAGATCTCCGGCGGCGACGAAACCCTGCCCTACACAGAGCGATTCAACGACCTGTACACCGAGACCAAGGTTGTTGCCGAGAAGTTCGTGCTGTCGCAGAACGGTGTCAGCGGCCTGCTGACCTGCTCCATCCGGCCGAGCGGCATCTGGGGCCGCGGCGATCAGACCATGTTCCGCAAGGTGTTCGAGAGCGTCCTCGCGGGTCACGTAAAGGTGCTGGTCGGCGGCAAGCACGTCAAACTCGATAACTCCTACGTGCACAACCTGATTCATGGTTTCATCCTGGCTGGCGAACATCTGGTTCCCGGTGGCACCGCACCCGGCCAGGCGTACTTCATCAACGACGGCGACCCGATCAACATGTTCGAGTTCTCCAGGCCGGTCGTGGAGGCGTGCGGCCAGCGCTACCCGAAGCTGCGCGTTCCCGGCCGGCTCGTCTTGCTGGTCATGCTGGCGTGGCAGTGGCTGCACTTCCGGTTCGGCTTGCCCAAGCCGATGATCGAACCCCTTGGCGTGGAACGGATTTACCTCAACAATTACTTCTCGATCGCCAAGGCCCAGCGTGACCTCGGGTACCAGCCGCTGTTCACGACCGATCAGGCGATGGCCGAGTGCCTGCCGTACTACGTCGACCTCTTCAAACAGATGAAGGCCGAGGGGAAAGCGCCCGCGCTGGCCTAGCGCCTATCTCGCCTCGGACCGTCCGGCAGCGGCGGCTGCCGAATCGCGGATCATGAGCCTCAGCACCGGCACGCTCATCGGTCGTGTGCCGTCGGTGACCGCGCTCAGGAGCCGGTGCGCGGCGTCACCGGGACTGGTCGGCGGCACGACGTACAGCACCGCATCGCGCTGATGGGTGCCAATCAGGTAGATGGTGTCCCGAGCGACCAGCGAATAAGGATCGACGGAGATCTGCGCAGTTCCGCGGATGATTCGCGACGGTGCGTGCGGCCAGATACTCGGGTCGTACACCACGCGATGAACCGCGCCGATCAGCAAGCCAAGGATGGCGACGAGGTCGGGCAGTTCGGTTCTGAGGTCGGAGCTCTGCGGCCACCATGCACCGTCGACCGCACCAGGTAGGGACGACCGGTCGCATAACGCCAAGCGAGAGGTGCTCGAACACTCGGAAGCGATGTGCACCATGCGTGGTGCTCCCGTCCACTATCTAGGCAATCGCAGACGGTGGCCGAACTGAAGTGAATGGCACGCGACGAACCTACGATCAGCTAAGCATAGCCCACTGGGCCTGCAGTGCCTGCACTTCGCTGCGCAATATTCCGCAAACGCGGCGAATGCAACAGGGCCGCAACGCATTTATCGGACTCAGTCAATTCCAGGTTGCAATGGCCGTCACCTCGTAGCATCGACTCGGAACCTATGTGAGGGGGCTTAAATTGCCGGACGGCAAACCCAACATTCTGGTGATCTGGGGCGACGACATCGGCATCAGCAACCTCAGCTGCTACAGCGACGGCCTGATGGGGTACCGCACCCCCAACATCGACCGCATCGCCGCCGAGGGCATGCGGTTCACCGATTCCTACGTTGAGCAAAGCTGCACCGCCGGGCGCGCGGCGTTCATCAGCGGACAAAGCGTGTATCGCACCGGGATGAGCAAGGTCGGCGTGCCGGGATCATCGATCGGCTGGGCCGCGGAGGACCCGGCGATCGCCGAACTTCTCAAGCCGCTGGGCTACGCCACCGGGCAGTTCGGCAAGAACCACTTCGGCGACCTGAACAAGTATCTGGCGACCGTGCACGGCTTCGACGAGTTCTACGGCAACCTGTACCAGCTCAACGCCGAGGAAGATCCGGAGAACCCCGACTACCCGCACAAGGATCAGTTCCCGCGCCTACACGACTTTGAGTTACCGCGTGGCGTGCTGAAGTGCGAGGCGACCGACGAGGTTTGCGCCGAACCGGACGACCCGAAGCACGGCCCAGTCGGCAAGCAGACCATAGAGGACACCGGGCCGCTCACCAAGAAGCGGATGGAAACCATCGACGACGACGTCGCCGACCGCACCGTGGACTACATCAAGCGTCAGCACGAGGCGGGCAATCCGTTCTTCGTCTGGTGCAACTTCACGCATATGCATCTGTACACCCACACCGAAGCGGAGAGCGTCGGTCAGGCGGGCCTGTGGCAGCCGCCCTACCACGACACCATGATCGATCACGACCGCAATGTCGGCACCGTCCTTGACGTGCTCGACGAACTCGGGATCGCCGAGGACACCATCGTCATCTACTCGACCGATAACGGCCCGCACCGCGACACGTGGCCGGACGGAGGCACCACACCGTTCCGCAGCGAGAAAGACACCGCGCCGGGCGCTGCGTTTATGCCGGAGCTCATTCGTTGGCCCGGAAAGATCAAGGCGGGCACGGTGTCGAACGACATCATCCAGCACCACGACTGGCTGCCCACACTCTTAGCCGCCGCGGGCGACCCGGACATCAGCGAGAAGTTGAAGAAGGGCCACAAGATTGGCGATACCGAGTACAACGTTCACATCGACGGCTACACCCTGCTGCCGTACCTGACCGGCGAGGTCGAGGACTCACCCCGGCGAGGGTTCTTCTATTTTTCGGATGACGGCGATCTTGTCGCCATGCGGTTCGAGAACTGGAAGGCCGTGCATGGAGCAGCGCATCCAAGGCACACTGCGGATCTGGGCGGAACCGTTCACCACGCTGAGGGTGCCCAAGCAGTACAACCTGCGGACCGATCCTTTCGAAAACGCCGATATCACGTCGAACACGTACTACGAATGGTTCCTGCGCCACGACTACTTCATCTTCTACATGACCGCGATTGCCATGGCGTTCCTCGAAACGTTCAAAGAGTTCCCGCCCCGACACGAACCGGCGAGCTTAAGCGTCGACCAAGCAGTTGAGAAACTGCATAAATTCCTAGCGAAGGATTAGTCAATGCCGGCATCAAAACCCAACATCCTGGTGATCTGGGGCGACGACATCGGAATCTCGAACCTGAGCTGTTACGGCCGGGGTCTGATGGGCTACTTCACGCCCAACATCGACCGAATTGCCAACGAGGGAATGCTTTTCACCGATTCGTACGGCGAGCAGAGCTGCACGGCCGGCCGGTCGTCGTTCATTACCGGACAGAGCGTCTACCGCACCGGGATGAGCAAGGTCGGGATGCCCGGGGTCGACATCGGACTGCAGAAAGAGGACCCGACCATCGCCGAGTTGCTCAAGCCCTTGGGGTATGCAACGGGACAGTTCGGCAAGAACCACCTCGGCGACCTGAATAAGTTCCTTCCTACCGCACACGGATTCGACGAGTTCTTCGGAAACCTGTACCACCTCAACGCCGAAGAGGAGCCCGAGCACGAGGACTATCCGACGGCCGAGGAGGCACCGCTGCTGCGCAAAGCGCTGTTGCCGCGCGGCGTGATCCATTCGTGGGCCACCGATGATGAATCCGACGAGGTCGACGAACGGTACGGCCCAGTCGGCAAGCAGCGCATCGAGGACACCGGACCGCTGACGAGGCTGCGGATGGAAACCGTCGACGACGAGACCACGGGCGCGTGTGTCGATTTCATCAGGCGCCAACATGATTCGGGCACCCCCTTCTTCGTGTGGATGAACATGACCCACATGCACTTCCGGACGCACACCAAGCCGGAGAGCAAGGGGCAGGCCGGTCGCTGGCAGTCGCCTTACCACGACACGATGGTCGACCACGACCGCAACGTCGGCACGCTGCTCGATCTGGTCGATGAACTCGGTATCGCCGAGGACACCATCGTCATCTACAGCACCGACAACGGCCCGCACGCCAACAGTTGGCCCGACGGCGCGACCACCCCCTTCCGCAGTGAGAAGGCCACCAACTGGGAGGGCGCATTTCGCATCCCTGAGGTGATCCGTTGGCCAGGAAAGATCAAGCCGGGTTCGGTATCGAATGAGATTGTGCAGCATCATGATTGGCTCCCTACGTTCCTGGCAGCCGCGGGTGATCCGGATATCATGGACAAGCTCAAGAAGGGCCATCAGGCCGGGGATATGACCTACAAGGTGCACATCGACGGCTACAACCTGCTGCCGTATCTGACGGGCGAAGTCGACAAGAGCCCACGCCGCGGGATGATCTACTTCTCCGACGACGGCGATGTGCTCGGTATCCGGGCGGACAACTGGAAGATCGTGTTCCAGGAGCAGCGGTGCCAAGGCACGCTGCAGCTGTGGTTCGAACCGTTCACCAAACTACGGGCCCCCAAGCTGTTCAACTTGCGCACCGACCCGTACGAGCGGGCGGACGTGACGTCGAACAGCTACTGGGACTGGTTGGCCGACCGTCTGTACCTGATGTTCTACGGATCCGCGATCGTCAACCAGTTCCTGGAGACCTTCAAGGAGTTCCCGCCGCGCCAGGAGCCGGCGTCGTTCACTATCAACCAAGCGGTCGAGGAATTGGAGAAGTTCCTCGCCAGTCGCGGCGGCTGAGGCATGGCAGAACTCTCCTCCTGGAAGGACGGGCCGACGAAGTCGGCAATCGTCGAGTTCGTCGGCCGCGTGACCGCAGAGGGGCCGGAATTCGTTGCGCCCGAAGCGCGTGTCGCGGTGTTCGACAACGACGGCACGCTGTGGTGCGAAAAGCCTGCGTACATCCAGCTTGACTTCATCGTGCGAAGGCTCGCCGAGAAGGCCGCGGCGGACACGACGGCGGCCGACCAACAGCCGTACAAGGCGGCGGTGGGCGGTGATCTGAACTGGTTCGGCGGGGCGATCACCAAGCACTACCAGGGCGACGATTCGGACTTGAAAACGCTTGCCGGTGCGGTGATGTCGCTGCACGAGTCGATGACCGTCGAAGACCACGCCGCGCTCGTCTACAAGTTTTTCGAGCAAGCCACCCACCCCACGCTGAAACGTCCTTATCAGAAGTGCATCTACCCCGCGATGGTCGAACTGCTGCGATACCTCGAGGCACACGGCTTCACCTGCTACATCGTGTCGGGCGGCGGCCGTGACTTCATGCGGCCCATCACCTCGACGATCTACGGCATCCCGCCCGAACGGGTCGTGGGTAGCGCACAGGGTCTCAAGTTCGATGGCAGCGACGGACACGGCGACCTGCTGATCCAGCCGGCGCTGGACTGGCTCGACGACGGCCCCGAGAAGCCGGTGCGCATCTGGAATCGGATCGGGCGGCGGCCCATCCTTTCGGCGGGCAACACCAACGGCGATGACGAAATGCTGCAGTACTGCGGGCGGCCGGGCGCGGCTTCGCTGCGGCTGCTGGTGCTGCACGATGACGATGAACGCGAATTCGCTTACACCGCAGGGGCCGAACGGGTGCTGGAGCATGCCGCGAAGTACGGCTGGACGGTCATCAGCATGAAGAACGACTGGACAGCCGTCTTCAGTGGGTGAGGACCTGGTTTGGATCCCCGGGCAGTCCGCGATCCTGGGATCCGATCAGCACTACCCCGAAGAAGGGCCTGCTCGAGCGGTCACTGTCGAGGGGTTCTGGATGCAGGCCCGTCAGGTGACGAACACTGATTTCGCCGAGTTCGTTGCCGCCACAGGTTATCTCACGGTCGCTGAACGCTCACTGAAGCCGGCGGACTACCCGGATGCACCTGTCGAGAACTTGCAGCCGGGGTCGATGGTGTTCACCCGCACCAAGGGACCTGTCGACCTGCGTCATCTGAATCTGTGGTGGACGTGGACACCCGGCGCATCGTGGCGCCACCCTGTCGGCCCGCTGTCGTCGATCGACAAGCGGGCCGACCACCCGGTGGTGCACGTCGCGTACGAAGACGCCGAAGCCTATGCGGTGTGGGCAGGGCTGTCGTTGCCGAACGAGTCGGAGTGGGAAACCGCGGCGCGCGGCGGGCTTCTTGGCGCGACGTACACCTGGGGCGACGAACCCGAGCAGGCCGGTCTGCGATTGGCCAACTATTGGCACGGCGACTTCCCCTGGCGTCCCGACAAGGGATACGGCCGCACCACCCCGGTCGGCAGCTTTCCGCCCAACGGTTATGGCTTGTTCGACATGGCAGGCAACGTGTGGGAGTGGACGACCGACTGGTACGGCGACACCAAGGCAGGCGCGGCCTGCTGCGAGGCGGACAGCTATGACCCCGCCCAGCCACAGTTTCGGGTGCCACGCAAGGTCGTCAAGGGTGGCTCGTTCCTCTGCGCGGACACCTACTGCCTGCGCTACCGGCCTGCGGCGCGCCGCCCGCAACCTGTCGATACCGGCATGAGTCACATCGGCTTTCGCTGCATCAAGCGCTAGCCGCGGCGCCCGGTCGCACCGTTGGCTTGTCCGTCAAAAGGGTGGTGGGTTGGCGAGGTCGTGTTGGTGGTTGCGTTTGCGTTCGGTAGTGATGTTGTTGCGGTGTTGTTGGGTGCGGGTGCGCGCGCGGAGCGGCATTGTTAGTTCGCAGCCCGGGTTGGGCGGGGGTGCCCATTGCGGGGTGGCCGGTGTTGGGGTGGTGGTGTTCCAGTCGGGGAACAGCACCCGACTGCCCGGGGGCACGTGTTTTCGCAACCCGGCCGGGGTGATCCACACGACGGTGCCGTCGGGGAGTTGCTCGTCACTCCACCCGCCGCGCCCGACCCAGAACGTTTTGAGTAGATGGTGCTTTCGGCATAAACATTTGAGGTTCCCCGGATGGGTCAACCCCCCGGCGGTGTAGGGGACCGTATGGTCCACATCGCAGTACACCGCGGGGCGATCGCACCCCGGGAAGCAGCACGTGGTGTCGCGGGTGCGCACGAACCGCGCCAGGGCGGTGCTGGGCCGATACCCGGGCACCGCGGTCAGGTCCACCGGGTTGAGCACCGGTGCGATCATCGCGCCCATCGCGCGTAGTTCGGCCAGCAGCGGTGCGGGGATCACCCCGCCGCCGGCGATCACCGCGGTGGACGGGCACGGCACCGGCGGGCGCGCAGGCGCGCCGACCTGGCCACCCGCTGGCCCAGTACTGTCGTCGGGACCACTGTCGTCCGGACCATCGTCGGGGCCGTCGTCCCCCGGCCCGCCCTGCTCGCCCTGGTCGCCGGGGTCGTTGGTGATGACGTGGATGACGAGGTGCTCGGCGCGCGGGTCTTTCCCGGTGGCTGGGCAGTCGGGTTTACCGCATCGGCACGGCAACACCTCGCCGTTGACCGCGATGATCCCCAACGCTTCGCTGCGGCGCTCGCCGTGGGTGCGCGGATCATCAGCGCACACCGAGCGGGCCAACACCTCGGCGCGGCGGTCGAGCAACTCGGCGTCGCTGATCTTGACCAGCCCGTAGATCGACCGGGTCCCGGTCTCATCATCGGGCTTGCCGAACCGCACATCCAAACCCTTGGCCGCGGCGTGGAAGCGGCGCACCGCATCAGGATCGTGTCGGCCGATGCGGGTGTCGATGGCATCGGTGAGCTTCTTCTCGGACAGGGTGCCGAACCGGGTCGCGGCCTCGGCGATATCGGCGTCCACCCGCGCCAACAACTCCGGGTCCTCGATCAGCTGGCCGCGCCACGTCACCGTCGTGGCCACCCGCACCGTAATCGCACCCGAAGCTAGCAGCGCCCCCACCGCCGGGAACCGGTCCCGCAGGTCCAGTCCCTGATGCATCAACCCCGAGGCCGTCCGATGCGAGATCGTGAGTTCGGCGGCGACCTCGGCCGCGCAGCTGTCCCACGCATCGCACGCCCATCGTTCGCGCGAGGCGGCCAGCTCGGTGCCGCAGCGCCGGGACGCGAGCTCGGCGATCGCAGCCAGGCGCCGGCCCGCGGTGGCCGCCTCGGTGCGCGCGCACGCCGAGATCGACTCCACCAACACCGCGTCACTGTCGTACACATCTTCGATTCTTCGCCGCTCACCACGTTCCGACCAGCCCACCCACCCGATCTGAGGATGAATCACGCACTGTGAATAACCCCGGCGCTCAACACGATTCGTGTCACACCCATGTGCTATAGGCGTGCCAAGCTGAGACGAACCGCTAGGCCTCTGCGGCCTTCTTGATCGCCGCGAGCGTGGCCGGAATGCCGCTCTTGGCCGCCGCGCGCCGGTTCTCGACATGCGCGTCGGCGTCGTCGCCGTAGCGCTCTCGAAAACCGGCCATGCCCGCGGGCAAGAACTCCCACGACTCGGTGAGCCTGGTGCCACCGTTCTCCGGTTCGAACGTGTATCCCCAGCGCACCCAGCCGTCGTTGACGACCCATGCGAACTCCCGGCCGGGATCGGCGGCCACCACGCGGCTGCGGGTTTCCCACGTCCGCTCCGGGGTCTCGTTGCGGCCGGTGAAGTGTGCGCCGACGCGCGGCCCGTCGCCGTCGTCCCACCAACAGGCCTTGCAGATCGGGCTCCAGTCGCCCATGTTCGTCACGTCGGACACCAATGCGTAGAGGTCGTCCGGTGCCATCGCCACGGAAATCGATTCAGACATCTTCAGATCGGTCACATCTTGAGTCTGCCAAAGCGCTAAGTTAGAACACGTTCTAGTCGCCGTCGAAGGGGCAACGCCTATGAGCAACGAGCGGGCCGCTGTCGTGATCGGCGGCGCCTCTGGCATCGGCTGGGCTACGGCGCGCGCTCTTGCCGCCGACGGCTGCCGCGTCACCGTGGCCGACCGCAACATCGACGGCGCGCAAGACCGCGCCGCCGAGCTGGGCGACCCGCACGCCGCCGCGGCCGTCGATGTCACCGACGAGGGTTCGGTGCAAAGGCTTTTCGACCAGATCGGCCCGCTCGACGTCGTGGTGAACTGCGCGGGCTTCTCCACCTTCGGCCTGATCACCGACATGCCCGTCGCGGATTTCCGGGCTGTCGTCGACGTGTGCCTCAACGGCGCCTTCATCGTCGCCAAATACGCCGGCCAACAACTGCGCGAGGGCGGGTCGCTGGTGTCGATCAGTTCGCTGAACGCGCGGCAACCCGCGGCGGGGATGAGCGCCTACTGCGCGGCCAAGGCCGGCCTTTCGATGCTCACTCAGGTCGCGGCGCTGGAGCTCGGACCGCGCGGGATCCGGGTGAACGCGGTCGCCCCCGGCTTCGTCCACACCCCGCTGACCGCGCCAGCCGCGTCGGTGCCCGGCGTCGTCGAGGACTACGTCGAGAACACCGCGCTCGGGCGCGCAGGCACGCCGGAGGACATCGCGCACGCCGTGCTGTACCTGTGCTCGCCGACGTCGTCATGGCTCACCGGCGAAGTGCTCGACCTCAACGGCGGCGCACACCTCAAGCGCTATCCCGACGTGATGGGCCACGTGATGAAGCTTGCGGCGCAATGAGTTTCGCGGGTAAGCACGCCATTGTCACCGGCGCAGGCTCGGGCATCGGCGCCGCGCTGTGCCGCGCGCTGGTGGCGGCGGGCGCGAATGTGGTCTGCACGGACATCGACGGGGACGCTGCCGAACGTACCGCAACCGCACTGGGCGCCAACGCGCATTCGGCACGCCTTGACGTCACCGACGCGACGGCAGTGCAGGCGGCGGTCGACGAGGTGGTCAGCCGCGCGGGCCGGCTGGACCTGATGTTCAACAACGCCGGAATCGTGTGGGGCGGCGACACCGAGCTGCTGACGCTGGACCAGTGGAACGCGATCATCGACGTCAACATCCGCGGCGTCGTGCACGGCGTCGCGGCGGCCTACCCGCTGATGGTCCGGCAGGGCCACGGCCACATCGTCAACACCGCATCCATGGCCGGGCTGAGCGCGGCAGGCCAGATCACCAGCTACGTGATGTCCAAGCACGCCGTCGTCGGACTGTCGTTGGCGCTGCGCTCCGAGGCGGTGCCGCGCGGAGTCGGCGTGTTGGCGGTATGTCCCGCCGCGGTCGAAACGCCGATCCTTGACAAGGGCGCGGTCGGCGGATTCGTCGGGCGCGACTACTTCCTGCCCACCCAGGGCGGCAAGGCCTACGACGCCGATCGACTGGCGCGCGACACCCTGCGGGCCATCGAGAAGAACAAGGCGCTGCTGGTGAAGCCGCGGATCGCGCACGCCCAGTGGCTGTTCGCGCGGCTCGCTCCGAGCCTGATGAACCGCATGGCAATGCGCTTCATCACATCCCAACGCGTCAAACAAGCGCAGGCGCGGTCAAAAGTTCGTTAGACATAGCGACAATGGATACCGAATTCACGCTGACCCAGAAGCGTGCGCTGGCCATCGCGACCGCCGTCGCCGTTGTCGTCGGCGCCTACTTCCTGAGCGGCTACTTCATTCTCATCGTGGTCGCCGCGGTGGCCGCGTACCTGTTCTCGCCGCTGTACGCACGGCTCAACAAGCGCCTCGGAGAGGGTTTGTCGGCCACGCTGACGCTGCTGGCGGCCTTCGCGGTGGTGATCGTGCCACTTGGGTTCTTCGTGTACCTCGCGGTCGTACAGATCAGCACGATGGTCGAGCGGGTGGCCGAATGGGTCGGGCGCACCGACCTGTCGGCACTTGGCGATCAGTCCCTGCGATTCGTCAACGATCTGTTGCGCCAGGTGCCGTTCATCGACGTCACGGTCACCCCGGAATCACTTCGCAGCTCGATGACCACCGTCGCCCAAGAGGTCGGCCAGTGGCTGCTCGGCCTGTTGCAGGGGGCCGCGGGCGGCGCGATCGGCGCGATCACGGCGGCCATCCTGTTCCTGTACGTATTCCTTTCGCTGTTGACCAACCGCGAACAGGTGCTTCTGCTCATCCGCCGGTTGAACCCGCTCGGCGAGGAGATCACCGACCTGTACATGTCGAAGATGGGCGCGATGGTCAAGGGCACCGTGATGGGACAGTTCGTCATCGCGGTCTGCCAGGGCGTCGCGGGCGCCGCATCGATCTACATCGCCGGATTCCACCAGGGATTCTTCCTTTTCGCGGTCCTGCTGTCCGCGCTGTCGGTCATTCCACTGGGCAGCGGCATCATCTCGATTCCGTTCGGCATCGGAATGATCTTGTTCGGCAACGTTTTCGGCGGCGTGTTCGTCATCGTCTTTCACTTGATCGTGGTGACGAATATCGACAACTTCCTGCGGCCAATCCTGGTGCCGCGGGCAGCACGGCTCGATTCAGCGCTGATGCTGCTCGCCGTTTTCGCGGGCATCACGATGTTCGGCGCGTGGGGCATCGTGATCGGGCCGGTGCTGATGATCATCATCGTCACCACGATCAGCGTCTATCTCGCGGTCTACAAGGGCGTGCCGATGGACCGACCCGATCCAAAGGCCGACAAACCCAAGCGACGAAACCCGTTCGGGTGGCTGGCCCGCCGCATCAAGCGTGTCCGCGAGAAGGCCAAGCCCGCGGCGCCGCCCCCGGCTACGTCAGACGCTCAGTGAGGAATTCGACGACCCGCTTGCGCGCCTCGTAGGCCGGGTGCAGCTCGGCCTCGCGCACCTCCAACGTCAACACCGAGTGCGCCATCTTGCCGAAACCGTGCTCGTTGCCCTTCTTCGAGCTGATCTCGATCACTTCGAACGCGTCACCGAGCCGGTCCTTGAGCGTCTTGAACCGTGCGCCCGGCGACAGCGGATCCTCGCTGAACCGTAAGCCCAGCGCGCACAGCCCGTCGTTGGCCGCCCGTTGTTCGACGATCTTCAGCTCGGCCTCGGACAGCCCGGGGTCCGCCCGCTGCTTGGCGGTCAACCCGATCGGCAGCGACGGCTGGCTCAGGACCGGGGCCAGCACGCTGTCGTCGACAGCGGCAGCCAACGCGAAGCCGCCGCTCCAACACTGGCCAATGACACCGACACCCTTACCAGGCGTCTTCTCGTTGAGGTCGCGGGCGAGCGCACGAAGGTAATGGGCGATCGGCCTGTCGGCGTTCGTCGCGAAAGCCGCGAATTCCTTTGCCACACAACCGCGCAGCATCACGGGCACCGCACCCGGCCTGACACCCGGCGCGCCTGGAGTGCCGTAGAGCGACGGCGAAGCGACGGTGAACCCGCTGTCCACCAAGTGATTACCGAGCGCAAGCACGCCTGGATGGATACCTGGCATCTCGGGGATCAGCACCACGCCAGGGCCTTCGCCCTTGCGGTACACGTCGTAAGTGAACCCCGCGGCAGTGAACGGCGATGCGGTCCATCCGGTGAGATCGGCTTCCGGCGAGGTCATGACGGCTCCTACCTGGCGGTCAGCGGCGAGGCGTTCTGCGTCGCCGCCGCCAGCGTACGGTACTCGTCGGTACCGGCACCACCCTTGATCGCGACCTGCGCCCGCCCGGTCGGGCCGTTGAGCTGGGTCGTCCACACGGGCTCTTCTTCGCTGCCCTCGTAGACCACCCACGTGACGCCGTCGACATCGACCGTCCCGGTCGGATACATGTCGGCGTCGATCGAAGCGACCACCTTGTCCTCGTCGGCGTTGCTCTGCGTCAGAGCGATGTACATGCCGTCGGGTGCCAGGTAACCGACCGTCGAGCTGACCGCGCGGGCCGGCTGCCCCGTCGCCGGGTCGGTGCGGCCGCCGTCGATCCCTTTGCGGCTGCCGGAATTCGACTGCCAGTTCTCGGGCACCTTCGGCAACCGGATGGGGATTTTCAGGGCGTCGGCGTCGGCCTGCAGCGCGATACGGGCGTCGAACTCAGGTACCGGCCCCTGGCCAGGCCCGCCGGTCTGAAACGAGCACATCCCGAGCACTCCTGCCAGCACGATGCAGGCAAGCACCAGGGGTGCGATCGACCAGAACATGTCCCGGCCGTCCTGAAGAAGCCGCGGCTTCGCCGGTTTGGGGACCGGCTGCGGCTGTTCCGTCATAGTCGCCAGTATCCCAGGTCCCAAAGGTCGAACCCGTTCTGGGACAATCTGCAGCCATGAGCCCCTCGCGTGGTGAAGCCCCCGACCGCAACCTCGCCATGGAACTTGTGCGAGTGACCGAAGCCGGTGCCATGGCGGCTGGACGCTGGGTAGGCCGCGGCGACAAGGAGGGCGGCGACGGCGCTGCCGTCGACGCGATGCGTGAACTGGTCAACTCGGTGTCGATGCGCGGCGTCGTGGTGATCGGCGAGGGCGAGAAGGACAACGCGCCGATGCTCTACAACGGCGAAGAGGTCGGCAACGGCGACGGACCGGACTGCGACTTCGCGGTTGACCCGGTCGACGGCACCACGCTGATGAGCAAGGGCCTGCCCAACGCGATCTCCGTGCTGGCGGTCGCCGAACGCGGTGCGATGTTCGACCCGTCGGCGGTGTTCTACATGAACAAGATCGCTGTCGGCCCCGACGCCGTCGATGCCATCGACATCACCGCACCCATCGGCGAAAACGTCCGCCAGGTCGCCAAGGCCAAAAGCCTTTCGGTATCCGACATGACGGTGTGCATCCTGGACCGGCCCCGCCACGAGCAGCTGATCGCCGACGTCCGCGCCGCCGGTGCCCGGATCCGGCTGATCACCGACGGTGACGTGGCCGGCGCCATCTCGGCGTGCAGGCCGAACTCGGGCACCGATCTCCTGGCCGGCATCGGTGGCACTCCCGAGGGCATCATCACCGCCGCCGCGATCCGCTGCATGGGCGGCGCGATCCACGGTCAGCTCGCCCCGAAGGACGACGACGAGCGCCAGAAGGCCATCGACGCCGGCTATGACCTGGACCAGATCCTGACCACCGAGGACCTGGTGTCCGGGGAGAATGTCTTCTTCTGTGCCACCGGCGTGACCGACGGGGATCTGCTCAAGGGCGTGCAGTACTTCAGTGGCGGCTGCACCACGCAATCGATTGTGATGCGCAGCAAGTCCGGCACCGTCCGGATGATCGAGGCCTACCACCGGCTCTCCAAGCTCAACGAATACTCCGCGATCGACTTCACCGGCGACAGCAACGCCGGCTACCCCCTGCCGTAACTCCGACCACTGAAAAGGACCCACATGAGCGTCGACAACGACGTCGAGTACCGCATCGAGCACGACACCATGGGCGAGGTCCGGGTGCCGGTCACCGCACTGTGGCGCGCGCAGACGCAGCGGGCGGTGGAGAACTTCCCCATCTCCGGGCGCGGGCTGGAGCGCGCCCAGATCCGGGCGCTCGGCCTCCTGAAGGGTGCCTGCGCCCAGGTGAACAAGGACCTCGGGCTGCTGGCGGCGGAAAAGGCCGACGCGATCATCGCCGCGGCCGCCGAGATCGCCGACGGCCTGCACGACGACCAGTTCCCCATCGACGTGTTCCAGACGGGCTCGGGCACCAGCTCGAACATGAACACCAACGAGGTCATCGCAGGCATCGCCGCGCAGAACGGCGTTTCCGTACATCCCAACGACGACGTGAACATGTCGCAGTCGTCCAACGACACCTTCCCGACGGCCACCCACATTGCGGCCACCGAAGCCGCTGTGCGGCAACTCATCCCGTCTTTGGAGCTGCTGCACGAGTCGCTCGACGGCAAGGCCAGGCAGTGGCACACGGTCGTCAAGTCGGGACGCACCCACCTGATGGACGCCGTTCCGGTGACGCTCGGTCAGGAGTTCTCCGGCTACGCCCGCCAGATCGAGGCCGCCATCGAGAGGGTGCGCGGATGCCTTCCCCGGTTGGGCGAGCTGGCGATCGGCGGCACCGCAGTGGGCACCGGGCTGAACGCGCCCGACGGGTTCGGCACCAAGGTCGTCGAGGTGCTCAAGGACCAGACGGGGCTGGCCGAATTGCGCACGGCCGTCAACTCTTTCGAAGCTCAAGCGGCGCGCGACGGGCTGGTCGAGGCCTCGGGCGCGCTGCGTACCCTTGCGGTTTCGCTGACCAAGATCGCCAATGACATCCGCTGGATGGGCTCGGGTCCACTGACCGGTCTCGGCGAGATCCAGCTGCCGGACCTGCAGCCGGGCAGCTCGATCATGCCCGGCAAGGTCAATCCCGTTATCCCCGAAGCCGTTACGCAGGTCGCCGCGCAGGTCATCGGCAACGACGCGGCCGTCGCGTTTGGTGGGGCCTCGGGAGCTTTTGAACTCAACGTGTACATCCCGATGATGGCTCGCAACATCCTCGAGTCGTTCAAGATCCTTGCCAACGTGTCGAAACTGTTCGCCGCGCGGTGCATCGACGGCCTGGTCGCCAACGAGGCGCACCTGCGCGAACTCGCCGAATCGTCGCCGTCGATCGTGACCCCGTTGAACTCCGCGATCGGCTACGAAGAGGCCGCCGCGGTCGCCAAGCAAGCGCTCAAGGAGCGCAAGACCATTCGCCAGACGGTCATCGACCGCGGCCTGATCGGCGACAAGTTGTCGATTGAAGAGCTGGACAAGCGCCTGGATGTGCTGGCAATGGCCAAGGTCAAAGACGGTGACCAGTAAGAAGGCCAGGAAACCGCACACCCGCGCGGTCGTTCGCTGAGAATGGTCAGCTATGGCCGCGAACATGGTGGACCGCCCCGCTGAAGAGCGCGCGGTTTACGAGTTCCTTGACGCCGCGGCCAGCGGCCCTTCGGCGCTACTGATCGACGGTGACCCGGGTATCGGCAAGACCACGCTGTGGTCGGCCGCCTGCGGGTGGGCGCGCGCACGAGGCTTTCAGGTGTTGTCGGCCCGGGTGGCGGCGGCCGAGCCGGTATCGGCGTACACCGCGCTCGCCGACCTGCTGAGCGAGCTGGATCCCGCGATGTGGGCGGACTTGCCCGCGCCGCAGCGCACCGCCGTCGACCAGGTCCTCGGGCAGGAGACCGCCGGGGGCGCAGCCACCGACCAACGCGCGGTTTCGGCGGCGTTTCTGTCGATCGTCGACCTGCTCAGCCATGACGAACCGGTCCTGCTCGCGATCGACGACCTGCAGTGGCTCGATCCGTCCAGCAGGCATGTCGTCGCATTTGCCGCTCGGCGGCTGACCGGACCGGTGGGCTTCCTCGGCGCGGTGCGCACCGAACACTACGACGACGACAGCGCAACAGCGGACTGGCTGCAACTCCCCCGACCCGATGCCATCCACCGGATTGCGCTGCCCCCGTTGAGCATTGGCGCTCTTGGCACCGTAGTCGCCGAAGCCGTCGGCCGGCAGCTGCCGCGCCAGGCGATTGGGCGTATCCACGCAACCTGCGGCGGGAATCCGTTCTACGCGATCGAATTGGCGCGGGCGCTCGACGATCAGGTACCGGGTGTCGAGGAGGCGCTTCCAGGAAATCTCGCCGATCTGGTTCGCGCCAGGATCGGCAGCCTTGGCCCCGATGTCCACAACGTGTTGCTCGCCGCGTCATGCATGACGACGCCCACCGTGGAGTTGGTCTCGAACGCCACCGCCACCGACGTCGATCGCTTGGTCGAACTCCTCGAAGACGCGGAGGCCAAGGGCATCATCTCGATTGAGGGCAACCGGGTGCGCTTCACCCATCCGCTATTGGCCAGGGGTGTCTACAGCGAGACCACCCAGGAGCAGCGCCGTTCGATGCATCGGCGCCTCGCGAGCGTCATCGAGGAGCCGGAATTGCGGGCCAGACATCTGGCCTTGGCAACGACGCAGCACGACCCTGACACGCTGGAGGCCCTCGACGAGGCGGCCGAATCGGCCCACCGGCGGGGCGCACCCGCGGCGGCCGCCGACCTGCTCGATCTGGCGATCGGTCTTGGCGGTGACACCCCAGAACGCCGCATCCGGCTGGCGGCGCACTGCTTCGGAGCCGGCGAGCCCGCACGCGCAAAGGCGCTGCTGGAGAACGTGATTGCCGGCATGCCGTCAGGGCCGTTACGAGCCAAGGCACATCACACATTGGCGATCGTCCGTTTCACCGACGACGGCTACGCCGACGCGGTCCAGCTGCTCGGACGTGCACTGAGCGAGGACGATCCCGACCCCGCGACGCGCGTTCAACTGCTGATCGCCCTTTCGCACGCGCTGTACAACACCGGTGCACCGGTCGACGCGTGGTCACGAGCCGAAGAGGCCGTCACCCACGCCGAGAAACTCGGGGTACCTGCGCTGCTGAGCGAGGCCCTCGGCGTGCGGGCGATGCTGCACTTCCTGCGCGGCGACGGCATCGACGAAGCCAGCCTGACGAGGTCGTTGGAACTGGAAGACCCCGAATCGCCAACGCCCGCGGCACTTCGGCCGAGTGTCGAGCATGCCCTGCTGTTGGGCTGGACAGGTGAACTCGACCCTGCCCATGAGCGGATGCAGACGATTGCGCGCCGCTGCATCGAAAGGGGCGAAGAAGGCGACCTGATCTTCATCTACTTTCAGCTTGTGCTGAACCGGATTTGGCGCGGAGACTTCGCCACGGCGCGCCGGGTAGCCGCGGACACCGACAAGGTGGCGCGTCATCTCGGCGGCGACTTCCCCGCCATGTTGAGCCTTGTCATCCGAGCCTGGATTGCCGCCTTCGAAGGCAACGAGGACGAGGCTCGCAGGATCGTCGCCGAAGCGATCGAGGCCAGCAGGCGCAGCGGCACCGCCTGGCATGAGGAGTTTTCGCTGACCGCGCTGGGCTTTCTGGAGACCTCACTCGGAAACCACGAGGCGGCCCTGCAGACCCTCGAACCACTGCTTTCCAGATTCGGGCCCGCAAGCTTGACGGAAGTCTTTGCAGCGGCGTTCCTTCCCGACGCGATCGAAGGGTTGATCGAGCTGGGCCGGGTCGACGACGCGGAACCACTCGTCGCGGTCCTCGAAAGGAACGGGCGCCTCCGTGATCGCGCCTGGATGCGGGCCGTCGGTGCGCGCGGCCGGGCCATGGTGGCCGCGGCACGCGGCGATATGGAGACCGCCATCGCCGCCGCGCAGTGCGCCATGGGTGAGCACGACCAGCTACCAATGCCGTTCGAGCGGGCCCGAACTCAATTGCTCGTCGGCCAGTTGGCCCGGCGACGACGACAGCAGGACGCCGCCGCAGTCGCTGTGCGCGATGCGCTCACCACATTCGAGGAACTCGGTACACCGTTGTGGGCCAAGCGTGCCCGTGCCGAGCAGAACCACGTCGATACCACTTCGCAGACCAGGGACGGACTGACGACGGCCGAGCAACGCGTGGCCGAGCTCGCGGCTTCGGGCATGACGAACCGCGACGTCGCGGGTGCGTTGTTCATCAGCCCCAAGACCGTCGAGGCCACCCTTGCGCGCGTGTACCGCAAACTCGGCATCCGGTCGCGCGCCGAACTGGGACGCCGGATCAGCACCATCGGCCCGCCCCCCTGACCGGGCGTTTCGCCCAAAAAGCGGTGAGCAGAACCGTTTGCTGGAATTGTGGTAGCCATGCCGGGGGTTGGCATGACAAGTCGTTCGACTGAGGCGCGGACTGTCGCGAGGTTCTTGGCTTCGGCATCCGCCATGCCCTCGGCGTTGTTGATCGAGGGCGAACCGGGTATCGGCAAGACGACGCTCTGGTTGACCGCGGTGGAGCAAGCCCGTGACCGGGGGTTTCGGGTGCTGTCTGCGCGTGCCGCGGCAGCGGAGTCCGTGCTGGCCTACACCTCGCTTGCCGATCTGTTCGACTGCGTCGACGCCGCCGCCTGGTCCGACTTGCCTGCACCTCAGCGGCTCGCGGTCGACCAGGTGCTGCTGCGCGCAGACCACGGCACATCCACCGACCAGCGCGCGGTGGCCGCGGCGTTCCTTTCGGTCATCGAACGCCTGGCCGACGACGGACCCGTTTTGCTGGCGATCGATGACCTGCAGTGGTTGGACGTGTCGACCATGCACGTCGTTGGGTTCGCCGCGCGGCGGCTCTCCGGACCCGTCGGGTTTCTTGGCAGCGTGCGCACCGAAGTCGGCAGCGGTGCCAGTGCCGGCTGGCTACAGATGCCCCGGCCCGACGCGGTCAGCCGAATCCGGTTGCATCCCCTTGGTATTCACGATCTGCACGCCGCGGTTTCCGCGCGGTTACGCAGGTCGTTCTCGCGTCCGACAATCGGACGCATCCATCAGGTGTCTGGCGGAAACCCTTTCTACGCAATCGAACTGGCACGCACGATCGACGAGCGGGTGCCCGGCGTCGAAACGTCACTACCGCGCACTCTCGCCGAAGTCGTCCGGGCACGGATCGGCAACCTCGACCCCGACGTGCACGATGCTCTTCTCGCCGCCTCATGTATGTCCGCGCCGACGGTCGAACTCGTCTCGCACGCCACGATCAGCGACGACGATCGAGTGGTGGCACTGCTCGAGCTCGCCGAGAGCAAGGGCGTCATCGCCATCGACGGCAACCGAATTCACTTCTCACATCCACTACTCGCCAGAGGTGTGTACACGGAGGCCGCGCCGGGGCAACGCCGCACGATGCATCGACGGCTCGCCGAGATCGTCGAAGAACCCGAGCTTCGGGCGCGGCACCTGGCATTGGCCGCGACAAGGGGTGACGCCCTCACCCTTCGGGCTCTCGACGAGGCGGCGGAGTCGGCACGCCTGCGCGGGGCCCCCGCGGCGGCCGCCGAGCTGATCGACCTGGCGATCGGTCTCGGCGGTGCTACCGCGCACCGCCAATTGCAATCGGCCACCCACCATTTCGACGCGGGTAACCGCGCCCGCGCGGCGGCCATGCTGGAGGGCGCCATCGAGCAGTTGCCGCCGGGCGATCTACGCGCAGAGGCGCTGTCGCGGCTGGCAGTGGTTCGTCTCTACAGCGAGGGATTCTTCGAAGTCGTTCGTCTGCTCGAGCAAGCACTGGCCGAGATCGAGGGCAACCGTCCACTGCGCGTTGGCATGTTGATCATGCTGGCCTACGCGCAGATCAACGCCAATCAGGCCGAGGCCAGTCTGCGCACCACGGAACAGGCCGTCGCGGACGCCGAGCCCCTCAACGTGCCGCATCTGCTCGGCGTTGCCCTCGGGATGCTGGTCACCCTGCGCTTTCTGACCGGACACGGGCTCGACGAAGACATGCTCGCGCGTGCACTCGAGTTGGAGGATCCGCGAGTTGTGTTCACACCGCTGGTATTCCGGCCGTCTGTCCAGCAGGCGCTGCTGCTCGATTGGTCGGGCCAACTCGAGGAGGCCTATGCCAAGGAGCAACAGATCCGGCGGCGCTGCCTGGACAACGGCGAGGAGGGCGAGTACATCTTCGTCGCCTTCCAGGTCGTGCTGAACGCGATCTGGCGCGGCAGTTTCGCCGAGGCCGACTTGGTTGCCGAGGACGTCATGGAGCAGGCCACGCAGCTCGGAGGCGAGGTGCCGATGTTCATCGCCCACACGCTGCGCGCACAGTTGGCGGCGTACGCCGGGCAGGAGGCAGTCGCCCGCGACGCAGTGAGCGCTGCGATGGAGATCGGCAACCGAATCGGCACGTTCCGGTTGGCCGACCGCGCGGCCACCGCGCTGACATTCTTGGAGCTGTCTCTTGGTAACCACGAGGCAGCGATCGCCGCCGCTGAACCGATGCTGTCCAGGTTCGGCCCCAATTCGCGGGCCACCGAGATCATCAACGCCGCGTTCCTGCCAGAAGCGATCGAAGCGCTTGTGCAGCTCGGCCGGCTCTCCGAGGCCGAACCGCTCGTCAAGGCGCTCGAAGGCAACGGCCGCAGGCTCGACAGACCGTGGATGCTGGCCGTCGGCGCCCGCGGACGGGCCATGCTGCTGGCCGCACTCGGCGATCTGGACGGGGCAGACGAGGCCGCACACCAGGCAATGGCCGCACATGACCGGCTTCCGATGCCGTTCGAGCGGGCGCGGACCCTGCTGCTGCTTGGCCAGCTCCAGCGTCGGCAGCGCAAGAAGGAGTCCGCGTCGGCGAGCCTGCAGGAAGCCTTCGACATCTTCGAGGAGCTGGGCGTCCCGCTGTGGGTCGCGCGGGCGCGCGTCGAGCTTGTCCGCGCGAACGTCGGGCCTGGCCAAACCGGTGAGCTCACGCCATCCGAGCAGCGGGTGGCAGAGCTTGCAGCGTCGGGCATGAAGAACCGCGACGTCGCGACCGCGCTGTTCATCAGCCCGAAGACGGTCGAGGCGAACCTGGCTCGTATCTACCGAAAACTGGGGATCAAGTCACGCGCCGAGCTCGGACGGCACATGCGAAAGCCCGACGCCCATGAGGAATCTCAGTAGGAATGGCGAAACATAGGGAAACACCCTATTTCGCAACGCGCGCCTGCGAATTAGCGTCCAATGCGCCCGAGTTGAACCGCGCGTCCACAGGAGGACCGGTGCCCGTCGACCACCACCCCGCCACCCTGGCCGTCCAGAGCCCCGTCGCTCTGGTCACGACAGCAACCAGCCAGCCCGCCTTGCGTACCGGGTTCGCCGCGTTGGGGCTGGTGTCGCTGCTCGACCTGTCCACGGCCGATTGCGAGCGCGGTGCCGATCGGATGCTGGCGTTCGGTGGTGCTGCGGCCGCGGGGTGGTTTCTGGTCAGGGGCTACCGCCGCCGTTAGCCCCCGTTGTTGGGCCCACCGGAGTTCTGGTCTTCGATGTCGGTGATCGGGAAGTTCGGCATCGGTGTCGGCGACGGTGTGTCAGGCAGCGGCGGAATCTCCCCCGCAGGGATGTCGTGAATGTCGTTGGCGGGCAATCCGTTATCGCGACTCCCGTAACTGCTTCCAGGAGCCCGCGAGCCGAGTAGTTCGCTGACGGTGACAAGGTGATAGCCGTTGGCCTTGAGCACCGGGACGAATTGGTACACCACATCGACGGTGCTCGAATACGTGTCATGGAACAGCACGACCGATCCCGGCTTGATCTGCGACTTGAGCATGTACGTCGTCGCCGCCGTGTTGGCGTCGTTGATCCAGTCGAAAGGGACGACGTCCCAAAGGATCTCGGCCATGCCAAGCCTCTTGGCGGCGGCGAGCACGGCGTCATTGGACAATCCGCCCGCGGGGCGGTACAGCGTCGGTGTGACCCCCGTCGCCGCGGCGATGGCATCGTTGGCTTTCGTCAGCTGGCTGGTGATCAGCTCCGGCGGGATGGTCGTCAGGTTGGGGTGTTCCCAGGTGTGGTTGGCCACCTCCATGCCCGCGTCGGCAATGCGCTTGGCGCCCGCGGGGTTGGCCGCGACCTTGTTGCCGATCAGGAAGAACGTCGAGCGTGCGTCGTTGGCGGTCAGGATCTGCAGGAGGCGGTCGGTGAACGGGCTCGGCCCATCGTCGAACGTCAGCGCCACGCACTTGACCTGTGCGCAGTCGACCTCGTCCGCGCTGGCCCGCCGGACGTGCCCGGTCAGGCCTCCGATGAGCAGAATCGCAGCGGCCGCCACCACACCGAGCACCGTGCGCCAATAGCGCCAGGCCTGGGAATCGGGTCGTCGCGGCACCCAGCGAGTTTACGGCAGGGCGCCGGGGCTGAACTCCTCGAGCATCTCGGTGACCAGCGCCGCGATCGGCGAGCGCTCGCTGCGCAGCAGCGTGATGTGGGCGAACAACGGGTGGCCCTTGAGCTTTTCGATCACCGCGGCGACGCCGTCGTGCCTGCCAACCCGCAAGTTGTCCCGCTGGGCGACATCATGGGTGAGCACCACCCGCGAACCCGCACCGAGCCGCGACAGCACGGTCAACAACACGTTGCGTTCCAGCGACTGCGCCTCGTCGACGATGACGAACGAATCGTGCAGCGAGCGTCCGCGAATGTGGGTCAACGGCAGCACCTCGAGCATTCCGCGGGACAACACCTCTTCGAGCACCTGGGGGCTGGCGAGGCCTTCAAGGGTGTCGAAGACGGCCTGCGCCCACGGCCCCATCTTTTCGCTCTCGCTGCCAGGCAGATAGCCGAGTTCCTGACCACCGACGGCGTACAGCGGCCGGAACACCACGACCTTGCGTTGGGTGCGGCGTTCGAGCACGGCTTCCAGGCCCGCACACAGCGCGAGCGCCGACTTGCCGGTACCGGCCTTACCGCCGAGCGAGACGATGCCAACCGATTCGTCCAGCAGCAGGTCAAGGGCGACCCGTTGTTCGGCGGAGCGGCCGCGCAGCCCGAAGACCTCGCGGTCGCCGCGGACCAGCTGCACCCGCTTGTCGGCGTTGATCCGGCCAAGGGCGTGCGAGCTGCCGCCAAGAAGCCGAATGCCGGTGTGGCACGGGAGGTCACGGGCGGCGGTCAGATCGATCTCACCGTCGGCGAACAACGCGTCGATCTCCTGGGCAGAGACCTCGATCTCGTCCATCCCGGTCCAGCCGGACGTGACGACATCCTGGGCGTGATACTCGTCAGCGGGCAGGCCGACGGCACCGGCCTTCACTCGTAGCGGAATATCTTTGCTCACCAACGTGACTCGCTTGCCCTCTGCGGCAAGATTGGCCGCGCAGGTCAGAATCCGCGAGTCGTTGGTGTCCGTCCGGAAACCGGCCGGCAGCACTGTCGGATCGCTGTGGTTGAGTTCAACATGCAATGTACCGCCCTGCGTCCCAACGGGAATCGGCTGATCAAGCCGTCCGTACTCGAGTCGCAAATCGTCGAACATCCGCAGGGCCTGTCGCGCGAACCAGCCAAGCTCATGGTGATGCCGCTTGGCTTCCAATTCGCTGATGACGACCAGCGGGACCACCACTTCATGCTCGGCAAACCTCGTGCACGCCCAGGGATCGGACAGCAAAACGGAGGTGTCGAGCACATAGGTCCGAACGGGAGTTACGGTCACGTAGCACTCCTCGAGGCTGCGCGAGTTCATGCGGCCCCGCATGAACTACTCGGCGGGAACACTGCGGCACCAGGACCGGGACCGGTCCTCTCGTGATCTAAACGATCGGTACCGCCCGGATAGCAGAGCATGTCGCTAGCCATCGCAAACGACGCTACTCTCGTCGCGCCTTGCGCGCCGCGCAGGCGCGCCGTGGCTAACCGTCAGACGTAGGAAGCGAGCGCCGGCTCGTCGGCAAGTCCCCACGCGGTGATGCGGTCGGAGATGACTTGGCGCAGTTGGTCGGGCCCGAAGATGCCCGCCTTTTCCACGTGCTCGATCTTGTCCTGATACGCGTTGATGTCGCCGCCGACAACGGCGAGTTCTGACGCGCGCCGCGCGATGGCCTCGATCGTCTCGTCGCGGGCGTAGGTCAGGCAGTGCGCGACGAGGTTGGCGAAGAACTCTTCGTGGCGTTCTTCGTCCCTGGCGATCCGGTCGATCATGTCCTTCAGGACGGGCTCGGTGATCTGCGCCTGGAGGTTGCGGCAAAAGACGGCGTGGGCGCGCTCGAAGAGCGTCATGAACGCGAGTGTCTCGATCTGGCTGTAGGTGTCGGCGCGGTAGCCCTTCATCACCTGCTCGACTCGCACGTCCTCATTCGCCGCGGGGTCGATCTCGCGGGTGACGACGAGGTAGTTGCGCAGCGCGACGGCGTGCAGGTGCTCCTCTGCGGTCCAGCGGCCGATCCAGCGGCCCCACTTGTCCTCGAGGATGAAGTTGAACACCAGCTCGCGGTGGTAGCCGGCCAGGTTGTCCTTCACGATGAGCAGGATCTCGAGCGCGTCGGTGACCTGCTTGGGCAGCGTGACGTCCGAAGAGTCCCAGTCGCGCCCGCCGAGGAATGCGAAGTTCTCGCCCTGGTCGAACGGCACGTAATCGTGCGCATACCAGAGATCCTCGGAGTCGACATGCCGACGCAGCTCCTGCTCAACGACCGGCTCGAGCTCGAGAGTGAGCGCGCTAGGTACAGGTTTCTGTGCCATAAAAGTAACTGTAACCCGAGTTCACATGTTTCTTGAAATCGGGGTTGGCGCGTGTCGGCTACAGGGTCAGACCCGGGTACAGCGGGTTGGCATCCAGCAGTTCCGATGCGGCGGCGTGTACCCGGTCGGCGGTGCCGTCGGCCAGCTTGTACTTGGCCTTGGAAGTGCCCTCGGGCTGCGTGTTCGACAGCACGTCGACGATCAGCTCGGCGACCCGATCGAAGTCGTCGGGCCCGAATCCGCGCGTAGTCAGCGCAGGGGTGCCAAGCCGGATGCCGCTGGTGTACCAGGCGCCGTTGGGGTCGGCGGGTACCGAGTTGCGGTTGGTCACGACGCCGGAGTCCAGCAGTGCCGATTCGGCCTGGCGCCCGGTCAACCCGAACGACGTCACATCCAGAAGCACGATGTGGTTGTCGGTGCCGCCGGTGACCAGCCCGGCATCGCGCTTGAGGAAGCCGTCCGCGAGGGCCTGGGCATTGTCGGCGATGCGTTGCGCGTAGGCCTGGAACGCCGGTTGACGAGCCTCAGCCAGCGCGACGGCCTTGGCCGCCATGACGTGGGACAGCGGGCCACCGAGCACCATTGGGCAGCCCTTGTCGACGGCGTCGGCGTACTCGGGGGTGGCAAGCACAAGGCCGCCACGCGGTCCGCGCAGCGACTTATGGGTGGTGGTCGTGGTGACGTGGGCGTGCGGCACCGGGTCCTCGTCGCCGGTGAACACCTTGCCTGCCACCAGGCCGGCGAAGTGGGCCATGTCGACCATCAGCGTCGCGCCGACCTCGTCGGCGATCTCGCGCATCGTGGCGAAGTTGATCCGGCGCGGGTAGGCGGAGTAGCCGGCGACGATGATCAGCGGCTTGAACTCGCGGGCGGCGGCCGCGACGGCGCCGTAGTCAAGAAAGCCCGTGTTCGGGTCGGTGCCGTAGTGGCGCTGGTGGAACATCTTGCCCGAGATGTTGGGCCGGAAGCCGTGGGTCAGGTGTCCACCGGAGTCCAGCGACATGCCGAGCAGTCGCTGGTTGCCCAGCTGGGCGCGCAGCTTCTCCCAGTCCGCCTCGGACAGGTCGTTGACGTGTTTGGCACCAAGGTCGGCAAGGCCGGGCGCCTCGATGCGGGTGGCCAGAATCGCCCAGTACGCAACGAGATTGGCGTCGATGCCGGAGTGCGGCTGAACGTAGGCGTGTGGCGAGCCGAACAGCTGCTCGGCGTGCTCGGCGGCCACGCTCTCGACGGTGTCCACGTTCTGGCAGCCCGCGTAGAACCGGTGCCCGATGGTGCCCTCGGCATACTTGTCGGACAGCCAGGTGCCCATCGTCAGCAGTACCGCCGGGGAGGCGTAGTTCTCGCTGGCGATCAGCTTGAGCGAATCACGTTGGTCGGCAAGCTCTTTGCGCGTCGCGGCGGCAATGCGCGGCTCGACGGATTCGATGACCTGCAGTGCTGCTTGATAGGCAGCACTGGCCGTGTCGGCGTATTCGGCGCCAGGCGCCGCGGAAGTGGCCGTGGAGTCTGCAGTCATGCAGTTCAGCCTAGTCGGCGCACCTGACGGTCGGTCGTTTCGTCCCACCAAACTCCATTCTCGCGAGGCGTACACCAGGGTCGCGCGAAGGCCGCAGATCACGACCGTGGTGTACGTCTCGCGAACCGCAGAGCCAGCCGAGGAGTCAGGCCGCTCGCAAAGCCGACGGAATAAGCGGCTCGTCGAGCAGCCTGCCGAACCGTTCGGTGAGGCTGACGTCGTCCGGCCGGTCCTCGAGCCAGCCGCGCAGCAACCGATAACCCTCGACGTAAGTGCTGGTGTAGGCGCGCCACAGCGGTGAGGACAGAAAACGCAGGCTCTGTCGGGCGCGGTCGTCGTTGATCAGCAGCCAGCGCTTGAGGAAAGCGGCGACGTCATCGACGTCGCGATGCTCGTCGTGCAGCATCAGTGCGGCGTCCTGCCGCACGTCGGCCAGCGCACCCGCGGCCTCCGACACCGCCTCAGCGCGCTGCCCGTCGAACCGGAGCCCGAGGTCGGCGTAGATCTCGGTGGCCCATTCGCCCCAGCCGGGGCCGATCGCCGCGTAAAGGGCGAGGTCGGCCAGCCCCTCGGCCATCAGGCACTGCGGGGTGTTGACCAGGAAGATGGTCTGCTCGGCCTGATTTCGCCCGGCTACCAGCCCTGATTCTTTGCGGCAGTGCTCGGTGTGATGGCCCGGATAGGACTCGTGGGCGACCAGCCGCGGCAGGTTGGACATCTGCTGTTTGAGGTCCGCGTTGACGGCCACCGTCGACCGGTAATCGCCCAGGTAATAGTTGAATCCGGACCACGGCTTGTCGGTGACGACCTCGTACGTGATGGTCTCGGTGTCGGGCAGCGGGAATTCGGCGCGCACCCGGTCACGCAGCGCGCTGGAGAACGCGTGGATGGCTTCTTCGAGCCGTTCGGGTGGGATCTGCTCACCGTCGCGATAGGCCTGCATCCGGTCGGCGAGCGGTCCGCTGCCGCCAAGGGCCTCGTCGAGCCTGCGGTGCGCCTGCAGGTACTGCTCGGGGTCGCCCTTGGCGATGCGCACGTCGAAATACGCCTGCACCTCGTCGACGAATCCGACGTCCTGGCCCGCGAACTTGCGGGCAGCGCAGGCCAGCGCGCGCAGGTGGGCGCCGAGGTAGTCGGCCCGCGTCTGGTCGAAGCCGTTGCCGCGCGCGACGTTCGGCAGCTCGGCCAGCAGCCGGTCGGCCTGACGGGCCAGCTCGGCTGGGTCTGGCGGGGGCTCGGATTCGACGGCGCGACGAAGCGACGCCTCGCCGGTGAACGAATCGACGTAGCCCTCCTCGACCCTGTCGAAGCGCAGGCCGAGCAGTAGGTATTCGCGGATCAGGGTGCCGGGCTCCATAGCGACCACGCTAACTGCAAGACTGACCGCATGGCGCGGCTGAGCGAACCCAGCCCATACGTGGAGTTCGACCGGAGTCAATGGCGGGCGCTGCGCATGTCGACACCGCTGAAGCTGAGCGAAGACGAGCTGGTCAAGCTGCGTGGTCTCGGCGAGAAAATCGATCTCCTCGAGGTCGAAGAGGTCTACCTGCCGCTGGCCCGGCTGATACATCTTCAGGTCGCCGCGCGGCAGCGGCTGTTCGCGACGACCGCGGAGTTCCTCGGTGAGCCGCACCAGAATCCGGATCGGCCGGTGCCGTTCATCATCGGGGTGGCGGGAAGCGTCGCGGTTGGCAAGTCGACCACCGCCCGTGTGCTGCAGGCGCTTTTGGCTCGCTGGGAGCACCACCCGCGCGTCGACCTGGTCACCACCGACGGGTTCTTGTATCCAAACGCCGAGCTATCCCGACGAAACCTGATGCACCGCAAGGGCTTTCCGGAGAGTTACGACCGCCGCGGGCTGATGAGATTCGTCACAACGGTGAAGTCGGGCGCCGACGTGACGTGCGCACCGGTGTACTCGCACCTGCTCTACGACATCGTCCCCGGCGACAAGCAGACGATCCGGCATCCGGACATCCTGATACTCGAAGGCCTCAACGTGCTGCAGACCGGTCCGGCGCTGATGGTGTCGGACCTCTTCGACTTCTCCGTCTACGTCGACGCGCGCATCGAGGACATCGAGCAGTGGTACATCTCCCGGTTCCTGTCGATGCGCGCAGGCGCGTTCGCGGACCCCGCGTCGCACTTCCACCACTACTCGACGCTGACCGACGATCAGGCGGTGTTCGCCGCCCGCGACATCTGGCATTCCATCAACCGCCCCAACCTGATCGAGAACATCCTGCCGACCCGGCCGCGGGCCACCCTGGTGTTGCGCAAGGATGCCGACCACTCGATCAACCGGCTGCGGCTGCGCAAGCTCTAAGCCCGCCCGACAATTGTCGAGCGGGCCTGAGCGGCAACGTGTTACGCCTTGATGCGGCGCACGCCCTGGTACTGCAGCTCGGCCATCACCAGCGTGTAAACGCCGGTGGCCAGCGTGAGCACCACACCGGTGGTGGTCAGCGGGAAGATACCAGCGAGCACCATGACAAGCGCTGCGACGGCGTAGAGCACGTTGCCGACAGCGATCACGATGCCGGCCTGCCGCACCGATGGCCTTGCCGCAAGGACGAAGACGCCAACCGCGAAGGCGATGAAGAACGCGCTCACGGAGTACTCGAAGGCGATCGGAGTGCCCGAGATCTCGGCGATCCAGCCCGCGAGCGGAATGCCTGCGAGGCCCATGAGCCCGCTGCAGGTCGCGTCGAGTCGCAAGGCGAACCGCAGGAATGAGTCGTTCGAACTCTTCAGGCGGGGTGTGGTGGTGGCGGTCATGAAACTTCCTCTCTAGTTGGAAATCGGTGGGTAACTGGACCGTTCCGGAGCCGACGCCGCAACCTCTTACGCCGGCGGCTCCGGACCAGTCATGTGGGAGTCACGCGAGACGGCGCACTCCGAGGTATTGGGCGTAGGCGAAGGTCAACGTCGCGACCGTGAACGCGATCGTCGTGATGACACCGAGCTGGGTCAGCGGCAGCCAGCCCGCGACAAGGACGACGGCGACAAGAACCGCGAACGCAATGTTCCCTGCCAGCACGGCGATTCCGACGCGCCGGACATGAGCGACGCCGGCAAGCAGGTACAGCAGCGCGCCGTAGGCGACCAACGACGCGCCGCCGATCCACTCCGAGGTGGGCGAAAGACCGGACAGCTCCGAGAGCGGGTCGGCGGCCATGGTGACGAGCAGACCGAGACCGCCGCACAGGGTGGCGTCGGCACGGAGTGCGAAGCGCAACAGTGAATCAGTGCTTTCCCGCGTGCTCTCTCGCATCGGGCGATTGGTGATAGCGGTCATGACCCCGATGGTGCGCAGGAGGCACTGCCAGATCGACGCCTGGCGCTGCCAGCTACTGCCAGCCCCAGGTCAGAGCCGTGGAACTAGTCTTGCGCGGTGACCAGCTGGCCGCGCAGATCGGCTGCGATCAGCCGCGCCGCCGCGTTCTGCCAGTTGTGCAGCGAGCGCTGCGGCACCTCGGTGACGAACCATTGCCATGCCTGCCGCGCGACGGGATCAAGGCCCGCCGCGGTGGCGTTCTGCGCGTACGCGCGGACACCGACGACATACGGGAAGTACAGCGAGTTGTAGTACCGCCACTGCTCGGTCGTGCCGAATTCGCCGCTGTCGCGGGGCTTGAGGCGGGCGATGCGATCGGCAAGTAGCGCCTTGAGTTCGTTGGCCCGCTCCAGCGGCTGGTCCGGCGCACCGCGCGCGGCGAGCCGCTCGTCGATGAGCGGCAGCTTGGTGAGCGGGCTGGCGACGAGCTTGGACAGGTCGCCGTAATGGCCAAGCGCACGTCGGGTGAGCCTGGCGAACGTGTCCTCGTCGACGCCGTCCAGCGGGCCTGCCGACCGCAGCGGCAGCGCCGCCTCGGTGCGGCGAAGCTCGGCCCGGTCGGCGCGCAACGCAGGCGAGCGGGAGAACGCCACCCTGTCGAGGATTCCGGCCAGCGGGTCGGCCAGCACGTTGATCGCGATGGCGATGCCCAAGCTGGTGAACAGCAGCACCGTCAACGCCGTCTGCTGGCCGGCGACGGCGAGGCCGATCAGCGCCTGCCCGCCGAACAGCATCGCCACCACGGCGGTCGCCGCGAAAGAGCGCAGCATGTCGGCGCGCAGCGCCTGCCCTTCGTCGAACGCATCCCACATCGCGACCGCGAGGCCGAGCACCGCGACGTCGATTCCGGTGGACGCCAATGCCAACCAGCTCGGCACCAGGCCCAGCGGAATGATCAGGATCGCATTGGCCAGCGCGAAGAACAGCGTCCCGAGTACCACGAAGCCTGCCACCCGGCCCGGCTGCGACCGCCTGCGCACGGCGTTGCCCATCGCGCCGAGCGTGGACAGCGAGATGGCCGCGAACATCACCCAGTGGCCCATTCGCAGCGGCCCTTCGACGTTTCCTGCCATCGCGGCGCCGAAGAACGCGACGGCGCCAACGCCGGCGACGAGCCCGATTTCACCGGTCCGGCTCCGCCAGCTGTCGGACGGCCGGGACAGTTCGAGGAGCGCCGCGAACCACGCGATGCCGGGCACCGCGACCAGATAGATCTCGATCCCGCTGAGAACGTCAGAGTCAGTCATCACCCGCACGGCGTCCAGCGCCACCACCGACGCGAAGCTCGTCAGGCCGATCGAGGCCAGCACCAAAACTGGTTTGCGCGGATCACGCGCCAGCAGATAGAGGCCCAGCCACCAGCTGAGCGAGAAGACCACTGCCGATAGGGCGGCCATAACTCAAGTGTGGCATGCGCCGCCGCCGAAACTACATGCCGTAGCGGCGGTGCCGCACCGTGTAGTCACGCAGCGCACGCAGGAAGTCGACCCGTCGAAACGCCGGCCAGTAGGCCTCCGTGAACCACATCTCCGAGTACGCGCTCTGCCACAGCAGGAAGCCGGAAAGGCGCTGCTCCCCCGATGTGCGGATGACCAGATCGGGGTCCGGCTGGCCCGACGTGTAGAGGTTCTCCGAGATGCCGTCGATGGTGACCGCCTCGACGAGCTGGTCGCCGGTCGCGCCTTCGGCCAGTGCCTTGCCGAGCAGACCCCGGACGGCGTCGACGATTTCCTGGCGGCCGCCGTAGCCAACGGCGAGGTTGACATGAAATGCGCTGCCGTTGCCGTTGGTGGATTCCACGGCGTCGCGCACCCGCCGAGCGGGCTCCTCGCCGACCAGCTCGAGGTCGCCGACCGTGCGCACGCTCCACCGGTTGGCTGGTGCACAGATTTCTTCGACTACATCGGTGATGATCTCGATCAGTGCCGTCAGTTCGTCCACATCGCGCTGCAAATTCTCGGTGGACAGCAGGTAGACGGTGGCCATCTCGACCCCGGCTTCCTGGCACCAGCGCAGCATCTCGGCGATCTTGCGGGCACCCATCCGGTAGCCGACGCTGACATCGTCGTGACCAGCATCACGGGCCCATCGGCGGTTCCCGTCACACAGCACCGCGATGTGCCGTGGCAGTTCGGATTTGGACCGCGCCAACTCCTGGCGCAACCGCATCTCGTAGAGCCGGTATGCCGGTTCCTTGAGCCGCGGGGGAATGAGGTCCACGAAGAACCAGACTACTGTGGCGTTCGAGAACCCCCATGGCATTAGTGGAGGTGAAGTGACAACCCCCCTGGACACCACCCCGTCCGATAAACCGCCCGCGCCGCACGGGCAGGCCGAAGACTTCCCGGAAGCCGTCGTCGACGGCGTCGAGAAGTTCTTCGGCAAACCTCGGCTGCGCGGCTGGATCCATGTCTACGCGGCGGTGGTGGCGTTCATCGCCGGCGCGACCCTCGTGTCGGTGTCGTGGTCGTTGGAATCGACCCGCGCCGGCCTCGCGACGCTGCTCTACACCTTCACGATCGTGGCGATGTTCGCGGTCAGCGGCACCTATCACCGGATTCATTGGAAGTCAGCGACGGCCCGCAAGTGGATGAAGCGCGCCGACCACTCGATGATCTTCGTGTTCATCGCAGGCAGCTACACGCCGTTCGCGCTGCTGGCATTGCCGTCCGAGAAGGGCATGGTGCTGTTCTGGATCGTCTGGAGCGGTGCGCTCGCCGGGGTGCTGCTCAAGATGTTCTGGCCGTCGGCACCGCGCTGGGTAGGGGTGCCGCTCTATCTGCTTCTCGGGTGGGTCGCCGCGTGGTTCGTCGGGCCGATCATGCACGGCGCGGGGGTTGCGGCGTTGGTGCTGCTGATCGTCGGCGGCGCGCTGTACAGCATCGGCGGTGTGCTCTACGCGCTGAAGTGGCCGAATCCGTGGCCGACGACGTTCGGCCATCACGAGTTCTTCCACGCCTGCACCGCGGTGGCGGCCATCTGCCACTACATCGCGATGTGGTTCGCGGTCTTCTGATCCCCTAGAGCGGGGTGACGTTCTCCGGACCCCAGTAGGCCTTCATCGAGGCGATCTTGCCGTCGTCGGCGAAGGTCATCACCGAGATGATGTCGACGCGCATCCCGTTGTCGCCGAAGTCAAGTGAGAGCGTCCAGTGGAACGCCGCCTCCTTGCCGAGGGCACGCAATGTCAGCACGTCGGTTTGCGCCTTGACGTTTTCGACGGCGGTGTAGAAGCCGCGTACCGCGGCGCGTCCGATGTGCACCTCGCCGCCGACGGGGTCCTCGATGGTCGCATCATCGGCATAGAGGTCCGTGATGGCGTCGGCCTGACCCTTGCTGACGAGTTCGAGGTAAGAGTTGACAGTTTGCGTTATCTGTTCAGCACTCGGCATGCGCCGCACGCTACACGGCCGCACCCAGCGCGGTAGCGAGTTGGTCGGCGGTGGTCACCGGCAGGTCGCACACCCGTCCGCGGCACACATAGGCGGCGTCGGAGTTGTTGACGCGGTCACGGTCCAGCAGCAGTTCGGTGGAGTTCACCGGACCGCCGATCACCACGGCTCCGCCCGGGGCCAGGCTGCGCGCCGCGGCCAGCAATTCGGAGCGCTCGGGATCACATGCGACCGCGATCTGGATGGGCCCGCGCACTGTCGCCTCGGCGACGGCCAGCCAGTGTCCGCCCGAGCGCGCCAACCGCGCCAGTATGGGAGATGCGCTGGCCAGCGTGGCGTCCGCGGCCTGCGCATACCGGTCCGCGGGCGCCAGATGGGCGGCCAGCGCGAGGGCTTCGGCGATCAACGACGCCCCCGACGGTGTCGCGCCGTCGAGCGGATCGGCGGGCCGCACCATCAACTGCTCGGCGTCGTCGGCGCTGTCGAACCAGCGGCCGGGCTGGTCCGGATCGGTGAAGTGGTCAAGCGCGACGTCGAGCAGTGACGTCGCGGAGTCCAGCCACGACGCCTGCCCGGTGAGCTGATACAGCGCCAGCAGTCCGGTGGCCAGGGCCGCGTGATCCTCGAGGATGGCCGCACTGTCGCCGACCTTTCCGCCGAGGCTGGCCCGTCGCAACCGGCCGTCGACGAGGTGCAGGTTCACCAGGCCGCGCGCGCATTGTGTTGCGGCATCGAGGAATTCAGGTCGATCGAGCGCGACGCTGGCCTCGGCGAGTGCAGTGATCGCCAGCCCGTTCCATGCGGTGACCACCTTGTCGTCGCGACCCGGCTGCGGCCGGGTGAGCCGTGCGGCCAGCAGCGCGGTGCGCACCCGCTCGAAACGCTCGGCGTCATCGGGATCGGCGGGTAGTTGCAACACCGAGCTGCCGCGCTCGAATGTCCCCGCGTCGGTAACGTCGAAAAGCGTAGCGGCCCAACGTCCGTCGTCGTCTCCCAGCACCTCGCGCAACTGAGCGGGCGTCCAGACGTAGGTCAGGCCTTCGCGTCCGTCGGTGTCGGCATCCAGTGACGAGGTGAACATGCCATCGGCGCCCAAGTCGTCGATGATGAACCGCGCGGTCTCTTCGGATACCTTGTGCGCCAACGGGTTCGAGGTGCGACGGGCCCAGTGCGCATACACCCTCAGCAGCTGTGCGTTGTCGTAGAGCATCTTCTCGAAATGCGGTACCACCCAGGAGGCGTCGACGCTGTAGCGCGCGAACCCGCCGGCTAGCTGGTCATAGATGCCGCCGCGGGCCATCGCGGTGCAGGTCCGGTCGACCGTTTCCAACGGCAGGATGTCGCCGGTGCGTTCATGGTCGCGCAGCAGCGCCTCTAGCAGCGCGGACGGTGGAAACTTGGGGGCACCACCAAACCCGCCGCGCTGCACATCCTCGTCCTGTAGCACCGCGGCCACGGCATGGTCGCACAGCGCGGCCTCGATCGGCGGCCCGCCGCCCGGCAGCCCGGCGGCCATCGACCGCAACTCGCCTGCGATGCGATCCGACGCCTCCTCGACCTCGCCGCGGCGGGTGCGCCAGGTGTCGGAGACCGCGGCGAGCAGTTGCAGGAAGTTCGCCTTCGGGTAGTACGTGCCGCAGAAGAACGGCCGGCCGTCGGGCGTCAGGAAGCAGGTCATCGGCCAGCCCCCCTGGCCCGTCAACGCCACGGTGGCGGACATGTAGACCGCATCCAGGTCGGGCCGCTCCTCGCGGTCCACCTTGATGTTGACGAACCCGTCGTTCATCACCGCTGCGACCTGCTCGTCCTCGAACGATTCGTGCGCCATCACGTGGCACCAATGGCAGGCCGCATATCCGATCGACAGCAGGATCGGTACGTCCCGCGACGCCGCTTCGGCCAGCGCCTCGGCCGTCCACTGCTGCCAATGCACCGGGTTGTCCGCGTGCTGGCGCAGATACGGGCTGGTCGACGCGGCGAGCCGGTTCGTCACTCTTCCGACCGTAGCCCGCACGCGATCCAGGGAGCCACCAGGGCGGTGCCGCTAGGGCTGTGAGTCACTGCCCTATATGCACCATCGATTCCGCGAAACGTACTTTTTGCAGCTCCCTACTCGCACTTCATCTACAAAACGTACGTTTCACGGAGGTGTCGGCCACCTCTGTCACGATGTCCCCGCGGGCCACCTAATGCGCCTCGCCAGCAGTGTCGAACTGATGACTCAGGACACTAGGTGCACGAGCCGAGGACGTGATCTTGTGACCGGGAGCGTCCGGGAAGTCGGCTACGCACGGTCTGGTCACATAAACCTACGGACAGCTTAGCCAGAATCGCCTGCAGCCCTTGTCAGTTCGGCGTCATTTGCTGCATACCGACGCGGCGGTAGGAGGTCGGCTAAAGGTAGCGTCTGAGTGCTGCTAAAGGTAGTCCGTCGTCGCGAAACGCTTCGGCGTCGGCCTGCAGCCCACGCGCGGAGTGCGCCCCCATCAGCCAGGCTCAGGGCGCGGACTTCCGTTGTCGGGTGCGTTATCACCCTCGATGCCGACGGTCCCGTCGTCGGCGACCTCGGCGGTGTCGGTCTCGTCGAACGACTTCGGCAACTTTTTCAGGTGCCGGTTCATCGACCACACCAAGAAGAACGTGCCGACCAGCAACAGCACGACGACCAGGAGCCCGAACGGGCTGGCCTTGCCGAAGTCCGGGCCGGTGTCGTTGGGAGGCTGTTCGTCGGCGAGCAGGCCGACGACGAGCATGAGCGTGTCGTTCACGTGTCGATCTCGATTCCGGTGAACAGGTCGGTCTCCGGCAGCGTCGCGGGCACCCGAGAGCGGGCCAGCTCGTACTCCTCGGTCGACCACAGCCGTTGCTGCCATTCGATCGGCGCGCGGAAGAAGTCGCCGTTGGGGTCGATCTGGGTGGCGTGCGCACGCAGCGCATCGTCACGCAGCGCGAAGTACTTTGCGCATTCGATGCGGGTCGTCACGCGCTTCTCGAAAACGTCGTGGTCGGCATCCCAATGCTTGAGCCACTTTTCGAACGGCCCCTCTTCACCGTGCTTGGCGAACTCGTCCTGCAGCAGCTGCATCCGCTTACGCAGGAATCCGTGGTTGTAGTACAGCTTGAGCACTTCCCACGGCTCACCCGCGTCGGGGAACAGCCGATGGTCCGCGGCGGCCTCATAGGCGGCCACCGAAACCTGGTGGCAGCGGATGTGGTCCGGATGGGGGTAGCCGCCGTTCTCGTCGTAGGTGGTCATCACGTGCGGCCTGAACTTGCGCACCACTCGCACCAACGCCTCGGTGGGTTCCTCCAGCGGAACGGTGCCGAGGCAGCCCTCCGGCAGCGGCGGCGGCGGGTCGCCCTCGGGCAGTCCCGAGTCGACGAACCCCAGCCAGTGGTGCTCGACGCCGAGGATCTCGGCGGCCTTGGCCATCTCGTCACGGCGGATCTCGGCCATCCGGCCATGCACCTCGGGCAGGTCCATCGCGGGGTTGAGAATGTCGCCGCGCTCGCCGCCGGTCAGCGTCACCACGAGAACCCGCACGCCTTCGTCGGCATAGCGCGCCATCGTGGCGGCACCCTTGCTGGACTCGTCGTCCGGATGGGCATGCACTGCCATCAACCGCAGTTCGCTCAACCTGATCTGCCTTACCTGCTCATTGCTTGGTGCGGGCCTGCCCCGCCCTCGTCGAGACGTTTCAACCGTTCGAGTAGCCCTATAGTTCCAGTTCTGTAGAAATATCCGACCGACGGGCATGCAAAACGAGATGATCGAGCGTCCCGCCGCCCGATACGGGCAGCAGCGGCTGTCAAGTCGCACCCGGCGCCGGCTCGCCATTGGTCTGACCGTCCTGGTGCTGGTGGCCGGGGTTGCGATCGCGGTGATCGCCTCGCAGCGCTTCGGCACCGGCGACGTGAAGGGCGAGCTGGGCGGCTACCGGATCGTCGACGACAAGACCGTCGAGGTGACAATCAGCGTCACCCGTGACGACCCATCCCGGCCGGTGGTGTGCATCGTGCGGGCCAGGTCGATCGACGGCGGCGAGAGCGGGCGCCGGGAGGTGCTGGTGGCTCCGTCCGAGCACGCGACGGTGCAGGTGACGACTGTCGTCAAGGCGAGTCGCGCCCCCGTCGTCGGCGACGTTTACGGCTGCGGAACGGACGTGCCGCCGTACCTGGTGGCGCCCTAGACGCATATCGAGGCGTCCACGCAACAAACGCCGAACAGCGAATACGCAAAAATTCGTTGTCCCCGCGGTGCTACCATGGATCGATACACGGTTCCCGCTGGGACCGTGTATTGCTGCATTTGGTGGGCGGATTGCGAGTCCGATATTGCGGCAATACACATAGATGCTCCCGGCGCCGTAAGGCGAGACGCCTTACGCAAAAAGCGCGAGAGCAGCAAAGAAGGGGTGCGACGACATGACCGACACGCAGGTCTCCTGGCTGACGCAGGAAGCGCACGACCGGCTGAAGTCCGAACTCGATCAGCTGATCGCCAACCGGCCGATCATCGCTGCCGAGATCAATGACCGCCGCGAGGAAGGCGACCTGCGCGAGAACGGCGGCTACCACGCGGCTCGCGAGGAGCAGGGCCAGCAAGAGGCCCGCATCCGCCAGCTGCAGGAGCTGCTGAACAACGCCAAGGTCGGCGAGGCGCCCAAGCAGTCCGGTGTCGCGCTGCCCGGCTCGGTGGTGACCGTCTTCTACGGCGAGGACAAATCCGACAAGGAGACCTTTCTGATCGCCACCCGCCAGGAGGGCGTCAGCGACGGCAAGCTCGAGGTCTACTCGCCGAACTCTCCGCTGGGCGGCGCGCTGCTCGACGCCAAGGAAGGCGAGACCAGGACGTACACGGTGCCCAACGGCAATACCGTCAAGGTGACCCTGGTCAAGGCCGAGCCGTACCACTCCTGACGGGCCCGGTGGGCGCCGTCGCACTATTGTCCGCGTATGGCGCAGATCGCCGAGGACCTATTTCTGCTGCTGCTGGACAACGCGTCAGCACAGCCTGGCCTTGACCGTCCGCGCCGTGATCGTGTGCTGTCCGCCGCGGTGCTGCTTGACCTCGCGCACGCGTGCCGTATCCGGCCCGCGATGGCCGGCGAGTCGGTGCAGGAAGGCCGGCTAGTGGCGCTTGCCGTCCCCGGCCCGATGGATCCCGTTGTCGAGCCGGCGTTTGCGCTTCTGCAGCGACGGCCGCTGCGGCCGGCAACGGCGATCAAGATGCTGTCCAAGAACATCCAGGACAGCCTCGTCGAGCACCTCGAGCTGACGGGACAGATCCGGCGGATTCGGTTGCAGTCCAAGGGTTTGCGCCATCCGTACGCGTGGCCTCTGACGAATCGGGACCGGGTGGGACCGGCGCGCTCGGCGCTGCTGTCGGCACTGTTCGACCGCAGGCCGCCCACCCCGTCCACGGCGGCGATCGTCTCGTTGCTGCACGCGGTCGACGGTCTCGGCGCACTGCTGAGCCTCAACGACCGCGGCTGGCGGTGGGTGCACGCCCGAGCAGGCGAGATCGCCAGCGGCAGTTGGGTCGACGAGTCACCGACCGCACTGCCGGAGGTCAACCTCGCGGTCACCGCGTCGGCGGTGCGCCAGGCGCTAGGCTAGCGCCTGTTCCAGATCGGCGAGTAAGTCGGCGGTGTCCTCGATGCCCACCGAAAGGCGCACCAGGTCGTCGGGCACCTCCAGTTGTGAGCCCGCCGTCGACGCGTGCGTCATCGCCCCGGGGTACTCGATCAGCGACTCCACCCCACCGAGAGACTCGGCGAGGATGAAAACTTCTGTGCGGGCGCAGAATTTGTGCGCCGCCTCGGGACCGCCGCGCAGCCGGACCGACACCATGCCGCCGAAGGCACTCATCTGCTTGGCGGCGACGTCGTGGCCGGGATGGCTCGGCAGCCCCGGGTACAGCACGGTCTCGATCGCCGGATGGTTCTCAAGGAATTCGGCTACCTGCGCCGCATTGTCACTGTGCTTCTGCATGCGCAGCACCAGGGTCTTGAGACCCCGCATCGTGAGGTACGCGTCGAACGGGCCCGGCACCGCACCGGCGCCGTTCTGCAGGAAGGCGAAGGCCACGTCGAGTTCTTCGTCGTTGGTCAGCAAGGCGCCGCCGATCACGTCCGAATGCCCGCCGATGTACTTGGTGGTCGAATGCAGCACGATATCGGCGCCGAGCAACAATGGCTGCTGAAGCGCCGGCGAAGCAAAAGTGTTGTCCACCAACACCTTTATGTTCGACGACGCAGCGAGCTGTGCTATCGCGCCGATGTCGGCGATGCTCAGCAGCGGGTTGGTGGGCGTCTCCACCCAGATCAACCTGGTCTTGGGGGTGATCGCGGCGCGCACCGCGTCGAGATCGGACAGCGCGACGGCGGTGTACTCGATACCCCAGTTGGTGAACACCTTGTCGATGAGCCGGAAGGTTCCGCCGTAGGCGTCGTCCGGCATCACGACGTGGTCACCTGGCCGCAACACCGCGCGCAGCGCGCAGTCGGTGGCGGCCATGCCCGAGCTGAACGCCCGCCCGTATGCGGCTTCCTCGACGGCGGCCAGCGATGTCTCGAGTGCCGCACGGGTCGGGTTGCCGGTGCGCGCGTACTCGTAGCCGCCGCGCAGTCCCCCGACGCCGTCCTGTGCGAACGTCGAGCTGGCGTAGATGGGTGCGTTGACGGCACCGGTGCCCGGATCGGGCCGGAAACCTGCGTGGATGGCCTTGGTCGCTAAGCCCTTGTAATCAGTCATCACCGATCAGCGTAACGATGTGTGATCGGCAGTCGGGCTGCATGGCCGCCAGATACCATTGGCCGATGGAGGAGTTCCGTCGCGGCGAGCTCGTGTTCGACGTGATTGATGCGGGGCCTGCGGACGGGCAAGTGGTCATTCTGCTGCACGGCTTCCCGGAGCAGAACACGATGTGGCAGCCGGTCGTCTCTCGGCTGACCGCGGTGGGATACCGATGTCTGGCTCCGCTCCAGCGTGGATATTCCCCTCGCGCCCGACCCAAACGCCGCCGTGATTACCGCATTAACAAGCTCGCGGACGACATTCGCACGCTTATCGACGCGAGCGGTGCGCAGCGGGTACACCTAGTCGGCCATGACTGGGGCGCCACGGTCGCGTGGCGGGTCGCTCAACAGTTTCCCGACCGCCTGCTCACTGTGACGTCGATGTCGGTGCCACACCCTGGCGCGTTTTTGAAGGCCCTTGTGACAAGCCGCCAAGTGCTGGCGTCGTGGTACATCATGTTTTTCCAACTGCCCCGGATACCGGAGAGGTACCTGACGCGCGGGCGCGGGACCTTCTCGCTGTCCGGATTGGTGGAGTCGAGAGCGCCGCATGCCCCAGCGTTGGCTGAAGCCGAGGCGACAGCGATGCGCGAGCCCGGTGCGCTGACGGCCGCGCTTAACTGGTACCGAGCGATACCGCTGAGTGATCTGCGTGACGCAAGCAAGAAGGTCCCTGTCCCGACGATGTTCATCTGGAGCGACGGCGACATCGCACTGCGGGAGAAGGGTGCTCGAGCGACTGGAGATTACGTCCTCGGCGAGTACCGATTTGAACTCCTGGAGGGCGTCTCGCACTGGATCCTCGACGAGCAACCCGACAGGATGGCCGATCTGCTGGTGGACTGGTTCGCCGCCCACCCCGCCGCCTAGCGGCTGACCTCGCGCACGGCTTGTACCAGCGGGCCGCATCGAACGCCGAATCGTTCGTGCACGGTGTCCAGGCTCTGCCGCATGTGCTCGCGTGCCCGGCGGTGGGTGAGCATGAACTTTGCCATCCCAATCATCCGACGCGGCAAGGGATACCAGCGATCGAAGTCGAGCCCGCATTCGGAAAACACTTTGGTCGGGACACTGTCGGCGATCAGGCTCAGGTTGTATTGGGCGAGAGTCAGAAGCGTATACGGAAAGACCGTGTGCGATTTCTTCAGCAGCTCCTGCCCATCCAGTTCGTAAAGCGGGACGTCCCTTAACTTGTCGAGCATCAGCAGGTGCGTCAGAAAGTATCCCCCATAAGAGCTCAAATGCAATGTGGCCGAACGCAATTGAATGGAGAGTACCTTTCCGCCGACTGAAATGTAGGGCTCGTACGGATGGTCGCGTCCCACCACGTATCCGGTGCAGTTCACTATCCAGCTGCCCGGTTCGATCGACTTGGTGGCCCCGCTACGGAAGACCAACTCGGTCGCGCCGTTGCGGTCCACGGCATCGACAAAGTGGTCCATGATCACCTTGCTGAGGCCGGCCGAGATCGTCTTGGTCTCGGAATCGGACAGCACGCCCAACAAAAAGTTTCCTGTGGTCGGGGTCAACCATGTGCCGTATGTGGCGCGGTGCCAATCCCACACGGCCGTCTCGTTCGTGCCGTCGAAACGGCGGGCCGCCTGCACGCCGAGGCCGCTGACAGTCGCGCCGCCACACCATCGCCGGGCCCCGGTCGGGAAGAACTTGTCGCGTCTCCCGAAGAATGTGCCAGAACCCGCCACCAGGTTGACCTCGCGCCCGGGGTTATCCGTGATCAGCGCGTGCGCGGTATCCATTGCGGTCTTCCCGCCACCGATGACCCAGACGGGTGTATTACTTTCGCCTATGTCACCGCCTCGCACGTCGCAGGAGTCGGGCGACACCGACAGGACACGCTCGCTAGAGATCTCAAGCGCGTCGTTGGGCACGACTCGGAAGCCGTAGGCCTTGATCAGCCGCTTCGCCTCGACCAGCAGACGATTGCCATTCGGCGATTTGCACATGACCCGCACGATGCCGTCGGTCTCTTCGTCGGACTCCATATCCCAGCCGAAGAACTCGTCGACACGCACCCGCTGCTTTATGACGTCGAGGCAATACTCGAAGTGGTCGAGCACCTCTCCCTTCGTCGCGAGGTGCGAGCGATCCTTGCCGAGAGTCCATTCGATGTTTCCGGCGGTGAACACGGGATGTGGTTGGTGCAGGCGCACGTAGGGGTAGGTGTCGACCCACATGCCGCCGACACGGTCCCGGCGGTCGATGAGGACGATCCTCTGGTCGCGAGAGAGATATTGACTCGCGGCGAACAAGGCATTCAGTCCGGCGAGGCCGGCTCCCACGATGCAAACATCACAGGTCTGTACGGCGGAGTTTCGCTCTGTGGCAGCGGACATCAGTCCTCCCCTTCCCAACGGCGGCACTCGTGCCTGGGGTCACCACCCATTGTCTAGCGGCGCTGGTGGGCGCAATACCGTAATCGACTACCTGAACCCGCAGTCTTGTCGAAGGCAACGAGCGCCGCCTGCACCAATCGCAATTCGGCTCGCTGCCTGGGTGTAGACATAGGCCATGGCCACCCATATCGAAGACCTGCTAGACCTCGACACCTTCCTCACCCCCGAGGACATCGAGCTGCGCCAGACCGTGCGCCGATTCGGTGAGCAGCGGCTGCGGCCATTTATTTCCGAGTGGTTCGAATCCGGTCAGGTGCCGGTCCGCGAGCTGGCCTCCGACCTCGGCAAGCTCGGCTTGTTGGGCATGCACTTGAAGGGCTACGGCTGCGGCGGCTCGTCCGCAACCGCCTACGGCCTGGTGTGCCAGGAGCTCGAGGCCATCGACAGCGGATTGCGCAGCCTGGTGTCGGTGCAAGGTTCGCTGGCGATGTTCGCCATCTACCGATGGGGCAGCGAAGAGCAGCGCACGCAGTGGCTGCCCGCGATGGCCACCGGCGATGCCATCGGCTGCTTCGGTCTCACCGAACCCGACTTCGGGTCCAACCCCTCCGGGATGCGTACGACGGCCCGCCGCGACGGGTCGGACTGGATCCTCAACGGCTCGAAGATGTGGATCACCAACGGCACGGTCGCCGACATCGCGATCGTCTGGGCGCGCGCGGAGGAAGGGATCGTCGGTTTCGCCGTGCCCGCAGGCACGCCGGGGTTCAGCGCGCGCGACATGGTGCACAAGATGTCGCTGCGGGCGTCGGTCACCTCGGAGCTGAGCCTCGACGACGTCCGGCTGCCCGCCGCCGCCCAGTTGCCCGACGCCCGTGGGTTGTCCGGACCGCTGGCCTGCCTGTCGGAGGCGCGGTTCGGCATCGTGTTCGGCAGCGTGGGCGCCGCTCGGGACTGCCTGCAGACGACGCTCGATTATGTCGCCACCCGGGAGGTGTTCGACAAACCGCTCGCGGGATACCAGCTCACGCAGGCCAAGATCGCCGACATGGCGGTCGAGCTGGGCAAGGCGCAGCTGCTGGCGCTACACCTCGGCCGGCTCAAGGACGACGGCCGGATCCGTCCCGAGCAGATCAGCGTCGGCAAGCTCAACAACGTCCGGGAAGCGATCAAGATCGCCCGCCAATGCCGAACCCTGCTGGGCGCCAACGGAATAACCCTCGAATACCCGGTGATTCGGCATGCCAACAACCTGGAGTCGGTGCTGACCTATGAGGGCACGTCCGAGGTGCATCAGATGGTCATCGGCGAGGCGCTGACCGGTGTCAGCGCCTTCCGGTAACGGCTTACTGCGGGCGCTGCGGGCTCAACGGAACGCAGACGGTGCTCATGATCTTGTCGGCTATCGTCTGGCGCTTGGCATCCCACAGCGGGAACAGATAGCCGACGTAGCACAGGAGCTGGTCGATGTAGTGGGCGATCTGGCGCACCAGCGACATCCAGAAACCGATTGGCTGCCACGTCTTTTCGCTGATGACTACGAACTTCATCACGGACTTGCCGTTGCTCTGCCCCGTCTTGCCCTGGCGGTAGCAGAAGTTCCAGAAGAAGTAGACCGCGGCAGGCAGCAAGGCAACGACTTCGACTATCAGCCAGACGTTCGATTACGCCGTGTCACACGTGCCGCGGCCGGAGCCGTAGATGTAGTCGAGGCACTCCGTATCGCCGATGATCAGCATGCCGACCGCAGGCGCCACGAAGACCAACCAGATCGGGGTCCAGTCGATCAGAAAGGCCACCGCTCGTTTGCACCACGGCGTATATGCCTCCTTCGGCAGCTGCCGCCACAGGGACGGCGGAGGCGGTGGATACGGAGGCGGCGCAGTCATCACACATTCCGATCCGACGGCGAGTGTCGGGTTGAGTCACGCGTTGGCGTCGTGAGCGTGGCTCAACCCAACAGTCGACCTGTTGTCGTTACTGCTGCGGCGGCGGTGCCTGCGGGTCCAGCGGCACGCACACCGTCGACATGATCTTGTCGGCCAGCGTCTGGCGCTTGGCGTCCCACAGCGGGAAGAAATAGCCGATATAGCAGACGATCCCGTCGACGAAGTGGGCCAACTGACGCACGATCGACATCCCGAAGCCGATTGGCTGCCAGGTCTTCTCGCTGACAACCTTGAACTTCATCACCCCTTTGCCGATGCTCGAACCGGTGGTGCCCTGACGGTAACCCCAGTTCCAGACCCAGTAGGCAAGGGCTGCAATGTATCCGAGGCCGAGCATGATCGCACCGATCGCTCCGAAGCTCGACGTGCAGTACGCGCCGTAGCCTCCGTAGGTGTCGGTGGTGCATTGGTTGTCGGCGGTGCCGAACGCGATGCCGTACGCGATGCCAAGAACGATGAACACGGGCACGTTGTCGATGAGCCATGCCAGCACGCGGGTGAACCACGGTGTGTACGCCTCTTGCGGTAACGCCGGGCCGGGTGCGGCCGGCGGCGGTGGATAACCGCCCTGCTGCTGCGGCGGGTAGCCACCCTGCTGGGGTGGTGGCGGATAACCACCGGGCTGCGGTGGTGGCGGATAACCACCATGCTGCGGTGGTGGCGGATAGCCACCCTGCTGCGGTGGTGGCGGATAGCCACCCTGCTGCGGTGGTGGCGGGTAGCCGCCCTGCGGCGGTGGTGGCGGGTAGCCGCCCTGCGGCGGCGGCGGATAGTTCCCCGGCGGAGGGGGTGGCTGATCAGTCATTTGGCTTCTCCAATTCTTAGGCCTAAAGCGGCAATGCGATGGTGCTGATGATCTTGTCGACCAGGGTCTGTCGCTTGGGATCCCACAGCGGGAATAGCACGGCAACGATCCACAGGATGCCGCAGGCGGCGGCGGCCACGAAGTAGAGCAGCTCACGAACAATCGACATACCGAAACCGATTGGCTGCCCGGTCTTTTCGCCGACAATCTTGAACTTCATGATCGACTTGCCGATGCTCGAGCCCGTTGTGCCCTGCCGATAGCCGAGATTCCAGATCACGTATGCAAATGCGACGATTCCAGCGAGGGCGACAGACACCTGCCCGAGCGTCGACGCGCCCGTCGCGCAGAACTCGCCGAGGTCGTACTCGGAAGTGTCAGTGATGCATGCTGTTTCGCGGGTGCCAAGCAACAGCGCGTAGCCGATGCCGACGATGATCGCGTAGGGCACGTAGTCGATGAGGTACGCCAACACGCGCGTCAACCACGGCGTGTACGCCTCCGTCGGCAGTGCGGGGCCCGCAGCGGCGGGCGGCGGCGGATAGCCGCCTGCGGCCTGCGGCTGCTGGTACTGACCACCTGGCGGGGGCGGTGGGTAGCCACCACCCTGCGGCGGGGGCGGAGGCGGGTAGCCACCACCCTGCGGCGGAGGAGGTGGCGGATAGCCGCCGCCAGGCGGAGGCGGAGGGGGCGGCGGTGGATAGTTCCCGGGGGGCGGTGGCGGTTGATCGGTCATAGACGCCTTCCAGTGTGTGTTAGCTGGGAACGAGCGTGCTTACCCTACCTGAGAAGTGGCTCGCAGCAGGGTTTTCGGTTGGATGTCGAGCTGTCGGCGCAGCTTTTGTTTGCCAGCCTTCGTAAGTCGCGTTATCGCTGCTAGCGGCGGGTGACGCCGTCGGAGAGGAAGCCAAGAAGGTCGTGCCGAGTCAGCACACCGACCGGCTTACCCTCCTCGACCACCATCACCGCGTCGCAGTCTCGCAGTGCCTTGGCGGCGGTACTAACCAGTTCGCCCGCGCCGATCAGCGGCAGCGCCGGGCTCATGTGCTGAGCGACCGCATCGGCCAGCTTGGCCCGTCCCTCGAACACCGCCGAAAGCAGTTCGCGCTCCGAAACGCTGCCTGCGACTTCGCCTGCCATCACGGGCGGCTCGGCGCCGACCACCGGCATCTGCGACACGCCGTACTCCCGAAGGATGCCGACCGCGTCGCGCACCGTCTCCGAAGGATGGGTGTGCACCAGGTCAGGCAGTGCCCCGGACTTGCCTCTCAGCACATCGCCGACCGTCGACTCCGCGACCGATCCGTCGAGCCTGCTGCGCAGGAAGCCATACGACGACATCCATCCGTCGTTGAAAACCTTTGACAGGTAACCTCTTCCGCCATCGGGCAGCAAGACGACAACCACCGCGTCGGGGCCCGCCTGCTCGGCCACCTTGACCGCGGCAACCACGGCCATACCGCACGACCCGCCGACAAGCAGCGCCTCCTCGCGGGCCAGCCGCCGTGTCATGTCGAACGAGTCGGCGTCCGACACCGCGATGATCTCGTCCGGCACGGCCGGGTCATACGCCGATGGCCAGAAGTCCTCGCCGACGCCCTCGACCAGATACGGCCGCCCGGTGCCGCCGGAATACACCGACCCCTCGGGGTCGACGCCGACGATGCGCACTGGGCCTTCTGGACGCCGTCCGGATACCTCCTTGAGGTATCGGCCCGCTCCCGTGATCGTCCCGCCGGTGCCGACGCCCGCGACGAAATGGGTGACCTTGCCGTCGGTGTCGTTCCACACCTCGGGCCCGGTGGTTTCGTAGTGGCTCTCGGGTCCCATGGGGTTGGAGTACTGGTCGGGCTTCCACGCGCCGTCGATCTCCTCGACAAGCCGATTCGACACGCTGTAATAGCTGGCCGGATTGTCGGGCGCGACGGCCGTCGGGCACACCACCACGTCGGCGCCGTACGCGCGCAACACATTCTGCTTGTCCTCGCTGACCTTGTCCGGGCACACAAAGATGCATTTGTAGCCGCGCTGCTGCGCGACGAGAGCAAGCCCGACGCCGGTGTTGCCTGACGTGGGCTCGATGATGGTGCCGCCGGGCTTCAGTTCACCGCTGGCCTCCGCGGCGTCGATCATCTTGATCGCGATGCGGTCCTTGGCGCTGCCGCCGGGGTTGAGGTATTCGATCTTGGCCGCAACTAGGCCGGCACCGCCGGGGACAACCGAGTTCAGCTGTACCAGAGGGGTATTGCCGATGAGCTCACTGACGTGCCGCGCGATCCGCATGCGTCCATCGTCTCAGGCTCACGCTCGGGCTACCACGTCGCCTCTCGGATGTAGTCGCCGATCTGACGCAACGAGCGGCTCGCCTCGGAAACCGCGGGTGCGGCCAGCTGAAACACGTGCATCTGACCTGGCCAAACCCGAACCTCGACGGGAACGCCTGCGGCGGCCAGCCGACGCGCGGCCTTGCGGGCGTCACTGACGAGCACCTCGGATCCCGACACATGGATCAGGGTGCGAGGCAGTCCGGGCTCGATGTGGTCGAGCGGTTCGTAGACCTCTTCAGGCTTGCCGTCGACGACGTGTCGTTCGGCGGCCTTCTCGATCAGCTCGACCAGCGCGGTGAACGCTTTGGGCGGGAACATCGCGTCGCTGCGGATATTCGGGTGGTTCGCCCGGGTTTCGTTGTCGATCTCGAACAGTGGCGACAGCGTCACCATCGCGGCAGGGGCTTGCTCCCCCTCGCGCTGTAGGCGCTCGGCCAGTGCCATTGCCAGGTACCCGCCGGCCGAATCGCCGGCCAGCACGATCTGATCGGGGTCATAGCCCTTCAGACGCAGCCACTGATAGGCGTCGTAGCAGTCGTCGAGAGCCATGCCAACGGAGTGCTTGGGGATCATCCGGTAGTTGACGACAAGCACCGGGGCGTCGGCATAACCCGACAGCGCTGTCACCAGCCGGCCGTGGGTGTGCACCCCGCATGTCAGGAACGCTCCGCCGTGCATGTAGACGATGACGCTGCGCTTGCCGTCCGCGGGCAACACGCCGGGGGCGCGGACCAGCTGTGCTGTGCAGTTGGGCAAAGAAATCGTGGCGCGCACGGTGCCCGGCGCCGGGCGTACTACTCGGGCCACGAAGTCCAGGAGACCAAAGGGCCACGGGAGCCGTGGAGCGTAGCTGCCAATAGCTAGAGTTGGCCGAATTGTTAGCAGAGCGGCCAGCGAGGTGAGCCGTCCCGCGACGCTTGGACCGTCTTCGATGACTTCTACAGGTGCCGCGTCGCTTACCGCAAATTTGCGCGGCTTGCGCGCTCTACCTGGGCTGATGCCAGCGCGAGACGCGCTGCCTGTCTTACTTGGTGCCGTCATCGCCACCACTTCCTACGACTTTGTAGTTCCGGCTAAGCATTGTTTACTGAGCAAAGCCCGATAACTTAGCTTCACACCCTACAACGGTTTCAACAATCAAAGAGTTCGAATCGATACCGGACTTGATACCGCACTGTGATCCCTGATGGCACTTGCCACGCGGGAGAACTCCGCAATTCCCACTTAAACTAATTCTCGTGGGCATTCGCGTGCGACGACGGTCGACCATCGCCCTAGCGGCGGCCGCTGGTCTGGCGTCAACAGGCTCCGTGTATGTCGGAGCTCGAAACCTGCTGAACGGACAAGCTGACCAGGCCCGACGTGTCATTCCGAAGTCATGGGATGTCCCGCCCCGCGCCGACGGCGTGTACTCCCCTGGTGGTGGCCCTGTCGAGCGGTGGCATCGTGGCGTGCCGTTCGATCTGCACCTGATGATCTTTGGCGACTCCACCGCCACCGGATACGGCGCCCAGAACGCCGAAGAGGTGCCGGGCGTGCTGATCGCGCGCGGACTAGCCGAGGAATCGGGCAAACGCGTCCGGCTGAACACCAAGGCCATCGTCGGCGCGACGTCGAAGGGTTTGTCGGGTCAGATCGACGCCATGTTCGTCGCGGGACCCCCGCCGGACGCCGCGGTGATCATGATCGGTGCCAACGACATCACGAAGCCCAATGGCATCGGGCCTTCTGCGCGCAGGCTGGGCAGGGCGGTCCGGCGCCTCGGGGCCAGCGGCGCCGTCGTCGTGGTCGGCACCTGCCCGGATTTCGGCGTGATCACCGCCATCCCGCAGCCGCTGCGCTTTTTCGCACGCAGCAGGGGGCTGCGTCTGGCGCGTGCACAGGCGTCGGCGGTGCGTGCGGCCGGCGGTGTCCCCGTCCCGTTCTCCGATCTGCTGTCTCCGCATTTCCGCAAGGCGCCCGAAGTCCTCTTCTCGCACGACATGTTCCACCCCTCGGCGGCCGGATATGCGCTTGCGGCAAGCCAATTGTTGCCGGCACTGTGTAATGCGTTGGGCGACTTCGTCGGTGGCGAGGGGCCAGAAGAGGCATTGGAGTCGCGGTCCGGCGACGGCACCTCGTTGCTGGCCCGGGTCGGCGGGCTGAGCCGGTTGTGGCGCCGCTCGACTGGGGTGCCCGCGCCCATCGTGGTGCCAGCGGGCTAGGTTCTTTCCTAGATTTTCTTTCGTCGACTCGATATGAGGAGCCGTCATGCCCGAAGCCGTCATTGTTTCGACCGCGCGTTCGCCGATCGGCCGCGCCGCCAAAGGTTCGCTCGTCGATATGCGGCCGGACGACCTCGCCACCCAGATGGTGCGTGCCGCGCTTGACAAGGTGCCCGCGCTGGACCCGCGCGACATCGACGACCTGATGATGGGTTGCGGCCAGCCCGGCGGCGAGGCCGGATTCAACATCGGCCGTGCGGTCGCCGTCGAGCTGGGGTACGACTTCCTGCCAGGGACGACCGTGAACCGCTACTGCTCGTCATCGCTGCAGACCACCAGGATGGCGTTCCACGCGATCAAGGCCGGCGAGGGCCACGCGTTCATTTCCGCTGGGGTGGAGACGGTTTCACGCTTCCCGAAGGGCACCTCGGACGGTTGGCCGGACTCCCACAACGCGCTGTTCGCCGACGCGGAACAGCGGAGCGTCGAGGCAGCGGCGGGCGCCGAGGAGTGGCACGACCCGCGCGAGGACGGCGTGCTTCCCGACGTGTACATCGCGATGGGCCAGACGGCCGAGAACGTCGCGCTGCTCACCGGCATCAGCCGTGAGGACCAGGACCACTGGGGCGTGCGCAGCCAGAACCGCGCCGAGGAGGCCATCAACTCCGGCTTCTTCGACCGCGAGATCGCTCCGGTGACGCTGCCGGACGGCTCGACGGTGAGCAAGGACGACGGCCCGCGCGCCGGCACCACCTACGAGAAGATCAGCCAGCTCAAGCCGGTGTTCCGGCCGAACGGGACCGTGACGGCTGGCAACGCCTGTCCGCTGAACGACGGCGCGGCTGCGGTGGTCATCATGTCCGACACCAAGGCTCGCGAGCTGGGGCTCACCCCGCTGGCGCGCATCGTCTCGACGGGGGTGTCCGGACTGTCGCCGGAGATCATGGGACTTGGTCCGATCGAGGCGATCCGCAAGGCGCTCGGCAATGCAGGCATGTCGGTGAGCGATATCGACCTGTTCGAGATCAACGAGGCGTTCGCGGTACAGGTGCTCGGCTCGGCGCGCGAGCTCGGCATCGACGAGGACAAGCTGAACGTCTCGGGCGGGGCGATCGCGCTGGGTCACCCGTTCGGTATGACGGGTGCCAGGATCACCGCCACGCTGCTGAACAACCTGACGACTCACGACAAGACGTTCGGTATCGAATCGATGTGTGTCGGCGGCGGCCAGGGTATGGCGATGGTCGTGGAGCGGCTCAGCTAAGAGTTGACCCGTATTGGGTCATGCAGCGCCAATCAGCTTGGGGGCTAGTTGTTTTCGGCTAGTCCCGCGACGTCCAGCCTGTTGGCTTGGTCTGTTCGGGGGTGGGCCGAGTGCTGCTTGTTCAGCAGAGGCCACCGGGTGGTGGCTGCCGGTCCTGGCCGATCCCCCATCAGGTGATGGTGGTGGCTGGTGCCGGTTGACTGAACCCCTCCCACTCTTGCTGAGAGGCCAACCCATCGCGTAGGGCGTGGGCAAGTCGGTAATCGACCCGCGCCGTGCGCGGATCTTGGTGGTCGGCAAGCCAGCCAATCGACGATGGACCGGCCATTCATCATCTGATCCCGGTGCACGACCAGTCGTGAGCGCGATCAGTAAGAACTACCGCCGCAGCATCAACACCCAGAACATCATCTGTCCTCACCGGCGCCGTGTCGTGACAACCGCAACGACGTCATCGTGGCCCGCCACACCGTGGCGCAGCCGCTCGATGGTCGTGTCGTCCTCGGTGACCTCGGCATCCCCACCACCACACCCCGACGCGATACGCCAGGCCCGATCCTCCGCGATGACCACTACCGCGCACACCGCCCAATCAAAGCCCGGGTCGAACACGTCATTGCCCGACTCAAAGACTGGCAACTACTACGACAATCCCGTCCCCTCCGTCGAGACCACCAACCACAGCCTCCAAATCATCGCCGGACTCAGGAACCTCAAAACCCACAGGCAATAACGGGTCAACTCTTAGTTCTGCCGCCGAAGCTGCTGACAGATCGCGATTTCACGCTAATTCGCGATCTATCCGCAGTTTCGACTGCCACATCCGCTCAAATCGGCGCAGGACGTCCGCTTGGCGATGTTGTTTGACGACCATCATCCTCGTCCAGCCGAGTTCGTCGAGATCCTCCGAACGCAGGATGTCGTACGGGTACTGAACCGGGTCGACGCGATGTTGCTCGCCGTCGCCGCTCACCACAGGGATTTGAGTTTTGCGGTCGCGGGTAGCCGGCACGAATTAGCAAGAGTCGCAACCACGTTTCCTTCGGCGATGCGGCGCCAGGATCGTACAGATTCAGTGTCTCCTCCAACTGGCGCATGCCACGGGCACCGCGGTGTCGGAGCGCGACCGCAACGACATCGTCGGCGGCGAGCCTTGTGGCATTGCCCAGCGCATCGAGTCGGGCAACGGCATCGTCGAGCCGACCGCGCCGCACGATGTCGAAGGCCGTGCGGGCTGGCGTTGTGGTGCGCATCCCGCCCAGATCGGCGAATTCATCACTGGCAAGACGCATGTCGTAGGGCGTAGCCCGTGCACAGATCGTGATCTGTGGATGAATCGCGATCTGTGCACAGTCTCGGCGCAACGAAAAAGCCCGGCACCGTGGTGCCGGGCTTTTCTCGTCAGGCTGCTAGTCGCTGTTGAAGTAACTGAGCAGCCGCAGGATCTCGATGTAGAGCCAGACCAGCGTGACGGTCAGGCCAAGGGCGATGCCCCATGCGGCCTTCTCCGGCGCGCCGGCGCGGATCATCTGGTCAGCGGAGTCGAAGTCGATCAGGAACATGAATGCCGCCAGACCGATGCAGACGAGCGAGAAGATGATTGCGAGCGGTCCGCCGCTGCGAATGCCGAATCCTTCGCCGCCACCGACACCGAACATCGCCAGCACGAAGTTGAGCAGCATTATCGCGAGTACCCCGAACATCGCCGCGACGAGCATGCGGGTGAGCTTCGGCGTGACGCGGATGGCGCCGGTCTTGTAGACGACGAGCATGCCGACGAACACGCCGATGGTGCCGAAGATCGCCTGCGCGATCATCCCTGGCCCACCGCTGGACACGACGTTGGCGAACAGGAACGACGCTGCGCCGACGAACAGGCCCTCGAGTGCCGCATAGGTCAGCACGATCGCCGGGTTGTCCTGCTTGCGGCCGAACGTCGCGATCAAAATCAACGCCAACCCGCCGAGACTGCCGACCAGTACGAAGGGGAGCATCAAGGCGTTGTTCTGCGACACCAGGAAGTACGAGACGACCGCGACCGCGGTCAACAGGGCTAGCGTGATGCCCGTCTTGGTGACGACGTCATCGATGGTCAGCGGCCGGGAAACCCCGGTCTGCTGCTGGTCAGGGTATTGCGTCACATAGGGATCGGCCTGTACTTGCGCACCGTAGCCGGCGGCTCCGGTACCGAATTGCGCATATCCGCCCTGCTGCTTAGGCAGCGAACGAAATACCGGGTTGCTGGACTCCCGCACCGTCGGTTCCTCTCCTGATGCTTTCGTTCGACTCATGCCGAACGTTGACTCAACGAATTGCGACCCTGTCTTGGTTCCCGAAAGAACCTCCCAGGATCTTCACAGAAAAGAGTACCCGGAGCAGCTATCGGACGGGCAACGATCTACATTGCAACCGTGGGCGAAAACGAGGACATCCTAGTAACTGTTGACCGGGGCGTCGGCCTGATCACCCTCAACCGGCCCAAGGCCATCAACTCACTGACGCATTCCATGGTGAACGCGATGTCGCCGGTGCTGGCCGACTGGGATCGCAACGACGACATCCACACCGTCGTCCTCGACGGCGCCGGTGATCGTGGACTCTGCGCAGGCGGCGACCTCGTTGCGCTCCATCACAGCGCCAAGGCCGACGGCGCCGAAGCCCGACAGTTCTGGTACGACGAGTACGTGCTGAATGCGCTGATCGGCCGCTTCAGCAAGCCGTATGTCGCGCTGATGGACGGCATCGTGATGGGCGGCGGCGTCGGCGTCGGCGCCCACGGCAGCGTGCGGGTGGTCACCGACACCACGAAAATGGCGATGCCTGAGGTCAGTATCGGTCTCATTCCCGACGTGGGTGGCACTCTCATCCTGTCGCGCGCGCCGGGACTTCTCGGTCTGCACGCCGCGCTGACGGGCGCTCCGTTCGGCGCCGCCGACTCCATCGCCATGGGCTTCGCCGACCACTTCGTACCTCACGACACCCTCGGTGAGTTCAAGCAGGCCATCATCGCCGACGGCATCGACGCCGCGCTGTCAGCACACGCCGTCGAGCCTGGACCGAGTCCACTGCTGGCCCAACGAGACTGGATCGACCAGTGCTTCGCGGGCGAGACCGTCGCCGACATCGTCGCGGCGCTGCGCGGCCACGGCACGGGACCGGCCAACGACGCGGCAGATCTGATCGCCACCCGCTCCCCGGTCTCCCTCTGCGTCACATTGGAGGCCATCCGGCGGGCGGCGAAGCTGGACACGCTGGAAGACGTTCTGCGCCAGGAATATCGGACGTCGTGCGCATGTTCGCGCAGTCACGAATTCGTCGAAGGTACCCGCGCCGTGGTCATCGACAAGGACCGCAATCCTAAATGGTCGCCCGCGTCGCTGGCGGCCGTCACCACCGCCGACGTCGAGGCCTACTTCGCGCCGGCCGATCGCGAACTGGAGTTCTCATGAGCTACGACACGATACTGGTCACCCGCGACGAGCGAGTCGCCACCATCACGCTGAACCGACCCAAAGCGCTCAACGCGCTCAACAGCCAGGTGATGGATGAAGTCACCACCGCCGCAGCAGAACTCGACAACGACCCCGGCATCGGCGCGATCATCATCACCGGCAACGAGAAGGCGTTCGCAGCGGGCGCGGACATCAAGGAGATGTCCGCGCTCTCGTTCGCCGACGTGTTCTCGTCCGACTTCTTCGCCGCGTGGGGAAAATTCGCCGCGACTCGGACGCCGACCATCGCCGCGGTGGCCGGCTATGCGCTCGGCGGTGGCTGCGAGTTGGCGATGATGTGCGATCTGCTGATCGCTGCAGACAGTGCGAAATTCGGCCAGCCCGAGATCAAACTCGGCGTGCTGCCGGGAATGGGCGGCTCGCAACGGCTGACCCGCGCCATCGGCAAGGCCAAGGCCATGGATCTGATTCTGACCGGCCGCAACATGGGCGCCGAGGAGGCCGAACGCGCCGGGCTGGTCTCGCGCGTCGTGCCGGCCGACACACTGCTCGACGAGGCCAACGCCGTCGCCAAGACCATCGCAGGCATGTCGCTTTCGGCGTCGCGCATGGCCAAGGAGGCGGTCAACCGCGCGTTCGAATCCACGTTGGCCGAGGGATTGCTGTACGAGCGCAGGCTCTTCCATTCCGCGTTCGCCACCGACGACCAGACCGAAGGCATGAACGCGTTCACCGAGAAACGCCCCGCGAACTTCATGCACCGCTAATCTGCGTTCGTGACAAATACCGCGGAGGACACGACCCAGGAGGCGCCGCCGCGGGAAGAAAAGGCCAAGAGCCCCTGGTGGCTTCGCCACTACACGTTCACCGGGACGGCCCTGGGGCTGGTGTTCATCTGGCTTTCTTTGACACCATCGCTGCTGCCTCGCGGCCCGCTGTTCCAGGGCATGGTCAGCGGCGCGGCCGGCGCCATCGGTTACGGCCTCGGGGTATTCGCGGTCTGGCTGGTGCGCTACATGCGGTCGAAGGAGACCAGCCCGACCGCGCCGCGGATGGCGTGGATCGCGCTGGTGGTCATCGGCGTCATCGGCCAGATCCTGATGATCATCTACTTTCACGTGTGGCAGGACGAGGTGCGCGACCTCAACGGCGTGCCGCGGATGGGATTCTGGGACCACCCCTTGACCGCCGTGCTGTCGGTCGTCGTGCTGTTCGTCTTCGTCGAAATCGGCCAGCTGATCGGCAGATTGGTGCGCTTCCTCGAGCGGCAGCTCAGTCGCTTTGCCCCGCCACGGGTTTCGGCCGTTGTCGTGGTCGTGCTGCTGCTCGCGCTGACCATCGCACTGCTCAACGGCATCGTCGTCCGATTCGCCATGAGCACCATCAACAACACGTTCGAAGCGGTCAACGACGAAACCGACCCCGACATCGCCGCGCCGACCTCATCACTGCGCTCGGGCGGACCGCAGTCGCTGGTCACCTGGGAGTCGCTAGGACATCAAGGCCGCGTGTTCATGTCGGCGGGGCCGACGGTCGACGAGCTCACGAAATTCAACGGCCGCCCCGCCGTCGAGCCGGTCCGCGCCTATGCCGGGCTGAACTCGGCCGACGGCATCAAGGCGACCGCCGCGCTGGCAGCCAGGGAGCTGCTGCGTACCGGCGGGCTGGATCGTGCGGTGGTCGCGGTCGCCACCACCACCGGAACCGGATGGATCAACGAAGCAGAAGCCTCGGCGCTGGAGTACATGTACAACGGCGACACCGCAATCGTCTCGATGCAGTATTCGTTCCTGCCGAGCTGGCTGTCCTTCCTGGTGGACAAGGAGAACGCGCGTCAATCCGGGCAGGCGCTGTTCGAGGCCGTCGACGCGTTGATCCGCGAAATGCCCGAGGCGCAGCGACCGCGGCTGGTGGTGTTCGGCGAGAGCCTCGGCTCATTCGGCGGTGAGGCGCCGTTCCTTGCGCTGAACAACCTCGTCGCCCGCACCGACGGCGCGTTGTTCTCCGGACCGACGTTCAACAACACCATCTGGACCCAGCTCACCCACGACCGCGACGAAGGCTCGCCGATGTGGCTGCCCATCTACGACAAGGGTGAGAACGTCCGCTTCGCCGCACGGGCGGACAACCTGGACAGACCCGACGGCCCTTGGGGCACACCACGAGTGGTGTATCTGCAGCACGCCTCCGATCCGATCGCATGGTGGAACCCCGACCTGCTGTTCGCCGAACCGGACTGGCTCAAGGAACCCCGCGGCTACGACGTGTCCGGCCGGATGCAGTGGATCCCGGTGGTGACGTTCCTTCAGGTGTCCGCCGACATGGCGGTCGCGGTGGACGTCCCCGACGGGCACGGGCACGTCTATGTGCGCGACGTCGCCAACGCGTGGGCAGCCATCCTGCAGCCGCCGGGCTGGACACCGGAGAAAACCGAGAAATTGCGGCCCCTGTTGCGTAACGATGAGAGCGCCTGACACCACTGAGTTAGTCCATGGATACCGCAACCAACCGGCTCACCATCAGCGACGTGCTCGCGCTGCCAAGCGTGGGTGCCGCTGAGCCACGCATCGTCGTCGGGCACGACCAATTGGATCGGCCCGTCAGCGCCGTGCACGCCACGGCTATCGCCGATATCGCACGGTTCCTGTCCGGCGGGGAGTTCTTGCTGACCGCCGGGCAGGGCATCCCGGCAGGTGACGACGACCAGGCCGAGTACGTGGCGAGCCTCGTGGAGGCCGGCGCCAGCGGCCTGCTGATCGAACTGGCGGGCCGGATCATGCGCGAGGTGCCCGCCGGCCTGCACCGCGCCGCCCGCTCGCATCGCCTGTTCGTGGCCACCACACCGCGCGAGTTCTCCTTCGCCGACGCCAACGTCGAGTTCCACGCCCTACAGACCAAGGGCCAACTGTCGCTTCACCGCGACACCGACAACTCGTTGATGGAACTGATCTCGACCTTGGCCCAGGACCCCGACCTCGGCCGCGCGATGGAGGAAATCGGCACCCGCTTCGGTGCGCGCACCGTTCTCGAGACGGCAATGGGCAGCGGCGTCATCGCAGGCGGCGCATGGACGGATTACGACGCGGCACGCGAGCACGTGGCCGAACATTCCACCCGGGCCACCAGAGGTGATTGCATCCTGCTGCCGATCCTGGTGCGCGGGCACGGCTGGGGCATGCTGCATTTCCTGCGCGACGGCGACGAAGAGGCAACGGATCATGTTCTGGCCCTTCGCCTTGCGGGCATTGTCAGCCTGCTGCTTTCTGCAGAGATCGCCGACAACATGCACACCGACCGCGCCGTCGGGCGCCTGGTTCGCAGCCTGCTGACGAACGTCGACGACGACCAGCGGTTCACCGACCGCCTCGCGGCGCTGGCCCCTGCGGTCACCCGTGGCTCGACGCTGGTGTTGTGCGTGAGCCACGACGTCGGCGTCGAGCCGTCGTTCAGCGTGAAGAACGATCGCGATGTCGGCCCCGGCACGGTCATCGCTTCGGTCGACCACCGGTCGGTCATCATGTTGCCGCTGCACGCCAACGCCGCACCGCGCGCAGTGGCCGAGCGTGTCGCCGCGCACCTCAACCGGCCCGGCTTTCATCCGCCTGCGGGCGCGGCGGTGTCCACCGGTCCGGACGTGCTCGGCTCCGCCATCCGCGACGCCGAACTTGCCTCCCGACTGTCGACGGTCGGGGACCCTGACGACACGCCCGTGCCGTCGGTGGTCTTCATGGACGACCGGCCCCTGGACCGGCTGCTGGCACCGCTGAAGGCCAACGGCGCGCTTGACGCCTATGCGCGCACCATGCTCGGACCACTTGTCGAGCAGGGCACGCGCGGCGAGCCACTGCTTCGCACCCTTCGGGTGCTTGTCGAGGTCGTCGGCAACCGGTCAGAGGCCGCCAAACAGCTGCACATGGAACGGCGCACCGTGCACAAGCACGTGCGAAAGATCGAAAGTCTGCTCGGGGCGTCACTGTCGGACCCGCAGACGTTGACCGCGGTCGCGGTGGCGTTGCGCGCCCACGACAGCACTCAGATCTAGCAGAACGTCACACCCCGAGTCGGAAAGACCCGCAACTGGGCACACCATGGACCGCCCACGCGCCGCCATCTCGACCGATCCTGGACGGCAACGACAACCCCGAGGAGCTATTCGTGGTCGAGTACCTCAAGACCGGCGCCCCGCATGTGCGACCCGTCGACGACGACATCACCCGCGCTGTGCGCGGCTATCTGGCCGACATCAGCGCGCGCGGTGAAGCCGCGGTCCGGGAGATGTCGCACACCTTCGACAACTGGACGCCGTCGTCGTTCCGGCTCTCGGACGACCAGATCTCCTTGTACTGCGAGCAAGTCGATCCAGAGCTCGTCGCGCACATCGAGTCCGCGGCCGACCGGGTGCGTCGCTTTGCGGCCGCTCAGCTGGAAACCGTGTCCGATCTGAGGGTCGAGCTCTCCCCGGGTTACGTCGCCGGACATCGGCATGTGCCCGTCAGCTCGGTCGGTGCGTATGTCGCCGGCGGCCGCTATCAGCTGATCTCCTCGGCGCTGATGAGTGTGGCGCCGGCCAAGATCGCCGGCGTGCCACGCGTGGTGGCGGTGCTCGGTCCGCGTCGGGCCCAAGGTCCGTCGGCGGCAACGGTGGTGGCCGCGCGGATGGCAGGGGCCGACGAGATCTGGAGCATCGGCGGCGTGCAGGCACTGGCGGCCCTTGCCTTCGGCTGCCTACCCGGTATGGAACCGGTCGACATGATCGTCGGTGCGGGCAATGACTATGTCGCAGAAGCGAAGCGGCAGCTGTTCGGCCGGGTCGGCGTCGACCTGCTCGCCGGGCCGAGCGAGGTCGTGATCATCGCCGACGAGTCGGCGGACCCCGAGCTGGTGGCCACCGATCTGCTGGCCCAGGCCGAGCACGGACCGACGAGCCCGGTGCTGCTGATCACGACCGACGAGCGCCTCGGCCGTTCGGTGCTCGAGCACGTCGACAAGCTGCTGGCCCGCTGGTCCACCGCCGAGGTCGCGGGCACCGCATGGCGTGATTTCGGTGCGGTGGCCGTGGTCGCGGACCCTCTCGAAGCCGCTGCTGTCAGCAACGCGTTCGCCGGCGAACACGTGCAGTTGATGGTGCAGCACCCGGACGCCTACGCAACGCACCTGACCGAGTACGGCAGCTTGTTCATCGGCGCCCACACGCCGGTAGCGTTCGGGGACAAGGCATCCGGACCCAACCACACCTTGCCGACCCAGCGTGCTGCGCGGTACACCGGTGGCCTCTCGGCGTTGAAGTACCTCAAGACGATCACCTACCAAGAGGCCACCGAATCCGGTGCCGACGTCATCGCCCGCGACGCAGAGGCCATCGCGAACGCCGAAGGCATGGTCGGCCACGCCGAATCCGCGGCACTTCGCAGGGTCGCGACACACGCCAAGGCCTGATCATGAATACCGCAGACGTGGTGGTAATCGGCGCCGGGCTGGCCGGGTTGACCGCGGCCGCCGACCTCAGCGCGGCGGGCGTGCGAGTGGTCACCGTGGAAGCCAGGTCACGCGCGGGCGGCCGGGCCTGGACACAACCTGGCGCACTGGCCGGGCAGCCGTTCGAGATGGGTGGAATGCTCGTCGACACAAGCCAGTTGGCGATAACCGCCGCGTTGAACCGATACGGCCTGACCACCTCGCCGGTGGCCGATGTGCAGGCCACCGCCTGGTGGACCGCCGGCCGACGACGCACGTCGACGTTGCCGGTGCCAGACGAGGAACTGCCGGACCTCGAGCGCGCGGTCCGGGCATGGCAGGACGCAGCCGCCGCACCGGATGATCCCGCGCTGGACGGCCTGAGCGCCGAAAGCTACTTCACCGCACTGAACCTCGGTCCCCACACCAGCGACCTGCTGAGCGCGTTCTTCTCCGAACACGCCTCTGGGTCATGGGCCACCATGTCGATGCGGTCACTCGCCGAGGATCTCGCCGGCTCCGGGGGCAGCGTGTCCGCATGGATCGCGTCGGCCACGCTGGCCCACACCGTCGACGGCGGCATCAGCCTGCTGGTGGAGCATCTGAGCCGGGACGCCGGGCCGATCCACTACGACAGCCCGGTGCGCGCGATCACCGACGGCTCCGGGCACGTCACCGTCCACACCGACGCCGGTGCCATGCAGGCAGCGTACGTGGTTCTTGCCACGCCGCTGAACACGTGGCGCGACATCGACGTGAGTCCCGCGTGGCCCGCCGATGCCGCCGCGCTCATCGCCCGCGGCCACGCGGGCCGCGGGTCAAAGTTCGGACTGCAGTTGTCCGGCGAGGCACCGGATTTCGCTCTTGCCGCAGCGACCGACATGCACGTGTTGCTGACGATGCAACGGCACGCCGACGGCACCCGCACCGCGGTGGTGTTCGGCCCCGACCCCACCGCCGTCGATCCCGACGACACCTCGGCGATGACCGAGATGATCAGCCGGGTCGCGCCCGACGCGAAGGTCCTCGCCGCCACCGGCCACGACTGGACCGCGGACCCGTGGTCACGCGGGACATGGCTGGTGCACTACCCAGAAACCACGCGCGCCGAGATCGACGCGGTGCGGCGCGCGCACGGCCGGATCGTGCCTGCCGGGTCCGACGTCGCCACCACTTCGGCGTCCTACCTCGACGGTGCGGTCCACAGCGGGCACGCCGCGGCCCGCTACGTCCAAACAGCCCTCAGCACAACCGAAAAGGTAAGTCAGCCATGACCGTAACCACCGACGACCTCACCGAGTTGGCCCAGCGTCATCTGTGGGGGCATTTCACCCACCTGAGCGCATGGTCGGCGTCGCACACCAGGACCATCGCGCGCGGCAAGGGCTCCTGGGTCTACGACTCCGCCGGCAGGCGCTACTTCGACGGGTTTTCCGCACAGTTCGTCGCCCAACTCGGGCACGGCCGCACCGATCTCGCAGAAGCCGCCTCCCGGCAGGCCGCGCAACTGGGCTTCTACCCGCTCTGGTCGTTCGGCCACGAGCCGGGCATCCGGCTGGCCAGCAGGCTCGCCGACCTGGCCCCCGGCGATCTCAACCGGGTGTTCTTCACCACCGGCGGATCCGAGGCCGTCGAGTCCGCGTGGAAGCTCGCGATGCAGTACCACCGGGCCACCGGCCAGCCCCACCGTCGAAAAGTGCTGTCGCGCAACCTGGCCTATCACGGCACCACTCTCGGCGCGCTGTCGCTGACCGGTGTCGCAGGCTATCGCGCTCCGTTCGAACCGTTGGTCCCCGGTGCGGTGAAGGTGCACAACACCAATCACTACCGCTGCACTTTGTGCGCAGACTCGTGTGCGCTGAAATGCGCCGACGACGTGGAGGCCCGCATCCTGATGGAAGGCCCAGAAACAGTCGCGGCGGTGATCGCCGAACCGTTGCAGAACGCCGGCGGCGCATTTGCCCCGCCGCAGGGCTACTGGCAGCGGCTGCGTGAGATCTGCGACCGCTACGGGGTCCTGCTGATCAGCGACGAGGTCATCTGCGCTTTCGGCCGCCTCGGCGCCATGTTCGGTGCCGAGCACTACGGCTACCAACCGGACATGATCACCTTCGCCAAGGGCGTCACCAGCGGCTACGCCCCGCTTGGCGGGGTGATGGTCAGCGATCGGATCGCGGGCGCCTTCGACGAGGCCGGTCCGACGTTCCTGCACGGCCTGACGTTCGCGGGCCACCCGGTGTCCTGCGCGGTGGCGCTTGCGAACCTCGATGCGTTCGAGCGTGAGGACGTGCTGAGTCACACCCGCCGCCTAGCCGGTGTATTCCGAGAAAACCTCAACGGCCTCAACGATCTTCCGATCATCGGCGACATTCGCGGCGACGGCATGTTCATGGCCCTCGAGTTGGTCAAGGATCGAGCCACCAAGGAGTCGTTCAGCGACGAGGAGGCCGACTGGCTGCTGCGCGGGTTCCTTTCCGACCAGCTGATCGACGCCGGGCTGTTGTGCCGCACCGACGACCGCGGCGACCCGGTGATCATCCTGGCTCCGCCGCTCACCAGCACCGACGACGATCTGGCGTTCATGACCGAAACGCTGCGTGACGTTCTCGACCGCGCATGGAAGAAGCTGACCGTATGAGCCACCAAAACACAGGTGTGACAGCCGATTCGGCCGCTACCCGGATGGTCTATGTGCCGTTCAACGCCGCCGGCCTGCCCACCGGCGTTGCGGGAATGCCGCAGGCGATCCACTCGGCAGGCGTCGAGGACCGGATGCCGGGACCCGTCGCCTCGACATGGATCGCCACCGACGCGATGACCCCGACCCGCGGTCCGTCGGCGCTACTCGCCGAGGATGCCTTCACGTCGATGGTCACCGATACGGCGGCCGTACTGGACGCCGCATGGCGTGACGGTGAGCTGCCTCTTGTGGTTGCGGGTGACTGCCCGGTTCTGCTGGCGCCGTTGATCGCCGCGAAGGCCATGGGCGGCGCCGGGCTGGTGTTCATCGACGGCCACGAGGATGCCTGGGACCCCACGGTGACCCCCACCGGGGAGGCCTCGGACTGTGAGATCGGGCTTGCGCTAGGGCTTTTCCGCGGTCCCGACGGCCTGCCAGGCCTTCCGTGCCTGCGGCCCGACCACTTGGTGGTCCTCGGCCCCCGCGACCAAGGAGAGATCGCCGAGGCCGGTCAGCCCAGCATTCGCAACCAGGTCACCCGCTACGTCAGCGGAGCCGAATTGGCCGCCCACCCCGAATCCCATGCCTACCCCGAGGCCGCGGACCTGGCCGCCGATGGCGCCGCGACCGCGGAGGCGGGCTGGTGGTGTCACGTCGATCTCGACGTCCTCGCGACTGAGTCGTTGGCTGCCGTCGACTATCCCCAGCCCGGCGGCCTCACCTGGACCCAGCTGGAACGGCTCACCGCCGCATGCCTGAACGTTCCCGGTTGCCTCGGCGCCAGCGTCGTCATCTACAACCCCGACCTCGACGGCGGGCACGCCGCCGAACGCATCGCCAACTACATCGGCTTCCTCCGCGATCGGCTCAACCCAGCCAGAAAGCACTGACATGTCAACACTTCCCGTTCTCTGCCCCATCATCGACGGCAAGCCGGTGTCCGACATCGACTCCGTCACCTTGCCGGTCGTCGACCCCTCGACCCGTGAAACGCTCGCGGAGGCGGCGGTCTGTGACGCGACGGTCGTCGACGCGGCAGTTCGCGCGGCCCGTGCGGCATTCCCCGGGTGGTCACAGACCACACCGCGCCAGCGCTCGGAGGTCCTGCACGGCATAGCCGATCTCATCGAGTCGCACCAGGACGAGCTGGTGGCGACCGAATCCCGCATCGGCGGCAAACCCATCAGCGCCGCACGGGCCGAGATGGACATCATCATCGACAACTGGCGCTTCTTCGCCGCGGCCGCACGCCACCAATTCGGCCAGGTCGCAGGCGAGTACACCCCGGGGCACACCAGTTATGTCCGGCGTGAAGCCCTCGGGGTCGCCGCGCTCGTCGCGCCGTGGAATTACCCCATGCACATGGCCACCTGGAAGCTGGCCCCGGCACTGGCGACCGGCAACACCTGCGTCATCAAGCCGTCCGAACTCACGCCGACGACGCTGTTGCGCATCATCGAGCTCGCCGCCGACCTGCTGCCGCCCGGCGTTGTCAACGTCGTACTCGGCGACGGGCGCACCACAGGGGCCGCCCTCACCGGCCACCCCGACGTCAACGCGATCTCAGTGACCGGCGACGTCGAAACCGGCCGGGCCGTAACCCGTGCCGCCGCTGAGTCGTTGGCTCGCGTACACCTCGAACTCGGTGGCAACGCACCGGCCGTCGTGCTCGACGACGCCGACGTGGAGGCCGCGGCGACGATTCTTGCCGCAGGCGCGCTGTACAACGCAGGCCAGGACTGCACGGCCCCCTCACGCATCATCGCCACGGCAGGCATCTACGACCGGCTCACCGAACGACTCATCGAACAGTTCAGAGCGGTCGAGCCTGGGCCGACGAGCAAGCCAGAAACCCAACTCGGTCCCGTCGTCAGTGCACGGCAGCTGGCCCGCCTTTCCGACATGATCGAGCGTGCCCGCTCCGAAGGGGCAACGGTAGCCGTTGGCGGAGCCGCCGATCCCGCCAACGGATTCGCCTATCGCCCAACGGTGGTGGTGAATGTCGACCAGCGGTCCGAGATCGTGCAGCGTGAGATCTTCGGCCCCGCAGTTACTATCCAACGAGCGTCCGATACCGACACCGCGTTCGCGTGGGCCTGCGATGTCCCCTACGGGCTGTCGGCATCGGTGTGGACCCGCGATCTCGATCTGGCCAACCGGGCCGTCCGCCAGTTCCGTTACGGCACCGTGTGGATCAACGACCACATGCCGGTGGCCAGCGAGATGCCGTTCGGCGGTTTCGGCCAGTCCGGCCACGGCAAGGACATGGCACTGGACGCCCTAGCCAACTACACCGAGGCCAAACACGTCATGACGCGAAACTCGGCGTGAGCCGACTCGAACACGACCTGCTCGGTGACCGGGAACTGCCCGATCACGCCTACTACGGCGTTCACACATTGCGCGCGATGGAGAACTTTCCGGTCACCGGGATACCGCTGGCCGCCCATCCAGATCTTGTCGCCGCACTGGCGAGTGTCAAACACGCTGCCGCGCAAACCAACTGCGACCTCGGGCTGCTGGATCCGCGGCTGGCCGACGTCATCATCGCCGCCTGCAAGGAGATTCGCGACGGCGCGCTTGCTGACCAGTTCGTCGTCGACGTGATCCAGGGTGGCGCAGGCACGTCGACCAATATGAATGCCAACGAGGTCATCGCGAACCGGGCGCTGGAGCTTCTCGGCCACTCGAGGGGCAGCTACCAGATCCTGCATCCGCTCGATCACGTCAACCTCGGGCAGAGCACCAACGACGTGTACCCGACCGCGCTCAAGGTGGGCCTGCACGCCGCCCTGGCCCGGCTTCGGGCCGCCATCGACGCTCTGGCCCGCGCGTTCGACGTCAACGCCGCGGCGTTCGCGTCGGTGGTCAAGATCGGCCGGACACAACTGCAGGACGCGGTGCCGATGACGCTGGGCCAGGAAATGGCCACGTTCGCGCTCATGCTCGACGAGGACTGTCTTCGCTTGCTGGAGGCCGGTGCGCTCATCAGCGAGATCAACCTTGGCGGCACCGCGATCGGCACCGGCCTCAACGCGCACCCGGGGTATGCGGGCAAGGTGTGCCGCCACCTTTCGGCGCTCACGGGAATATCACTGAGCACCGCCTCTGACCTGATCGAGGCGACGCAGGACGTCGGTGCCTTCGTGCAACTGTCCGGCACGCTCAAGCGCACCGCGGTGAAGCTGTCCAAGATCTGCAATGATCTGCGGCTGCTATCTTCCGGTCCGCGTGCGGGTTTCGCGGAGATCACGCTGCCCGCGGTGCAGGCCGGCTCGTCGATCATGCCGGGAAAGATCAACCCGGTCATTCCCGAGGTGGTCAACCAGATCGCGTACCGCGTCATCGGCAACGACCTGACGGTCACCATGGCCGCAGAGGCGGGCCAGTTGCAGCTCAACGCGTTCGAACCGATCATCGCGCACTGCCTGTTCGAGACGGTCGAGCTGCTGAGCCGGGCCTGCCGCCTTCTCGCCGAGCGCTGCGTGGCAGGGATCGAGGCCAATACGGCGCGCCTGCGCGAACTGGTGGACACCTCCATCACGGTTGTCACCGCTCTCAACCCTCATATCGGTTACGCCGCAGCCACTTCGCTCGCCGCAGAAGCGCTCGCCAGCGGCCGCACCGTGGCCGCCCTTGCACTGGACCGCAAACTGCTCAGCAACGAACAGCTCGAACGGATCCTGTCCCCAGAGAACATCACCAACTGCTCGATCTGATCCACTCGTGACGCTGGGTACCATGGCTGCGTGGGGTCCGTGCGGGGATTCGTAGTCGATGCCCTCGGAGTGCTCGTCGGGGCGACCCGGCTCCTGGTCAGACACTGGCCGGTGCTGCTCAGCCTGGCGCTGGCCGGCATGGCGTTCCGCGGTGCGGCACTGTGGGCCGCGGTCGAGGTCAGCGATCACGTGAACTGGTTGGGTCACGGGCTGGTCATCCTCGCGCCGATGGGCTTCCTTGTCGCCATGATCGCGATGCTGCACCTGATGCGCCACGATCTGCCCAACACCGATCTGGCCTCCTCGAGCACCGCGCCTGCCGACGCGACGACGGGACGCGAACGCCGGCTGATCGACGTCGCCACCTCTATGGTGGTGCCGTTCTTTGCGGTCTATGTCAGCTACGGATTGCTGAGCAACGACGTCGCGCAGTTCATCAACGAGGCGGGCGCCGACGAGTTCAACCAGATCGACTTCTACGGAACCGGCGAGGGGCCGGACTTCAGCCGCATCTTCATCAACGAGTGGTACCTGGTGGCCGGGCTGGTATTGGCCGCGTGGGTGCTGCGGTTCGTCATCGGCAACGTCGAGAAGCGTTGGAAGTTCCTCGGTTTCGCGATCCTTGGCGCACTCGTCGAGGTCTACTGGACGGCGAACGTCGCAGGCTATATCGACGGCGAGACCGCCACGGTCAAGGATTGGCTGCAGAACCGGGTGGCCGTCGCGAAGGTAACCGATGTCTACGAGGCCGGGGTCGAACGCCTCGGCCCCCTTGCCGACCCGGTGAACACCATGATCACGTGGCTGGTGGGTCTCATCGGGGCAATCGACGCGGTGGTGATCGTCCCGCTGGCGCTGATCGCCGTCGGCGCCGTCGTGCTCGGCCACAAGCTGGCCCCTGGGCCGAGCTTCGAACACCCGTGGCTCACGCGGGCCAAGCTGGTGCCGAAGCCGCTCGCCGGCGCGGTCGGCGGGATTGCCGATGACGTCACCTCGCGCTTCACCGCACTCTTCAACGGGTTGCGGATGATGGCAAAGGCCGGCCTGGTGCCGATGCTGCTGTTCGCGCTGGCCACCCTGCTCGCATTGCGCGTGCCCTACCTTGTCAGCATGGTGTGGCGGGCGGTGGTGGGCCCGGTCGAAACCGATACCTACGTGGCGTGGGCGCCGATCGAAGGCGCGCTCCAGGGTGCGCTGATGCTCACCGTGCTTGCGGTGTTGCTCGCCGCGGCCGTGGACCGGATGCTCGGCGGACTCAATTCAACTTCACCTCAAGGTAATCCGGTTGCTCCCACCACAGCAGCACCTGCGTGATCTTCGCCGAGCGCGGCACCACGACGACCGCCTGGGTCGTCCACTGCGGGGGTCGTTCACCGTAGATTGCCGTTCGCGGTTCCCCTGCTGAGATCGAGGGCACCGGCCCCTCCTGGTTGCCCAGCAGGCAGGGGCTCATTTCCTGGCTCAGGCCCTTGGTGTTCGGTGTGTACACGTAGCGGTTGCCTGCGTCGTCGAGCAGCGCCATCCGGCAACCGAACAGCACCTGGTCGGTCTCGGCCTCGAAGTCCATGGTGACCCGAAAGCCCTTCAGGTCGGGCGGCAGCTCGAGGTCGGCGGCCACGTCACTCATGGCGCCGGCGTCCGCGGTCGACTCCGCGCTGCTCACCTTGACCCGTAGTGTCCGGGTGCCGTCGCCAAGGGCGTCGGTGAAGTCGTCGGACCATGTCACCCACTCGCCCTGGCTGCCCGTCGCGGCGGCGTTGCGCAGGTCGACAGTCCACCAATAGTCGTGTAGGCGTTGGGCGTTCGCGCCGACGGCCAGAGCAGCCGCGACAGGAAGCGCGAGCAGACCCCATCGGTTTCGCCGAAGCCACGAGGTCACTACGCCTCCGTCTCGTCCTGAGGGACCTCGATCGTCTCCTCGGTGCCCCATAGGCGCGGCACGTCGTCGGGCCCGATACCGAGGTCGATCCTCGCCACGTCGTCGCGCCGGTCGTCGTCCGCGCTTCGGCTGAACACCAACGTCGCGCCCTGCAGCGCGTCCTCCGGCACCTCGAACGGGATACGCACCCGCGTCGGCACCCCGGTCGGCGCATACTCGGGGCTGTAACCGGACCGGGAGTCGCTGAGAAATCCACGGCCACTTGGGTCTTCAAGGGAAATCCCGGGTTTGGACAGCGGGCGGCCCCATGCCACCACCGTGATGTCGACGACCAGCCACCTACCTGGAGTGCCGACATCCTGCCCCTGGTCGGTGTGCAGGGTCTTGGCGGTGTGCACGGCATCGACGGTGACATCGGCGTACACGAGATGAACAGGGTCGCCGACCGCACCGGCATGCACGAACGGGCGGGAGTCGCTGGAGGCGGGCAAGGCGGTGTCGATCGTGCGCCCCACCGCGAGTGCGGCAAGGATCGCGACGCCCATTCCTATCCGCGCGGGCCAGGTCATGGCGAACCACCCTTGGTGCTGTCCGTGACGGGCAGCGTGACGGTCGCGGCCTCCTCGGGGTCCTGCCACGCGAGCACTTCCGGCGAAATGGTCTCGCCGCGCAGTGTCAGCTTGGCCAGCCCAAGCGGCAGCTTCTCGGGGACCGCCCCGCTGAACTCCCACACGACCGCCAGCTCGTAGGTCAGCCCCGGACTGAGAAGGGACACCGCAACATTGGAGTCGGCGTCGTACACCTCCGATGTCTCGGGTGCCAACCGGTCGTCGAGCACCACCAGGGTGGTGTTCAAATAGGACTTGGCGCGTGAAACCGGCGACAGCTGATAGGTGCTCACGGAGTCCTCGCTGACATTCTCGGCGTCCAGCAGGACCACCATCAGATGGTTCCCCGGGGTGAGCGGGGTGATCTCGCCGTCGATCTCGTCGACGGCGACCGCCCGTTTGACGGTCAGCGAGAAGGGCTCCACGGTGATTTCGGTGTCCGGTTTGATCTCACTGACCCGTTCGGCAAGGGGTACGCGGTCCAGCCCGCCGAACAGGCCGGAGACGCCAAGCAGCAGGGCCGCAACGGGCCCACCGACGCGGGTCACCGGACTCGCCGACACCCACCGCGTGACAACCTCCCGCGCCCGCCCAGGCTGCATCACACTTACACGTGTACCAAATCACACAGCTTCGCGGCTACCCGGAAACCGTCCGCAAATCCACAATTGCGGCGCATGCGTTGCCACTGGCTCATGGTGCCGCACAAGCGGGTCCACACGTGTTAGCCGACAACATTGTTGGGCAAATGTCAGAAAACCCACAGCGGCGCTGCCTGCACAATTGACTCATGATCGTCAGAACGTGGTCAGCGCGGGCGACACAGGGCGGCGCCGACTCCTACCGCGCCTACTTTGAAGAAACACTTCTGCCGACGCTGCGCGGTATTTCCGGTTTCGCAGGCGGGTTGTTGCTGTCTCGCGACGTGAACGGGCTCGTCGAACTCACGACGCACACCATGTGGGAGTCAATGGACGCGATCGGTGCTTTCGCCGGTGACGATCCGACGGCCGCGGTGGTCGAACCGGAAGCGCTCGCGTGGTTGCACGACAGCGATCCAACGGTGGTCCATAGGAGCGTGTTGGTCGACGGGTGACCGGGTCACGTCACCTCCAGACTCGCCGCAGCGTGCTCGACCCACGCGTCGAGATAGCGGTCGCGTTCAATGCCGCCCGGTGTGTGACCGATCAGCGAGTCGAGAATCTGGTAGTAGGTCAGCGACGCCAGCAGCACAGCCGCCGTCGCCGCGGGATCGTCGACGTGCACTCGCCCGTCATTGCATTCGCGTTCGATCCATTCGGTAAGACCCCGATACAGGTGGTCCACTACGCCTTGCCAGATCTCCTCCAACAACTCCGGGAACGAATCCAGGTCGCGCAAGATGATTCGCAACAGGTCGCGGTCGCGTTGGATGGCGGCCAGCACCGACTCCCCAACCAGGCGCAGGAAAGCACGCGGCTGACTTGGCGGATCGCCGGCGACATCCTGTGCACCGCGCGTGAGGTTGTCGAGGTGCTGGTGGACTACGGCGTCGAGCAATGCCCGCTTCGACGGAAAGTGCTTGTACAGGGCTCCTGACCCTGCGGTGAGACCGCACGCGATCTGGACGTCGGCCACTGTCGTCGCGGCATACCCACGGTCGGCGAACAGCCGTGTTGCCTCCCGCACCAGTCGCGCTCGCATCGGAAGGCTGGACGTTGTCATGGTGAGAGAGTACTCTCTCACCATGACACGCGCACAGGCGACACGCACCATCGCGTGCACGCCAGAGGAACTCCTGGGACTGGTCATGGACATCGAGCGGTATGCCGAAGTTGATGACAAGATCCGGCCGGTCTACTGGTCCCGCCGGACCGGCAACGTCCTCGAATTCCAATTCCGACCAAAGCTTCCCGGCCTGCCGGTGCCCGCTCCGAAGCTCGTCCAGCGGGTTGAGTTGACTCCCGGCAAGCGCGTCGACATCACCAATGCACCCCTGCCCCACAACAAGATCGGCAATCGGATGTCGAGGTTCACCGCGAGCTTTGTGTGTGAGCCCGTCGATGGCGCCACGCTCGTCACCCGAACTATCGAAATGACGTTCGCGGGACCGATGCGATGGCTCTTGGAACCGCTACTGAAGCGTCGACTGCAAGCCGCCGTCGACGATGAAATCGACCGAGCACAACGCAGATTGGAGAGCCCGCGTGTCAGATAGGTTCGCCGAGCGAATGATCAGGTTGATGTTTCGCGGGATGGACAAGATGCGTCATCGGGGCGCTTTCGACGTCGCTGCGATGACTCCATCGGGCAGCAGCTTCACCGGCTTCGACCAGACGCGCCAGATCGTTCTGGTGACGTTCAAGCGCGCAGGCGAAGCGATGCCAAGCCCGATCTACCACGGCGTCGCCGACGGAAAGATCTACGTCCGCACCGACGCGTCCACCGGCAAGGTCAAGAGGCTGCGCAATGACCCGCAGGTCGTGGTCGTACCCTGCAGCCTACGGGGAAAACCCAAGGGGCAGGCGGTAGCTGGGCTGGCCCGAATCCTGCCGCAGGACGAGCACCCTAAGGCCGACCGGGTCATCGCGGCGAACTGGTCCCCCTGGGTGAAGCTGTTCGAACGAAGCCTCGTCAAGGCCTACGACGCCCTCGACATCCCAGCGGCCTACATCGAGATCACGCCGGCGACGTAGGTGCAGTTACGACGGTATTGGCACCGGTAATGAGGACGGCGACGCGCTCGTTCGGGCCGGGCCGGTAGGCACCGCTGAGCAATGCGCCGACTCCGACGGCGGCGGCAGGCTCGGCGATAACACGAAGATTGCTCCAAAGAGCCTGCTGGGCAGCGATGATCACGTCGTCATCGACGAGAACGACATCATCGACGTATGCCTCGGCCAATTGGAATGTCAGCTTGCCGACGCGTCGGGGGGCAAGCGCGTCTGCGGCAATACCCTCGGTAGGCGCGTCCACAGGTCCACCTTGGGCACGAGCGCGGGTCAGTGTCGGCGCCCCGGTGGGTTCGACCCCCACCACGCGGACGGCATCACCGAAATAGGCTGCCACACCTGCGATCAATCCTCCTCCCCCGACCGGAACCACAACCGTGCTGATCTCCGGCGCCTGCTCCGCCAATTCAAGGGCCAGCGTGCCCTGGCCCGCGATGGTTTCGTACTGATCGAACGCGTGGATCGAAAGTGCTCCTGACTCGGCGGCGAATTCATCGGCGAGCGCGAGCGCATCCGAATAACGTTCGCCCGCAATCACGAGATCGGCACCGAGTCCCCGAATGCGCTCAACCTTTTCGGGTGACGACACGGTCGGCACGAAGATGTGTGCGGCAACGTTGAGCTGCGCCGCCGCGTAGGCGACGGCGACGCCGTGGTTGCCGCCGGACGCCGCAACAACACCCGACGGCGGGATGTCGCGGGTGAGCAGATTGGCGAATGCTCCGCGCGCCTTGAAAGAACCTGAACACTGCAACTGTTCGAGCTTGAGTGTTACCGCCGCCGTTGACGCAGCGAAACCACCCAGATCGCGGCCTGCCACCTGTACAGTCGGCGTGCGCCGAATGTGCTGGGAAATACGGCCATTCATTGCGGCGATGTCGTCGCGAGCCGGCACTATCACCAGCTACCGCCCAACATGTTCTTGACCGCAGCGATCTGTTCCTCATTGCGTCGGTAAAACACCCACTGCTTGATCTTTGTCCCGTGAATCAGACGCGCGCGGCTCAACACCTTCAGATGCTCTCCGCACGTCGGTTGGCTCACACCGAGCTTTTCTGCGATCAACAACGAACAGACGCCGTCACTCACCAGGTCACCGTCTTGTTGCGCCGGAAAGTGTGCTTCCGGATCGCGCAGCCACTCCAAAATGAGCAGCCGACGATCGCTGGCCAGCGCCTTAACGACATCGACGTCGATCACATAGTGATTATGCTAAAAAGCTAACTCCCTGTCTATAGCCGTCACGCGTCGAGGAGGAAGCTGTCCTCCGCACGCCAGGTGACGGTCACAGGTTCACCGGCCACTGGCTGTGGCGCTCCGTTGCGGGCGGTGGAAACGACGCTGACGCTGCCGGCACGGTCAAGTGCCACATCGTATTTCACCGATGCTCCGAGATAGACGCTGCTGACAACGCGGCCCGCGATCGAGAGATCGCCTGACGCCGGCTGGCCAAAGCGCATGTTCTCCGGGCGGATTCCGAACTGGTGATCGGGCTGCCCGAACTGCTCTCCTGGTAACAGGTTGCAATAGCCGAGGAAGCGCGCGACGAACTGAGTGGCGGGTTTCTCGTAAAGCTGCTGGGCGGTGCCGATCTGCAGGATGCGACCGTCGTCCATGACCGCGATCTCGTCGGCCATCGACATCGCTTCCTCCTGGTCGTGCGTGACGTGGACGAACGTGATGCCGACGTCCTGCTGAATGCGTTTGATCTGCTGTTGCAGCTGGCGCCGCAGGCGCAGGTCGAGCGCTCCCAGCGGCTCGTCTAGCAGCAGCGCCGCAGGCTTGTTGACGAGCGCGCGAGCCAGCGCGACGCGCTGCTGTTGACCACCGGAAAGCTGTGCAGGCTTTCGCTTCCCCAGCTTGTCGAGTTCGGTCAGTTCGAGGATTTCTCCGACGCGCCGACGAGCTTCGGCTCTGTCGACACCGGCGCGCCGCAAGCCGAACGCGACGTTGGCGCACACATCGAGATGCGGGAACAACGCGTACGACTGAAAGACGGTGTTCACCTTGCGGCGATACGCAGGCTCGTCCGAGACGTCCTTGCCGGCCAGCCGGATGTGGCCCGCGGTCGGCTTCTCGAATCCGGCGATCATCCGGAGAGTCGTCGTCTTGCCGCTGCCGGAAGGACCGAGCAATGCGAAGAACGTGCCGGCTTCGATGGACAGATCGATGTTGTCGACGACGGAATGTTTGCCGTAGTACTTGCTCAGCGAAACCAGGTCGATGGCGGTATCTTTAGTCACTTTTCCTCCGGGTCAATACAATTGCCGCGACGAGCAGCGATGCCAGCAGCAGCATCGTGCCGATGACGTTGACTTGTGGCGGCACGCCGACGCGTGCCGCGCCCCAGACGTAGAGCGGGAACGTCAGCGTGGTGCCTGAGTTGAAGTTGGTGATGACGAAGTCGTCGATCGACAGCAGGAATGCCAGCAGCGCCGCGGAGACGATGCTGGGCAGGATCAGCGGGAAAGTCACCAGCCGGAACGTCGTGAACGGGCCGGCGCCGAGATCGGCCGCGGCTTCCTCGATGTGGGTGTCCAGGTTGACAAGGCGTGCCCGCACGGTGACAACCACGAAGCTCAGCACGAACATGGTGTGCGCCACCGCGATCGTGCCGAATCCGGATGGGATCCCTAAGTTCAGGAACAACGCCAGAAGCGATGCCCCCATGACGACCTCGGGGGTGGCCATCGGCAGCAGCACCAAGGTGTCGGTTGCCGCGCGGCCACGAAAGCGGAAGCGCGCCAGCGCCATAGCCAGCGGTGTGCCGATCACGCAGCCTGCGACCGCGGCGATGGCGGCGATCTCCAGACTGGTCACCATCGACTCGGCAAGGCCGGGCACCCCGAACGGATGCTTCCAGTTGTCCAGGGTGAACTTCTGCCAGGTGTAATTGAACCGTCCGGCTGGATCGTTGAACGAGAAGGCAACGACGACGAGCACCGGTGCGAGTAGATACCCGATCGCCGCGACGCCGAAGAAGCCGAGCGCATGTCGCCGCACGAATTTCACGGCGGGGCGCAGGCGGTCGGTCTGCTGCGGCCGCAGCTGGTTGGCCGCCGGCTCGGGACGAACACCGGTGCTTGAGTGTTCGGTGACTGTGCTCATGCGGACATCGCCTTTCTGGCACCGAAGCCACTGATCCACACGATCACCACCACGAGGATCCCTGCCATCACCACGCTCGACAGCGCGGCGGCCACGGGATAGTCCGCGACCACAAGGAACTTGGACTGGATGACGTTGCCGATCATCGACGTATCGGGATTACCGAGCAGTGCGGCGTTGACGTAGTCCCCGCACGCAGGAATGAAGGTCAGAAGACAGCCAGCGGTCACGCCGGGAACCGACAGCGGGAAGGTGATGCGCGCGAACGCGACCATGGGTTTGGCGTAAAGGTCATGCGCGGCTTCCAGCAGTCGCCCGTCGAGCCGGTCCAGCGTGGCGTAGAGCGGCAGTGCCATCAGTGCGATGTAGTTGTACGTCAGTCCGCAGATGACGGCCAACGGGGTGGCCAGCAAGCTGTCGCCATCGGCAAGCAGCGGCGTGGCGCGTAGTGCGGCGACGATCGGACCGTTGTCCTGCAGGATCGTCTGCCACGCCAGGGTGCGGATCAGAAAGGTCACGAAAAACGGTGCGACGACGCACAGCATCAGCAGCGGCTTCCACCGTCCGCCGCGGCGGGTGATCCAGTACATCAGCGGGTAGGCGATGAGCAGCGCGAGGACGGTGGCCGCGCCGGCATAGAGCACCGAGCGCAGAAAATGAGGGGCGTAGTCGATGACCGCGCCGAAGTTCGACCACGCCCAGTCGAACTGATAACCGGTCTCGTACGAACCGGACTGCAGCGAGGTCTGCACCAGGTACAGGCCGGGGACGGCAAAGAACACGAAAAGGAAGAGCACGCCGGGTCCGGCAAGCGCGTACGGCGTTGCCTTCTGGCGCACTGGATTCAGTCGTTTCATTCGCCGAGCACCGCCTGCAGCCGGTCTCGGTAATCCTGGTTGTTCATGGCGTTGTCGTCGTAGGCGTGCAGCTTCTTCTTCGTCGCCTCGTCGGGGAACATGTACGGGTTGTCGGCCAGCGCGGGATCGCGTTGCCGCATCGCTTCGCGGGTGCCCGTCACTGGCGAGATGAGCGTCAAGTACTCCTCGAGTTCGGCCTGCACAGCGGGGTCGTAATAGTGGTTCATGAACACCGCCGCGCTGTAGACGTCGCCACCGCGCGGCACGCACATGACGTCGGTGCCAAGGATCGCGCCCGCATCCGGGATGCGGAACGACAGATCGGGGTTGTCCTTGGCAAGCTGAAACACATCACCGGAATACGCCACGCTCGCAACGACATCGCCGCTTGCCAGCGCCGCGGCGTAGTCGTTTCCTGCCGCACGCCGAATCTGGCCGGCCCGGATTGCGCGTTCGAGCACATCAAGGGCCCGGCCATACGAGTCGTCGGTGACATGGGTGGGATCGTCGCCGTTGTCCAGCATGATGAGTCCGAGGGTGTCCTCTTGTGAATCCGATACCGTGACACGGTTTTTCAGCGCGGGATCGGTGAGCATCTCGGTGATCGACGGCAGCTCACGCCCGACGGCCTTGCGGTTGTAGCCGATCGCGGTGATGAAGCTCTGCCACGGCAGGCTGTACTTGCGTCCGGGATCCCACGACGGGTTGGCGAGCAACGGGTCGAGGTTCTTGGCGTTGGGGATGCTGACCAGGTCGAGGGGCTCGAGCCAGCCAAGCTTGTGCATGCGCGCCGCCATGTAGTCGGTGGGCATGATGATGTCGCGCTCGATGCTTTGGCCCTGCGCCAGCGGAGCGCGGACCTTGGCGAAGAACTCGTCGTTGGAGTTGATGTCCTCGATCCAGCGCACCTGGGCGCCGGAGCGCTGCTGGAAGGCTTCCAGGGTCGGTCGCGTGTTGGTCTGATCGTCGATGTCGATGTAGAACGGCCATGTCGAAACGACGAGCTCGCCAGCCATCTGACGATTGACCTCCGCGCTCTCGCCGCTGTTGTCGCGGCTGGTGTCGATGCCTTTGCTGCAGGCGGCAAGGACGCCGGGTATCGCCAACGCGCCGAGACCAAATGCTCCGCGAATCATCAGCTGACGCCGATTCATGCCAGAAGGTTCCACGTCGTTCGCTCCTTAGCCTCGGGACGGCGGGTTGTCGTTCAGAATGGTCAGCGCTTGGCGGCGATGGGTGGTCCATGGTGTGCCCGTTTACGGGTCTTTCCGACTCGGTCTGCGCATTCCGATGGGGCCATCGGGTCGGGAGGATTCAGTCATGCTGCGAAAGGAATTGGCATGTCTCACGTGAACCGCATCGCGCTCGTCACCGAACCGGATGATCCCGAGGTCAAGGAGACACTGGCGGCGCTGAAGCGCGCCTACGGCCGGGTACCCAACTTCTACGCCGTCCTTGCGCAGTCGCCGGCGGCACTTCGAGCGATGACCGCGTTCGACGACGCGATCGACGGCGGGCGTCTTGACGCCAAACTCGCCGAACGCATTGCCTTGTTGGCCGCCCAGGCCAACCGCTGTGAGTACTGCCTGTCCGCCCATTCCGCGGCGGCCCGGGTAGCGGGTCTACCTGCGGACGAGATCGCCGGCGCGCGGAACGGCCAATCGTCGGATCGCCGGAGCGCGATCGCGCTGCGAGTGGCACAGGAGATGCTGGACCGCGCAGGCGACGTGTCCGAAGAGACGCTGGTGGACGCGCGTGAGGAGGGCTTCGGTGACGCCGAGTTGGTCGAACTGCTTGCGCTGGTGGCCAGCAATATCTTCAGCAACTACTTGAGCCGACTGGCTCGAACCGAGATTGATTACAAGCGAGTCGCTTTGGATGATGACATAGTGCCTGCCAACGGTTCATCGAGCTGACGGAAGAGAACGCTCATGCAGATCGCGATCGGCCTCTTTCCCGGCTTCACGGTGCTCGATGCGATCGGGCCCTACCAGGTGTTCAACGAGCTTCCCGACACCGAGGTCGTCGTGTGCGCCGCGCGGCGCGGACGCCTTGACGACGAGGACCGCAAGCTGCACTTCGACATCGACCACACCTTCGACGAGATCGCCGATCCCGACGTCCTTCTCGTTCCCGGCGGGTGCAACAATGCTCGTCTGAAGCAGGACTACGCTCCGGTGATCGAATGGATCAAGGCCGCCAACGAGCACACCACCTACACGACCTCGGTCTGCAGCGGGTCGCTGCTACTTGGCGCGGCCGGGCTTCTTGACGGGCTGCAGGCCGCCACGCACTGGCGCTGCTACGAGCAGCTTCGTGGCTACGGCGCCGAGCCCACGGCGCAGCGAGTCGTCTTTGCGGGCAAGATCGCAACCGGCGCCGGCGTTTCGGCGGGTATCGACCTGGCTTTGGCAGTCGTGTCCAAACTGCACGGGCCCGAGATGGCGCAGGCTCTGCAGCTGATCATCGAATACGACCCGCAGCCGCCCTTCGACACCGGCGCGCCGGCCAAGGCGCCACCCGAAATACAGGCCCTCGCCTGGGACGTCATCGGCCGAACCGACGGCGACACGCGACGGACGCTGTGGCCCAATGGAAGAAAGTACGACGCGTGATCGGCAATCGTGCGTTCGTGACCGACGGCGGCATCGAGACCGATCTGATCCACCGTCGCGGCGCCGATCTGCCCGACTTCGCCGCGTTCCCGTTGCTGGACACCGCCGATGGCCGCGCGATGCTGCGCAGCTACTACGACGACTACGCCGCGATCGCCCGAGCCAGCGGGCGCGCCTTGTTGCTCGAATCCCCCACGTGGCGTGCGAATCCCGATTGGGGCGATCGACTCGGCTACTCATCGCGCGATCTTGACCGCGTCAACAAGGACGCGATTGCGTTGATGGCCGAGCTTCGCCGCGCCCACCTCGACACCGTCGGCGACATCCTTATCAGCGGAAGCATCGGGCCCCGGCACGACGGGTACTCGCCGGACACCGATCTCGACCCGGACGTCGCGCGCGACTACCACGCGCCGCAGCTCGCCGCGTTCGCCGCCGCGCGGGCCGATCTCGCGACCGCCTACACGATCACCCACGTCGGGGAGGCCATCGGCATTGTGCGCGCCGCCCGTCTTGCCGGGCTACCCATCGCCGTGTCCTTCACTGTCGAGACCGACGGACGTCTGCCGAGCGGCACCACGCTCGCCGATGCGATCAGGCAGGTCGACGCGGCCGCAGCCCCCGACTATTTCCTCGTCAACTGCGCGCATCCCAGCCACATCGAGGCGGCGCTGACGGAGCCGGGTGACTGGACGAGCCGGATCGCGGGCACCCGCGCGAACGCATCGACCGCGAGTCATGCTGAACTGGACGATGCGATCGAGCGCGGCGACGGGGACCCGGCCGATTTCGGTGCAGCGCAACGCGCGCTGCTGGCCCGGCTGCCGCACTTGTCGATTCTCGGTGGGTGCTGCGGAACCGACGCTCGGCACATCGCGGCGGCGGTGGACTGATACGACCGACCCAGGGAAGGGGTGGTAGGTGCGCATTGGGGTGCTCAGTGATCTGCACCTTTCGGTGCCGGGAACACCAGACGGTCGTTGGATCAACCAGCAGCCGCTCGGCCGGTCAGCGGACTTGCTCGACGAGGCGCTCGGGCAGTTGGCCCGCGCCGGTGTGGATGCGGTCTTGTTGCTCGGAGACCTTGCCGAACATGGCAGCCCGCGCGAGTTGGGCATGCTGCGGGCGCGGCTCCCCGGCGTCACGGCACCGATATGGGCGGTCGCCGGAAATCACGACTTGACCGAACTCGATGACCCGCTCGACCACGCAGACGTGCAGTCCCCCGGGGTGCCCGGGGAATCCCGTGGCCCGGTACACATTGCCGCGGGCATGCTGCGGCGTACAGGACGGGGCGAGTTCACCGACGAGCTGCCGCCGTTGACGTGGCCTGCGGGTCAAGCGGTGTTGTGGTTGTCGCACTTCCCGGTACTACCGACGAGGCAGATTCTGGCCGGGGCCGATCTACCGCACGCCGGCGACTTGACCAATCGTGAGCAGGTGGCCGACGCGTTGAGCGGCCATCCTGGCCCCGTCGTCGTCCTTGCCGGCCACCTGCATGTGCATCTGGCGGTGAGTGCGGCGAACATTCTTCAGTTGGACCATCCGGCGTTGGTGGAATGGCCGCATGGTTTGGCGATCCTCGACATCGCCGAAACGTCGCGCGGTCTTGAGGTCCGGTGGTCGGTTGAACACCTGGCATCGAAATCGGCTGGGGTGTCAGTGAACACGATGCTTGCCGACGCCGACGAGCGCTGGTGTTGGCGCGCAGACGAATGGTCGCGGCTCGAAGGAGGATCCCAGCGATGAGCGAAGCCAAGCCCACCGTCACAATCGACGACCACCAGGTCAGGGTCACCACCTGGACCTTCGACGAGGCCGGTGACACCACCGGCCCGCACGTGCATGAGTTCGACTACATCGTCGTGCCCGTGACGGGCGGGACGTTCACGATCACCGACTCGGACGGCGCGACCCGCGAGATGACGCAACAGGCCGGTGCGCCCTATCGAGGCAGCGCAGGCACCGCGCACAACGTCATGGCCAACGCACCCGCAGTCTTCGCCGAAATCGAGCTCAAGCAGTAGCTAATGGTTCGTCTCAGTTTTCGTTGACTGGTTGGAGTTTGGTGTGTGCGCCGCACCCTGCCGCTGACAAACCAACCCTCGGAATCAGAAGGGTGGTGGGTTGTCGAGGTCGTGTTGGTGGTTGCGTGTGCGTTCGGTTGTGATGTTGTGGCGGTGTTGTTGGGTGCGGGTGCGGACGCGTAGCGGCATGGTGAGTTCGCGGCCGGGGGTGGGTGGGCCTGTTTGTACCGGGGTGGTGGGTGTGGGGGTCGTGGTGTCCCAGTCGGGGAACAGCACCCGACTGCCGGGCGGAACGTGTTTTCGCGTCCGGCCGGGGTGGTCCACACGACGGTCCCGTCGGGGAGTTGTTCATCGCTCCATCCGCCGCGCCCGACCCAAAATGTTTTGAGTAGATGGTGCTTTCGGCATAAACATTTGAGGTTCCCCGGATGGGTCAACCCCCCGGCGGTGTACGGGATCGTATGGTCCACATCGCAGTACACCGCGGGGCGATCGCACCCCGGGAAGCAGCAGGTGAGGTCGCGGGTGCGCACGAACCGCGCCAGGGCGGTGCTGGGCCGATACCCAGGCACTGTCGTCAGATCTATCGGGTTGAGCACCGGCGCGATTATCGCGCCCATCGCGCGCAGTTCGGTCAGCAGCGGTGCGGGGATCACCCCGCCGCCGGCGATCACCGCCGTGGACGGGCACGGCACCGGCGGGCGCGCACGCGCGCCGGTCTCGCCACTGCCTTCTGGCTCAGCAGCGTCGGGTCCAACATCATCGTCAGGACCGTGGTCCTCGGGGCCGTCACCGTCCTCAGGACCGTCGGGTCCCGCACCGCCGTCAGGACCACTGTCGGCGGGACGAGCGCCCTCGGGTCCCGCGCCGTCGTCGGGACCACCGTCGTTGGGTTACCGCTGTCGTCGGGACCGTCGTCCTCCGGCCCATCCTGGCCGTCCCGGCCGTCTTGGTCGTCGGGGTCGTTGGTGATGACGTGAATGACGAGATGCTCGGCGCGCGGGTCCTTCCCGGCGGCGGGGCAGTCCGGTTTTCCGCATCGGCACGGCAACACCTCGCCGTTGACCGCGATGATGCCCAACGCTTCGGTGCGCCGCTCGCCGTGGGTGCGCGGATCATCCGGGCACACCGAGCGGGCCAACACCTCGGCGCGGCGGTCGAGCAACTCGGCGTCGCTGATCTTGACCAGCCCGTAGATCGACCGGGTCCCGGTCTCATCATCGGGCTTGCCGAACCGCACATCCAAACCCTTGGCCGCGGCTGTGGAAACGGCGCACCGCATCGGGATCGTATCTGCCGATGCGGGTGTCGATGGCGTCGGTGAGCTTCTTCTCCGACAATGTCCCGAACCGGGTCGCGGCCTCGGCGATATCGGCGTCCACCCGCGCCAACAACTCCGGGTCCTCGATCAGCTGACCGCGCCACGTCACCGTCGTGGCCACCCGCACCGTCATCGCACCCGAAGCTAGCAGCGCCCCCACCGCCGGGAACCGGTCCCGCAGATCCAGTCCCTGATGCATCAACCCCGAGGCCGTCCGATGCGAGATCGTGAGTTCGGCGGCGACCTCGGCCGCGCAGCTGTCCCACGCATCGCACGCCCATCGTTCGCGCGAGGCGGGCCAGCTCGGTGCCGCAACGCCGGGACGCGAGCTCGGCGATCGCGGCCAGGCGCCGGCCCGCGGTGGCCGCCTCGGTGCGCGCGCACGCCGAGATCGACTCCACCAACACCGCGTCACTGTCGTACACATCTTCGATTGTTCGCCGCTCACCACGTTCCGACCAGCCCACCCACCCGATCTGAGGATGAATCACGCACTGTGAATAACCCCGGTACACAACACCATTCATGTCACACCCCTGTGCTAAGAGGTGCCCTCCGGCCGCGGACGGAGACGAACCACTAGACGAGCACGCGTTCGGCTTTCAGTGCGTGGTAGCCGCCGATGACGTCGGTGGCACGGTGCAATCCGAGGTCCAGCAGGGCCGCCGCGGCCAGGCTCGAGGTGTACCCCTCAGAGCACAGCACCACCCATTCCACGTCGTCGTCGACCGCCTGCGGCAGCCGGGCGTCGCTGGTCGGGTCGCAACGCCACTCCAGCACATTGCGTTCGATCACCAGCGCGGCGGGCACGCCGCCTTCGCTGTCGCGCTGGGCCTGCGGGCGGATGTCCACCAGCAACGCGCCACGGTCCAGTGCAGCGGGTACCTCGCGCGCAGACAGTCGGCGCAGCCTGGTGCGGGCGTCGTCGAGCACCCTGTCGATACGGCTCATCATCCCTCCGGTGCGTCGGTGAGCTCGGTGCGCTTGCGGCGCAGCGTGTTTCGGTCTTTCACGTCGTAGTAGGACATCGCCGTCAGCGGCGGCGAGTAGGCGTGCACGGACAGCGTCGGCGTCACAGGAATCGTCAGATCCCGTTCGGGCGCCCACACCACGTCGTGCACCCAACCCAACGGGAAGGCGGCCTGATCGCCAGCCCGCAGGCGCCGGCGGCGCAACGCTTCGCCGTCCCAACGGGTTTCGCGCAGCGCGCCGGACACCACGGTCAACGCACCAAGCGAGCCGCCGTGGTCGTGCAGTTCGGTCGAGCGGTCCGGCACCCAGCTGATCAGCCAGATGTCGAGTTCGTCGTCGCCGTGCAACCGGGTGAACCACCGGTCATCGGCCGGCACGCCGCCGGGCGGAAGCAGGTGGTCGTAGCGGCCGGACAGCACGTCGTCGGCGCTGCTGTCGGAAGCGTGCAGCAGGTCGGGCAACCGCAGCCGGGTCGGCGCGGAAACGGCGGGGGCGACTGACCGTGACAAGACAGCAGAGCGTGCGGATGCCATGAGAGCTCCAGGAAAGACGAACGGACGGGGGGTCGGGCGCTTAGGCCTGACAACACTCCCGATTCCGGGTCATCTCCGTCACGGCCGCCAGTGTTGCATAGATTGGCTCCATGCGCAGGTACCCCATTTGGCTGGCCGCGGCGGCGACCGTCGCGATCGCGGGCTGTTCGTCAGGTACCGAAAGCGGTCCGACGTCGACGTCCGCGGCGCCCCCGACAACGACGGCCAGCTCCGAAACCCACACCCCGGCCCCCGGCGCGGTCGAGGTCTCCCCCGGCGGTGTCACCACGGGCGTCGGTGCTCCCGCCGAGTCCACCGAGGACGAGTACTTCCAAGCCTGCCTGGCGGCCAGAACGTGGATCGACCAGCAGGGTGGCGACCCGAAGGCGCAGATCGAGCCCTATCTGAAGATGCTGCAGTCCACCGACGCGCCCGGTCCGTCCACATTCGAGACCCCGTGGTCACAGCTGTCCCCTGGGCGGCAGGCCGCGGTAATCGTCGCGGTCCAGGCCGGGGCCGACGCGCTCTGCGGATAACGAGGCCTTTAAATCACGTCTGCAACAAACTCGGCCGCCGCCGCGCAGAATAGGGGCATGGCCGGCAAGCGAGTGGCCCTCGCACTGGGCAGCGGAGGGGCGCGGGGATACGCGCATATCGGGGTGATCAACGAGCTGCGCGACCGCGGCTACGACATCGTCGGTATCGCGGGATCGTCCATGGGCGCGCTCGTCGGCGGCCTGCAGGCGGCCGGCAAGCTCGACGAGTTCACCGAATGGGCCAAGTCGCTGACGCAGCGCGCGGTGCTGCGCCTACTCGACCCGAAGATCGCCGCAGCAGGGGTGCTGCGCGCCGACAAGATTCTGGATGCGGTGCGCGACATCCTCGGCGAGGTCACCATCGAGGATCTGCCGATCCCGTACACCGCAGTGTCGACGGACCTGATCTCGGGGAAGTCGGTATGGCTGCAGCGGGGGCCCGTCGACGCGGCGATCCGCGCGTCGATCGCGATACCGGGTGTCATCACACCGCACGTGCTCGACGGCCGTCTGCTCGCCGATGGTGGCATTCTCGACCCGTTGCCGATGGCACCGATCGCCGCGGTGAACGCCGACTTCACCATCGCGGTGAGTCTGAGCGGCAGCGAGGCCGGTGGCCGCTACGAGCCGACCGACGCCGAGCCACGCGCGACAACGGAATGGTTGAGCCGCGTGTGGCGCAGCACCACAGCGCTATTCGACGCCGGCGCAACTCGTTCCGGCGAGGCCGACGACGAGCTTGTCGACGCCTCAAAGGAAGTGGCGGTGCCGAGGCTGGGCAGCTTCGAGGTGATGAACCGGACCATCGACATCGCCCAGGCCGCCCTTGCACGACATACGTTGGCCGCCTATCCACCGGACCTGCTGATCGAGGTGCCTCGGACCGCGTGCCGCAGCCTGGAGTTCTACCGTGCCGCCGAGGTGATCGAAGTCGGCAGCGAACTGGCCGCGGCCACCCTGGATCTGCTCGACAAGGGCGAAATCCCGGCCCTGGAAGGCTAAGCCGCCGCGCCGATGCCCGGCGGGCCACTGTAGCCGTAGGTCTCGGCGACATCGGCGAGTTGGTCCCGAAGGTTGCGGCGTCCGCGGTGCACGCGAGACATCACAGTGCCCAACGGCAGGTTCATGATTGACGCGATCTCTTTGTAGCGGAAGCCTTCGACATCGGCGTAGTAGACGGCCAATCGCTGGCCCTCGGAAAGGGCCTGCAGTGCGTCTCTGACCTGATCGTCTCCCATCGCCTCGAGTACGAGATGCTCGGCTGAGTGCATCCCAAATGATGTGCGCTGGGCAACGGCTGACCACTGGGCGTCGGTGATGTCCTCGGCGAGCATCTCGTCGGGTCGTCGCTGCGCCTTGCGGAAAGAGCTCACCCAGGCATTGGTCATGATGCGAAAGAGCCACGCCCGGACGTTCGTTCCGTCGGCGAACCGGTGAAACCCCGCATACGCCTTGGTCATTGTTTCCTGCACAAGGTCCTCGGCATCGGCGCGGTTACCTGTGTACCGACGCGCAACTCGCAGGAGTTGATCCTGCAGCGGCAACACATCGCGCACGTACCGGGCACGTTGGTCCTTGATAGTGCACTCGGTGACGGTCATGGAAGCACCCTTTCACCTGAAGTCCACTTGAGGTCAAGCGATTAGTGTCGGGCATCTCTCTGGCCAGCGGTTCGCTGACTGCGCCACACTCCGAAGTGCGTCAACAGGCCAGCGCGATGCGGCGCACCGATTCCTCGACCAGTTCTGCGCTGGTACCGAAGTTCAGCCGCGCGAACCCGGCGCCAGATGAACCGTAATGCAGGCCAGTGCTGAGCGCGATGCGACCGCGGCGAAGTATGACGTCGGCGGGATCGTCTCCGAGATCGAGTCCACGGAAGTCCAGCCACGCGACGTACGTTGCGTCGGGCGGGCTCCACCGAACCTCCGGCAGCTGCTCACTCAGTTGTGTGCGTAGCAGATCGCGGTTGGCGGCCAGTTGTGCCAGCACCGCGTCGAGCCAAGGGTCGCCTTCTTGAAACGCGGCTTCTGCCGCCAAGACTCCCAGCAGCCCGGCGCGTTCTCCCATCGGAGGTAATCGCTTCATCGTGTCGTGCGCACGCTCGGACGCGGTGACAAGCAGCGCGGCCTTCAGGCCGGCGATGTTGAAGCACTTCGATGCGGAGGTCAGCGATACGCCACGTTCGCGCGCCGCCTGCGAGACATTGAGCCACGGAATGTGGGTCGCGCCGTCCAGGACCAGCGGAGCGTGGATCTCATCGGCAATCACCCACGCGGCGTATCGGTCACACATCTCGGCGATGCTCACGAGTTCCTGCAACGGCAGAGTCCGACCGGTCGGGTTGTGCGGGTTGGCCAGCAGGACGACGCGGGTACCTCGCGCGAGCGTCCGCTCGAGGTCATCGAGGTTGAGGGATCCATCGAGGCGCAAGCCAATCGGGACCAGATTGATTCCGGCAGGCGGCAATTCAGAAAAGAACGGTGGATAGGCAGGCGTCGCGAATGCGACGGTCCCCCCGTGTCCGGCGATGAGCCGCGACACTTCGATGACTCCGACCATGACGTCAGGGATCAATGTGATCTGGTCAGTGTCGACGGTCCAGCCGAGCCGGCGAGCCGCGAAGCCGACGAAGGCTTCCCGTAGTCGTCCCGTGGCTTGGTAGGCATATCCCAGGTCGCTGCGTGAAATCGCATCGCGCAAGACGCGTGCGATTGGTGGCGCGACGTGATAGTCCATCTCCGCGACCGTCGAGGCGATCATATCCGGCGGGCAGCCATCCCATTTTTCGCTGCGTCGCAGTGTCAGCTCTTCAAGAGGAGGCGTCGAGAGCTCGCAGGCTTGCCGTGTCACCGGGACTCTCCTGCCGCGCGGGTGCCGCTCGGAATGAGATCGGCCACCGCACCGTCCAGCAGCGCGAGAAGGTGATCGACATCCGCGGTTGTGGTTTTCGGGCACATCAACGCCATGTTGTGAAACGGAGTGATGAGCACACCGCGATTGATAAGAAAAAGATGCACATACTCGTCGAGATCGCTGTCGGTCACGGCTGCCGAGGCACCCCCCGATCTCGGAGGCTCATGGCAGAACCGGAACTCCGCACGAGCGCCCAATTGCAAGATGTGCCATGGCAACTGCCGGTCCGCGATGATCTGGCGCAGCCCTGTCGCGTAGCGTTCGGCGAGCCCGGTCATCTCCGCGAACGCGTCGTCGGTGAGGACGTTCTCAAGTGTTGCGCGCGCGGCGGCCATGGACAGCGCGTTGCCCGCAAGGGTTCCGCCGAGCATGCCGGTGTCTTCTTCGACGACCGATGTCCGGCCGAGCAGCCCGGCGATCTCGGCTGTCACGCCGTAAGCGCCGATCGGAATTCCGCCTGCGATGGCCTTGCCCACCGTGACCGCATCGGGTTCGAGTCCGTACGTCCCCGTGTATCCACCCGGTCCTGTTGAGAACGTGTGGGTCTCGTCGATGATGAGCAGCGTTCCGGTTGATTGGGTGATCCGGCGCATCGCGTCGTGGAAACCTGGATCCGGCAACACGATCCCGATGTTCGTCATGGCAGGCTCAGCCAGCACACATGCCACGTCGCGATCGCTAAGGGCATTCTCGAGTGCGTCGACGTCGTTCCATTCCACCACCTTGCTGGTGAGTCGAGGGTCTACCGGTGCACCGATGTTGTTGTGCCGAGTCCGCGCTCGCCCTTGATCGTCTATCACGAGGTTCACCTCGTCGACGGTGCCGTGGTAGTTGTGGCTGAACACGAGGATCTTGGATCGTCCGGTCACGTGGCGAGCAATCCGGAGCATCCACCTGTTGGCGTCTGTGGCGCTCAGCGCAAACTGCCACAGGTCCATGTGAAATCGGCGCCGCAGTTCGTCGGCGACCCACAACGCGTCCGTCGTCGGGAGCATCGCAGTGGTTCCCATCCGGTACTGCTTGTCCACCGCCGCGGCCGTGGCATGCGGTGCGTGACCGGCCATCGCGCCCGAATCGCCGAGACAGAAGTCGATGTATTCGTGACCGTCGATGTCGGTGAGTCGCGCGTCGTGCGCCTCCCGTAGCACCAGGGGGAATCCTCCCGCCCACATTCTCATCCACGTCATGGGAACTCCGTCGAGCAACACCGCCGCAGACTGGACGAAGTGAGCACTCGAGCGTGGGTTGCGGGCGCTGAATGTGGCCCGCTCTCGCGCGATCAGGTCACGCAGCCGACCGCGATCGACGGTTGCATACTGGACGGTCATCGCACTACCTGCCGTTCATGTGCGACAACCAGATTGGCGAATGCGTGTGCCACCACGGTGCCGTGCTCGGCGCGGTCCGCCCCCCTGCGACGGCCTCTGTCGGTGACCTCTTGCACGTCAACGTTGGAGCCGAGGTCGTCTCGATAGGCCGTCAGCCAGTGCGCGACGATCTGGGCGTCGGCCTCGAGGTGGTATTGGAATCCCCATGCGCATGGGCCTGCCCGAAAAGCCTGCACCGACTGCGTTGTTCCGGCCAACAATGTGGTGTCCTGCGGCAAGGCGAAGCTGTACGAGTGCCATTCCAATGCGCACAATGGCGCGGACCACGCCGAACGCAGCGGATCAGAGGAAACATCGCGCGTCGACGTCTGCTCGAACCACCCGATTCGCGCCATGGGCATCCGCTGAACTGCAGCGCCGAGGGCTTGTGCCAAAAGTTGCGCACCGAGGCAGACGGCTATGGTCGGCGTCTCCCGTTCGACGCACGCCCGGAGCAGCGTCCGCTCCGCACGTAACCAGCCATGCGTGTCGTCGTCATCCGGGTTCACGTCGCTGCCCAAGACCACGACGGCCGCGTATTCGTCGGGAACATCCGGAACCCGTTCGGTGGTGGGATCGCATGAGACCATCGTCAGACCGGCGGCTATCAACGGCGGGCCGAGGACCCCGATCGGATCGGTCTTGGCGTTAATGATGACCAAGACGGGACGCTTGGTTCCGATGAAATCGCTATTACCGGTTACCATGCCGCGACCCTATGCAACCGGAAAAATACTGTCAAGGGGTTACATATGGTTGGCCTGTCGCTGCCGCGGGCGGTAAACTCGCGACATGGCTGCCGATGATCGCCCGACTACGCAACACGAGAGCCTTGACAGGCTTCCGGTGCTGGGCGGTCGTCTCTGCCTCGATTTCGTGAATACGATTGATCCGTGGTACGGCGACGACCGCATCGACTACCTGCCCGACTATGGCGCACTGTTGGAATGGGCTCACCGCAACGGCACGGCGACGACGCACGAGCGCACAGTCTTGCGCAAACTCGCTGACGCCGCCCCGCTGGAAGGGGCGGCAGTGCACCGAAGGGCGATCGACCTGCGGGCAGACCTTCACACGGTGCTGCGCCCCGCGAGAGGGTCTGAGTCTTCCCGGCCACTGCTGACGCTGAATACCGAATTACGGCGTGCCGGAAAGCATCTGCGGCTACACCAGACAGGTTCGACATTCGAACTAGACTACGAGTTCGACGAAGAACTCGACGCGGTGCTGTGGCCCGTTGTGCGCGGCGCCGCCGAGCTGCTCTCGTCCGAACGAGACCTTGCCCGCGTGCGCGAGTGCGACGGCTTCAACTGCGGATGGTTATTCATAGACACCAGCAAGGCCGGCCGTCGGCGCTGGTGCAGCATGGACATCTGCGGAAACCGCGCCAAGGTCGAACGCCACCGAAATCGCGCCAAGTAGGTCGTTCCTGCGCTGGCCGAGCTCGCCAACGCCTAACCCTTGACTTGATCTAAGCCGTCGCCATACGATGCGATTATGTTAACTGGTAAAAAGCTTATCAACAGTTACAAGCTGAGTTGGCCGGTGGCCGCGACTGTCGCTCTCGTCGTCGCTGGGTGCGGATCGACGAGTGGTGGGACGGCCAATGGCGGTGTCGACCTCGTGCAACCGGGCAATCTCACGGTGTGCACCGACGCTCCCTACAAGCCATTTGAGTATCCCGTCGACTCATCGGCCACCGGATACACGGGTTTTGATCTCGACATCGTCGGAGCCATCGCGCAGTCGATGAGCCTGCAGGTGGTGGTCGTCGATCAGAACTACGACGGGCTGCAGAGCGGAGCCGCATTGGCTGCCAGACAGTGCGACATCGTGGCAAGCGCGATGACCATCACCGAGGAGCGCGAAGCCAACCTCGACTTCAGCGATCCGTACTACGACTCGAAGCAATCACTGCTCGCCCCAACCAGTGCGAGCGTGCGAACCATTAAAGATCTGGGCGGCAAGAAGATCGGTGTTCAGCAAGGCACCACCGGGGCGGAATTCGCCGCGACGATTATTCCGCCGGCCGCTGAGCTGATGGCATTTCCGAGCGACGGGGAACTTTACGCGGCGCTTGAGTCAGGCGGCATCGACGCCGTTCTTCAGGACCTGCCAGTGAATCTGGAGCACACCAAGGGCACCCCCTTCACCATCGTCGAGGAGTACGACACCGGGGAGGTCTATGGCTTTGCAGTTCGCGAACAGGGCAGTGAAGCACTGCTGCAGACGGTCAATGCTGAGCTGACGAAGCTGCGGGGCAACGGGACGTACGACGACATCTATCGAAAGTACTTCGCGAAGTGATCTCGCAGGCGAGTGCCATGCGAAAGTCCACCAGGTCGCGGGTAACAAGAGTCGCCTTGTCTCTGCTGTTCGCGGCGATCGTTGTCGCCGTTGTCGTTACCGCCGACTGGAGTTCGATCCACCGCGCATTCTTCAACTTCGACATCGCGCGGGACGCCTTCCCCGAGATCATCACTGTCGCGGCAAAGAACACGATCCTCTACACCGTGATCGCCTTCAGCGGTGGACTGCTGTTCGGTCTTGTGCTGGCGTTGTTGAAGCTCTCGACAATCGCGCCGTACCGATGGGCCGCAACCGCGTACATCGAGCTCTTTCGCGGCTTGCCTGCAATCCTGGTGATCTTCACGTTGGCCTTCGCGGTACCAATCGCGTTCCAATGGCGCCCGCCGGGCGGGAGTGCGGGCGCAGGATTGCTCGCTCTTATCCTCGTCTCCGCGGCATACATCGCCGAGACTCTTCGCGCCGGAATCCAAGCGGTGCCCAAAGGGCAGCTCGAGGCGGCGCGGTCGCTGGGACTGTCGAGCCGATGGACGATGAGCTCCGTTGTCCTGCCGCAGGCCTTCCGCATCGTCATACCCCCGCTCACCAACGAGTTTGTCCTGCTGATCAAGGACACGTCACTGCTGTTCATCGCCGGCATGGCGATACAGCAGCAAGAGCTGACCACCTTTGCAAGGGACGCTGTATCCGAGGTTGCGAACTCGACGCCGCTCACCGTGGCTGCGCTCATGTACCTAGCCGTCACCCTGCCTCTGACGCAGATCGTGTCGTATCTGGAGCGCCGTGGCGCGCGGGGAAGGTAAACCCTTGAGTGACAACACCGATCATCAACCCGCGATCGACATCCAGGCCCTGCACAAGGACTTCGGCGACAAGCCGGTGCTGCGCGGCGTGGATTTTCATGTCGATGCCGGTCAGGTTGTCTGCGTGATCGGGCCGTCAGGCTCTGGTAAATCCACCTTGCTGCGGTGCGTGAACCGACTGGAGATCCCAACGAGCGGCCGAGTGTTGGTCGAGGGTATCGACGTGACAGACCCCGAAACCGACATCGAATCCATCTGCGCTCGAGTGGGTATGGTTTTTCAGTCGTTCAATCTGTTTCCACATTTGTCTGTCATGCGGAACTTGACACTCGCCCAGCGACGGGTCAAGAAGCGCAGCGCCGAGGTGGCCGAGGAGGTCGCACGCGCCAACCTTGAGCGCGTCGGGCTTTCGGACAAGGCCGACGCCTACCCCGCGCAGCTTTCTGGCGGTCAACAACAGCGCGTGGCGATCGCCAGGGCGCTGTCGATGGAACCCGACATCATGCTGTTCGATGAGTGCACCAGCGCGTTGGATCCCGAACTCGTCGGCGATGTACTGGCCGTGATGAAGGGCCTGGCGGCCGACGGGATGACCATGATGGTCGTTACGCACGAAATGACGTTCGCACGCGAAGTCGGCGACAAGCTCGTCTTCATGGACGGCGGTGTCATCGTCGAAGAGGGCAATCCGGTGGAGGTGCTCTCCAACCCGCAGCGTGCACGGACGAAAGCCTTTCTTTCCAAAGTGCTTTGATATCGCATCGGACGATTTGCGTAACGCTGTGGCGGTCTGCCGGCCGATCTTCCGCCGTAGCGTTACGCAACGTGTCGCGCCCTACCTAGCGTCGGCCGCCGCGCGCAGCCGGGTGACCAGGCGCGCAGCCAGCTCGGGATCGTCCTGCAGGCCGTCTTCAACCCAGGTCTTCGCTAGCGGGTCGAAGACCTCGTGCGGCGCGTGGTCCCAGTCCAATGGGCCGAGGTGCGGCTTGGGGTCGTACTCCATCGCGTACTGGGTCAGTCGCGCGGTTTCCGGTCCTGCCAGCTGTTCAACCAGATAAAGCCCCATGTCGATGCCTGCGGACTGGCCGGCCGCGGTGATGAAAGCACCGTCGTGCACCCAGCGTTCGCGAACGGGGATCGCGCCGAATTCTGGCAGCAGGTCGAAAGCGGTCCAATGGGTAGTTGCCTTGCGGCCCTTCAATAATCCGGCCGCACCGAGGATCAGCGAGCCGGAGCACACCGAGACGACAAACTCCGCATGCGCGGCCGCCGTCCGAAGGTAGTCCAGCAGCGTTTCGTCCGTCATCGCCCGGAACGCGGGGGTGGCTGCGCCGGGCACGAGCAGCACGTCCGGCGTCGGCACCTCGGCGAAGGTATGAGTCGGTGTGAGCTTCACAGCGCTCTCGGTGTCGATTGCCTCGATCTTTTCGCTCACCGTGACCACCCGCCAGTCGGGCCCCAGGTACGCGAGCAGGCCGAGGGCCTGCATCGGTCCGATCAGGTCGAGTGGGTCGACGCCTTGAAAGAGCACGCAAGCAATGGTCTTCGCATCGTCAGTCATGACACCAGCATGACCGCGACGCCCTGCCCTCACGGTCCGTATGTCCGAAATCCTGTGATACGTGTCCTTCGGCCATCGGGAGTAGCGTCGCCCGTATGCGCAGGGTCGTCATCGTCGGGTACCACAACGCGGTTCTGGTAGAGATCGCGTGCACAGCAGATGCTCTCGACATCGCCAATCGGCTCGGTGCCGCACCGCGATACGACGTGGTGCTGGCCGGCACCGGAGGCCGACCCATGCACTGTAGCTCCGGCCTTACGTTGTTGGCCCCCAATCGAATCGACCGCATCGACGGTCCCCTCGACACCCTGGTGGTGGCCGGCGGACCAGGCAGTGAGCGGGCGGTGTCAGACGCCGCGCTGCTCAGTCATCTGCGCAGGCTCGCCAGTTCCAGCCGCCGGGTCGCCTCGATCTGCTCGGGCGCATTCATCCTGGCCGCGGCCGGTTTACTGGACGGCAAACGGGCAACCACCCACTGGGAGTACGCGGCCGACCTCGCACGCCAATACCCACTGGTAACCGTCGACCCGGCGCCGTTGTTTATCAAGGACGGCAACGTTTACACCGCCGCCGGTGTGACCAGCGCCCTCGATCTATCCCTTGCGTTCATTGCCGAGGACCACGGGCCGACGCTTGCTCGTCAAGTCGCGCGCAGCCTGGTCGTCTATCTGCAGCGGCCGGGGAACCAGGCCCAGGTGAGCATGTTCGTCTCCGCCCCTGCGCCGGAGCACCGAATCGTCGGTGATCTCGCCGGCCACATCACCGGCAATCTCGATGCCGACCTGAACACGCCTGCCCTAGCCGCGCGGGCGGGTACCAGTACGCGACACCTTTCCAGACTCTTCAACTCCTACCTCGGGACAACTCCGAGCCGCTACGTCCGCTCGGTGCGCACCGAGGCAGCCGCGAAGCTATTGTCCGACACCGAACTTCCGCTCGCGGCCATTGCAAAGCGGTGCGGTTTCGGTTCGACGGAGACCCTCAGGCAGGCCTTCGTCGACCACTACGACACCTCGCCGTCGACGTTCAGGCGAGCACATCAGGCCTGCCGCACATGACCACCCAAGCGGTTCATGGTGCGCCGACAACCGTCTCCTGCTCGTCGATCGTTTCGTTTACCGACCCGCCGGCCACCGCCGCGCCGCCAACGAACGCCAGTACGACCGCTGCCGCAACGATCGCCTGGCGCGACCGAGACCTCAGCCGCCGCGGGGGTGCGTAGATCGAAGCTTCCGGGACTCCGTAGGCGATCATCGCGCGGACGGTTGCCCAGCGCTGAACCTCATGCTCATCCAGTCCGCAGGCTTTCACGAACGTCACGAGAAGGTCCTCGCGAGGAAGCCGATTCCTCCCGAGCATCGTGGCGACGGTGGAGTACGGCAGCGTGTCACCGAGGGTGGCGGCATGCCGTTCGAGTTGCCGGTAGCTGAGTCCTGACCACAATTTGAGCCGCCGCAACTCAGCCACGAAGGTGGCCTCGTCAGTGGCCGTGGTTGGCGAAGGCGGTTGTGTGATCGGCGGTTTGGTCATCATTCGATCTCCTTGGCGGTCCGCTGAACAGGCCGTACGGCATTTCGCACAAACCCGAACACTCGAAGGTGTTGATCCGTTCGGGCAGCGCCAGTCAACTGTGACCATTAAACCCAAGAACGTGTGGAGGTCGTATGCGCCGGAGCCGCATTGCGGTGTTGCTCGTGGTAACCGTCTTGGGCACCGTCGCGTGTTCGCCCGCCCCTGCGCAACCGATCGCCGATTTCGTCGCGCGCACTGTGCCTCACGGGTCGGGCGGCTCAGTCCTCGCCGCGCGCGGTGATGAGATCCTGCACTGCGAAGGCTTCGGCATGGCCGACCGGGAGGGCCGGATCGCCGCGACGTGCGATACGGCCTACGACGTCATGTCGATCACCAAGCAGTTCACCGCGGCCGCGATCGTGAAGCTGGAAGTGATGGGCCGACTGCGGGTCACCGACACAATCGACGTGCACCTCGGCCCGGTTCCCCCTGACAAGCAGGGGATCACCCTGCACCACCTCCTCACGCATACGGCGGGTCTGGTCGAAGCGCTCGGCGATGACCACGACGTGCTGTCACGCGAAGCCATGCTCAGCCGGGCAATGGCCTCGAATTTGATCTCGGCGCCGGGAATGCAGTTCCACTACTCCAACCTGGGATACAGCGTGCTCGCCGCGATCGTCGAGAAGGTCGCCGGCGTCGGCTACGAGCAGTTCCTTGCCACACATCTGTTTCTTCCCGCCGGCATGACGAGCACCGGATACCTCCTGCCCCAATGGGATCGCGACCGAACTGCCGTGGAGTACGACGCCGACGGCCGCAGCCAGGGCCGCCCGTTCGAGCACCCATGGGCGGCGGACGGGCCGTACTGGAACCTGCGCGGCAACGGCGGCATCCTTTCCACCGCGCGTGACATGTTTCGCTGGAGCCGAGCACTGAGCGGCGACACCGTCCTGCCGTCGTCAGCCAGAAGCAAGCTCTTCGCCCCACACATTCGGCAGCCCGATTCGGGCGAGTTCTACGGGTACGGTTGGGATCTCATCGATAACGAACACGGCCGGATCGCGTGGCACGACGGCGGCAACATGTGGTCATTGGCGATCTACGCGAGATCCCTTTCGGACGATACGACAGTGTTCTGGGTCAGCAACCATGCCTATCAACGCGACGAGTGGAACTTCGAGAAGTTGGAGCCCGAGTTGACTCTGGGCCTGCTAACCCGTGCCCGGACGCAGTCATCGTGAACGTCTAAGCGATCAGGTTGATGAGGAGCACGAGGACGAGCCCGATGCACGAGAACATCGCAAGGGCACCGGTGTAGACCAGGAAGGTGCCGCGAGCGGTGAGACCAAACAACGTCTGAAACATCCAGAACGTGTTGTCGGTGACGTGGCCGCCGAACATCGCACCCGCGGCGGCTGCCAGCACGATGAGAGGCGCAGGCGTGCCGAGGTCGGTCACGATGGGAGCCAGCAGGGTGGCGGCGGTGATGAGCGAGACCGACGCCGACCCCTGCGCCAGGCGAAGAAGAGCCGCCACCACCCATGCCAGCAGAACCGGAAGCGCCGTGTCGGCGGCGAAGAGGTCAGCCAACATGTCGCCTACCCCAACCGAATTGATCACCTGCCCCAACGAACCGGCAACCGCGGTGAAGAGCAGAATCACGCCGCTGGTACTGGCACCGCTGGCAATTGCCTTCTCGACGCCCTTCCTGCCGAGGACCGGAATCGCCAGCGCGATCGCCAACAAAAGTCCACTGAGCAGAGCGACGATTGGATTGCCGAGGAAACCGAGCAGCCCGTTCTGGATACCCAACGTCTTTGACACGGTGTACGACGTGATCATCACCAGCGGCGCCAACACCGGCAGCAACGCCACCACAAGGGGGAACTGCCGACGACTGCTTGTGGTCTCAGGCGCATCGGCAGTGCCCACGCTTCCGGACCGGGGATGACCTCCCCCGCCGCTGCTCTGTTCGAAACTGCTTGCCGCGTCGCCCTGATTCGATGACGCGCCAACGGATTCGATGACGCCGTCTTGCTCCAGAAGGTAACTCTGGTCCTCCAGTTCGTGCTTGGTCTTGTTCCACACCCGATCGACCAGCCTGCTGTGCAAGAACACCGCGATGACCAACCCCGTCGCCAAGAACGGAAGACCCCACATCAACATGACACCGAGGCTGATGTTCAGCGCCCCTGCGGCCGCCAGCACCGCGGCTCCGGGGACGACGATCAGCAGCCCGCCCTGAAGTCCGACCGCCAATGCGCCGCCCAACGGGGCGACACCCCGGCCCGATTCCCGTGCGAGCCTGCGTACAAGCGGCGCCAAGATCACCAGCATCACGTCGTCGTAGATCGCCGGAAAGACGCTCCCGCAGGTCAGGCCGAGCGCATATGGAGAGCGCTTCGGGCCCACCACCCGCAGGATCACATCCACGACGCGATGCAATGTTCCGGTGGCTGCCATTACCGAGCCGAGCAAGACCCCGAAGCCGATCACCAACCCGACTCCGGCCATCAAGTCGCCGAAACCTTGGGCGACCGCAGTCGTCGTTTCCTCGTAGCCAAGACCGCACGCCACCCCTAGGTACAGGGCGCCTGCAACCAGCGCGATCGCAGGATCGATACGCACAAAAACGATGGCTGTCACCATGCCCGCCACGGTGATCGCCAGCTGGAGCAAGACGAACCAATCACTCATTTCAGTTCTCCCTCAGAGAGTCGCCGCGGAGGTACCCGGGAGGGATATGCGGCGACTGCGTAAGCCATGTCACAGTCACACGCTTCGATGCTTCTGTCAATAATTATTAATGATCTTGATCTCGGATGACGGTCTTCGAACCCGCGCCGCGATCGCGGCGCCGAGGTTCACGGAACGTCCGTCGCCACGGTTTTCGAGTCTCGTTAACATACTGTTTTAGCTGCGCATTTCGAGCCGCTGGGGAACGATCTGCCGCTCCGCCGGCACCAGGGGATGTCCGGTCGGCTGCGCCTCAAAATCGGTCGGCTATGGCGTCGGAACATCCCGCAAATACGATAATTAATTATTGACGAACTGGGTGCGGCCGGTTACGGTGAGACGTACCCGGCCTACCTAGGAGTGCAGATGTCCCCGAAGAACGACCGCTCGCAACTGGGGGCGTTGCCCAAATCCCTCGACACCCACACCGCCAACCACATCCGGGACCGAATACTCGATGGGCGGCTCGAAGCTGGCACACACCTCGTCGAAGCCGACCTCGCTTCCGAGTTGGGCGTCAGCACAGGCACTGTCCGGGCCGGCCTGCGGGTCCTGCAAAACGAAGGGCTCGTTGAGCATCGACGCAACCGCGGCATCTACGTGGCCACCATGACGGTCGAAGACGCATGGGAGGTGTACAGCCTGCGCAACAACCTCGAGGGAATGGCCGCGAGGCTTGCCGCCGAACGGCTCGACGTCAGGGGCCGCTCAAGGTTGGACCGCGCCATGCACAATATGCGCGAGGCTTCACAGCGGTCCGATCGCGCAGCGCTTGCCCAGGCAGATTTAGCGCTACACGAACTCATCGTCGATCTGGCTGGGCATCGACGCCTGCAAACAGCCCATCAGGTAATCCACGCACAATCCGCGCTATTCATGTTAATGACCAAGGATTTCCACATCGATCCCGCTCCGCTGCTGCACACACATGAGCAACTCGTGAACGCGATCATGACCGGCGATGCCGAAGCGGCCGAAAAGCTCGGCCGCACCCACAGCACCGAAGACGGCGAACGGCTTCGCGATCGGCTGAGCCCGAACCACGACGCCTCGGCGAGTTAGGCGACGGCGCAACAGAAGCCGACCAGCCCATCGGCTGGGAGGCTTATTCAAACACGTCTAAATGGAGGTATGCCATGACAACCACAGGGGTTCACAAGCCCGGCGCGCAGTGGCGTCATTTCACCCCTGCCGGCGCCCATCGGGAGACGGTCACGATCACCAACGCGGCTGGGTGTTACTTCTGGGACTCGACCGGCAAACGGTACCTGGACGCATTGGCGGGCCTGCACTCTGTCAACATCGGATACGGACCATGGCCACAGATCGAATCGGCCGCCAGCCAACAGCTTAGGCGACTTCCGTTCTTTCCCAACTGGTTTGGGTTCGCCAACGACGTTGCCGAACAGCTCGCAGATCGGCTCGTGTCGATCAGCCCGTTCGATGCCGGCGAAGTGTTCTTCGTGCAGAGCGGATCGGAAGCGGTTGAGGCGGCCATGAAAGTCAGCATGCAGTATCACCGCATCCGTGGAGGTGAGCGCAACCTCTTCGTCTCACGCACAGGTGCATACCACGGGACGACCTTGGGCGCTCTGACGCTGAACGGCAGCACCGTATTTCGGGCGCCGTTCGAGCCGCTGCCAAACCAAATTCGCAGGGCCGCACCAACCTATCCCTACCGGTGCCAGTGGTGTGCTGCGACTCGTCGTTGCAACCTTTCGTGCGCCGACGACATCGAACGGGCGATCATCGAAGCCGGCCCCGACAAGGTCGCCGCAGTCGTCATCGAGCCCATGCAGAATTCCGGTGGCTCGCTGGTGCCGCCGCAGGGATACGCTGCGCAGGTCCGAGATATCTGCAATCGCCACGGTGTGCTGCTCGTGCTCGACGAGACGATCTGCGGCTTCGGGCGCGTCGGAGAATGGTTCGGATCCACCCGCTTCGGGTTCCAGCCCGACATCATCACCATGGCCAAGGGCCTGACATCGTCCTACGCCCCGATGGGCGCGATGATCGCGTCGTCCGCCGTCGCCGAACCGTTCTTCGCCGAGGACACACGGACATTCATGCACGGCTCGACCTTTGGCGGCCATCCGGTGTCCGCCGCGATCGCCATGGCCAACCTCGACATCATCGAAAGCCACGACCTACTTCGCGGTGTGCGCACGAAAGCCGTCAAGCTGCGGGCGGCCTGCGACCAGCTTGCCGCACGACATCCAATGATCGGTGAAGTCCGCGGCGACGGGTTCTTCATCGCACTGGAGCTCGTGAAAGACCGCGAACGGCGGCAACCCTTCCCCCCCGAAGAACGCTCCCATCTTGTGTCGCGGGTTCTGCTGCCGGGTGCCCGCAGGCGGGGGCTTCAGATGAAGTTCGACGATCGGCTGGAACTGGCGGCACTGTTCACACCTCCGCTGATTGCCGACGATGACGAGTTCGACTTCATGCTGGGCACTCTCGAGTCCGTGCTCGACGAAGCCTGGACCGACGTTCACTCGGGGGTACCGGCATGACCACACGAGTCGGATTCATTGGCCTTGGAGTGATGGGCGCACCCATGGCCGCCCGCCTTCTTGCTGCGGGATACCCGCTGACCGTCACCACGCGTACCCGTGACCGCGCCGCGACGCTGCTCGACGACGGAGCGGTTTGGGCTGACACCGCGGCCGAGGTCGCTGAAAAGGTCGACGTCGTCATCACGATACTGCCCGACACCCCCGATGTGGAGGCCGTCGGTAACGAGGTGGTCGGCGCCGCAAAGGCGGGCACCTATTGGGTCGACATGAGCACGATCTCTCCGACCGCATGGCGGGAGCTCGTCGAGCACGGCGCCTCACGCGGCGTGCACGCGATCGACGCCCCGGTCAGCGGTGGCGAAAAGGGCGCCATCAACGGCGAACTCACCATCATGGTCGGCGCAGGCACTGACGACTTCCATGCGGTTCGAGTCCTCCTGACGACCTTCGGCCGGCCCACGCTGATCGGCGACCCCGGTGCGGGACAAATCGCCAAGATGTGCAATCAGATCATCACTGCGGGCACTATCGGATTGGTGGCCGAGGCGCTCACCGTCGCCGAGGCCAGCGGCGCCGACCCGGGTCGCGTCCGCGAGGCATTGCTCGGCGGCTTTGCGGCCAGCCGAATCCTCGAGACGCATGGCGCACGAATGCTCGACCGTGACTACGCACCCGGGTTCCAATCCACGCTTCATCGAAAGGACGTGGGCATCGCGCTCGACCAGGCGGCCCGGCTCGAAATCGGCGCACCGTTCACCGCCGTATCGGGACGACTGCTCGACGGCGTCATCTCGCGCGGCGACGGCGCGCGCGACTCCGTTGTCGTGCACCGCAATTACGGCACACTAGCGCAACTCGCGACCGGGAGATGAGCGACCATGCTGCTGCAAGTGTGCCCCAACGGGCCGCATACCCGTGAGACGAATCCACGCGTGCCCACCACCGCCGAGCAGATCGGTGAGAGCGTGACCGTCGCTATCGCCGCCGGCGCTAACGAAGTTCACGTTCATCCCAAGGATGACAACGGCAACGACAGCCTCCATCCCGATCACGTCGACGCCGTGGTGGAGACTCTGCGCGACCGTCAACCCGAGGTACCGATCGGGGTGACCACCGGAATCTGGGCCACTCGCGACCACAAGCAACGGATGAATCAGGTGCGCGGCTGGCGCCTCCTACCCGACTATGCCTCAGTCAACTGGCATGAAGAAGGTGCCGATGAGCTCGCGGATCTGTTACTGGACAGAGGAATCGGTGTCGAGGCCGGCCTATGGCATTCCGCGGCTGCCGAATCCTTTCGTCACTACCCACGCGCGAATGAATGCCTGCGCATACTCATCGAAGGCACCAACCACGACGCCGACGAGGCCATCGCCGAAGCACGGCAAGTCCTGCAGATCGTCACGCCTTTGAGGCTGCCGGTACTGCTACACGGCGAAGGCGCCAATGCATGGGCGCTGTTCGACCTTGCCGTCGCCAACGGCCTTGACACCAGGATCGGTCTCGAGGACACGTTTGTGCTACCCGACGCGAGTGCAGCACCCGACAATGCCGAGCTCGTCCGTGCCGCTATGGCTCGCATCACCAATACTCAAGGAGAACAGTGAACCTTTATCGTCTTCTGACCGAGCGTGCCGAGGCGCACGGACCGATCCGGGTCGGCGTCATCGGCGCAGGCAAGTTCTCGTCGATGTTCCTCACCCAGGCCCTCAACACCCCCGGCATCCACGTAATCGGTGTTGCCGACCTGAGCGTCGAGCGCGCCAACGCCGCGTTGGAACGCACGGGGTGGCCTGCGGAGCGTTATGCCGCAACCTCATTCGACGAAGCGATGCGCACCGGTGGCACCCATGTCACCGACAGCGCCGACGCGCTCATCGATGCCCCCGGCCTCGAGGTGATGCTGGAGGTAACGGGCAACCCGGCGGCAGGGGCGTATCACGCCGAAAAGGCGATCAACGCAGGGCGCCACGTGGTGATGGTCAACGTGGAAGCCGATTGCATGGTGGGCCCTGTGCTCGCGGAGCTGGCCCGCCGCAATGGTGTCGTCTACACCATGGCCTATGGCGATCAGCCCGCACTCATCAACGAGCTGGTCGACTGGTGCCGCACCGTGGGATTCGACGTCGTCGCAGCAGGCAAGGGAACCAAGTACCTCCCGGAATACACGCTGTCTACGCCCGACACCGTCTGGGATTACTACGGATTCACCGACGAGCAGCTGGCAACCGGCGACTTCAACGCCAAGATGTTCAACTCGTTCCTGGACGGCACCAAGTCGGCCATCGAGATGGCCGCCGTCGCCAACGCCACCGAGCTTCAGCCTCAAGACGAGGGATTGTTCTTCCCGCCGGTTGACGTCGACGACCTGCCGACGGTGCTTCGTCCCAAGGAGCTGGGAGGAAGTCTTTCACGGAGGGGAACGGTCGAGGTCATCTCGAGCCTCAATCGTGATGCCAGCCCGCTGAATCGCGACCTGAGATGGGGCGTGTACGTCACCTTCGAGGCACGCACCGACTATGCGGCGCAGTGCTTCTCCGAGTACGGAGTTCGCACAGACCCAACGGGACGCTTCGGATCGCTCTACCGGCCGTACCACATGATCGGTATGGAACTCGGCGTCAGCGTCGCCTCCGCTGCGCTCCGCAACGAACCGACCGGCGTCGCCAAGGCATTTCACGGCGATGTGGCAGCCGTCGCAAAGCGCGACCTCAAGGCGGGTGAGATCTTGGACGGCGAAGGTGGCTACATGGTGTACGGAAAGCTTGTGCCCGCGACGACTTCGCTCGCGGCCCGCGCGCTGCCCATGGGCCTGGCTCACGGAGTCAAACTCAACCACGCCGTATCGGCCGGGGCGATGGTCACGTTCGACGACGTCTCGGTGGACGAATCGCTCACTGCGGTGCGATTGCGGCGCCAGCTGGAGTCGGACTATGCGGGCTCGGCTAGCTGACATCGCCGTGGAGGCGCGTGCTCGCGGTGCGTCGGTCGGCCGGAAACCTTGGCTCATGCCGTCCAGGGACTGAGCCAAGGTCTACGGACCAACTCGATCAGGACGTGACGGCGACCTGCCCGCGGTCGAGCTTGCGCGGTCCGTCCCCGCCGGGCCGGATGTCGAAGTCGAAGATCTCGGTCGGCAGGAACACCGAGCAGCATGCGTTCGGGATGTCGACGACGCCGCCGATGCGGCCCTCGATCGGTGAGGTACCGAGGATCAGGTAGGCCTGCTCGCCGGTGTAGCCCCACTTGTTCAGGTACGCAATGGCATTCATGCAGGCGTTGCGATAGGCCAGCGTCGCGTCCATGTAGGCGTTCTCGTTCGTCTCGTGCTCCACCGAGACCCCGATGAAGGTCAGCCACTCCGAGTAGAGCGGCGCGACCCGGCCGGGCATGAACACCGGGTTCCTGGTGATGCCGTAGGTTTCCATCCCGCCCTTGATCACCTCGACATGCATGTCGATGTAGCCGCCCATCTCGATGGCGCCGCAGAAGTTGATCTCGCCGTCGCCCTGGCTGAAGTGCAGATCGCCACCGGACAGCATCGCGCCGTCGACGAAGACCGGGTAGAAGATCCGGCTGCCCCTTGTGAAGTTCTTGATGTCGTGGTTGCCGCCGTTCTCCCGCGCTGGCACGGTGCGCGCGCCGTCGGCGCCGATCGCCTGCAGCACGTCGCCGGTGGCGGTGCCGCCGAGCAACCCCTCGGCCAGCGGCGGCAAGGCGAGCGGCGGAACCCGGTCGGGATCGGTTGCAATCAGCGCCCGTTCGCGCTGATTCCACTTGGCCAGCAGATCGGGCGACGGCGCGGTGCCGAACAGACCGGGGTGGGTGATCCCGGTGTAGCGCACGCCTGGCACGTGCCTGGACGTGCACTGCTGGCCCTGGAAATCCCAGATCGCCTTGTACGCATCGGGGAAGTAATCGGTCAGAAAGCCGCCGCCGTTGACCTTGGCGAAGATTCCGGAATACCCCCAGCCCTCACCGCAGTTCGGGCCCTGGGTCTGCGGCACGGGCCCGAGGTCGAGGATGTCGACGACCAGCAGGTCACCCGGTTCTGCGCCTTCGACGGCGATCGGCCCCGACAACATGTGACACGGTGCGAGGTCGACGTCACGGACGTCGTTGGCGGAGTCGTTGTTGCCGATCTGGCCGTCCGTCCACTCCTTGCATTCGATCCGAAACTCGCTGCCCGGCTTGACCGTAACGGCCGCGGGAATGTCGGGATGCCAGCGGTTGTGGCCGGGCACGGCCTGATCGCGCATCGACTTGGATTGATCAACGCTGAACACGACTTCAGGCATGCGAGGACTCCTTCGGTTGGGTGGTGGCCGCGGCTGCGGCCGGTGGTGGTGGTGACGGTGTTGGCGCAGCGAGCATCCGCCCGACGGGGATGGCGAGAAGCAGGGTGGCGGCACCGATAGCGGCGATGACGACTGCGGTCACGACGCTCGACGACCACTGGTCGGACAGGATCAAGAAGGCCGGCACCGCGGCGGTCAGCAGTCCCTCGACCAGTGCGACGACTCCGACCGCAGCCGCCAGCGAGCCGAAATCAAGACCGAGCAACAGGAAGAACAGGAACCACAGCACCGCCCACAGCAGCCAGATCACCCCAAACGCCGGGTCGGCCTCGACGGCGAAGGCATGCCACGCGTAGCCGAGCGCGGCCAGCGCGACGAACAGCGAGAACCAGCCAAGTCCGGTGCCCTCCCAGCCTGCCGTGGAGTTGATCGCCACCCACAGATACGTGAAGCCGAACAGGTAGAGGCCCGAGGCGCCGAAGATGACGGCCGCGTCGCCGCCGGCCTGGACGATCAAGACGGTCGGCGTCAGCACCTGGAGGCCGCCGACGAAGAAGTTGAGCGGTGCGGCCGCCGTCGGGCTGATACGACCGAGCAGCATCAGGCCGTTGATGACCAGAACGGCCCCCACGTAGAACAATCCGACGCCGGCCATCGGATTACATCCGGGGTAGCGCGGGAAGCCGCGGATCGCGGCGCGGCGCACGGGGACGCCCGAGCGCGGCCGGAATCGCGGTGGTGACCATGGGTTCTTCTGCACTGGCCGCCGCAAGCGACGCGAGCCGGTGCTGGCCGGTGCTGAAGCTGGTCAGCCGCGGCGACCCGAACACCCGACGGGCCGGTCCCGTACACGTCGGGCACGGCGGTAGCGCGATGTCGTCGGTGATGGCTCGGGTGAGGTCGAAGGGACCGCAATCGGAACAGCGGAAGGAGTAGGTCGGCATACACACCTCATTTCGTTCATCTGAAATATATTCATATGAAAATAAATGTCAAGGGTCAACGGACAACCGGTCGCTAAACGACCGGTTGTCAGTGCTTCAGGCGGGTGGCGTTCTCGACGAGTTGACGCAGGCGATCGATGTCGAGCCCCAAGGACTCGAACGCTGCATGCTCGGCTTCGCAAATCGCAGGCGCCAGCCGGCTACGCAGAGTGCGGCCGCGAGGAGTCAGGCTGACCAGGACGCGACGACGGTCGTGTAGGTCGGATGTCCGGTACATCAACCCTTTGGAGACAAGACGATCCACGGTTCGGGTGAGGGTTGGCCCGGTAATCAGGGTGGCCTGTGCCAGGTCGGTCATTGGGACCGTACGGCGGGCGGCGAGATAGTCGAGCACGCGCCAGTCCTCGACCTTGAGCGCAGAATCGGCAAGGACTCTGGCGATGGCCGCCTCGGCATGCTGGGTCAGACGCGCGAGTGGCAGCAGCAGGTTGGTGCGGGTCTGCTGTCCGGAGGCCATGGTGGCGCCCTCCTCGCGAAGATGATGGTCTATTCAGATTGAAGTATTTTTGGTAGAAAGTATCTACTGCACTGTACACGGGATCGACGGTGATCTGGGGTTTGCAGAAGCGCGAAGGTGAGTTCCGCATCGGGCTGGTGATTCCCTTGCAGGGGCCGGCCGGCATCTTTGCGCCCTCATGCGAAGCGGTCGCCGCACTGGCCGCCAACGAAGTCAACGATCGCGGTGGGCTGCACGGGCGCGAGGTCGCCATCGAGGTGATCGACGGCGGGGCCGCAGGCGCCGAGGTCGCCGAGACCGTCGGTGATCGGCTTCGCGGCCGCGGTCTGGATGCGGTCACCGGTTGGCACATCTCCGCGGTGCGCAACGCCCTGTCACCCGTGGTGAAAGACCGGATTCCGTACGTGTACACGTCGTTGTACGAGGGCGGTGAACGAACCCCGGGCGTGTTCTGCACCGGTGAGACTCCGCGAATCCAGATCGCGCCCGCGTTGGCTTGGCTGCGCGATCACTTCGGGGTCCGGTCGTGGTGCCTGGTCGGGGACGACTACGTCTGGCCCCGCGGTTCGGCGGTGGCCGCGCGGGCGTACTGCCGTGCGTTGCATCTTGACCTCAAGAGCGAGATCTATGTCCCCTACGGCTCCGACGACTTCCGCGGGCCGGTGCGTCGAGTCCTCGACAGTGGCGCGCAGGCCGTCTTGATGTTGTTGGTCGGCCAGGACGCGGTGCTCTTCAACCGCGAGTTCGCCAAGCACGGCGGCCATGATCAGATGGCTCGGTTCAGTCCGCTGATGGAAGAGAACATGCTGCTCGCCAGTGGCGCGGGAGCGACCAAGAACATGTACGTCGCCGCGGCCTATTTCAGCTCACTGGCCACCGCGGGGGCGCTGGATCTGATGGGCCGGTACGTCGCCTCCTACGGTGCGGACGCTCCCCCGCTGAACGAGATGGCCGAATCGTGTTACGAGGGGTTGCTCACCCTTGAGGCCTTGTTCAAGCGGGCCCGCACCCCGGCGATCAGCGATCTGCTGGCGTGCGCCGCCGACGTCGGCTTCGACAGCCCGCGCGGCCCGATGAACATGCGCAACGGCCACCTCGATCAGCATGTGTACATCGCCACCGCGGAAGGCTACGAATTCGACATCCTCGACCTGCTGCAGCCGGTCGACAGCCGTTGCTAGCCTGGCGGATTCGGCCGCCCGAGGAACTCGGCAAGATCAGCCGCGACCCGCCTGCCCTGCGCTCGGCCGGCCATCGCGGAGGGTGCCCGGCACGCGGGATCGAGCGGGTTGGCGCCGAACGCGGCCAGCGACTCATCGTCGGCGAACACCCCGAAGGCCGAGCCTGAAAGACCGTCCACCTCCTCGACGGCGCCGCCGCCGAATGGTGACGGCGTCGACCGCCCTTGAGGCAACAGCACGACGACAACATCGCAATCGTCGGCCAGCCCCAGGTTGACGGAGCTGCCAACCCCGCCGTCCATGTAGCGGCGATCGCCGATCGTCACCGGCGGCCATACTCCAGGGACAGCGCAGCTGGCCGCAACCGCGTCGACCAGGCCGACACCGGAGGACCGATCAAACGAGACCAGTTCCCCTGTGGCGGTGTCGATTGCGCTGATGCGCAGCACTCGCTCCGGCCAGTCGTGCGAGGGTAGCCGCTGCTCGATCACCTCACGGCGCACCTGTTCGGAGACCGTGTCTGTGGACAACGCGACTGTGCCGATCCTCTGCAGTTTCTCGGTTGTGGTGGTGTTGGGCTGCAGCATCGCGGTGAGGAACAACTCGGTGATCTCCTCGATGGCGACGTTCGGGTTGATCTCGCTCGACGTTGGCGCGGTCTGCCGGTCGTATAGTGCCTCCAGGCCAAGGCCGCTGCTCAGCTGTGCGGCCACCGTCGAGCCCGCCGAGGTGCCGACCAGCACGTCGGAGTCCAGCAGTGCTTTCGCCGTCGCAGGGGACTCGTCGGCGATGCCCATCAGCACACCGGTCTCCCAGGCGATTCCCGCAAGTCCGCCGCCGGCCAGCACCAGCGCTCGTTTAGTGGTCACGACAGTCGAGTCTGCCAGGCCGCCAAAGGTGGTCCGCCTACGCCACCGACGCGTGTTGCGACGAAGCCGCTTTCGCCGTCAAATCCTCATGGCGCAGTTGATGTTTGGGTGGCTCGGGGAAGGCGAGCTGCCGCGTCAGCCGCAGATCGGCTTCGACGTGCACCAGTTCACCCGGCGCGAGCAGTTGCCAATCGTCGTCATCCATCGGCTCGCTGGCGAACACCACTGACGGATCATCCCTGAGGTGATCGGAATGCGCGGTGATGCGGTCGCTGCGCATCCGCAACCGTCGATCGGGCGCGTCACGGCGGTCGAGCAGGTACAGCTCGTGGGTGTCCGGGTAGCGCAGCGCCCACATGTCGGTCGCGGTGCTCAGCAGCACGTTGAGGGCGTAGATCGGCACGGTGTCGGCCAGCCAACCGACCGCGTCGACGATGCCCTCGCCGACGTCGCCGTCCCGCTTCCGGATCGACGCGGTGATCAAGGCGAAGACCCGCTCCGAATCAGTCTCTCCCTGCACCAAGCCATCGACCCCGAGTTCACGCAGCCGCGCTTCGACCACATCCAGGCCCGTCACCACGCCGTTGTGCGCGAAAATCCGGTCGTCCTGCAGAAACGGATGCGTATTGCGCGTTTCGAGGGCCGCACTGGACGAGTAACGCACGTGCGCGATGAACGTCGTACCGGTGAGATCGTGTGCCTCCGTCGCGAACTCGCTATCCTGCCACGCCGCGACCGGGTCTTTGTACACCAGCGCTGCGCCGTCGGGGTCGAAGACCCCGAGCCCGGTGCCGTCCGGATTGCGCCTGCTCTGCTCGACGAGGTTGTCGGGCGCGTCCAGCAGCCAGAACGTCGCAGTCACCACACGTCGGCCTGCATGCAATCCGAACAACCGGCACATCTGCCGCGCCTAACCCAGCCGGGGTGCGGCCTTGCCGCTGATCAGCGGAAGGTCGAGGTACGTGGCGATGCCGGGCGCAGCGGCACAGACAGCGGGCACGGAGTTCACACAGTGCGCCGCGGTGCCGACGACGCCGTACTCCGGACCATCGCCGCCGACCTCGGACTGAAAACCCTTGACGTTGATGGAGATGTCAGGATTGCCCTTGACCTCCATCTCATAGCGCTGTCCCTCGGGCCCGAATGTCCATGCGGGATCGAGGTTTTCCTCACCCATCAGCCAGTTCACCGTGATCCGCACCACCACGTCGTCACCGACGAGCGCCTCCCATCCGAACTTGCGGCCTGCCACCTGCCCGGGATCGATCACCCCGATCGGTGAGTCGATGGGTGCGGTGGCAACCGCGATCTCCTGCGACGAGCGCACTTTCGGGTCGGCGGCGAAACCCACCTTGTCCACGATCATCCGCACCGCCTGAATGAAACCGCCGTCGAGCAACTTCTGCATCGGTCCGCTGAGCGCCTTGTCCGGCACCTCGCCGAAACCCATCACGTGCCGAACGACATCGGGCGCCTCATACGTGCGCAGGTCGGAAAACTCCTCAGCGCGAACGAATGTCACGCCGGTCGACATGATCGAGAACATCAGCGGGAACTTCTCGCTGATACCGCCCGGAGCAATACCGGTGCCGTGCAGCGTGGCGTTTCCCTCCAGGGCGGCCTCGCGCAGCGGTGTGCCCTGCCTCTCGCTGGGGTAGACCCAGCCGACCGGTGTCACCACGTTCTTGCCCGACCGCAGCAGCGCGGCCACCTCGTCGGGATTCGGCAGCAGCGGCGCGTAGATGACGGCATCGGCGTCCAGCGCCAGGATCTCCTCGACGCTGTTCGTCGCCGAGACTCCCAGCGGTTCGGAGCCGATGAGCTCGCCCACGTCCTTGCCCGCCTTGTGTCGCGAATGCACCCAGCAGCCGGCCAGCTCGAGCTCGGGGTGCTCGAGCACCCCCTTGATCGCGGCGACGCCAACCCCGCCGGTCGCCCACTGCACCACCCGCAAGACCATGCCGCCTCCTGCCAGAAACTAGAACACGTTCTACTCCGGTCTACACCAATCGACTGGCGCAGGAGGCCAACTCAGGGGAGATCGAGCGCGGCGATCTGCTCAAGGAACGCGCGGGCGGCCGCAGACGCGCTGGCGGAGACGGCCACGCCGAGGCTCCGCACGGTCTTGGGTGTCAACGGCCGCACGACGACGCCGTCGGGCAGGTCGGGCAGGCCGGCGCTGGGCAGGATGCTGACGCCGAGGCCCGCCCGGACGATCTCGAGCACCGCGGACATCTCGCGCGCCTCGAAGGCCACGTCGAACTCGACCCCGGCGCGACGCGCGACGGGCGTGAACACTTCGGCGCAGCCACCGGTAGAGCGGATGAACGGCTCCTTGGCCAACTCCGAATAACTGACCTCGGCCCACTCCGCCAGCCGGTTGTCGGCGGGCACGACCGCAACCATGTCCTGTTCACCAAGAGCCGCCGAATCCAGACCCTTGATGGGCAGGCTGACCACGCCCGCCTCGGCCGCACCTTGATCCAGCCAGTCCCGTACCTCCTCCTCGCTCCCCTCGAGCATCCGGATCGTGACCGCCGGATGGCGTTGCGCGAAGGACTGCAATTGCGGGGCGACCAGAGTCCCCGTCACACTCGGCAGGCTCGCCACGCTCAGCGTCCCCGTGATCTCGCCCGCCAATGCCGCGACCTCCGTGCGCATCAACGTCAACTGCCGCACCGCCTCCCGCGCGTGGGTCAGCGCCAGCGACCCGGCATCGGTCAATGAGAGTCCGTCGCGGCCGCGCACCAGCAGAGACAGCCCCAATTCCTTCTCGAGCGTCGCAACGGCCCGGCTGACCGCCGGTTGCGACAACCCCAGCCGCCGGCTCGCCGCGGTGAAACCGCCCTCGTCCACGACGGTCACAAACGACTTCAGCTGCAGCAGGGTCGACATCGGGCCTCCGGCATACGGTCAACGGTATATCCGTATATCGATATTGATATGCAAAATATGCCCTCCACATCGTTTACGTAATAACCAACGACTAAAAGGAGGACGCAATGTCACCACGGCGAGTACTGATCACCGGAGCGTCGAAAGGCATCGGACGGGCCGTCGCCAATCGGCTGGCCGCGGCCGGCCACATTCCGGTCGGTATTGCACGCACCAGGCCCGAGGACTTCCCTGGCGAGTTCTACGAGGTGGACCTCGCCGACCGGACGGCCACCGCCCAAGTATTGGAGACGATCGTCGCGAGCGGACCGATCGATGCGGTGGTCAACAATGTCGGCTTCGCGCGGTTCGCCCGCATCGGCTCGATCGACCTGGATCACCTGTTCGACACTTACGACATGAACGTGCGCACCGCTGTTCAGGTCGCGCAGGCGGCGCTGCCGGGAATGCTGGCCGCGGGGTGGGGCCGGATCGTCAACGTCACCAGCCTGACTACCCTCGGCACTCCCGAACGCACCCCCTACGCCGCGGCCAAGGCGGCGCTGGAAGCCTGCACCCGGATCTGGGCGAACGAACTCGCCTCGACGGGCGTCACCGTCAACGCGGTCGCGCCGGGGCCCACCGAAACCGAGATGTACCGCGAGCGCAGCCCCATCGGATCCGAGCGCGAAGCCCGTTTCCTTGACAACATCCCTCTGCATCGGGTCGGTACGCCGCGGGAGATCGCACATGCGATCTGCGCACTGCTCGACGAAGATGCCGGCTACATCACGGGACAGGTCATCAGGGCCGATGGTGGCGGGAGCATCGCCGCATGAGCACCGTGCCGACACCGTCGGTCGGCCGACTGGGCGACCGGGCGGCGGTGCGGTCCTTGAGGTTTGACGATGTGGTCGCTATCTACGCGGTCGATGGCGTGGTCACAACCCGGCCGGAAACGTTCTTCCCCTCCGTACCCAGTGACTACTGGTCAGCACGGCCCGAGCTGCACACCGGATCCGGCGACCTCCTCATGAGCGCGGGCGGTCTGCTGGTCGAGATCGCGGGCACCACAGTGCTTGTCGACGCCGGAGTGGGTCCGATGACTTCGGATTTCGTGTTCGGCAGCGTCGATTGCGGATCGATGGTCGACGTGATCGGTGCACTTGGGCGACGACAGGAAGACATCGATGTGGTGGCGTTCACCCACCTGCATTTCGACCACGCAGGCTGGGCTTATGCCAACGGCACCAAGACTTTTCCGAATGCCCGCTACATTGTGGCGGCGAAGGAGTGGGCGCCCTATGAACACGGTGGCCACGCCGGAGATACGACAACACCGTGGAATATCATCGAGCAGTTGGCATCTGAGGACAGCGCAGTCGAGTTGATCGGCGACGGCGACGACATCGTGCCTGGCGTGCGTGCCCTCGTCACGTCCGGCCATACGCCGGGACACACGTCGTACGTGTTCACCTCGCGCGCGGGCCGGCGGCTGGTCGCATTCGGCGATGCATTTCACATGCCGGGCCAACTGGCGCACCCCGACTGGCTGTCGGCCGCGGACTCGGACCACAACGCCGTGATCGAGGCACGACGCAGACTGCTCGCCGAATTGTCCGTACCGAACACTGTCGGCTTCGGCTTCCATTTCGGGGACCAGCCTTTCGGCCGCGTCGCCACTGGTGCCGACGGGCAGGCGACCTGGGAGCCGGTGCCGACGTTGGAAATGGCGCCACCGCCCCGTTAGAGGCGAATTGCCCGCGAATTCGGGCCATGTGCGCACACATCTCGCTCGTTCGCGATAGAACGTGCGTGATGGCTGAGAACAAGATCGGGTTCGGTGTGCTGGGTCCGCTGCAGATGACGGTCGACGGCGCACCGGTGTCGCTCGGCACGCCGAAGCAGCGCGCGGTGCTGGCGATGCTGGTGATGAACCGCAACCGCCCGGTCTCGACGGATTCGCTGATCACCGCCGCCTGGGAGGAATGGCCGCCCGCCGAAGCCAGGGCCAGCCTGCACTCGTACGTGTCGAACCTGCGCAGACTGCTGAGCGGGGCGGGCGTCGACCCGAAGACGGTGTTGGTCAACGCGCCGCCGGGCTATCGTCTCAACCTCGCCGATACCGCCTGCGACATCGGCCGATTCGTCGTCGAGAAGGCCGCGGGCGTGCACGCCGCAGCGGCTGGGCGGTTCGAGGAAGCCAGCCGCCACCTGACCGCAGCACTGGCCGAATGGCGCGGACCCGTGCTCGACGACCTGCGCGACTTCCAGTTCGTCGACGCATTCGCCACCGCGCTCACCGAGGACAAGGTGGTCGCACACACCGCCCACGCGGAAGCCGAAATCGCCTGCGGACGTAGCTATTCCGTGATCGGCGGACTCGAAGGCCTGACGGTCGAGCATCCCTACCGGGAGCCGCTGTGGGCGCAGCTGATCACCGCCTATTACATCGCCGAGCGGCAATCCGATGCGCTCGACGCGTACCAGCGGCTCAAGACCACACTCGCCGACGACCTCGGCATCGATCCCGGGCCAACGGTGCGGGCCCTGCACGAGCGGATCCTGCGGCAGGAGTCGCTGGACGTGCGGAAGGCCGCGAAGACCACGGCCGTGCACACCGTCCACGACATCGACATGCGTACCTCGGTGAACGCCTCATCGGTGGTGGCCAGCCTGCGCTCGCCGTCGGGACGGGTGCATCCGTTGCAGGCCACCGCCACCAGGATCGGGCGGCTCTCGGACAACGACATCGTGCTCGACGACGCGAACGTCAGCCGCCACCACGCCGTCATCATCGACACCGGCACCAGCTTTGTGATCAGCGATCTGCGGTCGGCCAACGGAGTCAATGTGCGCGACGAGAGAATCCGCGGCACCGCGACGCTGGCCGACGGTGACCACATCCGCATCTGTGACCACGAATTCACGTTCGAGATCAAGCCGCGCGACGCCTAACGCGGCATTAGTGTGTGTTCGCTGGCAACGCACACCCTGGGAGCACCGATGAGCGAGGACGAGCGGGAATCACGCGTTGGTTCCCAGATCGGCCCGTACCGTCTGCGGCGGCTGCTCGGCAAGGGCGGCATGGGTGAGGTGTACGAGGCCGAGGACACGGTCAAGGACCGCATCGTCGCGCTGAAGCTGTTGCCCGAGTCGGCGTCCCACGACCCGGTGTTCCGCAAGCGGCTGCAGCGCGAGGCGCACTCGGCGGGCCGGCTGCAGGAGCCGCACGTGGTGCCGATCCACGACTACGGCGAAGTCGACGGGTTGCTGTATGTCGATATGCGGATGATCGACGGCACCGATCTACGCAAGGTGCTGAAGCGCTTTGGGCCGATGACGTCGGCGCGCGCGGTCGCCATCGTTCGCCAGATCGCCTCGGCGCTGGACGCCGCCCACGAAAGCGGCATCATGCACCGCGACGTCAAGCCCGAGAACATCATCCTCACCCGCGACGACTTCGCGTATCTTGTCGACTTCGGCATTGCCAACGCGGCCACCGACGAGAAGCTCACCGAACTCGGCACGGCGGTGGGCACATACGCGTACATGGCGCCGGAGCGGTTCACCAACGACGAAGTCACTTATCGCGCAGACGTTTACGCGCTCGCGTGCGTGCTGCACGAGTGTCTCACCGGCTCGCAGCCGTACCCCGGCGACAGCGTCAGCGTCGTGATCACCGCGCACCTGATGCAGCCCGTGCCGAAGCCCAGTCAGCAACGACCGGGAATCCCCGCCGCGTTCGATCAGGTGATCGCCCGCGGCATGGCCAAAAAACCGGAGGACCGTTTTGCCAGCGCCGGGGATCTTGCGACGGCGGCGAACCAGGCGCTGACTCACCGCGACCAGGACCAGGCCGCCACCATCCTGCAGCGCAGCACGGCCTCGACGCTGCCGGGCACGCCAACGCCTCAGACACCGCCTCCTGTGCATCGATCGACGCCGACACCACCGCCTGCCCGGCCGGTCGCGTTCCACACGCCGCCACCGTCGACGCCCGGCCCGCCCAGTGGACCGATGTGGACGGCACGGTCTGCGCCCCCACGCCCGCCGGGGCCACCTTCCAAGGGCAAGGGCATCCCGTGGCTGCCGATAGTCGCCGCGGCCGCGGTGTTCGTGCTCGTGCTTGGCGCCTTGGGGATCTGGTTCCTGGTCAAACCGGACGATTCGTCGTCGACGGCCACGCCGACAACCACAACCGGGACCGAACCGACGGAAACCACCCGACGGACTCCGCGAACAACCGCACCCACCGTGGCAGCCGATTCGTTCGACGGGAAGCTGCTGGCCCTGCTGCCGCGCGGCTATGACGAGGGTGTGTGCCAGCCGTCTCATCCGCCTGTCCCCGGCGCGCTGGCCACCGTCGACTGCGGCGAGGCCGCGCCAGACGGCGGCCCGCTGAGCACCCGGTATTCGCTGTTCGCGGACCAGGCACTGTTGGACAAGGCGTTCGACGAGACGATCGTCCCGTACGCACCGCTGCTGCGATGCCCGGCCAGCGATCTCGATTCGCCAACCACCTGGCACTACACCGAGACGCCTGACGAGGTCGCGGGCCGGATCGCCTGCGGCACGTACCGCGACAAGCCGGGCGTGACATGGACCAAGAACGCGGATCTGCTGCTTGGCGACGCGATCGGCCAGGACCTCGAGGACCTGCACAACTGGTGGCTCAAGTTCGGCTGATCTCCTACGCCGAGAATTCGTCAAGAATCCGCCAAGGGCGCTGCCGGATTCTGATGTCAGCCCGGGAAACCACCGGAACGACCTGACATCAAGGAGTGCCATGTACACCTCGCATCGCTTCGCTAAGTTCGCCACCTCCGCACTCGTCGCGGGCGGCCTCGGACTTGCCGCAGTCGCTACCGCAGGCACCGCTGGGGCTCTCAGCTCGACCGACGACACCTTCCTCTCCGATATCACCGCTGAAGGCATCACGTTCGACAGCAAGCGCGAGGTCATCTCCGTCGCGCACGATGTGTGCTTCGCGCTTGACGACGGCGCCGATCCGGTCGACCTCGGCATGGAGCTGCTGGAGAACACCGACCTGACCACCGATCAAGCCGCCGTCTTCGTGATCGCCTCGGTGGACAGCTACTGCCCCGAACTCGGCGGGCTCTTCGAGTAGCCCCGCCGCCCGCGGGGGCCCCGCTGCGGCGGCGGGGCCCCCGCACCACCCACTCGTTGTATGTTGCTGTGAATACCGCAGCGCAGCGAAGGGACCAGGCCATGGCTACCGCAGGATTGAACCGCGTTTTCGTCGTCGGGGTTGGGATGACGAAGTTCGAGAAACCCGGCCGCCGCGAGGGCTGGGACTACCCAGACATGGCGCGCGAATCGGGCACCAATGCACTCGAGGACGCGGGCATCGACTACTCCGAGGTCGAGCAGGGCTTCGTCGGCTACTGCTCGGGTGACTCGACGTCAGGGAACCGGGCGCTGTATGAGCTTGGCCTCACGGGCATCCCGATGGCCAACGTGAACAACAACTGTTCGACGGGGTCGACAGCGCTGTTCCTTGCCGCGCAGACAATCCGCGGCGGGCTTGCCGACTGCGCGATCGCGCTCGGTTTCGAGAAGATGCAGCCGGGGCCGCTTCAAGTTGGCTCCCAGGACCGCGAATCCCCGCTGGGCAAGCACGTCAAGGCGTTGGCCGAGATCGACGAGTTCGCATTCCCGGTGGCGCCGTGGATGTTCGGCGCCGCAGGCCGCGAGCACATGCGCCAATACGGCACCACCGCAGAGCATTTCGCGAAGATCGGCTACAAGAACCACAAGCACTCGGTCAACAACCCGTTCGCGCAGTTTCAAGACGAGTACTCCCTCGACGACATCCTCGGCGCGAAGATGATCTCCGATCCGCTGACCAAGCTGCAGTGTTCCCCCACCTCGGACGGGTCGGGCGCGGCGATCGTTGCCAGCGAGGCGTTCGTCGACAAGCACGAGCTCGCAGGCCAGGCGGTGGAGATCGTCGGTCAGGCGATGACCACCGACTTCGAATCCACCTTCGACGGCAGCGCCAAGAACGTCATCGGATACGACATGAATGTCCAAGCGGCGCAGAAGGTTTACGACCAGTCCGGGCTCGGCCCTTCCGACTTCCAGGTGATCGAGTTGCACGACTGCTTCTCGGCCAACGAGCTGCTGCTGTACGAGGCGCTTGGTCTGTGCGGCGAGGGCGAGGCCCCCAAGCTGATCGACAACAACGACACCACCTACGGCGGCCGCTGGGTGGTCAACCCGTCCGGCGGGCTGATCTCCAAGGGGCATCCGTTGGGCGCGACGGGCCTGGCGCAGTGCGCCGAGCTGACGTGGCAGCTGCGGGGTACCGCTGATGCGCGTCAGGTCGACAACGTCACCGCGGCGTTGCAGCACAACATCGGGCTCGGCGGCGCCGCAGTCGTCACCGCGTACCAGCGCGCCGAGCGCTAGTCAGCGTTTTCCGCGCGAGCAGACGCAGACTCGCACGATTGGGCCGCTTTGCATGCGATTCTGCGTCTGCTCGGCGTCGGGTGGTGCGCAAGCGATCGAGCGTGACGTGTTGCCGCGCTTCGGTTCCCACCACATCCAAGGGGCCGTCGTTGACCTCGCGCAGCGACGAATCCTTGGTCAGCAGGGAGTCGGCCCAGCACGTCACGCAGCCGTCGTCGCCATGTTTGCGTGCCGATGCGCGCAGTGCGTCGCCGAGTTCGGCGGACAGCAGTTGGCGCACCATGTCGGCGCCGTGTCGCGGATTGGCCAGCATCCACGAGTGGTAGGCGCCTGGGACCCGATACAGCGCACCGTCGGCGTGCTCGGCCATGTCGTGTGCACTGTCGAACGGGACGACCAGATCCTTCTCGCCGTGCACGACGATCGTCGGCACCCGCGCCTCGCGCATCGCGTCCAGCATCGGCGTGTAGTCACCCGAGGTGATGATGGCCCTGAAGGCGCCCGGAAAGCCAAGTGGGGTACGCACATTGCGCGCCAGGGCGGACGACATCATCCGGACGTACCGATTGCGCTCGGGCGCAGGAAGTTGCAGCGGATCGCCATGAGCGTCGTAGGCCGCACCCAGTAGCGCCCGCACGGCGCGCCGCGGCGACCGCGCAGGCCAACGGATCAAGTCGTCGAACGGCGCGCCGGCGGCGGCGTCGAGCAGCACGGCGGCCAGCACGCGGTGCGGCGCGACATTGGCCAGCTGGATGAGCATCCGGCCGCCCATCGAATGCCCCATGAAGACCGCCTGCTCGACTCCAAGCGCATCGAGAGTGCGCATCGTGAGGTCGACGCGGTGCGCCAGGTCGGCGGCGTTGCGGGGCAAATTGTGCGTGAGGCCGTGGCCTGCGGCGTCGAGCGCAACGACCAGGAACCCCATCCCCGCGAGCCGGCTGAGCAGCCGCACGTAGGCGCGGCCGCTAAGGCCGAGCCCGTGCAGGAAGACCAGCGGGACCCCTTGACCGCCGACCGAAACGCCGACCCTGTGGTCGTCGATCGTCACCACACGGTGGTCCAGTCGGACGCGGGTAGCGGGGCCTTGGCCGGCTACCGATGTCTGACCCACGTGGCCATGGTTCACCGAACGGCGGGTGCGGCGCCATTTCGCTGGCTGTGTGCTTGGTTACCGTGGCGACGGAGTGTGATCCATATCGTTTCTGCAGGTCACAGCATTCTGGCGGGATGGCCCGCTACCAGCGTTGATGTTTGCGCAACGTTTTGATGGCCGGCGGCGATGTAGTAGACGACATATCCAGGCAACGAATAGGGGGCGCGCAATGCGTCCAACAGCAAAATTGGCGGCGATCGCCGCTGCGGTCTGCGCGGTGGCGATGGCCCCGGCGGGCATCGCCTCGGCCGAGGAGACACCGCAGGAAGTCCTCAACCGACTGCAGAACGAGGGCTACCAGGTCAACGTCGACCGCGTCGGCAGCGCGCCGATCAACCAGTGCGTGGTGACGAACGTCCGCAACCCGCAGACCGTCACCGAACTGGTGCGCGTCTACGACGGCAGGGACAAGAACGGCGATATCGACTGGGACTTCATCGAAGTGATCAAAAGCCGGTCGATCTCGGTGACCCTGAACTGCACGCGCTGACCGCGGGAAGCAATAGAGTGATCCCGGCGCTTTAGTAGAGGATGATTGAGCTCTACGGACGACGGGAGGTGCGGTCATGCGGACAACTTGGACGCTAGCCGCGGTGGCTGCGGGTGTTATCGGGGTGATCGCGGCGCCGGCAGGCCTCGCGTCGGCCGAGGAATCAGCGCAGCAGACGATCAGCCGGCTGCAGAGTGAGGGCTACACGGTCAACATCGACCGCATCGGCACCGCGCCGATGAGTGACTGCGTGGTGACCAACGTGCGCAACCCGCAACAGGTGACCCAATGGGTGCCCTACGTCGGGCCGGGCCAAGACGGGGACAGGGCGTTGGTGCTCCAGGTCATGTCTCAATCGGTTTCGGTGACGCTGAACTGTCAACGCTGAGCAAAAGCGAAGGGCCCGGCCGGATTTCTCCGACCGGGCCCTATTTGGTCTTCGTCAGCGCCGCGAGCAGTTCACGGTGACGGTGATGTTGCGGTCGACGACCTGCTCAACGACGCCGCCGCGGCCTCCGAGCACCGGGACGAATTCGGTTCGCTCCCTTGGATTCCGAACATCGGTGACGACGCACTGATCCAACGGCGCGCTGCCGATGCGGTTGATCTTCACGTCGAAACCCTGTGCCTCGAGCAGGGCGATGGTGGTATTCGCCGACTCGGCGGCAGATGCGACGGCTGTGGGCGCGACGATTGCTCCGCACGCCGCAGCGGCAATTCCGGCCAGTATCAAGAGCGTTGCGCGCATGACCGCGGCTCCCTTCGTTTTCTTGTAGACCCCGTTGGTCTTCAGCCGGTTCAACGGGACAAGTCCGAAAGGGGTTCAAAGAAGTTCGAAAAACTTTTGGGAGACAGAGAAAGACCCGGCCGAGGGGGGTTTCGGCCGGGTCTTCCTTTTCGCGCGCCCTATGCCGGAGCAGGCACCTTCTCCTGCGGCGGTTCTGCGGCGCGCGGGGCGTGGTGGTCGTCGTCGACCATGGTCAGTTCGTCGAACGGGTCGTCGCCCCGCAGGACCGAGTTCACCCTGTCGTTGTCGATGGTCTTGGTCCAGGACCCGACCAGGATGGTGGCCACGGCGTTGCCCGAGAAGTTGGTCAGCGCACGCGCCTCGGACATGAAGCGGTCGATGCCCACGATCAGCCCAACGCCGTCGAGCAGGTCGGGGCGGTGGCTCTGCAGGCCGCCTGCCAGCGTGGCCAGACCCGCACCAGTGACACCGGCGGCGCCCTTGGAGGCCACGATCATGAAGACCAGCAGGCCGATCTGCTCCGGCAGCGACAGCGGGTCGCCCATCGCACCGGCGATGAACAGCGACGCCATGGTCAGGTAGATCGCGGTGCCGTCCAGGTTGAACGAGTAGCCGGTCGGCACGACGACGCCCACGGTGCTGCGGTCGACGCCAAGGTGCTCCATCTTGGCGATCAGGCGCGGCAGAGCGGACTCCGAGGACGACGTGGACACGATGAGCAGGTACTCGCGGGCCAGATAGCGGCAGAGCTTGAAGATCGAGACGCCGGACACCACCCGCAGGATCGAGCCGAGGATGCCGAACACGAAGATCAGGCAGGTCACATAGAAGCCGAGCATCAGACCGAGAAGCTGCGTGACCGCGGTCCAGCCGGTCTGCCCGACCACGTTGGCGATCGCGCCGAATGCACCGATCGGGGCCAGCCACAGGATCATCACCAGGATCTTGAAGACCAGCTTCTGCAGGTATTCGACGCCACGCAGGATCGGCTCACCGGTGGAGCCCATCGCCTGGAGGGCGAACCCGACGAGCAGGGCTACGAACAGCGCCTGGAGCACGCTGCCCGCGGTCAGCGAGGAGAACAGGGTGTCCGGGATGATGCCCTGGACGAAGTCCATGAGACCGCCGGCCTCGTGCGCGGTTTCGGCCAACTCGGCGCCCTTGCCTGCCGCGGTGTCGGTCAGGTTCATGCCCGTGCCGGGATGCAGGAGGTTACCGACGACAAGGCCGATCGCGAGCGCGAAGGTGGACATGATCAGGAAGTAGATGAACGCCAGCCCGCCGACCTTGCCGACCGTGGCGGCTTTGCGCACCGATCCAATGCCCAGCACGATCGTGCAGAAGATGATCGGCGCGATCATCATCTTGATCAGCGACACGAACATCGTGCCGAGCACGCCGACGCTCTTTCCGACCTCTGGCGCGAGGATGCCGACGGCGACGCCGGCGAACACCGCGATGATGACGGCGATGTAGAGCCAGTGCGTTCGGTCCTTGCGCTGCGGCGGTGCCGGGTCCTGTTGGTGGTCGACGGTGGTGCTCATTGGCGGTGCTCCTCCGGTTCGTCGCGATCGGGAATCAAATGTGGTCTGCAAGGATGTTCGCTAAGGACGTGAGCCAGGTCACGTTTTAGTTCATTACGTTCAGGAGGTGCGGTTGTCCCGGTGGTGGCCGCGGTCCTTGGCGGGCCAAGCGATCGCCCTGCAGATCTTGGTGATCGCGGTGGTCGTGCTGGCCGGTAGCGCGCTGGCATTGCTCGACGCGCGCCAGGACGGCGATGCAGCGGCCCGCGAGCAGGTCATCGCCATCGCGACCGCGCTGGCGGACTCGCCGTCGACAGCGGCGGCCATCGAATCCGGGAACGCCACCGAGATCCTGCAGCCGGTGACCGAAGCGGTGCGGACGAACACCAACATCGCGTTCATCACGATCATGTCGCCCGACCGCACCCGGTTCACCCACACCGATCCTGAGCAGATCGGCGGCGCCTATATCGGCACCATCGAGCCCGCGCTGCGCGGCGAGACGTTCAGCGAGGTGTTCACCGGCACGCTGGGGCCGTCGATTCGCGCTGTCGTCCCGGTGCGCAACGAGTCCGGCCAAATCGTCGGGCTGGTGTCGGCGGGCATCCTGCAGACCAGCCTCGCCGACCGCTGGCGGGCGCAGTTCCCGACGATCGCCGCGGTCAGCCTTGCCGCACTTGCCATTTCGCTGGTAGGCGTGTGGTTGATCCGGCGACGACTACTACGGCAGACACACGGGCTGCGCCCCGACGAGCTGCGGGTGATGTACGAACACCACGACGCGATCCTGCATTCGGTGTCCGAAGGGCTGGTCGTGCTCGACCGCAACGGGGTGGCCCTGGTCAACGACGAGGCCCGTCGCCTGCTTGGCGTCGGCCCTGGGCCCGTGGACTCCTCGGATCTGCCGCAGTTCCTGCGCTCGTTCAACCCGGGTGCGCGCGACGAGGTGCACGTCACCGAGGACAGGGTGCTGGTGGTCAACCGCGCCCCCGTCGAAGATGGGCCGCGTCACTCTGAAGTCGTCACGATCCGCGACCGGACCGAACTGCAGGGGGCACTTGGCGAGCTCAGCTCACTCAAGGTGCTGACGGACACGCTGCGCTCGCAGGCGCACGAGGCCGCCAACAAGCTGCACACCATCGTCACGATGGTCGAGATGGGCCGCGCCGACGAGGCGGTGCAGTTCGCCACGAACGAGCTCGAGCTGTCTCAGCAGCTGGTCGACCGGCTGTCCAGCGCGGTCAGTGAGCCCGCACTCGTCGCGCTGCTGCTCGGTAAGACCGCCCAGGCCGACGAGCGCGGCATCGAGCTGACCATCACCGAGGACACACATCTGCCGTCCAACGCCGACGACGTCGCGCTGACGGGCCAGGAAATGGTCACTGTGTTGGGCAACTTGATCGACAACGCGATGGACGCGTGTGACCGCGAGGATCCGTGGATCGAGGTCACCGTCAGCCAGGACAACGGCACGCTGCTGATCCGGGTGGCCGACAGCGGAGCGGGTATGGACGCGGGCACGTTCGAAAAGGCCATGGAGCGCGGCTATTCGACGAAGGGTGAGTCGAGCCACCACGGCCTCGGTCTGGCGCTGGTGGCACAGGTCGTCAACCGGCACAACGGCACGTTGACCGCCGATGTGACGTACGGGTCGGTGGTAACGGTGGAGGTGAACGGCGCATGATCAGCGTGCTAATCGTCGAGGACGAGCCGCTGATCGCACAGGCGCATCAGGCGTATCTCGGCCGGCTGTCCGGATTTTCAGTGGCCGGCGTCGCGCACACGGCACGAGATGCGATGCGCGCGGCCTCGGAAGCGGCTGCGGCCGATACGCCAATCGACTTGGTCTTGTTGGATATTGGGCTTCCCGACGCGAACGGAATCGCGTTGGCGTCGGCGCTTTCGGGCCTCCGGCCCGCGCCGGACATCATCGCGATCACCTCCGAACGTGACCTCGAGATGGTGCGCGCCGCCGTCGGCCACGGCGCGCTGGCGTACCTGCTCAAGCCATTCACGTTCGCGGCGTTTCGGGATCGTCTCGAGCGCTACGGCCGCTACCGCGACGCCCTGCCTGCCGGCACCGACGCGGCCAGTCAGGCCGAGGTCGACCGCGCGCTGGCCGAGCTGCGGGTCAGCGGCGACAGGGCCGCGTCGCCCAAGGGCGCGGCGCCGGGGACCAATGACGAAATCGCGCGTGCGGTAAGGGATTCGGCCGACGGCGTCACCGCCGACGAGGTGGCCAAGCAGGTCGGCGTGTCACGGGTCACTGCGTGGCGTTACCTCGAGCGGCTCGCCGAGGAGGGCACGGTCACCCGGCAGACCGATTACGGCAAGGCGGGCCGCCCGAAAACCCGCTACCAGTGGCGCTAGGCTGCGCGAGCAGTCGCAAAAGGTCCCGCGACGCCGACACCTTGCGGACTTCTGCGTCTGCTCGCGCTTGTGTGCGAGCGTGCGATGACGGCAGCGGCGCCGAGGATCGCCAGGCCGCCGAACGCCTGGGGCGCTGAAATTCCTTCGCCCAACACCACCGCCGCGATGACCACGGTCGAGGCCGCCTCGAGCGTCATGACCACCGCGGTGTGACTGGCACCGATGCGGGCCAGCGCCGCGAAGGTGAGACCGAATGCCGCAGCTGTGACAGCCCCGTAGCCGACGATCTGCAGCAGATGCCCGCTCGGCAGATGGAGGGTGCCGCCGACGAGGCCACGCAGCGCGCACGAGGTGGCGGCGCCCGCGGCGACCCAACATGCTTTGGCCATCGCGTCAGTCCGCCGCCCGGCATCGCGACCGACGACAAGGTAAATCGCGTAGGCCGCTGCGGCCGTCAGCGCAAGTACGATGCCGCCGAACGTGATTGATACGTCGCGGCCGATCGCGACCACGATCACGGTTCCTGTGACCGACAGCAGCAGCGCGGCAGCGGTTGACGTGGTCATGGCTTCTCTGCCTCGCGCGACTTCGATCCCTGCCACCATCGCCGGATACGCGTAGAAGAGCAAAATGCATGCCGCCGCGGTGCCGTGCCCTAGCGACATGTAGAACAACGTCGATTCCAATGTGTAGCCGACCGCACCGAGCAAGATGAGGGGCAACCACTCCCCTGGCTGCGGGCGGATCGCGACACCGCGTAGCCGCAACAGCACCGCGAGAATGATCGCCGCGACGCCGAACCGGATCGAGAGTGCGGTCGCGGAATCGACACCTGATCCTGCCAGCGCGCGGCCGATCACGGTGGCGATGCCGTAGGCGATTGCGCCCAAGGCGGCCAGGCCGACGCCGACAAAGCCAACCGAGCTATGCCGCGACGCTGTGTACATCGAGCACCTCGGTCATCGCGGAGGCGAAGCGCTCCCGTTCGTCGTGGCGAGGCGCGACGATGCGTAGCGCGTCGGGATACACGCCGTGCGCTGCACCGAGCACCCGGACGCCGATGCCGTGCCTGCGGAACACCTCAGCCACGTCGTGCGACCGTTCGCAAAACGCGTACTGAAAGTGCACATTCTGATTGGCATACAGATCGAGACCCGGTGCACCGGAAAGGGTTTCGGCCAGCCACGCGCTGTCGTCGAGCATCTGCGCCCGGGTTTGGTCGGTCCAGGCGAAGCTGCGCACGGCGGCACACGCGACGCGCACGTCGACCCCGGACAGCCCCCAATTCTCCTGCTGGCCGAAAAGTCGTGTGAGCGGTGCGGATTCAGCGCACCAGGCGATGCCTGTGCGGGTTGCCGCGATGCCGTAGAACTTCGTCGTGGAACGCAGCACGACGACATTGGGTACCTCGCAGCCGATGACCGACCAGCCGTTCGGGTCCGGCGTGAAGTCGATGTAGGACTCGTCGACGACGAGCGTCGCGCGGGGATGCGCAGCGGCGACCGCGATCAGACCCCGTGGATCGAGATGGGCGCCGGTGGGATTGTGCGGGTTGGAAATGATGGCTGTGCCCGCAACGTTCAGCGCCGCGTCGATCTGGTCGAGCGATGGGATCTGCTCACCGGAGCGACTGAATCCACGGCCGGGGAAGGCTTTCAGGTAGTCGGTGTAGGCGGGCATCGGCACCTGCACCGAGGCGTGATCGAGTTCTCGGCCCATGGCCCAGATGAACTCGCTGGCCCCGCGACCGGCGATCATCGCACCGCCGGACACGCCGGTGACATCGCGATAGAGGTCGATCAGCTGCGGTGCAGCGTCGTACGGATGCAGCAAGATGTCGGACGGCTCGATGGCTCGCAGCGCGGTGATCGCCGCGGGCGCCGGCCCATAACGATTCACACAGGTGCTCAGGTCTATGTCGACCCCGCGGCTTGGATCACCGCCCTGCGCACCGAAATCGAGCGCCGACGCGTCGGTCCTGATGAAGCCGGGCATGGTGTTCTCCCTGGTCTGCGCATTTCAAATTGCTTGCGCTTGAGACCGTAGGGAGGATGCCCGCGCCGCCACACGCGTAGTTAACTACCTGTTTAGCGGCGCGTAACTCCTTAGACGGGTGCGGGTTCCAGCTTCCGCCGCTCGGGCACAGCGATCGGCTCGGTCGCCATGAACTGCAGATACAGCATCGGCAAGGTCGACGTGACGGCGAAAACGCCCACGCCTCCGGCGTAGTCCGCGACATGCAGACGGTCGCCTTCGGGGCTCACTGCGACGCACGAGGGCCGAGCGGTGACGGTGACGGTGCTGACCACTTCGAGGCTCAGCGTGCAGAGCACCACGACCTGGTCGTAATCGACGATGTAGGCGCGAGACTTGTCCGGGCTCAGGGTCATCTGAGTGGGCGCACCGCCGAGGTCGATGGTGTCGGTGATCCGGTTCGCCGTCAGGTCGATCAAGCTGACGACACCGCCACGGGTGCGGTCCGAGGTCAGGACGTAGGCGGTGCCGTCGGCGAAAGCCAGGTCGCGGATCGGTGAACCGACCCACACCGTGTGCTCCACGCGGGCGGTCTCGGTGTCCACGACGACGAGCTGGCCACCGCGTGCGTCGGTCGTCGCGACATACAGCCGCTTACCGGAGGGGTCGACGTCCAGACTGTCGATGCTGATTCCGGCGCCGGTAGCGATATCGATGGTGCCCACCCGCTCGGCGGTGGTGTCGATGACTGCGACGTCGACGTGGTCACGGCCGGTGCGGCCGGCGTAGATGCGCTTGCCGTCCGGGCTGATCGCCAAGGCGGTAACGCCGAAGGCCAGCGAGTAAGTCGCGATGACCGTCCTGGTGTTGGTGTCGATCACCGACACGGCGTCGAAGCTCTCCGACGAGGTGCTGACGTAGGCGCGATCGTCGGTCACGACGGTGGCGAACGGTTCACCGTCGACGGCGATGGTGGCCTCCACCGCGAACGTGCCCGGGTTCAGCAGCGACACACTGTTGTCGCCGAAGTTCGTCACCACGATGCACTGGGCGCCGGCGGCGATGTCGCCGATGGGACCGCGATCGAGCGCGACGCCACCCTCGAAGGTGACGTCCGGACCCTCAATTGTCACTTCATTCACTTGTGGCGCAGGAGTGCTCTTGGGCATCAAAAAGTTAGCCATCTTCATCGGTACCTCCGCCGGTATGGCGTGCACCGGCCTAGATTTGCAAGTCTGTCGGCGCCTCTTCTGGCGCGACCTGCGTCAAGTCTAGCGACGAAAATTCATGCTCCGAGCTGGCGCAAAGACGATCCAGTGACGAATCCCGGAAAGCTCTCAGACACCGCTTAGAAAACAATTCGTTATGCAGTTGTTATGTCCATTCAGCAACGCGGATTACCGCTTTGAACTGCGACTATCGATAGCCTGCAACTGCTTCATGATCAGCGCGCGCAAATGCGTCAATCGCAGTTTCTTAGCTTTCTAAGCCAAAATGAGCGGTAAATCACACGCGACACGACAGCAAATTTTTGCAGCGGCCGCAAGCGCGCATCGCGCCCCGCCGTGGGCGCCCGTGTGGCCGTCCCCTGCCCGGCCGCGCCGTCCAGGCTTTGTTTGCTCAACCGTGCGCGTTTTGGGCTCTGGTTTGCCGCGTGAGCGTTGCGGGTAGGCCGTTGTCACCATGTTTGGATTGTTGAGCGGCATCTGGGCGAACCGCACCGGCGTATGTCAATGCGGACACGATCGCATCGGTCATGAGCACTATCGGTTCGGCACCGACTGCGCGGTCTGCGACTGCGCGCGCTATCGCCGGGCGGCGAACGGCGCCGTTGTCGCCACCCCGGCCAAGCAACTCTCGACGACGGCCGCCTAGGCCCTCACGTCGCGGGCGTGCACGGATACCACGCCCATTCATGTCGTTGCGGCGCCAAGTTTGCTGTGACCGGCTACGGTGTCGAGGTATTCGGTGCCGGCCGGCACTGACCCGGCATTGCTGCGGAGCGAAACACGTGATTCTGACTGGGGCGTTCCTCGCCCGTTATGCCGAGGTTGCCGACGAGTCGCTCTTCGTTGCCGGCGGGGTCTTGAGTCGAGCCGCTGTTAGGCCCCCTGACCGGTCGATTTCCCTCTACCTCGTCGCGTTGATGCTGGCCGGTCCCGAGGACACGGGCGAGCAGTTCCGGACGAAAGTGATCTTCTCGGATTGGGCGCTGAACGACGCCGTCCTTACCGAGCAGGACGTCTCATTCGACGCGCAGGGCGGGGGAAACAGATTCTGGGTGTGGCCGTTGCGGGTCAACTGCTCGTCGGGTCCCGGCCGTTACGTCTTCAAGGTGACGATGAACGGGACATCGATATCTGTGCCGCTCGCCGTGCACGACGCCTAGGTCACGGGCGGCGAGCGCCGCGAAAGGCGTGCTCCGCGCGTCAATCGTCGGGACAGCCGAACGAACGACGGCAGGCCCGCCAGGGGCCACCGCCGTGAGCTAACCAGCGAGGTTCGTTGGCGCGTCGTCGATCACCGCGGGCCGTCTCAAGCGTGGTAGCTGGTCAGACCGGGAGCAGTCTCAGCTGAAGCGCGGCGCTAGTTGCCGGACCGACGATGCCGTCCACCTTCAGGCCGCGATGCCGTCGTTGGAACGCCCGTACGGCGGCCTCGGTCTCCGGGCCGTAGATGCCGTCGACCACCACATCTGGGGCGTCGTCCAGATCATTGAGCCGGCGCTGCAGTTCGGCGACCTCGGGCCCGTCAATGCCACGGAACAACAGCACGTCGGCGTACTCACCAACGGGGACCGGCGGCCTGGGGGTTGGAGCGGGTTTGGGGACACGACCGATCACGTCTTGAATGTCGCTGCGCAGAAGGCCCATGTCGATGGCGCCCGGATCCCACTTACCCTGGGCGCGGCCGGCGTACTCCTTGTGCCCGATGGTGCGGGCAGAGGTCTGAGCGAGTCGGCGGTTGATCGCCGCGCAGCACCGAACCATCGCGAAATACTGTGCGTCGGGCCAGTTCTGGCGGTGCGGTGCAGTAGGACTGGTTCCGCTGTTGGCGCATTCGATGCCGATCAGGTGCCAGTTGCCCATATTGGTCGGCAGCCACGGGTACATGCCGATGCCCGCGTGCCAGGCGACGCCAACGGCCACCAACGTCACGGTGCCGTCGCGCGCGATGTGCAGCTGCGACAGCGGACCCGTCAGATCCGGCCGGCCGTCGGCGATCGAAGCGGCGCTCGCGTTGTCAGATCCCGTGTGGTGCACCATGACCCCGCGGATGTCCTTGAAGTTGCCATGCCCTCGGGTGCGCCAACCGGGATACTCGACGAGGTCGATGCCCTCGGCCAGTAGGACATCGGCAAGCCAGACGGGGTCTCCGGACCAGGGACCTGTCTGCGGCATTGAGGGCTCCTTCCGATGCGACGCAGCAAATCAACGAATAACAGGCAACATTGCGATGGGCCGACGGTTGTGAAGTCGAAGGCCGCTGGACCCGGATCCTACGTCGGTGCCCGGACGAAAAATTCCGTGAGAAATCAGCGATGAGTTTGGCTATTCGAACAAGTCTTTCCCCAGCCCCGCTTGGTTACATACTGCGAGGTATGTTCGTGTCGTGGATCTGCACAAGGGGTTGCGCGGAACGATTCTGGATACCGACAGCCCGTTAGCCTTGGCATTCACAGCAAACATGCAATGCGTCACACAGGAAGGTTCTAAGTCATCCCTCAGCTTCGCCTCAGATTTGTTCCATAATATTGACGCATGTTCTTGTTCCGGCGTCGTAACCGCGTGTGCCGATGCGGGCACGAGCGCTCCGCCCACATGCACTACCGGACGGGCCGTGACTGCGCGATGTGTGAATGCGCCCGCTACCGCCGCTCACGCACCAAGACTCAAGCCAAGAGCACGCAGGTTCAATCGCGGTCTAAAGCCGCCTAGCTTCTGACGAAGCCCGGCCCGTCACCTTGTCCCCCGAGGTGGCGGGCCGAGCGCATTCTTAGGTGACCATGAACGGCGCCGAGTCGTGCCGAATCGATTGCTTCCCAGTGACGTGGATGTCGAACTGCTGGTTGAGGAACGGCGTGTCGGGGATGGTGATCGTCGCGGTGAACGACCCATCCGGCTTCGCCAGTGTGGTGCCGACCTCGGTTGCGTGGAACAGGATCTCGACGGTCTCGTCGCTGCGGTACCCGGTGCCGCTGACGACGACTTCTGTTCCGGGAGGTCCCTCTGATGGCGAGAGGACGACGGTCGGGTTGCCGGGCCCGAAGTCTCCGGAGTCGGATAGGCCCGAAATGACCTTCCACGCAACGAATCCGACGCCCAAGAGGACCGCGGCGATCACCGCCACGGTGATGCCGATTGGAAACGCCGATCTCGATTTCGTCGACCGGGTGGGCCCAGGCGACTGTTGCCACGGCCCGGGATGGGGTGGGGGTGGGGTCTGCCGCCGCACGACGGGCTCGAGCGCCCTGATAAGGCGGCCCGACTGGTCCTCCCAGCCCTCGTCGGTGATGCGCACGGCGTTGCACTCGGCGAGGGCAGCCAGTTCCCCCGGCAGATCACCCGGACCGGGCATCGTTGCGTTTCCGACAAGCACTGGGACGACCCGTACGTCAGACCTGGCGAGCGCGATTGCGATTTCCTGGCGCACGTAGTCGTTGGGATTGTCGAGTCGGCGTCGTCCCGTCCTATCTCTGATCGTCAACCAGTTGGGCCCGATCACCGCCAGCAAGGCGTCGCACCGGCTCACCTCCTGCTCGATGACGTGAGGAAACCGCTCGCCCGGCTGAATCGTGTCGATGTCACGGAAGACCTGGTCCGCGCCGAAGTGGCGGCTCAGCGTGTCTCGAAGGCGGCCCGCGTACGGCGCACTGTCCTCGCGCCGATAGCTGATGAAGATGCCGCCCATCGACCCTCCCCGCCTTCGCTCCAGAATATGGGCGGGTGAGCGGAGGCAACGGCTCTGGCGGCGCATTTCTCCACGGTTTCTTCACAATCGCTGCCGAGAAGCGCCACACCCTGCACTTACAGTCAGGTGTGTGAAGCGAATACTGGTGGTCGACGACGAGCCGACCATCCTTGCCGCGCTTGCGACTCGCCTTCGGGCCGAGGAATTCCTCGTGGACACCGCCGTCGACGGGCCGTCCGCGGTGGCGGCGGCCGCGGCTTCCGAACCAGACCTCGTGGTGCTCGACGTGATGTTGCCCGGCTTCGACGGGTTGGAGGTCTGCCGGCGAATCCAGGCGGTGCGCTCGACGCCGGTGTTGATGTTGACGGCCCGCAGCGACGAAACCGACATGTTGATCGGCCTCGGCATCGGCGCCGACGACTACCTGACCAAGCCGTTCAGCATGCGCGAACTCGTCGCCCGTGTCCGCGCGCTGCTGCGCCGAATGGACCGGGCGGACGGCATCGATGGTGTGCAGCCTATTTCGATTGGCGAGTATCGAATTGATCTGCAGGCGCGCCGCGTTCACCGGGGAGCCGACGAAATCCGCCTCACGAGAATGGAATTCGACCTGCTGGTCTTCCTCGCCGGCCGCCCCCGGGCCGCGGTAGCCCGCGAGACCCTGCTCGAGCACGTGTGGGGGTGGGCGTCCGAAGTGGAAAGCCGCACCGTCGACAGCCACATCAAGGCATTGCGACGCAAGCTGGGATCCGAGCTGATCCGCACCGTGCACGGCGTCGGCTATGCGTTGGAGACTCCTCGATGAATCGGCTCGCCGCATGGTGGGACCGGTTACCGCGCCCACTGGATCCGTTCGCATCCTTCAAGGTCAAGACCGGTCTGCTCGTCGGAGGGGCGATCACGTTGGCGGCGTTCACCTTCTGGGTGGGTGCCAGCTGGCAGTTTCGCTATGCGCTGTTGGCGGCCTTGTTCACGTCCCTGGTCTTCGTCCAGTTCATCGCGCACGGCATGACCTCCCCATTGCGGCAGATGACGGCCGCCGCCGGTGCGATGGCGCGCGGGGACTATAGCCGCCGGGTACGCGCGACATCGCGCGACGAAATCGGGCAGCTTGCGACGGCATTCAACCAGATGGCCACAGATCTCGGCGCGGCCGACGAGTATCGGCGCGGAGTCATCGCGAACGTCTCCCACGAGTTGCGCACGCCGATCACCGCCCTGCACGCGGTGCTCGAGAACGTCGTCGACGGCGTCGCCAAATCAGACGCCCAAACCATGCGGATGGCGTTGGCACAGACTGAGCGGCTCGGTGAGCTGGTCACCAACCTGCTCGACCTCTCCCGCGTCGAGGGTGGCGCCATTCCGTTGCAGCTCAAGCCGTTCCGGGTCGACGAATTCCTGCACGAAGCGATCGAACACGTCGCAGTGTCGCCCGGTGATGTCCGGATCGCCGTCGACGTGTCGCCGGTGGACCTGGTCGCCGTCGCCGACCCGGCGCGCCTGCGGCAGGTCGTGGTCAACTTGGTCGAGAACGCGATTCGGCACAGCCCGACCGGCGGCCGCGTCTCCGTGCTGGCCAGTGCGGCTGAACCCGTGGGGCTGTGGCTGGACGTGGTAGACGAGGGCCCCGGCATCGCTCCGGCCGAACGCGAACGGGTATTCCAACGCTTCACCCGTGGCGCCACCTCCGCCGGTGGCACCGGCCTGGGCCTGGCGATCGCTCGCTGGGCAGTCGAATTACACGGCGGCACAGTCGAAGTGATGGACACCGCAATGGGGTGCCGAATCAGGGTCACCATCCCGGACCTGGCGACAGTCGAGGAGCTTGCATGACGAACACGTTCACGCCCCCATTCAGCGCACCACCCCTCTATGGTCAGCCTCCGCCTCCACCGCCCATGCTTGGCCCGCTGCGGCCCCAATTCGGCCAACCGGGCTACACCATCTGGCCGCACCGCATCTGGCCGATGGACCCGCTGGCGTCTGCGCCGCGCCGACTCGTCGTATTCGCGCTCCTCGCAGGCATGTTGGGCACCGCACTGTGGCGACCAACCGTATTGAGCATCGGCTACGTCGTCATGGGGGCGATAGTGTTCGGCGTCGTCTACGGCACCGCCAACCGTCGTCCCACCCGCGGAGAATGGCGCGGAATGGCGTTGACCCTGGCGTTGCTTCAGGTGCCGAGCCTGCTCGCGGCGGAGTGGCTCGGCGTGTTGTGCATCATGGCGGCATGGTTGGTCGGCTGGTGCACGCTGGCCCGCGGCCGCATGTGGACGTCGGTGTTCACCGCGCCGTTCGTGCCGTGGCTGCTGCCGGCGCGGGTCACGGGATGGGTCCGGCGTTCGGTGCCAGAGTTGGTTTTTCGCGGTATGAGCCAGCCGAAGCTGGGCCGCGCCGCCGCCGTCGTGGCGATTACCGCGGTCCTCGTGTTCGTGTTCGGTGGACTGTTCGCCGCGGCCGACCCGGCCTTCGCGCACATCGTCGAAAACCTGGTGCCTTCGCTGGCAGTCGACGACATCGTCGCCCGCGTCGTGACGTTCGCAGTGGTGGCGTTCTTCGTGCTGGCGGCAGGCTATCTGATGCGGTTCACGCCGCGGCTGGACGCGATGGCTCCCGCGCCGATGCGGCCCATCCCGCGGTGGGAATGGGCGGTGCCGCTCGGCGTGCTCGACGCCCTGTTCATCGTGTTCGTCGCTGTGCAGGCGACGGTCCTGTTCGGCGGCCACGACCACGTCCTGGAGACCGAGGGGCTGACGTACGCCGAATACGCCCGGCAGGGGTTCTGGCAACTGCTCGGGGTTTCCGCGTTGACGATGCTGGTGATCAGCGGCGTCATCCGGGTCGCGGGGCGCGCCGGCGCCGCGGATCGGCGGATGTTACGGATACTCGTCGGGACGATGTGCGCCACTTCGGTCGTGGTGGTGACCTCGGCGATCCACCGGATGTGGCTCTATCAGCAGGCGTACGGGTTCAGCGTGCAGCGGATCATGGTCATCGGGATCGAGTCATGGCTCGGTGTGGTGTTCGTGCTGATCGCCGTGGCGGGCATCCGGATGACCGGGCGCTGGCTGCCCCACGCGGTGCTGGTCGCCGGTGCGGTGACGCTGCTCGGCCTGGCCGCTATCAACCCCGAACGGTTGATCGCCGAGCGCAACATCGACCGCTACGAGCAGACGGGTCAACTGGATACCGAGTATCTGCTGTCGTTGTCCGCGGACATCGATCCGGCCCTTGCGCGCTTGCCCGAGCCGATCCGGCAGTGCGCGCAGTACCGCGACGACGCACCGGACCCCTGGTACGAGTTCAACCTGTCGCGCTCGCGCGCAAACCACGATGGCACCGCGGGTGCGGACGCGTGCGCGGGGTACTGGTACCCCGAC
>CAVQFK010000011.1:0-106990 GCA_963711755.1 uncultured Actinomycetota bacterium
CGACGTAGTCGAACTGCGCACGCAATTCGTCCAAGACTTTCTTGGCTGCCAACGAGCCAAGTAGCTCGCTGGGGTTGGGTGGGACGCCCCGAGGTGAGGACGGTCAGCCCGGGAAAACGCGTCTTCTGCAACGCCTCGTTAAGGGAGGCTCCGCCAGCGAGCACTGTGCTGAACCCGACCGGCCCGACCAGGTCGAGGTACTTGTCCAACATCGGCCGTCGCATATCGCCATCGACGAGCAACACGTTGTGTTCGGCCTCGGCCAGTGCCAGCGCAATGTTGATCGCCGTGGTGGATTTTCCCTCGTTCGGCATCGAACTGGTGACGACGATCACCCGCGGCGGATTGTCGACCGCGAGGAACTGCAAGTTGGTCCGAAGTTTGCGAAATGCTTCGGCGATCGCGGAGTTGTCCTTGTCGAAGGAGATCGCCGGCTCCTTCCGGCGTTCCTTGTCGAGCGGAATGTGCCGACGAGTCCGGCACCCGTGATCTCTTCCAGCGTCTCTCGGTCCTTGACGGTGTTGTCGAGCAGATCGCGAAGAACCGCAAGGCCGATTCCCAGCAGCACGCCCAGCCCAAGGCCGAACGCAATGTTGCGGCCGTCTTCGGAACCACCGGATGGTCGGGAATCGATGCGCGTTGCTCGACGACGACGCGAGCGTCGGGCCTGGTCCCGTCCTCCGGGGTCTCCAGTTCGCGTACCATGGCGACGAATTCGTCGGACAACGTATTGGCGATGTCACGTGCCCGGACCGGCGATTCGTCAAGGACCTTTACGTCGATCAGGACCGTATCGGGTTTCGCACTCGCCTTGACGTTCTCTCGCAGCTGCTCCGCGCTCATATCGAGGTCGAGTTTGTCGATAGTGCGTTGAGCCAGGGTCTCGCCCATGAGCAGTTCGGTGTAGGAGAGCACGCGATCTTGGGAGAAGCGATTGCCCTGGTAGATCTCGGCTAGCGATGGCCGGTCGCAGTGGACACAAACAGCCGCGTCGAGGCCTGATAGAGCGGAGTCGTCAGCAACGTGACCGCGACGGCTCCCAGAACCGCGACCGGCTATCGTCACGCACACGGTGATCCACCGAGAACGCAGCAGCTTTGCACGAAGTCTTGAAGATTCAACGCCGCCCCTTCACTGCTGATTGCCCTAGCCCCGTCTTCGCATACGGCCTCGCGATTTGCGGAAGTATACCGTTCGCAATTCCGTGCAGGCTCGAATCGGAACGACGGCAAACGGCGTGAAACTACTGCGCCTGCCCCGTGGACCCGTCGCTCATCCCGAGCACTCGGGCACCGATATCTCGGGAGTGACGGTATCCATCAAGGGTTGAACCGGAACACGCGGAGCACCCGGCGACGTCGGTTCGGAAAGGCGGAAGCTCAATTCGCCGGATTTCCGGGCGGTATGGCCACCTGCACTTCGAAGCTCGGGTGACCGCGCTCAGTGCCGGTGAAGACCGGCACCCGTTGGCCATTGGCAAGTGCGCTCACCAATTTCGCACCTTTCGTCGCGAGGAGGCGAACAGAGGTCAGCATGGTGCCGCTCGGCACGTCGATCGGAATCTCAGGAAGAAGGCCAGCCGAACTGGCGACATAATCCGGCAATGGCTTATCCGGCGCTGTGTTCGTCAACCGGATGGTGACGGTCGACATTCGCGTTTCGCCATCGCAGCCATCGGCCGCGTACTCGATTTCCCGTCAGGTAGTAATCCATCTTGTTTCCGCCGAGATTGTTGATCACGACCTCGGCATAGGGTGCAGGATCATCGGGAATCACATGTGCGAGCGGGGTCTCTTCCAGAAGCGCCTGGTCGGCCGGCGACGAACTCCACACCGCGATTCGGCGTTCACTGACCGCCTTGCCCAAGGCGTCGAGCAGTTCCGCGGCGATTCACCGGTCCCGTCATCTTCTTGACGACTTCGCTGGCGATATCCTGTAGATAATTCTTGCGCGCGGTCTGGTCCGTGGGAAAACGGCGTAGGCGGTCGACTCGGTCAACTCGACCACGTTGTCCTTCGTGATCATCTCGCCGTCTGGCATCGTGACGGGCCCGACAGCACCGAGTATGTAGCTCAGAGCGACCGGGTCGATGGCGATGACTCCGTCGACATTCATTCCCGTCTGCTGTGCCCACATGGATTTCCAGATCTGAGCTGCGTATGGAAAGTGGGAGCTCAGATTGCTGTTCCGGAAGTCCGTCGTCGGATTGGTGAATCCGTACTGCTCGTTGAATTCGGGGCCGAGATCGATCGGAGCGAAAGGGCCTGTCGAGTCGGTGTTCGGCGCCAACGTATCCACGGTCGGAGTGCCGTTGTCGAATCGCAGAATTCCAAATCCGCCGAGCAGTCCGCCGGTGCCGCGGGCTTCGGCGTTGGTTTGGAAACCCATGAAGTATGTACGGGGCCGTCGGCGCCCATCATCGATGGCGCGAGACGCGCGGCGAGGGCCGTATTTTCCAGAAGCTTTGCAATTTCGGAGGTCTGCTCTTGAAGTTCTGAGCGAGCGTCGCGGAGAGCGAGAGAAAGCTGGGATCCGAAATTGCCTTGGCATCAGCGTCGAGCCGGGTGGCATCCGCCGATATCTTGCTCAGCTCGGGTTCCTCGTCGCGAAGGAGTTGCACGTCCAGCCGGCCGTCTCGAGCAGCCGGTCGGGCGCGATCGCTGTGCCGACATCTGCGGAAGGCTGCAATACGTCGGCCGCCAGGCCGAGTACCACGTCGGATATCTGTTGACCGGCCTTGAAGGGGCTGCCCAGCCACGGCACGACCGCGGCGATGTTCCATGGCAGCGAATGAGTCGCATCGCGCGCTGCCTGCGCATGGGAATGCGCGTCATCTGCCCACTGCGAGGCGTCTTCGGTATTCCCCTTCAACAGCGCATCTTTCGCCTGCTGCGCGCTGTTACGCGCCTGCTCGAGGTTCGACTTCGCTTCGAGCGCCTGAAGCCCAGCCAGCATCCGAACGCGACGGCCACCAGCAGCAGCAGAGTTCCGGTCCACACGACATGGCGGCGGCCCCGGAGCTTTAGCAGCCTTCGTGGCCGTCGCTCGTCGTTCGCTCGCGAAAGGTCATCATCGCCGTTCGGTTCACGTCCGAACGGATGTCGCGAAAACATACGCGCTTAGGGGGTTTCCCGTAGTCGAGTACTACAACATGCAGCCACGACTCGACTAGCTGAGGACGACGCACGGGCTGACCGGACCAGCAACCCTGGCCAACGAACCCGATGGTGCCGTGCGGCCCGAAGTGCAGGTGGCGCCCAGGATGCAGGCTTCGAAATTGAGGTTCTGGGTGAACCAGCCGTAGAGCGGCCGGATGAAGCCCGGAATCAGCGGGCGGAGTGAAGACGAAGACACCGGTACGCGGAGGGGGGTTCGGATTCGCAGGTCCTACCCACCATGAACCTGGTTCTGCAGGATGATTGAGCGGGTGGCCCAAAAATCTGCAGCGTTAGTCGCTTGCACCGAAGCTCAGTAAGGTTGATACCGTGACCATCGGCCAGTCGGTCGTCACCGACCGGGCACGTCTGCCGGGCCAGTGCTGAGCCGTGCAGCCGCCGAGCCGAGCGCCAGCGGAAGATATCGGCGCAAGCGGGATCGGCGTTGGGCGACCGCCGCTGGCGTAACGGCCGGTAGCGACAGCGATCGCGCACACCGCAGTCCCAGATTGTGAATCTTCGTGGCAAATCGCGGGTATCATCCTTGCAGCAAACGCAGTCATCGTCTCCCCCAAACTCTCCGGCACCACAACTGCTTGGCCAGCGACGCGGCCGGTCAACCCGACCTGTCGGTTCGTGCAAGTAGCTTCTATGCGCAGGTATTAGGGTATCTCCCCAGTGAGGCGACGCGAATCGGGTAATTCCCTATGGTTTCCAGCGTCGTTCCCTATTGGGCATCGTCGGCATCTAGGCGACTACCTAGCTCGGCTCGTGTCCGGATGCCGAGCTTGCGGTAAACGCGGGCCAGGCTCGGCTTCGACGGTCTTCGGGCTGATGAAGAGACGCGTGCGGCGATGTCGCGGTTGGTCATGCCCGAAGCCGCGAGTTTGCGCGACGTTGTCGTCCGACTCTCGGTGAGGGTAAGCCGCGCCGCGTGGTGCGACGGCCAAGGTGTGCGAGTTCATCCTGCGCGCGGCCGGCCCACAGTTGTGTGCCCATTTCCTCGAGGGTCTGCAGCGCTTCGGGACAAAAGTCGCTCTAGCGGCATCCTTTTGACGCTGGCGACGCTGCAGCTGGCCGAGCCAGAGCTGCGTGCGCGCGCGCTCGAACGGCATCAGCAACCGGTCGTGTTCGAGCAATCGCGTCGTTGCGCCAGGCGACTGGCCGGCACGATGTCCCCCCGCGCCGCCAACCACATGCTGCGGCACCGTGCGCCGGCGGTCGGCCATCCAAAAAAGGCCAGTCTGCTGGTCTGGGCGCTCGAGTTGCCTCGATCAATGGCTCTTTATTCTGCGATTGTGCCCCAGCGCGATCATGGCCTCGACAGCATCGGGGATGCAACGGAACGTTCGTGATCTCGCTGCCGGGAGCTGGTATCACGAGTCCCCATATAATGGCTGGAAGGTCGAGAGTGCCTCGGCGTACCTGCCGAGCGAAACCTCGAGAAATCCGATGCTCATCGGTCGGCCACACGGGCAAGAGGGGAGGGAGATCCACTCTGCCGGGCCATCCGTCAGCGCTGCTGCAGCGTCGGCACGGGCGTCGGATTCACGTCCCGACATATGCCGCGACTACCGCGCGCACTGGTCAACGCGATCGCGCGAGATCCGCCGATCTGATCGGCCTGCTCGATCGCGGCTTGGGCCAACTCTGCCGCTTCGACGAAGTCGCCCCGCCAGATCTCGATCAGCGCGCAGTAGACAGCTCAGCGGCACATCGTCGATCTCAATGCCGCGATCGATAGATCGGCAGACGGACGGTGTGGATGACGTTGCGCACTCTCGTCAAGTCCCCCGTCGAGGTCAAGTACGAGAGCACGAACCACGCTGGCACACAACGGAATTGATAGGTCCGGCGCTGGGGATCCTCCAATGCAAGTGCGCGTTTCAGGCTCGCTTCGATCGACGCCGTGCGCCGTTGAGGAACGTGGTAGCCGCCAACAGCGCGCAGCGTCCTGACTGATGCGGCTCCGGATCGGCATGCTGCTCGGCGCCTGCACAACGGCTCGGCGTGCGTTTTGCACGGACTCATCGAACTCACCGGACAACGCCTGCGCGAAGGACAACGACATCAGGGTCTGGATCAGTATCGCGGGATGGCGCCCAGCCTCGCCGAGCGCACGTTTCAGCAGTGCGGTTGCGTCAATGAAGGCGTCATCGGACATCCGGACGCCGGCCAACAAGTTCAGTGCAACACTCCGAAGTGGTCCGGATCGCAGGTGATCGATCGTCGATTCCAGCAGCGTACGAGCTCGGTTCACATCACCCGACGTGAAGTGGTGCTCCGCCGCTCGGATTCGGCGCGATGGCGTGTCACTGCCGAGTTCGATCGTCAGCTCAAGCAGTTCCGCCGCGGCGGCTGGAGCGCCTCGGGCACGCGCGAACGTGGCGGCGGCATCGAGCGCGCGCAGTGTTTCCGCATCGGCGCCGGCAGTGGCCAGCGCCATGTGTCTGGCTTTCAGCTCGGGCGTGCAATGGCGTTGGCGAGCGCGCGATGGATCTGCCGCCGTCGACCTGGCTTCGACTCAGCGATGACGCTTCGGGCGATCAGCGGGTGAGCGAATCGCACCCGGTTGCCCACTATTTCGATTATCCGTTCACTCTCGGGTGCGTCAAGCAGATCGGTGATGCGCGCTACGGTGTTGTTCGTCGCAGCCGCAAGGAGTTCGACTGACGGGTTCGCGACACACGCGGCGGCGAGCAGAACGTCCTTGGAATCGGGTCCAAGTGTCCGATGCGGCGACGCATGAGTTCGGCGAGTGAGGCCGGGTAGCACCGACTCGGACCCGGTGGACGGAGCTCCCAGCGTTCTGGCGAGTTCCAATGCGTAGAAGGGATTTCCGCCCGAAGACTCCAGGATCCGCATCATGTTGGGACGGGATAGGGATTGACCGAGGCGCGCGGAGATCAAGGCGTGGAGCCTGCCGAGGCTCAGCGGACCGATACGCATGCGGTCCACGGCGTCCGGATGAGCGAGCCGCAGCCAGGATGCGCTACCGATCTCTGCGTCGAGGCGTTCGGTGACCAGCAGACCGATCCGGCGCTTGAAACGCCTAGGGCGAAGGACAATACAGCCAGGCTGTATTGGTCGAGCCACTGCGCATCGTCAATAGCCACCAAGACCGGCGCCTCCTCGGTCAACGCCCGCACCAAGGCCACCAGCGCTGAGGCGACGATGCGTTGTCCGGTCGGTGGTCCCTCGTTGGTGGCCCGCAACAGCAGGCGGTCTAGCGAGATGCGCTGCACAGCAGGCAAGTTCGCGAGCAACTCCGGAGGGACCCCGCTAAGCAGGTCAGCGATTGCCGCGTAGGGAAGCGCAATTTCGCTTTGTCCGACCCGCGCGGAAAGCACCCGGAAGCCGTTTTCGCCAGCCCGCTTGAGTGCCGCTAGCCACAGGGTGGTCTTACCGATCCCGGCTTCGCCCTCGATGACGAAGGCGGCGGGATGATCGCTCGCGGCGTTCAAGAATTCGCCAAGCGCAGACAGTTCGACCGAACGTCCAATGACATCGGAAGCCTGATGGCCGGCATCGTGTACGCCAAGCTGATTAACCTGCGACTTGCCCACTGCTGCGACCACTCGTTAGCTGGTAAGCCCGCCGGACCGCACGCGGGGTATTCGCTCGGTCTGCTGATAGATAACCCTGCCGAGTTCGGCACGAGTGTGGATGTCCAGCTTGCGGTAGATGCGAGCCAAGTGGGCGTCGACGGTTTTCGGGCTGATGAACACCGCGGCACCGATGTCGCGGTTGGTCATACCGGATGCTGCAAGTTCGGCGACGCGTTGTTCCGATGGCGTGAGCAACAGGGCCGGGTCGGGTTTGCGTTTATGCGTGCAAGTTCGCTGCGGGTTCGATCCATCCATAATGCGGCATTCATTTGTTCGAACGAGGCCATTGTCTCCGTCAAAGTGGTTGTAGCGGTATCTTTTTGACGCTGTCGACGTTGGAGTTGGCCGAGCAGGAGCTGAGTGCGTGCGCGTTCGAACGGCATCGGCAACGCTTGATGTAGCGTCATCGCCCGCTGCGCCATGCGAGTTGCCTCCTCCAAGTGGCCTTGCGCGGCCAACATCATGCTTCGGCAACGAGCGCCGACGGCCAGCGTCCATGGCCGGTGAAGCCGTTGTCCGTGGCGCTCCAATGCATCGATCAAGGGCTCGGCGTCGTCGAGCCTGCCGAGTGCGATCATGGCTTCGACTGCGTCCGGCAGGAACGCTGCGGTAACGATCTCTGCCCCGGTGACTCGCAAACGTGCCATCAGCGGCTCGATAGTGGTTAGGGCATCGGCGTAATTGCCCAGTGAGACCTCGAGTAGCGCCAGGCTCGTGATCGCCTGATCTGCCATTCGCGGAGAGCCGCACCGGCTGGCCCTTTCGATAGCAGCGCGCCATGTGTGCGAGCTTGTTGCTCGTCGCCTGCGTACACGGCGACAACCGCGGCAGTGACATCGGCAATGACGAACGCGTGGTCACCGTCGGATTGCTCAGCCCTTTCCATCGCATCGGTGGCGATCTGTGCGGCTTCGGCGAAGTTCCCGCGCCAAACCTCGACCATCGTGCAGTGGAGATCAAGGAACATCAGGTGGCCGTACTCGGCGCGTTCGATGCAGCGGTTACGGACACCGGATAGTTGCCGCCTCGCTTCATCCAGTCGTCCCGTCCAGGCGAGCACCAGGGCGCTAACAGTGCTGGCACCGAAGGGAGTTGGCATCTCGGCGTCGGGGACTTCCAGTTCGAGCGCGTGCCGCAGCCGGGCAGTGTCAACGTCTTGGCCGCCCATGAAGTTGACCATGACCCACATTGCGCACGCCTGACTGCCGGCCAGGCAGCTCGAGTTCGTCGGTCAGCGCCAGTGCTTGGCTTGCGATGTGCATAGAGCTGTCCTCGTCGCCGGTATTCATCCGGGCAAACGACAACAACAGCAGGATCTGCACGAGCAGTGCGGGATCGCCTTCGCCATCCTTGGCGCCCCGGCCAGCAGCTCGGCCGCCTGCGCGAAGCTGTCGTGATAAATGTAGATTTCGGCAAGCAGGGCGACTGCGCTTGCTCGCAGCGGACCAGGAGGCAGCTCTGAAGACACGGCTCGAGGATCGATCGAGCGTATCTGAAGTTGCCGGCATGGAAGTGGTTTCGGGATGCGCGGATCCTGCGTCGAGGCGTGTCGCCGCCAAGGCGGATCGCGAGCTCGAGCAACTCGGCGGCCGCGGACGGAGCACCCCGCGCGCGTGCCGCATCCGCCGCAGCGTCAAGTGCGGAGAGAGTTGCCGGATCATGGCTCGTCGCGGCCAACGCCCGGTGCCGTGCTCTGACCTCCGGCAGCACCTCGGCCTCGGCGAGGGCACCGTGGACCTTCCGCCGCCACGACGGCCGGGCATCGGTGTAAACGCCCCTTGCAAGCAGCGGGTGGGTGAAGCGAACCCGGTTGCCCTGGATGGCGATAATGCCCTTGCTCTCTGCGTTTTCGAGCAGGACGACCGCTTCCGCTGCGGTGATGGCATTGGCCTGGGCCAGCAGGTCCACCGTCGGGCTGGTCGCACACGCCGCACTCAGCAGCACGTCGCGGACTTCGTCGTCGAGCTCGCCGATCTGAGCGCGCACAACATCAGCCAGCGCACGTGGCAGCTGCTGTCCGACGGTCGGTGGTTCGGCGCCCGCCGCGCGTGCGAGTTCCAGCGCGTAGTACGGATTGCCCTGCGAAATCTCGGCGATGCGCAGCATCGTCGGGCGGGGTAGCGATCTGCCCAACCGACCCAAAATGAGTGTGTGCAGCCCGCCTGTGCTCAACGGGCCGAGAAGGATATATCCGATGCCATTCTTGGCGCCGACACGCAACCAGCTCATGGCGGTCGGGCAGCCGAGTTGCGGGCGCTCGGTGACGAGTACTCCCACTCGTCCCTTGATCCGGCGAGCGGCAAAGGTCAGTACTGCTCTGCTGGACGCGTCCAACCATTGGAGGTCATCGATCGCCAGCAGCACGGGTGCATCGGCAGCGAGCGTCTCGAGAACTGCCAAGAACGCGCCAGCCACCGTGCGCTGCTCGAGTTTGAGTCCCTCGTCGTCCCCGTTCAGCAGCACTGTGTCGATAGCTGCCCGCTGCGCATTCGGCAGCCGGATGAAGACGGACGGCTCGACCTCGCTCAGCAGGTCTGCCACCGCCGCGTAGTGCATCGCCGATTCCGCTCTACCTACGCACGCGGACAGGACCAGCGACCCGTGATCACGCGCTTGTTCCGCCGCGGCCGACCACAAGGTCGTCTTGCCGATGCCGGCCTCACCCTCGATGGTGAGGCCCGAGGGGCGCGCGCGGGCAGATGCCAGGAAATCGGCGATGACTCCCAATTCCCCCAAACGGCATACCACTTGAGACATCAAGGGGGGGGGGGGGGGGCCATATTCGATGATCGACGATCTGCATCAATCCTCAGCCTGACCTAGGTGCGCACTGAGCTCGACCCTGGAATAGATATCGAGCTTGTGATACACGCGAGACAGGTTCGCCTCGACGGTCTTCGTGCTGATCGTTAGCGCGGCTGCGACGTCGCGGTTGGTTAGACCTGTGGCCGCCAATTCGGCGACGCGTCGCTCGGTTGGGCTCAGCACGACGGTGTGACCCTGGCGAATACTCGTGTGGTTGAGCAGCGTTTCTGCACGGTCCGCCCAGAGCGGGACGTTCAACTCCTCGAATGCTCGCAGCGCGTCCTTCAAGGTCGTGGATGCGGTCTTTTGGCGCTGACGCCGCTGAATCTGCCCGAGCAGCAATTGTGTTCGCGCGAGCTCGAACGGAATAGGCAGGCGTCGGTGCTCGACGAGTGCACGCTGTACTGCGGCATTCGCGGCTTCGAGGTCGCCGCGGGCGGCGAGCAGCATGCCCCGGCAGCGTGCCCCGACGGCCAGTTGCCACGGACGGTCGAGCCTGCGGCCCTGGAGTTCGAGCATCTCGACGAACGGCTCGGCTTCGTCCAGCCGTTTCAGTTCGATCATGGCCTCGACGGCGTCAGGGACGCACGACGCGGAGATGATCTCCATCCCACGGGGTTGGTTTTCCAGTTTCGACAGCAATGGGCGCAGGGCGGCCAGCGCCGCATCGTAATTGCCGAGCGAAACCTCGAGAAATCCCAGTGTGGCGGCAGGGGAGGCCAGCGCGAAGTGGTCCCTGACTCGCCCTGTGCCGAGCGCGTCTTTCAGGTCGCGCCGGGCTTCGTCGATTCGGCCCGCATACGCCGCCAGCAGCGCGCGGCAGCTATGCGCAACGAACTTCGGAAACGCAGCGTCGAGCGCCAGCGCGCGTTCCCAAACGTCTTCCACGACAAGCGCGGCCTCTTCGAAATTGCCCCGCCAGATTTCGATCATGACGTTGTTGAAACCTACGATCACACGCTCGCCGTCGCGGTCCCGGTCGGCGCAGCGCCGCCACACGTCAAGCATTTCGTTGTGGGCCTGGTCCAGCTTCCCCGAGTAGGCGAGCAGCAATGCGTTGAGCATGCTGGGGCAGACGATCAACGCAGTGTTGGCTTCGCGGTCGTCCAGTTCGAGTGCGCGTTGCAGACCGGCCTCGTCCACTCCCGCTCCGCTCATGAACCCGACCATGGCGCGGGTGGCGAGCGCGGAGCCCAGCAGATGCGACCGGCCAAGGTCGGTGGCTTCCTTGACCGCAGTCGCGGTGGTCGCGAGCGCGGAATCGATCCGCCCCATGTTGGTCTGCACGAACGACAACGTGATCAAGGTCGAAACCCGCCACACGGATTCCTGCGGTGCTTGCCCGAGTGCGCGCTGAAGCAACTCCTCCGCCTCGGCGAAACCCTCGTCGAGTACCGCGATGACGCCGAGCAGCGTGAGTGCGCGCGCTCGCAGCCTTTGTGGGATCTGCTGGTCGATGGTCTCCTCGAGCAGCGCGCGCGCCCGCTTGGCATTGCCAGCGGCAAAGTGATGGTCCGCCAGCTGAATTCGCCGTTCCGGCGTTTCGCCGCCGAGTCCAAAGGCCAGCTCGATCAGCTCAGCAGCGGCCGCCGGTGCTCCTCGGCCGCGTGCCAGTTCCGCCGCTTCCTCGAGTGACTGCAGCGTATCGTGATCGGCGCGGGTGGCGCCCAGAGCGCGATGCCGGGCCGTCAGCTCGGGTTCGCGCACGACTTCGCCAATGTGTCTGTGCGTCTCGCGCCGTCGCGCCGGCGTGGCGGAACAATAAACTCCACGCGCCAAGACGGGGTGCGCGAAACGCACTCTGTTGTGCGCGATCTCAACGATGCCGCTGTTCTCCGCTTCGGCGAGTTTCTCGATGACGTCCCCGGGAACGGTGCGGGCGGCGCGGGCCAGCAGCTCCACGGTGGGCGTTTCGAGGCACGCAGCCGTCAGTAGCAGTTGGTGAGCCTCTTTCGTCAGACCGTCGATTCTCGCGCGCACCAACTCGGTCAAGCTGCGGGGCATCGGTACTTCGCCGCCTTGTGCGCGCGGGTCGATCGACCGAGCCAACTCAAGGGCGTAGAACGGATTCCCGCCCGAAATCTCATGGATCTTGACCATGGCCGGGCGTGGAATCTGCACGCCGAGCGCCTCGCGAAGCACGATGTGCAGACGGCCAAGGCTCAAGGGACGCAGCCGGATTCGGAAGATGGAGTCGGGTGCCGGCAGTTCCAACCATGACAGGGCGCCGTCAACGCTGCGGTCGCTCCGAGCAGTGCCGAGCATGCCCACGCGTGTTTTCACGCGTCGCGCGGCGAATGTGATCGCATGAGCGCTCGGCGAATCGACCCATTGCAGGTCGTCGATCGCAATCAGCACCGGGCGCGTCTGGGCCACCTCTTCGATGACGGTAAGGAACGCCGCTCCGATCGCGCGCGGATCAACGCCTTCATCGCCTGGCTCTGCCCGTAACACGAATCTGTCAAGGGCCACTCGCTGCGGCGGCGGTAGGTTATCGAGTACTGCCGCGTCCACTCCGGTCAGCAGATCGGCCAGTGACGCGTAGCCATAAACCGATTCGGTTTCCGCCGGACACGAAGACAGCACGTGAAACCCGCGCTCTACGGCCTGATCGACGGTCTCGGACCACAGAGTGGTTTTGCCGATGCCCGCTTCTCCCTCGACCACCAAAGCGGCAGGCTTCGTGGCCGCCGCGGTGAGGAGGTCGGAGATCGCACGCACCTCCTCCGCTCGGTACTCGAAATGTTCAGGCATGCTGGAAGTATCGCAAAGTGTTTGCTGTCCCGTTGGGAGTCGGATGTATTTATTCCGTCAGCGTCAATTTAGAAAGATGCTATTGGGCTGATCAGCAACCTAGCGTTAGGGCCAATGCATACGCCTCTATGCCGAAACAGCGCGAAGAACGGTCGCGTCAGCGAACTCCTAGGAGCTTTGCTGCGGTGCGGAAAAAATCTTTGCGGGAGGGTGCCCGCGACAGGCTTGCAGCGGCTCAGGCGCCCGAATCGATCTCGCGCGACAACGGAATCGGTGGTTGGGTGGCGGCGCGCCACGCCAGCGGGTTGAGAGCTGTTGGCGGTTTTGTTGGCCAGTTGTGGACAGAGGTCAGGTGTCGGACCTGTGGGGGACCATCGCGGTTATGGGTGACCTCGGTGATGGCTCATGACCGTCCGGCCGTTGCGTGACTGGCGTGGGGTGAAGCCGGTTGCCGCTCCCAGCGGGGTAGCTATCACCACCCGCGCGAACCTCACCCGAGACGAGTATTTTGGTCGCGTGGCCGCGATCATCGCGGGCAATGACGACCAGTACCGGTTGGCCCGAGACGCCCAGTACCGCCACATTGTGGGGCTGCGGGCCGCGATCACTACCCTTGAGAGGCGGCTGGCCGCCCCCACGGTGGACACTTTGACGGTGCGCGAGCGCAAAGCCCGCCGAAAAGCCAAAGCCGCCAAGGGTTATGCCAGCCAGGCCGAACGGTTCAACAAGCAGCGGCGGCTACAGCATCTGCGCGCTGAACTCGCGCGGGTGGAGAAGGCTCGCGCCGCGCATCGGGTGCATGTGACCGAGGGCGGTAAACGGCTCGCTGGGACGCGTCATCACCTCGATGAGGCTGGCTTGAACGTCGAGGGGTGGCGAGACCGGTGGGATGCGGCGCGGTGGCGGATCACCGCCAACGGTTCCCCGGACGAACCGTTCGGCAATCTGACGATTACCGGTCACCGGCGGGCGGTGAGGTCAGTGTGCGGTTGCCCAAACCGTTGGAGCACTTGGCCAACGCCCCGCGTGGCCGCTATGTCCTGTCGGGCCAGGCGGTGTTCGCGCATCGAGGTGCGCAGTGGGCGCACCGGATCACCAGCGGCAATTCGGTGTCTTACAGCATCACCCGCCAACCTGGGCGCGCCGGCCGGTATCTGAGGGCTTCTTGGGCGATCCCGGCGGTGCCGTACTGGGTGGGACGTGAGGACTGCGACGCTGGTCAGGACGTCTACGTCTTGGGTCCGGTGGTCGGGGTGGATCTCAACGACGGGCATCTGGCGGTGCGCGGGCTCGACGCGCACGGCAACCCGATCGGGGCGGCCGAACGCATCAACATCGACCTGACCGGCAGCGCGTCACGCCGCGACGCTCAAATACGGCGCGCGATCACCCAACTCCTGCGTTACGCCCACCGGCGCAGGATCACCGCGATCGCGGTCGAAGACCTCGACTTCGCCGACGCCCGCGCCACCGGCCGAGAGACCATGGGGCGCGGGCAGCGCGGGAAACGCTTCCGCCGCACCGTGATAAGCGGGGGCATCCCCACGGCGGTGTTCCGCAAGTTTGACGCCATGGCTGGAGCCGGATCGATCGGTTCGCGTACCCTGCCTGCGCAGGCGCAGCACTGGCAACGCCTCTATGCGTCACTTCCGTGACAAGGCCGACGGTGATCGGGCGGAGGTATTCGGCCCGGCGACAGGCACCGAAGTTGCTTCCGTACGCCGATCACCGCAGGTCGGCCGATGGCCTGCTCGAGTGATGCTTGGGTGCGCTGTTTGCCCGTGGCACCTACTTCTGTTCGGACACTTTGCCGCTTGATCGGTGTCGACCGGCGCGCCTGGAGGGCGTCACCCTCGATGAACCTCACGCCGACGGACAACCGCTGCCCGCCCACGGCATCGCGGCCATCGAAGCCGCCCAAGCCGGTGGTCATGTCGACCCCGCTTGGCCGGCCATCGACCTGCTAGTCCTGCTTTTCGCGATCGGCCTGGCTTGGGCGCAACTGCCTCACCCGGACGCAGTCACCCAAGACGCCGCCGTCATCGCGCAGCGCCGTGCCGCCGCTGTCGACGCAGCCAGGCGGATCACGAGCCGTTGAGTGTCCGCCACAGGAACTCGAAGATCAACGCCGAGCGGAACGCGGTCTGCGCATTGTCGGCGGCCCCGGCGTGCCCGCCCTCGATGTTCTCGTAGTACTGCACCGGATGGCCTGCGGCCTCCAGCGCCGCGGTCATCTTGCGGGCATGTCCCGGATGGACCCGGTCGTCGCGGGTAGACGTGGTGATCAGCACCGGTGGGTACTGCCGTTCGGCTGAGATGTTCTGATACGGCGAGTATTTCGAGATGAACTCCCAGTCATCCGGATTGTCCGGATCGCCGTACTCGGCCATCCATGAGGCACCCGCCAGCAAGAGATGGAACCGCCGCATGTCCAGTAGCGGCACGCTGCACACCAGTGCACCGAACAAATCGGGGTACTGCGTCAGCATGACGCCCATCAGCAGACCGCCGTTCGAACCGCCTTGAGCCCCGAGCTGATCGACGGTGGTGATGCCGCGTGCCACCAGATCTTCTGCGACAGCGGCGAAGTCTTCGGTAACCAGGTGCCGCCCCTCGCGCATCGCCTGGGTATGCCATGTCGGTCCATACTCACCTCCGCCCCGAATATTGGCCAGCACGTAGGTGCCGCCGCGCGTGAGCCACAATCGGCCAAGCACGCCGTCGTAGCCTGGCGTGCGGGAGACCTCGAAGCCGCCGTAGCCGCCGAGCAGAGTCGGGCCGGGGGACTGGTTGTGCCGGTGACCGACCACGAAGTATGGAATCGCCGTGCCGTCCTGCGAGGTCGCGAAATGCTGGGCGACGACGAGGTCGGCCGCGTCGAAGAACGACGGTGCGCGCTTGATCTCGACCACTTCGCCGCCAGCCGTCCCGTACAGCAATCGTGACGGTGTATCGAAACCGCTTGAATCCAGGAAGATTTCGTCACCGAGGTGATCAACGGTGACGATCACGGTGTTGGTGTTGTCCGGAACGCCCGGCACCGGTGAATGCTGCCACGATCCCGGTGTGAACACCTCGACGCGGCTGGCGACGTCGGCGAGGGTGACGACGATCAGCTTGTCGCGCGTCCACGCGTAGTGGTTAAGGCTGGTGTGTTCGTCCGGCTCGAAGACGACATGCAGTTGTGCTGTGCCCGCTAGGAATTCGTCGTAGTCCGCCGCCAACAGCGAGCCGGCGCGGTATTCGGCGGTGCCCGCAAACCAATCGGTGCGCAGCTCGATCAACAACCAGTCGCGGTGGATCGACACCGTCGCGTCGGTCGGAGCGTCGATGCGTATCAGCTCGTCGCCACGGAGTTGGTAGACCTCGTCGTTGAAGAAGTCGACCGCACGGCGCAGTATCGTCCGCTCGAATCCCGGTGTGCGGTCTACCGATGCCGCCACGATCACGTCCGTAGTCGACCCGCTGAACAGCGTCTCGGCGTCGGCGAGTGGCTGTTCTCGCCGCCAGCGCTTGACGAGGCGGGGATATCCGGATTCGGTGAGCGAGTCCTCGCCGAAGTCGGTGCCGAGCAGGACGGTATTCTCGTCCTCCCAGCTGATCTGGGTCTTGGCCTCAGGCAGCACAAACCCGTCCCCGATGAAAGACCGTGTGCGCATATCGAATTCGCGCACGATAGCGGCGTCCGAGCCGCCGCGCGACAGGCTGATCAGCGCGAGCGTGTGATCGGGCTCGATGACGTCGGCGCCCGCCCACACCCAGTTCTCGTCATCGGCGCTAGCGAGTTCGTCGATGTCAAGGACGACGTCCCAATCCGGTGACTCGGTGCGATAGCTCTCGAGCGTGGTCCGTCGCCACAACCCGCGCGGGTTGGCCGCGTCGCGCCAGAAGTTGTACAGGAATTCGCCGCGGCGCCGCACGTAGGGGATCCGGGCGTCGGTGTCGAGCACCTCCAGCGCCTCGGCGCGCATCTGCTCGAACCGGTCACCGCCGAGCTCGGCGAGCGTCGGGTCGTTGTGCTTGCGCACCCAGTCCAGCGCATCGTCGCCGGTGATGTCCTCGAGCCAGAGATAGGGGTCGTCAGCCACGCAACCATTGTGGCTGTTGGGCGATCAGCTCAGGTGATGCACCTCTGGCAGGCCGTACACCGGCGTATCGATCCCTTCGTGGCGGGCCTTGAGCTGGAGCGCCAGATACAGCGAGTAGTGCCGCGACTGGTGCAGGTTGCCGCCGTGGAACCAGAGATTCTCCTGTTGGGTGGGCTTCCACATGTTGCGCTGCTCGCCCTCCCACGGGCCGGGGTCCTTGGTGGTGCCGGAACCCAGCCCCCACACCTTGCCCACCTTGTCTGCGACGTCTTGGCCGATGAGATCGGCAGCCCAACCGTTCATCGAGCCGAACCCCGTCGCATACACGACCAGGTCCGCAGGCAGCTCCGTCCCGTCAGCCAGGACAACCGAATCCTCGGTCAGGCGCGTTACCTGGCCGTGTGCCAGTTTGATCTTGCCGTCGGCCACCAGATCGCTGGCGCCGACGTCGATGTAGTAGCCCGAGCCGCGGCGCAGATACTTCATGAACAGTCCCGAACCGTCATCGCCCCAGTCGAGTTCGAAGCCCGCCGCGGCCAGGCGCTCGTAGAAGTCCTTGTCCCGTTGGCGGATTGCCTCATAGATCGGGATCTGGAACTGATGCAGGATCCGATAGGGCAGCGACGCGAACGTCAGGTCCGCCTTCTCGGTGGTCATTCCCGCGCCGACGGCCCGCTCCGAGTACAGGTCGCCGAGGCCCAGATCCATCAACGAATCTGATTTCACGATGTGCGTGGACGACCGCTGCACCATGGTGACGTCGACGCCATTCTCGTACAGTGCCTTGCAGATGTCGTGCGCAGAGTTGTTGGAGCCCACCACAACTGCGCGCTTGCCGACATAGGGGTCCGGTCCGGGATGCGCGCTCGAATGGTGTTGATCGCCGCGGAACAGCTCTTGGCTGGGCAGTGTAGGCACGCTGGGCTTACCCGACATCCCCGTTGCCAGCACCAGATGCGTCGGCCGCAACGTCAGCCGCTCACCGTCGCGGTCCACCTCGACCGTCCAGGTCTTGGAGTCCTCGTCGAACGCCGCCGACAGGCACGTCGTCTTCGACCAGTACGGAACCTCCATCACCCGGGTGTAGAACTCGAGCCAGTCGCCGATTTTGTCCTTGGGGGCGAACACCGGCCAGTTCTGCGGGAAGGGCAGATACGGGAGGTGGTCGTACCAAACCGGGTCGTGCAGGCACAACGACTTGTAGCGCTTGCGCCACTGGTCGCCAGGCCGCTCGTGGCGGTCGACCACGATGGCCGGGACCCCGAGCTGCCGTAGCCGCGCGCCAAGAGCGATACCGCCCTGTCCGCCGCCGATCACCAGGGTGAACGGCTGGGTCGTGCGTCCCAGCGCGGCATCCTCCTCGGCCCGTTTCTCGGCCCACGACCTCGGATCCGGGTCGCTGCCGTGCACCGCGCCCAGCACCCGAGACGGCCCCTTGCGCTCTTCGTGTCCTTTGAGTTCCTGCAGCGCGGTCAGCAGCGTCCACGCCTGGTCACCCTTGAGTCGCAGATGGCCGATGCAGGTACCGACGGCGGTCTCGAACTCGATGAACGCCGACGTGACTCCGTCGTCCTCGGTGGGGGCCTCTCGTGTACGGAAACCTGAGGGGTCCGTGCCTGCCAGCCGCGCGGCGAGCATGTCCGCAACGCCGTCCCGGCCTTCTATGGTCTTGATGTTCCAGGTGAATGCCACCAAGTCGCGCCAGAAGCTGTCGGTGGCGAACTTCTGTGCCACCCTTTCGATGTCGCGAACCGCCATGGCCGCCTCGAAATCGGCCAGCCAGGCGTCGACCCGCTGCTGCGGGGTCACGGTGTCGGTGGGGTCCAACGTCTGTGTCATGTGATCCAGCCCACACGTTTGATGCCGAGCGCACAAGAGTTGCATGGCGTTGCACGCCGGCGCATTGCAACCCGATGCAACTCTTTCGGCGTGTGGCAGCGGTCACATACAACTGGGACCATGAGAGCAGCGGTGTACCACGGACCGAACAAAGTCGAGATCGCCGACGTGCCTGAACCGAGCCCGAGACCCGGAACGGTCAAGCTCAAGGTGGGTTTCAACGGAATCTGTGGCACCGACCTCCACGAGTACTACGCCGGGCCGATCTTTGTCCCAACCGAACCGCACCCGCTGACCCACCAACAGATGCCGCTCGTGATCGGGCACGAGTTCTCCGGCGTCATCACCGACGTCGGCGAGGGTGTCACCGGATGGGTCGAGGGCGACCGCGTCGCCGTTGAGCCGATCTACAAGTGCGGGGAGTGCGGCCCCTGTCGCGCGGGCAACTACAACGTCTGTCAGAAGATCGGTTTCCATGGCCTGATGTCCGACGGTGGCATGGCTGAATACACCGTGGTGCCCACCGACATGCTGCACAAGCTGCCCGACAACGTCTCACTTCAACTCGGCGCGCTCGTCGAGCCGATGTCCGTGGCCTACCACGCGGCCACCCTTGGAGACGCAAAGTCCGGGGACACCGCAATGGTGTTCGGGGCCGGACCTATCGGGATTGGACTGTGGTTTGCCCTGCGCGGCAAGGGAATCGACGACGTCTTCATCGTCGAGCCGTCGCCGACGCGCCGCGCCGCGAGCGAATCACTCGGCGCAAGGACCCTCGATCCATCGAGCGTCGACGTGCCGGCGTTCATCGCCGACCACACCGACGGCCGCGGTGCTGACGCGGTGTTCGACGCCGCGGGAGTTGCGCCCGCTGTCGAGACGGCGCTTCGCTGCGTGGGATCGCGGCGGCCGATGGTCAGCGTCGCGATTTACGAGAAGCCGCTGACGACGCCGCTGCTGAATCTGGTGATGAACGAATCCCGGATTCAGGGCTCACTTTGTTATACCGCCGACGATTTCGAGTCGGTCATCGCGTTGATGGCCCGCGACGTTTACGACACCAGCGGATGGGTCGCCTCCATCGCACTCGACGACGTCATCGAAGAGGGTTTCGAAGCGCTGCACGCCGGAACCAAGATGAAAGTCCTCGTCGACCCGACGATTTGAAAAGGGACGACACACTCATGGCAACTCAGGTAGCAGCTCCGCTGTTGGGCAAGGTAGCGGTGGTCACTGGTGCGGGCCACGGCATCGAAGCGGTGGCTCTCGAGATCACCGAAACCTGCTCAAAGGCAACGACATTCGTTGGTGACGTCAGCGAAAGGGATTCCGTCTTCGCCGCTGTCGACCATGCCTCAACCGCATTGGGAGGCTTCGACGTCATGATCAACAATGCCGGAATCGCGCTGGTAGGGCCGATCGCGGAGGATCATCAACGCCTCGTCGATCGCGGGCCACGAGGGTTTTGCGATGCTGGGTCCTTACAGCGCCACCAAGTTCGCGGTTCGTGCACTCACCCGGGCCGCCGCAAAGAGCACGCCGCCGACGGCACCACCGTCAACGCCTACTGCCGCGGTGTGGACGGCACCGACATGTGGGTGGAGATCGACAAGCGATTCGCCGAACTCACCGGCGTCGCCGAGGGCGAGACGTTCAGGAAATTCTCCGAGACCATTGCGCTGGGCCGGCCAGAGACGCCACAAGACGTGGCCGGGTACGTGGCATACGGCATGGTTTACCGGTGACCGCGTTGGCGTGCCGCTGTGACGGGGAGCACAATCGCTTGTGATGCCACGTTCGCCCGTTCCTGAACCCGCCATCGCGGTGGGTGAGGATCCCCGGAGCTACGCCCGCCTGATGGGCGCGGTCTACGACGCGACGATGGCTGGCGATCGCGCCCCGGCGCGGCCACGAAAAGTCATCGAAGACTCATGGCACCGGTTGATGGCACGGGGCATCGACCCCGACACGTTGCCCGCACCGGACGTGGAGGACAGCTCGCTCGAGGCGTTACGCACGTCCTCCGGACTGATGGCGGTGCTGGACGAACTATCCCGCGGGCTGGAATCGCTGATCGCCGAAGGCGACAACATCCTCGTCGTGGCTGACGCGCACGGTCGGGTGTTGTGGCGGGCGGGGTCGCGATCGGTCCTCGGCTCCGCCGACCGGCTCGGTTTCGTCGAAGGCGCGCACTGGGGCGAAAACGCGGTGGGCACCAATGCCATCGGCACCGCTTTGATGTCGAGCAGCGCCGTGCAGGTGTTCTCCGCCGAGCACTATTCACGAAGCCACCACCCGTGGACGTGCGCGGGTGCACCGATCAAGGATCCGAGAACGGGTCATGTCATCGGTGTGGTCGACGTGTCGGGCCCGGCTGCAACGGTGCATCCGACGACCGTCGCGCTTGTCGACGCGGTCGCCCGGCTTGCCGAATCGCAGCTGCGCGAGCAGCACGATCGCACGCTGAACACTCTCAGAACGGTGGCAGCGCCGATCCTCGCCAGGATGGGCAGACCTGCTCTTGCAGTTGACTCCGATGGGTGGGTGGCGGCGGTGGATTCGCTGCCGCCGCACAACCGGATTGCGCTGCCTCACGAAATCACGCCAGGCCGGCTGTGGTTCCCGACCTTGGGTGTGTGCGATGTCGATCCGCTGCCCGGAGGTTGGCTGGTCCGGCTGGCCGGTGACGCACCCGATCACGTCGCGCAGGCGACACTCGACCTGCACGACCCAGGAACTCCGACGCTGCAGATGGTCGGCCAGTTCGGCTGCTGGCGACACGACCTAACGCTGCGGCACGCCGAAATCCTGCTCGCGCTTGCGGTCTTTCGCGACGGCCGGTCAGCGACCGAACTGGCAGGCGATCTGTACGGCGACCCGTCCCGCGTCGTGACTGTGCGTGCCGAATTGTCGCGCCTGCGAAAGCAATACGGCGGGTTGCTCATGGCCCAGCCGTACCGCTTCGTCGGCTCGATCGACGTCGAAGTGCACTACCCCATGGACGCGACGGCACTCCTGCCGTCGTCGAACGCGCCGTTCGTCCGCGCCAGCCGCAGCAAGCTCTCGAAAGTCGAAATCCCTATCAAGGAGGAATCCCCATGACCGTCTACGCCCGCCCCGGTGCCGCGGATGCCCTGATGACATACGAGTCGCGCTACGGAAACTTCATCGGAGGGGAATGGGTGCCGCCGGCCTCTGGTGAGTATTTCGAGGACCTGACGCCGGTGACCGGCCAGCCGTTCTGCGAGATTCCCCGGTCCACCGAGGCCGATATCGACAAGGCCCTCGACGCCGCTCACGGTGCGGCCACGGCGTGGGGCAAGACGGCTCCCGCCGAGCGCGCGGTGATCCTGAACAAGATCGCCGACCGCATCGAAGCCAACCTCGAGTCGCTCGCCCTCGCCGAGGCGTGGGACAACGGCAAGCCGATCCGCGAAACGCTGAACGCCGACATTCCGCTGGCGATCGATCATTTCCGCTACTTCGCCGGCGCGATCCGTGCGCAGGAAGGCTCGCTCTCCCAGGTCGACGACGACACGGTGGCCTACCACTTCCACGAGCCCCTCGGCGTCGTCGGCCAGATCATCCCGTGGAACTTCCCGATTCTGATGGCCACCTGGAAACTCGCGCCCGCATTGGCCGCAGGCAACGCCGTCGTGCTCAAGCCGGCCGAGCAGACGCCCGCGTCGATCCTGTATCTGATGAGCCTGATCGGCGACCTGCTGCCCGCAGGGGTGCTCAACGTCGTCAACGGCTTCGGGTTCGAGGCGGGCAAGCCGCTGGCGTCGTCCAACCGGATCGCCAAGATCGCCTTCACCGGAGAGACCACCACCGGCCGGCTGATCATGCAGTACGCGTCGCAGAACCTGATCCCGGTCACGCTGGAGCTCGGTGGCAAGAGCCCCAACATCTTCTTCTCCGATGTGATGGCGGCGGGGGACGACTTCCAGGACAAGGCGCTGGAAGGCTTCACGATGTTCGCCCTCAATCAGGGTGAGGTCTGCACCTGCCCGTCGCGCAGCCTGGTCCAGGCCGACATCTACGACGAGTTCCTGGAGCTGGCCGCGATCCGGACCAAGGCGGTACGTCAGGGTGACCCGCTGGACACCGAGACGATGATCGGCAGCCAGGCATCCAACGATCAGCTGGAAAAGGTGTTGTCCTACATCGAGATTGGCAAAGACGAGGGCGCCAAGGTGGTCACCGGTGGCGAGCGAGCTGAGCTCGGCGGCGACCTCAACGGCGGCTACTACGTGCAGCCGACGATCTTCGAGGGCAACAACAAGATGCGGATCTTCCAGGAGGAGATTTTCGGCCCAGTCGTCGCGGTGACGTCGTTCAAGGATTACGACGATGCCATCGGTATCGCCAACGACACCCTGTACGGGCTGGGTGCCGGGGTGTGGTCGCGGGACGGGAACACCGCCTACCGCGCGGGCCGCGACATCAAGGCCGGCCGGGTGTGGACCAACTGCTATCACGCCTATCCGGCGCACGCGGCGTTCGGTGGCTACAAGCAATCCGGCATCGGCCGCGAAAACCACAAGATGATGCTCGACCACTATCAGCAGACGAAGAACCTGTTGGTGTCCTACAGCAACAAGGCCCAGGGCTTCTTCTAATGGACGAGGGATTTCGGCGCGCTAATCCGCGCTCAGCGACGGTTACCGCGCCGAAATCGCCCCACGCGCCACCGCGCGCGTTGATCACCAAGGCCGCCGCCGACCTGCTGGCCACGCTGGCCGGCAGGCACGGCGCGTTGATGTTTCACCAGTCCGGCGGCTGCTGCGACGGGTCCTCGCCGATGTGCTATCCCGACGGGGAGTTCATCGTCGGGGACCGCGACATTCTGCTGGCCATCCTCGATGTCGGCTTGGACGTCCAACCAGGCGGTGTGCCGGTGTGGATCTCGGGTCCACAGTTCGAGGCGTGGAAGCACACCCAACTGGTGATCGACGTCGTGCCGGGCCGTGGCGGCGGGTTCAGCCTCGAGGCCCCAGAAGGAATGCGGTTCCTGTCCCGCGCCCGTGCTTTCACCGACGACGAGAACCGGCTGTTGGGCGATCAGTCACCGGTGACCGGCGCCGACTTCGAGCGTGGTCGGCGACCGCCCGACACCGGGACCCACGTCGTTGCCGAAGGCGTCGATGCGTGTCCGTTACCGAATGGGCGCCCAACTCGTTAGGTAGCACGCCGAGTCGCCAACGGCTAACCGCGGGCGTGCGCGTTTATCGTCGGAAAGGTGATACCGCTACCGCGCGCATGGGCGCTGACCAGCGCACTGTTGATCGGGACGGCCGTCGGGCTGATTCTCGGTATCGCGTTGACCCTCTTGGTCGACGCGCCGGTCCGCCCCGACGTGGCGATCGCGTTCGTCGTCGGGGTACCGAGCGCAATCGGCATGTTGATGATCCTGTTCTCCGGTCGACGGTGGATGACCACGGCGGGTGCGTTCGTGCTGGCGATCGCACCCGGTTGGTTGGGTGTTCTCGTCGCAATCCAGGCGGTGCACGGTGCCTGAGGCGGATACCGAACTGCTGCCCGGGGAGCCGACCCAGCCCTACGCGCCGATGTTCACCGGCGGACTCGTGCTGCCGCGGAATCTGGTCGACGACGAGTCGCTGTCGGAGCCCCTACCTGTTCCTGCGCCTCCAGTCGTGGTGCCTGGCAACTACCAGTACGTGAAACGCTGGATGTTTGTCCTCGTCGTTGCCGCCGCATGGGTGTTCGCGGCGGCCGCGGGCTGGGGGCTCTACTACTGGTGGTTCGGATCGATCGACAAGACGGCGCCGGTGTTCGTCGTACTGCTGTTCGTGATCGCGTCCACGGTCGGTGGCCTGCTCATCGCCATGGTTCCGGACAAGCCGGTGTTCTCGGCCCTTGCCCTCGCCGTCATGTCGGCACCACTGGCCGCGACCGCCAGCGCAGCAGTGCTGTACGGCCTCTCCTTCTGCGAGCGGGCCAGCCGGTGTTTCGTGGGACTCATTCCTTACTGAGCGCCTCGCCTATTGCTGCACGGCCTTCACATTTGTGATCGAGTGGGCCGCTGTCTGGTGGGCTTGATTCCCTACTAGGGTTGGCCGGGTGACCCACTATGACGTCGTCGTTCTCGGAGCAGGCCCCGGCGGATACGTCGCGGCAATTCGCGCAGCCCAGCTTGGGCTGAACACCGCAGTCGTGGAACCCAAGTACTGGGGCGGGGTATGCCTCAACGTCGGCTGTATCCCGTCGAAGGCGTTGCTGCGCAATGCCGAACTCGCGCACATCTTCACCAAGGAAGCCAAACAGTTCGGCATCAGCGGAGAGGCGACGTTCGACTACGGCGTCGCGTTCGACCGCAGCCGCAAGGTCGCCGACGGCCGCGTCGCGGGCGTGCACTTCCTGATGAAGAAGAACAAGATCACCGAGATCAACGGGTACGGGAAGTTCAAGGACGACCACACCCTCGAGGTCGACCTGAACGACGGTGGCACTGACACGGTGACCTTCGACAACATCATCATCGCCACCGGCAGCAGCACTCGTCTGGTGCCAGGCACCTCGCTGTCGGACAACGTGGTCACCTACGAGAAGCTGATCATGACGCGGGATCTGCCGAAATCGATCGTCATCGCGGGAGCGGGCGCGATCGGCATGGAGTTCGGCTACGTGCTGAAGAACTACGGCGTCGACGTGACCATCGTCGAGTTCCTGCCGCGCGCGCTGCCGAACGAGGACGCCGAGGTTTCCAAGGAGATCGAGAAGCAGTTCAAGAAGCTCGGCGTGAAGATCCTGACAGGCACCAAGGTCGAGGCGATCAAAGACAATGGCGGCGACGTCACGGTCACAGTCAGCAAGGACGGCAAGTCCGAGGAGATCAAGACCGAGAAGGTGCTGCAGGCCATCGGCTTCGCGCCCAACATCGAGGGCTACGGCCTCGATAAAGCCGGCGTGCAGATCACCGAGCGCAAGGCCATCGGCATCGACGACTACATGCGCACCAACGTGCCGCACATCTACGCCATCGGTGACGTCACCGGGCTGCTACAGCTCGCGCATGTGGCCGAAGCGCAGGGCATCGTCGCATCCGAAACCATCGGCGGCGCAGAGACGTTGCCGCTCGGCGACTACCGGATGCTGCCGCGTGCGACATTCTGTCAGCCCCAGGTCGCCAGTTTCGGGCTGACCGAGGAGCAGGCCCGCGAAGAGGGCTACGACGTGGTGGTCGCCAAGTTCCCGTTCACCGCCAACGCCAAGGCGCACGGTGTGGGTGACCCCAGCGGCTTCGTCAAGCTGATCGCCGACGCCAAGTACGGCGAGCTGATCGGTGGCCACCTGATCGGCCACGACGTGTCCGAGCTGCTGCCCGAGCTGACCCTGGCTCAGAAGTGGGATCTGACGGCCAACGAGTTGGCCCGCAACGTGCACACCCACCCGACGATGTCCGAAGCGCTGCAAGAGTGCTTCCACGGCCTCGCCGGCCACATGATCAACTTTTGAGAGCGATCTGGGTCGCCGGTATCGGCGGATTGGTGGTCGGCCACATCCTGTGGCTGGCCGGTATCTCTTTTGCCGGCGTGACGCGCACCGTCAGCATCTGGGTGTTGGTCGTCGCCGCGGTGTCGTTCGTCGTGGGTGCGGCGTCTGCCTTCGTCGGTTGGCGCTGCTACCGGCGTAAGGCCGAAGTATGGGCCGCGTTCATGTGGGCCCTTCCCGTCTCGCCAGTGTTGTTGTCGCTGACCGTCCTTGGCGTCACGTACCTGTAGGTAGTGGCGCGGGTCACTTCCGCGCCTCTTCGAGCCCGATCTCACCTAGCTCGTCTAACAATTTGCCTGGTACGTTCGGAAGTGATCAATTCGCCGCAAAAGTGGAGGCCTACCATGAGCGATCCGCTGATGACATCTGTCGAATTGATTCGCCACGCCATCGCAAATCAGGTTCGGGAACTCGGTGGTGACGACACCGACGTCGACAGCATCGCGATGTCTGCCGCGTACGCCGTCTGGGTATGGACGGCTAACGAAATGGCCAGAACCTAGGCGTTAGTCCGGGAAGTCCAGCGGAATCTTCAGCGTCGCCATCGTGGCGGCAAGCGCATCGTATTGCCCTGCGAGCATGCAGAATTCGATCAGCTGTGGCTTGGTCAGCTGGCTCGACAGCGCAGCCCAGGTCTCCGGTGACATCGAGCGGGTGATGACGAATTCGTCGGTGGCGGTGATCAGCACACGCTGCCGTTCGGAGAGCCCTTCGGCGTCGGGGCCCTCGAAGATCTTGGCCTGAAGCTCCGTGGTGACGCCGCGGGTGCGGGCAAGGCGGCGATGCTGCTGCAGCTCGTACTCGCAGTCGCGCAGATGCCCGACGCGCAGTATCACCAGTTCGGCGTCCTTGCGGGACAGCTTGCCCGCATAGAGCAGGTACCCGGAGATGGGCAGCCACGTAAGGAACAGCAGGCGATGCTGGCCCAGCACGTTGAACAGGTGGAACTTGGGCGCCCGGATGCCGCGGGCGCCGATCTTGGCGATCGTCCAGTTGATGGGCCCGAGCTCGCGGAAGCCGCCCGGCGGGATCCGGGCAGGCGCATTCATGATTGCCGAACCAGATAGGGCGACACGGTGCTGCGGTGCTCGTCGATGTCCAATGCGCGACCGAGCGCGGGGAACGCCCGCTGCGGACAGTTGTCGCGCTCGCAGACCCGGCAGCCCGCGCCGATGGGCGTCGCGTTGTCACCCGACAAGTCGAGTCCCTCCGAATAGACCAGCCGCTGTGCGTGCCGCAGTTCGCAGCCAAGGCCGATCGCGAACGTCTTACCTGGCTGACCATAGCGCGATGCCCGGCGCTCCACCGTACGTGCCACCCATAAGTAGTTGCGCCCGTCGGGCATCTGCGCGATCTGCACTCCGATCTTGCCAGGATTGGCGAACGTCTCGTAGACATTCCACAGCGGGCAGGTGCCGCCCGACGAGGAGAAATGAAAGCCCGTGGCGGACTGGCGTTTTGACATGTTGCCCGCGCGGTCGACACGGACGAACGAGAACGGCACTCCACGCATTGACGGTCGCTGCAGAGTGGACAGTCGGTGGCAGACGGTCTCGTAGGACACCGAGTAGAACGCCGAGAGCCGCTCGACGTCGTAGCGGAAGTTCTCCGCGACGTCGTGAAACTGCCCGTACGGCAACACCGTTGCGGCCGCGAAGTAGTTGGCCAGCCCCAGCCTGGCCAGCTTCGTGGACTCGTCGCTGGTGAACTTGCCGTCCTCGACCAGCTTGTCGATCATGTCGCCGAACTCCAGAAACGCCAGTTCGGCCGCCATCTTGAACACCGTCTGACCCGACGAGAGGTGCCCGCTGATCTCCAGCTTCTTCGATGCCGCGTCGTAGTGGTGCAACACCGTGCCACCGAGGTCGATGCGTCGCACGATATGGACACCGTGAACCCTGATCAGCCGGTCGGACAGCTCGCGGGCCAGCTCGGCGCGATGCATCCGCATCCGGACCGTGAGCTCCTCGGCAGCGGTGTCCAGCTCGTGCAGATAGTTCTGCCGCTGATAGAAGTAGTCGCGCACTTCCTCGTGGGGCATCGTGATGGCGCCGCTGCCGCTGCCGTCGGAGTACCGGTCCTCGGTGACGGCGGCCAACTGCGTGGTGGTCAACCGATAGCGCCGGTGCAGGTTGACCATCGCCCTGGCCAGCGTCGGATGCGCGCCGACCATGTCGGCGATCTCGGCGAGGTCGACGTCGAGGTCGACGTCGCGGTCCATCATGACCTCACGCAGCTCGGCGACCAGCCGCGTGTCGTCCTCCGAGGCGAAGAACGTCGCGTCGACGCCGAAAACCTCGGTGATCCGCAACAGCACAGCGACCGTGAGCGGGCGGACGTCGTGCTCGATCTGGTTGAGGTAACTCGGCGAGATCTCGAGCATCTGCGCGAGCGCCGCCTGGCTGAACCCGCGTTCGCTGCGAAGCTGCCGAACGCGCGACCCGACAAACGTTTTCGCCACGTCAGCCAGCCTAACAACACTGCGAAGAAGTGCTTCGCATTGTTGGCATATCGGGGGCTATGGCAGGATCGGAAGCCGTGAGTAAAGGGGGAGTCCCGACCGGTTTGGCGAAGACGATGATGCCGGTGCCCGACCCGCACCCCGACGTCTTCGACCGTCAGTGGCCACTGCGCGTCGGTGACATCGACCGTGAGGGCCGGCTCCGATTCGACGCGGCCACCCGCCATATCCAGGACATCGGTTCTGACCAACTGCGCGAGCTGGGCTTCGAGGAAACCCATCCGCTATGGATCGTCCGGCGCACCATGATCGACCTGATCAAGCCCATCGAGTTCCAGGACATGCTGCGGATGCGGCGCTGGTGTTCGGGCACCTCGAACCGGTGGTGCGAGATGCGGGTCCGCATAGATGGGAAGCGCGGCCGCGGATTAATGGAGTCCGAGGCGTTCTGGATCAACATCAACCGGGAAACCCAGGGCCCGGCCCGGATCGCCGATGACTTCATCGAAGGCCTGCAGCGCACCACCGAAGTCGACAGGTTGAGGTGGAAGGCCTATCTGACGGCCGGCAGCCGCGAAGATGCCACGCAGATCCGCGACTACCCGGTCCGCGTCAGCGATATCGACATCTTCGACCACATGAACAACTCGGTGTACTGGACCGTGATCGAGGACTACCTCTTCAACACCCCCGAACTGATGCACAAGCCGATCCGAGTGACCATCGAGCACGACGCCCCAGTCGCGCTCGGCGACAAGCTCGAGATCATTTCGCACGTGCACCCCGCCGGATCGACCGAAAAATTCGGCGCTGAACTGGCGGATCGGACTGTTACAACGCTCACATATGCGGTCGGCGAAGAGGCCAAAGCCATCGCCTGCATCTTCGCCCTCTGACTCGATTCTGCTTAACAGTACGGGCGTACTGACCAGCCAAGATTCCGTTACCGGCGAGTAGCTACTGAACCGTTACAGCTGGTTGCCGCCTTCGCAAACTTCGCAAGTTGTGGACAGGCCTTGGCGAATATTGGCAACTGAAACAGGTAGACCAGCGGATATGCCGTGGTGCATCCTCGAGTTAGCACACGAGTGAAGATGCTGAGGCGTTAACAACCACCGAGGGGTGTAACGCCTCCAGCGACTTTCAAGAGAAGGAGCACTGATGTCAACCGTTGGCACGCCGAAATCAGCCGAACAGATCCAGCACGACTGGGACACCAACCCGCGGTGGAAGGGCATCGAGCGCACCTACACCCCCGCCGACGTGCTGGCCCTGCAGGGCTCGGTCGTCGAGGAGTCGACGCTGGCCCGCCGCGGCGCCGAGGTGCTGTGGTCGCAGCTGCACGATCTGGAGTTCGTCAACGCGCTCGGCGCACTGACCGGCAACCAGGCCGTGCAGCAGGTGCGTGCCGGCCTCAAGGCCATCTACCTTTCGGGTTGGCAGGTCGCCGGTGACGCGAACCTGTCCGGCCACACCTACCCCGACCAGAGCCTGTACCCGGCGAACTCGGTGCCGCAGGTGGTGCGCCGGATCAACAACGCGCTGCTGCGCGCCGACCAGATCGCCAAGGTCGAGGGCGATACGTCGGTGGAGAACTGGCTGGCGCCGATCGTGGCGGACGGCGAGGCCGGCTTCGGTGGGGCGCTGAACGTCTACGAGCTGCAGAAGGCCATGATCGCGGCCGGTGTCGCCGGGTCGCACTGGGAGGACCAGCTGGCCTCTGAGAAGAAGTGCGGTCACCTCGGTGGCAAGGTGCTGATCCCGACCCAGCAGCACATCCGCACGCTGACCTCCGCTCGCCTGGCGGCCGACGTCGCCGACGTGCCGACGCTCGTGATCGCCCGCACCGACGCCGAGGCCGCGACGCTGATCACCTCCGACGTCGACGAGCGCGATCAGCCGTTCATCACCGGCGAGCGGACCAAGGAAGGCTTCTACCGGGTCAAGAACGGCCTCGAGCCGTGCATCGCCCGCGCGAAGGCCTACGCCCCGTACTCGGACCTGATCTGGATGGAGACCGGCACCCCGGACCTGGAGCTGGCCAAAAAGTTCGCCGAGGGCGTCAAGGCCGAGTTCCCCGACCAGATGCTGTCCTACAACTGCTCGCCGTCGTTCAACTGGCGCAAGCACCTCGACGACGCGACCATCGCGAAGTTCCAGAAGGAACTCGGCGCGATGGGCTTCAAGTTCCAGTTCATCACGCTGGCCGGCTTCCACGCCCTGAACTACTCGATGTTCGATCTGGCCTACGGCTACGCCCGCAACCAGATGAGCGCCTACGTCGAGCTGCAGGAGCGCGAGTTCGACGCCGAGGAGCGGGGTTACACCGCGACCAAGCACCAGCGCGAGGTTGGCGCAGGCTACTTCGACCGGATCGCCACCACGGTGGACCCGACCAGCTCGACGACCGCGCTGACCGGTTCGACCGAAGAGGGCCAGTTCCACTAAGTCGATTCGCGGCAACAAGTTGACAGCACAGGCCCCGCCCGCCATGTTGGGCGGGGCCTGCTGCTGTGTGAGGGAGACTTTGAAGTGAGCAATCCAATCGAACGAGTAGGTGTGATCGGCGCCGGGCAGATGGGCGCGGGCATCGCCGAGGTCTCCGCGAGGGCAGGCGTCGACGTGATCGTCTATGAACCCACCGAGGAATTGACCACTGCGGGCAAGACACGCATCACCAAATCGCTCGAGCGCGGCGTGAGTGCGGGCAAGATCACAGAGCGTGAGCAGTCGGCCGCGCTTGGCCGGCTGAAGTTCAGCACCGATCTGTCCGACCTTTCCGATCGGCACCTCGTCATCGAGGCGGTCATCGAGGATGAGACGGTTAAGGGCAAGATCTTCGCTGAGCTCGACAAGCTGATCACCGACGCCGACGCGGTGCTGGCGTCGAACACTTCGAGCATTCCCATCATGAAGATTGCTGCGGCAACGGCGAATCCAGGCCGAGTGCTCGGCCTGCATTTCTTCAACCCCGTCCCGGTGTTGCCGCTGGTGGAGTTGGTCAGCACTCTGGTCACAACGGATGCCGCCGCGGCGCGCACCGAGCAGTTCGCGAGTTCTGTTCTGGGCAAGCAGGTTGTGCGGTGTTCGGACCGGTCGGGCTTCGTCGTCAACGCACTGCTCGTGCCGTATCTGCTCGCAGCGGTTCGGATGGTCGAGGCGGGCTTCGCCACCATCGAAGATGTCGACAAGGCCGTCGTCGCAGGGCTCTCGCATCCGATGGGGCCGCTGCGGTTGTCCGACCTCGTCGGACTCGATACGTTAAAGTTGATCGCGGACAAGATGTTCGAGGAGTTCAAGGAGCCCCTCTACGCCGCGCCGCCGCTTCTGCTGAGGATGGTCGAAGCCGGGCATCTCGGCAAGAAATCGGGCAAGGGCTTCTACTCATACTGATCAGGCGAGTTGTCAAGATCATGGTCGCTAGCTAGGCTACATTCCGGTTTCGTATAGGTCGGGAGAGGCAAGGTTAGCTGTCGTATGTCAGAAGTCCGTGCTGAGCTGTCACCGTTTTACGAAGAATCCCAATCGATTTACGACATTTCAGACGAGTTCTTCGCATTGTTCTTAGGCCCGACGATGGGCTACACGTGCGGGTACTTCGAACGCGACGACATGACGCTGGACGAGTCCCAGTTGGCCAAGTTCGATCTTGCGTTGGGAAAGCTCGACCTCAAGCCTGGGATGACGCTGCTCGACATCGGATGTGGCTGGGGCGGCGCGCTTCAGATGGCGGTGGAGAAGTACGACGTCAACGTCATCGGAATTACCTTGAGCCGCAATCAAAGTGAGTACAGCAGGGCCAAGCTCGCAAACCTGTCGACGGCGCGATCGGTTGACGTGCGGCTGCAGGGCTGGGAGGAGTTCGACGAGCCCGTCGACCGCATCGTCAGCATCGGTGCGTTCGAGGCGTTCAAACAGGAGCGGTACCCGGCATTCTTCGAGCGTGCCTACTCCCTCCTGCCAGACGACGGCCGAATGCTTCTGCACACCATCCTCGCCCACCCGATGAGCTACTTCCGTGAGAACAACGTCAAGCTCACGATCAGTGACCTGAAGTTCATGCGGTTCATCGGCCAGGAGATCTTTCCTGGCGGCCAGCTACCGTCACTCGAGGACGTCGAACAGCTCACTGCCGATTCGGGTTTCATGCTGGCCCGCGCCCACCTGCTGCGTCCGCACTACGCACGCACCCTGGACATGTGGGCGCAGAACCTGGTGAGCAAGCGTGACGAGGCCATTGCCATCACATCCGAAGAGGTCTACGACCGCTACCTGCGGTACCTGACCGGGTGTGCCGACTTCTTCCGGCGCGGCGTCACCAACATCGGTCAGTTCACGCTCGTCAAGTAGCTCCCAGCGCGTGGCTCGACTAGGTCGAGGATCGAAGCCACCATGTGGCACCAATCCTTGACCTAAGGGACCAGAATCCGACGCTCGGCGCGCTAGGACTCCAAAAGTCGCTTCTTTTCGGCCTCGACGTCGAAATCTGCTGGCGGCCAAGACAAGTGGAGATCCTCCAGCGCCTTGAGTAGCAGCTCTGTGACGGCCAGGCGGCTATACCACCGCCTGTCGCACGGCACGATGTGCCACGGCGCGTAGTCGGTCGAGGTGCGATCGAGCACCGCCTGGTAAGCCTCCTGGTACTTCGGCCAGAGCTTGCGCTCGTCGACGTCGCCGGGGTTGTACTTCCAGTACTTCGTCGGATCCTCCAACCGCTCGAGCAGTTGCTCCTTCTGCTTCTCCGGCGAAATGAACATCGCGACCTTGATCAGGGTGGTGCCGCCATCGACGAGTTCGCGCTCAAACGCGTTGATCTCGTCATAGCGGGCGCCCCACACCTCCGGTGTCACTAGATCGTGGACACGGACGATGAGCACATCCTCGTAGTGCGACCGGTCGAACACCCCGATGTGTCCCGCGGGCGGCAGCGCGTTGCGAATACGCCACAGGTAGTGATGGGCCAGTTCGTCTTCGGTCGGCTTTCCGAAGGCGGTGTACCGCACGCCCATCGGATTCACTGCGCCCACAACGTGTTTGACGATGCCGCCCTTGCCAGCCGCGTCCATCCCCTGCAACACCAGCAGCACCGAGCGATTGTCGTCGGTCGCCTTGTTGCTGGCATAGAGCATTTCCTGCAGTTCTTCCAGGCGTACGTTGCGTTCGGCCTGCAGTTTGGCGGCGTCGCTCTTGGACCGCGAATAGCCCGGCGTCGCACTGGTATCGATGTCGGTCACTTTGTCGCCAGGACGGAACGCGAGGTGGGCCGGAATATCGCTCATAGGTGAAGTATGGTCACCGCTCGATGAGCCGGGGAGGCAGGACCGGCGACGGGTGCGGCTGTTCGCGGAACTTCTCCAGCGACCCGCCGACTTCGACGATGCCGCGCAGCGCGTTCCACGACAGCATGGTCAGGTAGTCGATCAGCTCGTCGGCGCTCATCCGCGGGTTCGACATCCACGAGTGCGTGGCCAGCTGCACCCCGCCGACCGTGTGATACGCCCACGGCTCAGCACCTCCGGTGTCCATGCCGACCTCGACCATGCGATGACGCAGCATCACCGCGAGCATGCGGGCGATGATCCGCTCGGAATCCGCGACCGCCTTGCTCCTGCTGGCCGAGTTGTTTGCCATCACAAACCGGTACGGTTCGGGCTCGTCGGCCACCGTCATGACATAGACGCGGATGATCTCGCGGGTGAGGTCGTATCCGTCCAGATTCGCCGACAGCGCCGCAGCCATGTTCGGGATCAGCGTGGTCTGCGCGAACCGCATCATCACCGCGGTCGTCAGGTCGTTCTTGTCGACGAAGTAGCGGTAGAGCACCGTCTTGGAGACGCCGATCTCGGCCGCGATTTCGTCCATGCTGACGTTGCTGCCGCGTCGCCGGATAGCCTCCAACGTGCCATCTACTAATTCATTACGGCGCTCCACCTTGTGCTGGTGCCAGCGCCGTTTGCGTCCATCGGTTTTGACCGCGATTGCCTGGGTCTGCTGAGCCACTTTCCCCGTGATCCGTTCCCTAGTCCCCCCTGATAGTACGGCCGATCTTGACTGCGGGCGTTGTCGGAGCGGCCGGGTCGTGGCGGCGTAGCGGATGATGGTGGAGTGGCACACAGACCAGACCTCGGCGAGGACGCTATGAAGGCGCCGCGACAGAGCTTCGCCGAGACACTGGCCGGTGCTGACTCCGCGGCGGATGCGGAACGTCTCCGCGGCCTTCGCCGGATGAAGGTCGTCGCGCTGTCCTTCCTCTTCGGTGCCACGGTGATCTTCCTGCTGTGCACGTGGGCGCAGTCGAACGGTGCGGCCCCATGGGTTGGATATGTCCGCGCCGCCGCTGAGGCGGGCATGGTCGGGGCGCTGGCCGATTGGTTCGCGGTCACCGCGCTTTTCAAGCATCCGCTGGGCATCCCGATCCCGCACACCGCGATCATCAAGCGAAAGAAAGACCAGCTCGGCGAGGGTCTCGGCGCGTTCGTCCGGGAGAACTTCATGTCGCCTGAGGTGGTCGAGACCAAGCTGCGCGACGCACAGGTCGCGGGCCGCCTTGGCAAGTGGCTCTCGGAGCCGGCGCATGCTGAGCGGGTGGCCGGCGAGGCCTCCACAGTGCTGCGCGTGGGGGTGGAAATGCTGCGCGACGAGGACGTGCAGCACGTGCTGGATCGGATGATCGTCAAGCGCATCGCCGAGCCGCAGTGGGGACCGCCCATCGGCCGGGTGCTGGCCACGCTGCTGGCCGAGGGCCGCCAAGAAGCACTGCTCCAGCTGCTGGCCGACCGGGCGTTCCAGTGGTCCCTCAACGGCGGCCCGATCATCGAGAGGGTGGTCGAGCGCGACTCGCCGACCTGGTCGCCGCGCTGGGTGGACCATCTCGTCGGAGACCGCATCCACCGCGAGCTGATGGACTTCACCGACAAGGTCCGGCGCAATCCGGACCACGAATTGCGGCGGTCGGCCACCCGCTTCCTGTTCGAGTTCGCCGACGACCTGCAGCACGACGCGGACACCATCGGCAAGGCCGAGGACGTCAAGAAGCAGATCATGGCCCGCGACGAGGTCGCGAAGGCCGCCGAGACGGCATGGAACGCCGCCAAGCGGATATTTCTGGAGTCCGTCGATGATCCGTCGTCGGCCCTGCGCACCCGCATCGCCGACTCCGTTGTGCACATCGGTGAGGCGCTGCGCGACGACGCCGATCTGCGCGACAAAGTGGACAACTGGATCATCCGGGCGGCCCAACACCTCGTCTCTCAGTACGGGGCCGAGATCACGACAGTGATCACCGACACAATCGAGCGATGGGACGCCGACGAGGCCAGCAAGCGCATCGAATTGCACGTCGGCCGTGACCTGCAATTCATCCGGATCAACGGCACCGTCGTGGGCGCGCTGGCCGGGTTGATCATCTACTCGGTGGCGCAGCTACTCTTCTGACCTGCGCTAACTAGTGCTTGCAAAAGTTAGCACTCCGTCGTACCGTTGGGCTCGTCGCTAATTGGTTACCCAACGCACGAGGGGGCTACGCAATGCCGCAGGACGAAAAGCTTGCCGTCGTTGTGTCCAACGCTGCACAGGACATCGGCACTTTCATTCGAACGCAACGCGAAGCTGCGCAGGTATCCGTGCGGCAGCTGGCCGAGAAGGCCGGCGTCAGCAACCCCTATCTCAGCCAGATCGAGCGGGGATTACGGAAACCCTCGGCCGACGTGCTGCAACAGATCGCCAAGGCGCTTCGGGTGTCCGCAGAAGTGCTCTATGTGCGGGCCGGGATCTTAGAACCCAGCGAGCCGAGCGAGGTGCGCGATGCCATCGTCACCGACACGGCGATCACCGAGCGGCAGAAGCAGGTGCTGCTCGACATCTACACGTCGTTTTGCCAACAGAACGAAGCAGACGCAGCAGGTGTCCAAACTGACGAGGAGTCGACCACTGACTGAGACCAGATCTACCGCTCACTGAAAAACCAAACGACACAACATCTGAAGGGAAGTACGACATGGCCACCAAAACCCAGAAGGCCCAGAACCAGCCGACCGTTGACGACCTCAAGGCCCCGTTGCTCGCCGCCGTCGGCGCCGCGGACCTGGCCCTCGAGCGGGTCAACGAGATCGTTGCCACCCTGCGCGAGCGTGCCGGTGAGGCCCGCACCGATGCCGAGGCGCGCGTCGAGGGGACCCGTGCCCGCGTGACCAAGCTGCAGGAAGAGCTGCCGACCCAGTTCGGCGACCTGCGCGAAAAGCTGAACAGCGACGAGCTGCGCAAGTTCGCCGAGACCTACGCGGACGCCGCGCAGACCAGCTACAACAAGCTCGTCGAGCGTGGCGAGGCCGCCCTGGAGCGGATCCGCAACACGCCCGCGCTCGAAGAGGGCCGCGAGCGCGTCGAGAGCTACCGCGAGCTGACCGAGGAAGCGCTGGGCAACGTTGCCTCGCAGACCCGCGCCGTAGGTGAGCGTGCCGCCAAGCTGGTTGGCGTCGAGCTGCCCGGCAAGGCTCCCGCCAAGAAGGCCCCGGCCAAGAAGGCTCCTGCCAAGAAGGCCGCCCCGGCCAAGAAGGCTCCTGCCAAGAAGGCTGCGGCCAAGAAGGTCACCCAGAAGTAAATTCGACGCAGGCGATGGCGCCCGCATAGGCTGGTGAGGTGATACTTGCCGACCTTGCGGGCGTCATTGTGCTTGGCCTCGTTTTTCTCGCCTTCGTCGCGGGCGTGTATTCGTTCGTGCACGCGGCAATGCAGCGCACCGACGCCTATACCGCGGCGGGCAAGCTGACCAAGCCGGTCTGGCTCGCGATCATTGGTGTGAGCGTCCTTCTCCTGCTGCTGTTCCGCGACCCGTTCGGGGCGGCGATCGCAGCGGTGGCGTCGGGTATCTATCTGGTCGACGTCCGGCCCAAGCTCCTGGAAATCCAGGGCAAGTCGCGATAACCCAGATGACCAGAGCACACCGTGCCATTGCCGCAGCGGTGGCGGCCGCTGGCGTTGCCATGGCCGTTGCCGGCCCCGCAGGCGCCGACACCACTTTGCCCCCGCCCTACATCGATCACGTCGAGTGGGCGAAGTGGGGCGACCTGTCCAGCCTGAGGGTCTACCCGACGCACGCGGGCAGGGTCGCGGCCACCGACTTTGTCGCCCCGAACGAGGCATGGACCGAGGTGCTGACGCTGTCGCCCGACGCCGATATGCCCGGCATGTATGCCCAGTTCGTATGCCATTGGGGGCTGGCCGAATTCGCCTTCCCCGGCAAGGTCAGCTGGAACCTCGAGCCATGGCGACCCGATGTCGACAACAACGAGATGGTGAGCACCGGCTGTAACCCCGGCGGCACAGAAGAACCGTTCTAGATGCGTCGCTACCGTCGCGACGAGGTGGCCGCGCTCGTCGATCACACGTTGCTCAAACCCGAGGCGACCGAGGCCGACGTACGGGCGCTCGCATCTGAAGCCGAGAAACTCGCGGTATACGCGGTTTGCGTGTCGCCGTCGATGATTCCCGTTGTCCGGCAAGGGCTTTCGGTGGCGATCGCCACGGTGGTGGGATTTCCGTCAGGCAAACATCTTTCGGCTGTCAAAGCGCACGAAGCGCAGCTCGCCGTGGCCGCGGGAGCCCAAGAGGTCGACATGGTGATCGACGTCGGCGCGGCGCTGGCCGGCGATTTCGACGCCGTGCGACAAGACATCGCCGCGGTGCGTGATGCCATTGGGGGCACCGCGATCCTCAAGGTGATCGTCGAATCGGCGGCGCTGCTGAGCCTCGGCGATGAGCAGACCCTGGTCGACGCCTGCCGCGCCGCGGCCGACACAGGAGCGGATTTCGTGAAGACCTCCACCGGTTTTCACCCGTGCGGCGGCGCATCGGTGCGCGCTGTTCAGGTGATGGCCGCGACGGTCGCGCCCCGGCTGGGGATCAAGGCCAGCGGTGGCATCCGCACGGCCGAGGACGCTGTCGCCATGCTCAATGCGGGAGCGACACGGCTCGGGCTGTCGGGCACCCGTGCGGTGCTCGACGGGCTGGACTAGCTGCCCGCGACTACAGCCCCGCGAAGCAGGGGTCCTGCTCGCCCTTGGGGATCTCGGCGTTTTGCGTCGAAAACTGGCTCGCCACACCGCTATCGGTGACCTGGACGTTGTCGGCCTTGATGCCCATCGGGTAGTTCTTCGTCAGCTGGTCGGTGAACAGGTCTAGCGCGGGCTGCACCGTCTCGCGGGGAAGCGTGAAGCCAAGCCCGGTCAACTCCGACACCTGAAGCTGGATCCCGTTGTTGACCACCGCAGGCTTGGCCACGATGCTGCCGAGCGCGCCGACCAACTCGATGGTGCCCTCGGACGGATTGGTCTTCACGCTGTTGATGAAGCTACCGACGAGCGGGATGCCGTCCTGGATCGTCTGCTTGATGCCCTCGGAGGTCCAGGTGATGTTCGCGACCAGCGAGCCGATCGAGCCGCTCGACGCCGCGGTGTCTTCCAGGCGGACGTCCTTGATGTCCAGGACGACCTTCATGCCCTTGGCGTTGCGGATCTGGTTGCCGGCGGTCTCGATGTTGATGTTCGTGTAGTGGCCGGTCATGTGCTGGATGAGGAACGGCGGCACCACGTCGAAGGACGCGCTCACCTCGTCCTCAACGACGCACGAGGTGACCTTGGCGACGACGCTGTCCGCGCGGCTGCGGGCGTAGAGCTCACCGCCAAGGAGGCCGGCCAGCGACAGTGCCACCACGATGACGACGACCAGCACGATGGACAGCGGGTCGCGGAACAGGTTCTTGACCTTCACCAGCAGCGACGAGCCGTTCGACGGCGGAGGTGGCGGCGGGGGAGGCGCACCCTGGTCCTGCGGAAACTGCGGCGGCGGTGGGCCCGGCCTTGGCTGATCGGCCGGTCTGGCCCAGGGATCGGTCACCCGAGCGATTGTGCCTTATTCGGATGAGGGGACTGTGTGCACCGTTGACCACGGCACCGTAAGCACGCCGTCGCGCATCTTTCGCCGCGCCGGCTCCACGGGAAAACCGTTGTCGCGCATCAGTTCCAGCATCGCCCGCCAGCGCACTCGCGGGCCGAACACGCCGTGGCCCGCGACACTGGCCCACGCGCGGTCGGCCGCGGCGAGCAGTGAGTGAACCGGCTGACCGTGGATGTTGTGGTGAATCAGCACCTTGGGCAGCCGTTCGGCCAGGTCAGACGGGGTGTCGATGGCGAACGGGTCGCACGCCAGCGTCAGGCTCACCGGCCCACTGCCGTCAAGCAGCACCCAACTGCACCGCCTGCCTAGCTCGTCGCAGGTGCCGTCCACGATCAGTCCGCCGGGCGCCAGGGCGGCCCGCATCACCGACCAGGCGTCGGGCACCGACTCGACCGGGTACTGCCGCAGCACATTGAACGCGCGCACCAGCACCGGCCGCAGGCCCGCCAGCTCGAAACCGCCGAGCCCGAACTCGACGGTGTCGTTCTCGGCGGCACGCGCGGCGCGTACCCGGTCGGGATGGATTTCCAGGCCGACGACGCGAACGTCGGCGCGCACCACGCGCAGCCGCGCCGCCAATTCCAGCGTGGTCACCGGCAGTGCCCCGTATCCGAGGTCGATCACCAGCGGATCGGCAGCGGCCTGCAACGCGGTGCGAACCCGCCGCTCGTGCACCAGCCATCGGTCGCTGCGGCGCAGCCGGTTATGACCCGTGGTGCCACGGGTGATGGCACCCACCGGTCTAGTGATGCTTGGAGATCCATTGACGTCTTCCCGACAGGGACCGTCCGGGACTCCACCTCTCCGTGCGGCTGTCTCGTTGCTCACGTGGGCAGCGCCGTAGACCGGTTGGTGGTGAAGGTTTGTGCCGACCGGCTCTGTCGTTTCGCAGCGTTGGCTTTGCGCCTGGCGTTGATGCGCGCCACTGACCTCCGCGTTGGTGACGACGGATGTCTGCGGCCTCGCCGGTTAGGTGGTGATGTTGCAGCCGGGCCTCGGCACCCGTCGATGTCGTGACGGTAGAGCCAGCCATTGTTGGCTGCCTCCAGGTCCAGCCGGTCGAAACCATCGGCCGCTCTACGGACGTGTAGTCCGAGATAGGCGGAAAACAGGTCTCGATGCTCGGTGATACCGCACTCGCAACGGTGGACTCGTTGGGAGAGCGGCTTTTTCTTGCGATCCCCGCACAGGCAGCGCTGGGACAGGGCGGTCGTGTTGGTTCTGTACTCGAATAGACGATCCCCGCCGGCGCTGTCAGCCTTGCGGCGGATCATCTCCACGAGCAAACCTGGTGCCCGGTCCCGCACGCTGCGCGGGAAGTTCTTCTGCCACGAGACGTAATCCAACTTCTCGCAGGCGATGTCGGCGCCGTGCGCAAACAATCGGTTGGCAAGCGCGCCGTGCAACGTCTTACGGTGCCCGGCCAGCCGGCGATGCAGCTCACCGACACGCGCGACGGTGCGCTTGGCTGTAGCGGAGCGCTGCCATGTGCAGCCCTTTTTGTGGGTCCCATCCGAATTGAAGCAGCCGGGCGCGCCGGCGCGGTGCTGCCGGTCGAAGTGCCGCTGGGCGCGACGCAACCGGGCAATGTCCAAGCTGATCCGGTCAGCCAGCGGCTCCACCCACCCGGCCCAGCTTCCGTCGCTGCCTTCCACAGCGACGGCAATGGTGCCGGGCCCCAGATCGAATGAAACCCGACCATTCCCAACAGGACGACGCCGTGACGGATGCCCGTCCATCACCAGCTGCATCCGGTAGGTGTCGCGCCCGGCGATCACCGTGCGCACGATCCGGGTATGCAAAACCGCGTCGGCGGCGATCAACGCCTCGATTTCGATCAGCTCGGCCTGCTGCTCCCTGCCGCGCCGACCCGACTGGGCGGGCGAAGCGATCGGGATCACTAAACCCGCTCCCCACTGCAATCCGACCAAGTGGCCGTTCGCATCGAGCTTTGGGCGCAGTGCACCGTTTCCATCCTTTGAGGCGAGCGAGTGCAGCCCGCGCCTCACCGGTTTGAATCGGGGCTTACCCTTTCGCCCCAGATGCCAGCGCTTGACCGCGTCGAACGCACGGGCACCGAGATTCTGGGCTTCCTGCGCCGGTAGGTGTTCGCGCACCCACGATTTTCGCAGTGACGATGCGAACGACTGCGCCGCATCGACCGTAAATCCGTGCGCCTGCTCCACTGCCGCCAAAGCCGCGCTTCTGGCCTGACGCTCATTCGGGGTCCGGTGTGGCAATTCGCGCGCGGCTCGCCAGGCAGGGTCGAATTTCACCGCCCGGCTCCGGTCGATGAACGCACCAAGAACAGCGTTGTACACCCTGGTGCCCGTGAAGAATCTCGTTTGAATGTCCCTGCATTGGGTCCGACATGGGCGCAAGGGCCATGATCGCACGTGGGTCGGCGCACCTTTCGAACGTTTACGCGCGCGGCCCTTGAAACTGCCTGGCTGCTCCCGACCAGCGGCCGGAGACGGTTTCAGGCGGTCACGCGGTTGCACAAACTGACTTAGAAGCGACCACCGACAAGGCAGACCCACCACACCGGCACAGCGTCGCAACCCTGCGCGCTCAAGGGTGCACGTGACCGAGTATCGGCGCCACGTGCGCTTCACCGGGAGTTTGCAATCCAGTCAGCGGTGAACGCCTCCTCGGCGTCGAAGACGTACTTGACGCTGTGCAGGAGCAGGTCTTCGAGCGGGCCTGCGACAAGGGGGACATGCACCTTGGCGACGCTGGCGAGCCGCAGCTGGCTGCCGGTTTCGGTCTCGGTGAGGAAGTACTGACCGCCGAACCGGCCGGGGCCACGCGGAATCGACGCGGCGTAGGTGCCGTTGGCCCGGTTGCCTGCGTGGTCGTACGGATCGAAATGCTGGGTGCGGGTGATGACCATGTCGACCGGTATCACCGCGCGTGCGATCGCAGGCAATTCGCTTCTGGGCATCACCTGAATGAAGACGATGTCGGTGCCGCACTCGCCTGTGGTGAAGGACGTCACCTCGGAGTGGGATTGCGGCGCGACAGATCGGTAGGAGTCCATCAGGCTTTGCCAGTAGTCGCTGCTGGTGAAGTCCTGATAGATCTTCTCCGGCGGTGCATCGAAGGCGACCGTGTAGTCCATGCGCCGCGACATGGACCTGATTTTACTGTGGGTTCAGGCGTTTTCGGTGATCCACACCGTGGTGAACCGCTGTTCTGCGATCAGCAGGTCGACCAATACTCTGCCGATGAAGTTCTCGATCTTGCCGCCGACAAGCGGCACGCGAACCTCGACGGTCACCTTGAACTCCATTCGCGAGCCGGTGCCGGATGTTGCCGGCGCCAGCACCGCGGCCCCGCTCAAGGTGGCGGGGGCGTCGCGGATCACGCCCGTGACCGTCGCGGTGGACTGGCCGTTGCGGATCGGGCCCCACGTCTCCTCACGGATGAAGCTCAGGTCGCCGCGGTGAAACTGGGTGACCACACCCGGCAGCCGGTCGGCGCGCAACCTCTGCGTGGTCTTGACATAGACGCCGTGCGCGTCGAGCGCAATCGAGTCCAGGGAATAGTCGTCGGCACCCGAATCGGCCAACCGCTCGAGCCAATACTGTTCGTCGCGAAATGCCCGATGAACCTGTTCGACGCTGCCCTCGTATTCGGCGGCCATGTCGAATGAGCGCGGCATAGCTGGCCAGGCTACCGTTACCGCCCGTGAGCGGTGGACAAGTCGGGGGTGCGGCCGTCGCGACGGCGGTGCCGCTGGCCCCGCTGACCACCCTGCGCATCGGACCGGTCGCGCGCCGCCTGATCACGTGTGAAACCACCGCGACCGTCGTCGACGTGATGCGCGCCCTCGACGGCGAGAACCCGCTGATTCTTGCGGGCGGTTCCAATGTCGTGCTCGCCGACGACCTCACGGACCTGACTGTGGTGCTGCTCGCCAATACCGAGATCACCGTCGATGGCAACATCGTGCGGGTCGAGGCCGGCGCGGTGTGGGACGACGTCGTGGTCACCGCGCTGGCGCACGGTCTTGGTGGGCTGGAATGTCTTTCGGGCATCCCCGGCTCTGCGGGGGCGACGCCGGTGCAGAACGTTGGCGCGTACGGCGCCGAAGTGGCCGACACCATCCACCGCGTGCGGTTGCTGGACCGGCGCAGCGGTCAGGACCGCTGGGTCTCGCCCGAGGCGCTGCAGTTCGGCTACCGCACCAGCATCCTCAAGCATTCGCAGGACGCGATCGTGCTCGAGGTGGAGTTCGCGCTGGATGCCGAAGGGCGCAGCGCGCCGCTGCGCTACGGCGAACTGGCGACCGCGCTTGACGCCGAGCCGGGGTCACGCGCCGACCCGTTGCGGGTGCGCGAGGCAGTGCTGTCCCTGCGCGCACGCAAAGGGATGGTGCTCGACGACGCCGACCCCGACACCTGGAGCGTCGGGTCCTTCTTCACCAACCCCGTCGTGCCGGCGGCCGAGTTCGATCGGATCCGCAACGAGGTCGAAGGGCCGGTGCCGAATTACCCGGCGCCGGACGGGGTGAAACTGGCCGCGGGCTGGCTTGTGGAGCGGGCCGGCTTCGGTAAGGGCTACCCGGGTGACGGTGCACCGGTCCGGTTGTCGACCAAGCATGCGCTGGCGCTGACCAACCGCGGCGGCGGGCGTGCGGCGGACGTGATCGCGCTGGCCAGGACCGTACGCGACGGTGTGAGAACGACATTCGGGATCGACCTGGAACCCGAGCCGATTCTGATCGGATGCGCTCTCTAGGTACCCTGGATCCACGTGAGCCCAGCCAACCCGATGCCGTCGATCAATCGACGGCGGGCATTGACCGCCTTTGCGGTCGGTGTCGTCGCGCCGGGCGCACTCGCGGCTTGCGTCAGCAAGACCAACGGAACCTCCCATGAGGAGGCAAGCGCGCCTTCTGCGCCGTCGCTGAAGTTCGAGCCCGCCAAGGCCGCCGCCGATGTGTCCCCGACCGCGCCGGTCGGCATCGAGGTGTCCGACGGCTGGTTGCAGCGGGTCGCGCTGACCAACCCCGACGGCAAGGTCGTCGCGGGCAGCTTCAATCGCGATCGCACCGCGTTCAACATCACCGAACCGCTCGGCTACGGCGTCGAGTACACGTGGGCCGGCTCGGTCGTCGGCCGCGACGGCAAGGCCATTCCCGTCGAGGGCAGCTTTTCCACCATCGACCCCGCCACTCGGGTCAGCGGCCAGTTCCAGCTCGCCGACGGTCAGGTGGTCGGTGTCGCGGCGCCGATCATCATCCAGTTCGACGCGTCGATCAGCGACAAAGCCTCGGTCGAGAAGGCCCTCAAGGTCACCACCGACCAGCCCGTCGAGGGCAGCTGGGCATGGCTGCCCGACGAGGTCGGCGGATCCCGGGTGCACTGGCGCACCCGTGACTACTACCCGGCAGGCACCAAGGTGCACGTCGACGCGAAGCTCTACGGGACCTCGTTCGGCGACGGCGCCTTCGGCGCGGCGGACTCGACGCTGACCTTCGAGATCGGCCGCCGACAGGTGGTCAGGGCCGAGGCCTCGTCGCACCGCATCCAGGTGCTCGACGCCCTGGGCGCCGTGATCATGGACTTCCCGTGCAGCTACGGCGAAGGCGACCTGGACCGCAACGTCACCCGCAGCGGCGTGCACGTCGTCACCGAGAAGTACGAAGACTTCTACATGACCAACCCGGCCGCGGGCTACGCCAACGTCCGCGAACGCTTCGCGGTGCGGATCTCCAACAACGGTGAGTTCATCCACGCCAACCCGGCCAGCTCCGGCGCCCAGGGCAACACCAACGTGACCAACGGCTGCATCAATCTGTCCGAGTCCGATGCCCAGCAGTACTTCAACAGCGCCATCTACGGCGATCCTGTCGAGGTGACAGGGACGCGGATCCAGCTGTCCTACGCCGACGGCGACATCTGGGACTGGGCCGTGCCGTGGGACGAGTGGGCGTCGATGTCGGCGTTGTCGGATCAGCCGGGGCCGTCCGAGATTCCCAGCACCGCTCCCGCCACGCCGTCCGGTGCGCCGCAGCCGGTCAACGAGCGGCCCGGCGGCTAGGTCTTCCACTGACGAACGTGGATTACCGTCACGCGTTCGGCCGATCTGCGTGACGGTAATCCACGTTCGGCGCTAGGTCTTCCGGTTGAAGCGGGATCCGATCGCTCCGCTGACCTGATCGCGCGGCCTGACCACAATCAGATCCAGGTCGACGTGGGACGGGCGGCTGGCGACGAACCCGATCACCTCGGCGATGTCCTCCGCCACCAGCGGCGTGACACCTTCGTAGACCTTGGCGGCGCGCTCCTCATCGCCGTCGAATCGGAGCAACGAGAAGTCGGTCTTCACCATGCCGGGCGCAACTTCGGTGAGCCGCACCGGTTTTCCGAGCAGCTCGCTGCGCAAGGTGCGGTGCAGTACGCCCTGGGCATGCTTGGCGGAGGTGTAGCCCGCGCCGTTGTCGTAGGTCTCGACCGCCGCGATCGAGGTGACCGTCACGATCAGGCCGTCACCCGAGTCGATCAGCTTGGGCAGCAGGGCGCGGGTCACCCGCAGCGTGCCCAACACGTTGGACTCCCACATCCATCGCCAATTGTCGAGGTCGGCGTCGGCCACCGGCTCGAGGCCGCGGGCACCTCCGGCGTTATTGACCAGCAGATCGACCCGGTCCAGGCGCTCTGCCAGCGCCGCCACCGAAGCATCGTCAGTGACGTCGGTCACAACTGCAGTGCCGCCGATCTCCCCGGCGAGCGCCGTGATCGGCCCCTCGCGACGGGCCGCGCAAACGACATGAAAGCCCTGTGCGGCAAGGGTTCTGGCGGTGGCCGCCCCTATGCCGGCACTGGCTCCGGTGACCACCGCGACCGGTTTGTTCGCTGAAGGCGTCATCATCTGCCCAACCTTAGTTGGCGTGCTAAGTTTCACTTTGTGTACCGGAGCTGTTGTTGTCGCCGCGTGATTAGCCGCGCCTGACCGACCCCGGGATAATTTCGTTCTGAGTTGAGTCGTTCGGGTGTGGACCCACCACCCGACTTCGACAAAGGACACCATCGTGCGCACCGCCTCCACCACCACCGCCCTTCGCCCGACCGCCTCTGTCGCACACGCGAAGCGGGCATTGTTGGCACGGCATTCCATCGTCGCCCCGTCGCTGCGAGTCGCCGACGGCGCGGCCGCGTCGGTGTTCGGTGCGGCACGGCTGCGCGGTCCGATCGCCCGCGACGTCATCGCCCAGGTCACCAAGCTGAGCATCGCCACGGTCAACCGGCAGGTGACCGCCCTGCTCGACGCCGGGGTCTTACGCGAACGCGCCGACCTCGCCGTCTCGGGTGCCATTGGCCGGCCGCGGGTGCCGGTCGAGGTCAACCACGAGCCGTTCCTCACGCTCGGCATCCACATCGGCGCGCGCACCACCAGCATCGTGGCCACCGATCTGTTCGGGCGCACGCTCGACGTGGTCGAGACGCCGACGCCGCGGGGTCCGCAGGCGGCGGCGCTGGCATCGCTGGCCAACAGCGCCAGGCGCTACCTGAGCCGCTGGCACCGTCGCCGTCCACTGTGGGTCGGGGTGGCCGCCGGCGGCGTCGTCGATCCCGCCACCGGATACCTCGACCACCCGCGGCTTGGCTGGTCGGACGCGCCGGTCGGACCGGTGCTCGCAGAGGCGCTCGGCCTTCCGGTGTCCATCGCCTCCCACGTCGACGCGATGGCGGGGGCCGAACTGCTCCTCGGTGTGCGCAGACTGCCCTCGCAGCCGTCGACCAGCCTGTACGTGTACGCCCGCGAGACCGTCGGCTACGCACTGTCGATCGGCGGCCAGGTGCACTCACCGGCCAGCGGGCCAGGCACCATCTCGGCGATGCCCGCACAGTCCGCATTGCTCGGCGGCAGCGGCCAACTGGAATCCACCGTCAGCGACGAGGCCGTGCTGATCGCCGCCCGCAAGGCGCGGATCATCCCGGCCGAAGGCCCGACGTCGACGATGGCGGCGGTGCTTCGGGCGGCGCGGCAAGGAAACGAGCAGGCACGTGCCCTGCTGGCCGAGCGGGCACGTGTGCTCGGCGAGGCCGTTGCCCTGCTGCGCGACATGCTCAACCCTGACGACTTGGTGGTCGGCGGTCAGGCGTTCACCGAGTATCCGGAGGGCATGAACCTCGTCGAGGCCGCGTTCGCCGAACGGTCTGTGCTGGCGCCCCGCGATATCCGCGTCACCGCATTCGGTAACCGGGTGCAGGAAGCGGGTGCTGGGGTGGTTTCGCTCGGCGGGCTCTACGCCGACCCGATCGGCGCGATGCGGCGCGCGGTGACCCGCAGGCCCGACGTCAGCGCATAAGAGCTTGCCAACCCATTGGGCCGCATTAGATTACGGCCGATCGCGGGAGGGCCTGGCGTTCGGCGGCTTGCCGTGGCGCGCCTGAACCACCTGTGACATCGTAGGGCTCTATGGCTGGCAAACTCGGTGCTTCCAGCGCGGCGGACACCGATATGTCGTCGGGCGAGGACACCGTCGTTCTCAGGACGGGCGACGGTGGCTCCCGTGGCCCCGTTCCGCGGGCCATAACAGCGCGTCAGGTACTGCTGATGGTGCTGGCCGGCCTGCTGGTCGGAGGTATCGTCACCGTCGTACTGCCGCATGCCGCCGAGAGGCATTCGCAAGCGCACGCAGCCACCGACGACCGGGTGAATTTCGTTTTCAGCAACGTCGACAGCGGGACGTGTCTGAACTGGCCGAAGGGCGCGCCCAATCAGCCATCCTTCGTGCAGTGCACCGAAGATCACATGTTCGAGGTCGCCGAGTCGGTCGACGCAGGCAACGTAGAGGCCAACTGTGACCAGGCGGTGCGCCGCTACCTGGGTAACCGCTACGACCCGAACAGCAAGTTCGCCGTCAGCGTGCTCTGGTCCGGCGACGTTTCGGGAACGCAGTCCGGCGACCGGCACCTCTTGTGTGGCCTGCAACTGCCCGGCCCCGACAATCAGCCCGTCCCGTTCAAGGGCAACGTGGCCGACCTCGACCAATCCAAGGTCTGGGCACCGGGCACGTGTTTGGGCATCGACTCCGCCACCAACCAGCCGACCGACGTCCCAGTGGACTGCGCGGCGCCGCATGCGCTCGAGGTGACCGGTGCGGTGAATCTGGCCGACAGGTTCCCGGGCCCGCCGCCTTCCGCGGCCGACCAGGACGCATTCATCTCCGAGGCGTGCACCCGCGCGACCGACGCGTATCTCGCGCCGATCCCGATCCAAACCACCGGGTTGACACTGAACTACAGCACCGTGTCCGCGGCCAGCTGGTCGGCGGGCAGCCGTCAGGTCTCGTGTGGCATCGGCGCGATGCAGGGCGACAAGGGCTGGGCGGCGCGGACCGGAAGCGCGAAGAGAAAGCCGGCGGTCGACAGCGCGGAGCCCGAAGCGCCGCCAGAGCGCCCCGAACCCGAACCCACTTCCACACCGGAGCGCCCGCAACCCCAGCCCGTCGTGAACACACCTACGACGGACCCGACGGTGAATGCGCCGAACCCGGTGTCACCCCCGAGCACGACGGCGACCACGCCCCTTGGTCCCCCGCCAGGGCCGCCACCGGGGGAGACCCTCGCGCCCGAGGCTCCGCCACCGAACGTGATCGAGATTCCGGGCATGGCCCCGATCACCTTGCCGGTGTGGCCGCCACCACCGCCCCCGCCGCCACCCCCGCCACCCGCGGTCCCGCCGGCGCCCGCGCCGTAAACGGAGGCCTGAAAAGGCCGTTTGCGCCGCGGTGCAAAGATGGCGGAGTGCGACTTGTCACCGACCTGGCGGCTCCGAGGCGAGTGGCCGTGCTGTCGGTGCATACCTCCCCGCTCGCCCAGCCCGGCACCGGCGATGCCGGCGGTATGAACGTCTATGTGCTGCAGAGCGCGTTGCAGATGGCCCGGCGGGGCGTCGAGGTGGAGATCTTCACCCGCGCCACGTCCTCGGCCGATCCGCCCGTCGTGCGGGTGGCACCCGGTGTGCTGGTGCGCAACGTCGTCGCAGGGCCGTTCGAAGGTCTGGACAAATACGACCTGCCGACGCAGTTGTGTGCGTTCACCGCGGGTGTGCTGCGCGCGGAGGCCACCCATGAGCCCGGGTACTACGACATCGTGCATTCGCACTACTGGCTGTCCGGGCAGGTCGGCTGGCTGGCCCGCGATCGGTGGGCCGTGCCGTTGGTGCATACCGCGCACACGCTCGCGGCTGTCAAGAACGCCGCACTGGCCACTGGTGATTCGCCGGAGCCCCCGCTGCGTGCGGTCGGCGAACAACAGGTGGTCGATGAGGCGGATCGTTTGATCGTCAACACCGAACACGAAGCGCGACAACTGGTTTCGCTGCACCATGCCGACCCGACGCGCATCGACGTCGTGCATCCCGGCGTCGACCTCGAGATGTTCACACCCGGTGACAAACGGGCCGCCCGCGCCGCGCTCGGGCTGGACGCCGACGAAGACATCCTTGCCTTCGTCGGGCGTATCCAGCCGCTCAAGGCACCCGACATCCTGCTGCGGGCCGCGGCCAAGCTGCCAGGGGTACGGGTGGTCATCGCCGGCGGGCCTTCCGGCAGCGGGCTTGCCGCCCCCGACGGGCTTGTCGCGCTCGCCACCGAACTGGGTATCGCCGAACGGGTGACGTTCCTGCCGCCGCAATCGCGCGATCAACTGGTCGACGTATATCGGGCGGCCGACCTGGTCGCGGTGCCGAGCTACTCGGAGTCCTTCGGGCTGGTCGCCATCGAGGCGCAGGCCTGTGGCACGCCGGTGGTGGCCGCCGCGGTCGGCGGGCTGCCGGTCGCGGTCCGCGACGGGGTGACGGGCACGTTGGTCGACGGCCACGACGTCGACGACTGGGCCGCCGCGATCGATGCGCTGCGCAAGCGCGGGCCTGAGACCATGAGCGCTGCCGCCGTCGGGCACGCCGCCATGTTCTCCTGGGCGCACACCGTCGACGCTCTGCTGGTCAGCTACGGGCGGGCGATCGCTGACTATCGCGCCCGCCATCACGACCCGACGACCACCGGGCGCCGCAACGGCCGCCGCTTCTCGATGCGGCGGGGCATCCGGGCGTGAGTGACGTCGCGAAGGTCATCGAGGACACCTGCAAGGAGCACGGCCTGGTCTGCACGCCGCACAAGGGCGCGCATGGCGGATTGCCCGGCATCATCGTGGAGCTGCCGGGCGAACGCCGGCTGAAGACCAACACGATCCTTTCCATCGGCGAGCACTCGGTGCGCGTCGAGGCGTTCGTGTGCCGCAAGCCCGATGAGAACCACGAGGGTGTCTACCGGTTTCTGCTCAAGCGCAATCGCAGGCTCTACGGTGTGGCCTACACGCTCGACAACGTCGGCGATATCTACCTTGTCGGCAGGATGGCGTTGGAGTCGGTCACCGCCGACGAGATCGACAGGGTGCTCGGTCAGGTGCTCGAAGCCGTCGACTCGGACTTCAATACGTTGCTGGAGTTGGGTTTTCGCTCGTCCATCCAGAAGGAATGGGAGTGGCGGGTTTCGCGCGGCGAGTCGCTGAAGAACCTACAGGCGTTCGCGCACCTGATCGACGAAGACGACGCGCCCGCGTCGGGATAGGCTTTCCGCCATGGGAGATTCCACGCTGATCCTGCTGCGCCACGGCGAGAGCGTATGGAACGCGTCGAACCAGTTCACTGGATGGGTCGACGTCGACCTGACCGACAAGGGCAGGACCGAAGCGGCGCGCGCAGGCGAGCTGATGGAGGCGTTGGACCGCCTGCCCGACGTGGTCTACACGTCGCTGCTGCGTCGTGCCATCACCACCGCGAACCTCGCGTTGGACAAGGCCGACCGGCACTGGATTCCCGTGCACCGCGATTGGCGGCTCAACGAACGCCACTACGGCGCGCTGCAGGGCCTGAACAAGGCCGAGACCAAAGAGAAGTACGGCGAAGAGCAGTTCATGGCGTGGCGGCGGAGCTACGACACGCCGCCCCCGCCGATCGAGCCGGGCAGTCAATACAGCCAGGATTCCGATCCCCGCTACAAAGACATCGACGGCGGCCCGCGGACCGAATGCCTCAAGGACGTCGTCGAGCGGTTCGTGCCGTACTACACCGGGACCATCGAACCCGACCTGCGGGCAGGCAAGACCGTGCTTATCGCCGCCCACGGAAATTCATTGCGTGCGCTGGTGAAGTACCTGGACGGCATGTCGGACGAGGACGTCGTCGGGCTGAACATCCCGACCGGCATCCCGCTGCGCTACGACCTTGATTCGGATCTGAAACCGACGATCATCGGCGGCACCTATCTGGATCCCGAAGCCGCCGCGGCGGGTGCGGCAGCGGTGGCCGCTCAGGGAGCGAAATAGCCCGGCAAACAGCGCCATTTGGCAAACACTGGGTAAACGCACCCCAAATACCTGCGATTGGGTATGTGACTTGTCCCGTTTTAGCCGCACGCTGCTGGGATGACGTTCACCGGGTGCGTACGATTTTCGCGTGAGTGTGGTATCGACGTTGCTGCTTGCAGCGATCGTGGCACTGCTCGCCCTGGTGATCGGTGTGGGGTTGGGAGCGGGGCTGACGCCGCGCATCCTCGAACACAGACGGCGCCAGGCCGCCGAGCAGGCCGGACTCACCGTTTCCCAGATGCTCGAGCGCATCGTCTCGCAGTCGCCGGTGGGGATCGTCGTGGTTGACACCTACCGTGACGTCGTCTACACCAACGACCGGGCCCGCGAGCTGGGCCTGGTCCGAGACCGCTTGCTCGATGACCGGGCCTGGCTGGCCGCCGAGCGCACCCTGGCCTCAGGCGAGGACGGCGAGGTCGACCTCTCGCCGCGAAAGCGCTCCCATCCCGGCCGCTCAGGGCTGTCCGTGCGCGGCCACGTCCGGCTGCTGACCGAGGCGGATCGCCGGTTCGCGGTCGTCTACGTGGACGACCAGTCCGAGCACGCGCGCATGGAAGCGACGCGGCGTGATTTCGTCGCCAACGTCAGCCATGAACTCAAGACACCCGTCGGCGCGGTGGGTGTACTCGCGGAGGCCGTGCTGGCCTCGGCCGACGACCCCGAAACCGTGCGCCGGTTCGCGGAGAAGATGGTGACCGAATCACACCGGTTGGCCAACATGGTTGGTGAGCTGATCGACCTGTCGCGACTGCAGGGCGCTGAACCTCTGCCCGACCTTGAGGCCGTCGAGGTCGATAGCGTGGTGTCCGAGGCGCTTTCGCGGCACAAGGTGGCCGCCGACAACGCCGATATCGCCATCACCACCGACTCCCCGACGGGGTACCGGGTGCTCGGTGACCAACCGCTGTTGGTGACCGCGCTTGCCAACCTGGTGTCGAACGCTATCGCCTACTCGCCCAATGGATCCGGAGTGTCGGTCAGTCGGCGCAGGCGTGGCGACAACATCGAGATCTCCGTTACCGACCGCGGTATCGGCATCGCCCGCACCGACCAGGAGAGGGTGTTCGAACGGTTCTTCCGCGTCGACAAGGCGCGCTCGCGTGCCACGGGAGGCACCGGGCTCGGGCTGGCGATCGTCAAGCACGTCGCCGCCAATCACAACGGATCCATCCGGCTGTGGAGTCAGCCGGGGACGGGATCGACTTTCACCCTGTCGATTCCGGCGTACCCCCATAACGACGATGACCAAGACGGTCAATCCGAGCGAGAGGACTAGCAAGAGCAATGACCAGTGTGTTGATCGTGGAGGACGAAGAGTCCCTGGCCGATCCGCTGGCCTTTCTGCTTCGCAAGGAGGGCTTCGAGGCCACCGTGGTGGCCGACGGGCCTTCGGCGCTGGCCGAATTCGAGCGGGCCGGTGCCGATATCGTGTTGCTGGATCTAATGCTGCCCGGCATGAGCGGAACCGATGTGTGCAAGCAATTGCGCTCCCGCTCAAGCGTTCCCGTCATCATGGTGACGGCAAGGGACAGCGAGATCGACAAGGTCGTCGGATTGGAGCTCGGCGCCGACGATTACGTCACCAAGCCGTACTCGGCGCGCGAGCTGATCGCACGTATCCGTGCGGTGTTGCGTCGCGGCAGTGACAACGACGACACCGGCATCGGCGACGGCGTGCTTGAGGCGGGCCCGGTGCGGATGGATGTCGAGCGCCACGTCGTCAGCGTGAACGGTGAATCAATCACGTTGCCGCTCAAGGAGTTCGACCTCCTCGAGTATCTGATGCGCAACAGCGGCCGGGTGCTCACCCGCGGGCAGCTCATCGACAGGGTGTGGGGCGCGGACTATGTCGGCGACACCAAGACCCTCGATGTGCACGTCAAGCGGCTGCGCAGCAAGATCGAGTCCGACCCGGCCAGCCCGGTGCACCTGGTCACCGTCCGCGGCCTGGGCTACAAACTCGAGGGTTAACAGTGGTTATTCCGCAGCGCGGGTGGCGGGATGCACCGCGATAAGCCCTAACCCGCTGCGCCGCTTACACATTGCGGCCAGCTCCGAGTACGCCTTCTCGCCAAGCAACTCGGTGAGCTCGGGCCCGTACGACTGCCAGACCGGCTTGGCGCCGACGTGCGCGGCCGGATCTCCCGTGCAGTACCAGTGCAGGTCCGCGCCGCCCTCGCCCCAGCCGCGCCGGTCGTACTCGGTGATGGTCGTCTTGAGGATCTCAGTCCCATCCGGCCGCTCCACCCACTCCTGGGTGCGACGAACCGGCAGCTGCCAGCACACATCCGGCTTCATGGTCAGCGGCTCGACACCGAGCTTGAGCGCCTTGGAGTGCAGTGCGCAGCCGATGCCGCCGGGAAAGCCTGGTCGGTTGAGAAAGATGCAGGCGCCCTTGTACTTTCGGGTTCGCAGGTTGGGCTTTCCGTCGTACTCGTCGTCTTCGAGGTAGCCCTTTTTACCGAGTCCTCTGTCCCGGAACTGCCAGTCCTCGTCGCCGAGCTGCTTGACCGCGTCGTCGAGCCTTGCGCGGTCGTCGTCGTCGGACAGAAACGCCCCGTGCGAGCAGCATCCGTCATCCGGCCTGCCCTCCACCGTGCCCTGGCAGGCCGGGGTGCCGAAGACGCACGTCCATCGCGAAAGCAGCCATGTCATGTCCGCGGCGATGAGGTGTTCGGGGTTGTCAGGGTCGTAGAACTCCACCCACTCACGGGCAAAGTCGAGTTCCACCTCTCCGGGATGTGCCTCTGTCACGAAATAAACGCTACCCCGATCCTCGGCAAATCGTAGAATGGCTCACGGTTGTCGACTAGTTGCGCTGCGGCGCCCGATGTTTCGTTTCGGCTCGACTGGCAGGGCGCGGCGGCGCAGGACGTAGCCGCCCACCAGAACGGCCACCAACGTCAGGTAGACCACGATGGTGAACGGCGTGCTGACAAGGGTGAGCACGTCCCCGCCCGCGATATCGAGCGCGCGCCGGAGCTGGACTTCGGCCAGTGGCCCGAGAATCGCGCCGACGATCATGGGCGAGACGGGGAACCCGAACCTGCGCATCAGGTAACCCACCACGCCCAGCACGAGCAACACGACCACGTCGAATGTCGACCCGTTCACGGCGTAGGTACCCAGCAGGGCGAAGGTCATGATCCCGGCGAACAGGTAGGGCTTCGGGATCTCCAGGATCTTCACCCACAGGCCGACCAGCGGCAGATTCAATGCCAGCAGGATGACGTTGGCGATGATCAAACTCGCGATCAACCCCCAGACCAGGGCCGATTGCGTGTCCAGCAGCTGAGGACCTGGCTGAATCCCGTACTGCTGGAACGCGACGAGGATGACGGCGGCGGTCGCCGAGGTGGGGATACCGAGCGTCAGCAGCGGAACCAGGGTGCCCGCGGCGTTGGCGTTGTTCGCCGCCTCGGGGCCCGCGACGCCCTCGATGGCTCCCTCGCCGAACTCCTCCTTGTGTTTGGAGAGCCGGCGCTCCATCGCATAGGACAGGAACGTCGGAATCTCCGAACCCCCCGCCGGGATGACGCCGAGCGGGAAGCCCACCGCGGTGCCGCGCAGCCAGGGGCGCCAGGACCGTGCCCAGTCCTGACGCGTCATCCATTTCGCGCCCTTTTGCAGCCGCATGATGTCGAACTGGCTGGAGACCTGGTGTGCCGCCACGTAGAGCACCTCGCCAACGGCGAACAGCGCCACGATGAGCACCACGGTGTCGATGCCGTCGAGCAGGGCCACCTGATCGAATACCAGCCGCTGCTGGCCGCTTTGGAAGTCGATGCCCACCAGCCCGATGACAAGGCCGAGGGTCATCGAAATGACACCGCGCAGCGGCGAGGACCCGACGAGTGCGCTGACCGTCAGGAACGCGACGACCATCAACGCGAAGTAGTCCTGCGCCCCGAGCTTTACCGCGATGCTGACCATCCACGGGGCGAAGAACGCCAGCAGCAGCGTCGCGATGGTCCCTGCGATGAACGACCCGATGGCGGCGGTGGCCAGAGCGGCGGCCCCGCGTCCGCGCCGGGCCATCTTGTTGCCGTCGATCGCGGTGATCACCGAACCGGATTCGCCTGGCGTCTTGAGCAGAATCGACGTGGTGGAGCCGCCGTACATGGCGCCGTAGTAGATGCCCGCGAACATGATGAACGCCGACTCCGGCTCGAGGCCGTACGTCATCGGCAGCAGCAGCGCGATGGTCAGCGCGGGTCCGATGCCCGGCAGCACGCCGATGAGGGTGCCCACAACCGTGCCCACCAACGCGAACAACAGCGCCTGGGGTGTGATCGCGACGGACAGCCCGTGCAGCAGCCCCTCGATACCCGACATCAGAAGCCCAGAATCCCCGCGGGCAGCGAGATGTCGAGCAGCTGCGTGAAGGCCAGATAGACGACGAGCGACAGCACGATCGCGATGACCGCGGTGCGCACGATTCCCCTGGCGCCGACGGCCCACGCGGTGAGCCAGAAGACGATCGAGCTGACGATCACGTAGCCGAGCGTCTCAACACCCGCGATGAAGATCAGCACCGCCGCAACACACACTGCCAGCGGCACCCACCGGGTATGGCGCACATCGACGTCGCCCTCGGATTCGTCGGGCGCACCGCGGCGGCCTCGCGCCACTTGAACCATGAGTGCCAGCGACAGCGCGATGAGCATCACCCCGACGACCTTGGGCACGAATCCGGCGCCGACGCCGGACGCGGACGTCGACGCCGCCTGGCTCAGCCCGTCGAGCAGGACCACGATCCCGATCCCGAGCAGCGCGACGGCTACCGCCCACTCGCCCAACGGGATCCGCTCGCGTGGTGACGTGACGTCGGCCGATGCGGGATCGGCGGTCACTAACCCGCCTGCTTCGCCAGACCGAGCTCGTCGAGCACCGTCTGGACGCGCGTGTTCTCCTCCTTGAGCCAGGCCGCGAACTCCTCACCAGCAAGGAAGTTGTCGTTCCAGCCGTTCTTCTTGACCGCCTCAGTCCAATTCGTGGAGTCGTGCATGCGCGTCATCGCCTCGACGTACTGCGTGGTGAGTTCGGGGCTGATGCCGCCGGGCGCCATGATCGAGCGCCAGTTCTGGAACTCCAGCTTCGGATCGATGTCCGTGGCGGTCTGGGCGAACGTGCTGCCCTCGACCTGTGCTGCCGACGAGATCAGCAGTCCCTTGAGGTTGCCGGTCTTGAGCTGTTCGGCGAACTCGTTGAGCCCGGCCACGCCCGCCTGCACCTTGCCGCCGAGCAGCGCCGTCGTTGCCTCGCCGCCGCCGCTGTAGGGCACGTAGTTCACGTCCGCGGGCTTGACGCCGTAGTGCTGAGCCAAAAGGCCGATGAAGATGTGGTCCGCACTGCCGGCCGAACCACCGGCAATCGCAACGGATTTGGGATCGGCCTTGATGGCGGCGAAGAGTTCGTCGGCGGTGTTGTACGGCACGTCCTTGGGAACGACGATCACTTCGTATTCACCGACGACGCGCGCGATGGGCGTGAGGTTGTCGAGCGTGACGTCCGTGCCGTTGGTGATGATGCCGCTCATCATCGCCAGCCCCGACGCGATCAACAGGTCACTTTTGCCGGTCTGCGGGGCGACTTGTGCCAGCGCGACCGTGCCAGAGGCGCCGGGAACATTCTTCACGTCCGCGCTGCGGGCCAGGTCGTCGGCCGTCAGCGCTTCCTGCACGGCGCGAGCCGTCTGGTCCCAGCCACTGCCGGGTGCGGCGGGTGCGATGATCTCGACCCGCGCCAGCGGCTTGAAGTCCGCGGCGGCGTCGCCTCCCGACGAACCGCTTCCGGTGTCGGCGTTATTGCCGCATGCAGCTAGGGCGAGCGCGGCGGCGACGGCCGCCGTGACGAGTCGGGTAGTTCGCATCGGGGCCTCCCGGGGCAACAACGGTGTTGAATGGTTTGAACGTATACAAAACAACCGTCCGGCCGCAATGGCCTGCATCAAATAACCATGTGGTGCGGATTCTTACGATCAGTTTGTATACACTCGCCCTCGTGGGATCAAAGCCCCCAAGCGCCGCGGCCCGTGCCTACGGCCAACTGCGATCCGAGATTCTCGATGGCGCACTCGGTCCGGGTAGCACGCTGTTCGAGGTCGAGCAGTCCGAACGCCTCGGGGTGTCCCGCACCCCGGTGCGCGAGGCTTTCGGTCGTCTCGTCGCGGAGGGGCTGCTCGACGACCGGCGCGGTAAGGGCCTGGTCGTCACCGACGTCTCGGACCGCGACATCGATGCGCTCTACGAAATGCGGACGTGCCTGGAGGCGCAGGCCGCCCAGCTCGCTGCGCGTCGCGGCGACCCGCAGCTGTTCGCAACCTATGCCCACGAGTTTCGCGCCTGGCATGCGCCGCTGCTCGACGCGGACGTGGCCGACCAGCAGGTCGACGGCTACTACGCGTTGATCCGTCGCTTCGACCAGTCCGTCGACACCGCGGCGAGCAACACCTATCTCGTCGACGCCCTCGAAACGCTGCGCGCACACGTCGCGCGGGTTCGGAGGAAGGCCGGTGCGTCGCCGGTGCGGCTGGCCGCGTCCGCCCTCGAGCACGCGCTCATCGCGTCCGCGATCGCCGACCGCGATGCGGCGCTGGCCGTGCACGCGACCCACGTGCATCTGCACAACAGCCTCGAGCACTTTCGCCACGACTACACCGGCCTCGGTGCCGACTGATCGAAGAGAAGGGACATCTACCGCCCATGCAGAACCATCGTGTCCGGGTCCACCGCAGCGAGGAGGCCCTGCCCCGTGAGGAGCAACTCGCCTGGGCCATAGCGCAAGTGGCCGCGGACCCTGTCGAGGTCAGCGATGAGGTCGCGGACATGGTCGTCAACCGGATCCTGGACAACGCAGGGGTCGCGGCGGCATCGATCGCCCGCTCCGCCCCCTCTGCCGCACGGGAGCAGGCCACCGCGCATCTGCCGAGTTCGGGCGGTGTCGGCGCGTCCGTATTCGGCCTCGACGCGAACATGCGGGTCAGCCCGGAATGGGCCGCTTACGCCAACGGAGTTGCGGTGCGCGAGTTGGACTTTCACGACACTTTCCTGGCCGCCGACTACTCGCATCCCGGTGACAACATCCCCGCCGTGGTCGCGGTCGCCCAGCATGTCGGCGCCGACGGGCACGCGGTGATGCGTGGTATCGCAACGGGTTACGAGGTACAGATCGACCTGGTCTCCTCGATCAGCCTGCACAAGCACAAGATCGACCACATCGCCCACCTCGGCCCGTCAGCAGCGGCCGGTCTCGGGACGCTGCTCGACCTGCCGCCCGAGGTCATCTACCAGGCCATCGGGCAGGCGCTGCACACCACCACGGCCACCCGCCAGTCCCGAAAGGGCGAGATCTCATCGTGGAAGGCGTACGCCCCTGCGTTCGCGGGCAAGGTCGCGGTCGAGGCGGTGGACAGGGCGATGCGGGGACAGACCAGCCCGTCGCCGATCTACGAGGGCGAGGACGGCGTGATCGCCTGGCTGCTGGACGGGCCCGACGCCCGTTACGAGGTGCCGCTGCCCGCGCCCGGTGAGCCCAAGCGGGCGATTCTGAGGAGCTATACCAAGGAGCACTCGGCCGAATATCAGGCGCAGGCCTGGATAGACCTGGCCCGCAAGCTCTTTCGCGAACACCCGGACACCGCCGACCCGCAGCGGGTCGAGCGCATCGTCATCCACACCTCGCACCACACCCACTACGTGATCGGCTCCGGAGCGGCGGATCCGCAGAAGTACGACCCTGCGGCATCGCGGGAAACTCTGGACCACTCACTGCCGTACATCTTCGCGGTCGCCCTTCAGGACGGCACGTGGCACCACGAGGCGTCGTACACCCGTGAGCGCGCAGGCCGGCCGGACACCGTTGCGTTGTGGGGCAAGGTCACCACCGTCGAAGACGCGGAGTGGACGGCGCGCTACCACGCTGCCGGCGCTGACCAGTCCTACGGCGGCCGGGTGGTGATCACGATGACCGACGGCCGCGAAATCGTGGACGAGATCAGCGTCGCGGACGCGCATCCCGGCGGTGCGCGGCCGTTCGCCCGCGAGCAGTACATCGAAAAATTCCGCAGCCTCGCGGTGCCGGTGGTTGGCGAGGACGAAGCCGAGCGATTCCTTGCGCTGGCCCTGCGGCTTGCAGAACTGGGGCCAAAAGAGGTGCGGGACTTGACCTTTACCGCCCCGCCGGGGGTTTTGCCTGCGGCGGGCCGACCAGGGATCTTCTGACAGGGGGCCACGATGCTGTACGCGACGACCACACCGGCCGACAAAAGGGCCAAGCTACGCGAACGCCTCTCCTCGGGTGGCTTTCTGCAGTTTCCGGGGGCTTTCAACCCGTTGTCCGCCAAGTTGATCGCCCGTCATGGATTCGACGGCGTCTACGTGTCGGGCGCCGTGCTGAGCGCCGACCTCGGCCTGCCCGACATCGGCTTGACGACGCTGACCGAAGTCGCCGCGCGAACCCGACAGATCGCGCGGGTGACAGAACTGCCTGCGCTGGCCGATGCGGACACCGGCTTCGGTGAGCCGATGAACGTCGCGCGCACGGTCCAGGAACTAGAGGACACCGGGTTGGCTGCGCTGCACATCGAGGATCAGGTCAACCCCAAGCGCTGCGGCCATCTCGACGGTAAGCAGGTCGTCGACGAGGCCACCGCGGCGCAACGGGTCCGCGCGGCGGTCGACGCGCGGCGCGACCCGAACCTGTTGATCGTCGCCCGCACCGACATCCGCGCCGTCGAAGGCCTCGACGCGGTTACCGAGCGCGCGAGACGGCTCGCCGACGCCGGTGCGGACGCGATCTTCCCAGAGGCGCTCGAGTCGCTCGAGGAGTTCGCCGCCGTCCGCTCGGCCGTCGACGTGCCGATGCTGGCCAACATGACCGAGTTCGGCAAGAGCGAGCTCTTCACCTCGGCCCAGCTGCGCGACGTCGGCGTGAACCTGGTGATCTGGCCCGTCTCGTTGCTGCGGATGGCGATGGGCGCCGCGGAACGGGCACTTGCGACCCTGGCAGCGGAGGGATCGCTGGTCTCCCGGCTGAGTGAAATGCAGCACCGCCGCGATCTCTACGAGCTGATCGACTACGAGGGCTACAACAGGTTCGACGAGTCGGTATTCAACTTCCGGGTGGCCGACTGATCGAACTGCTCGGGCCCGTCGCGCGATGCGGCGACGGAATTCACCGGAAGACCCACTAGTTTGGTGACGTGCGATTAGGCGTGCTGGATGTCGGCAGCAACACCGTCCACCTGTTGGTGGTGGACGCGCGCCGTGGTGGGCACCCCACCCCGATGAGCTCCACCAAGTCCGCGCTGCGGCTCGCAGAAGCCATCGACGGCTCCGGCAAGCTGACCCGCAAGGGCGCCGACAAGCTGATCAGCACCCTCGACGAGTTCGCCAAGATCGCCGCCAGCTCCGGATGCGCCGAGCTGATGGCATTTGCCACGTCCGCGGTTCGCGACGCGACCAACTCCGAGGACGTGCTGGCAAGGGTGCACGCCGAGACCGGGGTGGCGCTGCAGGTGCTCAGCGGCGTCGACGAATCCCGGTTGACGTTCCTTGCCGTGCGCCGCTGGTACGGCTGGAGCGCAGGGCGGATCATCAACATCGATATCGGCGGCGGTTCGCTGGAGTTGTCCAACGGCGTGGACGAGGAGCCAGAGGTGGCGCTGTCGCTGCCACTGGGCGCGGGCCGGCTGACGCGCGAATGGCTGCCCGACGATCCGCCGGGCCGTCGCCGCGTCGCCATGCTGCGCGACTGGCTGGCCACCGAACTCGCCGATGCGGGCGCGACTATGCTCAAGGGAGGCAGCCCCGATCTGGCCGTGGCAACGTCGAAGACTTTCCGCTCGCTGGCCCGCCTCACCGGCGCCGCGCCATCGGGGGCGGGGCCACGGGTCAAGAGAACACTCACAGCGACCGGCCTTCGGCAGCTCATAGCTTTCATCTCTAGGATGACCGCGGCTGACCGTGCGGAGTTGGAAGGAGTGAGTACCGAGCGGGCGCCACAGATTGTGGCCGGAGCTTTGGTAGCTGAGGCGAGCATGAATGCTCTCGCGATCGACAGCGTGGATATCTGCCCTTGGGCGTTGCGTGAAGGGCTGATTCTGCGGAAACTCGACAGCGAAGCAGACGGAACGGCCTTGGTTGAGACGTCCGTGCGGGATGCTGGACGAAAAGTAGCGAGGCCAAGAGGCAACACACGATGACTGGACCAGAAGATAGCCCCAGCGGCACGCGCCCGATTTCGGTCGCGGAGTTGCTGGCAAAGAACGGCACGATCGGTGCCCCGCCCGTCGGCGGTCGGCGCCGGCGCCGCCGTGGAAACTCCGACTCGGTCACCGTCGCCGAACTGACGGGGGAGATCCCCATCATCGGCGCTGACGACGATGAGCCGGAAACCACACGCCAGAACGCGGTCGCCGAGGCGCCCGCCGACGTCGCCGAGCCGGTGGCGAGCAACGGGATCGCGCACGACAACTCGGTGCTCGACGAGGCCGAAACCGACGAGGTCGAGCACGTGCTCGACCTCGAACCACAGCCAGAGCCCGAATTCGACGAGTCCGAGGACGTCGTCGACGACCAGGACTCCGACGACGAATACGCGGGCGCGGTCGCCGATTACGCCGCACACCGCGAGCAGCGCGACAGCGACGCGGACTTGGATTTCTTCGAGCCACCCCGCCGCTCGCAGTACGCACCGCGTCGTTTTCAAGCAGCAGCGGGGTCCGGCGCCGAGCAGATGAGCCCGGATCCGCTCTACGACGAAGAAGATCTATCCGATTCCGCGGTGAACGTCGCCGACGCGCCCGAGATCGAGGACCTCGACACCGAGGCCGCGCTCGACGCTGAGGATCGCGATCCGCTGCCGTCGTATCTGCGCTCCACCGACGGCCCGCTGTTCAGCGGGGGGACCGTCGCCGACGACCTGGCCCGCCGCGGTGGGCAACCCGCGCCTGAGGACATCGATCTCGACGAGGACGACGACGACGAGACCAGTGCGCCGAAACAGATGTCGCCGGTCCTGCACGGAGCGTGGATTGTCGGTCAGTGCATTCTCGCGGTGGCGTTCGGCGCCGGCTTGTTCATCGCCTTCGACCAGTTGTGGAAGTGGAACAACATCGTCGCGCTGGTGCTGTCGGTGCTGGTGATCCTCGGCCTGGTGGTCGGTGTTCGGGTGGTGCGCAAAACCGAGGACATCGGGAGCACGCTGATCGCCGTAGCCGTCGGGGCGTTGGTCACGTTGGGACCGTTGGCGCTGCTGCAGTCGGGCTAAGGCAGCCCAAAGACATAGTGCGCCCCGCTATCAAGGTCGGTCTGTCGACGGCCTCGGTGTACCCGCTGAGGACCGAGGCGGCCTTCGAGTACGCGGCGAACCTTGGCTACGACGGCGTCGAACTGATGGTGTGGGCCGAAACGGCCAGCCAGGACATGGATGCCGTGGCGCGATTGTCGGACCGCTACGGCATGCCGGTGCTGTCGGTGCACGCGCCGTGCCTGCTGATCTCACAGCGAGTGTGGGGCGCCAACCCGATCCCGAAGCTGGAGCGCAGCGTGCGCGCCGCCGAAAAGCTCGGAGCCCAAACGGTCGTCGTGCATCCGCCGTTCCGCTGGCAGCGCCGCTACGCCGAGGGCTTTTCCGATCAGGTCGCCGAACTCGAGGCGTCAAGCGATGTGCTGGTCGCGGTGGAGAACATGTTCCCCTTCAGGGCGGACCGGTTCTTCGGGGCGGGCCAGACGTCGATCGAGCGGATGCGCAAACGCGGCGGCAGGCCCGGCCCGGGCATCTCCGCCTTCGCCCCGTCCTATGACCCGCTCGACGGTGAACACGCCCACTACACGCTTGACCTCTCCCACACAGCGACCGCGGGCACCGACGCCGTCGACATGGCGCGCCGGATGGGTGACGGGCTGGTGCACCTGCATCTGTGCGACGGCAGCGGTGCGTCGGCCGACGAACATCTGGTTCCCGGCCGCGGCACCCAGCCCACCGTCGAGATCTGCGAGATGCTGGCCGGGGGCGGCTTTTCCGGCCATGTGATCCTCGAGGTGACCACATCGGGCGCGCGGTCCGCCAACGAACGCGAAGCGCTGCTCGCCGAGTCGCTGCAGTTCGCCAGGACGCATCTGCTGCGCTGAGGAACACAGCTGAGGAACACAAAGGAACGCATGCCTGGATCAACGTTGTTCACCGATGCGATGGCGCTCACCCCGGTTGGTGACGGCGCGTATGACGGTGAGCTGAACGAGCATTGGACCATCGGGCCGAAGGTGCACGGTGGGGCGATGCTGGCGTTGTGTGCCAATGCGGCGCGCATCGAGCACGGCGGAAAGGCAGAGCCGATCGCGGTGTCCGGGAACTTCCTGTGGGCCCCGGATCCCGGCCCGATGCGGGTGATCACCACCGTGCGCAAGCGTGGCCGCCGCGTCAGCCTGATCGACGTCGAGCTGGAACAGGGCGATCGAACCGCCGTGCGCGCCGCGATCACGCTTGGGGACCCGGAGCATCACGTCCCGCCGCTGCTCACGGTCAATCCCGTCGTCCCCCTGATGCAGCCGGAGCCGCCGCCGGGGCTGGAGCCGATCGGGCCCGGCCACCGGATGGCGGACATCGTTCATCTCGCGCACGGGTGCGACATCAGGCCGTCGTTGACCACGATGGAGCCGCGCTCGGACGGTGGTCCACCGGTGATCGAGTACTGGGTACGCCCGAAAGGCGTCGCCCCCGACGTGCTTTTCGCGCTCCTGTGCGGCGACGTGTCGGCGCCGGTGACGTTCGGTGTCAATCGGTTCGGTTGGGCGCCCACCGTGCAACTCACCGCCTATCTGCGTGCCCTGCCTGCCGACGGCTGGCTGCGCGTGCTGTGCACGACCGTGCAGATCGGCCAGGACTGGTTCGACGAGGACCACATCGTCGTGGACTGCGAGGGCCACATCGTGGTGCAGAGCCGCCAACTGGCGATGGTGCCGCCCGCCCAATAGCGGTGCGGCGGGTCTGCAATGCTTTCCCGCATGGCCAGAATCGCGATCATCGGTGGTGGAAGTATCGGCGAGGCACTGCTATCCGGGCTGTTGCGGGCCGGTCGGCAGATCAAGGACATGGTGGTCGCGGAGAAAGATCCCGAGCGCTTGAAGTATCTGGCCGAAAAGTATTCGGTGCGGGTGACGTCGGTGGCCGAAGCGGTCGGCGCGGCCAACTACGTCATCGTCTCGGTCAAACCCGCGGATGTGCAGAAGGTCATCGGGGACATCGTGGATGCCGCCGCGAAGGCCGAAAGTGACGCCGCGGAACAGGTTTTCGTAACCGTCGCGGCCGGTGTCACCACCGCGTACTACGAGAACAAGCTGCCAGCCGGAGCACCGGTCATCCGGGTGATGCCCAACGCCCCGGTCGTCGTCGGCGGCGGAGTCAGCGCGCTGGCCCCCGGTCGCTTCGCCACCGTGGAACACCTCAAGGAGGTGTCGGCGATCTTCGACGCGGTCGGCGGCGTGCTGACGGTGCCCGAATCGCAGATCGACGCCGTCACCGCGGTCTCGGGGTCGGGGCCTGCGTACTTCTTCCTGATGGTCGAGGCGCTCGTGGACGCCGGCGTGGCCGCCGGGCTGTCGCGGTCGGTGGCCACCGATCTGGTGGTGCAGACGATGGCCGGTTCGGCCGCGATGTTGCTGGAGCGGCTCGACTACGCCCAGCCAGCCGGCGACGCGGCAATGGGCACCGCGATGGACACCACGGCCGCTCAGCTGCGTGCAACTGTTACCTCGCCGGGGGGCACTACCGCTGCTGGTCTGCGGGAACTCGAGCGGGGCGGTTTGCGGGCGGCGGTCGCCGAGGCGGTCGAGGCCGCAAAAACGCGCTCTGAGCAGCTGGGAATTACATCAGAGTAGTTTGATGAATTCGAAATGATTACCCCACACCCGTCGCAGTAACCCCATTGGCCACGCTATTCTCCCAGTGGTAAGCACGGGTTGGCGCCAGCGGTGGGGAAGCCGCTGGAACTGCCCGTGCCTGATGGATTGGGTTGCGATGACGTCTATGAACGGGCCATCGGCGCGGGATTCGGCTAGTGGAAAGGCGTCTCGAGACGCCGGCGCAGGCGGTGCCGCTGACGGGCAACCGCCACGCGCTCAGTTCCTGACTGTGGCCGAAGTTGCCAGTCTCATGCGGGTCAGCAAGATGACGGTGTACCGCCTTGTGCACAACGGCGAACTGCCCGCAGTCCGGGTGGGCCGCTCGTTCCGGGTGCACGCCAAGGCCGTCCACGACATGCTGGAGAGCTCGTACTTCGACGCGGGCTAGCAGTCTGCAACGGCGGACACGTTTTCCGTTTACCTAGGCCACCCGGGTAAGGTGACCGGGTCAAGTGGCAAAAAACTTAGGTAGCGGAGTTTATGGGTTCAGTCATCAAGAAGCGGCGTAAGCGCATGTCGAAGAAGAAGCACCGCAAGCTGCTTCGTCGCACCAGGGTGCAGCGCAGAAAACTCGGCAAGTAGCTTTGCGCCTCGGCCGCTAGGCTGACCAGGTGGATTCTGAGGGGCGTTCCGGGGGGAACGGATCCGACTCACGCGAGACCATGCACTACCCGAAGGTTGTGCTGGTCACTGGCGCGTGCCGGTTTCTGGGCGGATACCTGATCGCGCGGCTCGCGCAGAACCCGTTGATCAACCATGTCATCGCGGTCGATGCGATCGCGCCGAGCAAGGATCTGCTGCGCCGGATGGGTCGCGCCGAGTTCGTGCGGGCCGACATCCGCAATCCGTTCATCGCCAAGGTCATTCGCAACGGCGACGTCGACACCGTGGTGCACGCCGCCGCGGCGTCCTACGCCCCGCGCTCCGGCGGGCGGGCGGCGCTCAAAGAACTCAACGTGATGGGCGCGATCCAGTTGTTCGCGGCCTGCCAGAAGGCTCCGTCGGTGCGTCGCGTCATCCTCAAGTCGACGTCCGAGGTGTACGGCTCGAGCTCGCGTGATCCCGTGCTGTTCACCGAGGACACCAGCGCCCGCCGTCCGCCCGGGGAAGGCTTCGCCCGCGACAGCATCGACATCGAGGGTTACGCGCGCGGCGTCGGCAGGCGCAGGCCGGACGTCGCGGTCACCATTCTGCGGCTGGCCAACATGATCGGCCCCGCGATGGACACGGCGCTGTCCCGGTATCTGGCCGGGCCGGTGGTGCCGACGGTGGTCGGCCGCGATGCGCGGCTGCAGTTGTTGCACGAACAGGACGCGCTTGGCGCACTTGAGCGCGCGACGATGTCCGGCAGGGCGGGCACGTACAACATCGGCGCGCCGGGGATCATCATGATGAGCCAGGCGATCCGGCGATCCGGAAGGGTTCCGCTGCCGGTACCGCGCTCGGCGTTGTGGGCAGTGGATTCGCTGAGGCGCGCAACTCGCTACACTGAACTCGATCGCGAGCAGCTCGACTACTTGAGCTACGGCCGGGTCATGGACACCTCGCGGATGCGCACTGATCTTGGCTATAGCCCAAAATGGACAACTGCCGAGGCCTTTGACGATTACGTCCGGGGTCGCGGTTTGACTCCGATCATCGACCCACGATGGGTACGCTCAATGGAGAGTCGGGCCGTGTCTGCGGCACAGCGTTGGGGACGTTAGATTCAAAGTTTTACATCGGGTGGGGAGAAGGTAACGAAGTGGCGGGCGAGTCAAAAGCGAAAGTTATTCCGCTGCACTCGAATTCGAGCCGGGCTGCGGCTTCCAGACGCGCTGCCGCGCGCGTAGACGGTGCGCGCCGACATCCCTCGCTGCTGTCGGATTCCGGTGGCAGGGCTTCTGCCGAGCAGATAGCCGCCGTCGTCCGTGAGATCGACGAGCGTCGCGGCGCCGCGGGGATACGGCCGGCCGACGACACGCCGAACGAACTCGCAACGCGCATCGCGTCAGCGGCGGAGTTCGTCCGCAAGCGGATGACGGGCGACTACACCGTCGATGAGTTCGGGTTCGATCCGCACCTCAACGACGCAATCTTCCTGCCTTTGCTGCGTGTATTTTTCAAGTCGTGGTTCCGCGTCGAGGTGAGCGGCATCGAAAACCTGCCGGAGTCCGGTGCTGCGCTCGTGGTCGCCAACCACGCGGGCGTGCTTCCCTTCGATGGGCTGATGACGTCGGTGGCGGTGCGCGACCATCATCCGACGGGCCGCGATCTGCGGCTACTGGCCGCCGACATGGTCTTCGACATGCCGATGCTCGGCCACGCCGCGCGCAAGGCCGGCCACACCATGGCCTGCACCTCCGACGCGCACCGGCTGCTCGCGGCCGGCGAGCTGACCGCGGTCTTCCCCGAGGGCTACAAGGGCCTCGGCAAGCCGTTCAAGGACCGCTACAAGCTGCAGCGGTTCGGCCGCGGCGGCTTCGTGTCGGCCGCGCTTCGCACGAAGGCGCCCATCGTGCCGTGCTCGATCGTCGGCTCCGAGGAGATCTACCCGATGATCGCCGACGTCAAGCTGCTGGCCCGGCTGCTCGGGTTGCCGTACTTCCCGATCACGCCGCTGTTCCCGTTGGCAGGGCCCGCCGGGCTGCTGCCGCTGCCGTCCAAGTGGCACATCCAGTTCGGTGAGCCGATCGCAACGTCCGACTACGACGAGTCGGCCGCCGACGATCCGATGGTCACCTTCGAGGTGACCGACCAGGTGCGCGAGACCATCCAGCAGACGCTGTATCAGCTGCTTGCGAACCGCCGCAACACGTTCTTGGGCTGACGTTAGCGCTACTTCGAGCTTTGCCCAGCAACCATTTTCGCGATCGCTTCATCGCGTTTGGCTGCGATCCTCGCGGTCACCTCGTCGGCCTCGTCGGGGCTCTCGGCCTCACCGATGACGGTGACGACGCTGGTGATCACTGGCTCGCCATCGGCGTCGGTCACCTCGCCGCGGATCTCACTGACCACCGCGCCGTGCGACTCGATGACCGAATCGAGATAGGAATCGAAGTACAACTTGTCGCCTGCCACGATCGGCCGGTGAAAAATCAGCTTCTGGTCGCGGTGTAGCACCCGTTCCATGTTGATCGGCATGTCGAAGTGTTCGAAGATCTCCAGCTGCACCCGCCGGCCCGCCACGGCAAGGAACGTCAGCGAGGCGATCAGCGCGTCCTGGCCACACTCCTTGGCGGCTTCCTCGCTGTAATGGGCGGGGTGGTCATCCTTGACGGCCCTGGCGAACTCACGGATCTTCTCCCGGTTGACCTCGAAGTAGTCCGGGTACCGGTAGTGGGTTCCGATGATGTTGTCGGCGATGCCCATGCTGGCCGTTCTCCCCTTGAAGTATTAGCGGCGCGAGCCTATCAGCGAGCCCTCAGCTGCCGTCTTGGCGGCGTGAAACGATCGCTGCCAGCGCACCACCGACCGCACCGAGCGCCAGCGCGGACGGCACCCCGATTCGCGCGGCCTTGCGAGCGGTGCGGAAATCGCGGATCTCCCAACCGCGCTCACGGGCCACGTCCCGCAGCGCGGCGTCGGGATTGATGGCCACCGCCGTGCCGACGAGCGAGAGCATCGGCACGTCGTTGAAGCTGTCCGAGTACGCCGTGCAGCGGCGCAGGTTCAGGCCCTCGCGGATGGCAAGCGACCGAACGGCGTGCGCCTTGCCCGTGCCGTGCAGGATGTCGCCGACCAGCCGGCCGGTGAAAATGCCGTCGATGGATTCGGCGACGGTGCCAAGCGCCCCGGTCAGCCCCAACCGCTTGGCGATGGTGGCGGCCAGCTCGTAGGGCGTCGCGGTGACCAGCCACACCTGCTGGCCCGCGTCCAGGTGCATCTGCGTCAGCGCGCGGGTGCCCGGCCAGATCTTGTCGGCGATGATCTCGTCGTAGATCTCCTCGCCGACGGCCTCCAACTCAGCGGTGGAGCGACCTTCGATGAACGCCAGCGCCTTGTTCTTGCCGGCGGCGACGTCGTCGCTGTTTTCCTTACCGAGAAGCTGAAACTTGGCCTGCGCGTAGATGAATCGGCCCATATCGCCGTAGGTGAAGTATTTGCGCGCTGCCAGCCCTCTGGCGAAATGGACCAGTGACGACCCGTGCACCAGCGTGTTGTCGACGTCGAAGAATGCCGCCGCCGTCAGGTCGGGCGGCGGGGGAGGCGGGGTGGCGATGGCATCGGCCACCAAATCCGTGACAGCCGCCTCCGCGCTGGCCTCACCAGCGACCTGTTGTTGGGAGGAGTCGACGGATTCGGCCACGCAACAACCCTAAGTCACGGGCATCGGATACTTGGGTCGTGAACCGGCGAGTGGAGTTGCTCACGCGAGAGGGCTGCACGATCTGTACGGGCGCCGCGACGCGCCTTACCCAGCTGAGCGACGAGCTTGGCTTCGAGTTGGCGATCACCGACGTCGACGCCGCGGCCGCGGCAGGCGATTCCGCCCTGCGCGCCGAGTTCGGTGATCGGCTGCCGGTGGTGCTGCTGGACGGCGCGGAGCACAGTTACTGGGAGGTCGACGAGCCCAGGTTGAGGGCGGATCTGGCGGATCGATAAAGACGTGAGCAAATTTGGTAGCCCAGCTGGTCAACGGCTACCGTGGTGACGTGGTGATGAAGCCGTGAGCGTGCTGCTTTTCGGGGTTTCGCACCGCAGCGCGCCGGTGTCGGTTCTGGAGCAGTTGAGCACCGACGAGGACGACCAGGCCAAGATCGTCGACCAGGTGTTGCAATCCTCGCTGGTAACCGAGGCCATGGTGCTGTCCACCTGCAACCGGGTCGAGGTCTACGCCGTCGTCGAGGCCTTCCACGGCGGGCTTTCGGTCATCGGTCAGGTGCTCTCCGAGCATTCCGGCATGTCGCTGAACGACCTCACCAAATACGCCTACGTGCGCTACGCCGAGGCGGCCGTCGAGCACCTGTTCGCCGTGGCCAGCGGCCTTGACTCCGCGGTGATCGGCGAACAGCAGGTACTCGGCCAGGTCCGCCGCGCGTACGCCGCCGCCGAGGCCAACCACACGGTCGGCCGCACCCTGCACGAGCTGTCTCAGCGCGCGCTTTCCGTTGGCAAGCGGGTGCACTCCGAGACTGGGATCGACGCCGCGGGCGCATCGGTGGTGTCCGTGGCGCTCGGCATGGCCGAGGCCAAGCTCGGCTCGTTGGCGGGCCGCAGCGCGGTCGTGATCGGCGCGGGCTCCATGGGGTCGTTGGCGGTCAAGCACCTGGTGCGCGCAGGCATCGAACGCATCCACGTGGTGAACCGGTCCCTGCCGAGGGCCAAGCGGCTCGCGCACAACATCCGCGAGCAGGGCTTGGTCGCCGATGCATATCCGCTCGACCACATCGCGGGCGTGCTCGGCGATGCCGACGTCGTGGTGTCCTGCACCGGTGCGGTGCGGCCGGTGGTCTCGCTGGCCGACGCCCACCGCGGCCTGATGGGCCGTTCGGGGCGCGATCAGCTGGTGATCTGCGACCTTGGCATGCCCCGCGACGTCGAACCGGCCATCGCCGGACTGCCAGGGGTGCTGGTGGTCGACATGGACCGGATCCAGCGCGAGCCGTCCGCCCGCGCCGCCGCCTCCGACGCCGAGGCGGCCCGCACGATCGTGGCCGCCGAGGTTGCCAACTACCTCGCCGGCCAGCGGATGGCCGAGGTCACCCCTACCGTCACCGCACTGCGTCAACGGGCCGCCGACGTGGTCGAGGCCGAGTTGCTGCGCCTGGATAACCGGCTGCCAGAACTTGACGCCGCCCACCGCGACGAAGTCGCCAAGACCGTCCGGCGGGTCGTCGACAAGCTGCTGCACGCCCCGACGGTGCGGGTCAAACAGCTGGCCAGCGCGCCGGGCGGTGACAGCTACGCCGAAGCCCTTCGCGAGCTGTTCGAACTCGACCAGCAGGCCGTGGACGCCGTCGCCGCGAGCGAATTACCTTTGTTAGCAACCGATCTCGACAAGGCCGAGTAGCGTTTGAAGCAAAGCCACGCAGTAATCCGGATCGGCACCCGGGGCAGCCTTTTAGCTAAGACCCAGGCCGGTCTCATCAAGGACGCGCTGAGCGCCAAGGGGCACCCCGCCGAGCTCGTCATCATCTCCACAGCGGGCGACCGCTCCAGCGCGCCGATCGCCGACATCGGTGTCGGAGTGTTCACCGCCGCGCTGCGCGAAGCCATCGCTGACGGCAGCGTTGATATGGCCGTGCACTCCTATAAGGATTTGCCGACCGCGCCCGACCACCGGTTCACGATCGCCGCAATACCCCCACGCGAGGACGCCAGAGACGCCTTGGTGGCGCGGGACGGCATGGTGCTCGGGGAGTTGCCCGTGGGCTCGGTGCTCGGCACCTCGAGCCCGCGACGGGCGGCACAGCTTAGAGCACTGGGTCTCGGTTTGGAAATCCGCCCCCTAAGAGGCAACCTAGATACCAGGTTGAACAGGGTTAGCAACGGTGATCTCGACGGCATCGTGGTCGCCCGGGCGGGACTAGCCCGCATCGGACGACTTGGCGTTGTCACAGAGACATTGGAGCCGGTGCAGATGTTGCCAGCGCCGGCTCAGGGTGCGCTCGCGGTCGAGTGCCGCGCGGACGACACCGAGCTCGCTGCGCTGCTGGCGGAGTTGGACGACGCCGACACGCGCGCAGCGGTCACCGCTGAGCGAGCCCTGCTTGCCGAAATGGAGGCGGGTTGTTCCGCGCCGGTGGGTGCGATCGCTGAGGTCGTCGAGTCCATCGATGAGGACGGCCGCGTCTTCGAAGAGCTGTCGCTGCGCGGCTGCGTGGCGGCGCTGGACGGATCCGACGTGATCCGTGTGTCCGGCATCGGGTCTCCCGGTCGGGCCCGAGAGCTTGGTCTCTCGCTGGCCGAGGAGTTGTTCGAGTTGGGGGCACGGGAACTGTTGGCAGCAGAGCGGAGTGAGAGATGACGACCCGAGGGCGTAAGACCAGGCCCGGCCGCATCACGTTCGTGGGCTCGGGGCCTGGAGACCCCGGCCTGCTGACGACGCGGGCGCGCACGGTGCTGGCCAACGCCGCCCTGGTGTTCACCGACCCAGACGTCCCGGAAGCGGTGCTGGCCCTAGCGGGCTCCGAGCTGCCGCCGCCATCGGGACCCGAGCCGGCCGCACCGGTGAACGCCGATGCGGATGCGGCGCAGGAGGCCGACGGCGCCGCGCATGCGGTCCCGAAGCTCCCAGGCGGGCCCGATATCCGGCCCGCGCTCGGTGATCCGGCCGAGGTGGCCAAGACACTGGCCGCCGAGGCGCGCACGGGCATCGACGTGGTCCGGCTGGTGGCCGGGGATCCGTTGTCGGTGGATTCGGTGATCACCGAGGTGACCGCGCTGACGCGGTCGCACCTGAATTTCGAGATCGTGCCGGGGCTGCCCGACACCACCGCGGTGCCCACCTATGCCGGGCTGCCGCTGGGTTCGGCGCACACCGTTGCCGACGTCCGCGGTGACGTGGACTGGGCGGCGCTGGCCGCCGCTCCCGGCCCACTGATCCTGCACGCCACGGCGTCTCATCTGCCCGACGCGGCGCGCACGCTGATCGAGTTCGGGCTGGCCGACAGCACGCCAACCGTGGTCACCGCGAACGGCACGACGTGCCAGCAGCGTTCGGTCGAGACCACGCTGGCCGGCCTGCTCGACAAGGCCACGCTGGCCGGTGCCGAGTCGGCGGGGCCATTGGCAGGGCCGCTTGTGGTGACGATCGGCAAGACCGTTGCCAACCGCGCCAAGCTGAACTGGTGGGAGAGTCGCGCGCTGTACGGCTGGACCGTGCTGGTGCCGCGCACCAAGGACCAGGCCGGCGAGATGACCGAAAAGCTCGTATCCCACGGCTCATTGCCGATCGAGGTGCCGACCATCGCCGTCGAGCCGCCGCGCAGCCCCGCGCAGATGGAGCGCGCGGTCAAGGGTTTGGTCGACGGCCGCTTCCAGTGGGTGGTGTTCACCTCCACCAACGCGGTCCGCGCGGTGTGGGAGAAGTTCAACGAGTTCGGTCTCGATGCGCGCGCGTTCTCCGGTGTGAAGATCGCCTGCGTCGGTCAGGCCACGGCCGATCGGGTCCGCGCGTTCGGCATCAATCCAGAACTGGTGCCGTCGGGTGAGCAGTCCTCGATCGGCTTGCTCGACGAATTCCCGCCCTACGACGACGTTTTCGATCCGGTGAACCGGGTGCTGCTGCCGCGTGCCGACATCGCCACCGAGACCCTCGCCGAGGGCCTGCGCGAACGCGGCTGGGAGATCGAGGACGTCACCGCGTACCGCACGGTGCGGGCGGCTCCGCCACCGGCGCACACCCGCGAGATGATCAAGACCGGCGGCTTCGACGCTGTGTGCTTCACGTCGAGCTCGACGGTGCGCAACCTCGTCGGCATCGCCGGTAAGCCGCACGCGCGCACCATCGTCGCGTGCATCGGGCCGAAAACTGCTGAAACCGCAGCGGAATTCGGGCTGCGCGTCGATGTGCAGCCCGACGTCGCCGCGGTGGGACCGCTCGTGGAGGCGCTCGCTGAGCACGCCGCGCGGCTGCGCGCCGAAGGTGCGTTGCCGCCGCCGCGCAAGAAGAGCCGTCGCCGCTAGCCCGAGCTGGATCAGGAGCCGACAGTGGCCTATCCCCGTCACCGCCCCCGCCGGCTGCGGTCTACACCGGCGATGCGCCGGTTGGTAGCGCAAACCTCCTTGGAGCCAAGGCATCTGGTGCTGCCGATGTTCGTCGCCGACGGGATCGACGAGCCGCACCCGATCGAGTCGATGCCCGGCGTCGTTCAGCACACCCGTGATTCGCTGCGTAAGACCGCCGCCGAGGCGGTCTCCGCGGGAGTTGGCGGCCTGATGTTGTTCGGAATCCCGCGCGCCGAGGACAAGGACGCCACCGGGTCCGTCGGCGTCGCCGAGGACGGCATCCTCAACGTCGCGCTGCGGGATCTGGCCAAAGATCTCGGCGACGACACCGTGCTGATGGCCGACACCTGCCTCGACGAGTTCACCGATCACGGACACTGCGGAATCGTGGACGCAAGGGGTCGCGTCGATAATGACGCCACCAACGCCAGGTATGTGGAACTCGCTGTGGCGCAAGCAGAATCGGGCGCTCACGTGGTCGGTCCGAGCGGGATGATGGACGGCCAGGTGGCGGCCATCCGGGACGGGCTCGACGCCGCGGGCCACCACGACACCGTGATCCTGGCGTACGCAGCGAAGTTCGTTTCGGGGTTCTACGGCCCATTCCGAGAGGCCGTCGCGTCCAGCCTGAGCGGTGACCGGCGCACATATCAACAGGATTCGGGCAATGCCCGCGAGGCGTTGCATGAAATCGAGCTGGATATCGCCGAGGGTGCCGACATCGTGATGGTCAAGCCGGCGATGGGATACCTCGACGTGCTGCGCGCCGCGGCCGACATCTCGCCGGTGCCGGTAGCCGCCTACCAAGTCTCCGGCGAGTACTCGATGATCAGCGCCGCGGCCGCCAACGGCTGGATCGACGGGCAGACCGTGGCGCTGGAGACACTGACCAGCATCCGGCGGGCAGGCGCCGACTTCGTGCTGACGTACTGGGCGGCGGACGCGGCCGGTTGGCTGGCGTGAGTCAGGAGCAACAGGCCCCGCCGGTCGAGCGACCGCACGACGTCGAGACCGGGTTCTGGCTTTGGCTGGCCGCGGTGCCGCTGATGGTGATCGGCTATGTCGTCGACCTGATCGCCGCCCCGGACCGGCACCTGCCGATCACGGTGCTCGCCACGTCCGTGGTGTTCGTCGTCGTCCTGACCGCGATCGTCGTGACCTTCATGATCCTGATGCGGCACGGCTACCGATGGGCGCGCACCCTGCTGACGGGCGGCGGGGTCTCCACGGTGGTGTACGCGGCGAGCAGTCTGTTCACCGTGGAGCGGCCAACGTCGGCCGCGGTGACCTATGCGGTCACCGCCATCGTCGGGTCGGTGCTGATCGGCGGCGGTGTGTTCCTGTTGCACCGCAAGGATGCCCACGCATTCTTCACCCGGTGATTCGTTAGGCTGGCCCGACCATGACACCTCCGCAGCAGAGACCGCGTGTCGTGACGGTCGCGTTCGGGTGCTGGGCGGTCGCCTCGGTGCTGCTGGTGACGTTCGGGCTATTGCTCGCGTTTTCTCAGGACAGCCTGCAGATGCTTTTTCGGGGCGCAGGTGTGCTGTTCGCATTGGCGGGGTTCGGTCTCGGTTATCTGGCCGGGCAGGCCCGCCTCGGACATGCCCGCTTTCGGCGTGCAGCGGTGGCGCTTGCGCTCGCGGTCGTCGTGGTGCTTGCGCTCTTCGCATTGATGAGTCAGGGGCCGATCTGGCTCCTGGTGATGATCCTGGCGATGGTCGGCGCGGTGCTGATGATGCGGCCGTCCGCCCAGGAGTGGTTCGAACAAGGGGACAACCAGTGACCGAGAACGGCGCGGCGCCCGAGGTCCTGTTCTACGAGCAGGGCGCCAGCTGGATGTGGCTGCTGGCAGGCCCGGCGGCGGGGATCGCCATGGCGTTGATCCAGATGTCGTCCGGATACGGCTTCCAATGGATCGTTCCCACAATCTTTTTCGTGCTGGTGACGGGCTTCCTTTCGGTCCAGGTCAAGGCGGCACGGATTCACACGTCGGTGGAGCTGACGCCCGAGCACCTGCGGCAGGGCGCAGAACAGATCAGCGTCGACGACATCGTGCGGATCTACCCGGAAGCCAAGGGGCGCGACGAGGCGAAGTGGCAGTCGGCGCGCGCGCTCGGCGAGCTGACCGGCGTACCGCGCGGCCGCACCGGAATCGGCGTGAAGATGACCAATGACCGCACCGCACAGGCGTGGGCACGCAAACACCAGCAGCTGCGGACCGTGCTGACGCAGTTGGTGGAAGAGCGCATCCCGCCGGAAACCGCCTTATGACCGCACGGCGTCGCGCGATCCTCGAACTGCTGTTGGCCATCGTCGCAGCGGCAGGCTGCGTGCTGAGTTGGTTGGCCGCCCAATCGACGGTGGCCGTCGCGCCGGTGATCGAGGGTGAACCGATGACCACGTCGGTCATCTACAGCGCCCCGCTGCTGGTGCTGTCGCTCATCTTGGCGACGGTGGCAGGCGTGCTGGCCGTCGTCGCGGTCGCGCGGTTGCGTAGGGCGGCTGTTAAGCGCGGTCCAACCGGTAGTGAAGTTGCAGTGCCTGCCACCGACCGAGCTTGAGCTAATGGTCGGTCCGCAACGTAAGCACCGTCGGCACCGAAAGATGTTGAGCGGGAATGCAGCCAGAAGGATCCGTCGGCGTCGTCGCGGGGCGCCAGGAACACCTGAACGCTGCCGCTCTCGAGTGGAAACGTGGCATGCACATGCGGCTGATCGTTGCCCGGCAGCGCGCCGACGCGGTAGAAGCCGCTGTAGACGTTTGATCCGTCCAACTTCAGGGTGCGCAGCCAAGCCCGGCTCGTTCGCCGTTCTCGTCGTCCACGACGCGCACCGCGCTGGCCATTCTGTGGCTGACCGACATCGAAGTTACCGGCAGGGCCGGCTGTTCGACGCGTCGGCCCCATATGGGGGCGATGACCTCGCCGCCCGAGGCGAAGAGAGTGTTCCACTGGGACCACACGTCCAATCCCCAGGATGCGGTGTGGTCGTAGAAGTCGCGCACCTTGTCGTCGACGCGGTCAGACGGTGCCGTCAAGAGCTGAGAACGCGGCCGGCAACCCGTCGCCGGTGACAGGCATCCGCAATTGTGCGGCGGCGTCCAGCGCATCCTGCCAGTCGTCGCCGCGGGCTTCGATGTCGTTTGCGGGGGAATCGAGCCAGCGCTCGTTACCGGTGACGTCGATCTGCCGACCGACGACCCGCCAAAAGTAGCGGGTCGACAGGTCAAGCGTGCGGGTGGCCAGTGACAAGCGCCGATCGTATGCGGCAGCTGTAGGGAAACACCCGATACATCGCCGACCATAGCGTCCCTAAATTCGCTGTCAGGCATGTGGCAATCACGGTGCTGGCGGTTGCCGGAAAGCGAGCAGCTCACGACTCGTGCCTTCGGTTCGGCGGCATCGACAACTGTCCGTGAACCGCCTGAGGCACAGGCCGGATGGCGACAACGAGGGAGGCAGCGTGAATGTGACCGGGAGCTTCGCGGCCAATGTTTCGAGTAGTCCGCGTGGCGGGCGCCATCGCAGAAGCAGCGGGACGATGGCGACGCCGGAGTCGCGGATGGCGCCCGAAGTTGGATCAACCACGCCCTACGCCCGATATGTCGGGCGGGTAGGGGCGCTGGCCGTTGCGCTGGGTGTCGGGATGGCCATCGCGACCGGGCAGGGTCTCGGGATTGCGCGGGCAGAGACCGATCAGCCGACGGATTCGCAATCCACCAATGCGCCGTCGGCCACGGAAAAGGCTGTCGACGAGTCGGCCGATCCCACCGTTGAGGCGCACGATCCGTCCGACCCGCCGGAGCCGGCCGATCCCACTGTTGATGCGCACGATCCGTCCGGCCCGCCGGAGTCGGGTCAGGTGCTCGACAGCGAGTCGGTGCCGGAAATGAACTACGACAGCTCCGGCGGTCTTGTGGAGGCCGATGACGATGACAGTGACGTGTCCAGCGATGACGAGCCCAGCGGTGACGGCGACGACCAGGAAGCGGAGAGTGAAGAGCCCGCACCGACGTCATCGGTATCGTCGCCGCAGGCTCCGGATCTGCCTGAGCCATCGCATGATTCCGCGGGAACGTCCGATGATGTTGTAGTACAACATGATTCGACACAGACAAAACCATCAGCTCCTGGCGGCGATGCCGATCGGGCGTCACGTCGACAGGATGTCGCCGAGCGGGACGAGGTGAACGCCGCGCCAGACCCCGACCAGCGTGGATTGTCCACAGGGCAGGAATTGTCGTCTGGTCAGCAATTGATGACGGCGGCCGCGCACGAACCCGTCCGCACCGCAGCGGAGGTGGAGTCACGTGAGCCCGCTGCGGCGTCTTTGCCTGGCGCAATGCTCAGTTACGCCACCAACTGGGTCGGCGCCGTGTTCTCGGCGTTCTTGGCGCCGAGTCCGGCATCGCCGCCGCAGCCCCCACTGTTCTGGGCGGTGCTGACGTGGGCGGGCCGAGAGGTGCAGCAGACATTAGCCAACCGCCCATCGATCGGTGTGGTGGAGACGCTGACGACATCGGCGATCGCCGCGACACCGTATGAAGAGGCGACTGCGCTGATTGAGCAGGCGCGCAGTTTCGAGGACCAAGCCGACACTCAGCGGGACCTCGCGGCCCAGATCTACCGGGCCGAACTGAGGAAGGCGGACGGTCTATGGGCACAGGCCGCGACCCGCTATGCCGACGCGCAGACCCAGCTAAGGGCCGGACAACTCGACGCGGCCCGCGCCAGGATCGAAGCGGCCCGGAGTTTCGAACAGCAGGCGCAGGTCCAACGTGCGCTCGCGGGGCAGATTCAGCAAGCTGAACTCGCCAAGGCGAGAGGACTTTTCGCCCAGGCCGAGAACAGACGGCTGGCCGCGCAACAGCTATTCCAACAGGCTGGGTTCCCGCGCGAGGCCCAAGCGGCGCGGCTGCGGCTCCAAGGACATCGACTGCGCTGGGATGCCGCACTGTCAGCCGATCAGGCCGCATTCGACCGGCAGCTTGCCGCGGCCGCCGGCGACCGGGCGAGGGCGCAGCGTCAGACCGCCTGGGCGATCCGGACCTCGACCTCCGATGTCGGGTTGCAAACCACGGCGACGCAGCTCAGCCAGCAGGCCACCGCGAACGACCGGGAAGCCGCCCGGCTTGCGCTTGGGGCGACCGGGCTGGAGCTTCGCGGGCAGGTCGCCCGGGCTCTGGCGGATCTGCACTTCCGATTGGCAGATCTGCTGAACCCCAATGGACAGTAGGCCGCAAGCGACGGGCCGCCGCACATCTTGCGTAGCCTGAGCGCCGACGATCAATACGAAGGCACCCCCGTCTTTGACTGCCACACCGACATCACGGGAAGCGCAGGAAATGCGGCCTAGTGCACCGGATTGGTACTGATTCATTGGTTTGCTGCGATGACCGCGCCTGCGTCGGCAACCTCAACGGCACCGTCACAGTGATTTGCGTGCCGCCGGATCCAGGACCGGAACCCGGAGGCTGACCCGGCTTTGAAATCGACTTTTGCAGCCAGTCACTCGTAGTTTCGCTGCGAAATGTCAGTTTCGGCGTAGAGGTGAGCCTGCTCACAGACTGGTTGGAACAAAGTGCAAAATCTGTAACACTGTCTCCATGACCGAGTTGGCCGAGAAGTCCGAACACCTCGACGACGCCCTGCCGCTTGGGCCGGAGTCGCTGATCTGGCGCTATTTCGGCGATCAGCGGATGTTCCTGATCGGGCCGAGGCCCGCGGTGTTGCAGAACATGCTGGCCGAACTCGGTCAGGGCGTACTGGACCATTCGGTCTTCTTCGAAGACACCGCCGCCAGGGTCAAGAGGTCGCTGCCGCCCATCTTCATGACGGTCTACGGCGCCGACGACGACAACGAGGGCACCCGGGTCCGCGATTTCCACCACCACATCAAGGGCGACATGCCCAGCGAGTATGGGGGGAGCCGCTATCACGCGCTGGACCCCGATACGTACTTCTGGGCCCACGCGACGTTCGTCGAGCAGGTGCTGTACTTCGCCGACACCTTCGTCAAGCGGTTGACGCGGGACGAGAAGGAACAGATCTACCTCGAGTCCAAGACCTGGTACCGGCGCTACGGAGTCAGCGACCGGCCCATGCCTGCCGACTACGACGAGTTCGAGCGGTACTGGGACCGGATGATCGACGAGATCGTGGTCGCCCACCCGACCGCCAAATACGGCGTCGGCTATGTCACCAAAGGCTTTCCGCGGCCCAAGGGGACGCCACCAGCGATGTGGCGACTTATCGCACCGGTATTCAATCCGATGGCCGCCTTCCTTACCACCGGCGGTATGCCGCCGCGGACGCGCGAGTTGCTCGGGCTGCCATGGAGCGAGCGCAAGGAGCGTCGCTATCAGCGCTTTGCCGCGCTGTGGCGGTCCCGGCCGGCGAACTGGCTGTGGGACACTCTGCCAATGCGATTGCGCTACAACAAGTTCGCTCAGTCCGGCTATGCCAGGGGCTGACACCACCACCGAAGCCATCCTCGATGCCGCTGTCGTCGAGTTCGAGCGACATGGGTTCAGGCGGGTGGCGCTTGACGACGTCGCCCGCCGCGCCGGGGTCAGTCGCACCACCATCTACCGGCGCTTCTCCAACAAGGACGAGCTGATCGCGGCCGTGATCGAGCGCGAAAATGTCGTGTTGTTCGCCGAGATCGCCGACGAGCTCAAACATGCTGGACCGCAGTCGAATTACTATGTCGAGGCGTTCACGCACGCGATCCTGAAGTTCCGTCGCCACCGAGTGTTGAACCGCATGATGAGAGACGAGCCGGCTCTTGTCATCGAACTAGCGGGCCGGCACTACAGCGCGGCCATCATCCGCATGGCCGAGGCGTTGCGGGTCATCTTCCCTGCCGGTTTCGCCGAGCGGATCGGCGAGCAGGCCGTCAACGAACTGGCGGACACCATCCTGCGGTACGCCGCCATGGTGCTGCTGCTGCCCAGTGCTCAGCCGGTGGAGAGCGCCGACGAGATCCGGGCCTTCGCTACCCAGCACTTCCTGCCCAGCCTGCCTGCCGCGTTGCGCGCTGTACCTGCTGGTTAGCCCTTCTGAAGTTTCGTACGTCACATCTTCGGGCAGTCCGTAGGCATGAGCAGCGAACAACAGCAGGGGACGACCGAGAAGCCCGAGGTCACCGAGGAGCACAAAGAGAAGGCCAAGGAGATGGCGAGGTCCTACGACGAGGACCGCCCGACCACGACGCTGCCCGGCAGCGAGGGGGCCATCTCGGGCACCGCCGTCACCGACTGGGTCGACGACGAAGACAAGGGCCATATCGAGAACACCGGGGAAGAGGGCAAGGTGGAATTCCGCAAAACCGACGAATTCCGCAAACAGCAGGAGGAATAGATCACGTCTTCTTCGGGCAACGACGCATTGCCTAAGGTAGGCAACTGTGACGTCGCTTGAGCAGATCGCGCCCGCCTTCGTGGACATGGCCCACTCGATCGTCTGGGCCTCCGTCGCCACCGTCGACTCCAACGGGCGCCCGCGCAGCCGCATCCTGCATCCGATCTGGGAGTGGGACGGCACCGATCTGTTCGGCTGGGTCGCCACCGTGCCGACCGCCGTCAAACGGCAGCACTTGGCCGTCCACCCCGAAGTATCGGTCAGCTACTGGACCACCAACCACGACACCTGCAGCGCCGAATGCCTGGTGGAGTGGTATCTCGACGACGACACCTGCGCCACGGTCTGGGACAAGTTCGCCAAGGGACCCGAGCCCGTCGGCTACGACCCGTACATCATCCCGATGTGGAAGGACGGCCCCACATCCGATGAGTTCGCGGTCCTGCGGTTGAGCCCCTATCGGCTGCGCGTGATGGCAGGCACCGTGATGACGAGCGGTGAGGGTGAAGCCCTGCACTGGCACGGCTGAACAAAACGCACTTAACACGGCGGTGACTGCGCACGCCTCGACGCGTTACATCCGCTCCCTAGCGTCTGATGGGTTCTGGGCAGGTGCCCAGGGGAACGGGAGATCGCTTTGTTGGCTGCCGCCGAGGAGGACCGAGGGTGACGCGGCTGAAGCGCTATACCGCGCAGGTTCGCGGCACCACGTACACCTTCAACGGACTGGTGGAGCTGATGGCCAAGGCGACACCGCTTCGGTCCGGCGACGAACTGGCCGGGTGTGCGGCATCGACGGACGCTGAACGCGCTGCCGCCCAATGGGCGCTGGCAGACGTCGCACTCGACGTGTTTCTCGAGGAGATGGTGGTTCCATACGAGGACGACGAGGTCACCCGGCTCATTATCGACAGCCACGATCGTGTTGCCTTTCAACGCATCTCGCATCTGACAGTCGGCGGGCTGCGCGACTGGTTGCTGGCCGTCGTCGCCGGGCCGGACGCCGCAAACGCGATCGCCGCAATCAGCAGGGCCATCACACCGGAAATGGCTGCAGCCGTCAGCAAGATCATGCGAAACCAGGACCTGATTGCGATCGCCCGCGCCATAACGGTGACCTCAGGCTTCCGGACGACGGTCGGCTTGCCGGGAACCCTGGCGACTCGCCTACAGCCCAACCATCCCACCGACGACCCGCGCGGCATCGCCGCCGCCACCCTAGACGGGCTGCTGCTCGGTTGCGGTGATGCGGTGATCGGCATCAACCCGGCGACCGATTCCCCCGAGGCCACCGCGGACCTGCTGATGCTGCTCGACGAAATCCGTTCCCGCTACGCCATTCCTGCGCAATCCTGCGTGCTGTCACATGTCACAACGACCATCGAGCTGATCGAACGGGGCGCGCCGGTCGATCTGGTCTTCCAGTCGGTAGCCGGCAGCGAAGGCGCCAACAAGGCGTTCGGCGTCGACATCGCTCTGCTACGAGAGGGTTTGGCGGCCGGCCGGTCGCTCAACCGCGGCACCGTCGGCAACAACGTCATGTACCTCGAAACCGGTCAGGGCTCTGCGCTGAGTTCGGGTGCGCACCTGGGTATGGGCGGGCAACCGGTCGATCAGCAGACGCTGGAAACCCGGGCCTACGCCGTCGCTCGCGACCTGGAACCGCTGCTCGTCAACACTGTGGTCGGGTTCATCGGCCCGGAGTACCTTTACGACGGCAAGCAGATCATCCGCGCCGGGCTCGAAGACCACTTCTGCGGCAAGTTGCTTGGTCTGCCGATGGGCGTCGACGTCTGCTACACCAACCACGCCGAAGCCGATCAGGACGACATGGACACCCTGCTGACTCTGCTGGGCGCCGCCGGCGTCGCATTCGTCATTGCGGTCCCTGGCGCCGACGACGTAATGCTGGGCTATCAGAGCCTGTCATTCCACGACGTGCTCTATGCCCGCCAGGTTCTCGGGCTGCGCCCGGCACCGGAGTTCGATGCATGGCTGCGGGGCCTCGGCATGAGCGACGCTGAAGGGCGGGTATTGCCTATCGACGTGGACCAATCGCCGTTGCGGGCGCTGACCGGATGAGTAGCCCTGCCGCGCAAGAGTTTTGGGACCGATTGCGACTGACGACGCAATCGCGCATCGGCCTCGGCCGTGCCGGTAGCGCGCTGCCGACCAGCCGGGTGCTCGAGTTCACCGCCGCCCACGCGGCTGCCCGCGATGCCGTCCACATCCCGCTCGACGTGCCAACATTTGCGAACCTGATCGCGGATGTGGGGCTCGGCGACCCGGCTGTGGTGGCCAGTCAGGCTGCCGCCCGCAGCGAGTACCTGCGGCGACCCGACCTCGGCCGGCTGCCCGCCAGCCTGGACTCGATATCCACCGGCCCGGCAGAGATCGGACTGGTCCTTGCCGACGGGCTGTCGCCGCGGGCTCTCACCAACCATGGCGTTGGGCTCTTCACCGCGGTGGTTTCGACGCTGTCGGAGCGGTATTCGATCGCCCCGCCGGTCATCGCTACCCAGGCGCGGGTCGCGTTGGGCGATCACATCGGCGCGCGAATGGGCGTACAGACACTGATCATGATCATCGGCGAACGCCCCGGCCTGTCGGTGGCCGACAGCCTCGGGATCTATCTAACGCACCTGCCTCGCGCGGGCCGCACAGACGCAGACCGAAACTGCATCTCCAACATCCACCCGCCCGAGGGGCTGGGCTACGCCGAAGCAGCGCGGGTGGTTGCCGGCCTGGTGGCGGGTGCGCGGCGGCTGGGCCGCTCGGGCGTCGACCTCAAGGACACCTCACGCGTGGACGAACTGGCCGCCGCCGCCACGCCGACACTGGAATAGCGCGCAGGGCTTGCGGCGCGCCGCGTTTGGCATAATTCTTCATGCCATGATCGCGCCGGGGGAAACGCTCGACGTCAGCGCGTTGCCGCTGGTACCGAAGAATCCGCTGCCCATCGGGCAGCTGGTGAAAGCGGTGCGGAATCTCGACGCCGGGCAGGAAGTGATCCGGGACGCCGGAGGCCCTATCACTCGAGTGCAATTCGGCCCCAAATGGGCGTTTCCGCCGCTGGTTGCGGTCTTCTCGCCAGAGGGCATCCGCGATGTGTTGGGGCGCAACGACGCTTTCTCCGAGCGGTGCATCGTCCATGAGGAAGTCCAGCACGCGGCGGGCGATAGCTTGTTCGTGCTGCCCAACGAGCAGTGGCGCCCACGCAAGCGCGCGCTCCAACCGGTTTTCACCAAACAAAACGTCCGCAGTTTCGGCGGCCACATGTCGCGCGCCGCTCAGGCGTTCGTGGACCGCTCGCGCGACGGCGGTGACGTCGACCTCGACGTCGAGAGCCGCCGCATGACCATGCAGTCGCTGGGCCGCTCGGTGCTGGGGATCGATCTGAACGAAAGCGCGAACGTGATCGCCGATCACATGCACATCGCGTCCTCCTACGCCGCCGATCGCGCGTTGCGGCCGGTGCGTGCGCCTCGATGGTTGCCGACTCCCGCGCGCCGCCGTGCCCGCGCCGCCGTCGCGTCGATGCGCAAGGTCACCAGCGACATCCTGGAGGCCTGTCGCAATGATCCGACTCGCGATGCGCCGTTGGTTCACGCATTGATCGCGGCCACCGACCCCGAGACCGGGCAGCCGATCTCCGACGCCGACATCTCGAACGACCTGTTGATCTTCATCCTCGCCGGCCACGACACGACCGCGACTGCGCTCACGTACGCGTTGTGGGCGCTTGGACATCATCCCGACGTCCAGGACCGCGTCGCGGCCGAAGCTGCCGCGATCGGCGATCGGGAGCTGACCCCCGAGGATGTGCCCCGGCTCGGATACACCATCCAGGTGCTGCACGAGGCATTGCGACTGTGCCCGCCCGCAGCCGGTGTCGGCCGAATGGCGTTGCGGGACATCGCCGTCGGCGGTTATCGAGTCGAAGCCGGCACCCTGCTCGCCGTCGGGATCTATGCGCTGCACCGGGATCCGGCCATCTGGTCCGATCCGCTGGTCTTCGACCCGGACCGGTTCAGTCCGGAAAACTCGAAGAATCGTGACCGCTGGCATTTCGTCCCGTTCGCCGGCGGCGCACGCTCGTGCATCGGTGAACACTTCGCAAGACTGGAAACCACCCTCGCACTGGCCACCATCATCCGCGCCGTACAGATCCATTCGCTGGAGAAGGAGTTCCCGGTCGACGTGCCCTTCACCACGGTCGCCGGAGGGCCCATCTGGGCGCGAGTCAGCTCCCGCGCATGATGGAGACGAGCTGTTCGCGGTTATTGGCTCCGACACGTTGCGAGGCGCGGAACAGGTGCCCCTCGACCGACCTGATCGATACGCAGAGCCGGTCGGCGATCTCCTGATTCGATAACCCTTGTGCGGCAAGGGATATGATTTCACGCTGACGGGTGGTGAACGGTTGCGCTGTCGTCGCCGCGATAAGCGCAGGAGTTTGGGCCCCTTGGCATTCGGCCGCCAGACGCTGGGCTTTGGCCGCGGCGCTCAATGCGGCGCCGCGCAATCCGGCCTGTTGGTATGCGACGACGGCCTGGGCTGCGGCGTCGGCGGCGGCGATGCGATCACCGAACGCCTCGTATTGGCCTGACGCGTCCACCAATCCGGCGCCGTCTCCCGCCGCGAGTGCCGCGGCGTGAGCGGCGGCGGCGGGTGCGCGAGGCCCCTGAATCTGCGCGGCCAGCTCGGCCAGCCTTGGCGCCGTGGTGGGGTCACCGAACTGCGTCGCCGTCTGCAGCAGCAGCGCCTCCCAGGCCGGTCGGCCCAATCGACGGTCGCGCTCCGCGGCATCGCGGGCGACCGAGATCGCCTGCGATACAGCACCTTCAGCCGCACACACCCAGGCCTCGGCGAGGGACTTCTCCGAGAGCCACCCCTGCGCGTCCGGGTCGGCGTCCCATTGCAGGATGGGGGTGAAGTGCCTGCGCGCGTCGGCGGCTTTGCCCGCCATGGCTGCCACGGTCGCCAACCACAATCGCGCGAATCTCTTTCTCATGCGCCCGTTGTGGTCGCTGCCGGCGTCGGCCAAAGACTCTTGGCACAGGCCCTGCGCATCGGCCAATGCACCTCGATTCATCGCTGACAAACCGGCGACGAAGGCGCGCCACGATTCGACGACATGCCACGACCCCTCCAACGGAACGTCGAGGGTGTCGCGGCGGACATGGGCGATCGTGGCGTCGGATTGCGTCAACGCGCCCGCGGGTCGGTAGGCGTACGCATGCAGGAACGCCAGCGGAACCCACAGGTGCGACACTTCGGCGGATCGCTCGGCGAGTCGGTAGCCCCGGTCGGCCGCGGAGTCGATCTCATCGACGCGTCCAAGGTCGCGCAGCCCGCTGACCGTTGCGAAGATCGACAGCATCTGTGCGAGGTCGCTGGCGGGCGTGCCAGCCAGGATGGTGCTCGCCCGATCGACAGCGGCCTCGGCGTGACCGCGCGTCACCTCGATGAGGGCTCGCAGTGCTGAGACGAGCGCCTGCGCGGCGTCGTCGACGGCGGGTTCGGCGTGTTCGAGTTCGCGCTCGGCGCTGGCTGTTTGACCGAGAATCCCCGCGAAGTTCAACGCGCGCAGCAGCGCAACCTGGCCCCGCATCGGACCGGATACCTGGTCGGCGAGTTCGGCGAGAACGACCTCCGCGTCTTGCTCCGCGTTCTTGCCAGGTGAGCGCCATGACGTGCATGAGCTGGGCCGCTGGGCCGCTGCCTGCGGCGACGGCCCGCTGCGCAAGGGTTTCGGCGAGCCGCAGGTCAAGGAGTTGCATCGCGGCCCAGGTGGCGGCATTGAGAATTCCCGGGTCGGGGGTGAGATCGGATTCGACGGTGAGCACCGCGCGGCGCACCACTTCCCGCGGATCTGTGGTGTTCTTACGGGCGAGTTCGGTGGCGATGCGCCCACGCAACCGACGCAGGCGCAGCGAGCCGGTGCGGCGGACCTCGCCAAGCAATGGGTGCGCAAGCCGCACCACGCCAGGCCGCGTGCTCGAGTCGATGCGCACCAACCCGAGTGATTCGGCCTCGGCGAGCGCGTCGCGGTCGGCAACCGCTGCGAGGACGTCGGTGTCCAAGGGCTCGGTGACGGCGAGGGCATCGAGAACGTCGCGGACCGGGCGGGGAGCGCGGGCGATGCGGGCTTCGACGAGTTCGGCGAGTGTGGATGAGAGCTCTGGCTGCCCTTCCCACAGCCACATACCCGATTGTTTGGCGATGCGGCCGGCGCTGACCTCATTGTCGAGGAGGTGACGCAGGTACAGCGCGTTGCCTTGTGTGTAGCTCCAAAGGCGTTGTGCACATTGCGAATGCACCGGACCGTCGAGGATGTGCTCGACAAGGCCCGCGATTTCCTGCAGCGATAGTGGTTGCAGTTCGAGGCGTTCAAGATGGTGGTCTTTCCAGATCGCGGTGATGGCGTCCGGAGGAGATTCTCCCGAGCGAATCGTCAGGATCACGGTGGCCAGGCGGCGGGTGACGAGCTGGTGCACGGTGAACGCCGAGAGATCATCGAGCAGATGGGCGTCGTCGACGCCGACCACGACCTCGCCGTTCTGAGACGAGCCGATGAGTCCGTCGATGACTTCCCGCACCCGCCGTAGGGGGTCGGGGCCGAAGTCGCTGGCGATCTCTGCGAAGGCGCCAAGGGGGACGCTGCGTGCTGACGCGGTGCCGATGATCCAGTGCCGGTGCGCGTTGCGCGGGCCGCAGCCCGCGACCGCTTCGCGTGCTACCCGCGTTTTGCCGACGCCTGCCGAGCCCGATAGCACGATGCCGCGGGCGCGGCCGCCGGTCGCCCCGGTGGCCTCGGCGATCACCGCAAGCTCTTCGGAACGCCCGACAAGGGGCCACTGGGGGATCATCGGCAAAGTTCCCAACACACCGAACCGTCGCCATCTACGTAGTAGAAAGTGAACTGCTGTCGCAGCATGGCTAACCGCCTGCGGTCGGGAATTCTTCGGCGCTCTTCAGAGAGTACCGACGCGATATCAATCGGCGTGCGTTTCGAGTTCGTCCGCATCACATGTCATCTTTCTCAAGGTGCGCGTTCGTTGCCGGTGCGATCAGTACAGACGTTCAGGGTGGCTACCGATCCCAACAACGAAAAGACTGCCGCTGTGCTTGCGGCGATATCTTCGGTCCCGGCGAGCACGCTCGTATTGAGTAGTGGACTACTCGAATCGTCCTCGAATCACACCGCCTGCGCCGAGTCTCACGACCCTTGCAGTATCGAGATGAGTTGTTCGCGGCTGTTGGCTCCGACGCGTTGGGAGGCGCGGAAAAGGTGGCCTTCGACAGAGCGGCTCGACATGGTGAGCCGCTCGGCGATCTGTTTGTTCGATAGCCCTTGTGCGGCAAGCGATATGATCTCGCGCTGACGGGCCGTGAACGGCTGCTGTGTCATCGCGGCCTGCAGTGCGGGTGTCTGGGCCCCTTGGCATTCATCGGCGAGCCGCTGGGCGATGGCCGACGCGGTCATAGCCGCACCGCGCAGCCCGGCGCATTGGCCGGCGACGACGGCTTGGGCCGCGGCGTCGGCGGCCGCGAGGCGATCTCCGAATTTCTCGTACTGGCGGGACGCTTCGACCAAATCTTCACCGTGTCCGGCTGCCAGCGCGGCGGCATGTGCCGCGGCAGTGGATGCTCGCGGTCCTTGGACTTGGTCTTTCAGCTCGGCAAGCCGCGCGGCGGTGGTGTGGTCACCGAACTGTGTTGCCGTCTGCAGAAGCACGACTTCCCAGGCGGGCCTGTCCAGCCGCGTTTCTAGCTCAGCGGCGTTGCGCATGATCGAGATCGCCTGCGATACAGCGCCTTCAGCGGCGCACACCCATGCCTCTGCCAGGGATCTGTACGGGTCGAACATGCAGGCATCGGGGTCTTCGGCCCACCACTCGAGGGCGTCGAGTTCACGGCGCGCATCCGCTGCTCGGCCGGACATTGCGGTCACCGTGGTCAACCACAGCCGCCCGAAGGTCTTCACCATGCGCCCGCTGCCCCCGGTTCCGAGATAGGCGAGTGCGTCGCGCAACGAACACCGCGCGTCATCCAGCGCGCCTCGGCTCATCGCAGAGAGGCCGCTCATCACACGGTGCCACGACTCCTCAAACGGAACGTCGAGTGTGTCACGCCTGATTCGGGCTGTGACGGCGTCCGATTGTGTCAGCACTCCCGCGAGTCGGTAGCCATGTGTCTCCTGAAACGCCAACCGCCGCAACAAGTGACCGGCCTCTGGTGACTTGTCGGCGACCGCATAACCCTTTCTCGCCGCGGACTCGATCTCATCAATGCGCCCGAGGTCGCCTAGCCCTGTGACAAACACCCACGCCAGGAAGATCTTCGCGACGTTGTTGGCGGGCGAACTGGCCTCCGCGGCGAACGCCATGTCGACCGCTGTTCTGGAGTGACCGCGGACGAGTTCGATCAACGGCCGGAGTGCGGTGGCGATCGCCTGCGCGTCGTCGTCATCGGCGGGCAACAACTCGAGTTCGCGTTCGGCGCTGGACACTTGACCGAGAATCAGCGTGAAGTTCATCGCGCGCAGGATTGCAATCTGAGTCCGCTCGGGGCCCGACGCCTGTGCGGCTTGCTCGGCAAGAACCGCCTCCGCGTCGACGCCACGCTCCTGCCACGTGATCGCCATCGCGTGCGCGATCTTCGCCCACGGGCCACCGCCGACGGCGACGGCGCGCTCCGCGAGTGTTTCGCCGAGCCGATGGTCCAGCAGTTGCATCGCGGCCGACGCCGCGGAGAGTAGGAGCTCTGAGTCGGGTGTGAGATCGGATTCGATGGTGAGCGCTGCGCGGCGGATCAGGTCTCGGGGATCTGGCGATCCTTTTCTGGCGAGTTCGGTGGCGATGCGTCCGCGGAGCTGCCGCATTTTCAGGGAGCCGGTGCTCCTGACCTCGCCAAGCATCGGGTGAGCGAGCCGGACAGACGCGGGAACCACACTGCCGTCGACACTGATCAAGCCGAGTGACTCGGCCTCGGCGAGCGCGTCGGAATCTGCGATCGACTCCAGGACGTCGGTTTCCAATGGTTCAGCGACGGCGAGGGCGTCGAGAATTTCGCGGACGGACCCGGGGACCTGGGCCATTCGTGTCTCGACCAGCTCTGCCAGTGTTGGTGAAAGCTGCGGCTGACCGTCCCACAACCACACGCCAGTACGCAGCGCCATTCGTCCGGCGTTCACCTCGTTGTCGAGGAGGTGACGAAGATATAGCGCGTTGCCCTGTGTGTAGGTCCAAAGTCGCTGTGCGCTAAAGGAGTCCACCGGGCCATCGAGTACGTGCGCTACCAGGCCGGCAATCTCTGGTGGTGAGAGCGGCTGTAGTTCAAGCCGTTCAAGATGCTGGTCTTTCCAGATCGCGGTGATGGCGTCCGGAGGAGACTCTCCCGAGCGAATCGTCAGGATCACGGTGGCCAGGCGGCGGGTGACGAGCTGGTGCACGGTGAACGCCGAGAGGTCGTCGAGCAGATGGGCGTCGTCGACGCCGACGATGACATCGCCAGGTTGGCGGTCGTCGATGAGTGCGTCGATGACTTCACGTACTCGGCGTAGCGGGTCGGGGCCGAAGTCACTGGCGATGTCCACGAAGGCGCCCAAGGGGACGCTGCGTGCGGACGCGGTGCCGATGATCCAATGCCGGTGCGCGTTGCGCGGGCCGCAGCCCGCGACCGCTTCGCGTGCTACCCGGGTCTTGCCGACACCGGCGGAGCCCGATAGCACGATGCCGCAGGCGCGCTCGGCGCCCGCCCGGGTGGCCTCGGCGATCACCGCAAGCTCTTCGGATCGCCCGACCAGGGGCCACTGGCGGATCACGGGCAAATTCTAACCGGCACAGGCGTTGTACTTCCGCTTTCAGGCAAGCAGCTGGTGGCCGGTTCCGCCCCGCAGAAACTGGGGTAGTCGACTACGCCAGTCACCCGCCGGCGACGGTCTTAAGTTTTGGGCGTGAGCCAGGACGATCCGGAACTTCGCGTCGCCGAGTTGGAACGCCGGTTGGCCCAGACGCGTGTCGCGAGGCCTGCCTTCTCTGAGGCATCCCGCAGCCAAGGCGGCTACCACCGGGACGAGGTCGAAGCGTTTCTCGACCGCGTCGAGGCAACACTGCGTGATCCGACGACAGCCAGCTGTGTGACGCCAGCGGATCTTGACGATGTGGCGTTCTCCCAGCCGCCGATCGGAAAGCGTGGCTACGCCGAAGACCAAGTCGACGCGTATCTGGACCTGCTCAAGTTCGAATTAACCCGCAGCCCAGCGGGGCAACGCCCCGACGAACCGAGCCGCTGCCTGCTGTATCGGCACCGTAGGTGGGACCCGCCGACACCGGCCCTCGCGATGGACGTGAGCAACGATGTGATTCGCGTGATCGACCTGACCGACAATGCGCTCGTCGCGTCGGCCTCGCGTGCAGAGGTGACCGCAAGCCCGGCACAGTATGGCGGCGGACCCGTACTGGTGGTCGGCATCCCCGGCATGGCACCACTGAGTATCGAACCGCATATAGCACAGGGGTTTTCGCCGCGCACTCCGTCGACCCGGTTGGCGGGGAAGGTGAAGTCCAAGAAGCCCGATTATCTTGTCACCGACGAGGAGTGGCTCACCCTTGTCGAGATATTTCCCGTGGAACTGCCAGAACTATCCACTCCGCGCAAGGTCACCAACCACCTTCTGCGATTCATTGAGGAGCAGGGGCCGCACGCCCCCACAACCTGGCGAACGCCTCTGCTTTTCGGGTTGATGATTGGCGTGCCAGGGGCCATTTATCTGAGCCCAATCGCTGTCACGATTGGCGTCATCCTCTTGATCGTGGCAGCTATTGCCTGGCGGTTCGGGTGGGAAATCTGACCTCGCGGCCGACGCGGGCCGTCTATTCGATAGCCCTTGTGCCGCAAGAGGATTTAGGTGCAGTTGTGCGAAAGATGTTCGTATCAGCAGCTTTCGCATGACGTGATCAGGGAACCGGCGGCTCGGACGCGGCCGCCAGTTTCGCCTCTGCCACCCGCATGAACGTCGACAGCGCATCCGGGTCCACGCCTACGCATTCGGCGATCACCTCGTCAGCGATCCCGGCATCTCGCATCCGCAGTGCGGTCGCATACGGCAACGGCAACCGCTGCAGGGACTCGGCCCGGGGTGGATCAGTGGCCATGGACCAAGCATGACGCCGACCTCGATGACCAGCTGGGGTAATGCACTACGCCAATCTGGATCCGACTCCAATACCGCCTGGTGAGTACCCCGTCTGGCGGAACTGGGGTAGTCGATTACGCCAGCTACGCGAACAGACGCGCCTTACGTTGCCGTCGTAGCCATCGAGGCGACGCATGAACGAAAGGAAAGTTCGATGATACGAGTTGCAACGGGTTTGATCGGATTGATCGCCTGTGCTGCCGCGTTGGTGGGCTGCTCTGATGACAAGGGCAGTGAGCCTGCGCCTGCATCTTCGCCCACCACTGCTGCTGCCGGGGGTGCCGAGGTCACCACGGGCGGAGGCGCCACCGAGGTCAAGGTCGAGGGCGCCGCTCTGGCGGGGGTAGACCCTGCGTCCGTCACATGCGTCAAGCAGGGCGGCAAGATCAACATCGGCAGCGGTGCGGCCGGTCCTGGACAGGCCCTTGGTGTGGTGATGACCGATGCGGAGACCCCGGTCGTCGAGTCGCTGGCGCTTGTTGTCGACGGCAATGCGCTTGCGGTCAGCGACATGATGGGCGTCAAGACCGGCTCGGCGGCGGTCACGGCCGACGGCGACACCTACACCATCACCGGCGAGGCTCAGGGCGCCGATATGAAGAACCCGATGGCCGGCATGATCACCAAGAAGTTCGAGATCAAGGTGAGCTGCAGTTAGGTCGCACAATAAAAGCGGCGGGCGTGCGCAGGACGTCCGCCGCTTTGCATGTCCGGACATGCGGAACCCAGGTCTGCAGGAGGGCTGTGAGATCGGTCGGATCACGACCTAGGTGCGCGTGAGCAGTACCGCCTGCTCGAACGGCAGCCGCGCGAAGATCGGCCGCCAGCCACCATTGACCAACGGCGCCGCCTCGGCCTTGGACATCACCCGCGGATCGGTCAGCGCGAACGTCTTGCCGTAGCGCGTCATGCGGGCGCCGCCGCTGGCGGTGATGTTCTTCAGCCAGTCCCGGTTCGGGCCGTAGGTGAGCAGGATGGCGACCCCGTGGTGTCCGTCGACGTTCGTGGAGAACACCGTCAACGGCGTCCGGTACGGCTTGCCCGATTTCCGGCCGACGTGCTCGAGGATTCCGAACGTCGGCGCCCACCCCGCCCACAAGCGCTGGATCGGGTTGGTGACGTGCCTGTTGAACCGCGCCAGCCATTGCGGTAGTTGCATGCCACCATCAAACTCGCATGCATGGCCTACTTGAAGCCCCCGTGGTTCACCCGCAAGATCTTCAACCCGATCGCGATGGCCACCGGCGTTGGCCACAGCGAGACCCTGACCGTGATCAAGCGGGTCAGCAAGGAGCCGCAGAAGATCCCCGTCACCCCGGTCGAGGTCGACGGCGTCACGTATCTCGTCTCCGCCCGCGGCGAGACTCAGTGGGTGAAGAACGTGCGCGCCAACCCGAAGGTCAAGCTCGGCACCACCGACTTCGTGCTCACCGAGACCCCGGTCGAGACCAGGCAGCCGATCCTGGACGCGTACAAGGTCAGGGCCGGCAAGGTCGTCGAGAACTACTTCCGGGAGCTGCCCGACCCCGCCGACCACCCGGTGTTCACGCTGACACCGGCCTGACTCCTACACCCTGTAGTTGACGGTCGCGGGACTGCTGGGACACTGGTGGCCATGCGCAGCACCGATGCTTCGGCCAAGCTCTTCGCTGACGCCTGCTCTGTGATCCCCGGCGGGGTGAACTCGCCGGTGCGGGCGTTCACCTCGGTCGGCGGCACCCCGCGGTTCATCACCTCGGCCAAGGGCTGCTGGCTGACGGACGCCGACGCCAACCGCTACGTCGACCTGGTCTGCTCGTGGGGGCCGATGATCCTGGGCCACGCCCACCCCGCGGTGGTCGAGGCGGTGCAGCGCGTCGCGGCCGACGGCCTGTCCTTCGGGGCCCCGACACCGTCGGAGACCGAGCTGGCCGCCGAGATCATCGATCGCGTCGCGCCGGTGGAACGGCTCAGGCTGGTCAACTCGGGCACCGAGGCCACCATGAGCGCGATCCGGTTGGCCCGCGGTTACACCGGACGCGCCAAGATCGTCAAGTTCTCCGGCTGCTACCACGGCCACAGCGATGCGCTGCTTGCCGATGCGGGCTCGGGCGTCGCGACGCTGGGCCTGCCCTCCTCGCCGGGCGTGACCGGCGCCGCCACCGCGGACACGATCGTGTTGCCGTACAACAACATCGCAGCCCTCGAAGAGACGTTCGCCCAGTTCGGCAACGAGATCGCCGCCATCATCACCGAGGCCAGCCCCGGCAACATGGGCACCGTCGCGCCGCTGCCCGGCTACAACGCCGCGCTGCGGCGAATCACCGCAGAACACGGCGCACTGCTGATCTCCGACGAGGTGATGACCGGCTTCCGCGTCAGCCGATCCGGTTGGTATGGCGTCGATCCCGTCGACGCCGACCTCTTCACCTTCGGCAAGGTGATGAGCGGTGGACTCCCCGCGGCGGCGTTCGGCGGCCGCGCCGAGGTGATGGGCCGGCTCGCCCCGCTTGGCCCGGTGTATCAGGCAGGCACGCTGTCGGGGAATCCCGTTGCGATGGCGGCCGGGCTTGCGACGTTGCGCGCCGCCGACGACGCCGTTTACACCGCGCTGGACGCCAACGCCGAGCGGCTGGCCGGGCTGTTGACTTCCACGTTGACGAATGCCGGTGTGGCACACCAGGTGCAGCGCGCGGGCAATATGCTTTCGGTGTTCTTCTCCGACACGCCGGTGACGGACTTCGCGTCGGCGAGGGCGACCGAAACGTGGCGGTTCCCGCCGTTCTTCCATGCTCTGCTGGACGCCGGTGTCTACCCACCGCCGAGCGCCTTCGAAACCTGGTTCGTCTCAACTGCTTTGGACGACGACGCGTTCGAATCGATTGCCGACGCTCTGCCGGGTGCCGCGCGCGCCGCCGCGGAAGCGAAGAATCCGGCATGACCGAAAAGACGATCGTGCACGTGATGCGGCACGGCGAGGTGCACAACCCCAGCAAGATCTTGTACGGCCGGTTGCCCGACTACCACCTGTCGGAGAAGGGCCTGGCGCAGGCGCAGCGGGTCGCCGATTGGCTGGCCGACCGCGATATCAGCTACGTGGTGGCCTCGCCGTTGGAACGAGCACAGGAGACCGCGACGCCGATCGCCGAACGCCGCGGCCTGGCGATCAACACCGACGACGAGTTGATCGAATCGCTGAATGTTTTTCAGGGTCAAAGGGTTTCACCCGGCGACGGTGCACTTCGCAACCCGCGCAACTGGTGGTATCTGCGGAACCCGCGCCAGCCGTCATGGGGTGAGCCGTACACCGAGATCGCGACGCGGATGACGGCCGCGCTGCACCGCGCCAGGATCAAGGCGGCGGGCCATGAGGCGGTGTGCGTCAGCCACCAACTGCCCGTCGAGACGCTGCGGCGGTCGATGACGAACAAGCCGTTGCATCACTTCCCGACCCATCGGCTGTGCAACCTGGCCTCTCTGACGTCCTTTTACTTCCACGGGGACACCTACGTCGGATGGGGCTACGCGGAGCTGGCCGGGCAGTGAAACCGCTGGTGGCCCTTGCGAGCGCGGCGATGGTCGCGCTCGCGGGCTGCTCCACCGGCACTGACGCCGTCGCGCAGGGCGGCACCTTCGAGTTCGTCGCGCCGGGCGGCAAGACTGACATCTTCTACGATCCGCCCGAAAGCCGTGGTCGCCCAGGTCCGTTGACCGGTCCCGACCTGATGGACCCTGACAAGACGATTTCCCTGGACGACTTTGCGGGCGAGGTCGTGGTGATCAACGTGTGGGGGCAGTGGTGCGGGCCGTGCCGCACCGAGATCAGCCAGATGCAGAAGGTGTACGACGCCACCCGATCGCAGGGGGTCGCGTTCCTCGGCATCGACGTGCGCGACAACAACATGGACGCCCCTCGGGATTTCCTCGTCGATCGCAAGATCACCTACCCGTCGATCTATGACCCACCGATGCGCACCATGATCGCGTTCGGTGGCAGGTATCCGACCACCGTTATCCCGTCGACCGTCGTGGTGGACCGTGAGCACCGCGTCGCCGCGGTGTTCCTGCGCGAACTGCTCGCCGAGGATCTTCAGCCCGTGGTGGCACGGCTGGCGGCCGAGCCGGAGCCCAAGACATGACCGGCTTCACCGAATTGGCCGCCGCCGGACCGGTGTTCGTGGCGCTGGGCATTTCCGTGCTGGCCGGCCTCGTCTCGTTCGCCTCGCCGTGCGTGGTGCCACTGGTACCCGGCTACCTGTCCTACCTGGCCGCGGTCGTCGGCGTCGACGAGGACACCGCGGACCTGACACGCCCAAACTCACGTTCGGGCGAAGAAGTGCGAGAAGAATCCGCCAAAACGTCGATCTCGGCGAGCGCTGCCACTAAACGCTCGGCCATCCGCAGCGCGCGGCTCCGGGTCGCAGGTGCGGCGGCGCTGTTCGTCGCGGGGTTCACCACGGTGTTCGTGCTGGGGACCGTCGCGGTGCTCGGCATGACCACGACGTTGATCACCAATCAGCTTCTGCTGCAGCGCATCGGCGGTGTGGTCACCATCGTGATGGGTCTGGTGTTCGTAGGGTTCATCCCCGCGCTGCAACGCCAGGCTCGGTTCACACCGCGCCGGCTGTCGACCCTCGCAGGCGCACCGCTGCTCGGCGCGGTCTTCGCGCTGGGCTGGACACCTTGCCTTGGTCCCACCCTGACCGGGGTGATCGCGGTGGCGTCGGCCACCGACGGCGCCAATGTGGCGCGCGGCGTGGCATTGGTCATCGCGTACTGCCTCGGCCTTGGAATCCCGTTCGTGCTGCTGGCCTTTGGATCCGCGCGCGCCGTGCAGGGCCTTGGCTGGCTGCGCCGTCATACCAGGGCGATCCAGATCTTCGGCGGCGTGCTGCTCATCCTGGTCGGCACCGCGCTGGTGACGGGGGTGTGGAACGACTTCGTGTCCTGGGTGCGCGACGCGTTCGTGTCGGACGTGACGTTGCCGATATGAGCACCGTCCAAGCGCGAGCAGACGCAGAATCGCACAAACCAAGCGGTTCTGGTGCGATTCTGCGTCTGCTCGCGCTGATACGGAACACCTGGCGCACGCTGACATCGATGGGCACGGCGCTGGTGCTGCTGTTCCTGCTGGCGTTGGCCGCCATCCCCGGCGCCCTGCTTCCGCAGCGCAGCCTCAACGAGTTCAAGGTCGAGCAGTACATCGTCGAACATCCGACCATCGGGCCGTGGCTGAACCGGCTGCAGGCCTTCGAGGTGTTCTCCAGCTTCTGGTTCACCGCCATCTACGCGCTGCTGTTCATCTCGCTGGTGGGGTGCCTGACGCCGCGACTCGTCGAGCACGCGCGCAGCATGCGGGCCACCCCCGTCGCTGCGCCGCGAAACCTGAGCCGGCTGCCCAAGCACCACGAAGCGACCACAACGGGGGACCCCGAGGCGCTCGCGGCCACGGTGTCCGGGCGGCTGCGTGGCTGGCGGCAGACCACCCGCCGTGAGGGAGAGATCACCGAGATCTCCGCGGAGAAGGGCTATCTGCGCGAGTTCGGCAACATCGTCTTTCACTTCTCGCTGCTCGGCCTTCTCGTCGCGGTGGCCGCAGGCAAGATGTTCGGCTACGAGGGCAACGTCATCGTCGTGGCCGACGGCGGCCCGGGATTCTGCTCGGCGTCACCGGCCGCGTTCGACTCGTTCCGAGCGGGCAACGTCGTCGACGGCACCGCGCTGCATCCGATCTGCCTGCGGGTCAACAACTTTGACGCCGAGTACCTGCCGTCCGGGCAGGCCACCTCGTTTGCCGCGAATATCGAGTACCAGGCCGGGGCGGACCTGGCCAGCGGCGTTTGGCAGCCATACCGGCTGAAGGTGAACGAGCCGCTGCGGGTCGGCGGTGACCGGGTGTACCTGCAGGGCCACGGTTACGCCCCGACCTTCACCGTCACCTTCCCCGACGGCCAGACCCGCACCCAGACGCTGCAGTGGCGCCCCGAGGACCAGATCACCTTCCTGTCGTCGGGGGTGATGCGCTTCGATCCGCCGGGCGGCACGTTCCCCGACGCCGACGAACGGCGCAAGAACCAGATTGTGGTGCAGGGCCTGTTCGCCCCGACGGCGGCGCTCGAGGGCACGCTGCTGTCGTCGAGCTTTCCTGCCTTGAACGATCCCGCCGTTGCCGTCGACATCTACAAGGGCGACAGCGGGCTCGACACCGGGCGGCCGCAATCCCTTTTCGACCTGGACCCGCGGCTCATCGAACAGGGCAGGCTGACCAAGAAGGCTCGGGTCAACCTGCGCGCGGGCGAAGAGACCCGCCTCGACGACGGCACCGTCGTCCAGTTCGACGGCGCCATCCCGTTCGTCAACGTGCAGGTCTCGCACGACCCCGCGCAGGTGTGGGTGCTGGTGTTCGCCATGACGATGATGGCCGGCTTGCTGGTGTCCCTTGTGGTGCGACGGCGACGCGTCTGGGTTCGGCTCACCGGTGCCGGTCCGGGTACGGTAAACGTCGAACTGGGCGGCCTGGCCCGCACCGATAACTCCGGGTGGGGCGACGAGTTCGAGCGGCTGACCAAGCGCCTGTTGGACGGCCTTGACGCGCAGCCGTCACGAGAGAAGGTCTGATGGATATCGACTTGGGGTTGGCCCGCTACTCGGATTGGGCCTTCACGTCGTCGGTGGTGGTGCTGGTGGCCGCGCTGCTGCTGCTCGCCGTGGAGTTGGCGTACAACCGCAGCCGCAAGGCCGAGACGCGTGAGCTCGTCGGGGCCATGGTCGGCGCCGACAGTGCGACCCCCGGCGTCGTCGCCGACGTCCCGCGCAGCCCGTTCGACGAGCGCGTCGGCAAGGCCGGGCTGGCGCTGACATACGTGGGCATCGGGCTACTGCTCGTGTGCATCGTGCTGCGCGGCATGGCGACCTCGCGGGTGCCGTGGGGCAACATGTACGAGTTCATCAACCTGACCTGCTTCTGCGGTCTGGTCGCGGGCGCGGTGGTGCTGCGCCGCCCGCAATACCGCGCGCTGTGGGTCTTCGTGCTGATGCCGGTGTTGATCCTGCTGACGGTGTCGGGCCGCTGGCTCTACACCAACGCCGCGCCGGTGATGCCCGCGCTGCAGTCCTACTGGCTGCCGATCCACGTGTCGGTGGTCAGCCTCGGTTCCGGGGTGTTCCTGGTCGCCGGGGTGGCCAGCATTCTGTTCCTGTTCAAGATGTCCAAGTGGGGCTCGCCGGACGGCGACGGTGCGCTGGCGCGCGTCGTTGCGCGGCTGCCCGATGCCCAGACACTGGATCGGATCGCTTACCGGACAACAATTTTCGCGTTTCCGGTGTTCGGGTTCGGGGTGATCTTCGGTGCCATCTGGGCCGAAGAGGCCTGGGGGCGGTACTGGGGCTGGGATCCTAAGGAGACGGTGTCGTTCATCGCGTGGGTGATCTACGCCGCGTACCTGCATGCCCGCTCGACCGCGGGCTGGCGCGACCGCAAGGCGGCGTGGATCAACGTGGCAGGCTTCGTCGCGATGGTGTTCAACCTGTTCTTCATCAACCTGGTGACCGTCGGGTTGCACTCGTACGCCGGAGTCGGATGAGAGGGGACTAGCGCGTTGTCAGATCAGCCGGCCGGTTTTCGTGCGCAGCAGCGGTTCGTCGATCCGGCGGCGACGCCACCGCCGGACTGGACCGCTCCGACACCGCCCAACGGCTTTCCGCGCATCGTCGCTCGTGACCACAGCGCCGCCCCTGACCGCAGCGCGACGCGATACGACGATCCGCCGCCGTACCTGGACCTGTCGACCGTGGCACTGCTGGGCCAGGCGAAGCGAGCGCCGTCTCAAGGCTGGCGCAAATGGCTGTACCTGGGCACGTTCAAGCTGATCAACGTCGGCGAGAGCCCAAAGGTGATCCGCCGCAACAGCCTCGTCGCGCAGGTGCAGAGCCCGCTGCGCGGCTGCTACCGCATCGCGCTGCTGTCGTTGAAGGGCGGCGTCGGCAAGACGACGATCACCGCGACGCTCGGCGCGACCCTCGCGTCCATCAGGGGCGACCGCGTGGTCGCCGTCGACGCCAATCCCGACCGCGGAACACTGAGCCAGAAGGTGCCGCTGGAGACCCCGTCCACCGTGCGCCACCTGCTGCGCGACGCCGAGGGCATCGAGGCGTACAGCGACGTCCGCGCATACACCTCGCAGGGCCCGAGCCGTCTGGAAGTGCTCGCCTCAGAGAGCGACCCTGCGGTATCAGAGGCGTTCAGTTCCGAGGACTACACCCGCACCCTTGAAGTGCTCGAGCGGTTCTACAGCGTGGTCCTCACCGATTGCGGCACCGGCATGCTGCACTCGGCGATGTCCGCGGTGCTCACCAAGGCTGACGTGCTTGTCGTGATCAGCTCGGGGTCGGTCGACGGGGCCCGAAGCGCCGCGGCCACGCTGGACTGGCTCGACGCGCACGGTCACCAGGACATGGTTCGCAATTCGATCGCCGTCATCAACGCGGTGCGACCGCGCTCAGGCAAGGTGGATTTGAAAAAGGTCGTCGACCACTTCGCCCGGCGTTGCCGCGCTGTGCGGGAGGTGCCCTTCGACCCGCATCTGGAGGAGGGCGCCGAGATCAGCCTCGAGCGGCTCAAACCGGAAACCCGCGAGGCGTTGCTAGATCTTTCGGCCGTGGTCGCCGAGGGCTTTTCGGGCGCACGGGGGCCCGGGGACACCTAGCCCGGGTCGAGCCGCTACGAGCGGGGCTTGTTCTCCCCGGGACCGAGCCGCCGCAAGAAGTCAGGATCGTCGTCCGGGCCGATCACGCGCGTCCTCGGCCGGCTCGCGGTCATACGCGTCAGCCGCCAGCCCCCATAGGCAAGGCCAGCGAGAACGAGCATGAGGAGCAAATATGCCACTGAGAAAACCTCCTTCATTCGAATATACGCGCGCGTCGGTAGGCTCGGGCCGTGTCTGAGAGTCGGCCCGGATCCCGCCTCGTGGTTGACGTGCTGGTCTACGTCATGGCCCGCCTGCTGCTCGTCGCGGTGTTGACCGCGGTGATCTTCGGTGCGGGACATTTGCTCGGCCTGCGCGATTTCCCGATTGTCATAGCGCTGCTGTTCGCGTTCGTGATCGCCCTCCCGGTGGGCATCTGGCTCTTCGCCCCGCTGCGCCGCCGGGCCACGGCCAGCATCGCGGAGTTCGACGAGCGCAGACGCCGCGACCGTGAGCAGCTACAGGCCAGGCTGCGCGGCGAAAAACCGCACGAATGACCGCCGCGTCGGTGCGCGAGGCGTTCGGGGCCGAATTCGTCGGCGCCGACGGTTTTCTCAATTCGCCAACCTTTGGGCTGCCGCCGCAGTTCATGGTGCAGGCCCTGCAGGACTGCATCACCCAGTGGCAGACCGGGACGATGCACGTGCCGTCGTTCGACGACGACGTGCGTGCCGGGCGGGAGGGTTATGCCGCGCTGGCGGGCGTCCCGGTCGATTCGGTGACCATGGGTGGCACCGTCGCCGCACTGCTCGGCCTTGTTGCCGCCGCGGTGCCCGACGGGGCCAGGGTTGCCACCCTCGCCGGTGAGTTCACCAGCACGACTTTTCCGTTCGCCGCTCAGGTCGGCCGTGGCGTCACGATCACCGAGCTGTCGGCCGACGAATTGGTGTCGGCCGCCGCCGATTACGACGTCGTGACGGCCAGCCTGGTCCAGTCCGCGAACGGTGCGGTGCTGGACACCGACGCCTTGCGCAAGACCGTGGCAGGCACCGACGTGCTGACCGTCATCGACATCACCCAGGCCATCGGCTGGAAGCGGGTCGACCTGGGCTGGGTAGATGTGACCGTCGGCTCGGTGTACAAGTGGCTGATGGCGCCGCGCGGGACCGCGTGGATGTCGTTGAGCGACAGGATAAGTAGCATCATGACGCCCCACGCCGCGAACTGGTATGCGGGGGAGGACCCGTGGCAGACGATCTATGGTCTGCCGCTGCGACTGACGAGTACCGCACGGCGGTTCGACGCCTCGCCCTCCTGGTTCAGCGTGCTGGGCGCGGGGCTCACGATGTCGTGGTTGACTTCGCTGGACCGCGCCGCCGTCGAAGCGCATTCACTAGCGCTTGCGAACCGTGTCCGCACTGAACTCCAACTACCACAGCAGGATTCGGCGATCGTCTCGATTCCGGTTGCCAATGCCGCCGACAGTCTTGCACGGGCAGGCATTCGCGCCGCCGTGCGGGCAGGGGCGGTTCGGGTTGGTTTTCACCTCTACAACACCGACGACGACGTGGACCGGCTGCTCGATGCACTGGGGGCTAGCGGGTAGCCGTTGTTGGGTGGCAGCGTCGACGACGTCCGCTGCCGCACCAGCGATCCTTTAGCTGTCACTGCAGACAGGCCAAAGGAGTTGCGCGAGCATGATTTTCCGAACCATCGCAGCGCAGGCGGTGTTGGCCGGCGCGAGCGTCGCGGCGATCACCGTTGCGCCGGCGACGCACGCAGCGCCAGCACGCCAGATCAGTGTCACCCCGCCGGCGGCGGTGGATCATCAGGCGCAGTTCCCGTTCTTGCTGCCCTTCGGCTGACCGCGGCTATTGGGCCCGCAGCGGGATCGTGGCCACCAGCCTGGTCCCGTTCTGCGCCGGGCTGTCGACCTGCAAACGGCCGGCGATCGCCTCGACTCGGTCCTTGAGACCGATCAATCCTGAGCCACCGCGTGCGCCCGCACCGCCGACGCCGTCGTCGGAGATCGCGAGGCGCAGTTCGTCGTCTGCGCTGGCGCAGATGGTGACCGCGGATGCGTTGGCGTGCTTGGCAACATTGGTCAGTGCCTCCGCGACGACGTAATACGCGGCGACTTCGACCGATTCCGGTAGGCGGCCCTCGATGGCGAGGTGGAGGTCGACGGGGACGGGTGAACGGCGGGCCAGTGTCTTGATTGCCGCGCCGAGACCACCCTTGGACAGGATCGCCGGATGGATTCCCCGCGAGATCTCCTGCAGGTCCGTGAACACCCCGGACAGGCCTGTCACGACACGAGACATGCGGTCGCAAAGATCCTGCCGCTCGGCCGGTAGCGCGGCCTCGATCGCACGTAGTTCGAGGCCGAGCGAGACCACCCGCTGCTGGGCGCCGTCGTGCAGATCGCGCTCGAACCGGCGGCGGACTTGGTCACCTGCGGTCACGATGCGCGCACGCGATGCGGTGAGTTCCGCGCGGGTTTGCGCATTGGAGATCGCGGTGGCGACGAGGTCGGCGAAATCCCCGATGTGGGCCTCGGTTTGGGGCGGCAGCGGTTCGGCCTGCGATGACGCGATCACCAACGCACCCCATGTCGCGCCGTCAACCAGGATGGGCGCGCCGACCGCCGAGCGCAGCCCCAGCGCGCGGACACGGTCCGCGGTCGTGCCGGTGGCGCCGTCGAAGCTGTCCATCCGCGCAGGTGCTCCGGTGTCGTGGATCAACGTGGCCACGCTCTCACCGGCGAGCGAAAACCGTTCACCGATGGCCATTTTCGTCGCAGCGTTCTCGTCGCGGGCGGCCAGCACCACCACGGCGCTGTCCGTTTCGTACTGCAGCAGCGCCACATTGTCTGCGTGGAGTCCTCGGGACAGCTCGTCGACTGCCATCGGAAACACCTCGGACGGCTTTGTCCCGCGAGCCACCAGGGTGGCGACGCGACGCAACGCCGCCTGCTGCTCGGCCAAGGCGTCGGCCTCCCTGCGGCGTTGTTCGGCCTCGGCGGCCCTGAGGCGGGCCTGGCCGGCCAGGATGTTCGCCAGCAGTGCGACGGGCAAAAAGATGAGGATCGCGACGGCATCCCGCGGGTGGATCGGGACGATGGCGCCGTTGGTGTCCATGTGGAAGTAGACGTAGACCGCGGCGCTGGCCACCGAGGTGCCTACCGCAAGCCAGAAGCCCCATCCCGCGGAGACGACCAGCACGCCGAGCAGGAACAACGCGCCGAACGCGTTCTCCGATGCGAGCTCGCGCAACCGGTATACCAATACGGTTTCTGCGGTGATGAACACCGCGGCCACCACCAGCCCCAGCCACAGCGGAGGCGCGTTCGGCCGCAGGAGCATCGCCACCAACCGGTCAGTACGGGTCCGACGGTCACGGTCCGTGTCCGTCGTCGAAGCAGTGCGGTGCTGGCTCATCCTGAATACCTTCAACACAGGATGGACCTGCCTTTATTGCGCTGGCCATAGGCGGGCCATGACGCTAACCACCTTCACAGGCTTCCAGCTAGCCGGGATGCATGGCGATCGCACCTCTGCGAAGCTGGTTCGATGCCCCGCCACGGAGTTGCGCCGTGCGCTGCCTGATTGTGGATGACAGCGCGGATTTCCGCGATGCTGCGAGCGCCTTGCTTGCGCGTGCAGGTATCAGCGTCGTCGGAGTGGCATGCAATAGTGCTGAGGCGCTTAGCCTTTACCGCGAAGTCCACCCAGACGTCGCACTGGTCGACATCGACTTGGGCGTGGAGAGCGGCTTCGACCTAGCCGAGCAGTTTCATCGGATGGCTACCTCGCCGCCATTGGCTGTGATCCTGGTATCGACATACGCCGAGGCGGACCTCGCCGACATGATCGCCGCCAGTCCGGCTGTGGGTTTCCTGCAGAAGTTCTCTCTGACGCCTGAGGCCATCCACGAACTTCTCAAGGTCAGCGGGCCTCGAGGTAGGTGATGACGGCCAGCACGCGCCGATGATCGTCGCCCGCTTCGGGCAGGTTGAGCTTGGTCAGGATGCTGCGGACGTGCTTTTCGACGGTGCCCTCGGTGACCCACAGCCGTCGGGCGATACCCCCATTCGACCGGCCTTCGGCCATCAACATCAACACTTCCTGCTCGCGTGCGGACAGCACGGCCAACGGGTCGTCGCGGCGGCGTGCGGACACCAATTCCTGAACGAGCGCCGGATCGACCACCGATGCACCCTTGGCTACCCGCTCCAGCGTGTCGATGAAGTCGGCGACATCGGTGACACGGGTCTTGAGGAGGTAACCGATGGCGTGTCCGCTGGCCAGCAGCTCCGTCGCATGCTCGACCTCCACATGGGCGGAGAGCATCATGATGGCCGTGCTGGGCGCCTCGGTCTGAATCACCTTGGCGGCATCGAGGCCTTCGGTGGTGTGGCTGGGCGGCATCCGGATGTCGACGATCACCAACTGCGGTTTGCGTTCACGCACGAGCCCGAGCAGCTCTGTGCCATCGGCGGCCTGCCCCACCACGTCGAAACCCGACCGGTCGAGCAGACTGGCCAGACCTTCGCGAAGCAGGACATCGTCGTCGGCGACGACGACCTGCACGGCATTCATATCGATCCTCCCGGTGGCGGGCACATCTGGTGCAATCCCAACATCTTCCAAGAAAACTCACAGATGGAACAGATCTCCGCGGGATTGCAGCTAGCGGGTAGTGAATCGGTGGGGTCAGCCCGAACCTCAGATGGCGGTCAGCGTTGACGACTTTGCCAAACTTACCGGCGAGGGTAAGAGTCCATGACCGCCGAACCGTTTCCGCTGACCGCCGAGCCGTTCGAGATCCGGTCGACTTTGCGCGTAGAGCTACACATTCTGGGCAGCACCTTCATCATCGAACGGAGACGTGCGGTGGGCGATGGCTCTGGCGTGACGTAGGGGAATACGTTCTGCGCGTTCACTTTTGCAATACTGGGGTGGTGCCTGACGCGGTGGGGCCTCATCCCCAATACGAGGAGTTCGCCGACGAGTTCGTCGATCACGCGAGCAACAGCCTCTACAACGCCCACTATGACCGCCCGACATGCCTCGCCCTTCTGGGCGATGTCGCAGGAAAATCCGTGCTGGATGCGGCATGTGGACCAGGGCTCTACGCCGAGGAGCTCGTTGCGCGCGGCGCCGACGTGACCGGATTCGACCAGAGCCCTCGGATGGTCGAACTCGCCGGGCAACGCGTCCCCGCCGGGCGATTTCGCGTACACGACCTCGCCGATCCGCTCGACTGGCTACCGGATGACTCCGTGGACCTTGTGCTGTTCGCGCTGGCGTTGGAGTACGTCGACGACCGGACGCGCGCGCTGGCCGAGCTTCGGCGCGTGCTGCGGCCCGACGGGGCACTGGTCTTATCGCGGATGCATCCCACCGGCGACTGGCTGCGTCACGGCGGCAACTACTTCGATGTGCGGGTGATCGACGAGGTCTGGAGCCGCGGCTGGCAGGTCCGGTATTGGCTGGCGCCGCTGGAACGAACCTGCGAGGAACTCCACGACGCCGGTTTCCTCATCGAGCGGCTACTCGAACCCCGTCCATCCGCAGCCGCAGCGGAGATCAATCGCGAAGACTTCGAGCGCCTGATGCGTGAACCGACGGGATTCCTC
>CAVQFK010000012.1:0-97511 GCA_963711755.1 uncultured Actinomycetota bacterium
ACAAGCATCGTCAACGCCGAGGTCGACGGTAATCGGCTGACCGACGAGGAAATCGCGCTTTCTGATCCGGCTCGCCTCCGCCGTAAACGACACCACCAAACAGTCGACAACACATGCGATGTTGGCGCTGGTGCACAACCCCGCGCAGCGGACTGGCTGACGCAGGACTTCGAGGGCCGAATCACTTGGGCGGTAGAGGAATTCGTGCGCTGGGCCTCGGCCGTGCTGCAGTTCGCGCGGTTCGCCACCGAGGACACCGAGATCGCAGGCCAGCAGATCATGGCAGGCGACAAGCTCGGGCTGTTCTATTGCTCGGCGAACCGGGACGCCCGTGTTTTCGACGCGCCGCACACCTTCAACCCGCAGCGCTCGCCGAACCCGACCTCGGTTTCGGCGGCGGCGGTCCGCACTTCTGTCTCGGCAACCAGCTGGCCAAGGCCGAGCTGCGAAACCTGTTCCGTGAACTGCTGACTCGGTTGACGCGGATCGAGTTCGGTGAGCCGGACTACTTGCTGAGCAACTTCGTGCACGGCATCAAACGTCTCCCTGCCTACGTGCAGTAACCGTTCGCGTTGAATGTCAGCGCCTGGAGCGGGGGCGGACGAGCACCGACTGCTCAATGGCTCCGACCGCGCCGCCTTCGTCGAACAGCGTGCCGATCGTGGTGCCGATGCCGTCGGGTCCGTAGCTGGTCTCCGCGCGGATCCCGATCCACTCGCCGTCGGGGACCCGATGGATATGCACGACGAGGTCGGTGTTGAGGAACGTCCACTTGCGGATGTCGAGTTTCGTGCCGATCCCGTTCGCGTCGTCGGCGACCGCGAACAGCCGTTCCAGCGGCGACATGCTCTCGCCCTTGACGAGGTCGACCTCCGGTTTGATCCACGACTCGCCGGGGCCGTCGCCCATCGGCTCGGTCAGCCAGCGCCAGTCCAGGCTGTGCACGTAGTTGCGGTCCCAGTCCTTCTTCATGTCGCGGCTCCAGCCTTGCGCGACGGGTCGCAGTGGCGGGCACGGCGCGTGCACGACCTCGGCTGTGTCGAGTTTCTGCAACCGCCATCCGCTGGCCCGTGCGACCGGTCGAGGCTGACTGTCGGGCCCTTGCGCCAGCATCTCGGCGCTGATCAACTCGATCTGCTTGCCGGCGCGCTCCCGTTGCGCGCGGACCCACAGGTCGCCCTCGGCGGGCACAGGTCCCAACAAGTCGACCATCACGCGGCTCAGTCGGGTGTCATCGCGCGCCTCGCACCGCTCCAACGCCCGCACCAGAAGCGCCGACACCGGCGCGGCGTGCTGGATCGCCGCCGACCAGGTGCTTCGCACTAAATCGGTGGCGGCGAACTTGTCGCCGTTGGTGTCCCCTTCATCGAGCAGTTCGTAGTACGAGTCGCTCACGGCAGGCCAGCGCCTGCGACATCGACGGTCACCGCGTCGAGTCGCGAGGACTTCGTGCCGATCAGGCGTTGCGGGTAGGCGTCCGTGCTCGACAGCAGGAACAGCGTGCGGCGTTCCTGGCCGCCCAGCGTGCAGGCGATCGCGGTCCGCTCACCCATGTCGATGCGGTCAGTCACGGTGCCGCCCTCGACAATTCGCTCGAATTGGTTGGCCAGCGTCATCGCTGTCCACACGCCGCCTTCGGCATCGAGTGTGATGCCGTCGGGCGGTCCGTCGAGCCCATCGGCGAAGACCCGTCGATCGGACAGCGAGCCGTCCGGCCAGATGGTGAACGCGGTCAGCCGCCTGGCCATCGACTCGGCCACGATCAGCGTCTGCCGGTCGGGGGTGATCACCATTCCGTTCGGAAAGTCGAGTTCGTCGGCGACGACGGTGGAGGACTTGTCGGGGTCGACTCGCACGATCACGCCGCCCTCGAACGCCTGGGACCCCACGTACGCGCGGCCGACGCCGTCGATCACCATGTCGCCGAGGTTCGCGGGCACCGTGCCGGACAGGTCCGCGACGCATGTCACGGACTCGCCGTCGTAGCGCAGCACCTGCCGGTTCTCGGTGGACGCGATCAGCAGCGACCCGTCGGGACGAAAGCCGAGTCCCGACGGTGCGTGGCCGGCCAGCGCCAGCGTGGTCATGTCCCCACGCAGGTTCACGGTGTGCACGGATTCACCGAGCATGTCGGAAAACCACAGCAGCCCCTCGAACCAGCGGGGGCCCTCCCCGAAGCAGAAACCGTTGGCCAGTGGCGTCACCAGGTCAGCGCCTTTACAAAACATGCCATAAGTGTCACGCTCGCTAGGTGCCACTGTCAACTGTCCGCGGCGATCGCACGTGAATATGAAGCGCTACCACGGCCATACGCTCCTGTATCTGCACGAGACGATCGACCTCGGATCGGCGCGCACCGATCGGTTCGTCGAGGTCTTCAGCGACGTCTACCACCCGATGATGGAACAGCTGGGCGCTCGGCTGTTCGCCATCTGGGAGGCCACGCCCTACAACGGACGCTGGCCGCAGGTGACGGTCATCTGGGAGCTCGATGTGTTCGCCGACTATGCCCGGATCGGCAAGGCGCAGGCGCGCGGCGGCAGCCACGAGGAGTCCGCGGCCAAATGGGCGATGTTCCTCTCGGAGATCGGGGCCTCGGGGGAGGGCCGGATCATGTACGCAGGCGCAAGCAACAAACCGCTCGCGCAGCTCCAGGAGTCCAACTTCGCGGCCGGGCTGGTGATCCAGGAGATCATGCAGACCAAACCGGGCCGCCAGGACGACTACATCCGCGAGCTCGAACGGCTGTACGTGCCGTGGTCAGAACGCACGGGTAAGCGGTGGCTCGGCTCGTTCATCACGACGTTTCGATTCAACGAAGTCATCCACTACTGGGCGCTGGAGGGCGACTGGGATTGCTTCGCCAACCACTACCCGTCGTGGAAGGACAGTCCACCGGCGGAGATCGTCACCTGGATGAGCGTCGCGCCTGCACTGCGCGACGGCTGGGAGGATTCGATCCTGGCTGCCCTGCCACCATCGCCGCTGCAATGAATTCTCCTGTGATACAGGACTTCACCTACGACCCGTTCGACCCGTTGGTGATGGCCGACCCGCTGCCGTACTACCGGGTGCTGCGCGACGAGTACCCCGTGTACTACGTCGACAAGTGGGACACCTACGCGCTGTCGCGGTTCGATGACATCTGGCGGGTGCTGGAGATCAACGACGGAACATTCGTCGCATCGGAGGGCACGCTGCCAGCGGCAACGGTTTTGGCGCAGCACAACGACGGGCGCGTGCCGGACCCGCCGCTTCACCCGATGCCGTTCCATGCGAACTTCGACGCCCCGATCTACAACGACGTACGCCGCTGCACATCGAGTCAGTTCCGGCCGAGATCCGCCGCCAAGCTCGCGGACCGGATACGTACGCTGGCCAACGACCGGCTCGACGAGCTCTTGCCCCGCGGCACGTTCGACCTGACCCAGGAGTACGGCGGCATCGTGGCCGCCTCGGTGGTGTGCGAACTACTTGGTCTACCAGTGGATCTGGCGTCCGAGGTGCTGGCGACCGTCAACGCGGGAAGCCTGGCCACGCCGGGCAGCGGCGTGGAGGTGGCGAACGCCAGGCCGGGTTACCTGGAGTACCTCATCCCGATCGTGCAGCGCAGGCGGGCCAACACCGACGGCGAGGTGCCGATCGCCGACAACCTGATCGGATACCAACTGCCCGACGGCTCGTCGTTCACCGACATCGAGGCGGCCGTTCAGATGCTCGGCGTCTTCATCGGAGGAACCGAAACCGTGCCGAAGATCGTCGCGCACGGGCTGTGGGAGCTGGGCAGGCACCCCAGCCAGATGGCCGCGGTGCGGGCCGACCTCGATGCCAATGTCCCCGTGGCGCGCGAGGAGATGATCCGGTTCTGCGCTCCCGCACAGTGGTTCGCCCGAACCGTGCGCAAGCCGTTCACCATCGGTGACACCACGATCAAGCCGGGGCAGCGGATCATCACGCTGCTTGCATCTGCCAACCGCGATGAGCGCGAATACCCCGACGCCGACGATTTCGTCTGGGATCGGCCGATCAAACGCCTTCTGGCATTCGGCCGCGGACAGCACTTCTGCCTCGGTGTGCATCTGGCTCGTCTCGAGATCGCCATCATGGTGTCCGAATGGCTCAAGCGGGTGCCGGAGTTCCGGATTCTGTCGGAGGCCGCGTCACGGCCGCCGTCGAGTTTCCAATGGGGCTGGAACAACGTCCCCGTGGAGGTCTGACGTGTGGTCCTATCGGCTTGTTGCGCCGTACACCTTTGAGCGGGTGGATATTCCAGCTAAGACCGCCGACGACCTAGGCGACCGCCAGGTGCTGCTGCGATTCCTGGCCGCCGGGGTCTGCGGCAGCGATCTGCCGGGATTCCGCGGCACGAAAGGACGACTGCCCGGCGACACCGGAGCCAGTGCCGCCGAAATGGACGGCTTTCCGATTCACGAAGTCGTCGGCGAGGTGATCGCGAGTCGCCACCGCAGTCATGGGATCGGTGACCGGGTGGTCGGCTGGGCGTCAGGCTTCGACGGGTTGATGGAGCACGTCGTCGCCGACGGTGACGGCCTGGCCACCTTCGACCTCGCCTTGGCGCCGCAGCACGCCGTCGCGCTGCAGCCACTCGCATGCGTCCTGTATGCGCTGGAACAGCTTCCCGATCTCAAAGGCAGCGACGTGGCCGTCATCGGCCAGGGCTCGATAGGGCTGCTGTTCTCCTACGCGGCAAAGGCTTTGGGTGCGCGTCACGTCACGGGCGTCGACCCGATCGATCGCGACGAGATCGGCAAGGAGTTCGGCGTCGACACCATCGTGCGCGCCACCAGCGACCGGTGGGTGAGCCACCTTGACAGCCATGACCGGCCGGACATCGTGATCGAGGCCGTCGGGCACCAGGTTGGGACGCTTGGCGCACGCGGTCGAAGCGGCCGCCTTCGGAGGCACCGTCTTCTACTTCGGGGTGGCCGACGACGACAGCTATCCGATAAGCATGCGGACCATGCTGCGTAACAACCTGACCCTCAAATCGGGTGTGACGCTCGACCGCCGCCGAATGCTGTGCACTGCCAATGAATTCGCCCGCACGCATCCCGAGCTGCTTCCCGCGTACGTCACCCACACCTTCGGCGTCGACAACGTGCAAGCGGCATTCGAGCTCGCGTGCCGACCGACACCCGAGCGCATCAAGATCGCGATCGGGCAATGACGTCCAGCCGACTGCAGGAAGTCCTCGCCGCCAAGGAACGGATATGGGGCGGATGGGTGGTCGGGCCGACCGTCATCGGGCCAGAAGAGTTCGCCTCGGCGGGATATGACTACGTCGGGTTCGACGTCCAGCATGGCTACCTCGACGACGCCGACGTCGCGCTGATGCTCCGGCGGTTGGAGCATGTGCCCATCGCCACCGCGGTCCGGGTGCCCTCGACGGATCCGGCCGCGATCGGCCGGGTGCTCGACGCCGGTGCCGATGCCGTCGTCATCGCAATGATCGAGTCGGCCGAACAGGCGGCCGCGGCGGTGGCCGCTACGCGATACCCGCCAGCGGGGGTGCGCAGCTTCGGACCGCTACGGGCGAGCCTGGGTCTTGATCCTGCTGCCATCCAAGCGCGCGCGAGCGTTTTCGCCATGGTCGAGACCGCCACGGGACTTTCCGCACTCGACGAGATCTGCGCCGTCCCCGGGTTATCCGGTGTCTATGTCGGTCCCGCTGACCTTGCGATCTCGATGGGGTACGGGCCAGCAGAAGCATGGACCAATCCGACGGTGCGCGATGCGATGGCACGCATCGGCGCAACCGTATCCGCCGCGGGTCTAGTCGCCGGCATCCACGCCGGCTCCGGCCAACGTGGAAAGGCCATGATTCAGTTGGGCTTCCGGCTGATCACGCTCGCGTCGGAATCCCAGGCGCTGCGGCGCGGCGCGGCCGAGCACCTCAAGGAGGCGCTGTGAGGTCCGAGCGTGTCGCCCTGGTGACCGGCGCCGCGCGCGGGCAGGGTGCGGCGATCGTCGAGCGCCTGCGCAAGGACGGATTTCGGGTCGCCGCATGCGATGTGCTGGTCGACGACCTTGCCGAAGTGGCCGACGGGGTGATCGCCGTTCCGCTCGACGTCACATCGCAGGAGCAGTGGGCGGCCGCGGTGGACCTGACCATCGACCGGTTCGGCGCCTTGACGACGCTGGTGAACAACGCCGGTGTCCTGCACCGTGCGTCGCTCGCCGAGGAGACACCGCTGGGCTTCGAGACCAGCTGGCGCGTCAACTGTCTCGGCCCGTTTCTGGGCATCCAGGCATCGCTGGACGCCCTGCGGCAAGCCGACGGCGCTTCGATCGTGAACACCTGCAGTACCGGCGCGGTGCGGCCGTTCCCCAACCACGCCGCCTACGGCTCGTCCAAATGGGCGCTGCGGGGCTTGACCCAGATCACCGCCGCCGAACTCGCCGCGTCGGGCATCAGAGTGAACGCGGTGTTACCCGGCCCCGTCGAGACACCGATGCTCGACGAGTCGACGCAGACCCGCCTCGCCGCCGGCGGGCGACTCGGCAAGCCGATGGAGATCGCCGACGCCGTGGCTTTCCTGGTCTCCGAACAGGCGTCGTTCATCACGGGCTCCGAACTGGTCGTGGACGGAGGGCAATGCCTGCGAATCGGGTGAGCCCGTCGGTGGGAATCATCGGTGCCGGCCCTGGCGGGCTGGCGTTGGGAATCTTCCTGAGAAAGGCCGGTTTTCGCGACTTCACGATCTTCGACCGGGAGGACGGTGTCGGCGGGACCTGGCGTATCAACACCTATCCGGGACTGGCCTGCGACGTCAGGTCACACCTGTACTCCTACTCGTTTGACCTCAACGCGAACTGGTCGCGGGTGTGGTCGGGGCAACGCGAGATCCTCGACTACTTCGAGCGCTGCGCGCAACGCTATGAGCTCGGCCCGAACCTGAGGCTGCACACCGAGATCACCGCCGCCCGATGGGACGCAGGCACCAACACCTGGCAACTGAGCACACGCAATGGCGAGCAGCACAGCTTCGACGTGGTGGTCTCGGCGGTAGGCCTGTTCACCCAGCCGGTGCTGCCCGATCTCGTCGAGGACGAGCCGTTCGAAGGAACGCTGATGCACACGGCGCGGTGGGATCACTCCGTCGACCTGGCCGACGCCAGGGTCGCCGTGCTCGGCACCGGTTCCACCGCAGCGCAACTCGTTCCCGAGGTCGCCAAGGTGGCCAAGAAGGTCTACTCCGTGCAGCGCTCGCCGACGTGGATCATGCCGAAGCCGGACCGGCGCTACAGCGGGCGAGAAAAGTGGGTGTTCACCCACGTCCCGTTCGCCAAGAAGATCTACCGAACCCGCCTGTGGCTGCGCAGCGAGTCGAACATCTCGGTGATCGTGGACGGCAGCGACAAGACGCAGGAGTTCAAGGGCATGGCGCTGCGCGCGCTCGAATCGACCGTCGGAGATGAGCAGTTGCGCCGCAGGCTGACTCCGGATCACCCGTTCGGATGCAAGCGGCTGGTGTTCGCAACGGACTATCTGCAGACGTTGACTCAACCTCACGTCGAGGTTGTCACGAGCCCGGCGCGCTCGTTGCGTGCGAGCAGCCTGGTCACCGAAGACGGCACCGAACTGGAGGTGGACGTAGTGGTGTGCGCGACGGGCTACGCCGCCGCCGACTATCTGGGCCAGATCGACGTCGCCGGCGAAGACGGAACGACGCTGCGCGAGAAATGGGCCGAAGGGGCGTATGCGTACCTCGGCATGGCGGTGCCGGATGTGCCGAACTTCTTCATGCTCTACGGGCCCAACACCAACGTCGGCTCCAACAGCGTCATCTTCATGCTGGAGGCCCAGGCCCGCTACATCGTGCGGGCGTTGAAGTACATGCGGCACAGGCGTAAGACGTATATCTCCGTCCGGCCGCAGGCCATGGCGGCATTCATTGCGAAGATCGACGAGTGGATGGTGGGCACCGTGTGGCTCACCCGGTGCAGCAACTACTTTCGTGCCGCCAACGGCAGGGTGGTCACCCAGTGGCCGCGCAGTGCGCTGGCGTTCTGGGGCGCGACGCGCCGGTTCCGGCCCGCTGACTACACGTTCGATCCTGCGCCGTGCTGAATCGTCTCGACCCGGCCCTTCGCCATTTGGCGGCGGCACGCACCGACCTGTCACCCGGCGTGCTCGGCGTTGTCCGTGATTCGCTGAACCAGCGCCGAGCCGAATCCGCCATGGGTGTCAACGACGTGGGCGTGGACATCGAGGACCACGACGTGCCTGGCGCGGATGTCCACTCGATTCCGGTGCGGATCTACCGCGGCGCTTCGGCTCCGGCACCCGCGGTGATCTACTGCCACTCAGGGGCTTTCGTGCTGGGAAATCTCGACACCGACCACCGGCAGTGCGTGGAGTTCGCGCGGCGGGGCCGCTGCACGGTGATCTCCGTCGATTACCGATTGGCACCCGAACACCCGTACCCGGCCGCGCTCGACGATGCGATCGCGGTATTGCAATGGGTGCAGGGGCACGCGACGGAACTGGGAATCGACACGAACCGGATCGCCGTCGCGGGCAGCAGCGCAGGCGCGGCGCTCGCCGCCGAGCTGGCCCAACGCGCAGCGGATGGACCGCCGATCGTGTTCCAGTTGTTGCATCAGCCTGTCCTCGATGACCGGCCGACGCCGTCGAAGGACGAGTTCGATACGACACCGGGATTCGACGGTCACGCAGTCAAGCAGATGTGGCTGCACTACCTGGCCGGCGAGCCGGTCCCCGCTGACGCCGTGCCTGCACGTGCCGCCGAATTATCCCGTGTGGCGCCAGCGTTGATCACGTGTTCGGAGCTGGATCCGCTACGCGACGAAGCTGTGGACTACGCGTTGCGGCTGATGTGGGCCGGGGTCAGCACGGAACTGCATGTGTATCCGGGCACCTGTCATGGCTTCGATTCGCTACTCCCGGACTGGGAGATGAGCCAGCAGCTGTTCGCCCTGCAAGGGGCGGCGCTCAGGCGGGCGCTGCACGGGCCGATCGGCGACGAACAGCCCGTTGCGGATCGTATCTTTACCAGCAGCCGTGAAACGTACTGAGGGAGTCGGCAGATGTACTTCACGTTCACTCATCCGATGCACAGTCACCCGTACAACCGCGAACTGGTCACCGGGGCAGGCATCGCGACGGTCGCGGCCGCGGCCGAAGCCGCCGGGTTTCACGGCTTCGGCTTCACCGATCACCCCGCACCCACACAGCGGTGGCTCGAGGCGGGTGGGCACGACGCGCTGGACCCCTTCGTGGCGATGGGATTCGCCGCCGCCCGCACCACGACGCTGCGGTTGATTCCGAACGTCGTCGTGTTGCCGTACCGCAACCCGTTCGTGGTGGCCAAGTCCGGCGCGACACTGGACCTGCTTTCAGAAGGACGGTTCACCCTCGCCGTCGGCGTCGGCTACCTCAAGCGCGAATTCGCAGCGCTCGGGATTGACTTCGACGAACGAGGGCAGCTGTTCGACGAGGCGTTGGAGGTGATCCGTGGGATTTGGACCACCGACGACTTCTCCTATGAGGGGCGGTATTTCACGGCGAAGGGCATCACGGCACATCCGCGGCCGGTGAGCCACCCTCACCCGCCGATCTGGATCGGCGGCAATACGGCCGCCGCGCGCAGGCGAGTAACCGCGCACGGCGACGGCTGGTGCCCGTTCCCGGCTCCTGCGATGCTGGCCCAGACCGCGCGCACGGCGGAGATGAATTCGGAAACCCTGAGTGACGGCATCGACGATTTGCGCCGCAGATTGGAGGCCGCAGGCCGCGATCCTTCCGGCATCGACATCAGCTTCACGAACGCAGAAGGGGGCAGTCCAGGCGCCGACGCGTTCAACGCCGACGCCTACCTCAGCGGAGTGGAAAAGCTTTCGGCGCTGGGGGTTACCTGGCTGCAGGTCGGGCTGCCCGGCGACAGCCTCGCGCACGTGCTGGAGACGATCGAACATTTCGGCAAGTCGGTGATCAGTGCTTCACGCTGAGTCAGGCCGCGATCAGTTTCAGCGGTAGCCGCTCGTGTCGGCGGATGATGTTGTTGACCGCCCATGTGGGTGGAGCGGCCAGCTCGATCCGGTCGACGCGCTCAACAAGCGCCTGCAGCATCGCCTGGGTTTCCAGTCGGGCCAGACCCTGCCCGGCGCACGCGTGTGCGCCGTGGCCGAATCCGAGCTGACGGGTGGCGTCGCGCCGGATGTCGAAGTTTTCCGGTGAATCCCATTCGCGTTCATCCCGGTTCGCTGAGGCGTAGATGACGAGCACGCGGGCGCCTGCGCGGATTCGGTGGCCACCGATGTCGGTGTCGTTGCGTGCCAGCCGGGAGAATGCCCGCAGCGGAGATTAGTAGCGGATGACCTCGTTGACCGCGTTCGGAATCCGCGACGGATCGTCGCGCAGGAGCTGCCACTGGTCCGGATGTTCGGCGAACAGGTGCAGCGCATTCGAGATGGCGCTCATCGTGGTGTCCAGTGACGGGGCGATGTAGTCGATCATCAGCGGGGCGCACTCGTCGTGGGACAACTTGCCTGCGTCGGCGGCAAGAAGGACCTCGTGGCCCACACTGCCCTCGATGAGACTGCGGTCCCTGACCACGCGGCGAGCGAAGCGCAGCATGCGCAGGCTGGACGGCAGTGCCTTGATGGCGTGGCGATTCATCGGGCCGAGAATGTCGAAAGTCGCACCGCCCCAGGCCAGGAGGTGGTCACGCTGATCGCGGGGCCACCCGATCAGATCGGGCACCACTGCCAACGGCAGGGCGTACGCCAGATCCTCCACACCCTCGACGTGGCCCCGTGCGAGCGCGATGTCGACAACGCGTGCGGCTTGCTCCCGGACACTGTCATCGATGCCGCGTAGCGCACGGGGCAGCAGGCGATGCGCGACGAGCTTGCGACGTTGATCGTGGTCGGCTCCGTCGCTGCTCAGCGTGGTACCGCGGGAGAGCCGGTTGGTGAGACGGTTGAGTGCCACGCCCTTTTCGGAGACGAATGTCTTGTCGTCGCGCAAGGTGGCCTTGCACTCGGTGAAGCGTGGCAGCGCGTAGGCGTGGTGCCACGGCAGCCAAACCACGGGCCCACGCTGCCGCAGCCGGGCGTAGTGCGGATACGGGTCGACGATCGCGTCGGTCGAATAGATGTCCGCCTGGTATTCCGGCATGCCGTTGGGCGCCTTCAGCATGCTTTTATCCCGTCACTGACAAATCGCGGCATGGCCGCGCACAGCGCCCTCAGGTCCCTGCCGGCGCACATGACGGTGCGGTCGGGCCGGACGATGGCCGCCGTCGCCCGCCCGCGGCGCAGCCAACGCGCCAGCTCGCCACCCGGTTCAGCGACATGCACGACGGCGCCACGTTCTTCGAGTAACGCGCACTGAAGTGCGAGTGGACGCGTGGTGGTAACCATTGCGAAGCTGTTGCCGAGGACGGCGTCGAGGCGAATCCCTTCGGCTGTCACGGGGTTGGGGCACAGGGTGCCTGCCAATTGCCCCGGCACGCGCGCCTTGGAGACCAATGCGGAGCGGCGCAGCGCGGGTGTCTTGCTCTCGACGAGCTTGTCGCGCAATCCGGGAACCAACCGCAGTCGAGGGACGACGAACCGGCGGATGAGATTGCCGGCTTCACCGCCTGCGGTCATCGCCCAACCCACGCTCAGCGCCATCGCGATCATGAAGCGAGTGTGTGGTTTTCGCTCCTGTTCGTAGGTGTCCAGGACGGTGGGTGGCAGGCCACCGTCCAGCACAAGGGCGAGTTTCCACGCCAGGTTCATTGCATCGCGCAATCCGGTGCCCATGCCCTGGCCGATGAACGGTGGAGTGAGATGTGCCGCGTCGCCGAGCAGGAAGATGTTTCCTCGGCGCCACCGATCGGCGACCTTCGCGCGAAAGGTGTACTCCGTCACCCGAACCAGCGTCAGGTCCGTGGGTGGCAGGTCGCCAACCCAAGGCGCGATAAGCGGGCGCAGCGCGTCAAGGGAGGCGTAGTCGTCAGCAGTCTCACCCGGCAACAACTGGAACTCCCAGCGGTAGCGGGAATCGCCGATGCGCATGTAGGTCGCGGCGCGGATCGGATCGCAGACTTGGTGCACTCCGTCCCACTGATCAAGATCGGCGGTGGTCGCGATGTCCACGACCAGCCAGCGCTGGTCGAACTTGAGGTCGTGCATATCGGCGCCGATGCATGAGCGCACGACGCTGTTGGCGCCGTCGCACCCGAGGACGTACTTCGCCTCGATGACGTGCTGGGCGCCGTCGGTGCGGTCGCCGAACGTCACCAGGATTCGTCCCTGCCCGTCGTCGGCGATGTCGGTGACTTCGGCGTCGCTGCGCAAGTGCGCGCATGGGTAGTGCTCGAGGTTCGTGCGTAACACCTTTTCGAGGTCGGGCTGGTCGAACATGTTGGCCTGCGGGAAGCCGTGCACGCTGTGTGCCGGGTCGCGATGGAACTCTGCGAGGACTCTCGTGGAGTTGTTGTCGAGCAGTCGCAATCCGAGTGCGGGCCTGGAGATTGCCGCGAATTCCTCGGCGATACCGAGACGCGCGAGGATACGGAAGATTTCGTCGTCGAGATGGACCGCGCGCGGCTGCGGATACACCGAAGACCAGCGATCGAGCACGAGACATTCGATGCCGTACTGCGCGAGCAGGGTGGCGGCGGTGATGCCGGTCGGGCCTGCACCGACGATGACGACAGGGGTCACGCGTACTTCACAGCGGTGCGTTGGGTACCAAGGTCGATCGCGCCGTCATCGGTCGCTACACCGAGTTCGACGACGTCGCCATGCTTCAAGTACTTCGGGTTGTTGGCCTGTCGCTTGAAGAACGCCTTCCATTTCATCGCGGGCGGCAGCAGCGAGCCGATGACCTCGATGGGCTTGGCAGGCGCACTGAGCGCGGTGCCGACGGGGGTGCCCGTCAAGATGAGGTCTCCGGCCATCAGGTTCTGGAATCTGGTGAGTGACTGCAGCGCCTGCAGCGGCCGGTAGATCATGTCGCCCTCGACAAGGGCGTCCTGGCGCACCTCGCCATTGACGCGCGTCTGCAGGCGCAGGTCGCCGAAGCGTTTGAGTTCGTCGGTGTCGAGCAGCACCAGCGCGGGACCGACCGGGGTGAACGTCGGGTACGACTTGGCCTCGTAGAACTGCGTCTGCGGCAGCTGAATGTCGCGGGCCGACACGTCGTTGGTGACGACGAGCCCGGCGATGTAGTCGGCGAGCGTCGACTCCGAAATTGCTGTGCCGACGGGGATCTCGCGTCCGACCACCAGGCCGATTTCGACCTCGTAGTCGAGAAACCTGACGTGGTCGGGTTTGACGATGTCGTCGTACGGTCCGCTGATCGACGCGGAGGCCTTGCGGAAGAATGTCATCGGTATCGACTCGGGATCCATGCCGGCGTCCTTGACGTGCGAGGCGAAGTTCGTCATCTGCGCGACGACGCGACACGGGGCGGTGACGGGGGAGACCAGGTCGAGGCTGTCCAGGGCGACGGTGGTCCCATTGTGGGCGGCGGCTTCGATGGCCGCCCGGTCGGCGAGCAGCTCACCGGTGGTGGTTGCAGAGGTCTCGATTTTGGCGGCGCCGGTGGGTGTTTGGACCCACCAGGCGTCGACTGTGCGCAGTACGGAGATGGTCATGTGCTCGCTACTTTCAGGAGGCCGATCAGGCGGTTGATGTCGAATTCGTTGTCGTCGCGCAGCGCGGCGATGATCGACCGCGCTTCGTGGGGAAGTGACCTCGGGCTTGTGCCGAGGAAGTCCTTGGTAGCCGGGGGGCCCCATTGAGCCAAGCCCGTTGCGGTGAATGGCGCCCAGCCGGGTTCCAGCGTCGAATCAAACATGTCGCCGTCGGCGAAGTGTTCGACCATGAAGCCATCCGGGTCACGCCAGTAGTCGAAAAGCTGGCTGCCCTGGATGTGGCGGCCGATGCCCCAGGAACGGAAATAGCCTCGCTCACTGAGGTATTCGCCGCCCGCTGCCAGTGCATCGAGATCGCAGACCTGATACGCCGAATGCACATACCGGTTTTGCGGGCCGAGCGCCAGCGCCAGCGTGTGGTGGTCGGCGGGTTCGGTGCCGCGGTCGCACCGGATGAAGCTCATCGTCGGGCCGCGCGCGCGTTGGCCAGGGAAGTAGAGGAAGTCGCTGACGATCATGCCGAGGTTGTCCAGGTACCAGTTCAGCGCCGAGACGTACTTCGTGGTCTGCAGCACCAGGTGCCCGAGCCGTTGAACTTTTGTCGGTACGCGCGGTGGGCGCTGCGTAGCGTTCACCCGCCGCAGTTCGTGTCCGAGGTTGAGGATGTGCGGCGTCTGGGATGGCAGCGGCTCGAGTGGATGGGTGCCTGCGATGACATGTACGGCGATGCCGGTCGGGTCCGTCAGATCGACGGTCATGCCGCCGATCGTTTCTGGCAGCCGTCTGGTGCGGGTGCCGGTCGCCTCGGCGAGGCGGTGCAGGTCGGTCTCATCCTGAGCCTGATAGGCGGCGCCGAGGAATCTGCTGCGGGTGCCGCGGCGAACGATCACGCACGGCGCGCCGGTGTCGGTGCCGCGCAGTTGCAGTTCGTTTGCGGTCCGCAGCATGGTCGCGAAGCCGAACGCGTTGGCAAAAGCCTCGGCGGCAGAAAGGTCGGGCTTCTCGAATTCCAGCCAGGCGATGTCATGAACCTTGATGACCGGATTGCGGGAGCGCCCGGGATGCTCCCCGGGCCGAGCGCACTGCTCGCTGTGCAGGTCAGTGTGGGTACCAACGACGTCGCTCATCCCGACTCCTTTCAAATCTGACGAAATCGTCACATGCGAGACTATCCTCAGTCAAGTGGTTCTGACGAAATCATCAGAACTGAGTTCCCTGCTATGGTGGGCGGGTGAGTGAGGGGCAGAAGGACCCGGTCAATCGGCTGGAGCGGCGCAAACAGCGGACGCGCTCGGCCCTGATTCAAGCTGCGCAGGCGTTCCTTGCGGCGGGCAAGTCCAACGTGCCCGTGCTGGAGATAACGCAGGCCGCAGATGTTGGGATGGGGTCGTTCTATAACCATTTCGACAGCAAGGAAGACCTGTTCGAGGCCGCGGTTGCCGATGCACTCGACAATCACGGAGCCCTGCTCGATCAGCTCACCGAACCGTTCGAAGATCCCGCCGAGACGTTCGCATGCAGTTTCCGCCTGACCGGCCGGCTTTTTCGGCGTCGTCCACAGGAGAGTCAGATTCTGCTCGTCAACGGGCTCAACTTGATGTCGGCGGAGCGCGGGCTCGGGCCCCGCGCGTTGCGGGATATCGAATTGGGCGCCGCTGCAGGACGTTTCACTGTGGACGATCCCAAGCTGGCGCTCGCCGTCGCCGCAGGCGCCCTGCTGGGGCTCGGCAAGCTGCTACAAGAAGAGCCGGAACGCGATGACGCCGCGGCCACTGACCGAGTGACCGAAGGCGTGCTGCGCTTGTTCGGGGTTCCCGCCGACGAGGCACACGAGATCTGCGGGCGCCCGCTTCCGGACCTCGCTGGAGTGCCGCTGCCGGACTCGGCGGCGTGATGCGGCTACTCAGAACGCGGCTTCTGGCAGTCGCATGATCTCGTCGTCGAGGGATTCGATGACACCACGCACACCGGTGATGGCGGGCAGCATGTTGGCAGCGAAGAACGCCGCAGTCGCAATCTTGCCGCGGTAGAACGCGTCGTCGCTTCCCGACGCGGCGAGCGCTGCATGGGAAACGTTGGCCTGCACCAACAGTCGCCATCCGATGATCAGATCGCCAACGGCGAGCAGGAACCGTACCGAGCCGAGCCCGACCTTGTAGATCCGGGTGGGGTCCTCAGAGGCGGACATCAGGTAGCCCGTCAATGTCGCGGTCATCGACTGGACATCCTCGAGAGCGGTGGCAAGCAACCCGGCCTGCTTGGTCAATGCGGCATCACAGTTCTCGATGGTGTGGGTGATCTGGCCGGCCACGTGGGCAAGGGCGGCGCCGCGGTCGCGGGCGATCTTGCGGAAGAAGAAGTCCAGCGCTTGGATCGCCGTGGTGCCCTCGTAGAGGGAATCGATCTTCGCGTCGCGGATGTACTGTTCGATCGGATAGTCCTGCAGGAACCCCGATCCGCCAAGAGTCTGCAGCGACTCGGTCAGCATCTCGTAGGCGCGTTCGGAGCCCACACCTTTGACCACGGGGAGCAGCAAGTCGTCGATGCGGTGTGCCATCGCCGGGTCCGCACCCGAAACACGCTGCGCGACATCGTCGTTCTGATGCGCAGCGGCATACATATACAGCGCGCGCAGACCTTCGGCGTAGGCCTTCTGCGTCAGAAGGCTGCGCCGCACATCCGGGTGGTGAAGGATCGTGACGCGCGGCGCGGTCTTGTCGGTCATCTGCGTCATGTCGGCACCCTGCACCCGCTCCTTCGCGTACGCCAGTGCGTTGAGGTAGCCGGTCGACAGAGTGCCAGCGGACTTGACGCCGATTGTCATGCGGGCGTTCTCGATCACGGTGAACATCTGCGCGATGCCGTTGTGCACATCGCCGACGAGATAGCCGACCGCGGGCACGCCGTGCGCGCCGAACGTCAACTCGCACGTCGGAGAGGACTTCAAGCCCATCTTGTGTTCGAGTCCGGTCGCGAAAACGCCGTTGCGGGGACCTAATTCGAGAGTGTCGGGGTCGAACAAGTAGTTGGGCACATAGAAGAGGCTCAGTCCTTTGGTGCCGGGACCGGCGCCCTCTGGCCGTGCCAGCACGAGATGAAAGATGTTCTCCGCGGTGTCACCGACATCGCCGCCGGAGATGAAACGCTTCACCCCCTCGATGTGCCACGTGCCATCCGGTTGTGGAAACGCCTTAGCGCGGCCCGCACCCACATCGGACCCGGCGTCGGGTTCGGTCAACACCATGGTTGCCGCCCAGCCCCGCTCCAGGGCCATTGCCGCCCAACGCTTCTGCTGTTCGTTGCCCTCAACGAAGAGCGCGTTGGCCATCGCGGGGCCGAGGGCATACCAGAAGGTGGCCGACGGGTTGGCGCACATCAGCATTTCGTGGATCGCCCATGTCAGCGGCGCGGGTGCGGACACCCCGCCGATTCCCTCGGCGATGCCGATGCGCCACCATTCGGCGTCCTTGACCGCCTGCACCGACTTGGCCAGTTCGCCTGGAACCGTGACGGTGTGCCGATCCGGATCGAACACCGGCGGATTGCGGTCGGCGTCTGCGAAGGACTCGGCGACCGGCCCCTCCGCGAGGCGCGCGACCTCCTCGAGCATCGTGCGCAGCGTGTCGACGTCAAGGTCGCCGTAGCTGCCTGAGTCGAGGACGTCGCCGAGACGCAGCACCTCCAGCAGATTGAACTCGATGTCCCTGACGTTGGCGATGTAGTGGCCCACTGCTTTTCCTTACCCGTGAGAACGTGAAGAAAGTGTCTCTGAGCAGGGAAAACGTACGCAACCGTAACCTACGGTGACGCAACCGTAGAGTCCGAGGTTGACCGCAATCGTGTGACGCCTGTCACAGGGCTGGCAACTCCGCAAGCACCTCTGCGCGCGCCGAGTCGAAGCTCAGATAGCCCTTGATCGGCAGCGTCTCAGGCAGCGGATCCTCATAGCTCCAAGCCACATCCTCGACGACGATGTCACCGATGACCGCTGACCAGTACGTCGCGTCGCCCTTGTAGTTGCAGTAACTGGTGGTGTCCGATCGCCGCAGCACGTCGGTGCGCACCAACGAAGGATCGACATAGAGGCGTGGTTCCAGCGCCGTTTCGAAAACCGCGACGGTGTCGGCGGTGTCCACCAGCGTGATGCCCGCGACGGTGACGCGCAGCCCGCGACGCGTGGGGCGGCAGTCCACGCGGTGATACGGGTTGGGCGGATAGTGGACGAGCTTGCGGCCTTCCTCGAACCAGGCGTCGACGGCGCCCCACGGGACGCGGACATGACCAGGCGCCTCCGGTTCGGGCTCGCCAGGAAGGTCCGCGACATCGTCGACCGGGAACGCGAAGCGCAGCGGTTGGCCGCGGCGGTGCACGAGCAGGGCCCGTTCGGTGTCGATCACGGTGCGCCCGTCCAGGACCGCCTGCACGCGCCGGGGATGCGGTTCGACGAAGACCACGTCGTCGGGCAGCGGTGACGAGAACCATCCGGCGGGGTCCTTGCTGAGGGGTCCGCGACCGGCCACAAGACTCATTTCGGTGCCTCCGCTCGGGGTTCTCGACCACAAGCCTTACAAATCGTCGGAAGGTCTGCGCTCCCGCCCCGCGCGGGGTGCAATGGTCGTGACGAACGAGGTGGGATGAAGCGACTCAACGGCGTGGACGCCTTGATGCTCTATACCGAGACGCCCGAGATCCACATGCACACATTGAAGATCGGCGTGCTGGATGTGTCGGGTGTCGAGGGCGGCTACAGCTTCGATGTGTTTCGCAGAATCGCGTTCCCCAGGCTGCAGGCGCTGGCGCCACTTCGTCATCAGCTCGTGGAAATTCCGCTGAAGATGCATCATCCGATGTGGGCGGTGAACGACGACATCGACTTCGACTACCACGTTCGTCGTGCGCAGGTACCCGCTCCCGGTGGCCGCCGGGAACTGGACCAGTTGATCGGCGAGATCGCCAGTACGCCGCTCGACCGCACGCGTCCGTTGTGGGAGATGTACGTCGCCGAAGGCCTTGCCGAGGGCCGCATTGCGCTGATCCACAAGGTCCACCACGTGCTCGCCGACGGCGTCGCATCGGCGAATCAGATGGCCAGGGCGATGGCGGCCTTCGGCCCGGCCGATGCCCCGAACGAACCGGTCTCCTCCGATACGGTGACGAGGGCGACTCTGCTGAAGGCGGCCGGGCGCGATCATGTGGGGTTGATCCGGAAACTGCCTCGCCTGGTGAGCGAAACCGCCACCGGAGTTTCGCGGGTCCGGCGCCGGTCCAAGGAGCGGGGTCAACATCCGGACCTGGCGCGCAATTTCGCGCCACCGCCGTGTTTCATCAACCATGTCGTCTCGCCGGGGCGCCGGTTCGCGACGGCGCCCCTTGCCCTTTCGGACGTCAAGGAGACCAGCAAGCACCTCGGTGTGACGCTCAACGACATCGTGCTGGCGACGGCCGCGGGCGCGCTGCGCCGGCTGCTGCTGCGGTACGACGGACGTGCGGATGCACCGCTGATTGCTGGTGTGCCGGTGAGCTTCAATACCTGCCAGGACCGACTGGTCGGCAACGAATTCACCTACCTGACACCGTCATTGCCTGTCCACATCGACGATCCGCTGGAGAGAGTCAGGCTGACGTCGGTGTCCACCGCCATCGCCAAGGAGAACAACCAATTGCTGGGGCCGACGTTGCTGCCCGCCTGGCTGTCCTACCTTCCGCCTGCGCTCGCACCCGGCGTGTTCCGCAGGCAGGCCAGGCGGGTCGAATCGGCAAGCGTGATGAACCTGACCATCTCGAACGTGCCGGGCCCGCGGGAGCGGGGCGACATCGAAGGGGCGACGATCAGCGAGATCTATTCCGTCGGGCCCATCGTCGCGGGCAGCGGTTTGAACATCACCGTGTGGAGCTACGTCGACCAACTGGCGATCTCGGTGCTCACCGACGACCGCACGCTCGACGATCCGCATGAGGCCACCGACGCCATGCTCGAGGCGTTCATCGAACTGCGGAGCGCGGCTGGACTTTCCGCTGACCTGACACCTGTCGGCACCGCGATGCCCTTGGCGGCCGCCGCGGGCTGACTGCTGGCGGGGCACGAAAAAAGCCGCGCACACCGCGGAACGTAGACTTTACAGATCAAACAAAAAATGTCACGCTCTTTGGGCTGAACCCATCGCCAGCTAGTCGGATAGGACACCCATGGCATCGCGACCCTTTTCCACCGACCGCCACAGCGTTGAGGGATCACTCGAGGCCGACCGTCCAGCTGCGGGCAGGACCAGTCGGTATCAACTCCAGGTCGTTGGCTCTGGCATCGCCGAGACCGTGGCGTCGGCCGGGGGCTGGCTGTGTGACCGCGCACGGGCAGGCTGGGACGTCAACGTGCTGGTCGCAGACCACCAGGATGCCCGGCCTCTCACGATCCTCGGAGCGACGGCACTCGATCTCGACGCCGAGTTCGCGTCGATCATGCGAACCGCATCGCGGGGCGGTGCGGTTGCGGTCAGCGCCCGTCTCCTCGGCGCCGACGCGCGGGTCCGTGACGACGTGTTGCGGCTGCTCAAACGCGGCGTGACCGAGATCATCGTCTGGGGCGACGAATGGCCCGCCGAACTCGGGCGCAGGGTGGATCCGGTCCAGCGCCAGATGAGCAACGCGGCCAGGGCCTTCAAAGCTCACGCGCTTGGTGCTGCGGCTGTCAGGAGCGACTCGATCGCGCCGGTAGAGACGTTGTTCTACCTCGGCGCGGAATCGTTTCGACCCCTGTACTCGGTCTAGCGGATCCAGCCGCGACGGCGCAGCCACCAGTCGCGCACGACCGCGACGAGAATGAGGACCGCGAACCCGATCAGGAAGAAGTCCTCGACGTGACCGGTGTGGTTGCCGTGCATCATCAGCAGCAGGAATCCCGCCGCCAACAGGCCCCCGATGTGGATCAGCTTGTGGTTCTCGGTGGACCAGCCCCACTGTGCGGACGGCACCTCTTCGACGTCAACGCCGGTGTAACGTTCCACTTCGGTGCTGGCCACGGCTGCTCCTCACGGTCGGGGTGAGCTTTGCGGCCAATTCTGGCACAGGTCTACTACGCGCCGCCGTACACCCGCCTCGATCGGGGTTTGCCGTTTGCTCGTGACCAACTTCTTCGCTGTGTAGCGTTCGTGCGATGGCCGGTCGGTTGGAGGGCAAGGTCGCTTTCATCACCGGAGCGGCACGGGGACAGGGCCGTTCGCACGCGGTGCGATTCGCCGAGGAAGGCGCGGACATCATCGCGTTCGACCTGTGCGACCAAATCGACAGCGTGGCATACCCACTCGCCACCCCCGAGGATCTCGACGAGACGGTGAACCTCGTCGAAAAGACCGGACGCCGCATCGTCGCCGAGCAGGGCGACGTGCGTGACTTCGAGCGGCTCAAGGAGATGGGCCAACGGCGTTGCCGAACTCGGGCGCATAGACTTCATCCTCGCCAACGCGGGCATCCTGCCCTCTGCCGGCGAGCAGGCCTACGACATCAGCGCCTTCGTCGACGCGGTCAACGTCATGCTCAACGGCGTCTATTTCACGATCGAAGCGGCACTGCCCGCAATGCTCGAGCGCGATGACGGCGGGGCGATCGTCATCACCAGCTCGACAGCAGGACTCAACGGATTGTGCCCGCGGCTCAGCGTCCAGACCCATGGCCTCGCCGGGTATCAGGCGGCCAAGCACGGCGTTGTCGGCTTGATGCGGTACTACGCTACGTCATTGGCGGAGAAGAACATTCGGGTGAATACGGTGCATCCAACCGGAGTTGCAGAACCCGCTGCCGGTCGATCTCATCGACTCATCGGACGTGTCTGAGGCGATGTTGTATCTGTGCGGGCAGTCCGGCCGGTACGTCACCGGCATCACCTTGCCTGTCGACGGCGGACTCAGCGTCAAGTAGTCGCCCCGAGCCTGCCGTAGCGGCGGAGCGCCTCCGCGCGTTCCTGCTTGTGGTCCACGATCGGCTCGGGATAGCCGGCGTCGTCGACGTCGGGCACCCAGCGCCGCACGTAGGTGCCATCCGGGTCGAACTTGGCTCCCTGGGTCGTCGGGTTGAACACCCGGAAGTAGGGCGCGGCGTCGGTGCCGCAGCCCGCCGCCCACTGCCAACCGTGCTGGTTGTTGGCCATGTCACCGTCGACCAGCTGCTCCAAGAACCACCGCGCACCCCACTGCCAGGGCAGATGCAGATCCTTGACGAGAAACGACGCCACGATCATCCGCACTCGGTTGTGCATGAACCCGGTCTCAGCGAGTTGGCGCATGCCCGCATCGACGATCGGGTAGCCCGTGCGGCCGGCCTTCCACGCCTCGAACAGCTCCCGGTCCTCGTCGACTTCGATCGCGTCGAACGACTTGTTCCAGTTCCACCAGGCGCTGTCCGGCCACTCATAAAGCACCGCGGCGTAGAAATCGCGAAAGGCCAACTCCCTCAGGTACGCCTGCGCACCGGTACCCCGACCAAGGTCGGGGGCCATCGTGCGGGGGTGGATGGTGCCGAACTTCAGATGCGCCGACATCCGGCTGGTGCTATCGAGATCCGGACGGTTGCGCTCGTCGGCGTATCCGTCGAGACCGTTCTTCACGAACGCCGTCCACTGCTTTCTGGCCGCTGTCTCGCCGGCCTTTATCTCGAGCGCGACGCCGGTGTCTGGGATGTCGACGCCGCCGGGGACGTCGGCCGGATCGATCCAGCGTGCCGTCTTGGGGCCGGACTTCGCCGGTGCCCGCCAACCGTGCCGGCGCCAGGCGTCGAAATACGGTGTGAACACCTTGTACGGTGTGCCGTCGCCCTTGGTCACCCGGCCCGGCGACACCAAATAGGGCGATCCTGATTCCTCGAGAGGCACGTCGAGCGCGGTGCGGACGGCTTCGTCACGCCTGCGCCCGAACGGCGAGAAGTCCGCGGACACATGCACCGACGTGGCCCCAATCGTCTTGGCCAGCACCGGAATGCGGCGCTCTGGGCGGCCTCGGGTGACGAGCAGCCTGCCATCGAGGCAGTCACGCAGATCGCGCAGTGCGTCGTAGAGGTACTGCAGCCGGCGCTGACCGGACGTCGCTTTGAGGCGCGGGTCCAACACGTAGCAGGCCAGCACCTCCTGGTCGCCTGCGGCGGCGTCCAGCAGCGGCGGCAGGTCGTGCAACCGCAGATCGCGCCGGAACCACAACAGCGTAGGCATGCCATAGATGCTGCCCGAATTCGGCGATAAAGAAACAAGGTCGCGGATATCGTTGGCTCTGTGGCTGATTCGTTTGACGACGAAGTTCGACAACTAGTGGAGTGCCTGTACAAGGCTTTGGACCAGCAGGACTGGTCGAGGCTCGAGGACATGGTTTCGCCGCGGGCGGTTATCGAGATCGGCAGTGCGCCGCGGATCGGGTTCGCGCAGTGGCGCGACAACATGGAGGCGTTCTATCGCGGGTTTCCCGATGGCCGCCACGTCATCGAGGAAGTCCTAGTCGACGGCTCCCACGGCATCTCACGATCCCGTTTCACCGGCACTCACACCGGCGAGTTCGCCGGCCTGGCGCCCAGCGGAACCAAGGTATCGGCCGGGGCGATCCACGTCGACCGATTCCAGGGCGACACGCTCGTCGCGCACCGCGGCCAGATCGACATGCATGGCCTATTGCAGCAGCTCAGCGGGGACTGAGAAGCGTCTGCGTCAAACTGACGGTTGCAATGACACCATAGTGATGTCACCATGACATCATGGACTTGCAGCCGTACGTGGAATCGGTCCGGCACGAGCTGACGGTCGCCGCCGCGGCCGGCGGGCCGGAAGCGGCGGAGTTGGCCGAGAGGCTGACCGCGCCGTTGGAGTCGGCCATCCGGCTCGCCCTGCTCGAGGCGCTCTCCGAGGGCGCCGAGGTGATCACTCGGGAGCTCGCGCCGGCTTCGGTCGAGGTGCGACTGCGCGGTCGCGATCCGGACTTCACCGTGACGCCGGCGCCTGCCGAGCACGACGAAGCACCCCTTGCCGCGCCCTCGGATCTCGACGATGACGGCGGTACATGGCGAGTGACGCTTCGGCTGCCGGAAAACCTCAGGACCGCAGTGGATTCCGCGGCTCGGGGTGCCGGGCTCTCGGTGAACGCCTGGATGGTCCGCGCTGTAGCAGGCGAACTCGGCGGCGGTCAATCGCGACGCCGCAACGACGGGCCGGCCGGCAAGTCTTTCAGCGGCTGGGTCCGCTGATCCCAACACGTTCCACCTAATCCCGACGATAGGAGATAAGAATGCCCAACTTCGACACCCCCGAACCGATCTCGGCCCACATCGAGTTGGTCACCGGATCTGTCCGGCTCGCCGCAAGCGATCGCAAGGACACCCTCGTCGAGGTCCGGCCCAGCGATCCGTCTCGGGCATCGGACGTCAAGGCGGCCGAAGCAGCGCGGATCGACTTTCGAAACGGCAGGCTCACCGTCAAGGCAGGTAAGAAGTACATTTCCATCGGCCGCGGCGGATCGGTGGATATCGATATCGCCCTGCCGTCGGGTTCTGGGCTCGAGACCGCATCGGTCTCCGCGGACGTCCAGGTCGACGGTGTACTCGCCGAGTGCAAGTTGGCCACCGTGAGCGGCGATCTGCGGGTCGACACCGTAGGCGGGAACATCAAGGCGGACAGCGTGTCCGGTGACATCGCGGCGCGGAGTGTCACCGGCAGCGTGACGGTATCGACGGCGTCGGGCGATGTGACGATCGACCACCTGGACGGAGACGTGAAATTCCAGGCGGCCAGCGGGGGAATCACCATCGGACGACTGCGCGGCAACGCCAAGGCGCAAACGGCGTCGGGTTCGATCGTCGTGACTCGGGCCGTCAACGGCGCGTTCACGGCGCAGACCGGCAGCGGTGAGGTGGAGGTCGGCATCCCGCAGGGCACCGCGGCGCGGCTCGATCTGAAGACCCGGTCCGGAGTGGTGACCAACGCCCTCGACGAGGCCGACGGCCCGGCCCAGGATGACGAGACGCTGGTCGTGCAGGCACACACCGGTTCCGGCGACATCATGGTGCGCCGGGCACCCGCCCCGGCCGCGGTCTAGGCGGGATCGAAGCGAAACACGGTGAGCCGGCCCGCCAGCGCTTCGAACTCGTCCGGTGTGCCGCTGCGCACCAAGCCGGAACGCTTGGCGAAGCCGACACCGACCGGGACTTCGATGGCGAAGCTGCGAAGGATCGGGCCAGCCTCATCGGCGCCGAGCTCGACAATCTTGACGCGGCGTGACCTGCGCCCCTTCGAGAGCGTGCCGGCTCCTGCTGTGCGTGCGTTGGCCGCCCAGTCCGAGCCGGGATAGCCCGCGACGACGTAGAGCTCGCCGTCGTGCTCGAACGGTGTCATCGGGGTACTCCTGGGCTGCCCCGATTTCCTGCCGGGCACCGTCAGGACCATTGCCGGCCCGGTCGGGATACCGAGCTTCTGCACGGCCATCATGAACTTGTTCATCGGCTTGAGGTACCGCGGCGGGCGTAGATCGGACATTGTTTGTCTGCCTTCCTAATTGGTGAACAGGTCGCGGTGCTCAGCGACCCAGTTGGCGAACGGCTCCGCGGCGCGGCCAAGAATCTTTTCCACGTCGTGGGTCACCAGCGCCGGCTGCTCGACGGTCGCCGACTGGTAGGCGATATAGGCGTCGGCGAACTCGGCGGCAAAACCCGCTGCGATAAAGCGTTCTCGGACGAACTCGGGTGGCACCTCGGTAAACCGCAGCGGACGGTCGAGCACCGATCCGATGATCTGCACCAGCTCGGCATTGGTGAACGCCTCCGGCCCCGTCAACGGAATCTTCTGGGCCACAAGGTCATCGGTCAGCAGCGCCGCGGCGGCGACCTGCGCGATGTCGGACTCGGCGATGGGCGCGGCCGACGCCGACGCGTACGCACCGCCGACCACGTCGCCCGCCTGGATCTGCGGCGCCCACTGGCCGACGAAGTTCGTCGCGAACACCGTTGGCCGCAGGCTCACCCATTCCAGGCCGGAGTCGACGGCGAGCTGCTCCACCTCCTTGTTGCGGTCGCCCCTGAACCGGGACGGCTGGCGCGAGAAGTCGTCGTCGGCGTTGATCGCGGACAGCGCGACCAACCGCGTCACGCCCGCCTGCCGCGCCGACGCCACCACCGCGGCGAGCTCGTCGCCGAGCGCTCGCGAATTGAGAAACACCGCAGACGCGCCGCGCAGACCTGCGGACGCCGAGCTCACAACTTCCACCCCTGCGGGAAACCGCGCGGCATCGGGTTGCCGGCTGACCGCACGTACCTGGGCGCCGGCGTTGACCAACTGGCTGACGAGCGGGCGGCCGACGTTGCCGGTTGCGCCCGTGACAAGAATTGCGTTCATGACATCAAGGACGGCGCGGCCGCCGGGAAAGTTACACGTGGCGGGGCGTAACTTTTTGCGTCGCTGTTTCGTCCTAGATGTATGAGCGATTCACCGGCGGTCGAGGCGGCATGGCGTGAACACCGCCCGTACCTGGTGAACCTCGCGTACCAGATGCTCGGCGACGTGGGGGAGGCCGAAGACGTCGCACAGGAGGCGTTCCTGCGGCTGGCACGCACCGAACCTGCGCGGATCGAGGATATCCGCGCCTGGCTCACCGTCGTCGCGGGCCGGCTGTGCCTCGACCAGTTGAGATCGGCGAGGGCCAGGCATGAACATCCCGACAAGTCGGGAGCCCTCGACAGCAGCCGGTCATCGGAGCCCGATCCTGCCGACCGGATCACCCTGGACGACGAGGTGCGCACCGCGCTGCTGGAAGTGCTGCGACGGCTGAGTCCCGGCGAACGGGTGGCGTTCGTACTTCACGACGTTTTCCAGATGCCGTTCGAGGAGATCGCCGACGCGGTGGGCAGGCCGGTGGGCACGTGCCGACAACTCGCGCGGCGGGCCCGGTCGAAGTTCTCCGATGCCTCGCCTCGGGCGTCCGACGTGTCGGGCGTCGAGCATCAACTCGTCACCGACAAGTTCATCACCGCGTGCGCCAACGGCGACCTGGCCGCGCTGAGCGCCGTGCTGGATCCCACGGTGTGGGGAGTCGCGACGTTCCTCGGCGACCCGGCCCCGCCGGCGCAGACCAATCGCGGCCGCGAGCTGGTTGGACGGAATCTGCTGCGATTCCTGGCACGCGGCACGCTGGTCACCGGGGTGGTCGGCGAGCCAGTGGTGTTCGCGTTCGCGGACCGACGCCTCGTCGCGGTGCTCGTGCTCACCGTGCGCGATGGCCTCGTCAGCAAAATCGAAGCGACCGTTGACCCGCCGACCGGTCGGCCGTAGTTCGGCCGGATCAGGTTGTCACCCAACCATTCACGCCGGCGGCATCAGGACGGTGTCGATCATGTAGACGGTCGCGTTGGCGGTCTGGACGCCGCCGCACACGACCGAGGCGTTGTTGACACGCAGATCGCCACCCTGGCCGGTCACGGTGACGTCGGCACCCTGCACGGTCGTGTGGGTGCCCGCGACCTGAGACGGTCCGGCCTGCCCGGGCACCACATGGTAGGTGAGGATGCTCGTCAACAGGGGTGCGTCGGTCTTCAGCTTCTCGATCGTCGCGGGATCGATCTTCGCGAACGCGGCATCGGTGGGGGCGAACACGGTGAACTGGCCACCGTTGAGCGTGTCGACCAGGTTCACCTGCGGATTGAGCTGTCCTGAAACGGCTTTGGTCAATGTCGTCAGCATCGGGTTGTTGGATGCGGCCACCGCCACCGGATCCTGAGCCATTCCCGTCACCGAGCCAGGACCGGTCGGCACCTGCTGGGCGTACCCTGCGCAACCGGGCCCAACCATCTCCGCCTGGGCTGTTGTCGCTGTCCCCAACGACAACCCCAGGGCGGCGACGCCTGCGAACCCTGCTCCGAATACTTTCTTCGTGGCGTTCATCGATCGCACTCCATTCGTTTTGTCGGCGGCACGTGCCGCCTGAATTTCCTTGCAATCACTATTCGGAGCCGATCGGGTCACGGATGGGTCGCAATCTCGCTCAGCCATAGGTGAAGGAGAAAACCTGCAACCCGCGGGGCACGGCGACCTCAAGCCTGCCGCGCTGGACCGAATCGTCGTCGACGATCTGGTGCAGCGTCGGCGGTCCACTGATCGGGATTGAGGTAGTGCTGTCGCCCCGTGTCACCTTCAGCGACCCTTCACCGCCCGCCACGATGTAGACGTCTTTGGCGTGGTAGTCCAGCGCGATGCTCGACTCGTCGCTGTCCGCGGTCGCCCCTTGGTAGTCCAGGCTCCACCGGCCACGCAGCGCGAAGGTGTCGCTCGCAAGCTTGGGTGGGTAGGTGAAATCGAATGCCCCTTGGTCATATTGTCCCGAGCCGCCGTAGTTCCCGGCTTTGCCTACGCTCAAATATGTTTCGGGGGTGGTGTCGTTCTGCGGGGTGGTGTCCACCGAATCGACCGGTGCGGGCAGGTTCACGCCTGGGTTCTCGGCGAGCAGTTCCCGGATCAATTTTTCGGTGGTGTCGTAGTCGCCCTCACCGAACTTGATGTGGCGCACCACGCCATTGGCGTCGATCAGATACTTTGCAGGCCAGTACCGGTTGCGGTAGTTCGTCCATGTGGAGTAGCCGTTGTCCAATGCGACCGGATAGGTGATGCCGAGACGGCGCGCGCCGTCGGCGACGTTGCCCTCGACCTTTTCGAATGCGTATTCCGGTGTGTGTACACCGATCACTTCCAAGCCGCTGTCACGGTAGGCGTCGTACCAGTCGACGATGTGGGGGATCGCGCGCTGGCAGTTGATGCATGAGTACGCCCAGAAGTCGACAAGAACAACTTTGGCACGCAACGACTTCAGGTCGACTGCGGTACCTTCCGGAGTGTTCAGCCAGGCGGTGATGTTCTTGATGTCCGGTGCGGGCCCGCAGCTTTCCAGCGCGGGCGCACCGTCGGTGCAGTTCTCCAATTGCCGGTTCTGGTCGGTGACGAGGCCACCGAGGTTCAGCTTCTCCCGGATCTGCTCGTCACCGCCGACGTTTTCCTGCAGTGTGCTGGTGTAGTCGGGGATGGCCCGCTGCAGCACCGCGGGCAGGTTGAACACCAGTGCCACCGCCAGCAGGATCGTGACAATGCCTGCGGCGATACGGATCTCGCGCTGCCTGCTGCGGAAAGCCGCGACGCGTTCCGCGACGCGACGGCCCGCAAGGGCGAAGAAGAGCAGGGGCAGCGCCGCGCCGACCGCGAACGACAGCGTCAGCGCTATCGTCGACAGCCCGATGGTGCCCGTTGCCCCGGCGATCACGATCGCCGCCAGCACCGGCCCCGCGCACGGCACATAGAGCACGCCGAGGGTGAGGCCCAGTCCGAAACCACTGCTGCCGGAACCGAACTGCTTCTGCGGCAGCCGGGAGAACGGCTTCTCCAGCAGTGCCTCGAATTGCGGGAAGATCAGGCCGATCCCGATCGCCACCAACGCCACGAGGGCGACCCAGCGGATGGCGTCCTGCGGCAGGCCCACCAGCGACAGCAACGCCGAACCGGCAAGGGTGACAACGGAAAAGCTCAGCACGAGTCCGCTGATCACCCGGTACGGTCGCAGCGTCTCGCTCAATGATGGCCTGGTCGCCACGGCGGTGGTGCCGCCCTGCGCGTCGGCACGGGCGCTTTGGGTACCGGAGAAGAAGATCACCGGAAGGACGGGAAGGATGCACGGCGATATCCCGGTGATCAAGCCACCGACGAAGCCGATGAGGACGAGGGTGAACATGGCGCTGCGCTCGCTTTCTTAGCGCGAGAAGACGCAGAATCGCACGAAAGTAGTTCGGAGAGTGCGATTCTGCGTCTGCTCGCGGGAAGGGGTGACCTAGTTGGCCGGTGGCATCAGCACCGTGTCGATCATGTACACCGTCGCGTTGGCGGTGCCGACTCCGCCGCACACCACGCCGGCATCGTTGACCTTCAGGCTCTGGCCCTCACCTGTCACCATGACGTTGGCGCCCTGAACCGTCTCGTGGTCGCCGGGCACCTGCGCGGGGCTGGCCTGCCCCGGCACCACGTGGTACGTCAAGATGCTGGTCAGCAGCGGTGCATCGGTCTTGAGCTTTTCGATGGTGGCGGGGTCGATCTTGCCGAATGCCTCGTCGGTCGGGGCGAACACGGTGAACTCGCCGCCGTTGAGCGTGTCGACCAGATTCACCTCCGGATTGAGCTGACCGGACAGCGCCTGGGTCAGCGTCTTGAGCATCGGGTTGTTGGACGCGGCAACGGTGACAGGATCCTGCGCCATGCCGGTCACCGAACCGGGACCCGTCGGCACCTGCTCGGCGTAACCTGCGCAACCCGGCCCGACGAGGTTCGCCGCCGGATCCGCCATCGCGGACGTCGTCGTCTCCACGGCTGCCGACGTGGCGGTCGCGGCGTCGGACGAACTCTCGCTGGAACACGCGACCGCACCGAACATCGCGAGCGCGCTCAGACCCGCCGCGGCGACCGCCTTGCGGTGAACTGTTCTCATCAAACTTCCCCATCCCTTGTCTACGAACGGCGCGTGCCGCCGTTCTGGTCTTGACGAAGGGGATTCGAGGTGACGGACGCCACGGATGGGCGGCCGGCCCACGCGTCACATTTGCGTCACTTTTGCCCGCCCGCAGGACTGCGGGCGGATGCGCGGCACAATGGATCGGTGAGTTCACGCCAGCGCGTGCTGATCCTCGGCAGCACGGGCTCGATCGGTACCCAGGCGCTGGAGGTCATCGCCGCCAATCCGGACCGCTTCGAGGTCGTCGGGCTGGCCGCGGGCGGTGCCAATCCGGCCCTGCTGGCCCAGCAGTGCGCCGACACCGGCGTCACGAAACATCGCCGTGGCCGACGAAGCCGCCGCCGCGAAGGTGGGCGACGTCGCCTACACCGGGCCGGAGGCGGTCACCCACCTGGTGGAGAACACCCAGGCCGATGTGGTGCTCAACGCCCTGGTGGGCGCGCTCGGCCTGAAGCCGACGCTGGCAGCGCTGGCCAGCGGCGCCCGCCTCGCGCTGGCCAACAAGGAATCGCTGGTCGCGGGTGGACCGCTGGTGCTCAAGGCCGCACATCCGGGCCAGATCGTGCCCGTCGACTCCGAGCACTCGGCGATGGCGCAATGCCTGCGTGGCGGCACTGCCGATGAGGTGGCCAAGATCGTGCTCACCGCCTCGGGAGGGCCTTTCCTCGGCTGGTCGGCCGAGGATCTCGACTCCGTCACCCCTGAGCAGGCGGGCAAGCATCCCACCTGGTCGATGGGCCCGATGAACACCCTGAACTCGGCGACGCTGGTCAACAAGGGCCTCGAGCTGATCGAAACCCACCTGTTGTTCGGCATCGACTACGACCGCATCGAGGTCGTGGTGCATCCGCAGTCGATCGTGCACTCAATGGTCACGTTCACCGACGGCTCGACCCTGGCCCAGGCCAGCCCGCCGGACATGAAGCTGCCGATCGCGCTGGCACTGGGCTGGCCGTCGAGGGTGTCCGGCGCCGCCATGGCCTGCGACTTCACCACCGCCTCGACCTGGGAATTCGCGCCACTGGACGCCGAGGTCTTCCCAGCGGTCGAACTGGCGCGGGAGGCCGGCCGGCGCGGCGGCTGCCTGACCGCGGTGTACAACGCCGCCAACGAGGACGCGGCAGCAGCCTTTCTTGACGGCCGCATCGGATTCCCGGCAATCGTGCGTACCGTCGCCGAGGTGCTGCGCGCTGCCGACCAGTGGGCTGCCGAACCAGCTACCGTGGATGACGTACTCGACGCGCAACGCTGGGCCAGGGACAGAGCACAGCAAGCGGTATCCAGGGAGGTTCTGAGCACAAGGTGATGTTCTGCTCATGATGTTTGTCTTAGGCATCATCGCGTTCGCGGTGTGCATCCTGGTTTCGGTCGCCCTGCACGAATGCGGCCACATGTGGGTGGCTCGCGCCACGGGGATGAAGGTGCGCCGCTACTTCGTCGGCTTCGGCCCGACGCTGTGGTCGACGCGTCGTCCCAACAAGCTGGGCTCCACCGAGTACGGCGTCAAGGCCATCCCGCTCGGTGGTTTCTGCGATATCGCCGGTATGACCGCCATCGACGAGATCGCGCCAGAGGACCGTCCCTACGCGATGTACCGGCAGAAGGTCTGGAAGCGCGTCGCGGTTCTTGCCGCGGGGCCCGGGATGAACTTCGTCATCGGGCTGATCCTCATCTATGCCATCGCCGTCATCTGGGGACTGCCCAACCTGCATCCGCCGACGACCGCGATCGTCGGCGAAACCGGTTGTGTCGCCGCGCAAATCAGCAAGGAAGAGTTGGCGGACTGCACCGGCCCAGGCCCTGCCGCCGCCGCGGGTATCCGCGCAGGCGATGTGATCGTCAAGGTCGGCGATACTTCGGTCGGCACTTTTGACGACGCCCGTTCCGAGCTTCAGAAGGCATCGGGCCCGACCCCCATCGTCGTCGAACGCGACGGCGAAGCGATCAGCACGGTCGTCGACGTCACCAGGACGCAGCGGTACACCGACGAGAGCGACGAGCCCACCACCGTCGGCGCCATCGGCATCAGTGCGGCCCAATTCGGACCGACGCAATACAACCCCGCCTCCGCGGTGCCCGCGACGTTCGCCTTCACCGGCGACCTGGCCGTCGAACTCGGCAAGTCGCTGGCCCGGATCCCCACCAAGATCGGCGCACTCGTGGACGCCATCGGCGGCGGGGAACGCGACCCCGAGACGCCGATCAGCGTGGTCGGGGCAAGCATCATCGGCGGTGACACCGTCGACCACGGGCTGTGGGTGGCGTTCTGGTTCTTCCTGGCGCAGCTGAATTTCGTGCTCGGTGCGATCAACCTCATTCCGCTGCTGCCGTTCGACGGCGGTCACATCGCGATTGCGGTGTTCGAGAAGATTCGCAATATGATTCGTTCGGCACGCGGCATGGTGGCCGCGGCGCCGGTGAACTATCTCAAGCTCATGCCCGCCACGTACGTAATCTTGGTGGTGGTGGTCGGCTACATGTTGCTGACCGTGACCGCTGACCTGGTCAACCCGATCAGGTTGTTCCAGTAGGAGACATAAATGACCGGCTCCATTGGTCTGGGCATGCCGGCACCGCCCCCTCCGACGTTGGCTCCGCGGCGTAAAACCCGCCAGCTGATGGTCGGTGACGTCGGCATCGGCAGTGACCATCCCATCGCCGTGCAGTCCATGACGACGACCAAGACCCATGACGTCAACACGACCCTGCAACAGATCGCCGAGTTGACCGCCACCGGATGCGACATCGTCAGGGTGGCCTGCCCCAGGCAGGAAGACGCCGATGCGCTGGCCGAAATCGCCAGGCACAGCCAGCTTCCCGTGATCGCGGACATCCACTTCCAGCCCAAGTACATCTTCGCCGCGATCGACGCCGGCTGCGCCGCGGTGCGGGTTAATCCGGGGAATATCAAGGAGTTTGACGGCCGGGTCGGCGAGGTCGCCAAGGCCGCCGCTGCCGCAGGGATCCCAATCCGCATCGGCGTCAACGCGGGCTCGCTCGACAAGCGCTTCATGGAGAAGTACGGAAAGGCCACCCCGGAGGCGCTCGTCGCGAGTGCACTGTGGGAGGCGTCGCTGTTCGAAGAACACGGCTTCGGCGACATCAAGATCAGCGTCAAGCACAACGATCCGGTGGTCATGGTCGCCGCCTACGAGCAGCTCGCCGCGCAGTGCGACTATCCGCTGCACCTGGGCGTGACGGAGGCGGGCCCGGCGTTCCAGGGCACCATCAAGTCCGCGGTCGCGTTCGGCGCCTTGCTGTCGAAGGGAATTGGCGACACCATCCGGGTTTCGCTTTCGGCGCCACCGGCCGAAGAGGTCAAGGTCGGCAACCAGATCCTGGAGTCGCTCAACCTGCGGCCCCGCGGTCTCGAGATCGTGTCGTGCCCGTCGTGCGGGCGCGCGCAAGTCGACGTCTACACGCTGGCCAACGCCGTCACCGCCGGACTTGACGGGCTCGACGTCCCGTTGCGCGTCGCGGTAATGGGTTGTGTGGTCAATGGTCCCGGTGAGGCGCGTGAGGCGGACCTCGGCGTCGCATCCGGCAACGGCAAGGGGCAGATCTTCGTCAAGGGTGAGGTGATCAAGACGGTGCCCGAGGCGCAGATCGTGGAAACGCTGATCGAAGAGGCGATGAGGCTCGCCGAAGAAATGGGCGAGGCGCACGGATCAGACGCAAGCGGTTCACCGGTTGTGACCGTAAGCTGAGGATGACCCTGTGAGCAGGGTCACCGCCCCGGGTTCGGTCAGAAAGAGTCTCCATGTCGGCTCCGCCGCTATTTCGCCTCGTCGACGAGCGACGGGTGTCGGTGGTCCGTGACGCCACGGCGGTGCGGCGAGTGCTCGACGACGATCCCGTCGGCTCCTGCATGGTGGCCTCGCGGGTGGCCGAGCACGGTGTCGAACCTTCCGCGATCGGCGGTGAGTTGTGGACGCGGCGGCGCGCGAGCGAATCGCTCTGCTATGCCGGGGCGAATCTGATCCCGTTGCGCGGTGACGCCGCTGACCTACATGCTTTCGCGGACAAGGCGATGAGCGCGGCGCGCCGATGCTCGTCGCTGGTGGGCCGCGCCGAGTTGGTGATGCCGACGTGGCAACGCCTCGAACATGCCTGGGGGCCTGCGCGCGATGTGCGCGAGCACCAGCCGTTGATGGCGCTGAGCACGGCGCCCAATTGCGCGATCGACCCCGCGGTGCGGCCGGTACGCGTGGACGAACTCGACGCCTATCTGGTCGCGGCCATCGACATGTTCATCGGTGAGGTCGGCATCGACCCGCGGGTCGGCGACGGCGGCCGCGGGTATCGCCGCCGGGTGGCTGGCCTGATCGCCGCGGGCCGCGCGTGGGCCCGCTTCGAACGGGGCCAGGTGGTGTTCAAGGCCGAGGTCGGCTCGCAGTCACCGGCCGTCGGCCAGATCCAGGGCGTGTGGGTGCATCCCGATTACCGCGGCCGCGGCCTCGGCACCGCGGGCACCGCCGCCTTGGCTGCCGCAGTGGTGCGCAGCGGCCGGATCGCCAGCCTCTATGTCAACAGCTTCAACGCCGTGGCCCGGTCCACGTACGCGCGCGTCGGCTTCGACCAAGTCGGCACGTTCGCAACGGTTCTCTTGGACTGACGGTACTGCGCTGACCCGAAGCGTCGGTCGCTACGCTGCACGCATGACGAACGACGACGTCCGAGTCGAACGCAGGGAAATCGCCGACACACTGGTGCGCGCGCTGGAGCGGCGCCACGAGGTACTCGATGCCATCGTCGACTCCGAGGACTACGACGCCGCGATCGAGGCAATCAGGGGCCTGCTGGACACGTCGACGGTGGCCGCCGAAGCGGCGCTGCGGCTGTCGTTCGACCGGCTCACCAGGGTGTCGCGGCGGAAGATCCGCGCGGAACTCGAGGACCTGAACAACGAGCTGAGTTTCGTAGGGGACAAGCCCGCGGGCTCGACGGACACGTTGACGCTTCGCCCGTTCGCGGCCGCCGCGGATCGGGACATCTTCGCCGCCCGAACCGACGAAATGCGGCAGGCGGGCGATGGCTCCGGTGCGCCGGCCGGGGATCTCGACGACGAGATTCGCAAGGCGGTGTCGAGGGTGGACGCCGAAGAAGCGGTGTGGTTGGTGGCGATCGCGGGATCGCAGAAGATCGGCATGGTGTTCGGCGAGCTGTCCGACGGCGAGGTCAACGTGCGGATATGGATTCACCCCGAGCATCGCAAGCACGGCTACGGCACTGCCGCGCTGCGCAAGTCCCGCTCGGAGATGGCCGCGTACTTTCCTGCCGTGCCGTTGGTGGTCCGCGCGCCCGCCGCGGGGGCCTAGGGCCGGCCGCGCGGGCCTGATTTCGTCGTCGAGATCGACGTTCTGGCGAATTTCACTCGCACTTTCACGCCCAAACGTGCGTTTCGGCGTGTGCCTGCACGCATTTGAGGTCTCGGGTTCGTAACATTTGCCCCAATGGCAACTTCAGTCTCACGTGTCGCTGCTCTGCTCACCGTCGCGGCGGTGACCGTCAGCCTGAGCGCGTGCACGCCGAAACCCAATGGACCCGAACCGACGGCCGAATTGTTCTTCGCCGCGCTGGCCACCGGCGACACCGCGAGCGCCGCGGAGCTGGCCGACCGGCCCAATGAGGCGAGGGCAGCGCTCAACGAGGCGTGGGCCGGCCTGCAGGCCGAGGGACTCGACGCGCAGATCGTTGGTTCGCGCTACGCCGTCGACACCGGCACCATCACCTACCGCTACACCTGGCATCTGCCCAAGAACCGCACCTGGACCTACGACGGCCAGCTGAACATGGTGCGCGACGAGGGCCGCTGGGAGGTGCGCTGGAGCGCCACCGGGCTGCACCCCAAACTCGGCGAGCACCAAAAGTTCGCGCTGCGCGCCGACCCGCCGCGGCGGGCATCGGTCAACGAGCGTGGCGGCAGTGACGTGCTGGTGCCCGGCCATCTGTACCACTACTCGCTGGACGCGTCGGCGGCCGCGGGCCAGTTGATGCCGACCGCACGAGCCGTGGCCGACGCGCTGCGGCCGTTTGACAACACGATGGACCCGCAGCGGCTCGCCGAGCAGGCGAGCTCGTCGAAGAACCCGCTGAGCCTGATTACGTTGCGGCAGTTCGATCATGACCGGGTCGCCGCGGCCGTCGGCACGCTTCCCGGCGTGGTCGTCACGCCGCAGGCCGAGCTGCTCCCCACCGACGACTCGTTCGCGCCCGACATCGTCAGCCAAGTCAAGAAGGCCGTGAGCGACGAGCTCGACGGCGAGGCCGGCTGGCGGGTGGTCTCGGTCAACCAGAACGGCGCCGACGTCGACGTGCTCAACGAAATACCCGGCGCCCCTGCGGCTTCGGTGACCATCAGCCTCGACCGGTCGGTGCAGAACGCGGCGCAGAACGCCGTCAACTTCACCGGCAAGCAAGCGATGATCGTGGTGATCAAACCGTCCACCGGCGAGATACTGGCCGTCGCGCAGAATGCCGCAGCCAACGCGCAGGGCCCGCTCGCCACCATGGGCCTGTATCCGCCGGGGTCGACGTTCAAGATGGTCACCGCGGGTGCGGCCATCGAACGCGATATGGCGACACCGAACACGCTGCTGCCGTGCCCCGGCACCATGGACATCGGCCACCGCACGGTGCCGAACTACGGCGGGTTCGACCTGGGCACCGTGCCGATGTCGAGGGCGTTCGCGAGTTCGTGCAACACCACCTTCGCCGAGCTGGCCAGCCGGATGCCGCCGCGCGGGCTGACACAGGCCGCCGCGCAGTACGGCATCGGGCCCGACTACCAGATCGAGGGCATCAGCACGGTTTCCGGCTCGGTGCCTCCGACGGTGAACCTCGCCGAGCGCACCGAGGACGGCTTCGGCCAGGGCAAGGTCGTTGTCAGCCCGTTCGGGATGGCACTTGCGGCCGCGACGGTCGCGGCCGGGAAAACGCCTGTGCCGCAACTGATTGAGGGCCGGGAGACGATCGTCACCGGCGACCGCACACAAATTCCGCCCAAGGTGCTCGACGGGCTTCGGCCGATGATGCGGCTGGTCGTCACCAACGGGACCGCCGACGATCTGCAGGAGGCGGGCGACGTGCGCGGTAAGACCGGTGAGGCCGAATTCGCGGGCGGCTCACACTCCTGGTTCGCCGGCTACCGCGGCGATATGGCCTTCGCCGCGTTGATCGTCGGCGGCGGAAGCTCGGAGTACGCGGTGCGGATGCTCAAGGGCATGTTCGACGGGCTGCCGCCGGACTATCTGGCCTAATCGACGCTTGATTGCACGGCCGTTCGCGGCCAGGGCGAGGGTCGGGGCCGCTGACGGACGCGTTGCGGCCACCAGAACCAGCGCCCGAGCAGAGCCGCCAGCGACGGAGTCATGAGCGAGCGCACCACCAGCGTGTCGAACAGCAAGCCCAAGCCGATCGTGGTGCCGACCTGACCGATGACGATCAGCTCGCTGACCGACATGGCCATCATCGTCAACGCGAACACCAAGCCCGCCGCGGTGACCACGGATCCTGTCCCGCCCATCGACCGGATGATGCCCGTGTGCAGTCCGGCGTGGAGCTCCTCTCTCATTCGGGAGACCAGCAGGAGGTTGTAGTCGGCGCCGACTGCGAGCAGCACGATGACCGACATCGGTAGCACCATCCAGTGCAGTGGGATGCCGACGAGGTGTTGCCACATCAGCACCGAGAGTCCAAAGGACGCACCCAGACTCAGCACCACGGTGCCGACGATCACCGCGGCGGCAGCGACGGCCCTCGTGAGTACCACCATGATGAGGAAAATGAGGATCAGCGCCGCGACCGCCGCGATGAGCAGGTCGTAGTCGGCGCCCTGCTGCATGTCCTTGTACATGGCGGCGCTACCGCCGACGAAGACCGTCGATCCTTCCAGCGGTGTGCCCTTGATGGCGTCCGCAGCGGCGATGCGCAGCGGCTCGATGTGCGAGGTGCCTTCCTCGCTCAACGGGTCGCCCTGGTGAAAGACGGTGAACCGGACGGCGTGACCGTCGGGCGAGAGGAACAGCTTGATGCCGCGTTGGAAGTCGGCCGTCTGGAACGCCTCCGGCGGCAGGTAGAAGGTGTCGTCGTTCCTGGCCGCGTCGAACGCCTGGCCCATCGCGGTGTTGTCTTTTTGCAGGGCCATGTTCTGGTCCTGCTGTGCCTTCTGCGCCTGATACTGGTTGAGCATGATCTGCTTCTGGTTTTCCATCGACTGAATCATCGCCGGCATCAGCGCCGCCAACTGCGGTGTGAGGTCAGCCAATTGCTCGATGTCCGGTACCAGCTGCTGGAAATCGTCGGACAGTGTGCTGATGCCGTCGAGGCTGTCGAAGATCGACCGCAGTGCGAAGCACACCGGGATATTGAAGCAGTGCGGCTCCCAGTAGAAGTAGTTGCGCAACGGCCGGAAGAAGTCGTCGAAGTCGGCGAGGTGGTCGCGCACCTCGCTGATGTTCGCCGAGGTGTCCTTCATCTTGTCGGCCATCCGTCGAGTCACGTCGGCCATCTGCAGGGTGATGCCCTGCATCTTCGTCATCGAGTCGATGGTCAGCTGCATCTCGTCGGCCTGCTTGAGCGTGTTCTCGAGCACCGTCTGCTGGTAGTCGTTGTTCATGAGTTGCCCTGTGCCGCTTTGGCTGACGGTGTAGGCGAGCGAGGCGTGTTCGATCGGCTTGCCGTCGGGACGCGTGATGGTCTGCACCTGTGCGATGCCATGCACGCGGACCATGGCCTTGGCGATCTTGTCGATAATGAGGAAGTCGGCCGGGTTGCGCAGGTCGTGATCGGCTTCCACCATCACCAGTTCGGGATTCATCTTGGCGTCGGAGAAGTGCCGGTCGGCCGCCGCGTAACCGACATTCGCCGGCACCTCGCCGGGCAGGTAGATCCGGTCGTTGTACGTGGTGTGGTAACCGGGCAGGGTGAGCAGGCCGACGAGGGCCAGCACGATGGCCAGGACGAGTACCGCGCCGGGCCACCGAACGGTCGCCGCACCGATGCGCCGCCAGCCGCGGGTACGTCCCAAGCTCTTGGGCTCCAGCACCTTGCCGAAGCGAGTGACGATCGAGATGAGCGCGGGCCCAAGGGTCAATGCCGCGGCGACCACGATCGTCATACCGATGGACAGCGGAATGCCCATGGTCTGGAAGTACGGCAGGCGGGTGAAGTGCAGGCAGAGTGTCGCTCCTGCGATCGTCAGACCCGACGCCAGCACGACGTGCGCGGTGCCGTGAAACATCGTGTAGTACGCCGATTCTCGGTCTTCGCCCAATCTTCGCGCTTCCTGGTAGCGGCCGATCAGGAAGATCGCGTAGTCGGTGGCCGCAGCGATGGCCAGGGTCACCAACATGTTCGTCGAAAACGTGGTGAGCCCGAAGACGTCGTGATATCCGAGAAACGCGACGATGCCGCGGGCCGAAAGCAACCCGACGACCACCATGGAGAGCGTGATCAACACCGTCACGACGGATCGGTAGACCAGCAGCAGCATCACGGTGATGACGGCGAACGTGAGTCCCTCGATCATCTTCATGCTCGCGTCGCCCACGGCATTCTGATCGGTTGTCGTCGCCGCAGGCCCGGTCACATACGCCTGGACACCGGCGGGTGGGTGAGTTTCGTCGACGATGTCGCGAACGGCTTCCACCGACTCGTTGGCAATGGTCTCGCCTTGGTCACCGGCGATGTACACCTGCACGTAAGCGGCCTTGCCGTCCATGCTTTGGGCGCCGGCAGCGGTCAGCGAATCGCCCCAGAAGTCCTGGACGTGCTGTATGTGTGTGGTGTCGGCGCGCAGCTTTCGGACAATCTCGTCGTAGAACGCGTGCGCGTCGGCGCCCAACGGATCGTCGCCCTCGAGCACGATCATCACCGAGCTGCTGGTGTCGTATTCCTGGAACACCTCGCCGACGCGTTTGGTGGCGATGAGAGAGGGCGCGTCGTTCGGACTCATCGATACCGCGCGCATCTTCCCGACCTCTTCGAGCTGAGGCACGGTGGTGTTGAGGAGCGCGACGATGGCGATCCACACCAGGACAATCGGAACGGCGAAGGTGCGGATGAACCGCGCCAGCCGGGGGCGGGCGGTATGGCGCGCAGGCGGAATGGCGTCGGTCGGAGTGTCTTCGACGAAGGTGCTCATGCCGCCTTCACCAAGCAGTACGTCGCGGGATTCACGCCCTGGACCGTCCTTTCGTCCTTCACCACGTCATCGACGGTGACTCGGCAGCTGATTGATTGCCCGTCGCTCTGGGCCAGCAGATTCGGCATGACGGACGGCACCGTGGTCTGCAAGGTCAGCGACCACGGGAGGCCCACCTCGCCCGTCCGCTGCGGCAACCCGTCCAGGTCGGTGTAGTTGATGGTCGCGGTGGCTCCCGACCCGAAGACCTCGTACGTCACGACTTTCGGGTTGAAGGAATCCGCGGTGTCCGAGCCCACCGGTGTCACCACTGCCCCATGGGAGCCGAAAACCGATCGCAGGTGCGAAACGCTGACGGCGCCGACCGCGATGGCTCCCACCATGAGAACGGGCAACCAGACGCGTTTGAGCATCACGAAAACTGCGGTCACGATCGACCTTTCGGGGAGGTGGCCGCCGCTTCGACGGGCGGTGGGCAGATCTTGGTAGGCAATCTAAGCGGATAAGTGGATAGAGTCAATCCGGTTATAGACTCAGGTTACGCATATCACTAAGCTGGCTCCGATGATTGACAAACCATGCCGAGGGCTGCGCAAGGATGCCGAACGCAATCGGCAGCGCGTGCTCGACGCTGCGCGCGAACTCTTCGCCGTGAAGGGCATGGAGGCCACGCTCAACGACGTGGCCCAGCACGCGAACGTCGGCGTCGGAACGGTCTATCGAAGGTTCGCGACGAAGGAAGAACTTGTCGACGCGATCTTCGCTGACGGCATCGACCAGGTGGTATGTCTCGCGGAATCAGCTCTGCAGCACGAAGATTCGTGGGAGGGGTTCGTGTGGTTCGTCGAGCACCTCTGCGAGCTGACCGCCACCGACCGCGGCCTGCGCCAGATGGTCTACAGCACGGCCTACGGCGGTCACGGCGTCGAGTGCGCGCGGGATCGGCTCAGCCCACCGATCTCGAAACTGGTCGAGCGGGCCCGGAACGACGGCCACCTACGGCCAGGCGTCGAGCACACCGACATGCCGATCATCGGCCTGCTGGCCGGCACTGTCAGCGAATGGGCCGGCCACGTGCAGCCCGACCTATGGCGACGGTACGTGGCGCTCCTGCTCGACGGCATGTGCGCCCGGAAGGGCCAAAAGCGTCTCGACGTCGATGCCCTCGAAGAAGATCAGATGGACGCCGCGATGCGTGGGTGGGACCCGGCAGGTGTGGCGAGCTCGAAAGCAGGCGCGCGTGACACATAGACGATGCGGCTAACCACCCGCCTTCAGGTCAGATCTTTGCGCATCGCGATGCCGAGGGCCCCGCGGCCACGTCCCATCACTCGAAAACCCTTGCGCTGGTACAGATATGCTGCCGGATTGCGTTGGTGAACGTTCAGGGTGAGTGCGTCGTGCGTGGCCGTGCATCGGGCTATGAGTTCGTCAAGCAGCGCGCCGCCGACACCGTTGCCGCGCATCTCGGGTGCGACGGCGATGGTGATCTCCGGTAAGGACAGGCCATCGGCGTCGACAAGAAGTGGGGGATCGTGGCGAAATGTCCACACCGCGCCGATTTTGACGCCCGTTGCGTCCGTGGCGACTACCACCGTGTCATCATCACCCGGCAGTAGGCCTTTGGTGTCCTCGTCGTCCGCATCGGGAAGTGGCCAATCCTCGATGACGCAGGCATGGCGGGCCATCTCGACGATGAAGGCCGCGTCGTCGGTGGTGGCCGATCGCAGCCGGATATTCGGCGCCGGAGGCATTAGCCAATGATTGCAGCGCGGTCGTTCTCAGAGAGACCGCCCCAGGTCCCAAACTGTTCCTGGAATGTGAGCGCATGATGGCGGCATTGCACAATGACCGGACACCGGGCGCAGATGTCCTTCGCCTTCTGCTGGCGGCGTTGTCGCTCGCTCCCACGTTCTCCGTCGGGGTGGAAGAAGGTCGACAGGTCTTCATCACGGCAGCTTGCCGATACCTGCCACGCCCACGCATCCACGACGGGAACTCACAAGGTCATCATTGGACGGGATATGCAATCGTGGACATCAGCGCGTTTGATTCTTGGCGGGAGTCAAGTCTGGTGTGTTGCACTACAATTGGTACATTGCTTCGTAGCACCAGGCTGTAATCTCTGCCGGGGGAGACGGCATGCGGCTGTCCGAGGTCGTTCAACCGCTGGTGATGTGCGCGGCGACCGTCGATGCGCAATGTGAACGGGCCTGACGGGTCACGGTCAGTGAAGTACACGAAGATGTCGACTTCCGCCTGCTGTGGCCCGGCGTTGAGGATGCACACGCTGTCGTGACTTGTCATCTCAGGGGCCGGGCCGGTGCTATGTGGCGGGATATAGCCGTCTGCGACCACCCACGTGGTGCTTCCAATTGCCGGCAACTCGTTTGTCATGCGCACACTTTCTTTCGGGCGCCGGCGTTGGCCAACGCAAGCCATCGGTGTTCTCAGAAGTTGTTGGCGCTCTTGGCCATCAGGCCGCCGTCGCACACTAGATGTGTTCCGGTGACGTAGGACGATTCGTCCGAAAGCAGCCATACCACAGCCGCTGCGACCTCCTCGGCTCGCCCGAGGCGGCCGAGCGGGACCTGGTTCTTGGCTGCATCGGTGATCCGCCGCATCTCGGCGTCCCGCTCGCCGACGGGCAGACCCGCGACGAGCATCGGTGTCTGCGTCGCACCGGGTACCACTGCGTTTACGCGGATTCCGCGCGGCGCGTAGTCCAGCGCTGCGGAGCGGACTAACGCTGAAATGCCCCCCTTTGATGCCGCGTAGGCACTGTTCCCGCCGCCAGAGAAGCCGACGAACGCCGACGGTGACGACGTGCACACAATCGAGCCGGGATGCGCTTCATCGATCATCGTACGGATCGCCTCGCGGCACGTGAGGAATATGCCGACCAGGTTGACGTCGAGAACCCTGCGCCATGCCGCAGCGTCGAACTCGTGCAGAGGGGCGTTGAATTCGATTCCGGCGTTGGCGAATACGGCGTCGACCCCACCCAGTTGAGTGGCCACCGTGTCAAAGGCTTTTGCCACCGAGACCTCGGATCCGACATCGCAGGTCACCGTCGACCACCCCTGCTGACCGTCGGAGTCGGGAACGCTGTTCAGCAGCGCCTCTTCATTGATGTCCAGCACCGCAACGTAAGCACCGCGACGATGGCACTCGACGGCGACGGCACGACCGATTCCCGACGCCGCGCCGGTGACCACGACCCGCTTACCCTTCATGGGGCGTGACTTCCGGCGACAAGTAGATATGGATGTGCTGCTCGACAGCGGCGACCGTGGCTTTCTCGTCGCGCGTCTTGAGCACGTCGAGGAGTTCCTGATGCTGGACTGCGACCGTCTGAGGATCAGGATGAGCCGGCGCGTCGCGGCGGAAGTAGGCCCAGACTCGCGGCTGGATCGTCTTCCACAGCTGCAGGCAATGCGGCTGTTCCGCGCGGGTGATGACCGTTTCGTGAAATCGAATGTCGAGTTCTGCGAGTTTCTCCGATGAGTGCGCCGATGCGGCCTCCCTCATGTCGTCCACCAGGGCTTGAAGCTCCGCAAAGTCGTCGTCGGTCAATCGCTTCAGTGCTTGGGAGAACGCGAACTTCTCCAAGGTGACGCGCACGGGGACGAGTACATGCTCGATTTCGGCCTGGGTCACGCCGAGTACTTCTGAGCCCTTGTAGGGCGTCGACAAGATCAGGCCTTCTTGCTCGAGCTGTCGCAAGGCCTCGCGAAGCGGCGCCCTGCTCGTGCCGAGTTCCCGGGAAAGGTCAGCCTCGAGCAGTCGGTCGCCCGGCTTCAGGTCACCGTTGGCGATCGCCTCGCGGAGAATCTCGACCACGTGCTCGCGGCGGGATTGCAAGGGAACCCGCCGCAGTCCCATATTCGTCACGACTTACCTCCTCTAGCTGCTGATCCTAAACTGATTCAAATCGATTGTCGACAATCGTTCGTCGACTGTGTTAACTTCACCGTACCCCAACGGAGCGCCGGAAATGCTGGTGCCGCGCCGACAAGGAGAACCATGAACATTGGTCGCGTCGGAATTGCCACTGCAGCCGCTTGCCTGCTCGCGATTTCCGCTTGTAGCAGCGGCGCGCAACCCTCAGAAGGGATCAGCGCGCCGCAGGAGGCATTGGATGCCGCCAAGGCGTCTGCCCTGGAAGCCGCAGGCGGCGAGGAGATCGGCGGCAAGGTCACCATGCTCGGTGTGCTCGGCGGCCCTGAGCTCGACGCGTTCAATGCCGTGCTCGCCCCGTTCGAAGAGGCCACAGGCATCGACGTGCAGTACGAGGGAACTCGCGATTTCGCCGCGATCCTTCAAACGCGAGTCGATGGCGGTAACCCGCCCGACATGGTCTCGACGCCGGCGATCGGTGAGTTGTCAGCGCTGGCCGCCAAGGGCGACCTCGAGAACTTGCGCGACGTCATCGGCGACGATGTCCTCAACGCCAACTTCTCAAAGAGCATGCTGGACACCGGATCCCTGAACGGCCAGCTGTTCGGGATCTTCGATCAGGTCAACCTCGGCGGCCTTGTGTGGTACGACCCCAAGACCTACAAGGGGCCGACCAACCCTGCGTCATGGGACGAGCTCCAGCAATGGGCGCGGTCAGAGGAGAGCGCAGGCACCTCACCGTGGTGCGTCGGGCTGGAAAGCGGGGCGGCCAGCGGATGGCCCGCCGCCGACTTCATCGACGAGATCCTGCTTCGTCAGGCCGGTCCCGAGTTCCACGAGCGCTGGCGCAACGGGCAGGAGCCCTGGACTTCCCCGGAGGTGAAGAAAGCCTTCGAAACATACGGCGCCACGGTCGTGGGAAAGATGGCGTACGGAGGCACGACCACCGTGCTGAGCACCAATTTCGCCAAGGCCGCCAATCCGATGTTCACCTCACCGCCTGGCTGCTATCTGAACCAGCAGGCAACGTTCATGGGCGGCATCATCTTGGACAGTTTCCCGGACCTCAAGGCCGGCACGGATCTGGACTTCTTTCCCGTTCCGGACTTCAACCCGCAATTCCCAAGCATCCGCTCGATCTCCGGCGAAATCATCGGCGTGCTGACCGCGACCCCGCAGTCGACGGCGTTGGCCAAGTACTTCGCCACCCCGGCAGCCGCCACGCTCATCGCCGCGACCGGCCGCTGGCTGTCGCCGAACACAAACGTCAAGCCGGACGCCTACGACGATCCGTTCCTTAAAAAGGCCAGCCAAGTGCTCGCCGATGCGAAAGCCACTCAGCCGCTGGGGAACTCACTCATGGCCCAGACGGAGGTCGATGCATTCTGGAAAGCCGCCCTCGACTACACCAAGAACCCTGACCAACTCGACGCGATACTCGCCAACGTCGAGTCGGCTAAGTGATCGTGAAACCGCGAGACCACCACGAAGTGAGTAGGGGAGGGCCACGATGATCGCGCAACGCGTACAGCTTGTCGTGCTCGCTGTCGCTGCCATCGTGGTGATCGCGTATCTCTATCTGCGGCTTGGCGACAAGGCGATCCAGGCGCTACCCCAGGCATGGGGCCGCAGGCTCACGCCATACCTGTTCACCGGCCCTGCGATCGTCGTTCTCGGTATGGCCCTGGTGATCCCGGCGGGTATGACGATCGTCCTCAGCTTTTTCAACGCCGACAGCAGCCATTTCGTCGGGCTGGACAACTACGTGGCGACGCTGTCGGATGCCGTGACGCGAATCGCGTTGAGAAACACCGTGTTGTGGGTGCTCCTGCTGCCAACGGGCGCGGTCCTTGTCGGTCTGACGATCGCCGTGCTCACCGACCGGCTCCGCTACGGTGCGCTGATCAAAGCGGCGCTGTTCCTTCCCATCGCGATCTCAGCGGTAGCCGCCGGCGTCATCTGGACGTTCATGTACGACTACCAACCCGCCGGCGCCGCCCAGACGGGCACACTCAACGCGCTCATCACCACCATTCCTGGCGTGGAACCGCATGCGTGGATCGTCGACGAAACCACCAACAACTACGCACTGATCGCGTCGACCCTCTGGACACAGGCGGGATTCGCCATGGTGATCTTCGCCGCGGCGCTCCGCTCGATCCCGGAAGAACTGTATGAGGCGGCACGGCTGGACGGGGCGTCCGAGTGGAAAGTGTTCCGCCACATCACATTGCCGCTGCTGGGGCCAACCGTCCTTGTCGTCGCGACGACGATGACCATCGTCGCCCTCAAGGCCTTCGACATGGTCTACGTCATGACCAACGGCCAGTACGGCACCGACGTCCTGTCCACCGTTATGTATCGGTTCCTGTTCACCGCCAAAGACAACGGCACCGCGGGCGCCGTCGCCACGATTCTGATGATCGCGGTCATCCCCGTGATGATCTTCAACCTGCGCCAGTATCGCCGCGATAGCGTTGGGAGTCACGACGCATGACCTCCACCGTCACGCACCCACGTCCCACGCCCGTGCAAGCGCCCACATCGCGCCTGCGAACTCGCGCCGCGTCGTGGAACCGGCTGCCCGTGCACGCGGTCGTATTGTCCATCGCGGCAATCTGGTTGGTGCCACTGGTCGGATTGGTCGTCAGCTCGTTTCGGCCTGCGCACGCGGTGCTCACCAGCGGATGGTGGCACTCGTTCGCCTTGCCCGGTGACTACACCCTGGAGAACTACCGCCGAGTCTTGAGCCGCGACGGGCTGCTGCTCAGCTTCTTCAACAGCATGGCGATCGTGGTGCCCGCCACGCTGTTGACAGTGGCGGTGGGCGCCGCGGCGGCATACGGCCTGGCGCGCATGCGGTTCAAGTTCCGTCGGGGCCTACTGCTGACGATCGTCGCGCTCCTGATCGTGCCCGCCCAGATCAGCTTCGTGCCGCTGCTCACCGTATTCAGCGCGTTGGGCCTGACCGGTAGCTTCCTGGGGCTCTGGCTCGTGCACCTCGGCTACGGAGTTGCGTTCGCCATCTATCTGCTGCACAACTTCTTCGCCGCACTGCCTGGCGAACTCTTCGAGGCCGCTGAGATGGACGGGGCGAGCAAGAGTCAAATCTTCTTCTCCATCGTCCTTCCGGTCTCGCGGCCTGCGCTGGCGTCATTGGCGATCTTCGAGTTCGTCTGGACGTGGAACGACCTTCTCATCGCATTGATCTTCCTTGGCGGATCGCGCGACGTCGCGCCCATGACGGTGGCGGTGAGCAGCCTTGTCGCGTCGCGCGGCAACGGGTGGGAAATCCTGACCGCGGCAGCGGTGCTCTCCATGGTCGTGCCGATGGTCGTCTTCATCGCTCTACAGAAGTACTTCGTCCGCGGCATGCTCGCGGGCGTTTCCAAGGGCTGACCTGATCATGGAAAGAGGCGCATGACGCTGCGTATCGGCTTCGGCCGTATCGACATCACTCCGCCAATCGGGGTGGAACTTGCGGGTTTTGGCCCATTCCTGCGGCGCCGCTCCACATCCGTGCATGGCCGGATCTATGCCCGCGCGCTCGCGGTCGAACGCGACAGTGGCCGCTGGGTAATCGTCAGTTGCGATCTGCTCGGGGTGGCTGAATCGACGGTGCGCACCATCGTCGAACTGGTCGCCGGTCACACCGGATGGCGAACCGATGAGGTCGTCGTCCACGCGACACACAACCACAGCGGACCGGCCACACTCCCGGACATGATCGGCTGGGGCGAAATCGACCCGGACTACTTTGCGCAGCTGCCCGGCCTTATCGCCCGATCGTGCACAGACGCGATCGACGGCCTGTCCGACGGATGGTTCCACCACGCCGAGGTGCCGCTCGAACGGTTCGCGCACAACAGGATGCGCGCCGGCCGCGGCCTCACCAACACCCGCGCCCTCGACGGGTCCTGGGAGGAACCCGACCACAACGCCATCGACACCACGATGCATGTCCTCAGCGCGTACCGGATGCGTGCAGGGACAGCGCAGCTCGCGGGCTTCATCGCCTACTACTCGTGTCATCCGGTGGTGTGCTGCGAGGAGTGCTCGATGATTCACGGCGACTTCCCTGGGGAGGCACTCCATCTGGTGGAAGCCCAGCTCCCCGGCGCCACGGGCGTGTACCTGCAGGGTTCACTCGGCGACATCAACCCGCTCTACGCCCACGGGCCGCAAGACCAGTCCCTGCGAGCGCTGGAGATGTTCGCGGGTCGATTCGCGGACGCGGTCTTGCATGGCATCTCGGCAGGCGCACCTCTACAGATCCGCACCGTGACGTCGCAACGAGACGATGTTCGGTACGACCTTGCCCCCGTTGATGTCTCAGCGCTGAGGGCACGCCGCGACCAAGCCCTCGACACACCGATGGCCGCCGTGATCACGACGTCGCTCGACCGCACGCTGGCCCTCCTCGCCACCGGGGCGGACGTACGACGACCGGTCACCGCTTCGCTCCTCATCCTCGGGCCCATGACGCTGATCGGCTTCAATCTCGAAGTGTTCCACGGGATCAAGCGGCGGCTCCAGGACGAGCTCGGGGCGCTGTGCCTGGTGATGTCGACGACGAACGGCTATCTGGGCTACGCCCCCACCCGTGATGCGTACCTGCCGTCGGCCGACCCGTACCCCGCCTTTCAGATGCCAATCATAGTGTCCCACCTGCCCTTTGAAGCCGATATCGAGGATCGGCTGGTCGCCGCTGCACGCAGCCTGTACGCCGACGTGACGCACGCTGCGCACGTCTTAACCAAGTGAGAAGGATCAATCACCGATGAGTCTCGATTTCCGCAACGACAAACGTGCGGCGACCGAAAACGACCAGACCGCTCCCAGCCCGTGGTGGCGCGGAGGCGTGATCTACGAATGCCATTTGCCCAGTCTGCGCGACGGCAACAATGACGGCATCGGAGATCTGATTGGCCTGACCGAATCGCTCGGCTATCTCAGCGACACCCTGGGCGTCGACGCCATCTGGACCGGTCCGTTCTACGAATCCCCCCTCCTGGACCAGGGTTTCGATGTGTCGAACTACACTGCCGTCGAACCGGTCTTCGGAACACTCGAGGACTTCGACAACCTTGTCGCAGAGGCGCACCGGCGCGGCGTCCGTATCATCGTCGACTACATTCCCAACCACACATCCGACCAACACCCGTGGTTTCACGCGTCGAGGTCGTCCCGTACCGACCCCAAGCGCGACTGGTATGTGTGGCGAGATCCCGTTGCCGGCGGTGGTGTGCCCAACAACTGGACCAGCGAAGCGGGCGGCTCCGTCTGGGAGTTCGACGAGCACACCGGTCAGTACTACCTCCATTCACACCTCAAGGAACAGCCAGACCTCAACTGGCGCAATCCCGAAGTCCGCGCGGCGCTTCTCGACGTCCTGAGGTTCTGGCTGCAAAGAGGCGTCGACGGCATCCGGATCGACGTGGCTCACATGCTGATGAAGGATCCCGAATTCAAGGACAACCCGGAATCACCCGGCAACGAGAACGTCTTCGATCTTCAGCACCCCGACTTCGGGACACAGCTGCACCTCTATGACCGACGCCACCCCGACACCCACGATGTGCTGACCCAGATCCGGGCCGTCGTCGACGAATTCTCAGACGTGGTGACGATCGCTGAAATTGAAGCGATGCCATGGCACGACTGGGCAATGTACTACGGCGAGCAGCTCACCGGCATGCATCTACCGTTCCCGTTCCGCCTGTTGGAGACGCCGTGGCAGGCCGATCTCCTGCAGGCCGAGCTCATCGGTATGTACGAAAGCCTTCCGCCCGACGCATGGCCGATCATCGCGCTCGGCAACCATGACCGAAAGCGGCTCGCCACCAGACTTGGTACTGCGCAGGCCAAAGTCGCCGCGGTGCTCCTCCTCACGCTGGCCGCCTCACCCTGCCTGCTCTACGGTGACGAACTCGGCTTGACCGACCAAGAAGTGCCGGCAGAACGTGGCCGCGATTATTTCGCGACAAACATCGGCGGAGTTTCGCGCGACGGGACACGCACACCGATGCCCTGGAACAGCGCTCTCAACGCGGGTTTCTCGGACGCGGAGGAATCTGCGCTGTGGCTCCCGATCGCGGAGGACGCCGAGAGGATCAGCGTCGAAGCACAACTCGCTGACCCGTTGTCGCCGCTGTCGATGTACCGACAGCTCATTGGGCTCAGATCCGCAAGCCGTGCACTACACCACGGCGACATCAACATTGTGCGACGCGAGCCGACCGGCGGGGCGCTCGTCTACGAACGTCGCCACGACGATGACCACAAGGTCATCGCACTGAACCTGACAGGGCAACCGGTGTCGGTCGACCTTCCCCATGGGGGTGACGTCGTTTTCTCGACCCACCCAGCAGCCCGAGGCCAAACCGTCAGCCCGGCAATCGAACTCGCAGCAGACGAAGCAGTCGTGATCGACATCAAAGGAGCGCCACGAGCATGAAAATCACCGATATCAGGGCGGCGGGACTGCGGGGTGCCACCCCCAAGGGCGGATGGACGCACGAACTCGCCTCAGACGATGTGGTCCATACGCTGATCGCCGTACACACCGACGAAGGCGTCACCGGGGTCGGCAGCGTCTTCTCAAGCGAAGCCCTGGTTCAAGCATCCCTGGATGTGTTGAAGCCACTGTGCATCGGCGCCGACGCCAACGAACCAGACAGAGTCAGCCAGATCATGCATGAGCACACGTTCTGGCTGGGGCGCGGTGGCGCACTCACCCACACCATCAGCGGAATCGACATCGCGATGTGGGACATTCACGGACAGGCGACGGCGCTGCCGATCAGCACGCTGCTCGGCGGACGCTATCGCGACCGCGTCCGGCCCTATGCCTCGGTCCTCATCGAGCCAGCACCCGTCCTCGGCGACAAACTGACGGCATTGGCTGCACAGGGATTCAGCGCATTCAAGATCGGGTGGGGAAACTTCGGCCGCGTCGACGCAGCGACCGATGAAGCCGCGGTACGGGCCGCCCGTGAGGCGATCGGGCCGGACGCCATCCTCGCGGTGGACGCCGGCGGCTCGGACGGGTTCTGGCGCAACGGACTTTCCTGGGCTACCCGAACAGCGGCCATGCTCGCCGACTACGACGTCGCGTGGTTCGAGGAGGCATTGCGACCCGACGATATCGCCGGATTCGTCGCGCTTCGGGGGCGTTCGCCGATTCCGATCTCCGGAGGAGAAGTACTCACCCGTCGACAAGACTTCCTGCGCTTCCTGACCGAAGGGGCTTTCGACATTGTCCAGCCGGACACCACAAAGGGAGGCGGCCTCAGCGAGTCCCGGCGTGTGGCGTGGCTTGCCGACGCATTCGGCACGCGATTCATCCCGCACGGGTGGAACACCGCCGTCGGGCTTGCTGCCGACCTGCACCTCGCTGCATCGCTGCCAGGCACTGATCTGGTCGAGTATCGAACCGGATCGGCGTACATCGACGACATCGTGGCCGATGGCTTCGCGCTCGACTCCGACGGCATGCTCGCCGTGCCAACTCGGCCGGGCCTTGGCATCACCCTGGACCACGACGCGCTCGATCGGTACGCACCGAATCACGGTCTGTTCGATGACTGACGCTCCCGGAGCGCAGATGCGCTACGCGGTCGCCGTCGAACCCAAGTCGGTCACAGTCAAGACCGCAGACTCACCAAGCTGTCCCGACGGCTCGGTTCGGGTCGCCGTCGCCTACGTCGGCATCTGTCACTCCGACATCTCCGAAGTGTCTGCGGGAACGGCAGACTTCCCGGCACGGCTCGGACACGAGGTGTCGGGCATCGTCACCGACAGCCGCAGCGCCGACATCGCGGTTGGTGCACGCGTGGCCGCGTACGTCGACGACGGTTGCGCGACGGACATCATCGTTCCTGCCGATCGCATCATCCCGTTGCACGAGCGATGCACATTGCTCGACGGTGCGCTCGCCGAGCCGCTGGCGTGTGTGGTCGGCGGTATCGACACGCTCGATCCGACCGGTGCCGACGAAGTCGCTGTTGTCGGCGCGGGATTCATGGGCCTGCTCGGTATCCGCCTACTCGTCGCTCGTGGCTTGAGCGTGCTCGCCGTCGACCCTCGAGAACTGGTCCGCAAGTGGGCGCTGGCCTGGGGCGCTACGTCGGCTGCCGACCCAGACGATGTGAAACCGGTCGACCGTCAGCGCTTCGGTGTCGTCATCGAAGCCTCCGGCACCGCGAACGGTTTACGGCTGGCCGACAGTCTCGTCGGTGTCGGCGGAACACTCGGCATGCTTGGATATCACCAATCCGAATCCGGTTTACGGACAATCGATATGGAGTCGTGGAACTACCGCGGACTGACGTCGATCAGCATGCATCATCGCGATCCGAGCAAGGTCGTCGCGTGGATGCACAGGGCGCAACGGCTCAGCGCACACGGGGTCGTCCGGCCCTGCGAACTGGTCGACTTGCTGGTCCCGCTCGAGGACTGCCCGCCATATCTCGCAGGCACGGTGTCGCATTCGGGCGTCAAAGCCGTCGTGGACGTAGGGGGTGAGCTGACGTAGGTATGGTGACAGTAACCCACGAGTCACCCATTCGATGGGGCGTCGTCGGAACTGGCGTGATTGCAAGCGCATTCGCACGCGACGTCACGTTGGTTCCCGCTGCCGAGATCGTCGCGGTCGGATCCCGATCCATCGACACCGCAAGGAGCTTCGCGGACCGTTTCGACGTCGCACGGTGCTACGCCAGCTATGACGACCTGTTCTCGGATGGCGACGTCCAGGTGGCCTACGTCGCCACACCGCACACACAGCACTACGCGACGGCGCGATCGGCCCTCGAATCAGGTAAGCATGTCCTCTGCGAGAAGCCCTTTACCGTCGACCAAGCACAGGCCGACGACCTCATCGCGATCGCGAGGTCGCAAGGCCTGTTTCTGATGGAAGCGATGTGGACGCGCTTTCTGCCTCACACGCGGCGGGTCCGCGAGCTCGTCGAGGCCGGTGCGATCGGCGACATCCGGCTCATCACCGCTGATTTCGGCGTTCGATTCGAACCGGACGCTGACCACAGGGTGTTCAACCCGGACCTCGGCGGCGGGGCATTGCTCGATCTCGGCATCTACCCACTGTCGCTGTCGTCGATGCTGCTCGGAGCACCAGAGACCGTCCAATCCTGCGCCACACCGGCGTTCACCGGTGTCGACACGTCGACGAGCATGCTCCTCACTCACCACAATGGCGCGCACTCGGTGCTTGCCTGCACCATTGACGCCGACACCTCGTGCACCGCAGTGATCACCGGAACGCACGGTCGCATCGAGATCGATGGGCCGTTTTACGCACCGACATCGTTTACGGTGCATGGCCGTTCTGGCAGTGAACGATTCGGCTTCGCCGAGGAGGGCATCGGGCTCAGAAACGAAATCGAAGAGGTCGGCAGATGCCTGCGGGCAGGGCAGCTCGAAAGTTCAGTGATGCCGCTCGATGAGACGTCGAGCATCATGCGAACCATCGACACAATCCGGCGGCAGTCGATGAAAGTTTCAGCGCTTGCGCACGCCACCCACCTGTCGGACAAAGGAGCTCGTGTATGTCATCAGTGAGATTCGAAGCCGCGTCGCGCCGCTTCGACGGCCAGAACAAAATGGCCGTCAACGCACTCGACCTTCACATCGAGGACGGCGAGTTCTTGGTTCTGGTCGGGCCATCGGGGTGTGGAAAGACCACCTCCTTGCGGATGCTTGCCGGACTCGAAGATGTCGATGCAGGACGAATCCTGGTGGGGGACAAGGATGTCACCCACCTGCCTGCGAAGTCTCGCGACATTGCGATGGTATTCCAGAACTATGCGCTCTATCCGCACATGACGGTGGCCGAGAACATGGCCTTCGCCCTCAAGATCGCCCGAAACGCCAAGAATGACATCGCCGCCAGGGTCGCAGAAGCGGCCAAGATGCTTGATATCACCGAACTGCTCGACAGGAAGCCCAAAGCCTTGTCGGGCGGCCAACGTCAACGCGTTGCGATGGGGCGCGCGATCGTCCGCTCGCCGCAGGTCTTTTTGATGGACGAGCCGCTGAGCAACCTCGATGCCAAACTCCGCGTACAAACACGTAGCCAAATCTCGCAGCTACAACGCCGACTCGGAACGACGACCATCTACGTCACGCACGACCAAGTCGAGGCAATGACGATGGGTGACCGGGTGGCGGTTCTCAAGGACGGCTTCCTGCAGCAGTGCGCGACTCCACGGGAGTTGTATGACAACCCGGCCAACATGTTCGTCGCCGGCTTCATGGGCTCTCCCGGCATGAACTTGATCGAAGTTCCCATCGTGGACGGCGGGGTCGACCTCTGCGGAATTCTCGTACCGGTGCCGCGCGCCGCACTCCACACCGCGTCGTCGAAGACGGTCGTACTCGGCGTCAGGCCGGAAGACTTGGTGATCAGCGCCTCCGGGATCGCCTGCGACGTCGAACTGGTCGAAGAACTGGGCGCTGATGCATACATCTACGGCCGCGCGTCCATGGGAGCACGCGAACAGACGATCGTCGCTCGCACGGACTGGCGTCACCCACCGAGCAAGGGCGCGCGGCTTCAACTCGCGCCGACCAACGCCGAGTGCATTCACATCTTTGACACCGAAAGCGGTACGCGGATCTCGAAATCGACCGCACCGGACAGAAACACGGAGCTCACTCCGACGCGGAGTTCGCCCCCGCAACCGCAATCCGCTTGAAAAGCAACAGGAGAGGCCACGATGACCGACGCAACCGTACCCGCGATCCTGGGAGGCGATCCGATTGTCGACTCGGCGCACGAGCCGACGTTCCCGTCGTCGACCGGGCTCGAGACCGGACTGCTAGCCGAAATCACGAACAGTAAGCAATGGTTCGGCTTTGGTGATCTACCGCCGTACTGGCGAACCATTCTCGAACAGCTCGTTGCCGAGACCACCGGCTACCAATACGGCATCGGCGTTGCCAACGGCACTTTGGGCATTGCCAACGGTTTGAGTAGCCAGCTGTTCGCGAAAATGCGCACCGAGCCCGGGTGGGATCGTGGACGCGACCACGTGCTGGTGGCCGACCTCACTCATGCATCCGCTCACCAGGGCGTGCTGGTGGGGCTCCTACCTCAACTTCAGCGACAGCTGACGCTCGTGCCGGTGGACGCCAAGCCGGATGCCACGATGAACGACGACATCGTCGCAAGCTATCTCGCACAACACGCCGAACGCGTGTTGGCCATCGTGCCCGCCACCATGTACGGCGCCTTCGGCAACATCAGCAGGCTCTGTGAACTGGCCGAGTCGCACAACGTCCTGATTCACCATGACAACGCGCTAGGTGGTGCGGCCCGCTACGAAGGACGCCTGGCACTGACGGCGTCGATCTCCGGGCAGGGGCAGGGCAAAGCGGTACCGGCGGGGGAGGCTGGAGTGTCGGTCACTTCCGATCCAGAGATCGCCGCGATCTTGCGCGCAGATACCGATACCGGACTACCGCCGGGGCGCCTCGATAACGTCCCGTTCGTCGAGATGAGCCGACTCGCGTCGGGCAATCTTCGGTTGGGCGAACACCCCGCAGGCCTCATGGCGATCCAGTGGCTGAGGGCGTTCCATGTGCGGCTGCAGGCGCGGGAGAACCGCCGCCAGATCCAAGAGCTGATAAGCGACCGTTCGGTGTTCGACGTTCCACTGATGTGGAACGCGCCAATGGAGGAGGCGTATCCACCGTTTTTCATGTTCCAACTGATGGCGACTGAAGCCCTCGAAGAGGAGTTGGGACTCACGCCCCAAGATGTCCGCGCGGTCTGGTGCGCCGAGGGCATGTTCACCGAACAGGGCTTCACGCCAACGCATCTGGACCCCGCGTGGAAACACCATGCGGTGGGGCATGATCTGTCTTACCCAGAGTCAAAGCATGTCTACGATCGCTCACTGCTGGTTCACACGAAGTTCCAACGCGATCCGCGCTTCCCTGAATGGATTCGGCGCATGCTGGAATCGATTGTTGAGCACAAGGATCGACTCCGGGGAATTGGCGATCGAGTTCCCGTCACCACGTGTTGAAGCACGGGGTTTTCGGCATCCCGACCCGAACCGGCCCAAGGTCGCCAAGAGGCTGACGAAGCATCGGGGACTCGTCGCCGCGGCGATCGCTTTTGGGCGGTTGACTCTTCCCGGTACCGTGGGTACAGCATGACCGGGCTAGATGATCACGCGGCGATGCGCGTCTCCGACGCGGACCGCAACGGCACGCTGCGCAGACTGCACAACGCCGTGGCGCTCGGCCTGATCGACATCGATGAGTTCGAGGAACGGTCCGCGCTGGTGTCGCAGGCGCGATTGCACTCCGACCTCGACACTCTCGTCGGCGACCTGCCAGGCCCCGGCGCGATCGTCACGTCTGCGACCGACCGGGTGGAGCTGCGCGGCGTGATGGGCTCGCTCAAGCGCCAGGGCGAGTGGATCGTGCCGACACGGCTGGCCTTGCACCGGCGGATGGGCTCGGTCGAACTGGACCTCACCCGAGCGCGGTTTGCGGGCCCGATGGTCGTCATCGAACTCGACATGAAGTTCGGGGGACTGGACCTGCGGCTGCCCGACGGCGCCAGCGCCTCGATCGATGACATCGAGGTCAGCGTCGGCAGCGCGCACGACCATCGCAAGGACGCGCCCGCCGAAGGAAGGCCGCACGTCATCCTCACCGGCAAGGTGGTGTGCGGGTCGGTCGACGTCCGCGGTCCGCGCAAGTCGTGGCGCTTGCGCCAGCCGAAATGGCGCGGCGACCGTCGCTAACGCTTGAAAAGCTGCGCCCCCGTGCGCACCAGTCGTTCCCAACCGCCCGGCCTGCCGACGAGCTTGACCATCAGCGGCGCGGAGTCGAAGTACGAAACCCGCTCGGCGATCAGGCCATTGGTGAACGTGAACCGGTCGACCGCATCCCAGGCGATCGGCTTGCCGCCATAGGTTCCGCTGAGCGTGAATTCGATGAACACCTCATGCGTGCCGTGCGCGACCCGGTGCACATCCGCGTGCAGGTCGGGCACCAGTGCGAACAGCCGCTGAAACGACTCCCGGCAGGCCTGCTTGCCGCGCAGGGTGCCCATCATGGGCTGGGTCAGCACGATGTCGTCACTCCACATCGCCTCGTGCTTGGCCAGGTCGGGAGTGCGCCACGTTTCTGCGAATCGGCCGGCGAACCCGGTGGCGAATCCCTCGTCAACCTCGTCGGTGCTCATGACCTTCGAATGTAGAGGGATCCACCGACGGAATTCAGGGTTGTTTGAAGTAGCGGCCCAGGTAGGCGAACGCCGTCCACGCCCCGAGGGCGCCGATCGCGACCCACCACACGAAGGAGAAGACCGCGGTGACGCCAAGGCTGGAGAACACCGTTGCGGCGTAGAGCAGCCAGAACAGGTTGTAGACACTCAACAGCACGGTGAGGCCGCCGAAGATCCCGTACACCAGGCTGCGGGTGCGGTCGACGCCGTTGATCTGTTCCTGGATGCGGGTGGGCACAATGTTCATGTCGATTCCTTTTCGGATGGCACCGCCCCGATGGCGTTGCCGGTGCGGTAAGTACAGGCCGTGGGCTTGGCTACCGATCCCAACAACTGAGGCGGACGAGCGTGTGCTCTCGTCGGAACATCTTTGGTTCTGAAAAGCCCAGTTCGATGGGGTAGTGGACTACTCCACTTTTCGCGGCGCCCTACGCCTTACGCCTACGCTTTACGCCTTGGCCTTCAGCCGTAGCCTCCACCGCACGAACCCCGCGAAGAACAGCGCCAACACCGCAAGCATGGCCATGTCGAACAACCATGTTGACGCGCTGTGCATCAGGATTGGATCCGCCGCGATCGGCACCAGGTTCGTCAGGTCGACCGTCGAGGCCATGGTGGCGTAGCCCCACCGCGCCGGGGTGAGCCCCGCGATCACCTCGAGTACCGGACGGCCCGTGATCGGAACGACGCTGCCCGCGAGCACAAGCTGGGCGGTGCACGCGACCGCCAGCAGCGGGACGTATTGATCACCGGAGCGGGACACCGCCGAAATCACCAGGCCCAGGATCATCGACACCACGGCCGTGGCCGCCACATCCACCCACAACTCGAGCATGGGGATGCCGAGGAACGCGGCGGTCGTTGGCGCGGGTTTTCCGATCACGGGCGCCGTGACGACCAACACGAGAAGCGCCGACTGCATTGCTGCCACGGAGCCGAACACACAGATCTTGGCCAACAGGTACGCCGATGCGGAGAGCCCCGCGGCCTGTTCGTGTCGGAACGTGGCCCGCTCGCCGATCAAGTCGCGAACCGTCAGCGTGGTTCCGAGCAAGATGGCGCCGAAGTTCAGCAGCGAGATGATCTGTCTCGGCTCGAACGGCGCGGACGTGCCAGGTGCGGGCTTGGTGAAACCCGCGTCACCGCCAACGGCCAGCGGCAGCAGGCCGACGATGAGGGGCGCCACGATGAGGAAGACGAGGTAGCGGCGGCTGGCCAAGAGGAGCTGGATCTGCCTGCGGGACAACGTCGAAACCTGGTGCCACAGACTCGTGCGCGACGGCTTGCCTGCAGAGCCTGGGGGTTCGGGCACCGATGGAGGCGCGGGCTCGACTGCAGCGCCGCGACGTTCGAAGAAACGCCGTTGGGCCCCTTCGGGATCCGCGGATATGCCGTTGAAGATGTCGGCCCAATCGGTGGAGCCCATTGCCTCATCGAGCTCACCTGGTGGCCCGCAGTACGCAGTTTTGCCGCCGGGCGCCAGCAGCAAGACTTGATCGCACGCGTCCAGGAATGCCAAGGAGTGGGTCACCACCACCACGACGCGGCCGGCATCGGCGAGCGTGCGCAACATCGTCATGACTTGCCGGTCCAGCGCGGGATCCAAACCCGTCGTCGGCTCGTCGAGCACCAGCAGCGACGGTCCGGTCAACAGTTCCATGGCGATGGACACCCGCTTGCGCTGGCCTCCGGACAGCACCTCGACCCTTTTCTCGGCGTGCGACGCCATGTCGAGTTCTGTCAGCACGTGCGAGATCACTCGTTGGCGGTCGTGTTCGGTGGTGTCGGGCGGCATCCGCAGCTCTGCAGCGAAATTCAGCGCTTGGTTGACCGTGAGCTGCCGGTGCACGGTGTCGTCCTGCGGAACCATGCCGATCCGGCCGCGCAGTGACGCGTACTCGGCGTGCAGGTTGCGGGCGTCGAACGACACGGCGCCGTGGCTCGGCTGCCAGTCCCCGACGAGCGTCTTCAACAGCGTCGACTTGCCCGAGCCGGACGGGCCGATCACCGCCGTCAGCGTGCCGGGCCGGGCTGTCAAAGACACGCGATCCAGTAGCGTCACGTTGCGGTCGAGTGTCAGGCTGACGCCGCGGACTTCCAGCCCCCCGGTCGTCGCCGCGGGCGCGGTACGGCGGACGAGAGTGCCGTTGGTGCAGACCAGGTCGACGTTCCCGATCGTGACGACATCATTGTCCCGAAGGACGGCGTCCTTGACCCGCACGCCGTTGACGAACGTGCCGTTGATGCTGCGGGCGTCCTGGATTCGCATGCCGGAGGGCATCACCACCAGTTTGGCGTGGTAGCGCGACGCCAACACGTCGGCGACGACGATGTCGTTGTCGGGGGCGCGTCCGACGGAGATCGAGGGCAGCGCGGAATCAGCGCGCCAGCGCGCACGCAGCGCGATGACCGACGTGCCCGGCTCGGTGCCGCGGGCGGCGAACCGTTTCGTCCGCGACGTCGGCCGCTCGTCGGGGGACGGACCGAATTCGAATGTCAGCCGGGGCCCCTCAGGGTTGCCGAGGTGGATCGGATTCCCGTCGTGAATGGACGCCGACGGGACGCGCTGGGAGCCGACGAACACGCCGTTGCGGCTGTTGTTGTCGATCGCGACCCACTGGCCTTCGACGCACCGCAGGATCACATGCGCGCCGGATATCGCGGGGTGGGGGACACGGAAATCGGCTCGGACGTCACGCCCGATGATCACGTCACGGCCAGGAGGGAACGTGCGTTGGGTATCACCGGAGTGGACGGTGACCATCGGCGGCATCGGCCGGCTCATCGGGCTGCTAATCGCCTGTGCGCGTGAATGTTTCGTCGAACTCCAGGTTCACCGCGCAACTCCCGGTCTGTACCCATGTCCCGTGCCCGCTCAGCGACTGGATCGGGTCCTGCGGTGGGGCGGGCAACGGATACTGCGCGTCTGCCGTCAGCGTCGAGAGATCGCCGCTGGGACACGGGCCTTCGGTCCTGTCGGTCGATATCCATTTCCCGTCTCCGAATACCATCGCGATGTCACCCGACGTCACGACGAAGTAACTCATGCACCGGTCGCCGGTGCGCAGACAATCGGTCGTGACTGCGGAGTCGGCCTCCATCGGCGCGATCGACTGCAGCGAAAAGGTTCGCGTGATGTGGTAGCGACCGTGCAGCGCTTCGGCGGGCGAGACCACTCGCGGTGGCAGTTCGGCCGGATCGGGCAGGCCGTAGAAGTCGGCATCGATGTCGACATCGCCTGTGCGCGTGAAGGTTACGGCCCGCTTCTCCGCGCACTGATCGCCGGTGGTCCTGGTGTGTTCGCCCGTGAGGGTGCCGTCGGGTTGTGGCCGCAGCCGAAACGCCTGCCAGGTGTCGGTGGGAGCACCCTGGCATTGCCCGGGAGCGACGACGACCGAGAGCCAGAGATCGCCGACTTCGTCGAACACCATCGTCGGCGCGAAAGCGCCATCGCCCTTCATCTTCGTCGCGGTGGCGACACACCCGTTGGGGGTGCACACCGAACGCACGCCGTACGTGCCGACTGACGGCGCTGAGCCGGGTGACTGTGCGCCGTCAAGGGTGGTCGCCCGACCGAACTCGGCCCGGTAGACACCAGTGAACGGACCGGTGTTGGGTTCCGGGCCAGCGGTACTGGGTGGTGCGGCTGCGGTACTGGGCGGCTCGGTGGCGGTCGGTTCGTCGTCGCGCGAGGTTGACACCGCCGCGAAGACGCCCGCGGCGATCAGCAGCGCGACTGCTGCGAGCGCGCCGATCAGGATGGCCGGACGTCGTTTCCGATTCGTCACCGGCGGTGATGCTTGCGGCGGGAGTGCGCCGATGTGCGCGGGCGTCGTCGGTGCGTCGCCGCCTGTCGGCCACATTTGGGTGTCGCCGGACTCAGGCCATACCGGCGGCCCGCCGATCTCTTGGCGCGCCGCGGCGGCCAGCTCGAGCGTGCTGGAGTAGCGGTCGCCGGGTTGCTTGGCCAGGCCGGTGGCGATCACGTGGTCCATCGCGACCGGAATGGTTTCGCTGCTGTCCGATGCCCTCGGAGGCGGAGTGGCCATATGGCCCACCGCAACCTGCTCGAGGGTGTCGCCAGGGAACGGCACCCTGCCGGTCAAGCATTGAAACAGCACGCATGCCAACGCATAGATATCGGAACTGGGCTGGATCTCTCCGGTGTTGAAACGCTCCGGGGCCATGTACGCCCACGTGCCGATGGTGGTGTTGGCCGATGTCAAAGCGGTATCACCGGTGGCGCGGGCGATGCCGAAGTCGATGAGATAGGCGAAGTCATTCTCGGCCAACAGGATGTTGGTCGGTTTGACGTCGCGGTGCACCAGTCCGGTCTGGTGGGCGCTGTGCAGTGCCGAGGCGATCTGTTCGATGATGTGCACGGCGCGTTCCGGTGGCATGGGTCCGTCGTTGAGCACGGTTTGCAGGTCGTGGCCCGCGATCAGTCGCATGGTCACGTACAGTCGGCCGTCGATTTCTCCGACGTCGTAGATCGGCACGACATGGGGGTCGTCGAGGCGTGCGGCGGCGCGTGCTTCGCGGCGAAAGCGTTTGTCGAACTCGGGGTCTTGGGCATAGTGGGGCAGCAGCATCTTCAGGGCCACCACCCGGTCGATTTCGGTGTCGTGCGCCCGCCACACCTCACCCATGCCGCCGCGCCCGAGCAACTCGATCAGCTGGTATCGGCCAAATGGGGTGCCCTCCACCGGCTCACGATAACGACCAATCGCACCCTCTGTAGGGGTGATCGAGTGAAAGACGGTCCAGATTCGCGCCAGCAGCTTGACTACGCGTGGCCGGGCCCTGTGATGTCGCGGGGTGCTAATCGCCTGTGCGCGTAAGGGTGTCGTCGAATTCGACATTGGCTGCGCAGGGCTGGCTCTGTTCCTGGCGGCCATGTCCGGTGAGCAGAGTGATCGGATTTTGCAGCGGTTGGGGCAGCGGGTACTGTCCGGTCTTCTTCACATGCATCGGGGCGCCCCGACACGCGCTGTCGGACTCGGTGAGCAAGTTCCATTTGTCGCCATCGAACAGGAGCGGTAGCACCTCGCCTGCCTGCCCGTGGAAGAAGCTCATGCACCGATCGCCGGTGCGTAGACAGGTGGTTCTGACCGCGAAGTCGACCTGCTGTTGTTGACCCATCGCCGGAAACGTTCTCGTCTGGTGGTACCGGCCGTGTAGCGCCTCGGCCGGCGACACCACGCGCGGCCCCACGGTGACCGGGTCGGGGAGGCTCTCGAGGTCGACGTCGCCCGTCCGTGTGAAGGTCACGGTGCGCTTGCTGACGCAGTCATTGCTGGTCGTCGCGGTGTACTCGCCGGTCAGCGTGCCGTCCGGCCGCGGCGTCAGCTTCAGCACCTCCCACATTTCGGCGGCGGGATCGTTCTGGCACGGGACTGAGCCCAGGCCGACCGCGAACCAGTCCTTGCCGATTTCGTCGAACACCATCGGCGACGCGAACGCGGTCCCACCGCTCAGGCGTGAGGCGGTTGCCACACACCCGGTCGGGCGGCACGCCGAGCGGATGGCGTAGGTGTCCGATGGCCGCGTCCTATCGGGACCCGGCCGGTCGTTGAGCCCGGTGATCGAGCCGTAGTCGGCCTTGTAGACGCCCGTGAAGGGACCCGTATTCGGCGCCGGGCCATCGCTAGAGGGCGGCGCGGCTGCGGTACCGGGCGATCCGGCGGCGGCCGGTCCGTCGTCACGTGAGAACTGCACGGCGGCCAAGACGCCACCGGCGATCAGCATTGTGACCGCCACGAGCGCGCCGATCACGACGACCGGCCGGCGGCTCGGCCGGTTCGCGGCCGGTGGTGCGCCGATCTGGGCAAGCGCAGTCGGTGCTTCGGCACTTGATTGCCATGGTTGGGCATAGGCCGGATCGGCGTAGGGACGGCCGATCGGCTCGGTGATGGCCCGCTGGGCGGCGGTGGCCAGGTCCACGGTGCTGGGGAAGCGGTCGGTGGGTTGCTTGGCCAGGCCGGTGGCGATCACGTGGTCCATCGCGGTTGGGACCGTGTCGCCGTCCGCCGACGGTCTTGGCGGTGGCGCGACCATGTGGCCGCCCGCGATCTGCTCGAGGGTGTCGCCTGGGAAAGGCACGTTGCCGGTCAGGCACTGGAACAGCACACACGCCAATGCGTAGATATCGGAGCTCGGATGAATCTCGCCGGTATTGAAGCGCTCGGGGGCCATGTAGGCCCATGTGCCGACGGTGGTGCTCGTCGCTGTCAACGCGGGGTCGCCGGCGGCGCGGGCGATGCCGAAGTCGATCAGGTAGGCGAAGTCGTTGGGGCCCAGCAGGATATTGGATGGTTTGACGTCGCGGTGCACCAGTCCGATCTGGTGCGCGCTGTGCAACGCGGAGGCGATCTGCCCGATGATGTGCACGGCGCGCTCGGGTGGCAGCGGGCCGTTGTTGAGCACGGTTTGCAGATCGACGCCATCGATCAGACGCATGGTCACATAGAGCCGGCCGTCGATCTCTCCGACGTCGTAAATGGGCACTATATGGGGATCGTCGAGGCGTGCTGCGGCGCGCGCCTCGCGGCGAAATCGCGCGTCAAACTCGGGGTCTTGGGCGTATTGCGGCAGCAGCATCTTCAGGGCCACCACCCGGTCGATCTCGGTGTCGTGCGCCCGCCATACCTCACCCATGCCGCCGCGCCCCAGCACTTCGATCAGCTGGTAGCGGCCAAAAGCGGTGCCCTCCACCGGCCCACGATAAACCAGCAAGCCGCTAGTCGTCGGCGAGTTCGTGTTCGATGAGTTCGCGGTAGACGGGAAATTGAAGTAGCTCTGCGTGGGTGCCGCTTGCGCATATCCGGCCCTGCGCAAGGACCAGGATCTGGTCAGCGTTGGTGACGGTGGAAAGCCGGTGGGCAACCACGAGCAGACTGCGTGTGCCCCGCGCCTGCCGCAGATTGGCCATGACGTCGTACTCGTTGGCGCGGTCAAGGTGGGCCGTTGGTTCGTCCATCAGGATGAGTTGCGAACGCGACAGAAATGCGCGAGCCAGCGCCAGTCGTTGACGCTGCCCACCGGAGAGGCCGCGGCCGCGTTCAAGCACGGGGGTGTCGAGCCCTTCTGGCAGACAGGCAATTTCGTCGGCAATGTTCGCGTGTTCCAGCACGCCCCACAGCTCGTCGTCGTTGGCGTCCGGATCGGCGATGAGCAAGTTGTCACGGACGGTGCCGTGCAGCACAGGTGCGTCCTGTTCCAGCAGGCCGAGTCGGCCGCGGAGTTCTCGCAGTCCGATGTTCCGGTAGTCGAGACCTTCCCAACGCACCGAGCCGGCGCTTGGGTCACCGAATCGGCACAGCAGCCCCAGAATGGTCGACTTTCCCGCCCCGGACGGCCCGATCAGCGCGGTGACCTCATCTCGGCCGAGCGTGAAGGAAACGTCGTCGAGGACGGGATTGGAACCGTAGGAAAACGAAACGTGGACAAACTCGACCAGCGGCGCGGTGCCCTCTTCGGCTCGCGGATCACGCGGCACGTCCACGCCGACGGCAGCGGCAGGGGGCGGATCCCCTTCCGGCAGCTCGGCAAGCGTGGCGGTGAGATGTTGGTAAGCGCCTGCAGCGGTGCGCATTATGGCCAATGCTGAGAATCCGGCGGTGATGGGAAATATCGCGTACACGGCGAACGCGAGCAAGCTCACGAACTGGCCGACGGATAAACCACCGTCGGCGACCCGGCGTCCGTCGATGATCATGATGGCCACAAAGGCGCCTGTGACGCCGAGACGTATGAGGAGCGTATTGATCGCGGTGGACGACGCGACGCGGACGCCGGCCGTATACGCATGGCTCGCGCTGGCGTTGACCGACTTCGCTTCGCGGTCCTCGGCGCCGAACAGCTTGACGGTGCGCGCAGCGCCGAGGGTTCGGTCCAATCCTGCGGTGTAATCGCCCAGCGCCACTTGACGATTCAACGAGGCCTGCTGGATGCGTGAGAGGAACGGGTTGCCTGCCGCGAATGCGACCACCATGAGCGCGATCACGACACCCACGGTGACCGCATCGATGGAAAGCATGAAGATGCCGGCGCCGAGCAAAGTCAGCACCGCGAACACGATGTCACCGACGGCACGTGGCATGTCTCGCAGCAGGCCCGCGTCGCTTGTGCCGCGGGTCAGAAGGTCTCCGGTGCGGCTTCGGTCCAACAGTCCGATAGGCAGGCGCACAACGTGATTGGTGAAGTCGGCTCGTAACCGCAAGACGACCTTTTCGCCGGTCTTGTCCAGCTGAAAATGCCCCAACGCCTCGAGAAGTAACTGCCCGACCAGCATGCTCACCAGGGCCACGGCCAACGCGGCATTCGGCGATCCGGTCGCTGCCCGGTCGACGAGCCGGCCCGCAAGCAGCGGCTGCGACAAGATCAGTACTGTGGCGCCGCCGAGCAGAAGCAGACTGACCGCCATCGAAACCCAGTGAGCCCGAAGCAGAGTGAGCACAGGTGGCCTACAGCAGTCCGAGTAGTTGCAAGTCGGTGACGTATTTGAGGATGGTCGGCGCCCAGACGTGTGGGATGTCCGGATTGATTTTGTCGGAGCCAATCTTCGCTTCCTGCACCGCAGCGCGGAACCGGTCGGCCGGCGCGTACGACCCACATTTCGGCTTCCGGGGGCGCAAATAATCGGAGTTGCGCAACAACAACAGCAAGGGCAGTACCGAGTGCTGGCGCTGTCGATCCGGCAGGTCGCGCAGGCCGGCCCCCAAGCGCCGCAACCACTCATCGAAGTCGTCAACTCGCTCGATCGCGCAACCGGCGTCGATCAGCCAGTCGACGAACTCGTCGAGACCGTGGCCGTCGTCGTGTGGGTTCATGACATGGTAGGTCTGGAACCCGTCGACATGCCGGGCGCCCAACGTAGCGATCGCCTCTGCGACGAATTCGACTGGCAACCCATCGAAATGGGCGCGCTGCCGGTTTCCTTCGGAGTCGAGCTCATAGAACGAGCCGGGCGCGATGCCGGTGGCGACAAGGCTCAGCGCCATCCGGGTGACGGTATCCGACAGGTTGAGCTGACCCTGGTACGTGGTATCGGCCATGACCATGTCGCAGCGAAATACCGTGATGGGCAGCGCGCACAGGTCGTTGGCCTCGCGCAGCAGCACCTCGCCTGCCCACTTGCTGTTGCCGTAGCCGACGGCTAAGCCGTCGTCGATCGTGCGGGTGGGGCTGATCACCCGCACATCAGCATCCTCGGTGAACGACGACGGCTCGATCTGTGCGCCGACCGAAGCGGTCGACACGAAGGCATACGATTTGAGCTTGGTGGTCAGCGCTATCCGGATCAGCTCGGCGGTGCCAACGACGTTCGGTCCGAACAGGTCGCTGTAGGGCAAGACGGCGTTGACCACGGCCGCGGAGTCGACGATCAGATCCACGGTGTCGGCCAGCCGCTGCCAGGCGTGGTGGTCTAGGCCGAGGTTGGCTTCGCCCTTGTCGCCGGCGATGACCTCAAGACGATGGTCGGCGGCCAGTTCCTGGAAGTGCCGGAGCAATTGCACGTCGCCGCTGTCGAAGATCGCCTCGAGCCGGCGACGTGCCTCGCCGTCGGATCTGGCCCGCACCAAACAGATCAGCTTCCCGTCGACCTGCTCCATCTGCTGCAGCAATTCCAGCGCGAGGTATCGCCCGACGAAACCGGTCGCCCCGGTCAGCAGCACCGTCCTCACCTCGCCGCTCGGGCCAGGCAGCGCGGGGGCGTTGGCCAGCGTCGTCGCATCGATGAATTTGTCGAGCGTCAGGTCGCTGGCGTGCACCACGGCGGCGGGCCGCGCATCGGGCGAGACGACTTGGTGACTCAGACTTCTCACCGACGGTGCCTGCAATATGGTGCGCACCGTCAAATGCGCGTCCAGGGCCGTGTTGATTTCGGCGATGACCCGCATCGCCAAAATGCTGTCCCCACCCAACTCGAAGAACGAGTCGTCGGGCCCGACGCGGTCGAGCCCGAGCACTCGGGCGTAGATGCCGGCCAGGATCTCCTCGACCGGGGTTTCGGGCGCCAGGTAACGATTCGTCTTCTGATAAGTCGGTGCCGGCAGGGCGCGGATGTCGAGCTTGCTGTTGACCGTCAACGGCAGCGCGTCCATGACCACCACCGCGGCGGGCACCATGTAGTTCGGCAGCACCTCGGCAAGCGCGGCACGTATCGCGCTCGGATCTGCTGTTCCGGTGACGTAGCCCACCAGACGCCTGTCACCGGGGCGGTCCTCGCGCGCGATCACCACCGCCTGATCCACGCCGTCGAGCCCGCCGAGCGCGGCCTGGACATCACCGAGTTCGATGCGGTAGCCCCGGATCTTGACCTGATCATCGGCGCGCCCCGCATAGCGCAGCTGCCCATCGACGCCCCAGGAGACCAGGTCTCCGGTGCGATACATCCGCGCCCCTGGGCCGCCGAACGGGCAAGCCACAAAACGCGATGCCGTCAACCCTGCGCGACGCCAGTACCCGACACCGACGCCATCACCCGCTATGTACAGCTCGCCGACGACACCTGGGGCTACCGGCCGCATCCATCCGTCGAGCACGAACAAGGCCGCGCCCGATAACGGTGAGCCGATCGGTGGCACACCCGAGCCCGCTCTCAACGGCCAACTGCGCGCAGCATTCACCGTGGTCTCGGTCGGACCGTAGGCGTTGATCATCACCCGTCCCGGTGCCCATCGATCGACCACTGCGGCCGGACAGGCCTCACCGCCGACCACCATGGCCACCGAATCCAAACCAGCAGTCGCCAAAACACCCGCTGCAGAAGGGTTCTGCTCCAGCACCGTGACCCCTTCGGCGACCAGGACGTCGCGGAATTCACTTGGCGACGCCACGACCGACTCGGGCACGATCACCAGGTGCCCGCCGAACAGCAACGTGCCCCAGATCTCCCACACCGACACGTCGAAGCCGTACGAATGACACTGCGCCCACACCAGCGAGTCAGGCAGGGCTGGTTTTATCGACGTCACCATCTGGGTGAGGTTTCCGTGTGTGATGGCTACGCCTTTGGGCACTCCGGTGGTGCCCGACGTGTAGATGATGTAGGCGATGTCGGCGGCTGTCGGTGTCGGCAAGTTCGTGTGTGGGTAGGTGGCGGCGCATCGGTCATCGACGTCGACCACGGACAGGGCGTACCCGTCCAGCCGCGGACGCAATTCAGCCGTGGTGATCGCAGCCACCGGCGCGGCATCGGCCAGCATGAACTCCACCCGAGCCGCGGGCAATGCCGGGTCGATCGGCAGATACGCCGCCCCTGTCTTTGACACCGCAGCCATCGCGACGATCGCCTCAACGCACCGCGAGAACAGCAGCGCCACACACGAGCCCGGCCCAACCCCGCGCTCAACCAGCAAGTGCGCCAACCGATTCGAAGCCTCATCGAAATCGCGATACGACATCGACAAGTCGCCGAAACTCACCGCAACCGAATCCGGCGTACGCGCTACCTGGGCGGCCAGCAGCATCGGAATCGACTCCGCAGCAGACGCAGGCACGGTCAGTACCGCCCGGTTACCCCACTCATCCAGCCGGCGACGTAACGTCGCGTCCAGCAGATCCACCGATGACAGCGACGCCGCCGGATCGGCCGCCATCGCCACCATCACCCTCTCCAACCGTTTCGCGAGCGACGCAACGGATTCCGCGTCGAAGAGGTCGCTGCGGTAGTTGACGGAAATACGGAGTTCGTCGCCGGGCGAAGCCTGCAACACGAGCGGGTAGTGGGTGCACTCGCGGGTGGTGATCCCGCTGATGACCAGGTCATCGTCCATGACGATGCTGGCGTCGATGGGGTAGTTCTCGTAGACGAAGAGGGTGTCGAACAGCTGCTCGTGACCGACGATGCGGTGGATATCGCCAAGAGTCACATGCTGATGTTCGAGCGTATGGGTGTGCGAATCTTGCAGCTGGCGCAACAGGTCTGCGGTGGTGGTAGCCGGTGTGATGCTCGCCCGTACCGGCACCGTGTTGATGAAAAGGCCGACCATCGATTCGGCCCCGGCGATCTCGGCAGGCCTTCCTGACACGGTGGTGCCGAACGCGACATCGTGGTGGCCGGTCAGCCCCGTCAGCACCTGCGCCCAGGCGCCCTGCAGCACGACGTTGACGGTCGTGTGGCACCTGCGTGCCAGTTCGCCGAGGGCGCGCGTGGTGGCTGCCGGCACGTTGAATGAGGTCGATCCTCGAGGTCCAATTCCGAGCCGATCCGGCGGAGCGACCAGTGTCGGCGCGGCGAAGTCGGCGAACACTTCACGCCAGGCGGCGTGGGCGGCTTCGCGGTCCCGCGCCGCAAGCCAGGTGAGATATCTGCGATACGAACCGGCGGCCGCAAGCCGTTGTCCGTGATAACTGACGAATATTTCGCGCAGCAGGATCGGCATCGACCAGCCGTCGACCACGATGTGGTGATTGGTCAGCACCAGCCGGTGCCGGTCGTTTGCGGTTCGGATGACGGCGATTCGGAAGGCCGACTGGTGAGCGAGATCGCAGACGGCAGCGCGTTCGTCGGCGCATATCCGCTGGATCTGCTCCTCGACGTCGCCGGCATCGGGTTCGACATAGCGCCACGGCGCTACAGGATCGGCAGGGATGATCTGAACGGGTTGGTCGAACTGACCGCAGAACCGCGCCACCAGGTTCGGGTGGCGGGTCAGGACCGTCTGCACCGCGTCGCGCAGGCGCTCGGTGTCGAGCGGGCCGGTCACGGTGATATCCAGTTGCACCGCATACAGATCCCCGGAATCTTCTGCGGTGCCCGCGTGGAAAAGCAGCCCCTGTTGCAACGGGGTCAACGGCAAGATATCGGCGATCTGATACTGGTGCGCCAGCTCGTCGATCTGGTGTTGGCGCAGACGTGCTGGCGCGATGTCGGATGGCGTCAGCCCACCTCCGCCGGCTCGAACATGTGCGCAGATGCCGGCGAGGGCGTCCAACCACAGCCGGTTCAGTCGGGTGATCTGGCCGTGATCGACAGCCGACGCGGCCCACAGCCAGGTTGCGTGCATCTGGGGACCGGCGTCTGTGTCGACGGTGACGGCGTTGAGCGCGACGGTGTGCATCAGCGGCATGGCCAAACCAGCGTTGGCGCCGTTGGTGGCCGACGAGCTGATGCGCCACGTGTCGTCGGCGGCGTGTGCGGAGGCGCCGACGCGTCCGAGGTAGTTGAATCCGATTGGCGGGTCGGAGTCCGGCAGGGCGACATCGGTGTTCAGGAACCGCAGCAGCCCGTAGGTCAAGCCGTCCGGTAGGGCTCGAAGCTGCTCCTTGGCGTCCTTGATCACCGTCCCTAGCGCAGCGTCGCCGGCCACCACCTTGGCCCAGCTCAGCGGACCCACGGCCAGCGACACCGGATACTTCGCGGTGAACCAGCCCACGGTGCGCGACAAGTCGAGGCCATGGGCCAGGTCCTCGTCTCGGCCATGACCCTCGACGTCGATGCCGATCGGCGCGCCGCCGGTACCCAGGAACTCCGTCCACGCCAACGCGTATGCGATGAGAAGGATGTCTTGCACCCCGGCATGGAACGCCGCAGGTACCTCGCCGAGCAGCCGACTGGTGGTCTCGGCATCGATCGAGACCGACAACTGTTCGGCGGTGGCGAACGTGTCCAGCGCGGGGCGCACCGCGGGCAGCGCGGCAGGAACCGCCGACACCTGCTGCCACGCCGCCGCGTGATCGACCACGGCCGGGTGGCGCGCATACTCGCCAAGTACCGCCGCCCAGCGTTGAAACGACGTCCCAGCCGGCGGCAATGCCACCTGCTGCCCGCCGCACCGCTGGGCCCATGCGATGTTCAAGTCCTCCAACAGAATCCGCCAGGACACCCCGTCGATGGCGAGGTGGTGAATGATGACCGCCAGCTGGCCGGCGGAGGCTACCCACAGCGCGCTGACCATCAGCCCGCTGGCCGGGTTGAGCCGGGAACGGGCTTGCGCCAGCGCCGCATCGGACAACGCGTCCACCGATTGCACGCATCGGTTCGCGTCGACCGATCCCGGCTCGGGGACGCACAACAACCAATCGCCTGCGCCGTCGTCGACGCGTAAGCGCAGCATGGCGTGTCGATCCAGCAAGGCTTGAAGGACCGCAACCACATCGGTCTCGACGACGCCAGCAGGGGCCGCCAACATCACCGTCTGGTTGAAATGCTCAACCGGACCGGCGACCCCTTGCAGCCAGCGCATGACCGGTGTGGTCGACACCTCGCCGACTCCTTCATCGGTCACGACGGCGTGACCGTCGGAGAAGCCGGCCACTCGGGCCAGCCCGGCGACGGTCTGCTCGGTGAAGATGTCGCGGGGCCTGCACGTGATACCCGCCGACCGGGCGCGAGCCACCACCTGCATCGCCATGATGCTGTCCCCGCCGACTTCGAAGAACGGTTCCTCGACTCCGACGCGCGCGAGGCCGAGCACGTGGGCGTAGATCTCGGCGAGGATCTCTTCGACGATGTTGGTCGGGGCGCGGTACCGATCAGTGTCCTGGTATTCGGGTGCCGGCAGGGCGCCAATGTCGAGCTTGCCGTTGACGGTCAGCGGCATCGCCGCCAGCACGACCACCGCGGCGGGCACCATGTATGGCGGCAGCTCGTCGGCCAGCGCGGCGCGCATGTCGCCGGGTTCGGCTGTGCCGGTGACATAGCCCACCAGACGTTTGTCGCCGGGGCGGTCTTCGCGGGCGATCACCACGGCTTGGTCCACCCCGGCCACCGCGGTCAGCGCGGCGGCAATCTCACCGAGCTCGATGCGGTACCCGCGGATCTTTACCTGGTTGTCGGCGCGGCCCACGTACCGCAGCTGGCCGTCGGGTCCCCAATAGACCAGGTCCCCTGTGCGATACATCCGCGCCCCTGCACTGCCGAACGGGCATGCGACGAACCGCGACGCGGTTAGCTCCGGCCTGCGCCAATAGCCAATCCCGACTCCCCGTCCCGCGACGTACAGCTCGCCAACCACGCCGGGCGGCACCCTGCGCAGCCACTTGTCAAGGACGATCAACGCCGCGCCAGAGACCGGCGACCCGATCGGCGGCACCCCGGAACCGGGCGTCAACCGCGTGCTCATCGACGCGTAAATCGTTGTCTCGGTAGGCCCGTAGGCGTTGATCATCACTCGCCCCGGCGCCCACTGGTCCACGACGGTCTGCTGGCAGGCTTCACCGGCCACCACCAACGCCGCCGAGTCCAAGCCGTGCGGTGACAACATCCCCACCGCAGAAGGGGTTTGCGTGAGCACGTCGACTTGTTCGGAGACGAGCAGTTCATGAAGGTCGCTCGGTGACCCCGCCACCGTCTCGGGCACGACCACCAGGCGTCCGCCGAACAGCAACGTGCCCCAGATCTCCCACACCGACACGTCGAAAGCGTGCGAATGCCATTGTGTGGCCGCGAATTGCGCAGGGTTAGTGCGGGCGCGGGGGCCGAAGAAGTTCGCAATCCGGAAGAGTTGGGTGACGTTGTGGTGGGTGATGGCCACGCCCTTTGGCACGCCCGTGGTGCCCGACGTGTAGATGATGTACGCGACGTCGTCGGCAGCCGGCGCCGGCAATCCCGTGGACGGACAAGCCGCAATGTCGGGATCGTCGACATCGATCACCACGAGGTCGTGGCCGTTCAACCGGTCGGCAAGCCCGGCTGTGGTGATTGCGGCGATCGGCGTTGCGTCGTCGACCATGAACCTGATGCGTGTCGCCGGCAGCGCAGGGTCGATCGGAAGATAGGCCGCGCCGGTCTTGAGTACCGCCGTCATCGCCACGATTGCTTCCGCGGACCGGGGGAGCAGCAGTGCCACACGGGAGCCGGGGCCGACACGATAGCCAGACAGCATATGTGCCAACCGGTTTGACGCCTCGTCAAGCTCGCGATAGGTCATCGACAGGCCCGCGAAACTCAGCGCCACCGCCTCTGGCGTGCGTGCCACCGCGGCGGCGAACGCCATCGGAATGGACACCGCGGCGGGTGAGGGTTGGGTCAACACCGCGTGGTTGCCCCACCGGTCGAGCCGGTCGAGCTCGGCGGTGTCAAGCAGGTCCATCGACGACAGGCGTTGGGCGGTGTCGGTGGTCATCGCCACCAACACCTTCTCCAACCGCCCGATCAGCGTCTCGATGGTGGCGGCATCGAATACGTCGCAGCGGAACTGCACCGCACCACGGATCCCGTCCGGCTCACCGGCCTCGGACCAGTGCTCGGCAAGGGAAAACGCCAAATCCATCCGGGCGGTGTGGGTATCGAGCGGTATGGGGGTGACCTCGAGATCACCCGCGGTCAGATCAAGCGGGGCGTTGTTCTGCCAGGCAAGCATGACCTGGATCAGGGGGTGGTGGGTCAGCGACCGGGTGGGGTTGAGCCGCTCGACCAGCACCTCGAATGGTACGTCTTGGTGCTCGTAGGCGGCCAAACTGCGTTGGCGCACCTGCGTCAGCAGCTCGGCGACGGTCGGGTCCCCGGTCAAGTCCACCCGCAGGACCAGAGTGTTGACGAAGAAACCCACCAACTCATCGAGCGCAGGATCTGTACGGCCGGCGATCGGAAACCCTACCGCCACATCGGAACTGGTGCTGAGCTTGGACAGCAGAACCGACAGGGCCGCTTGAATCACCATGAAACTGGTGGCGTTGTGCTCGCGGGCCACCGCCCGCACCCGCTGCTGCAGGTCGGCAGGCCAGTTCACCGCGACACTGGCGCCGCGGTGATCGGCAACCGGCGGATATGGCCGATCGGTAGGTAGCTCCAGGCGTGGAGGCATCCCGGAGAGGGCATCTTCCCAGAAGCCGAGCTGTGCGGCGATGGCGCTATTGCTGTCATCGAGCTCGCCGAGCTGCGTGCGCTGCCACAACGTGTAATCGATGTACTGCACCGGTAATTCAAGCCAGCCGGGTGCCTGTCCGGCGCATCGGCTGCCATAGGCCCTACCGAGATCGGTGGCCAGCACACCGACAGACCAGCCATCCCCTGCGATATGGTGCACCACGACCACCAGCACATGCTCGTCCTCGGTGACACGGAAAAGTCTTGCCCGCAACGGCATCTCGCGTGCCAAGTCGAAACTGTGCCGCGCCGTTTCGTCGATGGCTTCGTCCAGCCGGGCCTCGGGCCAATCAGTGGAATCAACGACGTGCCAGCCGAAGTCCGCCCGCTCAGGGGGAAGGACAATCTGCTGGGGTATGCCGTCGACCGCCGAGATCACCGTGCGAAGACTTTCGTGGCGGGCCACCACATCGGCCAGCGCCGCAGCCAACGCGTCGGCATCGATGCGTCCGTTCAGCCGCAACGCCGTCGCCATGTTGTAAACCGGTGAAGGGCCGTGTAACTGGTCGAGGAACCACAACCGGCGCTGGGCAAAAGACAACGGCACCACAGGGGGCCGTTCGACAGCGACCAAAGGGTCACGCCCACCCCCACCCGCTTCGACGCGTGCCGCCAATTGGGCAATGCTCGGCGCATCGAACAGGGCACGCACCGGTAGGTGGGCATCAAACGACCTGTTGATTGCGGCGATCACACGCATCGCCGACAGCGAATCCCCACCCAGGTCAAAGAATGAGCTCCCGACGCCGATGCGGTCGATCCCCAGCACCTGGGCGTAGATACCGGCCAGCATTTCCTCGATCACCGTGGCAGGCGCGCGGTAGTGATCGATGTCGTGAAATTCGGGTGCCGGGAGTGCGTGGACGTCGAGCTTGCCGTTGGGTGTCAGTGGCAGCTGTTCCACGACGACAACCGCGGCGGGCACCATGTAGGGGGGTAGCCGCTTGGCCAGCGCCGCGCGCGATGCGGCAGGGTCGACCGACCCGGTGACCGCGGTGACATAGCCCACCAGGCGTGTGTCTCCCGGGTGGTGTTCGCGCGCGATCACGACCGCTTGATCGACGTCGTCCAGCGCGGCGAGCGCGGCCTGGACTTCGCCGAGTTCGATGCGGTAGCCGCGGATCTTGACTTGTTCGTCAGCTCTTCCCGCGTATCGCAACTGCCCGTCCGGGCCCCAGTGCGCCAGGTCGCCGGTGCGGTACATGCGCGATCCCGGCCGACCGAACGGGCACGCTACGAACCGCGACGCCGTCAACCCGGCCCGCCGCCAATACCCGGGTCCTACGCCGCTCCCGGCGACGTAGAGCTCGCCGACGATGCCGGGAGGCACCGGCCGCAACCACTTGTCGAGCACGAACAACGCCGCGCCAGGTACTGGTGAGCCGATTGGCGGCGCCCCCGACCCCGCACTCAAAGGTGCACTCAACGCGACATAGATCGTCGTCTCAGTCGGGCCGTAGGCATTGATCATCACCCGTCCGGGTGCCCATTGATCGACCACCGCCGCCGGACATGGCTCACCGCCGATCAACAGCGCTGCGGAGTCCAACCCCTGCGGTGACAACATCCCTACCGCAGAAGGGGTTTGGGTGAGCACGTTGACTTGCTGGGAGATCAGCAGTTCGTAAAAATCGCTCGGCGAGGCCGTCACCGATTCGGGTACGACCACCAGCCGCCCACCCCGCAACAGCGCACCCCAGATCTCCCAGATCGAGAAGTCAAAGGCATACGAATGACACTGCGACCACACCTGTTTCGAGGGCGGTGGCAGCCCTGCGTCCAGTGACATGATCAGCTGGGTCAGGTTGTCGTGGGTGATCGCCACACCTTTGGGCACACCGGTGGTGCCCGAGGTGTAGATGATGTAGCCGACGGTGTCGGCGACGGGCGTTGGCAACGCGGTGCAGGGCTGGTCGTCGATTCGGGGGTCGTCGACAGCGATCACCGGGAGGTCATGCTCGCGCAGTCGGCAGGTCAGATCTGCAGTGGTGATCGCCGCCTTAGGCGCGGCATCGCCAATCATGAACTCGATCCGCTGCGCGGGCAGCCCCGGGTCAAGAGGCAGATAGGCCGCCCCGGTCTTGAGCACCGCCAATATCGCGATGACGGCTTGTGCCGAACGTTCCGACATCACCGCCACGCAGTCGCCCTGGCCCACACCGTGGCTAGAGAGCAAGTGCGCCAACCGGTTTGCAGATTCTTCGAGCTCGCGGTACGTCCACGACCGGTCGCCGTAAGTCAGCGCCACCGCCTCCGGGGCCTGTGCGACCTGGGCGGCCATTACCGCAGGGATCGACGCCGTAGGAGGTGCCTGCTGGGTCAGCACTTTGAGATTGGACCAATCATCCAGCTGAGCGCGCTCCCCGGCGTTGAGCAGATCAATCGATGACAGCGTCCGTCCCGGACTGTCCGTCACCGCCTCCAAGACTCGCAGTAACCGCTCCAGCAGTAATTCGATGCTGGCGGCGTCGTACACGTCGGTCCGAAACTCCACTGTCCCACCGATTCCGGCGGGCTCCCCGGATTCGGTGAAGCGCTCGCCAAGGAAGAAGGCCAGGTCCATGCGGGCGGTGTGGGTGTCGACGGGCATGGAGGCGACCTGGAGATCGCCAACGGCGAACTTGAGAGAAGCGTTGTTCTGCCAGGCCAGCATCACCTGGATCAGGGGGTGATGGGTCTGCGATCGAGTTGGGTTGAGGCGCTCGACGAGCACTTCGAAGGGCACGTCCTGGTGTTCGTAAGCAGCCAGGCTCCGCTCGCGCACCTGGGCGAGCAATTCGATGAAGGTGGGATCGCCGGTCGTGTTGACCCGCAGGATCAAGGTGTTGACGAAGAAGCCCACCAGGGTGTCGAGCGCGGGATCACTGCGGCCGGCAATCGGAAATCCCACCGCCACATCGGAACTCGAGCTCAGCTCGGACAGCAGTACCGCGAGGCCGGCCTGGACCACCATGAAGCTGGTCGCGTTGTGTTCGCGGGCCACATCGCGCACCCGCTGTTGCAGGTCGGCGGGCCAGTTCACCGTCACACTGGCGCCGCGGTGATCGGCGACCGGGGGATAGGGCCGGTCGGTGGGCAGCTCCAGAAGCTGGGGTAATCCGGCCAGCTCGTCTTCCCAGAAACTCACCTGACCAGCGAGCAGGCTGCCGGGGTCGGCGGGATCGCCGAGTTTCTCCCGCTGCCACAGCGTGTAATCGGCATACTGCACCGGCAAGTCGGCCCAACCAGGGGCGCGACCTTCACACCGGCTGGCGTAGGCCACGCTGATGTCGGTGGCCAGCACACCGATGGACCAGCCGTCTCCTGCGATGTGTTGCACCACGACCACCAGCACGTGGTCGTCCTCGCTGAGTTTGAAAACCTGTGCTCGCAAGGGGGTTTCGTTCGCAAGGTGGAAACTGTAGTGGGCCACCTCTTCGATGGCGCGGTTCAGCCGGTCGGCTGGCCAACCGGTGGCATCGACGACCTCCCAACCAAAGTCGGCCCGCTCGGGCGGCAGTACCAGCTGTTGGGGTATGCCCTCGACAGCCGAGAACACTGTGCGGAGGATCTCGTGGCGGCCCACCACATCGACCAGGGCGGTACCCAACGCCGGGGCATCGAACTTGCCGCGCAATCGCAAAGCCACCGCCCGGTTGTAAACCGGTGAGGGACCCTGCAACTGGCCGATGAACCACAACCGTGTTTGAGTGAACGACAACGGAACCACCGCAGGACGCTCGCGGGGCGCCAACGGCTTGAACCCACCCGAGCCCCCGTCGACGCGAGATGCCAACTGCGCAACCGTTGGCGCATTGAACAACGCGCCCAAAGGGAGATGGGCGTCCAGTGCTGCGTTGATCGCGGCGGTCACCCGCATCGCCGACAGCGAATCCCCGCCAAGGTCGAAGAACGAGTCATCGAGCCCGACGTGCGGCACGCCGAGCACCCCCGCGAAGATGTCCGTTAGGACCGCCTCGATCGCGTGGTAACGATCGTCGTCCGGGTAATGCGGTGCAGGCATTGCGCTGGTATCTATTTCACCGTCGACTGTCAATGGGAACGCGTCGACCACCATGACCGCCGACGGCACCATGTAGGGCGGCAGCAGCTCGGCCAATGCGGCGCGCACTCCTGCCGCGTCCACCCCGCTGGCCGACTCGGTGACATAGCCAACCAGACGCTTGTCGCCGGGACGGTCCTCGCGGGCGATCACCACCGCCTGGTCCACCCCGTCAAGCGCGACTAGTGCGGCCCGGACAACGCCGAGGTCGATGGGATCGCGCTTCATATCACCGCCAACCCTGACGGTCTACGAGCCAGAACCCGCATCTTGGGCCAACTTCACGCGCAGAGTCTTGGGCCGGATGTCGGTCCAGCTCTTGTCGATGTACTCCAGACAATCCTGTCGGGCGGCGTCACCGTAGACGACCCGCCAGCCAGCGGGAACATCAACGAACGACGGCCACAGGCTGTGTTGCTCTTCGTCGTTGACCAAGACGAAGAAGCTGCCGTTGTCGTCGTCGAACGGGTTGATGCTCATACGTTCTCCTAACCGCCTGCCGAACGGGCCTCGGGACAGCGCGAACGGTTGCCATCCTTCCGCGACTGCCGCACCGCTGTTTGCCAAATCAAATTGCTCGTACGAAGATCTTCGGGGCCTGCGGGCAGGCCGGTGTGGAGTAGTGGGCTACCCCAATTTCGGTGCCGACCCGGAATCGGCGACGACAACGTAGCACCCAGAATCACGATTTCGGTGGACATTACTGCTGCTTGAGGGTTGCTGCGGTGCAGCCACGAGTTCACCCTGTCCGCGTTGCTACCGATCCCAAGTTCGGGTCGCGTTCAGCGGCGGTCCAGCACGGCGAAGCTCAACGTCGAACGCGCGGCCAGCCGGTCGCGGCCGATATCGCTGACGTCGACGGCGACGACGATCATTCGCCTGCCCGCGCGCACGATCGTGGCCTCGGCGCGCGCCGGCCCCACCACGACAGGGGCGAGGAAGTGAACGTTCATGTCCGCGGTGGTGACGTCCTGGTCGGGCCCGACGTGGCGGCCCGCCAGCCGTCCTGCGGCGATGTCGATCAGCGTGGCGACCAGCCCGCCCTGGATCGCACCGCGGGTGTTGGTCAGGTCGGGGCGGTTGTCCATCTCCACGATCAGCCGCTCGTCGCACTCCAGCACATCCCGGAACCCCATCTGGCCAAGGAGATGGCCAGGGCTCACATCCATCGGCGTCGACTCGCTTAGCATGGCTATAAGTTAGCATCGCTCTCCGCAACGGAGATTGCCATTCTCATGGCTATCCTAGGCGTCATGCCTGTTCGCACCGCCCTTCGTCCCGGCGTGGTGTCACCGACGCTGCCGGTGCCCCGCTCGATCGCCCGCCCCGAGTACGTCGGAAAGGCGACCGCGCAGGAGGGCACCGAGCCGTGGGTGCAGACGCCCGAGGTAATCGAGAAGATGCGCGTGGCGGGGCGCATCGCGGCGCGGGCCCTTGCCGAGGCGGGCAAGGCCGTCGCGCCCGGCGTCACCACCGACGAGCTGGACCGCATCGCCCACGAGTACATGGTCGACAACGGCGCCTACCCGTCGACGCTGGGCTACAAGGGCTACCCGAAGTCCTGCTGCACGTCGCTGAACGAGATCATCTGCCACGGCATCCCCGACTCGACGGTGATCGAGGACGGCGACATCGTCAACATCGACGTCACCGCATACATCGGCGGTGTCCACGGCGATACAAACGCCACGTTCCTGGCCGGCGACGTGTCCGAGGAGCACCGGCTGCTCGTCGAGCGCACGCACGAAGCCACCATGCGCGCGATCAAGGCCGTCAAGCCAGGGCGCGCACTCTCGGTCGTCGGGCGGGTTATCGAGGCCTACGCGAACCGGTTCGGCTACAACGTGGTTCGCGACTTCACCGGCCACGGCATCGGCACCACCTTCCACAACGGGCTCGTGGTGCTGCACTACGACCAGCCCGCGGTGGATACCGTGCTCGAGCCCGGCATGACGTTCACCATCGAGCCGATGATCAACCTCGGTGCGCTGGACTACGAGATCTGGGACGACGATTGGACCGTCGCCACCAAGGACAAGAAGTGGACCGCGCAGTTCGAGCACACGCTGGTGGTCACCGACGACGGCGCCGAGATCCTGACCCTGCCGTGAGACTTTTCCCGCGAGCAGACGCAGAATCGCACGATTTCAGTCTGAAAAGTGCGATTCTGCGTCTGCTCGCGCAAGAAAAATGAGCGGCGCTCTACTGGTTGCCGGGACCACTTCCGACGCCGGCAAGTCGATGGTCGTCGCCGGGCTGTGCCGGCTGTTGGCCCGCAAAGGTATTCGCGTCGCACCGTTCAAGGCGCAGAACATGTCAAACAATTCGGCGGTCACCGTCGACGGCGGAGAGATCGGCCGGGCGCAGGCGATGCAGGCGCGCGCCGCGGGGTTGGCTCCGCACACCAGGTTCAACCCGATCCTGCTCAAACCCGGAAGCGACCGCACCTCACAACTGGTGGTGCGGGGGCGCGTCGTCGACACCGTCGGCGCTAAGGATTACTTCACTCATCGGGAACGCCTGGCCACCGTCGTTGCCGACGAACTTGCCTCGTTGCGAAGCGAATTCGACGTCGTCATCTGTGAAGGGGCGGGCTCTCCCGCCGAGATCAACCTGCGCGCTACCGATCTGGCCAACATGGGGCTCGCCCGCGCGGCGAACCTGCCCGTGATCCTCGTCGGCGACATCGACCGCGGCGGGCTGCTGGCCCATCTGTTCGGGACCGTGGCGGTGCTCGAACCCGAAGACCAACAACTGATCTCCGGTTTCGTGGTCAACAAGTTCCGCGGGGACCCCGCACTCCTGGCACCCGGGCTCACGCAGCTTGAGGCGCTGACCGGCAGGCCCACCTACGGCGTCATCCCGTACGACGACGGATTGTGGCTCGACGCCGAGGACTCCCTTTCGGTGCACGGCGCGGTAGGCGTTTCCCAGCCGCCGCGCGGCGTGAACTGGCTGCGGGTCGCCGCGGTCCGATTGCCGAGGATCTCCAACTCCACCGATATCGAGGCGCTGGCCTGTGAGCCCGGAGTTCTGGTGCGCTGGGTCAGCGACCCCGCCGACCTGGCCGACGCTGACGCGGTGGTCATCCCCGGCAGCAAGGCGACGATCGCCGACCTGAACTGGCTGCGTGAGCGCGGCCTTGCCGACGGTGTCAAAGCCCATGCGGGACACGGTAAACCGGTCCTGGGTATCTGCGGCGGCTTCCAGATGCTGTGTCGGCGCATCGATGACCCGGTGGAATCCAAGGCCGGTGGCGTCGACGGCCTCGGCCTGCTCGATGCCGACATCGTCTTCGCGCAAGACAAGACGCTGGCGCATCACGAGAACCCGCTGCACGGCTATGAAATTCACCACGGCCGGCTCGCGGCGTCGACCGAAGACGACTGGCTCGGCGTCGGTATTCGCCGCGGCAGCGTCTACGGCACTCACTGGCATGGGCTGCTGGACAACAACGACGTTCGCCGAAGGTGGTTGAGTGACGTCGGCCGGACCGGCTTCGTCGTTGCCGACGACATCGACGTGCCCGCCCGCCGCGACGCCCAACTCGACCTGATGGCCGACCTGCTGATCGCGCACGTCGACCTCGACGCGATCACCGGGCTTCTCGAGCAGGGCCCGCCGCGCCGGCCGACGATCGTGACCTCAGCCTGAGAGCTCCGTGTACGGGCGGGCGCGATCGGCCGCGACGGCAACCAGCCGCTCGAGGCGTGGGCGTGCAACGTCGGCGAGGAATCGTTGACGTTCGTCACCGCGCAGCGGAAGCGATTCGCGCCACACCGACCGTCCCGCGATGAAACCGGAGGCGCCGCCTTCGTCGAAGGCGACCTGCAACACCTCGGTGAAGTCGTCGAACGGGACGCCTGCCGACAACACCGCCCATGGCCGGTCGAGCACCTCGGCAAGCCGGCGACAGCCCTCCGGCGAGCCGGGGTACTCCAATTTCAGGAGGTCACAGTCGATTTCGTTGAGTGCGCGGGCCGCCTCGATGATGGCGTCCTCACGGCGTCTCCCAGAGAGGTCCTCACCATCGAACGGGTAGACGAGGTTCTCGATCACCGAAGGGATGCCGACCTGCATGCAGTCGGCGACGACGTCGCGCACCGCTGCCAGGCATTGCGCAACAAGGTCAGGCTCCCCGGCGGCAGGCGCCGGACGGTCGGCCCGCAGCTGGGCGAAGAACTTGTTCGCGTCGCCGCCCTGCGATAACACCCAGCGGGAGTCCAGATCCGGGTCGCGGCGGGTGATCGGCTCGACGCCGAGCTTGCCCCGCTCGGCAGGCTCGGATGCCACCAGAAGGCCACACGTGTCGGCGAGTGCGCCGGTGCCCGTGACGGCGGGCACGCCAAACGTTGGGTCGAACAGGATGCCGCTGGCCAGCGGGGTGAGTGCGCGTGCGACGTCGGTCTTCGCCGTCACCATGTCTTCGTCGCTGGCCTCGATGCCGACCGCGGCAAACATGCGCCGCAACGTATTTCGTTGGTCCATCGCGATGATCGAGAACCTGCCGTCCGGCGTGGCGATGTCTGCCAATGAGCGGGTGGTGGATGGTGTGGACATGCTCTCCTCTTTCTAAACGGGGCTTACGGTGGCGACGCGCTCGGCCAGCAGCGCGGCACCGGCGACGACAGGTTCGGGAAGTTCGGAAAACGTCAGATGGTCGATCACGGCGGACTTGGCCGTCCGCACGCTGGCCATCCGGGTCCAGCCGCCGCTCGCGACGGCGCGCGCATGCGGCCCGACGATCGACTCGATCAGATCGAGCAGGACCCTGGTCTCGCGCGCGGTGTATCGGGTGGCGGCCGCCCAGACGGTTGCCGGATCCGCGTCGTCACGCAGGCGCAGCACGACGTCGTCTCCTGTCGGTCCCGCGCCGGAGATGTCGAGGCCGGCAGGCAGGTCGCCGACGGCGAGCGCGGCCTGGTCGAGCGCGTCGCGCTGTTCTGCGGTTGTCACGCCGAGCAGAGCCAGCACGCGCCGCAGTAACAGGCCCCCTCGCACGCCGCCGATGACCGCGCTGGTGTCCGGCAGTACGTGCATGCCGACCGAGATACCGCGCCCGACAAGGCGTTCGCGCTGCTCGTCGGTGACCACGCCGGGCCGTGAACGCACCACGACGTCGGACGTTCCGCTGGAGTTGAGCAGTTCGTCCGCGCCAGTGGCGCCGACGCCGATGGTCGCCACCGGATGGTCATGCCCGCCGACAAGGAGCGCGGCACCATGTAAGACCATTGGGTACCGCGGCGTGCCGCAGTGCTCCGGCACTCTGGCCGTACGGTTGGCGGGCGGGCAGCAGTGTTGGCGGCAGGCCGAGTTCGACTGCGCCGTCGGCCCACGCTGCGCCCGTCGCCTGGTCGAGCAGGCCGGTGCGCGACGCCAACGACGGCTCGTGCACCAGCTCGCCTCCCAGCCGGAACACGATGTACTCCGGCACGCTGAGCCACCGGTGAGCCGGCGTGAGCTCGAGGCCGTCGTCGACGAACCACAACACCTTGGCGACGCTGGCCTGGCAGTCCAACGGCAGTCCGGTGCGCCGGGCAAACTCGAGTCCGAACCCGTTGTTGCGCAGCGAAACCGAGTCGATCTGCTGGGTGCCGCGCCGGTCGTACCACGCGATGACGGGCGTGCGCGGCTCGCAGGCGCCGTCGAGCAGTACACCGCTTTCCGCCAGCCCCGCGACCGCCACCGCGGAGATCCGCAGTGGTGCATCGGCGGCGGCACGCGCGTAGCCGCTGCAGAGCAGCTCGATGGTGAGGTCGACGAAAGCCTCGGCGCTGATCTCCGTGCCGCCGTCCGGCGTGGTCGTCCATGGGGTGCGGGCCGTGACGAGGGCCAGCTGCTCACCGGTTGCCGTGCGCACCAACGCCTTCGACACGGTGGTGCCCAGGTCGATGCCGACCACCGCCTCGCGGGCGATCACGGCCGCAGCTCCCCGGAGCCGCGGGAAATCAGCCGCACGGGGACGTGGATCGTCGTCGCCCCAAGTCCGGGGTTGGCGATCCGCTCCGCAAGCCGGGCGGCCGCGGCCGCGCCGACCGCGTCGGCCGAGTGATCTACGACGGTGACTCCGGGCTGCAGCAAGTCGGCCATCGCGAAGTCGCCGAAGCTGACGAACGCGACGTCGGTCCTTTCTATCGCGTGCAGGGTCGGCACGACGCCGAGCGAGCAACGGGTATCCGCACTGAACACCGCGGTCGGTGCGCCGGAATCGATGCGGCCCAGGAGATCCCGGGTTGCGGCCGCCGCAGCTGAGCCGTCGGGGCAGTCGGTGCGGACGAGGCGGGGGTCGACGTCGAGTCCGTGCGCGACCATGGCGCGCCGGTATCCGGCGAGGCGTGCGCGCGACGTCGGCACCAGGGGTTGGTCGCTGATGTAGGCGATCCGCCGGTGGCCGTGGGCTACGAGGTGGTCGACGGCATCGGCCGCGGCGGCTTCGTCGTCGATGCCGACCACGTCGGTATCGAGGCCTACCGCGGCGCGGTCGACGAGCACCAGCGGCGTGCGGGTGTCCAGCCAGGCGTGGTCGTCGGCAGTCGGTGCCAGCAGCATGCCGGAGACCCGGCGCGTCAGCATATGCGCAACGACGTCACGCTCGCGGGCAGGGTCACCGTGTGTCGAGGCCACGAGCACCGACTTGCCGCTTGTCGATTCGGCCTGCTCGACGGCGGCCACCATCGCGGAGAAGAACGGGTCGGCCACTGACTCGACGACCATGCCGACGGCGGTGTCGGTGCCTGAACGCAGGGACCGCGCCATCGCATCGGGCGTGAACTTCAGGTCGCGCATCGCCTGCTGCACCCTGGCGCGGGTGGCGACCGCGACCCGCGGGTCCTCGTTGAGTACGCGCGACGCGGTGCGCAGGCTCACTCCAGCGACCTCAGCGACATCGCGCAGGATGGTCTTGGCCACCACGTCTCCTCGTTGTGCCATCGATGGCACAAGCATGTCAGAGTCTTGCCATCGATGGCAAGAGCGAGATCGGAGGTCAGCGAACGGCGTCGAGGACGGCACTCACCAGCACGTCGGCAGGCAGGGTGGCGTCCAGCGCTAGATGCGGCACGACGGGCGGCGCACACGTCGCGGCCAACCCGGCAAGGTAGGCCGCCTCGTCGGCGAGCTTGGCCGCGTCCCTCGCCGCACCGCGCTCTCGCAACCGGCGCAGCACCTCGGCGGGCGAAAGGCGCAGCCAGACCAACAGCGGCCGTCCGCCCGCGGTCGCCAGCCGGTCGTGCGTTGCCGACCAGGCGGCGAGGTCGGAGCGCTCCGCGGTGAACGGGGCGACCAGCACAACGGCCATGCCTGCGGTCAGGTTGTCGACGGCAAGGTCGAGCACCGCGCGGTAGCGCGGTTCCCTCGTCAGCCCGGCAAGCCGCGGATCGTCGAGGTCATCGACCCCGGCCAGCTGTGCGACCACATCGACGAGGGGACCGGTGGCGACATCCTGGTCGATCACCACCGCCCGCATTGCCCGCGCGACATGGTGCGACAGCGTGCTCTTGCCCGATGCCGGGGCCCCCGACAGCAACACCGCCGGAAGGACACTCACGCGCCGGCGTCGTTCACGATGTCGCCGTGCCCCGCACGCACCTTCTCGCCGGGAATGGCGCACGACGTCCGTGTGACCAGCGAAACAGGCAGGACCGTCTTGCGTCGCAGCCGCCGGCCTGGGTCGTCGAGCCGGGCGAAAAGCCGGTCTGCCGCAAAGCGTCCCATCGCGTCACCGTCCTGATGGATCACGGTGATCGCAGGCTTGAGTGCAGCCGCCGTCGGGAAGTCGCCAAACCCCACCAGCCCAATATCTCTGCGGCGCAACGCCTGTAGCGCGGGCAGCAGCGCAACGGTGCAGCGCGCGTTCGACGAGAACACCGCGGTCGGGGGATCGGGCATCTCGAGCATCCGCCGAAGCGCGGGGGTCACCGTGGCCGTGTCGACCTCGCCGACGTGCACGAGGTCGCTGCGCTGTGGCAGCCCCGCCTCGGCCAGTGCTTCCTGGCAGCCCTTGAGTCGCAGCAGGCCGGTCCACGCGTTATCGCCCATGAACGCGATGCTGCGGTGCCCGTGCGAGATCAGATGGCGGGCTGCCTCCTTGGCGCCGCCGACGTCGTCCTGGACCACGGAGTCTGCGGTCAACCGGCCGGGTTCTCGGTCCGCAAACACCAGCGGGGTGCGTTGCTGCCACGGTCGCAGAAAAGACATGTCCCTGCTCACCGGGCAGATGATCATGCCGGCGACCTGACGCTTCAACACGGCTTCGATGGACCGTTGTTCGTGTGAGGGCTCCCAGCCGACACTGGTGACGATGACGGCGACGCCCCGTCGGCTGGCCTCACGCTCGACCGCGCCAATGATGCTGGCGAAGAAGGGATCTGCCACGCCGGGCACCGCAACGCCGATCGCGGCGTCGCGACCGGACCGGAAGGTGACGGCGAGCATGTTGGGCACGTATTGCAGTTCGACGATCGCCCGCTCGACGCGCTCGCGGACGTCGGCCGAGACGTAACGGTCGTTGTTGACCACGCGCGAGACGGTCTTGGCGCTTACCCCCGCCCGGTGGGCAACGTCGCGCATCGTCGCCATCGCCCGTCCTTTCTCGCTTCGCTCAGCGGTCAGTATGTCACCGATGTCAGATCGGATGGGATCAGTTTCTCTGACACCGGTGACATAGATCCGAATGTGGCGTACTGTCGCCGCCACAAGCAATCCCAACGTGACCCACGTAACACAAGGAGCGCCCGCCGCCGTGCAGCCGCAACTCCTGCCTCCCAATGTCGTGCCGCACTGGTACGCCGGCGGGCCCGCATTGGCCGCGTGGCGGGGTCTGCCGCCTGTCGGCGATCGCTCACCGGAGGAATGGGTGGGCGCGACCGTCGCCCGCTTCGGGGAGCCGGACCTCGGACCCGCCCGGCTCGCCGACGGCACACTGCTGCGCGACGCGGTGCGTGCGGATCCCGTCGGCTGGCTGGGCCGTGACGACGGCGAGCCAGGCGACACCGGTGTGCTGGTGAAGCTGCTCGACGCAGGACAGCGGCTGCCGGTGCACGTGCATCCGACCCGGGACTTCGCCTCGTGTCACCTCGGATGCGGGTACGGCAAGACCGAGGCGTGGTACATCGTGGCGGCCGATGACGACGCCGCGGTCTGGGTCGGCTGGCGCGAGGACGTCGGCCCCGACCGGCTGTCGGCGCTGGTCGAAGCGCAAGACGCAGAAGCGATGCTGGCACTGATGCACCGCATTCCGGTGCGACCCGGCGACGGCGTGCTTGTGCCCGGCGGCACCCCGCACGCCATCGGAGCCGGGGTGCTGCTGGTGGAAGCCCAAGAGCCGACCGACCAGTCGATCCTGTTGGAGCGCACCAACACCACCGCTTCGGACGACGAGATCTACCTCGGCCTCGACCGCGACGTCGCGCTGTCCGCCGTCGACACCGCGGCCCTCGCCGACGTCGCACAGCTGACACGGCACGCCGACGGTGACGGCCTGCTCGCGGTGTTGCCCGGTCAGGCCGCAGCGTTCTTCCGGATGGAGTTGCTCACGCAGGGCGCCGAGGTGCCCGCCGGCTTCGCCGTCGCCGTCGCGCTTTCCGGGGCAGGACAACTCGTCACCAGCGACGGCGAACCCAGCGACGCCATCGCCGTCACTGGCGGACAGACGCTCGTCGTGCCCGCCGGCGCCGGCGACTGGCACGTCGACGGCGACCTCCGATTACTCGTCTGCAGGCCGGGTACCACCTGGCCACCGACCACGAAGGGCACCTCATGACCGCACTGCTCGAGGCGCGGGGCCTGTCACGCAGCTTCGGCCACGTCCGCGCGTTGGATGGCGTCGACTTCGACGTGAATCCCGGCGAGGTTGTCGGGCTGATCGGCGACAACGGCGCAGGCAAGTCCACACTCATCAAGGCACTGTCGGGCAACCTCGAACTCGACGACGGTGAGATCTACTTCGAGGGCAAGCAGGTGCCGCTGTCCGACCCCCGTCAGGCCGAGGCCCTCGGCATCGAAGTGGTGTACCAGGATCTGGCGCTCGCTCCGCACCTAAACCCGGTCCAGAACGTGTTCCTCGGCAGGGAAATCGCCCGCAAGGGCATCCTCGGTCATCTCGGGTTCATGGACGAGAAGGAGATGCGCCGCAAGGCGTCGGAGTCGTTCTCCGAACTCGGCGCGACGGTGCGATCGCTGGCGGCGCCGGTCGGGGCGATGTCGGGCGGACAGCGGCAGGGCATTGCCATCGCCAGGGCGATGGCTTGGGCGAACAAGGTACTGATCCTCGACGAGCCAACCGCGGCGCTCGGTGTCGTCCAGACCAAGAATGTCCTCGAATCCGTTAAGCGCGTGCGCGACAAGGGTATTGCGGTGGTGTTCATCAGCCACTCCATGCCGCACGTGCTCGACGTATGCGACCGCATTCAGGTGCTGCGCCTCGGCAAGCGGGTCGCCATCTATCCGGGACACAGCACAAGCGTTGAGACCCTCATCGGCGCCATGACAGGGGCTCTCGAGACCAGGGAGGGTGCAGCGTGAGCACCGTGGCGAATCAGCCGGTCGCCGTCAACGGCAGCGCAGGGGAATTGGACCCGGCGCAGTCGTTCATCAGGCGGTTCATCGGGCTGCAGGCGTTCTGGATCCTCGGGGTCCTGATCATCATCTGCGTGTTCTTCACCGTCCTTGCCGGCGATCGCTTCCTTTCGACCGGAAACTTCTCGCTGATCTCGCAGAACGTCGCGGTGTGGGCGGTGCTCGGGGTCGGCATGACGTTCGTGATCATCACCTCGGGCATCGATCTTTCGGTCGGATCGGTCTTGGTGTTCTCGTCCGTGGTGGCGGCGAAGCTGATGGAGTCGATGGGCGGCGCAGGGGCGGGGGTTGCCGCTGCAGGCATGCTCGCGGCGGTGGTGAGCGGCATGGCATGGGGCGCCCTCAACGGTGTGCTGGTCGCCAAGGCCAACGTGCCACCGCTGATCGTCACGCTCGGCACGCTCTCGGTTGCGCTCGGGCTGGCTCAGGTGCTCACCGGCGGCATCGACATCCGCTCCGTGCCCGACGAGCTGACCGACTTCAGTGTGTACACAAAGGTTTTGGGCATACCCGGCCTGCCGTTCGTCGCGCTGATCATCGTCATCCTCGGCGGCATCCTGCTGCACAAGACCAGGTTCGGCCGGTACACGTTCGCGATCGGCTCCAACGAGGAGGCCGCCCGCCGCACCGGGATCAAGGTCACCAAACACCTCGTGATGGTCTACGCGCTGGCAGGCACCCTCGCCGGGGTAGGGGCCATCCTCTCGCTCGCACAGTTCGGTACCACGACGATCGCCGGGCAGTCGTTGACCAACCTCAACGTCATCGCCGCGGTCGTCATCGGAGGCACGTCGATCTTCGGCGGCGAGGGCACCATCTTCGGTACCGTCGTCGGCCTGTTCATCCCCGCTGTGCTGCAGTCCGGATTCGTCATCATCGGCGTGCAGCCGTTCTGGCAGGGCGTCGCGGTTGGCTCGGTGCTCATCGCCGCCGTCTACGTCGATCAATCCCGTCGCGCCGCCGCCTTGCGCGGTGCGCGCTCCCGAGGCCTCTTCAAACGCAGAGGATCGCAACGAGTTCCAAACGAAAGGAAAGCCAGTGAACCGTAAGCGCGTAATGCTGGTCGCAGGGGCAGTGGGGGCCGTGGTGCTCGCGCTGCCGGCCTGCACGTCATCCAAGCCGCAGTCCTCGGGCGGCGAGGAGACGACGAGTGGGGCGGCCACGCCCGCTGCTGCGGCGGCGACCACCGTTACCGCGCCCGCCAAGGCCAGCAAGAACTACAACATCCAGTTCCTGCAGGGCGTGACAGGCGACCAGTTCTACATCACCATGCAGTGCGGTGCGCAGGAGGAGGCGGCCAAACTGGGCGTCACGGTCAGCACCCAGGGCCCGCAGAAGTTCGACCCGACGCTGCAGAAGCCGATCCTCGACTCGATCGTCGCGGGCAGGCCGGACGCAATTATGGTGGCACCGACGGACGTGCAGGCCATGCAGCAGCCCCTCGAGCAGGCCGCCGCCGCAGGCATCAAGGTGGTCCTCGTCGACACCACGACCAACGACCCGTCGTATGCGGCGTCGGCGATCGCCAGCGACAACGAGGGCGGCGGCCGGGCGGCCTTCGAGGCCATCAAGAAGCTGCGCCCCGAGGGCGGCAAGGTCATGGTGATGAACGTCGACCCGGGCATCTCGACCACCGACGCGCGGGCGAAGGGCTTCGAAGAAGCCGTCAAGGCCGACAGCAAGTTCCAGTACGTCGGCGTCCAGTACAGCCACAACGACCCGGCGACCGCGGCGCAGCTCATCGGCGCCCAGCTACAGAAGGATCCGGATCTGGTCGGCGTCTTCGCCACCAACCTGTTCTCCGCGGAGGGATCGGCAACCGGTATCCGGCAGGCGGGCAAGAGCGGCCAGGTGCAGGTCGTCGGCTTCGACGCGGGTCCCAATCAGATCCAGGCGCTGCGTCAGGGCACGGTGCAGGCGCTCGTCGCCCAGGATCCCGGGGTGATCGGCAAGTTCGGCGTCGACGAGGCGGTGACGGCGCTCGAGGGCGGCGAGAACACCAAGGACGTGCAGACCGGCTTCACGATCATCACGCAGGAGAACCTGGACGGTGAAGGCGGCGCGGCGGCGTACAAGTCGAACTGCTGACCTTTTTTCTTGGCGAGCAGACGCAAAAGTGCCCTTTTTAAGGGCTTTTCGGGCACTTTTGCGTCTGCTCGCGCTCAGCCGATGACGTCGAGCAGGTGCGCGACAGTGTCGGCGACGGCACTGCGCGCGGCGATAAGCGGCTGGCGCGGGTCATGTTTCGCGTTCGCGGCGAGCGCTTCCCGCAGTGCGCCGGTGTAGGCGACATTGAGCGCGGTGCCGATGTTGACCTTCACGATGCCTGCGCCGACGGCCGCGCGCAGCGTGTGATCGGGGACGCCGGAGGAGCCGTGCAGCACCAGCGGCACCGGCACGGCGTCGCGCAGCGCTGCGATGAGATCGAGGTCGAGTTCGGCGCTCTGCGTGGTCATCGCGTGTGAGCTGCCGACGGCGACGGCAAGCGCGTCAACGCCTGTCGCGCCGACGAATTCGGCGGCCTGCTGTGGGTCGGTGCGCACACCGGGTGCGTGTGCACTGCTCGCCTGGCTGTCCTTGCCGCCGACGTAGCCGAGCTCGGCCTCCACCGCGAGGCCCTGCGCGTGCAGGCTCGAACTGGCGCCCGCGGTGACGGCGACGTTCTGCTCGTAGGGCAGCGACCCGCCGTCGACCATCACCGAGGAGTAGCCGGCGCCTGCGGCCTCGCCCCACAGGTCGGCCGTCTCGACGTGATCCAGGTGCAGGCTGACAGGGACCGTCGCCTCGGACGCGAGGGCGGCGAGTGCGGCCGCCAGCGGGCGCAACCGGCCCGCGTGGAACTTCACGGTGTTCTCGCTCACCTGCAGGATCACCGGTCGGCCGGAGCGCTGCGCGCCGGTCACGATGCCCTCGGCGTGGTCGAGGGTGATGACGTTGAACGCCGCGATGCCGCCGCCGCGCGATCGGGCGTCGCTGACGAGCGTGGCGGTGGTGACCAGAGGCATTGCGCTCCTTGACGGGATTCCAACAATACGCAACCATATCCACTAATACCCAACCCAGGCAAGGGAGACCCATGGCCGCGTTCGCCGGGCTCGACGTCGGCACGACGTCCAGCAAGGCCGTGGTCTACGCCGCCGATGGCGCGGTGCTCGGCACCGGTCGCGCCGCCACCACATGGACGGCCGGTCCCAACGGCACCGAGACCGACGCGGAGGTGCTGTGGCGCAGCGCCGTCGACGCGTTGAACGCGGCGGCTGAGGCGGCGGGAACAGCCGTGCGCGCCGTCGGTGTGACGAGCATGGGGGAGTCCGGCGTCCTGACCGACGCCGACGAGCGGCCGCTGGCACCGGTCATCGCCTGGCACGACGACCGTGACCGCGACGAGGTCGCCGACCTCGCCGAGCAGATCGGTGCTGACGCATTCGGCGGCATCGCGGGAAAGCCTCTGCGCGGCCAGTTTTCGCTGACCAAACACCGTTGGCTGCTCGACCACGAGCCGGCCAGTAGGGCTGCGACGAGACGCTTCGACGTGGCAGGCTGGGTGGTGCGGCGGCTCGGCGGCGAGGTGGTGATCGAGCTGTCACTGGCGGGGCGCACCGGCTGGCTGGATGTGACCAGACGCGACTGGTGGGACGACGCGCTCACCTGGTCCGGTGCCCGTCGTGAATTGATGCCGCCGCTCGTACCGGCCGGGGTGCCGGTCGGTGTGGTGTCGTCGGAGCAGGCGAGTCCGTTGGTGCGCGGGGCTCTTCTGACGCTCGCCGGTCACGACCACCAGGCGGCGGCCCTGGGCGCCCGCGCGGTCGGGCCGGGCCACGAGCTCGACTCGTCGGGCACCGCAGAGGCGTTGGTGCGCACCGTTTCCCGCAGACCGAGCCACGCCGACGCGGCGCGACTGGCCATCGCGGGCATCACCACCGACCCGAGCATCGAGCCGGACCACTGGACCCTGCTCGCAGGCACCGAGGGCGGGCTGGCGCAGAACCGTGCGCTCGACATGCTTGGTGTCGGAGCCCACGGGCTGGTGCAGTTGGATGAGGCCGCCGAGCACGCCCCCGTCGGCCGGGTGGTCGTCGGTGGGCTTGGCCGCGATGCGCTGACGCTCGACGGGATCGCGGGTGGAGTGGGTCCAGGGGAAGTCTGGAAGGCCGTGGTGGCCGCTGCCGCCGACGAGGCGCTGGCGCTGCACCGGGCGATGGACGACGTCGTCGGGCCCGCCGTTCGTGTCGTAGTCACCGGTGGTTGGCGGCACAGCGCAGAAGTCCTGCGCGCCAAGGCTGCCCGCTTCGACCATCTCGAGGTCTCGACAGTCGACGAGGCGGGCGCGCTCGGCGCCGCGACGCTCGCCGCGCGCGCCACCGGTGCGATCGGACCCGGCGAGCACTTGGAGACCCGGTGACGTCGGGTGAGCGGACGTGGTTCGCAGACGAACGGCACGCCGAGGTGCTGCGCCTCCTGGCAACCGATGGCCGTGTCGAGAGTGCATGGTTGGCAAGGCATTTCGCGGTCAGTGCGGAGAGTATCCGCAAGGACCTTGCCCAGCTGGAGGCGCGCGGCCTGCTGCGTCGGGTGCACGGCGGCGCGATCGCAGGCAGCCGCCTGCGGGAAGAACCGAACGTTGCGACGCGCACCGAGCAGGCCGAGCAGAAACTGGGCATCGCCAAGCATGCCCTGCGCTTCGTCCCCGACGGTGGCACGCTACTTCTCGATGCCGGCACGACCACACTGCGTTTGGCCGAGTTGCTGCCCATCGACCGTGATCTCGTCGTGTACACGAATGCCGTTCCGGTGCTCTCGACACTGCTGCAGCGCGGCATCGCCGTCGTCGGCCTCGGCGGCCGGCTTCGCCAAGAAACATGGGCGGCGGTCGGACCGCTTACCCTTGAAGCGCTCGCGGGCATCAACGTCGACGTGGCGTTCCTCGGCACCAACGCCCTGTCGTTTCATCGCGGACTCACCACGCCAGACGCCGACGAGGCCATGGTCAAACACCAGATGCTGGCGACCACCCGGCAGCGGGTATTCCTGGTCGACACAACCAAATTCGGCAGGGAAAGCCTGGCGAGGCACGCCACCCTTGATGACATCGACGTCCTCGTCACCGACGATGCCATCAGCGCACACGATCGCGAGCGGTTTCGCGAAGCCGACGTGACCGTCGAGGTCGCTCGATGATCACCACCGTCACGCCCAACCCGAGCCTTGACCGAACACTGCACGTGCCCCGATTCACGCCGGGGCACGTCAACCGGGCCACCGCCACCATGGTCGAGCCGAGCGGCAAGGGGGTGAACGTCGCACTGGCACTGCACGGGGTCGGGGTGCCCGTGCGCGCGGTGCTGCCGGTGGGCGGGCCCGCGGGCCAGGAGATCACCGTGCTGCTCGACGAATTGGGGCTCGACCACGTCGACGTGCCGATCGCAGGCGCGCTGCGGTCCAACATTTCGCTCATCGAGGACGACGGGCGCACCAGCAAGGTGAACGAGCCAGGCCCGCGGCTGTCGGAGGCCGAAGTCGATGCGGTGTGCGCAAAGGCGTTGTCGCTCAGCGATGCCGGGGAATGGGTGGTGTTCGCCGGCAGCCTGCCGTCCGGATTCACTCCGCAACGGCTCGCCGACGCGGTGGCAGGCATCAGGGCGGCGGGCCGACTGGTGGCGCTGGACTGCTCAGGGCAACCGCTGGAGCATGTGCTGGCCCAGCACAGCGCCCGGCTGCCGCATCTGGTCAAACCCAACGCCGAGGAACTCGCCGAAGTCACCGGCCGCAGCCTGCACTCGCTCGGCGACGTCGCCGGTGCCGCGCAACTACTGCTCGAGCGCGGGGTGCGCACCGTGTTGGTCAGCCTCGGCGGTGACGGTGCGCTCCTCGTCGACGCCGAACTTCCGCGACCGCTGCACGGCACCGCAGAGGTGCACAGGGTGGTGAACACCGTTGGCGCCGGGGACGCCTTCCTCGCCGGCTGGCTGGCCGCCGCACACAAAGGAGCGGCGGGCGCAGACGCCCTGGCGAGCGCGCTGCGCTTCGGTGCCGCCGCGGTTGAGCATCAGGGCACGCTGTTCGGCGCACCCGACCTGCGACGTCCGGTCTCCATTGTGGATCAGGCGTTGAGCAGCTGATCATCCACGGCGACAAGGACTTTCACGTGCTCACCGCCGGATGACAGTGCGTACGCGTCCGCGGCTCTTGTCAGCGGCACCTCGGCGGTGACGATCGCATCAACGTCTACCGCGCCATCGGTGAGCAGACGGATCGACTCGGCGTAGTCCTGCGGCAGATAGGTGGCGCTGCCCTGAATGCGAATCTGGTGGTCCTGAACGACCGGCAGCGGGATGGCCACATCGCCGACCGGAACGCCGACGATGACCACGGTGCCACCCTTGCTGGCCATGGCCACGGCATGGCGGACGGTGGGGGTGATCGCGACGCAGTCGAAGACGACGTCGGCGCTCTCGCCGAGCGCGGTGCGAGCGTGCGCCACGATGTCGTCGTCGGTGGCGTCCAGCGCGACGTCGGCACCGAACCCGATGGCGCGCTCCCGTTTGGCGGGCAGCGGGTCGGTGATCACGATGCGTTTGGCCCCATGCGCGCGAACCACGGCCAACAGCAGCAGTCCGATGGTCCCCGCGCCAAGGATCACGACGGCCTTGTCACGGACGCCGCCAGCGATGCGGACCGCGTGGACCGGTGTGGACATGGGCTCCACGAGCGCCGCCGCACGCCAACTCAGTGCGTCGGGGAGCACGTGTACCCGGTTGACAGGGATGGTGAAGTAATCCGCCATCCCGCCCTGGTCGTGACCACATCCGAAGAACCGCAGATTCTCACACAGGTTCTGCGTGCCGCCGCGGCATTGCTTGCACTCCCAGCACGGAAGGTCGGGCTCGACGGTGACCCGCTGCCCGACGGCGACGGTATCGACGTCGGGCCCGAGCCCCGCGATTACGCCCACCACCTCGTGACCGGGGTAGTACGGCAGGTTGATGAACGGGTGCCTGCCGTGTGCGGCGTGAGTGTCGGACCCACACACGCCGGTCACCACGGAGTGGACGAGTATTTCGCCGGGCATCGGCTCGGGGGTTGCGGATTCGACGACATCGATCGAACCTGGCGACACCACTACGCGGCGCATACGTTCGGGTACACCCATGAGCACCTCCTGCAGGCGGATGGCACAGCTACTTGCTGCTGGTCGACAGGATCGCGCCGGATTCGATTCGCAGCTGGTGTCCGTCGAAGCGGACGCCGCGCAGGTCCGCAACGGCCAGGGTAACGCGGGCGGCGGCGGCGGTCGCGCCAACGCCGATGATGGTGGTGACGCCTGCGGCGCGCGCCGCGGCGATGCCCGCGGGCGCATCCTCGAACACCGCACACCGTCCAGGGGGTATCTGGAGGCGCTGCGCGGCCAGCAGATAGGGATCGGGGAAGGGCTTGCCGTTGTCCACGTCTCCGCCGGTGACCAGCACGTCGGCCGACGGTAAGCCGGCCGAGGCCATCCTGGCGGTGGCGATGGCATGGCTGCCGGACGTGACGACCGCCCAGCTGCCCGACGGGCTGGAGTCCAGGAGTTCGCGCGCGCCGGGTATCGCAGGCACTTCGGTGGCGTCCGCCAGCTCGCGCTCTACCAGGTCAGCGACTGCGGCAGCGACATCGCTTGGCGTGCTTATCAATTCGGTGACGATATCGGTTATCCGCCTGCCGTGCTCGATATCGCGGTGGAAATCGAAGTCGGGAGCCCAGCGCTTCGCCCACAGGTTCCATGTCGGCGGCTGCGGCGTTGTGAGAGTCGACGAGGACGCCGTCGCAGTCGAGCAGCAGCCCGTCGACTTGCAGGCGTACTTCGTCATTTCCGGTCACGAGTACGCACAGTATGACACCGGTGACATGGAATGTGTGATGATGGGGGCATCATGGCTGATCTGACCGGACGCGCGGTGTTGGTGACGGGTGCAAGTGGCGGCATCGGAGCGGCCACCGTGCGCAAGCTGGTCGGTCTGGGCGCACAGGTCTACGCGGGCGGACGGGACGCCGCGGAGCTGAGCAGGCTCGCCGACGAGACGGGAGCTCACCCGGTCCCTTTCGATCTCACCTCCGAGGACGAGATTCGCGCCGCGGTCTCGGGCCTCGAGCTGTGGGGGGTGGTGAACTGCGGTGGTTTCGGCGGTGAGATCGCCACGCCCCAGGACACCGATATCGCCGTGTTCGACAAGGTGATCAGCATCAACGCGCGTGGCAGCCTGCTCGTCATCAAGCACGTGACACCGGGCATGATCTCGCGGGGACGCGGCGGATCCATCGTGAACGTATCCAGCCAGGCGAGCCTGGTGGCACTGTCGGGACACATTTCCTACGGGTCGTCCAAAGCCGCGCTCGACAACATCACCAGGGTGTCCGCGCTGGAGCTCGGCCGGTACGACATCCGCGTCAACAGCGTCAATCCCACCGTGGTGATGACCGAGATGTCCGCGTTCTATTGGGGACGCCCCGATGTGGGCCCGCCCTTCCTCGAGCAGATGCCCCTTGGGCGCTGGGCCACCGAGGACGAGATCGCCGCGCCCATCTGTTTTCTGCTCAGCGATGACGCCTCGATGATCACCGGGGTCTCGCTGCCGATCGATGGCGGCTACTCCTGCCGGT
>CAVQFK010000013.1:0-43096 GCA_963711755.1 uncultured Actinomycetota bacterium
TGGTTCGTCTGCTTGCGTGATGCCGCGGCGCCGTTGGCGTCGAACATCTGCTGCCGGAAGGCAGGCGTCACGCAGATGGTGTCGCCGTTGAAGGCCTCGCGCCAGACGTAGCCCTGCGAACAGGATTCGGGTCCGGACCCGGCGTTGGGGTCTTTGTTCGCGCCGGCGTTGCCGTTCTGCTGGGCGACCGTCGTCCGGATAGCCGGTGTGACACAGACGGTGTCACCGGGCCGCGCCTCGCGCCACACGAAACCCTGGATGCACGTGTCGGGTCCGTACGGTTGTGCCTGCGCCGGCGCCGGGATGGCGACGACCGCGACCGCCGCGAAGAGCGGCAGAACTATCGAATACCTTGTTGTGTTTGCCATCATGCGTCCTCCCCTGAAGTGCGCCTCGACGAGGCGCGACCAGGGGTTTGACGCTAATGACGGTCGGATCCCGTTGAATCGGGAGATTCCCTACATTTCGAGGGCTGTGCGCGCTTTGCGGCCTCAGCCAGGCTGGCCGTACACCGCGACGACGACGCTGCGGTCCAGGCTGTTCACCGACCACACGCCCATCTTCGAATTGGCGCAATTCGACATGATCGCCATGTAATCGGGCCGGAAGTACCAGTTGTTGATGACGTCGATGTTGTTGATCGCGAGCGCCGGGTTGATCGCGACCGTCTCGGCGACAGTGCCGACAAAGCCGGCGGCGTTCGCGCGACTCTGCGGCGTTGACCCATCCGACCCGATATCGCCGTCGAGCGCGCGGTTGTTCAGCACGTCGTTGGCATGCCACTCGGCGGCCAGCTGCAACTGCGGACTGATCGTCACATCGTTGGTACAGCCGGCTTGGTGCTGGATGGTGTAGACATTGGCCACCACCCCGTCGTTGAGCCGCTTGTTGTTGGCATCAGCCGTCGGCATGCCCAGGACCGCGCCGCCCGCCATGGCCAGTACCGGGATCGCATATGCGTACCGCCACGCTGTCATGGTCGAGGACATTACGCGACCTCGTCGGACACGACCTGTTCATGCGCAACTTCGTCAGCGACGAGCGGCGCAGGCTCTGGGTCCGGAGCCGCGTTCCACCACGGCTCTGGCTGCTTCATGGCCCATCCGTTGATCGCCTCCAGTGCTGCGGCCAGCGAGATCAACAGTGGTTCGCTGTTGGCCGGGCCCATCAACTGAACGCCGATCGGCAGCCCGTCCGAGGTGAACCCCGCTGGCACATTGATCGACGGCCAGCCAAGCAGATTCCACGGCCAGGTCGCCGGGCACGCCTTGATCATCGCGCGGTCGGTCGACAGCCCGCCGCGGCGGTCGAAATCGTGCACGAGCGGCGGCGGCTGTGCGGTCGTCGGGGCGAGCACCACATCGGCGAGGTTGAAAATCCACCCGATCCTGCGGTGCGCGGCGGCCTCGCGGGCGCGGGCCTTGCGCAGCACGTTCTCCGAAAGCACCCGGCCCATCCGGAGGTTGGACCTGGTCCGCTTGTCCAGCGTGACGCCGTAGCCGAGCCGGTCGGCCCAGTCCAGGAGCCCGGAGGTGGATCGCGACAAAAAGTTCCACGACATGCCCAGCGTGTAGTCGGGGTCGTGCCGCCTGACCGAATGGCCCAGTTCCTCGAGTTGGCCCGCGACGGTCTCCATCGCGGCGCGGATCTCGGGGTGCAGCTTAGGCCGGAAGACCGTGTACGCGAATTTGGTCGAGATGGCGATCCTCAGCGGGCCCGGCGCCTGGCCGACGAAGTCGGACGCCCGCACGGGCGGCGGCTTGTGCAGATCCCCAGGGGCATTGCCGGACGCCGCATCGAGTACCAGCGCGGCATCCGTCACGGTCCTGGCAAGGACTCCATTCACGGTGATCCCGTTGAACGCCTCTGGCAGCGGCCACGTGGAGATCCGGCCCCGCTGCGGTTTGATGCCGACCAGATGCGTCCATGCCGCGGGGATCCGGACGCTGCCCGCGCCGTCGGAACCGATCGCGGCGGCGACCAGCCCGGCCGCCACCGCGGCGGCGCTGCCCCCCGACGAGCCGCCCGGCGTGTGCTCGCGCGACCACGGGTTGCGGGTGTGGCCGAACGCCGGGCCGCTGGTGAACGGCCATTGACCCAACTCGCAGGTGTTGGTCTTGCCAACGATCACCGCACCGGCCGCCCGCAGCCGCCGCACCACCTCGGAGTCAGCGGATGCCGGGCGGATGTTTCCGTCGGCGCCGAACCGGGTCGGAACTCCCGCGATGTCGACATCGTCCTTGACCGCGATAGGGATGCCCAGCAGTGGAAGTTCTTTTCCCGCTGCGCGTTTACGGTCCGCTTCGGCCGCGTCTGCGAGTGCCTGCTCGGTCAGCACCACCCGGAAACAGTTGAGCGTGGGCTGGGTGCGGGTGATCGCATCAAGGGATCGCCGTACCAGTTCGGCTGAGGTCGTGGTGCCCGCGGCGAGCTGGAAAAGCTGTTGTGTGAGTGTCGGAAACCGGGTGCGGTAGCTGAGAGATTCGACCATCACTTACGAGGGTATCGGCGCTGCCTAACAGGCGCTGTCACATTGCAGTGCAAGACTGTACCGATGCGGCTGTACCGGGACCGAGCGGTAGTGCTGCGCCAGCACAAGCTCGGCGAAGCCGACCGGATCGTGACCCTGCTCACCCGCGAGCACGGGTTGGTGCGCGCGGTGGCCAAGGGCGTGCGGCGCACCCGCAGTAAGTTCGGGGCGCGGCTGGAACCGTTCGCGCACATCGATGTTCAGCTGCACCCCGGCCGAAACCTCGACATCGTCACCCAGGTGCAGGCCATCGACGCATTCGCCACCGACATCGTCAACGACTACGGCCGCTACACCTGTGCATGCGCGGTGCTGGAGACCGCCGAACGCCTGGCGGGGGAGGAGCGGGCCCCTGCGCCCGCGCTGCACTTGCTGACGGTCGCCGCACTGCGGGCGGTGGCCGACGGCGGCCGGCCACGCGAACTCGTGCTGGATTCTTACTTGTTGCGCGCCATGGCAATCGCGGGCTGGGCACCGGCGCTGATCGAATGCGCCCGCTGTGCCGCACCGGGTCCGCACCGGGCATTTCACATCGCAGCGGGCGGCAGCGTGTGCGTGCACTGCAGGCCGTCCGGGTCGGTGACACCACCGCAGGGCGTGCTGGACCTGATGGCGGCGCTGAACGACGGCGACTGGGAACACGCACAGCAGGCGCCGCAGGCGTACCGCAGCCAGGCCAGCGGGCTGGTCGCCGCGCACCTGCAATGGCATCTGGAACGTCAATTGCGGACATTGCCGCTGGTCGAACGCGTGTACCGGGTTGATCGCACAGTCGCCGAACAGCGAGCGTCGCTGGTCGGGCAGGATATGGCGCATGGCATTGAAGCGGGCCAAGGAGAAGTACCCACAGCTGCCCCCGGCGCCTGACGACTATCCCACCTTTCCCGACAAGTCGACGTGGCCGGTGATTTTCCCGGACCTGACACCCCATAGCAACGGCAGGTTCGCCCGCCCTCCCCAGCACACCTCGAAGGCGGCCGCCCCCCAGATCCCGGCCGACCAAGTGCCCAACCACGTCGCCGTCGTGATGGATGGCAACGGGCGGTGGGCGACTCAGCGCGGGCTGCACCGCACCGAGGGACACAAGATGGGTGAGGCGGTGCTCATCGACATCACCTGCGGGGCCATCGAAATCGGTGTCAAACACCTGACGGTGTATGCGTTCTCCACCGAGAACTGGAAGCGCAGCACTGAGGAGGTGCGCTTCCTGATGGGCTTCAACCGGGAGGTCGTCCGCAGGCGCAGGGAGAACCTGAACGACATGGGCGTGCGGATGCGCTGGGTCGGCTCCCGGCCCCGCATGTGGCGCAGCGTCATCAAGGAGTTCGACATCGCCGAGCAGATGACGGTCGACAACGACGTCATCACGATCAACTACTGCGTGAACTACGGCGGCCGCACGGAGATCATCGAGGCGACGCGCGAGCTTGCCCAGGCCGCGGCGGACGGTCAGATCAACCCGAACCGGATCAGCGAGGCGACGTTCGCCAAGCACCTGCACCGCTCCGACATTCCCGATGTCGACCTGTTCATCCGCACCTCGGGGGAACAGCGGGCCAGCAATTTCCTGCTGTGGCAGGCGGCGTACGCCGAGTTCGTCTTTCAGGACAAGCTCTGGCCCGACTATGACCGCCGCGACCTGTGGGAAGCGTGCGAGGAATATGTGAACCGCAATCGCCGCTTCGGCAGGGCCTGATGACGCTGGCGGAGCGGCTCGTCGCCGTGCTCAACGAGATTCTGCCGGTCCAGGAGGAGGACGACGGTGCGGTCACCGTGCACCACGATGACACATTCGCCTCGCTGCGGGTCGTCACGATCGCCGAGGACCTCGACTTGATCTCGCTCACCCAGGTTCTGGCGTGGGATCTACCGCTGGACAGCAAGATTCGCGCGAAGGTCGCCAAGCATGCGCATGACACGCTGCTGGGCACGGTCTCGCTGGTGGAAAAGGGCGCAGCGGCCAAAGGCAATTCCAAGAAGACCGCCGATGTGCTGCTGCGTTACAACTTTCCCGCCGCGGGCCTCACCGATGACGCGCTGCGCACGCTGATCCTGATGGTGCTGGCCACTGGTGGTGACGTCCGCCGCGCGTTAGTCGGCTGACAGCACCGCCCGCAGGCTGGCCGCGTCCGCGGCGATGTCGTCGACACCGGGATGGTCGGCGAGCAGTTCGAGCAGATGCAGCAGCCGCATCCGTTCGGGCGTGCAGCGCTCCTCGCGCAGCAGGCGCACCGCGATGTCGTTGGAGAGCGCGGCCAGGATCAGGTAGACGCCGTTGTCCCAGAGGTCGGCTCGCAGTGTCGTCAGCCATGGCAGGCTGCGGTCGACGTAGTGGCCCAATGCGTCGACAAGGAACCGGATGTCGCCGAACGCGGGCCGAAGATGACTGTTGTAGTTCGACACGAGGAGCCGGGCGAACTGAGGGTCGGTGCCGGGATCGGCGAACAGTTCGGCGGCGGCCTGCGGTCCGCGCATCCGCGTCGCCACCGCGCGGAAGCTCTTGGCGACGACGGTGTCGGTCTCGGCGTCGGCCAATGATTCGAGAAGAGCACCGGCGACGCGGTCGTCCAGCGCCAGTAGCGCCTTGGCGGCGGCCAGCTTTCGGGCGCGGTCGTCCCCGTCGAGGCTCGCACGTAGGTTGTCGATCAGGTCGGTGCGGCGGGCCTGCGCGGCGGCATCGGCGAGTTCGGCGGATAGCGGCGCACTGCCAGCGGCCGCGTCGTTCAGGTCCGCGTCGCTGACAACCACGCTCACGCCGTCGCTGTTGAACGCCGCGTAGATCTCCACCGGCTAGCTGGATTTACCGTCCGTGCAGGCACCGCAGATGCCGAAGATCTCGATGGTGTGGCTGACGTCGGAGAACCCGTGCTTGCGCGCGACTTCGGTGGCCCATGCCTCGACTTGGCGGCCCTGAACCTCGACGGTCGAGCCGCAGATCCGGCACACCAGATGGTGGTGATGGTGCTCCGAGCATCTGCGATACACCGACTCGCCGGTATCCGTGCGCAGGGAGTCGACGAGGCCCGCGGCTGCCATCGACTGCAGCGTCCGGTACACCGTCGTCAGCCCGATGCCCTCGCCGCGCCGACGCAGCTCGTCGTGCAGGTCCTGCGCGGACCGGAACTCGCCCAGATTCTCCAGCAGGGACGAGATCGCGGCGCGCTGCCGGGTGGCCCGCACCCCGGTGGTGCTCACTGGCTGCCCTCGGCCGCGTGGGTGACCGCGGCGACCACGATGTCGGCCAGATGGTGATCGACCAAGCGATACATCACCTCTCGCCCCGAGCGCTCACCCGCCACCACTCCTGCGGACTTGAGGATCCGCAGATGCTGGCTCACCAGAGGTTGCGGCACCGCCAGCACGTCGACGAGTTCGTGCACACAGCGCGCCGACTCACGCAGCTGCAGCACGATCGCGATGCGCACCGGCGCGGCCAGCGCGCGAAGGAGGTCACCGGCGGTGTCGAGGACGTCACGCGGCGGCAGTTCCTGCGGCGGCGCGGAGCCGTGCTGGTGGCCGTGCTCTGCCAAAGTGGAAACGGTTTTCATTATGCCCCAGAATACATTCGCGATCGCGCATGTCAACGTTGGCGAGGCGGTCGCTACGCTGTTCCACCGTGGCTTCCATCATCGACACTGTCGCGAACCTCGCCAAGCGCCGCGGGTTGGTCTTTCAGGCCGGCGAAATCTACGGCGGCACCAAGTCGGCATGGGACTACGGCCCGCTCGGCGTGGAACTCAAGGAAAACATCAAGCGGCAGTGGTGGCGCGCGATGGTCACCGGCCGCGACGACGTCGTCGGTCTCGACTCGTCGGTCATCCTGCCGCGTGAGGTGTGGGTGGCCTCTGAACACGTCAAGACCTTCAACGACCCACTGGTCGAGTGTCTGAACTGCCACAAGCGCCATCGGCAGGACCACATGCAGGAGGCGTACGCCGCCAAGAAGGGGCTCGACGATCCGGACACCGTTCCGATGACGGAAATCGCGTGCCCGGACTGCGGCACGAAGGGGCAGTGGACCGAGCCGCGCGACTTCAACATGATGCTCAAGACCTACCTCGGCCCGATCGAGACCGAAGAGGGCATGCACTATCTGCGGCCCGAGACCGCGCAGGGCATCTTCGTCAACTTCGCGAACGTGGTGACGACCGCACGCAAGAAGCCCCCGTTCGGAATTGCCCAGACGGGCAAGAGCTTCCGCAACGAGATCACCCCTGGCAACTTCATCTTCCGCACCCGCGAGTTCGAGCAGATGGAGATGGAGTTCTTCGTCGAGCCGTCGACCGCACCGGAGTGGCACCAGTATTGGATCGACACCCGGCTGCAGTGGTACGTCGATCTCGGCATCGACGCCGACAACCTGCGGCTCTTCGAGCATCCCAAGGAGAAGCTGTCGCACTACTCGGCCCGCACCGTCGACATCGAGTACAAGTTCGGCTTCTCGGGAAACCCGTGGGGCGAGCTCGAGGGTGTGGCCAACCGCACGGACTTCGACTTGTCACAGCACACAAAGCATTCCGGTGTCGACTTGTCGTACTACGACCAGGCCTCCGACACCCGGTATGTGCCGTATGTGATCGAACCGGCAGCGGGGCTGACGCGTTCACTGATGGCGTTCCTCGTCGACGCCTACTCCGAGGACGAGGCGCCCAACGCCAAGGGTGGTGTGGACAAGCGCACGGTGCTGCGGCTCGATCCGCGGCTTGCTCCTGTCAAGGTCGCGGTGCTGCCGCTGTCCCGGCATGAAAGCCTGTCGCCCAAGGCCCGTGACCTCGGCGCCGAACTGCGCAAGTACTGGAACGTCGAGTTCGACGACGCCGGCGCCATCGGCAGGCGGTACCGAAGGCAGGACGAAATCGGCACGCCGTTCTGCGTGACGGTCGACTTCGACACGCTCGACGACCACGCCGTGACAATCCGCGAGCGCGACGCGATGACTCAGGATCGCGTCGCGCTCGACTCCGTCAGCGACTACCTTTCGGCGCGGCTGAAGGGTTGCTAGCTCCTCCCGTCTAGCACGGATTCAACAACGCGTCGCACTGCAGGTTGCCGCCCGGATCGCCGCCGGTGTCCGATGGGCCCGGCAGGCTCCCGTAGTCCGGTTCGGTGTATCCGCCGGATCCGGTGTCCTGCGGAACCTCGACGGCCGGCGGGTCGTAGACGGCGCCCGTGTCGTGCCCGCCACTGGAGGCGGGTGGTTCCGGTGCGACCGCCTGCGGATGCTCGGGCATGCCGCCCCCAGACGCTGGTGCCTGCGGCAGGCACGGGTACGCCGGGTTCGAGCACGGGTCGGTGATCTTCGGGACGTAGACGCCCGTGCCGTCATCGACGGGATGCTCGGGCATGCTGCCGCCAGGCATCTGCTGTTGCGGAACCAGGCCTTCGGGATGCCCGCCGGGCATTCCGGGGTCAGGCCCGTAGATCGGCGGATCCGGCTGGTAGATCGGCGGATCCGGATCGAAGATGGGCGGATCCGGTTGGTAGATGGGCGGTTCCGGCTCGTAGACGTTGATCCGCGGCGGACCACTTGGCGGCTGTGGTGCAGGAACCTGGGCTGGCGCAGGGCCCTGTGCGGGCGCCTGTTGCACCGGTGGAACCTGTGCGGGCAATCGTTGCACCGGCGGTGCCTGCGGTCCGGCCCGCGGTGGCTGCAGTGGCAGGGGTGCCGGAGGTCTCGCGGCGGCAGGACGCGGCAGGAGGTTCGCAGGAACGATCCTTGCCAGTCGCGGATCAAAGAGGTTCGCGATGTCGCGAATCAGGATGCCGATGCGTCGCGCGAGCAGCACGCCCCTTCGGAAATCCCACAGCAGGAAGTACTCGATGATCCGGGTGACGCGCCTGATGACGACGATCGTCACCGGGTCGAAGCGCGGCCACCGCGGTCCGACGTAGATCACGCGCGGGCGCGCGACGGCCGCCGCGGGTTGCACGACGACGTTGCCAGCGGGCCGTGCGACTGGCGCCGTTATGGCAACCGGGTCCAGCAACGGGCTGCCGGAGATGCACCGCACACGTGGCGAGCCGTACTTGTCCACCATCACGGCTGTCCCCGCCTGCAACACTGCCTGTCGCGGAATCGCTTGTCCGACTTCGATATACCCGTGATCGGTGACGCGGGTGTCGGTCCGCAGCAGCACCGGGGTGAGTTCGGTGCCCCAGGCACGGATCTGACTGGGCTTGATGCGATGCACGCCCGCCCATGCGTTGGCCTTGTTCGGGTTCTGGTCTAGGTAGTTGAACATCAGCTCGGCGTCACACGTCGTCGTGTCGAGCGTTCCGCCGTACAGGCCCGGTAGATCTCCGTTCGCCGTGCGCATCGCCATCGGTGCCGCCTGGCCATCCGGTGACACCGCAGGAGCGGCCGGCGGCGGTCCGAGTGGATCGGTGCCCGGTTGCGTCGGGTCCGGCTGCTGCGTCGTGAAGGACGTTGGCGCGAAAGGACTGTCGCCGGCGGCGTCGGCCGGTTCCAGGAAGACCTCCGCCGACGCCACCTCCTCGATGGCGGGAGGCGCATCCTTGCGAATGAACTGCGTGAGCCCGAACGCCAACGCGGCGACGAGCACGACGGCACCGCCGACAAGGAGGACGCGCCGAACCGTTCGTTCGCGCGACCCGGGACCCGTTCGGGTCACCCCGATCATCTCCGTGGGAGCCGCATCCCCGCCGTCTGCGTTCTCGGCTGGTACCGGTTGCGCGTTTTCCGCCTGGTTTTCAGCCGTGGGCTCGTTGTCAGGCGACTCGTGATCTGCCATTGCTACACCAATCTCTTACGGTGAGACGGAACCATCGCGGTCCGTCGTCGACGATTCGGCCGGCATCACCCGAGCTTCGATGCCTGCGGTCACCCGCTCTGCCGGGAAGCCGGCCCGTTCACATGCCTGCCTGACCGTGTCGGGGGACGAGGCGGCGAACACGCTGTAGAGCACTTGGTCGGCGCGTGCGGTCAACGCCATGAGCAGTCGCACCGTCGAGCCCTCCGCGCGAATCGCCAAAATCCCGGCGTCGAGCTTGGCGACCGTCTCGTCGAGTGGTTGCGAGGTGAGCTCCGGCCGATACCACTCCACGAGGTAGCACGGGAGATGCGGCGCCGAGTTGAACACCCAACGGACGCTATTTACGCAGGGGCAACACCTGAAATAGGGGTTTCCCTCGCGCTTGCCCTATCGGTGGTTCAGGTGCGAACTCAGCTGGGCGCGCGAGCGGATGGCCAGCTTGCGATAGACGCGAGTGAGGTTGGCCTCCACTGTCTTGGAGCTGATGAACAGCGTCGCGGCGATGTCCTGGTTGCTCATGCCGGAGGCCGCCAGTTCGGCGATCCGCTGTTCGGATGGGATGAGGACGGAGCCAGGGCTAGGTGCGGTTCGCGCGAGCGCGTCGCGGGCACGCTCGGCCCACAACGGCGTTCCCATCTCCTCGAACGCCGCCAATGCGGTGCGCAGCGTCGCCGCGGCGGCTTCACGATGGCGTTGCCGACGCTCGAGTTGGCCAAGTAGCAACTGCGTTCGGGCAAGTTCGAACGGCATCGGCAGCCGCTGATGGTGTGAGATCGCTTGCCGCGCAGCGTGGTCGGCGGCCTCGAGGTCGCCACGGGCGGCCAGCAACATGCTGCGGCACCGCGCGCCGACCGCAAGCATCCAGGGGCGGTCCAGTTGCCTGCCGTTGCTTTCCAGCGCGTCGATCAACGGTTCAGCCTCGTCGAGTCGGCCCAGCGCGACCATCGCCTCGACGGCATCGGGGAGGTATGCCGACGTCATGATTTCGGTCCCTGGCGTGGTGTGGAACCTATCGAGCAGCGGCCGCAGGGTCGTGAGGGCCTCGGCGTAGTTCCCAAGCGACACCTCAAGGAACCCCAGGCTCATGATCGGCCACTCGGTCAGGTAGACGGCACCGCAGCCCTGGGCGTCCTCGATCGCCTGCCGGGCTTCGGCGCGAGCATCGCGCTCGCGGCCACGGTAGGCGGCGACGGCTGTCCGGACCAGCCCGGCGATCACCAGCATGTTGGGACCGTCGAGTTGCTGTGCGCGCTCCATGGTGTCCTCGCCGACGAGCGCGGCGTCGGCGAAGCGTCCCAGCCAGATGTCGATCAGCGTGGTGTAGCTGGCGATCCACATCATGTCGCTTTCCGCGCCGCGTTCGATGCAGTTGCGCCGCACGTCGAGCATCTGGGTGCGGGCCTCGTCCAGCCGACCTGACCACGCCAGCACGAGGGCCTTTGCGGCGCTTGCGCGGAAACTGATGGGGACGTCTTTGTCGGGATTCTCCAGGTCAAGCGCACGCGCCAGATTGGCCTCGTCGACCCCGAGTCCGTACATGCATTTCAACGACACCCAAAAGGCGAGCGCCTGGCTGATCAACACGGGCCGACCGCATTCTTCTGCGCGTGCCACCGATTGTTCGGAGTTGTGTAGTGATTCGTCGAACTGGCCCGCCATGGCCTGAGCCATCGACAATGTCAGGTGAGTCTGAGCCAGCACCGCGGCGTTGCCTTCGGTATCCGGCAGCGCCCGTTCGAGTAGCTCGGCGGCCTCGATGAAGCTGTCGTCGTAGATCCGCGTTCCGGCAAGGAGATTCAATGCGATCGCCCGCAGAATGCCTGGCGGTAACGCGACGATCGCCGGCTCGAGCACGCTACGGGCGCGTCCTATGTCGCCGGCCCGGAAGTGCAAGCCGGCCGCCAGGATCCGGCGCTGCGGTGTGTCACCGCCGAGCCCGATCGCCAAATCCACCAGCTCGGCCGCCGCGGCGGGCGCTCCGCGGGCACGCGTCACCTGCGCGGCGACGTCCAGCGCTTCCAGCGTTGCGGGGTCTCCGGTGGTGGCGGCCAACGCCAAATGGCGGGCCCGCAATTCAGGCAGCTGCACGATGTCAGCCAACCTGCGATGAATCGCGCGGCGGCGTGCATGACTCGCGTCGCTGTAGACCCCGCTGGCGAGCAGCGGATGGGAGAACCGCACGCGGTTGCCGTCGAAAACGATGATGCCCTGGGTTTCGGCCTCGTCGAGCAGTTCGACGACACGCTCGGAGTTGTTGTCGGTGGCCAGTGAAAGCAGTTCAATCGTCGGAGTCGTTGCGGTGGCGGCGGTAAGCAGTACTGTGCCGACATCGCTGCCAAGGCCCGCGAGCCGGGTCCGCACCAGCGCGGTCAGACTGCCGGGCAGGGTAGGCTCGGCGTTCGCCGTCGACACATCCATTGCTCGCGCGAGTTCCAGCGCGTAAAACGGATTACCGCAAGAGATTTCGGCGATGCGCACCATCGCAGGACGGGGTAGCGATCGGCCGAGCCGTGCGGAGAACAATGCATGCAGGCCGCCAAGATTCATCGGACCTACTCGAATTCGGTCGACACCATCAGGCCTGCTCATCTGCAACCGAGACGCTGGAGCGGGATCGGCGCTACCGGAACGTGCCGTGACAAGCATCCCGACCCGCCCCTTGAGCCGTCGCACGGCGAAGTCCAGCGCAGCCTGGCTGGACGTATCCAGCCATTGCACATCATCCAAGGCGACGAGCACCGGCGAGTTCGCTGCGAGGCGCTCGACCACCGACAAGAAGGCCGCCCCCAGAACACGTTCGTCGGTGGCGGGGCTTTCGCCGGCCTGTTCGAGCAGCCTGTCTACGGCAACCCTTTGCATCGTCGGCAGCTCGGCCAGCTCGGTCGACTCGATATCGCCGAAAAGATCGGCCAACACCGCAAAACTCAGCACGACCTCAGCCGACCCCGCCCGCGCCGACACCACCCGGAATCCATCGCGCGACGCCTGCTCGACGGCGGCCAGCCACAACGTTGTCTTGCCGATACCCGGCTCACCCTCGATCACCAAGCCTGAAGCCCGCTGCGCTGCCGACGTCAAAAAGTCGTCGACCGCCCCGAATTCATACTGTGTTTTGCTCACTCAAGGTTCCCCCAGCAAACACAAGTGTCACAGCGATCAGGTACCGAGAAAGCATAGCCCCGGCATGCCCATCGCACCTCAGTAGAACCATTTTGCTGCCTAGATCCCTCATGACGTGCGCCTTGTTTCAAGGGATTGTCGGAGCAGCAAACGATTGCGCGGGTCGGCGCAGGTAATCGGAGATCTCGGCCGAGCCGTGCAGCAGTGCGAGGCCGCGGTCCTGAAGGCGGCGATGCCATTGGGCGAGTGCGTCATTGAGCTGCTGTAGGGAACGCGTCTGCCGGATCTGACTGATGACCTCCGCGATTTGGCTCAGCGGGTAGCCGCCGCGCCGCAGTTGGCGCGTCAGGTGAGCGTCGCGTTGGTCGTCGGCGAGGTACCACCGCTGCCCGCTACCTGGCTCGCGGCGCGGCGTGAGGATGCCGGCGGCCTCCCATTGCCGGAGGGTGGCCGGGCGGACGTCGAGTCGGGCGGCCAGTTCGCCCACGCGCAGCATGGCTGTCGTCGTCTCCGGTGTATCGGGCACCAGCTTCGAAATCGCTCGCGTCACCAGCGCCAGGGTTTCGCGATCTCTCGACAGTTGGGCGTGCGCCGCGTCGAGCTTGGCGAGCACGGCGTCCACATTGGCGTCGTTGAGTGCACGCATCAGGTCGACCCCCGCCCGATGCCCGACCGCGGGAACAAGCGCAAGGAAGGTGCGCAGTGCCGCGGCGTGCGCAGCGGTGTATTGCCGGTAGCCATGCCGGGAGCGAACGCTGGGCGGCAGGATGCCGTCGCGCTCGTAGTTCCGGATCGCCTGCGCGGACAGGCCGTGCTCGCGGGCGAGGTCAGCTGGCCGCACTGACACTCCTTTTATACTTGACTTGATAAATAGTCGGAAACGCTGCAGCAAGTTTAAACCGTTTGTTCAACGATAGTATCGAAGAAATGACAGTTCTCCATAAGGTCGGCTGGCCGTTCAGCGATACCCATGGGCCCGCGGCGGCGTTGGCATCGTTCCTCGACTCACTGCCCCAGAGGCCGAGACTGCTGGCGTTGGGCGAGCCGACGCACGGCATCGACGGGCTACCGCGGCAGCGCAACCGCATCTTCGAACATCTGGTCCGGCACGAGGGATACCGGTCCATCGCGGTGGAGAGCGATTGTCTGGGCGGCCTCATCGTCGATGACTTCATCTGCGGCAGAACAGATTCCCTCGACGAGGCGATGAAGCGCGGGTTCAGCCACGGGCTCGGCGAATCGGAGGCGAACACCGAACTCGTCGAGTGGATGGCGGAGCAGAACCAATCCCGTGAACCCGAGGACAAGCTGCGGTTCTACGGGTTCGACGCGCCGACCGAGATGATGTACGCGTTCAGCCCGCGGGCGGCCCTGCTGGCACTGCACGACTTCCTCCACGCGCATCTCGACGCGGTGCCGCACCGCCGCGAGACCATCGATGCTCTGCTCGGCGAGGACGATCGGTGGACGAACCCGGACGCGGCGATGGACCCGGCCCAGTCGGTCGGCGGATCCCAGGACGTGGCCCGGTTGCGGCTGATCGCAGATGACCTTGGTGCACAGTTGGTTTCACAGACGCCGCATCTGGTTGCCGCGACGTCGCGCGACGACTGGTGGCGCGCGACGTTGCGAGCCCGCGCCGCGGCCGGACTGCTGCGGTACCACGCGGCCATGGCGGACGCGTCGCCGGAACGGTTCGGTTGGTTGATGCGGCTGCGTGACGCCATGATGGCCGAGAACCTGCTGGACATCGCCGCCCGCGAAGCGCGCCGCGGACCCACTCTGGTCTTCGCCCACAACGCGCATCTGCAGAAGGACGAAAGCTCCTGGGACTCGATGGTGGGGTTGTTCACCTGGTGGAGCGCGGGCGCAATCGCCGCCGTCCCGCTCGGTGACGAATACGCCGTTCTGGCAATGGCGTTCGGCGAGGCACCCGAGCGCGGACTTGCGATCCCGGCGCCCCAGACGGTCGAAGGTGCACTCGCCGCGCTGCCGGCCGACGGCTATGTGTTCACGGCGAAGGGCCTGGCCGAGGCGGTCGGTCGCGCTGCGCCGCGCGCCGATCATTCACCCGAACAGGGTTACGCCCCGCTGGATCCCGGGCACCTCGGCGGTCTCGACGGGGTGCTGTTCGTGCGCGAGGTCTAGAACCGGCCCCCACCGCCGCTGTAGCTGCGGCCAGAGGACCGCGACGAGCCACCGAACGAGGTGGACCTGCCCATGCTGCGGCCACCGCCGAAACCTCCGCCGAACCCGCCGCCAAACCCGCCGCCGAAACCACCGCGCAGCGCACCCGACAGGATGTTGCCGATCACGATGCCGCCGATGACCGCGCCCATGTCGGAGCCGCCGCCCCCGCTGTAGCCGGATGTGTAGGACCGCTGCGCCGCGCGCACATCATCGTTGGCCAGCGACTGTGCCTGGGCGGCCAGCGTGGCTGCGCCGTTGGCGTACGCGATCGCCTCGGTGAGGTTGGTCGCCCTCCTGTCCTGTGCGGCCTGCAGTTGGCGCACCGCTTCGGCCAGCCGGGTGCGCGCTTCCGGGCCGATGCTGCCGCGGCGGGTGTCGATGAAGTCGGATACGCCGCGAACCCGGGATTGCGCGGAGAACAGCGCTTGTTCGTAGGTGCGGTTGAGCCGTTCGAGGGCGTGGCGTTCCTCGGTGACGCTGGCCAGCAGCCGGTCCAGCTCGGCGTCGGCAGCGCTCAAGAGGCTGAACGCGCCAAGCGGGTCGGTGGCGCCGTTCTTCTGTGCCTTGTCGATGGCTGCCACGGTCGCGTCGCGGGCGGCGGTCAGCTCGGCTTGTTGTGTCGTATTGCCTTGCTGTAGTTGACCGTTGGCTTGGTTGACGCCGTTCTGGGCGTCGGTGATCGCCGACGGCAGTGTCGCCACCGCACGATTGATGTCGGTTCCGGCGGTGTCGATGGCGTCCAGCAGCGCACGCGCCTGGCCCAGTGACGACTCCGCTGCCCGAATCGAGTCAACCAGACCCATCTGCTGACCGGCCGGGCGCGCGACCAGCTGCCTTACGGTGGTGAGGTTCTGATCGGCGAAGCCAAGGCGCTGCTTGGCGGTCTCGACGTTGTCGGCAACGGAAGTCAGTGCGCTGGCGTCGAATTGGTTGTGCAACGTGGCCAGGGCCTGTTCGGCAGGACCGATTCTGGCGGTGATGTCGACCAGTTGCTGCGTCAGCGTGCCCAGTCGCGACGGCGCGTTGATCACCAGGTCCCGAAGATTGTCGAACGCCTCGGTCTGGGCGTCCAGCTCTCTGTCGGCCCTGGCTGCCGCGACGACGACACGCGTGAGCAGGTCGCGACGCTGCTGCGGCGACTCGGGCACCGCGTCGTCGAGGATCTGTCGCACGTTGAACGCCTGCGCAAGCGTCGTCTTCGCACCTGCCACCGCGCGGCTGAACGGTTCGGTCTGCGCGGCACCGAATTCCTCGACGGCCAAGGCCAGTTCGCCGTCGCTGGTGCGCACCGCGTTGTCGACATCCACCACGATCGCCCTTGACAGGTCGTCGAGGGCATCGAGCGGCACCGTGGCCAAGGCGTTCGGATCGGAGGGGTCCACGCGTCGCGCGGCCGCGAATTCGGCCTCCCTGCGCTTGCGTCGGCGGCGCCGCATGAACAGCACGAGCACGAGCACGGCGATGGCGATCACCGCGAGCATGACGAGGACCCCGACCCAGCTCATCCCGCCGCCGGACGAGGTGGGGCCGCTGGTCGAGGTGGGCGCCGACGTGTTGAGCCCGGTGGCCGCGGCGATCGCGGCGGCGGTCCAGTCGTTCTCTCGCAGCGCGGGTTCGATCTGATTGCGTTGCAGCGATTCGGCGTTGGATTGGCTCATGATGTCCGACGGCACCTGGAACGCGTACGCGCGTTCTTCTGTGGCGATGGCCAGCAGCGCGTCCTGGTCGCCGAAATCGCTGAGCTGCATCGTGGTTCGCGCCCACTCGACCGCGCTTTGGCCGAAGCTGTCGACGTACACCACCCAGAGGCGTGTGCGCTTGTCGTCGTACAGCTGGTTGACGGCGTTCTCGACCTGGACGCGCTGGCCCGTCGACAGCACCCCCGCGTTGTCGGTGACGTAATCCGGCACGCGGAACGGCGGCTCTGCGACGGCAGCCGGTGCGACCAGTAGTCCGGTGGTCACCACGGCGAGCAGCATGCAGAGCAAACGGGCGATGCGCATGGTCGTCAATCTAGTACTGGCAGACTGTGCGTCGGTGACTGTGATCAGTAATGCGTATGACGAGTTCGACCGGCAGCGTCTGGTGGTCGAACCGGTCAAGGGCGCCGCGCTACCGGGCACCGACACCGAACACCGCACCGATTTCGCCCGCGACCGCGCGCGGGTGCTGCACAGCGCGGCACTGCGCCGGCTGGCCGACAAGACGCAGGTGGTCGGGCCCCGTCAGGGCGAGACACCGCGCACCCGGCTGACTCATTCGTTGGAGGTGGCTCAGATCGGCCGGGGGATGGCGATCGGGCTGGGCTGCGATCCCGATCTGGTCGACCTGGCCGGACTGGCGCACGACATCGGCCATCCGCCCTACGGTCATAACGGTGAGCGGGCGCTGGACGAGGTGGCCGCCGAACACGGCGGCTTCGAAGGCAACGCGCAGAACTTCCGCATCCTGACCAGGCTCGAGCCGAAAGTCCTTGACCCGCAAGATCACAGCGCAGGGCTGAACTTGACCCGCGCAGCGCTGGACGCGGTGACCAAGTATCCGTGGCGGCGCGGGAGCCGCACGCGCAAGTTCGGCTTCTATGAGGACGACATGGTGGCCGCCGACTGGGTGCGCTCCGGCGCGCCGCAGGGCACGCCATGTCTGGAGGCGCAGGTCATGGACTGGGCCGACGACGTCGCGTACTCGGTGCACGACGTCGAGGACGGGGTGGTCTCGGGTCGCATCGACATGCGGGTGCTTGCCGACGACCTCGCTGCCGCCGAGCTGGGCCGGCTTGGCGAATCCAGCGGCATGGGTGCGGGGCTGCGGGCCGACGACCTGGTCGCCGCGGCCGAGCGGCTGTCGAACCTGCCGGTGGTTGCCGCCGTCGGCAAGTACGACGCGACGCTGGCCGCGTCCGTCGCGCTGAAGCGGCTGACCAGCGAATTCGTGGGACGGTTCGCGTCGGCCGCCATCGCCGCCACCAGGGCGGTCGCGGGCCCTGGACGGCTGGTCCGATACACATCCGAGCTCAAGGTGCCCGAGCTGGTGCGCGCCGAGGTGGCCGTGCTGAAGATCCTGGCGCTGCAATTCATCATGTCCGACCCGCGGCATCTGGAATTGCAGGCCCAGCAGCGTGAACGCATCCACCACGTAGCCCACTGGCTGCACGCCGGCGCACCGGCCACCCTCGACCCGATCTTCGTGCCTGCGTTCAACGACGCCGCCGACGACGGCGCCCGGCTGCGCGTGGTCATCGACCAGATCGCATCATTCACAGAGGGGCGATTGGAGCGTCTTGAACCGGCCTAGACTGGCCCGGTGGCCGGCCGCATTCCTGATCGCGATATCGCGGCCATTCGTGAAAAAATCCGCATCGAGGACGTCGTCGGCGACTATGTGCAGCTGAGGCGCGCGGGGGCGGACTCGATGAAGGGGCTGTGCCCGTTTCACGATGAGAAGTCGCCGTCGTTTCACGTACGGCCCAATCACGGCCACTTCCATTGCTTCGGCTGCGGCGAGGGCGGCGACGTCTACGCGTTCGTCCAGAAGATCGAGCACGTCACGTTCGTCGAGGCGGTCGAGTTGCTTGCCGACCGCGTCGGCTACACCGTCACCTATTCGGGCGCCTCAGCGACGAACGTGCAGCGCGACCGCGGCAGCCGCAGCAGGCTGCTGGCAGCCAACGTCGCGGCCCAGGAGTTCTACGCCGCAGCCCTGCAGTCCGAGGAGGCCGCGCCCGCGCGCCAGTACCTGACGGATCGCAACTTCGACGCGGCGGCGGCCGCCCACTTCGGCTGCGGGTTCGCCCCTTCGGGCTGGGAATCGCTGACAAAGCATCTGCTGCGCAAGGGTTTTGAGTTCAAGGAACTCGAGGCCGCCGGGCTGTCCCGCGAGGGTCGTCGCGGCCCGATGGACCGGTTCCACCGCCGCCTGCTGTGGCCGATCCGGGCCGCGGGCGGGGAGGTGATCGGCTTCGGCGCACGCCGGATCTTCGACGACGACCAGATGGAAGCCAAGTACGTCAACACGCCCGAGACCGTGCTGTACAAGAAGTCCTCGGTGCTCTTCGGTCTCGACTTGGCCAAACGCGATATCGCCAAGGGGCACCAGGCCGTTGTGGTCGAGGGCTACACCGACGTGATGTCGATGCACCTGGCGGGGGTGACCACCGCCGTGGCGTCGTGCGGCACCGCGTTCGGCGACGAACATCTTTCGATGCTGCGCCGATTGATGATGGACGACAACTTCTTTCGCGGCGAGCTGATCTACGTGTTCGACGGCGATGCCGCGGGCAGGGCCGCCGCGGTCAAGGCGTTCGAAGGTGAGCAGAACCTGGCGGGCCAGTCGTACGTTGCGGTGGCCGACGACGGCATGGACCCATGCGATCTGCGGCTGAAATCCGGCGACGGCGCGTTGCGCGATCTGGTGGCGCGGCGAACACCCTTGTTCGAGTTCGCGATTCGTACCGCGCTGGCCGAGCATGACCTGGACAGCGCCGAGGGCCGAGTCGCCGCGCTGCGGCGCTGCGTGCCGATGGTCGCGCGGATCAAGGAGCCGATGCTGCGCGACGAATACGCCCGCCGGCTGGCCGGCTGGGTGGGCTGGGCGGACGACGGCCAGGTACTGAACCGAGTCCGCGAAGAGGCACAGAAGCGCGGCCTGCCCGACCGGACAAGGCGCCGCACGTCCGCCGCCGAGACCGCCAATCCGAGACCGGCCCGCGTCCCTGAGTCGGCGGTGCGCCCCAACCCCGCCGATCCCACGCTGTGGCCGCAGCGCGAAGCGCTGAAGTCCGCGCTGCAGTATCCGGCGCTGGCCGGGCCGGTGTTCGACTCGCTGACCGTGGACAGCTTCACCCATCCCGGTTACTCCGCGGTCCGGGCCGCCATCGAGGCGGCGGGCGGAACAGCGGCTGGGCTGTCCGGTGCGCAGTGGATCGAGGCGGTGCGTGATCAGACCGGGTCTCCGCAATCGGCCAACCTCGTCAACGAGCTCGGGGTGGAAGCCATCAACGTCGACGACGACGAGCGGCTGACGCGCTACATCTCGGGGGTGCTGGCCCGCCTTCAGGAAGTGTGGGTCGGCCGTCAGATCGCGGAGGTGAAGTCGAAGCTGCAGCGCATGTCGCCGGTGGAACAGGGCGACGAGTACCACGCGTTGTTCGGGGACCTGGTGGCGATGGAGGCGTATCGCCGCAGCCTGCTCGAGCAGGCCAGCGGCGACGACCTTACTGCGTAGAAGCTCGTCACAGGTTATGGTGTTAGAGCTGTCGGGGATGTGAGGAGAGGCGAGCTAGTGGTGTTTGCGACTAACCGAACTCGGCGATTGGTGGCCGGGGCCTTCGCGGCCGCTGCCGTTGCCGTCCCGCTATATGCCGCGATCAGCACCGATGCCGCGCCCGAGCTGACCGCGGGGCCGCCGTGCCTTGCGTGGTTCGGGAACGCAGAAGATGGCAAGTGCCTGTCGTACTCCAACGGCAACGGCGTCAACGTCGGAGCCCCGGGATACTACGGCGGCAACAGCCCCAACAGTGGCTTCTACACCGGGCCGCTGTTGCCCGGCACGACCATCCGTGAGGGATTCGCTCCCTAGCGCTCGTTCCGAGCAGCCTCGGGCTCCAGCACAGTCGTGCCGGAGTCGATCTCAGTCACTTTGACCATCGCCGGGTCCGGCGATACCCGGTCGGCGATCTTGCGTCGTCCCGCGTCGATCACTGCTTTGGCGGCCGGGCTGCCGGTGACCGCTTTGTATGTACCGGATATCTGCTCATAGCGGCGTCGGCCGGCCTTTGTGCCTAACACGTAACCGGCTGCCAACACGACGAGATACCGGATCACAGGGCCCCTCCCAGACGACGGTGCGTTGTCGTCCATCCTGCCTCACTTGCGGCGGTGCGCGCCGGGCGGCGGTGTATTGGCGAGTGCAACGGCTCGTACGCTAGAGTCATCCCTCGGCCCGCGTCGCAGGAAAAGCGGGAAGAGCGGTCCCCTGTAGCTCAATTGGCAGAGCATTCGGCTGTTAACCGAAGGGTTGGTGGTTCGAGTCCACCCGGGGGAGCAAGCCTTTACGAATTCGTCCACTCGGCGAGATCGCCCGATGTGCCGGGCGTGCACACCAGAAGCCAGCCCTTGTCGTCGTGGACCTGCCACGCTTCGTACTGGACGTGCTGAGGCACGACGATCGTCGCGCCGCTGTCGAACGTGAGGTGCAGGCCGGCCCGTTCTGACACGTACGCAGCCGATAGCGATGCGGGATAGAGCGCCAGCAAGGGTCCGAGGCCGGCCCGCTCATCGGGGTCCAGTCGATAGACGACGTTGTCGACGGTGAGGACGAACGGGCACTCGATGACGACCTCGACGTCCCCGAATTGAAGGCGAGCCTGGAAGTCGATCTGGATGTAGTCCAGGTCCTTGTGGTCGATCGCCAGCACACGATTCTGGGCTGATCGAACGATCACGGGCTTGTCAGGCACATGGAGAAGCATGCCCGATATTTGCGCGCGCAACGGCGCCTCGTTGCACTTGCAACAGCGTCAGAATATTTCTGCTGATCACCCGAAACGCCGTGAATTCAGGCCGATAATTCGATGCGGCGGCGAACGGTCTGACTGATCCGGGAGGCCTCGCGCGACCCCCAGGCCCGGCCAGCCTCTCGCGGCCGAAACATCGGATGCGCAGAACGGGGGATCGAAATGTCAGAGCAGGACAACATTGAAGTCATCAAGAGGGGATACGAGGCTTTTGCCACGGGCGACGTCGAAACGGTGATGAGCCTGTTCGACGACGACATCGAATGGGTGCAGCCCGGCGACAGTGCGGTCAGCGGCACCTTCCACGGCAAGGCCGAAGTCATGGAGCACCTCGGCAGGTTGGCCGAGAAGGGGTTGACGGTGAAGCTCAACCGCCTCATCGCCGACGGCGACACGGTCGTCGCCCTCACCGAGGTGGCCGCCGGAGGCGAAACCGGCCAGGACGCTGACGTATTCACTCTCCGCGACGGCAAGACCGTGCATGTGCAGACGCACGGTGACACGTCATTGCTCACGCGGGTTTACGGCAAGAAGCAGCTCGCGTCTGGGTAGCCGCCTCGCCGGACAAGGTCAGCCCGTCATCTCACGTGGTGACGGGCTGACCGCTTTTGTGCCGCATCGCTTCGCAGCTTCGATGAGTTCGATATCGGCAAGGCGACCCCGCGGCGTGTGCCGGATCAGCTCGTCGTCGAGATGAGGACAGTCGACTGTGGGGTCGTCCGACGTGCACGTGAGCAGGTGCGCCAGATAGTCCCGTGCGCTCTGTAGCCGGGCGCGTTGGTCGTCGAGCCGGGCGATCTGCGCCCGGACGGTGCGCTGCAGTCCGCGTTGACGGTGTCACCGGAAGTCACGGCCGCGGCCTTCTCCAGCGGCATCATGCCGGTCACGGTGCACAAATAGGCCAGCCCGATCCGGCGAAGATCGGCGAGGTCGTATCGGCGCTTGCCCGCCGCCTGCCGCGACGGCGGCAACACACCCTGCTTCTCCCACCAGCGCACGGTCGAGGGAGCCAGCCCGAACAGCGCGGCGGCGTGCCCGATCTGGACGGTGTTGTTGTTCATGAGACGCAGTTGACCTGCAGCTGACTTCGATATCAAGACCTACGCCACCCTGCGGGAGCGGACCCGGTGGTACAACTCGAGTGGTGGAGTCGACGCTTGGATCAGATGCCCGCGTGATCTCGATTGGCCTTCATCCGCGGGTGCTGGATTACAGCACCATGCCCGATGGCGTCGATGAGGCGTCGCTGACCGCCCGGATCGACCGTGGCAATGCTGCGCTTCTCCAAGCGGGTTTCGACGTCGTGCTGTGCCAGGTCGAGACGGCACCGGACGCCGCAGAAGCGCAGATCCGTACGCATATGCGGCGTGCGCAGTTTGGCTTGGCGATGGTCGGCGGCGGCATCCGGATGATTCCCGAACACACCGAGTTGTTCGAGCGCATCGTCAACGTCCTGCACGAGGTGTCGCCGGGGATCAGGCTGTGTTTCAACACCGCGCCGGACAACACCGTCGACGCGCTCCGCCGATGGATCGCGCCACCAGTTACGGGCTGAGCTGCTCCACCCAGATCACCTTCGCGGCGGCTTTGGTCCGATTCGCCCAGCTGTGCGTCTCGCCCGCAGCGATGATGATCGAGTCGCCGACCGTCAAATGTTCTGTGCCGCCGCCGAAATCGAAGTCCAACTGGCCGGCCAGCACGGTGACGAAGTTCTCCCGCGTATAGGTCATGTCGCCGCCACTTCCCGCGCCGGGCGGAATCAGTAATATCGCCGGCGCCAGAGTGTGCCCCCGTGAGGCCAGTTCTTCCCACGTGACGCCGTCGGCAAGGACGGTGCGGGGCCGCTCGTCGAATCGGACGACCCTGCGGCCCGACGGGTGAACGGGCGCCAGATCGCTCATCGGAATGCCGAGGCAGTCCGCGATCCGGCCGAAGGCTTGCACCGAGATTCCGGATTCGCCGCGCTCCACCGCCGACAGCAGGGAGCGGGAGATGCCTGCGCAGCGTGCCACCGCTTCCTGGGTCTGGCTGGCACGCTCCCTCGCGGCGCGAATATGCGCACCGGTGGATGCGTAATCCCTTGTCCGGATGTCGGTTTCGGGATCAGGGGGTCGAGCGCTTTCGGTGACCGACTGGCGTCGCTGCCTCGCGGCGTGGTCGACGGCGCGTTTGAGCGCATCGGCGTCGAACAGGCGATGACCCCCAGGGCTGCGCCGACTCCGGATATGACGGTTGCGCTCCCACAGCCGCACGGTCTGTGGGCTTACCCCGGCCTGCGCGGCGACCTCACTGACCGTGTAGTAGCTCTGGCCGCCGATGTACCGCACGGACCAACGGTACAACGCCGGAAATCGACTCTTGACAACTTACAGTCGCAATGTAGCTTTACTGGCAGAGTTTCGAGGGACCGGAGATCAACATGACCGATCAGGCCTCCACTGACGCCGCGATCACGCCGAACGCATCCGTGCCGCCACCGGCAGAGGCGCTCGGGCGCATCGAGACTCGCGGCATCGACGTCATTCCTGACGCCGAACGTCGCGGCAAGCCGTCGGATCTCTTCGCGGTCTGGTTCACCGGCAATCTCACGTTCACATACCTGTTGTTCGGCGGGATCTTGGTTCAACTCGGCTTGTCGCTGACGACGGCGGTCGTGCTCGCGGTGGTGTGCAACCTGGCCTGGATCATGGTGGGGCTCATGGCGACTGCGGGTCCGAAGACCGGCACCACCACCATGGTCGTGAGCCGGGCGCAGTATGGATTCCGCGGCAATCAACTGTCCTGCTTTTTCAACCTGGTGATCTGTCTGGCGTACGAGGGACTCAATATCGCGATCGCGACGTTCGCCGCGGTGTCGCTTGCCGATTTCGCCGGACTGACCATGAACGGCTGGGCGAAGGCCGCGGTCGTGTTGGCGGTCGGTGCGGTCGTGTTCACCCTGGGGTTGTACGGACACGCCACGATCGTGGCGTATCAGAAGTTCATGGCATGGGCGCTCGGGGGATCGACGATCCTGTTCGTCGCCTTCGTCATTCCGCATGTCGACTGGTCCTACCGCCCGGAAACACCGCTTGGCGGTTCGGCATTGATGGCCGCCGTGCTCGTCGGCATCAGCATCGTGGTCAGCGGGCCGCTCTCGTATCCGATCGCCGCCGACTACTCCCGATATCTGCCTAGGTCCACATCGCCGAAGGCGGTGGCGCTGTTCACCGCGTTGGGCGGGTACTTGCCCACGATCCTTCTGACGTTCGCCGGAATTCTCGCGGCGACGGTCGTGGACCCCAGCGACTTCACGAGTTCGATCCGCGGCGTGGTGCCCGGCTGGTTCTATCCGATCTACTTGCTGATCATCATCTTCGGCGTCGTGTCGAACTGCATTTACTCGGTGTACTCGTCGGGGCTTGCGATGCAGTCGATGGGCGTTCCCCTCAAGCGCACGCACACGGTGTGGATCGACGGCGGAATCGGGACGGGCCTGGCGCTGCTCGGTGTCCTGCTGACGTCGAACTTCCTTGAGGCCGTCGAGAACGGCCTGCTGTGGTCGATCTACTGGCTGGCACCCTTCTTCGGCATCTACCTGGTCGAACTCTTCATCAGTCGCGCGAACTACGACAGTCACGCGCTGCATGACCGTGCGGGACCGTACTGGTACAAGGGTGGTTTCCGCGCGTCAGGGGTGATCGCCCTGCTGCTCGGGATGATTTGTGCGGCACTGGTTTCCAACACGCCCTACTTCACAGGGCCGATCTCGACGTACGCCCTCGCCGACGGTGACCTCAGCGCAGTCGTCGGACTGGTGGTCGGCGGGCTGAGCTATTGGGTCCTGACCGGAGGTCGAAGGAAGGCCGGCGCCACGTGAGCGACTGGTTCGCCGCACAGCGGCTCCGCGAAGGTGTCTATCTGATCGCGGAGCCGATGCACGTCAACAACTACCTCATCGTCGGTTCGCAACGGGCGGTGCTTTTCGACACCGGGCTGGGCATCGCAGACATCCGGCAGTGTGTCCAATCCATCACCGACAAGCCGATTCTCGCCGTCAACAGCCACCACCACTTTGACCATGTCGGCGGCAACAGGGCATTCGAGGAGATCGCGTTTCACCGCGATGGGATCGAGTTGCACCGCGCAGGCCCACCCGCGCACTGGCTGCCGAAGTACATCGAGGCCGTGGCGGCCGTGCAGGAGCAGTATCAGAAGTTCGAGGCGATCGACCGTGATTGGTTCAGCGTTCTCGGTCCCGAGATGCGGATGCGCCCGATCCCTGCCGACTTCGATCCGCACGCGTGGACGGTGACTGCGGTGGAGGCGACGCGGCTGCTGGACGACGGAGACGAAATCGACCTCGGCGGCCGCGTCCTTCGGGTGCTGCACACTCCCGGCCACACCGCCGATTCGATCTGCCTGCTTGACGAGAAGAACCGCCTGCTCTTCTCGGGGGACACCGTCGACACCGGGCCGATCTACGCCCACCTGGCGTCGTCGGACGTCGATGAATTCTCCGATACCGCTCACCGTCTCGCGCGCGACGTCGCGCCGAAGGTCGACGACATCCTGTGCGCCCACGGCGCGCGCTACCGCACCTACCCGGACATGCTCGCCCGGCTTGCCGATGCGTTTGACACCCTGCGGTCCGGTGCGGCCGAGTTCGCTCCCGGCCAGGATTGCTTCATGGACCCCGTCGCGCAGGCACGGTTCGACGGGTTTTCGCTCACCGTCCCCGCCGCCGTCTGCTGCGGGGACCGCCGCTGAATCGCCCGCCCGTAAGCTCGCGTCATGCGGACTTCCCGGTTGATCGCCGTTCTACTGACCCTGGGGGTGTTCGCCGCAGGCTGCGGGTGGAGCCCGCCGTCCGGACCACCCACCACCTCGGCGGCGTGCGGACCTGCCGATGGGCCAGACGAGAACACCGTGACCGCCGAGGTCAACAAACTGCCCGCCGCCCAATGGCAGGAGATCGTCCGCGGGCACACCCCGGACTGCCAACTGCACTGGGTCGTCGTCACCGCGGGTGATGCCTCCGACAGTCCAGGACAGGTGTTGTTCTTCGACCGCAAGACGCCGATCGGAACCCCGACACCGGAGCCGCGGCCGTACATCACCATCACGCCGATCGGCAACGACACCGCCACGGTGCAGTACCAGTGGCGCCAGGGTCAGGAGCCGGCGTGCTGTCCGACCGGAATCGGCAGCGTTCGGTTCAAGGTCGAGGACGGCAAGCTCAAGGCGCTCGACCCGATCCCCAGCGGGTAGGCACATTCCCGGCGCGAGCAGACGCAGAAGGGGCCAAATCTGGGCAATTTCAACCCCTTCTGCGTCTGCTCGCCGGGAGCCTAGGTGTCGACGATGTTCTCGGGGTGCAGCATCTCCGCGTAGCGCAGCTGTTCGGGGATGCCGAACCCGTCGACGAGCATCTCGGCGTACGGCCGCAGGTTGCGGCAGCGTTCGTTGATGCCGCGCGTGACGGCCTTGGCGCGCTCGGTCGACAGGAAGCGGTGTTCCATGAACCACGCCCTGTCCTCCTCGATCACCGACAGCGCGTAAAGGTCGCACACCATGTCGAGGATCTCGCGAGCCTCGTCGTCCTCACAGGAGTCCACACCGGCGACGAACGCCTCGAGGATGATGCGTTCGATGTGGGCCCTCGCGGCGTGCAGCACGTGGTCCTGGACCGCATTGAAGGCGTCGAACGCGCTCGTTTCCTTGGACTTGCCCTGCAGCCGCCGGGCGACCGTGGCCAGCAGGTACTTCTCACGGTCCTCGAACATCTGTACCTGGGTGCCGCGGTTGAACAGGCTGCCCTCTTCCTCGTTGTCCTGTCGGGTGTCGAGGATGGTTTGGATGATGGTCTCTGCGGCGGTGCGTTTCATCACGCGTTCGCCCGCGAAGTTGGCGGCGAACCGCACCCACTCCACCGGGCTCATGCCCTTGATGTCGTCGGCGTAGGCGGTGAGCAGCTCCTTGGCCACCAACTGCGTGAGCACGTGGTTGTCGCCCTCGAAGGTGGTGAACACGTCGGTGTCGGCCTTGAGTGCGATCAGTCGGTTCTCGGCGAGATAGCCTGCGCCGCCGCAGGCTTCGCGGGCTTCCTGGATGGCCTTGGTGGCGTGCCAGGTGTTGGCCGCCTTCAGGCCCGCGGCACGGGATTCCAGCTCGCGCTGGTCTTCGACATCGGGGTTGTCCGCGGTCTGCAGCTCGTGAGTCCTTGCGACCAGCTCGTTCTGGGCGAACTGCAGCGCGTACGACCGCGCGATGAGCGGGAACAACCGGCGCTGATGAACGAGGTAGTCCATCAGCAGCACCTCGTTCTCGTCGCCAGGGGCGGCGAACTGCCTGCGCTGCAACCCATATCGGGTCGCGATGTCCAGTGCGACCCGGGCCGCCGCCGCCGCACTGCCGCCGACGGTCACCCGCCCCCTGATCAGGGTGCCCAGCATGGTGAAGAACCGGCGACCCGGGTTCTCGATCGGCGAGCTGTAGGTGCCGTCCTCGGCCACGTCAGCGTACTTGTTGAGCAGATTCTCCCGCGGCACGCGGACGTGGTCGAACTGGATGCGGCCGTTGTCCACACCGGGCAGACCGCCCTTGTAATGGCAATCCGACGTCGTCACGCCCGGCAGGTCATTGCCTTCGTCATCGCGAATCGGCACCACGAAGCAGTGCACGCCGTGGCCTTTGCCGTCCGGTGTGATCAGTTGTGCGAAAACGGCTGCCACCCTGGCCGTTTCAGCGGCCCCGCCGATGTAGTCCTTGCGCGAGGTGCGGGTGGGGGAGTCGATGACGAATTCTTGCGTCGCCGGATCGTAAGTGGCGGTGGTCTCGAGGGCCTGCACGTCGCTGCCGTGACCGGTCTCGGTCATCGCGAAGCAGCCCAGCAGATCCAGGTTGATGATCCGCGGTACGTACTCCTGGTGGTGACGTTCGGTGCCGAGGTTCTCGACGGCCCCTCCGAACAGACCCCACTGCACGCCGGCCTTGACCATCAGCGACAGGTCGGACATCGCCAGCATCTCGATCTGCGTCACCGCTGCGCCGACGTCACCGTTGCCGCCGTGTTCCTTCTTGAAGCCGTCCTCGGCGGCCCCATTGGCGGCCATGATCTTCATCTGCTCCGCGACCTTGGTCCGGGCGATGACGGTGTTCGGGGTGTAATGCGGGCGGAAGACCTCGTTGGAGAGCTCGTCCCGCATCCGGTTCTTCATATCGCGCCAACGGCCGTCCAGCGTGTTGCGTAGATGCTCAGCAGTGGTGGTCATACCCAGACGGTAGCCGTTGAACGGTGCGCGGAAACTGTGATGCGGCAAACGTAGGTGCTTCAATCGAGCTATGACAGAGCCAGGCAATACGCCGGTGTCACCGACCGGCATGCCGCACGTCATCGATCATCGACATGCTGATGTGTCGGGCGGCTGGCTGCGGGCTGCGACGTTCGGCGCGATGGACGGCTTGGTCAGCAACACCGCGTTGATCGCGGGCGTCGCCGCCAGCGCCAGCGCGCACACCGTGGTGCTCAGCGGGGTGGCGGGTCTGCTCGCCGGCGCGTTCTCGATGGCGTTGGGGGAGTACACGTCGGTCACCACCGCCAACGAGCAGATCGAGTCGGAGGTCCGCGTGGAACGCCGTTCCTTCCGGAAGGATCCGCAGGCCGAGCGGGCCGAGCTGGCCGCGATGCTCGTCGACATGGGAATGACGCCCGACACCGCTGCCACCGCGACCGACGAAATTCACCGCGACGAGAACCGGGCGCTGAACTTCCATCTGGTCCAGGAGCTGGGTGTGGACCCGCGGGAGAAACCGTCCGCGCGCGTCGCCGCAGGCTCGTCGTTCGTGATGTTCGCGCTCGGCGCGATCATCCCGCTGATCCCGTATCTGCTGGGATTCGAGTCGCTGTGGGCGGGCCTGGCCTGCGGCGCAGTGGGCCTGCTCATCGCCGGGGGCGTGGCCGCCCGGTTCACCAGGAAAACTGTGTGGTGGGCCGCCTTGCGGCAGTTGGCCTTTGGTGCGGTCGCCATCGCCGCGACCTACTTGGTCGGCACGCTGGTCGGTACAGTCATTACGTGACCCTAAAGCTCGCAGCCGCGCTGCTTGCTGTCTGCTTGCTGGCCGCCGGGTGTGGATCACCTGAATCATCGTCTGCACCACCGCCACCGGCGCCGTTCGTCTACCTCGGGCAGGTCTCGGTGCCGCACGGCTTCCTTTTCGACGACACCACGGTGGGCGGCCTGTCCGCCATCAGCTACGACCCCGGCCGCCAGCTGTACTACGTGATCAGCGACGATCGGTCGGCGAAGAACCCGGCCAGGTTCTACACGGTGCGAATCACGTTCCCTGACAACAAGTTGGGCAGCGTCGAATGGGTCACCACGACGCCGTTCCTCGAAAAGGGCGGCAGCCCGTTTCCTGCGTTGGCGCCGGACGCGTCGCCACCGGCGATCCCGCCCGACCCCGAGGGCATCGCCTTCGACGACCGACGTCAGCGGCTGTACTGGTCCAGCGAGGGCGAACGGATCACCAAGGACCGCGCACAACCGCTACTCCTGAATCCGTGGGTGCGGGTGGCCGGCCTTGAGGGCGATTTCCGCGGCGAGTTCACGCTTCCCGCCGACCTCGACATGTCCGCGGGTGACGCCGGGGCACGGCAGAACCACGCGCTGGAGGGCTTGACCCTGACCCCCGACGGCAATTCGGTATGGGCGTCGATGGAAGCGCCGGGTTACAACGACGGCGAACCCCCGACGAACGACCACGGCGCGCTGACCCGTATCACCCGGTTCGACGTCGACACCGGCGCCCCGACAGCGCAATTCGCTTATCCACTGGATTCGGTCAGCTCAGGGGCGGGCGGGGACAACGGGCTCTCGGACCTGGTGGCACTCGATAACGACAACTTCCTGGTTGTCGAGCGCGGCTACGGCACGTCCGCCGTGGCGCGCATCTACCGCGCCAGCACCACCGGCGCGGACAATATTCTCGATCGGCCGTCGCTGACCGGGGCGACGCCCAAGGTGATGTCCAAGACGTTGATCGCGGATCTGTCAAAACGCCCCGAGATATCCCATCTGGATAACGTCGAAGGAATCACGTTGGGGCCCAAGCTCTCCGATGGCAGACAATCGGTCGTCCTTGTCACCGACGACAACTTCAGTGCGCAGCAGGTGACGCAGTTCTACGCGTTCGCGATGTAGGTTCTCGCTATGACAGGTCGATGTGATCCTCCGGGTTTGACAATCCACGTTCTCGGGGGTCCGGCTGAACTAGATTGGCTCGTCTGAGCAAAGGGGAGCGATGATGCACGTCTTGCCAGTTGACGAGCACCTCCTTGAGGCCGCAAACGCCCGTGCTGTCGCGGAACGAGAGATGGCAGTGAGCGCAGAGCAGCTGTTTGCCACGCTTGAGGATGGCTCGTCGTGGACAAAGGTGTCAGGGATGATCCGCGAGGTCACGTGGACAAGCCCGAAGCCCTTCGCAGTAGGCACAACGCGCACGGTGAAATTCGTGGCTGGCGCCCGAATCGATGAGGTGTTTCGGGCGTGGGAACCCAACCGTCGCATGGGGTTCTCGGTCACCGCGGCGAGTGTCGGCTGGCTCGGCGGGTTGAGCGAGGACTATGAAATCACGCCTCTATCGTCTGAGCGCTGCAAGCTGCGTTGGGTGGCCGCGGCGTCGTTCCGGGGCTGGCTCAGAAAAATCGAGCCAATTATCGGGCGCACTTTTCAAATCAATCAGCGCCAAATGCTCAGAAAGCTTGAGCGGGTCGCCCGCGAGCGCCCGACGCCCGCGTGAACCGAGCGCTCCACCAGCTCAACATCTGGCGCGCTACACCGGTGCGGCTAGTCCTTATTCGTTGATTTGGTGATTGTCTTGGGTGCGGCCGCGTCGTCGAGAAGTCCACGCAGCACACGGACGGCCTCGCTGAGCGCGTGCCGGTCCGCGGCATCGAGCCGCTCCAGATACGGGTCGACGACGGCCGTGCGGTCGACCCGCACCTGCCTCAGGGTCTCGACACCTTTCGGGGTGATGCGGATCAGCACCGCCCGCGCGTCGTCGGGGTCGACGGTGCGTGACACCAGCCCGGCGTCTTCGAGCCTGCGGACCTGGGTGGTCATCGTCGGTTGGGAACAATGGTCGAGGGTGGCCAGATCGGATATCCGGGCGGCGCCCTGGTCTTCGATCGTGGACAGCAGCCGGGCCTGGGCGAAGGGCAGCGGCAGCCGGGCCCGTTGCGTCGCCAGCCGGTTGAGCCGGGCCACCACGGCGAGCAGGTCAGCACCGAGCGTCGGAGTCATGCCCCTATGATTGCATAGGCTTACTATGCGTATCAAACGCGGACGGCCGGTGTGTCCGGTCACACCGGGGACTCTTAGATTCGGCCTGGCAGAATCGAGAAATGACCTCGACCGGGCCGAGCACCCCACGCCGGGCAGGCTCGCTACAACCGGTCGAGCTGGCGCAAGCCGCGGTGATGGCAGCCCTGAGCGCGGCAACCGCGATCATCGCCGTCGTCGTCCCGTTCGCCGCAGGGCTCTCACTGCTGGGCACGGTGCCGATGGGCGTGTTGGCCTACCGATACCGGCTGCGGGTGCTGATCGCGGCGACGGTGGCCGGTGGAATCATCGCGTTCCTCATCGCGGGCATGGGCGGCTTTATGACGGTGATCAACTGTGCCTACATCGGCGGGCTGACCGGCATCGTCAAGCGCCGCGGACGCGGCACGCTGACGGTCATTTTCGCGTCCATCGTCGCGGGCGCGGCGTTCGGCGTGTTCACGGTGGCGGCGCTGACGATCCTGGCGCGCCTTCGGACGCTGATCTTCGACTCGATGACCGCCAACATCAACGGCGTCGCCGCGATCATCGCCAGGATCCCCAACATGGACGGCCTCGCGGAGCAGCTCAAGCGTGACTTCGCCACGGCGCTGGAGTACTGGCCCTACCTCTTCTTCGGCGTATCGGTGTGGTCCATCATGTTCGTCAGCCTGATCGGGTGGTGGGCGCTGTCGCGGGTGATGACGCGACTGCTCGGTATCCCAGATGTGCACAAGCTGGAATCGTCGGCCGACGCCGGGCCGATCGGGCCGGTGCCTGCCCGGCTGAGCGACGTCCGCTTCCGGTACCCCAAGGCCGATCACGACGCGCTTGGCCCGGTGTCGCTGGACGTCGACCCGGGCGAGCACCTGGCCGTGACCGGCGCCAACGGCTCGGGCAAGACGACGCTGATGCTGGTGCTTGCCGGCCGCGAGCCCACCTCGGGCACCGTCGAACGGCCCGGTGCTGTCGGCCTCGGTCGCCTCGGCGGTACCGCCGTGGTCATGCAGCACCCGGAGAGCCAGGTGTTGGGCACCCGTGTCGCGGACGACGTCGTGTGGGGCCTGCCGCCGGGCCAGACCACCGACGTACACAAACTGCTCACCGAGGTCGGCCTCGACGGGCTTGCCGAACGCGACACCGGCGGCCTGTCCGGGGGTGAACTGCAGCGCCTTGCCGTGGCGGGGGCGCTGGCCCGCGAGCCGTCGCTGCTGATCGCCGACGAGGTCACCAGCATGGTCGACCAGGACGGCAGGGACGCGCTGATGTCGGTGCTTTCGGGGTTGACCCAGCACCACCGCATGTCGCTGGTGCACATCACGCACTACAACGACGAGGCGGATGCCGCCGATCGCACCGTCGACCTCACCGGCATCGGCAGCGGAGCCGCGGACAACACCGACATGGTGGAGACGGCGGCGGCACCTCGCGCCACCGTCGCCACGGGTCACCATCCCGATGCGGCGGTGCTCGAGCTCAACGGCGTCGGACACGAATACGGCAGTGGAACACCGTGGGCGACAACTGCTTTGCGTGACGTCACGTTCACCGTCCACGAGGGCGAAGGCGTGCTGATCCACGGGCTCAACGGGTCGGGCAAGTCGACGTTGGCGTGGATCATGGCCGGGCTGACCGTGCCGACAGCAGGCACCTGCCTCCTCGACGGCAAGCCGGCGTCCGATCAGGTTGGCGCGGTGGCGATCTCGTTTCAGGCCTCTCGGCTGCAGCTGATGCGCAGCCGCGTCGACTTGGAGATCGCCTCGGCGGCAGGCTTCTCGGTGCGCGACCGGGACCGGGTGGTCGACGCGCTGGCGACTGTCGGCCTTGACGCTTCGTTGGCCAAGCGTCGCATCGACCAACTCAGCGGCGGGCAGATGCGGCGCGTCGTGCTGGCCGGGCTGCTTGCCCGCTCACCGCGGGTGCTCCTCCTCGATGAGCCGCTGGCCGGCCTGGATGCCGCGAGCCAGCGTGGGCTGGTGCGGCTGCTGGAGGACCTGCGTCGACGCGCGGACTTGACCGTCATCGTCATCTCGCACGATTTCTCCGGCCTCGAGGAGTTGTGCCCGCGCACGCTGCACATGCAGGACGGCGCACTGGTACCCGCGCAGACCGCAGCGGGAGGCATGTCATGACCGCACCCACCGCCGCGCGCCGCCCGCGCAAGCCGGTCGTGCTGCTGCGGCCGGTGCCTGGTCCCAGCGTCATTCACGAGCTGTGGGCCGGCACCAAACTCCTTGTGGTGGCGGGCATTGGCGTGCTGATGACCTTCTACCCGGGCTGGGTGCCGATCGGGATGGTGGCCGCGCTGGTGCTGATCACCGCGTGGCTGGCGCACATTCCGCGCGGCGCGCTGCCGTCGGTACCCCGGTGGCTGTGGGTGCTGTTGGTTCTCGGCGGTGTCACCGCCACCTTCGCCGGGGGCAGCCCGGTGATCGACCTCGGTTCGATCGAGGTCGGGCTGGGTGGCCTTTTCAACTTCCTGCGGATCACCGCGCTGTCGATCGTGCTGCTGGGGTTGGGCGCCATGGTGTCGTGGACCACCAACGTCGCCGAAATCGCACCGGCCGTCGCCACATTGGGCCGCCCGCTGCGCAAGCTGCGGATACCGATCGACGACTGGGCGGTGGCGCTGGCGTTGGCGCTGCGCGCCTTCCCGATGCTCATCGACGAGTTCCGCGTGTTGTTCGCGGCGCGCAGGCTGCGGCCGAAAGAGGTGCCGACGACACGGCGCGCGCGCCGACGACGGTGGGCGCTGGAGGTCATCGATCTGCTCGCGGCGGCCATCACCGTGGCGCTGCGGCGGGCCGACGAGATGGGCGATGCGATCACCGCACGCGGCGGCGCAGGTCAGATCTCGGCGACCCCGTCACGGCCTGGACGTGCCGACTGGATCGCATTCGTGATCGTGCTCCTAGTTTGCGGCACGGCACTGGGCCTCGAGCTCACGGTGCTGGGCACCAGTCAAATTCGCGACTAGGGGCTCGGCGCTCGACTCCGCTGGCAGGCCGGATGCCGGGTAGCAGTTCGGTCAATTTCCTGTTATCGGCCGTTTGACGCGCCACTCTCATAGAGTGACCAGGTTCTTTCGCGGCAACCCTCGGCTGCTCGTGTTGGCCTTGCCGGTTGCCGTCGGCATGGTCCTACTCAAGTGGCTCTATGACCTGAGCGCGCTCAAGCACCTCGACTTCAGCCCACTACTCACCGGCGTCATCGCTGCCGAGGTATTCATCATCGGCTTCATCCTGAGCGGCACTGCGGCAGACTTCAAGGAGGCCGAGCGGCTTCCCGGCGAGCTGGCCGCGACCCTGGAGACGATCGGCGACGAGTGCCTGATCGTGGACGCCGAGCTCCATCTGCCGGAAGCTCGTCAGTGCCTCTCGCTGCTGGCAGAGATCAGCGAGTTCGTACGCCTGTGGTTGCTGCATGACACAGATCTCGACGAGGTCATCGCCGAGCTGCGGCGGCTCAACCCGCTCTTCACGGTGTTCGCCCCGAAGATCCAGCCCGGCTTCACGACCCGGCTGAAGTCCGAGCAAGGCAACCTCCGGAAGCTGCTGATCCGGATGGATACGATGCGGCGCACGTCGTACGTCTCGGCCGGGTATCTCATCGCCGAAGTGACAGCCCTGCTGATTATGGTCCTGCTGATGATCACGGAGATCGGACCGCTCGCGCCCACGATCCTCGTGGTCGGCGTGATCACGTACCTGCTTGTGTACATGCTGGCGTTGATCCGCGACCTGGACAACCCGTTCGAGTACCGGGCCGGGCTGCCCGGTCCGGCCGATGTGGATCTCAGTGTTCTCGAGCGTTCTGAAGCTCGGCTTCGCTCCTTGGCATCGACGACCCGCAGTGCTTGAACTCTTGCGCTGATGAGTCAAATTTCGACAGCGAGTTCACCGCCGGTGACGAGCAACGGCGATGATTGACTCATGATGGGCCCCTGGTGGTGTCGCCTGCGGGGACACCGGATAGAGCGCACGGAAAGACGCGGCATAGAGCGCACTCATAAGACGGCCGTCTGTATCACCTGCGGACGATTGTGGGATGTCAGCCCGCCGAGCGGATTCCAAGACTCGGGGGCAGGCTGATGGCGCTGGGGGCTTCGAGGTCTAGCTTTGTGCGGCCGAATTCGCGGCCTGCTGGGCATCGGCCAGGCTGGCGGCGACGTCGCGGCGGCCGAGGAACATCTCGTCGAAATACGGCTTGATGGCGTCGAATCCGGCGGCAAAGCCCGTACCGCCCGGCGCCTGGATGCGCGGCCCGTTGAGCACCTTGAAGAACGGGCTGACATCTACGCCGCGCGACGCCCAGTACTTGTGGTACACCGGCTGGGCCGCCAGCACCGCGGGAATCGCGGCGCCGCGGACACCGAGATACGCATTGCCGCGCGGACTGGCCATCCAGGCGAGCACTTGCCGTACCGCCTCGGGGTGCTCGGTGGCGGAATTGCCCGCGGCCGCAATGCCGTTGGTGACGCTGACCCTGCCCTTGGGGCCGACGGGAAGCATCACCACGCCCCATCGGAAGGGGGCCTGATCGGCGACCGCGGCCAGGTTGTACGTGCCCGACTGAAACAGCGCCATCTTGCCCTGCAGGAACTGGTTGCGCGAAAAATCGCCGTTGTCGTTCGTCGCCGACGCCGGCGGCGCGACATGATCGGTGTTGATTAGCCGCACCAGGTACTCAAACGCCTCTGCCGACTGCGGATTGTCGAACGCGAACCGGTCGCCGACGGAGAACACCCCGCCTGCCGAGCCGATGTAGTTCAAGTAGATGCCCTGCAGATCGTTGGCCGCGTTGTAGCCCCATTGCCGAATTCGCCCTTGGTCGAATCCCGGTGTGGCGGCGGTGCGTCCGTCGGCGTCGACGGTGAGCCGGGCGAGCACGGACCGCAGTGTGTCGTCGTCGCCGTTCGACCAGCGCAGAGAGAGCAGTTCACGCAGCGCGACGCCTCCGGCGTCGAGCAGGTCGGCGTTGAAGTACAGCGCGATACCGGCATCGGTCAGCTGCGGCACACCCGACAGCACCCCATCGCGGGTGAACTGGCTGACCACCGACGGATCCCAAGCCGCCGACGCGGTGGGGCCCAACGTCTTAGCGACGTCCATCAACCGACCGCTGTCGGCGTAGCCGGCGAAGTACGCGTTGGACAACCAGAAGATGTCGTCGGCGCCACCGCCCGCGACGTCGGTGCGCAGGGTGTCGAAGTAAGTCGAATAGGCGACGACGTTGACCCGCACCTCGATGTCGGGGTGCTCGCGGGTGAACTCGTCGAACGACTCGCGGTACGCGGTGGCGACCTGCTCGTCCCACAACCGCACGGTGACCACGGTTCTGCCGCTGGGTTCGGCAACGCGGCCCAACAGCACCGCAGCGACGAGCAGCACGGCCATCGCCAAGGCCAACCCGGCGGCCGCCAATGTCGAACGCCGCAGCCTCATTTAAGCCCCGTCACCACGATCGAGCGGACGATGTGCCTGCCGAGCACGGCGAACAACACGATCAGCGGCACGATCGCCACCGTCGTGGCGGCCATCACCAGCGTCCACTGCGCGTTGTAACGCGACTGCAGGCCCGCCGTCGCCACCGTCAGCACCTGCCATTCGCTGCCGCTGGTGATCACCAACGGCCACATGAAATTATTCCACTGCGAAACCACGGTGATCAGCGCCAGCGTCACCAGGATCGGCTTGCTCGCGGGCACCACCACGTGCAGCAGGACGTCCAGTGTGTTGGCGCCGTCGATGCGGGCGGCGTTGATCAGGTCGGCGGGGATGGCCCGAAAGTGCTCGCGCAGCAGGAAGATCGCGTACGGCGAGCCGAACATGAACGGCAACACCAGCGCCCAGAAGGTGTTGCGCAGACCGGCTTCGGCCATCATCAGATACAGCGGCACCACCGTGACCGTCGCCGGCACCATCAGCGTGGCGATGTAGCACCAGAACAACGCGTCGCGGCCAGGGAACCGCAGGCGGGCGAACGCATACGCCGCAAGCACCGAGAACGTCAGCTGCCCAAGCAGAATCACGGCGGTCATCAGCGCCGTCACCGCCAACGCACGCCCGAATCCCGCGTCGGCCAGCCCGATGTAGTTCTCAAGGGTCGGCGGGCTCGGCAGTGACAGCGGCGATTCGGTGTTGAATTGGCGCGCCGAAGTGAACGACGTCAACAGCCCCAGCGCAAAGGGTGTCAAGGTGATCAGGGCGGCCAGGGCCAGGCCGGGATATACGACCGTGGCCGAGGCGACCCGGCTAGGTGAGGTCATATGTGATCCGCCGCCGGAAGTACAAATGCTGCACGATCGTCACGCCGACCAGCAGCACGAACAACACCATCGCCATCACCGCGGCCCGTCCGACCGCCGCGGCGCCGAACGCCTCGGAGTAGATCCGGTGCGCCACCAGATCGGTCCTGCCCTGGGGGCCGCCTGCGGTCAACGCGTACACGGTGTCGAATACCTGCGCGGCGCTGACGATCCCGGTGACCAGCACGAAGAACAGCGTCGGGCGCAGCATCGGCAACGTGATGCGACGAAACCGCTGCCATGCGGTCGCGCCGTCGGTGCGCGCGGCGTTCTGGATGTCCTCGGGGATGGCCAGGATGCCCGCCAGGAAGAAGAGCGCCACGTAGCCGACGTTCGTCCAGACCACGACGGCGGAGACGACCGGCAGCGCCAACCCCGGATCGGTGAGCCACTCGACGTCCCGTTCGAGGAGCGTGCTGAGCGCACCGTCAGTGGGCGCGAGGATCCAGCGCCACAGCACCGCGATGGCCAGCGGGGCACAGATCCACGGCAACACATAGAGCGTGCGGAAGAACCCGGTGCCCGGCAGCCCGCGGGCCAGCATGACGGCCGCGACAAGACCGAGCAGCGTTTGCGCAGGCACCACCATCGCGATGAACAGCAGCGTCACCACCAGCGACATGCCGAAGGATCGATCGGTGAGCACCGATTGCCAATTGTCCAGTCCGACATACCGAATCGGCCCCAGCAGATCCCAGCGGTGCAGGGACAGCCACAGCACCACCAGCATCGGCAACAGCAGGAAGGTGACCACCCCGAACAGACTGGGCGCGAGCAACGCATATCCCAGCGCGGTCGAGCGGACACGCCGGAAGGCCACCGAGTCATTAAACCGGGCCGGCGATCGGCCTACTACGGTAGGAGGCGTGACAGCGCCCCGACGAGTCGACGCCGACTTTCTCGGGCTGCCGCGCCACGAATTAGCCGACGCGGCGCTGACCGCCGCCACCACCGCCGGGGCCACGTACGCGGACCTGCGGATACACCGCATCACGACCGAGATCGTGCAGCTGCGCGACGGTGAACTGGAGACGTCCGTCGTCAACCGCGAGATCGGGCTGGCGGTGCGCGTGATCGTCGACGGCACGTGGGGCTTCGCCTCGCACGCCGAACTTGACCCGGCCGTGGCGGCCGACACCGCGCGCCGTGCCGTGAAGGTGGCCACCACGCTGGCGCCGCTGAACGCGGAGCGCATCGAGCTGGCCCCCGAACCGGTCTACCGCGATGTCAGCTGGGTGTCGGATTACCGGGTGGACCCGTTCGAGGTGTCCGCGGCGGAGAAGATCGCGGTGCTCGACGAGTACTCCGGGCGGCTGCTGGCCGCCGACGGCGTCGATCACGCCTCGGCTCTGCTGAACGCGGTGAAGGAACAGACGTTCTACGCGGACACGTTCGGCTCGTCGGTCACCCAGCAGCGGGTGCGGGTGATGCCGATGCTGGAGGCGGTGACGGTGGACGCCGCCGCGGGCGCGTTCGAGACGATGCGCACGCTGGCGCCGCCGACCGCAAGGGGCTGGGAAGCCGTCGCGGGCGACGACGTGTGGAACTGGTCCGAGGAGCTGGCCCAGCTGCCGTCGCTGCTGGCCGAGAAGGCCAAGGCCCCCAGCGTGACGGCGGGCCCGACCGATCTGGTGATCGACCCGTCCAACCTGTGGCTCACAATCCACGAATCGATTGGGCACGCCACCGAATACGACCGCGCGATCGGCTACGAGGCCGCCTACGCGGGCACCTCGTTCGCAACGCCCGACAAACTGGGCACCATGCGATACGGCTCGCCGGTGATGAACGTCACCGCCGACAGGACCGTCGAATACGGTTTGGCCACCATCGGTTTCGACGACGAGGGGGTGCGCGCCCAGAGCTGGGATCTGGTGCGCGACGGAGTCTTCGTCGGCTACCAGCTGGACCGGGTGTTCGCGCCGCGGCTGGGTGTGGCGCGGTCCAACGGCTGCTCCTATGCGGACTCACCACACCACGTGCCGATCCAGCGGATGGCCAACGTCTCGCTGCAGCCCGGCACCGACGACCTGAGCACCGAAGACCTCATCGCCCGCGTGGGCGACGGCATCTACATCGTCGGCGACAAATCGTGGTCAATCGACATGCAGCGCTACAACTTCCAGTTCACCGGTCAGCGGTTCTTCCGCATCCGCGACGGCAGGCTGGACGGCCAGCTGCGCGACGTCGCCTATCAGGCCACCACGACCGACTTTTGGGGCTCGATGGAAGCCGTTGGCGGGCCGTCGACGTGGCGCCTTGGCGGCGCGTTCAACTGCGGCAAGGCCCAGCCGGGACAGGTCGCCGCGGTCAGTCACGGCTGCCCGTCGGCGTTGTTCCGCGGTGTCAACGTGCTCAACACCCGGACCGAGGCGGGGCGGTAGCGGAGTGATCAGCGCACAACAGGTCATCGATAGCGCGCTGGCCGAGGCCAGGCGGTTGGGCAGGGTCGACGAGACGGTCGTGTTGGTCACCGATCGTTCCGATGCCGCGTTGCGCTGGGCCGGCAATTCGATGACCACCAACGGTGAATCGACGAGCCGCCATACGACAGTGATTTCGCTTGTGCGCCAAGGAGATAAGGCCCAAGTCGGTTCGGTGCGCTCGGCGGAGGTCGACCCCTCGACCATCGCCGATCTGGTCGCCGCCTCCCAGCAGGCAGCGCTCTCCGCGCCAGAGGCACGGGACAGCGCACCGCCGCTGCCAGGTGCGGCGGCGCCTGCGGACTGGGATGCGCCGGTGCCTGCGACCAACTCCGAGGTGTTCACGGGGTTGGCGGGCAGCCTTGCCGGCCGCGGGTTCCGAGGACCTGACCAGTTGTACGGATATGCGCGACATGTGCTGGAGACGACGTTTGTTGCGACGTCGAACGGGCTGCTGCGGCGCTACACGCAGCCGACGGGTTCGGTGGAGATCAACGCCAAGCGCGACGGTGCGAGTGCGTGGGTAGGCATCGGCACGCCCGACTTCGTCGATGTGCCAAGCGATTCGATGCTCGAGCAGCTTTCGACGCGACTGGCGTGGGCGCAGCGCAGCGTCGAGCTTCCCGCAGGCAGGTACGAGACGATCATGCCGCCGTCGACGGTGGCGGACATGATGATCTACCTGTCGTGGTCGATGGACGGCAGGGGAGCGCACGAGGGTCGCAGCGCGCTGTCGGCGCCGGGCGGCGGCACACGGGTGGGCGAGAAACTCACCGACCTGCCGTTGACGCTGTACTCCGACGCGGACGCGCACGGGTTGGCGTGCACACCGTTCGTCGCCGTGCCGAGTTCGTCGGAGCAGGTGTCGATCTTCGACAACGGCATGGACATCGACAGGGTCGACTGGATCCGCGACGGCACGATCAACGCGCTGGCGTACGGGCGGGCGGCGGCCGCCGAGTTCGGCGAGCCCGTGGCCGTGCCTGCCGACAATCTGCTCATGACGGGCGGGTCGGCGAGCCTGGCCGACATGATCGCGAGCACCGAGCGGGGCCTGCTGCTGACGACGCTGTGGTACATCCGCACGGTCGATCCGATCGTGCTGCTGCTGACGGGACTGACCCGCGACGGCGTCTACCTGGTCGAAGACGGCGAGGTGGCCGCGGCGGTCAACAACTTCCGGTTCAACGAGAGTCCGCTGGACCTGCTGCGCCGGGCCACCGAGGCGGGCCTCAGCGAGATCACGTTGCCGCGCGAATGGGGCGATTGGGCGACCAGGGCTGCCATGCCGACGCTGCGGATACCGGACTTTCATATGTCGTCGGTCAGCCAGGCGCAATAATCCTTGCGTGGGTGATAAAACTCAGGCCGAGCGGCTGGCCGGGCTGGTGGCGTTGTCCTCTGGCGATGGGCGCCTTGACACGCTGATCCGGCTGACGTGCTCGAGGACGTTGTCGCTGGCTCCGCTGCCGATGGAGGTCGACCTGATCGACGGGACGGCCGAGCGGGAGGCTGTGGTGGCGGCGTTCGCGGAGCAGTTCACCATCGACGTGTCGGGGATCGGCGACAATCAGCGCAAGCAGTTGCTGTCCGCGTTGGGCGACAATGCTTTTCGGACCGTGGTGACGATCTTCATCGCCGACTATGTGCCGCGGGTGTGGGCGGGGTTCGAGGCGCTGGGCATGGGCAGGCCGCGCAACGGAGACGTGGCGTGGGATCACGACACCGATCCCATCGATGCGCTGCTGAACGGATTCGTGCCTGCGGTGGCACTCCAGCAGGCGTTGGACCCGGTGACGACGGAGGTGGTCCGGCTGCGGGGTGCGGCGCAGCACAACTGCCGGTTGTGCAAGTCACTGCGGGAAGGCCACGCGCTGGATGCCGGCGGGAACGAGGATTTGTATGAGCAGATCGAGAAGTACGAGTCCGCGCCCGATCTGACCGATGCCCATAAGGCGGCGCTGCGGTACGTCGACGCGCTGATCTGGTCGCCGGCCAAGATCGCGCCGGAGGTGGCCGCCGGTGTGCACAAACACTTTTCGGAAGATCAGAGTGTCGAGCTGACGTTGGATGTCATGCGCAACGCGTGCAACAAGATCGCGGTGTCGCTGGCCGCCGATAAGCCACGGGTCGAGCAGGGCACCGAGCGGTACGAGATCGGGGCGGACGGACAACCCGTCTACAGCTGACCGATGAGTGTTGCCGCCCGGGAGTTCACGGCGTACGGCCCGTCGTATTGGGGCGCGATCGTGGTGTTCGTTGTCGGGGCCGTGCTGCTGGTGTGGGTGGGGCGCAGGCAGACCGACGCGCAGGCCCGAAGGCTCGGGCGCATTCTCGGGGCGGTGACCGCGGTCGTCTATGTCGGCATGTTCGTCTACACGCTGATTCCGCCGTCGATTCACTGGTCGGTACCGCTGCGGCTGACGGATCTGGCCACGGTCACCGGGGCGTACGCGTTGTGGTCGCAGCGGCAGTGGGCGTATGTGCTGACGTATTACTGGGGGCTGGTGCTGAGCTCGCAGGCGTTGATCTCACCGGTGCTGGAGAGCCCGGACTTCCCGCACTACGAGTTCCTGGTGTTCTGGGGGATTCACCTGGTGGTCGTGTGGGCGGCGATCTACCTGACGTGGGGGCGGGGAATGCGGCCGGATTGGCGCAGTTTCCGGTTCGTGGTGGTGGTGACGGCGGTGTGGGCGGCGGTGACGTTCACGTTCAACAGCATCGCCGGCACGAACTACGGCTTCCTGAACAGAAAACCCATCACCGCAAGCCTGCTGGACGTGTTGGGGCCGTGGCCGGTGTACATCTTCACCGCGGCCGCGTTGATCGTGATGGTGTGGGCCCTGATGACCTGGCCGTGGGCTCGTGCGACCATAGGTGCCGCGCGTTCGCGCCGGGGGCGGTAGCTCAGTCGGTTAGAGCCGTGGACTCATAATCC
>CAVQFK010000014.1:0-56464 GCA_963711755.1 uncultured Actinomycetota bacterium
CACTGATGGACTGCAAGCGCGGATAGGCATCGGCGACAGGCAGCACCGTTCCGGTGGGGTTCTGAGCGCGCCAGCCAGCGGCGGCCTCCGCGCTTGCGAAGAAATGCCCTGGACGGCAGCAGGAATCGCGCAACTGGCCGGCATCCAAATCGCCGGGAATGGAGATCACGGCGTTGGCGGGCGAAAGGTCCGAAACCCAATTTCGCGGATCGACCGTCAGGCGAATCGCCACATCCGTTGTGGGACACCGTGATTCCGCCAGCGCGCGGCTGCCGATGATCGCAGGGAACAGCAGGGTATCCGCGGCGCACCACGTGTACAGACGGTGACCGTCGACGATGAATGCGTGCGGTGTCGGAACGAGGGTAAGACCCCATCCGACGATGCGGCCCTCGTCGTCGTACTCGATGTCTCCGGCACCGGGCGCGCTATCAACGTCAGCGACGTCCACGCCCGCGGTCGCAGCAAGCTCGCCCTTTGAAACAGGTGCGCCCCTGGCGAGTAGCCGCAGGGCCGTCGTCATCAGTTCGGAATTCACGTCCGCTCCCTTCGCAGATAATCCAGAATCCGTTGCGCTGTCGGCAGGTCGAGCCGGCACGCGTCTGCCTCTTGCGTTGACCCATCCGGCCGCATGATGTCGACACCGTCGACCAAGATCGTCGGCGACGGATAGCACCCGACCCGCTCGATGATCGGCACGTCGAAGCCGGCCGCGGCCAAACAGTCGGCCACGATGCGCGTGGCGGCCGCCGCGTTCGGGCACCCCGGCGACCTGAGTATCTCGATCCGCATGGCTCATCACCCCGGCACGGAATCGCGGGCAGCAGCCGCTTTTTCGATCTCGACAAGGAGTGGGCAGTCACGTTTCCTGCGTGGCCGCTCGCACGTTTGCACCAGCCGGGACAACGCATCGCGCATTCCGACGAGCTCGGTGATGCGCTGGTCAAGGTCGGTTATCCGGTTGCGAGCCATCGCTTTCGCGTCGTCGCAGGAGGCCGGGCCGCCACCGGCCAGGTGCAATAACTCCTCGACGTCGTCGAGGGTGAACCCGAGCGATTGGGCACGTTTGACGAAGCGCACCAACCGCACAGCGTCGGCGGTATAGGTGCGGTATCCGGCCGGGCTTCGCTCGGGTTCGGGTAACAACCCGCGACGCTCGTAGTAACGCAGCGTCTGGGAGTTGACGTCGGCCTGCCGGGCCACCTCGCTGGTCTTCACCCGTCCAGAATGAACCCTGTACGCGGGTACAGGGTCAAGTCCCGGCTAAGGTAGTGGGTCGAACGCCAAGTTCACCGTCGTCAGAAATGCGCCGGCGTGCACGGTGGCCTCGGGTGCGACGCCGATCGAGGTGTTACTGGAGGCCGCCACCGCGGTGGCGCTGATGACGTAGTCCGCCCCGATCAGCAGCAGCCCGGCGTCGATCGGCTGGTCCGCGGCCCACGGCCCCATCGTGACGCGTTGGGACGGCGGCCACGTCGCATCCCTCATCTCGACCCGTATCCGCACATCGGCGGGGGCCGGCGCCAGTCGGCTGACGTCGAAAGTGAAATGCACCCGGCCAAGATCTCCGTACTTGAACCCCGACGAGGTGTCCCGGATCGCCTTGATGAACCCGGCAAGATCGATCAGGCCGAGGTCCGAATGCATCTCCGTGCCGTCCGGGTCGGCGAGAAGGTCTACCGCCTCCCGCAGGACCGGATCGAAATCGTCGGGGAACGGGCCGTAATGCGTGAACTTCAAATCGACGGCGAGCAGGTGCGTGCGCATCCAGTTGCGCTTGCCCGCGAGCACCTCTTTGACGATGCGGAAGGCGTCGCGGGGATCGTCGATGGCCGGCCTCTCCACCGGGATCAGGCCCAGATGCTCGGCGAGCAGATCCACCCGCAGCTGCCTCGCCGACTGATGGCCGCCTCGCCGCAGCCGCTGGTCGATACACGCGATGTTGATCTCGCTGTCGAACGTCCACGAGCGCCGGGTCAGGTTGGCCGAGCCGATGGTGAACCAGGTGTCGTCGACGATCACCAACTTGGAGTGCACGTAGATCGGATCCAGATTCTCGCGGCTGGCGAGGTGGAACATCGCGATCTGTGCGGTGACGCTGTTGGGATGCGTGTGCGGGTCTGCGGTCGGCGGCAGATCGCGGACTCCGCAGATCAACAGGTTGAGGCAACGCCGCCGCAGCGCATAGTGAATCTGATCGGCAATATCGATGTCGGCGAAGCGGCGCGGAATGACCAGGAACACGAACCGATCTGGTTTGGCTTTCAGCCAGTTGTGCAGGGCCAGCGCGTTTTCCTCGATCCAGAAGTACTGCTCCTCGATGTAGAGGTAACGCTGGGCGCTCGAAAGCAGCTGCCGCCAAGTCTCGCGCACCGACAGATCGCCGGTGACCGGGTCGACGATGTCGAGCGGCGGGGCCGACCCACCGAATGCGTTGAAATGCGGTGCCAGCGTTCGGATTACCTGCGCCGCATGCGGCCCGTCTGCCTTCGTCATGGTGGGATCGTCGACGACTGACGTCGGGCCCCACTCGGGGTCGTCCGGCGCAGGGAGGGAGGTACGGTCCGGGTCGGCGCCGACGATATCGGTGAGCACGTTCGCGGCGTTCCACCGCTGCATGATGTTGCGGTATACGTCCCAGACTGCCTTGCCCTCGATCTTGCATTGGACGTCGTGCCACGTGGAGCCAGGACGCTCGGGATCGGGATGGCGGTGCGCCGGGGTATCCCAGCGGCCGGAGACGATGTCGATGCCGCCGAGAAACGCCACCACGTCCAGGCTCGCGGTGCGCACGAACGTGCCCTTCTGGTGATGAACGTGGAATGTTTCCCGGGTGGTGCCGTCCCAGATTGCTTGCCCCCTGCGCCCGGCGAGCGTCGCGTTCACCGCGTTCACGGTGCCCTGGGTGCTGAGCAGAGCCGATCGACCGCTGTGCGTCGGATCGCGCCAGCCGAGCAGCCGCACGTCGACACCCGCGGCGATGGCTTCGCGCAGAAGTCCGCCTAGTTCTGTCGGATGCACCGGCGCCACACCGGCTTCCAGTGCGGCGGCCGGACCGTTGGCGGGATCGGCGTGCGCACCGTCGATCTTGTCGGCGGGCACGCTGGGCAGCCGTCCGAGGAACAGCTCGAAGAAGTGTGTGCACGCGGCCGGATCGGTGCCGCCCGGTTCAAGGAAGCCGATAAGCGCGCTGTCCTGCATCGCGAAACCGTTGAGCCTGATTCGGATGTCGTTGCCAGGATTGCCGGTGTGTTCTTCGATGACCACTTCGCCGCTTCGCGGGTTCAGCACGACGACGGTACGTGCCGAGCTCAGCGCTCCCGGGTCGAACACCACCACGACGGAGCCCGGCACGCCCTCGTAGAGCAGCCGAAGCCGGCCGGCGTCGACGGGTCCCGCGAACGGTATCTGCGTGAACGGATCCGACGGCTGCGGCAACGTGATCTGCCCGTAGGTGTGCGCCGCCGGTTCTCCGCCGTCTGGCGGCCACACCGTGATCCGCAGCATCGCCATCGGATCGCGGCCACGCGCGAATACGACAGGGATCGCGAACCGTCCGGTGGTGCTCGCGAACGCGCGTGAACTGGCCGCGGCGCCTGGGAAGGGCGCGATGATGCCGAACAGGTCGGCGTTGACAAGTGTGCCGGGGACGCGTGGGTCGTCGCCGTGGAAGTCGTCGGCGAAAACCAATTGGCGCAATTCGATCGACGCGCCGGGCGGCAGCACGTTGTCCTCCGAGACGATCCACCACTTGAGCTGGTCGTCGATGGACGCGGCGATGTCGACTTGTCCCGGTAGCCCCGGCGCAGAGACGAAGCGGGTCTTGGCGATCAGTGCCTCGTACGGCGGCAGCTCGTCGGGCGTCGTGTCCTGTGTCTTGGGCGCGGCGATGAGACCGCGCCTGCCGAGAAGCGGGGTGTGCGGTTCGATCCAGGCGTTCGTCAGCAGCAGCTTGGCGTGGCTGACGCCGGCCTGCGGTGCGTTGGCGACATCCACGTAGGGGTCGAAGGTGTCCTCTGGCGCAGTGGGGTCGATGTCCTTATAGGTCGCGCGGAACATCCGGTACAGCTCGCGCAGGAACCGCGCGCCGTCGATGAGCGGCGTGATCAGATTGCCTTCGGTGTAGCGCGTCAGGCGATTGCGGGGGTTCGGATTTCGGCGGAACCAGTCGCGGTAGTCGAGCACTTGCAGCCGCAGGAACATGTCGGGTGCGAAATCGACGGTGATCGTGGCGCCGAGCTTGCCGTGCGGGTAGACGCCGAGTCGGACGTGTGTCCCGATCATCGCGAGCCCGACGGTACCGGTCGTACCGTGCAGTCCGCTGTTGGCCGCGAACGTCAGCACCCCGTGCGCGGCGAATTCGAAGTCGCCGGCACCCGGCGCCACCAGCCGCAGGCGGGGCAGGGCTTCGACGACGCCGGCGTCCGGATCGGTTGGCGGCGGCGGATTCACCGGCGCGGGCAGCGGCGTGTACGGGAAACCGTCCTGATCGCAGAAGACGATCACGGTCCGCTTGTCGGCTTGGTACGGCTGACCGCCACCGGGATGCGCGACGCTGAGCCGCTCGAAATCGGAGTCGGTAGCGAGGCGGTTGAACGTCGTGAACACGAAGTCGGGATCGATCGGCAGCCCTGTTGCGTCAAACGCCTTGATTCGCAACGGAATTCCGGTCCCGAATCTGCCGATATCCCCACCCGCATCGACATAGATCGGCGCCAGCCCCTTGTCGAACGCTTCGATCGTCGGCGGAGGCTGTGTCGTCGGCCACTGCTTGGTCGCGATGTCCAAGAACCTGAGGTGCAGTGCGGTTTCGTCGACGCCCTGAATCCAGAACCAGCGCGGTGTGGCGATGTGCGGGATGTCCCAGTCATCGGGTGAGGTCGGGATCTCCAGCGACGAGAACAGGTATTCCAGTCGCCGAAACGCCTGCGGGAACACCTCGAGAAGCACCGCGCCCTTCGCGGAATCGTCGTCGTGTGCGTCCTCGGGTGTGAACGCCGCCCCCGTCAGCATGCGCAACGGCGGCCACGCCGCTCGCACCCGGTCCTTCTCCTCGGCGGTCAGCGCCGCGAGGTCGGGCACGTGCCACGCGAGTGCGTTCGCCGGCGCGGCGACGGCCTCCCCTGCTGTCGCGGTGAGTTCGAGAAAATCCGAAGGGGCACCGCTGATTTCGGTTCCGAACTGCACCGACCGCTGTACCGCGTTGGTGACCACCTGGCAGTACTTGGGCGACGGTGGGCCACTGCCGAACCACATGGTGAGGACGTCGATGAGGTTGGTGGTCACGGCGTCTCCGTCACTGGGACGCCCATGGTTATCCGGCCGCGAGGATCCTCGATGCGGGCGACATATGCCCACCCCACGTCGTCGGCGGGCACTACGTCATCCACCGACACCTGGTAGCCGTCGGGGATCGGAGTCGTTGCGAGGACGGACAAGTCCAGGCGCCCTTCGGCGTCGACGCCTGCGGCCGACGGCGCCTCCCACGCAAGCCCGAACTGACGCCGCCGGAACAGGAAGATCGGGTAGTCGCGTCGCGGGATCGCCATCGCGACGCGGCGGCGGCCCGGCGCGGCGGGGTCGCGTTGGACTGACTGCACGACAACCGCAGGGGGCGGGCCTTGCGAAATAGGTCTTGCGCGCACGGCAATCGTCGGTGCCGAGCGTTGTCCGTCCTCCCCTATCGCGACGACGCGGTAGAAGTAGTCGACCTCGTCGAAAAGGCCGGTGTCGAGCAGCACCGTCGGCTCGTCCGGTGCGGCCAGCGCGTCCACGATCACCGGCCTCATCCGCCGGATGTCGGTCGCATCGTCCGCTGTCCGGGCGCGGTAGAGCGTCAGCGTTCGCGTGGCCGCGGTGACGTCCGGCGCGATCGACAGCGACACGTCGCGCTCACCGACGTGAAGCTCACTGACGAGCGGCGTCGGCGGCGCGGCGGTGCGCGGAACCGCGATCACCATGAAGGGCGTCGGCGTGGTCGGCCAATGACTTCGTGTCCCCGTACGACTCTCGATCACGAGATGCACGACGGTCAGGCCGCGATCCGAGCCGCCTAGCTCCAGCAGATAGCCGCCGCCGTCGGCAGGCACCGGCTGCTCGTGATCGGTGGCGAACGGCTCGCGATGGGTGACGCTCAGCGCGCGAAGGAGACCGACCTGCTGCTGCTCGTCCAGCGCTGCGAAGTCGTCGGCGGTCGTTCCCGCGGACGCCAGCAGTGCTGCGCTTGTGGCGCGCTGTACTCGTACCCTCCCGCCGTCAATGACCGGGAGCGGCACGCTGAACCATGAGCGATTCTGCGCATCGGGCGGCGTCGCTCGCTGTGCAAGTTCGTCGAACGACGGCGGGGGCGGAACGGTCAGGTCCACGCGTTCGGCGCTGCCCACCGCGAATCCGCTGGCGTTCTCCCAGTCGTCGACAGCGCGGATCGCGGCCGCGATGTGTGCGTGACCGGTCGCGTCGAACGGGACAGCGACCGGTGACGCCGTGATTGTGATGCGACTGCCGCCCCCCGCGATCGGGGCAGCCGACGGGGTGACGGTGACTCCCGGCAGGGGATTGCTCACGGCAAGGCCCGGCCACGCGATCGTCACCGCGCCGGCCACCGATCCCGGGGTGGTCTCGAACCGTCCCCAGGTCGCCGGCAGCGTTGCGTCCGAGCTGCTGACTACGCCCTGCCGCAGATGAATTTCGAACGCGGCGAGATCCGGGGCAACGGCTTCGTGTGTGGGCAGCCAATCGAAAGTTATTGCGACCGTAGTCCATGACGGGCCGGTGGTCGCGTCGCCAAGCAGCTGCACGTCCACTGTGGCAGGCGCGGGAGGAGAGATGGTGTCACGGACTTCGGCAGAGATCGCGGCGGCCGGGCTCAACCGCCCGAACAAATCCATCGCGGAGATCTGCCAGGTGTGGTCCCCGTACGACGGCAACGCGCGGTCGACAAGGTTGAAGCGCGGCTGCGGCTCGCCGTACGGCGTCGGCAGGTGGGGTGCCAACAACTTGCTCTCGTCGTCTCGGTGGTGCAGAAGCAGGTCACCAGCGGCCGACGCACGGGTGAAGGCGTGCAGGATGCGGACACGGTCGGGAGCTTCGAAAAGTGTTGTGGCGCTGCGCTCCCAGTGCAAACGGGCCCGCGCCTGCACTGGATGATGAGTGGCATCGGGAATGACGTCGACGCGCAAGTCGGCGGGCGCCTCGATGCTGACGGCTGGGGTCTGCTTCAGGCCGGTGACGACGGAGGCGATCGAGAACGGCGCGAACTCGCGCCGGTCTTTCCACTCGGCTGGGCGCCCCGCAAGATCGGCGCGCAGCTCCTCGGCGCGTTCGCGCGCTCGCGCGGGCGTCAGCACCCACTGGGCCCACAGCGTGGCGAAGCCCGCTTCGATGGCGTAGTCGTATATCCCGACCGGATCGTCGGCGTCGAGTTCAGAGAGGCCCAGCTCGCGCGCGACCTGCGGATCGGCCGATGCGGCGTAGAGCAGGTCGAACGGCGAGACCGTCACGTCCATCGCCTCAGGACCCGTCGAGTCGCCCGGCTCAGGTTCCAGCCGCTCGGTGACCTGCACCAGCGCCTGCGGAACAATCTGTGTCACTTCACCTTTGAGGAATTCGCGCATCGCCGTGTCGACGGGCTTGAACTCCGCGCCGAGGTACCGGACCTCCAGTGACTGCATCACGCTGGCGGGCACCGACGGCAGCAGGCGCGCAGGACTGCCGCCGTCCTCGCGATCCCATGGCGGCTGCCGGTTCGGCGCGCCTCTCTCCAGACGTTGGCCTGCTACCTTTTCGCCGGGGTCCGGTGTCCACGCCGGATAGATATCGGGTGCGTCGGTGAGTGGTAGGAAGTAGCGGTTCAGCTCGGTCCAGTCGCGGGCCGCCAGCAGATCTCGACACGAGACCCACTGCACCCGAACGAGGTTGGCGTCGCGGCCGCGCAGCTCAATGTGTTCAAGCAGCCCGCCGTGAAGAAGCAGAGTCTCGGTGACGAAGGGATTGGGATCGGCGACAGGCGGGCGCGGCCAACGGGGCCGCAGACTGCGCCTGGTCAGCGTTGCCAACGCGTGAGAGTCCCGGTTGGTGATCGCATTGTCCCCGGCGATCCGCTCGGCCGAGGACAGCACACGCTGCGTCGCGCCGAAGAGGGTCACGTCGACGGCAAGGTCGGCGAGGTGTGAGCGCAGATCGCCGCCGACGGCGGCGCGATCCACGAGTCGTCGCGTCGGCCGACCGTCATAGTAGCCGGTCGCGACGGCGAACCCGGTGCGGCGGCGTCGGGCGATGGTCAGAAGGACGTAGGCGGCTGGGTTGGAAAGCAGTTCACCCGCAGCAGGAATCGACGTCCCTTCAGCGCCGAAGTCGAGCGCGACAACGCGTTCGTCAAGTCTCAGCAGCAGCGATCCGCCGGCGTCGGCCGGTCCGTATACGAAGCCGCCGGCCTTGGACACGGTCAGCCCGGAAGGGAACCGCGTGCGCGCGCCCCCGCCGAGCTCGAGCTGTCGCGTGAGTTCCGACCTGATCGGCGGTGTCCCTTGTGGCGGCGCGTCGAAATCGATGGTCAACAGGCTGGGCCGCCTCGTGAGCCGGAAGCCGGTGCGCGGAAAACCCAGCAGACGGTTGAAGATCCAGCGCAGGTGGCGGCCGTCGGGCAGATCCTCGTCGCCCTTGGAGCCAAGGCCGATCAGCTGGAGCAGGTTGGGATCGATCAGGCTCACGGTGGACCCTCCGGCTCCAAAAACGCCGGGCGCGCAGGCACGGCGATGATGCGCGCTGCGGTGTCGACCTGATGAGTGCCGTCCGCTGCCACCCACGCGTCAGTGACGACGATCCGAAGGTCTTCGGGTGCAATCGCTTTGAGGCCGGTCGGGCCGTCGCGGAACAACACGAGCGTCCGCGTGCCCGATGTGCCCGACAGCAGCACTGTCGGGATCGGCACGTTCGCCGCGGTCTGGATCTCGAGTCCGCCGTCGAGCGGCCGGGGCAGCGGTTCCGGCCCGTCGAGAATCATGCCGATGAGTTGCTCGCCGCCCGGGGTGCGTTGCCATACGCGCACGAGTTCCGGTTCCGCGGCCGGCTCCCGCCTGGCCAGCCCCAACCGCTCGGTCATTGTCGCAGCCAGCAGTACGTCGTCGGACACCCGCGCGGCAGTGCCGAGGGTGGGGGCAATCTGGCCGAACGGTGCCTGCCCGGACACGATTTCGTCGAGTGGGCCACGTGCCAGGTAGGCGGCGAGATGATCGTCGAGACTGGACCAGTTCGATGTGCGGAAGGTGAATTGGTGGATCACCGGTGTGGTTTGTAGATCGATGTCGTTCGCGTCGGTGACCGCGCCGTCGACGGCGTAGATCGATGCGTCGTAGCGGCGCGCCGGGTGCAACACGTCGGTGAGCTTGACAACCGGGAAGTGCCAATGCCAGTCGAGATTGCCAGGCGAGCACACGGCGTCGGTGACGACGTCGTGCCAGCCGGCCTCACCGACAGGCAGGTCGTTCGCCGGCTGCGGCTGATAGTTCAGGAACCGCGCGTCCACGTTGCCGCGGTCGTCGACAAGGCGGATCGCCAGCCGGCGACCGAATGCGGCATAGACCAATTCCACACGGCGGTGCCGAAATTCGATCCGCACCGGGCGCGCGGCGTAAACTCCGACAGCGTTGGCGGGCGGTGCGGTCTTGACGTCATAGTTGGAAAGGCCGTCGACGGACTGCTCGATGCCCCGCAGACGTGGCGGCATTTGATCGAGGCCAACGGTGTCGAACTCGAAGGTGCGCGTGAACGTGCCACCCGGGGTTTCGACGCCCTCGGCAACGCGTGCCCAGCCGCCCTCCACCTCAAGTGAGTAATGGCTGGCCGGCTGTAGCACCAGCGGATCGGAGATCGTGAACGTGCTCCAGAAGTCCTGCCACATGGCGCCGCTTGCGACGGCGTCGTGGAATTGCCGCCACTCCGACTCGAGCACGACGCACACGCGGAGCAACAACGCCGACACGTCGTCGCTGTCGGGGTTCCGCTGGAGGGCGGTCTCGATCACCGCGCGGTTGACCGGACCCTCGCAGCTGTAGAGGGCGTGCTCCCACCTTCCTTCCAGACCGGGCATCCGGATGCCGTCTGCGTCTTCCTTGACGAGCCGGTCGTTGAAGTAGAAGCGGACCACGATCTGGCGACCGCGTGGCGGACGGGCCATTTGCAGGAGGACCGAGTGTGCGGCCGCGAACCGGAGCTCGAGCGGTGGCGCCGCAGGCGTTTCGGGCAGCGGGCTGCCCACCGTCGCCGGAAGCTGCAGCGCCGCAACGACACCGGACATCACCGTGAACGGAACTACCGTCGCTTGCTGCGCGGTCCAGCTGAAGTACCTGCGCATCGATTCGGCGCCGTCGGGTTCGTCGAGCACGGTGACCGTCAACGCCGGCAACTCGGGCAGCGTGATGACCGCGACGGTGGGCATCGGTCCGAGCGGCTGCTCGGCCCACGAGTAGCAGAACTGCTTGGGCTCTGATGTCGGCGGGCATGGGCTCCACCCGTCCACGAGGCCGCCGACCAGTTCGGCCGTCGGGCCGACGAGGCGCGAAAGCGCGATGTCTTCGAGGGAGAACAGCTCCAGCACCCGCCGCGACGGTTGACCGCCTGCGGCGTCCGACGGTTGTTTCACCCACTTGGCGGGAATCGGCCCAGGATGAAGGGTCCCCGTGCCTGCGGCGCCGCGCCACAGCCGGATCGCCGTCACTTCGACGGTGTAGGCGTGGCCACCGCTGGTCTCATGCGTGACGGTGGTATCGACGGCGTTCAGTCCGACCGCGGTGATTCCGAAGTTGCCGTCAACTGCGGGACCGTTGCGGGTCGGATACGAAAACGCCAGCGCGAAAACCGGATCGACGGGGACCAGCGGCTGCTCCGGTCGGCCGTCGAGTTCGATGACACCACTCGGTTGCCGCGGTATGAGCGTGAGGCCTTCGAGGCACGTCTCCAGGGCCTCGGTCGGCCCGTCGGCGCCGTCGGAGCAGTCGAGCGTGTAGTGCAGGTTCGGAATGGGCCACGGCAGATCGAGAGTGATCTTGAGCTTGCCGGTGAGTAGGTCGGGCTGCGGTCGTACCCACAGGAACTCAGCCGCGATCTCGAACTCGAAGCCGATGCCGTAGGCCTTCGCGACCAAGCCGCCGGCCACCGACGCGCGCACAACGGTCAGCATCGGGTCCGATCCGGTGAACGCGAGATCGGCACTGGCGCGCAAGTAAAAGTAGAGCTTGAGCCGGCCCTTCTTGCGGCCGCCCTCGATCGAGAACCGCGCACCAAGGGCGGCAACGAATCCCGGAAGCGTCAAGCCGGTGCCTGCGAAGTTCTCGACGTCGGCGTCGTCCTGCATCAGGTAGAAGCTCACCTCGTAGCGCTGGAACAGGATCGCCTTGAGGTGACGCTCGGGAGGCCAGTGGAACCCTGCGTAGAAGTGCGTTTGGCTGCTGGCGTCGTCCACCAGGATCTCAGCGCCGAGGTCGAGTTTCATCACCTTGCCGTCGGCGGGGATGCTCTCCGCCCAGCGCACGGAGCCGAACAGATGCCCGGCACCGGGGCCCCACGCGCCGAGCAGCTGCAACGAACCCGCTTGTGTGTCGGCGGGATCGGGGCGTTGCTTGAAGATGTTCAGGTAGCCGTGCAGCAGCCATTGCGAGTCGGCCCACAGCAGTCCGACTTGCAGGTTCCACGGCCGCCCCCGGTCGACCTGCGTTCCGAGCACCAGTCCGAAGCCGATTGCCGTCGAATCGAGGTTGCCTTCCCACTTGTCGATCTCGATCTGGTTCTTCGGCTCGTGATGGGTAAACCATCTCTCGATGGTGTCGCCGCCGAGTGCCGGCCGGGAGTTGTTGCCGTAGAGGAAATGTCCGCCGTAGAGCGCGGTGCCCGGCAACAGTGGATTGGGAATACCGCTACTGGTCTTCAACCAGGCGTACACGATCGACGTCTCGGTTCCGTCGGGAAGCGTCGCCTCGCGGTACTGCGCGCCGACGTCCCACTGCCAGTTCTCTCGCTTCTCGTATGCCGTCAGCGACAGCCCGGGCGCCGAGACGAACCAGCCTTGTAGTGCGGCCTCGGTGATCGTCTCGCCGAGGTTGAGTCGGCCGCGCATGAACAGCACTCCCGGAACGAGAATTGACACCGAGAGACCCTCGAACGTGGCGTGGTCGAAGTCGCCATTCGCCAGGAAATACAGGCGGAAAACGTGCGGGATGACGGAGAACGCGGTCGAAGGATCGTTGGCGGCGACCTTGAGGCCGAAGTCGACCCAGACGCCTTCGTCCCAGCGGCCGAAGCCGAACTTGGTCAGCACGAGCGGCGAGTTGGGCATCAGCGACTGCCCGCTCAGGTCGAACAGGTAGTCGGACGGCCAGCCGACCGTGATCACCTTGCGGTCCGCGCCGAGTTCGGCTTCGGTGAAATCGTCGATGTTGTAGGCGAGCGAGACCCGCAGCCCCTTCATCAGCAGACCGAGGGGATGTCCAGGATCGGTTTTGATGTTCGGCAGGAACGCACCGACCACCGGGAGGGCGCTCAGCTCGAGGTCCAGCGAGATCAGCAGTTGGATGTCGGCGATCAGGTCCAGATACTTCAGGATGCGTCCCGCGACGAGTTCCTCGCGGTAGCGCAGCTTCAGCGCGTCGAGTGTGAGTCGTTTGAATCCCAGTTGCTGGTCGTGCTGGAGCTTGACGAGCAGCGTCGCCAGCCCCGCGAGCAGTATGGCATCCAGATATTCGCCGCTTCTGAGATCGTCGGCGAGCAGTACCGCCGCGATCACCGCTTCGATGCTGGCGACGGCGTCGGGTCCGTACGAGAGCAGCCCCTCGTCGGCGGTGTTCGGTGTGTTGAGCGCCAGGTCCCATCCCAACCGTCCGTCGGGGCTGAACCGGGCGCTGCCGATGATCTGCAGGTCGTGGTCGATGGGTCCGCTGGGGTCTGCGATCCGCTCGAGACGCAGCGTGAGCTCGACCTCGCAGCGAATCATGTTGCCGCGCTCCAGTTCCACCACGAAACCGGCGCCGCGGATCACTTTCGGGTCGTTCGCCGGTGTGTGCATCTGCACCCGCAGCGATCCACTCACACCGCCGTCGTCGAAGCCGATGACCACCCTCGACAGTTCGATGATCAGATCGGCAGGGTCGTTCGCGTCGATCTTTTCGGGAAGTGTCGGGAACAGCATGTGCATTCCGTATATGCGGAATGTTTCGAGATACAGGCCAGTCCAGGTTTCGTCGTAGCCCGGGCGTGCGAGCACTTCGGGGATGCCGGATTCCTCGCTCATGTCGAGCTTGAACTTGTCGACCTCGATGCCGATGTCGAGGTTCGGCAGATAGATCGGGTCGATGACGACGGCTTCGTCGTCATCGGGGACAAACTGAATCGGCTTCGGCGCATCAGGGGCGATGATCAGCGTGCCGCGCATGAACGCGATCTCGGCCGCCTGATCGGCGATCGGCTTGATCCGGTTGCCTTCCCTTTTTCCTTTGAGCGCATGGTCTTTCGGCAGCCGAATGCGAAGGTCGAGGTCGTGCAGCTGGATCCTCGACGGGGCCAGCGGGCTGTCCGCGCGCGCGAAGATCTGCAGACCCTCGCGGGGCGGCGGGTCGACGATGCCTGCCATTTCTTCGCCGCGGTCGGCGATCGCGGTGAGCAGCGAGCTGCGGTCGGAGGCGATCTCGATGCGGAAGAACGTCTGGCCGGCCACGGCGTTGCCCACCGAGAACTGGAAACCGCCTTTCTCCCAGCTGATGGCCGCGTCGATGACCGCTTCGGCGGAGACGACGACGGCGTCGTCGTTCCAGGTTTCACGCCACTGGCGCACACCGACGTTCTTGGCGATGTACCCGAGCACCGGCAACTTCTCGGGGAAGTCGGTCCCGAGCAGCGTGGCCAGGCGGATGAAGTACTCCGACACCGCGGTCAGTTCATCCGGTCGATACCGGGTGCCGGTCGCGTCGCAGGCACCCCCGAGCCTTGGTCACCTGCTCATTAGAACCCTGGTGAGCGCGTTTTTATCGGTAACGGCGAATCTCAGTCCGGCAGCGAATTGCTGAGGCGCTCGGTGGCCGCAAGATAGTCCTCGATGAACTCGCGCACCACCTCGCGCGCGGGCTTGACCTTGTTCATCAGGCCGACACCCTGGCCGACGAAGTAGGTGGCCAGGGCCTGTGCGCCCGGATGGCCCTGGGCCGCAAGCACATCCACCCGGCGAATCACCGGCTCGGCCAGCATGGACTGCAGCGGCAACGGCAAAGTCTTGTGGCCGCCCTCGTTCGGCTGCCACGCGTCGGTCCAATCGGACACCAGCTGCCGTGCCGGCTTCCCGGTGCGGCCCGTGGAGCGGATGGTGTCGCGCGACGTCGCCGCCAAGAACTTCTGCACCGTGTGCGGTGCAGTCTCGGCCTCTTCTGTCGTCAGCCACACCGAACCGGTCCACGCCCCGTCGGCGCCCATCGCGACCGATGCCGCCATCTGTCTGCCCGTGACGATCCCGCCGGCCGCCAACACCGGGATGTTGCTGCCGTTGGCCGCCAGGGCTTCGAGGACTTCGGGGATCAACACCATCGTCGTCACCTCGCCGCAGTGGCCACCCGCCTCGGTGCCCTGCGCGACGATCAGGTCGACACCGGCCTGCGCCTGTTTGACGGCATGCTCCTTGGCGCCGACAAGAGCCGCGACGCGCACCCCATGTTCTCTGCCAGCCTCGATCATGTAGTCCGGCGGGACACCCAGCGCGTTGGCGATCAACTTGATCGGATGGCTCATCGCCACCTCCAGCAGCTCCTTGCCGGTGTCGCCGGACAGGAACGACGGTCCGGTGCGCGGCGACGCCTCCGGTTCGATGTTGTGGGCGGCCAGCAGCTCGGCGATGAAACCGCGGTAGTCCTCGGGAATCCGGCTCGCCAGCTCACCACGCGCCAGCTTTTCACCCTTGCCCTCGAACTTGGCGGGGACGATGAGGTCGAGTCCGTAGGACTTGCCGCCGACGTGGTCGTCGATCCAGGTCAACTCCTGGTCGAGCAATTCCGGGGTGTATGCCGTGGCGCCAAGCACCCCGAGGCCGCCCGCGTTCGTCACCGCGGCCACCACGTCGCGGCAGTGGCTGAACGCGAAGAGCGGGAAATCGATGCCGTACTGCTCACAGATCGCGGGTTTCATTCCACCAGTATTACTAAGTGACATCTGTTGGGGACAGGGAACCCGGCTCGTCGTTGCGCCGTGCCAGGATGTGGATCATGACTGTGGTTCTGGTGCATGGCAATCCGGAGACCGACGCGCTGTGGGGCCCGATGGTCGACGCGCTCGGGCGCGACGATGTGGTGCGGCTGTCGCCACCGGGATTCGGCGCCCCGCTGCCCGACGACTTCCCTGCCACCTACCTGGCCTACCGCGACTGGCTGGAAGGCGAGCTGGCCGGCATCGACGGACCTATCGACCTGGTCGGGCACGACTGGGGCGGCGGGCACGTGGTCAATGTGGTGATGCATCGACCGGAGCTGGTGCGCAGCTGGGCCAGCGACACCGTCGGGTTATTCGATCCCGACTACGTCTGGCATGACCTGGCGCAGGTGTGGCAGACACCAGTCGAAGGCGAAGAGCTTGTCCAAACCTTGCTGAGCGGCACGGTCGCCGAACGGGCCGAACGGATGGCCGAGTTCGGCATCCCCTTGGACATCGCGACCTCGATGGCGCCGTCTCAGAACGCGGATATGGCCCGGGCGATCCTGTTGCTGTACCGCTCGGCGCGCCAGCCAGCGATGGCCGAGGCCGGCCGTGACCTGGAGGTCGCGTCGGCCCGGCCGGGACTGTCGCTGCTGGCGACCGAGGATCCCTTCATCGGATCGAACGACAGGAGGCGGCGTGCCGCCGATCGCGCCGGGGCCCGCACCGAGGTGCTCGACGGGCTCGGTCACTGGTGGATGGTCGAGGATCCAGCGCGCGGCGCTGCGGTCCTCACCAACTTCTGGGCAACGCTTTAGACGCGCTCCGACAGGAACACGACGATCGCGTCGATCATCTGCCGACCGTCGAGAAGTTCGGGGTCGTTGTGCCCCGCGCCGGGCACCAGCAGCCACCGCTTGGGATCGGCCGCCGCCGCATAGAGCTGTTCGCTCATCGATGCGGGCACGATGTCGTCGCGGTCGCCGGCGATCACCAGCACCGGCGCCTGCACCGTCGCGATGCGCTCGATCGACGGGTAGCGGTCGACCAGCAGCCGCCGCACCGGTAGCCACGGGTAGTGCAACGCGCCGACGTCAGGCAGCGAGGTGAACGGCGACCGCAAGACCATCGCCGCGGGCGGTCGTTCGACGGCCAGTCCGACCGACACTGCGGCGCCGAGGGATTCACCGAAGTACACGATCCGGTTCGGGTCGACGTCGGGCTGCTGTGCCAGCCACGCCTGGGCGGCACGGGCGTCGGCGGCAAGGCCGTCCTCGGTCGGGCTGCCCGGGTTGTCGCCGTATCCGCGGTAGTCGAACAGCAGCACCGAAAAGCCCGCGCGGTTCAGTGCGGCGGCCAGGTCGGCACGCAGAGCCCGGTTTCCACCGTTGCCGTTGCAGACCAACACCGCGGGCCCGCGCGCGCCGGCGGGAAAGTACCAGGCGTCAAGGCGGATTCCGTCGTCCGTCTGCAGGACAACGTCGCGCCCATTGGGCAATACCGCCGCCGCGGGCGCCAGCGGGCCCGGCGTCGGGAAGTAGATCAGCCGGCGCTGCTGCGACACCACCAACGCGAACAAGCCTGACGCCACCAGCGTGACGATAGCGAGCACGACCGCCGCGCGGCGCATCTATCCCCGCAGCGGCGCGAAGGCGAACTCGCGCAGCCCGTCGCGTGGGTCGACCGCCGCGTGAAATCCGAGCAGCCGAGCGGCTTTGCCGGGATCCGCGACGATGTGGCGGACATCGCCGCTGCGGAACTGGCCGGTGACGACCGGCGGTGCCTCGCCACGGGCGTCACACAACTCGCGGGCGACCTCCATGATGGAGATCGGCCGGCCTGAACAGATGTTGAACGCCTCGAAACCCTCGAGGCCCGCCTCGAGCGCCGCGAGGTTCGCGGCGGCGATATCGTCGACGTGAACGAAGTCGCGCATTTGCCCACCGTCCTCGAAAACCCTTGGCACGTCACCGGATTCCAACTCGGACCGGAAGATCGCCGCGACGCCGGAATACGGGGTGTCGCGCGGCATATGCGGGCCGTAGACATTGTGGTAGCGCAGCGCGACCACGGACCCGCCTGCCGACTCCGCCCAGGACAGCGCATAGTGCTCCTGCGCAACCTTGCTGGCCGCGTACAGGCTGCGCGGCCGCAGCGGCGCATCCTCACCGACCAGGCGCCACTGCACCGGCTCTCCGCACACCGGGCAGCGGTGCTCGAAGACGCCTGCGTCAAGGTCGGCGCGGGTGCGTGGCAGCGGGTCGACGGACCCGTGCTCGGAACAGTCGTAGCGGCCCTGGCCGTACACCACCATCGACGACGCCAGCACCAGCCGGCGGCATCCGGCTGCGAACATCTCGGCGAGCAAAACCGTTGTGCCGTAGTCGTTGTGGCTGCCGTAGGCGGGCGCGTCGGCGGCGTTGACACCGGCCCCGACGACCGCGGCCTGATGACACACCGCGTCGATGCCCTCCAGAAGCGGAGCAAGCGCCGCCGCGTCGCGGATGTCGACGACGCGGCACTCGGGCGGAGGTTCGGCGCCGGGGCCGTGCGCGGCCGCGAGCATCGCGTCGACGGCGACGACGTCGTGACCGGCGTCGCGCAGCGCGGTGTTCACCCGGGCCCCGATGAAGCCCGCCGCTCCGGTCAGCAGGATTCTCACGGTAAGTCGAAGGGGAGGGTGACGCCCTCGTGCGAAAGGCAATGCGTGCAGGTGGACGTGTTTGCCACACCTTCTATGGCCTCGTGCACCACCTTCTTGAACGGCACCAGGTTGCGTTGGAACTCGGCGAACACATCAACAGCTCTGACGGCCGATTCCATATCGATGCCCGCATCCAGATCGGTCACCAAAGCGATCGCCGCGTAACACATTTCGAGCTCGCGGGCCAGCACTGCCTCGGGGTAGCCGGTCATGTTGACCAGCGTGAAGCCCTGGCTTGCGAACCATCGGCTCTCGGCCCGCGTTGAGAATCGCGGCCCCTGGATGACGACCATGGTGCCGCCGTCGACCACACCGGGCAGGTCGGCAGCCGCCGAACGCAGTGTCGGGCAGTACGGATCGGCGAACCCGACGTGGATACCGCCCGAGTCGAAGTAGGTGTCGTTGCGGCCGTTGGTGCGGTCCACGAGCTGATCGGGCACCACCATCGCACCGGTGCCGAGTTCGGGGGTGAGGCTGCCGACCGCGCATGGCCCGAAGATCCTGCGCACGCCCAACGCGCGCAGCGCCCACATGTTGGCGCGGTACGGCACGGTGTGCGGCGAGAACTCGTGCTTGACGCCGTGCCGAGGCAGAAACGCGACCTCGTGATCGCCGACGGTGCCGACGGTGATGGGTGCACTGGGCTCGCCGTATGGCGTGTCCAGGTTGACGCTTCTGGCGTCGGAACCGAAGAACGTATAGAAGCCGCTGCCGCCGATGACTCCGAGCAAGGGCCGCTACTTGTCCTCGGGCTCTTCGGCTACCTGTCGTGACGCGCGCCGAGCCCCGTCGCGAATCTCGAACGCGTCGGTGGCAAACCCACCGATGGCGACCGCAACATCCTTGACTGCGGTGGTGATGATCGATGCCACCTGCCCGACCGTCGAAGCGCCCGCCTCGACGAGCTCCTGCGCGGCATCCTTGCGGATTTCCGCCTTGCTGAGTCGATCCTCCATGCCGCTCAGTCTGCCACGGTCAGGCACCGTGCAAGACTGGCGCTCGTGGCCACATTTGCGCAGTGGGTAGAGGGTGCCCGCCCGCGCACGCTGCCCAACGCGATCGCCCCGGTGATCGCCGGCACCGGCGCGGCAGCCTGGCTGGGTTCCGCAAGCTGGTGGAAAGCGGCGCTGGCGTTGGTCGTCGCCATGGCGATGATCATCGGGGTCAACTACGCCAACGATTACTCCGATGGCATCCGGGGCACCGACGACGTGCGGGCCGGACCGTTGCGCCTGGTCGGGGCGAAGGTGGCCACGCCGCGGTCGGTGCTGACGGCCGCCATTGTCAGCCTCGGCGTCGCCGCGGTGGCAGGCGTGGCTTTGGCATGGTTCAGCGCACCGTGGCTGATCGCCGTCGGCGCTGTGTGTATCGCAGGGGCGTGGCTGTATACCGGCGGCTCGAAGCCGTATGGCTATCTGGGCCTTGGCGAGGTCGCGGTCTTCGTGTTCTTCGGCCTTGTCGCGGTGCTTGGCACCCAGTACACGCAGGCACTGCGGATCGATTGGGTGGGCGTCGCGACCGCGGTCGCGATGGGATCGCTGTCGTCGGCCGTGCTGGTCGCCAACAACCTTCGTGACATCCCCACCGACATCCAGGCCGGCAAGATCACGCTGGCGGTCCGCCTAGGCGATGCCCGCACCCGGCTGCTGTACCAGATGCTGGTGCTGGTCGCGTTCGTCGTGACGCTGGCGCTGATGCTCGCGACCCCGTGGTGCGCGGTCGGACTGGTTGCGCTGCCGCTGGCGGTGCGCGCCGCGGGACCCGTGCGCAAAGGACTCGGCGGCAAAGACCTCATTCCGGTACTTCGTGACACCGGATTGACGATGCTGGTGTGGGCCGTCGTGGTGGCGGCGGCCTTGATTCTCTAGGAGGAGTCATGTCCGAAGCCGAAACCCAGCAGGCCGAGCGACTCGCGGGTGGCAACGTCGCGGCCATGCTGCCGCAGGAGGGCCGCAGCATCGAAGAAGAGCGGCTGCACCGCAAGCAGAACCTCGCGGCCGCGTTCCGGCTGTTCAGCCGCTTCGGTTTCGACGAGGGCGTCGCCGGCCACATCACCGCCCGCGATCCCGAGCTGACCGACCACTTCTGGGTCAACCCGTTCGGCATGCATTTCGGCCACATCCGGGTCAGCGACCTGCTTCTGGTGCGCCACGACGGCACGATCGTCGAAGGCGACCGTCCGCTGAACCAGGCGGCGTTCGCCATCCACTCCCAGGTGCACGCGGCCCGTCCCGACGTGATCGGCGCCGCGCATTCGCATTCGGTGTACGGCAAGACGTGGTCGACGCTGGGCCGGCTGCTCGACCCGATCACCCAGGACGCATGCGCGTTTTACGACGATCACGCGCTGTTCGACCAGTACTCCGGCGTCGTGCTCGACCTCGAGGAGGGCAAGCGCATCGCGCACACCCTTGGCGATCGCAAGGCCGCCATCCTGCGCAACCACGGCCTTCTCACGGTCGGACACTCGGTCGAAGAAGCAGCATGGTGGTTCATCACGATGGAGCGGTCCTGCCACGCGCAGTTGATGGCCGAGGCCGTCGGCAAGCCCGTGCTGATCGACCCGGAGATGGCCAAGCTCACCGCGGGTCAGGTCGGCACCCACTTCGCAGGCTGGTTCAGCTTCCAGCCGCTCTACGACCGCATCACCCGGGAACAGCCGGACCTCTTCGAATAACGATCCCCGCGTGCTGAGAGCGATTTGCCACCCAGCATGACGTCGAGCACCTACGGTTACGTCCGCAAAGGATGTGGCGACCGTCGGGGGGCGAAGACTCATGCCAGCGGAGTTGCTCGACCAGCGTGGACCGCGACCGTACAAGACTGCAGGCCTGGCGTTGGTCGTTGTCGCCGCCGTGGCGCTGGGCCTGCTGTTCGGACTCTTCCGCGGCGGCTTCACGGACACGACGGACCTGACGATGATGTCCTCGCGGGCCGGGCTGGTGCTGGAACCGGGATCGAAGGTCACCTTCAACGGGGTCGAGATCGGCAAGGTCGCGCGCACCGATGTGGTCGACGTCGAAGGGGCGCCGAAGGCGAAGATCACGGTGGAGGTGGATTCGGACTACGTCGAACGGATTCCGGCGAATGTGGAAGCCAGGGTCAGTGCCACTACCGTGTTCGGTAACAAGTACGTCGCCCTCTCGTCGCCCAAAGATGTTTCGGCCCAACACATCAACAGTTCCGACGTCGTCGACGTGACATCGGTGACGACCGAGTTCAACACGTTGTTCGAGACGGTGCTTTCGATCTCGGAGAAGGTCGACCCTGTCAAGCTGAACCAGAGCCTGGCCGCGGCCGCCGAAGCGCTCGACGGGCTTGGCGACCGGTTCAGGCAGTCGCTCGACAACGGCAACGAGATCCTGGCCGAGGTCAACCCGCAAATGCCTCAGATCCGGCGCGACACCCAGTTGGTGGCCGACCTCGGCGGGCTGTACGCGGACGCGGCGCCCGATCTGCTCGACGGCCTTGAGAACGCGGTCACCACCGCGCGCACGGTCGACGAACAGCAGGCCAGCCTGGATCAGGCGCTGATGGCGGCCGTCGGCCTTGGCAACACGGGCGGCGACATCTTCGAGCGCAGCGGCCCGTACCTGGTCCGCAGCACCGAAGACCTGGTCACCACGTCGCGGACGCTGGACTACCACAGCCCCGCGCTGTACTGCTCGATCCGCAATTACCATGACGTCGAGCCCAAGTTCTCAAGGGCGCTCGGCGGCAAGAACGGATACTCGGGCCTTGGTTTCGGCACCATCGTCGGCGCGGGCAACCCGTACGTCTATCCCGACAACCTGCCGCGGGTGAACGCCACGGGCGGACCAGAGGGCAGGCCGGGCTGCTGGCAGCCGATCACGCGTGACCTGTGGCCGGCGCCGTATCTGGTCATGGACACCGGTGCCTCCATCGCTCCGTACAACCACTTCGAACTCGGCCAGCCGATCCTGATCGAGTACGTGTGGGGACGCCAGATCGGCGAGAACACAATCAACCCGTAGCTCGGCTGCGGGTGTGCGTTCAGTGCGTCGAGTGTGTACTGACCGTTGAGATCTTGGACGAGTCTCGCAGCATGCGCACGCTGGGCGCAGCGGTCGCACAGTCGAGTCCAAACGTCACGAAACTTGTGCCTGGGTCAATAGTTCTAGCTTGCGTCAACGAGCTGCTTCGTAACGAACGACTCACGTCACTAGTGTTGTGAGTCAATAATTTCGGGGCGCTTGCCATGGTGCTGTCGCACCACGTGCCCCGCATGCTCCATCGATTCCGCGAAACGTACGTTTTGTAGGTCCCTTCTCGGGCGTTATCTACAAAACGTACGTTTCGCGGAGCTGTCGGCCACCTCTGCCACGATGCTCTCGCGGCCTGCTTATTGCGCCTCGCCAGCAGTGCCGAATTAATGACCGGGACACTAGGCCGCCTCGTCGAGGAGGCCGACGATGGCGCCACGCAGCACCGAGGTGCCCACATGCTCGGTGATCAAGCCGAGCGTGAACTTGTCACCGCCGCGCAGGATGCCGAGCATGATGTGCTCGCAGCCGATCATATTGTCCTTGTGCGCCAACGCTTCCCGCAGAGACAGCTCAAGCACTTTCTTGGCCGGTTTTGTGAAAGGGATGTGACCGCGTCGACGCCTGCGCCGTCCGGACTTTCGCAGTGCATTGTCGAAGGCGTCCGCACCAAACGTGCGGGCCACACTGTCGCGGACCGCGCGCAGATCGATGCCGATCGATTTCAGCGCGTCGGCGTCGTCGTCGAAGGATTCGTCGCCCGGTGAATCCGCCTCGGCCAGCCGGTTGCGGATCGCATCGGCCGTCACGCCGTAGCCACCCAGCACGCTCGACAGGTCGCGCCCGGCGCTTTGCAGCACGCCGACTAGCAGGTGTTCCGGCCGGATCTCCTCGGCGTCGAGTTCACGAGCCTCCTCCTGTGCCAACACCACCGAGACCCGGGCGTTGCGGCTGAACCGCTCGAACATCGTCATCTCCTCCGGTTGTACTTCTGGTGCACGGCCTGACGGCTGACGCCGAGCGCATCGGCGATGGCCTGCCAACTCCAGCCCTGATCCCGGGCATTGGCGACGTGCACGGCCTCCAACCGTTCCTGCAATCGCTGCAATGCGCGCACCGCGCGCAGGCCATCGGCCGGATCGGCGCTGGCGGCGGCGACCTCAACCGTGCTCAAAGACTCGGGATCACTCACTCCGCGACGGTAACTCCGCGCTCGGGATTCTGTCAAGAAACGTTGACATCCGCGTGAGGACAGGCCGGGGGCACGAATGCCGCCCGGCCCGTCGATTGCAGTTAGCACTTCAGCCCGACGTGGACTGTCGTCACGCTCTGCAGGTTGGGCACACCGGTGAGTGGGTTACCGGTCGGCAGCGGATTGGTCTGGACAGGACGCACCGACGTCACGGAGCACTGGTCCATTGGGCCGGCCCCCACCTTGTTGATGACGACGCGGTTACCGTCAGCCTGCAACCTCCCAATGGTGTCGGCGGCCGACGGCCCGGCGGGCGCCGCCGCGGCCGGGCTGGCTCCGAGGGCGACCATGGTGGCCGTGCCGGCGACACCGATCACGCCGACCATCGCAATGCGTTGGAACTTCATGTGTTTCTCCATCTCTCTTGGCTCAATCACTTAGTGACGCTTCAAGATTAAGTCGACTGCGATTTGCCTCGCAATCAATTCATATGTCGCACATAATGTTTGAGCGTTCAAAGTCGTCGATCGACGTCGATCCGATGTGCAGCGGCATTGCGCTGGGGATGTCATAGAACACCCCGATCACATCGAGTTCGCCCCGCTTATGCGCGTCGACGACCAGTGGGTGCCGCGTGAGAGCCGCGACCTGGGTGGCGACATTGACCATGCCCAGTTGATCCACGGCGCCGAACCCGGCCCGCGCGGCATCCTTGGCGACGGGGTGGCGTCCGTCGTCATAGGCGCTCACCGACGGCAGCCCGTGTTCAAGCCACGTGTGCAGATGCCTTTCGCCAGGAGTGGCAGCATTGTTGCGCGCCAGCATGGCGTTCATCGCGCCGCAGCTGGAGTGTCCGCACACCACGATCGAAGAGACGTGCAGCTTCTCGACGGCGAAGGCGATCGCGGCTTCGATCGATTCGTCGTGCTGATCATCAGGTATGAGGTTGCCGACGTTGCGCACCGTGAACAGGTCACCGGGTCCACTACTGGTGATGACGTTGGGCAGGATGCGGGAGTCGGCGCACGTGATGAAAAGCGTTTCCGGGCGTTGTGCATCGGCGAGCTTCTCCATATGGGGCTTCAGATGAGGTGCGGTTCGTCGTTGGTAGACCGCAAAGCCATGCACGACTGAAGGCAGCGAGTTCCCATTTTGCTTGTGCCCGTTCACTTGCGAACTCCAGGGCATCAATTCCGGCCGGACGTCGATGCCGTTGATTTCGCGTATCGGTGGCCCCGTGAGGGCACTGTCCATGGTGACCGAGCCGAGTTGACGGATGTCCACCTCTCCCCCGGATGCGCAGTGCTGGCGCCGCCAGTCCTCGATGGCCTCGCGCACCGCATGGTCGATGAAGTCGACCGACAATTCCACCGTGGCCTTGGTCCCCGGCGGTACGGACGCCAGCACGGCCGTCAATCGCGGCAGCGACAGGAAGCTGCATGATCCCTCAATGACTATGCGCCAGGCGTTTTCATCGTCTGGTTCGGCATGAATGCGTGTCCGCACGACGCGCCACACGGTCAGTGCAATCGACACGCCCAGTCCGATCAGAACGCCTTCGAGAAGGTTGAGGAAGATCACGCCCAGCACCGTGACGACGTATACGGCGATGTCCCCTGTCCGACGGGCGGTTTCGATGTGAGCCCTCTTGACCAACTGGACGCCAATCATGACCAACAGACCCGCCAAAGCTGCCATGGGAATCATCTGGGCCATCCCGGCGAACGGCAGTGCGAACACCAATACCCAGATCCCGTGCAGAATGGCCGATGCGCGGGTGCGCGCGCCGGCGCTCACGTTGGTCGAACTGCGGACGATGACGCCGGTAACGGGTAGGCCGCCGAGGACCCCCGACGCGATGTTGGCCGTGCCCTGCCCGACGAGTTCGCGATCGAAATTGGTGCGGTGCCCGGCTCGCATCTTGTCGACCGACACCGCTGACAGCAGGCTCTCCACGCTTGCGATCAACGCGACGGTGAGCACACCGACTGCGAACGCACCCCAATTGCCTTGCGGGAGGCTGGGTAACGCGACCGCATCCAGCAAAGAGCCGTCCAGGCGCACCCGGTCCACGTCGAAAGCGAAGACCAGAGAAATCAGCGTCGCTGCGACGACTGCGACCAGGGGGCCGGGAACCCTGCCGAGCACTCCCGGTACCCAGCGCCAGCCGATGAGGACCGCGATCACCATAAGGCCGAGAGCCATGTCGTCACCATGCGCGCCGAGGAGCTGCGCGGGCAATTGCGTCACGTTCTCCCACGCGGAGCTTTGCGACTCCCCTCCGAGAAGTACGTGTACTTGCTGCAGGGCGATCGTGAGCCCGATGCCGGCCAGCATCGCGTGGACGACGACCGGTGAGATGGCCAGCGCCGCGCGCGCTATGCGCGACAGCCCGAAAAGCACCTGAAGTACGCCGGCGGCAACGGTGATCGCGCAAGTCACCTTCCAGCCGAACTCCGCGACCAGGCCTGCGACCACAACCGTGAGCCCAGCAGCAGGACCACTGACTTGTAGCGGGGACCCGCCGAGCGCGCCGGCAACGACACCGCCAACCACGGCGGCTATCAGGCCGGCGAGTGCGGGCGCGTCGGAGGCGATCGCGATGCCCAGCGACAGCGGAAGGGCGACGAGGAAGACCACCAGCGATGCGGGTAGGTCGTACCGCAAGAGCGGGCCCATTCGCTGCGAGGCTTCCTCCCGACGGCGCGGCTCGTTGAATCGACTGGATCTTCTTGTCTCAAGCAATCTCGCACTCCTGACGTTTCGCGACCCCCTGCCCGCAGCAGGTGTCGCTCTGTTATTGAAAATGGTTGTACGAGAGTGCCTTACGACGCTGTATCGGCCAATCGCCAAGCCCCAGAGTATTTATCAATCAAGGGGGGGTTCAAGGACAAGGACGAGATGCATAGAAGAATCAAATCAATGTTGCGGCCGTCACACTCACCGCCGCATCTTCGTCCGGTCACTCGCGACGCGCGCTACTCGAAACTGTTTGAGCCCCTGCGCTTCCTGAGAAGGCGCTATGAATTCCGTGACAGCCGGCTGGAAGGTTCGGACAATCGTGGTGATGACAGTGATGGCGGTACCCCCACGATCCCAGCAGACACGGCCCGCGACTCTTGGGCAGCTTCCTCCGATTCGGAGGGGCGATGGAACGCCGATCCGGGTCTTGCTCGTCGACGATGAGCGCGCGCTGACCAACCTCGTCACGATGGTCTTGCGCTACGAAGGCTGGGACGTCGAGGTGGCGCACGACGGTCGCGAAGCGATCGCCAAATTCGACTCAGCCAAACCCGACGCCGTCGTCCTCGACATCATGCTGCCCGACCTGGACGGATTGCGGATCCTGCAGCGCATGCGCTCGGCCGCCTCGTACACGCCGGTCCTGTTTCTCACCGCGCGTGACACTGTCACCGACCGGGTGACCGGGCTCACCGCTGGCGCGGACGATTACATGACAAAGCCCTTCAGTCTGGAAGAACTGGTCGCTCGTCTACGCGGTCTGCTCCGCAGGGTCGGCGAAACAACGCCGCTCGACGACGAGATACTCCGCGTCGGCGACCTGTACTTGGAGGGCGCGACTCGCGAGGTCAGTCGGTGCGGTGAACGCGTCGAGCTGACCGCAACGGAGTTCGAACTTCTTCGCTACCTCATGCGCAATCCGCGTCGGGTCCTGCGCCGTGAGGACATCCTGCAGCGAGTCTGGAACTACAACTTCGGCGCCAAGACCAGCATCGTCGACCTCTACATCTCCTATCTGCGCAAGAAGATCGACGCTGGTCGGGAACCGATGATTTGCACCATTCGCGGAGTCGGCTACCAATTGCGCCCCACGAAATAATGCGGCCGCGTACGACGCCCCGGTGGCGGCCACGCACGCTGAGCCGGCAACTGATGGCCGGGGTCTCGGCACTGGTCGCCGCCGCGGTTCTCCTCGTCGGTGCGCTGTCCATCTACACCTTGAACGGCTATGTCACCGCGGTGAGTGACACCGAGGTCATGCACTCGCTTGCCGCGTTCAAGCACTCGTTCACCAGTGGAGGCGAGCCGCTCACCAACTTCACTGGCCAATCCGCGGGCACCATCATCGCGGTGACGCGCGGCGACGAGATCGCGCAGGCGGCGATGTTCGACGACAATGGCCCACGGCAGGCCCCCGGGGAGGCGGTCACCGCGCTCGAGTCGCTGACGTGGGCCGGCGACGATCCGCAGACCGTCACTCTCGGTGAGCTCGGGAATTACCGCATCGGAAGCATGGGCATCGATGACGGCGAACGATTGATCTCGGCGGTCTCGCTGCGCAGCGCGAACGAGGCGCTCGCCAAGAAGACGGCCGTCGTCGCGGCCATCATGGTCATCGCGGCAGTCTTGGCGGCGGCGGGGACCGTGGTGTTGGTCCGCAAGGCGTTGCGTCCGCTGCGCAGAGTTGCCGCGACCGCAGCGAAGGCCGCCCGAATCCCACTGAGCGACGAGAACCACCGGATCACCGCGCGCGTGCGGCGTTCCGACTCCGACCCCGACAACGAGGTCGGCATCGTCGGCGAGACGTTGAATCGCCTGCTGGCGAATGTTGATTCCGCGCTGGCGGCCCGAGCGGAGTCGGATCGGCGCATGCGGCGTTTCATCACCGATGCCAGCCACGAGCTACGCACCCCATTGGCGACGATTCAGGGGTATGCCGAACTGACACGCCAGGAGAATTGGGCGGTGCCCGCGACGACCGAATACGCGCTTGCGCGAATCGAATCCGAGTCACGACGGATGAGTTCCCTGGTCGGTGACATGCTCCTGCTGTCTCGGCTCGACGAAGGACAAGGGTTGGAATTCGAGCGGATCGACCTGTGCGCACTTGTCGCCGATACGATCAACGACGTCGCCGTGACCGCGCCCGAGCACCGATTCAAGGCCGAACTGCCCGACGGGCCTGTTTGGATCCACGGTGATCAAGCTCGGCTGCACCAGGTCGTCGGCAACCTGCTGGCCAACGCGTGCACTCACACGCCGGCGGGTACTACGGTGAGGACCGCGATCCAACGGGATTGCAGCCCACCCGATCCGATGGTCGACCTCACTGTCACCGATGACGGCCCTGGTATCCACCCTGACCTCAGACGAGACTTGTTCGGCCGCTTCGTGCGCGCCGACAAGGCACGATCCCGCCAGATGAACAGCTCCGGATTGGGCCTGGCAATCGTCGCGTCCATCACTGAAGCTCACGGAGGCACTGTCGCCGTCGAGTCCCGCCCGGGCCGCACCGCGTTCCGCGTGCGACTGCCGGAAGCACACCACGAGGCGCCTGCTACCGACGGCTTAGCAAGTGATTCCACGTCGATACCGGCCAAGTGACGCGAATGTACTGCTCTGCTGCGCTTGCAGTTTGGCCACGCGATCACCCTGAGATACGGACGAATGCCGGAAGCCGCGGAGGCGACACGTGTGGTCGACTCCGCGGCTTCATCAGCTTCAGGTTGCGATGGATCACTGCTACCTGCTGGGGAATCCCTTAGTCGTCACCGAGGAAAGGTGCCGGCGAAGAGAACGGACCGTAACTACGCGCATCTGACGTGGTGGGCGGCGTAACCTCAACCTCGGTGTTGCCGGGCCTCGAGTCGATCTCGACGCCGACAGGCGTGCTGTCAGCGCTGGCAATTGCGCTTGCGGCGGATGCGGCTGGTGCCGCGGCGATCCCCGCAGCGGCAGCGCCGGTCACGAGCAGTGTTGCGATGTAACGCAGTTTCATTGTTCCTCCTATAGCTCTGATTGCCCGTACGCCTTCTTCAACGGCGACGTAAGCCGCCGCTATCCCGAGGAAGGGTGCCCTATCAGTGCCTGTATCGGCGGTACCCCCCGGCGAACGCGGCCACTTAGGCGCGGGGCAAGCCGGGCCATAGGGACGCATTGTAAGTACAGGTATAGAGAGGGACTCCTTACGGCCTGGCTCGCGCGGTCAATCCCACTCCCCGGACCCACCGCCCGAAGCGGCCTCGGTTGAGCCCCAGCCTCTCACGCGTCCTCGAAGGTATGACCGGCGTGCTGCCATCATCCGCAAGGATGGCTGGATCACCTCGCCGCCACACCACTGTCGCGACTGACCCGTAACGTTATGGCTTGGCGCCCAACAGGATCGGATCAGTATCGACGAGTGTGAGCGACCGGATCATGTGCAAGGTACCGGTCTTGTACTTCTGGAAGTGGGGCGACTGGATGTGCGCGTTGTACGCGTCGAGATCGGCGTAGGTTTCGAAGATCCTGATGCGCGTGGGGTCGTCTCGCAACGACACGGCGTACAACGTCTTTACGCCGGGTTCCAGCCGGATCGCCGCATCAATTGCTTCCTTCAGAGCCGCCTTATAGGCATCCAGGTATGCCGGATCGATCTCCAGTTCCGCTATCCGCACAATTGGAGTTGCTTGGCCGGGGCCGTCCGTCGGTTCGGCGAGGGCGAGGCTGGATGGATGCATCCACGCCAGGACCACCACCGAAAAGACAACTATGAGCAAGCGACGCATCGTCATGAGTTCTCGACCTCCTTGGGACGTGGGTAACTACGGATTGCCAAGCGTCTGTCCGCTTTCCTGCCACAGTCGCGGCACAAGATCGGCTGCCGACGGCACATCGTGTATGTCGCCCACACCGGTACCTGCGAAGGTGCCCAACTCGAGGACGGCGCCCGTCATGCCGACTATTGGCGTGTTGAGCCGGTAGCGCTCGAGGGGTGCGCCGTCGGCGGTATGTCCAACGACGTCTTTCTCACCCGGTCGCATACCCTCCGGCGGACAGCCCGCCGCGTCCCACATCTGAAACGTCCTGTTGGACAGTAAAATTCGGTGTGGCGCGTTGGGCCATCCCTCGTTCAGGCATGTGGTCAGAACGGTGTCGGCCCCGTCACGCGTTTCGACCAGCGCGCGCTTGTAATCCGGATGTGCCCGGCTTTCGGTCGTCGCGACGAAACGCGTGCCGAGCACTGCGCCCGCGGCACCGGCCTCCATCACCGTCCGTATCGCCGGTCCGGTCGCGATGCCGCCTGCAGCAAGTACCGGCACCCGCTGGCCCGCCTCGACCAGCACTTCCTGCAGGATCGTGGTCAGCGCGCGCGTCCCCTGCACATGGCCGCCGGCCTCGAATCCTTGGCACACCAGGTAGTCGGCCCCCAGGTCGAGCGCCCTGCGCGCGCTGCCCGCACTCGTGACTTGAACTCCGAACTTGGCTCCTGCCGACCGGATCTGGCGGACATGTTCTCCACTGGGCATGCCCCACGAGAATTGAACCGCTGGCGCGCCGGCGTCGACTGCGCGGCCCAGCGACATCGGCTCGGAGCGGAGCACATAGTTGACGACGAACGCACCACCAGTGTCCGCTCGCACCCGCTGCACGACACGTTCGGCACTCTCCGGTGACTCCGGCGTGAGGGCCAACGCCCCTAGCGCGCCGGCTTCGGCCACCGCGATCGCCAGTTCAGCGCCCCCGGGACCGGAAAGCGGGCCCTGCACAATCGGATAGCGCAGTTGCAGCATTGCGATGAACGCCATCGTCGCGGGGTGTACCGGCGGGGGATGCGATGCGGCGACGTGGCCGCGGCTGGTGCCGGCGGCGCCGAAGGCCGCCAATGACGCCCCCAGCAATGCTGTTCGCCGGACGAAGGTCCGCCGGGACGAATCCGATGCGTCTGACTCGGGTGCCATGGATGCTCAGTGCCCTGTCATCCGCTCGAGATGTTCGGGATAACGCGCGCCCTGCACACTGATTTGGGCTGCGGCGTCTCCGATTTCATGGAGATCCGCCGACGTCAACTCGACATCGGAGGCCGCGGCATTCTCCTCGAGTCGCGCGACCTTACGCGTGCCAGGGATCGGGACGATCCACGGCTTCTGTGCAAGCAGCCACGCCAGCGCGATCTGACCCGGCGTGGCGTTCTTACGCGCGGCGATGGCGGCCAATAGTTCCACTAACGCGTGATTGGCCGCACGGGCTTCGGCGTCGAAACGTGGGATGGTATTGCGGATATCGGTGCTGTCGAAGGTGGTGTCGGTGGTGATGGTTCCGGTGAGAAAGCCCTTCCCCAGTGGGCTGTACGGCACGAAACCGATGCCCAACTCTTCGAGCGTCGGCAGAACCTGTTGCTCCGGCGAGCGCCACCACAGTGAGTACTCGCTTTGCACCGCGGTCACCGGCTGAACGGCATGAGCACGACGGATCGTTGCAGCGGCGGCCTCCGACATGCCGAAGTGCCTGACCTTTCCGGCTTCGATCAGCTCCTTGACAGTCCCAGCGACGTCTTCTATCGGAACGTCCGGATTCACGCGATGTTGGTAGAACAAGTCGATAGCCTCGACTCTCAGTCGCCGCAGCGACGCGTCGGCGACCTGCTTGATGTGGTCGGGGCGACTGGACAGTCCGGTCTGATTGCCGTTCTCGTCGAAGGCAAAACCGAATTTGGTCGCGATCACCACTTCACCCGCATACGGTGCCAGCGCCTCACCGACGAGTTCCTCGTTGACGAATGGCCCGTATACCTCGGCGGTGTCGAAGAAGGTGACACCGCGTTCGACTGCGGCCCGAATCAGGGCGATACTCTCGTCCTTGGAGCCAGCAGGGCCATAGCTCTGGCTCATACCCATGCAGCCCAGCCCGATCGCCGACACTTCGAGGCCGATGCTTCCAAGCGTTCGTGACTTCACGACGCACTCCCTCCTAGGTTTGTAGCAGCGCCTTGATCGCGCGGCGTTCATCCATTGCTGCGTAGGCGTCCGCGACGCGTTCCAACGGCAGAGTCAGATCGAACACCCGGCCGGGGTCGATGCTGCCGTCGAAGACCAAATCGATCAGGTTGGGCAGGAAGCGCCGGACGGGCGCGGGGCCACCGCGCAGGCCGACATGGGAGAAGAACAGGTCGGCGCCGTCGATGCTGACTCCATGTGGGACGCCGACGAATCCGACGAATCCACCGGGCCGGGTCGCGCTGATCGCCTGCTGCATTGCTTGGGCGGTGCCGACACATTCCAGGACGGCATCGGCGCCGACGCCGTTGGTCATGTCTTTGATGTGTTCGACGCCCTCGTCGCCGCGTTCGGCGACGATGTCGGTGGCGCCGAACTCGCGGGCGAGTTTCTGCCGCGGCTCATGGCGACTCATCGCGATCACCCGGTCGGCGCCCATCTGACGCGCAGCCAGCACGCCACAGAGTCCTACGGCGCCGTCGCCGACGACGGCGACCGTCATGCCCGGTTGCACGTTGGCGCAGTCGGCAGCGAACCACCCGGTGCCCATCACGTCCGAGCAGGCAAGCAAGCTGGGGACCAAGTCCGGCACAGGATGCTCTGGCGTGGCGACTAGGCTGCCGTCAGCCATCGGGACCCGAACTACTTCGGCCTGGCACCCGACCATGAACTCCCGCTGCAGGCAAGAGGTTTGAAATCCGTTGCGGCAGTTGGGACAGGTGCCGTCGGAAGCAAAGAACGAGCCAATGACAAACTGGCCCGGCTTCACCGACGTGACGGCGTCACCGACTGCCTCCACCACACCGCAATACTCATGCCCAAACGGCTGCGGCTGCTCAATCGGGTTGAGGCCGCGGTATTCCCACAGATCGGACCCGCACACACAGGTCGCCGCGTTGCGCACAATCGCATCCGTCGGCTCGATGATTGTCGGTTCGGGCAGTTCCTCGGACCGCACATCGCCCGGTCCATAGATGACGCTTGCTCGCATACTGACTCCCTTCAATCAAGCTAGTTAGACCGTCCGGCGAAAACGTCTTTGACGACGGGCAGCGCTGTGAACACATTCGGCCAGCCGGCGTAAAACGCCAGTTGGGTCAGTGTTTCGGACGCTTCGACCTGGGTGAGGCCGTTGTCCATTGCCCGGTTGAGGTGGTAGGTGATCTGGGCGGCCTGGCCTGAGGCGACGAGTGCGCTGACGGTGACCAGGCTCCGATCACGTGGCGCCAGGCCGGGTCGCAACCAAAGGTCGCGGAAAATCAGGTCGGTGGTGTACTCCAAGACGCCGGGAGCAACTGCGCCGAAATTCTGCTCAGTCGACGTGGCGCGCTGCGCCTCGACTGCTTCATCGAGCGGGAGCATTTCCCCCGTCGCGGCGGGCAGTTGGTCCTCGCCGATGCCCCGTTCGCCGAACACTCCCCTGGCGGCCTGCACCGCCGACATGCCGTTAGACCATCCGGAGTAGAAAGCCAAATGCGTGATGAGCTCCGATAATTCGGACGGCTTCAGACCGTTGTCGAGGCCCCGATCCATGTAGTAGGGCAATTCGACGGTGTGGTTGCGAGTGATCAGCGCCGACACCGTCACAATGCTGCGGTCCCGCGACGAGAGACCCGGTCGGCGCCACAGGTCGCCCATCACGATGCTGTCACGGTAGTCGTCTAACGCGGGCGACACGGCCTGCAGTCCGTCCACTGGCTCGCCACCAACAATTGCGCCGGTTTTCAACGGATTTCGGTGCAAATTCACAATATTGGTCCTTCCGATTGCTAGTGCTCAGACATGAACTGTCGGCACTAGTTGAAGTACTGGTCGTCGCTCACTTTCTCCATCCAGTCAACGTTTCGGCCGTCGACGGTGCCTTGAAGGGCGTAGTGCGTCATCGCTTCCGTTGCCGTTGCGCCGTGCCAATGCTTGACACCCGGGGGTGTCCAGATCACGTCACCGGGGCCGATCTCTTGCTTCTGTTGGCCCCACTGCTGGACCCAACCGGTGCCCGTCGTGACGATGAGGGTCTGGCCTGCGGGGTGCGTGTGCCAGGCACTGCGCGCACATGGGCTGAAGGTGACCTGCCCTGCCGATGTGTTGCGGTAGTCGTTCGCGTCGAACAGCGGCTTGACGACGACTTCGCCGGTGAAGAAATCTGGTGAACCGGCGTTCTCCGGACGAGTCGCGTCCCGCGAAATCTCCATCTCACCGTCCGCGTGGCCAGGCGCTGAGTTGTAGAGGCCACCTGCCATGGCTGTGGCGAGCAATGCTGCAACGGTCACGAACTGCTTCACGTCATCAACCTTTCGTAAAAGGGGGGTCGGGTCTTAAGTCTTCGCGGTCGCTTTCGACGAAAGCGCAGCCGATACTCGGACACCAGGCCTTGGCTATCCCTGTCCTGACAGACCCACCCCATGCGCGCTGATCGTGACAGACTGACCATCGTGACCAGCAGCGCGCACCTCACCGAGCTGGGGAGCTTCTTTAAGGCCCGCCGGGGCGAACTCAGCTCGACAAGCGCCGGAATTCCCGCCGGCAACGGCCAGCGCAAGGTTCCGGGACTGCGGCGAGAAGAGGTCGCCACGCTGGCCGACATCAGCGTCGATTACTACAAGCGCCTGGAGCAGGGTCGCATCCAGCCGTCGATATCTGTGTTGACTGCCCTGACGCGCGTGATGAACCTGACGGATGACGAGCGCGACTACGTGCTCGAGTTGGCCGGCAGGCAGATGCCTGTGCCGCGACCAACCGCGCAGACAGTTCAGCCGCAACTTAGAAGACTGCTCGACGACCTCACTGCGACGCCAGGCATGATTCTGGGGCGTCGCATGGATATTCTTGCGTGGAATCAGCTGGCCGCTGCGCTGATCTGTGACTTCGGGAAAATTCCAGCGCCGCAACGCAATTACGCCCGGGTATTGTTTACCGACCCTTCGATGAGGACGCTCTACCCCAAGTGGGATGAAGTGGCCCTCAACTGCATCGCCACTCTGCGACGCCAAGCCGCCGCCTCCCCCGACGACCCGCAGCTCGGCGCGCTTGTCGATGAGCTGTCGGCTTGCGATGACTTTTTCCGACGATGGTGGGCGGCTCACCGAGTGGCTCCCCGCGGCGGGGGCACAAAGGTGCTCAATCATCCGGTAGTCGGCGAAGTCACCCTCGACTGGGACACGCTCGTTTGCAGTATCGACCCCGAACAGCAACTGGTGATCTGGACCGCCGCGCCGGGCACCCGCTCGCATCAGGCGCTGTCCATTCTGTCCGCACACGCCGAGGTGGTCGGTACCTAGCTGGTCGTGGCGACGGCGGCCTCCTGTATCTCCAGGCTTGCGGGTAGCGGGCGGGTAACTCACGTTGTTTCACGGTGCCGGACAACCAGACCGGACAACAAGGGACAAATCATTCCCCCCCGGCACGCTTCCTTGATTCGTCGATACGCGCGTAGAACGGTGCAGGTGATGCTGGGACGTGGGCGTGGCGCCCGAGCTATTGCCAAAAGCTGATTTCGGTTGGCACCGCCGAGCAGTCCTCGCGCATATCGCTGTCGCCAGTCAGAATCCACTGCCCCAGTGAGTTATTGGTGTCTGGCGGCGAGCCGAAGGTGCCATCGGCGCATGAACGAGATCCCAAATCCTCTGGTAACAACTGCCCGTCTCATCTCGGCTCGTCAGTTGGGGCTTCAGACCAAGGCGGCACCGCCGCAAGATGCTCTACTGCAATCGATTGCAGTAGAGAACTGACCTGCGGAAATTCTGTGAATCATCCTTTGATTCGATCTGTGCTGGCGTTTTAAGGAACACAGACGACAGTCTGCGGGGCCTAACTTCAGCGACACGGCTCTTGTGTGACCTATTTACCGCAATCGATTGACATGTGACGCAGGTCGCCTTTAGAGTCTGGATCCATCGGATCGTCCGCCTGCTGCTGAAGGAACAAGATGACTACATCGCGAGCAGTGAAGGTCAGCCTGGCCATCGCCTCACTCAGTGCCCTAGTTTTCAGCTCGGCCTGTGGATCGACCGAGAACGAGCCGTCGTCGTCGGTCGGGCAGGCCGAGGTAACAGACGCAATCCAGACACGCATAGACCAGGCAAAGGGAGAGGGAAAGCTCAAACTCATCCTGGGCGTACTAGTGAGCCGGAACCTGGCGAACCAGCTTGCAGACGGGTTCAAGCAGTACTACAACCTGGACATCCCGGTAGAGGTCGCGGTCGGCGTCAACAACCAGGATCTGAGTGGCCAAGTGGTGCAGTCGATTCAGGCGGGCGTCTCATCGCCCACGGACGTGCAGATGAACACGGTGTCCGGCGTAAGCACCACCATCCGGGAGAAGATCACGAACCCCCTCGACTGGAGTTGGGCGCCCAATATTGCCGGCCTCGGCGTCACCGAACTGGGTGACGCCAACAAGCAGGCCGCTGTCCGAGTGGGGACGTTCGTTCAAGGCTTCACCTACAACACCGCCCGTCTTGAGCGAAGATGCTGTCCCCAAGACACTCGCGGATGTCCTCACCCTCGGCGATGAGTACGCACTTTCCACAACGCCTTTCGCTTCCGGGTTCGGTCCCCAGTTCACCGACGCGATGTGGGGCGTCGACAAGATGTTCGCGTGGGCAGAAGATTTCGCAAAGAAACTCGACGGCTTCATCGACTGCGGAGAGGTAGAGCGGATCGCCAGCGGCGAGTTCGACATGCAGGTCTACAACTGCGGGATCAACGAGACAATCTCGCTGCGCGACGAGGGGGCTCCCGTCGACTATGTGATTCCCACCGATGTTCCATTCCAGTCCTATTACTACATGCAGATTCCGCCGAATGCGGCAAGCCCGGCCGCGGCGGAGCTGTTCATCAATTGGATGCTCTCGCCCGAAGCTCAGAAGATCATGTGGGAAGAGTCCCACTACGACCTGACCGATCTGAAGGGCTCTCAGATGGCAATCGAACTAGAACCGTGGTTCAAGGGTCGCGATGTTCTCACGCAGGATATTGAGTTCGTCCAGGCCAACGAGGCTGTCTACGAAGAAGCCGAAGCCATCGAAGACATTTTCACCAGCGGATCGAGATGAACTCGGTAGTCAACAGAGCAATTTCGACCGCTACGTGAGAGTGGACGCATTTCAGTGACAGCACTCGGCTACACCAGAACCCGGCTAGCACGCAAGCGAACCGATCGTGGCGTCATATTGGCGATCGGCACCGTCCCAGCCCTGATCATCGCTGCACTCCTGCTCGTTGCCCCGGTCGTCGGGTTCACCACCTCGACGACGGACTGGACCCTGACACTCGAGCACTACATTGAGGTCTGGGCCGATCCTGTTGCCTACCAAACTCTCGCGAATACGCTGCTATTCGTGTTGGTTTCGCTAGCTGTCGCCATCATCTTCGGCGTCCCTTTAGCGTGGATGGTCGAACGAACCGACCTTGGTGGCACCCGTTCAATATGGGCGCTGATGATGATGGGAATTTTGATCCCCGGGTTCTTCACCGCCATGGGATGGCTCTACCTCCTCCATCCGCGCATTGGATTCCTGAACAAGCTGATACAGGATCTCACCGGGTCAGCCGATCTGTCCCTCAACATCCAGTCGCTTGCTGGTATGGGATTTGTCGAGGGTTTGCAACTCACACCATTACTGTTCATGTTCTTCACCGCAAGCCTGCGCAATATGAATGCGTCATTCGAGGAAGCTGCAGCGATGCATGGCGCCCGAGATGGGCGCATCCTCCGGTCGATCACACTGCCTTTGGCCCTGCCTGGCCTGATGGGTGCGCTGCTCTATTGCGTTACGGTTTCCTTGTCTGCGTTTGATACGCCATTGATTCTGGGACTCGCGGATCGAAATCTGGTCTTCAGCACGTACCTTTACCTCAACACGGCCTCCAGCATCCGAGCGGTTCCGGTATACGGACCGGCGGCGGCTTTCGCAACCTTCATGCTGGTGCTGGCTTTCGCGCTGACGTGGGGCTATAGCCGACTTCTGAAACAAGGCCAAAGATTTGCCGTAGTCACGGGCAAAAGCGACAGGACAGCGACACGGAAGCTCGGGCGGTGGAAGTGGCCGGCGAGAGGCTTCGCCGCTTTCTTCTTCGCGCTGAGCCTTGCTATCCCCCTGGCCCTGCTGCTGTGGACGTCATTTCAAACATACGTGCAACCATTCTCACTGAGTGCGCTTCAGAATGCGTCCGTAGACAATTACCGAAACATCCCATGGTCAGACCTGGGCGACGGCCTCAAGAACACGCTGGTCCTCATGGTGATCGCGCCTATCGCATCCATCGTCATCAGCCTGATCTTTTCGTGGCTGTCCATCAGGTCGGGCTATCGGTTCAGGATGATCTTCGAGAACATCTCGTTTCTTCCGCAAGCCGTGCCGATTGTGATCATCACCTTCGCCGCGTCATACGCCGCGCTCTTCTTTCTTCCCAGTCAACTCGATCTGCGCCAGGGAATCGCGCTCATCGCCATCGTCATCTCATTGTCTCTGGTGAGTTTCGGCACTCGGATTACGAATTCGGCTCTCCTACAGATCCATCCGAGTCTCGAGGAGTCGGCACAGATGTCTGGGGCTCGAATGGGGGTGGTTTTCTGGAAGATCTCCATCCCATTGATGAAAACTAGCCTGATATCTGCGTGGGTCTGGATCGCGCTTCTCGTGTTTCGACAACTCACTGTTCCGTTGATGTTGGTCAACACGGACAACGGGACGGCTTCGGTTGTGACGTACACCTTGTTTAGAAGCGGCGCATCGGGGGTTTCCGCAGCGATCTCCATCATTTCGTTGATAGTGATCTTTCCGCTCATCTTCGCCTACTTCTGGATTACGTCGCGGGATTCTGTTGAACGCGATATCTGATGTCTAGCACCGCCGGCCTACCAGATAAGGGATCTTCTCGTGCACGCCACTGACACTCGGTCTGATAAGAATGCCGTTCTGCCATCGGGAACACTCGGCGACGGGCCAGCCCTGAAAGTCGACAAGCTGCGATTGGCGTACCAAGGGGGCGACCCGTCTAACCCCGCCGTGGACAGCGTGAGCTTTGAGGTCCCGGTTGGTTCGATGTACACACTGCTCGGTCCGTCCGGCTGCGGTAAGACCAGCACGCTTCGATGCATAGCCGGTTTGGAGCGGCCGGATTCCGGAACCATTGCTGTCGGCGACCGAATCATAAACGGGCCCGGTGTATACGTTCCGTCGTACGAGCGCCGCATGGGGATGGTGTTTCAGTCGTATGCGATTTGGCCGCACATGTCCGTCTCGCAGAACGTGGCCTTCCCGCTGAACGTCGAACGGCGCAACCGGTTACCAAAATCAGAGCGGCAGCGTCTTGTGCGCGAGGTGCTCGAGGTCGTGCAATTGGGTGGCTTGGAACGGCGTTCAGCGGTCGCCCTATCCGGTGGACAACAGCAGCGTCTTGCACTGGCGCGCGCGTTGGTCGCTCGGCCCAAGATCCTTCTGCTAGATGAACCGCTATCGAACCTAGATGCGCGACTACGTGATTCGATGCGCGAAGAGATTCGTGCGCTCCAACGAATGCTCGGGATAACCACGATCTATGTGACGCATGACCAGGCAGAAGCGCTGAGCATGTCAGACAGGATTGCTGTGCTGTCGAAAGGCCGCATCGTCCAGGAAGGCAGCCCACGCGAGATCTACGACCACCCGGCGACCCAGTTCGTGGCGGAATTCATTGGTCGCACAAACTTGCTCAAGGGAACTGTCCTGCGAGTCGCCGGCAAGGGTGCGGTCGTTGACTGTCACCTTGGTCAGCTCCATATCGATGATCGTCGCTCACACTCCGAAGGTGACTCCGTCCTTCTCGCCGCCCGTCCGGAAGACGTCGACCTGGATTCAGGTTCCGGCGCTGAGGCGACGACCGGGAATCGGTCAGCAGGGGTGGTGCAACGCGTTTCCTTTCTGGGCGATCTAGTCGAGTACGTCATCCAAGTGAATGGGACGTCCCTGGTCGTCCAGGCGCACCCGAGCTCGGAATACGTTGTGGGACAGAGTGTCATAGTCACATTGCCGACATCCCGACTGACACTGATCGAGGAAGATCAAAAATGAGTGACGTGACAAGCACACCGACTTCCTGGCGGCCGCCGCAGTTCACAACCTCGGAGCGTGACCGACGATGGGCGAACGTCCGAGAGATTATGCGCAAGCATGGATTTGATGCTCTGGTCACGAGCCCCAATCCGAACAAGTGGGACAGCGGTAGTGCTTACACCCGGTACCTCAGTCAGATCGGCGGCAACAATGCGGGAGCCTGTGTGGTGTTTCCGCTCGAGGGTGAGCCGGTCGCCATCGTGCCGCCGGTGCCAGGCCCCGACCGGTGGAAGGAAGCCTATGACTGGATCAGTGAATATCGCGATATCGGGCTCGACTGGACGTTCGGCACGCAGATCATCGCGGTGCTCAAAGACCTCGGTGCGACGGCGGGCACGATCGGACTGGTAGGACTGGCGGGCGTAGTCAGGTCACCCGAGGGCACATTCGCCCACGGCATCGTCCAGAGCCTCGAAAGCGAGCTCCCTGAAGCAGAATTCGTCAATGCCACTGCCGAGTTCAACTTGGTGCGGTATGTGAAGAGCCAGGAAGAGATCGAAGCGCTACGCATCAGCACCGGCATTGCTGAAGGGATGCTTGACACGCTGATAGCGGACGCCAGAGTTGGCGTCGCGGAGAACGTCGTCTGGGCAAATATGGTCCGAGAGCAGATTCGGCTCGGCGGAGAAATCCCCTGCATGCTGCTGTGGGACGTCGGGCCTACGCAGCGGAGGAACGCGTACCTGCCCACCGAACGTCCCTTTCACGCCGGAGACATCATTACGCTCGAGGCCGACGGTCGGCACAAAGGTTACAACGGCCAACTGACCACTCATGCCTTCCTGGGCCCGATCCCCGGGGAGTATCGCGACATGTTCGCGGTGCAGCAGGAAGTGCTTTCCATGCTCTACCCAATGGTGCGCCCAGGGGTCGGATTGGGTGAGCTTTCTGATGCTGCAACGCAATTCACAGCGGGGTCGGCGTTTAAATGCCGGATCCTGATGCACGGCAGAGGCGTAGGCGAGGATCCGCCGATCGCGATCTACAGCACACGTGACAAGAGAAATTCTGACTGGCTGATCCAGGAAAACAGCTGTTTCGTCCTCAAGCCGATGGTCAGCGTCGGAAAAGCGGGCACTTACGACCATGACAAGTTCGTCTACTGGGGCGACACGATCGTAGCTACGCCGGGGGGTGCGCAGCGTCTGGGAACGAAGAAGCCCGAATTGATTGAATTGCCTGTTTGACCAGAAGAGATCTCGGCTCACCCGCCTTGACCGGCATTTGATTTCTTGTGCGCGGGTGAACGCTGCGAGATCGCGCCAAATATCACACAGAAAGAGGAGACAATGCTCATCACTCATTACGGCCATGCTTGCGTGCTGTTGGAAGATCCTTCGGCAGGGGCCAGGCGCCTACTCATAGATCCAGGGTCGCCGGTGGCAGATTTGTCAGGGGTCAACGACATCGATGCAATCTTGGTGACGCACGGGCACCCGGATCACCTGGATGACACCAAGCTCGCGGAGATCCGGAGCCTGAGTCCGGACTCAGCACTGTTCGTGGATCAGGAAACCTACGATTCCTTGAATTCGGAAGAAAAGCCCCGCGCACGCGTCGTGGACGCTCAGGACAACGCGGAGCCGTCGATCGCGGGGTTCTCGACCAAGGCTTTCGTTGCGAACCACGAGGAGATCGTTCCTGGCCTACCGATGCCGCCAAACACCGCGTACCTCTTCAACGACCGCGTGCTTCATCCAGGCGACTCGTTCTTCTGCCCAGACGTTGACGTCGACGTTCTTCTGTTGCCCATCGGGGGTCCGTGGCTCAAGTTGTCCGAGGCAGTTGAATACGTGAACCGGGTAGCCCCCCGCGTGGCAATTCCGATCCATCAGGGAGGCCTCAGTGAAGAACATCGGTCACTGCACTGCCAGGTAATCGAAGGATTTGCACCCCGCACTGAGCTGCGTGTCCTTCAGGAAGGAGTTGCGACTGAGGTGTGAGCCATCTACTCGCAATCGCCATCGGTTACGGTGCCTGCGTATCAGCACTTCCGTCAGAGCGCCCGCTGGCTGATGTCCCGGCCGGCTGATCGGCACTGTCAGTTCAGTGCCTTCAGCACCTGCTCGGCCAAGGGGACTGACGAGGCGGGGTTCTGGCCGGTGTGAAGGTTGCGGTCGACTTCGACGTGCGGTGCAAACGGCTCGCCCGCACGGTAGTCCGCTCCGAGCTCGACGAGGCGGTCCTGCAGCAGCCATTTGGCCCGGTCCGCCATGCCGCTCAGCTGCTCCTCGGCATTGCTGAGACCCGTCAGGCGGTATCCCGCAAAAGGCGATCTTCCGTCTGCGCCGACGGTGGGCAACAGGGCTGCAGGCCCGTGGCACACCAACGCCAACGGCTTGCCGGAAGTCAGCACCGCGGCAACCAGACGCGCCGACGCGGAGTCGGCGGACAAGTCCTCCATCGGTCCCCAGCCACCCGGATAGAACATGGCGGAATACTCCGATACCCGAACATCTTCGAGCCGCATCGGTTTCGCCAACTCGGTGGCCTCACGCAACGCGATGGCCATCCGCTCGGCGCCGTCGGGCCCGCCATTGGCGTCAGCAGTCAGGCTCGCGGCGTCAACTGTCGGCGGAACTCCGCCGGGCGTGGCCGACTCGATGTCGTACCCGGCCTCCTTGAACACTCGGTACGGGCCGATCGCCTCTTCCGCCCAGAAGCCGGTCGGAACCTCTGTCCCATCGCGCAAGGTCCAGTGATCGGCTGCGGTCAGAACGAACAGAATTTTGGGCAAGCAAACTCCAGGTTTAGGTGTCGGGCACTTGTCACGCGAGATTCACGGTGCCGAAGAACCGACCCGGACAACAAGGGATAATTTTCTCCCCCCTCGGCAACTTCTAGAACGGGGGACGAAAATCTCCCCCCGCACAGAACCAAATTGCATGTGATGCTGGAATGTCGGCGAGGACGCCACAACCACCGCCCGCCAGCGATGCAGGAGGAACCTTGCGGCTCGTCGCCATCGAGGAGCACTACGCCACGCAGGAATTGCTGGCCGCTACCGGGCTGGACGTCTCGTGGCTGCCGGGAGCGGTGGGCCCTGGGTTACTCGATACCGCCGATAAGCGATTGGCTGACATGGACGCCGCCGGGATCGACGTACAGGTGCTGTCTGCGGTCGGACCCGCGACCCAAGAACTTCCGGCGGAAACTGCGGTGCCGATGGCGCGCGCACTCAACACCAGCCTGCACGATGGGGTGGTCGCACGCTGGCCCGACCGGTTCAGCGCGTTCGCCACCCTGCCCACCGGCGACCCTTACGGGGCCGCCGCCGAGCTCGAATACGCGGTCACCGAACTGCGGTTCGTCGGCGCACTCATCAACGGCACCACCGGCGGGCGATTCCTGGACCACCCCGACTTCACCCCGATTCTGGAAACGGCAGCCAAGCTGAACGTGCCGATCTACCTGCATCCCGGGGCGCCACCGGCGAAGGTTGCCGAAGCGTACTACGCGGGCTTGAAGCCTGCGGTCGGGCGCATGCTTGGCATGGCCGGCTACGGCTGGCACTACGAAACATCCTTGCACGCACTCCGTTTGGTGGTTACCGGCGTGTTCGACCGCCTGCCCACACTGCAGATCATTCTGGGTCATCTCGGTGAGGGCATCCCGTTCCATCTCTCCCGAATCGAGGACATGCTCACCCCGATAACCGGGGAGCTGCACAAGCCCGTCGGCCAATACTTCCGCGACAACTTCTGGATCACCACCAGCGGGTACTTCTTCGACGGCCCGATGCGGCTTACCCGCGAAGTATTCGGTGACGACCGACTGATGTTCTCCGTCGACTACCCGTTCTCCGATAACAAGCGCGCCGCCGACTGGCTACTGAGCCTCGACATCGCGCCGGATGTCCTAGAAAAGATCGCCCACGCCAATGCCGAGCGGCTCCTTTGCCTCGGCCGAGACTAAATCGGCGCATCCGCGTCGCTTCAACAGCTCGAAAGGATAAACCGCACAATGCGATTCCTCGTCCACGCCGCCGTGCAACCTGGCTCCGATGCGATGCCGTTACTGCCGGCCGAAACCGCACGCGTCCAGGAACTGATTTCGGCCGGTACCGCCGAACAGTCCTACATCCGCGCCGACCACACAGGGGCCTACATCGTGATCAACGCCCCCGATCTCGCGGCCGCTCAAGAGGTGATGCAGACACTGCCCATGGCGAAGGCAGGCTTCCTCGACTTCACCTACGTCGAGCTTGTGCCACCTGCATCGTGATCGGCCGCGCAGATCGCCCCAGTACCTGCGCACATTTGAGTTCCATATGCGTTTCGGCTGATTCACAGCCGGGGCTCATACGGTAAGGCGCGTGTCTGGAATAAAGCGCAGGACTTTTGTGGGCGCCTCGGTCGCCGCCGGAGGGGTCGTCGCCGTCGCGCCACTGCTCGCCGGCTGCGGTGACGAGCCCGAGTCCGAAGAGGCGGTCTCATCGGCGGTCGTCCGCATGCAGATCAACGGCGAGTCCCGCGAGATCGCGGTGGACAACCGCACGTCGCTTCTGGACATGCTCCGTGAGCGCGCCGGCCTGACCGGTACCAAGAAGGGATGCGATCAGGGTGGCTGTGGGGCGTGCACGATTCTGCTGAACGGCCAGCGGATCAACTCCTGCCTGACATTGGCCGTCATGCACGACGGTGCCGAGATCACCACGATCGAAGGTCTGGAACAGAATGGCCGGCTGCACCCCCTGCAGCAGGCGTTCATCGACGAGGACGCGTTGCAATGTGGTTATTGCACGCCGGGCCAGATCCTGTCGGGTGTCGGCTGCATCCGCGAAGGTCACACGGGATCCGCTGCCGAGATACGGGAATGGATGAGCGGCAACATCTGCCGCTGTGGCGCCTACCCCAACATCGTCACCGCTGTCGCCACGGCGGCAAGAAACACCTAGCCGCATGTATCCGTTCCGGTTCATCAAGGCCGCCGACGAGGCTGCCGCGCTGTCGAGCGCGGCAGCGGGCGCACGCTATATCGCCGGCGGAACAACGCTTGTCGACCTCATGCGCGAAACCGTTGAGCGACCGGAGACCGTCGTCGACATCAACGCGTTGCCCTATCGGGACATCGATCTGCAGCCGTCACGGCTTCGGGTGGGAGCGTTGGTTCGGATGTCGGAATTGGCGGCACATACCGGTGTGCGCCAGGGATTTCCGATGATCAGCCAGGCACTGGAGCTCAGCGCGTCAGCACAGCTGCGCAACATGGCCTCGATCGGCGGAAACCTCATGCAGCGGCCGCGCTGCCTCTACTTCCGCGATGTCACCGCGGCGTGTAACCGCCGCACCCCCGGCGCGGGGTGCGCGGCGATCGGCGGCCGCAACCGCACCCACGCCATTCTCGGCACCAGCGACGCGTGCGTCGCCACCCACCCCTCGGATCTTGCGGTGGCCCTCGTCGCCCTCGACGCCATCGTGATCACCCGCGACAGCAACGGCGAACACCCAATTCGTATCGCCGACTTCTTCCTTCGGCCTTCAGACACCCCCGATCGGGAGCACAACCTGCAGCCCGGACAGCTGATCACCGCAATCGAGGTGCCGGCGCCGCCGGAGGCACGCCGGTCTGGGTACCTGAAGGTGCGCGACCGCGAATCGTATGAGTTCGCCCTGGCGTCCGCCGCGGTGGCGTTGCACATCGAGGCGGGCGTGGTCCGCGCGGCGCGGGTGGCGGTTGGTGGTGTCGGTACGGTGCCGTGGCGGCTGACGGCGGTGGAAGAAGCGGTGACAGGGCGCCAACCCAGCCCAGCACTGTGGCGCACCGCCGCGGCGCGTGCGGCTGACGGTGCAAAGCCGTTGTCGGAGAACGGGTTCAAAGTGGAGTTGGTGAAGCGCACCGTCGAACGGCAGTTGGCGACCGTGGCGGGACAGCCATGACGCGCCCGGTTCCGACCGCTCTCGTTACCGGCCAACCACTGACCCGGGTGGATGGCCGGCTCAAGGTCACCGGAGCGGCGCCGTACGCGGCCGACAACACCCCTGAAAACCTTGGCTACGCCGCTCTCGTGGTTGGCACGGTGGCCCGTGGCACCGTGGCGCGTGTCGATCCAGACGCCGCGGCGCGCCACCCCGACGTGCTGCGGGTGCTCACCGACCTCGGCGGCGTGCAGCTGCCCTTTGACCCCAGAGAGATTGCGTCCTTCGGTCAGCCCGTAGCCATCGTCGTCGCAGCGTCTCTGGAGGCCGCAATGCACGGCGCATCGCTGGTGCGCGTGGACTACCGCCAAGCACCACAGCAGACGAACATCGATGCGCCCCATGCCGAGCGACGCGAGAGCCGCCAGGCGCCCGACTACAGCCGGGGCGACGCTGACGCAGCGCTGCGGGCCGCCCCGGTCGTGACCGACTTGCAGTTCAGCATCGAACGCAACAATCACAATCCGATGGAACTCGGCTCGACCGTCGCCAGCTGGGACGGCAACCGCCTGACGGTGTGGGACAAGGTGCAAAGCATCAGCAACTCGCGCGAGGCGTATGCCGAGGCCTTCGGCATCCCGGTGGACAACGTGCGGCTGATCTCCCCATTCGTCGGCGGTGCGTTCGGCAGCCAGGGACCCACGTGGCCGCATCAACTCCTCGCCGCGTTCGCGGCACGCGAGATGCGACGCCCGGTCAAGCTGGTCCTCACCCGAAAGCAGATGTACACCTGCATCGGATACCGCCCCACCAGCCGTCAGCGGATGGCCATCGGTGCCGATCGCACCGGCCGGATCACCGCCATCGTGCACGAAGCCCACACCGAGACCTCGCGATACCGACCTTTCGAAGACGCCCGGATGATGAACGGCGCGAAGATACTGTATGACGTGCCGAACGTGCGTTCGGTGTATCGCACTGTCCCACTTGACCTCAACCCAGGTGCACACATGCGCGGGCCGGGGTCGACAACCGGGATGTTCGCCCTCGAATGCGCTCTGGACGACCTGGCGCACCGACTGTCCATCGATCCGATCGAGCTCCGACTGCGCCATGAGATCGACCGCGACCAGGCTGAGAACCTTCCGTTTTCCACGCGGCGGCTGACCGAATGCTTCCGCCAAGGCGGCGACACCTTCGGCTGGTCGCGTCGAAATCCGAACCCGCGTGCGGTCCGGGATGGCAACCAGCTCATCGGAATTGGCACGGCCGCGGCGCTTTATCACACCGCCCGCAGTGACTGTTCGGCGTTCGCCAGGGTCAACGCCGACGGTACAGCCGACGTCGAGTGTGGTACCAGCGACATGGGTCCAGGCACCTATACCTCCATGACCCAGGTCGCCGCCGATGCGCTCGGCCTTCCGATGAGCCGCGTGCGATTTGCACTCGGCGACAGCAGATTTCCCGAGGCGCCAGGGTCACTGGGGTTCGCAGACGATGGCCAGCGTCGGCTCGGCCGTGCTCACGGTCTCGAATATGCTGCGGGACAGGTTCATTCGTACCGCGGTGGTCGATCCCGGGTCACCGCTGAACGGCCGCCGACCCGAGGACGTCGCCGTCGCCGACGGACGAATGTTCCTCACCGCCGAGCCCGCCCGCGGCGAAAGCTACCAGGAACTGCTGCGCCGACGCGGGTGGGCAAACCTCGACTCTGAACAGACTTGGTCGCCGGGTGACACCGATGAACGCTTCTCGCTGAACGCCTACGGGGCGGTGTTCGCCGAAGTCGCCGTCGACGAACTGCTTGGCAGCGTGCGCGTGCGACGTGTCTACGCGTGTTTCGACGCCGGCCGAATCATCAACCCGAAACTGGCGCACAGCCAAGCCATTGGCGGCTTTGTCGGCGGCATCGGCATGGCGCTGCTCGAGGGCACGCACCTGGATCATCGCGACGGTCGTATCGTCAACGCCAACATTGTGGATTACCTCGTTCCCGTCAACGCCGACATCGCGGCACTGGATGCAGCATTTGTTCAGGGCGAGGACACGATTGCCGACCCGCTAGGAGTAAAGGGACTGGGCGAAATCGTCATCGTCGGCGTGCCCGCGGCCATCGCGAACGCAGTATTCAACGCAACGGGCCGCCGCATCACCGACCTGCCGATCACCCTGGAGAAGCTGCTGTAGTCCCGACGGGTACGTAACTTCTTCTTCGCCCAGGAGCGCCGCGATCAATCAACACGTCAAGCCGGGTGCTGCTTCGCCTCGAAACCGAAACCGTCGCCGTGCCGAATCCCCTTGCACCCGTGGGCCCTATCACGCCGGCTCCGAGCGATCACCGCATGGTGTGTGGATATTGGGTGTGCGGGTGGACGTCGAAAAGGTCGCGGTAGGACGGCGGCTGGCGGCCGCCGTCGTCGGCGATGCCGTATGTCACGGCGAGTTCGGCGCCGATGAGGGTTTGCCCGTTGAAGTCCGTTAGATCGGGGTCGCTGTGTAGCGCCGCGATGACGTGGCCAGTTAATTCGGGGGTTTCGGCGCTGTCGAGGAAGTGGCCGTACTTGGCGGGGTTTGACGCGATGATCGCGCGAACTCTCTCGGTCAGTAGCGATCCCATCCAGATCGACACCGCGGTAATGCCGAATTCCTTGAAGTCGTAGGCCATGTCGGCGGCCATCTTGTCGACCGCGGCCTTGGGCACTCCGTAGGCCGGGCCGAAGGCGTAGTGGACCGACCCTGAGGACGAGGTGAACACCACAAGACCCCTACGACGGCCGAGCATGAGGGGCGCGGCGTACACGGTGGCGACGTAGCTGCTGCGTACTCCGACGTTAAGGGTGTCGAGGACGGTGAGGGGTTCTTCCCAGAACTTGGTGCGCCCCATCATTTCGTCTCGGATGACCGCGGCGTTGTTGACAAGTATGTCGAGGGCACCGTGCTCGCGTTCAATACGTTCGAACAGTGCTTTGACTTGGTGGTCGTCGGCGTGATCTACCTGTACTGCGATTCCGTGGCCGCCGTTGGCGGTGACGCGGTCTGCGGTGTCGTGGATGGTGCCTGCCAGCGGTGAGGCGCGGTCACTGATGGTGCGGCCGGTGACGTACACAGTGCAGCCGTGGCTGCCGAGGGCCGCCGCGATGCCGGCACCGGCTCCGCGGCTGGCTCCGGTCACGACGGCGACGGGCTGCTTGCCGGTCATGGTCACCCTCCAGAAAGGAATGTTGCTAGGGATACTGCACCCGGCCGATAGCCGCACTGCGGCAAGCCTTTTGCGACGTCGGCGGGTGCACTGAGCGGGCTGATCAGAAGAGTTCGTGGTATCGCTGCATCAAGGCGGGAATATCGTCGTCGATCGTCATATGCAACGCGTTGAACAAGCGGGCGAGCAGGTCGTAGCCGCCAACGGTGAAGATGATGTCGAGAAGCTGTTGATTGTCGTAGTGGTCCGACAGCGTCTGCCAGGTCGCCTCGCCGATGGTGCCGTCGCCGATGAGTTCGTCGACGGAGCGAATCAGTGCGGCATCGGTGACCGACCAGAACGGTGCTTCAGGACCGTAGGCGATGCGTCCGATTTCCTCGTCGGTGAGGCCGGCGTCGCGGGCCATGAACAGGTGTTGGGCCCATTCGTAGGCGCATTTTCGGACCGCGGCCACTCTCATGATCAGGACTTCGCGATCTCGCTCGGTGAGGGTGGTGGCCATCAGGACATGGCCGTTGAGTGTGAAGTAAGCCTGCGCCAGTTCGGGATGATGCGCCATGGTTCCCAGCACGTGCATGGCCTTTGGCCGGTCTTCGGTGGACGGCTGGGGATGTCGGGGATTTGGTGGTCGCAGCGCGGCGAGCGCGGCGCGGAACTCCTTCGGGAATTCGCGCAAGGACAGGGGTTCGATGCGTGCCATGTGTCAGATGGTCCTTCCGCCGTTGACGCCGATGACTTGTCCGGTGATGTAGCCGGCGTCTTCGCGGACCAAAAAGGCGCAGGCCGTGGCGATGTCCTCGGGTCGGCCCACCCGACGCACGGGTGTGGTCGCCTCGGCGGCCGCGATCCCGGGGCCAAGAAAGCCGCGTTCTTCGGTCCGCCGCAGCATGGGGGTGTCGATGAACCCAGGCGGGATGGTGTTGACAGTGATCCCGCGCGGGCCGAGTTCTTGGGCAAGGGCTTTGGTGAAGCCGACGACACCCGCCTTGGCCGCCGAGTAGTGCGTCATCAAGGGGTTTCCGGTCTGGGCACTGGACGAGGAGATGTTCACGATGCGGCCCCAGCCTGCCGCAATCATGTGCGGCACCACGGCCTGACAACAGTCGAAGACGCCGGTGAGATTGACCGCCATGATCTGCTGCCAGCTTTCGGCCGTGATGTCGAGAAACTTCTCGAAGCCGTCCCGTCCAGCATTGTTGACCAATACCGTTGGTACGCCCCAGGTGTCGGCGACCTCAGCGACCGCCTCGTCGATGCGGGCTCGGTCGGTGACGTCGACAGCCCAACCGGCCGCGCGGCTCCCGCAGGAGGCGATCTTCTCGGCCGCGGTGGTGGCCGCGGTCGCGTTGAGGTCGAAGATGGCGACGGCCGCGCCTTCAGCTGCCAATCGTTGCGCGATGGCGAATCCGATGCCCGACGCGGCGCCGGTGACGATCGCGGTCGGCGGCTTGACCCATGCCGGCGGTGGGGTCACGCGATGGCCTCGTCACCGACCAGTGTGGTGCGGTGCATGAGCCGACGTGAGGTCGGCTCATAGGGCATGGCGCGGTGCAGCATGCCCGGGTTGTCCCAGACCACGAGGTCGCCGACGGTCCATCGGTGGTGCAGCACGAACTCGGGCTGGGTCGCCCAGGCCAGGATGCCGTCGAGGACAGTGCGACTGGATTGGGCGTCCATGCCTACGATTTCACCTGCGGTGGCCCCGATCAGCAGCGACTTTCGGCCGTCGCGGCGCGTCCACACCAACGGATGTTCCCGCGAGGGCGCGCGATCCCACTTGGCACGCTGCTCGGCCGTCGGGTTGGGTTCCAGCAGCAGCTGCGATGCCGTCACGCTGTGCACCACGCGATACCCGTCGATCTCGGCTTTCTTTTCCGCGGAAAGGGCTTCGTAGGCGGCGTAGGTGTTGGCGAACTCGGTGTCACCACCTTCGTCGGCAATTTCGCGCGCGGTGAGCAGGGTCGCCTTTTGCGGAACATTGTCGGTCAACCCGTCGGTGTGCCAGAAGATCGTGCTGCGCCGCAGACCGGCAAGGGCACTCTTGGATGGGTCCATGGTGACCGGTGAAATCTCAGGGTAATCGGGGTGTCCGCCGGTTGAGGCCACCACCACATCGCCGAGAAGGCGGCTGAAGGTGACCAGGTCGGCGTCGGTGATGTGGGCTTCGCGGTAGACGACGACGCCGTGGGCGGTGAGTAACTCCTGGCATTGGGTAGCGGTGTATTGCTTGACGAAGTTGTTGCTTCGAAATCCGTGGACTTCGACGCCGATCGACGGGGAGATCGGGGTAATGGAGGTGGTCATGGCGCGTCCTTCAGGGCTGATCGGTGGTGCTCGACGGTGATGGCCTGCCGCGGGCACGCGGCGGCAGCAGCGGTGATGTCGTGGAGATGGGCAGGGTCGGGATACTCAGCGCAGAAGGCGATCTCGTCATCGGCCAAGTCGAAGACCTCAGGCGCGATCTGCAGGCACAAGCCGTGACCTTCGCACTTGTGAGGATCGACGTGCACGCGCAACCCGTCGGGTGTCGTCATAGGCGGACTTCTCGTGTCGCAGGGTTCGCCGTCAGGCCGGAGTGAACTCGAGGTGTAGATCCGACAGCCCACGGATGATGTAGGTGGGGTCGTGGCGGTAGGTGCGTTCGCCGGCAGGACCGTGATGTTCCTCGGAGATGGTCAGCGTGCTGGTGCGGGCCAGGAATCGCTCGATGGTGACGCGCCCTTCGGCGCGGGCTAGCGGGCCGCCGGGGCAGGAGTGCACGCCGCGGCCAAAGGCGATGTGTTCGCGGACGTTTTCACGGTCCAGCCGGAACTGGTCCGGCTCGGGGAAGCGGCGCGAATCACGGTTGGACGCTCCAGGGTGCAGCATGATCGTCGTGCCCGCCGGTACCTCGACACCACCGACGCGGGTCGTTTTCTGCGTCATCCGGAAATCGCTCATCGTCGGGCTTTCCAAGCGAAGCACTTCTTCGATGAAATCGGGCACACGGCGCACATCGGCACGAAGCGCCGCCTGCAATTCCTGATCGTCGGCCAAGAAGCGAAGCGCCGAACCCATCAACCGAGTAGAGGTGTCCTGGCCAGCACCGAACAGGAACGTCGCCAACCGCACCAGCGCCTCGACGTCGGGCAGCGACCCGTCGGGATAGGTCGAGGTCGCCAGCGCAGTCAACACGTCGTCGTTGCGCGGTGCGCGGCGGCGGTCCTCGATGTAGCCGCTGAACGTTTCGTACATGTACTGCAGCGGATTGTCGGGCACCACGGTGTCGGTCCCCACCGCCGCAACGTGTTGACCGGTTAGGACCTTGCGAAAGCGGTCGCGGTCCTCCTCAGGTACCCCGAGCAGATCGGCGATCACCATCGTCGTGAACGGCTTGCCATAGTCGACGACCAGCTCACAACGCCCACGATCCATGAACACATCCAGGCAGGTATCGGCCAGGCCGGCCATTTCGGCCTCATTTTCCTTGAGCCGCTTAGGAGTCATCAACCGCCGCAACAGACTTCGCTCGGCCTCATGCTCAGGCCCGTCCTTGGTCACCATGAAATCGCTGAACACCCAATGGTCACGGTTGCTTTGCACCTGCTCGGTGATGTCATCTGCCCCCGGCTCCACCGGAAACGGCGGGAACGGTCCACCCAATGCGTTGCACGAGGAGAACACCGTGTTGTTGCGATACACCTCCAACGCCTCGTCATACCCAGTAACCGCCAGCACCCGGGCTGCGAAATCGCGTGTACCGGGCACCGGGACCGCAAAGCGTCGAAATACGGATAGGGGTCGTTGATCACCGCAGCATCGGTGAAGATGTCGACGTCCGTTATCTGATCGGCCACAACCAAGTCCTCCGTCGATCCGGCGCTACACATTTGTTAGGCGATCGCCTAACGATAAGATAGGCATATGCCTAACACCGGCAGGGGCATTTAGTCAAGGCTGGCTCATGCACTTGCAGCAGTGAGCGAAGAGAAGGAGCCATATGGCGACACCGCAACGCACCGGCAGACGTGACAGCGGTGTGCGCGACAAGATCCTCGACGCCACCGCCGAGATCATGCTCGAGGAAGGATACGCCGCAGCGACCTCGCGGCGCGTCGCCGAGAAGGTCGGCGTGCAGCGCGCGGCCGTCTACTACTACTTCCCGTCGATGGACGATCTATTCCTGGCGTTGCTACGCCGCGGCACCGAGGCCACCCTGGCAGCTCAACGTCAAGCACTGGCATCGGATACACCGCTACAGGCGTTGTGGGACTTGACCATCGACCCCCGAGGCGGCGGACTGCTGATGGAATTCATGGCGCTGGGCAATCACCGCAAAGACATCCGCGCCGAACTCGCCGCCGGCGCCGAAAAGTTCCGCGAAGCTCAAGTCGCCGCACTCACCTTCATCCTGCGCGACCACACCGGCCAGCCGACCCTACCGCCGGAGGTCGTCTCGGTGCTGATCGCCGCCATCGGACGGCTCATCGTCCTGGAATCCGCGATCGGCATCACCACCGGACACCAAAGCACCCTCCAACGGGTCCACCAATACCTGCGCGACTACGAACTGCAACCAGACCAAGCGCGTCCTCGGAACACCGACCGCTGACACACACCAAAATCATGGATTACCTAGGCGGCCGCCTAACCGTCACGTTCACCTGCGGTCGCACCGCGAGCTGGTGCGCCCGGCCGCCTCTACGTCAGCCCGACCCGCGAAGCCCGGAGGCAGCCAAACTTCGGAGGAAGAACATCACGTCCCAGTGGCTGCGCAATGGCCGCTTTGAAAGTCCGCAATGCTCCAATTGCATGTGCGCGAGAACATTCCAGTCGTCATCGTCATGGCAAAAACAATTTCGCGTTCGGCAACACTCGAGATTGTCAACGTGTTGAACGACCTCGTGCCGGCCATTCAGGACCGCAAGGAGGGTCTGCGCCGCCAAACGCGGCGATATGAGGTAGGTCGTCCAAGGCGGTAAACCATTCGGCCGGCATAGGCCCGATCTGCACGGGCTACTATCGCATCTGCTATGAAGAAGCGCGCTGTAAGCACTGCCGGTCCGGCGCCGCAGTACCCCATCGAGTCTGTCGACAACGCTCTACTCGTGTTGTTGTTACTGGGTGAAAGCGAAGAGCTGCGACTCACGGACGTCGCCGATTACCTTGAAATAGCGAGTTCGTCGGCTCATCGCCTGATGGCGATGCTCTTGTACCGCGGATTCGTCCGACAGGATCCCAAGTCGAAGCTCTACCGCCCGGGTACGGCGCTGACCGGGGTCGCGTTTTCGATCCTGCAGCGCTTCGACGCCAGGCAGACGCTGCGGCCCTGTCTTGACAGGATTCATGCCGAGACCGGGGAACTCGTGCATCTCGGGATTCTCGACGGATCGATGGTGCGGTTCATCGACGCCATCGACAGCTCGAAGGCCGTGCGCGTCGCCTCCAGACTCGGACATCTCATGCCGGCTAACTGCACTTCTACCGGAAAAGCGATGCTCGCTCAGCTGTCAGTCGAGGAGTTACACGTGCTCTTTCCGGAAGAGCGGTTAGAGGCGCTGACACCGAATTCAATCAGTAGCCGCACGGACCTCGAACTCGAACTCGCCACGATTCGTCGTCGCGGTTACGCGACAAGCAATGAGGAGAGCGAAGAGTCGGTGTCCTCCGTTGCGATGGCCTTGCCTGCGGGTCGGTTGCCGGTACAGCATGCGATAAACGTCGCCCTGCCGTCCACGCGACTGAACAGGGAGGAAGTCAGGCGGATCACGAAGATTCTTCGCAAAGCGATCGAGGAGATGGCTCCGGTCCTGCACTGATCTCCTTGACAGGTGGACTCAGCTGCGCGAGCACTCGTGCCCCCAACGTCATTCAGAACATCACCGGGTCAGCACCCGGAGATTGATCAGTGCCGCCTATCGACATCCTGCAAGGCTCCGACGCCCGAGCTCTCATCTGTCTACCAGAGAGCGTCAACGGCCCCGCCGGTGTAATCGCTGAGTCGATTGGTCTCAGTCAGGGTGATTCCCCCACCAGCTCATGCCTTTTCGGCGATCTGAGTCGTGCACTGCTCGCAAAGCCTGTTCTCTGCATAGCAGAGAAATGTTGCGTTCGACCACCGACCGATGCTTACCGTGATGCCGTTCACATGTGACACAGGCCGTCAAAGGCAGTTCCTGGAGCGAGGCCGAGAACGCACTGAGGAGACGCAGATGGGCATCGATGTCGTTGGCATAGCCGTACTTGCGCTGGTATTCGTCGTCGGTACATGGCGTTCGATCAACCTGGGGGCCTTGTCGCTAGTCGCGGCCGTAGCGCTGGGCACAGGGCTCGCAAATGTGAGCCTCAAAGAGGTGTACGACGGTTTCCCCGCGGATCTGTTCATGCTGCTGGTGGGGGTCACATTCCTATTCGGTGTTGCTACCGCCAACGGCACCGTCGATTGGATCGTAGATCGTGCGGCGCACCTCGTCGGCAATCATTCGCGTCTTTTGCCGTGGGTCTTGTTCGCGGTCGCGGCGGTTCCAAGTACCGCAGGTGCGCTGGGTCCGGCCAGCATTGCGATCCTGGCGCCGCTCGGTCTGAGAGTCGGCCAGCGTTACAACATCAACCCGGTGCTGACCAGCTTGATGATCGTGCACGGTTCTGCGGTGGGGAATTTCTCGCCCGTCAATGTGCTGGGAGCAATAGTCAATCAGACGATGCGGCGAGAGGGCCTTCCGTCGAACCCGCTGCTGCTGTTTGTGGGCAACCTCGCGTTCAATGTGCTGCTTGGCGTTGCCATTTACGTCATTTACGGACGTGCACTGCGTAGCGGTGGTCGTGGCCGGCGATCCGATGATGTACCGCCCGAGGCCGATTCGTCCGCGGGCGAGGTGAGGAGAGGCCCAGCCGTCGCAGCCCGGCCAGCAATTGCGACCGATGCCGATACCGCGGTTGCAAAGCTGACCTCGAAGCCCGCCCGGCTGACTCGCCCTCAGGTGATTACCTGTATCGCCGTGGCGATCGTCCTCGTCGGCGCAGTGGGCTTCCGACTCGATATCGGCGTCCTGGCACTGGTCGCCGCCGTGGTGCTACGACTCGTCACACCGACATCGAGCGAACAGGCAGAGAAGTCGATCGCCTGGGGGGTTGTGCTGCTGATTTGCGGCATTGTCACCTATGTTTCGTTGCTGCAACACATCGGAACAATCAAGCGTCTCGGGGAAGCCTTCGCAGACATGCGCGTTCCGGTGTTGGCTGCGCTTGCCATCTGCTTTATCGCCGGTGCCGTTTCTGCGTTTGCGTCCAGCACCGGGGTAATCGGTGCGTTGATTCCATTGTCTGTGCCGCTGATGGCCATGGGGGAGGTATCCGCGGTGGGATTTGTTGTTGCACTGACGATTTCGGCGACAGCGGTCGATGCTACGCCATTCTCCACGGTCGGGGCGCTAACCGTCGCCAATGCCCCCGAGGACCAAAGACAGCGCATCTATACGGGCATGCTGCGCTGGGGACTTTCGATGGTGGTCGTCGCCCCGGTTTCTGCGTGGCTCATCTTCGTGATGACCCCCAGT
>CAVQFK010000015.1:0-123826 GCA_963711755.1 uncultured Actinomycetota bacterium
TCAGCGCAGATCGTAGGAGCATTCGGCAGGACGCACTTAGATTTCGATGACAGTGGGCACGATCATCGGCTGGCGCCGGTAGGTCTCCCCCACCCACTTGCCGACCGCACGGCGCACGCCCTGGGCGATCCGGGTGACATCGGTGACGGCGTTGGCCGCAAGGGACTCCAACTCTTCTTCGACCTTGCGCGCGATCGGTTCCAGCGCCTTGGGGTCCTCGGAGAACCCGCGCGCATGCAGATGCGCAGGAGCCGCGGGCTTGCCCGTGCCGCGATGCACGACGACCGTCACCGCGATGAAGCCTGACGACAGGATCAACCGCTCGCCCAGCGTCGCGTCGCCGACGTCGCCGGTGATCAATCCGTCGACGAACATCTTGCCCACCGTCACCGCGCCCGCGATGGACGCCCTGCCGGCTACCAGGTCGACGCTGACACCGTTCTCCGCCAGCACAATCGAATCGTCCGGCACACCCGTGCGAACTGCCAGCGACGCGTTGGCTCGCAACATCCGCCACGTGCCGTGCACCGGCATCACATTGCGCGGACGCACCGCGTTGTAGAGGAACAACAGCTCGCCGGCGTAGGCGTGACCCGAAACATGGATCCGCACTTGGGCATTGGTGACGACTCGAACCCCGATCTTGGCCAGCGAGTCAAGTACGCCGAATATCGCCTCCTCGTTACCCGGGATCTGCGACGACGACATGATGATGAGGTCGCCCGACGTCAGCGTGATGCTGCGATGCTCACCGCGGGACATCCGGGACAGCGCGGCCATCGGCTCACCCTGAGTTCCTGTGGTGATCAGCGTGACCCGTTCGGGTGCCATCATCTCTGCCGCACCGATGTCGATCACGTCATCGGTTGCGACGTTGAGGTAGCCGAGTTCCTTGGCGATTCCCATGTTGCGCACCATCGACCGGCCCACGAACGACACCTTGCGGCCAAGCGCCACCGACGCATCGATGATCTGTTGCACGCGAGCGACATTGGAAGCGAAGCACGCGACGATCACGCGCCCTTCGGCACCGCGAATCAGCCGATGCATGTTCGGCCCGATCTCGCTTTCCGACGGGCCGACGCCGGGGATCTCGGCGTTCGTCGAGTCGCAGAGGAACAGATCCACTCCGGCGTCGCCGAGCCGCGACATCCCTGGAAGGTCCGTCGGATTGTCGTCCAGCGGCAATTGGTCGAGTTTGATGTCGCCGGTGTGCAGCACGGTGCCGGCGCCCGTGTGAATCGCGATCGCCAGGCAGCCGGGAACGGAGTGGTTGACGTGAAAGTACTCGCACTCGAACACGCCGTGCTGACTGCTTTGCCCCGCCCCGACTTCGGTCATGTTCGGTTTGATGCGGTGTTCGCGGCATTTCTCCGCGACGAGCGCGAGCGTGAACTTCGAGCCGACGACCGGAATATCGGGGCGAAGCTTGAGCAGGAACGGGATCGCGCCGATGTGGTCTTCGTGCGCGTGCGTGAGCACCAGCGCCTCTACCTCGTCGAGTCGGTCCTCGACGTGGCGCAGGTCGGGCAGGATCAGGTCGACGCCTGGTTCGTCGTGCCCTGGGAACAGCACCCCGCAGTCGACGATCAGCAGCCGGCCGAGATGCTCGAAAATCGTCATGTTCCTGCCGATTTCACTGATCCCGCCAAGGGCGGTGACCCGCAGACCGCCGGGGGCCAGTGGCCCCGGTGGCGTGAGCTCCGAATTCACTACCGAAGCACCGTGGCGGACCGCATGTCGGCGGCCAGCGCCTCGATCTGCTCAGGGGTGGCAGGTATTTGCGGCAGCCGCGGGCTACCGGTCTCGATGCCCTGCAACCGCAGGCCCTCCTTCGCCAGCGTGACGCCACCCAACCGCGTCTGAGCCTCGCTCAGCGGGCCGAGGGTGACGTTGATCTTGCGTGCCGTCGCGACGTCACCAGAGTTGAATGCCGACAACATCTCTCGCAGCTGACTCGCCGCCAGGTGACCCCACACGCTGACGAATCCGACGGCGCCCATCGCCAGCCAAGGCAGGTTCAGTGCGTCGTCACCGGAGTAGTACGCCAGCGGAGTCTCAGCGATGATCTGGCCACCGCCGTGCAGGTCGGCCTTGGCGTCCTTGATCGCGACGATGTTCGGATGGTCGGCGAGCGTGCGGATCGTGTCCCACTCGATCGGCACGACCGAGCGACTCGGTATGTCGTACAGCACCACCGGCAGCGACGTCGCGTCGGCAACCGCGGTGAAGTGCGCCACCAGCCCGGCCTGCGGGGGCCGCGAATAGTAGGGCGTCACCACCAGCAGGCCGTGCGCACCCTCGGCCGCGCAGGCCTTCGCGAGATGAACGCTGTGCGCGGTGTCGTAGGAGCCCGCGCCTGCGATGATCCGAGCCCTGTCGCCGACCGCTTCCAGCACGGCGCCCAGCAGCGCGATCTTCTCGGCGTCGGTGGTCGTCGGCGATTCGCCGGTGGTGCCCGAAAGCACCAGGCCGTCGCAGCCGGAGTCGACGAGATGGGTGGCCAGCCGGGCCGCGGTGTCGGTGTCCAGCGAGCCGTCGGGCTTGAACGGCGTCACCATCGCGGTCAGTACGGTGCCCAACCGGGCGGTCGCGTCGAATCCGCTGGTGCTCACGGGCCCTAAGATTACCCGCTCGCTCTCAGGCCTCGGTGGCTAGCGGCGACGTTGCCACCTCCGTGCCGTCTGCCAGCGTGCTGATCTCGAAGTCAGAGAACACCTGCGGGGCGACATCGACGAGTTGGCGCAGGGACTCGATCGCCAGCCTGCGGATCTCCACGTCGGCGTGTTCGCTTGCCCGCATCGCGATGAAATGCCGCCAGGCCCGGTAGTTTCCGGTAACCACGAGGCGCGTCTCGGTGGCGTTCGGCAGCACCGCACGGGCCGCCTGCCTGGCCTGCTTGCGGCGCAACACAGCGTTCGGCTGGTCGGCGAGCTTCGCTTCGAGCCTGTCCAGCAGCTCGGCGTAGGTGGCCCGGCTGGCGTCGGCGGCCGCGGTGAAGATCTCCAGTAGGTCGGCGTCGTCCTCGAGGCCCGGAGGGACCACGACCTGCGAGTCGTGCTCGGGCACGTACCGCTGCGATAGCTGCGAGTACGAGAAGTGGCGGTGCCGGATCAGCTCGTGCGTGCATGAGCGGGAGATGCCGGTGATGTAGAAGGACACCGACGCGTGCTCGAGCACAGAGAAATGGCCGACATCGATGATGTGGCGCAGGTAGGCGGCGTTGGTCGCGGTCCTCGGATTCGGTTTGGACCAGCTCTGGTAGCAGGCGCGCCCGGCGAACTCCACCAGCGCGGGCCCGCCGTCGGCGTCGGTGCTCCACGGCACGTCCGGCGGCGCCAAGAACTCGGTCTTGGCGATCAGTTGCACGCGCAGCGGCGCGGTCTCGGCCACGGCTCACCCTAACGTGGCACCATTGCGGATCATGGTGTTAGTCGACTAACGTGTTAGTTACTAACATCAATCAAGGAGTCGCTGTGGACGACGTCGTCGTGGTGGGAGCGGGACCGACGGGCCTGGCCCTGGCGTGCGGGCTGCGGGCGGCCGGCGTCGGCGTGCGGGTGCTCGATCAAGCCGACGGTCCGGCAGTGACGTCTCGGGCGCTCGGCCTGCAGCCGCGGGGGGTCGAGGTCCTCGACCGTCTCGGCGCGTTGGGCGACCTGCCGGAGCGTGCACTTCCCGTCCGCGAAGTCGTCGTCGCCGTCGAAGGACGTGAGCTGGCCCGGCTGCAGGTCGGGTTGTCCATGGAACGCCTTAGCGGCCGCCCCGGACTGATCATGTCCCAGGCCGAGATAGAAGGCGCACTGCGCGAACGTCTTTCGGCCCTTGGCGGATCGGTCGAGTGGGGTCGGCGAGTAACCGAGCTCGAACCCGATTCGGCAGGGGTGACCGTCACCCTCGGCGACGAAGGCACACAACTGCGGGCCGGATGGGTCGTCGGTGCCGACGGCGCACACAGCGTCGTACGCAAGGCGATGGGCGTCGGCTTTCCGGGAGTGCCGATTGTCGAACGCTTCTTGCTTGCCGACGTGCACGCGACGCTCGAGCGGCCGCGCAACGCGGCATCGGTTTGGCTGCGCGGAACCCGATTGCTCGCGGCATTCCCGCTGCCGGGTAAGGATCTGTGGCGAGTGATGGCGCCGTCGCCCGTCGACGCGTCCGAAGAGCCTTCCGCGCAGGTGATCGTCGATTACCTGGGCACTCGGCTCGCCGATGAGGCCGGCGGCGCGATCAGCTCCGTCGTGTGGACATCGGCGTTCCGCATCCACCGCAGGCTCGCCGACACCTATCGCAGCGGCCGGGTGCTGCTCGCAGGCGATGCCGCCCACATCCACAGCCCGCTGGGCGGCCAAGGCATGAACACCGGAATCGGCGACGGCGAGAACCTGGCATGGAAGCTTGCACTCGTGGTAGCCGGTCGCGCCGATGACGGCCTGCTCGACACCTACGAAGCGGAGCGGCGGCCAATAGCCAAGGACGTCCTCGAGTCGACGAGCGGCCTTACCGAGATGGTGTTGGGCGGTACCCGATTCGCCCGCTTGGTGCGCGATCGCGTCGCGGTGCCGCTGATGAACCGCGGCTGGGTGCAACGCCTGATTGCGACGAAGGCGTCGCAGCTTCGCGTTTCCTATCGAAATGGACCGCTCGGCGCGGGTCGTCGGGCTCGGCTGCCCGGGCTTCGTCCCGGCGATCGTGTTCCCGGCCGTGACGGCATGTACCAGGCGTCGGCCCCGACGTGGATGCTGCTGGGTCCCGAGTCGCTGGCGCAGATCGCTCGTGGGCGAGTCGGTGAGGTCGTCACGCTTCGCGGCGATGGGGAGGCGATGCTTGTCCGTCCCGACGGCCATCTGGCCTGGCGCGGCTCCGACGAGGCCGGACTCCGGGCGTGGCTTGACCGGGCGCTCGGCAGCCGAGCGGCCGCGCTCACACCGTGACCGACGATTGGCGCGCCCGCAAGAAGGCCGCCACGAAGCAGTCGATCCAGCACCACGCGCTGCGGCTGTTCACGGAGAAGGGTTACGACGCAACAACTGTCGAGGAGATCGCCGCAGCGGCAGGCGTGTCGCACATGACCTTCTTCCGCTACTTTCCGCGCAAGGAAGAGGTCGTCGAGTACGACGAATACGACCCCTTGATAGAGGACCTGATCGTGGCGCGGCCGCCGGATGAGCCCCCACTTGCCGCGGTGCATCAGGCAATCCGGCTAGGCCTCGAGCAGGTCCTGCGGACCGACCGCGAGGCGTTGCTCACCCGAACCCGGCTTGTGCTGCACAACCCCGTGCTGCGCGCCCGAAACCTGGTGGCGCAGGACACGACTCGCGATCTTTTCGCGCGGGCCCTGGCCCGGCGTGCGGGCCTTGCCGAACCCGACCTCGCGGCCACGGTTCAGGCTTCCGCCGTGCTCGGCGTGATCGGACCGGCAGTGACGGCGTGGGTGGAGGGCGACGTCGAGGACCTCATCGCGGTCATTGACGACGCGTTTGCCGCGTTGGCGGCCGGCGTCAGTCGATAAGCACACCGGCGCGGCGCATCGCGGTGGTGATCAACTCGAAGTCGATCTCGCCGTGATGGCGGGCGAGCTCGTCGGCGTCGTCGCCACGACCGTCGGCGATCGCACGCACCAGTTGCTCGTGTTCGTGCAGGGCGCGTAATTCCATGCTGCGCATGGTTGTTGGCTCACCCCAGAGGTGAGCGGGGGCTCCGATGCTCACCGTGGCCTTGAGGTCGAGCAGCACCTGCTTGAGGACGTCGTTGTGGGCGGCGTCCATGATCGCCAGGTGCAAGCGGCTATCGGCTTGTTGGGCATCAAGGCCGCTCTCGGCCGCACGATATGCCTCGAATCTCGCGTGCAACTCGAACACGTCGCGTTCGGACCGGGACTCCGCGGCGGCGCGGCATACGGTGCCCTGCAACCGGCAGATCGCGTCGCACCGATCGCGTAACTCGTCGAGGCGCGCGCGCAGCGTGCGACCGACCGCATCGGTGGACGACTCGGGCCATTGGTCAAGCACATACGAGCCACCACCGCGGCCACGCCGGGTCTCGATCAGCCCCCGATCGAGGAGCCGCGCCAGCGCCGCGCGCACCGTCATACGTCCCGCCCCCAGCGACGCGGCGATGTCGCGTTCCACCGGCAGTCGCGCACCGGGCAGGTATTCGCCGATCGCGATCGCGGTGATCAGCCGGTCGGTGATTTCGTCGACCCGCGTTGGCGCGTCCGGCTGCCGTGGCATCAGCCCAGGCAAAGCCGGATCGCGTGTGGGTGCGCCGTTGTGCGCCATGTCCAAATGTTAAATCCCGATCAATGGTCTTGTATGAGACCTTATCGGGGTTCATGCTGATCGCCATGACACGTACAACCCGGCTGGTGCCGTTCGCCGGTCACGAAACCTGGGTGCAGATCACCGCGCCCGACGACGCTCGCGAGGGTGCGCTACCGCTGTTCGTCCTGCATGGCGGCCCAGGAATGGCCCACAACTACGTCCGCAACGTCGCCGAACTTGCCGCCGAGACCGGCAGGACGGTCATCCACTACGACCAGATCGGGTGCGGCAACAGCACGCACCTGCCCGATGCCCCTGCCGATTTCTGGACACCGGACTTGTTCGTCGACGAGTTCCACAACGTGCGCGAGGCGCTGGAGATCGACGAGTATCACCTGCTTGGCCAGTCCTGGGGCGGCATGCTCGGCGCGGAGATCGCGGTCCGGCAACCGTCCGGGCTCGCCTCACTCGCGATCTGCAACTCCCCCGCCTCGATGGAGCTGTGGATGGCGGGCTGTGCAGAGTTGCGCGCACAGCTACCAGCGGAAACTCAGGCCGCGCTCACTCGCCACGAAGAAGCGGACACCGTCACCGACCCGGAGTACCTGCAGGCGACCAACGAGTTCTACCTTCGCCACCTATGCCGCGTCGACCCGATGCCGCAGGACCTCATCGACACGATCACGCAGATGGAGGACGAGCCGACGGTCTACCACACGATGAACGGTCCCAACGAGTTTTACGTGCTCGGCACGTTGCGTGGGTGGACGATCATCGACCGGCTTCCTCGGATCACCGCACCGACACTGGTCATCGCCGGCGAGTTCGACGAGGCCACCCCCGCCGCATGGCAGCCCTACGTCGACCACATCGCCGACGTGCGAAGCCACGTGTTCCGCGACGCGAGTCACTGCAGCCATCTCGAGAAGCCCGAAGAATTCCGCGCCGTCGTCGCCGCCTTCCTCGCCAGCCACGACGCCGTAGCCCGCGTCTAACCGACAAACGACCCGACAGGACCCCTTCATGGACGGCCAGCGCACCCTCGAATCGTTCGGATACCGCCAAGAACTCCACCGCTCTGTCTCCACCGCCGACCTCGTAATTTACGGCCTGGTCTTCATGGTTCCGATCGCGCCGTGGGCGATCTTCGGCACCGTCTACAACAGCGCCTCGGGCATGGTCCCGCTGGTGTACCTCATCGGCCTGGTGGCCATGTTGTTCACCGCGTTGGCGTACGCACAGATGGCCAAATCCTTCCCCCTGGCGGGATCGGTCTTCTCCTACGTCGGCCGCGGAATCCACCCCGGCGTAGGGTTTTTCGCCGGCTGGGGCATCCTGCTGGATTACCTGCTGATACCGACGCTGCTGTACGTGTTCGCCGCCGAGTCCATGATCGGTCTGTTCCCCGACACGCCACGATGGCTGTGGGCGATCGTGTTCGTCGTCGTGAACACGCTGATCAACCTGCTCGGAGTCGATTCCCTGAAGAGGGCGAACCGGGTTTTCCTGGCCATCGAGATGGTCTTCGTGGCCCTCTTCGTGGTCATCGCAATCCGTGCCATCAACGGAGACAGCCTGCCCAACGTCGGCTGGGCCACCACACCGATCTGGAATTCAGACGTCGTCAGTGCCCCGCTGATCGCGGCGGCACTGTCGATCGCGGTGCTGAGTTTCCTTGGCTTCGACGGCATTTCGACTCTCGCCGAAGAATCGACCGGGACAAAGAATCCCGCAGGCCGGGCCATGATCATCTCACTGTTCATCGTGGCGTTCCTGTTCATCACGCAGACCTGGCTGGCCAGCCTGCTGGCGGGCGGCCGGGAGTCGTTCAGCGACGACGAGGCGGGCAACGCGTTCTTCAAACTGGTCGAAGCGGCGTCCAGCACGGGGTGGATGAACGCGTTCTTCGTCGTCAACGTGCTGGCCGTCGGTTTCGCCAATGCGATGGCCGCCCAGGCGGCGACGAGCCGCCTGCTGTACTCGATGAGCCGCGACCGCCAGCTGCCGAGCTTCCTGTCCAAGATCAGCGCCCGCCAGGTGCCGATCGCGGCGATCCTCGCGGTCAGCGCGATCAGCGTCGTGCTCGTGCTGTTCTTCGTCGGTCACATCGCGCTGATCTCGTCGCTGGTGAACTTCGGCGCCCTGTTTGGCTTTGCGCTGCTTCATGTTTCGGTCGTCTGGTACTACATCGGGCGCAAGAAGTCGACGAATTATCTGCTGCACCTGGTTGTTCCGACACTCGGCTTCCTGATCATCGGCTACGTGCTGTACAACGCCGATTCGCTGGCCAAGATCGGTGGCATCGTGTGGCTGGCCATCGGCGCCGTCGTGTTCATCATCAACAAGCTGCGTGGCCGCGGCGTGCCGCAACTGTCCGAGGAGCCGGCCGTGCCGGGTGAAGGCGTCAGCCCAGCGAGCGTGACTTAAGCCAACACTCGGCGCAGATCGGCCGCCAGGTCGCCCCGCTTGCCCACAGTGACCTCAGCCAGGCCCAACCACGACGCCATCGACTGCAGTTCGGCGGCCAGCGCGGGCGCGATCCGCGACGGCTCCTGTCCATCCTCGGCGTAGGCGCCGACGACATGCAGCGTGTCTCGCGTGCGTTCCGCCTTCAGGTCGACGCGGCCGACTAGCCGCCCGTCGAGCATAAAAGGCCAAACGTAGTAACCGAATTGGCGTTTCGGTGCGGGCACGTAGATCTCGATGCGGTAGTGGAAGTCGAACAGCCGCTGCACTCGGGGCCGGAAGAAGATCAACGGGTCGAACGGGCACAGCAGCGCCGTCCCGCGATCGCGCCGCGGCACGATCTGTCCGGCCCGCAGATAGGCCGGGGCCGTCCAGCCGTCGACCTCGACGGGTTCCAGCTCCCCGTCGGCCACCAACTTGGCGATCGCCGGCTTGGCCAGTTTCGGGGAAAGCCGGAAGTAGTCGCGAATGTCCTGCTCCGTTCCCACGCCGAGCGCGGTGGCCGCCCGCAGCGTGAGTTCGCGGACCGCTTCCTCGTCGCCAACTTCGCGAGCCACCACGTCGGCGGGCAGCACGTTCTCGGTCAGGTCGTAGTGACGGGCGAAGCCGACGCGGGTGGCCGTCGTCAGCACCCCCGCCGAGAACAGCGCCTCGGTCACCCATTTGGTGTCGCTGCGATCCCACCAGGGGCCCTTCTTCCCAGGGCGCTCTTCGCCGACATGCTCCTCGATCTGACCCGCCGTCATCGGGCCGCCCTCGGCCACAGCCGCGACGATGTCGTCCACCAACTGCTGACGCTTCTTGACGACCTCGGTGCGCCACCGTCCGTGCGCGTACTCGCGCATCCGCCAGCGCAGCAGCGGCCAGTCGTCGACGGCCATCAGCGCGGCCTCGTGCGCCCAGTACTCGACAAGAAGCCGCGGAGAGCGCGCCGAGTGGCTCCACGCGGCGCGCTCGAGGATGGTGCGGTCGTACGGGCCCAGCCTGCTGAACACCGGTGCGTAGTGGGCGCGCACCGCCACCGACACCGAATCCAGTTGCAGCACTTGGATCCGCGAGATGAGCCGCTTGAGGTGCGCCCGGGTGACCGGGCCGCGCGGTTTGGCCTCGGCGAAGCCCTGCGCGGTGACGGCGATCCTGCGGGCCTGCGCGGCCGTCAACGTGGTCACGGGCGGACGTAGCTGAAGAACCGGTAGCGCAACCCGGTGGAGCTGGTCAGCCACTCCCCCTCGGTGCCTATCCAGGCTTCGTCCAGCACGGGTGCCATCGCGTCGCCGTCATCGCGCGGCAGGTCGATCTCGACCTCGGTGACCTCACATCGGGTGGCGATCGGCAGCGCGAGCGAATAGATCTGCTCACCGCCGATCACCCAGGTGATGTCGTCGGTCAATGCGTCTTGCAGGAGGGGAACCACATGTGCGCCGTCGGCCATGTAGTCAGCTTGCCGGGTCAGTACGACATTTTTCCGGCCCGGCAGCGGCCGCACCTTCTCCGGCAGCGATTCCCAGGTCAGCCGGCCCATCACGACCGTGCGGCCCATGGTGATGTCCTTGAACCTGGCCTGATCCTCCGGCAGCCGCCATGGGATGCCGCCAGCGCGGCCGATGACACCGGAGGTCGACTGGGCCCAGATCAGCCCGACGGTCGTCATACCGCGACGGGCGCCTTTATCGCCGGGTGCGGGTCGTAGTTCACGATCGCGATGTCGTCGTACGTGTAGTCGAAGATCGAATCCCGGGGCGCCAGCACAAGTTCCGGATACGGCCGCGGCTCGCGGGACAGTTGCTCGGTGACCTGGTCGACATGGTTGTCGTAGATGTGGCAGTCGCCGCCGGTCCAGATGAACTCCCCGACGCCGAGCCCGGCCTGGGCGGCCATCATGTGGGTCAGCAGCGCGTAGCTGGCGATGTTGAACGGCACGCCGAGGAAGAGGTCGGCGCTGCGCTGATACAGCTGGCAGGACAGCCGGCCGTCGGCGACATAGAACTGGAAGAACGCGTGGCACGGCGGCAGTGCCATCTGCGGGATCTCGCCGACGTTCCAGGCCGACACGATGTTGCGTCGCGAGTCCGGATCTGCCTTGAGCAACTCGAGCGCCGCGCTGATCTGGTCGATATGCTCACCCGACGGCGTCGGCCACGACCGCCATTGCACCCCGTAGACCGGGCCTAAATCGCCTGTGTCAGAAGCCCATTCGTCCCAGATCGTGACACCGCGGTCCTGCAGCCACCGCACGTTCGAGTCGCCGCGCAGGAACCACAGCAACTCGTAAATCACCGACTTGGTGTGCACCTTCTTGGTGGTGATCAACGGGAACCCGGCCGCGAGGTCGTAGCGAAGCTGGTGGCCGAACAGGCTGCGGGTCCCGGTGCCGGTGCGGTCCGCTTTGGGTGTGCCATCGTCGAGCACCACCCGCAACAAATCCTCGTATGGTGTGGCGATCGGCACGCCGCTCAGCTTACGTCTGGAGACGACGAGTACAACGGATGCCATGCCGAGTATCTCCGCGACCGTCACCACTCCCGACGGCACCTGCCCTGTCACCCTGCATACCCCCAACGGATCGGGCCCGTGGTCCGCCGTCGTGATGTACGTCGACGCGGGCGGAGTCCGCGACACCTTCCAGGAGATGGCGGCCAGGCTCGCGGGCTTCGGCCACGCCGTCCTGTTGCCGGACGTCTACTACCGCCACGGTGACTGGCAGCCGTTTTCGATGGCGACCGCGTTCAGCGATCCCGACGAGCGGTCGCGGTTGATGGGCATGGTCGGCAGCATCACCCAGGACATGATGGCCAGCGACGCGGGAGCCTTCTTCGACTTCCTGGCCTCGAGGCCCGAGGTGAAGGGCGACAGGTTCGGCGTCTGCGGGTACTGCATGGGCGGACGGACGTCGGTGGTCGTCGCGGGCAGGCAGCCCGATCGGGTTGCCGCCGCCGGGTCGTTCCACGGCGGCGGCCTGGTGACCGACGATCCGACCAGCCCGCACCTGCTCGCCGACAGGATGAAGGCGACCGTCTATGTAGCGGGCGCCGAAAACGACGGCGGCTTCACCACCGACAACGCCGAAACGCTCGACAAGGCGCTGACCGCCGCGGGCGTCACGCACACGGTCGAGTTCTACCCCGCGGCGCACGGCTTCGCGGTACCTGACAACCCTCCGTACGACAAGGAGGCCGCCGAGCGCCACTGGATCGCGCTTCAGGAGTTGTTCGAAGCCGCGCTGCCCAATTGATCCTGTCGCTGCGGGCACTGAACCGGGCCATGCTGGCCCGTCAGCTCCTGCTGACGCGCTCGGAGATGAGCGCACTCGACGCGATCGAACACCTCGTCGGCATGCAGGCGCAGGCGCCGTTCGCGCCCTACTACGGGTTGTGGAGCCGACTCGACGGCTTCACCGGCGACGAGCTCTCCGGCCTGCTCGCTGACCGCAAGGCCGTTCGGGTCGTGCTGATGCGCGGCACCATCCACCTGGTCAGCGCCGCCGACTGCCACCGGCTGCGTCCGCTGGTGCAGCCGGTGTTAGATCGCGGGCTGACGAGCGCGGTGCACGCCAAACCGCTCGCCGACGTCGACGTGGCGGCGGTGGTGGACGCGGCAAGGACGCTTCTCGACGCCGAGGCGCTGACCCCCGCCGAAGTGGGTGCCCGATTGGCCGGGCAGTGGCCCGACGTCCCGCCGGCGACGCTGACCGAGGCCGCGCGCAGCCTGCTGCCGTTGGTGCAGGTGCCGCCGCGCGCCCTGTGGCAGCGCAGCGGGCAGGTCCGGCTCACGACCGCGACGGCGTGGCTCGGCAAACCTCGAGGGAAGCGGTTGACGATCGACGACGTGGTGCTGCGCTACCTCGGGGCGTTCGGGCCCGCCTGCGCCGCGGACGTTCAGACGTGGAGCGGCCTGACCAGGCTCGGCGAAGTTCTCGAACGGCTGTCACCGCGACTGGCCACCTTCAAAAGCGAACGGGGACAAGCGCTTTACGACCTACCCGACGCGCCGCGTCCCGATCCCGACACGCCGGCACCGGTGCGGCTGGTCGCACCGTTCGACAACATCCTGCTCTCACACGGCGAGCGCACCCGCATCATCGGCGACGAGCACCGCAAGCGGCTGTTCTCCGGTAAGAACGGCGTGTTCCCCGGCACCGTGCTGGTCGACGGTTTTGTCGCAGGCACGTGGGAACTCCTCGGAAAGGGCGAGTCGACCAGCCTGCGGGTGCAGCCGTATGTCCGGCTGCGAGGTAAGACTCTCAACGAGATCAAAGCGGAGGGAAAGCGGCTGCTGGGCCGCGCCTTCGACGTCGGCGACCCGGTTGTGGACATCGCTTCTTAGCCCCGCTCTGTGCTGACGCGAACCGATACGCGACGATGAACGAATGTCCGACCAGGGAAATGCTGACCAACCGGCCGACATCGGGTCCAGGATCGACCCGGTACTCGCGCGAAGCTGGCTGCTGGTAAACGGCGCGCAGTACGAACGATTCGCCCCAGCGGCACACTCGCGCGCAGACATCGTCGTCCTGGACATCGAGGATGCGGTCGCCCCGAAGGACAAGGATTCCGCGCGCGGCAACGTGACCAAGTGGCTCAAGGACGGCAACAGCGACTGGGTCCGCATCAACGGCTTCGGAACACCTTGGTGGGCCGATGACCTCGAGATGTTGTCCGGCACATCGGTCGGCGGGGTGATGCTGGCGATGGTGGAGTCGGTCGACCACGTCACCGAAACGGCCAAGCGCCTACCCGGTGTGCTGATTGTCGCGCTGGTGGAAACCGCGCGCGGCCTCGAGCGCATCACCGAGATCGCCGCAACCAAGGGCACCTTCCGGCTCGCTTTCGGAATCGGTGACTTCCGTCGTGACACCGGGTTCGGGGACAACCCGACCACCCTGGCGTATGCGCGCTCACGCTTCACGATTGCCGCCAAGGCCGCGCACCTGCCCAGCGCCATCGACGGGCCGACCGTCGGTTCCAGCGCGTTGAAGCTCAGCGAGGCGACCGCGGTCTCCGCCGAATTCGGCATGACCGGCAAGATCTGCCTCACCCCCGATCAGTGCGCAACGGTGAACGAGGGACTCTCACCGTCGCTGGACGAGATCAGCTGGGCCAAAGAGTTTTTCGTGGAGTTCGAACGTGACGGCGGCGAGATTCGCAACGGCTCAGATCTGCCCCGCATCGCCCGTGCCAACAAGATTCTCGACCTGGCCCGCGCGTACGGCATCGAGGTGTCCGAGTTCGACGACGTCGACGATCCGGCACACATCCCCGCGCCGTCGGACACGTACCACTACTGAGGTTCGCGATCTTTCTTGTGCAGGAATCTGCTTAGCCCGCGCAGTATGCCGCGGGCCGCGTAGACGCCGGCCACGACCGATAGCACGATCATCACGATGAACATGATCAGCCAGTTCGACCGGCTGTGGCTGACGTTCCACCAGACGATGGTGAAGAGAATCGCGCAGATGAATACCACGATGTCGCGCCAATTGCCTTCATAGGACGCCGCCAGTTGACGGAGCTCCCGGCTTTTCTCTGTCGCCAGGATCAGGTCGTTGATGCGCTCGTCGATGCTGGCCTTCAGCCGGGCTTTCAGCTCGGGCCGATCGTCCGGAATCCGCTCCAGCAGGTCCATGTCTTTGGCGATCATGGCGCGAATATCAGGACCTTTGAAACTTCCCGCGGCGGCGCCCAACAACGCCCCGCCGGCGATCGGTGCTGCGCCCAAGGCGAGTTCGGCTATTCCGGGCATGTCGTCTCCTTCGTCAGTCCATCAGTACCGCGGCGAGCGTCCCGCCGAGTTCGTACGCGCGTTCCCGGACGCGGGCGTCGATGGCTCCGATGACTTCTAGCGCATCGGCGGCCTTGGTCAGCGCAAGCCCGGTGGCGGCCTTGTCGATGGAGGCCACCGCGCCGACCGTGTCGTTGTTGCCGTGCACCCACAGACCGTAAGGGCGACCGGCGACATGGTCCAGGCTCGGGTAGTAGACGGTGTCGAAGAAGTGCTTGAGCGCGCCGGACATGTATCCGAGGTTGGCGGTGCTGCCGAACAGGTAGCCGTCGGCGTCGAGCATGTCCGGGATGGTGGCCGCGAGCGCCGGCCGGACCACGATGTCGACGCCCTGGATATCGGGGTCCTTCGTTCCCTCGAGCACCGCCTCAAGCAACTCGCGAGTGCCCGGCGAGGGAGTGTGGTGGACGACCAGCAGCGTCTTACTCACTGCGCTCCTGCATCTCGACCGCCTTCCTCATGGTTTCCCGCGCGCGGCTGCGGTCGCCCGCGTAGTCGTAGGCGCGCGCGAGCCGGTACCAGCGCTGCCAGTTGTCCGGGTCGTTCTCCAGTTCCTCGCGCACCGATGCGAAGAGCGCGTCAGCTGCGTCGCGCTCGATCCGCCCTGACGGCCTCCGCGGCAAGGAGCTGACGTCGAGTTCCATGCCTTCGTCGCGGGCGATGCGTGCCAGGCGCTGATGCGCGAGCCCGGCCCGCAGCGTGCTGACCATCACCCAGATACCGATCAGCGGCATGATCAGCAGCGCGGCCCCGAGGCCTATCGCCGCAGGCTCGCCGGAGGTGATGAACGCCATCGCGATGCGGCCGAGCAAAAAGAAGTACACGACCAGCGCCACGCACATGAAGCCGATGAGCATTTGAATGCGCAGTGCGCGGGCGTTGTCGGTCATTGCAAGTCGAGCAGCTGCTCAATACCCACTGTCAGGCCCGGATGTTCGTGGATACGACGGACCGCGAGCAGCACCCCCGGCACGAACGAGGTGCGGTCCAAACTGTCGTGCCTGATGGTCAGAGTCTCGCCTTCGGTCCCGAACAGGACTTCCTGATGCGCGATGAGCCCGGCCAGTCGCACGGAGTGCACAGGAATGCCGTCGACGTCGGCGCCGCGCGCACCCTCAAGGCCCGTGCTGGTGGCATCGGGGTTGGCCGGCAAGTCTTTTCGGGCCTCGGCGATGAGGCGCGCGGTGCGCGCCGCCGTGCCCGACGGCGCGTCCGCCTTGTGTGGGTGGTGCAGTTCGATGACTTCGACGGATTCGAAGAAGCGGGCCGCCTGCTGAGCGAAACGCATGGACAACACGGCGCCGATCGCGAAGTTCGGTGCGATCAGAACAGCGGCGTCGGGCTTGTCGGCCAGCCACGCCTTGACCTGGCCCAGACGCTCGTCGGTGAAACCGGTGGTGCCGACGACGGCGTGGATTCCGTTGTCGATCAAGAACTTCAGGTTGTCCATGACGACGCCGGGATGCGTGAAGTCGATGACGACATCGGTCTTGGCGTCGACAAGAGCGCTCAGCGAATCGCCGGCGTCGACCCCAGCCGTGAACGTGAGGTCGTCGGCGGCCTCCACCGCCTGGACCATGGTGGCGCCGACCTTGCCCTTGGCGCCCAGTACTCCGACTCGCATGGGGCCTACCCTAACCGTTGCGTCGCCGGCCTCGACACGAACGGCGCGGGGCCACTTATGTCACGCCGACCAGGCCAGGTGCGTGCCATAACTGGCCACTGGGCCGTCGAAGGGCTGGTGCAGCTCAGCAGGACACGTCGACGTAGACGGTCGACGCGGTCACCGTGGTGACGATGTCGTTCATCGCGCCTGGCACGCCCGAATCCATCCGGGAGAAGGTCTGCCCTGGGCGGATGGCATCAACGGTGCACTGATCGAGCGGCGCGGTGCCGGTCTTGTTGAGGATCACGGTGAGACCGTCGGCCTTCAACTGGCGAACGGTCTGGTCTGCGTTACTGGGGCCTGCAGGCGCTGCGTTGGCCGCGCCTGCGAGTCCCATTGCGGCCGAGGCCAATACGCCGGCGGCGATGACGGGGATGGTGAACGAACTCATGGTGTTGCCTTTCTGGCAGAGACTGTCTTTACAAACAGTCGTGTGTCCTCACCATTGATTCGTTACAGATGCCGGGCCGGATGGGTCAGTCGGTGTCACGAAGCAGCGCAACGTCCGAGACCATCCGAATGTGATCGGCCATCGCGCGCGACGCAGAGACCGAGTCTTGTGCGCGAACCGCTTCGGCAATCCGGCGATGCCCCTCCAGTGAGGCCCGCGGCCGGTCTTCCTGCGACAGCGACTCGATGCGGGTTTCCCTTACCAGGCCGGAGATTTCATGCATCAGCGTGGCCAGCAGCGACGAGTGGGCCGCGGTCGTCAGCGCCTCGTGGAACATCTCGTCACCGGTGACCCCGCGATCCCCCTGCTCGATCTCGGACGCCATCTTCGCGATCGCCGCGTCGATGGCTGCCATCTCCTCGTCGGTGCGCCGCGCGGCGGCCAGGCCCGCCAACTTCACCTCGAGGGCTTCTCGGGCCTCGATGATGTCGGGGATCCGGTCCGCGTGTTCGCGCAGCGCCTTGATGGCGCGCTCTTCGGTGGGCCTACGGACCAATATGGCGCCGTCCCCGTGCCGCACCGACAGGACGCCCTGCACCTCGAGGGCCACCAACGCCTGGCTCAGCGACGCTCGGCTGACACCAAGATTGGCGGCCAGGTCGCGCTCGGCGGGCAGGCGGTCCCCGGGGGTCATCTCGTTGTCGGCCATGTATGCGCACAGCTGCTCGACGATGACTTCGTACAGCCGGGGTCGGGTGACAGGCCTCAGTTGCTCTACCACTAGCTCACCTACTCTCTGGGCCACAGGATACCGAGGCAGCATGGTGGTACGCGGTAGGCGTGGTCACATCCTGCCGTTGACAGTGACGTGTCTCACGGCTTAGTGTCTAGTCCACTGCGCCACTGGGTCAGTAAATCGACGAATAGATCCCGGAGAACGCGATGCCGCTCGAATTGATCCCCATCCTGGCCCTGGTCGCGATGTTCGCGGCCGCCACTTTGCTGCCGATCAACATGGGCACGCTCGGCTTTGTCGCCGCCTTCCTGGTCGGCACGATCGCAGTCGGGATGAGCACCGACGACATCATCGCCGGCTTCCCCAGCGAGCTCTTCCTGACGCTGGTCGGCGTCACCTACTTGTTCGCGATCGCGCAGAACAACGGCACGGTCGACCTCATGATCCGAGGTGCCCTGCGCCTGGTGCGAGGTCGCGTCGCGTTCATCCCCTGGGTGATGTTCGGCATCACCGGCCTGTTGACCGCATTTGGTGCACTCGGGCCCGCCGCCGTCGCCGTCATCGCTCCCATCGCGCTGGGCTTCGCCAAGCAGTACCGCATCAACGCGCTGCTGATGGGCATGATGGTGATCCACGGCGCCCAGGCCGGCGGCTTCTCCCCGATCAGCATCTATGGCGTCACCGTCAACAACATCGTGGCCAAGGCGGAGCTGATGAACAGCCCGCTGACGCTCTTCCTCGGCAGCCTCTTTTTCAACGCCGCAATCGGCGTGCTGCTGTTCGTGTTCCTTGGCGGTCGTTCGCTGATCGGCCGGACGGTTCACGACGACGACACCGAAACCGGCGCCGACGGGTCAGGTGGCGGCACACCTCAGCCCGACATCGCCATCGCCACGCCGGCCGGCAACGGTGGCGGCGCGACCGCGACCCTGGCCGCACCCGAGACCACCAAGCCGCTGCCGACGAAGTCCGTCACCTTCGATCAGGTGCTCACCCTGATCGGGCTGGGCGCCCTCGCGGTGTTCGCACTGGGTCTCGATCTCGACATCGGCTTCGTCTCGATGACGGTCGCGGCCGTCCTGGCACTGGCATCGCCGAAGGCCCAGAAGGGCGCCGTGTCGCAGATCAGCTGGTCGACCATCCTGCTCATCGGCGGGGTTTTGACCTTCGTCGGCGTGTTGCAGGAAGCCGGCAGCGTCGAGTGGGTCGGAAACGGTGTCGCGGCGCTCGGGATGCCGCTGCTTGTCGCGCTGCTGCTCTGCTACCTCGGCGGCATCGTGTCGGCCTTCGCATCCTCGACGGCGATCCTCGGCGCCACCATTCCGCTTGCCGTGCCCCTGCTTCTCGCCGGCGAGGTGAGCCCCATCGGAGTCGTTGTGGCACTTGCGATTGCGTCGACGATCGTGGATGTCAGCCCATTCTCCACCAACGGCGCGCTGGTGCTCGCCAACGCCCAGGGCATCGACCGCGACCGCTTCTACAAACAAATCCTCAAATACAGCGCCCTCGTGGTCGCGATCGGTCCGGCAATCGCGTGGGCGGTGCTGGTACTGCCCGGTTGGCTCTGACCTCACAGCTTTCTTAGAAGCCACGCCTTGACACTCCAGGTCAGGGCGTGGTTTTCTAAATTGGCTAGGCCACTAGCTCACTGAGTCACTAGGCCGGAGGATCATCATGACACCGACGCAGCCACACCCCACCGAACCCGCCGGGCCCCTGCACGGCCTGCTGGTTGTCGACCTGACCCGCGCGCTGGCCGGGCCGCACGCCGCGATGATGCTCGGCGATCTGGGCGCCGACGTAATCAAGGTCGAGAACCCGCACGGCGGTGACGACACCCGCGGGTGGGGTCCCCCATTCGTCGACCCAGAGCACGGCGACCGCGAATCCACGTACTTCCTCTGCGCGAATCGGAACAAGAAGTCCGTCACACTGGATCTCAAGGACGACGCTGGCAAGGCCGCTCTCCATGCGTTGATCAGCCGGGCAGACGTGCTCATGGAGAACTTTCGCCCCGGTGTCCTTGACCGGCTTGGCTTTTCACAGCAGCGACTGTCAGAGATCAATCCCCGGTTGGTGGTGCTGTCCATCAGCGGGTTCGGCCACGACGGCCCCGAAGCCACCCGCGCCGGCTACGACCAGATCGCGCAGGGTGAAGCCGGCCTGATGTCGGTAACCGGTTCCGCGCCAACCGATATGCAGCGCGTCGGGGTACCGATCGCGGACCTGCTTGCGGGCATGTACGGCGCATTCGGCGTGCTTGCCGCACTACAGGAACGCGAGCGCACCGGCCGCGGCCAGGTGGTTCGCGCATCGCTGCTTGCCGCCGTCGTCGGCGTGCACGCATTCCAGGGCACGAAGTGGACCGTCGCCGGGCAGGTCGGCCAGGCAGAGGGCAACCACCACCCGTCGATCTGCCCCTACGGAATGTTCGACACCGCCGACGGCGCAGTGCAAATCGCGGTTGGCAGCGAGGGACTGTGGCGGCGGTTCTGCGACGGCTTCGGACTCGATGCCGACACCCCTGGAATGGCCACGAACCCGGAACGGGTGGCGAACAGCAAGCCGGTCAGGGAAATGGTTCAACACGCTTTCGCCATGCAGCCCACCGACGAGCTGCTGGCGAAGCTGGACCGAATCGGCGTGCCGGCCGGGCGAATTCGAACCATTCGAGAGGTATACGAGTGGGAACAGACGAAGTCGCAGGGCCTGCTGATCGACGTCGATCACGCCACCTTGGGAGCCATCACGCTGCCCGGTCCCCCGCTGCGGTTCTTCGACGCGAACGGCGCCGAGCTCACCCGTCGCCGCCACAGCGCTCCGCCGGTGCTTGGCGCCGACAACGACCTCATCGGCGCGACGTCGACGGCCGATCACCGATGACACGCCTTGGCGCGCGGCAGATGATCGATGCCGTCACCGATAACGGAACCTGGCAGTCGTGGGACGAGACGCTTCCCGACAACGCCCACGACGCAGGGTATGCGAACGAATTGGCTTGCGCGCGAACCAAAACCGGGCTCGACGAGTCCGTGCTCACGGGCACGGCGTCGATCGGCGGTCGTCGCGTGGCGATGCTGGTGTGCGACTTCGGGTTTCTCGGCGGCTCGATCGGCGTCGCCGCGGGTCAACGACTGACCACCGCCATCCGCCGCGCCACGGCGCAGCGACTGCCGGTGCTGGCATTGCCGACGTCGGGCGGCACCCGGATGCAGGAGGGCACCGCGGCCTTCCTGCAGATGGTCGCGATCGCCGCCGCGGTCACCGACCACAAGGCCGCAAAACTGCCCTACCTCGTCTATCTGCGCCATCCGACGACCGGCGGGGTGTATGCCTCGTGGGGGTCGCTCGGTCACCTGACCATCGCCGAACCCGGCGCGCTGATCGGATTCCTTGGCCCCCGGGTGTACGAGGCGTTGTATCGATCGCCGTTTCCCGAGGGCGTGCAGTCGTCCGAAAACCTTTACGAGCGTGGGCTCGTCGACGCGGTGTGCGAACCCGGCGAGCTTGCCGGCATCGTGGCCAGGACGTTGGACATCATCCTCGAGCCGTCGCGCGCGCAGAGCGTCTCGTCGTTATCCGGGCCCGCAGCGCGCGACGTGCCTGCCTGGCAGTCGGTGCTGGCGTCGCGACATCCGCAGCGTCCGGGTGTCCGGGAACTGCTCGCCGGCGCGCAGGTCGTCCCGTTGCACGGCACGGGCCACGGCGAGGTCGACCCCGGGCTGACGGTGGCACTTGTCCGTTTCGAGGACACCTCGTGCGTGCTGCTTGGCCAGGATCGAGCCGCTCAGGAACACGCACCCCTCGGACCGGCGGCGCTGCGCCAGGCTCGCCGCGGCATGCGTTTGGCGTCGGAGCTGGGTCTGCCGCTGGTTTCCATCATCGACACGCCCGGCGGCGAATTGTCAAGGGCGGCAGAAGAAGGCGGCATCGCACCGGAAATCGCGCACTGCATCGCGGACATGATCACGCTGGACGTGCCGACGGTGTCGGTGTTGCTCGGACAAGGTACGGGCGGCGCGGCGCTGGCCCTCTTCCCCGCGGATCGCACGCTTGCCGCCGCGCACGGATGGCTCTCACCACTGCCGCCCGAGGGCGCAAGCGCAATACTGCATCACACGACCGAGCACGCCGCTGACATGGCCGCGCGGCAGGGTGTGCGGTCCGCGGACCTTTTCGCCATCGGTGCGCTCGACGGCATCATCGGCGAGTATCCGGACGCCAGAAGCGAACCCGCGCAGTTTTGCGGCAGGGTGACCTCCGCAATCCGACACGAACTCGCGTCGCTGCGAACAGTCGATTCCGCCGACAGGTGTAGCAGGCGTACACAGCGGTTCGAGTCGCTGACGCTAGAGCGGGGACGCGCCGCTTAGGTGCTGAATCTCGCCCTCACGAGGATCCCGGCCGCGGGCGTCGATTACTCGCCCCCAGTTTGTGCCCATCAGGATCAGCCCGGCCCCGGCGGCGCTGATGACGGTGGGCGGATCGCCGGCCACGACGATGCCGATCGTTGCGGCCCACAGTGGTTCGGTTCCCAGTAGCAGGCTCACCCGGGCGGAGGAGGTGCGTCGGACCGCCCAGATTTGGATGAAGAACGCGAACACCGTGCACACCAGCGCAAGGTAGATGGTGATCAACCATGCGCCCACGCTCATGTGCGCGGCGACGTCGCCCACCCCTCGTCCGGTTATCAGCGACAAGAGGAGAAACACCACCAGGCCGGTGACGAATTGGACCAAGGTGACACGTGCCGAATTGAACGCGCGGTGCTCAGACACGTGCGCGATCACCGTGACGTGGACGGCTCGCGCGGCGGCGGCCGCCAGCATCAGCAGATCGCCGAGGCGAGGGGCGGCGAACCCGCCACTGTGGGTGAGCAGACCGACGCCGGCCACCGCGATCACAGCCGCTCCGTAGAACATTGGCGGCAGGTGCGTGTGTCGGACCCATTGCTCCAGTAACGGAGTCATGACGACCGTCAGGGAAATGATCAAGCCGGCGTTGGAGGCGGACGTCATCGTCACACCAAATGTCTCCAGAGCAAAGATGACGCTCAACACCAACCCGAAAAGTATGCCCAGGACGACCTCAGAGCGACTGAGGCGATGGAGCCTGACAGCCAGGATGAGCGCCAAACCTGCAGCCGCGAGCGCGAACCTGATGACCAAGAACGCAAAAACGCCATCGGCGGTGACGACGTCTTTGGCCGCCAAGTAGCTTGACCCCCACACCACGGCCACAGCCAGCAAGGCCAGGTCGACGGTTCGATGCGGGCCTGCTGCAGCGGTAAGCGCAATGATGATCCTCATTCCAACGAGTCGTGGCGACGCCAAATGATCGCCGTCCAAAGACCCGTTAGACAAGCAATACTTTTTTCACTTAATGATTAGAATTCCTACATGGACGTGGTGCGCCTACGCCTGCTTCGGGAATTCGCTGACCGCGGCACAGTCCATGCTGTCGCCGAAGCGATGTCCCTGACCCCGTCCGCCGTGTCTCAACAGCTCAAGATCCTCCAACGCGAGGCCGGGGTGTCTCTTCTCGAGCCTCAAGGGCGGCGCGTACGGCTCACCGACGCCGGCCGCGTCCTCGTCGCCCGAGCCGATGACGTGCTGGCCGCCCTCGACCGCGCTCAGGCAGAAATGGATGCCTATCGCACGACGCCGCGCGGCACGGTGCACGTCGCCATGTTTCCTTCCGGCGCCGCGATGCTGATGGCACAACTCATCACCCGGGCCGCCGCTTGCGGCGTTGAGGTCGTCGGCCGCGACATCGATCAGCCTGCCTCCGCCGCGTCGACCCAACTCGCCGACTTCGACGTCGTGGTCGTTCATCGCGACGAACGCGATACGGCGGTCTTGGGTGCTCGCCTGGAAACGACGGTCCTGCTGCGTGAACCCCTTGAGATCCTGCTACCGCCGCGTCATCGGCTCGCGAACCGTAAGCGAGTGCCTTTGCGCGAACTCGCCGGTGAAGCGTGGATTGGCGTCGAAGGCGGGCTCATGGTCGATGACGTTCTTCGATCGCTTGCCGCCATCTCAGGCGTGCAGCCACGAATCGTGCAGAGAGTCAATGACTTCCGTGTGGTCGAGGAGCTGGTGCTGGCGGAGGTTGGGGTGGCGCTGCTGCCGCGTTATGTCCTGACCACGCGGGATCTGATCCGAAAGCCGCTCGGCGGCGTGCACATCGCCCGCCGAATTGAAGCCGTCACCCGGGTCGGCGCCACCACCCGGCCCGCCATCGCCGCCGTCATCAACATCCTCCAAACGGTGGCCCACGAAATCGTCGAACAAAACACCAGACCCCAATGACCGCGCGCCGATTTCCGGTTTCTTCCATCGACTTACAGCGGGGACGCGCCGCGTAGGTGCTCGAAGATCAGCGACGTCTGGGTGCCCGCCACATCTGCATCGGCGTTGAGGTTCTCCACCACAAAGGCCCGCAGATCGTCGGTGTCGCGCGCCGCGACGTGCAGGATGAAGTCGTCGGCGCCCGCCAGGAAATAGACGTCCATCACCTGTGGCTTGCTCCGGATCTGCCCGATGAAGTTGCGGATCTTGCCGCGAGCGTTGGATTGCAGGCTGACCGAGATCATGGCCTGCAGCGTCAACCCGATCGCCGAAGGATCGATGTCCGCATAGAAACCCCGGATCACGCCAAGCGCTTGGAGACGGCGTACCCGGCCGTGGCACGTCGACGGCGCGATCCCCACGAGGTCGGCAAGGGCGTTGTTCGACATCCGCGCGTCGGCGTGCAGTGCGGTCAGGATGCGGCGGTCAATGGCATCGACGTCGCTGGGCCGAACATCCTTCGACGGCCGACCTCGACCAACGGCGGATTTCGCTGATCCTTCTGACATGACCGCAGCCTATCGAATAATCATCGAGGTCATTGCCATTACACCGCATGTTCTTCACAATCTAGGTAACCAAATACGACTTTAGGGAGCGGTCATGCGCGTCGGAATCCCGACCGAGATCAAGAACAACGAGTTCCGGGTTGCCATCACCCCCGCGGGCGTGGCCGAGTTGGTCCACCGCGGCCACGAGGTTCTCATTCAGGCCGGCGCCGGCGAGGGCTCGGCTATCGCCGACGCCGACTTCAAGCGGGCGGGAGCCCAGCTGATCAACGGCGCCGACGAGGTGTGGGCCGAGGCCGAGCTGCTGCTCAAGGTCAAGGAGCCGATCGAGGCCGAGTACCCCCGCATGCGCAAGGGCCAGACGCTGTTCACCTATCTCCACCTGGCGGCGTCCAAGCCGTGCACCGATGCGTTGATGACCTCTGGCACCACGTCGATCGCGTACGAAACCGTTCAGACCGCCGACGGCGCATTGCCGCTGCTGGCCCCGATGAGCGAGGTCGCCGGCCGGCTCTCCGCCCAGGTCGGGGCATATCACCTGATGCGGAGCCACGGTGGGCGCGGTGTCCTGATGGGCGGCGTGCCCGGTGTGGCGCCCGCCGAGGTCGTCGTGATCGGCGGTGGCGTGGCCGGTTACAACGCCGCCCGCATTGCCAAGGGCATGGGCGCGCACGTCAACGTGTTCGACGTCAACGTGAACACGCTGCGCAAGATCGACAACGAAAGTAGCGGCTCCATCGAGACCCGCTACTCGTCGATGCTCGACCTCGAGGACGCCGTCAAGGGGGCAGACCTGGTCATCGGCGCCGTGCTCGTGCCGGGCGCCAAGGCTCCCAAACTGGTCACCAACTCGACTGTCGCGCACATGAAGTCGGGCGCGGTGCTCGTCGACATTGCGATCGACCAGGGCGGCTGCTTCGAAGACTCGAAGCCCACCACCCACGACGACCCCACCTTCGCGGTGCACGACACGGTGTTCTACTGCGTGGCCAACATGCCCGGTGCGGTTCCGCGCACGTCGACGTACGCGCTGACCAACGCCACCATGCCGTACGTGGTCAAGCTCGCCGACAGGGGCTGGAGGGCCGCGTGCAACGCCGACTCCGCGCTGGCCAAGGGTCTGTCCACGCACGAAGGCGGACTCCTTTCCGAGCAGGTGGCCGCCGACCTCGGCCTCCCCTACACCGATCCCGCGACGGTGCTGGCCTGATTTGACTTGCGCAAGCAACTGACGCGACGGCAAATTATTTCTGCGCCGTCAGCAAACGACAAAATTTAATCGCCGCAAGCGTTAAATACGCGCCCATTCTGGCACCTGCCGGAATGGGCGCGTACCGCTTCGCGCGACGATTGGAGCGCCCAAACCGGCCAGACTGTCACCCTTTCGCCCGACATCTGATCGTTGCCTGTCGTACGTTTGGGCGATAGACCGTTATTTGCTACATCGGAATCTTTGCGGAATCGTACCGCTGCGACGTTTGCAGTGCTCTACTCAGACGACTAGCCCGCCTCTGATCACGCTGATCTCACCATGCAGCAGCATCTCGCGGCAAAGCCCGAAGTAGAGGAAGTAATAGTTGGTACATCCACACTCTTGACGCTGGGGCTCACACCCGGCGGTGCGACGAAGGAGGTCCCTCCGCCCGGCAGCGAGGGGTTGCCGGGCGCCATCGCTACCGAAGTCTTATCCGTTGCTAAATATCGAACCCTGTGCCAGGGTTATCAGAATTCGAAGGTTCTTTGAGTCCATCGCGGACTCTCGGTCTCGGGGGAGACGCAGTATGGGGATGCAGGCACGGCCGTTCGCACCTTACTTCAATGTGCGGCAACGGACGTTGCGACCTTTAACGCCCGTTCGGCAATCGAGATGTGATCTCCACGGCAACCCTGTTCGTACAGTCAGGAAATGAGCCGCTGATGGCCAAGCTGGTGAGTATTTGGAAGGGCCTTCCGCACGATACGAAGCGCCCGACGGTCTCAGTGGTGATTCCCGCGTTGAACGAAGAGCGCAACCTGCCGCACGTCGCGGCACGCATGCCGTGCGATATCGACGAGATTGTCGTCGTCGACGGCCACTCGATAGACCAGACCGCAGCGGTGGCCCGCGAACTGTGGCCAGATGGACGGCATATCAAGCAAACCCGTAAAGGCAAGGGCAACGCCGTCGCGTGCGGTATCGCCGCGAGTACGGGTGACATCATCGTGATGCTGGATGCCGACGGCAGCACCGACCCCTGCGAGATTCCTCGCTATGTCGGTGCCCTGATCTCCGGTGCGGACTTCGCAAAGGGTTCACGATTCATCCAGGGTGGCGGCAGCGCCGACATCACGAGGTTCCGCCGGTATGGCAACAAGGGCCTCAATACCCTTGTCAACATTCTGTTTTCGACGAAGTACACCGACTTGTGCTACGGCTACAACGCGTTCTGGAGGCATTGCCTCGATTCGATGCGGCTGCCGGCCGTGCACGCACTTGGCCCCCAGTGGGGCGACGGGTTCGAGATCGAGACGCTGATCAATGTGCGCGTTGCCGCCAGGGAACTCAATATCGCCGAAGTGTGCAGCTACGAATCTCAAAGGATCCATGGTGTAAGCAATCTCAATGCCGTCACCGATGGTGTGCGAGTGCTCCGGACCATCCGCCAAGAGTTCGCGTACTCGCGGGCGGCGAAGATGCGCGCGCCCAACAGGTCTAAGCCGCTCGGGGTGCGGAGGGTCGAGGCAGAGGTGGCATCCGACGGGTCGGGGTGGGCGTCATGACGACCGCGAACAGACGGCATCACGTGGTGCCGGGTCGTCCCACTGTGGCCGTCCTGACCTGCTAGTACCCGCTCACCACGTACAGTGTTTCGGTGTTCGGATACGCGTGCATCTGCGGCCACGAGCGGAGTGCGCACGAGCACTACCGTTCGGGTTCTGACTGCGCGTTCTGCGGGCTCGGAATGTGTATGAGATTTCGCCGCGATTACAGCCTCTGCCGTTTCACCCAGACGGACACGCGCGAACCGCACACTGGTCTCGGTTGGCCGGTAAGACCGCCGCTGTAGGTGCGGCTACATATCGTCAACGTTCACGATGCCATCTTGAATGGCACGGGCCACCAGCGCGGCCTTCGTAGTGGCGGGGCGGCCCACCGCGGCGTATTTCGCGCGCACCCGTTGTAGATGCGTGCGCACGGTGGTCGGGGCGATTTCCAGTTGGCGCGCAACGAGATCCTTGCTCTCGGTGCGGAACCACGCGATCAGGACCTCCTTCTCGCGTGGCGCAAGGTTCGGGCGGCCGATCGTCCTGTCGTTGAGCATCGCCCCCGCCATCCGCGGTCCGACATACGGGGTGTCGGATCCTGCCGCCCGGATCGCGTCGATCAAGTGCTCTTTGCTCTCGGACTTGGCCACGAACGTCACCGCTCCCCTGTCCAGCGCCGAGAGGATGACTTCGTCAGTAATGATGTGCGAGTAGACAATTACTCGGTGCCGCAGCGCCACGATGCGATCGAGCGCACCGAAGTCCACGTGGTGACGCTGCATCTCCAATTCGAGCACGACCGCGCCGACGCGAGAGGCCGGCTGATGCTCGTCGAGGAACTGCTCGGCCGAGAAGTAGCTGCCCGCGAAGCTGATCGGGGGTTGTGCATTGGTACACCACAACTCCACCGCTGTATGTATTGCGTCGTGCCCGTCGACGACGGCAACTGATTCTGTCCGTGCCTCTTCGGATGCCATCAACACACTGCTTCCGCTGCCACGCTGCGCGTGGCTGAACCGGCCTTGCCGCCGATGGGATAACGCGTCCTGCACCACCGAGCTAACGTATGGGCTGGATGACGGGCGAGGAATCGGGTATTTCCCTATACGTCGACCTATGTCCGCCTACGCCAGCAGGGTGGGCAGCACCAAGCCGGTGAGCTCGCCGATGAGGGGGCGCAGATTCGCGGCCTTCGGGTCGTTGCCCTGCGACCGCGTCATTATCGCCAGGAGAATGCGCTGCCCGTCGTTGCCGTAGGCGATGCCGACATCGTTGGTGCTGCCGTAGTCGCCGCTGCCCGTTTTGTCGGCGGTGGTCCATCCCGGCGGCAACCCCGCCCGCACGCTCGACGTCTGATTGGCCCGCATCCATTCCTCGAGAAGCCGGCGTTGCGGCGGGCCCAGCACCGCCGCGTCGAGCAGCGTGCGGTATCCCCCACCCAGCGCTTCCGGCGTGCTGGTGTCGCGCGGATCGCCGGGGACCGCGGAGTTCAGCTCGGTTTCCCAGCGGTCCAACCGCGTCCGCTCGTCGCCGATGCTGCGCGCGAATGCGGTGATCGCCTGCGGCCCGCCGATGGTGTGCAGCAGCAGATTCGCGGCAGTGTTGTCGCTGACCTGCAGCGCCGCCTCGCACAGCTCGGACAGCGTCATCTCGGTGCCGGCTCGCGGCTCGGTTCGCGGCGAATTGGCCACGATGGCCGCCGGGTCGACGAACGCCTTCTGATCGAGCGTCAGCTGACCACGTTCGACCATCTGCAACACGCGGGCCGCGGCGTAGGCCTTGAACGTCGAGCACATCGCGAACGAATCCTGCGACCGGTGGGCCACCGTTGCACCCGAATCCAGGTTGACGGCGAACAACCCGATGATCGCGCTGTTCGCCTGTTCCAAACCGGCAATCTGTTGGTCAGTGGTGAGCGCCGGCGGTGGTGTGGCCAGCGCCGGCCTCGGTGCGCCCGCGGCCAATGCCGTGATGGCCACGCCGCCGATCAGTACGTGTCGTCGGGATAGTCCAGTCATCGATGCCAGAGTAGGCGATCAGCCCGCGATGGCCCGAAGCGGCTGCGGTAAGGACCTTTTCGATCCTTGCGGACCCAAAACCGCCGCACCGTAAGGTCGGGTCAGCAGTTTGTGTGCGACGGCATTGACCTCATCGATGGTCACGGCGTCGATCTTGGCGAGGGTGTCCGCGATGCTGCGATGCTCGCCGTAGTTCAACTCGCTGCGGCCAATACGGTTCATCCGCGAGCCGGAATCCTCGAGCCCAAGCACAAGTCCGCCACGCATCGAGCCCTTCGCGATCCGGCACTCGTTTTCGGTGATCCCGTCGCGGGCCACCGTTGTCAGCACGTCGGTGGTCACCCGAACCACCTCGTCGAAGCGTTCCGGCAGGCACGCGGCATAGATCGACAGTGCTCCGCTGTCGGCGAAGGTGTCCACCGTCGAATACACCGAGTACGCCAATCCACGCGTCTCCCGAATCTGTTGGAACAGTCGCGAACTCAGACCGCCGCCCAGTGCGGTGTTCAGCACCGACAAGGCCCATCGATGTTCCCAGTGCCTGCCTGGCGTGCGAACGCCAAGGGACAGGTGCGTCTGCTCCGCATCGCGATTGACCTGCAGGAGGGTTGGCCGGCCTGCCACCCTGCCGGCCCCCTTGCGCGGCGGCACGGGCCGCTTGCCGCGCACGAGACTCGGTCCGAAGTGCTCGCGGACCAGCGCGACCACCTCGTCGTGGTCGATGTTGCCGGCAACGGCGACCACCATGCGCTCGGGAACGTAGCGGCGAACGTGAAACGAATGCAGCTGCGCCCTGGTCATCGCCGACACCGAGCCGACGCTGCCGATCACTGGTCGGCCGACCGGGTGGGCACCGAACATCGCCGAAAGGAAGACGTCGCCGAGGGTGTCTTCGGGATCGTCGTCGCGCATCGCGATCTCTTCGAGCACCACGTCGCGTTCGAGTTCCACGTCGTCCGCGGCACAGCGGCCGCGCAGCACGACATCGGCAACCAGGTCGACGGCCAACTCGAGATCGGTGTCGAGCACATGCGCGTAGTAGCAGGTGTGCTCCCGCGCGGTGAATGCGTTCAGCTCACCGCCGACGGCGTCGACGGCTTGTGCGATGTCGACCGCACCGCGCGTCGGCGTCGACTTGAACAGCAGGTGTTCCAGAAAGTGGGCGGCGCCTGCCACGCTGTGACCCTCGTCGCGCGAACCTACGTTGACCCACACACCGACGGATGCCGAATGCACCGAGGGGATGTACTCGGTGACGACCCGTAGTCCGCCGGGTAGCAGAGTGCGCCGCACCATCGGGGTATCCCTGGTCGACGTCTCCGCCTTCCCAGGGACACCCCGCAGCGACGCCGGCTTACGAGCCGGTCGTCGCATCAACAGGTGCGTCCGCCGGCGCCTCGGCGGCGGCGTTCTCATCGTCTTCGGCGACCAGGACCAGCGAGATCTTGCCGCGGTTGTCGATGTCGGCGATTTCAACGCGCAGCTTATCGCCCACCTTGACGACGTCTTCGACCTTGTTGATGCGCTTGCCCCTGCCGAGCTTGGAGATGTGCACCAGCCCGTCACGTCCGGGCAGCAGCGACACGAACGCACCGAAATCGGTTGTCTTGACGATGGTTCCGAGGAACCGCTCGCCGATCTTGGGCAGCTGCGGGTTGGCGATCGCGTTGATCTTGTCGATGGCGGCCTGCGCGGACGGGCCGTCCGCGGCACCGACGAAGACCGTGCCGTCGTCCTCGATGGAGATCTGCGCGCCGGTCTCCTCGGTGATCGAGTTGATCATCTTGCCCTTCGGCCCGATGACCTCGCCGATCTTGTCGATCGGCACCTTGATCGTGGTGATCCGCGGCGCGTAGGGGCTCATCTCGTCGGGTGCGTCGATGGCCTCGGCCATCACCTCGAGAATGGTCAGCCGGGCGTCCTTGGCCTGCGAAAGCGCACCGGCCAGCACCTGCGACGGGATGCCGTCGAGCTTGGTGTCCAGCTGCAGCGCGGTGACGAACTCCTTGGTGCCTGCGCACTTGAAGTCCATGTCGCCGAAGGCGTCTTCGGCACCGAGGATGTCGGTGAGCGTGACGAAGCGACGCTCGGTCTTGCCGTCGACTTCAATGTCGTCAGACACCAGACCCATGGCGATGCCCGCCACCGGCGCCTTGAGCGGAACGCCCGCGTTGAGCAGCGACAGCGTCGATGCACACACCGAGCCCATCGACGTGGAACCGTTGGAGCTCAGTGCCTCGGAGACCTGCCGTATCGCGTACGGGAACTCCTCGATGCTGGGCAGCACGGGCATCAGGGCCCGCTCCGCCAGCGCACCGTGGCCGATCTCGCGGCGCTTGGGCGAGCCGACTCGACCCGTCTCACCGGTCGAATACGGCGGGAAGTTGTAGTGATGCATGTAGCGCTTGGTCTTCTCCGGCCCGAGCGAGTCGATCTGCTGGGCCATCTTGACCATGTCCAGCGTCGTGACACCCATGATTTGGGTCTCGCCACGCTCGAACAGTGCGCTGCCGTGCGCACGCGGGATGACGGCGACCTCGGCGGACAGCGCGCGAATGTCGGTGATGCCGCGGCCGTCGATGCGGAAGTGGTCGGTCAGGATACGTTGGCGGACAAGCTTCTTGGTCAGCGACCGGTACGCGGCGCCGATCTCCTTCTCGCGGCCCGCGTACTGCTCTGCGAGCCGCTCGACAACCTCACCCTTGATCTCGTCGGTGCGATCGTTGCGCTCGGCCTTGCCTGCGATGCCCAGCGCCTCGGACAGCGCATCGGTGGCAACCGACGCCACCGAGTAGTAGACGTCCTCGCCGTACTCGGGGAAGACGGGATAGTCGGCGGTCGGCTTGGCGGCGCGGCCGGCAAGCTCCTGCTGCGCATCGCACAGTGCCTTGATGAACGGCTTGGCGGCCTCGAGGCCTTCGGCGACAACGGATTCCGTCGGCGCGCCGGCTCCGCCGGAGATGAGTTCGATGACGTTGTCGGTGGCTTCGGCCTCGACCATCATGATCGCTATATCTGAGTCGGCGGCATCACCCACCTTGCGGCCCGCCACCACCATGTCGAATACAGCCCGCTCGAGCTGCTCGACGCTTGGGAAGGCGACCCACGTGCCGTCGATCAGCGCGACGCGCACGCCGCCGACGGGGCCGTTGAACGGCAGGCCCGAGATCTGCGTGGACGCCGATGCTGCGTTGATGGCGAGCACGTCGTACAGGTCGTTGGGGTCGAGGCTCAAGATCGTCACGACGACCTGGACCTCGTTGCGCAGGCCGGAGATGAACGTCGGCCGCAGCGGACGGTCGATCAGGCGGCAGGTCAGGATCGCATCGGTGGACGGGCGACCCTCGCGGCGGAAGAACGAGCCGGGGATGCGCCCTGCGGCGTACATGCGCTCTTCGACGTCGATCGTCAGCGGGAAGAAGTCGAAGTGGTCCTTCGGCGTCTTGCTGGCGGTCGTCGCGGAAAGCAGCATGGTCTCGTCGTCGAGGTAGGCGACGACTGCGCCGGCGGCTTGCTGGGCCAACCGGCCGGTCTCGAAGCGGATGGTGCGGGTGCCGAAGCTCCCGTTGTCGATAACGGCGGTGGATTCGTATACGCCGTCTTCAATTTCAACTACAGACATAGACGTCCGTATGGCCTCTCTGGTTCATGTTCAACTGTTTCGCGTCGTCACAGCGTGTGAACCACGGGCCTGGATGCGGCTACGGCCATCGATCGAAGCTGCCGGGTATCGGACCCGGCAGCCACTACCGAAGACCGCGCTCGATCAGGCACGTCTCTGATCCAACAACGTCCGATATGAGACGCGGGAGCGGTACCTCGCGGATCTGCGAGAACCGCACCCAAGTTCGAGCCAAGCGGCTGACGAACGTGGCCCATCCTACAACGCAGCAGGTACAGGACCGAAATCTCAGCAACCTCAAGCCACGTCTTCGACGCACACGGTGAAGCCCCGCTCGTCGTACGGGTAACCGACCCCGGTGGCGCACTGGTCCACGCTGGCGACGTTCTTCAGTATCTGGGTGGCACGCTGCCGGTTCGGCATCGAGTCGTCGTGGCAGTCCACCCGGAAGGGATCCTTGTCGTTATCCGGGTCAATGCTCATGCAACCGCCGACGACCCAGTCGATATCCATGCAGATCGTGTTGCTGGTATCAGAGAACGCGCTGCTCAGCGAGTAATACGAGTCGACGTCGGCCGGGCACGCGTCGCTGTTCTCGACGTTGGCGACGACCTTGAAGTTCGACTCCGAACTGCCGCATGCCACCTCGGTGGCCTCCGGTCGCTCGGGCGTACCGCCCATCTTCAGGCAGTCCCCCGCGGTCATATCTGCGACGGACGCCGAGGAACACCCGGTCAATGCCCCGATTGCCACGATCGCGGCCGAGACGACCGCGGGCAACGCGCGTGGCGTCAGCGGCGCAAGCCCAGCCGGTCGATCAAGGAGCGGTAGCGCTGCACGTCGACCTGGGCGACGTACTTGAGCAGGCGGCGACGACGACCGACCAGCAGCAGCAGTCCGCGCCGCGAGTGGTGGTCGTGCTTGTGCATCTTGAGGTGCTCGGTCAGGTCGGAGATCCGCTTGGTCAGCAGCGCGACCTGGGCCTCTGGCGAGCCGGTATCGGTGTCATGCAGGCCGTACTGGCCGAGAATGTCTTTTTTCTGTTCGGCGGTAAGCGCCACGAAACAACTCCATATCCATCGGTCCGCGAGGTTTTATCTAGGGCGTGGCCGCCGCGAACTGCAGCACACGCTGGGTCGCCGGGCAGTTTATCAGCGTGGTTGCTGAGCTGCGAAATCGCCGGCTCAGCGGGCAGACAGAATCGTGCGGGCGTGCTCGGTATCGCTGCCCATCTGTGTCACCAGGTCACCCACCGAACCGAACTTCTCCTGGCCGCGAAGGCGGGCGACGAAGTCGACAGCGACGTGCTGGCCGTACAAGTCGGCCGCGGTGTCAAGGACAAACGCCTCAACGGTGCGGGTGCGCCCGGAAAACGTCGGGTTCGTGCCAACGGACACCGCGGCCTGATAGCGCTCACCTGGGATGACGGTGCCCATCACCGGACCGTGGCCGAGCACCGTGAACCAGGCCGCATAGACCCCGTCGGCGGGAATGGCCGAGTACATCGGCGGAGCGACGTTGGCGGTGGGAAAGCCCAGCACCTTGCCCCGGCCGTCGCCGCGGACCACCACACCCTCGACGCGATGCGGCCGACCGAGCGCCTCGGCGGCCGCGACGACGTCGCCCGCGTCCACGCAGGACCGGATGTAGGTCGACGAGAAGGTGACGGTCTCGTCTTGATGGTGTTCTGCGACCAGCGACATACCCTCCACCGCGAACCCGAACCGTTCGCCCGCCTTGCGCAGCAGGCTCACGCTGCCCGCGGCCTTCTTGCCGAAGGTGAAGTTCTCCCCGACCACGACCTCCACCACGTGGAGACGTTCGACCAGCAGCTCGTGGACGTAGCGCTCGGGGGTCAGCTTCATGAAGTCCGAGGTGAACGGCATCACCAGGAAGACGTCGATGCCCATTTCCTCGACCAGCTCGGCGCGGCGGGTCAGGGTGGTCAGCTGCGCGGGATGGCTGCCTGGGAACACCACTTCCATCGGGTGGGGATCGAATGTCATCAACACCGTCGGCACGCCGCGGGAGCGGCCGGCCTTCACGGCGTGGTTGATCAGTTCCTGATGCCCACGATGGACGCCGTCGAACACGCCGATCGTAACGACGCATCGACCCCAGTCCGTGGGGATCTCATCTTGCCCCCGCCAGCGCTGCACAGCCGCAAGCCTACGGCGCGTCCGCCCGCGTGGCGCCGCTAGATGCCCAGATCAGGTGACCATTGCCTAAACTTCTTTCCTGTGAGCCCAAACGGCAACCCTCGCGACCTGACGACGGTTGCCCAGGACTATCTGAAAGTGATCTGGACGGCGCAGGAATGGTCGCTGGAGAAGGTGAGCACCAAGATGCTCGCGGAGAAGATCGGCGTTTCGGCCAGCACCGCGTCGGAGTCCATCCGCAAGCTCGCCGACCAGGGGCTGGTCGATCACGAGAAGTACGGCGCGGTGACGCTGACCGCGGCAGGCAGGCGCGCCGCGCTGGCGATGGTGCGGCGGCACCGGCTGATGGAGACCTTTCTGGTCCGCGAACTCGGCTACAGCTGGGACGAAGTCCACGACGAGGCTGAGGTGCTCGAGCATGCGGTGTCCGATCGCATGCTGGCCCGGATCGACGCCAAGCTCGGATACCCCACCCGCGATCCGCACGGCGACCCCATTCCTGCGGCCGACGGCCAGGTGCCCACTCCTGATGCGCGCCAGCTTTCGGTGTGCCACGACGGCGAGGCAGGAACCGTCGCCCGCATCTCCGACGCCGACCCCGAGATGCTGCGGTATTTCGACAGCGTCGGGATCAGCCTGGATTCGCACCTGCGGGTGCTTGCCCGGCGCGACTTCGCAGGCATGATTTCGGTGGCCGTTGAGTCGAAGGGCGGGGAAGCCGCCACCGTGGAGCTGGGAAGCCCTGCGGCACAAGCAATTTGGGTGGTAGGCAGCTAGCGAGAGCCGGCTCCCTGTCGGTCGTTCGACGGACAGTTCGGAACCGGGCTCGCCGGCGTCGGCTAATGCTCGGCGCTGCCGAAACGCGCTACAAATCCCCAGTTCTTCGTAAGATTGCCTCATCCACGGGGAGGGTGGGGCGGATGGCGATATTCCCGACTGACCCCTCGTCTGTGACGGCGCAGTGGCTCAGCGAGGTGCTTGGAGCCGACGTGCGGGAATGCCGGCTCGAGCAGATCGGCATCGGCGTCGGGCTGCTCGGCCGCTTGTACCGGGCCCATCTCGAGGGTGGACCGGGTGTGCCGTCGTCGGTGGTCGTGAAGCTGCCGATGCTCGACCCCCGAGTCCGGTCGGAAGTCTGTGAGGGTCTGGAGTTCTACCTAAGCGAGGTGCGCTTTTACCAGTCGATCGGGCTCGCCAACCCTCTGCCCCCGGCGCGGCCGTACTTTGCCGCCTTCGACGAGACGACACACGACTTCGTCCTCGTGCTCGAAGATCTGGGCCGGCTCCGTGTCGTTGACCAGATCGTGGGATGCACCGTTCCCGACGCTGAGACCGTCGTCGACGCCATCGCCCGCCACCACGCCCACTGGTGGGAGAGCGACCGCTTCGCGTCGATGCCGTGGCTGAAGACCCGCGCCGCACCCCCTTTCCCCGCGGTTTCGATCAGCAACTTCGAGGCCGCCTGGCCGCCCTTCATCGCGGGTATCGGTGCCGACCTTTCGCCGGCATTGCGTGCGTTCGGCGAGCGGTTTCCCTCGATGATTCCGTGGTTCTGCCAAGAGCTCACGCGGCCACCACGAACGTTCGTCCACGGCGACTTACGGCTCGATCAGCTGTTTTTCGCCGTCGAGCCGGACGACCCACCGATGACGGCGCTGGACTGGCAGATGACCGCATGCGGCAGGGGCGCCTACGACGTGGGCTATTTTCTGAGCCAGAGCCTGTCCACTGACACTCGGCGCGCCTGCGAGGACCAGCTGATCGAGCGCTACGCGGAGCGCCTCGCCGAACGCGGAATCGACTACCCCGCAGGCGAATTGCGGCGCGACTATCAACTCGCCGTCGCCTGGTGCTTCGCCTATCCAGTGGTGGGCGCCGGTCGGATCGAGATGGCAAACGACCGCCAGCGCACGTTGCTCCGCACCATGCTCGACCGCTGCGCGGCCGCGATCGAGGACAACGGCGCGCTATCGGTGAGGCCCGATTGACCATGGCCGAACACCACCGCGCCTGCGCGGCGTGCGGAACCGCCAACGAAGAGGACGCTCGCTTCTGCGAAGGCTGCGGCGGGGCCCTCGGACGGGCCTGTGGGACGTGCGGGGTGGAAGCCAATGCAACCGCGCGATTCTGCCGAGCGTGCGGCGCGACTCTCGACGATCGGGAACCGACCTCGGACAACACCGCCGCAGGCCCGTCGCGCAAGACCGTGACCGTGATGTTCGCCGATCTGGCCGGTTCGACGAGTTTTGAGGAGCAAGTCGACGCGGAGACCGCACGCGAGGTAATGAGCCGGTACCACGGCCTTCTGCGCTCTACTGCCGAGCGCCATCGGGCGGGCGTCACGAAGTACATCGGCGACGGGTTCATGGCCGTCTGGGGCGTTCCGGAGATCGGGCCCGACGACGCCGACCACGCCGTCGACACGGCGGTCGAGTTACAGGAGCGCTTCGTCGATTTCGCCGCCCTGGTAGCCGAAGCACACGGGGTCGATCTCGCACTGCGGGTCGCGGTGAACACCGGTGAGGTCGTGGTCGGGGCAGGCGACGCCGACCTCGTTGGCGACGCTCTGAACGTCGCGGCGCGGCTCGAGTCGGAGTGCCCACGCGGTCACGTAGTCGTCGGAGAGGAGACGTGGCGGTCAACACGCGGCCGATACGGATACGAGTCCCTCGGTCAGGTGCAGGTGAAGGGTCGAACCGCCCCCGTGGCGGTGTACCAGTGGCTCGGCCGCCAATCGGAGGCAACCGACGCCGCTGCGTTCGTCGGCAGGACAGACGAGATCCGCCGGCTGGGGGTCGCCTTCGGCGGCGCGATCGCTGCACGGGCCGCGCGGTTGGTGACGGTCATCGGCGATCCTGGCGTCGGCAAGAGCCGATTGGCGACGGAATTCACCGTGGCCCAGAGGGATTCCCATGTCATCGAGGCACGGTGCGACGTCGAGCAGACCGTTGCTCTCGCGCCGATCGTCGAGGTGCTGCGGGCTCGCGACCTCGAAACCGATATTCCCGCAACGACTCCCGATCGGGATCGCATCCTTCGCGACCTCAACGGCCTCACAGCCGGAATCCCCGGCTCGGTCGAGGAGACCTTCTGGGCGCTACGCCGATACGTCGAGCTGCTGGCGCGGGACCGGCCGCTGATCATCGTCGTCGACGACATCCAATGGGCCGACACCCTGCTTCTCGATTTCGTCGAACACCTCGCGGAATGGGTGCAGGAGGTGCCGGTCCTCGTTCTGGCCCTCGCGCGGCCCGAACTTCGCGAAGTCCGGCCCGACCTGGTCAGTGTCAGTACGTGGGTAACCGAGGCGGTCCATCTCGGCGGCCTCGACGCCGAGGCGACGGCTGAGCTCGCCGCCGGCGTGTTGGGCGCCGCCCGAGTGCCCGAGGAGCTACTGGGCCGCCTCCCGTCATCGACCGGCGGCAACCCCCTGTTCGTGCGCGAGCTGGTCGGGATGCTCGTGCACGACGGAGTCCTCGTCGCGGAGCCGGTCGGTTGGCGGCTCACGATCGACGTCGACGCCATTGCCATCCCGCCCACCATCCACGCGCTTTTGGCGTCCCGACTGGAGCGGCTTGGTGCCGCCGATCGGCGGCTGCTCGAGATCGCCTCGGTGGTCGGCACCGATTTCTCGCTCGGTGCCGTATGCGCGCTGGCCGAACGCGGTGCGGCCGTGGTCAAGTCGTCCCTCGATCGACTGCGTCGGCTCGAACTCGCTCAGCCCAGCGGGGCCTACCTCGGCGACGAGCCGGTCTGGCGTTTCCACCACGTCCTGATCCGCGACGTCGCATACCGTCGGTTGCTGAAGTCGGACCGGGCGGATCTCCATGAGCGGCTGGGCAATTGGATCGAATCAGGTGGAGCAAGCGTTGCTTTCGACTCCGACGAGATGATCGGCCGGCACCTGGAAGCCGCATACGGCTACCGGCGCGAGCTCGGCACGCTCGACGAGCACAGCCATGGGCTCGCCCTGCGATCCGCACGGTGCTATCTGTCTTCCGCGCGTCGCGCCCTCGACCGTGACGAGCTGGTGTCCGCAGGCACCCAGGCGGCTCGCGGCGCGGGCCTGGCCGCCGCCGACCAGGCGGTCCACGCGGAATTGCTGCTCGTCGGCTGCGAAGCGTTTCTTTCCGCCGGCGATGTCACAGCCGGTGCGCCACTCGTTGACGACCTCGAACGAATCGCAGGAGAAGCGCTGGCACCGTGGGCGACCTGCTACCGATGCCAGTTCGTCGTCTACACCGACCCGGCGCGGTTATTGGAAGTCGACGCCCGCCTGCAAAGTGCCATCGACGAATTCGGCCGTCGCACGGACCCCGCGGGACTGGCCAAGGCGCATCGAGTGCGCGCGGGCGCCAGGGCCCGACTCGGCCGGATCGGCGACGCCGAGGTCGACCTCTTCGAGGCGCTCATCGCGGCACGACAGGGCGGGGACCACCGACAGATCACCGCAGCGTTGGGCGCGGCCCCGAACGCCGCGCTGTGGGGGCCAAGCCCCGTTCCCAAGGCGGGCGGGCGGTGCCTGGACGTGGTCCGGATGCAGCGAATGACCACCGCCGCACCGTCACTCGAGGCGACGTCGTTGCGCTGCCTGGCCATGCTGGAACTGCTGCGGGGACGACCGGATAAGGCTCGGTCGATGCTGGCGGATGCCCGCCAGGTCGTCGCGGACCTCGGCCTTCGACACGGCCTGATGGAGACCGAGCTGTTCGCCGGATTCATCGAGGCGATGGTGGGCGACCAGGTCGCGGCCGAGCCCCACTTCCGGACCGCCATGGAGGGAATGGACGCCCTCGGCGTCGGCGCGGACGCCGGTCAGGCGGCCGCGCTGCTGGCACGATCCGTGCTTGCCCAGGGACGGGTCGACGAAGCCGACCGGTATGCCGCCGAAAGCGAGCGCGTCGCCGGCCACAACCTGAAGACGGCGATCGCATGGCGGGCGGTGCGAGCCGAAATCCTTGCCGCCCAAGGCCGGCACGACGAGGCCGTCGACTTGGCACAGGCCGCGGCCGAAGTCGCCGCAGGGACCGATCTTGTGCTCGACCACGCCGAGGCCTGCCTCGCATTGAGCCGTGTGCTCGCCGCGTCTGGAGATGCGAAGGGCGCCAATGATGCTCGCAATGACGCCAATGCGCTGTACGCCGCAAAGGAAGTGGCCACCTCGATCGGGCAGACGGTCGAATCCGCCGCGCCGACGGCCCCATCGCCGGCCCGCGCCACCTCGAGGCTGGCGATCGCGAACCGGGCCAGTGAGGCCACCGCGGCTTCGTGGCTAATGATGCAGGCCGGCGATGTCGACACCCTCGCCAACAGCTACGCGGATCAATTCGAGTACGACGATCGGCGCCGATTGAGCGGCGACCCGATCGCTGACCGCGCCGGTATGCGCGCGGCGTTCGCGCGGGTGATGGAGCAGTTCACCGTTTTCGAGGGGCACACGTTGGCGGTGCGGGGTGAGCGCTCGGTACTGGTGCGGACTCGATGGTCGGACGACGCCGGCAACGAGACGACAGGCCTCTTGTGCTTCGAAGTCGACCAAGACGGACGAACGATCTATGCAGGCCGCTTCGATGAGGACGACTTTGAGGCTGCCTACCGGAAGCTCGAGGAACGGTATTACGCCGGCGAGGGATCGGCATTCGCGACAAATGGCCGCGCGGTGACTAGCTGGATCGAGTCGTTGGACCGGCTCGACGTCGAAGCGGCGCGTCGGCTCAGCCAGCCCGATTTCCGATGGGTGGCCCCTTCGTCGGCGCTGAAAGCGACCGACCGGTCTGTCGAGGAACTCTTCCGCTGGTTAGAGGAGCGCGAGCGGCAGGTGTCGTCCCAACAGCGTTGGAATCTCGTCCTTCGTTGGCCGTCACCGAACTGCAGCCTCAGTCTCGGCACTGTGCGAGCCGTCGGGCTGGACGGCGAAGCCTATGAATGGACACGGATCTACGTGTGCGAGTACTGCGATGGCCTGTTCGCGTCGCTGCGAGAGTTCGAGCCCGACGACGAGGACGCGGCGTTCGCCTACGCCGACACTCTCGTCGCGGAGCGGTCCAGTCGGCTCGCGGTCACAAACCGGGCCAGCGAGAGTGTCGACGCTTTGATGATGGCGATGGAGGCCCACGACCTCGATAGCGCGATGGCAGTGCACTCAGACCGGTTTGTTTACGACGATCGGCGGCGACTGAGCGGCGACCCGGTCGTGGGCCTTGCCGCATTTCGGAAAGCAACTGAGCGCTTCCTTGAGCAGTACTCACGCTGCGAGGCGCACGCCCTCGCTGTTCGAGGTCAGCGCGTGGCATTGCATTCGAGCCGCTTTGCGGACGACGCCGGGAACGAGGCGACGTATCTTGCTGTATTCGAGGTCGACGAGGACGGGCAGATCGAATCTCACACCCGTTTTGACGGAGACGATTTCGACGGCGCCCACCGCGAACTCGAGCGTCGATACTACGCGGGTGAGGGCGCGGCCTTCGCGGCGAGCGGACACCTGTTGAACGAATGGATGGCGGCGATGGATCGGCTCGACGTCGAGGCGGCGCGGAGTCTGGCGCACCTTGATTTTCGTTGGCTGGCCTCGGTTTCGGCGCTGTCATCGAGTGAGCTTTCGGTTGACGACCTGTACCGATGGCTGCGGGAGCGCGGGCGGCAAGTGTCGTCCGTGCGGCACCGAATCCCCGCCTTGAGTTGGTTGTCGCCGAACTGTTGTGTCGGCATCGGCGATGCCAGGGCACTGGGTTTGGACGATGAGGACTACGAATGGACGCGCCTCTACGTCGCCGAGATTCGCGACGGGCTGCTGGCGTCGGTACGCCAGTTTGAGCTGGACGACGAGGATGCGGCATTCGCCTACGCCGAGACGCTCGACACCCCGCCTCCGAGCCGGCTGGCCGTAAGCAACTGCGCCAGCGAAGTGGGACACCGACTGCTTGGGAAGCTGCGAGCCGGCGACATCGAAGGTGCCGTCGGCATGTATTCGGACGAGCTCGTCTATGACGATCGTCGGGGTCTCAGCGGATACCCGATCGATGGGTCGGTCGAGATGCAGGCGGCCGTTGAACGTGTCTGCGAGCAGTACAACCACTTTGAGGCTCGCACACTGGCGGTTCGAGGTGAGCGTTGCGCCCTCGCCTGGCACCGTTCGTCCGACGACGCAGGGAACGAGTCGACTCATTTCGACGTCTTGGAAGTCGGTGATGACGGGCGGATCGCCTACTTTGGCCGTTTCGACGAGGACGACTTCGAGGGCGCCTACCGCGAGCTCGAGCACCGCTACTACGCCGGCGAAGGCGCGTCGTTCGCGGAGGCGGGCACCGTGACGACCGACTGGATTATCGCCATGAATCGCGGCGACTTCGACCGAGCGTTCGGCGAGCTCAGCACCCCCGACATGCGCGTCGAGAACCGGTCGCACGCGCTATTCCCGCATCGATCGGCCACCGAGCTGCGCGCCAGCTTTGAGGAACTCTCCGCGATGGTTGCCTCGGCTCGGATGTGGATCTCGGCCATCCAGTGGCTGTCCCCCACCTGGGCCGCTTTCCGTCTTGAGCGCGAAGCCGCGGGTTCGGATGGCGAGAGCTACGAATGGATCCGGTTGCACGTGTGCGAGATCCGGGCCGGGCGACTTGCGTCGGTGTGCCAATTCGAGTTCAACGATGAGGCGCAGGCATTCGCCTACGGCGAGGAGCAGGCTCGGGCATCCAACAGCCGGCTGGCACTGACCAACAGCGCCACCGAGGCGCTGGACAACCTCCTGGTGGCGACGTACGCGCGGGACTTCGATGCGGTGGCCGCGGCATACGCGGATCCGTTCGTATACGACGATCGTCGTCGACTTACTGGTGACCCGATAACGGACCGTGCGGGGGTTCGGGCCGCCACTGAGCGCATCCTCGAGCAGTACAACGCATTCGAGACCCACACATTGGCGGTCCGCGGTGACCGGTTGTTGCTTGCCTCGACCCGTTGGTCCGATGATTCCGGGAACGAATCCGTCTACCTGCACGTGCTCGAACTCGACGCCGACCGGCGGATCGTCTATGCGGGTCGCTTCGACGAAGACGACTTCGAGAGCGCCTACCGCGAGCTCGAGCGCCGCTACTTCGCCGGCGAGGGCGCGGAATTTGCCGAGCAGGGTGCGTTCGGGACCGAATGGGTGATGGCATTGAACCACGGTGACTTCGACCGGGTGTTCAACGAGCTCACGCACCCCTTCATGCGCGTCGAGAATCGGTCGTTGTCGGTCTTCGGAGACCCCTCTGCCGCTGAGCTTCGCGCGAGCTTCGAGGAGCTCTACAGCATGGTCGCCTCGGCACGGGCGTGGAGCTCTGCCATGTGCTGGCTGTCACCGACGTGGGGCGTTGCGCGATTGGAACGGGAGGCTGTCGGGCGGGACGGGGAAAGGTACGCGTGGGCGCGGCTTCAGGTAGTCGAATTCCGCGACGGACGGCTCGCATCGTTGTGCCGTTTCGAAGTCGACGACGAGGATGCAGCGTTCGCCTACGCCGAGGAGAAGGTGCGCGCAGCGTCCAGCAGGCTGGCGGTCACGAACCGGTCCTGCGCCACGGTGCACGCCATGAATACGGCGATGCAATCCCGCGACATCGACGGTGTCGTGCAGTGCTGCTCGGATCTGCTGGTCTATGACGACCGTCGACGGCTCGGCGGTGATCCCATCGATGGACGCGCAGCGTTCCGTTCAGCTTTCGAGCGGATCTTGGAGCAGTACAGCCGCTTTGAGTGGCGGATTCTCGCGGTACGGGGCGACCGTTTGAATCTCAATTGGAGCTGTTGGTCGGATGACGCCGGAAATCAGACGGCATATCTGCATGTACTCGAGATCGACAAAAACGGTCTTCAGATTTATGAGGGGCGCTTCGACGACGACGATTTCGAGGGCGCCTACGGCGAGCTCGACCGACGGTATTACGCCGGAGAGGGCGCGGCGTTCACCGCCGGGGGTCCGGCGTCGACCGCCTGGATGACCGCGCTGAGCCGGGGCGACATGGACTTGGTCAGCGAGCTGAGTTCCCCCGAGCTGCGCATCGAGAACCGGTCGCGGACGGGTTTCCCGGATCGCTCGGCCAGCGAATTCCGGTCCAGCATGGAAGAACTCAACGCCATGGTGGGATCGGCGCGGTATTGGATGTCAGCCATCTGCTGGCTATCGCCGAGCTGGTGCGTCAACCGCATCGAGCGCGAGGCCCTCGGGCCAGACGGTGAGCACTACGCCTGGACGTTCCTCACTGCGAGCGAGGTCCGGGACGGGTGCTTGTCGTCGCTTTGTGAATTCGACGTTGACGATGAGGAACAGGCGTTCGCCTGCGTCCAGGAGCGCATGCGAGCCGCGGACACTCCCCTTGTCTAGAGAGTCGCGGGACGCAGGACCACTACCGACTTCGTGCGCTCGGCTTCGTCTCTCAGCAGCGCGATGACCTGTCCATCGGGCGCGGCGGCGGCGTAAATCCCTTCGACTTCAGCAGGTTTCAGCGCCCGTCCGTGCCGGGTGTCCTCGGCCTCGTCGGTCGTCAGATCGCGACGCGGGAACGCCAGCAGGCACGCCTCGTCGAGCGAATAGGAGAGGCGCGGTGAGTCGGCCAGCTCATCGAGGGTGCGGGCTTCGTCGAGCCCGAACTGCCCCACAGCGGTGCGTCGCAGCGCCGTGAGGTGGCCGCCGACACGCAGCGCTGAGCCCACGTCGCGCGCCAGCGCGCGAATGTAGGTGCCACTGGAGCAGTCGACTTCGACGTCGACATCGACGAGGCCGTCGTGGTGGCGCACGGCCAGCACATCGAACCGGTTGATGCGGACCCTGCGTGGCGCCAGCTCGACGGTCTGACCCTCGCGGGCCAGCTTGTACGCACGCTGACCGTCCACCTTAATCGCGCTGACCGACGACGGGATCTGGTCGAGGTCGCCGCGCAGCGCGGCCACGGCCTGCTCAATCGCCTCTTCGGTGACACCGGCCGCCGAAACCGTCTGCAGGAGTTCCCCTTCGGCGTCCTCGGTCGAAGTGGTCTGGCCAAGGCGGATGGTGGCGGCATACGACTTGTCGGTCACGGTCAGCAGGCCGAGGATCTTGGTCGCCCGCTCGATGCCGATGACCAGCACACCGGTGGCCATCGGATCAAGCGTGCCCGCGTGTCCGACCTTGCGGGTCCCGAAGATGCGCCGGCAGCGGCCCACCACGTCATGGCTGGTGACACCGCCCGGCTTGTCGACGATGACAAGGCCGGGGTCGGTCATAAGACGATCGCAGTGAGTGTGATTCCGTCGCGCACCGACCACCGGCCCGACAACGTCTGCAGCGGTGGCCCGGACTGCGCGGCAGGGTCGATCAGAACCCGTGATTCGAACCCGCCCGCGGTACCCGTACCGTCGACGTCGAACACGATATGGGCATCTTCGAACCCGAGCCAGCGGTGCGTCAGCGGATACCACGCCTTGTACGTCGCCTCCTTGGCGCAGAACAGGATTCGATCCCAATGCAGTCCGGACGGCAACGCCAGCAACTCCGCCCGTTCCGCGGGCAGGCTGATGGCATCGAGCACACCCTTCGGCAGCACGTCATGAGGTTCGGCGTCGATGCCGACAGAGCGCACCTCGCCGCGCCGCCCGACGGCCGCGCCCCGGTAACCTTCGCAATGCGTCAGGCTGCCGACAACCCCGTCAGGCCAGCACGGTTCGCCCTTGTCCCCCTTCAGGATCGGCACCGGGGGCACCCCCAGCTCGCCGAGCGCCAGCCGGGCGCAGTACCGCACCGTGACGAACTCGTTGCGCCGCTTGGCCACCGACTTGGCGATCAGCGGCTCCTCCTCGGGCAGCGGCGCCAATTCCGGTGGGTCGGTGTACATTTCGGCAACCGCCAGGGCCTGCGACGGGTCCAGCACGCCCGAGAGCAGTGTGGCGACGGTCGTCATGACTGCCTGCTCTTGATGCGCTCCTGCACCTTCTCGGCGTGCTCCCGCATTTCCTGAGTGATCTCGAAGTGCCCACCGAACTCGTTGAGGTAACCCGGCGCGTACTTGGGGTCAGGCAACACCTGGCGCAGCCAGCGATAGGGCTTGCGGCGCCGCCATTCTCGCGGATAGCCGACCGACACCTCTTCGTGTCGCACGCCGTCGTACCACGTGGTGCGCGGGATGTGCAGATGACCGTAGACCGAGCAGATCGCGTTGTAGCGCGTGTGCCAGTCGGCGGTCGCTGTGGTGCCACACCACAGTGCGAACTCCGGGTAGAACATCGCATCACAGGGTTCGCGGACGAGCGGGAAGTGGTTGACCAACACGGTCTGGTCCATCCAGTCCAGGTCCTCCAGCCGCTTGCGGGTGTAGGCCACCCGGTCCCGGCACCACGCGTCGCGGGTGGCATAGGGCTCAGACGACAGCAGGAACTCGTCGGTGCCGACCACGTTGCGCTCCCGCGCGATCGCCAGCCCCTCGGCCTTGGTCCCTGCGCCCTGCGGCAGAAAGGAGTAGTCGTACAGCAGGAACATCGGCACGATCGTGGCGGGCCCGCCCTCTTCGTTCCACACCGGGAACGGGTGCTCAGGGGTGACGATGCCCATCTCGTCGCACATGTTGACCAAATAGTCGTAGCGCGCCTTGCCGAAGATCTGCATCGGATCGTTGTTGGTGGTCCACAGCTCATGGTTGCCCGGGACCCAGATGACCTTGGCGAACCGCTTGCGCAGCAGATCCAGCGACCAGTGAATCTCGTCGGTGCGTTCGGCGACGTCCCCGGCGACGATCAGCCAGTCGTCGGGAGAGGTCGGGTGCAGCGACTCGGTGACCGGCTTGTTACCGGTGTGACCCGTGTGGAGGTCGCTGATCGCCCACAGTGTGGGTCGTTGGCCATCGCGCGTCACAACCGACCAGCGTACTTGCGCCGCCACGAACCCTCCGACCGGCAACTAGAACATGTTCTCGTTTCCTCTCCGACGGCTGGTCGCGGGCCGCTACACTCCCCGGGCAGGGTCGGACAACCTTTGGCGGCGAGCCGCCACAACTGGCAGGGGGTGTGATGGTCGCCAAGCTGCGCCTTCTCGCGGCGCTGTGTGCGGTGGTCGCTTCGGTGATCGTGGTGTGGCAGACCAACCCGACCGGACCCGCCCGCGTCGATGCGGCCGACCTCCCGATGACCAACGTCACCACGTCGATCAAGTGGCCCGTCATCGACTCCGTGGTTCCCGATCAGTTCGACCCGTGCCGGGATATCCCCCTCGACGTCGTGCAGCGGATCGGGCTGGCCTTCACACCGCCGACGCCGGAGGAAGGCATGCGGTGCAAGTTCGACGCCGGGAGCTACCAGCTGACCGTGGAGGCGTTCGTCTGGCGGACTTATGAGGAAGCGCTGCCGCCCGACGCGGTCGAACTCGACATCGACGGCCACCGCGCGGCGCAGTACTGGGTGATGAAGCCCACAGACTGGAACAACCGGTGGTGGATCACTTGTGGGCTGACCTTCGACACCAGTTACGGCGTCATTCAACAGGTGATCTTCTACTCACCGGTGTATTCCCCCGACGACGTCGACTGCATGCGCACCAATCTGCAGCGGGCCCACGAGCTTTCGCCCCACTACATTTTCTAACGCGCGTCGCGTGCGTAGCCTTCGTTAGGTGACCGCTGTATCTTCCGCACCCACCTCGTCGCCGGCCCGTTCTCGCCTCAAGCGCTATGCAGGCCGCGCGGTCAGCAGCTTGCTTCATCTGCCGCCGCACATCACCGAGTACACCGTGCACCGCGGCGTCCGGATCCCGATGCGCGACGGCGTCGAGTTGATCGCCGACCACTACGAGCCTGCGACGTCGCAACCGGCGGGCACGCTGCTGGTCCGCGGCCCCTACGGCCGCACCTATCCGTTCTCGGCGCTGTTCGCGGCCACCTACGCGTCGCGCGGCTACCACGTCGTCTTCCAAAGCGTTCGCGGCACCTTCGGCTCCGGCGGCACGTTCGATCCGATGGTCCACGAGATCGCCGACGGCGCCGACACCGCGGCATGGCTGCGCGAGGAGCCATGGTTCACCGGTTCGTTCGGCACCATCGGCCTCTCGTACCTCGGCTTCACCCAGTGGGCGTTGTTGACCGATCCGCCGCCGGAGATGAAGGCGGCGGTCATCACCGTCGGCCCCCACGACCTGTCCGGACCCCGCTGGGGCGCGGGCACATTCGGGCTCAACGACTTCCTCGGCTGGAGCGACATGGTCGCCCACCAGGAAGATCCTGGCAGGATCCGCGTGCTCGCCCGACAACTGCGGGCCAAACGCCTGTTGGCGCGCGCAACGGCAGGGGTGCCCGCGGGCGACGCCGCGCGAGCGCTGCTCGGCACCGGCGCGCCGTGGTTCGAGTCCTGGCTGGAGCACCCCGAGCACGACGACCCGTTCTGGTCCCGGCTGCAACTCCATGAGGCCCTTGACCGCACCGAGATTCCCGTGCTGCTGATCAGCGGTTGGCAGGACCTGTTCCTGGAACAGACGCTCGCGCAGTATCAGCATCTGCATCGGCGCGGCGTCCCGATCGCGGTGACCATCGGCCCGTGGAACCACACCCAGGTGATGATCAAGGGCGGGCCGACCCTCATTCGCGAATCTCTGGACTGGCTCGACACGCATCTGTCGAGTGGTCGCGGCGCGCGGTCCAGCCCGGTGCGGATCTACGTCAACGGCCATGGCTGGCTGGACCTGCCGGATTGGCCACCCGCGATGCCCGAACTGGTGCGATACCTGCAACCAGGCGGCCGCCTCGGCGACGCGGTGCCGCCCGACACGGCTCCATCGTCAAGTTTCACCTACAACCCGGCCGATCCGACGCCCACGATCGGCGGCCGGTTCCTCGCACCCGAGAGCGGCTACCGCAAGGACGCCAAGCTGGCGCAGCGCGCCGACGTGCTGGCCTTCACCTCGGACGCCCTCCCCCGCGACCTCTACGTCGTCGGAACGCCCGTCGTCGAGCTTTCGCACACATGCGACAACCCGAACAACGACCTCTTCGTGCGGATCAGCGAAGTGGACACGAAGGGAGTCTCCCGCAACGTCAGCGACGGATACCGCCGCGGTACAGCAGATTCGGGGATCGTCAGCCTCGAACTGGACGCGGTCGCCCACCGGTTTCGTACCGGTTCCCGCATCCGGGTGATGATCGCAGGGGGATCGCATCCGCGCTTCGCAAGGAATTTGGGCACAGGAGAGCCTTTCCTCACCGGGCGTAAGCTGCAAAGCGCCACGCACACAGTGCATCTCGGTGAAGGCGCGTCGCGCGTGGTGCTGCCCGCGGGCCCGCTGCCACCGTCAGCCGACTGAGCGGCGCACCTGCTCGGCGATCTCGGACAGCCTGGTGTCGTCGTGCACCGGCTCCGCCCACTGCGGGTCCGCAGGCAGTTGGACCCAGCTGGTGCAGCCGGCGTAGTCCGGCGTTCGCGCCAGCCGTAACGGCTCGATCAGCGGACTGGCCTGCACCACCAGCACGGTGAGCCGGTGCTTGGGCCGGAAGTCGACCCTGTCGGTGCGGACCGACTCGTTGGTCCAAATATGAAACTGCGCAATGTCTTCCAACATTTCTGGCCGGCCGACCTCGACGGCTGCGACTACTTTGGCGCCGGCCCGCAGCACAATCGCGTCGTCGGTGCTGTCGGCGGCGGCGACTTCGAGCACGTCGCGGTGTTCCGGGCGGACGCGTTCGGCATGGCTGTGTGCGACCGTCGGGAACAGCAGGAAACGCGACGCCGTCACGGCGAACCGCTTCTCACCAATTCCGCCCTTGCGCAGCAGCACCGTCTGTCTGCCGTCGAGCAGCGCATGCACCGCGGCGCTCCACTCCTTGAGCGCCGGCGTGGTGAGGGTTGTCGTCACGCGAGATTCAGCCGCGCGCGTACTTCGGGTCGACGCAACGGTGGCACGGTCTTGGGTGGCTGACGCCGCGGAGGCAAGCCGGCCAGAAGGCGTGTCGTGGTCGCGGTGACCTCGGCGACCGCGGCCTCGAAGGCCTCGGCGTTGGCGGCGGTCGGCTTGGTGATGCCGCTGACCTTCCTGATGTATTGGCGGGCGGCGGCTTCGATCTCCTCGGCGGTCGCCACGGGTTCGAGGCCGCGCAGCTCGGTGATGTTTCGGCACATATGACCCACGATAGGTTCGATCCATGACCAACCCCAACAGCACCGACGTCCTGCTCATCGATACCCAGGACCGGGTGCGCACGCTGACGCTGAACCGGCCGGAGTCCCGCAATGCCCTGTCGGCGGCGCTGCGCACGGCGTTCTTCGCCGCGCTGCACGATGCGGAGACCGATGACGACGTCGACGTGGTGATCATTACCGGCGCCGACCCGGTGTTCTGCGCCGGGCTGGACCTCAAGGAATTGGGCGACTCCACCGAGCTGCCGGACATCTCGCCGCAGTGGCCGTCGATGACCAAACCCGTGATCGGCGCGATCAACGGCGCGGCGGTCACCGGTGGCCTGGAATTCGCGCTGTACTGCGACATCCTGATCGCGTCCGAGCTGGCCAGATTCGCCGACACCCACGCCCGCGTCGGGTTGCTGCCCACCTGGGGGCTCAGCGTGCGGCTGCCGCAGAAGGTAGGCGTCGGGATGGCTCGCCGGATGAGCCTGACCGGCGACTACCTGTCCGCTGCCGATGCGCTTCGGGTGGGGCTGGTCACCGAGGTCGTGCCGCACTCGCAGCTGTTGGAGGTCGCCCGACGGGTCGCGGCGTCCATCGTCGGCAACAACCAGAACGCGGTTCGGGCGCTGCTCGGGTCGTATCACCGCATCGACGACGCCGCGACCCGCGAGGGGCTTGCCATCGAGGCCGAGTCGGCCACCCAGTGGCTGCGCGACGCCACCGGCGACGATATCGCCGCAAACCGCGACGCCGTGCTTCAGCGGGGGCGGGCACAGGCGCGTTGACCGTTACTGATGTTGTTGGCCGTTGTTGGCCGGTGCCGGGGTAACGGTTGCCCGGCCCGGTAGCCGCGTTCTTGTCCAGCCGGGCGGGCGAGATTTGGTTCCTCGCATCCCTAGCTCGTGGCGGCTATCGGAGGTCGCCTGTTGGCTGTGGGGCACGGTCTGGTTGGTAGCTCTCACCACGCAATCCTCTGGTCGCGTGCGTGTCACACCGTCCCGACGCCGTGCCTTGTGGCCTTGGGCGCGACGCCCGATCACGGTGGCGGCTGCCTGGTGTCGGGTGACGTTTTTGTAGGGCTTGCGCCAATGCTGGTTTCCCCAGGCGCTGGTGTAGGCGGGGTTGACCGCCAGCAGCCGGATCTTGTGTCTGCTGGATTGTGCGGCAAGCCGGTTACGGAACACCGCGGTCGGGATGCCGGCCACTGCTTTGCGGAACCGTTTGCCCCGTTGGCCGCGGCCCATGGTCTCGCGCCCGGCGGTGCGGGCATCGGCGAAGTCGAGGTCTTCGACGACGATCGTGCTGACCCCGTGCCGACGCGTGTAGCGGATCAACCTGGTGATGGCGTGGCGGATCTGCGCGTCGCGACGCGCGGACGGGCCGGACAGGTCGATATCGAGGCGCGCCGGTGCACCGCGTGGGTTGCCGTGCTCGTCGATGCGACGCACTGCGAGATGTCCGTCGTTGAGGTCCACGGCGACAACAGGTTCGGCCGCGTACACGTCGGTGTCTGGCGAGCCGACACACGTCTGCGGTGGGATGGCCCAGGAGGCGGTGAGGTAGCGGCCGGCCCGGCCCGGCTTGCGGGTGATCGTGTAGGACACCGACTGGCCACCGGTGATCCGCGCCGCCCACTCGTCGGCCCGGTAGCCGAATGTCGCCGTGCCCGACAGCACGTAGCGGCCGTGTTTGGCGTTGGCAAGATGCTCCACCGGCTTCGGCAGGCGCACGCTCACTTGCCCATTCGGGGTCACGGTGACGGTGAGGTTGCCGAACGGTTCATCCCCGGAGCCGTTGGCCGCGATCCGGTAGCGGGCACAGACCCACTTCTCGCGCCACCGCTGTTCGGTGAGACCGGCAGTGTGAAGATTCTGCCGGGCCTTGGCCAGGCGTTTGGTGCCCTCGGTGACCCGAACCCGCTTGGCGTCGCAGTCGGCCTCAGCCCGCGCCATCTCGGCGCGCAGATGCTGCAGCCGGCGCTGTTTCTGAAATCGTTCCGCCTGGGTCGGGTATCCCGTCACCCGGCCCCGCCGCGCCCTACGTTGCTGCGCGGTCAAAGTGTCGCCGGTCGGCGCCGAGAGTCGTTTCTCGATGGTCGCTATCGCAGCGCGCAACCCGATGATATGGCGGTACTGGGCGTCACGCGACAGCCGGTACTGCTCATCGTTAGCGCCGATGATGGCGTTGGCCCACCGGGCACTGGACTGCGAGGTGAGCCCACCCTTACGGGTGTTGAGCCGCTGGCGCCGCACCTGCCGCCGCGCGTCCGCATCCAGGCCAGCCACCGGCGGCTCCGGACGGCACACCGCACCCAGATCGGCCCGGCGCAACCGGCCGACATGATCGGCCACCGCGTCCAGCACGAACTCGTCCTCGGGCGTGGTACGCAGCCGGGTCGTGATCGCCACACCGGAAGGGCCCGCCACCGGCTTGACCCCGCGCCACTCACGTAACCGCTCGACCGCCACAACGTGACCATTCCAGACACCACCGACACCCGGGCCACGACCAACGCCGGCCAACAACCACGCCAACAACCCCGCTCGCGCGCGGCATCTCCCCACTGGTGGCGGCGCTGGTCTCGATCGTCCTGCTGGCTCACGCGCTGCCGTTTACCCAATTGGCGGGCGTGCTCGCGGTGTCGGCGGGGCTGATAGGCCTGGTCTTTGTCGGCGGCCGCCCCGGCCGCAAGGATCTGCCCGCGCTGACCGCAGCGGCGTTGACAGGGTTCACGATCGCGGCATACACCGTGGTCGACGGCGTCGGGGTGATGAACTCGCCGCTGCTGGCCTACACCGGCTGGATGTTCTTGCTTCAAGGCCCGCCGCTGGCGGTCATCGCCCTTGTTCGCCGCGGCCGCGAGCTACCCGCCGCGATCCGCACCTATGCGGTACCCGGGGTGGCGGGCGGGGCGATTGCGACGATCGCGTACACGATCGTGCTCTGGGCGCAGACCAGTGGCGCGCTGGCGCCGATCGCGGCGCTGCGGGAGACCAGCATCGTCTTCGGCGCACTGATCGGCGCGCTGTTCCTCGGGGAGCGGCTCGGCCGGCGCCGGGCGATCGCCGCGGGCGTCGTGCTCGCAGGCGTGCTTTTGATCAGCCTGCCGTGACGCGCTGGGTCGTACGATTTTCGTTGTGAACGAAGCACATCAGCGTTGCGGCAGCGACGAATGGCGGCAGGCGATCCGGGAGGTCATCCTTCCGTGGGCACTCGGCGACGTCGACCTCGGTGAGGACGTCCTCGAAGTCGGGCCCGGGTACGGCGCCACGACGGACGTTCTCAGCGAGGCGGTGCCGCAGCTGACGTCGGTCGAGATCGACGACGAGTTGGCGGCCATGCTGACCGACCGATTCGCCGACGTACCCACGGTGGAGATCGTGCACGCGGACGCGACCTCGCTCACCTATCCCGACGGCCGGTTCTCCGGCGCGGCGTGCTTCACGATGCTGCATCACGTCCCGACCGTCGAGCTCCAGGATCGGCTGTTCGCCGAGGTTGCCAGGGTGCTGCGGCCCGGCGCTGCGCTGGTGGCCAGCGACAGCCTGGCCAGCGCCGAGCTGGAGGCTCACCACGAGGGCGATACGTACAACCCTGTCGATCCCGATGCCCTGCCTGCCAGGCTGGCCGCGGCCGGATTCGAACACGTCGAGGTGCGCACCAACCCGTACGGCTGGGCGGCCGTTGCGAGGGTGGCCATCAGGTAGTTCGACAAGCGCCGGCTTCGAAGCCGATCGCGCCCGAAAAATTCTCGAAAAAGTTGGGCGGAATCCCGCACCCCGCTGCTCCTACCTACGAACCCGACACCACTCGGGACGTGAATAGGACAAGGAGCGCACGATGAGGACCAGCCCCACTCGCAAACAGGTGATCTCCGCGGCGATCGCAGGCGCGGCGGCACCGGCGATACTCGTCCTCGGCGCTGGCACTGCGCAGGCCGTCCACGTCAGTGAGCGCGGCGTGATCGCGATCATCGCCGAGCTTCCAACGCCGCGCGATTGCGGTAGTTGCGCGGCAGTCGATCCGCTGCCAGAGCCGCCGCATTTCGCCAATCCCGACGGCGAGGCCGGGATCGGTAACCCCAATGACCGTGTCTCGCTGGGTGGTCCAGACACCAAGTTCAATCCCCCGTCCGGACTCAATCCCGCAACGGCGGGCGCGAAATGATCCGCGCAGGGGCCGCGGCGGCGGCGATTGCGACGATCCTCGCGGGCTGCTCAACCGTCGGCGCAAGCGACGCTCCGATTGTGATCCGGTCCGACGCACCGCCGCCGCCGTCGACTCAGACCACGCCGACACAAGACGCGACGGCCGGCGGCAGCGGTATCATCGCCAAACCCGCTTCGACGGCATTTCCCATGGAAGCCCGTGACGTTCGCCTCGTCCGGGTCGACGAGCAGGACATCGCGCTGCAGTTCGAGTTGTTCAATGGCACACAGGAAGTCGTGGAACCCTACGACATCGGGATGGGGCTGATCGAGCGCGACTTCAAGCTCGTCGACATACCGCGCGCGATGTCCTACGACGTCCAGCAGTCCACCGGCTTCGACGGCCGGGTCAGCGACAACCAGTACGAAGAGATCGCGCCCGGGTCCGCGACCACGATCACCGCCGTGTTCACCGCGCCGCCGCAGGACACCACGAAGCTGTGGTTCATGACCGACGTCCTGCAGCCTGTCGAGGTTCCGGTTCAACCGGAGGGCGCGGCCGCACTGAAGGACGACGCCGTCCTCACCGGTCCCCGTGGCGACGTGCCCTATGTCGAGACGCTGATGTGCCCGAACAAGGGCGCCGAAGCCGAGGGCGTTGAAACGCCGATCGAGATAAAGCTGCCAAGCGACGTGCTGTTCGAGTTCGCCAAATCGGACCTCACCCCCGCCGCGGAGGCCGCGCTCGACGGGGTCACCGAACAGCTCGGGTCCGCCAACGGCACGATCACGATCGAGGGCCATACCGACGCCGTCGGCGACGACCCGTCCAATCAGGCGCTTTCCGAGGCGCGAGCCGCATCGGTACAGGCCGCACTGCAGGAGCGGCTCGGCAGCGGATTCGTCTTGGACGCAGTCGGATTCGGTGAGTCACATCCGGTGGCGCCGAACACGAACCCGGATGGCAGCGACAATCCCGACGGACGTGCGCAGAACCGCCGGGTGGAGATCCGCACTGGAGACATGACCGCCGTGGCACCGCCGCAACTCGAAGCCCGGCCGTTGACCGACGACCTCGCGGCCCAGGGTGCGCAGGCGCGGGTCGACAGCGTCAAGCGGGTCGGCGGGCATCTGCTCACGACGGTGACGCTGACCAACCCGACGTCGACGCCGATCGAAATCGACAGGGGCAGTGGGCTGACCAACCCCGGCAACCGCCCGATCGGCATCACCGTGGCCGACACGACGCGCATGATGCGTGCGACGGCCTGCACCACGGGCGGTGAGAATCTCGAAGGGTTCTCCATCCTGACCGGGCCCCCGTCCAACGTGTACGCACCGTCGGGTGCATCGCTGTTGCCCGGCGAGTCGGTGCAGCTGTGGGGCTTTTACGCGGCGCCTCCTGCCGCGGTCACCACAGTCAACGTGGAAATCGGCGGCCTTGGCACCTTTGAGCCGACGCCGATTACCAGCTGACTTCGAAAAAGCGCTCAAGACAAGCAGTTTCGACTCTCTTACCTACACGTGCGGCCCATGCGGGCCCGCCGCCACACCCAAGGAATACATGATGAACACCCACAAGAATCTCGTCACCGGCGCAGTGAGCGCACTCCTGATTGCCGCGGCTGGAATTGGCGCGGCCTCGCAGACTCCATCGTCGGAAGACACCGCGAGGCATACGCCGAACGCGACCATATCGTCGGCAACACCGACCTTGGCGGCTCTGGTCACACCTAACAGGTTGTACGCCGCGACAGGCGGACCGCCTGTTGTGGTGCTGCAACCGAGCGGCAGTCTCGCTCTTCCCCCCGGCTATTTCGTTGCTCCAGTTGCACCGGGTTCGAACGGTGACCGCGCCCCAATGCCGGCCGGCGGCGCTATGGTTTCGGACTCGAGCTTGTCCTTCGCGCCCACCGTCGTCGCCCGCTCGACGTCGTCGCCTATTGGCGATGGCAACGCGACAAACCTGGCGGCTTCCAGACCGGCGGACTTCACAAATGCCAGCGGCCCAACGGGTTTCGGCCTGTTCTCACCCACCGGGGCGTTCCTCGGGCTGATCGGTCCCGGTGGGCTGCTGATCGGTGATGGTGTGCTGCCGGGTCAGAACGGCGGATGGCTGATCGGCAACGGCGCCGACGGTGCACCCAGTCAGAAGGGTGGCAACGGCGGCCTGCTGATCGGCGACGGAGGCGACGGTGGCAGCGGCATCTTCAGCCCAGGCGGCGACGGCGGCAATGCCGGGCTCTTCGGTAACGGCGGTGACGGCGGCAACGGCGGCCACTTCTTGGGCACCGGTCGCGCAGGCGGAAACGGCGGAAGTGGCGGACTGATGTCCGGCAACGGTGGCGATGGCGGCGACGGCGGCGACGTCACCCTCATCGGCGAGGGCACCCTCGACGCGACGGGCGGGACGGGCGGCGACGGAGGAAAAGCCGGCCTTTTCGGCAACGGAGGCAGCGGCGGTACGGGTGGCGACGCCATCAGCCTCGCCGACAACGGCTACGACTGGGGTGAAGGCAACGCCACCGGAGGCGAAGGCGGCAACGGTGGCAGCGGCGGAACCGTCGGCGGCAACGGGGGTAGCGGCGGCGGGGGCGGCTCCGGCGGCGGCGTCGAAGCCTACGGCGGGGACGGGGGCGACGGCGGGAACGCCACCGGCGGCGACGGCGGTGCGGGCGGTATCGGCGGCCACGCGACCAGCTCGGGGTTTTTCATCGTCGACGGTGACGAAGGCCTCTCCGTCGGCGGTGACGGCGGAAACGGCGGCACCACCGTCACTGGCCATGGCGGAGCCGGCGGCGACGGCGGCCTGGCGAACGCCGACGGAAATGGCACCGCCGGCGCCGGCGGCAACGGCGGGGATTCCCAGACGAGCGGCGACGGGGGCGACGGCGGAGACGGCGGGTGGGCCGCCACGTATCGGGACGTAGCGCTCGCCGGTGACGGCGGCACCGGTGGCGACGGCGGCCAGCTCGGTGGCGACGGTGGAAAGGGCGGAGACGGCGGCGACGGCTGGGGCAACATCGGCGAGTCGGAGGGCGGCGACGGCGGCCAGGGTGGCGAGGGGGGCGACCTCGGCGGAGATGGCGGCGACGGCGGCAGCGGCGGTGACTCCTCGGGCCATTCTTCAGGCACGTCGGCGGCAGGCGGCGACGGCGGTGACGCGGGAGACGCCGGGAGTCAGGGCGCCGGTGGTCACGGCGGAAACGGCGGGAACAGCGAGATAGACAACGGCAGCGCGACCGGCGGCAACGGCGGCACGGGCGGCGACAGTGGTCCGGGCACGACCGGAGGTGCAGGAGGCTCCGGCGGCGACGGTGAGCATTCCACCAGTGGCTCCGGGGCAGGTGGCAACGGCGGTGCGGGCGGCTCCGGATCACCGGGCGGTCCAGGAGGCCCGGGCGGCCAGGGCAGCACGAGCGACGGCGACAACGGCGACAACGGGTAGGTATCCGGGCCTGCCTTCATATCTGCGCCGAAAAAGTGTGCGAGATGCCAGGGGTGCGCGCTCCTACCTACAGCAATGGTTCCGCCGAGAGCCGCAAACACGTGAAAGGACTTCCTCATGACCACCACACACGACACCAACCCGACCGAAGCGGCCAGCACGTATTACGACGCCGACCCGACGGAATCGGTCCACGCCGACAACGAGCCTCAAACGACGGCGTCCGCCTGGTCATCCAGCCCGCTGGGCCAGCTCGACCACGAAGTCCGCTTCGGATTCGCCCAGACGGGCCCTACCGAGACGATCGCTGACGACGAACCGAGGCCGGACCGTAAAAAGGTGATCCTGGCTGCGGCACTGGCGGCGGGCGTCATTGCGGGCTCCGGAATCGGCGTGATGCTGTTCGACTACGGCGACTCCGGGCAGCCCACGGTAGTGGTGCCCCGATCCGAAGAGCATCTGCCGAGCCTGTCCGTCGCGCCGCCAATCCCGGCGCGTCCCGCGATCGACATCGCGCCTGCTCCGAATCCCGTGGCGCCTCAGCAACGAACAGCGCCGGCCCCCGTGGCGCCTCCTGCAAGCGAGCAAAAACCGGCCGATGTTGCCACGCCACCGGCAATCTCTGACAGCCAACCGACGGTCGTCGTCGATATCTCGATCCCGGACTTCCCGCCGTTGCCCGAGAAGCCGCAGGAGGACCCGGAACCGGAGCCTCCCCAGCCGCCGGACGTGCCGGATCTCGACTTCAAGTGGCCGGTACCGCCCGCGCCAGAACCGGATCCGCCGATATTCGAACCGGATCTGCAGCTCGCCCCTTTTCCCCAGCCTCAACCGCAGCCCGATCCGCCGGGACCGCCGATCTTCGTCCCCCCGGTCAAGGCCGGGCCGTAGCGTCCGCGCAATCCGAGTCGGGGGTCGATGACATGACTGCTGTACCAAACTGGGACGCGGGCCCGCGCATCAGCGATGCCGAGCTGGCCCGAGCCTCGGCGGCCGGAGACCGCGGGGCGTTCGCGGAGATCTATGACCGGTACGCCAACCGGCTTCATGACTTCTGCGTGGGGATGCTGCGTGATCGCGATGCGGCCGCCGACTGTGTCCAGGACGCGTTCTGCATCGCGGCGACCCGGCTGCCTCAGCTGCGCGACCCGGACAAGCTGCGTCCGTGGCTGTATTCGATCGCGCGGAATGAGGCGCTGCGCCGGATCCGCGAGCGCCGCCGCGAAGAACCGTCGGACGACATGCCCGACTCCGAGTCGGGCGATCCCGGACCCGAGATGCTGGCCGCCCGCACCGAACTCGCCGATCTGATCGCCGACGCAGCGGGTGGACTGTCGGATCGCGACCGCACCGTGCTGGAGTTGGCGTTCAACCACGGCCTGGACGGACCGGAGCTCGCCGATGCCCTCGGGGTCAGCCCGACCAATGCCAATACCCTTGTGCACCGGCTGCGCGGGACCATCGAACGGTCGCTGGGCGCATTGCTGGTCTCGCGCCGGGTCCGCACCAGCGGCGGCTGTCCCGAACTGGCCGCGATGCTCGACGGCTGGGATGGGGACTTCAATGTGCTGATGCGCAAGCGCATTTCGCGTCACATCGAGTCGTGTGAGACCTGCGACGAGGAGCGACGGCGGTTGGTCAGCCCGGTCGCGCTGCTCGGTGCCACACCGGTGTTCATCCCGGCGCCGCAATGGTTGCGCGACCGCACACTCACCGAAGTCGACCTGACGTCGGCATCGAAATCGATGGACGCCGGATCGCAGGGCGGACGCACCAAACGCGACCGCAGCTCGGTGTGGCCGGCGACGGCGTTTGTCGGCGCGCTCATCGCCACAGTGGGGCTGACGTTGGTGTGGTTGAACCAGAACAACGTCTCGATCACCCCCACCGAGGTCAGCCAATCGGTGCCGGCCAGCAGCGCATCCGCGCCACCGCCGACCGTCGCGCCTCCCCCACCCCCACCTGTCCCGCAACCCGTCACCACCGCGCCGCCGACCCAATGGACCACCGTCGTCGAGCCGCCACCGCCCGCGTCGCCACCGGCGCCTCCGGTGTCCGAGCCCCCTGCACCGCCACCGGAGGTGCCACCAGTTCTCGAGCCGCCGGTGCCGCCGGTGCCCGAGCCGCCGGTGTGGCCTCCTCCCGGTTGGCCGCAGTGGCCACCGCCCGATTGGCCACCTCCTCCGCCGGGCGGTGGCGACCTGACCGGGCCGGGCAATTTGACGGGGCCACCACCGGGAGGGTCAGCGCGGCCTTAGCCCGTCCCGGGTACTAGGGGGCAACCAGTGACCCGAGAACGCGCGCCAGCCGACGAACACCAGCCGAACACCATGAAAGTGCTCAGGCCCGACCAGATCCCAAGCAAACAGCACCATGAATGTGCTCAGGCCAGACCAGATCCCAAGCAGGCCCCAGCCGAATATCAGCGACAGCCAGATCAGCGGCAGGAACCCGAGGAGCGCGCTGATCAACGTCGCGTTGCGCATGAACTTGGCGTCCCCGGCGCCGAGCAGCACCCCGTCGAGCGCGAAAACTATTCCAGCAACCGGTAATTGGGCCACCATGAACCACCACGGCACGCCGATCGCGTCGAGCACCGAACGGTCATGGGTGAACACGCTGGGAATCACCGAGGCGCCGACGGCGAACAGCCCGGCAAGCACCGCGGAGGCCAGCGCCGAAAAGATCGTCACCCGCCACGCCACCGACTTGGCATGGGCCAGCTGCCCGGCGCCCAGCGCAGCACCCACCAGCGACTGCGCGGCAATGGCCAGCGAATCCAGCACTAGGGCAAGGAAACTCCAAAGCTGTAGCACCACTTGGTGTGCCGCGACGGCGGCCGCGCCGAAACGGGCGGCGACCGCTCCTGCCGACACGAAGCACGCCTGGAACGCCAGCGTCCTCAACAGCAGATCGCGCCCCAGCACGAGCTGGGTGCGCAGCACCGCCGGTTGCACTCCGATGGGAACCCCTTCGACAAGCAGGGCGCGGATGAACATCACCGCGGCCATCCACTGCCCCACCAGGTTCGCGACGGCCGAGCCCGCCAGTTCCATCCTTGGCATGCCGAACCAGCCATACACCAGCAGCGGGCACAGCACCGCCGACACCGCAAAGCCGGCGACGACATAATGCAGCGGCCGCGCGGTGTCTTGCACGCCGCGCATCCAGCCGTTGCCGGCCGCCGAGATCAGGATCGCGGGCACGCCGAGGATCGCGATCCTCACCCATGGCAGCGCCTCGTCGGCGATATCCCCGCCTGCGGCCAGCACGGAAACCAATGGCACGGCGGCGGCTTGGACGGCGACGATGACGACGGCACCGATACCGAGCGCCAGCCAGGTGGCTTGGACTCCCTCACCGACCGCCGCGGCTCGGTTGCCCGCGCCGAAGAAGCGGGCCGATCGTGCGGTGGTGCCGTAGGACAGGAAGGTCATCTGCGAACTGAGCGTGCTCAGGATCAGCCCGCCAATTGCCAAGCCCGCCAAGGACAGTGCGCCAAGTCGACCCACCACGGCGAGGTCGAACAACAGGTAGAGGGGTTCCGCGGCGAGTACTCCGAGTGCCGGGATCGCCAATCCGGCGATGCGGCGACCGGTGACTCTGTCAGCCAAGTGCGGCTTGCAGGGCCGACACCACGTCGTCGGCCGTTCCGATCGCCGAATACCCGGCGGCCAACCGGTGACCGCCGCCGCCGAACGCGCTGGCGACCGCGGCGAGGTCGTAGGACTTGGCGCGCATCGAAACCGACCAGTGACCCGGTTCGATCTCCTTGAACACCGCGGCCACCTCGGCCTGCTGCGTGGTGCGCACGATATCGACGATACTTTCGACTTCCTCGGGCCTGGCGTTGGCCCACTCCCGGTGTCCCACAACGGCATACACCAACCCGCGGCCGTCTGCGGCCTCGGGCAACAGGTGCGCGGAGCCCAGCACGCGCGACAGCATCGGCAGCCAGGCGAAGGGGTGGGTGTCGAGCAGCGTGCGGCTGATGGCGGCGTTGTCGACGCCCAACTCGACCAACCGGGCGGCCAGCCGGTGCGCACGAGCGCTGGCCCAGCGGAACGAACCGGTGTCGGTGGTCAGCCCGGCGTACAGGCAGTGCGCCACCCCGAGGTCGATCGGTTTACCCCAGGCGTCGAGCAGCTCGGCGACCAGCATGGTGGTGGAATCCGCCGACGGGTCGATGTAGTTGGCCGTGCCGAACAGTTGGTTGGAGGCATGGTGGTCGATGACCAGCACCTCGCGGCCGGGGTCGGCGAGTTCGCGCAGCGCACCCAGCCGGTTGACGCTCGGGATGTCGACGGTGACCACCAGATCGGCGTCGCGGCGCATGGCGTTCGGGTCGACCAGCAGCCGGCCCCCGGGCAGTGACCGCAGGGATTCGGGCAGTTCGGCCGGCGCGGCGAAGCTGACCTCGACACTCTTGCCTGCGTGGTCGAGCACCAGCGCCAAAGCCAGGCCCGCTCCGATGGTGTCGGCATCGGGATACACGTGGCAGACCACGCTGATCGTGGTCGCGGACGCCAGCAGGTCGGCCGCTGAGCGCGCGTCGACTCGGGCGCCCTCGATTGGCGGCGCGTCAGTCATCTTGTCGATCGCGGTCAACGGTGTCCTCAGCATCAAGCCCGTCGTCCCCGTTTTCCTCCGCCCCCGTCACACGGTACGGGTCCGCGTCGCCCGCGTGCTTGGCACCCTCTCGAACTCTCGCCAAATCCTCATCTGCGGCGCGAGCGCGGGCCAGGAGTTCCTCCATGTGCTTGGCGGTGTCTGGCACCTTGTCCAGGACAAAAGACAAGGTCGGAGTGAACCGGACGCCGGTGGCAGCACCAACCTTGCTGCGCAGCGTGCCCTTGGCGCGTTCGAGCGCTGCGGCCGCCCCGGCGTAGTCCGGCTCCTCGTCGAGGGTCTGCCCGCGCACGGTGTAGTACACCGTCGCGTCGTGCAGATCCCCCGTGACCTTCGTGTCTGTGACAGTCACGAGGGCCAACGGCGGATCCTTGATCTCGAACTCGATGGCCGAAGCGACGACTGTGGCGATGCGCTTGGAGAGCCGACGAGCCCGGCCCACATCAACCATGACCGTCGACGCTCCTACCCACGTTCTTTCTCAACCAGTTCGTACGTCTCGATGACGTCGCCCTCTTTGATATCGGAGTAGCTCAGCGTCAGACCGCACTCGTAGCCGTCGCGCACCTCGGTGACGTCGTCCTTCTCCCGACGCAGCGACTGCACCGTCATGGTCTCGGTGACCACGACGTTGTCACGCAGCAGCCGTGCCTTCGCGTTTCGCCGGATGATGCCCGAGGTGACCAGGCAGCCGGCGATGTTGCCGACCTTGCTGCTGCGGAAGATCGCGCGGATCTCGGCGCGGCCGAGTTCGCGTTCCTCGTACACCGGCTTGAGCATGCCCTTGAGCGCGCTCTCGATCTCGTCGATGGCCTGGTAGATCACCGAGTAGTAGCGGATCTCCACACCCTCGCGGTTGGCCAGCTCTGTCGCCTTGCCCTCGGCGCGCACGTTGAAGCCGATGATGATCGCGTCCGATGCCGACGCCAGGTTGACGTTGGTCTCGGTGACACCACCGACGCCGCGGTCGATGACGCGCAGCTCGACTTCGTCGTCGACCTGGATGCCCAGCAGGGCTTCCTCCAGGGCTTCGACCGTGCCTGCGTTGTCGCCCTTGAGGATCAGGTTCAGCTGGCTGGTTTCCTTCAGCGCCGAATCCAGGTCCTCCAGGCTGATCCGCTTGCGGGTGCGGGCCGCCAGTGCGTTGCGCTTGCGCGCGCTGCGCCGGTCGGCGATCTGGCGGGCGATGCGGTCCTCGTCGACGACAAGGAAGTTGTCACCAGCACCCGGCACCGACGTGAAGCCGATGACCTGCACCGGCCGCGACGGCAGCGCCGCGTCGACATCCTCGCCGTGCTCGTCGACCATGCGGCGGACGCGGCCGTACGCATCGCCGGCCACCACCGAATCGCCAACCTTCAGCGTGCCGCGGGTGATCAGCACGGTCGCCACCGGACCGCGGCCACGGTCCAGGTGCGCCTCGATGGCCACGCCCTGGGCCTCCATATCGGGGTTGGCCCGCAGGTCGAGGGCGGCGTCGGCGGTCAGCACGACCGCTTCGAGCAACGCCTCGATGTTGGTGCCCTGCTTGGCGGAGATGTCGACGAACATGGTGTCGCCACCGAAGTCCTCGGCCACCAGGTTGTATTCGGTGAGCTGGGCCCGGATCTTGGCCGGGTCGGCGCCCTCCTTGTCGATCTTGTTGACCGCCACCACGATTGGCACGTCGGCCGCTTGCGCGTGGTTGATCGCCTCCACCGTCTGCGGCATGACGCCGTCGTCGGCGGCGACCACCAGGATCGCGATATCGGTGGCCTTGGCACCGCGGGCACGCATGGCGGTGAACGCCTCGTGACCGGGGGTGTCGATGAAGGTGATCGGCCGGATCGTGCCGTCGAGGTCGACCTCGACCTGGTAAGCACCGATGTGCTGGGTGATACCGCCGGCCTCTTCCTCGCGGACGTTGGCCTTGCGGATGGTGTCCAGCAGTCGGGTCTTACCGTGGTCGACGTGGCCCATCACGGTCACCACCGGCGGACGGGTCTCGAGATCTTCCTCGCCGCCCTCGTCCTCGCCGTACGTGAGGTCGAAGGACTCCAGCAGCTCGCGGTCCTCGTCTTCCGGGGACACGACCTGCACGACGTAGTTCATCTCGTTGCCGAGCAGTTCGAGAGTGTCGTCGCCGACCGACTGGGTCGCGGTGACCATCTCGCCGAGGTTGAACAGCGCCTGCACCAGCGAGGCCGGGTTGGCGTCGATCTTCTCGGCGAAGTCGCTCAGCGATGCGCCGCGTGCCAGGCGGATGGTCTCGCCGTTGCCGTGCGGCAGCCGGACGCCACCGACGACGGGCGCCTGCATGTTCTCGTATTCGGCGCGTTTCGCCCGCTTCGACTTGCGACCGCGCTTCGGTGCACCACCGGGACGACCGAAAGCACCTGCGGCTCCGCCGCGCTGACCTGGGCGTCCGCCGCCACCGCCGCCACCGGGACGACCGCGATAACCGGCACCTGCTGGGGCACCGCCACCGCCGGCTGCACCGCCGCCGCCACCGGCGCCGCCGCCGCGGTAGTTACCGCCGCCACCGCCGCCGGGACGACCGCCGCCCTGGCCCGCACCGGGGCCGCGGCCGCCGGGGCCGGGTCGAGCACCGCCGCCACCGGGACGCCCGCTGGGAGCCGGACGTGGCCCACCGGGCCGCGGGGGCATGTTGCCCGGCGACATACCGGGCCTCGGCGTACCGGGCCGCGGAGCCCCGGGGCGGGGCGCCTGCGGACGCGGAATCGGTCGGTCCACCGGCTGAGCCGAGGAGAACGGGTTGTTGCCGACGCGCGGCGTGCGCGCGGCGGGCTTGGGTGCGCTTGGCGTCGGACCTGGCCTCGGGCCAGGGGTCGCGCCGGGTGTGGGAGCCGCCGGTCGCGCTGGTGGCGCGGCGGGAGCTGCCGGCTCGGCGGCCGTCGCCGCTGCCGCGGGGGGCGGCGCGGGGGCCGTCGGTTCAGCTGGCGGTGGCGCTGGCTTGGGGGCCGGCGCCTTCTCGGGCGCGGCGGGTTTGGCCGCGGCGACCTTGGCGGGTGAGCCGTTGCTTTCGGACTTGACCTTCGCCGCAGCGGCCTTCGCGCCACCGAACGATTCCCGAAGACGGCGCGCCACGGGCGCCTCCACGGTGGATGACGCGGATTTGACGAATTCGCCCTGTTCGCTCAGCCGGGCGAGAACTTCCTTACTGGTAACACCGAGTTCCTTGGCTAACTCGTGTACGCGGGCCTTACCTGCCACTACATCTCCATCTCTAGAGGCGACAGCGGTGGTAGGCGCCGCGCCTCGGGTTAGCTATGACGCATGGTCATCGGGACTTCACGGTGTGCTCATGTTCTTCGCTACCTGTTCTCTCGCCGGGTGGCTCAAGTGCTGGATCACCGCGGAAATATCCGGTGAACCGGTGATGCGCAACGCTCGTGCGAACGCTCGCCGTCGAATTGCTGCGTCTAGACACTCCTGCTCGGGGTGCAACCAGGCGCCCCGCCCCGGCAGCTTTCTCGCCGGGTCAACGGTCACGGCGCAATTGCCATTCCCGCCGACGGCGACTACTCGAAGCAGTTCGACAGCCAACTCTCGCTTCCGGCAGCCGACGCATGTACGAACCGGTCCATCTGGTCGTCTATGCGGCGAAGCCGAAGTCTCGCGCTGGATCACAGCTGAGTCTACCGTCCGCGTCCTTGCGAAAAGAAACGGCTCTACCTGGGCGTGCGTACCGGCTCAGTGGTCGCTCGTCGCCCCGCGGGCCGCATCGTGGCTCGGCTCGGGTTTTCCAGCAGGCGCGGCATCGCTCCGGATGTCGATCCGCCAGCCCGTCAGCCTGGCCGCCAGCCGGGCGTTCTGGCCCTCCTTGCCGATCGCCAGGGACAGCTGAAAATCGGGCACCACCACGCGTGCGGCGCGGGCGGCCTCGTCGATGACGGACACCGACACCACCTTGGCCGGCGACAGCGCGTTGGCCACGAACCGGGCCGGATCCGCGTCGTAGTCGATGATGTCGATCTTCTCGCCGGACAGCTCGCTCATCACGTTGCGCACCCGCTGGCCCATCGGGCCGATACAGGCACCTTTGGCGTTGAGGCCGGGGACCCGCGACGTGACCGCGATCTTGGACCGGTGACCGGCCTCCCGCGCGACCGCGACGATTTCGACAGAGGCGTCGGCGATCTCGGGGACCTCGAGCGAGAACAGCTTGCGCACCAGGTTCGGATGTGTCCGCGACAACGTGATCAGCGGTTCACGTGCGCCGCGGCTGACCCCGACGACGTAGCAGCGCAACCGATCACCGTGTTCGTAGCGCTCGCCGGGAACCTGCTCGGCCGAGGGGATGACGCCCTCGGATCCCTTGGTCTCGCTGCCCATCCGGACCACGACAAGCCCGCGGGCGTTGGCGCGCGCGTCGCGCTGGATGACGCCACCGACGATGTCGCCTTCACGTGCGGAGAACTCGCCGTAGTTCTTCTCGTTCTCGGCATCACGCAGCCGCTGCAGGATGACCTGGCGCGCGGTCGTCGCCGCGATGCGCCCGAAACCCTCTGGTGTGTCATCCCATTCGCTCAGGACATTGCCGTCTTCGTCGGTTTCGCGCGCGAGCACCTGCACGACGCCGGTCTTGCGGTCGATTTCGATACGGGCGTCGGCTTCATGGCCTTCGGTGTGGCGGTAGGCAGTCAGGAGCGCCGATTTGATGGTCTCGACCACAACGTCGACCGTGATGCCCTTGTCGGCTTCGATGGCGTGCAACGCCGCCATGTCGATATTCACGCTCAGGCCTCCTTCCCAGATTGCCCAGCCAGCTCCAGTTCCCGCGGATTTGGAGGCGAAAATTCAACCTGCACAATGGCTTTGGTGACACCATCCAGAGGTAGTTCACGCACCGAGAAGTTGGCACGTGCGCCCTCGCGAACCACCAGCCGCACTGTGCCGCCGTTCGTTTCGCCGAGACGTCCGGTCAGCAGCGAACCATCCGACAACGTCAGCTCCACTTTGCGCCCGCGGGCCCGCCGGTAGTGCTTTTCGGTGGTCAGTGGCCGTTCCACCCCTGGCGAGGTGACTTCCAGGACGTATGGCGTTTCCTCGTCGTCTACACCGTCGAGAAGGGCGGACGCCAAGCGGGACAGCTCGGCGATCGAGTCGAGGTCAAGGGGAACATCGCCGTCGGCCACCACCGTGATGCGGGGCGGGCGGGTGGCGGCGTCGATGAGGACGTCTTCGATTTCGTAGCCTGCGCGCGCGAACTCACCGTCGAGTAGCTCGATCACCTGTTTCTGCGACGGCAATCCCGCAGAACGCTCCGTCACGGCGAGCTCCTCATCTTGAGTTGTTCGGACACGATTCCCGCAAGCGCAACCTGGAACCGACTATCAACGATACGCCAGCGCCGCGGCGGCAAGCGGCAAACGCGCTGGCCTGTCGATGTGTAGGCGCCCGTTCCGCAGTGGCAGGATGTTGCACGTGCCGAGCCCCCAGCCGACTCTCACCAGGCGAAGCGTGCTCTTGTCGGCGGCGGCCCTTGCCGTGCTCAGCGCGACCGCCAGCGCATGCGGGGCATCCACACCGCCGCCGGAGGTCGGCGAGCTGACCGCGCAACTCGACCGTGCCCGCGCCGATAGCCAGCTGGCCACCGACGCTGCGGCAGCTGCCCGCCCCGCAGTTGCCAAGGCGCTCACCGCGGTGGCCGCCGAACGGTCGGCGCACGCCCAGGCGCTGATGGACGAGCTGGTCCGGATGGTCGGCGACGACGCCCCGACAGCTACCCCGACCAGCACGACCGTCGAGGCCGTCGAGCCGCCGACCGTCAAGGACGTCATCGGCGCTCTGAAAACCTCGGCGGAGAACGCCACGGAACTGGCTGCCAAGTTCTCGGGCTATCGCGCCGGGCTGCTCGGCTCGATCGCGGCGTCCTGCACGGCGGCCTACACGGTCGCGCTCGTCCCGCCGGGAGCAGCGCAATGACCTCTCCGGAACCGACGCCGACGACCACAACGACGACAACGTCGTCGCGGGCGGCAGAACCCACCAGCGCGGCGCGGCCTGCCGATTCCGCGGATGGCGCGCTGTTCGACGCGATCGCCACCGAGCACGCCACCATCTACGGGTACGGGCTGGTGTCCGCGCATTCGACGCCGGATGTCAACGATCTGGTCGCGTCGTCGATGGCCGGGCACCGGTTGCGGCGCGAGTCGGCGATCGCGATGCTCGACTCTCGCTCCGTCGAGGCGCCGCTGCCCGCCGCCGGCTATCAGCTGCCGATGGAAGTCGACAACCCAACGGAGGCGGCCAACCTGGCGGTGCGGATGGAAGAGGACGCCGCGGTGGCCTGGCGGGCGGTCCTCGAGCAGGCGACCGACGAGCAGGAGCGTGCCTTCGCGGTCACAGCGCTGACCCAATGCGCGGTGACCGCGGCGCGGTGGAGCCGGGTGCTGGGCGTCTCGCCGATCACCGTCGCCTTCCCCGGCGGCTCCGAATAGCCCGCGAGCAGACGCAAAACTGCCCAAAATTCTCGGAAAATGGGCACGTTTGCGTCTGTTCGCGCTAGGAAGTGAGCGCCGCGGCGATGTCGGCGGCAGCGCTGCCGACGGCGATCTCGCGGGTCTCGCCGGTGAACCGGTTGCGTAGCTCGACGATGCCGTCCGCCCAGCCACGGCCAACCACGACGATCCACGGCACGCCCAGCAGCTCGGCGTCCTTGAACTTCACCCCGGGCGAGGCCTTCCGGTCGTCGAGTAGCACCTCGACTCGCATGCGGTCCAGCTCAGCGGCCAATGCCTCCGCACCGGCGCGGGCCGCATCGTCCTTGTTGGCGATCACCACGTGCGCGTCGAACGGCGACACCGACGACGGCCATCGCAGCCCCAGCTCGTCGTGGTGCTGCTCGGCGATCACCGCAACCAGCCGGGACACCCCGATGCCGTAGGAGCCCATGGTCAGCCGCACCGGCTTGCCGTCCTCGCCGAGGACATCGACCTCGAACGCGTTGGTGTACTTGCGGCCGAGCTGGAAGATGTGCCCCACCTCGATGCCGCGCGCCGACACCAGCGGCCCAGCACCGTCGGGCGACGGGTCGCCGTCGCGCACCTCGGCGGCCTCGATCGTGCCGTCGGCGGTGAAGTCCCGGCCCGCGACCAGGCCGACGACGTGCTTGTTCGGCGCGTCCGCCCCGGTGATCCAGGACGTACCGTCGACGATGCGGGGGTCGACAAGATAGCGAACCCCGTTGGCCTGCAACCCTTTCGGGCCGACGTAACCCTTGACCAGGAAGGGGTTCTTGGCGAAGTCCGCGTCGTCGAGCAGTGCGTATTCAGCGGGGTCCAGCGCGGCGCCGAGTCGCTTCTCGTCGACCTCGCGATCGCCGGGCACGCCCACCGCCAGAAGCTCCCACTCGCCGCCGGGCTGGCGCACCTTGAGCAGCACGTTCTTCAGCGTGTCGGCGGCCGTCACCTCGCGGTCCAACGCGGTGTTCGCCCAGTCGACCAGGGTGGCGATGGTCGGTGTATCGGGAGTGTCGTACACCGTGGCCTCCGGCAGCCCCTCGACCGGCAGCGCCTCCGGCACCGCGGTGATGACCGCCTCGACGTTGGCCGCGTAGCCGGATTCCAGGCACCGCACGAAGGTGTCCTCACCGATCTCGCTCTCGGCGAGGAATTCCTCTGACGCGCTGCCGCCCATCGCCCCGGACACCGCAGAGACGATGACGTAGCGCACCCCCAGCGTGCCGAAGATCCGCTGGTAGGCGTCGCGGTGCAGCTGATACTGCGCCGCGAGACCCTCGTCGTCGACGTCGAACGAGTACGAGTCCTTCATCAGGAACTCGCGCCCGCGCAGGATGCCTGCGCGGGGACGCGCCTCGTCGCGGTACTTGGTCTGGATTTGGTACGCCAGCAGCGGGAAGTCCTTGTAGCTGCTGTACTCCCCCTTCACCGTCAGCGCGAACAGTTCTTCGTGCGTCGGTCCGAGCAGAAGGTCGTTCTTGCGCCGGTCCTGAAGCCGGAACACGCCGTCGCCGTACTCGGTCCACCGATTGGTCACCTCGTAGGGCGCCTTGGGTAGCAGCGCAGGGAACAGAATCTCTTGCCCCCCAATGGCATTCATTTCGTCGCGCACGACCTTCTCGACCTTGCGCAGCACCCGCAGGCCAAGCGGCAGCCAGCTGTACAGGCCCGGTCCGACGGGTCGGACGTAGCCGGCGCGGATCAGCAGCTTGTGGCTGGGCACCTCGGCGTCGGCGGGGTCGTCACGAAGCGTGCGCAGGAACAGCTGGGACATGCGGGTGATCACAGCCGACAACCTTAAGGTGTGTGCCTCAGTCCCGGCCCTGCCAGGTGCAGATGCAGGCCTCATTGCCCTCGGGGTCGGCCAGCACCCAGAACGAGGGCGCCGCGGCATCGGAGAGCAGTGTGCCCCCAGCCGCGAGCGCTGCGGCGATCCGCGCCTTGGCGGCGTCATGCGGAACATCGATGTCAAGGTGGACCCGGTTGCGTTGCGGCCGTGGCGCATCCATCTGCTGGAACCAGATCGTGGGGCCACGTCCGTACGGGTCGATCAGGCCGCCGGACAAGTCAGGTTCGTCGACAAAATCGGTGACCGCCTTCCAGAACGGCCGCACGGCGGCGATATCGAGCGCGTCGATGGCGATTTCCAGTCCCTGCACGGCGATGGCGCCCGGTGTCGTCGGCAGGACGTCCGACACCGCGCGGGCGAGCCGGATGTCACGTCCGGTCACCACGCCGACGGCCGCGCTGTGCAGTCGCAGCACCGCCCGGTCCTCGCGGACGTCGACGGTCAGGTGTCCCTGGGCCTCGGAACCCGCCGCCGAGACCGCCGCCGACGCGGCCCTGGCAGCGTGGGCCAGCGAGGGGGTCAGCACTTCGGTGTAGATCGCGCCGAGCACGAGACGCCAGCCGAGAGGGTCGACGGCGTCGGAGATCTGTTGGCGTGTGAGCGTGGTGTCGTCGTCCATCTACGTCAGGCTATGCCGCGTTCAGGTAGGTACGCGACAACACGGTCGAGCAGCGCCGGATCGCAGCGCTGGGCCCGCTCGGACGGGGTGATCGGAACACCGGTCGAAGGCCAGGACCACACAACCCTCCCCGGTACGGCACGCTCCACCGCGGTGTACCACTCGCGCAATGGCTCTCGCAATTTCGCGTGCAGGTCAAACGATCTCCGCTGGCGGGTCATGTCTGCGGCGTGGTGGCTGCGCAACACATGCGGAGGTGGAATCGAGACAAGCACCATGTCGGCGAGCCCCAGACACGAGGCTGCCAAAGCCTCTCGCGCATAACGCAACTCGTGGTGAAACCTCGACCAGGGTGCGGCCCCGATGCGCGCCAGACACCACGAGTAATGCAATTTCAGTGGGTCGCTGTCGCAGAGCACGACTCGATGTTGCTTCTCTAGTTCGAGGGCTTGTTTCCACCGCCCTGAATTGACCTGCACCCAGTAGGCGGCCTTTCGGTCTTCGTCGGCACCGTCAGGTTCTCTCCCCGTTGACGCGTATTCGGCCACGACTGGCAATGGCTGCTCTCGACACCAGGTCGTCTTGCCTGCCGCGCTTGGTCCCTCAACGGCAACGATCACTATCGCTACAGCTCGCCTGCCTCGACCGCCTCGCGGGTGTGCTGGGCCGCGGCGATCTGGCGCGCCGAGAAGCCGATCCAGAACGCCGCGATCCCGACGATCACCGCGATGCCTGCGACCCATAGCAGCGAGTAGGTATAGCCGTAGCCCAGCGCGTCGAGCTGGGCAGGCGTCATGTCCTTCACCGGACCCGTGGTGCCGCCGAGGTACAGCGTGCGGGACGTCTGCACGGCCTGGATGACCACGAGAACCACTGGGCCACCGAGATTCTGCACCATCAGCGTGATGGACGACACCGGGCCGATTTCTTGAGGGCCCACTTCCGCGACCGCGCACAGCGGCAGGATCACCGCGATAGCGCCGATGCCGAAACCGCCGACCACGATCGGACCGAAAAGGTCTGGGAAATATGGAATGTCACGGGTCAGTGTCGAGCCGTAGAGCATCGCGGCCAGCACGAACAACCCGCCACCGAGAATCAGCCAGCGCGGCGCGACATGCGGTGCAAGCTTGGCGGCCACCGCGCTGCCGATCCCGAACGCGATCGCGAACGGGAGAAAGCAGATGCCCGCCTTCAGCGCGGAGTAGCCGAGCACGTCCTGCACGAGCAGCGCGATCATCACGGTCAGCGTCAGCATCACCCCGCCCGCGAGGAACAGCGAGACGAACGTCATAACCCGGTTGCGGTTGTCGAATACCGAGAACGGCACCAGCGGATTCTGGGCGGTGCGCTCGACGAGAAGGAACGAGATGAAGAACCCCGCCGCCGCGACACCGGCGCCGATCACCCATGGGTCGACCCAGCCGCGCGGCGGGCCCTGCGTGAACACCAGCACTGCCGAGGTGCAACCGAGGGTGGCCAGCAGCGCGCCGGTGATGTCGAGCTTGAGCCGTTCGTGGTGGGTTTCTCCGATGCGATAGACCGCGATCGCGATGATGACGATGCCGATCGGCACGTTGATGAGAAACGCCAGCCGCCACGAGATCACCGTGAGCGCGCCGCCGAGGACAAGGCCGAGCACCGAGCCGATGCCCTGCATGGCTGCCGAGATCGCCATCGCCCGGTTGCGGGCGTGTCCGACGGCGTAGGTCGTCGCGATGAGAGCCAGGCCGGTCGGCGCGGCCACCGCGGCACCGGTGCCTTGCACCGCCCTGGCCACGATCAGCGTGACACCGTCGGTCGCCAGGCCGCACACCAGCGACGCGATGGTGAACACCCCGACGCCGGACAGAAAAGCGCGTTTGTGGCCGATCGCATCGCCGACGCGGCCGCCGAGCAGCAGGAGCCCGCCGAATGCCAGCACGTAGGCGGTGATGACCCAGCTCTTGGACACGTCGGTGAGATTCAGATCGGCCTGCATCCGCGGCAACGCGACGATGACGATGGTGCCGTCGAGCGTCGACATCAGCTGCATGCCGGTGATCGCGATGATCGCGGTGCCGAGCACCGATGAGGTCAGCGGCGCGGTGGTGCGCTCGGTCGAGCCCGAGGAACCACCGACGCTTGACATGGAACGCCAGCCTACCGAGAGCGCGTCGCATCGAGCCGTAAAGCCGCGCAGCGTCAGAAGAACAACGGCGCGAGCAGGAACGCGCCGGAAACCACTACCGCGTAGGCGACGAACAGGGTGAGCAGGAATCCCATCACGTCTCGGAAGCCCAGGCGCGCGATCGCGAGCAGCGGCAACGCCCAGAACGGTTGAATCGCGTCGGTGGCCATATCGCCCCAGGCATACGCGAGCACCGTGAGTTCCGGCGAGACGCCGAGGTCCGCCGCGGCCTGCGCGATGTAGGGGGCTTCGATCGCGAACTTGGACCCGCCGGACGGCACGAACACGTTGACCAACCCCGAATACCAGTAGGTCACCAGCGGGAAGGTGTTCTCATTCGAGATGGCGGTGAACCAGCCGGCGATGCGTTCGCTGAAACCGGTGGCCGTGATGATGCCCAAAATCCCAGCGTAGAACGGGAATTGAATGATGATTCCCCATGCGAAGGACCCGCCGCGCTCGGCCTGCTTCAACAATGAGGCCGGGGTGCCGTGCAGCAATATGCCGATGAACAGGAAGATGAAATTCACGGTGTTGAGCGTGATGCCGGAGAGCACACCCTTCTCCAGCCCGGCGAAGTAGACGACGAGATAGACCAGCCCAATACCGCCGATCACCATGTTGACCCAGCGTGAGTTCTCGATCCGCATGGCCGGAGTCGGCCGTTCCGGTGCCGTGGCGGCGCCTGGGCCCTCCGCGCGGACGGTTTCCTCGTCTACTTCCTCGGCGATGTCGGCGGGTGGCGGCACCGTCTTGTCCGGTCGAGGATGCAGCAGCGGCGTCATGACGACCCACAGCACGATCACGACGAGGGTCAGGATCACATTGAACGGGGAGAAGATCGTCTCGCTGACCGGGATCAGCCGACCGAAATGCTCCTCGGCGAAGTTCCCAGGGGTGGCAACAAGCAGCGGCGCCGACGCAGACAAACCCGCGTGCCAGGTGCCTGCCATCCCGAGATACGCGGCCGCCACCAGCAGGCGGTAGTCGACCTTCGGCTGACGGGCGGCCATATAGCGCACGAGCACCGCGGAAGCGATCAAACCGAGGCCCCAGTTGATCAGCACCAAGATCATGCTGGTGGCGGCCATCACCGCGACGGCGCTCTTGGGCCCTTTCGGACGGTCGGCAACCCAGGTCAGCAACCGCCGGAACGGCGGTGAGGTTGCCACCACAAAGCCGGTGAGCATGATCATCGCCATCTGCATGCCGAACTCGAGCAGTTCCCAGAATCCGTCGCCCCACCCGGCGACCAGGTCGCCCGCCTTGCCAACGCCGATCTCGCCGGGGCCAAGGAAGAACGCCAGGATGAACACCACGAACGTCAGGAGAACGACGACCACCCACGCGTCGGGAACCCACCGCACGCTCCATCGGCTCAGCCCGCCGGCGACGCGCTGTAGGACCGTGTCCCGTTCCTGAGTTGCCTGAGACATTGGAGCTCACCTCTCGTTGTGCGAGTTACGGATTCAGCGATTCATAGACGACGGCCGCGGCCGCCAGATCGGTCAGCGCCGTGCCGACCGACTTGAAAACAGTGATCTCCTCGGCGCCGCTTCGGCCGGCGTGCTGCCCCCGGCACAGCTCGGCCAGGGTGGAGCGGATGTCGGCGAGGGTCAGCGTGCCATCGTCCAACGGCTGACGCAGGTCGCCGGATTCGGCCAGTGCGTCGTCGGTGTCGATGCAGATCGGCCCTGCGGAGATCGCCGCGTCATCGGCCTCGCGCATTTGCGGCCGGAAGCTCCCGATGAGATCCACATGGACGCCGGGGCGCAGCCACTCCCCCCGCAATATCGGCGTAGCGGCAAGGGTGGCGCAGCTGACGATGTCCGCTTGCGCGACCGCGGTCGACAGGTCCGTCACCGCGCTGGCATCGAATCCGTCATTGCACAGCGCCGCCGCAAGTTTCTCGGCGCCGGCGGGGCGGACGTTCCACACCAGAATCCGGGTGATCGGCCGAATCGCCCGGTAAGCATGGGCGGCCAGCGAGGCCACCGCCCCGCTGCCGACGACCAGCAGAGTGCGCGCGTCCGGTCGTGCCAGATAGTCCGCGGCCAGCGCGGCGGTGGCGATGGTGCGCCGCCGAGTCAGCTCGGCGCCATCCAGCATCGCCAGCTGTTCACCGGTGGTGGCGTCGCAAAGCAGGTAGGTCGACTGCACGGACGGCAGGCCGCGGTCGCGGTTGCCAGGGAAGACGCATGCCACCTTCACTCCGAGGTAGCCGCCAGTGATCCAACACGGCATCAGCAACAGCGTTCCGGCTGCGTCGATGTCGTGGTGGTGACGAGTCGGTACCTCGGCACCGGCGACGAACGCGTCGCGCAGCGCGGACACCAAACGGTCGAAGGGCAACCGCTTGGCGATCTCCGCCGCATCGATGGTCAGCACGTTGAGCACTCCGCTTCGAGTAGTCAGGCGTCGATGGCAAGGTCGGATATGGGCACCGCCTGACACGTCAGGCACCGGCGGTCGTCGCCAGGGTCGGCTTCGGGAGTCAAGTACCCGACAGCGCCGGATTGAATCGCCACCTCGCAGCTCTCGCACTGACCGGTGCGGCACCCGCTGAGAATCGTGATGCCGTGCGATTCGGCGAGGGTGAGCAGACTGCCGTCGGCCGGTGTCCACGTCAATTCCTGTGCGCTGCGGGTGAAGCGAACCGCGTGGCTGAGGTCGGGGTGCGGGTTCCAGGTCGGCAGCGGCGAGGTGAACCGCTCTTCGAAGATGTCGAATTCGGGCACGCCCCTTGCGATCAGGCCGGTCCGGAGCGCACGGATCATCTCGTCCGGTCCGCAGAGATAGAAGCGCGCCCGGCCGGCGATCAGCGCGGCGGACACGTCGTCCGCGGTGATCCGGCCCGCGGTGTCGTAGTCCAGGCCGGGCCGGTCAGATGCTCGCGGTCGGCTGTAGTGGGTGTGCACCACCAACCCGGGCAGCATCGTGGCGAGCTCGGCCAAACGCTGTTTGAACACGTGATGTGCGCCGTCGCGACTGACGTAGTACAGCTCGATCCGCTCCGCGGCGTGCCGCGTCGCCAACGTATCGAGGTAACTCAGGAACGGAGTGATGCCGATGCCGCCGGCGATCATCACCACCGGCAGGTCCGGGCGGATGGGCAGGGCGAACCGGCCTTGCGGGGCGCTCAGATGCACGGTGTCGCCCGCCCGCAGGGTCTGGGTCAGATGCCTAGACATGGCGGCGTCGCCCTCGACGCGTTTGACGGTGATCCGGTAGCCGCGCCTTTCGGCGTGAGTCGCCGTCCCCGACAGCGAATACGACCTGCTCACCAGTCCGGCATCGATTCCGTCGAGATGCAGCGAAACATGTTGACCAGGGCGGAAATCCGGCGGCGCGGGCGGGTGCGACGGCCGTAGGTGAATCGAAACCGTGTCGGGTGACTCGGTCACCACACGGTCGACGGTGAACGGCCGTCGTCCCGGCCAGGACGGTCGGGCGTCGGGAACCTTGGCGATGTCACAGACCAGTGAGCGGTGCGGCACCGAACCACTGACCGGGTCGGCGTGATCGGCAGGGATGAGCAGGTTGAAGTTGCTGCCGACGGCGGAGAAGGGGTCATATCCGGGCAGCCCCACATCGGGGGCGGCCTCCCACCATCCGTACTCGGCGACCACCACTTTGGGGTGCAGTGCCGGATCGAGCTTGGCGCGCATCCGAATCCGACCGTGCCGGGTCGCCAACTCCACCCAGTCGTTGTCGGCGATGTCCCGTTCCGCGGCGAGTTCGGGGCTGAGGTCCACGGTGGGTTCCGCCGCGCGGGCGCGCAACGACGCGATGCCGCGGTGCTGGGTGTGGCAGAACCGGCTGTTCTTGGTCGAGGTGAGCACCAGCGGAAACCGTGGGTCGGCACCGTCGCCCACCGGGGAGTCGGCGGGCTCGACGTAACCGGGCAGCGGGTCGTAGCCGTAGCGGGCCAGTCGCTCGGAGTACAACTCCACCCGCCGGGTCTCGGTGCCGAAACCGGTGACCTCACCGGAGGGCAACGGGTCGGCGTACTTTCGGTGCCTTCGCGTCAGCGGCACCGAGATCCCCTCCGGCCGCTCCCTCAGCTGTGCGACGGTGATGCCGAGGGGGTCCAGCACGTGCTGCCATCCAGCCTCGACGTCGCCGCCGAAGAATTTCTCCCCCAGCCCGAGCCGGGTGGCCAACGCGAAGACGATGTCGGTGTCGGACCGGCTCTGCCCGACCGGCGGCACCATCCGGGTGCGCAGCTGGATCCGCTCCTGGGCCTCGTGGCTGATCTCGAAGCCCGTTTTGAGCGCTTCCCGCTCCCACGGGCTGTTCACCGGGAGGACGATGTCGGCCAATTCTGCGGTCGGGTTCATGAACAGGTTGGCGTGGACGTGGAACTCCAGACGCCGAAGCGCATCGCGACCACGACGCGGATCCGCTTGAGAGACAAGCAGGTTCGAGCCGAATCCCATCAGGGCGCGCACCCGGTATGGTGCGCCGTCGAGGATCGCGGTGTACATGTCGCGGGCGGTAACCCAGCCCTGCGATGGCGGGCCGAGGGGACGCTGATCGACGCCGAGCGCCTTGGCCCGCTGCCCGGCGCCGAGCTGGTCGAAGCCGGTGACCGCGTTCACCGGGGCGACGGGGTGAATCACGTTGCCGCCCGGCGTGTCGAAGCAGCCGGTCAGCGCGTACAGACAGGCGATGGCCCGTTCGGTCTGGGTGGCGTTGGTGTGCTGGCCCACACCCGACCAGCTGTGATAGGCCACGCGCTGCGCGCCGGCCAGCGCGTCGGCGAGCGCTGCGATGTCGGCCTCCTGCGCCCAGGTGACTGCCGCGGTCCGATCAAGCGGCCAATGGGCGCACAGCCGCTCATAACGCTGAAACGCCGGTGTGCAGCGCACGTCGCCGTCGCGGGTGGACACGACCACCGTGCCGCGCAGCGTCAGTCCATCCGGTGCCGCCTCGCCGGTGTCGTGCGGCACCAGCCCACGACCGTCGTATCCCACGTACGCCAGTGGTGGCAGCGCGCCGGGCAGGTCCGCGCCGCGCAGGAATCGGCCGGTGTCTTCGCGCACCAGCAGCGGGCCGTTGCTCCACCGCCGGATGAACTCGTCGTCGAAGCGGCCGGTTTGGATGAGCCGATTCGCCACGCCGAGCGCAAGGGCCCCGTCGGAGGCGGGGCGCACCCGTACCCAGAGGTCGGCCTGCGCACCGCTGCCCGCCGATCGTGGATCGACCACCGCGACCGTCGCGCCGCGGGCACGCGCGTTCGCGATCGCGGTGGACTGCGCCAGCCACACGCGGGCCGGGTTGTGCCCCCACAGCAGACAGAGATCACTGTTCGCGTAGTCAGCGGTGGGGATGCCCCGGCCGAATGTGAACGCGTGCGCGTGATCCTTGTGCCAATTGCAGATTTCGGTCGCGTAGGCGATGTTCGGGCTGCCGAAGGTCCGGATGAATCGCTCGACCCAGTCGATTCCGTCGGAGATCGGAGTGCCACTCGGAGAAGTCACGGAGAATGCGACCGCCTCCGGCCCGCTCTCGCGGCGAATCGCGTCAAACCGGCCGGCGATTTCGGCAAGTGCCTCGTCCCACCCGATCTGCACCCAGCCCGGGTCGTCGGCGGTCTTTTCAGTGGTGCGGCGCAGCGGGTGGGTGAGCCGACGCGGGCTGTGCACGATTTCGGGAGCCGCCCGACCCTTCGGGCACAATGCGGCTCCCGTCGGATGGGACGGATCGGGAGCCGCCGATAGCAGCCGGTCACCCTCCACCGCGTAGAGCGCGCCGCAGCGTGAACGGCACAACGTGCAATACCCGTGCCGGTGTTCGATGGCCATTCCTTCCGTAGTAACCGGTAACCGATTACCTCTAACCGGTTACGTTGGTACCCCGGGGCTACCCTGTCAAGGGTTCGTCGAAAATCGGAGGTGCGCATGGGCACTGGACTGCGGCGGGTAAGCCTGCGTGAGCAGGCACTGGACGTCGTGCGCCAGGCCCTGGTCGCCGGCGAGATCAAGCCCGGCGACATCTACTCCGCCGCCGCCCTTGCCGAGCGGCTCGGCGTCTCCAACAGCCCGGTCCGCGAGGCGATGCTCACCCTGGTGCACGAGGGGTTGTTGGAGGCGGTGCCCAACCGGGGCTTCCGAGTGGTTCCGCTCTCCGATACCGATCTCGACGAGGTCTACCAGCTACGGCTGCTGCTGGAGGTGCCGGCGATGGTCCAGCTCGCGGAGCGCGGAATCGCCGCCGAACGTGAGCGGTTGACCGGGCTGGCCGAGGAAATAGAACGGGCGGCGGCCGATCGCGACGTCATCCGATTCCTGGAGACCGACCGGGCGTTCCACCTCGAACTCCTTGCGCTGCAAGGCAACCGGCGCCTGGTCTCGATCGTGGCGAATCTGCGCGATCAAACCCGCCTATATGGCCTGAAGATGCTGGCACAGCAGGACATGCTCGGCGCGTCCGCGGTCGAGCACCGTCAGCTGCTCGCCGCGATCGACGCGGGTGACACAGAGCGCGTGAGTCAGCTCACCCACGCGCACCTCGAGCACACCCGGCGCGAATGGGCTGGCGAGGATTCGAGCTAAAGCTCTCTACTGCTGAATGTCGAGCTAAAGCTCTCCGGAATCGATCGCGTCCTTGACTTCCTGCGCGTGGCCGACCTGTTCGGCGGTGTAGCCGATGAACAGCGCGACAGCGCCGACGATCACCGCGACAGCGGCCACCCACAGCAGGCCGTAGGTGTAGCCCTGGTCGAGCGCATGCAACTGGGTGCTGTCCATGTACTTCACCGGCCCGGTCGTGCCGCCCAGATACAGCGTCCGCGACGTGATGACGGCCTGAATGATGGCCAGCACCACGGGCCCGCCGAGGTTCTGCAGCATCAGCGCGATCGCCGACACCGGTCCGATCTGGTCGAATCCCACACCGGCGATGGCGGACACGGTCAGCGGCACGACGATCATGCCGATACCGAAGCCGCCGATGGTGATGGGAAGCACAAGATTCGGGAAGTACGGGATGTCGCCGTGGAGCGTGGAGCCGTAGATCATCGCCGCGAGCACCAACACGCCGCCCGCGATGACCAGCACCCGCGGCGGGAATCGCGACACAAGTGCCGACGACAACCCGAGACCGATGCCGAGCGCGATGACGAACGGGATGAAGCCGATCCCCGCGCGTAATGCGCTGTAGCCCATGATGTCCTGCACGTACAACCCGATGAGCACGGTGAGCGTGAACATCACGCCACCGGCGAGGAACACCGCCGCGAACGTGGCTACCCGGTTGCGGTCCTTGAACAAGTCGAGCGGCATGACGGGGTTTTCCGCCGTGCGCTCCACAAAGAAGAATGCGGCAAGGAACACCATCGCGGCCAGGCCCGATCCCAGCGTGAGGGGCGACAGCCAGCCCTGCTCAGGGCCCATCGAGAACCCGAACACCGCGGCGGTGCAGCCCAGCGTGGCAAGGATGGCGCCCGTCGCGTCCAGTTTCATCGGCTCGCGATGCGTTTCGCGCAGCGTCCTGCGGGCCAGGTGAATCATCAGCAGCCCGATCGGGACGTTGATCAGGAACGCCCACCTCCAGGACACCTCGGTCAGGGCGCCGCCGACGATCAAGCCCATGACAGACCCGATGCCGGTCATCGCGGCGAAGATCGCCGTGGCCGCGTTGCGCGCAGGCCCCTTCGGGAACGTCGTCGCGATCAGCGCCAGAGCGGTCGGTGACGCGATCGCCGCGCCGACGCCCTGCAGCAGCCGGGCGGTGACCAGTGTCGACTCGTTCCAGGCAAGACCGCACAGGATGGAGGCGATGGTGAACAGGGAGACACCGACGATGAAGGTGCGCTTGCGGCCGATGACGTCGCCGAGCCGGCCGCCCAGCAGCATCAGCCCGCCGAAGGTCAGAACGTAGGCCGTGATGACCCAGCTCCGGCCCGCGTCCGACAGGCTGAGTTCGTCCTGAATCTTAGGAAGCGCGACGATGGCAACGGTGCTGTCCATGGTGGCGAGCAGCTGCATGCCGCCAATTGCAACGACCGCGGCGATGAACCGCCGCGATGGCAGCCAAGCCGGGGACCTGCCAGTTCGCTCCTGAGCAGTGGCGTCCACGTGCATCTGAAGCTCCCGGTTTGCCCCACCCTTGGCGTCACGGCGGATAGCGGCGCGCTCTGCATCATTGAGAGCCGTCATAGCGGGTTACCTTACAGTAATCTTAAGAATGCTTTAACCGCCGAAGGCCGCTACGGCCCCGATCACGATGATCGCCGGAGGCCTAATGCCCTCCGAGCGGATGCGCTCTGGTGCGTCGGCGAGGGTCGCCCGCAACGTGTGCTCTGAGGCCGTAGTGCCGTGCTGGACGACGAGAACCGGCGTATCCGCAGGTCGACCGCCATCCAGAAGCGCCTTGGTGAACAGTTCGATGCGCTCGACGGCCATCAGCAAAACGATCGTGCCGGACATCGCGGCCAGCGCATCCCAATTCACTAACGATTCGGGGTGGTCGGGCGCAACATGGCCGCTGACCACCACAAACTCATGCGTCACGGCCCGATGGGTGACCGGAACACCGGCCAGCGCGGGAACCGCTATGGCACTGGTCACACCCGGCACAACTGTCACGGGAATCCCAGCGTCCGCGCACGCGAGCACCTCTTCGTAGCCGCGCGCGAACACGAACGGGTCGCCGCCCTTGAGCCGCACCACGAACTTGCCCGCCCTGGCCCGGTCGATGAGGACCTCGTTGATGGCGTCCTGCGCCATGGCCCGGCCGTACGGGATCTTCGCCGCGTCGATGACCTCCACCTGCGGCGGCAACTCGGCGAGCAGCTCCGGTGGTGCCAGCCGGTCCGCAACTACGACGTCGGCGTGCGCAAGCAGCCGCCTGCCGCGCACGGTGATCAGCTCGGGGTCCCCTGGCCCGCCGCCCACCAGCGCCACCCCGCCCTGCAGAACGCCAGGGGTGACAGAACTGTCTTCGGCGATGCGCCCCTGCTGCAGTGCCTCGTGAATCGCCGAGCGGATCGCCGCCGAGCGGCGATGGTCACCACCGGCCAGCACGCCGACGGCAAGGCCCTCGTATTCGAACGACGCGGGGGTGACGGCGCTGCCCTCGCGGGCGATATCGGCGCGCACGCAGAAGAGGTGCCTGCGCTCGGCCTCCGCGACAACGGCCGTATTGACGTCCGGGTCATCGGTGGCCGCGATCGCGTACCACGCGCCGTCGAGGTCACCGTCGCGGAACTCTCTGAGTACCAACGTGATTCCCGGCATCGCTTCGACGGCCGGTGTGGCGGTCCTGGTGATCACGTGCACGTCGGCGCCGTTGGCGACCAGTAGCGGCAGCCTGCGCTGCGCGACGGTGCCCCCACCGACGACGACGACCTTCTTGCCGGCGAGACGCAGGCCGACGAGGTAGGCGTTATCGGTCACCCGGCGAGCTTAGAGGTTGCGGCGGCAGCCACGAAGCGGGTTGCCGATTGCGGATGGGCGGCGGGGTGGGTATGGAGGTAGCCGGCGTGTACGCCACCGCGGACGGCGCCGTCGACGACAGTCGCCTCCTGGTGGCCACGGTACGCCCAGGCCGGCTGATAGCTTTCGGCGAATGTGACGGCGGTGCGGTGAAATTCGTGCCCCGCAACGCGATCACCGACGGCGTGCAGCGGCGAGTCGGTCACCGCGACCGCGTCGCGGTATCCCAGCGTCAGTGTGTCGGTGAAGCGCGCGGAGCCGGCGAGCACGCCACACATGGGATACCCGTCGAGTTCGTCGACGAGGTAGGTCAGTCCTGCGCATTCGGCGTGGATGGGCGCGCCAGCGGCGGCCAGGTCGTTGATCTGCTGGCGCACAACATCATTGCCGGACAGCTCGGTGCTGAACTGTTCGGGGAATCCTCCTGGCAGCACAAGGGCGGCGGTCCGCGGTGGCAGCGGGTCGGTCAGCGGGTCGAACTCCACGACCCGGGCGCCCGCGGCCCGCAGCAGTTCGCCGTGTTCGGTGTAGCCGAAGCTGAACGCCTTACCCGCAGCCAACGCGACGATGACGTCGCTTGCGGCGGGCGCGGCCGCGGCGGGATCCCATGGTGGCGACGTGACCCGGCTCGCGGTCAGGGCGGTGATCCCGGCGAGGTCGACATGGTGGGCGACCAGCGCCGTCATCGCCTCGACTGCGGCGTGCGCCTGCCGCCCGTGCTCGACGGCGGTGACCAGGCCGAGATGACGTGACGGAACGGACAATTCGTCGTCGCGAGGGATGGCGCCGAATACCGGCACCCCGGCATGCTCGCATGCCTGGCGCAGCACCTCTTCGTGGCGCGGCGAACCCACCCGGTTGAGGATCACCCCGGCGATGCGGACGGATTGGTCGAATGTCGAAAATCCGTGCAGTAGTGCGGCGATGCTGTGGCTCTGGCCTCGAGCATCGACGACGAGGACGACGGGCGCACCCAGAAGAGCAGCTACGTGGGCGGTCGACCCCTGCGCGGTGCCGGTCGCGTGGTTCTCGATCCGCCCGTCGAAGAGCCCCATCACACCCTCGACGACCGCGACGTCGGCATCATCGCTGCCGTGCCGGTACAGCGGGCCGATGAGCTGTTCGGAAACCAGCACCGGGTCGAGGTTGCGACCCGGCCGCTGCGCCGCCAACGCGTGATAGCCGGGATCGATGAAGTCGGGGCCGACCTTGAACGGTGCAACGGTGTGGCCCGCCCGCCGGAGCGCGCCCATCAAACCCGTTGCCACAGTGGTCTTCCCGCTGCCGGACGCGGGCGCGGCGATGACGACGGCTGGTGTACTCACCACTCGATGCCCTTTTGGCCCTTGCGGCCGGCGTCCATCGGATGCTTGACCTTCGCCATCTCGGTCACCAGGTCGGCGACGTCCACCAGCGCCTGCGGGGCGTCGCGGCCGGTGATCACGACGTGTTGGGTTCCCGGCCGCGAAAGGAGAACATCGACTACATCTTCAATATCAACCCAGCCCCACTTCAGCGGATAGGTGAACTCGTCGAGCACATAGAAGTCGTGGCGCTGCTCTGCCAGCCGGCGCTTGACCTCGGCCCAGCCGTCGGCAGCGGCGGTGGCGTGGTCGACGTCGGTGCCGTGCTTGCGCGACCACGACCAGCCCGCACCCATCTTGTGCCACTCGACGGCACCGCCGACTCCGCGTTCGTCGTGCAGGGCGCCGAGTTCGCGGAATGCGGCCTCCTCACCCACTTTCCACTTGGCGCTCTTGACGAACTGAAAGACCGCGATGCCGAAACCCTGATTCCACGCGCGCAACGCCATGCCGAACGCGGCGGTCGACTTCCCCTTTCCCGCGCCGGTGTGCACGGCAAGGAGCGGAGCCGTGCGGCGGGCACGGGTGGTGAGGCCGTCGTCGGGGACGGTCAGTGGCTGGCCCTGCGGCATGGCACTCCCCTTACGCCGCTTGCGTTTTGACGACGGCTGTCAGCGCGTCGGCCCGAAGCTGTGCCAACCGCACCGACGGCGCTCCGAGATCGTGAGCCAACTGCTCTGCCAGTCCCAGCCGCACATGCGAGGTCTCGCAGTCGATCACCACGGCGGCAGCACCCTCGGCGATCAGCCGGGCCGCGGCGGTCCGCGTGCGGCCAAGCGGGTCCGGCCCACCGGTGGCACGTCCGTCGGTGAGCACCACCACCAGGCTGCGCCTGGCCCGGTCTCGTGCCTTCTCGCGCACGACGACATCGCGGGCCGCCAGAAGACCCTGCGCCAGTGGTGTTTTCCCGCCGGTGTCGAACCGGGCCAGTCGTCGGCTTGCGATATGCACCGACGATGTCGGTGGCAGCAGCAGTTGCGCGTCCTGCTGACGGAACGTGATCACCGCGACCTTGTCGCGTCGCTGATACGCGTCGCGCAGCAGTGACAGCGTGGCCCCGCCGACCGCGGCCATCCGGTCGCGGGCCGCCATCGACCCCGACGCGTCCACGACGAAGATCACCAGGTTGCCTTCGCGGCCTTCGCGAACGGCGCGGCATACGTCGTCGGGCGCGGGTCGCGGCCGTCCCGGCATGCGCTGTCGCCCGGCCGCCGCGAGCAGTGTGCCGAAGATGTGCACACCATGCCCCTCGCCGGGCTGGGTCGTCGACGAAATGACGGTGCCGGTGCGGTTGCGCGCTCGGGACCGTCGCCCTGGCGCGCCCTCGCCGACGCCGGGCACCACGAGAGCCTTGGTGCGGAACACCGCAGACGGAGCCGCGTTCGGCCGACTGGCTGGGCTCGAATTACGTTGTGGTACCTGAGATTCAGCCCGACCATCGGACGCCGACTCACCGCCGCCGGGCGGTTCGGGATCAGGTTCGGGATCAGGTTCGGGTTCGGATTGTTCCGCGGAGTCCCGTGCCTCGTTCATCGCCTCGTCGAGCCGTTCGGGATCCAGGCCAGGATCGTCGAACGGATCACGACGGCGCCGGTGCGGCAGCGCGAGCTCGGCGGCCACCCGGATGTCGTCTTCGGCGACGGTGTCCGCACCACGCCACCCGGCATGCGCGACCGCGGTCCTGGCCACCACCAGGTCGGCACGCATGCCGTCGACATCGAACGCCGCGCACAACGCCGCGATGCGCCGTAATTCGTTGTCCGGCAGAATCACTGAGCCGATCGAGGCCCGCGCCGACGCGACGCGCCGCGCCAGCTCGGCATCCGCGGCCGCGTGCTGCTCGGCGAACCCGGCCGGGTCGGCCTCGAACGCCATCCGCTGCCTGATGACATCGGCCCGGACGTCGACATCGCGTGACGCGCGCACGTCGACCGTCAACCCGAACCGGTCCAGCAGCTGCGGACGTAGTTCGCCCTCTTCGGGATTCATGGTGCCGATCAGCACGAAGCGGGCCTCGTGGCTGTGCGATACGCCGTCGCGCTCGACGTGCACCCTGCCCATTGCCGCTGCGTCGAGCAACACATCGACGAGGTGGTCGTGCAGAAGGTTGACTTCGTCGACGTAGAGCACACCGCCGTGGGCACGCGCCAAAAGGCCCGGCGAGAACGCGTGTTCGCCGTCGCGTAGGACCTTTTGCAGGTCCAGCGATCCGACGACGCGGTCTTCGGTAGCACCGATCGGCAGCTCGACCAGCGCCGCACCATCGACGGCGTGCAGCACCTTGGCCAGCCCGCGCACTGCGGTCGACTTCGCGGTGCCTTTTTCGCCGCGGATCAGCACGCCACCGATCTCGGGCCTGACCGCGCACAGCAGCAGTGCGAGCCGGAGGCGTTCGTGTCCGACAATCGCGCTGAACGGATACGCGGGTGCCCTGGTTTCCGACGTCATGACTTCACCATCGGCACGTGCGGGATTCCGTCGTCGAGGAATTCGTCGCCGTCGCGGACGAATCCGTGGTGGCGGTACATCTCCTCGAGATACGTCTGTGCGTTGATCCGGCACGGGTAGTCGCCGACCTCGGCCAGCGCCGCCTGCAGAAGTCGGGTGGTGTGGCCGTGTCCGCGCGAGGTGCGCTTGGTGCACAACCTGCCGATGCGGAAAGCCTTCTGACCGCCGGGGTGTTCCTCCATCAACCGCAGCGTGGAGATGACTTCGCCGTCGGGCCCTTCGAGCCAGAAGTGTCGGGTCTCTGCGAGCAGATCTCGGCCGTCCAGCTCTGGGTACGGGGTGGCCTGCTCGACGACGAACACCTCGACGCGCAGCTTGAGCAACTCGTAGAGCGTCGCGGCATCGAGGTCCTTGGCCCAGCTGCGGCGTAGTGCGACCATCATTCGGCGGCCACTCTCATGTGCTGACGGGATGGCATCAAATAGCTGCGCTGCATCGTGTCGATCATTGCAGGTACCGCCGTGGCGGTCATTGCCGCCCCGTCGCCGCCAACGCGTCGATGCGAGCCGATTAAGGTGGCTGTCGTGCCTGGATGGGAGCCCGACGTGCTGCCTGGTTACTGGCAGCAGACGTTCCCCCTCGGCCCCGATCCCGACGGTGAGGGCGACCTGTTCGCCACGTTGGTGCGCCACGGCGAGCCCGACCCGTCCGCAACTCATGCGGTGCTGCTCGTGCACGGGTTCACCGACTACTTCTTCCACACCGAGCTGGCCGACCACTTTGCCGCCCTCGGCTTCGCGTTCTACGCCCTTGACCTGGACAAATGCGGCCGTTCGTGGCGAGACGGCCAAACGCCGCATTTCACCACCGATCTGGCTCGCTACGACACCGAGCTCGAGCGTGCCCTCGATGTCATCAACGAGGTGTCTGCCGCGAAGGTGCTTGTGTACGGGCACTCGGCGGGCGGCCTGATCGTGTCGCTGTGGCTGGACCGGCTGCACAGCCGTGACGCGACGCAGCGCAAACACGTGGCGGGCCTGGTGCTCAACAGTCCGTGGCTGGATTTGCAGGGCCCCGCGATTTTGCGCACCCCGCCAACGGGCGCGGCGCTGCGTGCGCTGTCGCGGTTCCGGGCGCGGACGGTGGTGCGGCCGCCGACCGAAGGCGGCTACGGCACCACACTGCATCGCGACTACGCGGGCGACTTCGACTACGACCTGAAATGGAAGCCGATCGGCGGCTTTCCAGTCACGTTCGGCTGGATACACGCCATTCGGCGAGGGCACGCCAAACTGCACAAGGGCCTCGACGTCGGTGTGCCGAACCTCATCCTGCGGTCGGACCGCAGTGTGCGGGAGGTGCTGGACCCGGACGTCATCCAGCGCGGCGACGCTGTGCTTGACGTCAACCAAATCGCCCGTTGGGCCGGATGCATCGGCAACCGCTCCACCATCATTCCGATCACCGACGCCAAACACGATGTGTTTCTGTCCGTCGCCGAGTCGCGCAAGCTGGCCTACCGCGAACTGGACCGCTGGCTGGATTGGTACCTCACCGAAAAATCAGATACCGCACCACAATCCGAACGAGGGTGACAACCATGGCCCACTTCGACATCGCGATCATCGGGACCGGCTCCGGCAACTCGATACTCGACGAACGTTACGCCGACAAAAAGGTGGCCATCTGCGAGCAGGGCGTGTTCGGCGGCACCTGCCTCAATGTCGGCTGCATCCCGACGAAGATGTTCGTCTATTCCGCAGAGGTTGCCCAAACGGTGACCGACGCAGCACGATTCGGTGTTGACGCGCGCATCGACGGGATTCGGTGGGCTGACATCGTCTCACGTGTCTTCGGCCGGATCGATCCCATTGCCGCTGGCGGCGAGAACTACCGACGGTCGTCGCCGAACGTGGAGGTGTTCGCCAGCCACACCCGGTTCCGACCCACCAAACCCGACGGCCGCTACGCGTTCCGCACCGACGACGGCGACGAGTTCACCGCCGATCAGGTGGTCATCGCGGCAGGCTCACGTGCAGTTGCTCCGGACGCGGTCACCGAATGCGGTGTGCCCTACCACACCAGCGACACCGTCATGCGCATCTCCGATGTGCCGGAACACTTGATCATCATCGGCGGCGGGTTCGTGGCGTGCGAGTTCGCCCACGTCTTTTCGTCGCTGGGCAGCCACGTGACGATGATGATCCGGGGCAGCACCCTGCTGCGCGGCCACGACGACGAAATCACCATGCGTTTCACCGATATCGCCGCCAAGAAGTGGGAAATCCGCAGCCACCACGAGTTGGCCGACGCGCGTCAGGTCGGCGACGGTGTCGAGATCCGGTGCCACGACGGGTCCAAGGTGCGCGGTGATGTGCTGCTGGTGGCGACCGGCCGCACACCCAACGGCGACCTGCTCGACGCCGAGCAGGCAGGCGTCAAGGTCACCTCCGGGGGCCAAGTCGTCGTCGATGAGTATCAACGCACCACTGCGCGTGGCGTTTTCGCGCTCGGTGACGTGTCGTCGGACTATCAGCTCAAGCATGTGGCCAACCACGAAGCACGCCGAGTGCGGCACAACCTGTTGCAGGATTGGGACGACACCGATTCGCTGATGCCGTCGGACCACAGGTATGTGCCGTCAGCGGTGTTCACCGACCCGCAGATCGCCAGCGTCGGACTTACCGAGAACCAGGCCAGGGCAAAGGGATTCAACATCAAGACCAAGGTCCAGGATTTCGCCGACGTCGCCTATGGCTGGGCCATGGAGGACACCAGTGGTATCGCCAAGATCATCGTCGACGACGACAGTGGCCTGATCCTTGGCGCGCACATCATGGGCCACCAGGCGTCATCGCTGATCCAGCCGGTTATCCAGGCGATGAGCTTTGGCCTGCCCGCCCAGGACATGGCCCGCGGCCAGTACTGGATCCACCCCGCGCTGCCCGAGGTGATCGAGAACGCGTTGTTGGCGTTGTGCGGCGAGCCGCCGTGGCCGCCGTCCCGCAGGCACTGAGCACCCACGCGTGCACTGAGCGCCCACGATTGTGCCGTTTTGTACGCACCCACGGCGTGTCGCGTACGACACCGCACGATCGGCCTAGTTTCCGGCTATGGGGTCGGGACGACGAAACCCCATGGCAGCTCGAGCCGGTGCGCCGCGAGCAGTTTCGCGTCGGACAGCACGGCGCCGATCGCATCGTCGGCCACCACGACGCCGTTGTCCATGATTACTGCGCGGTCGCACAGCTGCGCGGCGTACGGCAGATCATGGGTAACGATGAGCATGGTGGCGTCGAGCTTCAACAGCGTCTCTGCCAGTTCCCGGCGCGCGACCGGGTCGAGATTGGCCGACGGCTCATCGAACACCAGGATCTCCGGCTCACATGCCAGCACGGTGGCAAGGGCCGCGCGGCGGCGCTGTCCACCCGACAAGTGTGCGGGGCTGCGGTCGGCGTGCTCGGTCAACGACACGATGTCGAGAGCTTCGCGCACGCGGGCCTCCAACTCGTCGCCGCGCACGCCGAAGTTCGCCGGGCCGAACGCGACGTCTTGGGCGACCGTCGGCATGAACAGTTGATCGTCGGGGTCCTGGAACACCAGCCCCACGCGCCTGCGAATCTCGCGAAGGCTCTTGCGGGACACCGGAGTCCCGGCAATCTCGACCGTGCCCGTCGTCGCGGTCAGCACACCGTTCAGGTGCAGCATCAGCGTGGTCTTGCCAGCGCCGTTCGGCCCGAGGATGGCCACTCGCTCACCCGCGGCGATGCTGAGATCGACTCCGCCGAGGGCCACATGGCCGTCCGGATAGGTGTAGTGCAGGCCGTCGATCTGGATCGCCGCACTCATCGCGCCACCCACGCAGAGACCGAAACCATGACAGCGGCAGCAGCGGGCAGCAGCGTCAACACCCATTGCCGCGCCGACGCAGGCGCCGCACTGCCCGCACCGACCGCCAGCTGCGGCACCTTGCCGTCGAATCCGCGAGACAGCATCGCCAGATACACCCGCTCCCCCCGCTCGTAAGAGCGCAGGAAAAGTGCCCCAACGCTTTTCGCGATCGCGCCGACTTGATGCAGCGCGCGGGGCGAGTCGCCGCGTGATATCCGGGCCATCCGCATCCTGCTCACCTCGGCGGTGAGCACATCGATGTACCGGATCATCAACGTCAGCATCGACGTCACCATCGGGGGTACGCCGAGCCGGCTCAACGCCAACGGCAGCTCCCTCGCGGTTGTCGTCGCCGCGACCGTCAGCGAAGCCGCGACACCGAGGGTGCCCTTGATGACAATGCCCCATGCCGCGTAGAGACCGCTGACTGAGAGGTGCAGGCCTGCCACCTCGACGCGCTCGCCGCCCTCCGCGAAGGGCAGCAGCACCGCCAACACCAAGAACGGCGCCTCGATCAACATTCTCGGCAGGATCCACCGCAGCGGCAGCTGCCCGACACGCCACACGATGAGGATGATGAGGGCATAGATTCCGAACGGCCAGAACATTTCTCGTGGGGTGGCCACCACCGCGAGCACAAAGAGCACCAGACAGACGATCTTGACCTCGGCGGGCGCACGGTGGATCGGTGAGTGGCCGTCACGATATAGCGGATGCGCGTGACCGGCGCCCACCGTCAGCCGCCGACGGTCGGTTTGGAGTTCGACCGCGAGCGCGCGATGAGCCAGAACAGCCCGCCGGCCACCGCGACCGTGACAGCGACGCCGATGATTCCGGCGACGCCACCGGTCCCGTCCTTGCCCGCGACCGCGTAATCGGCCAGCGGAGAGGTGGCCATCGCGTGATCACCCGCATGCCGCGCAATGCAGTCGCCAGTGAGTTCTTCTGCGCCGTCGACCTCGACGACTTCGCAACCCTTGAGGGTCGCCGAGTCCAATCCATCGGGGCTTGAACTCGCGAGATATGACACCGCTCCCGCGATGATCAGTGTGACGATGACGAAGCCGACCCAGAACGTCCACCGGCGCTGCGACGGCGCGGTCATGCGGCCACCCCCACCTTGGAGTCAGTTGTCCGCAGCAGATACACGAGATCGGGACGGGCACGCGATACCGCCATCACCGTCAGCGCTGTGATGATGCCCTCGCCGATTCCGATGAGCACGTGGGTTCCGAACATGTAGGTGGCGACCGTGGTCAGCGACGCCGACGACGCGCCACCGATCGCATACTCGACGACAAATCCCATCGCGGCGCTGACCGTGCCAATGACCGCTGCAATGAACGCAACGACGCCCAGGGTGGGTACCGGCACCTCGTCCCGGCGTCGGCGCAGCGTCCGGTAGAGCACGACCGCGGTGGCGTATCCCGTTGCGACACCGATCACGGCCATGTTCGTGATGTTGGTGCCAAGCGCCGTCACACCTCCGTCGGCGAACAGCAGCGACTGAACAATCAGGACTATCGCGATACACAGCGCACCGGTGAATGGGCCGACCAGGATCGCGGCCAGCGCACCGCCGAGTAGGTGGCCGCTCACGCCGGGCAGGATCGGGAAGTTCACCATCTGCACGGCGAAAATAAACGCCGCCACCAGGCCGGCGAGCGGCACCGTGCGCTCGTCCAATTCGGTTCGCGCTCGCCATACGCAGATGCCAAGGGCAGCCAGCGCGATGACACCGAACAGCACCGAGGTCGGGGCGTTGACGATGCCGTCGCTCATGTGCATGGCAACGGGTTGAATGGTCACACCATTACATTAGAACCCGCGGCCCATACCTGTCTAGCTGAACAGGTAAACGGACAAGCGGACTGTCAAGGGTGCACCACTATCTGCATTCGCACGCAGGTAATCAGCCCTGCGCGTACCTGGTCAGGCTGGCGCGGGCCCGAACGACCGCCTCGGCGGCGCTCATGACCTCCGTTCGTTGCTCGCCGAGTTCGGCGAGCTGCGCGGGGTCGATCGGCGAAAGCCTGCCGGCGCCGACGAGCGCATGATGCAGTGCGACTGCGTCGTCTTGCGCATCCATCCGGGCCAGAAACCGCGCGATGTAACGCAGATTGAGCCATTGCTGGCTCCAGTCCCCCACCCGGTCCCAACGGTCGAGCACGTCGATAAGCGCACGCGCTCCACTCGCTGGATCGCTATGCACGGCACGCGTGGCCGCCGCCTCCATTAACGCGATGCCGTGCCACCAGAAGTTCTGGACAGACGCGGCCAGCTCGGCGGCGTCGTCGAACAATGTCAACGCCTGATCCGGGTCGGATTTCTTGAGCACCAGACCGAGCGCGTAGCGCGCCATCGATTGCGCAGTCGGATTGAGCGTCTGCTCTGCCACCACCAAGGATTCCTGTGCGGCGGCCAGGCCATCCTCGGGATTCCGCAGGGCGGCATGACAGATCGCGACGTAGAACAGGGTCCAGACCAGCCGGATCGGGTCGTTGTCCAGTCGCGCGCGAGATACGTCGCCGTCATAGTGGGCCAGCGCGGCGGCCGCATCGCCCTCGTAGAGGGCCACGTCGGCGAGCACATCACCGGGATAGGCAACCCGCCCATTTCCGCGCGCAGGAGCACGTCCGCCGGCCAGCGAGGCTAGGGATCGTGCGCGTGATTGCTCACCTCGGTTCCACGCGCCCCGTGCGGCGAAACCGACCACGGCGGAATACAGGGGATGGTCGGGATCCACGAGTTCGACCAGCCGTTCCGCCCATCCAGATGACTCGTAACCGATTCGCAAATGGACGAATTCGGGCAACGACGTGACCAGCGCAAGTGCCGTGTCGACGTCCGCGTCCGCCATTGCATGCTCGAATGCGACGCGCAGATTGTCGTAGTCCGGCAGCATCCGCTCGACCCACGCGCGCTCGTCGGGGCCGTGCATGCCGGTGGCGGCACGCTGGGCGAGCTCGGTGTAATACCGCGCATGCCGTGCCGCGCAGTGTTCGTAGATTCCGTTCTCCCGCAGGCGATCACGCCCGTACGCACGCAGCGTTTCCAGGACTCCGTAGCGGGACGCGCCCGTGCCACCACGCATCGTCACCATCGACTTGTCGAGTAGCCCCGTCAGCAGCTCCAGGGTGTCGTCGTCGGTGTCGTCCTCGGCGCCGCACACCCCGTGTGCGGCTTCCAGGTCGAAGCCGCCCGCGAACACCGAAAGCCGCATGAACAGTTGTTGTTCGGACGTGGTGAGCAGCCGGTAGGACCAATCAATCGTGGCGGCCAGGCTCTGCTGTCGGGGCATCGCGTCTCGGGTGCCGCCGCTGAGCAGTCGCAGCTTGTCCAGGCGTCGAGCGATCTCGAGGCTGCTCATCACCCGCATCCGGGCCGCCGCCAGTTCGATCGCCAGCGGCAAGCCGTCGAGGCGTCGGCAGATCTCGGCGACGGCGCCAACCGGTTCGTGCGCGAGCTCAAAGTCCGGGCGGCCCGCTCTGGCCCGATCGGCGAACAATCTCGTGGCGTCTTCGACAGCCAACGGAGGCACGGGCAGTATGCGCTCGCCCTGCACGCCAATGGCTTCCCTGCTCGTGGCCAGCACCACAACGTGCGGACACTGCCGCACGATCTGGTCCATCAGCTTGGCGGCCGCATCGAGGACATGCTCGCAGTTGTCCACCACGAGCAGTAACTCACGTGGACGCAGATACTCGATCACGGTGGCGTCGATATCGAGGCCCTGCTGTTGCTGCAGCCGCAGTGCCGCCGCGACCGCGTGGCTGACTGCCGACCCTTCCTCCAGCGGCGCGAGTTCGCACAGCCATGCGCCGTCACCGAAGCGCCCTTGCACCCCTCCTGCGGCTTCAAGGGCCAGGCGGGTCTTACCGACGCCACCGACGCCGGTCAGCGTGATAAGCGGGCCCTCCCCCAGTGCGACATCCACCCGCGCTACGTCGTCCTCGCGGCCGACGAAACTTGTTGGGCGGCGCGGCACTCCAGCATGGGGTCGCGTCGCAACCGGCGCCCGAACCGGGGTCTCGGCAACCGCCGCGGTGTAGCCGGGATCTCCGTCAAGGATCTGCTGATGCACCTGACGCAACGCCGAGCTCGGGTCCGCGCCCAACTCCTCGACGAGCCGCTCGCGCATCACGCGAAAGGTGTCGAGCGCATCGGCCTGCCTGCCGCACCGGTACTGGGCGAGCATCAGCTGACCGGCCAGCCGCTCGTCCAACGGATGATTCTGCGCCGCAGCGGCAATCTGCGGCAGCAGCTCGCCGTGCCGACCCCTGCGCAAGCCTGCGTCGTTGCGGTCCAGCATGACCGCAAGCCGTTCGGACTCCAACGCCGTGCGGACTTCGTTGAGCCATGGCGTGTCCAGCGTCGCGAACGGATCTCCGCGCCAGAGCTCCATGGCGACGGAAAACTGACGGTCCGCGTCAACAGGGTCAGCCGCCGCGTGCGCCGCAGAGACCAGTTGACGGAATCGGTGAAGATCGACCGACGCCGGATCGACCTTCAATACATAACCACCCGGCTCACGCGCAATCTCGGCATCGCCGTCGCCCGAGAGCACCTGTCGAAGCCGAGACAGGTATCCCGCTAACGCATTCCGGGCACGATGCGGCAAATCGTCGGCCCACACCCGATCGATCAGTTGATCCGCGGGCACCGGACGGTTCACATCAACCAGCAGCGCCACCAACACACACCGCTGGCGGGTCGGACCGATGTCGAGACGCTGCCCGTCAGAGCGCGCCTCTACATCGCCGAGCAACCGGAACTCCACCGCCACGCACTACAGCTTCCAACAGCACGTCGCACGTGTCCGGCAAACGACGCGTCCAGCTAGGGGGCCACCTTCGTCGCGGTGACGAGAAGGTACTCAGCGGGGTAGGCGGTCTTGCCCGGTTGCGTTGCCTCATTCGATGCGGTCAAAAAGCTCAGGAAGTCCCTGTCCAGGTCCTCCAGCCGCTCCGGCTGCGATTCGTTGAACCGGTACACCGCGATCGTCGGGCCGTAGTTGCGCTTCCAGTACTCGCGGAACTCGATCGGGTCGGCGCTGTGATCCATCAGGACGGTCTGGCGCCGCGTCGACAGCCCGGTCACCCCCTCGCCGAAAAGATCTCGCACATGGGCCTCGTCGCCCCAGAGCGGTGCCGGGCTGGCACCGGGCGGCGGCGGGGGCGCGTACGGCTTCATCGTCGCGAACAGCTGGCCGATGAAACCCTGCGGCGTCCAGTTGATCATCCCGATGGTTCCACCGGGCCGGACGACGCGAGTCAGCTCGTCGGCGGTCGCCTGGTGGTGCGGGGCGAACATCGCACCCACACTCGACATCACCACGTCGAAACTGTTGTCGGCGAATGGCAGCGCTTCGGCGTCGGCTTCCACCCATTCGAGTTCGACGCCACGCTCGCCTGCGATACGGCGGCCGGCATCGAACAGTTCGGGCGTGAGGTCGCTGGCGGTCACGATGGCCCCTGCTTGCGCGGCAGGGATCGCCGCATTCCCCGAACCCGCGGCCACGTCGAGCACGTGGTCGCCGGCGCGCACTCCGCACGCGCGGACCAATACCGCGCCCAACGACGGAATCAGTTCCGCGGCCACCGCCGGGTAGTCACCCGACGCCCAGAGCGCACGATGTTTGGCCTTGAGTTCACGGTCGAGATCGACTGTGGTCATCTTCTTCTCCTTCACGTAGATGTTTGACGACCCCAAGGGTGCGCAAACCGCGTTGCGTAGATCTTCGGTAGTTGTGAAATCTGCTGATCAACGCCATTTCCCTGCAGAATCTGGCGCGCCGGGCCGAGCACGCCAGGGCCGGTGTTGCGCTACCTGAACAGCACCTTTAACAAACGCGCCACAGTTGCCGAAACCCCGCCGCGCACAGTCGAACGGTCAAAGAATGCGGGCCAATTTCACGGCCCGCCCAGAACAGGAGAAGCACTGTGAACGCACGCAACAAGATCGCATCACAGATGGGCGGGGCGGCCATGCTCGCCAGTGTCGTGGGGACGACCGTCGGACTGGCGCCGGCGGCAGCGGCCCCGCGGCAAGCCGGCGCCACGCTCGACATTGCTCCGAACCCGAACAGTCCCGGCAACTACTACCTCGTGGTGAACGGAGCGTTTCCGATGGAGCAACCCGACGCCCAGAGCCACATCAACAACATCAACACCGGCCAGTGCGGAGAAAAGGGCCACGCAGGCATCAGCTTTGGAATCCTCGGCGACGACGGCACCGCGCAGCAGATCGACAGCCGCCAATTCCCTGGCGCCAGGATCGACAACGAGGGGAACCTTTGGACATCGCCCCGAGGTCTCCGGTACAGCCGTTCACTTCCCATCCAGCACTACTACCTCGACGAGGACCGCGGCAGCGAGGTCGACGAAATCTATGTCCGCGTGTACTTCGTGGACGCGGACTGCGGGCGCAGGGAGCAGGTAACCCAGGTCGTCAGCCGCAGATTCTGACCCCGCGACCGAGCGGGCCCGGAGCGGCGATAAGCGTTGCGCCGGGCCTGTTTCGCGTCAGCAGCGGTCCATACAGACATCGGGGTTACCGATTAGGGAGAAATGTGATGTCCATCGTTCTTGCCGGCATCGCAGGCTGGTTGCTCGCGTTCACGTTGGGCATGAGCCTTGCCGCGCGGCCAAGCGTGGCGACCAGCTTGCACAATCGGCCCAGCAGCAGCTGCCGGAGTCGCATACCGGTGCGACGATCATTCCCTTCGAGCGGCGTCAGCCGTGCCTGGCGCCGATCCAGTGCAGCAGGTCGTGCACGATCTCGTCTTCCAGCCGGTAGCTGACGGCGCGGCCGACCCTGGTGGAGCTGACCCAACCCTGCTGCCGCAACACCCGAAGCGCCTGGGACACCGCGTTTTCCGACCGGCCCAACACCGCGGCCAGATCTCCGACGAAGATTCCAGGCGCACGATGCAGGACGAGGAGAATCTCCAGGCGGTTGGGATCCGAAAGCAGATCGAAGCGTTGTGTCCAGCCGGACGTGTCGACATCGGCCAGCGCCGATGTCGCACGCTTGACCTGCGTCTGATTCCCAGGCTGGCTCACAGTGGAGAATCTAATCCAGTAAGCGGCGTTTACCGATTAAGTCCGGCGGCCGTTTTTGCGAGCGCCCACCGGCTGCGTCCGGTCCCGCTCGTCTTTGGTGCTGACCGTCCAATCGGATTCTTCCGGCATCCAGTAGTCCGCCCACTCCGCGAGCGCCCGCACCGCGCGGTGCAGGTCCTGCCCCTTCTCGGTCAGCGCGTAGTCGACGCGCACCGGCACGGTGGGCTGGACGGTCCGCTGCACGACGCCCTCGTCCTCCAGTTCCCGCAAGCGGCTGGCCAGCATTTTGTCGCTCATCTCCGGGATCTGCTCGGCGATCTCGGTGAACCGGGCGGCGCCGAGAAGCAGGGCGCGGATGATCACGCCGTTCCACCGGCGTCCGACGAGTTCGGCGGCATGGTGGTAGCTCGGGCAGTAGCCCATGCCCAGGTCGTAGTGCGCTTCTGTCATCTCGCCACCTCATTCTCCGCGCGATCGCTCCCTTAAAGCGCAATCGCTCCCTTAAAGATAGCCACTTGCTTCCGGTAAGTCACTATCGTACTATCGTCGTGTAAGTCACTTACCAAAGGATAGTGATTCAGATGGATACTTCAGATCCGCTCCGGATGGCCGTGGTCATCGGCAGCAACCGGGAGGGGCGATTCGGCGGCATCGTGGCCCGTTGGTTCCTCGGGACGATCGCAGGCACCGAAGGCATCGACCTCGAGGTCATCGATCTCGCCGATCTCGATCTGCACACCCGCATCGGCATCGATCCGCCTGAACCGATGCAGTCGGTTTTCGGCCGTGTCGCCGATGCCGACGCCTTCGTGTTCATCACGCCGGAGTACAACCACAGCTTCCCGGCGTCGATCAAGGCCTTCATCGATCTGCACGTCGAGCAATGGTCCGGCAAGGCGATCGGATTCGTCTCATACGGCGGAATCGCCGGGGGCCTGCGCTCGGTGGAGGCGCTTCGCCTGGTGTTCGCCTCGCTCAACGCCGCGACGGTGCGCAACACGGTGTCGTTCGCGAATGCGTGGGACCAGTTGGCCGGCGGCACCCCGAGCGACCCCGAACGCAGTGCCCACGCAGCCAATTCACTTGTCGAACAGCTCAAGTGGTGGGGGCATGCGTTGAGGACCGCCCGCCGCAGCGCCCCGCTGGTCTCGGTGCAGGAGTGACCATGCCCATTCAGGACGCCACGCAGCATCACGAAGCCGTCGGGCTCGAGAAGAACCACTTACGTTCGGCGCAGATCATCGCACTTGCGCTGACATCACAGACCCCTGCGGTTGCGCTCGCGACGGTTCCGTTCCTGATTGTGCTGACCGCAGGTAACGGAAGTTGGTTGGGCGCCTTGATCATCGCGCTCACCACAGCGTGCATCGGGTTCTCGGTCATCACCTTTGCGCGGCGCTACGTCGGGACCGGGTCGGTGTACTCCTACATGCCGCACGTGTTCGGCGCATGGGGTCGCCTGGTCGTCGGAGCGACGCTAGCCATCGGCTTCGTCACGCTGATGGCCGGTGTCCTGTTGCTTACGGGGATTTTCGCGGGCAGCTTCCTCGTCGCGATCGGCGTCAGCTCAGCGCTCTCGGCCGGCACCATCGCGCTGACCAGCACGGGTGCGATCGTCATCGCCGCTGGGCTGGCCTACCGGGGCCTCGATGCGTCCATCCGCACAGCCGTGGTGCTGACGCTGATGACCGTCCCGATCATCTCGCTGATCACCCTCGCGATCGCCTTGCACACCGGTCTGGACCTCGGCGCCCAACTCCGCCTTGAGGGTTCGTCGATCAGCGGGATATTCCAGGGTGTCGCCGCGGGCTCGGTGTTCGTGGTGGCGTTCGAAAGCTCCGCCGCCCTCGCCGCCGAAACCAAGGCGCCCAAGCGCAACATCCCGCTCGCGGTGATGAGCATCCCTGTCGTCCTCGGCGCCGCCTACCTGGTGGCCACCCTGCTGCAGGTGCCAGGTCTGACCGCGGCCGCCGACGCCATCAACTCGGGCCTGTCCCCCGCCGCAGCAATGGCGCAGGAAGCCCAACTCGGTGACGTGGTGGTGAAGTCGATCGACCTGGTGCTGGCCGTTGCGAATCTTGCGTCGTTGATCGCCTTCGTCAACTACGGCTCGCGATTCGTAGCGACCCTTGCGACCGACGGGCTGCTCCCCAGCGTCGTCGCGAAGGTCCATCCCAGGTTCCACAGCCCCGGCGTCGCGGTGGTAGCGCTCGCGGCTGCCGCCCAGGCCGTGCTGCTGGTGCTGATCTGGCTGTACCCGAATGACTTGCTCACCAAGGTGTTTCCGTCCCTGTCCACTCTGACCGTCTACGCATGGGTGGTGCCGTGGGTGCTGATCTGTGTGGGATCCATCGTGCTTCGGGTCCGCGAACACCGGCTGCGAACACTGCCCGTACTCGCCGCTCTCATAGGTGCGGCGGCCACGCTGTGGATCTACGTGAACGCGGTCATCAATCCCCCACCGTCCCCTGTCAATGAGATGACCTATGTCTTCCTCGTCGCTGCGGGCATGACATTGGCGGCCTTCGCGCTGCTCAACCGCCGCCGTCACCGCCGCGGCCGAAATGGAGAACCCCGATGAAGAACGTAAAGACCCTTCCCGCAGGCGACTACCGCTACATCGAGTCGGTGTTCCAATTCTCGGGCGGTGTTGCCGCGCTGCCGGGATTCGGCATCGAGCGCGCCATGTTCGCTCAACCGCTGCCGATCGCCGACGCGTTCGCCGCGATCGAGTCACACCTCGGCGCGATAGGCCGACCGTCAACAGCACTGTGCGCGTGCGAACTACGGTCACCCGCACAGTTCAGCGACCGCGAGTTCGTCGACTTCAACAAGGTGTACGTGCAGAACCTCGAGCGGTTCGGGCTGTTTCGGGACGGTGTCAATCCCGTTGCCCGCACCAACGTTGTCCCCCAGACCTCGAAGCCTGCGACGCCGAGTATCTACGCGTTCTGCTACACGGTTCCATCCGATGCCACCCACACCAGCTTTGTGGCGTCCGGCGGGGCCGAGGCGGCAGAAGGTCGAGGCGACTACTTCGACAGTATCGTCGCACTCAACGACATCAGTATCGGCGGACGTCGGGACAAGCTGCGCTTCGTCCGCGATGAGCAGGCGCTGCGCCTCGACGCACTCGACGTTGGCTGGCACGACGCGATCGACGTCCGCTGCTACAGCCTTGAGGACTTCGGCCCCCTGCTGCGGGAAGAGCTTCTGCGAGAAGGCGTCGGACGTCACGGAATCACCTGGTACGACGCCAGCCCGCCCGTTGCGCACTGCGTGTTCGAGATGGACGCACGGACCGTCCTTCGCGACATCACCCTGACCTGATCGACACGAGGAGCGAAGATCAATGCGCTTGGCCAGCTTCACAATTGATGGTGACCCGAAGTACGGGATCGTCAGGGACGACGGTGTCATCGACCTCACCCGCTATGTCGGCGAACGATATCCGGACCTCAAGGCGAGCATCGCCGGCGACGCCGTCGAGCGCATCGCGGCGTACTCGGACTCGCAGCCGCACTACGACCTCACCGACGTCAGCTGGCTGCCGGTGATCCCCAACCCCGGCAAGATCCTGTGCATCGGCGTCAACTACGAGGACCACCGCGCCGAGACCGCGAACGTCGAAGTGTCCTACCCCGCAATGTTCTTGCGGACAACCGAGTCGCAGACCGGCCACGGTACGGCGATCGTGCGGCCGTTCGAGTCGCACACTCTGGACTACGAGGCCGAGATCGCCCTGATCATCGGCAAGGCCGGCCGCCGCATCCCGCGCGGTCAAGCCTGGGACCACATCGTCGGCTACAGCTGCTACAACGACGGCTCGGTCCGTGAATTCCAGCGTCACACCACGCAATACACCGCCGGCAAGAACTTCCCAGGTACCGGCGCATTCGGCCCGTGGATGGTGACCGCAGACGAGATCCAGCGGGACACCGTGCTGACGCTGTCGTGCCATCTCAACGGTGAGCTGATGCAGAAAGCGACAACCGATCAGATGATCTTCGGAATCCCCGCGATCATCGAGTACGTCTCGACGGTCACACGGCTGGAGCCCGGAGACGTCATCGCGACAGGAACCCCAGGCGGCGTCGGCGCGCGCCGAACCCCACCGGTCTACATGAAGCCGGGCGACAACGTCGCGGTCAGCGTCGACCGGATCGGCGTACTCGAGAACACCATCGCGGACGGATGAAGGTAGAGAGATCCATGAAGAAACAACTGCAGACTTCGGAACTGAGCGCACCCAGCGGACACTTCTCCCAGGCCGTCGTCGCTCCCGCACGGGGCCGCGTGGTGTTCATCTCCGGAATGACGGCGCGGGACAACGACGGCAGCGTGGTCGGCCTCGGTGACATCGACACGCAGACACGGCAAGTGTGCGAGAACCTCAAACGGGCCATGAGCGCGGCAGGGGGCACGCTGGACGACATCGTGCGCGTCGACGTGTTCGTCCGAAACATCGAGCATTTCGACGCAATTCATCGGGTCCGCCGCGAATACTTCACCGCCGTTGCGCCCGCCTCGACGATGCTCGAAATCTCGAAGATGGTCTCGCCCGACATGTTGATCGAAATCAACGCGATTGCGGTGGTCGATGATGGCAATGCCGCGCACTGACCCGGATCCGCCTTCCGATCTCTGTGCGCTGAGCATCACAGACCTGGTCGACCTCATCGCCCGCCGGGAGGTCTCTCCGCTGGAGATGGCCCATGCGTCTCTTGCGCGATACGACGCGACCGAACCGGACGTGAACGCGTTCATTTCCCTTGACCGCAACCTGGTGATCGCCGATGCAGCGCGCTTGGAGACCGAAGCCAGGCGTGGCGAGTTTCGCGGACCGTTGCACGGCGTCCCGATCGCGATCAAGGACAACATCGCGACACGGGGCGAGCCGATGACCGCGGGTTCGAGGGTGTATGGCACGCGAAGGCCCGACCGTGACGCCACCGCAGTCGCGCGGCTGCGTGCCGCGGGCGCACTGATCTTCGGCAAGACGAATCTGCCGGAGTTCGCCTATGGCCCAGTCGATTCCTACCACTACGGTGCTACCCGCAACCCATGGGATCTGACGCGGTACGCGGGCGGTTCGAGCATGGGTTCGGGTGCTGCGGTCGCGGCAGGGGTGGTTCCCGGGGCACTGGGCACCGACACGACGGGTTCGATCCGAAACCCCGCGACGTGGTGCGGCGTCGTCGGACTCAAGCCGTCCTACGGCCTCGTGCCGTTGCGCGGTGTCGTGCCCTTGACATCCAGCCTCGATCACGTCGGCCCGATGGCACGCTCGGCAGCCGACTGTGCCCACATTCTGGAGGTGATCGCCGGGGTCGACCCCAACGACCCGACCTCTGAGCCTTTCCCTCCCGCCCCCTACGTCGACGGTCTCGACCGAACGATAACAGGCGTGCGAGTCGGCGTGGTCCGGTCGCTGTGGGACGGTCTTTCTGACGTCGTCGCCGCTCCGCTGTACCGCGCCACCCGCGCACTGCGTCATCTTGGCGTTGAACTGGTCGACGTCGAAATCGGCTGGTGGGACGAGGTTGTCGAGGCCGGCGAGTTGCTCGTCGAGTGCGAAGCCGCTGCCGAGTACGGCGCCATTCTCGAGGTGTCGGCGACAGAGTTGTTACCGGAGGTGTCGCATCGGCTCCGCTCAGGAGCGGCCACCACAGCGCCGGACTACGTGCGGGCCAGGCGTATCGCAACTCAGTTCCGGCATCAATACCGCCGCGCTCTTCGCGACGTGCACCTGCTGGTACTGCCCGGCCATCACCGAACCGCGCCGCGCATCGACGCACACGGCCGCAGGCTCGACCCAAGCACCTCGTTGCGATTCACCGTGCCGCTGAATGTCATTGGCGCCCCGGCATTGACGATGCCCGCCGCGTTCATCGGGAACCTGCCGATCTCGATACAACTGGCCGGACTGCACGGCAGCGAATCCCTGCTGTTGGCCGTCGCACATGCGTATCAACAGGTTACGAGCTGGCACAACCAAACACCCAACCCGAGAAAACCGTAAGGAGTGATCACGAATGACACAACCACGAGCGATCGTCGTCCGCAGCGATGAGGGCAGAAGATACAAGCAAGGTCCGGCACTGTTCAAGGCCGCGGGCGACGAGACAGGCGGGCGCTTCGACTTCTTCGAGATGGAGATCGAGTACCTCACCGGCCCTCCTCTGCACTACCACTTCGTTCAGGACGACACGTTCTACGTGCTCGATGGGGTGCTGGCCGTCCAGTTCGACGACGAGGTGGTGGAAATCGGTCCAGGCGACTTCTGCTCCATCCCGCCTGGTGTGCCGCATACGTTTGACAACATCCGCAAGAACCAGCCGCCGGTCAAGGTGATCAACTTGATGACCCCAGCGGGTTACGAAGGAATATTCGAGGCCAACGAAACACTGGGTGAGGATGCGGATCCTGCTGTGCAAGAAAGGGTCAACGCCGACCATGAGGTCAAGTACGTCGGACCTCCGTTGAAAGTCAAGCTCGGTCTCCAATGATCCGCGCTACGTGCGCACCTTCTCGTTGGCAGGGTCGTAGAGGGACCGAAGCGATACCGAGACCGGATAGAGCTGCCCGCCGACGTTCACCTCGTAGGTGCCGTCGTTGATCCAGCCGGCGTTGATGACGGCGCCGTCGGAGGCCCTCAGGTAACCAAGGCCAACGCACGAGCCGACGGTAGCGCCCCACGCGGCCGACGTCACCTGGCCAGCGACGGCACCGTCGCGCAGGATCAACTCGCCACCCCACAGCATCGCATCGGGGTAGTCCACCTTGAAGCCCACCAATTTACGCTGCGGGCCTTGGGCCTTCGCCTTCTCGAGGGCTTCCCTGCCGAGGAAGGCGATGTCGGTCTTGAGCTTGCATGCGAACAGCAGGCCGGCCTCGACGGGATTCTCGCTGGGGGTTAGTTCCCGCCCGAACGCGCGGTAACCCTTCTCCAGGCGCAGGGAATCGATGGTGTAGTAGCCGCCACGCCCGACGCCGAATTGCGCACCGGCCGTCATCAGGTCCTCGTAGACGCCGACGGCGAACTCTGCGGGCACGTAGAGCTCCCAACCCAATTCGCCGACATACGTGATGCGGGTTGCCCGAACCGTGGCGTATCCGAGTGAGATCAGCCTGCTCGTACTGAATCCGAAGGCCTGATCGGAAAGATCGGCGGTGGTCAGCGTCGCCAGTAGGTCCCGCGACTTCGGCCCCATCACACCGAACACCGCGTAAGCCGACGTGACGTCGACAAGCGTCGCGTTCGCGCCATGGGGCAGGTTCTTTCGGATGTGGTCCTTGTCGCGCTCGGTGGTGGCCGCGCTGCTGACGATCAGGAACTCCTCGGGACCCGTGCGGGTGACCGTCACGTCAGACTCGTAGGCCCCGCGCTCGTTGAGCATCCCGGTGTACACCGATCGGCCGATGTCGACGCCGACATCGGCGGTGCACAACCATTGCAACGAGGCCTCGGCATCGGGTCCGACCAACAGGTACTTGGAGAACGACGTCTGGTCGAACACGGTGACATTGGTGCGGGTGTTGGTCTGCTCGGCCGCCGACCAGTCCAGCCAGTTGGGCTTGCCCCAGGTGTATTCGATGGTCGGCGGGTGGCCGTCGGGGGCGAAGAAGTTGGCCCTCTCCCACCCCATCTTGCTCCCGAAGTTTGCGCCGGCCGCCTCGAGGAGATGGTGGACCGGAGACCGCCGGAACGGCCGCGCTGTCTCCATTTCCCTATTGGGCCATGGGATCTCGTAGTGTAGGCCGAGTACCTCGGCGACTCGGTCGTGAAGCCATCGGTTGTTGCCGTTGAACGGGGCGAAGCGGCGGATGTCCACGCCCGTCAGGTCGCTGGTCGGTGCGCCGTTGACGATCCACTCGGCGAGTGCCCGCCCCGCACCTCCCGCGGTCGCGATGCCAACGGAGTTGAATCCGGCGCCGACGAAGAAGTTGGCGAGTTCGGGCGCTTCGCCGAGGATGAATTGGTTGTCGGGGGTGAAGCTCTCCGGCCCGTTGTAGAACTTCTTGATCCCCGTCGTCTCGAGCGCGGGGATCCGCAGCAGCGCGTTGTTCATCAGGATTTCGAAGTGCTCCCAATCTTCGTCAAGGAGCTGGAATTCGAACGGATAGGGCACGCTGTCCGGCGACACCCAGGGCTTGGCTTCCGGTTCGAAGCCGCCGATCACCAGGCCGCCGACTTCTTCCTTGAAGTAGGTGTAGCCGTCCGGGTCACGCAGAATCGGCAGGTTCGGGTGCACCCCGTCGATGGTCTCGCTGACGACGTAGAAGTGCTCGGCCGAATGCAGCGGCACGTTGACCCCGGCCGCATCGCCGACCTGTTTGGCCCACTGCCCGGCACAGTTGACGACGATCTCGGCCTCCACGACGCCGTCGTCAGTGCGCACGCCGGTGACCCTCCCGCGGTCGGTCAAAATGTCCAGCACCCTGACTTTTTCGACGATCTGAGCCCCACGCATCCTGGCACCCTTGGCAAGCGCAAACGTCAGATCGGTCGGGTTGGCCTTGCCGTCACCGGGCAGCCAGATCGCTCCAACCAGGTCATCGACTCGCATCACCGGATAGTGCTCGAGCGCCTGCTCCGGCGTGAGCAATTCGCATTCCATGTTGAACGCCGCGGCGTTGGCGGCGGTGCGGCGCAACTGGATCATCCGGTCCTCGCTGCGCGCGACCGTCACCCCGCCACACTGTTTGTAGCCGGCGGACAGCCCCGTCTCGGCCTCGAGCTCGGCGTACAGCTGGGTGGAGTACTGCACAAGGCGCGTGGCACTCTCCGAGGCCCGCAGCTGGCCGACGAGGCCCGCCGCGTGCCAGGTGGTGCCGCAGGACAACTGGCCCTGCTCGAGCAGCACGACGTCGGTGAACCCGAGCTTGGTCAGGTGGTAGGCGACGCTGGTGCCGATCACGCCGCCGCCGATGATGACGACGTGCGCGCGGTCGGGAAGCGGTTTGGTGGCCATGGATGTCAGAGGTTCCTTCTAGTCAGTCGGTGGCGTACACATCGTCGATGAGCCTGGCGAAACCGGGGCTTGCGAACTCGGCCAGAGCGGCCTCGTAGCGTTCCATCGCCCATGCCCAGAAATCGAATTCGAGTGGGCTAGATGCGTTTTGAATGCACCCCCACAACGTCCACCCATACTTGGCAACGATGCCCTGCAAGCGCGCACGTGCGGTCTTGTGGCGCAGCGCCCTGCCGTAGTAGGTAGTGACGAGCTCGTCGAGCTGTTCGGTGGACAATCCGCACTCGCTCCAGATGTTGCCAAGCTCGAAGCACGGGTCGTTGTTGCCGGAGTACTCGTAGTCGATAAGCCACACCTTGTCGCCGTCTTCGATGAAGTTCTCCGCGAGCAGATCGTTGTTGCACGGAACGGTGGTCTGGTCCGTCGCGGTCAGTGCCTCGCGCGCCGCGGCGAACGTGTCGGCATGCTCGAAATAATCACGAGGGATCTTGAAACCGTTGTCCAGCACCGTCTTGAGATAAGTTCGCTGACGCTCGAACATGTCGAAGCGACTGCAGAACCGGGGCCCGTTATGCAGCGCGCGGCATCCAGCGGCCACCTTGGCCAGCACCTCGGGGCGCTGAAAATCGTCGTTGCACAGCGTCTTTCCGTTCAGGTAGCCGAGCAGCAGGATACCGACGTCTGGGCGGTAGGCGATCACAGGTGCGCCGACGCCGGCCTGTTCGGCGGCTTTGGAGTTCTGGTATTCCGCGTCACGGTCGATGCCAAGGAAGTTCGCCGAGGTGTCGGTGCAGCGCACGACATAGACGCCGTCCGGTGTGGTGACCTTGACGTTGCGGTTGGTCAGCCCGCCGGACAGCTCCTCGAGCAGCCGCTGCCGACCGGCCAGCACCGGGATTTCCTCCAGCAGCACTTCGAGCTCGGAGTCGGTCGGCAGATTCGACATCGCCACCACTGTAAACCGAGTCCGGGTTAAAGGTCTAGACTATTGCCCATGTCGTTGGCAGCCGGCGTGATCGACCACTGGTTACGCAGTCATCAACCCGCGGTCATCTTTGATTTCAACGGCACCCTCTCCGACGACGAGCCAATCTTGTTCGACATCTTCAGCGAGCTCTTTCGCGCGCACCTGAACTGGGAGATGTCACCCGAGGACTACCGCGACGAGCTGTTGGGTCGCAGTGACCGCGAGATCATCGAGCACGCCGTCAAGCGGCATGGACGCGGGACAAACGACGAGGTTGCCGACCTCCTCCGGTTGCGTCAGGGAATTTACAAACAACGCGTCGCCGACGAGAATCCGATCACAGACGCCACGGTCGAGCTGGTGAAGCTGTTGGCGGACAACCACATTCCGATCGGCATCGTGACCGGCGCCCAGCGCGACGACGTGTTGGCGGTCTTGCAGAACAGTGCGGCAGGCGAATTGTTCAGCGTGCTGATCGCCGAGGAGGACGTGCGCAACGGCAAGCCCCATCCCGAGGGGTTCCTCACCGCCGCTGGGCTGCTGAACCGGCAGCCCGCCGATGTGCTGGTGTTCGAGGACTCCGTACCGGGTGTGCGTGCCGCAGTGGCCGCCGGCATGCACTGCATCGCCGTCGCCGGTCGTCATCCGGACGCTCAACTCGACGCCGTTGCGCCAGCGATAGTGGCCCAACTGACGCCCGCGCTCGTCGGGGACGCGCTCACCAACTGGCGTCGCGCGCCCGGGTCTCCTCGTCGACCCGCGACTTGATCCGGATCCTGGCGCGATCGGCGCGGTGGTAATCCCGGGAGAACTCGACCGCGACGCCGCCTGCGGTGAACGAGGTGCGGGTGATCAGCAGCAAGGGACTTCCCGCGTCGATGCCGAGAATCTCGGCATGCTGCTCGGTGGCCGGCGTCGCCTCGATTTCCTCGTCGGCAGAGAACGGGGCCGCGTCGTATTCGCGCATGATCGCGTAGAGCGAGCCGGTCAGATCGGCGGACAGCATCCCGGGAAAGATCGCGGCAGGTAAGTGTGCCTCTTCGAGCACGATCGGCTCACCGTTGGCGGACCTGGCCCGCAGGATCTCGTGTACCTGGCCACCGGACCGCAGGCCGAGGCGCTGGCGGACGTCGGCGGTGGCACGGCGCGTGGTCGCACTGACGACGCGCGCGCCCGGCTCGACATGAATGCGCCGCATCTGCTCGGTGAAGCCGGGCAGGCTCGCGTGGTCGAACTCGAACCGCGGCGCCGCGACGAAGTTGCCACCGAACCGCCCGCGTCGGCGGTCGATGAGGCCCTTGGCCTCGATGGCGCTCAGCGCTTGGCGCAACGTCATCCGGCTGACACCGAGCACGGTCGCGATGTCCACCTCCGACGGCAGCTTGTCGCCAGGCTTCAGTGTGCGCGACACGATCAAGCCCTCCAGCCAGGCGCCGATGCGCATATGGGCGGGCACGTCGGTTGCGCCTGCCAGGTCCGGGCGATCCGCCAGCACCCGATCATCCATGGTCAACGCGCGCACGCTGGCAGTCTAAGCGCGACAAGGTCAATCACCCGGCGACTTCTGATCGACGAGGCGCGAGCGGTTTAAGTAGCTGTCCCGCTGACATGGGATCCGGCCTGTCCCGGTAGGCGCAACGTCTCGATGATGGTGACGGCCATCAACGCGCCGAGCACAAGGTAAGTCACCGGGTAAGAGACGAAAAGGCTCACCAAAAGCGCCGCCACGGCGATGCCGATGCCTGATGCGAGTTCCTGAACCGAGGCGTTGAGCGTATTGGCGTGGGTGAGCTCGTCGCCGTGCACATCGGCGAACGCCAGGCTGTTGTACGCGGTGAAGCCGATCGAGCGGAACGCTCCGCTCAGGTAGAGGACGACCGCCATCAGCACGACGGGCATATCGGGCCGCAACGCCGCGAGAAGGACGAAGCACCCAATGGACGCGACGCCGTTGACCAACAGCACGCGTTTGATGCCGAACCGACGCATCAGCGGCGTCGTCGCCGGCTTGATGGTGAGGTTGCCGAGGAACAACACGGCCACGAGCAGGCCGGCTGCCAGTGGGGTCCAGCCGAATTCGAGTTGGAGCTGTAGGGCCAGCAGGAACGGAACGGCGGTGACCAACGCGCGGTACAGCGAACCCGCCGAAACGGTTATGCGCAACGTCTGTACCCGCAGCACCCGCAACTGCATCAACGGGCGGTCGGACCTCAGGAGGTGAATCACCGCGCTGCCCAACAGAAGACCTGCGATGGCGGCGCCGATGATAACGGGTAGCCAATCGATGTGCGGCGGCCTGATCTGCTCGAGAGTGATCAGCGTGGCCGCGATGCCGAGGCCGATCAGCAGCAAACCTCGCCAGTCCAGCGGCCGCCTCGCCGGCGTGGGTGACCCCTTGATCAACTTGAGTGCCAACAGGATTCCCGCGATGCCGATCGGAATATTGATAAGGAAGATCCACCGCCACGATCCAACGGTCACGATCGCCCCGCCCAACGCGACGGCAAGCACGGGCGCGGCCAGCGCCGGCCAGGTGAGCAGCGCGATCGCGCGGACCAGATCGGACTTGCCCGAGTTGCGCAGCACCGCCAGCCTGCCGACGGGCACCATCATCGCTCCGCCGATGCCTTGCAGAATCCGGGCGGCGACGAGCATCGGCAGTGAAACGCTTGCGGCACAGCCGATGGACGCGACGGTGAAGACAACAATCGCCGTGATGAACACGCGCCGAACGCCGAAACGGTCGGCCATCCAGCCGCTGGCCGGAATGAGCACCGCGACCGTGACCAGGTAGGCCGAGATCGCCACGTTGACATCGACGGCCGCGGCGTCGAACGAGTCCGCGATCAGGGGTATCGCCGGGGTGATGATCGTGGCGTCGAGGATCTCCATGAAGAAGGCACCGGCCACCAGCAGAGCCATGCCCCTCGGGAAGGGACGGGAACTCTCCGCGGATGTCATCGTGGTCAACCTAGCGGCACGGCCGAGGCGGCGCGAACGTGCACAGAACGTTCGCTTCTCCCAGTAGGGCGTTAGTCGAGGAAGCCGTGCAACAAGGCGGCCGAACCGGCGACGTGTGCCCGCATCGCTTCCGCCGCAGCCTCGCCGTCGCCGGCGAGGATGGCCATGACGATCGCTTCGTGCTGCTCGTCGGAGTGGGCGATGTTGCGCGGCAGCAGCGGAATCTGGTTCAGCAGCCCGTTGAGTCGCATCCGGTTCTCCGCCACCAGCGGTACCAGCGACGGCGAACCGGCGACCTCGGCGATCGCCAGGTGAAACCGCGAGTCCAGCCGTCGATAGTCGTCGGGCGCCGCGCCGCGGACGTCGGACATCCGCGACCACAACACTTCTCGCTCACCGGCGGTCAGGGTGCGATGTGCGGCCATCCGCGCGGCGCCGACCTCGAGGATCTCCCGCAGGCGCAGCGCATCGTCGATCTCCGCGCGGGTCACGCCGGAGCTGTCGTCGGTGTGCCGTGGCAGCTCGTCGGCAAGGAATGTGCCGCCGTACCTACCGCGCCGCGACACCAGGTAGCCGGCATCTGCCAGCGACTTGATCGCCTCCCGCAGGGTGTCACGGCTGACGCCGAGCCGGGCCGCGAGTTCGCGCTCGGGGGGCAGCGACTCGCCCGGCGCGAGCACACCGAGCCGGATCATCTGCAGCAGCCGCTCGACGGTGTCCTCGAACGGATTCCCTTGCCGCACTGGGCGCAGCAACGCGTCACTGGCCAAGGGCACGTCCGGGTCTACCGACATGGGTTTAGATCGGCGTCACGTAGTGGCCGCTGATGCCGCCGTCGACCAGGAATGTCGAGCCGGTGATGAACGACGAATCGTCGCTGGCCAGGAACGCCACCGCGGCGGCGAGCTCCTCCGGCTCGGCGAACCGGCCAAGCGGCACGTGGACCAGCCTGCGCGCCGCGCGCTCGGGGTCCTTGGCGAACAGCTCCTGCAGCAGCGGCGTGTTCACCGGTCCTGGGCACAGCGCATTGACACGGATCCCGCTGCGCGCGTATTGCACGCCGAGTTCGCGCGACATGGCGAGCACACCACCCTTGGACGCGGTGTAGGAGATCTGCGAGGTCGCCGAACCCATCACCGCGACGAACGATGCGGTGTTGATGATCGAACCCTTCTTGGCGGGGACCATGTGCCGCAGCGCGGCCCGGCACGACAGGTACACCGATTTGAGGTTGATGTCCTGCACCTTCTGCCAGGCCGGCAGCTCGGTGGTCTCGATGACGTCGTCGTCCGGCGGGGAGATGCCGGCGTTGTTGAAGGCGATGTCCACTGAGCCGTAGGTCTTGGCCGCGGTGTCGAACAGTGCGTCGACCGCCGCTTCGTCCGAGACGTCCACGGGCACAAACAATCCCTCGAGTTCGTCGGCCGCGGCCTTGCCCGCCCTCGGGTCGATATCGCCGACGACGATCGTCGCACCCTCGGCATGCATGCGGCGGCCCGTGGCCAGACCGATGCCGCCGGCACCGCCGGTGATGACGGCGACCTTGCCGGCCAGTCGTTGGGTCAGATCCATCAGGCATCTCCGATCGCGAAAAAGACGTTCTTGGTTTCGGTGAACGACAGGGGTGCGTCGGGGCCGAGCTCGCGCCCGAGTCCGGACTGCTTGAAGCCCCCGAATGGCGTGTTGTAGCGCACCGACGAGTGCGAATTGACCGACAGGTTCCCGGATTCCACCGCTCGCGACACCCTCAGCGCGCGCGAGAGGTTGTCGGTCCATATCGATCCGGACAGGCCATAGGGAGTGTCGTTGGCCACCGCGATGGCGTCGGCCTCGTCGTCGAAAGGCAGCACGGTAACCACAGGCCCGAAGATCTCGTCGGTGACGGTGCGATCGGTGCGCTCCGGGGTCAGCACGGTGGGCGGGAACCAGAACCCCGGCCCCGACGGCGCGTCACCCCGGAACGCCACCGGCGCGTCGTCGGGTACATAGGAGGCGACAGTGTTCCAGTGCGCCTTGGACACCAGCGGCCCCATCTCGGTGTTCTTGGCCTTCGGATCTCCGACCACGACGCCCTTGACCGCGGGTTCGAGCAACTCCATGAACCGGTCGTAAACGTTGCGCTGCACCAGAATTCGGCTACGCGAGCAGCAGTCTTGGCCGGCATTGTCGAAGACGCCGTACGGCGCGGTGGCCGCGGCCTTCTCGAGATCGCAGTCATCGAACACGATGTTGGCACTCTTGCCGCCCAATTCCAGGGTGACTCGCTTGACCTGGGTCGCCGCACCCGCCATCACCCGCGTACCGACTTCGGTGGAGCCGGTGAACACGATCTTGCGGACATCGGGATGGGTGACGAACCGCTCCCCCACCACCGAGCCCTTGCCGGGCAGCACCTGGAACAGGTCGGCTGGCAGGCCCGCCTCGACGGCCAGCTCGCCGAGCCGGATGGTCGTCAGCGGTGTCCACTCGGCGGGTTTGACCAGTACCGCGTTCCCAGCTGCCAGCGCGGGCGCGAAGCCCCATGAGGCGATGGTCATCGGGAAGTTCCACGGCGTGATCACACCAACGACGCCGAGCGGCTCGTTGAACGTGACGTCCAGACCGCCGGCGACCGGAATCTGCTTGCCGGCCAACCGTTCCGGGCTGGCCGAGTAGAACTGCAGCACGTCGCGAACGTGGCCGGCTTCCCATTCCGCATTGCTGATCGGGTGTCCGGAGTTGGCCACCTCCAGTGCGGCCAACTCGTCGACGTGTGCGTCCACCACCGCGGCGAACGCGCGCAACCCTGCGGCCCGCTCGGCCGGGGCCGACCGTGCCCAGTCTTTTTGAGCGGCCACCGCGCGTGCCACCGCGTCGTCGACGCCCGCCTCGTCGGTCTGCTCGACGGTGCGCAGCACCTCCTCGGTGGCAGGATTGATCACCTCTGACGCGCTCACGCGTTCACCTTTCCGATTGCGTAGTGGGCGGCGGCCTCGACGACCGAGGCGAAAAGCCGCAGATCGTCCAGCCTTTCCTCGGGGTGCCACTGCACCGCCAAAACGAAGTTCTGTCCGGGTATTTCGACTGCTTCGATGACGCCGTCGGTGTCCTGGGCGCTGACGATCAGGCCGTCACCCAGCTTGTCGATCGCCTGATGGTGATAGCACTGCGCGTCCGACGATTCGCCGATGATCGACGCCAGCCGGGTGCCGGGCACGGTGTGCACCGACGATGTGGAGAACACCGCGTTGCCCTGCTGATGGCGGGTGTGGCCAAGCACATCGGGCAGATGCTGGTGCAGCGTCCCGCCAAGTGCGACGTTGACCACCTGGGCACCACGGCAGATGCCGAGCACCGGCATGCCGCGCCGGACGGCGCCGTCGAACAGGGCGAGCTCCAACGCGTCGCGCTGGCGGTTCTCGACCCCAGGCGGGTCGGTAGCCGGGTGCGGCTGCTGCCCATAGGTTTCCGGGCCGACATCGCGTCCGCCGGTGATGACGAGGCCGTCGAGTCCATCGAGGATCCGGTCGGCGATGTCGCCGTCGACGGGTTGCGGCGGCACCAGCACCGCGATGCCGCCGGCCAGGTTGACACCTTCGATGTAAATGGCGGGCAGAAAGCCCGCGCGGACGTCCCACACCCCGCTCTGCGCCTGCTGCAGGTACGAGGTCAAACCCAGGACTGGCCTAGAGCCGCTCAAAGCCACGCGTCCTCTCCCAGTCGGTGACCGTCGAGTTGTACGCCGCCAGTTCCACGCGCGCGTAGTTCAGGTAGTGCTCGACGACCTCGTCGCCGAACGCTTCGCGCGCCAGCTCCGACTTCTCGAACAGCGCCGCGGCCTCGCCCAGCGTGGTCGGCAGGTGTTCTGCCCCGCTGGTATAGGCGTTGCCCTCCAACGCTTCCGGCAGCTCCAGCTCCTGCTCGATGCCATGCAGGCCGCCGGCGATCAGCGCCGCGACCGCAAGGTACTGGTTGACGTCACCGCCTGGCGCGCGCAGTTCCATCCGCATACCGTGGCCACGCCCGACCACCCGCACCGAGCAGGTGCGGTTGTCCATACCCCAGGCCACCGCCGTCGGCGCGAAGCTACCCTCAACGAAACGCTTGTAGGAGTTGATGTTCGGCGCATAGAACAATGTCAGCTCGCGCAGCGTCGCCAGCTGACCGGCGATGAAGCTGCGGAACATCGGTGACATGCCGAGGTCGTCGTCGGGATCGGCGAACACCGCGCTGCCGTCCTCGCCGCGCAGCGAGATATGAATGTGGCAGCTGTTGCCTTCGCGCTCATCGTATTTGGCCATGAAGGTCAGGCTCTTGCCGTGCTGGTCGGCGATCTCCTTGGAGCCGTTCTTGTAGATGGTGTGGTTGTCGCAGATGATTCGCGCGTGGTCGTAGCGGAAAGCGATCTCCTGCTGCCCGAGGTTGCATTCACCCTTGACGCCCTCGCAGTACATGCCTGCGCCGTCCATACCGAGCCGGATGTCGCGCAGCAGCGGCTCCATCCGTGTCGAGGCGTGCATCGCGTAGTCGATGTTGTAGTCGGTGGCGGGTGTCAAACCGCGGTAGCCCGCTGCCCAGGCCTCCCGGAACCCCGTGTCGAACACCATGAACTCGAGCTCCGTGGCGGCGTAGGGCACCAGCCCACGCTCGGTGAGCCGGTCGATCTGGCGGTTGAGGATGCTGCGGGGTGCCTGGCTCACCGGCCTGCCGTCGGTCCACGACAGGTCGGCCATCACCAGCGCTGTGCCAGGCAGCCATGGCAACAGCCGCAGGGTGGAGAAGTCCGGGGTCATCACCATGTCGCCGTAGCCGGTGTCCCAGCTCGAGATCGCGTAGCCGCCCACGGTGTTGTTGTCGACGTCGACGGCCAGCAGGTAGTTACAACACTCGGCGCCATGCGCCGCGACATCGTCGACGAAGAGGCGCGCCGATACACGCTTGCCGGTCAGCCGGCCCTGCATATCGCAGAACGCGACGATGACGGTGTCGATGTCACCGGCGGCCACCTGTTGTTCGAGGTCGGCCTGAGACAACATCCCCGTTGTGACGCTCACTGCGTACCTCCCGCTCGGACTGATTTCGACGTGTGCCAAACCATGGGAGAAACGTTCCCTCGGCATTCGCCCAGATAGTCAACCAAACTGTCACATCCAAAGGTAGGACGCCAGACCTTTAACCAATTATTCTCCCTATACAGGCACCTCACAGATCCGCCATGACCAAGTACTCGCCGGTCCCCGGTCAGACGCCGAGGATGGAACAGGAGCCGCTATGTCCAGCACCGAGCACCAGCAGGGAGACGGTCATCGCGTCGGCGCTGACTTCCACGCCGAGAGCAGCGACTACTTGGCTAAACGGACGCTGAAGCGGGGCACTGCGGGCTGGCTGCTGCTGGCGGGGCTCGGTGTGAGCTACGTGATCTCCGGCGACTATTCGGGGTGGAATTTCGGCCTCGCCGAAGGCGGGTTCGGTGGCTTGCTGATAGCCAGCGTGGTGATCGCAGGCATGTATCTGGCCATGGTGCTGGGTATGGCCGAGATGTCCTCGGCGCTGCCGGCGGCCGGCGGCGGCTACACCTTCGCACGCCGCGCACTGGGGCCCTGGGGCGGGTTTGCGACCGGGACCGCGATCCTGATCGAGTACGCGATCGCGCCTGCCGCGATCGCCACCTTCATCGGCGCCTACGTCGAATCGCTCGGGCTGTTCGGGATCACCGACGGCTGGTGGGTGTACCTGGCCGCGTACGTGCTGTTCATCGGCATCCACCTGGCGGGCGTCGGCGAGGCGCTCAAGGTCATGTTCGTCATCACTGTGATCGCGCTGGCCGGCCTGGTGATCTTCGCCGTCTCGGCGATCGGCAGCTTCGACGCCGCGAACTTGACCGATATCGCGCCCACCGACGCCGCGGGCGCCTCATCGTTCCTGCCGTTCGGCTATCTCGGAATCTGGGCGGCGGTGCCGTTCGCGATCTGGTTCTTCCTGGCCATCGAGGGAGTGCCGCTGGCCGCCGAGGAGGCCAAGGAGCCCGAACGCAACGTGCCCAAGGGCATCATCGCCGGGATGGGCGCGCTGCTGGTCACTGCTGTCACCGTGTTGTTCCTGGTTCCCGGGGCCGGCGGGGCGCAAGCGATGAGTGAATCGGGCAACCCGCTGGTGGAGGCGCTCGGCGACTCGACGATGGCCACGGTGGTCAACTACATCGGGCTGGCCGGGCTGATCGCGAGCTTCTTCTCCATCATCTACGCCTACTCGCGTCTGCTGTTTGCCCTGTCGCGGGCCGGCTATCTGCCCAGAGCGATCTCGGTGGTCAACTCCCGTAAGGCGCCGATGCTGGCGTTGGTGGTGCCCGGAGTCATCGGCTTCGTGCTGTCGTTGACCGGTCAGGGCGCGATGCTGCTGAACATGGCGGTGTTCGGCGCCGCCCTCTCGTATGTGCTGATGATGGTCAGCCACATCGTGTTGCGGGTGCGGGAACCGGGCATGCCGCGTCCGTACCGCACACCGGGCGGCATCATCACGACGTCGTTTGCGTTGGTGGTGGCGGCGCTGTCCGTGGTGGCGACGTTCGTCGTGGACAGCACAGCAGCGTTTTGGTGCCTGGTGGTGTTTGCGGCGTTCATGGCGTACTTCGCGGTCTACAGTCGCCACCACCTGGTGGCGAACACGCCGGATGAAGAGTTCGCCGCGCTGGCTGCTGCCGAAGAGGAGCTGGAATGAGCGGCCCGCGGCTCACTCGGCAGTCAATAGCGGGGCAGACTCAGTTCGCAAACCAGCGAAATGCCAGCTAGGTGACCCACTAGGTGATTCCCAGCGATGCTTTAACGAGCCGTCATCGCCAAAGGTAGGACGCCAGACCAATAGGGCTCTAATGTCCTCCACGGAATGTGCGCCGTCCGAACCCGAAGGAGAACCGTCGTGCCAGAAGGTCACGAACATCTCAGCGACGACGAGAAACACCTCGCCAAGCTCGGCTACGCACAGGAGCTGAACCGCACCTGGTCGGGCTTTTCCAATTTCGCCATCTCGTTCTCGATCATCTCGATCCTGGCGGGCTGCTTCACCTCATTCGGCCTCGGCTGGAACAACGGCGGCCCCGCCGCGATCGCCTGGGGCTGGCCGATCGTCTCGGTCTTCATCCTGATCATCGGCCTGTGCATGTCCGAGTTGGTTTCGGCGTACCCGACCTCGGGCGGAATCTATTGGTGGGCGGCCAAACTCGGCGGCCCGAAGGCTGGCTTCTATACCGGTTGGCTGAACCTGATCGGCCTAATCGCCATCCTGGCTTCGGTGGCCTACGGCTGCGCGACGTTCCTCGACCTGACGCTCGGCACGTTCAGCGAGGGCTGGCTGGCCGGTTACAGCCTGACCAGGACGTTCGGCCTGTTCCTGGTCATCCTGGCCGCCTCCGCGATCATCAACATCTTCTCGTCACACCTGCTGGCGATCATCAACAATGTCTCGGTGTGGTGGCACGTGATCGGTGCCACCGCGGTGGTGCTGATCCTGATCTTCATCCCCGAGCAGCACGCCAGTTTCTCCGATGTCTTCGCCAAGACCATCAACAACACCGGCATGTTCGGTGGAGAGACGGGCTTCGGCTGGTTGATCTTCGTGCTGCCGATCGCGGCGATCCTGACCCAGTACACGATCACCGGCTACGACGCGTCCGCGCACCTGTCGGAGGAGACCCACAGTGCGGCCGACGGGGCCGCCAAGGGCATTTGGCGGTCGATCTTCTACTCGGCCATCGGCGGCTGGATCCTGCTGCTGGCCTTCCTTTTCGCGGTGCAGGACGCCGACGAGGTGTCCGCCAGCGGCGGCGCGGTGGTGACGATCTTCAACCAGGCGCTCAGCTCCAAGTGGGTGGGCACCGTCCTGCTGATCTCGGCCGCTGGCCAGTTCTTCTGCACCACCGCATGCCAGACCAGCGCCTCGCGAATGCTGTTCGCGTTCAGCCGCGACCGTGCGGTGCCCGGCCACCAGCTGTGGTCGAAGGTCAGCAAGAACAAGATCCCCGCCAACGGGGTCATCGTCACCGCGGTGCTCGCGGCGGCCATCACGCTGCCGGCGCTGGTACCGGTCGACGTCAACGGCGCGCCGGTGCCTGTCGCGTTCTTCGCGGTGGTGTCGATCGGCGTCGTGGGCCTCTACCTCTGCTTCATGGTCCCGATCTACCTGCGGTGGCGGCTGGGCGATGCATTCGAGGTGGGCAGCTGGAACCTGCGCGGACACCACAAGTGGATGGCCCCGGTCGCGGTGATCGAGATCATCATCACCTCGATCATTGCGCTGTTCCCGTACAGCAACGCGGGCATGCCATGGGATCCGGCGTTCGAATGGAAAGCGGTCAACTACACGCCGATTCTGGTCGGTACCGTGCTGATCCTGCTGTTCATCTACTGGCACGCCTCGGTGAAGCACTGGTTCACCGGGCCGATCAGGCAGGTCGACGAAACCGGCGAGGCGCTGGAGGGCGTCGGATAGCCGCTCACCATCGGTGATTGTGGGCTTGATACACGTTTTTCTCCCGGTCGCGTGTCTCGACCCCACACTCGTCGCGCAGGTGGACCGAACCGGCGAACGCGCGACGATGTAGGGTCAAACAGGTGTGTGGAGCCACCGGCGAGGTGCGTCTCGACGGCCAAACACCTGACGTGACTGCGGTCTCGGCCATGGCCGAGGCGATGGCGCCCCGGGGTCCTGACTCGGCGGGTGTGTGGTCCCAGGGCAGGGTCGCGCTTGGTCACCGCCGCCTGAAAATCATCGATCTGTCCGAGGCCGGGGCTCAGCCCATGGTCGATCCTGAACTCGGATTGGCCGTCTGCTGGAACGGCTGTATCTACAACTACAAGGACCTGCGCCGTGAGCTGATCGGCCACGGCTACCGCTTCTTCTCCCACAGCGACACCGAGGTCCTGCTCAAGGCGTACCACCGCTGGGGCGACGGGTTCGTCGAACGCCTCAAGGGCATGTTCGCCTTCGCGATCGTCGAGCGCGACAGCGGCCGGGTGCTGCTCGGCCGTGACCGTCTCGGCATCAAACCGCTGTACCTCACCGAGGATCGCAACCGCATCCGCTTCGCCTCGTCGCTGCCGGCACTGCTGGCCGGCGGCGGCGTCGACACCCACATCGACCCCGTTGCGCTGCACCACTACCTCACCTTCCATTCCGTGGTGCCGCCACCGCACACGATCCTGCGCGGAGTGAGCAAGGTACCGCCCGCATCACTCGTCGCGATCGAGCCCGACGGTACGACCAGCACCACGACCTATTGGACGCCCGACTTCAGTCGTCGCGACGAACGGGCGGACTGGTCCGAACGCGATTGGGAGGACGCGGTTCTGGCCGCGCTGCGCCTCGCGGTCGAACGGCGCCTCGTCGCCGACGTACCGGTGGGCTGCCTGCTCTCCGGCGGCGTCGACTCCAGCCTGATCGTCGGGCTCCTCGCCGAGGCCGGCCAGCACGGATTGGCCACGTTCTCCATCGGCTTCGAATCCGTCGGAGGGGTCAAAGGCGACGAGTTCAAATACTCCGACCTCATCGCCAAGCGTTTCGACACCGACCACCATCAGATCCGCATCGGCACCGACCGCATGCTGCCCGCCCTCGACGGTGCGATCGGCGCCATGAGCGAGCCGATGGTCAGCCACGACTGCGTCGCCTTCTACCTGCTGTCCCAGGAAGTGGCCAAACACGTCAAGGTCGTGCAGTCCGGCCAGGGCGCCGACGAGGTGTTCGCCGGTTATCACTGGTATCCCCCGATGGGCAGGCCCGAGGCCGCGTCGCTGGACGGCTCGCTGGCCAGCTACCGCAAGGCGTTCTTCGACCGCGACCAGTCGGCGTACCAGGCTCTCGTCGCGCCAAGTTTCGCGACCGCTGATGATCCGAGCGAACGGTTCGTCGCCGAGCACTTCGCGCGCGCGGGCGCGCAGACCGGCGTCGACCGCGCGCTGCGCCTGGACACCACCGTGATGCTGGTCGACGACCCGGTCAAACGCGTCGACAACATGACCATGGCGTGGGGCCTCGAGGGCAGGGTCCCGTTCCTCGATCACGAGCTGGTCGAGCTGGCCGCCACCTGCCCGCCCGAGCTCAAGACCGCGCAGGACGGCAAGGGCGTGCTCAAGGAGGCCGCCCGCCGGGTGATTCCCGCCGATGTCATCGACCGACCGAAGGGCTACTTCCCGGTGCCCGCGCTGACCCACCTCGAAGGGCCCTACCTCGACCTCGTCCGCGACGCGCTGTACGCACCGGCCGCCAAGGAGCGCGGCCTGTTCCGGCCAGAGGCGGTCGACCGGTTGCTCGCGGACCCGAACGGTCGGCTGACCCCGCTGCGCGGCAACGAGCTGTGGCAGATCGCGCTCCTCGAGCTGTGGCTGCAGCGGCACGGCATCAGGGGCGCAGCGGCGTGACCGCGCTCGAACCGGACGAGAGCCACTCCGAGGCCATCACCCTTGGCCTGCACGACGCCTCGCCGCAGCACATGGTCGACGCCATGGCCGACGATGTGGTGCTCGAAATGGGCTGGGGCCGGCTGATTTTCGGGCAGACCTTCGCCGACCCTCAGCAGCTTGCCGAAGTGCTGCGGCACGAGGGGCCAGGGCGCCGCGACATCTGCATCTACGCCCGCGAACCCCATGTGCTGATCGCCAAGGCTCCTGCCGAACTGTTCATCGACCCCAGCCATACGTACCGGCTGAGGTTCTCCGAGGACGACGAGCAGGTACCACCTCCGAACGGGTTCAGCGTGCGCACTCTCGCGACGTCGGACGACGCCGATTTGATCAACCGTGTCTATGTGCGATGCGGGATGGTGCCCGCGCCCGTCGAGGTCATCTGGGAAAACCACCTGAACCGCGATCCGGTCGACTACCTGGTCGCGGTGCGCGACGACGACGGCACCGTGGTGGGCACCGTCACCGGCGTCGACCACAAGCTGTTGTTCTCCGATCCGGAGGACGGCGCCAGCCTGTGGACGCTGGCCGTCGACCCGGCGTCCAGCCTGCCCGGCGTCGGCGCCGCGCTGACCAATGCGCTGGCCGCGATCTACCGGGACCGCGGGCGGGCCTACATGGACCTTTCGGTGGCCCACGACAACGCCGCGGCGATCGCGCTGTACGAGAAACTCGGCTTCCAACGGGTGCCGGTGATGGCGGTCAAACGCAAGAACGCGATCAACGAACCGCTGTTCACCCATCCGCCCGAGACGGTCGACGATCTCAACCCGTACGCGCGCATCATCGCCGACGAAGCCATGCGCAGGGGAATCTGGGTGGAGGTCCTCGACGCCGAAGCGGGCGAGATGCGTCTGTCGCACGGCGGACGCAGCGTCGTCACGCGAGAGTCGTTGTCGGAGTACACCTCCGCGGTGGCGATGGCCCGCTGCGACGACAAGAGGCTGACCCGGCGAATCGTCTCAGAGGCTGGCATCGCCGTCGCGCGCGGACGCCTTGCCACCTACGACGAAGCGGATTACAAGTTCCTGGAGGAGGTCGGCGATGTCGTGGTCAAGCCGACGCGGGGCGAGCAGGGCAAGGGCATCACCGTCGGCGTCGACAATCCCGACGAGCTGGACGCCGCCCTGGCGAGGGCGCGCGAGCAACATCCCGAGGTGCTCATCGAGCAGCGCGCGGCAGGCGATGACCTTCGGTTGGTGGTCATCGACCACAAAGTCGTTGCCGCCGCGCTGCGGATACCCGCCGAGATCACCGGCACCGGCCATCACACCGTGCGGGAACTGATCGATGCGCAGAGCCGACGCCGAGCAGCAGCCACCGGCGGCGAATCGCGGATTCCCATCGACGAGGTCACCGAAGCGACGATCGCCGAGGCCGGCCTGTCGTTCGACGACGTGCTGCCAGAAGGTGTGCGCCTGCGGGTGCGCCGGACAGCGAACCTTCACCAGGGCGGCACCATCCATGACGTCACCGCCGAGGTGAACCCGACGCTGTGCGAGGTCGCGGTGGCGGCCGCCGACGCCATCGGGATTCCGGTGACCGGCATCGACCTGCTCGTGCCAGACGTCACCGGTTCGGACTATGTCTTCATCGAAGCCAACGAGCGCCCCGGCCTCGCCAACCACGAGCCACAGCCCACCGCAAAGGCTTTCGTCGATTTCCTGTTCCCGGGGAACCCGGCCTTGCCGACGGCGTGGAGCCCAGAGGAACCGCCGCGGTAATTGGCTACCAGGTACTGGTGCGCATCACGATCTCGGCGGCCAGTTGCGCGGTGGACTCCTGCGCGTTGCGCCGCCCAAGCAAATCGACGAGCCGGAAGTCGCCGTACACATAGCGCTGGCTGGCCTTGGCGACCGCGCGCGCCGCAGGCGTGCTCGCCAGCGCAGTGGTGTTCATCTCCACGGGCGGACAATGCTCGTCGCGGATCACCCCAGCCTGATCGGCGACGCGTGGATGGCCTCTGTCGATCGCCACCAACCCGATGAACCGGTCCAGCCGGGTGGCGGCCAGCTCCCACGCCAGCTCGCCGCCGATGCGGTCCCCGACCAGCAGCGCCCATTTGATCTCGAGCGAGTCGAGAATGCCCACCACCGATTTGGCGGTCAGACGCGGGTCGGGTCCGATGACGACGGTGCGCAGCGACGCGGTGTGCAGTCTTTGACACACGGGCTCATATGCGGCGGGCGCGTGGTGTGAGGCGCCGAGTACCACCACGACGGATCCCTTGTCGGGACCGGCCACATCGACGGGAACGGAAAACCCGTCGACGGTGACCATGGTGGAAGGCATTTGGTCACGCTACAGGGAATCACCCTGCGGGGGGACCGATTTTGCTGTGGACGAAACGGGCAAGTCAGTCCGACTCGGCCCGCTCGGCTTGCTTGGCCGCGATGTCCAGAAACGTCTGCGGCAGCGAAGCTTTGACAGAAATTGACGGGTTCGGTGTTGGGAAGACGATTCCGAAAACCGCCATGTTGCCGACATTCTCGAACGAGAAGTAGACATTGTTGTCGACGTTGTTCAGTCGCATCGTCTGCTGGTACACCAGCGCGTCGGCGCGCGGGGTGTCCAGCTTGATCGTGGTGATCGGAATGCCAGGATCGGACCGGTCGAAGAACGCCTTGAAATGCGCGCACCTCTCGGCGGTGGCCGCCAGTTCACCGAGGTCCAACCGCCACGTCAGCACGGTCATCACGACGCGAGCGCCGTCGTAGGCCACCACGTACTCCGCGGCGCTGCCCGCACCCCGCTCGGCGGAGTCGGCGATGGTCTTGGTGAGGCCGTCGGAGCAGCCTTCCGGTGTGGAGAGCATGGTCGGAAGTCCGCCCCCGCCGTCGCCGAGGGTCGGATCCGTCGCGATGCGGTCGTATTGCACGCCCGGCGGGAAGTCGGCCGCGGTCAGGACCGCCCGTTCCAGCCTGGCTCCGGGCCAGGTCGGAGTCCCGGTGACCACCTGCCCGCACCCGGCGAGGGTCACCGCGAGTAGGACCACGAGCACCGCCGACGCGCGCCGCCTGGTCATGTTTCAAGGCTACTCAGCTGCGCTGGCCCACAAATGGACAGTTGGTCACGGGAAAAGGCGAGGTCGGGCTGTTTCAAAATCGCGCGGCCATCTTCATATCCTGAAACACGACCCGCCCGG
>CAVQFK010000016.1:0-63813 GCA_963711755.1 uncultured Actinomycetota bacterium
GTGCAGAGCGACGGGCCTTACACCGCGCATTGCCAGTTGAGCCAGTGGTGACCTAGCCGGCGAACACGTACACCCACGCCCGCTCGCCTGAGCGCAACGGAACGGTGATGCGGCGGTAGTCGTCGACCTCGTAGACATCGGCCGCCGCCAGTTCGTCGGCGCTGACTGCAAATACCGTGCCCTCGACCGCGGCGTCCTGGCGCTGCGACGGCCGCAGAATCGGATGGCAGTCGCTCCCGCTTGTCGCGATCACGTGCGGATCGGTGATGGTGACGTGCTCCAGGTCGTAGCCGACGATGGCGTCCGGTCGGCCATCGAGCTCACGGCCGAACGTCGTCAACTGGACCTCGCGTTGGCGCAGGGTGCCGTAGGAGAACAGGAGCTCGAGTGCTCTCGGACATGGTGATTAGTCAAGCATCGGGGTTGTTCGACGGCTCAATCGACCTCCGACGCCCTGGACTGCGAGTAGCTTCCGAAGTGGCGCTTCATGCGCCTTTACCTAGGAGCTGGCGATGGCCGTCGACGAGGACAAACTCAACGCATTTGTAGGCAAAGCGGTAGGCGACCTCGGGGCAGCCATGAGCGCTGTGCTGGTGCTGATCGGCGACGAACTGGGGCTGTATACCGCCCTCGCCGAAGGCAGGTTGTCCCCCGAGGAGCTGGCGAAGAGCACGGGCACGAATGAACGGTATGTGCGCGAGTGGCTCGCCAATCAGGCCGCGGGCGGTTACATCGAGTACGACAGCGGAAGCGACAAGTTCTACCTGAGCGAGGAACAGGCCTTGTGCCTCGCGAGTCCGAACGGACCGATGGATCTGCCGGGCGGCTACTCGATCGTGGAGGACCTCTTCGCTGTTAAGCAGCGAGCCGTGGAGAACTTCCGAAGCGGCGCTGGCATGGAATGGGGTGAGCACCACCCGTGCCTGTTCAGAGGCACCGAACGGTTCTTCAGGGCCGGTTACAACGCGAGCCTGGTATCGGACTGGCTGCCGGCCCTTGACGGTGTCGTCGAGAAGCTCAACGCCGGAGGGCGCGTCGCAGATGTCGGGTGCGGGCACGGCGTGTCGACAATCCTGATGGCACAGACGTTTCCAGCTTCACAGTTCGTCGGCATCGACTATCACGACGCGTCGATCGAGACGGCACGCGAGCATGCCACCCAGGCCGGTGTCACCAATGCAAGCTTCGAAGTGGCCGACGCGACGTCCTATCAGGGCAACGACTATGACCTCGTCGCCTTCTTCGACTGCCTGCACGATATGGCCAATCCGTCCGGCGCCGCCCGTCACGCCAGGGAGGCGCTCAAACCCGATGGCCACTGCATGCTGGTCGAGCCGCAGGCCGGGGATTCCCTTTCGGACAACCTCAATCCGGTCGGTCGCGTGTTCTACGGGGCGTCCTCGCTCATCTGTGTCCCTGTGTCACTCGCTCAAAACGGTCCGGCACTCGGGGCCCAGGCAGGTGAGGCCCGGCTCACGGAAGTGATGGTGGACGGCGGCGGCTTCACGCAGTTCCGTCGTGCCACGGAGACTCCGTTCAACCTTGTCTTCGAGGCCAGGCCCTAGCTAGCCGCGCGCACCGCGCGAACGAAGGATGCGACGGCCGCACCGATTTCGTCGGGGCTGTCCTCTTGGACGAAGTGCGACCCGGCCACCGAGACTTCGGTCTGGTTGGGCCAGGTGCGCACGAAGTCGCGGACGCGGCCGCGGATCAACGCACCGGGTTCGCCGTTGATGAACAGCTTGGGCACATCGCTTTGCGCGAGCCAGCGGCTGAACTCGTTGACAATCTCGACGACGTCGGCCGGTTCGCCTTCGATCGGAATGTTGCGCGGCCACGACAGCGTCGGACGCCGATCTTCGCCGGGGTTGCGGAACGGCTGACGATAGTGGTCCATCTCCTCGTCGCTGAGCGTGCGCTGGATGGCGCCGGGCAGAACGGCCTCGACGAAGAGATTCTGTTCCAACACCATCGATTCACCCTGTGATGAGCGGAACCCCTGGAAAACCGCGCGCACCGGCTCGGGGAAGTCGGTCCAATCGATGGGCATCGCAACGGCTTCCATGAATGCGATGCCCGCGACCCGGTCGCGGTGTTGGTTCGCCCAGTCGAAGCCCAGCGCCGAACCCCAGTCGTGCAGCACGAGTATTACACGGTCGCCCAGTTCGAGTGCGTCCCACAGCGCGAACAGGTAGTCGCGCTGCTCGCTGTAGTGGTACCGGTCCGGCCCGGAGTCGTCGAGCTTGTCGGACCCGCCCATGCCGATCAGGTCGCACGCGACCAGCCGGCCAAGCCCCTCGAGGTGCGGCATCACATTGCGCCACAGGTACGAGGACGTGGGGTTGCCGTGCTGGAAGACGATCGCGGGCCCCTCGCCTTCGTCGACATACGCCATCCGCTTACCGTTGATCTCCTTGTACTGCAGCTGCCCGTACGGCTTGGCTCCCGCCATTTTTCCTCCTCAATCCGGTTATGCGTCAGTGAGTTTCGTAGCGGCCCGTCGGGCGACCTTGAGGATTCGTGCCGACAAGTTCGGGTCGACGACGGCGCGGGACAGTGAAAGGCCGCCGACGCACAGGGCCATCAGCGCGATGGCGTCGTCGTACCGGTCCGCGGAGGTGTCGTCGTCGCAGATCGCCGCCAGCGAGATCCTCAGCTCATGCTCGTAGCTGGCGCGGAACTGCTCGGATGCGTGTGCGGCATCAGAGCTCAACGCCGAAAAGCCGCAACTGTTGGCCAGATCGTCCCGATGAGCTGGGGACAGGTAGCGCTTGGCCAGGCTCGAGAGGCGCGCGCCCCATGATTCGCCGCGCATCGGCTTGATCCAGTGCGGTCGGCCGGTGGTGATCGCGCGTCCGAAAGCGGCGCTGGCCAATTCGTCCTTGTCGGAGAAATGCGAGTAGAACGCGCCGTGTGTCAGCCCGGCGTCACGCATGACAGGCACAATGGCGGCGCCGTCGATGCCTTCCTCCCTGAGCCGCCGTGCGGCAGCGTCAAGGATGCGGTCCAGCGATTCCCGCTTGTTGGCGGCGCGTGTACCCGAGGCCTTTCGCATGATGGACATCATGCTAATCGCATGACGAGGATCATGCGACTAGTTGGACGAAATCACCGCTTCTGTGATTGCGCGGCCTAGTTGTCCAGGCGCGGCCGCGTGGGCGAGATGGCCCTGGCCGCGGAGTGTGACGACACGCGCTTGCGGCAGTGCATCGGCGAATGGGGCGAATGCGGTGCCATAGGGTGCCAGCCCGTCGTTGAGTTCACCGAGGAGCAGCGTCACGGGCACCGCCAGCCGTCGATATCGGAAATATGCCGGCTCGTAGTCATTGATCGCGGTCAGCTCGTCGGCCAGGGGCGGAGCCAGCGAGCGCAGCACCGGCCATACCGGGTTGCGGCGCAGTTCTGCGACGTAGTCGGCCGAGAAACCCGAAACCACGGTGTTGACGAGCTCGACGACGCGGTCAAAATCGCTGGCCGCGACGGCCTCTCGCAGCGGTGTCAGCGCCTCCGCGGCGAACGGTCGCGCCACGGGCTCGTAGGCGGTCAGTGACAGGATGTTGCCGTGGTCGAGCGCCGTCTCCAACGCGATCAGCGCGCCGTAACTCCAACCGAAGAGATGAACCGGCTCACCCAGCGAGTCGATCACGTGGCGGAGGTCATCAATCTCGATACCGACCGTGTACTCGGCTCCGAGCGCTCCGCTTGGGTGACGTCCGCGGCGGTTGACGGTCACGACGGGGTTGGGCAGGTCGATCGCTTCGACGACCGGGCGCCATGTCACCGCGTCAGCCATCACGCCGGGCACGATCACCAAGGGAGCGCCCGTCCCTGGGCGATGTTCGGCGCTAAGGGGACTGCCGGACCGGTTCATGCTGAGCAGTTCCATATTCTCCATTCCGTCTACCGGGACGCCTGGCCGATGGTCAGCAGGGTCTGGTTGTTGGGGGTGTAGAAATCGTTGCCTTTGTCGTCGATGACGATGAAGGCCGGGAAGTCTTCGACCTCGATTTTCAACACGGCTTCCATGCCCAGTTCGCCGTATTCGAGTGTTTCAACGGATTTGATGCAGTCGTGTGCCAGCCGGGCGGCCGGTCCGCCGATAGAGCCCAGATAGAACCCGCCGTGTTGTTGGCATGAGCGCCGCACAGCTTCGGAGCGGTTGCCTTTCGCCAGCATCACCAGCGATCCGCCGGCCGCTTGAAAGTCGTTGACGTAGGAATCCATCCGGCCTGCTGTGGTCGGTCCCAGAGAGCCGGTTGGGTAACCATCGGGACACTTGGCCGGGCCCGCATAGAACACCGGATACCGGCGAAGATAGTCGGGCATGGGTTCACCGGCCCGAAGGCGCTCCCGAATTTTGAGGTGAGCTAAATCCCTTGCCACCACGAGGGTTCCGGTCAGCGACAACCGAGTCCCGACTGGATAAGTCGAGAGCTGCTCTCGGGTGTGTGTGAGCGATTGGGTGAGGTCGATCCGGACCACCTCTTGGTCGAGCGCAACATCCTCGACATCGGGCAGGAACTGTGCCGGATCGGTTTCGAGCTGTTCCAGGAACACTCCGTCGGGTGTGATCTTGCCGAGGACGTGGCGGTCCGCGGCGCACGACACCGCCAGTGCGATCGGTAACGAGCCACCGTGGCGAGGTAGTCGGACGACGCGAACGTCGTGGCAGAAGTACTTGCCTCCGAACTGCGCACCGATCCCGAGTTTCTGCGTCGCCTCGAGGATCTGTTGTTCGAACTCCAGATCGCGGAACCCATTGCCTGCGGGCGAGCCCGCAGTGGGCAAGCCGTCAAGATCGTGAGCCGACGCGAGTTTGGCGGTCTTCAAGGCGAATTCGGCGCTGGTGCCGCCGACAACCACCGCGAGATGGTAGGGCGGACAGGCTGAGGTGCCGATCTCGGCGGCCTTGGTGACGATGAAGTCGAGCAACTCCGTGGGATTCAGCATTGCCGGCGTCTGCTGGAACAGGAAGCTCTTGTTGGCGCTGCCGCAGCCCTTGGCGATGAAGAGGAATTCATAGGCGTCGTCGCCGTCGGCGTAGATCTCGATCTGGGCGGGCAGGTTGGTGCGGGTGTTGCGTTCGTCGAACATCGATAGCGGAGCCAGTTGCGAGTACCGCAGATTCAGCGTGGTGTATGCACGCGAAATACCCTGGGACAGATGCTCGGCGTCGCGACCGTCGGTCAGCACGTGCCCGCCGCGGCGGGCATGCACGATCGCCGTTCCGGTGTCCTGGCACATCGGCAGCACCCCGCCGGCGGCGATGTTCGCATTGCGCAGCAGCTCGGTGGCCACGTACCGATCATTGGCAGACGCCTCCGGATCCTCGAGGATAGCCGCGACTTGGCGGAGGTGGCTGGTCCGCAACATATGTGACACATCGCGGTATGCCTCGAATGCCAGCTGCTCCAAGGCGCTTTGATCGACTTCGACGAAGGTGCGGTCGACCGCGCGCACGGTGCGGATCGCGCCAGGGGAGACGTCGAGCCTGCGGTATTTCGTGGTGGTTTCCGGAGCGGTCGGCAGCAGTGGGGTGTAGTCAATGCCATTCATCGTCGTTCGTGTTCGACTCGGCGTGCCAGCTCGAAGAGTTGGTGCTCACGTCCCGGCATTCCGACGAGTTGTAGGCCGACCGGTAGGCCCTCGACCATCCCCGCGGGCACCGTGAGAGCCGGATGCCCGGTGAGATTCCATGGGCAGGTCAGCGACAGTAATGCCGAGCGAACTTCCACGGCGTGTCCGTCGATAACATGGGCCCGCTGGTTGATGTCGGTCGCGACGGTCGGTGACGTCGGCAACGCCAGTACGTCGAAGCGCTGGAACAACTCGGCGATCTCGGCGCGCAGCCGGTCGCGTTGGCGAGTGGACTCCACGTATTGCCACGCCGGCATGTCCCTACCGCGTTCGAGCCGGTCCACGACCTCGGTGTCGACGTCGTCGCGATGGCGGCTCAGCATGTCGGCGTGTTCCGCGTAGGCCTCACTCAACTGCAATGTGCTGAACACCGAGAACAGTTCGCCGACATCGAATGTGAGCCGCACCGTATCGAGCGCCGCGATGCCTGCCATGTCGAGAGCATCGCGCGCGGTCGCAACGACGGTGGGATCTGTGGGGGTGATGGCCGTCGGATCTACCCAGGCGACCCGCGCTGGCACGGCATCTTCCGACGGCGGTTCCGTGGCCATGGCGGAGTAGCCGAGCGCCGCGTCCGATGCGGTGCGGGCGAATACACCGACGTGGTCGAGCGATTCGGCCAGCGGATGCACACCCACGGTCGAGATGGCACCGAACGCGGGTTTGAATCCCACGACGCCACAGAGTGCAGCTGGGACGCGGACCGAGCCCGCGGTGTCGGTGCCCACTGCCAGCGGTACCATGCCCGCCGCGACGGCTACGGCGCCACCCCCGCTGGACCCGCCACTGATCTTAGTGGCATCCCATGGGTTTCGCGATGCGCCGTGCACAGAGCGGTCACCCGTCGCGCCGTAGGCGAATTCGTGCAGGACGTTCTTTCCCACCACTACGGCGCCGGCCGTCCGAAGTCGTTGCACGCATTCGGCATCTCTATCGGCCCGACGTGTCAGGTAGGTCGCCGATCCCGATGTGGTGACGTGGCCGGCGATGTCGACGATGTCCTTGACCGACAGCGGGATTCCGTGCAGGGGGCCGCGGTCGTGCCCGCCTGCGATCTCGTCGTCGGCCACCCGTGCGGCCGCCACAGCCCCGTCGGCGTCAACACTGGTGAACGCGTTGAGAATCGGGTTCAGCCGGTCGATCGTGGTCAGGCTGTGCTCGATGAGTTCCACACTGGTGATGTGGCCATTGCGCAGATCCTGCGCGATCGTGTGGATCTCGCGGTCGCTGAAGTACCCGTGCAGCAGTGCGGCATCGGCTATGTCGGTCATTGTTAGAATCCTGGAAGTAGTTGCAGCGGTGGGACTATCAGCGCGGTGGCGATAGCCATGGCGGCGACGTTGCCGATAAAGGGGTGAAAGTCGGTCGGCAGCCACGAGGAGATCCGTGCGGCCAACGGAGGGCAGATGACGGCGCCGAGTCCCGCCCCGGCGATGATGGAGGCGGCGGTGCCACCGTAGGCCAGTACGCAGGCGGGGGCGACGGACACGACAGGTGCGAACGTCGGATAGAAGGGCCGTCGCGCCCACTGGCCGCGCCACAACACCACGCCCACGATCGCGGTGAGCGCCTGGGCCGCAAGAATTTGCGGCAACAAGCCCGAACCGTAGGCCGGCAGTGCGGGGTTGAGCAGGTAAGCGACGACGACGCCGAGGATCAACCCAATGCTGGCCCACTCACTGCCGAAGAACTGAGCTTCGGAGAAGTCCGCCAGGCTACGCCGCAACAGCCAAGTGGGTCCGTGCTTTTCGGCAACTGGCGGGACTTGCGGGTCGGACCCTTGCCGCAGATGCAGTGGCGTTGGCAGCCACGAAAGGTGCCTGCAGACGGTAAACGCGATGACAGCGCCGACTGCCATGCCGCCGGTGACGCCGACGACCGGCGGAACACCCAACCACGGGCAGATGACGTCGGCGCCGAGCACCGACAGCGGAGGAGTGATCAGGCCGCCGAGCACACCGCCGGTCAGTACGGTCCGCACGTCGGCGCCGAACATCAGCACGACTGTCGGCGATACCGATACGAACGGCACGAACAGCGGCTGCCAGCTTCCGCCTGCCAACGTCCAGCCCCACACCAGGTTGCTGATCGCGACGCCCAGCAGTGCGCTGGCGAGCATGGGGACCCATAGGCCCGATCCACAGGCTTGGGCGAATCCTCGCCACGATCGCTGCTTACTCTGCCGCCAATGGGCCACCGATCCGCCTGCGAGCAACCCGAGCCCGGCGAGCGCGCTGCCGTAGAAGTTGGGTTCGCTTGCTGCAGAGGCGATAACGTTCAGCACCGGCAGTACGGTCTCGAGGCTGTCGGTCCACACCAGTGCGGCGAGCAGGCAGATGGCGGCGACGAGCGGCCACAGCGGTAGCGCGGCGCTATGTGGGCGGGTTGATGACGCCGTTGTCATATCGGTGCCCTACCGGGGGAGCGCCGGGCCACCGCGGTAGCCGAGCAGTCCGTCGTAGAGGTCGGTACGGCGATCACGGAGAAGGTCGTTGAACTGATTCCAGATCGGTGCGCCGCGCGAGGCCACGATGTCGATGTCGGCGTAGAGAATCGTGTCCTCGTCCGGGCCCGCGATCCTCTCGATTGGCCAGCCGGTGGTTCCCGCGATCAGGGAGTTACCCATGAAACCGGATGTGCGTTCGGTGCCGATTCGGTCCGCTGTCGCGATGAACACGTTGTTGACATGTGCCGCGGTCATTGTCAGATATGCGGCCATGCAGGTACCGCTGGCGTCATAGAGCGGTGGCGGCGTCCACACCCAACCGGTGGGAATGCAGATGATGTCCGCTCCCTGCTGCGCGACGATGCGCGCGGTCTCGGGGAACCAGATGTCCCAGCAGACCAACAGGCCGATCCGGCCGATCTTCGTGTGGAACACCGGATAGCCGAGGTTGCCGGGGGAGAAGAACAGCTTCTCCTCGTTCCAGAGGTGCGTCTTGCGGTACTTGCCGATGAACCCGTCGGGTCCGACGAGCACCGCGGTATCGAATAGCTCGACCCCGTCCAATTCGGGCAGGCAGCCGACGAGGTAGACGTCGTGGGTGGCGGCGAAGTCGACCCAGCCCGCGACGGTGGCCCCCGAGGGCACTTCTTCGGCGTGGGCATATGCCTCTTCGCGGGACTCGAACGTGTACCCGGTTGTCGCGAGCTCGGGCAGCACGATCAGGTTGGCGCCCTCAGCTACGGCCTTGTTGAGCCGCTCGTAGACTGCTTCCGAGTTCGCCTTGAGGTTCTCGACGCCGACCTGGGGGTTGAACTGCACGACCGCCACCCGGACGGGGCTGTGTCGCTGATTCTCCGCTGATGCGCTCTGACCTGGCATGTTCTTTGTTCTCCTGTCGGCGAGGCTTTCGTGATGAGCAGTTCGACGCGTCCGACCCGATTTGCCCGAACGTTCGGGCCGAACGTTCGGGCTATACTGCTCCCTGATTAATCCAGTGTCAAGAGTGCGATGCCGAAGACCCGCCACAGCAAATGAAGAAGGGGCGCGAGTGACTCAGTCAAGCCCGGCGACGCTGCGATCGATCGCGGATGATCTGGGCCTCCACGTGTCGACCGTGGCGCGGGTGCTCAACGGGATGCGAGAAGGTGAGCGCGCCGCGTCGGGAGCGACGGCCGAGCGCATCCGCAAGCGGGCGGCGGAGGTCAACTACCGACCGAACCCTCATGCCGCAAGCTTGCGTACCCGCCGCAGCAACATGGTGGGTGTGCTGGTGCCCCGACTGAGCGACATTGTGCTGGCGACGGTGTACGAAGGCATCGAATCCGCCGCAGCCGAACGTGGTTTGACCGCGTTCGTGGCCAATACCCAGGACGAACCCGCCGGTCAGCGCAAGCGCATCGAGATGATGCTCGATCGTCGGGTCGACGGGCTCATCCTCGGCGACGCGCGCTCGGACGATCACACTGTGCTCGAGGAGTTGAGCAGACGCGAGGTGCCGTTCGTACTCGTAAACCGCAGTGTTGCAGACTATCCCGCCGCGACGTGCGATAACTACCGTGGCGGGCGTATCGCCGCCGAACATCTGCTGAGTCTTGGACACCGGCGGGTGGGGGTCATCGCGGGTCTCGCGCATGCCAGTACGGGCATTGATAGGCCCGCAGGTTTCATCGATCGCTTCCGGGAGGCGGGGATCGTGGTGCCCGACGAGAACGTCGTGTTCTCCGGGCTGGACAGCGCAGGCGGGCACTTCGCCGCCGAGCGGATGCTGAATGGGTCCGCGCCGCCGACGGCGATGTTCGCCGTCAACGATTTCGCCGCGATCGGCGCTGCGGGAGCAATTCGCAACCGCGGCTTGCGCGTCGGTGAGGATGTTTCGTTGATCGGTTTCAACAATGTCGCGCTGGCCGCCGAGCTACACGTGCCACTTACGTCGATCGAATCTCATGCATTCGACCAGGGGCGGGACGCGGTACAACTGTTGACCGACGTACTGGCCGGCCTGCCGGGCGGCCAGCGGCGCACTGATCCAGTTCTCGTGGAACGCGAATCGACCTGTGCGGCGCATCGTTCGAACGTCAAGTGACCTTGGCGAATTCGGCCGCAACAGGGGAGTCCCAGTCGATCGTGTAGCGCTGTTCGTCGCCCATCGTCTTCTCGATATTCATCGACTTGAGCATCAGCGGGATGAGCAGGCGCATCATCCGCTGGGCCACCGGCCCCGGCGTCTTGGCGCGGCCCAGTCGCGCACCACGGGCCGCGATCTTCTCCACTCGTTGCCTACGCAGACGTTCGTAGGCGGCGAATGCCGTTGGTACATCGGGTAGATCGCGGAGGCAGCGGGCCAGCTCGATCGCGCTCTCCATGGCCAGCGATGCGCCCTGGCCGGTGCTGTTGGACGGGGCATGCACGGCGTCGCCGACCAGCACCATGCGGCCGCGATGCCAGTGGGGGACCGGCGGCATGATGTGCAGCGCGCCGACCGCCTGCAGGGTGTCGCTCGTCGTTTCGGCAGCCAGCCGCGCCCCCGGCACGTCGTCGGCGTACGCGGTGCGCAGCGTCTGCAGCCACTCGTCGGCGGGGACTGCTTGCGCCTCTTTGAGGCTGAGGTATTGGGGCGACGGCAGATTGGCGCCCCACCCGATGCGTCCGTCGGTGCGTTTCCAGTACAGGTAATACGCGCGCTTGCCGAACGCGAACGTCATGGTGCCCGGTTCTAATGACGCGGTGGCTGGATCGTCTATGTCGTCGTCCACCAAACCCTCGAAGCCGAGCATCTCGAGATACCGCGCGTTAGGCGCTTGGGGATCGATGAGGCGGCGGACAACCGAGTGCACTCCGTCGGCGCCGACCAGCACATCGGCGGTGGCGCTGGTGCCGTCGGCGAAATGGGCGGTCACGCCGCCGGGGTGCTCGTCGACACGGATCAGCTTCGCGCCGTGGTGGATTCGCACTCCGGCACCCATTGCGCGGTCCCGCAGAATGCGGTGCAGCTCGCCGCGGTCGATGAGCTGACGCGGCGGTAGCCCGTGCGGGGTTGGGACTTCCCGGCCGGGCTTGCTGCCGATCGACATGACGGACCTCGTGATGGGAAGCGCGGCGGCACGGACCGCGTCGTCAGCGCCGACGATGCGCAGCGCCGCCAGGCCGTTGGGCTCGAGTGCCAATGATCCGCCGATGCCGTCGGTAGCCGATGCCGAGCGTGCTTCGTACACGGCGGCGTCGATGCCTGCCATGACAAGTGCGGTCGCGGCGACCGGTCCAGCGATGCCGCCCCCGATGACGAGTGCGGACTGTGCTGCGGGCATACGCTTGCTCCTACTGGTCGGCGCCGCGGTCGGCGAGTTCAATGAATTCCGGTGGCAACTCGCCGGTTTCATGCCAGCGCTGCCACACGTCGAGATGCGGGAAGGTGCCCGCGGAGAGCTCGTCGAGGAAGGACCGTGTCCAGCCCGCCTCGGCCTGCGTCATCGCGATCCGGTACTCGTCCTCGACGAGGAATAGCCGCGGCACGTCCGCTGCCGCAGCGAGCTCGGCCCGTAGACGGTCGACCGATTCGGTCAGCCGCGCCAGCCGGTTACGCAGCAGCTCGGTGACGTCCGAAGGGGACAGCGTGGCCAACACCGAAAGGCCCGCGATGAATCGGGTGTGTTCTGCGGTGGGTTCGGCGATCAACTCGCGCGTCCACGACACCAGCTCGTCGCGGCCGGCGTCGGTGATCTGATAGACCGTGCGCTCCGGGCGGGCGCCGTGCCGGGTGACCTCGACGGCCCGTAGGAGTTCGTTCTTCTCGAGGTTCGCGACGACCGTGTAGAGCGAACCCCACTTGATGTTCATGTCGCGGTCCTTGCCGCGGGCTCGCATCACCGACGCCATCTCGTAGCGATGCATCGGTCGCTGTACGACGGTGGCCAGCACCGCGAGCGCCAACAAGTTGGCAACCTTGCGCTTCCTGGCCATCGTCTCCTCGTTTCAAATACTCGTAGACGAATATACGTAGGCGAGTATGTTGGGGGCAACAGCCTTGACATGTGATCGAACGTGAGTTCGAATAGAGTATGCGTTGGGCAGGCCAGGGTGTGAGTGTCGATGACGGCGCCCTACCTGGGCTGCAGCGCATCGGGCTCGTTCGCACTGTGCGCACGCCGCAGTTCGAGGGCATTACGTTCCACGAGATCCTGTGCAAATCGGCGTTGAACAAGGTGCCCGCTGCCTCGATGCTGCCGTTCCAGTACACGGTCAACGGTTATCGCGGTTGCTCGCATGCATGCCGGTACTGCTTCGCCCGGCCCACCCACGAGTACCTCGACATGGACTGCGGCACGGACTTCGACACCCAGGTGGTGGTCAAGACGAACGTCGCCGACGTGCTGCGCCGCGAACTGCGCCGGCCGTCGTGGCAGGGCCAGACCGTCGCGCTCGGCACCAACACCGACCCATATCAGCGTGCCGAGGGACGCTACGCGCTGATGCCGGGAATCGTTGGCGCGCTGGCCGATTCGGGCACGCCGTTCTCGATCCTTACCAAGGGCACGCTGCTGCGCCGCGATCTGCCGTTGATCGCGGAGACCGCAAGGCACGTCGATGTGAGCGTCGCGGTGTCGTTGGCCGTCGGCGACGCCGAACTGCACAAGGACGTCGAGCCGGGAACGCCGTCGCCACAGGCGCGCCTCGGCTTGATCTCAGCCATTCGTGACGCCGGCCTGGACTGTCACGTCATGGTGGCGCCGGTGCTGCCGCTGCTGACCGACTCTGCGGCGCACCTCGACTCCCTGCTCGGCCAGATCGCAGAGGCCGGCGCGACGGGTGTGACGGTTTTCGGGCTGCACCTGCGTGGCTCGACGCGGGGCTGGTTCATGGCGTGGTTGGCGCGGTCGCACCCCGAGCTGGTCGGGCAGTACCGGGAGTTGTACCGGCGCGGCGCCTATCTTCCTTCGGACTACCGAAAGATGCTGCACGCCAGGGCGACACCGTTGGTCGCCAAGCACGGCCTTGCCCCGGATCGCCGGTCGTTTCGGGTGGCGGAAGCCCCAGTCGCGCCGCCGGTCGAAGTCCTGCAGCCGACACTGTTTCTCGCGCTAGGTCTTGTTGCGCTTGACCTGATTGAACGGCACGCCACGGTCGGCGGCGTGTTCGCGCGGGAAGCCAAGCACCCGTTCGCCGATGATGTTGCGCGCGATCTCGGTGGTGCCGCCGCCGAGTGCCGCGGTCTGCCGCGACAGGTATCGCTCGCCGTAGCGGATGAGGTCGTCGTCGACGTCGACCACCGCCGAACTCCCGGTGATCGCCAGCACCGTGTCGAACTCGAGATGGTGGATTTCGGCATGTGTCACCCGAATGATCGAGCCGGCCGCCGGCGGCAGCGAGCCGTCGAGCACACCGTGATACACGTGATCGATGAGCTGCTCGCGCACCGCGCGGTGGACCAACGCCCGGCCCGCCATCTCGCGGGCCCGCTCGTTGTCCGCCTGCCCGGTTGCCGACAACAACGCGACGTAGTCGATCGGCATATCGGTCTTGCCTTCTGCGCCAACACCACTGGCGAACTCCGAGCCACCGCCGACAGCGCGCCGCTCGTGGTAAAGCTGGCGCGATGCCACGTGCCAGCCCTCGTTGACCTCGCCGACCACGGCGTCGTCACCGAGTTCGAGGTTATCGAAGAACTCCTCGCAGAACTCGACAGATCCGTTGACCTGCTTGATGCGTCGCAATGTGATACCAGGGCTGCCGATGGGCACCAGGAACATGGTCAGTCCCTCGTGCTTCGGGACGTCCCAGTTGGTGCGTGCCAGCATCAGCCCGTAGTCGGCGGCGAACGCGCTGGTGCTCCACGTCTTGGCGCCGTTGATCACCCACCTGTCGCCGACGCGATCGGCCCTGGTGATGACGCCTGCGAGGTCTGATCCGCCGCTGGGCTCCGACAGCAGCTGCACGAGCACCTCGTCGCCGCGAAGGGCTGCCGAAATATGTTGGCGCTTCTGGTCTTCGGAGCCCGTGTCGAGGATCGTGGCGGCGCAGATGGTGAACGTCGGCGTGTTGAGGATGATCGGCAGCTCGTAGTTGCGGGATTCGTTGTCGAACGCTCGCTGGTACGCGATGGGCAGGCCGAGTCCGCCGTATTCGCGCGGAAAGCAGATCCCGGCGAATCCGCCGTCATGGAGCTTGCGTTGCAGCTCGCGAGCGCGCAGCCACGGGGCCTCGTCACCGCGATCGGCTTCCGGCGGATTGTCGGGGTCGATGCGCGGCATGTTGTCCGCCAGCCACGCCCGGGTCCGCGCGGCGAACTCCTCGACTGGTTCGGACGTCTCGGTGGGCACCGACGTAGTCTCGGTCACGAGGCGGACTCCAGTTCTCCCCTGCTTGGTCAGTTGAGGGCGTAGACGTGCAGGTTGTGCTCTTCGGGTGTGCCGAACATCGAGCGGTACAGCGTGACTCGTCGCAGGAACAGATGCAGATCGTGTTCCCACGTCACGCCGATGCCGCCGTGCAACTGGATGCAGTCCTGCAGCATTCCGGGAGCGTGCTCGCCCACATACGATTTCGCGACGCTGACCGCAAGGTCGGCTCCCGGTGAACGCAAAGCCACCTCGGCCACCGCGGCCTTCGTCGTCGCACGGCACGCTTCGAACCAGATCTTCAGGTCGGCGTACTTGTGCTTGAGCGCCTGATACGAGCCAATCGGGCGGCCGAACGAGTGCCGGTCGAAACCCCACTGAATGGTGAAGGCCAGCACCGTATCTAGGATGCCGACCACCTCGGCGCATTGAAGCACCTGCGCGATTTGGCTTTGACGCGCGATGAGTGCCGGGGTCTGATCGGCCGTTCCCACCACCGCATCCGTTCCGACCTCCGCGCCGTCGAATTGCACACGGGCATAGCTCTTCACCATGTCGATCGACCGCTGCGAGTCCACTCGCACACCGGGTGCGGTTGTCGGCACCAGGAATTGGCGAAGCGCGCCGTCGCACTGCGCGACCACCAGCAGCACGTCGCTTTCCGCGCCTGCCTCGACCCGGTCCTTCACCCCGTCGATGCGATAGCCGGCCTCGGTGCGCGTCGCCGTCACCGCCGCGTCCAACGGCGACCACTGCTTGCCCGGCTCATAGACCGCCCACGACGCGACGGTTTCGCCCGCCACCAGGGATTCGATGGTGTCCGTGTGGTTTTCGGGCGCCTCGACCAGTCCGGCGAGCACGGTGCTGACCGGATGCAACGGTCCCGGTGCGACGGTGGTTCCGGCCAGCTCGGCCACCAGCGCCAGATCGGCGACGCCGTCACCCGACACGCTGCCGCCGCCGTGTTCCTCGGGCACCAGCAGACTCGTCCAGCCCAGCTCGGCCGCACGCCGCCACCAACCGCGCTCGAAGGCGGTGCCGGCCGCGTGCAATTCGCGCAACCGGGTCAGCGATGCTTCCTTTTCGAGAAACGACTGGGTCGTCGAGGCGAACAGCAGTCGTTCCGGGGAGGCTTCTGTCACGGTCAGGTGAGGACGAGCGCAGGGACGTCGGGCTTGTGGACGATCTCGTTGGGGACCTTGAACAGGTCGATCATGTTGCCACCCATGATTTTTCGCTGGCCCTGCTCGTCGAGGCCCTGAAGGTCGTCGACCAGATTCGTCGGCTCCGCCAAACCTTCAGGGTGGGGCCAGTCGGACCCGAAGATCACGCGGTCGATGCCGCACAGCTCGGCCATCTGGGCGAAGTCGTCCTCCCAGAACGGCGCAACGTAGACGCAACGCCGGAACGCCTCGATCGGATCCTCGAGGAACCCCTGCGGCATCTTCGAGTAGACGTTCTTGAACTGCTTGAACAGGAAGGGCACCCAGTCCGCGCCGTTTTCGATCGACAGGATGCGCAAATCCGGGTTGCGGGTCAGCGCACCGTGACAGACCAGCGCGGCCATGGTGTCCTCGATGGGCCGCTTGCCCATCGCGACCATGCGGAACGAGGTCGGCGCGAACGGCTTGAACTCGTCGCCCGGCTCCCAGTCGTTGAGGTATTCGGAGTAGCCGCTGTCCGAGGCGTGCATTGACACCGGGATGCCGGCCTTGACGCAGGCATCCCAGAAGGGATCGAACTCCTCGGTGCCGAACGAACGGGTGCCGCGCATGCCCGGCACCGGCGCCGGGCGGACCAGGACGGTCTTGGCTCCGCGCTCCAGACACCACTCGAGTTCTTCGAGCGCACGGTCGACGATGCCGAGGTTGATCACCGGGGTGGAGAAGATCCGGTTCTCGTAGGTGAACTGCCAGGTTTCGTACATCCACTCGTTCAGCGCGTGCACGATGTCAAGGATCAGCTCGGGATCGTCCTTCAATCGCTCCTCGACGAGGCTGGCCAGCGTCGGGAACATCAGCGTGTAGTCCAGGCCGAGTCCGTCCATCACCTCCAGCCGGGCCGCGGGGTCGCGGAAGGCGGGGATGGCCTTCATGGGCTTGCCCATCACCTCGCGAAAGCTCTTGCCGCCGCTGCCGTGCCGGAAGTATTCCTCCTGGGCGCCGGGCCGGGCGACCACCTCGAACGTCGGGTTCGGGATGTAGTCGCTGACGACGTTGCGCACCATGATCTTGGTGCGGCCCCGGACCTCGATGTAGTCGATGACGCCCTTGCGGCGATCCGGCAGGAACTGCGTCAGCGCCTCTTTGGGCTCGTAAAAGTGGTTGTCCGCGTCGAACACCGGATAGGGAAGCTCGCGTGATGGCATTTGCGCCTCCTGGAAATCTTGTTTGCTTCAAGTGGTAATGACGTTACCACGCCTGGACCAGCCAAAACAATATGCAGGTCAGGCGTTTTTAGGTGGTCCGACGAGCCCGCCGATGCAGAACGCGTAGATGTGGTTGGCATCGACGGGGGCGCCGCTCAGCTCTACACCGAGCACGCGCAGCCGCATCGCGCCGAGCGCTGACTGCATGATCAGCGCGGCGGTGGCGTCGACGTCGATTCCTGCGCGGAACGTGCCCTCGTCGATGCCGCGGTTGATGATGTCCTTGATCAGCGCGTGCAGTGGCGAGAGCACGCGGGCATATTCGCGGGGCAGTGACTCGGCCAGGTGGTCGTTGTAATCGGTCAGCCCGCGGTTGACGCGATCCTGGGTGCTGGATTCGGCTGGCGTGCAGATCCTGTCGATCAGCATCCGCATCGCAGCCAGGCTGGCCAGCCCGTCGGTGTCTGCGCGCCACCGGCGCGTCGACTCGGCCATGATCCTGTCGATGAGCGCGAGCAGCAGCTCGTCCTTGGTTGAAAAGTGCTGATAGAAGGACCGCAACGAGGTCTTCGAGCGCTCAACCACCTCGAGCACGGTGAAATCGGTGCGCCCGGTTTCGCCAAGGATGGCCAACGCCGATTTCATGAACCGGTTGGGACGGGATTCGGTGTCGACGCCGACGCCCTCCGGCGCTTGTTCGGTCGACTTCGCCATGGGGCACCTTCCGCGTGACAACGACGTGGGTAATGACGTTACCGCTTTTGTTACAAGCTCGGTTACTGTTCGTCTGATGGCCGAATGGTTTCTGTTCCTGCCGCAGGTGCGGCTGGACATCCCCGCGATCGTCGAGCGCGCGCACGTCGCGGAGGCCAGCGGCTTTGACGGCGTCGCGTTCATCGACCATCTCGAAGCTCCCGGCACGCCCGACCAAAGCATTTGGGAGGCAATGGCTGTCGCGACGTGGGTGGCTGCCCGCACCGAACGGCTGCGCATCGGCCACCTTGTGCTGTGCGATGCGTTCCGGCATCCGGCGGTGCTCGCCAAGCAGGCGGTGACGCTGGCCGCCGCCTCGGATGGCAGGTTCGAGCTCGGACTCGGGTGGGGGTCGTGGCCCAAGGAGTTTGTGCGGTTCGGCATCGAAGACGGAGACGACGCGCCGGCGCGGGTGGCCCGGCTCGACAGGACGCTCACCCTGCTCAAGGAGTACTGGGGCGACGGCGAGTTGGGGCAGAAGCCCGCACCGGCGCATCGGATTCCGTTGGTACTGGGAGGAACAGGGAAGAAGACGATGGAGCTGGTGCGCGCGCACGCGGACTGGTGGAACATTCCGTCGCACCAACTCGACCGGCTGCCAACGCTACTGCCGACGGTCGGGTCCGCGCGGGCTTCGCTGCAGCAGATGGTCGGGTTCGTCGGTACGGGAGCCGACCGGCAGTCGGTCACCCAGGTGAGCACCCGGCGGTTCGGATATCTTGGCGACGGCCTCATCTGTGGCGACGCCGCCGAATTGCGCGACCACTTCGGGCGCCTGTCCGAACAGGGCGTGGAGCGCTTCTACGTCTGGTTCGCGGATTTCGCACAGCCCGGCACTCTCGCCGAATTCGCAGAGACAGTAATCGGTTACCAGTAAAGGCGATTCACATGACGACAGATTCAGCACCATCGCAATGGTCGGTCGAGGAGCTGCTCGGCCTGTTCGACGCGCAGATCGACGGACCCGGCCGGTTCACCGCCAGAACGGGCCTCGCCGCCGAGGACGAGCGGCAGGTGGTGGAGGGCACCCAGGTGCTGGCTCAGGCGATTGTCGCTGCGGCCAAACGGTTTCCAGACAAATCGGTGCGCTCGGCGCACGCGGTGTTCGCCCGCGCGGTCATGGTCAGCGCCGAGCCGCTCGAGCTGGAACTCGACGTCATGACAGAGGGCCGTTCGACGGCCACCGCGGTGGTCACCGCGATTCAGAACGGCAAGCGGTGCATCGCGGTGACGATCCTTGCCGACACCCCGACCGAGGACGTGATTCGCCACCACCTGCGGAGACCCCAGGTTGCCGCACCCGCCGAGGCCAATGTCTCGCAGATGCCGATGACCGGCCGCCAACTGCGTCTTGTCGACGTCGTCGACGTCAACAGCCCCGACGAGGTAGGGCCGCCCGAGCTGTATGCCTGGCTGCACTACGACCCGATCCCGACGCGGCCCGATCTGGCTAAGGCGTTGATCGCGTATTTCACTGGCCACCTGGGTATTTCGACGACGATGCGCGCCCACGAAGGCATCGGCACCGCCCAGGCCCACTTGACCGTGGCGACAGCGCCGATGACAGTGACCGTGAGCTTTCACGAGCCGGTGCGATGGGACGGCTGGCTCCTCTACTCGCATGAGAGCACTCAGGTCGGCGCTGGCATGTCGTATGTGCGCGGTGCGGTGCACACCGAGGAGGGTGAGCTGATCGCGTCGTTCTCGCAGGATGCGTTGATCCGCCCCGTCCGCACCAGCGAGACCGCCATCAAGGAACAGTCGCGCCTCTAGCGCCGACCGTGCGGTGTCGTACGCGACACGCCGTGCGCGCGAACAAATCCGCACAGTCGTGATTCCGAAATCACTCTCGGCGCAATTTCACCACAGGTCAGATCTTCAGATAGCCCTTGTCGGCGGGGATCTGGGCGGCGGTCACCAACGACGAGGAGTCGCTGGCCAGCCAGAGCACGATGTCCGAGATGAGGTCGGGGGCCGCCAGCGAGTCGGTGGGCAGCGCGCCGGGGGAGAAGCTGTGGATGTAGTTCGGGTGGTCCTGGAACACCTTGTACATCGACAGGTCGTTGCCCATCGGGGTGTCGGTGCCGTACGGGTGCACCGAGTTCACCCGGATGCCGAACTCGCCGAGCTCGACGGCCAGCGAGTTGGTCAGCCCGACCACACCGAACTTGCTGGCGCAGTAGTGCCCGCAGCCCGGAACGGCCTTGATCCCAGCCGCCGAGCTGATGGTGATGATGGACCCGCCGTTACCGGCCTCGATCATCGGCGGCACCACCGCCTTGATGGTGTTCCACACTCCGGTGAGGTTGATGTCGAGGATGTCCTGCCACTGCTGGGCCGAAATCTCCCACAGCCGGCCCCAATTCAGCACGCCGGCGTTCGCGACGACGATGTCCAGACGGCCGAACTGTTCCAGCGCTTCGGACACCACCCGCTGCTGTCCCGCGGCGTCGCGGACGTCGACGTGGTCGGCGAGGATCTTGCGGCCCTCGCCCTCGACGAGGCTCACCGTCTCGGCGAGGTCTTCCGGTTGCGCAGGCTCATACCCGTTGTGCTCGGCGACCGGTGCGCAGGCGTCGATCGCGACGATGTCGGCCCCGGCGCGGGCCAGCCTGATGCAATGCGAGCGGCCTTGACCGCGCGCGGCACCCGTCACGTAGGCGACCTTTCCTGCCAGCGGGGCATCTGGATTGGTCATGCCGGAACCTCCTTGGGAAGTGCCGGCGCGATGGCCGGGCGGCGGGAGAACTCATAATCGGACAGCGGCGAGCGACGGGCGAATCGCCGTGACCCGGTGATGGTTTGGGGCCGGTAGTACACGACCTCGTCGTGGGAGTTGACGAAGTAGCTGTTCATCCCACGATTGCATTCGACGATGTAGGTCTGAACCGCCTTGCCGTCCCGGCGCATCCGCTCGTTCCAGCGGTTGAAGGCGTCGTGGCTGACCTCGACGACCTGGGCGCCGCGCTTGCGCGTTTCGTCGATCATCCGAACCGCGTGTTCGGTCATCGTCTCGTCATAGTCCATCCACGCGAAGCCGACGAAGCCGGTCGGCCCGACGACCTCCCATCGGTTCGGCAGCCGCGGGTGGGCGGTGCCGGCATAGCTGCGCATCCCGTGGGCGCGGTAGTACTCGGCCAGGTCGAACCCGTTGGCGCCCAGGATCGTTCCCGGCCGGTAGGTCTCGGGATCGGTCCACAGCTCGTATCCGGTGGCCGCCACGATCAGGTCGGCCTCGCGCTCAACGCCGTCGGTGGTGCGCACCCCCGTGCGGGTGATCCGCTCGATCGGAGTCGTGATCAGCGCGGTATTCGGGTTGTTGAGCGCGGTGAAGAACGCACTCGAGATGACCGGGCGCTTGGCGAGGATGCCGATGCGGGGGACCAGCGCCTTGCGATAGGCGGGGTCGTCGACCGTGGCGCGAAGCAGCCCGCGGTACAGCAGCCGGGACCACTTGTCGTAGAGCGGCAGCACCCGCACAAGCACCTTGCCCGGCAACCGCGGAAGCAGGTGCACGATGGGCGCCACCATGAACGCGTCCATCATGACTCGGCCGAGAACATTGACCGCTGCGATGAAACCGGGCAGCCGCAACACCTTGTGCGCCACAGGGGAGAACTCGAAGTCGATCTTCGGCAGCACCCAGCCCGCGGTGCGCTGGTACACGTTCAGGGTCTGCGCCTGCGCCGACAACGCCGCGGCGATCTGCACGCCACTGGATCCCGTTCCGATGACCGCGATGCGCTTGCCGCGGGTGTCGTAGCTGTCATCCCACGCGTTGGGCCGCAGGATGGTGCCCTCGAAGTCATCGATCCCTTCGATGTCGATGCTGTTCTTGGCGTTGACGTAGCCGCCAACCGAACTGATCACGAAGCGTGCGGTGACCGTCTCCTTGTCGCGGATCCGCAGCCGCCATGCACCGATACCGGCGTCCCATTGCTGTTGCACCACTTCGCTATTGGCTTGCAGGTGCTCGTAGAGACCGAGCCCGCGGGCGGTGTTGCGAAAATAGTCGAAAAGCTCAGGCCCAGGGGCGAACAGCCGACTCCAGTCCGGGTTGGGGGCGAACGAGAGCTGGTACCACAGCGACGGGATGTCGACGGCGAGGCCGGGGTAGTGGTTGTCCCGCCACGTGCCGCCGAAGTCGTCGGCGCGCTCCAGAATGACGAAGTCGGTGATGCCCTTCTTGCGCAGCTGATGTCCCGCCGCGATGCCTCCCGGGCCTGCGCCGATGATCGCGACCTCGTACGTGGAATCAGCCATGTTTACCTCCGGTCAGGCCCGCGACGATGTGGTCGGACACGAACCGCCGCACCGCGCGAGGGCTGTCCAGGTTCACCCCGATCGGGGGTAACAGCTCGAAACTCAACAACATTCGCACTATCCATTCACTTGCCCGGCCGGGATCCACCGCGCCATCGACTTCGCTGTGTCGCTGGGCCGCGCGCACCCGCGGTTTCCACAACTCGACCGACCGCTTCATCAGATCGTCGCCGATGTTGCGCAGCAGCAGCACGACGACGCTCTCGTTGATGCCGCGCGCTGGGACCGAATCCGAGTGCTGCCGATGCGCGCAGACCACTACGGCCGCCGCGGCGACCTGCTCGGCCAGCGTGGTCTTGGAATCGACTTCGGCCGCCATGTTTTCGATGAACGCCGATGCAAGGTGGTCGAGTGCGGTCTTGATGGCGTGGTCACGGCTGCCAAGCGCGTTGTGCACCGTGCCGCGTGACACCCCGGCCGCCTCGGCGACGGCGGTGAGGCTGAATTGTCGCGGGCCCAGCCGGCGCAGCGTTTCGGTGGTAGCCGCCAGAAGCGCCGGCGATACCGAACGCTTCTCGACGAGCATTTGAACACATTAGCGATATGTGTTCAACGTGGTCAATCCTCGATAAAGGGTAGGTTTTATGCCAGCGTCAATTACTCTCGATGTCGTGGCGGAAACGTCCTACGCACCATGCGGTGAACTCAGCCTCGCCTATCAGGTGTTCGGCGACGGCCCCATCGAGCTCGTGTTCGTGGGGCCGATGGTCAGCCATATCGAGCTGTTTTGGACCCAGCCCGAATTCAAGGCCTTCTTCGAACAGCTCGGCACGTTCTGTCGCGTTCTTACGTTCGATAAGGCCGGCGTCGGGCTTTCGGACCCCATCCCGCAAGTTCGCACGCTCGATGAGCGAGCCAACGAGATCGAGGCCGTGATGGACGCCGTCGGGTTCGGAAAGGCGGCCGTCTTCGGCATGAGCGAGGGTGGCCCGCAGGCCATTATGTTCGCGGCAAAACGACCGGAGCGAACGCGGTCGTTGATTCTCTACGGTTCGGCGCCGGGTATGAACGGTCTCGGCTGGGACGACTTGGACCGCCACCCGGCCGAGCTCCGGGCGCGCGCCGTTGCCGAGTGGGGTGAGGACTACACGCCGTCGACGGAGCAGATCGTGCGCCTGCAGGAAATGGTCCGCGCTGCCCGCTCGGCATGGGGTACCGGTGCAACAGTGAAGTGGTGGTTCCCGTCATTCCGCTCGACACGCCAGCTCGCCATGTTCGAGCGCATGAGCGCCAGCCCGGGAATGCTGCGAGCGACATTGGAATCGGCGTTCCGGATCGACGTGCGGCCGATCCTGCCGACGCTTACCGCGCCCACCCTCGTCATCCATGCCTGCGAGGACCTCATGCCGGTGCAGTGCGGCCGTTACCTCGCCGACCACATTCCCGGCGCGCGGTACCTCGAGGTCGACGGCGCGGGCCACGCGCCCTGGCTCACCGACCCCGACACGATCTTGACCGGAATCGAGGAATTCCTCACCGGTAGCCATGCGGCTCCGTCGCAGTCACATCGGGCCCTGCGCACTGTGATGTTCACCGACATGGTCGCGTCGACGGAACGTGCTGCGGCGACGGGCGACGAACGGTGGCGCGCGGTGCTGGAGCGCTTCGGCGAAATCACCACCGACATCACGGCTCAATTTGGCGGTGAGGTAGTCAAGAGCACCGGCGATGGCCACCTGACGACGTTCGACGGGCCGACACAGGCCATCCGCTGCGCCGAAGCCTTGCGCGCCGGCGCCGAGACGCTGGGCATCGAGATCCGGGCCGGAATCCACACCGGCGAATGCGAATTACTCGACGACGACATCGGTGGGATCGCAGTACACATCGCTGCGCGAATACTCGGCAAGGCAGGCGCCGGGGAAATCCTCGTCTCCCGCACAGTGCGTGATCTGGTCGTGGGATCGGGCACGAGCTTCGAGGATCGCGGCAACGTCGAGCTGCGTGGCGTGCCCGGCACCTGGCAGCTCCTGGCGGTCGATCGCCACGGCGCGCGATCGAGGTCGGCCGAGGCGCAACTGGCGTCAATCTCCACTCCCGGCCCGCGGACTGCGATGCGCTCGTCGGACCGTGCCGTGGAGGTGATGGCACGGCGCACACCGTGGATCCTGCGCGGGATCGCCCGCTTCGCCCCGGCCACCGGCCGCAACTCCACCGCTGCCAAAGTCGCGGAGCGGGCAGCTCCTTGACTCAGCGGCCGACGTCGTAGGCGTGGTGGACGACGTCGTGCAGGTGATAGACCGCGATTGAGGCGATCGTGAACTCGCTGCCGTTGCTGCGCAGACCGCGTCGTTCCCACCCATCGTCCGGCACGCTCGCGTACGTATCGGCGACATCGTCCGCGGCCTCGACCAGTTCGCCTGCGACGACCGCAGGGTTCTGCGAGGCGTAGTCGTCGGCGAGCGCCGTCTCGTCCTGATCCCAGTTCGGGAACCGCGGGTCGTCCTCGTCGAGCATCAGTTGGACGCGGTGGTTGAAGATCCGGTGCACATCGCGCACGTGGCAGCCGTACTCCAGCGTCGACCACACGCTCGGACTCGGGCGCGCGGCGGCTGCTGGCTCGCCGAGTCGGTGTGGCCACTGTGCGGCGTCGCGACGGATGTGGTCCGCGACGTCGGTGTAGGGCACCGCCGAAGGATCGAAGCCGCACTCGGGGCATGGCCGCGACAAGACCCAGGTCCAGTCCTTGGTGTCGGGTTCGATGTCGTCTGCGTTCACAGCCGGCCGGCCATCTCGCGGATCCGGGCACCCGCGCCCGACGCGATGGGCTCGCCGTGGCCGAAGCATGCGGTATCGGTGTCCAGGGCGACACGCAGCATCGTCACGTTCGAAGTCACCGCGACAGAGTCCATGGCCCGACGCTAAGCCGCCGCGGCCGCCGGCCAAAGGGAATCAGCTGCTGGCGAAACCGCCGACCAACGCTGAGCGCAGGACGTCCAGCGGCAGCCCGCCGAGGTCGAGTGCACGGCTGTGGAATTCCTTCACGGGCACGCCCTGGCCGACCACCTGGTCGCGCAGTCGCTGCCAGATTCGCTGGCCGATGGCGTACGACGGCGCCTGGCCCGGCCAGCCCAGGTAACGGTCCAGCTCGAACCGCAGTGTCTCTTCGGTCTGCGCGCTGTGTGACTGCAAAAAGACCCACGCCTTCTGGGCATCCCAGACGCCGCCGTCGGGAGCTTTCAGCCCGCAGTGCACGCCGATGTCGATGACCACCCGCGCGGCCCGGAAGCGTTGCGCGTCCAGCATTCCCATCCGGTTGCCTGCATCGTCGAGCCAGCCGAGTTCGGCCATCAGCCGCTCGGCGTACAAGGCCCACCCTTCGCCGTGCCCCGACACCCAGCAGCCCAGCCGTCGCCAACGGTTCAAGCGGTCCGCACCCACGACCGCGCGGCCGATCTGCAGGTGGTGTCCCGGCACGCCCTCGTGGAACACCGTCGTCGTTTCCCGCCAGGTGCGGAACGTGTCCACCCCCGGCGGGACCGACCACCACATCCGACCGGGGCGGTTCAGGTCCTCCGACGGTCCGGTGTAGTAGATGCCGCCCGTCTGGGTTGGCGCGATCCGGCACTCGAGGCGTCGCAGCGGCGCGGCGATGTCGAAATGCGTGTCCGCCAGCGACTCGACGGCCCGATCGGACAGGTCCTGCATCCACGCCTGCAGCGCGTCAACGCCGTGCACCAGGTACCGCGGCTCCTCGTCCAACCGCCGCAACGTCTCGGCCACCGATGCCCCCGGATAGAGCCGCGCGGCAATCGACTCCTGTTCGGCGACAATGTCTTCCAGTTGACTCAGACCCCACTGGTACGTCTCGTCCAGATCGACGGTGGCGCCGACGTGCATTCGCGACAGCAGCCGGTAGGCGTCCCTGCCGAACGCGTCTTCGCTGCGTGCGTGTGGTGCGATGTCATCGCGTAACACCGCAGCCAGTTCCGCGTAGGCGTCGGCGGCCGCGATGGCGTGCTGAAGAAGTTCGTCGTGCAGCGTCGTGTTGTCCGGCGCGGCGTCGGCCACCATGTCGACCAGCAGCCGTTGAATCTGACCCGCTTGCTCGATGCCTCTGGTGACCTGACGGGCGGCGGGCGCATGGCCCCCGGTTGCCGCGGCGCGCAACGCATCGCCGTACCCCGCGACACGCTCGGGCAGTCGGGACAGCCTGCGGTTGATCAGCGCCCAGTCTTCGTCGGATTCGGTGGCCATCACGTCGAATACGTCGCGCATCGTCTGCAGTGGCGACGCGATCACGTTGAGGTCGCCGACATCGAGTCCCGCGTCGTGCATTTCGATGTGCACGCCCAACCGGTCCCGCATGGCCGCGATCGTCACCGCGTCGACGTCGTCCTGCGGTTCGACCGCGTCCAGTTCCCGTAGCGCTGCGCGGGCCGCGTCGGCGCGCGCGGTGACACCGTCGGGTGAGTAGTCGGTGATCTCGTCGTCGTGGCCGGTGATGCCCATTTCCGTTGCTGCGCAAGGATCTAACGCGGCAATGGTCTCCAGGTATCGCTCGGCGACGGCGTCGACGGCCGTGACGTGCCTACCCAAGGTTGTCGGTGGCGAAGGTGTCGCACTTGTTGGGGTCGCCGGTCTGGTAGCCGACGGTGAACCACTTCTGGCGTTGTCCGGCGGATCCGTGCGTCCACGCTTCCGGGTTGACTCGACCGGTGGCTGCCTTCTGGATGCGATCGTCGCCCACCGACGAGGCTGCCGACAGAGCGTCGGCAATGTCCTTGTCGCTCAACGGCTCCAGGTAGGGCACGCCGGTGCTTTCCTGTTTGGTGATCGCCGCGTAGTGCGCCCATACGCCCGCATAGCAGTCGGCCTGAAGTTCGGTGCGCACGCCGCCGCCCTGGGCCCCCTGGGCGCCGGGGCCCTGAGCCCGGTCGAGCACACCGTTGAGGTTCTGCACGTGATGGCCGAACTCGTGGGCCACCACGTATTCCTGGGCCAACGGCCCGCCGCTGGAACCGAACTGGTCGACGAGCACCTGGAAGAAGTCGGTGTCGAAGTACGCGGTCTGGTCGACGGGGCAATAGAACGGCCCGACGTCACTGGTGGCCGGTCCGCAGCGGGTATCGACCTGACCGGAGAACAACCGGACGTGGGGGCGGGTGTAGCCGGGCATCAGCTGCGCCCAGACGCCGTCGACGGAGTTGCCCGTTGCGACCACGCGGCACTGCACAATCCGGTTGGCGTCCTCACCGGTTTTGCACTGGTTCAGATCGAAGCCAGGGGCTTCCACGCCTTCGGTGCCGATCTGCTGTTGCTGCGGAATCACCGTGCTCGGGTCGACCCCGAGAAAGAGTGCCACGACGAGGATGACCAACCCGCCGATGCCACCGCCGACCGCGATTCCCCGGCCAGGTCCGCGGCCGCCGCCGCTGGACGATGTGGTGCTCGTATCGATCTGCATGCCCTCGCTGAAGGTCATGGTCATCAGCTTTGCACACTACGATTTCGATGTGGCCGTTGTAGCCGGACATTCCAGCGTTGTGCATATCGATGCAGGGGATTTGCGCGGCACCACGGACGGCGGTGTCGAGGTTTGGCGCGGTGTGCCCTACGCCGAACAGCCGGTGGGTGAGCGCCGGTTCCTCGCGCCGGAGCCGCTGCGGCCGTGGACCGGGCTGCGCGATGCGATCGAGCACGGACCGCTGCCGCCGCAGGGCAAATCGTTTGTCGGCGGCGGCCGCGACGATCCGAAGGTTCGGGACGAGGCGTGCCTGACGTTGACGGTGTGGTCGCCGGACACCACAGGATCACTGCCCGTGATGGTGTGGATTCCCGGTGGCGCCTTCGTGTACGGCGCCGGGCAGTTCCAGCTGTACAACGGGTCCACGCTGGCCGCCAACGGAAACGTCGTGGTCGTCAACGTCACCTACCGGATCGGGGTGTTCGGCGGCTTCGAGCTGTCCGACCTCGGCGACGGCTTCGACGACAATCTCGCGCTGCGCGACCAGATGGCCGCACTGCGCTGGGTCCGCGAGAACATCTCCGCGTTCGGCGGCGACCCGGACCGGGTGACCGTGTTCGGCGAGTCCGCCGGTGCCACCTCCGTGCTCGCGCTGCTGGCCAGCCCCGCCGCCAAGGACCTCTTCAGCAGGGCGATCGCGCAGAGCCCCGCGCTGCCGCTCATCGCCGATCGCGAGTTGCGGGCCAGGCAGGCGCATGAATTCCTGCAGCGCCTTGGCGTGCGCCCCGCCGAGGTCAAGGGCCTTCCGCAGCGCCAGCTGCGCCGCGCCGCGGGGATGCTGCAGTTCAAGAGTGCCGCGAGGTCACCGACCCTGGCGTACGGGCTGACCTACGGCGTCGACCTGCTGCCGCAACACCCCGTCGATGCCGCCCGCGAAGGGGCGCTGACGGTGGTGCCGCTGATCATCGGTACCAACAGCCACGAAGCGTCGATGTTCGCGTGGACCAAGCCGCCGATGCTGCCGACGACGCGGTCGTCCATCGACGCTTACTTCCAACGGGTCGCACCGGACGCCAAGGAGGACGTGCTGGCTGCGTATCGGGGTTATCCGCGCAGGCGCGCGCTCATCGCGTTCGGGTCGGACGTGATGTTCGGCAGGCCGGCCTGGTCGTTCGCCGACGCGTACAGCGCCCACGCGCCGACCCACATGTACCGCTTCGACCATTTCGGATGGAGCCTGCGGGTACTCGGGCTCGGCGCCACCCACGGCAGCGAGATCGTGCACATTCAGCACAGCTACGCGTCCTTCATCGGCCGCAAATTGCATCCGCTGGGGCGGCGGCTGCAGCCGCCGGTCGGCAGGCGCATGCAGCGGGCATGGCTGGACTTTGCCGCCAAAGGCTGGGAGGCATCGGAGATCCGCTGGTCCAACGGTCACGACTGGCCGGTGTACGACACCGAGAACCGCTTCACCCGCATCATCGAGACGGCCCGCGACACCGTGGTCTCCGACCCCGACGGGCAGCGCCGCAAGGCCTGGGCCGCCGTGTCTTAGGTGCGAAGTCAGGCTGTGGCGTACCGCTTGTCGGTGTAGTTGCGCAGGTTGTACAGGAACTTCTGGAACGTCCGGGCCATCACCGGCCGCCCCAGGGTCATTCCGATGCGGCCTGCCACACCGTGGGGCTTCATCGCCATGATCCACGTGAGGTGGCAACCGGACGGCGTCTCCACCACGCGGTAGTCCTCCGCAAACGCGGCGATGGTGCCGCTGGACGCTTCGTTGAACCGAAAAGCCATGTGTGTGAACGGTTCCCAGGCGAGGAACTCCTCATCGCCGACGATTCCTCCGCGCATGTTGACCGTGCGCGTCGTGCCGACCCCGCGGGGTTCGGGACTGGTCCACGTCACCTTGGTGATCGCGGTTGCCCAATGCGGCCAGGACTCCGCGTCGGCCAGCACCTCGAACAGCTGCTCGGGAGTGATCGCCAGGTCGACGGTGCTGACGAAGCGGAGCGGAGCATGGGCGATGAAGTCGAGACCGACACGTTCACATGGCTTCATGGCCATACACAGTAGGGGAAGGTGTCTAGCCGGGGTAACGGATCGCGGGGCCGAACCGTTCGATGTGCTTGCGAAGCCTTTTCGTTTGCCTGCGGGTCGACCGCTTGATGACCGGCCGTGCGTACGCGCGCATGAGCCAGGACGGAGGTTTGCGCGGACGCCGCGCCGTGGACCATGTCAACCTGCAGCCGCGCTCCGTCGTCTCGATGCGGAACTCCTCTGCGGAGGCTCCTGTGTTCTGTCGAGAGCTTTCGATGAGGCGGAAAGCCATGTGATGGTGGGGATTCCACACGATGACCTCCTCGGTGGCCGCCATGGTTGCGGTCAGCTCGAGGGCGCGGACGCTGCCAACGCGATGCGGCGCAGGGCTGATCCATGTTGCCTTGGTGATGAGGCGATACCACTGCGGCCAAGTTTCGATCTCGGCCAGCACATCCCACAGTTGCTGGGGACTGATAGTCAGGTCGATGCTGTTGCGCGACCGAAAGGGGGCGTCATCGAAGATTTCCAGGCCTGCGCGCTCGCATGGGAAAAGTCTGGGCACCGGCCGAATTTATCCGGGACCGTCGCTGGCCGCCGCCAATAGCGGCACAAGCACGTCGCTGATCGGCGTGGCCAGCCCGTGCCCCGCGGCCTTGCGCGAGATGACACCGTTGCGGATGTCCCACTCCAGCGTCCGGTTCGCTTCCCGGTCGGTCAGCATCGACGTGGTGATGTCGGGCGGAGCCTGCGCGAGGAGGTCGATGATCTCGTGGATCACCCCGTCGTCGAGGTTGGCGCCGTCGGCGCGTGCCACGGCCAGGCACTCGGCCAGATAGCGGCGAGCCAGCGTGGCCAGGTCGGCGCGGCGGAAGATGCCCGTGCGCCTGCCCGTCAGCACCATGAAGCCGACTACCGCGTTGACCAACAGCTTGCGCCATGCGGCGGTGAGGAAATCCGGGTCGAGCTCGACCGTGACCCCGGTGCCGCGCAGCAACTCGGCAAGCGTCTCGGCGGCGTCGTTCGTCGGCAGCACCAGGCGAACGCCGGAGCGCACCCGCACCCAACCGTCCGGCTGTATCTCCGATGAGATCCATACGGCGGTCGGTACCACCGTCGACGAGGGGCAGAACCGTCCCAGCCGGTCCACCTGTTCGACGCCGTTCTGCAGCGCGCACACCACCGTGTTCTCGTTGCACAGCCGCGCCAGCCAGGCGCCGGCTTGCTCGTTCTGCGTGTCCTTGACGGCGATGAACACCACGTCGACCGGGCCGTTTACCTCGGCGGGATCGGTCCGCACCGGACCAGGCAGCACGACCGGATCGTGGTCGTCGGGCCGCACCTCAATCGATTCGCGCGGTGTGTGTCCACACAACAGCACGCTGTGACCCGCGGCGTGCAGATATGCCGCGACGGTCGCTCCGATGGCGCCGGGTCCGATCAGTGCAATCCGCGTACCCACGATCGCCAACGTACCGGCGGTTCGGGTCCCTCTACACTTGGCAATCGTTCTTGTCAGGCCATCCACAGGGAGTTTTAGTGCTGCGCACTCGTGCCGCCGGTTCGTTGCGGGCCACCGATGCCGGGCAGAAGGTGACGCTGGCGGGCTGGGTGGCGCGCCGGCGCGACCATGGCGGCGTCATCTTCATCGATCTGCGCGACGCATCGGGGGTGTCGCAGGTGGTGTTCCGCGATGCTGACGTGCTGGCGCAGGCGCATAGGCTGCGTGCGGAGTTCTGCATCGCCGTCGAAGGTGTCGTCGAGATCCGGCCCGAGGGCAACGCCAACGCCGAAATCGCCACGGGAGAGATCGAGGTCAACGCGACGTCGCTGACCGTGCTGGGGGAGAGCGCGCCACTGCCGTTCCAGCTCGACGAGACCGCAGGCGAGGAAGCCAGGCTCAAGTACCGCTATCTGGACCTGCGCCGCGAGGGTCCCGGCAACGCAATTCGCTTGCGCTCCAAGGTGAATGCCGCTGCGCGCGGAGTGCTTGCCGAGCACGAGTTCGTCGAGATCGAAACGCCGACGTTGACCCGGTCGACGCCGGAGGGCGCCCGCGACTTCCTGGTGCCCGCCCGACTGCAGCCGGGGTCGTTCTATGCACTCCCGCAGAGCCCGCAGCTGTTCAAGCAGCTGCTGATGGTGGCGGGCATGGAGCGCTACTACCAGATCGCACGCTGCTACCGCGACGAGGACTTCCGCGCCGATCGTCAGCCCGAGTTCACCCAGCTCGACATGGAGATGAGCTTCGTGGACGCCGACGACGTCATCGCGGTGTCCGAGGAGGTGCTGAAGGCGCTGTGGGCGCTGATCGGCTACGAGCTGCCGACACCCATCCCGCGCATCACGTACACCGAGGCGATGCGCAGGTTCGGTTCGGACAAGCCGGACCTGCGATTCGGCGTCGAACTGGTCGACTGCACCGAGTACTTCTCCGACACCACCTTTCGCGTTTTCCAGGCACCGCATGTCGGTGCCGTGGTCATGCCGGGTGGTGCGTCGCAGCCGCGCCGCACGCTCGACGGGTGGCAGGAATTCGCCAAGCAGCGGGGGCACAAGGGGCTGGCGTACGTGCTCATCGCCGAGGACGGCACGCTCGGTGGGCCGGTGGCCAAGAACCTGTCCGATGCCGAGCGCGACGGATTGGCGGCCCACGTCGGCGCGGAGCCTGGAGACTGTGTCTTCTTCGCGGCCGGTGCGGTGAAGTCGGCACGCGCGCTGCTCGGTGCGACCCGGATCGAGATCGCCAAGCGACTCGACCTGATCGACCCGGCCGCGTGGGCGTTCACCTGGGTAGTGGACTGGCCATTGTTCGAGGCCACGGACGAGGTCACCGCCGCCGGCGACGTCGTCTTGGGCTCCGGGGCGTGGACGGCGGTGCACCACGCCTTCACCTCACCCAAGCCCGAGTCCGAGGCCACCTTCGACAGCGATCCGGGCAATGCGCTCGCCAACGCCTACGACATCGTCTGCAACGGCAACGAAATCGGGGGCGGTTCGATCCGTATCCACCGTCGCGACGTCCAGGAGCGGGTGTTCGCGATGATGGGCATCGACCATGCCGAAGCGCAGGACAAGTTCGGATTCCTGTTGGACGCGTTCACTTTTGGCGCGCCGCCCCACGGCGGCATCGCGTTCGGCTGGGACCGCATCACGGCGCTGCTGGCAGGCACGGACTCCATCCGCGAGGTGATCGCGTTCCCGAAGTCCGGCGGCGGCGTCGACCCGCTGACCGATGCGCCCGCGCCGATCACCCCGCAGCAGCGCAAAGAATCGGGAATAGACGCCAAACCGGAGAAGCTTGAAGGATCATGACCGAACTGACAGAGGACCCTGCGTCCTGGCACGCGTGGAACAAGACCATCGTCGACGAGTTCCGGGCCAACGAAGGCAAGGTCGGTGGCCAGTTCGAAGGCGCGACCCTGTTGCTGCTGCACACCACCGGCGCCAAATCCGGCCAGCCGCGGATGGCGCCGCTGGCCTACCTGACGATCGACGGCAGGACGATCATCGTCGGCTCCAAGGCCGGTCTGCCGACCAACCCCGACTGGGTGCACAACCTGCGGGCCAACCCGCGCGCCCACATCGAGGTGGGGACCGAAGCCTACGACGTGACCGCGCGTGAGCTGCCGCCAGAAGAGCGCGCCGAACTCTTCGAGAAGGTCACCGCCGTCGCGCCGGCGTTCGCCGAGTACCAAGCCAAGACCAGCCGGGTCATCCCGCTGTTCGAGCTGCTACGCGCCTAGTCGGGAATAGATCCTGTATCGACGGGGTCGATTTGGTCGTGACTGAATTCGATACCGATCTCGATGCCGACAAGATGGCCAGCGACCCGAACGTGCTTCACGATGTCAACCGCAAGGTGGTCGAGGAGTTCCGTGCCAACAGCGGCAAGGTGGGCGGCCCGTTCGCCGGATCCGACATCGTGCTGCTGACTACCGTCGGCGCCAAGTCCGGCACGCCGCGCGTATCGCCGCTGGTGTATTTCGACGTCGATGGCCGCGTTCTCATCGCCGGCTCCTTCGGCGGCGCACCGAAAGCGCCGGCGTGGGTTCACAACCTGCGCGCTCAACCGTCGGTGCGGGTGGAGATCGGCACCGACGCCTATGACGGCGAGGCCCGCGAGCTGCCGCTGGAGGAGCGCAACGCGCTGTACCCCCGCGTCGTCGAGATCGCCCCGCAGTTCGGCGAGTATCAGGCGAAGACCAGCCGCGTCATTCCACTGTTCGAGTTGACGCGCGTCTAGGTCGGACGTCGTCAGACGGTTGCCGTCGCGTATTCGAGTTCGAACAACGAGCGGTGTTCGTTGATGAAGTCCTCGACTGTGCTCAGGCGGTGCCCGATTATCGTTGGGGCCGCGTCGGTTACGCCTGCCAGGCGGCCCGCTTGTTGGTCGATGGTTACTGCCTCGAAATGCCTGAGCTTTGCCGCGTCATCAGCCATGCCAATCAGATCCAGGAACGTCGTTACGGTCGTTCGTTCGAAGGGCAGGTCCTTGCCAAGGACGCGGCTTACCTCCGCGGCCAATTCTTGGTGGCTGTACTCAACGGGCCCGGTCAACGTGTAGCTGCGACTGCCATGCCCCTCGGGGTTGGCCAGGATGGTGGCGGCGGTCAAAGCGATGCGGTAGGACTGACGATTGCACTCAGGGCCGCGAAAGGCACCACCGGATCACGACCCTGAGTGCAATCTGGACAGAGGGTTCTAGAGCCGCTCGATGATGGTGGCGTTGGCCATGCCGCCGCCCTCACACATCGTCTGCAGGCCGTAGCGCGCGCCGCGCTGCTCCATCGCGTTGACCAAGGTGGTCATGATGCGCGCACCGCTGGCGCCCAACGGGTGCCCGATCGCGATCGCGCCGCCGTTGACGTTCGTCTTCGTCAGATCAGCACCGACATCGTGGGCCCACGCCAGCACCACAGGCGCGAACGCCTCGTTGACTTCGAACAGGTCGATATCGGCGAGCGTCAAACCCGCACGGGCCAAGTACCTTCTCGGTGGCCGGGATGACGCCGGTCAGCATGTAGAGCGGGTCGGATCCCACGACGGTCGTCGAGTGGATGCGTGCCAACGGCCGCAGCCCCAGCTTCTTGGCGACCTCGCTCGTGGTGATCAGCACCGCCGCGCTGCCGTCCGACAGCGGCGACGAGTTGCCCGGCGTGATCTCCCACTGGATCTGGGGAAACCGGGTTTCGTACGCCGGGTTGTAGAACGCCGGCTTGAGCGATGCGAGGGTTTCCACCGTCGTGCCGGGACGGATGATCTCGTCCGTCGTCAGCCCGTTGATTCCGATGAGCTCGTTGTCGAAGCGGCCCTCTTTTGTTGCCGCCGCGGCCTTTTCATGGCTGCCCGCCGAGAACTCGTCGAGCTGCTGGCGCGAGAATCCCCACTTGGCGGCGATCAGCTCGGCGCTGATGCCCTGCGGCACAAGGCCTTCGGGGTAACGTTCGGCCATCGCGCCGAACGGGTCGCTGCCGGGCAGCACGCTGGAGCCCATTGGCACCCGCGACATCGACTCCACGCCCGCGGCGACCACGATGTCGTACGCGCCCGCGATCACACCTTGGGCGGCGAAGTGAATCGCCTGCTGGCTGCTGCCGCACTGGCGGTCGACGGTGGTACCCGGCACGCTCTCGGGGAATCCCGCGGCGAGCAGCCCGTTGCGGGCGATGTTGACCGCCTGGTCGCCGACCTGGGAGACGGCGCCGGTGATGACGTCGTCGATCTGCACGGGGTCGATGCCGGTCCTGGCGACCAGCTCGCGCAGGCTGTGCGCCAGCAAGTCGACGGGCAGGACGTCGTGCAGCGCGCCGCTGGCCTTGCCCTTTCCGATCGGCGTCCGTACCGCTGCGACGATTACCGCGTCCCGGCCTGTGTATCCGGCCATTCCTGCCTCCTAGACTCCACGCTGAGTGATGCTCTCTATACCCAGCTTTACCACCTGGGTATAGTAAGAACAACTCAGAGGTAGGGTGAATTCCATGACAGTGCTGCAGGGGCGGTTGGCCGATCGCGATGCCTGGTCGGCCGTGGGCCAGTGTCCGATCGAGAAGACCATGGCGCTGCTCGGGACCAAGTCGGCGATGCTGATCATGCGCGAGGCCTACTACGGCACCACCAGGTTCGACGACTTCTGGCGCCGAGTCGGTGTCACCAAAGCGGCGGCGGCCGCGCGCCTCAACGAGCTTGTCGAGGCCGGACTGCTCACGCGACGGCCGTACCAGGAGCCAGGGCAGCGCAGCCGCGATGAGTACGTGCTCACCGATGCCGGCGTCGACTTCATGCCGGTGGTCTGGGCGATGTTCGAGTGGGGGCGACGACACCTGCCCTACAACGCGTCGCTGCGCCTCGCGCACAAGGACTGCGGCGCCGAGGCCACGGTCGAGATCCGCTGTGCGGAGGGCCACCGCGTGCCGCCGGATGAGCTCGCCGTCCGGATCGGCAGGGGATAGCGCGTTTGCTCGTGCCGACGACTAACTCGTGAAGCAGTAGGAGTCGCTGGACGCATCACCGCCCTGGAGGCGGGTTTGGTGCACCCGCAGGCCCCTGAACTCGTCGCCGTGCGGGAAAAACCCCGCGTCGGGAACCAGCCCGCCCGCAGAGATGTCGGCGTCCAATTTGGCCATCCACGCGCCTACCCCGTCGGGGTAGAAGACCTCGTCCCACGACGCGTACAGCGAGTTGGTGGCGTACACCCTCTTGCCGTCGCGGCTGATCTCGATCATCTGCGGCCCACCCGCAAGTGGCGTCTCAGGGTCGGCCGGATGCGGCTCGCGCCGCACCACGCCGCCGAGCCGGACCGATGCCGTCTCGCGCGGGTGAAACGGATCGCTGACATCGAACTGCTTGAGTTCGCCTGTGCCCCAGCAGGATACATAGAGCCATTGGTCGTCTACGGATAGGTCGATGTCGGACACCAGCGGTGGCACCGCGCCGAACGGTTGCAGAGCCGGTGGCAGCTCGTCAACCGAGGCCGGCTCGGCGGGGATCGTGATGACCTTTTCGACGGTCCACCGATCACCGTCTTGGTGCCACAGCCACACCGATGCCGACAGGTCCTCGACGCTGATCACCACTCCCACGAAGCCGTATGCCTTTTCGGGGTTGTGGGCGGGTCGCAGCTCGAGCACCATCTGGTGCTCGTCGCCGAGGTCGACACGCTGGGTCAGCTTGCGGTCGGACATGCTCCAGAAATTCAGGTGGTGTCCGAACTTTCGGCCAAGCAGGTCCTCGGGGTTGAGCCCGTCCTCGATCATCGACGGTGTCGCCCACTCCGAGGTGATCACCGTGTCGTGGCGCAGATGCCACCACATGTCGTAGGCGAAGTACTGCGGCCCGCGGTCCGACTCCCATGGCCCGATGACCTCGAACGTGTCGTGGTCCAGCAGCGCGACACCGCCGGGACCGTCCTCGCCGTTGGCGCCGCCGAGCGCCGACATGAAGATGCCGCCCGGACCGCAATGCACCGTGTGCGGCCGTGAGTAGCCCGCCTTGGCCGCGAGCTCGCCGGCCGCAACGGTGTGCGCTATCACGGGGTTTCGCGGGTCGGGCTTGGTGTCGAGCACATAGGTGTTCGACGACCGGATACCAGGGACGACGAGATAGCGACGCTCGAGGTGGCCGGAATGCCCTTCGTGACACAGCGCGCTCGAGCAGGCGTTCCATCCGAAGTGGTGCAGTTCATTGCCGGCCGTCGGCAGTTCGGACCAGCCGACCACCTGGCCCAGGGTCGAGGAGTTCGGGTCGCAATCGACCACGGCCAGCGCATCGTTCATCTGACCGGCCGGGTCGAAGGCGGCCACGTAGGCGAGTTGTTCGGGCGCCGCTGCAACAGCAGCACCCGGACTGCGGTAAAAGGTGGGATCTGTCGTTGGCATACCCCGATGGTCCTCGCCTCGCTGCCACCTAGGCGCGGTTCTGCAGGAAAGCTTTGACCAGGGTTTTGGGGGCTTGTGCCAGCCAAGCCTCGGTGATCAGTTCGGTGAGCTCCGGCACGTCGATCTCGGCCAGCCGGACCAGAACCATCGGATAGCCGTCGAAGTGGGGCGTGGTGAAATACACGCCCGGCTCGTCGGCGATCAACGCGAACTTCACGCCTTCATCGGGCACCCGCGCGCCGAGGATGTCGCCGTCGGGTGCGTCCGCACCAAGGGCCGCGTAGTCGGCCTTGCGCAGTGGCCGTTCCCACACCATCAGCTTCTTGCGCACGCGCCAGTCGCGCGGTGACGGCTGCGTCGTCTCCGGTAGTTCACCGACGATCCGCGCGACATCGTCCCAGGTGGCCACCCCCCGATTGTGCCCCAGCTCAGGTCAATTGCTTCCGGAACGCGCGAGCCTCCTGGATGAGCTCCTCCACCCGGTGGCGTTGTGCGCGGTTCTCGAAGACGCCATCCTCCTTGAAGTAGGTGCCCACGATCGCACCGTCGGCGATCCCCAGCTGGGACGCGACATTGTCGGCGCGAACACCGGTGTTCACGAAGACCGGGACGGCGCCAGCAGCGCTTTTCACCAGACGTAGTGCGTTCGCGTCGGTCGGTGAACCCGCGGTGGCACCAGACACGCAGATCGCGTCGGGCAGCGTCGCGAAAACCGTCGTTCGCGTGATCGATTCGAGATCGCGCTCAGCCAAGTACGTCGCGGACTCCGGAACGATGTTGAAGAGGAGCTTGACCTCGGAACCGCCCACCCGGGCGCGATGGCGGGCGACCTCGCCCACATTGGTGTCCCACAGTCCGAAATCGCTGGCGTAGACACCGGTGAAGATTTCCCGCACGAATGAGGCTCCGGTGGCGACCGCAAGGTCGATGGATGCCCGTCCGTCCCAGAGCACGTTCACGCCGAAGGGTACCCGGACTTCGGGCAACAGTTCGCCGATGATCCGGGCCATCGTGATCGCGGTGATCGGTTCGGTTTTGGTCAGGTAGGGCAAGCTGAACTCGTTCGAAACCATCACACCGTCGACGCCGCCGGACTGCAGCGCATCGAGTTCCTCGCGGGCGCGCGCAACGACCGCGGCGATACCGCTCGCACTGTCGTATCCGGGATCTCCGGGCAGCGCGGCCAGGTGAAGCATGGCGATGACGGGTTTCTTGACGCCGAAGACCTCGTCGAGCCAGGTGGTTGTCACGTTGTGCCTTTCTCTATCTGTGATGGGTCTGTGGTTGCGGTCAGTCCATGTAGGCGCCGCCGTTGATGGCGAGCGCTTCGCCTGTGACAAAGCGGGCATCCTCGGACAGCAGGAATGCGACGGTGTGGGCAACATCTTCAGGGCGCTCCAGCCGTCCCAGTGGAGTGTCGTCGATCATCATCTGCCGCACCGCTTCCGGGGTGGTGCGGCGCAACTGTGCCTCCCACTCCAATTCTCGTGACTGCATAGGGGTTTGGACGTAGCCGGGGCAGACACTGTTAACCGTGATGCCGTGCTCTCCGAGTTCATACGCCATCGCCTGGGTCAGCCCGACGACGCCGAACTTCGAGGCGACGTAGTCGGAGAGGAACGGCACTCGGCCTTGTTTGCCGGCCATCGATGCGGTGTTCACGATGGATCCCCCTGTGTCCGTACGGATCATGGCGCGTGCGGCAGCCTGGCCGCAGACGAACACGCCCTTGAGGTTGACGTCCATCGTCTGGTCGAAGCGCTCGACCGGCGCCTCGAGGAACCGGTGCATGAACGATATGCCCGCATTGCTCACCCAGGCATTCAGGCCGAGCCGTGCAGCGACGTCGTCGGCGACGGCCGTGGCTTCGGCGGGCGAGCTGACGTTCAGGCGCGCCGACTCGTGGCGTTGGCCGTCGCGGGGCAGCGACTCCGAAACCCGTTCTGCCGCATTGGCGTCGATGTCCGTCACCACGACCTGCCAGCCACGTTCGGCCAGCACCGTCGCGATCGCGCGTCCGATGCCCGAGCCGGCGCCCGTCACTACAACTGTCTTCGTCATCTCGAAATATCGCTTCCTGTCACGCGGTGGCGCCAACGACCCGTTGGCCGGTCTTCGTATCGAATAGGTGGCCCATTCCGCCGCGCACGTCGAGCGCGACTGCAACACCCTCCCGGATGCCCGACAGCCGTGACGCTTCCACCACGCTGGTCAACTCGGTGCCGCCGGCGTCGAGTGTGACGATCGCGCGCGGACCCAGCAGCTCGATCACCGTCACCCTCGCGCCGGCGTGATCGTCGCCGACAGGAGCCGGGATGAGGTCGTCGGGGCGCACGCCAAGCGTCACCGGACCGGTGAGGCCGGCGATCCCGACAGACAACTGCAGACCCCTTGCAGTGCTGAATATCCCGTTGTTGAGCTGACCATCGAGGAGGTTCATCTTGGGACTTCCGACGAACGTCGCCACGAAGGTGTCGTTCGGCGTGCTGTATACCTCCAATGGCGTGCCCTCCTGCGCGGTGCGACCGTCGCGCATCACCACCATGCGGTCCGACAGGGTCATAGCCTCCTCCTGGTCGTGGGTCACATACAGGCAGGTGATGCCCAATCGGCGCTGGATCTGCAACAACTCGGTACGGGTTTCGACCCGCAGTTTGGCGTCGAGGTTGCTCAGCGGTTCGTCGAATAGAAACACCGACGGTTCGCGGATGATCGCCCGGCCAATCGCCACTCGCTGCTGCTGGCCGCCGCTGAGGTCTTTGGGTTTGCGCCCCAACATTTCTCCCAACCCCAATGATTCGGCGATCTCATCGGCGCGCTTGAGTGCGGCGCCGCGTGGCGTCTTGGCGGCACGCAGTGGAAACGCGATGTTTTCACGCACCGTGAGATGTGGGTACAGCGCGTAGTTCTGGAATACCATCGCGATGTCACGGTCGCGGGGCTGCAGGTGTGTCACGTTGCGGTCGCCGATGGTGATCTCGCCCGACGTGATCGATTCAAGGCCCGCGAGCATCCGCAACGACGTCGACTTGCCGCAGCCCGACGGCCCGACGAGAACGGTGAACGAACCGTCGGGCAGTTCCAGGTTCAGGTCGCTGACCACGTGGGTGGACCCGTATGACTTGTTTACACTGCGAAATCGGACAGTTGCCATGGGGAGTGAATCACCAATCTTCTAGAACTTCACCGCGCCACCGCTGATGCCCTGCACCAGCCTGCGCTGAATGAAAAAGCTTGCAATGACCACGGGTACGACCGCGATCAGGATGGCCGCGCTCATCGAGCCGATCTGGACGCCGCGGAACGTGTTGAACCCGGCGATGGCGACCGGCAGGATAGCGGCCTTGCCCGGTGCCAGAATGAGGCCGTAGAACAGGTCGTTCCACGACAGCGTGAATCCGAAGATGGCCGCCGCTCCGATACCGGGCAGCACCTGAGGGATCACCACGAGCCGGAACGCCTGGAAACGGGTGAGGCCGTCGACCTGGGCCTGTTCCTCCAGCGACCGGGGCACCGCTTCGAAGAACCCGATCAGAAACCAGGTCACCACGGGCAGAACGAAACTGAGGTGGGCGAAGATCACCGGCACGATCGTGTCGTTCAGCCGCAGCGCGTAGGCCATTGTGAGGAACGGGAAGACCAGGACCGCAGGAGGCAGCACTTGAGCGGCGAGCATGCCGAATCGGGTGAGGGTGCCGCCGGCGCGGTACCGGGCGATGGCATAGGCGCCGAGGCTGCCGACGACCACACTGATGCCGACCGTGGTGACGGCGACGATCGCACTGCGGGCGGCGGCGCCCAGGATGCCTGACGACAGCACCGTGCGCCAAGCGTCCAGTGTCGGGGTGAACGAGATCAGGAACGGATCGTTGAGCTGCTCGGGCGACTTGAGGCTGGCCAGCAGGATCCATACCACCGGGAACAGCACCGAGATGGCCGCTGCCCACAGCAGTGTGGTCCGGCAGATCGCCAGTACCACAGAGCCTTTCATGACTGCCTTGCCTTGTCGATCCGTCGGAAGGCGATCACGATGATCGTCAGCACTGCCAGCAGCACCACGAACGCCATCGACGAGGCAGAGCCGAGCCGGAAGAACTGGATGCCGGTCTGGTACACGAAGTACTGAAGTGTTTCTGTTTCGGTGCCCGGACCGCCGCGTGTCGTGGCGAAGACGTACTCGAACACCCTCATCGCGTCCAGGCAGCGCAGCAGGATCGCGACGACGAGCACGGGTGCCAGCAGCGGCAGAGTGACCCGCCGCAGCACGTACCAGCCGCCCGCCCCGTCTACCCGGGCCGCCTCGAGCGGTTCGCGCGGAATGGACTGCAGCCCGGCCAGTAGCAACAGCACCATGAACGGGGTCCACTGCCAGACGTCGATGAGCGCCAACGTGAAGAGTGCACGGCCGGGACCGAAGAAGTCGTAATCGATCCCGACGCTGCGCAACATCGTCGGGATGGCGCCGATCTGATCGTTGAGTAGGAACCGGAAGATCAGGCCGACCGCGATCGGCGTGATGAACATCGGGGCCAGCAGCATGGCGCGGGTAAGATCGCGGGCCCAGCGTTGCTTCTGCAGCGACAGTGCGATCGCCAGTCCGGCCAGTAGCTCCAGGCTGACCGCGACACACACGAACAGCGCGGTGGTTCCGACCGCGTGCCAGAACGCACCGTCCTGAAGGGTTGCCAGATAGTTCTTGGCGCCCACTATGTTTGGCGCACCGCGATCGGTGAGCCGGTAGTCGGTGATGCTCAGGTAAAACGCGTAGGCCAGCGGGAATCCGACCACGCCGAGGAAGAGGGCGATCAATGGCGCGACCATGCCGTGCTTGAACTTCACGCGCGTCGTCGCCCCTTCACAGAGGTGGTCGGTCCCATCGTTTGGATCAGCCCTGGATCTTTTCGGCGGCGGCTTGAGCGGCGGCCAGAGCGTCGTCGACACTCTTTGTGCCGGCAACGGCCTCGTTGAGTTCGGTGCCGACGGCCTGGATCATCTCTTCACCACTGGGGCCCTGGCTCAACGGTGAAGAGTTCTCCAGGATCTCCTTGACGGTGTTGTAGTAATCCGCGCCGTAGGTGCCGGCCAGCACCGCGGGATCCGCCAGCGTGCTCTGGCGTATGGCGGCGCCGCCTTTCTCGGTGCGCGCGACGTCATTTGGCTTGGCGGTGATCCACGATGCGAATGCCCATGCCGCATCCGAGGCACCGGAATTGGAAGGGATGGCCCAGCTCCACGAGCCCAGCACCTGCTTGCCGCCGGGTATCGGTGCGAGCTTGAACTTGCCTGCCAGCGCGCCTGACCCCGGTTCGTTGAGCGCGGGCAGATTCCAGTTGTAACTGATCATCGATGCGGCCTGGCCGCCCGATACCGACCGGAACGCCTCGTCAAAGGCCCAGTTGAGGCTGTTCGGTGGTGCCGCGGTCCGGTAGGTGTCGATGTAGGCGTTCAGTGCCTGCTTCGCCTGTGGCGTGTTGAGCGTGATCTTGCCGTCTGCGTCGTAGATCGAACCGCCGGCCGCGAACAGCCAATTGCCCCACTCTTCGAAGATTTTGTAGCCACGCTGCGGTTGCATCGCGATGCCCGCGCGGTCACCAGACTTGAGTGCTTTGGAAGTTGCGACGAGCTGATCGAGGCTCGTCGGCACCTGCTGGCCCGCCTGAGCCAGGTCGACGGTGTTGTACAGGTAACCGAGCGCATAGTTATAGAACGGCACACCGTAACGCACGCCGTCGACGGTGGCGATCTCGTTCAATGCCGGAAAGAAGTCCTGGGCGTCGTAGTCGGTTGTGTCGTTGACTCGATCGTCCAGCGGTTGCAGGAACTGCGCATTCGCGAAGTCCGCCATCCATGGATTGTCGATGATCACCAAATCGTAGGTGGGGGAGGAGGACTGGAACGACGACACCAGTTTGTCACGCATCTGGTCGTAGGTCAGCGTCTCGATATCGACCTTGATGTTGGGGTAGTCCTTGTTGAACTCTGGCACAAGGGATTTGACGATGTCGGTGTCGGGCACGTTCTCCATCAGGATGCGAACGGTGCCGGAGGTGTCTTTCGGGACGTTGCCGATCCCTGTCGACTCCGGCCCTTCCGGTCCACCGCTGCCAGCGCAGGCACCCACGAGCAGTGCGATGACCGCGAGCACAACGACAAGGAATGGTCGTGGCCGCCTGTCTGTAGTGGTTGTCATTGCGGCACTGTTCCTTTCATCGGGTGATCCTCAACTGCGGTGACCGTTTCACCGCGGCCAGAGCGTGCGATCGCATGCGATACTCCTGTCGTGACGTCTCCAAGTTCGCGCCATCGGGCGTAGGCGTCGTCGTAGATCTGCCTGCGTTGCGGATCGGGGACGACGGGCGGCCCGAGGGTGACAAACCGGTTGGCGTCGGCCCAGTCGTCGAGGGCACCCACCCCGATCGCCGCGATGATCGCGGCGCCCAGCGATGCGCCGGGATGTCCGGCGACCGGATGCATCTCGATGCCCAACACGTCGGCGTGGATCTGTTTCCACAGTGTGGATTTGGACCCGCCGTTGGTGATCATCGTCCTGGTCAACGGGATGGAGATATCGGCGAACACGTCGACGTGGTGGCGGAAACCGAACGCGATGGCCTCCAGCACGGAGCGGTACATGTCGGCGCGGGTGTGGCCGAGGTGCATGCCGGCGAAAAGCCCACGCAGATCGGGGTCGTGGAGCGGGGTCTTCTCGCCGAGGAAGTATGGCAGGCACAACACCTCGGCGGGCGCACGCTGTGCGGCCTCCGCGTCCAGCACCGTCAGTTCGTCGCCACCGATGAGCGCCTGGAACCAGCGGATCAGGCTCCCGCTGGTGGCCATGCAGCCGTTGGGCAGCCAGCGGCCGGGCACCGGATGCGCGTCGAGGTACAGCCGCGCGTCGGTCACCTTGACGTCGCTGGCGACCAGGATGTCGCCCGCTCCACCGAGTTTCACCAGCCCGTCGCCCGGGCGATTGACCCCGGCGGCATACGCAGACAGCACGTGGTCGGCGCCGCCGACGACCAACGCGATCCCGGACCGCAGCCCGGTCAACTCGGCCGCTTCATTACTGAGCGCACCGACCTGGGTCCCGGGGTGCCGCACCGCGGGCAGCAGCGAGCGATCAAGATGGACCGCTTTCAGGACGGCGTCCGCGATCTCGCCGTCGATGGTGTACAGGCCGGACTCCAGCGCCCAATTGCGCTCGACGTGGACGTCGGCTCCCAGCGCGCTCAGCACCCAGTCATAGGAGCCGACGAGGTGTTTGGTCTGTGCGTAGACCGCGGGCTCGTGTTTGGCCAGCCAGGCGACCGTCGGAGCGACCGACTGCTGGGAGAGAGCCGAGCCGGTCAGCGTCACCAGATCGACGTCGGCCAGTGCCGCCGCCAGGTGCCCGATCTCGTGGTGCGCGCGGGCGTCGTTCTGCAGGATGGCGCGCCGTAATGCGTTGCCGCGACCGTCGACCGGCACCACCGCTGGCACCATCCCCGACACCGCGATCGCGTCGACGTCGCCCGGCGCGGCGCCGGCCGCCGACCGGACTTCGCTGATCGAGTCGGTGGCGTTGGTCAACCACTGCGCCGTGTCGGCTTCGGCGAACCCCGGGCGCGGCGAGAACAACGTCGTCTCCCGGGACGCCTGCGCGACGATGCCGCGGGAGACATCGAACAACACGGTCTTCGTGCCTGTGGTGCCAATGTCGATCCCGATCGTAAGGCTCACGCCTGCTCCACCTCGGATCCGTTGTCTGGCGAGCCAATTGCGTGGCCATGGCCGGCGACGCAGATGACGTCGACCCCCACACCGCGGGCGGCGACCAGAGCGGCGTGGTTGGGCGAGCCGTCGGTGACGATGGTGTTGATCTCCGACAGCGGTGCGATGCTGACGAACGTCACTCGGCCGAGCTTGCTTTGGTCGGCCGCCACGATGACTCGGTCGGCGCGACGGCTGGCGGCGCGTTTCACCTGACTCTCGCCCTGGTGGTAGTCGGAGATGCCGCGTTCGGCGTCGATGCCGGCGACTCCCATCACGAAGGTGTCGCAGTTGTAGCTGTGCAGGGTGTTTTCGGTCGCCGGACCGATGGTGCTGAGCTCGCCGCGCCGCAACTCGCCGCCGGTGAGGACGACGCTGGTGGCGGGCTCGTCGATCAATGCCAGCGCGACCAGCAAGCTCGGGGTCACGATGGTCAGGCCGAGTTGTCGGCCCTTGAGCGATTTGGCGACCGCCAACGCGGTGCTGCCGGAATCGATGATGAGGGTTTCCTTCGGCCCGATCAGTTCGGCGACGGCGTCGGCGATGTGGTGTTTTTCCTCGGCCGCATCGGCCACCCGGGTCTCGAAGGACGGTTCGGAATCCTTGCCCTTCAACGCGATCGCCCCGCCGACGACGCGCCGCACCACTCCCAGCAACTCGAGCGCGTCGACGTCGCGGCGAATCGTCATCTCCGAGACATCGAACTCGGCTGCGAGCTCGGCATAGGCGACCTCGCGCTCCGTCCGCACACGCTGTTCGATACGGTCCCGGCGGGTTTTGGCGTCCATGCTCATCGCCACCACTGTGGAAAATTCACAGATCTACCTCGATCGGAGGCGATTGTTGGGAGCTGCGTCACTCATTGGTGTGAATCTATAACATTGTTGTGTGCAGATTCCACATTTCTTCATGATTTCTCTGGCGCTCGCCGCCGACCGCTAGCGTGCGCATGTGCTGCATTTGCGCGTGATAGCACCCGAGGAGCTGCGCGAGGAGATCATCGACGTGCTCCATCGCGAAGTTGGCGTCGCGAACATCGTGCTGCATCCGGGGGCCGCACTGGAACCTGTTGGCGACGAGATTGCCGCCGACATCGCGCGTGAATGCGCCAACGACGTCATCAAGGAACTGAAGGCGCTCGACGTGCAGCACCGGGGCGCGATCACCCTGGAAGTCCTCGACACAGTGCTCTCCAGCAAGGCGCACAAGGCGGAAGACGATGCGGAGGGCGACCCCGCCGACGCCGTCGTCTGGGACGAGTTGATCGGGCGGGCCCGCGAAGAGGCCACGCTGAGCGTCACGTTCGTGACGTTCCTGACCCTGGCTTGTCTGCTGACGGCCATCGGCGTGGTGACAGATTCCACTGTCACGATCGTCGGCGCGATGGTGCTCGGTCCGGAGTTCGGGCCGCTCGCCGCGCTTTCGGTGGCCCTGGTGCAGCGCAGGCTGAACCTCGCGCGGCGCGCCGGGTTGGCGCTCGTCATCGGCTTTCCCGTCGCGATGGGTATCACCGCGATCGCGACGATGGCCGCCGAGGCGATCGGCTGGCTGACCGTGGATGCCGTCAAACACATCGAGGAGGTGGACTTCATCTTCAAGGTCGGCCCGATTTCGTTTGTGGTCGCGCTGCTGGCCGGTGCGGCAGGCATGCTGTCCCTCGTCTCGGCGAAGGCGACCGGGCTCGTCGGCGTCTTCATCTCGGTCTACACGGTTACCGCCGCCGGTTTCGCGGTGGTGGCCGCGACCGTCGGCCAATGGGACGTCGCAGCCAAATCGGCTCTCCAGCTGGCGGTGAACCTGGTCGGCATCGTGATCGCCGGCGTCCTCGTGCTGGTGCTGCGCCCTAAGGGCACGCTGATTCCGCGGGTGGCCCAGACGTGAGATGAGGCGCCAACCGGGCGCGTGCAGTGCGCGACCGTTCCCGTTGTGATGGGATCTGCACGTGGGTATCAAAGTGGCGCTGGAGCATCGCACCAGCTACACGTTCGATCGGCTGGTGGAGGTGCATCCCCATGTCGTTCGGCTGCGCCCCGCGCCGCACTCGCGCACCCCGATCGAGGCGTACTCGCTGACGGTCGAGCCCGCCGATCACTTCATCAACTGGCAGCAGGACGCGTTCGGTAATTTCCTGGCCCGGTTGGTCTTTCCGAACCGCGCCCGCCGCCTGACCATCACCGTCGGGCTGATCGCCGACATGAAGGTGATCAACCCGTTCGACTTCTTCATCGAGGACTGGGCGGAGACCATCGGGTTCGAGTACCCGAAGGCGCTGGCCGAGGACCTCAAGCCCTACCTGCGTCCGGTCGACGAGAACGGCGACGGTTCGGGGCCAGGTGACCTCACCCAGGCGTGGGTGAAGAACTTCTCGGTCGCGCTGGGCACCCGCACCATCGACTTCCTGGTCGCACTCAATCGGGCGGTCAGCGCCGACGTCGGCTACAGCGTGCGGATGGAACCCGGTGTGCAGACACCGGATCACACCTTGCGTACCGGTATCGGCTCCTGCCGTGACTCGGCGTGGCTGCTGGTCTCGATCCTGCGGCAGCTCGGCCTCGCCGCGCGCTTCGTTTCCGGGTACCTCGTGCAGCTGACCTCCGACGTCGAAGCTCTGGACGGGCCGTCGGGGCCCGCCGCCGACTTCACCGATCTGCACGCCTGGGCGGAGGTCTACATCCCCGGCGCCGGGTGGATCGGCCTGGACGCGACGTCGGGACTGTTCGCAGGCGAAGGGCACATCCCGCTGTCGGCCACGCCGCACCCCGAGTCGTCCGCTCCGATCACCGGGGCAACCGAGCCGTGCGAGACGACTCTGGATTTCTCCAACATCGTCACCCGTGTGCACGAGGATCCCCGAGTCACGCTGCCGTACACCGAGGCGGCGTGGGGTGCCATCAACGCGCTTGGCGCGCGCGTCGACGAGCGGCTGGCCGCCGGTGACGTCCGCCTCACCGTTGGCGGCGAGCCCACGTTCGTATCGATCGACAACCAGGTGGACCCGGAGTGGACCACCGACGCCGACGGGCCGCACAAACGCCAACGCGCCTCCGATCTCGCCGCCCGGCTCAAGCAGATATGGGCGCCCGACGGCTTGGTGCAACACGGCCAGGGCAAGTGGTATCCCGGAGAACCATTGCCGCGCTGGCAGATTGGCCTTCATTGGCGTACCGACGGCGAGCCGCTGTGGACGAACGCATCGCTGCTGGCCGACCCATGGGGGGCCGAAGCGAAACCGCCCGAGATCGCCAAGGACGCCGGCAGGCAGGTGCTCGGCGGCATCGCGGACGGACTGGGCCTGCCACCGGCCCAGGTGATGGCCGCGTACGAGGACGCGCTCGGCAGGCTCACCGATGCCGTGCGGCAACCCGAGGGTGAGCCGGTCGCCACCGCAGACGATTTGGAGGCCGATGCCGCGCAGGCCCGTGCCGCGCTTCTGACCCGTCTCGACGAAAAGGTCACCGAGCCCGCCGCATACGTGCTCCCGCTGCACCGCCGCGACGACGACTCCGGCTGGGCCAGCGCCGAATGGCGGTTGCGGCGCGGGCGCATCGTGTTGCTCGAAGGGGAATCGCCCGCGGGTCTTCGGCTTCCGCTGAAGTCGATCAGCTGGCATCCGCCGCGGCCGTCGTACGACGCCGACCCACTGAGCCGACGGGGTGACCTGCCTGCCGATGCTGAGTCGGACGACGCGGTGGTGGAGGACGCCGACTCCACGCCGACGACCGCGGTGGTCGCCGAGGTACGCGGCGGGCTGCTCTACATCTACCTGCCGCCGACGCAGGAGCTCGAGCACTTTGTCGACCTGGTCCGGCGGGTCGAGACCGCCACGGCCAAGGCCGGCTGCCAGGTGGTCATCGAGGGATACGGACCGCCGCCCGACCCGCGCATCACCTCGATGAGCGTCACCCCCGACCCCGGCGTCATCGAGGTCAACGTGGCGCCGACGGCCAGCTTCGCCGACCAGAAACAGCAGCTGGAAACCCTCTACGAGCAGGCAAGGCTGGCCCGGCTGTCGACCGAGTCGTTCGACGTCGACGGCACCCACGGCGGCACCGGCGGCGGCAACCACATCACGTTGGGCGGCATCACGCCTGCCGATTCGCCGCTGCTTCGCCGCCCCGATTTGTTGATGTCGCTGCTGACCTACTGGCAGCGTCACCCCGCCCTGTCGTATCTGTTCGCCGGGCGCTTCGTCGGCACCACGTCGCAGGCGCCGCGGGTTGACGAGGGCCGCGCCGAGGCGCTGTACGAGCTGGAGATCGCGTTCGCGGAGATGGATCGGCTGACCAAGGGCAGCGCCAAACCCTGGATCACCGATCGGGCGCTGCGGCACCTGCTCACCGACATCACCGGCAACACCCACCGCGCCGAGTTCTGCATCGACAAGCTCTACAGCCCCGACAGCGCGCGCGGCAGGTTGGGCCTTTTGGAGCTGCGCGGATTTGAGATGCCACCGCACTACCAGATGGCGATGGTGCAGTCGCTGCTGGTGCGCTCCCTGGTTGCCATGTTCTGGGACAAGCCGCTTCGGGCCCCGCTGATCCGCCACGGTGAGAATCTGCATGGCCGATACTTGTTGCCGCACTTCTTGATTCAGGACATCGCCGATGTCGCGGGGGACCTGCGCGCGCACGGAATCAACTTCGACACCAGCTGGCTCGACCCGTTCACCGAGTTTCGCTTCCCGCGCATCGGCACCGCGGTGTTCGACGGCGTGGAAATCGAGCTGCGCGGGGCGATCGAACCGTGGAACGTGCTTGGCGAGGAGTCCACGCTCGGCGGCACCGCGCGCTACGTCGACTCGTCGATCGAACGGATCCAGGTCAGGCTTGTCGGTGCCGACAGGCACCGCTACATCGTTACCGCGAACAGCTATCCGATCCCGCTGCTGGCCACCGAGAAACCCGACATCCAGGTTGGCGGGGTGCGGTTCCGCGCGTGGCAACCGCCCAGCGCGCTGCATCCGACCATCACCGTGGACAGCCCGCTGCGTTTTGAACTCGTTGATACGGTGACCGGCATGTCGCGCGGCGGATGCACCTATCACGTCTCACATCCAGGAGGCCGCGCCTACGACAACCCGCCCGTGAACGCGGTGGAGGCCGAGTCGCGGCGTGGTCGTCGGTTCGAGGCGACGGGCTTCACGCCGGGCACCCTCGACCTGTCCGACCTCCGCGAGAAGCAGGCCCGCCAGTCCACCGACATGGGCGCGCCTGGCATCTTGGATCTGCGCCGGGTGCGTACCGTTCTTCAGTAATGGTCCTTCCCGCAACGAGCGCACACGACATCGACAACCTGCTGGCCCGGTATCGCGCCGCCCGGTCCCAGCAGGCGTTGTTCGACGTGCGTCCTGCGGCGCCGACGGGCTACGACGAATTCGTCGATGCCGCAGGCAATATCCGCCCTGCCTGGCGTGAGCTGGCCGAGTGCGTCGGCGAACGCGGCCGAGGGGGACTGAACCAGCTTCGGTCTGTGGTGCGCAGCCTCGTCGACAACGACGGCATCACCTACGTCCAGGTCGACGGACACGGCTCGGTCGTTGGGCACCCCACCAACGGCGACGGTACGGCTGAGCCGGGCCCGTGGCATTTGGACGCGTTGCCGTTGGTGATAGACGCGGCGGACTGGGACACGCTGGAATCCGGTCTGGTGCAACGGTCCCGGCTGCTCGATGCCGTGCTGGCCGACCTGTACGGGCCCCGGCACGCGTTGACCAGCGGGGTGCTGCCCGCGCAACTGCTGTTCGCTCACCCCGGGTACGTCAGGGCCGCGCGGGGGATCGAGGTGCCAGGCAGGCACCAGCTGTTCCTGCACGGCTGCGACATCAGCCGCGCTGCCGACGGTGGCTTTCGCGTCAACGCCGACTGGACGCAGGCGCCGTCGGGAGCGGGTTACGCGCTGGCCGATCGGCGGGTGGTGGCGCACGCCATCCCCGACCTGTACGAGCGGATCGGGCCGCGGCCGGCCTCGCCGTGGGCGCAAGCGCTTCGGCTCGCATTGATCGACGCCGCGCCGGAGTCGGCCGAGGAACCCGTCGTGGTGGTGCTGTCACCGGGCATCCTCTCCGAGACCGCATTCGACCAGGCCTACCTCGCCAGCGTGCTCGGCTTCCCTCTTGTGGAGAGCGCCGATCTGGTGGTCCGTGACGGCAAGCTGTGGATGCGGTCAATGGGCACGCTCAAGCGGGTCGACGTGGTGCTGCGCCGGGTCGACGCGGAATACGCGGATCCGCTTGACCTGCGCGCGGATTCGCGACTCGGAGTCGTCGGGCTGGTCGAAGTGCTGCGCCGTGGCGCGGTGAGCGTGGTCAACTCGCTTGGCAGCGGCATCCTGGAAAGCCCTGGGCTGCTTCGCTTTTTGCCCGAGCTTGCCGAGCGACTACTTGGGGAGACGCCGCTGCTGGCTACGGCCCCGATGTATTGGGGCGGCATCAACACCGAACGTTCGCATCTGCTCACCAAGTTGTCGTCGTTGGTGATCAAGCCGGTCACCGGTGGCGAGGCCATCATCGGGCCTGCCTTGTCGTCCGCGCAGCGTAAGTCCCTTGGCGCGCGGATCGAGGCCACCCCGTGGCAATGGGTGGGCCAGGAGTTGCCGCAGTTCTCGTCGGCGCCAACGGACTACTACCCTGGCGGGCTGTCGGCGGCGAGTGTGGGGATGCGGTTGTTCACTGTGTCCCAACGCAGTGGTTACGCGCCGATGATCGGCGGGCTCGGCTACTTGCTGGCACCGGGCAACGCCGCTTTCAAGCTGAATACCATTGCGGCCAAAGATATTTGGATTCGAACGCCGGCCAGGGTGACCGCGGAGCGGACTCCGACGGCACCGCCGGTGGAGCTGCCTGCGATCACGCCGAGCCCGACGCGCGCGGTGAGCTCGCCGCGAGTGCTTTCCGACCTGTTCTGGATGGGACGCTACGCAGAACGCGCCGAGAACATGGCCAGGCTGCTCACCGTCACCCGCGATCGCTACCACGAATTCCGTCACCGCAGGGACATGGACGGCAGCGAGTGTGTTCCGGTACTGCTCGCGGCGCTCGGCGGAATCACCGGTACCGATACCGGTGCAGGCACCGACTATGCCGAACTGCTGGCGACGGCGCAAAGCACGCTGTGGTCGTTGACCGCCGACCGGAACCGCTCAGGATCGCTGGCGCAATCCGTCGAACGGCTCGGGCTGGCCGCCCGCGCCGTGCGCGATCAGATGTCCAACGACACGTGGATGGTGCTCGCCGCGGTGGAACGCGCGCTGCTGCACGCCCCCGACTCGCCGCCCGAGTCCAAGGCCGAGGGCGACGCGTTCCTGGCGTCGACCAACAACCTGACGCTGGCGGGCATGTTGGCACTGTCCGGTGTGGCCGCCGAATCGATGGTGCAGGACGTCGGCTGGACAATGATGGACATCGGCAAACGCATCGAGCGCGGGTTGGCGTTGACCGCGCTGCTGCGTGAGACGCTGACTACGGTTCGCAGCTTCGGGGCCGAGCAAACGATCACCGAGTCGGCCCTTGTCGCATGTGAGTCATCGGTCATCTACCGCAGGCGCACCTTGGGCAAAGTTAGCGTTGCGGCTGTGGCGGACCTGGTGCTGTTCGACGCCGAGAACCCGCGATCGTTGGTGTATCAGCTCGAACGCCTGCGGACCGACCTCAAGGCGCTACCGGGGTCCTCGGGATCCTCACGGCCGGAGCGGCTGGTCGACGAAATCGCCATCCGGCTGCGCAGAATCGAACCTGCCGGCCTCGAACAGGTCAGCCCCGACGGCACGCGTGCCGAACTCGCCGACCTGCTCAACGCGATGCACAGCGATCTGCGCGACCTGTCCCGTGTCATCACCGCCACCCATCTGTCGCTGCCCGGTGAAATGCAGCCGCTGTGGGGTCCCGCCGAGCGCAGGATGGTTCCGTGACGGCGTTCCCCGATGGGCCGACGGCATCGGGATCGAGCCGGTGCTACCAGATCACGCACCGCACGGTTTACCGCTACTCCGATGTCGTGACCAGCTCCTACGGTCGCGGTTTCCTCACCCCGCGTGATTCGGCACGCCAGCGCTGCCTGTCGCACGAGCTGCTGATCGAACCCGAGGCCGCGGACAGCTCCACCAGCCGCGACGGCTACGGCAACATCAGCTCGTACTTCCACGTGATAGAGCCCCATCAGCGGCTTTCCATCACCAGCAGCTCGGTGGTCGAAGTGGATCCGCCGCCGCCGGATCTCTATGACGGCGGGTCGGCACGCGCGCCGTGGGAGATCGCGCGCCCGGTCGGCGTCGATGGAGCGCTGGCCACCGAGTTCAGGTTGGACCTGCAGCCGCCGGAGATCACCGATGAGCTACGCGACTATGCCGCACCGAGTTTCGAGCCCGGCAGGCCGCTGATCGACGTTCTCACCGACCTGACGTCGCGGATCTACACCGACTTCACCTACCGGTCCGGCTCCACGACGGTGTCCACTCAGGTGAGCGAGGTTTTGGCGGCCGGGGAGGGGGTATGTCAGGACTTCGCGCGGCTGGCCATCGCCTGCCTGCGTGCCAACGGGCTGGCGGCCAGCTATGTGTCGGGATACCTGGCGACCGACCCGCCGCCGGGGAAGGAACGTATGGTAGGGATCGACGCCACGCATGCTTGGGCTTCGGTGTGGACGCCGCAAAACCAGTGGCTCGGTTTGGATCCCACCAACGACCAGATGATCGACGAGCGCTACATCGTCGTCGGCTTCGGCCGCGACTACGCCGACGTCCCCCCGCTGCGAGGCATCATCTACACCGACTCGGAGAAGAGCGTGATCGACGTCTCCGTCGACGTCGCACCGCACGACGGTGGAGTCCTGCGTGCGTGATTTCAACTGCCCCAACTGCGGTCAGCGGCTGGCGTTCGAGAACTCACTGTGCCTGTCGTGCGGGAGCCGGTTGGGTTTCTCGCTCGACGACATGGCGCTGCTGGTCATCGCGTCCGGCACCGACAGTGAACACGGCGGCGCCGTCGACTCGAGCGAGTACCGGCTGTGCGCGAATATGCATCTGGCCGAATGTAATTGGCTGGTCGAGAAGGGGCCGGTCAAGAAGCTGTGCCGATCGTGCGCGCTGACCCGCACCCGCCCCAACGACAACGACACCAAGGCGCTCGCCGCGTTCGCGGCCGCCGAAAAGGCCAAACGGCGGCTCATCGCCGAACTGCACGAACTCAAGCTGCCGATCGTCGGGCGCGATGAGGACCACGACTACGGCCTCGCGTTCGACCTGCTGTCCAGCGAGCAGGAGAAGGTGATGACCGGCCACCACAACGGGGTCATCACGATCGACCTCGCCGAGGGCGACGATGTGCATCGCGAGCAACTGCGCGTGGCGATGGACGAGCCCTATCGCACGCTGCTCGGGCATTTCCGGCACGAGATCGGGCACTACTACTTCTACCGGCTCGTCGGCCCGTCGCAGGAGCACTCGCAGCGATTCCGCGAGTTGTTCGGCGATCCGGACGCCGACTATCAGGCCGCGTTGGATCGCCACTACAACGATGGGCCGCCGCCCGGCTGGCGCGACACCCATGTCTCCTCGTACGCGACCATGCATCCCGCCGAGGACTGGGCCGAAACGTTCGCCCACTATCTGCACATCCGCGACACCCTTGACACCGCCGCGGCGTTCGGCTTCGCACCCGCCGGCGCCACCTTTGAGCGACGAGTGTTGGGGCCCAGTGGGTTTGACACCACCATCGAGCTGTGGCTGCCGCTGGCATGGGCGCTGAACATGGTGAACCGGTCGATGGGCAAAGAGGATCTGTACCCGTTTGTGCTGCCGCCTGCGGTGCTGGACAAGATGCGGTTCATCCACACCATCGTCGAAGAGCTCAGCTCCTAACCTCCACCCGCGAGTGACCGTGTCTGTACGCAACACGCCGACGAATGCCGTACAAATGCGGTCGCTCGCGAGCGTCAGGCGAGTGCAATCTGGTCGGCGAGCTCGCGGCGCAGTAAGTACGCGCCGTGATAACCGGGCAGATCGCGAGCAGCGATCTCCGGTAGCACTTGGGTGCTCACGATGCGCTCGTACGCGTCCGCGTTCTGCGAAGTGGTCCAGCCCCGCCAGATTCGGACAATCATCGGACCATTGTCAGCTGGTGGATGCGACGACCGTGCCAGCGGGCGCCGGCAATCGGCAACGCCTCGCCATGAGCGACAAAGCCGTAGCGGGTGAAGAAGCGCCGCGCGCGCTCGTTTTCGACCTGGGTCTGCAGGAAGCAACCCCCGACACCGCGCCTGTCAAGCAGCGCGAGCCACCGTTCGATCAATCGGGGTCCTGCGCCGTGGCCGCGCGCTTCAGGCACGACGTCGATGTGCAGATGCGCGGGCCAGCGGGTGTCCGCGAAGTCTCCGGCGAGCCGGTGGCGGCGCAGCTTCGCGGCCACCGTGTCGAACCCCGCGCGCAGGAAGAAGCGCACCGGACGGGGCTTGGACATCAACTGATGATCGCGGATCGCCTGCTCAATCCGCTCCCGTTCCAACGGGAATGCCGCGGTGTCGTAACAACCCGCGAGGTAGCCGAGCGCGACACCGTTCGCCTCGGCGAGCAGCACGGTGGCCTGCGGGTGGTCGAGGTACGGCGTCAGGTAGATGTCCATCTCCGACGGGGCGTGGTGCCACAGTTCGCCGCCCGGCGACCCCTGCCCGGCGCGGGTGAAGAGATCTGCCAGGACTCGTGCGTCAGCCGGCGAGGCGGCCCGAACGGTTGGACTTTCCGCCATACCAGAAGGGTTACACCAATTCGGCGCTGGTCGCGAGCAGCAGCGCCACCGCGTTTCGCGTCAGTGTCGCCACCCCGTTGTCGTAGCCGTTGTGCGACAAACAGGAAGCCCATGCGATCGAGCCGACCGCGAAAGTACGAAGCTGCCCGCCGTCGGTGGTGATGACGATCTCCGAGCGAATCGCCGGATTCGAGCGGCCCGAAAGACCGTGTACGTGTTCGGGTATCCACTCACACGAGGGGTGGTAGTAGTCCGAATGGCCCGTCGACGTGGCGATCACGACGCTACCGGGCCTGCTGTGCGCCGGGTGGGTGGCGTCGAGTTCATCGCCTGCGGCGCCGCCGATGTTGAGCCCGCCGACACCGAACTCCCGCGGCACACCCGCGGTCAGCTGTTCAAACGGCGAGGGAACGTCGTGCAGGGCGTAGCCGACAGGGTCGTCATCCCATCCTTGTGCGACGAACCCCGCGCCGAAGAGGTCGAACGATGATCGCCTGCGGTGCAGCCAGAGCCCGCCCGGTTGGCCGTTGAGCATCGTGGTCTCGCCGGCGGCGCTGTCCCACGCCCGCACACCCGCGTGGCCGCGACGCACTTCCACCGCATCCGTGCCGTGCAGTCTCTCGCAGACCCAGTAGAAGCCGTTGCCACCGAGGTACATGGCGGTGCCACCGCCGGCGAGGTGGCCGTCGATGGCCTCGACGTATCGATTCGCTGACGTATTCGGGGTGGGTGCCGGTGATCAGCACGCCGGTGCCGCTCAGCGCGGCTTCCCCGTCGGCGTCGAGGTCGTGATCGGTGATGACGTCGAACGCGATGCCCTCCTGTTCGAGCCAGTGCACGAGGTACAGGTCGGCCCCGAAATGGCGTGCACCTCTGACGAATTCGCATCGATAGTCGGGCCGCATATTCGGGATTGGCCTGCGCCAGCCGGAATGATGCACACCCGTGCCATCGTCGTGTTTGTCGTACAGCGAGCGCCCGTATTGGGGATGACGCGCCAACCATTGGTCACGTGGGTCGGGTTCGTAGCGCAGCGTGGTCGGACGGTCCGGCACCATCTCTGGACCGAGACGCTCATTGGCGTACGCCAGATAGGTGAACGTGGGCAGCAGCAGGGTCACCGGGTTCCGACCGCGGCCGGGCGTGACGGCAAAGGGGACAAGGTCCGTCGCCCCGCGTGCCGTCGTGAGACGGAATGCATACACCCCGCTGGGCGCATCGTCGGGAACCGTCCACGTCCCGGCGGCCGGCCACCCGCAGTCGAGCAGGTCGTCGGTGTGGAAGCGAATTGCCTGATGACCGCGTCCGCCGTCGACAAAGCCTGCGGCGCAACCGGTCCAGTCCGGATCCGTCACACCGAACACCGGACCGTTGTGCAAACTCAGCGGACCGACACGGCTCGAAACGAGATTGGGCAGCAGTTCGGGTTGCGGCCCGGGAAGATCGACCGCGTACCGCGCGGCGGGTGCTCCGTCCATATCGACGATCGGCAGCGTCGTCTTGGCGTCGAGCCCGCCGTGTACAGGCGGCCCCGATGTTGCGGCGAGCAGGATCGTCTGGGGTTGCCGCGAACGTGATCGGGGGACGCTGCTTTCGATCGGTGCGCCAGGGCCGGGACTGAGCTCACGAGTGGTCATGGTCGCCGTCGACGAGGTGATGGTGACGCTCACACGCGTCCAGCATCGTTCGCGAACAGGATGAACCGGGCTGCGACGGTCGTCGTCCTCCCATCGCAGGCCGTGGCCGCCAGCGACCGTCACGGCGCCCGCCGCGGGAAGCGTCAGTAAAACGTTGCCGCCGTGGAGATTATCGAACCACGCGTCGATGGTGACTGTCAGTTCTCGTCGAGGAGCCTCCAGCACGGTGGCCGTCGCGTAGGAACCGGTGACGACGTCGGGCGCGGCGCCCGGAGTGGCGACACCGAGGTCCGCGACCTCGTCGCTGAGCAGGCCGGGCCCGCGCGGGTCGGTGTTCCCGTGATGCAGGCGCACCACGGAGATGGCCGCGCCGTCGCCCGCCATGTGCACGCTGATCTGTGATCCTGGCGCGGCCGATGGCCGATCCGTGTACGCGGGCAGCATTATGCGATTTGAAGGTCGTCGCTCCTGGCGGGCGGTGGGTCGAACTGGACTTCGGGAGGTTGTCGGCGAAACAGCCGCGTGAGTCCGGCCAGGTAGATCAAACCGATGGTGACCCAGCATGTTCCGGTGATGAGCGCTGGCGCGGACAGGTTGAGCCACAGCCACATGGTCAACGCGAAACCGAGCAGCGGCGAAATCGCATACACCAGCACACCTTTGACTCCGCGCGCCCGTTTGGCGTCGATAGCGAAGTGTTTCACCGCTGCAAGGTTCACCAGTGAGAACGCAGCGAGGGCGCCGAAGCTGATCAGCGTGGCAATGGTGGCCAGGTCGGCGACGAGCGCGCTGAGCGAGATGACGGCGACGAACACCGTCGCGCCGACGGGGGTGTTGAACCGGGCACTGAGTATTCCGAACACCTTGCGAGGCAGCACTCCGTCACGGCCCATGGCGTACAGAATTCGCGTCACGCCCACCTGAGCGGCGATCGCGGCGCCGAAACATCCCGCGAGATACGCCACCAGGAAGAACACCTCCAGCCACCGGCCGGCCGCCAGGCTCATGATCTGGAATGCCGCGGCGTCCGGATCGGTGATGTCGCGTTCGTCGGGGATGAACAGCTGCGCCGCGCCCGAGATCATCACGAAGAGAACGCCACACACCACGGTGGTGATCACGATCGCGCGCGGCACGGCGATTCGGGGATTGCGTGTTTCCTCGGACAGCGTCGAGATGGTGTCGAAACCGAGGAACGACAGCGCGAGGATCGCCGCACCGGCGAAAAGCTGGCCCGGCTGCAGGCCGAAGTCGTAAAAGGGCTGCAGCAGTGAGCGTTCCGGATGCCGGATGGCGTGGGTGAACGCCAGGCCGACGAACACCACCGCGAAGGCCAGCTGTGTGACGACAAGGACAAGGTTGATGTTCTTGACGATGGTGATGCCCACCACCACCAATATGGTGACCACCGCGACCCCGCACAGCGAGAAGAGCCACGCGGGCACCGATGTGAACTCCGCGTTGAAGTAGATGCCTATCGCCAAGTAGTTGATCAGCGGCAGCAGAAGGTAGTCGAGCATCAACGTCCACCCGGTGAGGAATCCGACGTGGGCGCCGAATGCCCTGCGGGCGTAGAAGTATGCGCTTCCGGCGTGAGGGAACGCTGCGACCAGGCTGGCGTAGCTGATCGCGGTGAACAGCATCGCCACCGACGTCACGAAGTACGCCGCGGGCACATGTGACTCGGTCGTCTGGGCCACCACGCCGTAGGTGGTGAACACGGTCAGGGGCAGGATGGCGGCCAGACCGAACAGCACCAGACCCGGTGTGCTCATCACGCGTCGTAGCCGGACAGGTCGGGGCGCAGCGGTCATCGATGCAGTCCTTGTCGCATCGTGTCAATATCCGGCCCCCGCACCCCGGCGAGGTAGGCGCAGCGTGGGACCGGTTGCGCTCAAGCGGTTCCCAGGTAGGCGCTTACCGCCCGGAGCCCCGCAGATATGCGCGGCCGCGTGGCGAGAGGCGATAGCCGACGTCGAGGCTGATGGTCAGGCCCAGCCCCTTGAGCTGACGCACCCTGCGCTTGAACCGCGGGACGTCAAGCCCGACACGAGCCGCCAGATCCGGTGCGCGGACTGCTTCGTTGGCGCCGATCATCTCCAGATATGGCCGCGTCCACGGCTCGGTCGCCGCGTCCCAGCGGTCCAGCCGCGCGGTGATCGCCTCCACGTCGGCGGCCGACAACTCATCGTCCGCGGCGAGGTCGGGCCGTTCGTCCGGCGCCAGGTAGGACACCGTGATCACGTAGGTGTGCTCGGCGGGGCGCCGGTCGAGGTCCTGCTGCGCGGACTTCGCATCCGGGTAACCGGCGGCGCGGGCCTGTGCGGCGGTGACGCGGAAGCCGCCGGGATGCTCCGTCACGTCGTCGACGCGGATGGTGCCTGCGACGGTGCGTTGCGTGCCGCCCGGCTTGGCCCGCGGCTTGTCCCAGCGTCGCAGCACCAATGTGATGCTGCCGTTAGCGATTCCCTCGGCCGTGTCGCGGTTGAGCAGCACGCGAGTCACCCTACGATCACCCGGTGGCTGATCGCTATGGCATCGACGTCCTCGCCAACGACCCGCACAGAGCTCGCAAGCCCCGGTCGACCGAACTGCCCGTCGAAATCGGCATGGTCGTCGAGGACGCGCAGACGGGTTTTGTCGGCGCGGTGGTCCGCGTCGAGTACGGCCGGATGGAGCTCGAGGACCGGCAGGGCCGCAAAAAACCGTTCCCGGTCGGCCCCGGCTACCTCATCGACGGGAAACCGGTGATCCTCACTGCGCCGCGCCGTTCCGGCCCCACGACCGCGACGCGCACCGCCTCCGGGTCGGTCGCCGTACCGCAGGGCCGCGCCAAGGTGGCGCTGGCCAGCCGCATCTACGTCGAGGGTCGGCACGACGCCGAGCTCGTCGAACAGGTGTGGGGCCACGACCTGAGGGTCGAAGGCGTCGTGGTCGAACACCTCGGCGGCATCGACGACCTCGTCGCGATCGTGGAAGAGTTCCGGCCGGGCCCCGGCCGCAGGCTCGGGGTTCTGGTCGACCACCTGGTGGCGGGCTCGAAAGAGGCCCGCATCGCCGAAGCGGTCCGGCGAGGACCGGGCGGCTCGCACGCGCTCGTCGTCGGGCACCCCTTCATCGACATCTGGCAGGCCGTCAAGCCTGCCCGGCTGGGCATCTCGGCGTGGCCGGTCATCCCCAAGGGCACCGATTGGAAACGCGGCATATGCCGGGCCCTCGGCTGGCCCCACGCCCAGCAGGCCGACACCGCGAAGGCATGGCAGCGCATCAGGGGCCGGGTCAGGGACTGGAACGACCTCGAACCGGCGCTCATCGGCCGCGTTGAGGAATTGATCGACTTCGTGACGTCGTAGCAGCGTGGTAAGCAGAGTGCGTGTCCGACGGTCTGTTTGACGTTCCCGGCGAGCCAAGCTCGTCCGCTGGCGGACCCGTCGGCGCGTCCGCCCCGCTGGCGGTCAAGATGCGCCCGGCCACCCTTGACGAGGTGGTGGGGCAGGATCACCTGCTGCAACCGGGTTCACCGCTGCGCAGGCTCGCCGAGGGCTCCGGTGCGGCATCGGTCATCCTCTACGGCCCACCCGGCACCGGTAAGACGACGCTGGCGGCACTGATCTCGGGGGCCACCGGCCGCAGGTTCGAGGCGCTCTCGGCGCTGTCGGCAGGCGTCAAGGAGGTCCGCGCCGTGATCGACGTCGCGCGTCGCGCCGCCGTGCACGGTGAGCAGACCGTGCTGTTCATCGACGAGGTACACCGATTCTCCAAGACCCAGCAGGACGCGCTGCTGTCCGCCGTCGAAAACCGGATCGTGCTGCTGGTCGCGGCGACCACCGAGAACCCGTCGTTCTCCGTTGTCGCGCCGTTGCTTTCGCGGTCGCTGATCCTGCAACTGCAACCGTTGGCCGCCGAAGGGATTCGTACCGTCGTGCGCCGCGCCATCGACGACCCACGCGGCCTCGGCGGAAAGGTCGAGGTCACCGACGAGGCCGTCGACCTGATCGTGCAACTGGCGGCGGGTGATGCGCGGCGGGCGCTGACGGCACTGGAAGTGGCGGCCGAGGCCGGCGAGAAGGTGACCGTCGAGACCATCGAGCAGTCACTGGACAAGGCCGCGGTTCGTTACGACCGCGACGGCGACCAGCACTACGACGTCGTCAGCGCGTTCATCAAGTCGATTCGCGGCTCCGACGTCGACGCCGCCCTGCACTACCTGGCCAGGATGCTGGTGGCGGGGGAGGACCCGCGGTTCATCGCCCGCCGGCTGATGATCCTGGCCAGCGAGGACATCGGCATGGCCGACCCGACGGCCTTGCTGACGGCCGTCGCCGCCGCGCAGACGGTGCAGCTGATCGGCATGCCCGAGGCGCAACTGACGCTGGCCCACGCCACCGTCCATCTGGCGACCGCACCCAAGTCCAACGCCGTCACCACGGCGTTGGGTAACGCGATCGGTGATATCAAGGCGGGCAAGGCGGGGCTGGTACCCGCCCATCTGCGCGACGGGCACTACTCCGGCGCGGCGGGCCTTGGCAACGCGATCGGCTACAAATACTCGCACGACGACCCGGACGGCGTTGTGCCGCAACAGTATCCGCCCGATGAGATCGTCGGTGTCGACTACTACCAGCCGACCAGCCATGGCGCAGAACGCGAGATCGCCACCCGGCTGGACAAGCTGCGCGCCATCATCCGCAAGAGGCGCTGACCCGCCGAGATCGACGTTTCGGCGGCGGCTTCTCGCACTTTCTCGCCCGAACGTGAGTTTGGGAGAAATTGACCCCTTGACAGCCTTCGGGACGTCTCCTACCTTGGTATTCAATCAATAGATTGATCAAACGCAAGGTTGACAATGGAGAGTGATGGAGATGGGGATGCCCGGCTTGACCGCGCCTTCATGGCGCTCGCCGACCCGGTCCGGCGCGCAATGGTCGCGCGTCTGTCCCGTGGGCCCGCCACGGTCAACGAGCTGGCCGCCCCGTTCGACATCACGAAACAGGCGGTGTCCAAGCACATTCAGGTGCTCGAGCACGCGGGGCTGGTCACCAGGACCCGCGATGCGCAGCGCAGGCCCGTCCATCTGGACGCGGCCGCGCTGGAAGGGCTGACCGCATGGATCGACCGATATCGGATTGACGCTGAACGCAGTTACCGCCGGCTGGACTCCCTGCTGGCTTCGCTCACCAACACCACAGAGAAGGGAACACAGAAATGACGAATCCACTCACCCTGAACGCCCCGGTCGACACCCTGGCCATGGAGTTCAGCCGCGAATTCGATGCCCCGGTCGACGCCCTGTTCCGGGCGCACGCCGAGCCCGAGCTCGTCAAGCAGTGGCTCGGCCCGCACGGGCTCGAGATGGATATCACCGAGTGGGACTTCAAGAACCACGGCGGTTACCGCTACTCGCACGAGAACGAGCACGGCAAGTTCGGCTTCAACGGCACATTCCACACCGTGCGGAAGAACGAATTCATCTTGCAGACCTTCGAATTCGAGGGCGCCCCGGACATGGTGAACATCGAGTTCATGTGGTTCGAGGACCTCGGCAACGGCCGCTCGCGGCTGCACGGCCGGTCGATCTGCCCCAACACCGAGGCCCGTGACGCGCTGCTGTCCTCGGGCATGGAAGGCGGCATGACCGAGGGCTACGAGAAGCTCGACACGCTGCTGAAGAGTCTGTAGATGGACTGGACTCTCGAGGTCGTGGTGGTCCCGGTTAGTGACGTTGACCGGGCCATCGCGTTCTACCGGGATCAAGTTGGCTTCGATCTCGACTTCGACACAGCCACAGCCAACGAGCGCTTTGCGCAACTCACCCCGCCCGGGTCGGGCTGTTCGATCCAAGTCAAAGAGCCGTCGACCATCGAGCCGGGCTCGCTAAAGGGTCTGCAGTTGGTCGTCGCCGACGCCACTCGGGCGCACAAGGAACTAACCGCGCGCGGTGTTGCGGTCGGGGTCATCAACGTCATCGACGAACGCGACGGCGGGACGCTGTTCGAGTTCGCCGATCCCGACGGCAATGCGTGGGTCGTGCAGCAAATCACGGCACGTGCGGACTCCCCGTTGATCCCACGCTGAAGGCGATCCCGGCTGGCGGGGTTCCAGACCGGGATCGCCAAGAGTGAACGTGCGTCAGCGCAGAATGCCGCGCCGCGCTGCCCACCCAGCACGCCGGTACGCCGACGCCCCATGAGCGCGGCGACAAGCGCGACGCCGAGCGCGGCGACGACGACCTGGACAAGGAGTTCGAGCCAGTCGATACCGCTCGTGGCGGTGGGGATGCCCATCGCGCGGGCGATCGCCGTGCCGATAAACGCCGCGACGATGCCCACAAGGATCGTCACGAGCATCCCGATGGGCTGCTTACCGGGCAGCACAAGGCGACCGAGTACGCCGACCACGATCCCGATGAGGATCGCGGTGATGATGCTGGTGATGGTCATTTCTCCTCCAGGGGTGGGTAGCTGCAGCTGACATACCCCTGGGCGGGAGCGAATAAACGCTCGCGTCAA
>CAVQFK010000017.1:0-145316 GCA_963711755.1 uncultured Actinomycetota bacterium
CGAAACGCCATGTTGGCACCAACACCGAACGGCGGAAGCGGATACAGCGGGCTTTGGGTGCCCGTGTCGCCATGTGCGAAGACTTCCCGCGAGAAGCCCCGCCCCTTGCTGTGCCCGCCGTACTGCTCGAACCACCATTGAGGCCATGTCTCGAGTTCGGCTGGGATCACGGTGCCGGACACCGCGGCAGCGTCCGGACGCGTCTCGAACACGGTGACGATCTCAGCGAGCCAGCTGGTGTCCGCGATCTCGTCGTCGTCGATCCAGCAGACGATGTCAGTATCCAAATGCCGCAGCGCACAATTGCGCGCATTGGACAGTCCGGGTTTCGGTTCCTCAGCGTAGATCAGACGGTGAAAACGATCGCGATACTTGTCGGCGACTTCTCGCGTCCCATTGCTTAGAGGCACATTGTCGACGACGACAACCGTGAAACCGCGATAGCTCTGTGCGATAAGCGAATCCAGTGCCCGTGCTAGATCATCCGGCCGCTCGCGGGTGCAGATGACTACTGATACAGACGGTGATGACTCCGATCGCGCGGACCGGGTGAGATCCGTAGAAGCATCTGTGCCAGTGGCGATCCGTTCGGCGAGCTCGCCCTGCATGGTGCGAATGATCTGGTCCTCGACGGCGGTGATCGAGGCCGCAGTGTCGACCAATCCGACCGGTCTGCCGGCAATCCGCAGGATGGTCCATACCCGTTCGTAGTTTTCGAGGTCGGCCGAGCTTTCGGCTAACACCGTCATGGGCGTCGCCAAATCGAACTCCATGATCCGGGCCGGTCGTCTGTCGCCCTCACGCAGTGCAACCGTCGGAACGTCCGGGATCGTCGAGGCACGTAGCCGCACCCAGATATAGCCGACAACTGCGCTCATCAGTCCGACAACCATCACCAAACCCGTGAGGCTTGTCGCGGCGTCGCGTGAGAAGAGTCGCCGCAGTGCCGTCTTGGTGGTGGCCAGTACGTAGCCGCGTTCGACGTCGATCGATGTGGCCGACTCCAGCCTCAAGCTCATCAATGCCTTGCCGCCGCCTTCGGCGAAACACCGTGACGTCAGGAAGCCGAGGGAAGCCCGAGAGCGCGGAACATCGTGGTGAATTACCGCGCTTGGCGCGTAGACCCATCGACCGTCAGCTACCGCGGACATCCGAATGCACAAGTCGGTATCTTCGGGATGGGAAACCGACCCGCGTTTGCCGAACTCCGTCCTGAACCCGTTGACCTGGCGAAAAACCGACGTCCGTACGGCCATGTTTCCCGACCAAACGTTGCGGACCTCCGTCGTTTCGGTTGGCATGCCGAGGTACGAACCACCAACTGCCCACGCAAACTCGTCGGGGAACCACCACGGCTTACCCGACGACCACATCGCCTCATACTTGCCGCCAGTACCGATGACGGTGGGATCTGTGAACGGCTTGGTCAACTCGCGTAGCCAGTCGACGTCGGCGGCCTCATCATCGTCAAGGAATGCGGTAAGGCTTGTATCCACGACTTCAGCGCCGCAGTTGCGGGTTGCCGAGGACCCGCGGTATCGCTGATTCAAGACGACAGTGATCCAGCCGAATTCGTCCGTCAGCCGCTTGGCCAATTTCTCGTTGTTGTCGACTGCGACGACGACACGGCGCGGCTCGAGGCTCTGCTTGCGAAGCGAGGTCAGGGCCGAACGTATGCTGTCGATCCGCTCCTCGGTGTAGCACGCCATGACCACCGTGACGTCGATATCGTCACCGCTACCGTTGCCAAGGTCCCCACCGACGTCGACCATCACAGGGCTCCCTTGTCGGACATCAGCCCACTGGATGATGCGCGCACGACTGCCCACCGCTCGTCTCCGAGAGGACTACAAGTCTTTGCGGTCGGCATCATTGTGCTTAATGATTGCAGCTTTGCCGTCAGCAGTCTGGCTAACGCTCACCAAGCCGACGCCGACGGCCGGCCCGGTTGAAAACTCGATCTTCGTCATCCAGCGTTTTGGCAGGCCTGCTCTGGCCCAGGCGCGGCGATCGGCTGGTTTACTCGCAAAGCGCTAACCACACCGTGCGTGCGCTTGCTTTGCTTCTGCGCTTTCCGCGTGCAACGGAACTCCTGCCGGATGGTCTTCAAGACCCGTAGCCCATCGGTGACCGCATTCAAGTTGCTGACCCCGTGGATCCGGTTCGCCTCAAAGCTGCAGACCTCGACGATCTGCAACTGGTTCGCGGCTACCCGCACGTTGATCAGTGTCTCGATCTCGAAGCCGTCACCCCACTGGGGCACGTCTGTCTCGTCATCGGGCAGTCGGATCGCATCGAGGCAATGCCGCCAGAACGCGTTGTAGCCATAGCACAGATCCGTGTACTTGGTGCCGAACAGCATGTTCACCAAGGTGTTCAGCCCCCAGTTGCCCAGCCGCCGGAACGCGGTGATGTCCGCGCTTCCCCCGCCCTGGATGAATCGCGACCCCTTCGCGAAATCCGCGCCGGAGATCAAAGCCGCTACATAGCGCGGAATCTCGAGCGGATCGGTACTGCCGTCGGCATCGATCATCACGATGATGTCTCCGGACGACGCCTTGATACCGCACGCCAGTGCGTTTCCCTTGCCCCTGCGGGTCTGGTGGACGTGAATGGCATCGGGCCACAACTCGCGAGCGACCTGCGCGGTGTTATCCACCGAGTTGCCGTTGACGAAGACGATCTCATCGACGTCTGCCGGCATCCGCGCGGCGACGTGGGGAAGGTTGCGCTCCTCGTTCAAAGCCGGCACCACCACCGAGACTTTTGGTCGTGCAGTCTCGTGCGACATGCCGTCCCAGATGCTCACTAGCTTGGCCACGTGTCTGGCTCGATTCTCTTATCCATGCAGCTGTTGGCTGTAGATGTGTGGAATTGCACGCGCGGCGTTGGACGTATAGCGGACTCGTGATCGCGGCTAACTTTCGCTAGCGTCAATTCTCCGCTGAACCGCAATATGCTGCCGTGCACTGCATTGCCGACGGTGGATCGACCGTCCCGACGATGCTGTGGTGGCATTCCACCCCCTACCCCAACCTGCTCCCCCGAGTCGACTCCCCGTAAATCACCGAGTGAGCCGGTCGCGCCTAACCTTCGCATATAGGTTGCTGGCGTGCAACCGAAAGGGCGCGATTCCCGGCGCGGACCCCTCCACCGCGCCGGGACCGCCGAGGGGGTATGACCCACCCCGTAAACACCCCGTTCACTCCTGGTCAACATAAGTTCTACTGCCCCCTGGATCATTGCCGGCCCGCCAGTCGCTGCCCCGCCTTGCCCACCCGTTCATAGCGTGTCTTGTCGCGTCCCCAAACTTTGCCGTCATGTAACAACCAACCACAGTCCACCGCGGACCACCTAAGTAGTGGACTACCTAAGTTTCGTAGCCATCGGATGTCCTTGCCTTGTCAAAGAGCGTTCAACTAGCAACTGCCTTGGGTTGCGACGCTATTCGCGGGGGGCCGGGCAGGAATCGGGTGTTTCCCTATCGTCTCGCCCCCCAATACGCACCTACGGCAAACTCGGGCGCCGGTATTGGAATACTCCGAACGCGCCGTAACTGGCCACAGCCGAGTTTGCTGGCCGCAAAGCCTCCCCTCAGCGTGCGGAAATGACTGTCGGTGCCAGTTCCTCACCAATAGGGAAACACCCGATTCCCTTCTGCGCGGACATCGATACGTTCGCCTCATGGACGCCGGTGGAGACGTGGCGCACTACCTCGCTGAGTGGTACTTGCCCGAGCTCACCGAGCAATCGGTCGACGACATCGTCGCCAAGCTCGACCTCGCGGCTACCGTCGTCACCGACCAGGGCACGCCGGTCCGCCTACTCGTCACGCTTGCCGTCCCGACCGATGAAGTCCTCTACGGCGTTTTCCGTGCGCACTCTCCCGAGATCGTCACGGCAACATGCCAGCGGGCCGGCTGCCCGCATCAACGCCTTTCGGGTGACGTCGGTGCGCGGATACGGCACGGGCCTCCTGCCATGGGGTGCGTCCCCCGTACGCCAGCCGAGCCGGAGCCCACCGTTAGCTAACGTTGCCGGTTTGCGATCCGCCGCACCGCGTACATACGGTCAGGTCGCCGTTTAGCTGGTTGGCGGCTTATCTTCTGCCACGTGCCAGTGGCAGTTGATACAATATGCGTTTGCTACTTGCATGGGTGGGGTCGTGTCTTCCGGGGTGATAAGTCGCTCGGCCGAGTTTCGGGCGGTATCTGAGTTCCTGCTTTCCGCGGAACTTGCGCCGACAGGACTGGTCATCGAGGGCGAGGCCGGCATCGGCAAGACCACCATCTGGCTGGCCGCGGTGAACCTCGCCCGCGACCGGGGCTTCCAGGTGTTCTCGGCCCGCGCCGGGCAGGCCGAGTCCGTGCTGGCCTATGCGGCGGTCGCCGACATGTTGGGCGACGTCGACCCAGCCGTGCTCGCCGCCCTGCCCGACGTGCAGCGCCTTGCCGTCGACCGCGTGCTGCTGCGCGCCAACATCGAGGGTCCTGCCACCGACCAACGGGTGGTCGCCGCCGCGTTCGCAGCAGTCCTCGACCGGCTTTCTGGCGATGCCCCCGTCGTGGTGGCGATCGACGACGTGCAGTGGCTCGATCCGTCCAGCCAGGCCGTTGTCCTATACGCCGCACGGCAGCTCAACGGCCGAGTCGGGATGCTGCTCACCGAACGGTGTGATCCCGACTGTGGAGACGTGGTGAACTGGCTGCACCTGGCCAGACCCGATGGCATCGACCAGATTCGCGTCGGTCCGCTCAGCCTTGGCGGCCTACACGTCCTGATCTCGTCGCGGCTCGGCCGGTCGTTCCCCCGCCCGACGATGGTGCGAATCTCCGAAATCTCCGCCGGCAACCCGTTTTACGCACTCGAGCTGGCCCGCGCCATCGACGACGGATCGGCCGGCGCACTTCCTGCCACGCTGTCCGAGCTGATGCGTCAGAGAATCGGGCGTCTCGGCACCGACACCCGCAACCTATTACTGGCCGCGGCGTCCGTCGCCAACCCGACCGTCGAACTTCTCACCCGAGTCACCGGCAATACAGTCGAGCGCGCCACTGAGTTGATCGCCGAAGCAGAAGCCAAGGGGCTCATCGGAATTGACGGCAGCGACGTCCGGTTCACTCACCCGTTGTTGGCCAGAAGCGTCTACACCGACGCAACCCCAGCGCAGCGCAGGGCGATGCACCGGGAGCTGGCGCACACCATCGAGCAGCCTGAGCTCAAGGCCAGGCACATGGCCCTGGCCGCCTCGAGCGCGGATCCTGAAACGCTCTCTGCCCTCGACGACGCCGCCGCAGCGGCGCACTATCGCGGCGCGCCTGCCGCCGCCGCAGAGCTGATTGAACTCGCGATCGGGCTCGGCGGCGACACCCCAGCACGCCGAATTCGCGCCGCCGAGAACCACTTCAAGGCAGGCGACGCCGACCGTGCTCGCGCGCTGCTGAAGCCGACCATCGACGCGCTGCCGCCGGGGTTGCTCCGTGGAATCGCGGTCAACCTGATGGCCGGAGTGCAACTGTACGAGGACAACTGGACCGAAACCGTCGCTCTGCTCAACCGTGCCTTCGATGATGCCGACGCGGATTCGACCCTGCTGGTGAACACCCTCATCGCGCTGGCGTACAGCCAGCGGATGATCGGGCGCTACGACGAGTCGCTCGTCAACGCCCGCAAGGCAGTGGCCGCCGCCGAAGAACTCGGCACACCCATCTTTATCAGCAGGGCCCTTGCCATGTTGGTACAGCTGAAGTTCATCTACGGCCACGGCGTCGACGAGGCGGACCTACAGCGGGCCGTCGAACTCGAAGACCCCGCCGTCGGTGTGCTCATACCCTTCCGAGCCAGCATCGTGCACGCCGAAATCCTTGGCTGGACAGGACAACTCGACGATTCACGCGCCGAGCTGGAGGCGGCCCGCGCCTCCGCCGTCGAACGCGGCGCCGAACACGACCTGATGGCCATCGCCAGCTTCGGCACCCTGGTCGAGGTCTGGGCTGGCGACTTCGCGCAAGCCGCGCTGATGGCCGACGAGGCGATGGAGCGCGCAGAGCAGGGCGGCGGCTCGCTGGCCATCGCCCTTTCGATGAAGGCTGTGGCGGCCGCTTACATTGGGCGAGAACACGATGCACGCACGGCCACCGGTGCAGCACTTGACATCGCAACGCGCGGTGGGTCACCGCGGCTGACGATCTGGCCCCTCGTGACGCTGGGGTTCCTCGAGGTCTCGCTCGGCAAGTACGTCGAGGCGTACGCGACCATGCAGCCGCTGATCTCCACATTCGAGACCACCCCCGGTGTGGAGATCATGTCGGCTTCATACATTCCCGACGCCGTTGAGGCGATGCTGGCGCTGGGACACCGCGCGGACGCCGAGCCGATGATCACCGCGCTGGAAACCGAAGGTCGCCGGCTGGATCGCCCGTGGATGCTGGCCGTCGGCGCCCGCTGTCGCAGCATGCTGCTGGCTGCAGAAGGCGACGTCGACGCCGCCAGTGCGATGGCCGAGCAAGCCATGCGCGAGCATGACCGGCTGCCAATGCCCTTCGAACGCGCGCGCACCCAGCTGCTGCTCGGCCAACTGCAGCGTCGGCAACGCCAGAAAGTCAGCGCCACAACAACTTTAAACGAGGCGCTGCGTACATTCTCCGACCTGGGCACGCCGCTGTGGGCGGAAAGGGCCCGCGCCGAGCTTGCCCGTACCAAGGTCGCACCGACGCATGATCACGCGCTGACGCCCTCGGAGCTGAGGGTGGCCGAGCTGGCGGCCTCCGGCATGACGAACCGCGATGTTGCCGCGGCGTTGTTCATCAGCCCGAAGACCGTGGAGGCCAACCTGGCCCGCATTTATCGCAAACTGTCCATCAACTCGCGCGCCGAACTGGGCGGCATCGTCGGCGACGCCCAGTAGCGCGCAACAGCTTTAGGCCTCGTCGAAGTTGCGGGTGATCGACGGATCGACAGGAATGCCCGGCCCCGTCGTCGTCGAGACGACGACCTTCTTGAGGTAGCGGCCCTTGGACGACGACGGCTTGGCGCGCAGGATCTCGTCGAGCGCGGCGCCGTAGTTCTCGGCCAACTGCTTCTCGCCGAACGAGGCCTTGCCGATGATGAAGTGCAGGTTGGCCTGCTTGTCGACGCGGAAGTTGATCTTGCCGCCCTTGATGTCGCCGACGGCCTTCGCCACGTCAGGGGTGACGGTGCCGGTCTTCGGGTTCGGCATCAGGCCACGAGGGCCGAGCACGCGGGCGATCTTGCCGACCTTGGCCATCTGGTCAGGCGTCGCGATCGCGGCGTCGAAATCCAGGAAGCCGCCCTGGATCTTCTCGATCAGGTCGTCGCTGCCCACCTCGTCGGCGCCTGCGGCCACCGCGGCCTCGGCCTTGTCACCGACCGCGAACACGATGACGCGGGCGGTCTTACCGGTGCCGTTGGGCAGGTTGACGGTGCCGCGCACCATCTGGTCGGCCTTGCGCGGGTCGACGCCGAGCCGGATGGCGACCTCGACGGTGGCGTCCTGCTTCTTCGACGCCGTCTCCTTGGCCAGCTTTGCGGCCTCGAGCGGCGTGTACAGCCGATCCTTCTCGATCTTCTCGGCGGCTTCGCGATATGCCTTGCTGTTCTTGCTCATTCGTATCTCCCTGTTCAGAGTTGTGGTTGGCGGGCCGAAGCTGGCCCTCCCACGGGGTCGCGGTCTTATTCGACCGTGATCCCCATCGACCGGGCGGTGCCGGCGATGATCTTGGACGCGGCGTCGATGTCGTTCGCGTTCAAGTCTTCCTTCTTGGTCTCGGCGATCTCACGCACCTGATCCCAGGTCACCTTGGCGACCTTGGTGGTGTGCGGAGTTCCCGAGCCCTTCTGCACGCCGGCGGCCTTCAGCAGCAGCCGTGCCGCGGGCGGGGTCTTCAGCGCGAAGGTGAAGCTGCGGTCCTCGTAGACGGTGATCTCCACGGGGATGACGTTGCCGCGCTGGCTCTCCGTCGCGGCGTTGTACGCCTTGCAGAACTCCATGATGTTGACGCCGTGCTGGCCGAGCGCCGGACCCACCGGCGGGGCGGGGTTGGCCTGCCCGGCCTGGATCTGCAGCTTGATCAGCCCGACGGCTTTCTTCTTCGGGGCCATGAGTCGGTTCCTTTTCTTTCTTGCGTGTCTTTAGATCTTGGCGACCTGGGTGAAGGTCAATTCGACAGGTGTTTCGCGGCCAAAGATGGACACCAGCACCTTGAGTTTCTGTTGTTCGGCGTTGACCTCGCTGATCGAGGCGGGCAGCGTCGCAAACGGGCCGTCCATGACGGTGACGGACTCGCCGACCTCGAAGTCGACCAGGATCTCGGGACGCTCCAGCGAGGCCTCCGAGGACGCAGCGGCACCGGCGGTGCTCTTGGCAGGCTTCTTCGCCGCGGCGGGCGGCAGCAGGAACTTCACCACGTCGTCGAGCGACAGCGGCGACGGCCGTGACGTCGCGCCGACGAAGCCGGTGACCCCGGGGGTATTGCGCACCGCGCCCCACGACTCGTCGTTGAGCTCCATGCGCACCAGGATGTAGCCGGGCAGCACCTTGCGGTTGACCTGCTTGCGCTGGCCGTTCTTGATCTCGGTGACCTCTTCGGTGGGCACCTCGACCTGGAAGATGTAGTCGCCGACGTCGAGGTTCTGCACGCGGGTCTCGAGGTTGGCCTTCACCTTGTTCTCGTAGCCGGCGTAGGAGTGGATGACATACCAATCGCCGGGGCGCAGGCGCAGCTCCTTCTTGAGCGCGACGGCCGGGTCCTCGTCCTCGTCTTCGACCACGACCTCGGCTTCAGCAGGCGCCTGCGCTTCTTCAGTAGGCGCCTGCGCGTCAGTTTCAGCGTCCGCAGGCGCCTCGTCGGCGACCTCGGTCGCAGGGTCGACGTTGGTCTCGTCGACGCCGCTCTCATCGATGACGTCGACGGTCTCACCCGTGGGCGTATCGCCGTCGAAGGTAGTCACGGTTTTCAGTCCTCTCTCAAATCTCGCTCGTCAGCCGAACACCATCATCACGAGCTTGGCCAGGCCCAGATCGACCAGGCCGATCAGCGCGACCATGAACGCCAGGAAGATCAGCACCACGGTGGTGTAGCTGACCATCTGTTTGCGGTTCGGCCAGATCACCTTGCGCAGCTCGGCAACGACCTGCCTCAGGTAGGTCAAGACGAAAGTCAACGGGTTCCGCGACGGGCCGTCGGCAGACTTCTTGGCGGTCTTGGTCGGGCCGCCGTTCTTGGTGGGAGCGGCCTTGGTGCCGGTCGCCAGGTCGACGGCCCCGCTGTCGTCCGCGCCGACTGCTGCGCGCCGCGACCGCTTGCCCGTCGGGCGCTGCGGCTGGGTCACGACAGCGGTGCTGCCGGTGTCGCTAGTGGGATCGGTGTCGGTGCCAGCCCCGGTGCCCTCGCCTGCGGAGCCAGCACTATCGCGCTCGTCGCTCACCGCATGCCTTTCGTCTGGTTTCTTTGGTGGTCACTATCCAGTGTCCACACGTGTCGAGTATTCAGTTGAGCAGGGGCGACAGGACTTGAACCTGCAACCTGCGGTTTTGGAGACCGCTGCTCTGCCAGTTGAGCTACGCCCCTTCAGCTAACCCGCTTCCGGGGCTCACACAAACCGCGCGCTCCCCGTTCGGCCGATCTGAAACCGACGGACAGCGCGCTGGACTGGGAAAACCCCGAAGTCCGAGTGTAGCGCGCACCCCGTCCGAGTTACTAATCGACTATTTGGCCGTTCTGGCCGACCGCGGTACGCACGACCTGCCCCGACTCCGGGTCCCACTTGGCCGAAATCGAGTTGTCGCCCTCATGGCCCATCAGCGTGGTGAAGGCCTCCATCACGACGACGCCGTCCTCGTCTTCGCAGACGTTGTGGGTGGTGACGATGTCGGCGCCGAACCGCTCCTCGACCGACAGGATGCGCATGCTCCCGATCAGCCGGTCGCCATCCTTGATCGGCCGGTGGAACTTGAACTTCTGGTCCACCTGGACGATCTGCATGGTCTCCAGGCCCACGTCGACGTGCTGGAAGAAGTGCCGCTGGATCATCACCGCCAAGATCGACATGAACGTCGGCGGCGCGATGAGCGCGGGGTGGCCGAGTTCGCCTGCGGCAACCTCGTCATGGCTGGCCGGGTCGTCCGACTTCACCGCATACGCGTACTGGCGAATCTGCTCGCGTCCTACAACGAAAACATCCGGATAGTGGTGAACCATCCCACGGATGTCGGTCTTGAGCGCCACTAGATCACGCCAACTTCGCGATTGCGACGGCGCGTCCGAAGATCTTCTTTCCCCCGGATGTGGCCGACAGCGCGATGGTTACCGACTTTGTCTCGGGTTCAACGGATTTCACCCTTCCATTGAACACGATCTCGGCGCCGACGCCATCGTTGGGAACGGGCACAACGGCGGTGAACCGCACGTTGTACTCGGTGACCGCTGCGGGATCGCCGATCCATGAGGTGACGTATCCGCCACCGAGCCCCATGGTGAGCATGCCGTGCGCGATCGCGGTGTCGAGGCCAACCTGCTTGGCGATGTCGTCGTCCCAGTGAATCGGGTTCAGGTCGCCGGACACGCCGGCGTAGTTCACCAGGTCACCCCGCGTCAGTGGGATCACCTTTTCGGGAAGCTGGTCGCCCACCTTGACCGAATCGAACTCACGCAATGCCATGGCTGAAACCCTCGTCTCCCTCTTCGCCCGAACGACCCGCCAGGGTCGTGTAAGTCTCCTGCACGACGTCACCCTTGTCGTCGCTGATGACGTTCTTGGTCACGATGATGTCGGTGCCGTGCGCCTGCCGAACGGAGTCGACGTACACGTCGCAGTAGAGCTCGTCACCGGCATGGATCGGCTTGACGAACTTGATGACCTGGTCGACCTGGACGATCTTCATGTCCGTGACACCGATGTTGGCGTTGGCGAAGAACGCCGTCTGCGCCTGGTAACCGAAGACCGAGATGAACGTCAGCGGCGCGCACAGTGCTTCGTGGCCGAGCTCAGAGGCGACCTCTTCATCGTGATACGCCAGGTCGTCGTTCTTGACGGCGACGGCGTACTCGCGGATCTTCTCCCGGCCCACGACGTAGTGGTCGGGATGCCGGTAATGCAGCCCGACGATCTGCGCTGAAAGTGCCACGGTTGTGAAAGCTGGCGCGCGTTTAGCGCGATTCCTTGTGCGCCTGGTGCTTGCCGCAGTTCGGGCAGAACTTCTTGATCTCGAGCCGGTCCGGATCGTTGCGACGGTTCTTCTTGGTGATGTAGTTGCGGTGCTTGCACACCTCGCAGGCCAAAGTGATCTTCGGCCGTACGTCAGTACTTGACGCCACGTCAGGTGCCCTTCTAGTTACGTTTGTCGTGCTCTGGTAGCGATGGCCGGACTTGAACCGGCGACCTAACGATTATGAGTCGTTCGCTCTAACCAACTGAGCTACACCGCCTTGTCGGTCCGGCGCGGTCGCTTATCGCGTCCGCCCAACCGCCGAGCCCCCTAACGGAATCGAACCGTTGACCTTTTCCTTACCATGGAAACGCTCTACCGACTGAGCTAAGGGGGCTTAGTCATACCAGGCCCACTTCGCCATGCGTTGGGCCTTAAAGAGGGTACATTCTCCCGGTTTGACGCGCCAAACCGCTGGTCGAGAATCGCGATCTGTGCGCAGCTCCGCCACCAGGTGATAGGACAGAACCATGACGGAGCCCGGCACGCCGCGCGTGGCGGTTTATCTCGACTTCGACAACATCGTCATCTCCCGCTACGACCAGGTGCATGGTCGCAACGCGTTTCAGAAGGACAAGACCGCCGGCTTCCACAAACAACCTGGCCGGCTCACGGAGGCGACGGTCGACGTCGGCGCCATCATCGACTTCGCGTCCTCGTTCGGCACCCTGGTGCTGACCAAGGCGTATGCCGACTGGTCGGCCGACGTCAACGCCGACTACCGCGGGCAGCTGGTCGGACGCGCGGTCGACCTGGTTCAGCTCTTCCCGGCCGCCGCGTACGCCAAGAACGGGGCCGATATCCGGTTGGCGGTCGACGCCGTCGAGGACATGTTCAGGTTGCCCGACCTGACCCACGTGGTCATCGTCGCCGGCGACTCCGACTACATCGCGCTGGCCCAGCGCTGCAAGCGCCTCGGCCGCTACGTCGTCGGCATCGGCATCACCGGCTCGATCAGCAAGTCGCTGACGGCCGCGTGCGACGACTTCGTCACCTACGACGCGCTGCCCGGCGTGCCCACCGTCGCCCCGGCGCCCGCCAAGAAGCCCAAGCGCGCCAAGGCGCAGGAGCCTGACGAGGAGCCGGCACCCGATCCCCAGGCGGCGGCCACCGGCCTGCTGGAACGGGCGCTGCGGATCGGCCACGAGAAGGACGACGCGGACTGGCTGCACAACTCGGCGGTCAAGGCCCAGATGAAGCGCATGGACCCGTCGTTCTCCGAGAAGTCGCTCGGGTTCCGCTCGTTCAGCGATTTTCTGCGCTCGCACAACGAACTGGTGGAGCTCGACGAGAGCAGCACCACCCGCATGGTGCGACTCAAGGACGAGGGGTAGCAGCGGCCCGCTCTAGTCTTAGACCATGCCTTCTGACCGCCTGTACTTCCGGCAGCTGTTGTCCGGCCGCGATTTCGCGGTCGACGACATGATCGCTCAGCAGATGCGCAACTTCGCGTACCTCATCGGCGACCGTGAGACCGGCGACTGCGTCGTCGTCGACCCGGCGTACGCCGCGCAGGATCTGGTCGACGCGCTCGAGGCCGACGACATGCACCTGTCCGGCGTCCTGGTCACCCACCACCACCCCGACCATGTCGGCGGGTCGATGATGGGCTTCGAACTGGCTGGCCTTGCCGAGCTTCTGGAACGGGTCAGTGTGCCCGTCCACGTCAATGCCCTTGAGGCGGACTGGGTTTCGCGTGTCACCGGCATCGCCCGCAGCGAGCTCACCGAACACGAGCATGGCGACAAGGTTGGTGTGGGCGACATCGAGATCGAGCTACTGCACACCCCCGGCCACACGCCGGGTAGCCAGTGCTTCCTGCTGGACGGCCGGTTGGTCGCGGGTGACACGCTGTTCCTCGAGGGCTGCGGCCGCACCGATTTCCCCGGCGGTGACGTCGACGCCATCTATCGCAGCCTGCAGGCGCTCGCGAAGTTGCCCGGCGATCCCACGGTGTTTCCTGGGCACTGGTATTCGGCCGAGCCGAGCGCCTCGCTGTCAGAGGTCCGCCGCACGAATTACGTGTATCGGGCAAGCAATCTGGATCAGTGGCACGCGCTGATGGGCGGCTGAGCAGCGCTTCGAGCTTGTTAGCGCGAGCAAAAGTCCTACCGGGTGCGCTATTCTCCCGCGATGAGCACACCGCCTACGCCCGCAGGTTGGTACCCCGATCCCGACGACTCTGGCAGCCAACGATTTTGGGACGGCTCGGCATGGACCGAACACCGCGCCCCCATCCAGGCGCCACCCGAACCCGCTGTCGAGCAGCCGACGGTCGTCGTGCCGACCATCGCGGCCCCCGCTGAGGGGCACGGCGGAGCGCACAGGAAACCCGAGCCGGTTGACCCGGCTCCGCAAGGGGCGTTCGAGCCGGCATCGCACGCATCGTTCGAGCCGCCATCGTTCGAGCCGCCATCGTTCGAGCCGGCGGCGTTCGCCGCCCCACTCGACAGACCATCGGCTCCCGCCGACAACAAAAAGCTCATCGTGGGGTTCAGCGCCGCGTGCGCGGGACTACTGGCGGTGTTGATACTTGCCCTCGTCTACGCGATGTTCCTGCACGACCCCGGCACCGCGCAGATCGCGTCGCCGACCACCGCCCCGGCAGAATCGACCCCCGAAGAGTCAACGACAGAGACCAGCGCACCCGGCTGGGGTGAGCCGACCGAAGCTGCCACCGAGACGCAGGCGCCACCCGTTGGCGGCGAATCCGTTGACGGCCCTTTGGCATTCACCGTGACCGGCGTTGAGACCGGGGACACGGTGACGTCCACCGAGGCGCCGATAGAAAAGACGGCGCAGGGCGAGTACATCGTCGTGCGGATGACGGTACTCAACCGCGGCGAAACCCCCGCGCAATTCATCGGCACCATGCAGCGGCTGCACGCCGGCGGCATCACGTACAACATCGACGACGAGGCGACGTTCTACGTCGGCGGCGGCTTCGTAGAGCTTCCGCCAGGTGGTGAGGCAACCGTCGGCGTCGCGTTCGACGTACCGCCCGGCACCGTCGGGGAATCGATCGAGCTACATTTCGATCCCCTGAGCCCAGGCGTTCAACTACCGCTCGGATAGCCCCAGGCGCGAGCGCTCGCTACCGCCGGAACTTAACGCCGAGGTACCGCCCCTCGGTGCGGATCACCATGCCTGCAGCATTCTGGCCACTGATTCCGTACCCTTTCGGCTACCTCACGTACGGATCCGTCGAAATTTCTAAATGGGGTAGTGCAATACGCAAGACATCCCTGCGTTTGCCCGGCAAACTTGATGCCAGCTCGTCAACAACTGCTTGAAACGTCCGTCGGGGGTCGTCGTGAAGAACATCGTGCTGTGCTTTGACCGTGCCCGTGATCATCTCGGGCAGCGGGATGCCACCAATGCCGAAACACTGGTGCGCCTTCTCGACGAGGGCGACGAACAGCTCATCTGGTACCACTCGGGTGCGCCGACACCTCGCGGAGGCCGCCTCGCCAGGTTGAGGTTCAGGAAGGCGGCCCGCGAGGACGCGCGTGCGGCCATCGCCGAGGCGTACGAGTTTCTTGTCGACTGGTGGGATCCAGGCGATCGGATCTACATGTTCGGCGTCGGCCGTGGCGCGTACTGCGCGCAGGCATTGACCAGGCTGCTCGGCACTGTCGGCGTGCTTGGGGACCTGATGGATTACGTGGTTGCCACCTACGCGCTGCCGCGAACGCGGCGCACCCCGCAGGATTGGCGGCGGGTGAAGCGGATGGCCGCAGGCCTGGCCGGGCGCGACGAAATCGGGGTAGCCGTAGAGTTTTTGGGGCTGTGGGACACGGTCAGTGTGCCGGGTCTGCGACACCAGCCGACGACGGAACCCCTGACCAATGTCGTGTCAGGACGGCACGCCATCGCGATCGACAGCGGCCGCGGCCCGTTCGGCGACCGGCTGGTCGCGGCGCCCTCCGAACACGTCGAGGAAGCCTGGTTCCGCGGCGCGCACTGCGACGTCGCCGGTGGCCCTGGCGCCTGCTGGCCGCTGGCCGAGATCGCGCTGGACTGGATGGTCGACGGCGCGCTCAACGCGGGTGTCTCGGTGCCTGCGGACAGCCGCTACCGCGCGCCCGCACCGAGCGAGTTCGACGCGCTGGCGGGAAGCCCACCGACGATCTCCAAGCGCAGGCCGCCGGACAGCGCACTGCTGCACGCCAGCGTCGACCTCTATGTGCGCGAGCATCCGGAGTACTGGCGGCGCCTGCCGGGCCAGGTCGTCTGGACCGATAGGGACTGGGCAGCGCGCGGCGAGCGGTTGGTGCACGCCGAGCCGGTACGGGCGCTCGAACCCGCGGTGCTCGCCTCGTAAAACTCGGGTAGTGCACTACGCGCGACGGCGCACCTGCGAGTCAGCAGACTCCGTTTATGACCGTCATCACGCCTTCATTCCAGGACACCGACCCGGATGAGAGTGATCCGCGTCGCGAAGTGCAGCAGCACCGATGGATGCTTGCCGAGCAGCAGTTCGAGGCTCTCAGCCGCCGGGTGATCGAACGTGCCGAACCGCGCCTCGCGCACGAGGAGACGCTGGCCTCCTCGGGAAACCTGGCCGAGCTCAACCCGCCCGACCTGGTCGCACGGCGCCTTGACCGCGTCACCCGCTTCCGCGCCGGCGACGAGCTTCCGCCGACCACGCCCGCCGAGGCGCCCGAGCGGCTCGCCGAAAAGGCCGTCGAGCGCGCCCCTGTACCCAACTCGACGCCGCCGGAGAAGCTGCTCGAAGCGATCGTCAACACAGCGGATTTCGTCGGAACGCGGTATCTGGATGCCGGTGTGGCCGCGGCCCGCGCGGTGGGCCGCATCCTCGTCAAGGACGGCAACGGACGGCTCCTCGGACACGGCACCGGGTCGATGATCTCGCCAGATTTGATGCTGACCAACCATCACGTCTTCGACACCGCACAGGCCGCCGCGACGAGCCACGTCGAGTTCAACTACCAGGACGGCATCGACGGCAAACTGCTCGAAGTCACCACATTCGGCTTCGATCCCGGTCGGTTCTTCCTGGCCGATGAGGGTTTGGATTTCGCAATCGTGGCGGTGCGGGCGCCGGCCGAGGCGCTTGCGCCGTTCGGTTTCAACCGGCTGATCGAATCCGAGGGCAAGGCGCTGCTCGGCGAGTTCGTCACGATCGTGCAGCATCCCCGGGGGGAAAAGAAGCAGGTGGCGTTGCGGGAGAACCGCATCGTCGACGGCACGCCGCAGTTCCTGCACTACAACGCGGACACCGAGCCGGGCTCCTCGGGATCGCCGGTGTTCAACGACCAATGGGAAGTGTGCGCGCTGCACCACGCCAGCGTTCGCGCGCCGGAGCATCCCGAGTTCGGGCACGTGCTCAACGAGGGGATTCGGGTGTGCGCGATCCTGCGCAAGGTCAAGGGCAGCCAGTTGCCGCCCGAGCAGCGGGCACTGGCCGATGCGATCCTCAATCCACCCACGGTCGAGGAAAGGTACGAGAAACGGCCCACCAGTTCCCTACCGCTCTCGATCAGGATTCCGCTCACGCTCGACGTGACACTGCCGCCGGGTTCGATTGCGGCGTTGAGCGTCCAGCAGGTCCTTGAGAAGCCGCCGACCGTCCAGTCGATCGATCCCGACTACAGCACCCGCGGCGGCTATGACCCTGCGTTCCTTGACATCTCGCTGGGGCTGCCGGTTCTGACCGCCGAAACGGATCTGGCAACCGAGCCACTGCCCTATCACCACTTCAGCGTCGTCATGCACCGCAAGCGGAAGCTGGCGCTGTTCACCGCGGTCAACATCGACGGCGGGAAAGCCGATCAGCCCCGCAGGGACAGCGACAAGTGGATCCTCGATCCGCGTATCCCGATCGGTGAGCAGACGGGCGAGGACGTCTACCGGGACAACGATCTCGATCGTGGGCATCTGGTGCGTCGGCTGGATCCCGCCTGGGGCTCGCAATCGGTTGCCGCGGTGGACGACACGTTCCACTTCACGAACTGTGCACCGCAGCATCATGAATTCAATGCGGGCCGCACGCTCTGGCTCGGCCTCGAGGACTATGTGCTGCAGAATGCGGTGACCTCCGACCTCAAGGTCAGCGTGCTGTCCGGACCGGTGCTCGACGACGACGATCCGCAGTATCGCGGGGTGGCGCTGCCACTGCAGTACTGGAAGATCGTGTCGATGGTGCGCACCGATGGAAAACCCTCCGTCACTGCGTATCTGCTCAGCCAGGAGTCCCTGCTCGACGAGTTCCGCACCGAGCGCACGACCGGCATGCTGCCTGCGTCGTTCTCCTACGGCGCCTACCGGACATTCCAGGTGCCGGTGCGCCGGATCGCTGCGCTCACGGGCCTGGATCTGACGGCATACATCGCGGGTGACCCGCTTGGCCGGTTCGAAACCACCGGACTGCCGCGCGAACTCGTGAAGCTCGATCACATCCTGCTGTGAGAACTTCCGCGCCTGACCCCGCGACGGGAGTAAAGTTCCAGGTCATGGCCCGGGACTGGCCTGTGGTCCGACGGGACGACGAATTCACCGCGATACACAACGCGTTGGTCGAACCGGCGGGCGTGCGCGGGATCGTGCTGATCGGCGACGCCGGCGTCGGCAAGACGACGCTGGCCCGCCTGGTTACGCAATCGCTGGGAGTGCGGGTGCAGTGGGTGGCGGCCACCGAGTCGGCGCGCAGCATTCCGCTCGGTGTCTTCGCGCATCTGGTCGGGACGGCGACGTCACGGGATCCGGTGGCCTTCCTGTCGACGGCCCGCGAAAGCATTATCGCCGAGGGTCATTCGGTGATCGGCGTTGACGATGCGCATCTGCTCGACGAGCTTTCCGCGACCCTGTTGCACCAGCTGGCGCTGGACGGGTCGGTGCGGATCGTCGCCACGGTGCGAACCGGCGAGACGGTGCCCGACGCCATCACGACGCTGTGGAAGGACGGTTACCTGCGGCGGCTGAACCTCACACCGTTTACCAGGGAGCAGTGCGTCACCCTGATCGAGGAGGCCCTCGGCGGCCGCGTCGAGGGGCTGTCCACCGACCTGATGTGGGAGGCGTCCGGGGGCAACGCGTTGTTCGTGCGGCATCTGGTCGAGGGGGCGCTCGAGGCGGGCACATTGCGTCAGGTTCGCGGCGTGTGGCAGCTGCGCGGCAGGACCGCGGTCACCTCCGAGCTGGCATCGCTGCTCGACTCGCGGATCGAGCATCTGCCTGACGACGTGCTGCACGCGCTGCGGCTACTGACGTTCTGCGAGCCCCTGCGCCTCGACTGTTTGGCAGGCATTGTCGGCACCGATGCCATCGAGGAGGCCGAGACCCGTGGTCTGATCCGGGTTGTCGAGAACCCTTCCGCTGTCGACGTGCGGTTCAACCATCCGTTGTTCGGTGAGGTGATCCGTGGGCGGCTCGGCATGGCGGCGGCGCGTCGACTGCGCGGGGAGGTGGTGCGCGCACTGCACGGTCAGCCGTCGCGCGGACCGATGGACCGAATCCGGCTGGCAGAGTTGACACTCGACAGCGACGAGCATGCCGACCTGGAGCTGTTGATCACCGCGGCGCGCGACGCGATCGCGCTGACGAACGTCACGCTGGGTGAGCGGATCGCGCGGGCCGCGGTGAACAGGGGCGGCGGTCTGGTGGCCAGTGAGCTGCTGGCACGGTCGCTGCTGTGGCAGGGCCATGCCGCAGCGGCTGAGGAGACGCTGAACTCGTTCGACCCGGATGCTCTCGACGAACGCGAGCTGGTGCGGTGGGGCCTGGCGCGGATTGCCAACCTGCACTGGTCGATGGGCGACGCCGAGCGCGCCGACGAGGTACTGAACTTGCTGTGCGAGAAGGTGACTCACGGCGGGCCGCGGCTCCTGGTCGACGGGGTGGCTTCGGCATCGCGGGCGTTCGAGAATCAGCTCGCAGAAGCAGTCGTGCTGTCGGAGCGGGTGCTCGCCGCGCCCGACGCGCATCCGACCGCGGTCGAGTGGGCCGCCATCGGCGGCGCGCTGGCGCTGGCGCTGATGGGCCGCAGCGAAGAAGTCACCGCGGTGGCCGCCCGCGGGCATCATATGCAGACCCGAGTGGACGGGTTGCTGCGCTACCTCGCCGCGTTCGGTGAAGTACGCGCGCTGACGCTGGCTGGCGAGTTCGACATGGCCGCACAGCGTTCCGGCGATATCGTCAGCGTCACCTCGACGGGTCAGTATTTGGCGTGGGGCATGGCCAATGTTCTGGTCGGCACCATCGGGGTGGCGCGCGGCCTGTTCGCGGACACCGTGCCGCGCATGGAGCAGACGGTCGCGGCGCTGACGGCGGAGTCGGCGGCGTCGTGGAGCTTCCCTGCGCGGCTGTTGCTCGCGCAGTCGTACTGCGTGCTTGGCCGCGTTGAACCGGGGGCCACGATGATGGCGGAGCTGAAGACCCGCTTCGGCAGGCATGTCGCGGTGTTCGGCCCGCAGCTGAAGATCGCCGAGGCGTGGCTGGCGGCGGCGGAGGGAAACAACAGCGCCGCAATCGAGCTCGCACTCGAGGCCGACAGGCTGGCCTCGGAATCAGGGCAGCAGGCGATCGCCGTGCTGGCCCTGCACGATGCGGTGCGCTTCGGCGACCAGACCTGCCTTGACCGGCTCGTCGACGTGGCGACCGCCACCGGCGGCCGACTGGCCACGGTGATTGCCGCGCACGCGGTCGCGGTGCGTGACCGCGACGCCGCCGGGATCTCCGCGGCGGCGCATCAGTTCGAGGAGATCGGTGCCCTGCTGTCGGCGGCCGACGCGGCCGCGCAGGCCGCGGTCGTGTACGAGCGTGCAGACGACCGCCGCCGCAGCGCGGAAGCTGCCGGTACCGCTAACCGGCTCGCCGTCGAGTGCGGCGGGATCCGCACCCCCGCACTGGATCTGGCGGCGCACCCGCTGCCGTTGACGGTTCGCGAACGCGAGATCGCCAACCTTGTCGCTGCCGGGCTGAGCAATCGCGACATCGCCGACCGGCTCACGGTGTCTGTGCGCACCGTCGAGGGTCACCTCTACCGGGCATGCATCAAGCTGGACATCTCCGACCGCGAGGATTTGGCGGCGCTGATCCGCTCCGGCGCCCACGATTAGTTGCGCGATTGCCCCTGAAACAGTGAGCCGCCGAGTGTGGACTCGAAGCACGCTTTTCGCGAAAAACGCGTGTCATAAGCCCACACTCGGCGGGTAAACCTGGTTACTGGACGTCCGAATCCGGCGGGGCGATCTCGAATGTCTGGTCGGCGTCGACCGCCGACACTCCTGCCACCCCGCCCAGTGAGTCCCGATTGGCGGGATCGACAGAGCCGGATACGATTCCGATTTCCCGGTGCACGTCCGTCACTGTCATTCCCGCCTCCCGCAGCGACTCCACGGTGCCATCGATATCGCTACCTTCTACCGTCACGGTGACATTCTGCTGACTCATTGGGGCGCCTGCGCTAGCCCCGCGCCAACGTCGACGGACGGTACGTCGAGCGGCCTGGCGTTCTGCACAAGCAGCGCCCACAACTCGCGACCGGTCAGACCGGATTCTTCGAGCCACAGCGCGGCGATACCCGACACATGCGGCGTCGCCATGCTGGTGCCGCTGATGCTGTGGTACCGCTGCGCCATCGGCCACGACGAGAACACATTCACGCCAGGGGCGGCCAGGTCGATGCGACCGCCGTCCCCCGTTCGGGTGCTCGAGCGAGCCGAGAATCGCGCGGGCCGGTTCGCCGGGTCCAGCGCGGCGATGGCCATGATGGAGCTGCTGTTGGCGGGTACCCCGACGAACCCGGGGTTGCCCGGCCTGCTCGCGTTGTTGCCCGCCGCCGCGACGATCAGCGTGCCGCGGTCCAGTGCCCGCCGGCCGACGGTCTCGTACAGGTTGGACACTTGGTCGAGATCCGCGCCAAGCGACATCGACACGATCTTGCAGTCGTTGGCCAGTGCCCAGTTGATGCCGGCCAGAATGCCCTGATCGGAGCCGGACCCGCTGTCACTCAACACCTTTCCCGCGAAGATCTCCGCCTCGGTCGCCACGCCATATCGGCGGGTGCCGTCCGGCTCGACCGGACCGCACGACGTGCCGATGCAATGCGTGCCGTGCCCGTGCGCGTCCTGCACCGTCTCCCCTGCGATGAAGGACTGGGTGGTCACCGAGCGTCCGACGAAGTCCGGATGGTCGACGTCGAAGCCGGTGTCAAGCACTGCGAGCCGGACCCCTCGACCGGTTCGGCAGGACGTCGACACCCGGGTGGCCTGCAGGCCCCACGTGAACTGGTCGTTGTCGGCCGGGGTCGGAGCCACCCCGCTCGCCATCGTCCCGTTGTCCCCGTTGAGCCGCTCGTACAGATCCGAGACGCCGTCGTGGTAGCCGCGCGTGTAGTCGGCGGTGACCGTGAGGGCATGGTGGATCAGTTCGGGCTCCACCGACAGCACGACATCGCCTTCTGCGGCGGCGGCCATCAGCGCCGAGCGCTGGTCGGGATCCGACGAGACGACCGCGACTCCTAGTTCGTCGAACACGGTGGCGTCGGCTGCATCGGCCTCGCTCATCGACACCGCCTGGAACTCGAAGTCCTTGCTGCGGGCGACATTTGAGAAACCGGCGATGGAGGCCAGCGCACGCGCCGGATTCGCTTTGCCCGACTTCGGCGCGAGCACGACTACCTGGCGTCCGGTGTACATTGGCCCGTTGGGTGTTGGTGTTGTCATGTGAAGGTCCGTTCGTCGATCGACTGGTGAACCAGATCTTTCGCCCTATATATGGCGCCAGCATGAGTGCTTGGGTACTTGTATTCCGCGCAGCCGCCGCGGCACGGTGGGGTAGTCCGCGATTTCAGTTAATGAGTTGTGCGAACCACCCGACGGTGCACGCTGTGCTTTGCAAATCGCCGAGCCGTATTGGCAATTCGAAGCGGCGGGTAGGTAGCCCACACTCAACCCCCGGTGCGCAATTCAGGTAGTCGACTACGCAGGTGCGATGCGGGTCGGCCGCCGTAACTTCGCCGTCAAGCGCAGCCGGCGAGCATAGGGGGGCCGCGATGCCCAGGGTTCACACCGTCGATCATGGCGACACGTTGTTCGGCATCGCGCTCAAGTTCTACGGCGACGGCATGAAGTTCGGAATCATCGCCGAAGCCAACGGCATCAGGGATCCCAACCTGATCTTTCCCGGCCAGGTGTTACAGATACCAGACCTCGCGCCGCCACCGCCACCACCCCCGCCGCAGCCGGGGCCGCAACCCCCGTCGCCGCCCCAGCCCGAACCCCCGCCGCAGCCCATCTCCTTCCGACTGCTGCGCCCAACCGACCTGCTGAACCTGCGGTGCGAGGCCATCGGCTGCCGCGTCACCACCGACGAGGCCCCGCCCGGCGGATCGACGACGACCCACACCGTGGTTCGCGGCGACACCCTGTGGGACCTCGCACAGCGGTTTTACGGCGACCCCTGGCTGTTTCCGTTGATTGCCGCCGCCAACCACATTCCGAACCCGAACCTGATCTTCCCCGGCCACGTGCTGGTCATTCCGCCGCGACCCGGCCCGCCACCACCCTCGGCGCCGGTGACCCACACCGTCGTGCCAGGGGACACCCTGTGGGACCTCGCCAAGCGGTTCTACGGCGACCCGTTCCGATACCACCAGATCGCCGCGGCCAACGGAATCACCAACCCGGACTTGATCTTTCCCGGCCAAGTGCTCGTCATCCCTGGCCTGCCAGGGCCGACCCCAACGCCGTCGCCCAGCCCGAAGGGCACGCGCTTGGTCGCCGTGACCGAAGATGCGCACCTGATCGTGAGCTTCGGCGCACAGAACATCTTCGAGGAAGCGACCTTCGGCGGCCCTCCGCCTGCGGTGGCCGGGGCGCGAGCCGCCAACGACTCGCGAGTGGTGTTCGACCTGCCGAACGGCACCGAGATGCCGTTCACGGTGGCAGGCATATTGCGCACGCTGACCACGCTCGGCCTGCGGGTGCCGCCGCTCGCGCTCCCCGCGCTGAAAGACAACGAACAACGCCCACTCCAAGCCAGTGCCAAACCGGCGGGCCCGCCTGCCGCCGACCAGACCGCGATCGAAGCGCCTTATCGCCTCATCGTCTCGCCGCATGCCGGTGGCGGATTCACCCATGCCGCCGAAGCAGCAGCGGCGCCAACCGATTCCAACCGCGTCGAACTGTGGCATTCGCGGCTCGGGGTGCGCAGCATCGTCGACGGCAAGTTCATCGGAGTGGACGAGGACGACGACGCCGGCCGTACGGTACGCGCGGTGTGGGCTCGCGACGAGCGCCAACCGAATCCGTTCCTCGGCTCGCTGGAGCCGATGGACCGCAAGGCCATCGTGGAGCAGACCGCCGATCCGACCATCGAGTCCACGACGACACACCAGCGCATCGAACCCGAACCGCTCAAGGTCACCAAGCTGCATCTGAGCGCCCTTGGCGCCTGGGTCGACTGGCGGGCGTCCTGGCCGCTTTTCGAGCAATACCCCGGCACCCCGCTGACTGCCTACCGGCACTTGGCGCCGATGGGACGCGACGCCTACGTGCGGGTCGAGACGCCGGTATATCTCTACCCGTTCGGGCATCGCGGCACGCTGGTAAAGATCACCGAACGAAAGATCGAGGCCCTCGACGGCGACCATGCCGCAAACCTGTTCCAGCGCAACTTCATCGTGCTGCGTGAGCGCACCCGAACATTCGACGGGCGCAACGCACGGCGATTGCCGTTCGTCTCGGTGTCGATCGACCCCGTGGTGTCCCCCGATCTGGACAAGGTCGAGGACCGGACGAAGGTGTTCGTCCCCAAGGTCGGCGGCAGCCCCTATCTCTGGAAGGTCACCGGCATCGACCACGCCGGCCGCGAAGTGTCCATGACGACCGCGCTGCTCGCTGTTCCGCCCGAGGACTTCGGCCAGGCGTTGACGCGATGGAATACGGAGATCGCGTCCAAGGCCCCAATCGACGTCGGCGGCGTCGAGGTCGCTTTCGCCAAAGCCGACACCCCAGGTGACACCACGTCCCGCGCACAGTCCCTCGACATCACCGGCGACGCAGAGAAACACACCAGCACACCGTGGATGGTGCGCGCGCACGTGACCGTACCGGCGCTGGCGGCGCTGAACCGCGGCGGTGGGCCGACGCCCGTGCGGTACCCGGACGGCTATGTGAATTCAGGCTTCGTCGACGGCGACCCCGCGCAGATCTTTTTGGTCCTGGACAGCGAGAACAAACTCGATTTCGCAGGCGGCAGCGAAAAGGGCGGCGGCTTCATCGAACCCAGCGTCGCCGTCAACGCGCTGTCCCGACCTGAGGGTGCGGTCGGCGACGCGGGCAAGACGCCGGGCGGCATCGCCGACGGCAAGTTCAATCCCGATGCGTTCCTCGGCGGCGCGCTGCCCAAGCTGTTCGGCTTGTTCGATCTCAAAGACATCCTTGTCGGCGACCGCCCGCTGTCCGAAGCGCCGAAGCTGCTCACCGAAGCGCTCGATCTGGTGAGTTCGGTTGGTGCCGACTACGCGAACCTTGGCAAGGCGTTCGAGAAGGCTCGCACGACGATCGACGCCGACCTGGCGGTGACGACGACCGCAGGCGCCAAGCAGCGTCTGCAGGACCTGCGCAATCAGGTGCAGTCCGCGATCGACGGTTTGGCAGCGGTGCCCGTACAGCCGCTGGTCAGTGCGCTCAGCACTGGCGATCTCGCGGCCGCAGCCAACCAGGCAAACCAGCTCAAGGGCGCCCTCGACACCTTCAAGGACTTGCAGACCAGCCCGTTCCTTCCGGCTTACCTGCGCGCCCTCATCGAGCGCCCGTACAAGGCATTACAGGCCGCGGTGGCACTCGCGCAGGGCCCGAACCTCGCCGATGCCCTGAAGAATCCGCTCGACGGCCGCACTATCCGTTACGAGTGGACACCGATGATCAAGGGCTGGGGACCCGTGGCCGGCGACGCCAACCGGGTGTTCATCCCTGACGACCCGGAGCGGGCGTTGTTCATCTCCGTCGAGATCCGCACGACGAAGGACGGCGAGCCGCAGTCTGACGTCAGCGCGCAACTGCGCAACTTCCGGCTGCAGCTCCTGCCGGGCACACCGCTGATGGCAATGACGTTCAGCCGCATCGGGTTCCGCGTCGCCACCGGCGGCAAGCCCGAGGTCGACGTTCAGTTCGACAAGATGGAGTTCCTCGGCGCGCTCGGCTTCATCGAGAAGCTGCGCCAGGTGATTCCGTTCGACGGCTTCGCCGACCCGCCGTACGTCGACATCAACACCGAGGGCGCCACCGCGGGCTTCGACCTCGCGCTGCCGAGCGTCGCGGTCGGTGTGTTCACGCTGGAGAACATCTCGCTGTCCGCGGACTGCCGGGTGCCGTTCCTCGGCGAGGCGGTCACGGTCGGGTTCGGGTTCTGTTCCAAGGAGTCACCGTTCCGGCTGACGGTGATGGCGATCGGTGGCGGTGGCTGGGTCGGAATTCGGTTGGCGCCCAAGGGTTTGGTCATGCTCGAGATGGGCCTGGAGGCGGGTGCGTCGCTGAGTGTCGATTTCGGTGTGGCATCCGGATCGGTATCCGTGATGATCGGTGTATACCTGCGCCTAGAGGGGGACGCAGGTCAGCTGACCGCGTACTTCCGGATCCGCGGCGAAGTCGAAGTGCTCGGCATCGCGTCCGCCTCCATCACTCTGGAACTGTCGCTGACGTATGACTTCCCCACCGGCAAGCTCATCGGCAGGGCCAGCCTGCGGGTCGAGATCGAGGTGCTGTTCTTCTCCGCCTCGGTCGAGATCACCTGCGAACGCAAACTCGCCGGATCCAAGGGGGACCCCGCGCTCGCGGACATCATGCCGCCGGACAAGGGCGGCCAGGCCATGTTCGACACCTACTTCTCGTCGTTCGCGATCGGAGCGTGACCCGTGGCTACCACCCGGCTGATGACGACCGTCCTGCCGTACTCCGTCGACCCGGCAGACCCATTTCACGTGTCGCTGTTCTTCTCTCACCGATTGGAAGGCGGGGGCACCCTCGCCGACTATCCCGTGATGCAGAACTGGGTGAAGGCGCTGCGCGACGCGACCATCCGCCTGCGCACCAACGCCAGTGCGACACCGATCGCGTGCACACCGCTGCTGGCGCCGAACGGCGACGACCGGATCGTCGTTCCGAGCGAGACCGCCTGGCAGGCATCGTTTCCGGCGACAACCGCTGTCGCGGATTACCCGAAGCCGAACGTCACCGGCGTGCCGTGGAACAGCTTCCCCGCACACCGGACACCCGACCACGCGCTCGAAGCGCACTACGCGTCGACATGCTCGTGCCCGGTGAGCAGACCAGGCGTCGTCGATAACCCCCTCGCCGAGGAACTGCTCGACGCGTTCATGGAACACGTCGACGGCGTCGCAGGCCTGGTGCGACGACTCCGGAACTACCTCGACGACCGCGACCACCGACGCGGAACCATCATCGGCCAGCGCGACCAGGCCGCACGCGACGCGGTCGCACCCGCGACGCCGCGGCCCGAGGTCATCACGCCACCGCCTCCACCGACGCCACCCCCTCCGTCGGGACCGAACGTCGCTGCGGCTGCGATCACCGAAAGTTGGCGCTCACCGATCGATTTGCTTCTCGATGACCGTGACACCGACCGGCTCATCACCGAGTTCCTTGACAGCCTGCTCACCGACCCGGGGCTGGCAGGCACTCCGATACTGGACATGCTGCGCGATGTCCATGCCGCCCAGCGGTACTACAACCGGCCAGAGGAACAAAAGCCGTACCAGGACAAGCCGACACCGGGTGCGACCAATCCCCGCACCCCGCACCCCGTCCCCGATTTCCATGAACGGGCGTCCTCGGTCTGCAACGTCCGGTCGCTGGCCCGCATGCTGGGTCTGGTCGTTGACGTGCGAGTCGACGACCTGGAAGCCCTTCGAGCCGCCGGGTCGATCCGCTGTGACGTCATCGTCGACGGCGCCGAGGAGTACCTGTCACCCGAAACAGTCTGCACCACCGCCGGTTCCCGATTCCTCGCCGTCGCGCAGACCGACAAGTGGCGCGCCGGTCGGCTCGGGCTTGGCGACCCCGCGCGCTACCGGGTGATGGACCTGGATCCCGACGCGGCGGGGTTGGCGCTCGAGCAGTTGCTGCGCAGCGTGATCCGCGCCCTGGCGACCGAGATGAACGGTGACCGCGCTTCGTTCGCGCCGCCGGCACTGCGCGCGACCGGGTTCACCCTCGCCGAACTCGGCCGTCCCGACGATCTTCGGCGGCGGGTCACGGCGGCCGAGCAGCTGGAACCCATCGTCGAGGTGCCTGGTACACCGCAGCAGCGACACCAGTTCCGCTACGAAGAGTTGTTGCGCGGGACGCGTGTCGAGGTGTGGGACGACGTCACCCGCATGTGGCACAACCTGCACGAGCGGCGGGTGACGGCGGCCTTCGACAATCAGCAGATCGTCGCCGACCTTCGCGACCTCGGCTACCTGCAGAACCCACCGATGAGCCGCACTCCCGGCAGCGATGCGCACCCGTACTACGTCCATGAGGTGCTGGCGGGCTGGGACGGGTGGAGCCTGTCGGCGCCGCGGCCCGGATTACAGGTGCGGCACGATGGCAACGGCGCCGAGGAGATCACCGCGGAGCCGGAGACCCAAGCCAATGGGCTGCGAGTGCAGTCCACGGCTGAGCCTAAATCGCTTCCCGCGCTGCGGTTTGGCCGGCGGTACGCGTTCCGCATCGCCGGTGTCGATCTGGCAGGCAACAGCGTCCCGATGGACCGGCTGCCCACCGCCGATCCGGCGCAGGCCATCGTCGATGCCGCATCGGCTCATCTGGACGCGCTGCGCACCGAGGCCGCCGAACGCGACGCCAAGGGCCTGCTGGCGGCGCTGAAGGCCAAAGGAACCGCGGGCCCGCGCGCGCTGAACGGCGACGGGGTGCGGGGTGAGGTCGAACGCGCGATGGCGTCGGTAGTCGACAACGCGGCCAATCTGCGGATGCACCCGCAATGGGAGGTGGACCCCAAGGAGTTGGCTGCGCTGTTCACCGATTCTGGCGATCCCGACACCGTCAGCTCACCGCGGCCCTTACTACGCTGGAATCCAATACCCGCCCCCGCCCTCGTGCCGCGGGCCGAGTACACGGCGGGGGAATCGCTGCAGCGGATGGTGATTCGGACCGGTCTCACGACTGGGCCCGGTCTGTGCGAGCGGCACATCGCGCCGCCCAAGGGCAGCCAACTCGAGGCGGAACAGGACGGTCGCTTCGACGAGTTGGTACGCGACGGCAACCACGTCCGGGCCTATGCCACCGCGCTCAAGGAGCGGGGAAACCTGTTCCACACCCAGATTCAGGATCTCAATTCGCCGACGGGAAAGATCCCGCAGCAGGGCATGTCGCTGGCGCACAGCCCGGGAGCCACCGGTCTGATGACGCTCGAACAGATCCAGGATTGGCGCAATCAACCGGCCGAGGGCCAATACATCGTCCACGATGTCGATCAGCTGGTGCTGCCGTACCTGCCGGATCCGTTCGCCGACGGTGTGGCGCTGGTGTTTTACGAGGCCGGCGCCGATCATCGCCTCGCGAACTCGCGGGTGTTGCAGTCGGTGGTCGTCGACTACGCGGGCACCTGGCCAGAGGTGCAGCCGCTCCGGCTGGTGGTGCACCATGCGCCCCGGCTGGACGCGCGACAGGTCGGTAATGTCATCCATGTCGGCCTACCGCCGGGTGAGCAAGTGGCCGTCGCGTTTTCGTCGACGCTGGACGCCGAGCACCTCGACAAGATGGGCCTGTGGCGGTTCCATCCGCTACACGATCCCAACGTGCCAGAGCCCGAGCGCCGCGCTCTTATGCGCGCCGCCCGCGCTGGCTGGCTGTGGTGGCTGACACCGGACGAGCACCTGCGGCTCGTGCACGCTACCGCAAGGCCCGCCAAACCGCCGATGATCTCACGCCTGACCGCCGAGCCCCGCAAGCCGAACATCGCCACCGCCAACCTCGACGGTGTGATCGACGTGCATGGTGCGAGCACGACCAAGATCGAACTGCGTGCGCACTGGGACGACCGCATCGACGAGCCGGGCAGCGACGGGCCGACGACGGTCGGCACCAAAGAGATCGTGGTGGATCACCAGATCGAAGAACACGAAACCACCTCACTGTTCACGCTGCTGCCCAAGGCCGAGCAGGTCGGCGCGCGCAAGTCGGAGGTGTCGATCCGCACGGCGATCCATAACCTTCCGAACACCAAGGCGCGCACGGTGTTCTACCGGCTGCACGGCACCTCGCGGTTCCGCGAGTTCTTCCTGCCCGACGAGCTCCCGCCTTCTGATGACCCCGAGTCGGCGGGCAACGAGGTGGCGGTGAACGTCGCAAGCTCGGCGATGCCTGCGCTGCCGCTAGTGCGTGACGTGATCCCGATGTTCATGTGGGAGCAGACCACCGAGCCGGAGCATCCGTTCGCGGTCCGGCGGATCCGGCGCAGCGGGGTGCGGATCTGGCTGGACCGGCCCTGGTTCTCCAGCGGCGACGGAGAGTTGTTGGCCATCCTCACCACGGGTGATCCCGCGCTCGTGACAAATGACGAGAAGATCAGCCTGTGGGCCCGCGACCCGATCCTGGCCGGGCCTAAGATGGCGAACACCTATGAGGTGCCGGTGCTTTCGGCATGGGAGCAGCGGGCGGTGCAGTTGACCCTCGCGCCGCAGGACAAGCCGGGCCGTCCGATCGGCCACGTGGTCAGGCAGCGCGGGGCGGAGCCGGACAAGGTGGTCAACGCCTACCTGTTCCGGCCCGAGTTCCACCAGGAGCGCAAGCTCTGGTTCGTCGACGTGATTTTGGATGCCGCGAACGCGGTCTGGCCGTTCCTGCGGTTGTCGGTCGCCAGGTATCAGCCGAACTCGATTCCGGGCATGGAGTTCTCCGAAGTGGTGGCAACCGATTTCGTCCAGCTGCCCCCCGAGCGCATCGGCACCCTGAGCCGGCCCGAGGACGGCGAGGTGCGCGTCACGGTGACCGGCGTGACGGCCGTGACGTCGACCCCCGGTCAGGACAGGCCGACCAAACCCGCCGACCGCAAGGCCCTGCTCGAGGCGTTGGCCAAGTCGCGGCGGGTGCAGGCCACGCTGCAGGCGCGCAACCAGAAGTCCGGTTCGGACATCGACTGGGTAGACATCGTGTCCGTGCCGTGCGAGGTCTCGGGCGGGAACCTCGACACGTTCAAGGCGACCTGGTCGGCGGCGTTGCCGCTGAAACCGGAGGTGCAGCTGCTGACGCCGGGCACCTCGGACGATCTGCGGGTGCAGGTCGAGGAGTACGAGCTGTTGTCCGCCGATCCGAAGCCGGGCGAGCAAATGCCCTCCACCACAGAACGATTGGTATACGCCGATCATTTCTCACTCTAAGGAGTTGACATGGACATCCCACCTGATCTGGTCGCCGCCAAGAATGCGGTCGAACTCGGACTGCTTTCGCTGCCCGGCGTCGTCGGGGTCGGGCTTGGTGCCCGCGAAGAGAACGAAGAGTTCTTCGACGAGCTGGCCGTTCGGATCCTTGTCGAGGACATCAACCAGGTGCCCGCGGGCCTCCCCGACGACATCCTCGGTGTGCCGATCTGCATCATCGAACGGCAGTACGACCCGATGGCGCTTCCCGACCTCGCGCGCTATCCGCAACTGCGAGGCGGCATCAGAATCGAGAAACCCACCATGGGATTCGGCACGATGGGCGCCCTCGTCGAGGACACGTCGACAGGAGAGATCCTCGGGCTGACCAACTTTCATGTGGCGGGCCCGCGCGATGACGCGTTTCCCGATCAGATCTGGCAGCCGCAGATGCCGCCGACGTTCATCGGCGCTCCACCGCCCGCCAAGGACGACTTCGTCGGCGAGGTCGTGCGCGTCGATTTCCCGGATACAGCTCCCTTGCCGTTCTCGCCGATCCGGGTGTCAATGACCGATTCGGCGGTGTTCAGCACCGACGGGGCCGCGGCGCAGGGCCGGACGGTGTCGCGGGCCATCGCCGACCAGGGGTTGGGCCAACCGGATCTGATCTCCGCGGTGACCGCCACCGCGGACCCCGCTGTGTTCCAGCCGGTGCGCAAACGCGGCTTCGTCACAGGCACGACCTCCGGTGCGGTGCAAGCGTTCATCGTGGGCGTGTTCACCTCCATCCGGTGGCACAAACCCGGGCCCAACGGATTCGGCAGCAAGAACCACTTCCTGGTCAACCAGGTCGAGATCCACGGCGGTGGACCGGTTTTCGCCCAGGCAGGCGACTCTGGATCACTGGTGCTCGATGCGAATTCACCCACCGCCGTCGGCCTGCTCTGGGGCGGCAGCCAGGGCGGCGCGTTCGCGCCCGACGGAAAGTTCGGTGCGATGTCTCTGATTAGCAATGTCGAGTCGGCGCTCGGCATCTCCGTGGTGTGGGCGTAAGGAAGGGAAGAAGATGTCAATACAAGTGGGTTCGCAGGGCAAGTTCGTCGCAGATGCGCAGAAGGCACTGAAGCGGAACGGTTTCGCCACCGTCGACCGGGCCGGCGTATTCGGCGGGAGCACCGCCGACGCGGTGCGCTCGTTCCAGTCCGCACGCGGCCTGGCCGCGACGGGCGTTATCGACCAGGCGACGTGGAGGGCGCTGGGTCTGCCGGGTTCGGTGCCGCGTCCTGTCCCGATCGACTGATTCCGCTTGACCTGAATCGGCATTGAGGTTCTACGGTCGTTGTCATGTCACGACAACCGACGCTATCGACGGACCAGGATCGCCTCGAGGACGCCAGAAGGGCCGTCGACGACTTCGTCGCGGAATTGCAGGCGGGCATCGAATCCGGTGACGCGGAGACCTACAACGCCCATTTCGCGGCCGACGTGATGTGGGGCAGCCCCTACGGCGCGACACTCGTCGGCTACGACACGTTGCATCCGATTCACCGCCAGATGTTCAGCCGGGGAGTCGCGGTGACCGGACCGTCGTCGCGGTACGAAACCGTGCACGTCGCGGCGCCGGCCCCCGACGTCGCCGTCGCACATGTCCGCCGGGCGGCGTTGGACGCAGCGGGTGAGCCGATTCCGATCGACGATGCCGCGGCGTTCTCGGAAATGGCGTTGTACGTGCTGGTCCGGCGCGACGGGCAATGGTGGTTGGCCGCGGGCCAGAACACGCCGGTCCGCCAGAAGCCGAAAGTCGGGTAGTGCACTACTCGTGAACTTCCCCGGTGCGGCAGGGACCATCGAAGTGCGACAAGGCATTCCGGTCGAGGGGGAAGACATGGCATTACAGAGTGCGCGGTTCTCGGGGGACCCGATCATCGAGCAGTGCCTCGCAGGCACGCACAGGATGTTCGCACCGGAGGAGAACCTTTCGGTGATGCGCATCCAGGAGGCGTTGCGCAGACTTGACTTTGATCCCGGTCCGATCGACGGGATCTTCGGGGGCACCACCGGGACGGCGGTATCCAAGTTCAAACAAGAGCAGAACCTGTCGCCGACGGATCCGGTCGTCGGCGTCGGCACGTCGGGCACGCTTGACAGCCTTGTGCTGCACGGTTCGCCCCTGCTGGATCCCGACTTCGGCGAGGTGGCCCCGTTTGTCGCCGCGCACTCGGTCGAACCGTTCGTCGGTTTGCAGCTCGCTCCCCTGATCAACGCGCCGTTCAACTCGCAGCGCCGCGACGCCGGACGGTCCATGCTCGAAGCGCTCATCAGCGGTCATTGCCTTGCGATGGTGGCGGGCAGCAGGGCAGGCGGAGTGCAGGATCCGCGGATACCCGCCAACGTCAAGGCGGAGATGGCCAACCTCGGCACCGCTTCTGGGACGGTCAGGCACTTCACCGGCACCGACGGCCTCGAGCACGTGGTGATGGCCATCGATGACCTGACGATCCGCGGCAAGCGGTTCCTCGTGCACCGCCCGACGCTTCGGAAAGTGAAGATCGACCTGCGCGGCACCTTGTGCCACGAGTTGACCCATATTCGCAATACCGGTCTGGGACTGGACAATACGCCGGACTTCGACACCGACACCTTCCTCGACCCCAACCTGGCGAATGCGATGTCGAATGCGTCGGGGCGCAGGACCGCGCGGGTGTTCAATCAGTTCGCGAACGAGATGAACGCGCGCCACGTGGACTGGATCATCGAGCAGGAGGTCGCGGGCAACCCGTTCGCCGCGCAGTTCCTGCAGCCCGTCGAACTCTCCGAGGCCGCACACTTCTACTTCGCCGAAAGCGATCGCGAGTTCTACTTCCACGACAACGGCTACATCGGCGAAATCCTGGCGCGCGGGCACACCGCGATCTATCGGCAGATGGCGTTGTGGCTGCGGCAGTGCGCGCAGATGACGTTCAACCATGATCCGGCCAAGCAGGCGATCAGCGCGCAGCTGTTCCGCGACGCCGCGGACTCCGCAGAACTCACGGCCGTCAATCCTGGTCTGCCCCGGCCGCCGGGAAACGGCCTTTTTCCGTTGGCCCAGAATTTCACGTGATTATCCGCGGAGCTACCCGCCAATAGTCCCGTCAGGCACTTCAGTCTCTGGTTACCCATACGGCAGCGGCGCCTCAGCAAATCCCGCCGAGAGATGTCGCGACGGACCAACCGTGGTATACAGCGGGGCGTGGAATGGTTCGACCGGTTGGGGGACGTCTCCCCCGGCGCATGGACCGCGCTGGCGGCCTGGCTGGCCGTCGTGGTGGGCGTCGCGGCGCTGCTGTACGCCTGGCGTCAGTACCAGCGGGCAAAGCTGCAGACCGAAGAGCTGATGCAGCCCAACGTCGCGATGTACATGGAGCCCAGCGCTACCGACTGGCACCTCGTCGAACTCGTCGTGAAGAACTTCGGCCGCACCCCCGCGTACGGAATCCGGTTCGAATTCGCCAACGCGCCGACCGTCGGCAAGTACGAGAGCGCCTACGAGGACCGCTACGTCGACATCGCGCCGCTGAACCTGCCCGCCGAGATCCCGTACCTGGCGCCGACGCAGGAGTGGCGCATCGTGTGGGATTCGGCCCTTGACCGCCGCGAGCTGGGCGAGGCCATCGCCTCGCGCTTCGACGGCGCGGTCACCTACTACGACGAGCCGAAGGGCGACCGCAAACGCAGCGGGAAGCAGTTCCGGTCGACGGCGGTGCTGGACTGGGCGACGCTGCATCCCGTTGAGCGCCTGGAGCTGCTGACCACCCACGACCTGGCCCGCCAGGAGAAGCAGAAGCTCGAGCTGCTGCGCCATCTGCTGACCTACTTCCACTACGCGGCCAGCGAGAGCCGCGAGGAGGTGCTGCGCAGCGAGATCAACAGGGTGCGGGCGGCAGGCGACGAGCTGCGGGACCGCTACCGCGCGCAGTACAACGCACCGCTCAACAACAACAACGCCGACTTCGACGAGGCACACACCCAGATCATCAACGGCCGGCACCGACGCGACCTGGTCTGAGCACGCGCTTTGCATTCGTAACGCTGTTACGTAACATCGTTAGCCATGACAACGGTGAACTACGAGCTCAACGAATCCGTCGCCACGATCGCGCTGGACGACGGCAAGGTCAACGTGCTGGGGCCGGACATGCAGGCCGCCATCAACGAAGCGCTGGACCGGGCCGAGAAAGATTCGGCCAAGGCCGTGGTGCTGGCCGGTAATCAGCGGGTCTTTTCCGGCGGCTTCGACCTCGCGGTCTTCCAGTCGGGGGATGCCAAGGCGGCACTCGGGATGCTGGCCGGCGGCTTCGAGCTGTCGGTGCGATGCCTGACGTTCCCGAAGCCGGTCGTCATGGCGGCGACGGGGCCCGCGATCGCGATGGGCTCATTCCTGCTGCTGAGTGGCGACCACCGCGTCGGCGCGCCGAACTCTCGGTGCCAGGCCATCGAGGTGGCGATCGGGATGACGATCCCCATCTCGGCGATCGAGATCATGCGGCAGCGGCTCACGCCCGCGGCGTTCCAGCGCGCGACGGCGTTGGCTTCGACGTTCGTCGGCGACGACGCGATCGCGGCCGGCTGGCTCGACGAGATCGTGGCGGCAGATCACGTGCTGGCGCGGGCGCAGCAGATTGCCGCCGAGGCCGCGACGACGCTGCACGCCGGTGCCCACCTGGCGACCAAGCTCAAGGCCAGGGAGTCCGCGTTGAAGGCGATCCAGGCCGGAATCGACGGGCTGGCAACGGAATTCACCCTCGGCTAGATACGTAATGCCAAGGGCCAAGCAACGCACGCCCGCGCTTCGAGACCATCTGCTCGAAGTCGCGATCGCGACGCTGTCCGAGGAGGGAATCGCGCGGTTCACGACGCGACGGGTGGCCGAGCGAGCGGGTACGTCGGTGCCGGCGGTCTACGAGCTGTTCGACGACAAGGCCGGGCTGGTCCGCGCGATGTTCTTCGAAGGTTTCCGTCTGCTGGGCGCTGAACTGGCCAAAGTCCCGCTGACCGACGATCCGCTTGACGACCTCGAGCGGCTGGTTCCGGTGTTCCGGTTGTTCTGCCGGGCGTATCCAAGGCTGGCCCAGGTGATGTTCTCGCGGCCGTTCGCCGATTTCGAGCCGGGACCCGACGAGCTGGCGGCGGGGGCGGCGGTGCGCGAGGAGTTCATCGGCCGAATTCAGCGGTGCATCGATGCTCGCCTATTGACGGGCGACCCGACGGACGTCGCACACGTATTGCTCGCGCTGGCACAGGGTTTGGCGGTTCAGGAAGCGGGGCGATGGCTCGGGTCGGGGCCGCTGATCGAGCGGCGGTGGAAGTTGGGCGTCACGTCGCTGCTGACCGGATTCCGCCCGTACTGACTCCAAGGCCTCTATCCCCTGCCGTGCGCGGCGCTCATCTGATCCAGCATCGACTTAAGGTCATAGGCCTCGCGCCACTGCAGGATTCGGCCGTCGTCGTCGAACTCGAACACCGCCATGACGACGGTGGAAATGGGCGTACCGCCGATGCTGGCACTGCTGGTCTGCTCGACCATCACGGTGGTGCCCGAGCTCAGCAGCGTCGTCACCTCGACCCGCACCCCACCGACCGCGGTGAGCTGGGAAGTCAGCTCGGTCTTGATGGCCGCGGCGCCGTCGCGCACTCCTTGCGGACCGTCGACCCAGATTGCGGTGTCATGAAAGAAGCTGCCGAGCTCGTCTGCTTTCGGGTCTGACCAGGCGGAGTAGAACTTGCGGACCACCGACTCCGGCGAATCGCTCATTGAAACACCTAACACCAAGGGCTGACATGATGATCGGGTGACCGACGTCCGGGGCCGGGTGTGGCGAGGTGGCAAGCCGCAGGACGATTTCGACTTCTCCGCGATCTCGGACTATCTCGCCGAGGACGACGCGCTGGTGTGGTGCGACATCTACGACCCGGACCACCCGACCCTCAAGGACCTCGCGCAGGAGCTGGGGCTGAACTCCTGGGCGGTTGAGGACGCCGTAGCCGAAGCGGAACGCACCAAGGCCGCTGTCTACCGCACGCATACCTTCTTCACCGTCTACGCGGTGTCCACCCCGGAGGCCACCGACGAATCCGAGTCGGTGCTGGCAACCCACCGCATCTCGGGTTTCGTGTTGCCGCGTGGCCTGATCACGGTGCGATTGTCGCCGCACTTCCCCATCGAAACGGTGTCGCAACGATTCGATGAGTTGGGCGGCCAGGAGTACGGCGTCGGTGCATTGGTGCACGGCCTGCTCGACGTCGTGGTCGACGGCCATTTCGAGGCGGTGCAGGCCCTCGATGACGGCATCGAGGGTGTCGAGGACGAACTGTTCGCCGATAACAGCCCGCGAAGCAGCCTGCAGCGACGAACCTTCCGGCTGCGCAAGGACCTCGTCGAGCTGCGCCGCGTGGTGCTGCCGATGCGCGAAGTCGTCAACTCGATCCAGCATCGGAGACTGGACGCCAAGACCGCACCGGAACTCGACCCGTTGTACGCCGATCTCTACGACCACGTCCTGCGCGTCTCCGAGTGGACGGAATCGTTGCGGGACATGATCACCACGGTCTTCGAGACAAACCTGTCACTACAGGACGCCCGGTTGAACACGGTGATGAAGAAGTTGACGGGCTGGGCGGCGATCATCGCGGTGCCCACAGCGATCACGGGCTTCTACGGCCAGAACGTGTCATATCCGGGCATCGACACGGTCGGCGGGTTCGTCGTGAGCACCACGATCATCGTGCTGCTGGTGGCGGTGCTGTACGTCACGTTTCGCCGGCGGGACTGGCTTTAGCAGCCGAATCGCACCCCGTTCGTGACCCAAATCTTGGATCACGACCATCCGGCGCGGTACGGTCGTAGCCGGTTGACTCCCCAGCCAACGCGGAAACGTCACGGCGGCGACCTGAAATCCCCGCCGCGAAAGCCCGATGTACCGACACAATTCACGGTTGTGCAGACTGACTGGGGCCCGCGCCGTCACGGCTGGGCCGGAGGGGCGTCGTGAGCGCATTTACCGAGACTATGTATGGCAATGCCCAGTGGAGCCTCAAGGGCATGACCACTGGGGAACCTGATCTTCCCGTCCGGCACACCTGGGCGGAGGTGCACGAGCGGGCTCGCCGAATCGCGGGGGGTCTTGCCGCGGCAGGCGTCGGACACGGCGATTCCGTCGCGATGCTGGCGGGCGCCCCTGTCGAGATCGCCCCTGCCGCGCAAGCGATTTGGATGCGCGGAGCCAGTTTGACCATGCTGCACCAGCCAACGCCGCGCACCGATCTGGTGCGTTGGGCCGACGAGACCACCAGCGTCATCAACATGATCGGCGCGGCAGCCGTCGTGGTGTCGGATCCGTTCATGGCCGCGGTGCCCCTGCTCTGTGAGCTGGGGCTGAAGGTGCTGACCATTGGCGACCTGCTCAATGGACGGCCGATCGTCCCCGTCGACACCGACGACGACGACGTGGCGTTTCTGCAGTTGACCAGCGGTTCGACCGGCTCACCGAAAGCCGTCCAGATCACTCACCGCAACTTCGTCGCCAACGCCGAGGCGATGATCGTCGGCTGCAACTTCGACATCGACAACGACGTGATCGTGAGCTGGCTGCCCTGTTTCCACGACATGGGCATGACGGGATATCTGACCGTGCCGATGTTCTACGGAGCCGAGCTCGTCAAGGTCACACCCATGGACTTCCTGCGCGATACGTTGTTGTGGGCCAAGCTGATTGACAAGCACAAGGGCACCATGACGGCCGCACCGAACTTTGCCTACAAGCTGTTCGCCAAGCGGTTACGCAGGCAGGCCACCCCCGGTGAGTTCGACTTGTCGTCGCTACGGTGGGCGCTGTCGGGCGCAGAGCAGGTCGATCCAGCCGATGTCGAGGACTTGTGCGATGCCGGGGCGCCGTTCGGCCTGCGGCCCGAGGCGATCATCCCGGCATACGGAATGGCCGAGACGACGGTGGCGGTGTCGTTCTCCGAGTGCGGCGGCGGCATGGTCGTCGACGAGGTGGACGCCGACCTGCTGGCCGTCCTGCACCGCGCCGTCCCAGCGACCAAGGGCCGCACCCGGCGGTTGGTGTCGCTCGGCGCGCCGCTCAACGGCATTGAGGTACGCATCATCGACGAGGACGGCAGCCTCCTGCCGCCGCGCGGCGTCGGCGTCATCGAGGTCCGCGGCGAACCGGTGACAAGGGGCTACACCACGGTGGGTGGCTTCATCCCCGCCCAGGATGAGAAGGGCTGGTACGACACCGGCGACCTGGGCTATCTCACCGAAACCGGCAGCGTGGTCGTGTGCGGCCGGCTCAAGGACGTCATCATCATGGCCGGCAAGAACATCTATCCGACCGACATCGAGCGCGCGTCGATCCGGGTCGAGGGAGTGCGGCCGGGCTGCGCCGTCGCGGTACGGCTGGACGCCGGACACTCGCGGGAGTCCTTTGCCGTCGCCGTCGAGTCCAAGGAGTACGCGTCCGCCGACGACGTGCGCCGCATCGAACGACAGGTGGCGCACGAGGTGTTCGCCGAGGTCGACGTGCGGCCCCGCAACGTCGTAGTGCTCGAACCAGGGATGATCCCGAAGACGCCGTCAGGCAAGCTGCGGCGGGCACACGCCTCGACACTCGTGACCTGACGGTCCTCCAGCGGCATATCCACCCTCTGGGCGCGTAGATTAAAGGCTCACCATGGCCGACTACGACGCGCAGCCCGGTCGCCCGACGCCACCGGACGCTGAACGGTCCCCAGCACAGCTGGAGGCCGATGACGTCGACCTGCATACCGGGCTCGGGGCGGTGGCCAGGAGCGTGGCCGGTGCTCGCGGGGTCGTGGATTTGCTCGGAGCCGTCGCCCAGTACGCGGTGCACGCAATCCCTGGCGTCGAGGGTGCGGGCGTCACCGCTATCGAACCGTGCGGAAGCGCGCCGCGCATCGGGTCGTGGGCGGGCACGGCCGACTTCGTCCGCCAGATCGACACGGTCCAGTACGAAGAGCTCAAGGAGGGGCCGTGCATGACGTGCATGGAGTCGCGGCGGCCCACGGTCAGCGGATCACTGGGAAGTGACAACCGCTGGCCACATTTCGGTGGCCGGGTGGCACGGCTGGGTGTGCATTCCGCGCTGTCGCTGCCGCTGATTGTCGACGACCAGGTGGTCGGAGGCATCAATGCGTATGCGCACGGCCGCGATGCATTCGCCGAGCACGCGGTGAAACTGGCTTCGCAGTTCGCCGGGCCCGCCGCGGTGTCGGTGTACAACGCCCAGCTGCTGTCGAAGGCTCGGGACAGGGCCGAGCATCTGCACCGCGCACTGGGCAGCCGAACGATGATCGATCAAGCGATCGGCATTCTGCGCAGCCGGTCCGGGGTGAGCGAAGAGGAAGCCTTCGACCGGCTCACCAGGCTCAGCCAGAAGGAGAACGTCAAGTTGCGGGTTGTCGCCGAGCGGCTTGTCGAGGAGGCCGTCCGGCGCGCACGTGCAAGGCACCAGGAGCCGTAAGTCGCTATTCCGTTGACGCCGTTGCGATTTCGGAGAAGGCTGCCAACAGCAGCGGGCGGGAGTGACGATCGGTCATCAGCCGGCGCGCCACGTCGGTCAGGTGCTGGTTGTGCTCACGCGCGTACGTGCGCAGCACGCGGAAGGCCTGCTCGACGGATACCCCGAGGACCTCGCGCAGGAAGCCCTTGGCCTGCTCGACGACGACACGGCTGATCAATGCCGCACGCAGTTGGGGCACCACGGTCGAGGGCGTCGGGGCGTGTTCCTGAAGGATCGCCACCGAGGCGACATGGGCCAGGGTCTGTCCGACGAGCAGGTCGGCGTCGCTGAGCTCGCCGGCGTTGCTGCCGAACAAGCCGAGAGCACCCATCACGACGCCGGCGGCGCGCATCGGCACCGCGTGCACGGATGCGAACCCTGCGCTGCGAGCGGCAGGGACGAACCGCGGCCATCGCTGGGCTTCCCCCGCCAGGTCGGCGACGGACACCGGCTGTCCGGTGGAATAGCAGTCCACACAGGGACCTTCGTCGGCCTGCAGCTGGAAAAGCTCGAGGTCGCGCGCCTGCTCGGACGTGGCCGCCAGCAGCCGGAGCTGGTCGAGCGGATCGGCGAGAAGCAAGGCGGCCGCCTCGACGTCGAGCAGTTGAGCGCATTGCTCGGAGAGCTGGGTCAGCAGCTCGACCACGTCGAAGTCGACCAGCAGGCTGTCGACGAGCGATACGACAGCCCCCAATACGCGGGTTTCCCGAGGAGTCTCAGTCATCGTGCGCTCCCTCCCTGTGGTGTGGGTTGAGCTCTCATCAGTCGGCCTCCAGCCTGAGCTGTCGGTCGAGAATGTCGCGGGCGACGTCGGTGGCGCTGCGGTTGGTGGCGTAGGCGTGGGCGCGGAGCCGGACCAGGGCCTCGGTGGGCTCGACGCCGAGTTGCGCGACGAGCATCCCGGTGGCCTGGCCGACCTCGGCGCGGGAAAGGATGCTCAGTTCGGCCCAGGCGTTGCTGCTCGGGTCGTCGGCGGCGGCCTGCAGGTCGGCATCCATCAAGTCGAGCAGCGGCACGCTGGCCAGCTCGGCAGCGACGATCGCGCCGGTGAACTCTTCGGCGGACAGCCTGCCGGCTTGGACCCGGAAGAGGTCCAGCGCGCCGACGTGCTCGCCCGCGACGACCACGGGCATCGCGAACACCCCTCGGATCTCGTACGAGAGCATGGCGGCACCGTAGGCGGGCCAGCGGGTGTCGCCGAGGTCGGCCAGGTCGGCAATTAGGACGGGGCTGCGCAGTGTGATCGAGTCGAGACAGGGGCCCTCGCCGAGGATGAACTGGAGTTCGTCGTACGCCCGGGCGGAGTCACCGCTGGATCCGAGCGTTCCGTTGTTGGCCCCGTCGAAAACCAGGGAAATGGCCGCGGCGTCAACGTCGAAGAGCGTTACGCAGGCCTCGCACAGGCTGTCGGCGGCATCTACCCCCCGCCGGCCGTCGACTGCGGCGAGGAGCTGCTCGTGGATCGCCACATCTAGCCGAACGGGGGCGAGGCGGCGGTGGTCATATCTCCACCATTCACTACTTGCGCCCGATTAGCGAGGCCCGGGTGGTCTCCAGTTCCAGGACGCCGACAGCCTTGCCACCGGTTTCGTAGGTGACGGTAAAGCCGTCGCGATGTTCGACCAACCGGCTGTCTTCGTACCCCCCGCCCCAGCCGCGGTACTTCAGGATGAATTCGCCTATGGTGCAAGAGAATCCGGGTACCTTATCCCACTTCGCCTCGTAACCGGCGGCGGTCAGCCCGGCCACCCGGCCCTGCTGGGCGGCGTCGCGCCAGTGTTCGGCGGGGATGCGCCTGCGGGCGGTGACGTTGTACGCCAGAGCGTCGTCGCCCGCGGCGTACACGTTTCGCGCCGAGGTGTGCATGTGTTCGTCGACCACAATGCGGCCGTCTTCGGTTTCCAGGCCGGCGTCGTCTGCGAGCGTGATGTCCGGCCGCACGCCTGCCGCGCAGACGACGAGGTCAGCCTCGATGTTCTCACCGCCGTCAAGGGTGACACCGGTGTCGTCGACGGCGGTCACGGCCTTCGATCCGAGGAAGCGAACACCGCTGCGGGACAGCAGCTTTGCCACGCGCTCGCCGACGTCGTCGCCGAACCGGCGCTGCAGTGGCACGGGTTCGGCAGCCACCATGGTGGTGGTCACGCCGAGCTCGGCGAGACAGGCGGCGGCCTCGCAACCGATCAAGCCGCCGCCGACGACGACGGCCGAGTCGGCATTGCAGGCCGCCATCTTGAGGACGACGGCGTCGGCGAACGAGCGCAGGGGAAAAGCGGATTCACCACCCGGAACGGCAAGCGGCACAGGGCAGGCACCGCAGGCCAGCACCAGGTGCCAGTACCCGTAGCGCCTGCCGCCTGCGGTGACGACCTCCTGGTTCGTCACGTCGATGTGCTCGACGGTGATGCCGCGGAGCAGCTCGACGTCGTTACGGACGAACCAACCGGGGCTGTGCAGGTCGAGTTTGACCTCGCGGCCGCACAGGAAGTCCTTGCTGAGCGGCGGCTTGGCGTAGGGCAGGGCGGGGTCGGCGGTCAGGATTCGCACGGGGATGTGCGGGTGCTTGCTTCGGAACGTCTCCGCCGCACTCAACCCTGCCGGCCCACTGCCGATGGAGATGAAACCTGACATGCGGGTTCACTAGGCATCGGCGGCCGGGATGCCCCAGACCAGGCAGAAGGTGTGGCCCGCAGGGTCGCGGAACACTCGGAAGAGGTTGTCCTCGACGACATCGGTCACCCGGGTGGCGCCCAGGGCGAGGACATCGCGCTCGGCACCGTCGGGGTCGTCGATCGCGATGTCGAGGTGGAACTGTTGAGAGCCGCGTGGGTCGGGAAACCGTGGCGGCTCATGCTCGGGAGCGAGTTGGAACGCGAGACGGCGCCCGGTCGGGTCGGTGAGCACCACCCAGGTGTCGTCCTCTTTTTCGACGGTGCCGCCGAGGACGCCGGCATAGAAGCTCGCCAGCGCGAGGGGGTCTCGGCAATCCAGGACGACAGAACGCAGCTTTCCGATCATGGCAGCGGAGTTTCCGCAAACCTCGCGGCGCAAACGGCCGTCGGTGTGGGAACATCTGCGCATGAACCCAGAGGACGATCCCGAGGCCCGGATCAGGGATCTCGAGCGTCCGCTCGCCGATGTCGCGCGCACGTCCGAACTGGGCACTCCGGATTACCGCAGTGGCGAATACCTGCCTCCGCCTGTGCAGCCATATGATGCGCCACCTACGCAGCCCTATGGCGCGTATGGCGCGCCGCCGCCGATGCCTCCGCCGGCGTACGGTGCGCCCTACCCCGACATGTTTTCGGCGCCGCCGCAGAAGGCGAAGTCGAGTTCCGGCGTGCTGTGGTTCCTGTTCGCGGGGATCGCTGTCGTCGTGGTGATGATGGTCGGGGGCGTCGTCATCTGGACCAACATGTTCAAGCTGGACTCCGCCACCCGGCCTCCGATTGAGATCCCGATACCTTCCATCGAGCTACCGAGCGATGTGCCTGGCGTCGGCCCGCTCCCTTCGGTGGAAGCACCGAGCGCGCTGCCCATTCCGGAGCCCGGCGCGGCGCTGAGCATATCGGGCGTCGACAAGAACGAGACCCTCATCTGCAACGACAACGCCGTGAGCGTCAGCGGCGTCAACAACACGGTCACGATCACCGGCCATTGCGTGAACGTGAGCGTTTCGGGCGTCGACAACGTCGTGACTGTGGACGCTGTCGACAGCATCAGCGCCTCGGGATTCGACAACAAGGTCATTTACCTGTCGGGGTCGCCGGTGATCAGTACGAGCGGCTCCAACGTCGTCGAGCAAGGCTAGTCGTTCAGGGCGCGGCGGCGTCGCTCTTCGGGTCGATCAGAATTTTCGCGTGCGCCTCGGGATCGCCGAGCGCGTCGAACGCGGCCGCCACTCCTGGTAGGCCGACCGTGCCTGTGACCAGCGGGCTGGCGTCCACCTTGCCGTCGGCGAGCATGTGGAGGGTGTCGCGGAATTCCAGTGGTGTGTAGCCGAGTACGAATCGAAGGTCGATCTCCTTGTTGATCGCCATCGAGGGCCGAACCCGGTCCGCGCCCATGCAGACCCCGACGACGACCACACGTGAGAACAGCGGCGCGCTGGTGATGATCCCGTCGATAATCCCTGGCACGCCAACGCATTCAAAGACCACGGGATGCTTGGGCGTGGCCGCGCCGACCTTGTCGGCGACGCGCCAGAGGTGCCACCATGGCAGCCGCAGGTTGTGCAGCTTCTCGACGGTGTTGACGGCGAGTCCCAGTGCGTCGGCCGCAGATTCGAGATGCCCGTGGCCGGAAGCCTTGGCGTACGGCGAATCCTGGGCCGGGTCGACGACGATATCGGCGCCGCATTGGGTGGCGAGCGCGCGGCGGCCGGATGAGAAGTCGCTGGCGATCACTGTGCGCACGCCGTGCGCCTTGAGCATGAGGATCACCGCGAGGCCGATGGGGCCGCAGCCGATGACGATGGCCACCTGGCCCTTGCCGATTTCGGAGCGTTGAACGGCGTGCCAGCCGACGGCCATAGGTTCGGTCAGCGCGGCACGATCGGCGGGCAGACCGTTGGGGACGGGCAACGCGAGGGACTGCTCGACGATGAGCTGTTCGGCGTAGGCGCCTGGGGCGGCGGTCGACAGCCCGATCGCGTGGACGTCCTTGCCGCGCTTCACCAGAGGCACGGCGACGACGGGCGTGCCGACGGCCGGTGTCTTGCGGGTCCCTGGGCCATGGTCGAGGACCTCGCCGCAGAACTCGTGCCCGAACACCACCGACTGCTGCGACCGCATGAAGTCGGGGTATCCGGATTCGGCCATCACGTCGGCGAGTTCGTCGCAGTGATGGCGGGCGTGCAGATCCGAGCCGCAGATGCCGCACCTCAGGACCTCGATGAGCAGTTGGCCCTTGGCCGGCGTCAGGGTGGGCTGATCGGTGAGCTCGAGTTTCGTATTGGTGCAGGTGACTGCTTTCACCCAGCCGAGCCTATTGCCCGGCAAACACGCGTGTCACCCCTTCTCGCTATGGTCGCAGTTGACAGGGAGGTGGGCGCGATGAGCGAACAGACGTCGACACCGAAGCTCTCGGGGCAGTTCGCCAAAGCGCTGGTGTACGCCGAGCTCAAGCACCACAGCCAGGTGCGCAAGGGTGGCGACATCCCGTACGTCGGGCATCTGCTGACCGTGGCCGGGCTGGTGATCAACGACGGCGGCTCCGAGGAACAGGCGATCGCGGCCCTTTTGCACGACGCCGTCGAGGACGCGGGTGGCCCGCAGACGCTCGAGGAGATTCGGGCCAACTTCGGAGCGGACGTCGCCCGCATCGTCCACGAGTGCAGCGACACCGACGAGACACCCAAACCGCCGTGGCGCGACCGCAAGCAGCGATACATCAATCACCTTGCGGCCGTTGGTGATGACACCATTTTGGTTTCGGTCGCGGACAAGCTCGACAACGCGCGGTCGATGCTACGCGACTATCACACCCACGGCCCGGAGCTGTGGCAGCGATTCACCGTCAAGGATCCCCACGACCACCTCTGGTACTACGGCGAACTGCTCGCGGCCTACCGCAGCAGGGACTGCAAGAGCTGGATGGTCGACGAACTCGACCGCGTGGTAACCGAACTCGGGCGGCTCGTAGTCTGATCTTTGATGGCGCTACACATCCATCGGGCTGATCGCACCGACCTGCTCGCCGACGGCCTCGGCCAACTGCTGGCCACCGCATTGCCCGATCCCTTCGCCCAGGAACTGGTGCTGGTGTCGGCGCGCGGCATGGAGAGGTGGCTTTCTCAGCGGCTCTCGCACCGGCTTGGCCGCGGCGACGGCCCCGAGGCGGCCGACGGGGTCTGCGCCGGGGTGTCGTTCCGCTCCCCCGCCTCGCTCATCGCCGAGATCACCGGCACCGTCGACGACGACCCGTGGTCCCCCGAGTCGTTGACCTGGCCGCTGCTCGAGGCGATCGACGCGGGCTGCGGCGAGCCGTGGTGCCGAACACTCGCAACGCATTTGGGCCACCTCCACACCGGCGACGAGGCCGAGCTGCGCCGCGGCAGGCGCTACGCCGTCGCCAGACGGCTGGCCGGCCTGTTCGCCGCCTACGCCAAACAGCGGCCTCAGATGCTCGTCGACTGGCTCGACGGCAAGCCTCGAGACCTCGACGACGACCTGCAGTGGCAGCCCCACCTGTGGCGCGCCGTCGTGGCCCGCGTCGACGCCGACCCGCCGCACATCCGGCACGACACCACAATTGCCCGCCTTCGAGCGACAACGAGCGACCTGCCCGAGCGGATATCGCTATTCGGGCACACCCGCCTGCCCGCCACCGACATCGAGCTGCTGGGTGCGCTGTCCACCCACCACGACCTGCACCTGTGGCTGCCGCACCCCAGCGACGGCCTGTGGCGGGCACTGGCCGACGTCCACCAACGGATCCCCCGCAGCCAGGACACCAGCCGCCACCAGGCCAGGCACCCGCTGCTGGACACCCTTGGCCGCGACCTTCGCGAGCTGCAGCGCAGCCTGCCTGCCGGTAACACCGACGAATTCATCGGCGCCGCACCACGTTCCGACACGCTGCTCGGCTGGCTGCAGTCCGACATCTGCGCCAACGAGGTCCGCCCCGGATCCCGGCTGCTGCGCCGGGAAAGCGACAGCTCGGTCCAGGTGCACAGCTGCCACGGAGCGGCGCGGCAGATCGATGTGTTGCGCGAGGTGTTACTCGGTCTACTGGCCGACGACCCTACCCTCGAACCACGCGACATCCTCGTCATGTGCCCTGACATTGAGACCTACGCGCCGCTCATCGTCGCCGCGTTCGGGCTCGGCGACGTGGTCGACTACCGCCACCCCGCGCACCGGCTGCGCGTGCGGCTGGCCGACCGCTCCCCCATCCAGTCCAACCCGCTGCTGGGCGTTGCGGCGCAGCTGCTCGACATCGCTGGCACCCGCGCGACCGCAAGCCAGGTACTGAACCTCGCGCAGGCACCGCCGGTGCGCGCCCGGTTCGGCTTCACCGACGACGACCTCGACACCATCTCGCAGTGGGTGCGCCAATCGGGTGTTCGTTGGGGCTTCGACGCCGACCATCGCGCGCCGTACCGCCTTGACCACTTCGCCCAGAACACCTGGCGGTTCGGCCTTGACCGGATCCTCACCGGTGTCGCGATGTCCGACGACTCGCACTCCTGGATCGACACCGCGCTGCCTCTGGACGACGTAGGTAGTGACCGCATCGACGTCGCGGGGCGCCTCGCCGAGTACGTCGTGCGACTCACCTCCGTGGTCGAGCGCCTCAGCGGCACGCGCGGCCTGACCGAGTGGCTCGACACCCTGCAGGACGGTGTCGACATGCTGACCCGGGTCGGCGACACCGATGCGTGGCAATCGGCTCAGGTGCAGCGCGAGTTCTCAAAGGTGTTGGCCGAAGCGGACACTCGCGCCGACACCCAGCTGCGGCTGACCGACGTGCGCGCGCTGCTCAGTAGACATCTCGCCGGCCGACCCACCAGGGCGAACTTTCGCACCGGAACGCTGACCGTGTGCACGATGGTGCCGATGCGCTCGGTGCCGCACAAGGTGGTCTGCCTCGTCGGGCTCGACGACGGGGTCTTTCCGCGGCTGGATCTTGTCGACGGCGACGACGCGCTCGCTCGCCTGCCGATGACCGGTGAGCGCGATATCCGGTCCGAGGACCGCCAGCTCCTGCTCGACGCGATCCTGGCCGCCACCGAGACCCTGGTGGTCACCTACACCGGCACCGACGAGCACACCGGTGCGCACCGGCCGCCCGCCGTGCCGCTGCTCGAACTGCTCGACGCCCTCGACGCGACCACCCCCGATCCGGTTCGCGACGACATCGTGCTGCGCCACCCGCTGCAACCGTTCGACGTCGACAACGTCGAACGCGGCAAGCTCATCCCACACCGGCCGTTCACGTTCGACCCGAACGTGCTTCGCGCCGCAAGGGCCGCGGCAGGCGAACGGTCGGACCCGCAGCCGTTCCAGTCCGGGCTGCTACCCGAATCACCAAGCCAAGACGTCGAACTCGCCGACCTGCTGCGCTTCTTCAAGCATCCGGTGGAGGGTTTCTTCCGGGAACTCGACTACACGCTGCCGTGGGAGGTCGACGGCATCGAAGATGCTATGCCCGTCGAGATCGACCCGCTGCAGCAGTGGTCCATCGGGGACCGGCTCGTCGGTGAGCTGATGCGCGGTACTGACCTCGAGGTCGCCACGATGGCCGAACGCCTGCGTGGCACTCTGCCCCCCGGCGTGCTCGGTGAACGCCGGGCCCACGCGCTCAGCGACGAGGCGGCCCAGCTCGCGATGGCGGCGCTGCGGTATCAGAGCAAGACCGTCACGGCGCACGACGTCGATGTCGACCTCGGCGAAGGCAGGCGCCTCACGGGGACCGTGGCACCGGTGTACAGCCGGGGCATCGTGTCGGTCACCTATTCGCGGCTAGCGCCGAAACATATCCTGCAGTCCTGGATCTCGCTGGTTGCTCTCGGTGCGGCGGGTCACGACTACGCAGCGGCGTGCATCGGCCGGGGCGAGAAGGGCGAGATCAAGGCGCGGGTGTTCGGGCTACCGCCGGATCCGGTGGCGGTGCTGAACAGCCTCGTAGCGATCTTCGATGCCGGGCGCCGCGAGCCGCTGCCGTTGCCGCTGAAGGCGTCGTGCGCGTGGGCCGAGAAACGCAACAGCAGCCGCGACCCCGTCGCGTACGCCCGCCACAAGTGGGAGGACGGCATCGCACCTGAACGCGACGACCGCGCGTACGTCAGGATGTGGGGCCCGGACTCCAAATTCATGGCGCTGCTCCAGGATTCGCCGCGATCGGGCGAACGTGTCGACGGCGAACAGACCAGGCTTGGCGCGCTGGCCCTGCGCCTGTGGCTGCCGGTCCTCGACGCCGAGCGAAGGATCGACTGATGCAGCGCTTCGATCTGCTTGGCGAGCTGCCAGGCCCGCGCACCACCACCGTGCTGGAAGCCAGCGCGGGCACCGGTAAAACGTTCGCGCTCGCCGGTCTGGTCACCCGCTACCTGGCCGAGGGCATCACGACTCTGGACCAGATGCTGCTGATCACGTTCAGCCGCGCGGCCAGCCGCGAACTGCGCGAGCGGGTCCGCGGTCAGATCGTGGCGGCCGCGGCGGCCCTCGAGGAACGACCAGCCGAGGCAACCGATCTCGTCGAGCATCTGCTGGTTGGCACGCCCGAGGACCGTCAGGAACGGTTGGCCCGTCTGCGCGACGCGCTCAGCGGTTTCGACGCCGCGACCATCGCCACCACCCACGAGTTCTGCGGTCTTGTGCTGAAATCTCTTGGTGTCGCTGGTGATACCGATTCGGGTGTCACGCTGATGGAGAGCCTCGACGATCTGGTGGTCGAGATCGTCGACGACATCTACCTGGCCGACTTCGCGCAGCAGGACGACGACCCGCCGATGACGTACCGGGACGCGCTCGCGCTCGCGCGTGCGGTCGTCGGCGATCCGTGCGCGCAGCTGCGCCCGAAGGACCCGCCGCCTGGCACCGATGCGGCGGCCCGACTGGCCTTCGCCGACAAGGTCGTCAGCGAACTGGAGCACCGTAAACGGCGGATGGGCGTTCTTGGTTACGACGACCTGTTGGGACGGCTCGCGAAAGCCCTTGAGAGCGAACAGTCTCCGGCGCGGGACCGGATGCGGCAGCGCTGGCCGATCGTGATGGTCGACGAGTTCCAGGACACCGACCCCGTGCAGTGGCAGGTCATCGATCGGGCGTTCAGCGGTCACTCGACGGTGATCCTGATCGGCGATCCCAAGCAGGCCATCTACGCGTTCCGTGGCGGAGACATCGTCACCTACCTCGAGGCCGCGGACACCGCACGAGATCGGCGGCTCACCCTCGGGGTGAACTGGCGCAGCGACAAGGTGCTCGTCGACAGCCTGCACGCGGTGTGGGGCGGCGCCGAACTCGGGCACCCCGACATCGTGGTGCGCGACATCGACGCGCAGCACTCTGGCCACCGCCTGTCCGGTGCCCCGCACAACGACCCGTTCCGGCTGCGGGTGGTCGGCCGGGACCGGTTCGGGGTGGACCAGGACCGCACGATCGCGATCAAACAACTGCGGCCCTACATCGCCGAGGACCTCGCCACCGATATCTCCGCCCTGCTGGCCAGCGGGGCGATGTTCGACGGCAAGCCCGTGACGGCCGGAGACATCGCGGTGATCGTGGAAAAGGGCGACGACGCCCGCCCATGCCGGGATGCGTTGGCCGCCATCGGCATTCCGGTGATCTACACCGGTGACACCGACGTGTTCGAATCCGATGCGGCCGCGGACTGGCTGGCACTGCTCGAGGCGTTCGACCAGCCGCACCGCAGCGGCATCGTCCGCGCGGCGGCCGCGACGATGTTCTTCGGCAAGACCGCCGACGACCTCGCCACAGGCGGCGACGCGCTGACCGAGCAGGTGACCGCGACCATCCGCGAGTGGGCGGGCCAGGCGCGTGAGCGTGGCGTCGCGGCGGTGTACGAGGCCGCGCAGCTGGCGGGCATGGACGAGCGGGTGCTGCGCAGGCGCGGCGGCGAACGTGGCATGACCGACCTCGCCCATGTCGGGCAGCTGCTGCACGAGGTGGCCCACCGCGAGCGGTTCAACCTTCCTGCGCTGCGGGATTGGCTGCGGCGGCAGCGGGAGGAGCGTAGCGGACCCGACGAGCGCAACCGCAGGCTGGACAGCGACGCGGCGGCGGTGCAGATCATGACGGTGTGGGGCAGCAAGGGGCTGCAGTTCCCGATCGTGTACCTGCCGTTCGCGTTCAACCGGCACGTGCGCGTCGACGACGTGGCGTTGTTCCATGACGACTCCGCAGACGGGGCAAGCACCCGCTGCCTGCACATCGGCGGTAAGCACAGCCCGGACCGCGGCGAGGTCGAGGAACTGAGCAAGGCCGAGGAGGCGCGCAACGACATCCGGCTGACCTATGTAGCGCTGACACGGGCCAAGTCTCAGGTGGTCGCGTGGTGGGCGCCGGCGTGGGACGAGCCGACAGGTGGGTTGTCGCGGCTGCTGCGCGGTCGACGCGTCGGCGACAAGAAGGTGCCCGACCGGTGTTCGCCGACCACCGTGCCGGACGAGGTGGCGCTGGAACGGTTCCGCGAATGGCAGGACGCCGGTGGGCCAGTCGTCGAACTGGCCGCCGTCGGACCGGCTTTCGCATCCGACCGTCCCGAGCTGCCATTCGATCTCGACGTCCGGCACTTTCACAGGACGATCGACACCCAATGGCGGCGCACGTCGTACTCGGCGCTGATCAAGGCGGCCGAACCGGCGGGGGTGGCCAGCGAGCCCGAGGTGACCGCACGGGACGACGAGGCCGACACCGTGCCGGTCGCCCCGCCGGCACCGGTGCACGCCGACCTGGTCTCACCGATGGCCGAGCTGCCTGCCGGGGCGACGTTCGGCTCGCTCGTGCATGCGGTGTTGGAAGGCGCCGATCCATTGGCACCCGATCTGGCCATCGAGTTGGAGACCCACATCAGCGAGCAGCTGGTGTGGTGGGCAGTCGATGTCGAGCCGCCGGTTCTCGCCGAGGCGCTGCTGCCGATGCACGACACACCGCTCGGCCCGCTGGCCGGGGACCTGACGCTGCGACAGATCGGCCTTGCGGACCGGTTGCGGGAGTTGGACTTCGAGATCCCGTTGGCCGGTGGGGATCTGCGGGAGCTCGCGCCGGAGGTGCTATTGGCCGATGTCGGCAAGCTGCTGGCCAAGCGATTGAAGGCGGACGACCCGTTGGCGCCGTACGCGGACCGGCTGAAGTCGGATGTGCTCGGCGCGCAGTCGCTGCGAGGCTATCTGTCGGGGTCGATCGACGTGGTGCTGCGATTGCCGTCGGGCCGGTTCGTCGTTGTCGACTACAAGACCAACAAGTTGGGCGATTCCGCGTCGGACTACGGACCGTCGCGACTGGCCGAGGCGATGCTGCATTCGGACTACCCACTGCAGGCGCTGCTCTATTCGGTGGTGCTGCATCGTTATCTGCGATGGCGGCTGCAGGAGTACGACCCGCGCAAGCACCTTGGCGGCGTGATGTACCTGTTTGTTCGCGGGATGTGCGGGCCGCGGACACCGGTGATCGACGGTCACCCCTGCGGGGTGTTTAGCTGGACGCCGCCGGTGAAGCTGGTGACCGCGCTGTCCGACATGCTGGACAGAGGGCGGTGGGCGGCATGACGGACCTGCTCGCGGAGTTCAGTGCGGCCGGGGTGCTGGCCGAAGCCGATCTTCATGTCGCGCAACGGATCACCATCCTCGGCGGTGAGGCCGACGACACGGTGGCCCTTGCGGTGGCGTTGGCGGTGCGGGCGCTGCGAGGCGGCTCGGTGTGCGTCGATCTGCCGACAGTGGCCGACGAGGTGGGCGCTGCGGATCTGCCGTGGCCTTCGCCTGACGGCTGGCTGGCCGCGGTGGAGGCGAGCCCGTTGCATGGCAACGCCTTTCACCTCTACGACGGCAGGCTGTTGTATCTCGACCGGTACTGGCGGGAAGAGGAGTTGGTGGCGCAGGATCTGCTGGCATTGGCGGCGTCGTCAGCCTCGGAGATCACCGAGGCGGCCCTCGACCGGCTCTTCCCGTCGGACTTCGCGGAGCAGCGGTCGGCGGCGCAAACCGCACTGTCGCAGTCGGTTACGGTGCTGACCGGTGGCCCGGGCACCGGTAAGACGACCACAGTCGCGCGATTGTTGGCGCTGATCGCCGAGGCCGAGGACCGGCCACGGATTGCGCTGGCGGCACCGACCGGCAAGGCGGCCGCGCGCCTGCAGGAGGCGGTGGCGGCGGAGGTCGCAAACCTGGAAGAGGTGGACCGCGCCCGGCTCGGCGAGTTGCACGCGGTGACGTTGCATCGGCTGCTCGGCAGCAGGCCCGACAGCTCGGGGCGGTTTCGACACCACCGCGGTAATCGGTTGCCGCACGACGTGATTGTCGTCGACGAGACGTCCATGGTGTCGCTGACGATGATGGCGCGACTGCTGGAGGCGGTGCGGCCAGAAGCGCGGCTGATACTCGTCGGCGATCCCGACCAGTTGGCGTCGGTGCAAGCGGGTGCGGTGCTGGCGGATCTGGTCGACGGCATGTCGGGGCGCGACGACCTGCGGGTGGCGGCGCTGACGACGCCGCACCGCTTCGGCAAGTCCATCGGGCGGCTGGCCGAAGCGATCAGGACCGGTGACGCCGATCGGACGCTGCAGCTGTTGCGGGCAGGCGACGAGCACATCGAGTTCGTCGAGTCCGACAATGCGGCTGATCGGCTGCGAGACGTGTTGCTGCCGCACGCGTTACGGGTGCGGGAAGCCGCGGTCATCGGTGCGGGCGGGATCGCCGTGCTGACACTTGGCGAGCACAGGCTGCTGTGTGCGCACCGCGAAGGTCCGTTCGGGGTGTCGCATTGGAACGCTCAGGTGCAGCGGTGGCTGACCGAGGCGACGGGGCAGGCGATGTGGTCGCCGTGGTACGCCGGCAGGCCGTTGTTGGTGACAGCGAACGATTACGGGTTGGGTCTGTATAACGGCGACACAGGTGTGGTGGTGGCGGCGCGCGAAGGACTGCGGGCTCAGATCGGATCGGTCGACGTCGCGACGGGCCGGCTGGGCGACGTCGAGACGATGTATGCGATGACGATCCACAAGAGCCAGGGCAGCCAGGCCAAGGAGGTGACCGTGTTGATGCCGCATGAGGACGCCAGGCTGCTGACGCGGGAGCTGTTCTATACAGCGGTCACGCGCGCCAAGGAAAAGGTCAGGGTGGTCGGGACGGAATCGTCGGTGCGCGCCGCGGTGGAGCGGCGTGCGGTGCGCGCAAGCGGGCTGGCGAGGCGGCTGCGAGCGCGCCTCAACCCCGAGCTGCCTACGTCGGGCTGACGGTCAGCAGGTGGCGCCGGCGACGATCGCGCCCGTGAGCAGCGCGACGATGATCGCGATCGTCGGCTGGCCGGACATCATGGCCACGACGATGCCCGCGATTCCCGCAATGACGATGAGAAACAGCAAAGCGCCAAGCACCCAGTGGTGGTCGGCGGGCTTGTGGCCGGCGACCCGCGCCGCGGGGTGAGGCAGACCCATCGGGTCCTGGTTGTTCATCCCTACCATCGACCATCCCTTCACTGTGACAGCGCACACAATGTAGCGCGCCAGTGGCGTATATCACAGCAAATGTGACGCAAACTTTGCCAAATTCTTGAGCTGCCGAACGTGGATTACCAGCACGCTCGAGGCGCGTTTCGCGTGCGGGTAATCCACGTTCGCCGCTGGAGGCATGTTTAGGTTCGGCTGACAAACGGCAACTCCGCGTCCATCGGCGTGTGGTCTAGAACACACGCCACGGTGGACGGAGCCTGCCTCATGACCGCGGAAAACCAGGTCAAGCCGACCGACGTCGACAAAGCGCTACGCGGGTCCGCCACGTATCGAAGCCTCGGCGAGCAGAAACTGTCTCCCCAGGAGGAGCGGTTCGAAAAGGGCAGGCGGACCATCGGCCTGTTCCTGGCTCCGCTGATCACCGTGCTGTTCCTGGTGGTGCCGCTCGACATCCCTCGCGAGCAACAGGTGCTGGCCGCCGTGCTGCTCGGCGTGATCACGCTGTGGATCAGCGAGGCGGTGCCCATCCCGATCGGCGGCCTGCTCGGGGTCGCGATCGCGGTCTTCCTCGGTGTCGCGCCCGTCGACGACGTCCTCGGCCCGTTCGGGTCGTCGACGATCTTCACGTTCATCGGTGCGTTCATCCTCGCCCAGGCGATGCTCAAACACGGCCTCGCCCGGCGGTTCGCGTTCCGGATCCTGTCCCTCAAGGGAGTGGGCGGGTCAACCACCGGAGTGATCCTCGCGTTCGGCGCGATCACCGCACTGCTGTCCGCGTTCGTGTCCAACACCGCCACGGTCGCGATGCTGCTGCCGACGGCGATCGGCATCCTCGGCTGTCATCGCCAAACTGCTGCAGCAGCGCGGCGACGTCGAACCCGACTTCGACCCACAGCGGCTGCGCGTGGGCACCGCGATCATGCTGATGCTCGCCTACGGCGCCAGCGTCGGCGGACTACTGACCCCGGTCGGCAGCCCGCCCAACCTGATCGGACGCGGCCTCATCGAGGAGGCCACCGGCGAACGCATCAGTTTCGGGCAGTGGATGGTGATGGCCATTCCCATCTGTCTGCTGATGTTCGCGCTGCTGGCGCTCATACTGCTGCGTTTGAACAAGCCGGAGATCAAGCGAATCGACGGCGTCGCCGAATACGTGTCCGGAGAGCGCGAAAAGCTCGGCGTACTGTCGCGGGCCGAGAAGAACACGCTGATCGCGTTCGGCATCACGGTGACGCTGTGGATCCTGCCCGGTGTCGTCGCGTTGATCGCAGGCACCGAGTCCGACACGTACTCCTTCGTCAGCGACCGGCTCGACGAAGGCGTCGTCGCGGTGTTCGGCGCGTCACTGCTGTTCCTGCTTCCGACCGATTGGCAGAACCGCGAGTTCACGCTGCGTTGGAAGGATGCCGCCGAAATCGACTGGGGCACAATCGTGCTCTTCGGCTGCGGCATCATCTTCGGTTCGCTGATCTCGTCGACCGGGCTGGCGGAGACCATCGGCACGTCCGTCAACGACGCGCTGGGCCTGTCGAGCGTCGTGCCCATCACGATCTTCGCGGTGATCCTTGCCATCATCGTGTCCGAGACGACCAGCAACACCGCATCCGCGGCGGTGGTGGTGCCGATCATCATCCCGGTCGCGATCGCCGCCGGTGTCAACCCGTTCACGCCTGCGCTGGCCGCGACGTTCGCGGCGTCGTTCGGGTTCATGCTGCCGGTGTCGACGCCGCAGAACGCGATCGTCTACGGCTCGGGCGTCGTTAGAATCACCAGCATGATCCGTTCAGGGATAACGTTCGACATCGCAGGCGCGCTCCTCATCATCATCCTGCTGCCGGTGATGGTCAGCCTGCTTGGGTTGGGCGCATGACCGCAATAGCCGTCATCCCCGGCGACGGCATCGGTACCGAGGTGATCGCCTCGGCGCGGGCGGTGCTGGACGCGGTCGCCGCCCGGCACTCGATTGCGTTGTCGTACACCGAGTTCGACTGGTCATGCCAACGCTATGCAAGCGAAGGGGCGATGATGCCCGCCGACGGCGTCGAGACGCTACGCGGGTTCGACGCGATCTTCTTGGGCGCGGTCGGCTGGCCGGGTGTGCCCGACCACGTGTCGCTGTGGGGATTGTTGATCCCGATCCGGCGCGCATTCCGCCAGTACGTCAACCTGCGCCCGATCCGGGTGTTCGACGGCGTGGAGAGCCCGTTGCGAGCGCCGGGCGAGGTGGACTTCGTGGTGGTGCGCGAGAACGTCGAAGGCGAGTACAGCGAGATCGGCGGCCGGATGAATCGCGGGTTCCCCGACGAGATGGCCGTCCAGGAATCGGTTTTCACGCGCGTCGGGGTGAGCAGAATCGCGGACTACGCGTTCTCCCTTGCGCGGACAAGGCGGGGCTATGTCACCTCGGCGACGAAGTCGAACGGGATCGTGCATACGCTGCCGTTCTGGGACGAGGTGGTCAGCGAGCGGGCCGCGCATTTCCCTGACGTGCGGATGGACAGCGAGCACATCGACGCGCTGGCGGCCAAGTTCGTGCTACAGCCGAACCGGTTCGACGTGGTGGTGGGCTCAAACCTGTTCGGGGACATCCTTTCTGACCTCGCGGCGGCCGTGGCGGGGTCGATCGGGATCGCGCCGTCGGCGAACCTGGACCCGACCAAGGAGTTCCCGTCGATGTTCGAGCCGGTGCACGGGTCGGCGCCCGACATCGCGGGCAAGGGCGTGGCCAACCCGATCGGCGCGGTGTGGTCGGCGGCCATGATGCTCGATCACCTCGGCCATCCCGACGCGGCGGCCGATGTGGTGGCGGCGATGGAGTCCACGCTGGCCAAGCCGGAGACCCGCACGGGTGACCTCGGCGGGACCGCGTCGACGGCCGAAGTGACGGAGGCCTTGGTCGCGCAGCTGCACTGACGTTCTTCCCACTCTCACTATATGGCGGAGGGTGGGGCTTGCGGCAAGACCCCGAACGTGCGGCACAATCTCCCGGCCAACTACACGCATGGGGGTTAATAGTGATGAGCACGCCGGAACGCTTTGTGGCGCACGAGTCGGGAGCGTACTTTCACGGCACCAAGGCCGACCTGTCGGTGGGCGATCTGCTGGTGCCGGGGCGCCCGTCGAACTACGAGGCGGGACGCATCATGAACCACGTTTACATAACGAAGACACTGGATGGCGCGGTGTGGGCGGCCGAGATGGCTGAAGGGGAAGGCCGGGGTCGGGTGTACATCGTAGAACCGGAAGGCCCAGTGGAGGACGACCCGAACGTGACGGACAAGAAGTTCCCGGGAAATCCGACCCACTCCTACCGCAGCCGGCAACCCGTGAAGATTGTCGGCGAGATGACGGACTGGGTCGGACACTCGCCAGAAGCGATTCAAGCGTTCCGCGACGGCCTGGATGACCTCAGGCGCCGAGGGCTTGCCGTCATCTACGACTAGTCAAAAAGCGACCCTCGGCGCTAGGTGCCCGGTGCCAGCTCGAAAATCGGGATGACGCGGTCGGTGCGCTTCTCGTACTCGCCGAACCCCGGTGCCTGCTCCACCACAAGGGCGTAAACGCGGTCGCGCTCTTCTCGCGGCAGTTCGTGAGCGACGACGGCCTTGGGCGAGTCCGCGCCGATCTCGACCGTGACGTTGGGATCGGCGCGGAGGTTGAACACCCACCCTGGGCTTTGGTCGCGGCCCGCCGCGGAGCCGACAATGTAAACCTTGTCGTCGATGTCGAAGTAGCCGATCAGGTTGACGCGCTCGGCGCCACTCTTGGCGCCGGTGGAAGTCAGGAGAAGCAGTGGAAAGCCCTCGAACTGCCCGCCCACCTTGCCGCCGTTGCGGCGGAATTCGTCGATGTTGCTTTCGTTGAATTCACGTTCGGAAGTCATCTCTTCGTCGGCCACGGTCCCATCCTGGCACGACGGTGGTGGTGCACCTTCCGAGGAGATACCCTCGCCGTTTGTATGGCATCTCAGGACGGCACCAAGCGAATCGTCCTCACCGACGAGTTCCGGCATGCCCTTGCGCTGCTGGCCGACGGCAAGCACCTGTTCCTCACCGGGAAGGCAGGGACCGGTAAGTCGACACTGATCCGCCGGTTCATGGCCGAGACGGACCGCAACGTGGTGGTGGTCGCGCCCACCGGCATCGCCGCGCTCAACGTCAACGGCTACACGATCCACCGGCTGTTCGGGTTCCGCACCACCACGACGCTGCAGGACGTGCGCGGTGGCGAGTACCGACCCGGGCGGTTCACCAAGACGCTCGCGTCGCTGGACACGTTGATCATCGACGAGGCGTCGATGGTGCGGGCGGACGTGTTCGACATGCTGGCCGCCGCGCTCGAGCGGTTTGGGCCCGCCAAGGGCGAGCCGTTCGGGGGTGTGCAGATCGTCTTGGTCGGCGACCTGTATCAGCTGCCGCCCGTGGTCGCCGAAGGCGAAGCGGCCTTCTTCTCGACGACGTACGAGACGCCGTACTTCTTTTCTGCGAACACTTTTGTGCGTGACGACTTTCCCGCCGTGGCGTTGACGACGGTGTTCCGCCAGCTCGGCGACGACCGAATGACCGCCATTCTCAACGAGATTCGTGAAGGCATCCTGCTGGGACACGCCCAGGAACAGCTGAACGCCCGCACGGACGCCGAGTTCGTGCCGCCCGACGACGAGTTCTGGGTGACCCTGGCGCCGACGAACCGACTGGTGACCGCGCGCAACCGGCAGCAGCTCGAACGCCTAGCCGGCGACGAGATGGTGCACCTGGCAAAGGAATCCGGTGACCTTTCGCTGTTCGACAAGCCGGTCGAAGACAAGCTGCAGTTCAAAGTGGGCGCGCAGATCATGATGCTCAACAACGACCAGTCGGACCGCTGGGTCAACGGCACGATCGGTCGCGTGCTCGGGGTGAGCTATGACCGGTACGGCGCCGTCGTCGAGGTCGCGTTCCCCGACGGTTCGTCCGCGGAGGTCTCGCCGTTCACATGGGAGGCCTCGCGGCCGGTGGTCGACGGCGGCGGCCTGCGGCGTGAGGTGATCGGAACGTTCACGCAGTTGCCGTTCAAGCTGGCGTGGGCCATCACCATCCACAAGAGCCAGGGCCAGACGCTCGACCGGCTGATCGTGGATCTGACCGGCGGGATGTTCTCGACCGGCCAGTTGTACGTCGCGCTGAGCCGCTGCACGTCGATGAAGGGCCTGGTGCTCAAACGGCCGGTGCTGCCAAAGGATTTGAAGGTCGACCGCCGGATCGCACGCTTCCTGCGCCGCGCGACGGCCGGTGACGCGCAGCGGCGGTACTGTGCGATCGCGATCCTGACGGTCGGCGACGAGGGGCGGATGTCGCGGCCGCGGCCGGTCGAGTTGGCGGTGGCTTTCGACGACGGAACCGCGCTGTCGACGGTGGTCAATCCGCAGCGCGATCTGGCCGACGCCCGTCTGGCCTATGGGATCACCGCTTCCGATGTGCTGCTGGCGCCGACGCTGCGGGAGGCCTGGGCGGTGATCGCACCGATGCTGGCGGGCTGCACACCCGTCGGGTTCGGGATCGACGAAACGCTGGGACTGATCGACTTCGAGTTGAAACGGCTCGGATACGTGACGGCATTGCCGTTGGGGGTCGACGTGCGAGGCCCGGTCGGTACGACTACTGCGCTGGAGCGGGCGCGCGCGGCGCTGCAGGCGCATGCACAATCGGACGTCGACAGCGGCGCGTCGGCGTTCGACGAACCCGAACCGGCGGAATCTGTTTCGGGTCTGCTTGTCAGCCGTGATCACCAGGTGCCGACGCCTGCGGCCGATCACTTGCCTGGGCTGTCGGCGTTGCTGCGGGTGAGCCGGGATGTCAGCGCGATCGTGTTGCGAGGGATGCCGGCCGCCGACGTCGACGCCGCCGGTGAGACGCCCTGGATCGCGGCTGCCAGGCAGTCCGTGGCCGACCAGCTGGCTGCCGCAGCGTCACGCGCGACCCTGACGGACGTGGCGGTGGCCCGGCTGCGGGAGGCCGGGGAGCTCCTCGGCGTCGACGTCGTCTCTGGCGCCTCCCTGTTGGAGCGTCACGACATCGACGAGGTCCTGGTTCCCGGTGCGCGGGTCTGCTTCACCGGGACCGCGCAGAACACCGCAGGGCGAGTGGTCGAGCGGGACGAGATGGAGCGGCTGGCGCAGACGGCGGGGCTGGCGCCGGTCAAGTCGGTGACCAAGACCCGGTGCGAGGTGCTGGTGACGGCGGAGGCGGGCAGCCAGTCCGGGAAAGCGCGCAAGGCTCAGGAGTTGGGGAAGCCGGTGTTCTCGGCCGACGACTTCTTTGCGTGGCTGGCCCGGCGGTGACGCTCACCGCCCGCGGCGGGGCGGCCGACTGTGCCGTTTTGTACGCCCTGACCGGCGTGTCGCGTACGAAACCGCACGTTCGCGCCGGCGAGAGCTCTGAACGCGTGGCTGGCCACGCGTCGTAACGCCATTGCATAATGGCGCGATAACCCCTGCAGCAACATAAACCCCATTTGTCCCACCTGGAGGACGCGTGCGTCGCAGTTGGAAAGCCGCTGTTGGCGCGGTTGTGTTCGCTCTCGCCGCCACGATGGGCGTGTTGTCGCCGGCGGCTGCGGGGGCTCAGCCACCGACCGCCGCAGGCAAGGACTTTTCCAAGCCGGCGATCGTGATCCTGGGCTACGGCCTCAATAACGACGGCAGCCCGCGCTGGATTCTGCACACCCGGGTGCTGGCGGGCATCGCCGTCGCGCAGTTCTTCCCGCAGTCGCCGATCATCGTGACCGGCGGCAACCCGAAGAACGGCAACTCCGAGGCCGGCGAGATGCGCAAGATGCTCCTGCTGATGGGCTTTCCGGACAACCGGATCATCGTGGAGGACAAGGCGAACAGCACCGTGCAGAACGCGCGGTTCTCGGTACCGCTGGCCAAGAAGGCAGGCACGTCCGGCATCATCGTGGTGACGTCCTCGACTCATCAAGGCCGCGCGGACACGAATTTCGAGGACGCAGGTGGCAATGTGCTTGCGACCGTGAGCTTTCCCGACGGCGACCCCGGCACGAACGTCACCCAGTTCGTCCGCGACGTGATGAGTCCGTTCATCGACGTCGGCTAGTCGAGATGTGCGGTGACGCCCACCACGTTGCGCATCGGTGCGTCCGCCGCCGGAACCGCAAGCCCATACTGTTTGAACAGGCACACTCGCGTCTGCTCGACAACGCTCCAGCCGTGCCCGGTGAGGTAATTGCGTACCGGGTGACGCTCACCGCTGTAGATGAGCCCTGCCGAGTCGATGTCGAAACCGTTGACCTTCCAACGAACGTCGGTGGCCGTTCGCCGGCTCACTTCGCCCGGAACGTCGGGGTGGTACTCGGTGCCAAGCCGCGAGCGTGGGGCGCTCAGCGCCGTGATCGTGTCGAACAGGTGGTCCTGGGCGTCCGGCGGAAGGTACATCAACAGTCCCTCGGCTGCCCACGCCGTCGGCCGTGACGCGTCAAAGCCGTTTGCACCCAACGCCGCTGCCCAATTATCGCGAAGATCACACGCGACCGGTCGGTGCCTGGCCAGCGGCGTCACCCGCATCCGGGCGAAGACTTGCGATTTGAAGGTCAGCACGCTCGGCAGATCCACTTCGTAGAGGACCGTTCCGGACGGCCACGGCAGCCGGTAGGCGCGCGAATCCAGGCCGGCAGCCAGGATCACGACCTGGCGGATACCCGAATTCATGGCGGCCGTGAAGAATTGGTCGAAGTAGCGGGTGCGCACCGCGAGCGAGTCGATCATGGGTTGCAGCTGCAAGTCACTGCCGAGTTCGGAGTCGGCCGGGGGCGCTCCGAGTTCGACCATGCGGCAGAGGGATTCGATACCGACCGCCTCGACAAGTGGTGCCGCCCATGGGTCGTCGATGATGGCGTGTGGTTGTCGGGTCGCCACAGCACGGGCCGCGGCAACCATGGTGGCCGTTGTTCCCACGCTGGATCGAAGGTCCCAGGTGTCGTGATCGGTGCGAGTCATACCACCAAGTGTTCGCTTCCAGGCTCAGAACTACCTGAGCGATGCCCTAGTACTAGCCGCGAGTTGCGGTGACATACGTGAATGAACCGAAATCTGCTGTCTCAGCAGCAGATCCCGCCAACGTCTGCCCGTACTCGGCGTACAGCTCGGCTATCGTGAGCTGATCAGTCGTCCATCCGCGGGCATGCAGATAGTCCGCGACGTCGTGGCGGTGGCCGAAGTACCACAGGTCCGTCATCTCGATGTCGAAACCATGTGCGCGCCAACGGCCGACGGCCTCGTGCATCCGATCCTGCATCGCCGTCGCGGCGCCGTCCCGTCCCGACATGTTCTCCGCGATGAGCCGGCTTCCCGGCGCGCTGAGCGCGGTGATGTTGTCGAGTAACCGATCCTGAGCGTCGCTGGGCAGGAACGCCAGCAGACCCTCCGCGCTCCACGCCGTGGGTGCGGTGGCGTCGAATCCCGCAGCGCGCAGCGCAGCGGGCCAGTCGTGGCGCAGGTCGATGGCAACGGTGTGCAGTCCCGCGGTAGGTTCGGCACCCAACTCGTGCAGTGTCCGGGTCTTCCACTCGATGACCCCGGGTTGATCGATCTCGAAGACCGCGGTGCCCGACGGCCACGACAGGCGGTAGGCACGGGCGTCAAGACCGGAGGCCAGGATGACCACCTGGCGCACGCCTGCGGTGCCGGCGTCGGCGAAGTAGTCGTCGATCAGCCGGGTGCGCACCGCCATCATCCCGGCCATGCGTGCCATGCCGAAGCCTGCGCCGTCGTCGACCACTTTGGGGTCGAGCTCGCCGCTGGCGAGTCGTGTGAAGAAGTCGACGCCGACGGCGCGCACCAGTGGTTCGGCGAATGGGTCGTCGATCAGCGGGTCGGGCGCTCGGCTGGCCAGCGCCCGTCCCACCGCGACGCCGGTAGCGGTGGCACCGACGCTGGTTGCGAGATCCCAAGTGTCGTTGTCTGATCGGGCCATTTCGTCACCTCTGTCGTCTCGCCCGCGAAAGTACGCGTCGAAACTGGAGGCTGGCTGTGGATCATCGCCGCCAGAAGTCGAAACGATCCCGCCCTGGCCGGAAGCCTGCCGCTTCGACGACATCGACCGCGAGGTCGAAATGCTCGCCGACGCGGAACGGCTGATGAGCGTCGCTGCCGAACGACACCGCGTCGCCGCCCTCCTGCCACCACCAGCGCATCAGCTCCGCGGACGCCAGCGGGCTCCGCGTGTTGATCTCCAACGCGCGCCCCGAGGACGCCAGGGCCCGAAACGCCGTCCGGTATTCCTCCTCGAAGTCGGCCTCGGCGTAGGGGCCTGCCAGCGTCGTCGGCCAGTAGCGGCGTGGATAGTCGCAGTGCGCCAGCACGTTGAACACCGACGAACCGTCGATCAGCACAACCAGTTCGGCGAAGTAGCGGCGCATCACCTCGTGTGCTTCGAGGCCGGCGAACAGTGCGTGGTCGATGCCGGTGAGCGCGCCCTCGTACACGATGCCGTGCAGGCTGCCGAGCACGCGTTCGAAGTTCCCGGCGGCCAGCACGGCGGCGACGCTGGCCGGGAAGAGATGCGGCTCGCCTGCTTCGATGCCCGACAGGATGCGCAGATCGGGAAACTCCTCGCGGCAGCGCGCCAGGTCGGCGGAGTAGCCCTCGACGTCGAGCGGTGTGACGCGCGGTCGGGGTTCGATGTGCGTTGGCGCGGAAGTGCCCGTGAGCTCGGCCGAGTCTTGGTGGCTCCACTCGGTGAAGTCGACGTGCTCGGTGAACGCCAGACCCGGTAGGCCGATGTCGACGGCGCGGGCGCAGGCCAGTTGCATCGAGGAGGAAGTAGCAGTGTCCCACGACCACCGCGAGTGGACATGGTTATCGGTCGGCATCATTGCCGTCGATGCTGGCACACCGCGAGAACGAGCTGGTGAACTGATTCCCAGATCGCTTAGCTGTGGCACCGCTGTGGACAAGGACCGCGCCCGTCATCAGCGACGCCGGTGACGAGCTGGTGTAACACCCGACGCACGACGAGCGACTAGATCTTCGGAGCCCCGGGGCATCGATGCCGCTGGGGCCGGACGCATGATTCAGGTGACCAGAAGCTGGGGCGGCGTATAGCAGATACATCGTTGTGCGGTAGGCAGATTCGCGCACATGCCGACCGATCGCCGATATGCGGTTCGCTTTCCGGATAGACCTGCGAGGATGTCGTAGACGATCCAGCCGCGGTCTGGTACAACTGCGGACACGCCGACGTCGATCCGCTCGGCGCGAAATTTCGCAGCGCGCCTACTTCCCTTTACAAGAACTTGCCGGTATGTTTGCTGGGTCGCACGCGTCGCTTAGGGGTCCTCGGGATTAGGCGCCGCTACTTCGATCCAAGCGATCTTTCATTTGAGGAGTCTTCATGGCTGCGTGCTGCCCTGTTGCCGTGGTACGGCGTTGACGCCCCCGTGGCTCAGGCGATGCGCAGCGGCGTGGTTGGGCCTGCTGGCTAGCATCGCATTGGTGAACGTGCCGGCCAACGCGGTCGTGGAATGGCACCAGACGAAGAGCCCGCCCTTGACGACACCGTGGACTCATCTCGTTGGACCGAACAACGCGCTGCCCGAGTATCCGCGTCCGCAGATGGCGCGGCCGACGTGGCTGAACCTCAACGGGGTGTGGGAGTACACGGGCCGGTCGGGAAAGACCGTGCTGCCTGCCGCTCCCCCGGCGAAGGAGTATCGCGAGCGGATCCTGGTGCCGTACCCGACGGAGTCGGCGCTGTCCGGAATTCAGCGTCACGACGAGCAGATGTGGTACCGCAAGGTCTTCACCCTGCCGAGCGCGTGGCGGGGGCGTCACGTGCTGCTGCACTTCGGTGCCGTCGACCAGATCGCGACCGTGTGGGTGAATGGCAAGAAGGTGGCGTTCCACGAGGGCGGGTACACCGAGTTCAGCGCGGACATCACCGATGCGCTGCGGCCAGGCGCGCTGCAGGAGGTGACGGTGCGGGTCGATGACCGCAACGAGGCGAACCCGTTCCCGGTCGGCAAGCAGCGCAACGACCCCGAGGGGCTGTTCTATACGGGATCGTCGGGTATCTGGCAGACGGTGTGGATCGAGCCGGTGCGCGCCGCGCATATCGACAAGCTCGACATCACCGCGGACCTGACGGGTTTCACTGTCAAGCCGCGGGTTTCGGGGACGAGCAAGCAGCGCGCCGAGGTGATCGTGTCAACGCCCGATGGTGAAGAGGTGGCGAGCAAGCTCGGCGCCGCGGGTGGCACGCTGCGGGTACCGGTGCCCAAACCACACCTGTGGACGCCGGATGACCCGTATCTGTACGACATCAAGGTTCGGTTGTTGAGCCCGGTCGGCAAGGTCGTCGACGAGGTGACCAGCTATGCGGGGTTGCGCACCGTCGGCGTCGTCAATGACGGCAAGGGCAGGCCGCGGATCGCGTTGAACGGCAAGATCACGTTCCTGTTCGGTCCGCTGGACCAAGGCTTCTGGCCGGATGGGATCTACACCGCGCCCACCGATGACGCGCTGAAGTTCGACCTCGAGAAGACCAAGGCGATGGGGATGAACTTCGTGCGCAAGCACGCCAAGGTTGAGCCGGCTCGGTGGTACTACTGGGCGGACAAACTCGGGCTGCTGGTGTGGCAGGACATGCCGTCGCTGGACGTTTCGCTCGATATCCCGGTGGGCCCCGCACCGGATCCGGTGCCCGCGGCGAAGAAGAATTTCGAGCGGGAGCTCGCGGAGATGGTGGACCAGCTGCGCAGCGTGACCTCGATCATCGGGTGGGTGGTGTTCAACGAGGGCTGGGGCGAGTTCGACACCGCGAGGGTCACCAATGCGGTGAAGGCCCAAGACCCGACGCGGATGGTCAACGCGAACAGCGGGGTGAACTGTTGCAAATCGCGCCGCGACAGCATGGCAGGCGACATCTTCGACGACCACACCTACGTCGGTCCCGGCCGTCCGAAATTCCCCGACGAGCGCGACGACAAGAAGAAGGTCCCCGACAACCAGCCGGTGGTGGTCGACCGCCGGGTGCGCGTGGACGGTGAGTACGGCGGCCTCGGGCTGGTGCTCAACGGGAACCGGTGGCCGGGAAAGCCGCAGGCCTACGAGATGACTGACAGCCCGGCGCGGCTGACCCAGCGGTACGTCGAAGTCAACCGGGATCTGGAAAAGGCGGTGCGCGAGGACGGCTTGTCGGGCGCGATCTACACCCAGACAACCGACGTCGAGAACGAGGTCAACGGATACATGACCTACGACAGGAAGCTGGAGAAGATCGACCTCGGCGTGGTCGCGCGGGAAAGCCGCGCGGTGATCGCGATCGGGTCGCAGATCAACGATTAGTTGGGTTCATCCCGGCGTACGGTTCCACCGTGCAGGTCGATGTGATGACGGTGCCGCAGCCGTTGGACAAGGTCGGCGATGTCGCGCGGCAGGTGCAGACCGCGGGGTTCTCGGGCTTGCTGTTCACCGAGACGGCCCGGACCGCGTATCTCGGTGCGGCGGTGGCGTCGCAGGCGGCGCCGGGCCTTCAGCTGTCGACGGGCGTCGCGGTCGCGTTCCCGAGGAGTCCGTTCGTGACGGCGGCGACGGCGTGGGAGCTGCAGGAGGCGACGGGCGGAAAGTTCCGCCTCGGCTTGGGCACGCAGGTGCGCACGCATGTGGTGCGGCGCTATGGGATGGAGTTCGAGCGGCCGGGGCCTCGGCTGCGGGACTACGTGCGCGCGGTGAAGGCGTGTTTCGCCGCGTTCCGGACGGGCACGCTGGATCACCACGGCGAGTTCTACAACCTGGACTTCATCACGCCGCAGTGGAGTGCGGGACCGATCGATGCGCCGGACCCCGCGGTCGACGTGGCGGCGGTGAATCCGTGGATGTTGCGGATGGCGGGCGAGGTGGCCGACGGGGTGCATGTCCATCCGCTGGGTGAGCCGGGGTATCTGGCGCGGCATGTCATACCGAATGTGACTGCAGGAGCCTCGAAATCGGGGCGGTCGGCATCTGAGGTGGCGGTGATCGTGCCGGTGATGACTATCGTGGGTGACAGTGACGAGGAACGGCACAACGAGCGGGAGCTGGTGCGGGCGAGCATGAGCTTCTATGGGAGCACACCGAACTATGCGTTCATCTGGGATGAGGCGGGGTTCGAGGGGACGACGGCGCGCATCCGGGAGAAACAGAAGGCCGGCGACTTCAAAGCGATGGCCGCACAGATCACCGACGAGCACATCGCGACGTTCGCGACGGAGTCGACGTGGGACGGCTTGGCCGACGCGCTGACCGAGAAGTACGGCGGAATCGCAACGCGCATCGTGCTTTACAACGCGCTTGGCGATGCTGAGCGCGTCGAGCGATACGGCGCGGTCGCAGCTTCGGTGCACGGAACATCGCCATGACCGCCGATGCCGAGCCGCCGCGGCGGCGGCACGCGAAGCACTGGCGGTGGTTCGCAGCCACCATCGCCACGTTGGGCGTGCTTGGTTTCGGTACGAGCTTCTTTCTGATGTTGCCGCTAGGCATGGCCACCGACGGCTGTTTTGAGAGCAGCACGAACGCGCTGTGCACGATGAGTGTGGCTGGCCAGAACATGGTCGTCTTTATTCCGTGGATGTGCCTGATCGCAGGCACCGTCACGGCCGTCGCGGGCGCAGTCATCGCTGCGCGTCTGCGCCGGTCGCCGCTTTTCGGCCTACCAGTCGGGTTCGTCGGGTATTTGGCGATGATCCCCATCGGCTGGGTGATTGCGCAGCAGGTGTAAGTAAGGCTGCGCCGAACGCGTCGCACGACAAGGATGGCGAGTCATGGAGCACGTCACGTTCATTCCGACGGCCGACCAGTTGAACTACACGTTCGGCGGTGCGGCGCCCGTCATGCGAATCCGGCCGCAAACGGTGCTTACGCTGTGGACTGAAGACGCCTACGGCGGGCGCATCACCAGCCGCGACGACGTCGCTACCCGAGCGCTCAACACCGAGAACCTGAACCCGCAGACCGGACCGTTCTGGATCGAGGGCGCCGAGCCGGGTGACACGCTGGCGATCCACCTGGCCGATCTGACTCCCGCGCGCACGTGGGGCGCATCGACACTGATCCCGTTCTTCGGGGGGCTGACCAGTATTCCCGCCAGTCCCACGTTGCAGGAGCCGCTGCCGGAACGGACCTACATTTACGAATACGATTCCGCTGCAGGCACGCTGGGGTTCGCGGCGCAGGGCAGCGACTTCACGGTGGACCTGCCCGCCAACCCGATGCTCGGTACGGTCGGCGTCGCCCCAGCGCGGCGCGAGGTACGTAGCTCCCTGGTGCCCGAGGCGTTCGGCGGAAATATGGACACACCCGAGATGGCCGCGGGGGCGACCTGCTACCTGCGGGTCAATGTTCCCGGCGCGCTGTTCTCCCTGGGGGACGGTCACTACCGCCAGGGCGAAGGCGAATCCTGTGGCACCGCAGTCGAAGGTGCGATGAACGTGACCGCCATCGTGGACCTGGTCAAGGGCGGTGGCCCTGCATGGCCCCGGATCGAGACCGATACGCATTTGATGAGCATCGGTTCGGGCAGGCCGTTGGAAGAGGCGTGGCGAGCCAGCCAGGTCGACATGATCACGTGGCTGGGTGAGCTGTACGGACTGGACCGACTCGACGCCTACCAGTTGCTGACGCAGATATCCCAGGTGCCGATCGCCAATGTTGTCGACGTCAACTACAGTGCCGTAACCAAAATCGACAAGCGGCTACTACCGTCCGCAGCAGCCTACGGCGGAATTCACGGCGAGTTGCGCAGTGCGGCAGCATCGCTCGGAACCATCTCCTACTGACCAGAACGGCGGGAAGATTATGGATCTCGGATTGTCGGGTAAGCGATTCCTTGTGACCGGAGGCACCCGCGGCATCGGCCGGGCCGTCGTCGAGGGGCTGTTGGCCGAAGGAGCGGCCGTTGCGTACTGTGCGCGAACTCCCGATGCGGTCGCGCAAACCCAAGCGACTCTGGCCGCCGACGGGGCCATTGTGATCGGCAGCGCCGTGGACGTGGGTGACGCTGCAGCCCTGGCGGATTGGGTGAGCAGCAGTTTCACCGCTTTGGGTGGCATCGACGGGGTGGTCGCCAATGTGAGTGCGCTGGCCATTCCCGAGAGCACCGAGAATTGGCGCACCAGTTTCGATGTCGATCTGATGGGCACCGTCGGGCTGGTGGAGGCGGCCCTGCCGCACCTGCTGGCCAGCGGCGCCGGGTCGATAGTGACGATCTCGAGTGTGTCCGGACGCGAGATCGATTTCGCGGCTGGACCGTACGGCACGATGAAGGCAGCGATCATCCATTACACGCAGGGGCTGGCATTCAGGCTCGCCGGACAGGGCGTGCGGGCGAACACGGTGAGCCCCGGCAACACCTACTTTCCCGGCGGCGTCTGGCCGACCATCGAGCAGAACGACCCCGAACTATTCGCCACCGCGCTCGCCCTCAACCCAACCGGCCGGATGGCGGAACCTCGGGAGATCGCCAATGCCGTTGTGTTCCTTAGCAGTTCGGCTGCAAGCTTCATCACCGGAACCAACCTGGTGGCCGATGGTGCGCTTACCCGCGGTGTCCAGTTCTGAAAATGCATCGGCTGAGCGCAAGTGCGAGCGCTACCGATCGAGAACCGACGCAATACCCGTATGCCCGAAATCGTCGCCCTTCCACAACAGCGGCTCGCGAGTGTCGAGCGCCAGCGCGTACGCCAGGCAATCGCCGAAATTCAGCCTCGCATGGTGACCGCTGCCCCTCCCGAAGTCCGCGTAGGCGTGACGGGCCAGCCGAGCGTGCTGTTCGGTCACCGGCTCGATCACGAACTCCGCTTCTGCAAGGAGTTCGTCGAGGCTTCTGCTGATGACTGGGTCTCGCTGGTTGTCCAGAACAATCCCGCACTCGAGATAGCTGGCTGCCGACATTCTTCGCACGTCTGCATCCGCGATCGCGTTGGCGTACAACGCCGCATCGTCCTCGGCAGCGAGGATCGCGATGACTGCCGACGTATCGACGATCACGCTGGGAGGCCACGGTCGTCGTAGAGCAGAGCGCCGTGATCGAGCTCCTTGGCCTCTTGGCTCATACGACCCGCAGACTTGGCGCCGATGGCCAGAATCCGAGCGGCAAGCGCATCCCGCTCCAAGCGAGCCAGCCGCTCACGTACCGCCGTCGCCACCGCCTGAGCTTGGGATTCTCCGGTGATCACAGTGATTCGCTTGACCGCCTCATGGACCGAGTCGTCTTTGATGTTCAGAGCCATTGGTACCTTTCTACCGATCAGATGGTACCACTGGACACGATGGCTAAGCGGATTCAGCATCAACGGATCGCACCAGGTCACAAGCACTGACGAAGCGAGACCACTCGGCCTCGGTCGGGCGAACGCCGCAGTCGCCCAGGGCGTCGGGGCTGACCACGAATCCGGGCGCGATGGGCGCCAGCATCCCCGCGAGTTTGGCGATGTGCCCAGCGGGGCTGTCCTCGAAGGTCTCGAACACCCGCTTGCGGATCCAGGCCTCAGCGCTGTCGATGCCTGCGACCAGGTCCAAGTCGGGAACGCGCAATTTGCTGTCGCACCGCTTGGCGCGGCCGACTACGGCTGCGGTGGTGCGGGCTTGCGCTTTCCGCGGTGTTCCCAGTCGCCGCCGAGGGCGGTGGACAGCACTTCCTCGGATTCCGTTGGCTGCGCGCCGACATCGTCGCGGATCGGAGTGGGTCCCGACACGATGTGGTTACGCAGCGTCCCCAGCCCCTCGACTTCGACCTCGACGACGTCACCCGGGTAGACGGTGCGGGAGTATGCAGGGGTACCCGAGAGCAGGACGTCACCGGGTTCCAGGGTGATGGTGCGGGCGATGTCCGCGACGAGATAGTGCATGTCCCACGCCATCTCGTCGGTGTTGCCGTCCTGCTTGACCTCGCCATTCACCCTTAACTGGATGTGCTTGTCCGCGAAGTCCCAGTCGTCGACGAGACCGGGTCCCAACGGGCACAAAGTATCGGAGCCCTTGACCCGCAACATCGACCCCGAGTCGGTGTCCCGGAAGTCGTGCAGACCGTAGTCGTTGGCGACCGTGTAACCACGGATGTACTCGCCGGCCTCCTTGGCAGCAATGTTTCGGCAGGTCTTGCCGATGACGATGGCGATCTCGCCCTCGTAGTTGAGCCACTTACAGCGTTGCGGCCTGACGACGGCACCGTCGTGTGCGTTCAGCGAGGTGGTGGGTTTCTGAAAGTAAGTCGGAGCCTTGGGAAGTCGGGTGCCGAACTCCTCGACGCGACTCTGGTAGTTCAGGTGTACGGCGATGATCTTGCCGGGCTCCACCGGTGAGAGGTGCTGAGCGTCGGCGATCGCCACGGTGCGCCCGTCCCCTGCTACCAAATCGTCGCCGTCGCGGGTGACCTCGACGATGTTGCCGTCGAGAAGAATTCGTCGGTACTCGGTCATGATCCTGGGACTCCTGCGTCGTGTAGGGAGGGTTGTTCGGCGGTGAGCGACCGAAGTTGGGTGCGGCGTGGGCGGGGAAACCCTTCGGCAGGCCGGTCGAACCACAGATGCACCTGTCCGGTGCCGATCGAATTCTCGTACTCGCCGTACTGGCGTGAGGTGGCTGTGCAATCCCCCTCGCCGAGCGCACCGATCATCATCAGGTAGTGACCGAATCGCGCTTCGGGCTTGAACGTGTAGAACTCGGGCATCGTTTCGAGCACCCGGGCGTGCTCTCCTTTGGCGAACCATTCGAGGCGCTCCAGGTCGGCCTGATAGGCCTCCGGGGTGAAGATGTGCTTCGGGTCGGCTGCTTCGTGGTCGCGCAGCTGGCGCAGCGGCCAGAAGGTGTGGCTGAGCGCTCCAGAGGCGATCAACAGCACCTTGCGGTCGGATTCGGTGATGGCATCGCCCAACGCCCGCCCCAGCCGCAGGTTGTCCTCCCCGTCGGCGGTCTGGCAGACACCGATGCTGATCCACTTCTTGTCGGGCAGACCGTCACCGAGGAATTCCCACAGGTTGGTGGTGGCGTAGAAGATCGGCAGGTGCTCGTCGGTGATGGCGGTGATCCAGGTGCCGTGCTGCTCGCCCTTGCTCGCGATGAGCTGGGCCAACTCGGGGTCGCCCTGAAAGTCGTAGGGCCGCTGCGACATTCCCCGGGGTAGCTCCTCGGACGTGAACAGACCCTTGCGGCGGTCGTGCGCGGTGACGACGAATTCGACGGTGGTGGCCCAGTGCGAATCGAGCACGACGACTGTGTCGTAGTCGAGGGTGTCGAAGACTTCGCGGCGCAGTTGTCGTAGCCCGACGACCAAGGTGGTGTCATTCCCGTGGTTGAGCGAACGCCGGACGTCTTCGGGCAAGGCGATGGTGGGTACGTGGGCCAGCAATCCGGCCCCGACGACTTCACCCATGGTGGGTTCCTTCCTTCCAGCCGCTTGGTGAGAAGACGGTGTTCTTGATGTCGGAGTAGAAGTCGAATGACCAAGTACCGCCTTCGCGGCCGATACCCGACTGTCCGCTTCCGCCGAAGGGAGCTCCCAGGTCACGGACGAAGAAGCAATTAACCCAGACGGTGCCGGCGCTCAAGGCATTCGAAACACGTTCCGCGCGTTGTGGATCACCGGTGACAAGCGTCGCCGCCAATCCGAAGCGGGTGTCGTTCGACAGTTCCACGGCCTGCTCCTCGGTGCTGAAAGTCTGCACCGTCAGCACCGGACCGAACACTTCCTCTTGCACGATCTCACTGTCTTGGGAGACGTCGGTGAGGATGGTCGGCCGAAAGTAGAGCCCACCGAGTTCGGTGTTGGGGCCCCCACCGAGCAGCACCCTGGCGCCGTCGGCGATGGCCCGTTCGACGAATCCGCTGACTCGCTCGAAGTGCGGCCGCGACACCATCGCCGAGACGTTGGTGTCCTCGTCGCGGGGATCGCCCTGTGTGATGGTCTTGGCCTTCTCAAGCACCGCGGCGACGAATTCGTCGTGCAACGTGTCTTGAATCAAGATCCGGAACGCGCCAAGGCAGACTTGTCCTGCGTTGTCGAACTGGTCGACGGCAATGCTGACCGCCAAGTCGAAGTCGGCGTCATCGAAGACCACCAGCGGTGACTTGCCACCCAGCTCGAACGACAGGGGCACGATGTTGGGTGCTGCGGCCGCGGCGATCTTTCCGGCGGTGGGCACCGAACCGGTGAACGACAATCGGCGAATGCCGGGGTGCGCCGACAGGGGCGCACCGGCTTCGGTTCCCAGACCCTGCACGACGTTGAACACCCCTGGCGGTAGGCCGGCGTCGGCAGTGATGTCCGCCAGCAGTGATGCCGTCAGCGGTGCCCATTCCGGTGGCTTGTAGACCACGGTGTTTCCCGACGCCAGCGCAGGACCGATGCGCCAGGTCGCCAACATCAGCGGGGCGTTCCAGGGGGTGATGATCGCGGTCACACCGGAGGGGTCGAAGGTGATGCGTTCGCGGTGACCACGTACCTCCATGTCCTCGTGGGCCAGGGAGCGTAGGTGCTCGGCGAAGAATCGAAAGTTGTTGCCCACCCGCGGCATCACGCTGCGGCGATGGGACCGCAGCAGTGCCCCGTTGTCGCGCGTTTCGACTCTGGCGAGTTCCTCGGCGCGGGCATCGACACCGTCGGCGACGCGTTCAAGGATGTCGGCGCGGTCGCCGGCGGATAGCGCCTTCCAGGCCGGGAAGGCCTTGCGTGCCGCGATGACCGCCTTATCGATCTCCTCGGCGCCGCCGCGGGCGATGTGACCTAATTCGGTTTCGTCGATCGGTGAGATGTCGGCGAACGTGCAAACGGATCCGAGGCGGCGCCCGTCGATCCAGTGGCGGGTGTCGACGGTGACACCTTCGACGTCGATGGTGGCGGGTTGAGTGGTGGTGGTCATCGCGGTCACCTCGCTGCGATCGTCGGTGCGGCAACGGCATTAGAGTGGATGACGGTTCCGCCGTTCCACTCGACACCGACTTGTTGGTAGTAGGCGCCGATGAACTCTTGCGGTTCGATGAGGTGCAGTTCCTCGGTCGGGGATTCGTACAGGTTGAACGTGTCGATGGTGGCCTTCCATGGTATTCCGCCCTCGAAAGACGCTGCGCCGGTCGAGATGATCTCGTCGAGGCTGTACTGGCCCGGCCGATCGATGGCATTGACATAGCGGCTGTGCGCCATGGGGTGTCCGTTGACGAAGCCGTTGTTCGCAGCGGGTTCGGTCAGCGTGATGCGCGCCTCGGCGAGCCGGCGGTCGGCGGCAGCCAGCGAGGCGCCGAACCTCCCACCGGCCTCCACCCGCGGGGCGGGACCGTAAGGGTGGGGCCGGGTCTGGTAGATGGAGCCGAGCTTCTTCGGGTAGCCCTGGTGGATGCCGCGGGCGATGGCGAAGTCGGTGTCGACCCAGATGAAGACGCACCGGCTGAATACACGCTCGCCTAACTTGCACCGCACCACGACGAACGCCTCCTTGTACTGTCCCAGAACCGGATCGAGGAGCTGAGCGTTATCGGCAGCGGTTGACTGCCAGTCCGCCCAGATGAAGGCCACCGCACCGGGGTCGTCGCCGACGAGTTCGAGCGGTTCGGGCAACAGGTCTGCCACCCGTGCCGGATCGGTGCGGTACTCGACGGTCAACAAATCACCGGAGTAGTGCCACGGCGGACTGGGTAGCAGGGAGGCTCGCCCGCTGGCGGTCCTGGGATGGAAGAAACCTTGAACTCGTGTCACAACGAAACCTTTGTTCTGTATTGTCAACGGCCGACTGATGATTGACGAACGCCGCGTAGACATCCGCGGGTCGCTGGCTCACATGTGGTAGCCGTACTCCTGGAATTCCCAGTCTGTGACGAAATGTTGGAAGCGGCTGATCTCGTCCCGCTTGTAGGCCAAGAATGTCTCGACGAACGGTGCGCCGAGAATCTCGGTGATGTCGGCATCGGCTTCCAGCGCGTCCAAGGCGGCATCCAGGGAGCCGGGCAGTTTATCGGCTTTTTTCGGGTCGTAGCCGTATCCCGCGAGCGGCTCTGGCGGGGTCAGTGCGTCGCGTATCCCAAGGAACGCGGCGCCGAGTAGGCCGGCGATCGCCAAGTACGGGTTGGCCGTGGCATCGCCGAGACGGACTTCCACTCTGGACGCCTTGTCCCGCTCTGGGGGGATGCGGACCATCGCACAGCGGTTGTCCAAACCCCAATCGATCAGCCAGGGGGCCATGGTGTCGGCACCAAACCTCTTGTAGGAGTTGATGGTCGGATTGTGGATAGCGGCCAGCGCCGGTGCGTGCGCAAGTATCCCGGCGACCGCGGACAGCGCAATCTTCGACAGTCCGTACTCCGATCCGTGACCGTCGAAGATTGCCTCCCCGTCGTCAGACCAGGCGGAGAAGTGAAGGTGGAAGCCGGAGCCGCCGGCGTCGTTGAATGGCTTGGCCATGAACGTGGCCAATTTGTCCTCGGCGCGGGCCAGTTCCTTGATCGCGGCCTTGAACCGGAATGCCCGGTCGGCGGCGTCCAGGGCAGCGGAGTGCCACAGGTTGATCTCGAACTGACCGGCGGAGAATTCGTGGTTCGCGGCGACCACGTCCAGCCCATAGGCCCCGAGTTGCCGCAACGTCCGGAGGAGGAAATTGTCCGGGTCACCCTTCAGACCGGAGACGTAGATGTTGCCGGGGGCATCGCCGTACCGTGTCCATCCTGTCGTCGCCGACGCGTCCCGGTCCAGCAGGTAGAACTCGAGTTCGGGGCCCACGACGGGGTTCATGCCCAGGGCCGCGAATTGGTCGACGACACTGCGCAGCACCTGGCGTGGGCTTTCCTGGGCAGGAGTGCCGTCCGGGTTGAACATGTCCGCCACGCAGTGCGCGACACCGGGTTCCCAGGGCAGGTTGCGCAACGACGACAGGTCCGGGACGGCGACCATATCGGGCATCCCATTGGCGCGGCCACCCTTGATGTCGACCTCCCCGCCCTGCGGGTTGGTGCCGTACACCGACCGGCAGAACGCCACGCCGCTGCCGAGGTTCCGGGGCAACTCGTCGACCAGAACATCGCGGCTGCGTTCGGTGCCGATGATGTCGCTGTAGCCGACTCGCAACACGTCGATGCCCTGTTCGGTCAGGGATGCGGCGGCATCCCCTAATTCTTTGGCATTGTCCAATTTCATGGACGTCCTCCTGCGTTGGTGGCATCGAAAACGGGCTGTGAGAGGGGAATTCGGGTCAGGCGATCCAACCGCCGTCGATGAGCAGGGCAGCGCCGCTGGTGTAGCTCGATTCCGGGCTGGCCAAGAACAGGATGGAGCGGGCCACTTCGTCGTAGGAACCTTCGCGACCGAGCGGGACGAGAGTCCCCGCCAGTGCCCGGCGGGCAGATTTCTGCTCCTCGGTCATGGTGGCCCGCCGGTCGGTGGTGATGCATTCCAGAAATCCCGGACAGATCGCGTTGGTCCGGATCCCCTGCGAGGTGAAGTCGCGGGCCAGCGCCCGAGTCAGGGCGATGACCGCGGCCTTGGAGATGCCATAGACCGCCTCCCGGGGGGAAGCCTTCAGTCCGGCGGAGGACGCGGTGTTCACGATGGCCCCGCCGCCGCCGGAGATCATCGCAGGGATCGCTTGCTTCGCGAATAGGTACGCGGACTTCACGTTTACGTCGATCACCGCGTCCCACAGTTCCTCGCTTGTCTCTACCAGAGTGGTGGCCTCCAACGGGTCGATGCCGGCATTGTTGAACAGCACGTCGACCCGACCGAACTCCGTCAGGGCTGTCTGTACTGCATGTGTCGCGGTGGCGGCGCGGGAGACATCCCCGACCACCGCAACGGCCTTGGTGCCGTTGCCAACCAGTTCGGCGACGACCTCCATGAGGGCCTGTTCGGCGCGGTCGACGAGGACGAGGTGGGCGCCTTCTGCGGCGAACTGCCGGACGGTGGCTAGCCCCAGCCCGGACGCGGCGCCGGTGGCGACCACCACACGGTCTTCGAAACGAGTGCTTGTCACGGTTGATCTCTCTGTTGATGGGGCACGTCCCTGGCGGGACAGTGGTCCGCTGCGTTTGTCAAAGCTGTTGCAGGGCAGCGGCTCCGGTTAGACAGCGGCTGCGGCTGGGTCAAGGGGGCGCACGGCGTCATCCATGTTTCGCTTGGAGGTTTCCGGCAGCCGGGTCATCACGATCAGGCCGATGACACCGATGACGACGAGGTAGAACGCGGGCATCAGCTTCGAGTCGGTGGCGGCGATGAGGGCGGCGGCGACGAACGGGGCGGTGCCGCCGAACATTGCGTAGGCGGAGTTGTAGCCGAGCGCGGCGCCGGAGTAGCGGACGTGGGTGGGGAACAACTCTGCCTGGGTGACCACGACGGCGGTGGAGATCGCGGTGCCGGGAATGATGGCCAGGATCTGGCCGCCGATCGCGCCGGCGATGCTGCCGCTGCCGATGAGCAGGAACGCCGGGATCGCAACGATGATCAGGGCAACGGTGCCCCAGATCAGCAATGGCTTGCGTCCGATCCGATCGCTGAGAATGGCGTAAAACGGGATCAGGCAGGCCGCGAATACCAAAGTGACCGAGGTGGACAACAACGCGGTGGTGGTGCTGAGCCCGATGGTGTTGATCAGGTAGGTCGGCAGGTAGGTCTTGGCGATGTAGGACGAGACGGCCTCGACCGCGACGATCGCGATCAGCAACAGCAGCGGCTTCTTGTAGTTGGCCAGCAGCTGCTTGAGCGGTGCCTTCTCCTGCAGGCGCTCCTTCTTCAGAGCAACCTGGAATGCCGGGGTTTCCTCGACCTTGAACCGCAGGTACAGGCCGGCCATGGACAGCGGGAACGACAGCAGAAACGGGATTCGCCAACCCCAGTCCGCCATGGTGTCCGCGCCCAGCCAGGCGCTTAGCCCCGCGACGAGCAGCGCCGCCGTCACGAAGGACAAGATGCCCACCGACTGGATGCTGGAGGTCCATAGTCCACGCCGCTTCGGGGGCGCGCATTCAGCGAGGAACGTTGCTGCACCGGATGTTTCGCCGCCCGCGGACAGCCCCTGAATGAGTCGGCAGGTGATCAGCAGGATCGGCGCCGCGATGCCGATAGAGGCGTAGGTGGGCAGCAGCCCGATCGCGGCGGTCGCCCCGCCCATCAACAGGATGGTGGTGGCCAGGATCGCGCGGCGGCCGAACTTGTCGCCCAGGTGACCGAACAACACCGCACCGAACGGGCGGGCGACGAAGGCCACCCCGAACACGGCCAGGGAGGACAGGATGGAGGTCGTGGGGTTTTCGCTCGGGAAGAACAACTTGCCAAGAACGGTGGCGAGATAGCCGTACACCCCAAACTCGAACCATTCCACGCCGTGGCCGAAGCAAGCGGCGATGACCACCCGGCGGGATGGCTGGGAAACAGCCGTGGAGGCGGCGAACTCAGTTGATGACACGAGGTTTCCTTTCGGGGTGGGACGGCGCAAGCAGCGCGCTGCTGTCAGGCGGTGATGCGGTGCGCTGCAAGGGGAGGGCTTCGCCGATGGTCATGCCCGCGGTGAGGGCGGGGCCAAGTGATGCGCCAGATCCGGCGTAACCGGGGCCCATCAGTGCTGCGGCGGCCTCACCGCAGGCGAAAAGCCCTGCGACGGGGAGGTTGTCGTGTCCCAGCACAGCTCCGGCCGCATCGGTGACCAGGCCGCCCTTGGTGCCGTTGAGACCCAGGGACACCTCGACGGCGTGGAACGGAGCGGTACCCAGTACGCCCAGGCACGGGTTCGGGGCGTGCCGGGCGTCGCCGTTGAAGGCGTCGTGGCTATTGGCGCCGCGGCCGAACTCTCGGTCCACGCCGGTGGCCGCGTAGTCAGCCATCGCCGCAACAGTGTGGCTGAGTCCGGCCGGGTCGATCCCCAGCCGGGCGGCGAGGGTGATCAGGTCGGGCGCGGTGGTGAACCACCCGGGAGCCGGGGCATCAGGGGTCACACCGGCGACGGGGTAACGCTTCTTGAAGTCGGCATCAAAGATCATCCACGCCTTCGCGTTCGGGTAGCGGTGGTTGTCGGCGTCGAACCGCAGGAACGCCTTGCCAAGATCGTTGTAGGAGCTCGCCTCGTTGACGAACCTGTGCCCGGCGGCGTTGACCAGGATCGAACCCGGGTAAGCGAGTTCGCGGACGAGGTTGCGGTGCAACGGATGTCCATCAGTTTCGGTTGCTGGCACTGTGGTCGCCGGGGTCCACCACGCCTCGCACATCCCGGCGAGGTGTGCCCCGTTGCTCAGGCCCAGCGGAATCGCGTCCCCCAGGTTGCCTGCGGCGGTGGTGGACACAAGGGGCACCGCTGGCAGGAAATCGTGTCGCAGCGCCTCGTTGGCGGCGAACCCTCCGCAGGCGAGAACTACTGCGCGGCTGGTGATCTCGACGTGACAGCCGTTGCTGGTCTCGGCGACCACGGTGAAGCCGGCGGTGCCGCGGTGCAGCTGCACGACTCGGTGCCCGGTGGTCAGGGTGACTGACCTGTCGGCAGCGGCGGCGACCAGGCCGGCGATCAGGCCGGCGCCCTGGGTGCGGATGTCCTCTTGCTGACGGATCCGCAGTGCATCGGTGCTGAGCCCGGAGCGGGATTCGGTGCTGGTGAGTGGTCCCCGGGTGGGTGAGATGCGCAGTCGCGCACGCAATTCCCCCACCCCAGTAGTGGGCACCGGCAGCGGTTCCAGCGACCGTCCAAACCGGGCACCGGCCCAGTCGGGGTGGTAGTCATCCCGGGCGATCGCCTGCAACGGGATGCCGAGGTCGTTCTCGAGGTAGTCGGCCAGCCGGGGCCCGGCCTCCAGAAAAGCGGTCAGGTGGTCCTCGGTTCCGGTACCCATCGTGACTCGGCGCAGGTAGGTCAGAGCATCCGCAGCCGAGTCGGGATAGCCGGCGCGCGCCATGGCAGCAGTGTTGGGAATCCACAACTGCCCACCGGACAGAGCGGTGGTGCCGCCCAACAGGTCCGTCGCTTCCAGTACCAGAACGCGGGCACCCCGGTCGCTCGCCACACAGGCGGCGACCAAGCCGGCCCCGCCGGAGCCGATTACGACAACGTCATACCGTTCCGTGCTCATTGCCGTTCACCTCCATGCGGTTTGTATGCGAAAAAGTCTCGGCTGCAAAGGAATTAGGTTGCCGAAGACGGCTCAGCGGGACTTCGCGACCAGGGTGTCGACGGCGTCGTGCAGGGTGTCGACCCAGTCCTCGCTCTCCGGTTTCATCAGCACGCTGCGCATGATTCGGCCGTGCTCGACGTCGGCTTCGATGCGGTGCCCGCGGTCGGTCAACGCAGAGGCACTGACGTCGTACGTAGCGACGAACAACGCCTGGTCGGCCGGCAAGGCCATCCCGGCGTCCAACACATGGGCAGACACCCGGTCGACATCGGACAACCTGTCCAACTTCGGGAGGTAGGTGACGATGTCGAGCTCAGGGCGTTGGAACAGCGCCAGGGTGTCGGACCGCTCCAGCTTGTCGGCCCAATTTTGAGCTGCCCGCCGCCCCGGGCGCAGTACGGCACCCAGGCCGTCCGGGGTGAGCGGTAGCACCTGCAACGTCAGCCACAACGCGGCGGCCGCCGCACCGGACCGCGAGCATTCCAGGGAGATCTCGCCGAGGTGCAGATCCTCGGAAGTGAAGTAGGTATACGGGGAGTCATGGGTGTAGAAGCGGATCACCCGTGGATCCTTGAACAGCACCGCGCCGCACCCGTAGGGCTGCAGGCCGTGCTTGTGCGGGTCGATCACAACGGAGTCGCATTGGGCGATCGCCGCGAACGGGTCGGCGTGCACCCCGTCGGCACCGTCATCGGCGATCAACCGGAAGAACCCGCCGTAGGCGGCGTCGACGTGGATGCGCACCCCGTATTTCGCGCACAGCGGTACCGCAAGGTGGATCGGGTCGATGGCGCCGAGCCCGGTGGTGCCGGCGGTCATCACCACGGTGCCCACCGTGCCGGTTTTGAGGAGATCCTCCAGCGCGTCCAGGTCCATCCTGCCCGCGCTGTCGGTGGCGACAACTTTTCCGACGACGCCCAGGAGGTGACACATCCTCGAGTGCGTGTAGTGCGAATCGGCGCTGTAGGCAATGCCCTTGTCGGGATGGGTCTCCCGGGCGACGAACAGCGCCTCCAGGTTGGCGATGGTGCCGCTGCTGGTCAGGTGACCCAGGAACTCGGTGCCGTAACCAAACATCCCGGCGAGTTGGGCGACGACTTCCTTCTCCATCTCGGCGGTGGCCGGGCCGCCGTCCAACGCGTGATTGTTCGGATTGATCAGCATGGTGGCGACGTAGCCGATCATCGCGACCGGATGAGGGGGCTTGAGCATCTGACCCGCATACCGGGGATGGAAGAACGGATAGTTGTGCCGCAGCCGGTCCGTCATCTCGGCGAACGCCGCGGATAGCTCCGCGGAATCGACCTGCAGCGAGGAATGCGGCTGGTACGGGCCGAACTCCCCCATCCACCGCGAGATCTCATTCACCGCAAAGGCCAGGTGGTCTCCCAATTGACTGGCGGCCGCCGGACCGGTGCTGAGTGGGGCGGACGCGTCGGTCGTAGTCATTGATCGTCACCTTCTCTTCGACGGATCTATCACGGCGGACCGGCTGTCAATCAGCCGTCCCTGCGCGCGCCAGGCGAGTAACTCCGCTTTGGTTCTACACGCGTAGACCAATAACGTGATGTTAGCAACACCGGTGATGGCTGTCCAGAGGGAAATTCTTCATGCGTCCAAAAACCCGTGCAGAGCGGCGGCCGGGCAACGAGCACAAACGACGGTGGGGCTCTTGACGAAAACCTTGGCTCGCCAGTCGTAGAGTAAAACGGTTAGTCGCGGCATCGAGCAGTCGCGCCGCCGGTACGAGCTAAAGGGGGTGCCAGAGTTGCCCAAGCTGGTCGATCACGTTCAACGACGCGCTGAGATCATCAGCGCCAACCTGCGGATCATCGCCCGTGACGGACTGGCCGGTGCCACGATGCGTGCTCTGGCTACCGAGCTCGGCGTGGCCAACGGCGCCGTCGGGCACTATTTCAAGAATCAGGACGAGTTGCTTCAGGCAACCTACGAAGAGGTGTTCGCCAGGACCAACTCGCGCGCGGTCACCCGCACCGAGGGGCGGCGCGGACTAGGCGCCTTGATGGCCATGCTTCGGGAGATGCTCCCGATGGAGGAGCTCACGCTGGAAGAAGCCCGGATAGTGGTCTGTTTTTGGGGCCGCGTCACTACCGGCGCCCGCCTTCTGGTGCGGCTGCCCGAGGAGCACCTGGCGTGGTCTCGGCAGGTCGGCGCCATGCTTAGCGAGGCCATCGAAGACGGTGACCTGCGGGCCGAAGCCGACCCCGCTGCATTGGCCGAGCTCTTGGTCACCACCGTGCACGCCATGCAAGTCCGGGCCGTAATCCTGCCGGACAACACCTCCCCCGGGGTTCAGCGCGGATTGATCGAACAGATTCTGCTCCCATGGCTGGCGCCCGGTCGCTCCGTGCGGCAGCAATGGCCTGCGGACGTCGCGGCCATTCCCGAGCCTCCGATTCAACGAGCAGAGTTGATCGAAGCCTGACAACGGCTGCGGCTCAAAGCAATCAGGGCCGCCAAGTGCGCGGATTCACCCGATCGTCTCAGCCGGCCGTGCCGGCACGGACGTAGTTCCTGCTCGCTGCAACGAATTCGGTGAACACCGTGTGCTGCGCTGGGTCACTTTCCGCGGTGTCCTCGGGATGCCACTGCACCCCCAGGAACCACGACTGGTCCGGGTCGACCATCTCGACCGCCTCCAGCGTCCCGTCGGCGGACCATGCGGTCCCACGCAGGCCGCTGCCCAAGCGGTCTAGCGCCTGATGGTGATAGCAGCTGATGGTGATGTGCCCGGCGCCCAACGCCTGACTCAGCCGACACCCCGGTTCGAGGGCCAGCTCGGACGTCACATGCCGGTGCGGAATGGTCATGTGCGCGATCAAGGTACCGCCCAACGCCACGTTCGCGATTTGTAGGCCACGGCAGATCGCCAGGATCGGCCGTCCGCTGCGCAGCGCCCAATGCGCCACCTCGAGGTCGAACGCGTCCTGTTCGGGATCCATGTCGTAGTGCTCGTCGTGCATCTCGCCGTCGTACAAGCCGGGAGTGAGATCCCCGCCGCCCGGCAGTAGGACCCCGTCGATGAAATCGAACCGTTCCTCGATCTCATCAGCGGACACCACCCCGGCCGGGGCATGCGGGTGAACCGTGAGCGGTTCGCCTCCAGCGGCGTAGACGGCGGTGATCAGCTTGCGTGCGTTGACCTCCGCCCTGAACCGCAGAGCGGAGGCCGACTCCGAGAACCGGGCCGGAATGAGAACTCGTGGGCGGTTCACCGCTCGACCTTCCTCGCATTCAGTTCGCGTGCTGACTTAAGGACGTGGACCCGCGCGACTCGCCGTTGCCACTCTGTATTGACCGCCGAACGGACGATCGTGACATCCGCCGTTAGCAGTCCGACAACCGTACCAATCGGCAAGGGCCCGACACCGCGGCCTCATTCCGAAGGCAAGCCCTAGCGTCTCCGTCCTGTCAACCAGCGGCGGCCGCATTTCGATCCTGATCCGACATGTTGAGTGAAACGGTGCCGAGTGTGGTTGTGCAGCAATCATTCTCATCGACCACGATGCAATCGGCCTGAGCGGGACGAGTAGACCCGCCACGCGGGGTGGAGGCAGCAATGCGCGGGCTCTGGATAATTTCGAGCGATACGGCGTCGTCGCAGCTTCAGTGCACGGAACATCGACGGCACCATGACCGCCGATGTCGAGCCGCCCCGGCGGCATGCGAAGCATTGGAACTGGTTCGCAGCCATCCTCGCCACGGTGGGCGTTGTTGGTTTCGGCGCGAGCTTCTTTCTGATGCTTCCGCCCGGAATGGCCACCGATGGTCGAGTCGGCGAATCGGGACCTGCGGTGTCGACTGTTAATCGTGGCTTTGTAGGCCAACATGGGCCCGAGGCAGTTTCCGCAGGGCGAGGTCGCCGCTGTGCCTGGCCATCGGAAGTTTCTATGCAGGTTCTTCTTGGAGTGCGCGGACCTCGACGCGTGATTGCACTGCCGCAGAGCATTGTTCGGCCCAGGTGAGTGCGCTGGCTTGGTCTGGAACGTCGATGATCCAGAATCCGCCGACGTACGCGGTGGCGTGGACGAAGGGGCCTGGGGTTCGGGTGGTTTCACTGCCGGTGGCGTCGACGGTTACTGCGGTGGACGGGGGGTGCAATCCTCCGGCGTGGACGAATGCGCTGGCGCCGTTCAAGGCGGTGTTGAGACGCTCCACCGCGGCAATCATTGCCTCGAGCTCCCCGGGGTCCATTTCCTGCATCGATTCCATCGTCGGTTCCTCTGCAGCGTCATGCGGGACGGTCAGGAAGTACTGTGGCATCGCGTGTTTCTCCTTATCGATATCGGTGAGTGGTGGAATGCGAGTGAGAACCGTTGGCACGTGTGTTAATTGGCGGGGCCGGCATCCTGCCGGTCTCGGCTTCGATAATGGCTGCAGCGGTGAGACATTCGTCCTCACGAAACATGCGGCCGATGATCTGAACTCCCTGAGGAATGCCGTCGTGCAGGCCGGTGGGAACGGCTACCGCGGGCAAGCCGGCGCACGTGGTCGCGGTATTGAGCGCCATGGCCCGTCCGTATCGCAGGTTGGCAGCTGTGTCGGTTTTCTCCAGATGAGGCGTGGGCGCCAAGCGGTCGAACACCGGCCCAAGCAGAAGCGGGTAGCACTCACCGAATTGCGTCCAAGCGCGGCGCACACCGAGCAGCGAACCCGTTGCAGCGACATAATTCTCCAGTGACACCGGCGGCTGACGCTGTAAAGCGAGCTCCTGATAGATGCGGTCTTCGGGCGAGAGCGCCGCGGCGATACGGTCCCACTGCAGACCAAACTCGGTATTGATCAGCACGCCATAGGTGTGCAGCGCCTCCTCCAAAGCTGGCACCGCGGAGATTTCTTCGACGTGATATCCGGCGCGATCCAACGCGTCCGCCCCGGCCCGCACGGCAGCCGCGACTTCCGGCGCAACACCGACGCCGCCAGGATCAGTGATCGCTGCCACGGTCAGCGGCATGGAGGTCGGAAGGAACGGAGCTACCGGAAGTGCACGTGGATCGGCAGGGTCGGCGCCGCTGAGCACTTCATGCACGAGGGCAAGGTCGCTGACCGTGCGAGCTATCGGCCCGTCGACAGGGAACCATTGCGAGGCAAGCGTCGGCTCGCTACCCCCGATGCGGTGATCGGCGGCGTAACGACCGGTAGTGGGCTTGAGCGCGGTAGTGCCGCAGAAGTTGGCCGGCAGCCGCAGCGAGCCGCCCGAGTCGTTTCCCAACCCGACGGCGGTAAGACCCGCCGCGACTGCCACGGCATCTCCGCCGCTGGATCCCCCCGGGGTTCGGTCGGTGTCCCATGGATTCACGGTGCCGCCGAACAGCTCACTGTGCGTGTGCATTCCGGCTACGGTCAGTGTCGGCATGTTGGTGTGCCCCACCACGATCGCACCCGCTCGCCGCAGACGTGCCACTGGCGGAGCATCCTTGACGGCATGATTGTGTGCCAAGACTCGGGCACCGTGCGTCGTGGCCAACCCCGCCACGGCGATGCTCTCCTTCACGGTCACAGGAACTCCCGCCAGCGGGCCAAGATCCTCGCCGCGTTCACGCCGGCCATCGAGAGCGGCAGCATCGGACATCGCAGTGGCTGACCGCTGAGTAATCGCGTTCAGGACCGGGTTAAGGACGTCGAGCAGGTGCAGTGTCGATTCGACAACCTCGACGGCGGACCGTTGCCCGGACTGCACTGCACGGGCGATGTCGCCAGCAGTCCAGCGCTGTGTCCAAGTCACACTCAACTTATATACGCGTTCGTATGAAAGTGCAAACGCATTGGCCCTACCCTTAACCGCAAAGCGTTGAGTCCACGAGGAGCACTGTGAACGACCCAATTCCGCCGCGCCGTACTCAGATTGAGCGCAGAGCGGAAACGCGAGCACGCTTGGTCGATGCAGCGATCCAGCTATGGGCACACCGAGGGATCGAAGCAGTATCGCTCGACGAAATTGCCGCAGTCGCCGACCGCACGCGGGGCGCCTTCCACGCTAACTTCGCCGATCGCTCCGAGCTGATAGCCCAAGTCCTCGACACCGTCGTCGCGGACGCATCAGAGGCCATTTCGATGGCCGTTCAGATGGCGTCTGACCCGCTGGGCGAACTGGCGGCGTACATCGAGGCCAACGTTCGCTACATCGCCGATAAACCGGCACATGCACGTGCGCTTGCGGCCATCGTGCAGCACGAACAGTGGACCCGCAAAGGTCGCTACGCGGACCGCGCACACGCCGGATCCGCAGAGCTCGCCGAGATGCTGCGCCGAGGCATCGACATGGGGATCATGCGCGAACTCGATATCGCCCTAACCGCCTTGGTCATCCGCGGCGCACTCGACCTCCAGATCACCCTGGGCCGCGTCGTCGATCACGATTCGGCGCAGGCGATCGCTGAGGAACTCAGCACCCTGTTCACCACCGGGGTGCGCTCACCCGAATCGCGCCGGTAACCGACGCGTGCCGGCTTCACCGTCAAGCTCGAAGCGTTTGAGCGGCTATAGCATCGGCGGGGTGCAGACTCCGCTGACGAAGAGATTGCTGACCATTGGCAGTGCGCTTGCCGCGCTGCTCCTCATCACTGGCTGCGTGGCGACCGCACCGGCTTCTCCGGACGATTCCGTCGCTGACGCCGTCGCGCGCGCGTACACACCGCTGCTTGAGCGATATGACGTGCCGGGTATGGCGGTCGCGGTCACGGTCGACGGCCGGCAGCACTTCTTCGAATTCGGCGTCGCCGACAAGGACACGCAGACAGCTGTCACCAGGGACACCTTGTTCGAAATCGGCTCGGTGAGCAAGGCTTTCACCGCCACGTTGGTCGGCTACGCCGCGGCGCGAAACGCAGTGAACCTGAGCGATCGTCCGAGTCGATTTGTCCCCGCGTTGGCCGGTATGACGATCGATGAGGCGCCGCTGCAGGATCTAGGGACGTACACCGCAGGAGGTTTGCCGCTGCAGTTTCCCGAGTGGGTCACCGACGACGGGCAGATGATCGAGTTCTTTCGACAGTTCCAACGGGAGGCGGCACCGGGTGCAATTCGTCAGTACTCGAACCCGAGTATCGGACTATTGGGCCATGTCGCGGCGATCGCGTTACACAGTGATTTCACCCAGCTCCTGCAGGGCGAACTCATTCCCCGCCTAGGGACTTTCGCGCAGCTTCGTCAATGTGCCGGAAGAGGCGATGGGCGATTACGCGTGGGGCTACGACAAGAACGATGAACCGGTGCGGGTCAAACCAGGGGTCTTCGATGCCGAGGCCTACGGTGTCAAATCGACCACCGCGGACATGCTTCGATTCGTGCAGCGCAACATCATTCCAGCAGAGCTTGATCCACAGATGCGCCAGGCGGTGTCGGCCACTCAAGTTGGTTACGTCGAGGTCGGCCCGATGGTTCAGGGGCTCGGGTGGGAGCAATACCCGTACCCGGTGCCCTTGGAGCGATTGCTGGCCGGCAATTCAACCGAGATGGCGATGAGTCCCCACCAGGCGGTCCCGGTCGCCCCGCAGGCCGTCGGATCCAGGTTGTTCAACAAGACGGGATCGACTGATGGCTTTGGTTCCTACGTCGCGTTTGTGCCGGACCGCCAAATCGGAATTGTGATGTTGGCGAACAAGAACCTACCCATACCCGCCCGGGTGTCGGCAGCACACGCCGTACTAGACGCGCTGGACCCGTAATGCCAAGCTACGAGAGACAAATCACCACAGCACGGCGATCGCGGCGGCCGCGAAGGAGAGCACACCGACTGTGACGAACAGCGGGAGCGGGACGGGGTTGCCAGTGCGACGTTGGCGCGCGTTTCCCATGCCGAGCACGCCGCCGAGGATCACGAGAATGCCGAGTTTGACGGCGATCTTCGGGTAGTTGAGGTCGACGCCGGCGGGCCAGGGCGCGGCGAGCGCGAGGCCGGTTAGCAGTGAGACCAGCAGCCCGTAGTCCATGGTGCGGCTGGTGCGGAACTGCCTCGACGCCGCCTGGGTCACCCAGGCACCGAAGGTGACCGCGAAGCCGACGATATGCAGCAACACAACTACGTTGCGTAGTAACTCCACGGGCAGAGCGTACGACGGCGTCGGCTGGTATTGCTACAACTTGGTGCGAGATGACCGATTACCAGCGGTATTTGGCGCGATCGAGCTGACTGCCTGTTTCGATTGTTTCGATTGCCCGACCGAGCGTAGGCTGTGAGCATGACCGCCGCCGCTGCCCCGCTCGCCCAACTGGTGGCGGTCCGGGCACAGAAGGACACGCGATTCGCGCGGGTCCTCGACGCGCTGCTCGCCGCCCCGACCACTCCACAGGGCACGCTGGAGCGGACAGCCGCACGCAAGTTGAGCGACCAGCGCCGCGCCGCGCTCGTCGAGGATTTCGTCGACGGTTCGATGCGAACGCCGCAGGCACAGGCGCTGTTGAAGTTGCGCACACCGCAAGCGGTGCACCGGCTGCGTAGCCGAGGCAAACTGATCGGCCGCGCCGTCGGCAATCAAACCTGGTTTCCCGCTTGGCAATTCGACACTGACCGGTTGCGCCCAGACCTGCCTCGGATACTCGAGTTGCTCGCACGGTTCACGTCCGATCCCCTTGCCGCCGACCGGATCATGCGCCTCAAACACGACGAACTCGGCAACACCTCGATCGCCGAAGCCCTGCGCAAACCCAAGACCACCGAACTCGCGTGGCGGATGCTGACCTCCCTCGGTGCCTGAGCTTCCCGCGGGCTACCTCGTCCCGCTCGCGGAGGACCGGCCCGTCGGCCTCCGTCGTCGATCGATCCCAGCCGGCACCGAGATCTGGCGCGTCGACGCGACTCCACCCGCCGGCTGGGACTGGACCGGCTTTCCCGAACCCCGCTACCGCTTCGATCCGCGATCGGGCGCCTTCCGTACCCGCTACGCCGGGGCCACACTCGTCGGCGCCTTCCGGGAGCGATACCGATCGACCGGACTCGTCATTCCCGCCGACCACCGAAAGCATCACGTAGTGCGCCTGGTGTCCGCCCGCAACCTGCGGGTGCTCGATCTGCGCACCGAGAAGAACCTCGACGCCCTTGGAGTGGACGACCAGATCAGCACCGGGCAGCATCCCGATGTCTGGGCCACCTGCCATCAACTTGCCGACGCGGTCCGACGCTGGTGGTCCGATATCGATGCGATCGTCTATCGGTCGCGCACCACCCCCGAGTCGTCGGTGAACTACGCGTTCTTCGGCGGCGATGGATTCGATGTCAAGTCCTGGCCCGTTGGCAAGCGCACCGACATTCTGACGACGCTCGTCCTGCACGAAGGCTTCACCGTCAACTGGGATTTCGAGTAGTTGTCAGACCTCAGAAGTAGCGTCAGGCCGTGATGGCGATAGTCGAGCGCCCACTCCGTCCTCGAGGGATCACTGTGATTGCCTCGAAGCACGCGTGCACGTGCGTATCGTGCGGCGGCACCGGCGACGTGCTACTCAAGGGCAAGGCTGGTCCTGCGTGTCTGGACTGCGCCGGCCTCGGCCATCTCGAGTTTCTGCCGTCCGGCGATTCCGCGCTCAGTCGGCGCGCCAGGAAGGCCAGCCGATCGTGCGCCGTCGTCGTGTACTGGAACATCCGACGCAATCGCTATGAGCGCCAAGGCATCCTGGCCGAACCGGCCGCAATCGAGCAGGCCGCACGCGAGTGCCTCGCCGAAGCCGATCATGGCCGACGGGCCGAGGAGGATGTGCGGTTCTGCAGCGAGTTCGCCGAAGCGATCGGTAAGCACTTCCCGGGTTGTCCGACCGACCGCGCCGAGGCGATCGCACTGCACACCGCGGCAGTTGGCAGCGGCCGGGCGTTGGACGCGGACGCGGTGCGCCGTGCCGTCGTCGCCTCCGTCCGCCATGTCGACACCGACTACGACGACCTGCTCACATCAGGTGTCGACCGCGAATCGGCGCGCGAGCAAGTACAGAAGCGGGTCGAGGATGTCGTCAACGCCTGGCGCGACGGTGCCGCGATGCTCGACGGGTAGCCGTCAGGCTGTCGGTGCTATGCCAAGCCCCGCGGAGCTGACGCACCGGCGATCGACACCTGTTCGCTCGCTGACCACGTTCACCAGATCGTCGTACGTCCGGCAGACCACCGACAACCCCGTAGGGCCGCTGACCACCCATCCCGACGTTATTGCGCGTATCTGGTCACGTTTCATCAGCGCCATAAGCCGATGCGCCACCGCCGACCGGCGTCGCGGCCCACTGACCAGTTCAGCGGCCCAGTCCGGTGGCGCGCCCGCACAACCGCCACACATCAGGGCATCACGTCGCCCGAGTTGGGCCCGAGAACTTGGCCGACGTAAAGATTGCCGCCCGGATCGGAAGCCAGCAGGACGGCCGTCGGCGCGATTTCCTCAGGAGTTCCGAACCGCCCGAGCGGAAGTTCGGCGCGCTTGTCTTGCTTCCATTGTTCGTCGATTCCGCTGACCATCGGCGTATCGATGGGACCGGGTGCGATCGCGTTCGCAAGCACTCCTTGATCGGCCGTCTCCAGTGCGATCGACTTCGTCAGTGCTATCACACCAGCTTTGGCCGCGGCGTAGTGAGCCAGCGACACACCACCTTTGATCGCCAATTGTGAAGCGATGTTGATGATTCGGCCGCTTCGCTGTGCCAGCATGGGCCGCAGTGCCGCACGGTTGAGGAGAAACACTCCCGTGAGGTCGACGTCGATCGTTTCCTGCCACCGTTCGGTTGACATCTCCACCGCCGGCGACTGCGTCAAGATGCCATGCGAACAGACGAGGATGTCGAGACCCCCATCATCCGCGACGATGTCGGAAACAAGCGTGTCAACAGCCGGTCCAGCTGAGACGTCCAGAATCTTGGCGCGCTGCGCCCCCATCGCGTCCGCGAGCCCGCTGACTTCCGGATTGCAGTCGGCGGCGGTGACGACGGCACCGGCTTCGACGAAAGCGGTTGCGATTGCGTGCCCGATCCCGGATGCGGCGCCGGTGACGAGTGCTCGTTTACCGTCAAGAATCTTGGTCATGGTCAGTCGCGCATCGCCGTGGTCAGTGCGCCGTCGACCACGATGGCCTGACCGCTCACGTAGGACGCCTGCGGGCTGGACAGGAACGCAATGACCTCGGCCACCTCGCGGGGATGTCCGACACGGCCCCACGGGATGTAGCCGCCAGCGCGATCCAGGCCTTCCGTCCCAAGCGAATTGACCGCGTCGGTGGACTGCGGAGTCCGGATCAGACCGGGAATGACCGCGTTGGCGCGGATTCCGCGCGGACCGTATTCGACCGCGAGACTGCGGACGAGCCCGAGGACACCGGCCTTGGCGGTGGCGTAATGGGCGTGCTCCTGCCAGCCGTAGACACCGCCGGCGATCGACGAGATTGCGGTCACCGATCCGCCCTCGCCCATGTGACGCAATCCGGCTCGGGCCGTGCGCATTACGCCATGCAGATCGACATTGAGTAGATCGTGCCACTGCTCATCGGTGATGTCGTCGAACGCCGATCCGCGCAGGATCCCAGCGTTGGCGATCGCGATGTCGATCCGGCGCCATGCGGACATCAGACTGTCGGCGAAAGCATCGACCGATTCAGTCGACCGCACGTCGACCTCCACGATCTTGCCTTCGCCTCCTGCGTCGTGCACGTCGCGCAACGTGGTCTCCGGGTCGTGCGGATCGCCAGGATAGGTGCCGATGCCCACCCGAATGCCACGCTCAGCGAGGCACACCGCGGTCGCGGCGCCGATTCCCGATGCGGCGCCGGTGATCATGGCAACGGGCTGGTCGCTCATGGCTGCACCTCCGTGATGGTCTGGGCCTGTTGCCGTGCCTCCGACATGGTGGGAGGCGCCACCTTATGGGCTCCGAGAACGACCAAACCCGAGACGACGGTGCCGATCGCTCCGACCCAGAACGCCGCGGTCGAGTAGCCGATGGACGCAGCGGTGAGACCGGTGAGGATGAAGCCCGAGATGATCGCGCCGGGCTGCGACATCGCACCGATGAACGCGCTACCCGTTGCGCGGCAATCGGTGTCGAAGCACTCAGCCTGGAAGAACATGATCGCCGCGTAGGGGCCTAGCAGGAAGAACAGGCCCATCATGTACGTGACCAGAACGTAGGCCGGGTTAGACGGCCCGAGCAGCATCGCCGCGAAGAACCCGCCGGCCAACAACCAGCCAACGGCGATGGTGTTGCGCCGGCCGAACCGGTCACCCGCCCAGCCGTGCGCCAGGTAGCCCGCGATGCCCACCACGTTCGACAGCACGACCAGGATGAGGGTGCTCGACGCGTCGATTCCCTTACCCTGCTCGAGCACCGTCGTGCCGAGCACCGAAAAGGTCTGGATACCAAACCAGTTGAGCAGCCACGCCAGCGACAGCACCACCGTGTTGCGCAGGTGCTTGCCGGCGAAGATCCGCCTGTACGGTGCCGCAGTCTGCTCGACGGTCGCGGTAGCCGCGGCCAGCGCAGTGGCTTCGTCGTGCTTGCCGTCGCGGCGCAGCTTGCGGACAGCCTGCTGTGCCTCGAATTGCGGACTCTCCTTCAGGGTGCGGCACAGCAGCGCGACCAGTACGGCGGGAATGGTCGCCAGCAGAAACGCGACGCGCCACGAGCCCTCGCCGAAGATCGACGTGATCACCGCGACGAAGCCCGCTGCGAGCAATGCCCCTGCGGGCCAACCGGTTTGCACCATCGAGTAGACGAACCCGCGACGCTTCTTGATCGTCTCGTCCTCAGTAAGCTCGTAGAGCTCATTGAGGTAGGTGGCGTTGACCGACTGTTCGGCCAGGCCAAGGCCGCTGATCGATCGAACGCCGATCAACGATGCGGCGCCGACTGTGGCCGCCGTGGCCGCCGACGACGCCGCGGTACCGCCGACCGTGATGATCATGCCGCGACGCCGACCCAGCCTGTCCACCATCGGGCCCACCAACAGCACCACGACGGCCGTGCCGACGCTGACCAGAGTCGACACAAGAAGGGCGTGACTGGTGGACCACCCGAACGACTCCGCGATGCGTGGCAGCAGGGTGCCGAAAAGGATGAAGTCGTATACCGCGATGGTCCAGGCGATGAAGGCGATTCCCGATGCACGCCGAGTCTCCCTACCGGAGACGCGCCGCAGCCCAAGACCTACGGGGTCGTTTGATGATGGCATTGGCCGATCCTTCTGTCTTGGTGTTTGGTCAGGAACGGGGACGCCGCTTCTTGAAGTCGTCCGCGATGGTGTCGAAGTTGGCCCAGGTGATGCCGTCGTGGGAGTTGATGTGCTCGATGAGACGTTCGAGCATGAGCAGGACCTGCGGGCGGCCCGACACGTCCGGGTGGATGGTGAAGGTGAAGACCGCATAGTCGCTTTCGCGGTACACCCAGTCGAATTGGTCGCGCCAGATTTCTTCCAGGTGCCGCGGGCTGACGAAGCCGTGGCTGTTCGGGCTGCCTTTGATGAACATCATCGGCGGCAGGTCGTCGAGGTACCAGCTGGCCGGGATCTCGACAAGGTCGGTTTCCTCGCCGCGCACAAGGGGCTTCATCCATTCCGCAGCGGACTTGTCGTAGTCGATCGGCGTCCACGAGTCACCGACGCGCACGTAGTACGGCTCGAAGTCGCGATGCATCAGCGAGTGGTCGTACTTGATGCCGCGTTCGACGAGCAGTTCGTTGGTGACCTTGCTGAATTCCCACCACGGCGCCACGTAACCGGTTGGCCGTTTTCCCGAGCGCGATTCGATGAGATCGATGCAGTAGTCCAGGATTTCGGATTCCTGTTCGCGCGTCATAGCGATCGGGTTCTCGTGGCTGTAGCCGTGAACGCCGATCTCGTGACCGGAGTTGACGACGGCTTCGAACTGCTCCGGGAAGGTCTCGACCGAGTGGCCCGGCCAGAACCAGGTGGCGGGCAGGTTGTAGCGCTCGAGAAGGGTGTTGAGCCGGGGCACGCCGACCTCGCCGGCGAAAACGCCACGCGAGATGTCGCCGGGTGAGTTCTCACCCCCGTAGGAGCCCAGCCACCCGCCCACCGCGTCGACGTCAATGCCGAAGGCGACAAAGATCTCTTTGGCCATGAGTCATTCCTCCTTGTTATCTGCGTAGATCTCGATCATCGATCTGACTTGTGCGGCCTCTACTTCGTGCTGAGACAGCCACAGCGCGAGAAGAATTCGAAGTTGAGTCCACGGCAGTCCGGACGCCGGCGGTATGCCGATCGCCACGAGGTCGGCACCGCCACCGCTGCCGTACATGCCGGCAACCGGGCCCTCGGGAACCCGCGTCGACAGCACCACGGCCACGTTCTGGGCTAGCAGTTCTCGTGCGGCGTCAACGACTTGCGGGTTGGCGTTCCCGATGCCGGTGCCGGCCAGCACGATTCCGCGGGCACCTGCTCCGACCGCGGCTCTCATCAGCGTGTCGTCGGCCCCGGGATACATCTCGATCAGATCAACCCGGGTGTGGTCGAAGTCGTCGGCCGGCCGCGGTAGCGGATTGGGACGCTTGGGAATAGCGGTGATCGTCACGACGCCGTCAACAACGTCGCCGACGTTCCCGCCGGACACCGATCCGAATGCCGCGAGGGCCGAGGTGTGCACTTTGCGTGTTCCCCGCGCGGGCAGGATCAGACCGCCGAAGGCGATCAGCACCCCGAGACCGCGGGACTCCGCCGATCCCGCCACGAGCACAGCGTCGGCGAGATTGCGCGGGCCGTCGGCGTCCAGGGCGTCGCTGGCCCGTTGCGCGCCGGTGAGCACTACCGGACGCGGATCGTCGTGGACCAGATCCAGCAGGATCGCCGTTTCCTCCATCGTGTCGGTCCCGTGCGTGATGACGATGCCGTCGATCGCATCGCTGCGGCGAGCCAGCAGAGACGCGACCGCGTCGCTGATGGAGCGGATGTTTCGCAATGTCATGCGGTAGGAACCCACCGTCATGAGGTCGTGGGATTCCACCTCGATACCGGTGACGTTGGCGCTCTCGAGCAGGTTGGCGGCCGACCGTGTCGCCACGACGCCGCCGTCCGTTGCGGTGGAGGCGATGGTGCCGCCAGTCGCGATCACCGCGATGCGGGTCATCGAGTCAACACCGAGCCGGGATCGTTGTGACCGTCGACCTTCGAGGCCTGGTTCGGATGGCGCACCACCCGAGTGAAACACGACACAAACGTTTGACGCAATCGTTTGTGTAACTTTTGTCAAACGTTTGTGTAAAACAACGGGTAGCGCACAGTGTCTTGTAAGGTGATGGCCACTATCAGGAGGACAATTAGCTGATGGCGTCACAGCAGGGGCCGATGACGCTGCGAAAGATCGCCGACGAGCTGGGCGTCAGCCCGTCGACGGTGTCCCGCGTACTGGCCACGTCCGGCGGTGCGGCGTTGCGGTGGGGGTCGCCCGAAACCGTTGCCCGCATCCGTGCGTTCGCGAAGGAGCACGGCTACTCCCCCAACCCGCAGGCCTCGAGCCTGCGCACTCGGCGGTCGGGATTGATCGGTGTGCTGGTGCCCCGGCTGCAGGATTTCGTGCTGGCGACGATCTACGAAGGCATCGAGGAGGCCGCGTCGGAGGCCGGACTGTCGACCTTCGTCACCAACTCGCTCGACATCGACGAGAACCAGCGGGCGCGCACGCAGATGATGATCGATCGTCGCGTCGACGGGCTGATCTACGGGGACGCGCATCTCGATCACCGTTTTCTCGACGACGTCCGTGCGCAGGGCATCAAGTTCGCGCTGGTGTCGCGCGCGGCGGGCGACCATCCATCGGCAACCTGTGACGACGTGGAGGGCGGTCGGCTCGTCGGACAACATCTGGCCGACACCGGGCGACGCGACGTAGCCGTGGTGGCCGGTCTGGAATTCGCGTCGACCGCACGCAACCGGACAGATGGCTGCATCGCGGCGCTGGAGGAGAACGGGATCCGTGTGCCGCCCGAACGCGTGGTGTACACCGGGTTCGATCCGGCAGGCGGCCGGGCTGCGGCAGAACAGATTCTGGCGCACGGTTCGGTGCCCGACGCCATTTTCGCCACCAACGACTTCGCGGCTATCGGCGCGTTCGGCGTGTTGCGCGACAAGGGTATTCGAGTACCCGACGATGTTGCGCTGGTCGGGTATAACGACACTCCGCTCGCCGAGGGTGGCGCTGTTCCGCTCACCACGATCCGGTCGCCGATGCATGAGATGGGTCGGCAAGGCGTGCGGCTGCTGCTCGAAGTGCTCGCGGGCCGGTCCCCCGAATCCGTAGTCCTCGAACCGGAGTTGATCATCCGCGGCAGCAGCATGATCAGCTAGGTGGCGACGTCAGCGCGCCAGGCCTGCCAGCACATCGTCGAGCTCACTGAGCAACTGTGCGGCATGATCGGTGGTGAACGGCAGCGGCGGACGGATTTTGAGTACATTCTCATGCGGCCCGGAGGCGCTGATGAGGATTCGGCGATCCCGCATCTCATTGACGACCTGTGTGGCTGTTACGGCATCGGGCGTCGTTCCGTCCTCGGCGTCGACGAACTCCACCGCCGTGAAGAGCCCACATCCGCGGACACCGCCAATGCCGCTGTGCCGTTGCGCCAATTCTCCGAGACCGTCGATCAACACCTGACTCGTTCTAGTGACGCTATCGAGCAACTGGTCAGATTCGATCACGTCGAGGACAGCGGTGGCGGCGGCGATACTGACCGGGTTGCCACCAAAGGTGTTGAAATATCGAATGTCCCGGCCGAAGTTGGCCATCACCTCGTCGCGACCCACAACGGCTCCGATCGGCACGCCGTTGCCCATCGGCTTTCCCATGACGGCCAGGTCGGGCACCAACCCGTGCCGCTGGAACCCCCACCACGAGGATCCGAGCCTGCCGAACCCCGGCTGAACTTCGTCGGCGATCCACAGCCCGCCGGCCTCCCGTACCGCGCGGGCTGCCGGTTCCAGAAGACCCGGCGGATCGAATTGCACTCCATCGCTGGACATGATGGAGTCCACAATCATGCCGGCGAATCCCACACCACGGTCGCGTAGTTCAGAAATCGCGCGACGAACCCGGTTCGCAAACTCGGCGGCCAGGGTGGCGGGGTCATCGCGTTGAGTGTCGGGGGCAACGACGAGTACCACGTCGGAACCGATCCGGTTGTTGGGCCCGAGACTCGGTGAGACGGCTGCCGCGGCCGCCGTCGTGCCGTGGTAGGCGTGCGACGTGCAGATGATGCCCTCGGCGCCGGTTTCGTAGCGGGCGATGCGCAGGGCCAGGTCGACCGCCTCACTACCTGTGCACGTGTAGACGACTTTGGTCAGGTCGGGCGGGAAAAGCCCGAGAAGCCTTTCCGAGTAGGCAATCACAGGCTCGGTGAGGTAGCGGGTGTGGGTGTTGAGGATGCCGAGTTGCTCGTTGACCAGACGCTGCACATGCGGGTTGCTGTGCCCGACGGCAGGGACATTGTTGTAGGCGTCGAGGTACTGATTGCCATCGGCGTCGTACAACCACACACCCGACCCGCGCACCGCGACGACGGGGTGCCGATAGAACAGCCGGTAGCTGGGAGCGAGCACGGCTTCTCGTCGGCGGATGAGTGCTTGCGCCTCAGGATCGAGCTGGTCGAACTCGGTCCCGTCGAAGGCATTCGCCATGTGCAGGGTCTTCGAAGCCACTGTTACTCCTTGTTTTTCGAGTCTGAGCAGGTCAACTAGCCATTGCCGACCGAAAGATTCCGGCCACCGCCGAGTCCCGCGCCCGGCGGGCCGCCACGGCCTGATCGATGTCGACTTCCACCAGACGGACGGTGTTAGGTGCCTGCAACTGCGCCAGCGTGTCGATGTCCACCCCGATGACGGTCCCGATCGTCGCGTAGCCACCACCGGTCACACCATCTCGGAGTAGGCAGATCAACTCTTGACCGCCGGGGACCTGAATGGAGCCCACGGGATAGCCGAGATCTACGACATTGCTGGGATCGGCGCCTGCGCCGAAAGGTGCCTCTCGATCGATGAACTCCAACGGCGGTCCACTCAGCCGATACCCGACTCGGTTGGCTTCGGTGCCGACGGTGAACTCCGACGACAGCATCTTCTCGACGCTGACATCGGTGAACCGGTAGCTGCACAGTCCCAACACAATCCGGATCTCTTGATGGGTGTTCATCGACGGGCGCAACGACTCCTCGACGACGTAGCCGAGACGCGGAAGGGGTCCGAACTGATCTGCGCACGGCAACACATCGCCGGTGCGGAGTTCACGCCCGTCGACACCGCCGATCCCTGACTGCAGATACGTCGAGCGGCTGCCCATGACCGCCGGTGTTCCGATTCCCCCGCGCACGGCTATATAGCTGCGTAGGCCTTTCAGCGCAGGCCCGACGGTCAGGACCTGTCCGGCGCGCACCGGCAGTGTGGTCCATGTGGGCATCAGTACCCCGTCGAGCCGCAAGCCGACCTCGGCGCCGGTGACCGCAACAACGGTGTCGCGGCGGAAATGCAGTGTCGGACCGACAAATACGGATTCGAGGGTCGCGGCCGCCGGGTCGTTCCCGACGAGCGCGTTGGCGACGTGATGGGAGAGAAAGTCCATCGGACCCGACGGCGGAAGACCAATGGCGAAGTAGCCGTTGCGACCCTGATCCTGCACCAGTGTCTGCACTCCTGGTTCGACGACGTCAAGCATGGCTGAGCTCGCTAAGTAGGGATTTGTTGTAGGTCAACGGATCGTCGAAGAACGCCGCAAGGCCGAACTCGACCGGAACCCGCCGATAACGGTAGGTGCAGCTCTCCACGTCCTTACGTGTTGCGTCGTATTCGTCTCGATCGATGGGGCGGTACTTGACGATCATTCCCGCTTTCGCCAGCACGGGATCGTCGGCGAAATCGGGAAGTGTCTGCGCGAGATCGAAAACCGGGGTGGCGGCCCGGCCGACGAGTTGATAGCCACCCGCACCGCGAGCGGGGTAGATCGTCGCGAACGCGCCGCCATGGCCGAGCGCCCGTTCGGGGGTGTCGGTCCGGGGGCGCACATATTTGGGTGCTTCCAGCTGCATGTCGTCGGGCACCAGCTGCATGGATTCGGCGTTGCCGGGTACGAAGCACATGAAGGTCACGATGAACGGATTGCCCGAGTGTGCAGAAATGAAGTCTTCGATCGAGCTGAAATCGTTTATTCTGCTGATGTATTCGAGGTCGGTCTCGGTGCTGGACTGATGCCGGTCCCGGAACCTCATCGCGGTTTCGGTGCTCCACGGGTCGTTGTAGAAGACGGGGACCTCGAGGATCTCCGTGTCCAGCACAACGTCAGTGGTGTCTACGAAGCGACGATGCTGTTCGAGGATCGGCTCGTACAGTGTCCGCGGATCGCAACGGGCGGGATCAACGCGCAGCATGTAGCTCGCGTTCGACGGGCAGATGTCGACGACGCCATCGATGTCGAGTTCGGTAAGAGCGTCCGTAATCGCCTGGATTCTCAACGCCCCCGACAACGACATGTACTCGGTCAGCTCAACGAAGACGAATTCCTCGCCACCGAAGCTCAACCGGGATCCGTCGGGCAGCTCGATCACTGGTCATCCTCGAACACCGAGCGGACCATTACGTCGTTGTCGGCGAGGACCCGCCGCATCTCGGTCGCGACGGCGACGGCGTTCGGCCGGTCGCCGTGCACACATACGGTCTGCACCGGCATCGGGATCTCACGCCCGGATACCGTCAACACGGTGCCGCGGGCCATCCGAAGTGCCTGTTGGGCCACGAGTTCGGGATCACGCGGCTGCGGTCGCGGCTCGATGATGTTTCGTCCGTCCTCGTCGAAGTCGAGGTCCGCCGCGTTGTCGGCGATGACCGGCAATCCTGCGGCGCGCAGGGCATCAGTGCCGGGCCCCGGGGCGAGCAGCATCGGGATTCCTTTTTGCAGGCCTTGCAGGGCCTCCCCGATCGCCACGGCCCGCTGCGCGTTCGTGACGATCGAACCGTAGAACGAACCGTGCGGTTTGACGTGGCTGAGTTCGATGCCGAACCGGCTGGCGATACCCATCAGCGCGCCAACCTGGTACAGCACGTAATCGACTGCGTCGGTGTCGTCGATGACGATCGGTCGCCGACCGAAGCCCAGCAGATCGGGGAATCCGGGATGAGCGCCGATGTTCACCCCTGCCTCTGCGGCCATCTCCACCGATTTGTGCATCGTCGCCGGATCACCTGCATGCCAACCACATGCGACGTTAACCGTCGTGACGAGCTTGACCAGTTCACCGTCCTCGCCCAGGTTCCACCTGCCGAAGCTCTCGGCGATGTCCGCGTTGATGTCGATTCGATTGGTCACCTGGTGTCCTCTCTGCTCATTTCTGGTGTGGTCACTGTCGATCCTCGACGCACCCGGGCAGCCCGGACGGGTTCTGAACGTCTGTGACGTCGTCCTGGCGCCAACCGTCATCGCAGTGGCCCCGGGTGTAGACCCTGCGCCATTCGGGTTGCGCAAAAGCAGTTACGTCGCCGAGAGGTTGCAGGCCCTCCATCGGCTGGCCGGTTTTGGCGGCGTCCAGTGAGCTCTGCGGGAGCAGGTCCTGCTGAAAGATTTCCGTGACAAAGGTGTCGGATTCTTTCGGGAAGAAGTTGCACCCATCCACGAATTCGTTTCCGGGACAGGGCTTCGCCGTCTGCGTGGTGACCCAGGGCAACGGCATTTCGATGTTGTGCGGCACCGAGTCGGGGCCTTGCTCAAGGATCCGCAGTCCGATGCGCATCGCGACACCTGCTTGCGCCGGGGGCGACCCCGAGGAGATTCCTGGCCATCCTTGGCTGAGCATCTTGCGGAAGTAGTTGCCGTTCTCCCCCGTCACCGGGATCTTCTTGCCTGCCGCCTGGAGCGCCTTGACGACCCCGACTTCTCCGTCCTGGGACCAGATCCCGTTGACATCGGGGTGTGCCGCGAGCGCCTTCGCGGTCTCCTGCTGGCTGACGGCCGAATCCCATTTGCCGTAGTACTCGGCGACCACCATTATTCCGGGATAGCGGTCGAACACCGCCTTGGCTGTGTCGTAGTGGACCTGATCGGTCGCCGTTCCGGGGACTCCCCGGTTCATGAAGATCTTGCCCTTGCCGCCGAGCATCTGCGCGAGTGCTTCGGCGGTCTGTGCTCCGAAGAAGGCGTCGCGCGGATTATCGACTCGTGCGCCGGTGATGAACGCGACGTTGTAGGCGCAGGGTTCACGCACCGTGGAGTCATAGGCGATGAAGGTGACTCCGCGTTCGCAGCCCTGCCGGATCGTCGGGTTCAGCGCGGTGGGTGAAAGCGGATAGAGCACAACCAGTTTGGCGTTGGCCGCAATCATCGATTGAAGGTCGGATATCTGCTTCTGAATATCGGTACCCGAGATCTGCTTTCTGACCACGTACTGTCCGGCGTACTGCGGGGAGTTCGCCACGGCGAGAGCCAAATTGGCGGCTTCGTCCTGCCAGTTGTTGCCGCTGTAGCTGAGATCGAGGAAGATCTTGTCCCTGCCCGCGTCCGGGTCCGCGCACGCACTCAGGGCGAACGCGCCCACCGCAAGCACGGCGACGGCACGCATCGCTACGGTTCGCAGTCTCGCCAGGTGCCTGTTCATGTCAGCTTCGCCTTCCCACGAGGCGGGATCCCAGCAGGGCGATGAGGATCACGACGCCGTAGACGATCTGCTTGTAACCCTCGGTCAGGCCGGTGGCGCTGATGTCGATGCCCAGCAACGTCAGCAGCAACGCGCCAGCGAGCGTGCCGCTGTAGCTGCCTGACCCACCGCGGATCGCCGCGCCGCCGACCACGACGGCGGCGATGCTGGGAAGCAGCCACGGTTCGCCGACATTCAGGTCAGCGCCGGATGAGTAGCCGAGCAGCATCACTCCTGCGAGTCCGTATGCGGCACCGGCCACCCCGTACACCGCGACCGTCACGCGTGCGACGTCGACCCGGGCGTTTCTGGCTGCGGCGACGCTGTTGCCCAACGCATAGGCGCGCAGGCCCAAAGTCGTTTTTTGCTGGACGAAAAGGCCCACCGCCGCCATCACCAGGAATAGCCAGATCGCGACGGGAATCCCGAGGACAGTGGTCTCCTGCCGGAACAGCGCGGCCAACCCCTCGGGTGAACGCTGCGCCGGCGCACCGCGTGCTACGCCCAGTAGGACCGAGGCGAGGATCGTACCGACGGCGAGGGTGACGATGAACGCGGGGAATCCGAAACGGCTGATGATCAGGCCGTTGATGGCGCCGACGGCGGTACATGCCACCACGGAAAGGATCACCGCGATTACGGCGGGAACTCCTGCGGCCCACAAGGATCCCGTGAGAAAGGCACCCAGCGCGACCGAGGATGCCACCGACAGATCGATGCCGCCGGTCAGCACGACCAATCCCTGACCGAAGGCGATCACCGCGAGGAAGAGGCCAAGGATCAAGACGTTGACGACGAGGGAGACCGACGGAAAGCTCTCACTCGCCAACCGGGACAACGGAACACACAGCAGGAGCAGGACCCAGACGACGAGTGCCTGGTTGCGCAACAAGTCGCGGCGCGGCCTCGCCGGTGTGGACTGCGTTTCGGTGCGCACGGGTGCGTCTACCGTCGGGTCGGAGATTCCAGATGTCATCGTGCCACCCCTTCCTGGAAGTCGGTGCGTGGTCGCCTCGATGCTGCAACCCGGATGGCGATCACCGGTATTGCGAGTGCAATGAGAATGACGCTGCCTTGCAGTGCCCCTGACCAGAAGTCTTCGATGCCCGCCGCGAAGAGCAGCTTGGGCAGTGCGACGAGGCTGCCGGCCCCCAAGATGACGGCTACCGCGCTGCCCGATCCGCCTCGGAAGCCGACCAGACCGAGCGCCATCGCCGCAAAGCAGGTCAGCAGGAACGGCCGCCCGGCGTTCGGATCTCCCGAAGCGGTGATGGCGGTCAGGTACAGACCCGCCGCCGCATAGAGTCCGCCGGCAAGCGTGTAGCAGACGACCTCCACCATGCCGACGCGCACGCCCGACATCAGCGCTGCCTGGCGGTCGGCGCCGACTGCGTACGCTGCCACTCCGATTGGCGATGTGCTGAAGGCCCAGCATGCCCCGGCGAGCAGCAGGAGCACGATCAAGGCGACCGGCACCAGGCCAATGGGGTCGGTCAACGCCAACGCGAAGTATTCGGGAACCTCGCCGCCCGGTGCGGGCAGAACAACTAGGGCGATACCGGTCAGGATGATGAACGTTCCGAGGGTCACCGCCAGCGACTGCAGACCGGCGCGCACAACGAGCAGTCCGTTGATCAGACCGATGAGCAGTCCAACTGCGATGACGCCCAGCACGATCAACGGGATCGCGCCCGGATGCTCGGCCATTGTCGTAGCGGCGACGACGTTCGACAGACTGATCGTGCCGGCCACTGACAGATCGAATCCGCCCGTGATGAGTACCAGCGTCGTACCGACGGCTGCGATCGCCAGTGGAGTCATCAACACCACGAAGTTGTTGAAAGCGTAGCTGTTCCGTTCGAACGGCGTGACGAAAAGTACCGCCCCGTAGCAGATCACGAACACGATCAGTGCGATGCGCGTTTCCCGGTTGGTGCCGACGCTGCGGCGCGTCAAGGACTCGGTAAAGCTCATCGGACAACCTCCGCGTTGCGGCCGAGCACACTGCGCATCACCGAGCTCTCGCTGAGATCCTCTGCGGTGTGCTCGGCGACGATCCGCCCGCCGTACAGCGAACAGACACGATCACATAGGCCGACGAGTTCGGGGATCTCGGTGGAGTAGACGAGCACGGCATGCCCCTTGGCCGCGAACTCCCTTGTCATCTTGTAGATTTCGAGTTTTGTCGCGGCGTCCACCCCGCGGGTCGGATCGAACAGCAGCAGGCACCGGGGTGATTGAGCAACCGCGCGGCCGAAGACCACCTTCTGCTGGTTACCTCCGGACAGGTCGGCGATGCGCTGCTTGAGCATCTTCGGCGCGAGGTTGACCTCGGCGGCGATTCCTTCGCTGAGCTCGCGCTCGCGTCGTCGTGACACCACCGACGCCCGGGAGAACCGCGATGTCAGCGGAAGTGTCAGGTTGAAGTCGGACCGCATCTGCAGGAACAACGCTTCGCTCTTGCGCTCCTCGGGGACCAGCGAGAAGTCGACGGTTCCCGGCTTCGGCACAACGGTCACCGTGCCCCCGTGCGGGCGCAGCTCGCCTGCCAAGGCGTAGAAGAGCTCCCGTTGGCCCTGGCCTTCGAGGCCGGCCACTCCGACGATCTCACCGGCCCGCACCTGTACCGACACGCCGCTCAGCTTGGTGCCCGCCATCAGCTCGCGGACGTCCAGAACCACTTCGCCGATGCCGTTCTGGTCGGGTTTAGCGGGAAACGCGTGGTTGAACGAGCGGCCGATCATCAGCTCGACGAGCTCGTCCTCGGACAGCTCACCGCGGGTGAAGCCGGCAACGGCTTTACCGTTGCGCAGGACCGTGCCGGTGTCGCAGATGGCGTTGATCTCGTTCAGCTTGTGGCTGATGTAGATGACCGAGGCGCCACTCGCGGTGACTCGCTTCAGCTGGCGGAACAGCCAGTTCGGATCGGAGAGCGCTGCCGTCGGTTCGTCAAGGACCAGCAGCTTCGGCGAACTAGCCAGGGCTGCAACGATTTCCACTTCTTGGCGGGCCGCAAGGCTGAGTTCGCTGATCACCGCATGAGGATCGAGATGGTCGGCCTCCCATTCGCGCAGTCGGGCCCGAGCCTTCTCGGTGAGCTCGCGCTGTGACACCGCGAACCCGAAGCGGGTCGGCAACTTCGGTAGGCAGAGCTTGGTCGCTACCGTGATGTTCGGCGGGGCGCTGAGCTCTTGGTAAGCCATCGCCAGCCCGATGTCGCGGGAGTCCCGTGGTGATCCCAGGCGCAAGCGGTTGCCGTCGATCTTGACCTCTCCGGTGTCGGGGCTGACGACGCCGGACAGCACCTTCATCAAGGTTGACTTGCCCGCACCGTTCTCTCCGAGCAGCCCGTGCACCTTTCCGGCTTCGACGGACATCGAGACGTTCGACAACGCGGCGGTCGCCCCGAATCTCTTACTGACATTGAGTATTTCGATATGCGCCATAACCTGCCTCAGGATCCGTTCTTTCGGGCGGGACGCTGGCGGCACGCTTCGCGTAAGTGTGCAGCCGCCGATTGAGGGTCGACCTGCAGCACGCGGTGCAGGGCAGGCAGGGTGTGGCGCATCCGCATTGCGCCGTATTCGGTCGGAGTGGTCTGTGCGCGGACCACCCACGTCAGCGCCTGCACGCACAGCCGTGCCGCCGCCAGCGGATAGGCCACCGCCAGTTCGTCGTCTGTCAATGGGGTGACGGCGTGGTAGCCGCTGACGATCAGCCCCATCGCACACAAGGGATCGTCCTTGCGGAGCATCGCGTAGGCACCGGCGATGGCCGGTTCGGCCACCCGCACGGTGTAGAGGGCGTCGTTGAAATCCAGTATGCCCGCGACCTTTTGAACCCCATTGACGTCATCGATCAAGACGTTGTTGTCGTTGAGATCGTTGTGCACCATGGCTTTTGGCAGCGAGTCCAAACGCGGTTCGACATCCCTGAACCATCCGAGAGCTTTGTGCACGTCGGGATTATCGGCAAGCGACGGATCCAGCGCCAAGCACTCGTCAATGACCTCAGCGGAGCGCGTCACGTCCCAGTGGTGGGTGTCATGAAGGGTATCGGAGCGAAACCCGGCTAGTGCGATGGTCACCCGCGCTGCGGTGACGCCGATGTCGGTGAGCAACCCGTCGGAATGATGGGCGACACGGACCATATCGGTTCCGGGTACCCAGTTGAGCACGGTGAGCAGCCACCGCTCATCGCCGACGTCGAGGGCAACGTCCAAGTCGCCTTCGATCGTGGGCACGAGCGTGGGTACCGCGACGTCGAGGTGTCGATCGGCGAGGTGCAGCAGGATTTCCTTCTGCCACCGCAGGCGACCGTGGGGGTCGGCTTTCGTCCGCAGCTTGGCAAGGAAGGTCCGCCCGTCGTCGACGCAGACCCGGTAGTTGCGATCAAGTTCGCCGCCCAGAAACTTCATGTCGGCGGGCACCAGCCCGTAGCCGTCAGCAAGTCGAGCGCTAACGACCGTCTCGGCGAGCACCTTCGTGCCGGCGGACTCGACCGGTGGCCTGGGCATCGCTCTCCTTCCCGGATCCATGTCGCGCGGTGCGACGCGAAGTGGCGTACCACACATTGAAGGGCGGCAGAATGCCCACGTCAATGCCCGTGATGGCGCGTAATCTGGCAGTATCGAGTGCACTATGCACATTTCGGGTGAATCCGAGCACCGGTTGTTTCGGACGGATTGCCCCCATGTGAGAAGCGCGTCTCATATCGAGAGGAGCGACGTGATGAGCGAAGCGGACCAGACGACCATGTTGATCCGGGCGGCAGCGCGTCGCCTTCTAAATATCCGACTCCCGCAGATCATCGACAGCGCCGTGGAACAGACCATCCACGACGAACCGGTGTACTCCACTGGGCTCGTCAGCCGAGACGACTTGAGCTTTCAGATGGACCGCACGATGCGTCTTGCGTTGGCACGCCTCATCGGCGACGACATCCCCGAATCGGTCGAAACCGCGGCGCTCGACGTCGGACACATCAGAGCGCACCAGAACGTTCCGCTCTCGAGCGTCTTGCACGCCTTTCGCATCGACCTCAAGACACTTTGGGAGGCCTTGATCGCCGAAGGGCGTGAGCTCGGCGTCGACACCCGTGCCGACTTCCTCGAGCGTTCGTCGTTGATGGTCTGGGAGTCGATCGAAGCCAGCACCGAGGAAGTCGTCCGGGGTTACCAAGTCGCGCAGGGCAGCCGGGAAGAGATCCGCTCGGCGGCCTTCGAACAGCTGCTGCTCGATGGTGACCACAACCCGCTCACTGTCGACAACGCCGCGCGCATGCTCGGACTACCTGCCACCGGTCATTACGTATGCCTTGTCGGAGCGTTCCCAATTCCCCGACCCGAGTTGCTTGCTGAATGCGCAGCTGGCCTGGAGGCCAGCGGAAACGCCTTCTACTTCAACTGGTTTGCACAAGAGCTCCGCGGCATCGTTCACGTAATCGGTCGACAAGTTGACGTCACCGCCGACTTCGCGCCGTTGAAGGAACACGCGTGTTCGGTCATCGACGCCGAGGGCATGACCGCCGTGCCACGGGCCATTCGACTGGCCCGGATGGTCGTCGGCGGACGGTCCGACCTCGGGGTCCGGCGTGTGCGCGACAACTGGCTACACGCCGTCACTGCGGCCAATGCCGAACTCTCCGAGGCGCTTCACGCAGCGGTCTTTCGGCCACTGGACACCCTTACCGGACACGAACGAAACGGAATACTCGAAACGGTCGGTGACCTCGTCGCGCACGGTGGCACCATCGCAGACATCGCTGCACGAACCTTTAGACATCGCAACACCGTTCGCAAACGCCTCAGCGTCTTCGGGTCGTTGACCGGCCTCGACCTCGCGGTACCCAGCGATCTTGCGACAACTGCGATCGCTTTCGCGGTCGAGAGCTTGAAGTCCACCCGCGCTGACGGCTCGGCCGCGTAGTCCTGACGGTCAGGCCTGGCGCGACGGTGTCGCAATGAATAATCGCGACACCGGCGCGGTTTACCAAAACGTGCATCACAATGACCCGCGTGGTCCGAAGTCCCGATGTCGACGCAGACCCGCTGTCGCCGCGGGAGGCCGAGTTGCTCGCGGTCACGCTGGAGCTACTCCAGGAACACGGCTACGACCGGTTGACCCTCGACGCGGTGGCCACGACCGCGCGCGCCAGCAAGGCCACGCTCTATCGACGATGGCCGACGAAGGCCGAACTGGTGCTGGCCGCATTCAGCGAAGGCACCCGTCAGGATGCGGTCGACCCCGACACCGGCACGCTACGCGGCGATCTGCTCACCCTCGGGGAGTCGATCTGCGCTCACGTCAGCGCCCATGGCAGCACCATCCGGGCGGTGCTGGTCGAGGTGTCCCGAAGCGACAAGCTCAGCGCCATCGTGCAGGAACAATTCCTCGACCAGCACAAAGCGCTCATGGCGCACATCCTCGCGCGGGCCGTGGACCGCGGCGAGATCCAAGCCTCCGCCATCACCGAGGATCTCTGGGACGTGTTGCCGGGTTACCTCATCTTTCGCTCGGTACTGGCCGGCCGGGAACCGTGTCGCCGCACCGTCCAGGACCTCGTCGACAACGTCTTGATCCCCAGCCTCACCCGCCACAACGCCGGGAGGAAAGGGTTGTAGTGTCCGGTCCCGTACCGTACTGTCAATCTGATTGACATCTGTTTAATAGGTGCCGTACCGTCCGTCAACGAGTCACCGCGCTTCGAAAGGGCCACGGATGCAGCGGGTTTCGATCGGAAGCCGATTGTTGCGGCAATGGATGCTTCTGGTGGCTGTGCTCGTCATCGCGGTTGCTGGATTCGCCGTGTACCGCCTGAACGGCATCTTCGGCTCGCGTGACGTGGTGTCCACTCCCAGCAACGCCGCGAACGAAATCGTTCCGTTTAACCCGAAGCACGTCGTCATGGAGGTCTTCGGCCCCCCGGGCACGGTCGCGACGATCACCTACCTGGACGTGAACGCCCAGCCGCAGCGAGCCGACAACGTGGCACTGCCGTGGACCTACGACGAGACCACCACCCAGCCGACCGTCTTCGTCAACGTCTCTGCCCAAGGCGACAGCGACTCCCTCGGCTGCCGGATCAAAATCGACGACGTCATCAAGGACGAAAGAACGGTTAATGCGTTGAACGCCTTCGCCTACTGCCTGGACAAGTCCGGATGAGCCACTACATCACCGAGCGCCCAACGATGACCGACCGGGTCGCCAAGTGGATTCGTCGACTCTGCGTGCCGATCGTGTTGTTCTGGGTAGCCGTCGCCGCCCTGTCGAACGTGCTGGTGCCGCAGCTCGAGGTGGTCGGCGAAGAACACAACGTGGCGTTGAGCTCCCCCGATTCGCCTTCGCTGCAGGCGTTTCAGCGCATCGGCGAGGTGTTCGGTGAGTTCGACTCCGACAGTGCCGCGATGGTGGTGCTCGAGGGCGATCAGCCCCTTGGCGCCGAGGCACACACCTACTACGACGAGCTGGTCAAGCGGTTCGAGGAGGACACCAAGCACGTCCAGCACGTGCAGGACTTCTGGGGCGATCCGCTGACCGCCGCGGGCTCGCAGAGTCCCGACGGTAAGGCCGCCTACGTCCAGGTGTTCCTCTCCGGCAATCAGGGCGAGGCGTTGTCGCTGGAGTCGGTCGACGCGCTGCGCGACATCATTGAAAAGACGCCGGCACCGCCGGGCATCCACGCCTATGTCGCCGGCTCGGCCGCGCAGATCGCCGATCAGTTCGAGGTGGGCAACGAAGGCACCCTGCTAACCACCGTGTCGACCATCGTGGTGATCGCGCTCATGTTGCTCCTCGTCTACCGCTCGCCGGTCACCATGATCCTGGCGCTCATCACGGTGCTCGTCGAGATGGCGGCCGCCCGCGGGATCGTCTCGTTCCTGGCGAACGCCGGGGTCATTGGCCTTTCGACGTATTCGACCAACATCCTCACGTTGTTGGTGATTGCGGCCGGAACCGATTACGTCATCTTCTTGCTCGGCCGCTATCACGAGAAACGCAACGAGGGCATGGACCACGAGGCCGCCTTCTACGACATGTACCGCGGGACCGCGCATGTGATCCTGGGTTCGGGGCTGACCATCGCCGGCGCGGTGTTCTGCCTGTACTTCACCCGCATGCCGTACTTCCAGAGCCTCGGAATCCCGGCGGCGATCGGGGTGCTCATCGCGCTGGCTGCTTCACTGACCCTGGCGCCGGCGGTGCTGGTGGTGGGCAGCAAGTTCGGCCTGCTGGAGCCTAAGCGCAAGACCGCCAAGCGGGGATGGCGGCGGATCGGGACGGCGATCGTGCGGTGGCCAGGACCGATCCTGATCGCGACGCTGGCGCTCGCGTTCGTCGGATTGGCCTCGCTGGCGGGCTACAAGGTGAGTTACGACGTCGGCCCGTACATGCCGGACGATGCCCCGTCCAATGTCGGTTATGCCGCTGCGGAGCGCCATTTCTCGAAGGCGCGGCTGAATCCCGAACTGCTGATGGTCGAAGCCGACCACGATCTGCGCAATCCCACCGACATGATCCTGTTGGAGCGGGTGGCCAAGGCCGTCTTCCACACCGACGGCATCGCCCAGGTTCAGTCGATCACCCGGCCGCTGGGCACACCGCTGGACAACACCTCGATTCCGTTCCAGATCAGCGCGAACAGTGCGGCGCAGATCAACAACCTGCCCTTCCAGCAGGACCGCGCCGGCGATCTGCTCAAGCAGGTGGGTGTCATCAACGACTCGATCGACGTGTTGCGCCAGCAGTATGCGCTGCAGCAGCAGTCCAGCGACATCACGCACGAGCAGAGCCAGGCGTTTCAGGCGACGGTCGCCACGGCGCAGGACCTGCGCGACAAGATCGCTAACTTCGACGACTTCTTCCGGCCGCTGCGGAACTACTTCTATTGGGAGCCACACTGTTTCAACATCCCGATCTGTTTCGCGATCCGATCCCTCTTCGATGCGCTCGACGGCATCAACCAGTTGACCGACCAGTTGGCCAACGTCTCGGGGAGCATCGCCAAACTCGATGAGCTGCAGCCCAAGCTGCTCGCGCTGATCCCGCCGCAGATCGCAAATCAAGAGACCAATCGCGATCTGACGATGACCAACCACTCCACCACGGCGGGCATCTACGACCAGACGGCCTCGGCGCTGGAGAACGCGACCAAGATGGGCGAGGCGTACAACGCCTCGGACACCGACGACTCCTTTTACTTGCCGCCCGAGGCGTTCACCAACTCCGAGTTCCTACGCGGACTGAAGCTGTTCCTCTCGCCGGACGGCAAGGCCGCGCGGATGATCATCACGCACGACGTGGATCCGGCTACGCCCGAAGGCATTTCGCACATCGACGCGATGAGGCATGCGGCGCAGGAGGCGATCAAGGGCACCCCGCTGGCCGGGTCGAAGATCTACATCGGCGGTACCGCGTCCACCTACAAGGACATCGCGGAGATGGCGCACTACGACCTGATCATCGCTGGGATCGCGGCGCTGAGCCTGATTCTGCTGATCATGATGTTCATTACGCGGAGCATTGTCGCGGCGTTGGTCATCGTGGGCACGGTGGCGTTGTCGTTGGGGGCGTCGATCGGCCTGTCGGTGTTGGTGTGGCAGCACCTGTTGGGCATCGAGTTGTATTGGGTGATCATGCCTTTGGCGGTGATCCTGCTGCTAGCCGTGGGATCGGACTACAACTTGCTGCTGGTGTCCCGGTTCAAGGAAGAGATCCATGCCGGCATCAACACCGGCATCATCCGGTCCATGGCGGGCAGCGGCTCGGTGGTGACCGCGGCGGGGTTGGTGTTCGCGTTCACCATGGCGTCGTTCGTGGTCAGCGATCTGATCGTGCTCGGTCAGATCGGCACGACGATCGCTTTGGGCCTGTTGTTCGACACGCTGATCGTGCGGTCGTTCATGACGCCGTCGATCGCCGCGCTGTTGGGGCGGTGGTTCTGGTGGCCGGTGCAGGTGCGCCAGCGGCCGGTGCCTACGAAATTCGGCGACGAGAACACGCGGCAGCTGTCGTTGTTCTAGGTGGTCGACGGGACGCGACGGGCGTGGGGTTGCGTTATCGGCAGTCAAACCGCCCGCGGGACAAGCGTTCCACCGCTCGTCCATCGGCGAGTTCCGGCCGCTGATCCGGATTGCGCCAGTACTGCCGCGTCATCCAATAGAGTCCGCTTCCCCGCGGGACATACATGTCGGCGCTGTCGATGACTTCCTCGGTGCCGTCGTGAAGGACCAAGACGATTGCCTTCCGAGTCCTCCTCGACTCGGCACTGTCCTTGATGTCGGCGATATCATCCCAAGCGACTGACTTGGTCGACACGATGTTGGCGACTTCGACACCGTTTCTGGTCAGCGCCAGACGCCCGACCCCTCCGCGTCGTCGAGCATTGACCACGCCTATCACCGCCAGGACGACGACGACCCCCATCAAGAACGGCGAGAAGATCTGCCAGCCTCGAGACATCGGCAGTGCCAACTCGCCCCGCGGTGCGTTGACGACGAACATCGATCCGGCGACGATCAGACCGATACATCCGGCGTAGAACAAGGCGGTGTACGTGCGATCGGGCAGCAACGTCGTCCCTGTCGAATCATGCTGAGCCGACAAACTTGTTCGGCCAAGCGCCACAAGCCAGAGCGACACCATCGTTGCGATCGGCCAAGCGGCGACACCCCACATGACGATGGTCGTCACGTACTGGGCACGGACCAGGACGACGACACCCCAAACAACGGCCGGAAGGAAGACGATCAGCGTCCCAACTGTCAGCCATGTCAGGATTCTGCGGCTGTCGCGCCAGCCGTCGGGCTCCGGCAACGTCAGTAGGGACACACCACATCTCCCACGAACTGACCGACCTTCGACATCCCGTACCCACCGCCGAGGGCGAACAGACCCGCGAATGCGGGAACAGCGATCGGTGCGGCGGGGCCGGTGAATGTTCCCAGGAACGCACCGAATTCGCCGGCACCCCATCCTCCGCCGACGCTGCTGGCTCCGGCGACAGCCGCGACGCACGTTTCATGGAAATTGTCGGCCATTGCCATGTCGAACACAGTCGTGGCGAACCCAAGTGCGGGTCCACCGAATTTTGTTGCCTTGCCGACATTTTCGAGCGATTCAGCGGTGACCATCGGCAGCACGCCACCACGGGCTAGGTGCTTCTCCAGGCCCGTCATGCCCGATGTCGTGCCCAGCGACAACTGGTCGATCAACGCCACAGGGAGCGCTTCGTGCCGTCCGTCGGCGGTGGTGAATCCCGCCGTGCGATACCCCGTCGGATCCATCGACATCGTCAGGTTCGACCCGTCCGGCCAGCTGATGGAGGTGTAGTCGCAGTCGTTGCCCATGTCGTGCCAGGAGCTGGTTTCCGAGATCAGATTTCCGCCCGTGTCGAAGTGTTCGACGGTGTAGAAACTCTGCTTACTCGGCCACTCGAACGGGTCGCGCCGGGTGACGACCTGCTTGCTGCCATCCTGCATGATGACGGTCGTCGTCTCCTCCCCGTAGCCATTCTCGCCCTCGATGACTTCACGAACCGCGACGGCCTCGTCACCGTTGCGGATCGCTTCCTGGCCCATCATGCCAACCACTTCTCGTGGGTTTGGGACCTCGTCACCGGGACGTCCGGGCTCGGGTATCGCGAACGGGTCACCTGACGGCCGGGACTCCACAAAACCGAACTTGTTCCCGACCGCGACCACCGCATTCGCGGTGCCGTCATCGGCGTCACCGACGGCGGATAGCAGACCGTTGACGGCGGTCTGCTCCTCCACTGCGAGCGCCTGCAGCTTGGCCAGTTCCTCGGCCGACATCCGCACCGGGTCGACCAGCACTACCCACTGGTCGGTCACGTTCAATGGACCCTGGTCCACCTGATCGGCCTTGTTGAGCAGGGCGGTGCGGGCTGATCCGATGGCTTCGCTCCCGGTAGTCAGGGCCGATGCAACACCGTTGGCGTATTCGGAAACCCGAGACGCGTCGCGGTCGGCGCGGCCGAACATCGCCTCGGCGGCTTCGTGCGAGATCCCTGACCATGCCCGGGTCTCGGGCATGCGCTGACATGCGTCGTCGATACCACGCACTGCCTCGGCAACCGAGTGGGCACTCGAGGTGACCGTCGCGGCCGACGTCGCGAGCGACTCTGGATTCCAGCCCTGCAGTGTTGAGCGCGACGGCAGCATCGGTCAGAACAACCCATCGAAACTGCCGGCCAGTGCGTCATCGGTGACTTCGAACGTGTCACCGGCGCCGCGCACCGCCTGCCCCGCAGGCGATACTTTCTTGCCGACGTCAGCAGCGGTAATGGCCGCGCTTACGGAGTCGACCTGTCCGGCGAATGCCCGCAAGATCTCTGGATCGACCAGCACAAGTGTCTCCATTCTGAAAGTGCTTGCCATCCATTGTCAGCCACGGCCAGGGCACCACCTGACACCCTTTAGTAAACGGGCTGCGAGAACTCAACCAGGCGATGGCCTTGTTCTTTTTGGGTGTAATGGCGGTGGCCGCCTATGCGTACACCCCCTCCATCAAGGTCGGCGGCAAGGTATACGCACTGACGGTGCAAGACAGCAGGCCTGACGCCGACGAGTCCTCGGACAACACCGATGCAGACGCGGCTGCCCCGAAGCTCGATCCCGCTACCGACGCGTACAGCGGAATCATCTCCGCGACGAAGATGTGGTGGCTCCTCGTGCCGCTCCTAGTTATCTCATCCGGCGATACATATGCGTTTGCGACGGGCGAAGGCGAGGGCTGGGTCGCTCTCATCGGCATAGCTTTCTGGTATTTCTTGCGGTCGCTACGGGCTACGGTGACGCGAGTTGGAGGTATGGAATCGCGCGGGGTCAGCACATCTACTTCGGTCTTGCGGCGGTTGTCACCGTAGGCGTCTTCGCTGTGCTCTGCGCAAGCAATCCATGGAGTTCCGTGCCCACCCGCGACACGCTAAAGACGACTAAGAGCTCGGTGGCTGCGGCGGGATCGGCATGGCGTCGCTCATCTTCGGCGACCTTCTGATGCTCGGCGAGTCTGAGGCGGGCGCTGAGTACGGCGGAGTCGCGCGCGCGATCACTTGCGTCCGACTGGTCCCGTCGCCGACCAATAATGCGCGTGCCCGCCTCAAAGCGACAAACCGCCGCAACCGATTGCCTCCGTCCGAGGCGACAATCAAGGAAATTCGTCGCGGCAAACAACCCGAGAATTCGGCGGAGGCGCGTGAGCTGCGCGATCACCCACCGACGGCGGCAGCGCCGCAACGGAAACCGTTGCAGCGACGGCACTTACCGACCGGCGCGCGGTGTCGTTGCGTTTTCTACCGCAGTCAAATAGCCAGCTCGCAACGGATTTTGAGAGTTTCCTGAAGATCGGCGTCAGACCACGCGATCCGTACTACTCTGATCATGGTTGAGTTTCCCAGCCCGCCGGACGCGCCTCACTGGCGCCCCCTGATTTCGGGCCCGCAAGGGACGCTGTCCGGCATAAATGACCAAAGTCGACCTGGGGGGTTGAGCAATGGTTGCCGTTGGCGCCGTTCGGATCGAGTATCCGGAAGCTGTCACCGCGGACGAAATGCAACGGTGCGGGAGGGCCACGTTCTCGTTGCGGCACCCGTCATCGACTCGGACTGCCGTCGCCGCCGTCGGCGAGATCGACGCGATCAACGGCCGGGCGCTGGGCCGCTACGTCGAGCGTCATACCGGCATTTCCAAGCAGTTGGTGCTCGACCTGCGCGCTGTCGACTTCGTCGGCACTCAAGCGTTCACTGCGCTGTACTACATCAGCGTGCACTGCGCCCGGACCGACGTGGACTGGATCATCCTGGGCAGCCGTCCGGTGCGGCGCCTGCTGGAGATCTGCGACCCAGAGGGTGAGCTGCCGCTCGCCGATGACGTCCTATCGGGGCTCGCGCGGCTGGATCGCCACGCGCAGTGCCACCACAGCATCACCTCATCCGTGTAGGCCGACGGGCCTCGACCCCGGCGAGGCATGCCACGGTTGCGCCGATCACCAACCACATCAGGGCCTGGTTCACCAGCGAATAGAGCCGGAACTCGGCCAGCACCTCGGCGGGAAAGCCGTCGAGCACCAAGCCGTCGGGTCCGCTCAGCGGTCCGGGAACTTCGTGAAAGCCCGGCAGCAACACCATCGCGCACAGCATCACCGCGACGTAGCCCCCGACCGCAAGCGCAGTGGCCCGCCATGTCCCCCACCGGCGCGACCAGGCCAGCCCGGCCGCCACTGCGACGCATGCCCCCACGACGGACAGCACGGTAATCGTCAGGAACGCCGAACTACGTGCTCCCACAGTATCTTCCAGTCCGACTGTCGGCGGGTTCGCCGGATACTTCAGACTCGGCATCAAAATGATGGCCACGAACATGCCCGCGGAGAGCAACAACGCCAGACCGGTCGGATCCGGCGCGAGGCCTCGTCGCGCCAGCACGGTTCGAATCACGGCGTAGGCCACCGCGAACAGGACACCCATGACGACGCCGAACACGACGACACCAACCGCGGCGCCGACGTTCTCTTGAACCGCCCGCGTGAACAACTCGTGTCCGTGCTCATGACCCCCGCCCGCGAGCTGCGACGAGGCGTGCTCGCGCGCGCCCTCGTAATCCACGGCGGCACCGATCAACGGCTCGATCATCACCCGACTGAAGGCAAACGACACGACACCGGCGACGGCACCAGGAACGAGATACCGGATAGCAGAAGGTATCTCGCCCGTCAGTGGCATGGGAATCCCAGAAGATGCCGGGCATCGTGCAGGAACTCGTGGATATGGGTGTCCGAGCCGAACACCGACACCGCGCCCTGGTCGTATCCGACGAAGTAGTAGGCGATCAGCGCGAGCATCACGATAGCGGTCAATCGGGCGAGGGTGGCCAGGGTGTCCGCCGCCGCGCGCAGATCAACGCGGGGAACGGTGCGGACGGCTTCGGCATTACTCATCGAGAATTCCTCACAGGGTCGTCGGGCTAGTGGTCGTGGTCGTGTGCGACCGGCAGAGCGTGGTCGCTCGCGTCGGTCAGCACCGGCGCCGTCAGCAGTTCGTGACGGTCGACGAGCTTTTCGAGGGTGGCGACCCAGTGGTCGTAGTACTCCCATTGCCCGCGTTCGTATTCCGGGGTGCTCTCCCACTCCCCGATCGTCGCAATCAGAGTTTCCTGGAATTCGCTCCACGGGTAATGCCGAAACTCGGACAACGCGAGCGCCAATCCGAATGCCCTTCGCTGCCATTCGTGATCGAACTGCGGCGCCGCCTGATCGGTGGTGCAAGTCTCGTGCAGCTTCATGACGTCGGTCCCGCCAGCGCCACACCGATCATCGCCTCTGTGGTCACCAGATCCATCAACATCTCGTCGGTGAAATCCTCAGTTCCCGCGGGTCTTTCGGGGATGACGAACCACCGCGAGTGACCGCTGGAGTCCCACACCTTGATCTCGGTCTCGGCGGGCAGCTCCACGCCAATTTCGGCGAGCACCTTGCGCGGCTCGCGGGCCGCGCGCGACCGGAACGTCGGATCCTTGTACCAGTAGGGCGGCAGTCCGAGCACCGGCCACGGAAAGCAGGAGCACAGCGTGCAGATCACCAGGTTGTGCACGCCAGCGGTGTTGGCGACCGCCTGCAGGTGCTCACCTTCGGCACCTGCCATGCCGTCGGGGAAATCCAGCTCAGCGATGGCCGCAGGCGTGTCGACGACGATTTTCTCGGCGAATTCCGGGTCGGTCCAAGCCTTTACGACGATCTTCTTGCCGTTGAGCGGCGTCATCTCGGTCTCGAAGTACGCGAGCACCTTGTCGACGGTCTGCGGTGTGATGACACCCTTTTCGATCAGCAGGGACTCCAGCGCGGCCGCTTTCTTGGCGCTGGCTTCCTCGCGGTCAGGCGGGTAGGCGAACTGGCCGGTCATGACTCCTCCTCGATGGGTTCCAGATAGGCCTCGAACAGCTCGGCGTACAGCGCCAGTGGACCCTCCTCGGCGCGTGCGCCCCAGATTTCTGCCGGCTCGAATTCGACGATGTAGATCGGCATCGGGTCGCCGATGCCGTCGCCGGTGTGGCAGAAATAGGCGTAGTCGCCTTCGAAGACGCGCTCGACGGTGCCGACGCGGCCGCGCAGGTAACCGGGCAACCGGCTGTGCGCATCGGCCGGCACATTGGTGATGCGCACGCCTGCGCCGACCGCGAACTTGGGGTGCGCAACGTCGCGTCGGGGACTGTCGCCTTCACGCAGATACGCGATCACCTGATCGTCGACGGCCGCCTCGCCCGAACCGTCTGGCGCCGAAGGGAGTTCAGCCGCGCGCACGGCGAGTTCCTCCTCGGTCACGTAGCCCTTGTCGACGAAGAACTGGGTGATGCCGCCCAACCACTTTTCGTAGTAGCGGAACTTGAAGTAGTCAAAGGGGTTCATCGCCTCGGCGCCGGTGCGCAGGTCGGCCCACGTCCATTCGTCTTTGAAGGCCGTCGGTACCTCGTCGATTGGATAGGCAGGCAACGCCGAGACGAGGTGGTTCGACAACCCCATCATCGCCACATGGATACCGAAGATGCGTTTCTCCCACTCCTCAACGAAGACACGCTTTTCCATCGTCAACGGCTCGGGCAGGCCTTCAAGGCCGCCGAGATAATGCTGCAGTTTCATCAGGCCGCGCTTCCTTCCGCCGACGGTGCTGTTACGGGCTCTTCTTTCTTCGTCATCGCGGTGGCCACGTACTCCGAGAGCAGTCCGAACGAGGCGCCAAGGACACAGGCAACTGCGGCAACAAGCCCGGGGTGGGAGATGGTCGTGACGACGATGTCGTTGCCGGTGCCGGCCACCGTCGACACGGTCGAGGCGAATCCGACGACGACGGCCGGGGTGGTGGACAGCATCGGCACCCATGACGCCTGGACCATCAGCGCACTACCCACGCCCACCGCGATGGCGGTGACCAGCAGGCTGCCGCCCATCAGGTGCGCCGCATAGAGGCTGGCAGAGGCGATCACCACGCCCACGAGGTTCGACGACACCGATCGAATCCAGCCGGCGATCCCGCCGCCGACGAAGAAGAACGACGCCCAGGCCAAGAACACCACCCAGATGGGCACCGTGATGACTTCTGCGGTCAGCGCGACCGCCAGCCCACCAAGAACGCCGATGCTCAGCGTCAACGCTGTGCGAGAATCCATGGGCTCACCTCCTTGCAGAGACTCAGTTCGTGTGAAATCAGGTTCAGGCCAGTAGGTTTCGGCAGCGTTACGCTCGAATTTCTCGTACCGCCAAGATCGGACACGATTCCGGCATATCCGGACTTCGCCATCGGCAACGTCGTCGTAACAGACGCCCGTTAGCTTGTTTGCACCTTTAGATGGGGGTCATGCGTGTCCGACGAGACGAGGCGCAAGCGCCCGGCAAATACACGCAAGACCGTCGTCTTCGCGTTGTACGACAAGGTGACGTTGCAGGACGTGGCTGCACCACTGGAAATCTTCGCCCGCGCCAACGACTTTGGCGCGCGGTACGACGTGATCTTGGCATCGCTGGACGGCAAAGCCGTCGCCACGACGTCATACGTCACCCTGAATGTCGACACCTCTCTGGCGGAGGTGCCCGAGCGGATCGACACCCTGATGGTGCCGGGCGGTGTGCCTCCCGACTTCACCTTCACCCCCGGCGAACACGACATTCCAGAAGAGCAGACGCCGGATGCGATCCCGTCGGCCCTGGAGATGGTGCGAGAGCTGGCGCCGCGGGCGCGCCGGGTGGCGTCGGTATGCACGGGCGCGTTTGTGCTCGCCAGGCTCGGTCTGCTCGACGGCCGCCGCGCGACCACGCATTGGGCGCATTGCCAGGAGTTGGCTCGCGCCTATCCCCACGTCTCGGTGGACCCCGATTCCCTGTTCGTTCAGGACGGACCGTTCATCACCGGTGCGGGGATCAGCGCGGGAATCGACCTGGGTCTCGCGCTCGTGGAAAGCGACTACGGGCCCGATGTGGCCAGGCGGGTGGCGCGGTGGATGGTGGTGTTCCTCCAGCGCCCGGGCGGTCAGGCGCAGTTCAGTGTCTGGACCGAGGCGGCGTTGCCAGTATCGAGGGGGCTCCGCGAGATTCTGGACTCCGTTGTCGCCGATCCCAGCGCTGATCACTCCATCGCGACACTGGCCGCTCGCGCGGCAGTCAGCGAGCGGCATCTGGTGCGCATGTTCCGGGTCCAGGTCGGGTTGACGCCGGCACGGTTTGTGGAGCGCGCGCGCCTGGAGGCGGCCAAAGTGCTGCTCGCCACCGGAGACAACAGTCAGGAAGCCGTGGCCCGACGTGCCGGCTTCGGCTCTGCGGACACGATGCGACGCACCTTCCGCCGCGCCCTGGGCGTCTCCCCCAGCAGCTACCGCAGTCGGTTCCGGACGACGGGCGTGCGGCCGACGCCGATCGCGAAATGACGCGAACTAGGGACTCGTTCACCGTGATTCGCACTCCGGCGGTGGTGTGACTCAAGTCACAGTAGCTTTGGCGTTAATTCCGACGGGGGTTGTGGGTACCGCATCTGCAAGTGCTGAAAGCACAGTCGTACACAACACTTGAGGGGGCTATTCACTATGTCTGCACCAGACACCGACACCAGACTGCTCGCGCAGCTGCGCACCATGCTCGATCTCACCCACACCGAGATCCAGGTCGCGGAAACACGCATCGCGCAGGCCCGCACCGAGGCGGTGCGCAAAGAGCTGTCGCAAAATGCGAACAACGGCCGTATCCGCGCAGAGGCGATACAGAAGGCCATCAGGGACCTCGGCGGCTTCCCCGACACGATCGGCCCGTTCCTCGGTCGCGCGGCTGCCGCGGTCAAGACCCTGACCGAACAGGCGCAGCCGTTCGACGAGGCGCTCCTCGGCGACCTCGCACTGGAAGACCAGCTGCTCGATCGCGCCCGCTACATCAAGGCGCTGGCCGTCGCCGGCAAGCACACCGACGTGCAGGAGCTCGCCGACCGGCTGATCACCGCGCATTCGGCGACGGTCGATTGGCTTACGACGGTGCTGGCCGAGGACGCGCTCGGTGGCCCCGCCGCGCTGCGGCGCACGCCGCTGCAGGCCACGGCGGGCACCGCGATCAAGCTGTTCAACCTGCCAATGTCGTGGTCGGCGCAGTCGGTGGATCGGGCGGTCGAGGCTCTGCGTTCGACAGGACCGGCGGTCGAGGAACTGCGGCGCCGCGCCCAGCGGGCCAGTGACGTGACGCTCAAGGCGCTGGGTGCGTCGCGCGATGCGGCGCTACAGCGCGCCGAAGAGGTCACCCGCGACGAAGGCGCGGACAAGGCCGCCGATGCGCTGCACTCGGCTCGTTCGGCCGGGGGCGTACTCGACGCGTCGGAGCTGCCGATCCCGGACTACGACGAGCTGACCGTTGCCGACGCGGTCGCGGCGGTCAAGGAGCTCACCGATCCCAGCGATATCCGCGCGATCGTGGCCTACGAAGAGGCCCACAAGGACCGCGCACGCGTCGTGTCGGCTGCGCAGACGCGGATTGCTGACATCGCGCAAGAGGTCGTCGGGATCAACACCTAGCGCGATTACTGGTTTGGCGTCGGGAGCCAATACCATCGCTGGGGTTATGACCGACAATGCCCTGGCCGCTGCGCCGACCGCCGACACCTCGCTACCTGGCCGTATCTCCGCTGAGACGGGCCGCCGTCGAACGTTCGCCGTCATCAGCCATCCCGACGCGGGCAAATCCACGTTGACCGAGGCACTGGCGCTGCACGCCCAGGTCATCACCGAAGCCGGCGCGGTCCACGGCAAAGCGGGCCGTCGCGCGACGGTGTCCGACTGGATGGACATGGAGAAGGCCAGGGGCATCTCGATCACGTCGACGGTGTTGCAGTTCCCGTACCGCACGTGCGTCATCAACCTGCTCGACACCCCCGGCCACGCCGACTTCTCCGAAGACACCTACCGGGTGCTGACGGCCGTCGACTCCGCGGTGATGCTCATCGACGCCGCGAAAGGCCTTGAGCCGCAGACACTGAAGCTGTTCCAGGTGTGCAAGCACCGTCAGATCCCGATCATCACGGTGATCAACAAGTGGGACCGGCCCGGCCGCCACGCCCTGGAACTGATGGACGAGATCCACGCGCGGATCGGGCTGCGCCCCACGCCCTTGACGTGGCCGGTCGGCATCGCCGGAGACTTCAAAGGGGTGCTCGACCGCCGGACCGGGAACTTCATCCGGTTCACCCGCACCGCGGGCGGTGCCACCGCGGCCCCCGAAGAGCACATCGCGGCGGCCGACGCGCACGGTGCCGCCGGCGACGACTGGGTGCACGCCGTCGAGGAGTCCGAGCTGCTGACCGCGGACGGCTCCGATTACGACCGTTCGCAATTCCTTGGCGGGGAGTCGACACCGGTCCTGTTCACGTCGGCGGCGTTGAACTTCGGGGTGAATCAGCTCCTCGATGTGCTCGTCGAGCTCGCGCCGCCGCCGAGCGGGGCACTCGATGTCGACGGGGCTCGGCGGGCCACCGAATCACCGTTCAGCGCTTTCGTTTTCAAAGTGCAGTCCGGGATGGACTCCGCGCACCGCGATCGCATCGCCTACGCGCGGGTGTACTCGGGCACCTTCGAACGCGGGGAAGTCCTCACCCACGCCACCACCGGCAAGCCGTTCGTCACCAAGTACGCGCAATCGGTGTTCGGTCAGCAGCGCGCCACCCTGGACACCGCGTGGCCCGGTGATGTGATCGGGCTGGCCAACGCCGCCGCGCTGCGCCCGGGTGACACGCTGTATCGCGATGTGCCCGTGCAGTATCCGCCGATTCCGAGCTTCTCCCCCGAGTATTTCGCGGTGGCCCGCGGCACCGATCCCAGTAAGCACAAGCAGTTTCGCCGCGGGATCGAGCAGCTGGAGCAGGAGGGCGTCGTTCAGGTGCTGCGCTCTGACCGTCGCGGGGATCAAGCGCCGGTGCTCGCCGCGGTCGGCCCGATGCAGTTCGAGGTGGCCACCCACCGGATGGCCGCCGAGCTCAGCGCCCCGATCTCGCTGGAGTCATTGCCGTACGAGGTCGCGCGGATCGTGGATCCCGCGGACGCCGAGTTCATGAACAAGCAGGTGTCGGCGGAAGTGCTGACCCGCACCGACGGAGTCATGCTCGTGCTGTTCTCCACCCGGTGGCGGCTGGAGGGCTTCCAACGGGACAACCCCGACGTGAAGCTGCGGTCGTTGGTGGCGGCGGAGGGATAGCGTCAAGGAACCGTCGCGCCGAGCTCGGCGTAGACCGCGGCCTCGAAGCCGAGGATCGTCTCGACCATCTTGTAGTCGAAGAACGGCAGCAGCTGCGTCGCGATCACGGCGCCGACGCCCGCCTTGCGATCGATCCAGAAGTAGCTGTTGAACAGCCCCGACCAGTCGCCTGAGCCGGCGCTGCGCATGCCGGGCAGGTCGACCAGGTACAGGTGGAATCCGAGGCCCCACCCCTGCGGCACGTCGAGCAGCTCGACCGGGTTGGACAGCTCGGGGACGGTCGGCTCCAGCTTCTTCGGCAGCGGCACCCCGTCGAGGTGGTCCCGGAGCGCGAGCTCCACGGTCTCCTCTTTGAGGATGCGCGTGCCGTCGAGCTCGCCGCCGTTGACCCAGGCACGCACAAAACGCCCGTAGTCGGCGATCGTCCCGTAGGACCCGTGGCCGGCTGCATCCCACTCCTGCTCGGCCGACAGGTCGATCTCGGTCGGCGCCAGGCTGCCGTCGGCGGCTCTGGAGAGGACCGGCAGCGACCGTCCGCGCTGCTCGTCGCTCGGGGCGAACGTCGAGTCCGTCATGCCAAGCGGGCCGTAGACGTGCTCGGCGAGGTAGTCGCCAAGCGTCTGGCCGCTCACGGCCTCGACGACCATGCCGACCCAGTCGGTGCTGACGCCGTACTCCCAGATCGTGCCGGGATCGTGGACCAGCGGCGCGCTGATGCTCAGCTTCTTCCCCTGAAGCACGTTGGGGAAATCCTTTACGGCGCAGTACTTCAGGAGCTTCTCGTTGACGAAGTGGTAGCCGCAGCCAGCCGTGTGCGTCATCAGCTGGCGGACGGTCGCCTGCGTCTTGGGCGGGCGCAGCACGGGCTCGTCGCCGTCGAAGCCGTCGAGCACTTGGAGCTCGCCGAACTCGGGCACGATCGACGCGACGGTCGCGCCGAGGTCGACGCGACCCTGCTCGACGAGTTGTAGCGCCGCGGTGGTCGCGACGGCTTTGGTCATCGATGCGTTGCGGAACATCGTGCCGGGCCGGGCGTCTCCGGCTGCGCCTTCATATAGGACGCCGTCGCGGCCGACCACTGTGGCGGCGATGCCGTGCAGCGATCCGTCGGCGGTCACGCCTTTCAGCAGGTCGTCGATTCGCTCAAACCCCATGTGAAGCTCCTCCGCTCGGGGATGCGCGAGCATCATCGCATGGGTGGTGAGCCCGCCGACGAGCTTTTGGCGACCGTCACCGTGAGCGACCAGGACCCGCGATCACCTCGATCTGACATCTACTGCCCGGGGCACGCGCGAGCCGTGCGTCAGCCGTCACCAATACGACGTCGAGAGCTTCGGCGAGTGCGACGTAGGCGGCGTCGTACGGAGTGACGCCATGACGCAACGCCCAGATGCGTTCGAGAAGCGGCCGATGTGGCGATCGCTGTAGCGGCAGATTCTCGAGGTCCAAAACGGCGAGGGCGGCTCGCCGAGCGGTCATCAGCTTCGCCGCGACGTGACGGCGCCAGACCGACACCGCCTCGAGATCCACAATTTCCGGGGCGGCCAATACTTCGTCCGTCAGGCGGGCCCGGGCGCGCTCTCCGTCGGCACCGTCGTCGCCGAGCGCCACGGCCAGCACGCTCGCGTCAACGACGATCACGTTCTGCCCGAAGGTGACTCACCGCATCTGTAAACGCCACCTTGCCACCGCTTCTCGTCGCGACACGATCGAGAACCTCGTCTAAAGTTGGCTGATTCGCATCGGCGATCAAGCGGCTCCGAAGGTACTCCTGCAGGGATTGATGTGCGCGCGCAGCACGCTCCCTCAACACGCGATGGGTGTCCTCCGGGACGTCTTTGATCTGCACACTCGGCATGGCGCCATTTTGGCGCTGATGGCGCCACTTTGCAAGTACCTCCCAGCGCGCACGGCTCGCGTCAGTTCAACCGTCGGAGAACATGTCCTTCGTGTCGCCATCCGCGAGCGCCTGGACGAACATCACGGCGTAGTTCGGGAACCGTGGCCCAGAGCGGCGGCCCAAGGGGTCGTTCGTGACTTGCTGACCCCAGCGACCCCAGAACCCTTTTTCGAAGTCGTCGTCGGGCCACCACCGCTGGGTCGTGCGGTTGACCACGTAGTCGTAAGTGCGGCCGTCAGGGCTGGTGTGCCGTTTCGACCGCCAGACCTCCACCGGACCCGCGTCCGGGACCTGCAATCCGGCCGGCGCCAACGTCGTACCCTCGCCGGCCATCGGCGACTGGTCCGGATTCGGGGGGTCGCCAAAGGGTTCTTCTGGCGCCACGCCGAACGGCTTGGTGTAGGTCGTAAAGGCCTCGATTATTGCGCCCGCCCACGCGAAGATAAAGAAGCCCGCGGCAAGGCCGCCGATGACTTTGGCGAACAGCACCGCAATGGGGTCAAGGTCAGACTCGTCGTCGTCATCGGTGGGCGGCGGCGACACGGGTCCCGGTCCGTCAAGGATGCCGCAGTCCCGCGGCGCCTGGTTGATGCTGAACGGGTCGACCTCGACGTCGCCTCCTTGGGTATAGAGGCTGTGTGAACCGAGCGCGACGTGCACCCTCGGATGCCCGTCGACGGTAAAAGGCATCCCCGGTCTCCACGACTCGACCTTCAGCACAGTGCGGTTCTCCTCGTCGAACTGATGCGGCCGATAATCGAATTGGCCACCGCCGAGATCGACCGCCTTCGGCCGGGATCCTGTGAGCCCCAGATACTTTGGTTTATAGGAGGCGGCGTCGGCGCCGTCACCCTCGAGGAGCACCGCGATGCATTGCCAGTCGCCGGCGTGACAGGCGGCCTCCTGGGCCTCGATACCGGTGCATGTATCGGCGCCAACCGATTGTTCGTGGGCGGGGAACAGCAGGTAATAGCAGAGCAATTTCGGCTTGCTCCGCTTTCCGAGCGTTTTCGTCAGGTTGACATCGGACCCGAGGAGGTTTTTGAGCCGGGACCCGGTGAAAACCTCTGCGTAGTACCAGAATCGGCTGGACTCGTATTCGTTGTTGAACTTGTCGGCGATAGCTTTCCGGTTGGCGTAGACGTTTTGACTGTCCGCCGTCACGCCCGGTTCGGCCGATTCGTCCGCATCCTTCCAGCCGCCGATTTCCAGGAATCGGTTGTCGTTTCCGCGCCCGAGGATGTCGTCGAATTTGTAGGTGTCGCCTTGGCCAGGCAGCGCGGCCAGCTTGTCTGTGGCTACGTCGGGTTTGCGGGGGAACGACGCCCCTGGCGGGCCGCCCCAGGTGTTCTTGTCGTCGAACGGAGCGCTGCTGGCCCACAGCGCGCTGTGCTCGACGACGCGTTTGGGGTCGACGGGGAAGAACTTCTCGTCAGGGTGGAAGAACAGCACCGGTTCGAACCGCTTGATGAGCTGCTCGTCGAGGGTCAGGGTCGGGGTGGTGGGTTCGCCACCGGTGACGACCTTTGCCTTGACTTCGAGTGCGATCGCGGCGGCGTTCTCGGCCCCATTCCACGTCCAGGCCACACCCGGTACCGCAGGGCTCGCATCTTGAGTTTGCAGGCTCGTTGCCTTGACCCCCGCGGGGTTCAACTCGTCGATCTCACCGAAACCGGCGCCGGGTGTGACCGGACGGGCAGGATCGTTGATCAGTTCGAGCGCGATACCACCGACGGCAACGTTGTTGGCCGCGGCGGACGACGGGCCAAGCGCCACAGTCAAAGTGGTGCCATTGCCGTTGGCGGTCGCGGACTGGACGACGGCCGAGGCGCCGCCGTCGCTGGTGTCGACTCCGGTGTACTCGAACATCGACCACGCACAGAAGTCCTGGGCCTGGCCGGCGAAGTCGATGGTCACCACGCCCTGGGCCGGGGTGGCGCCCATCGCACGGAAGGCAGTGAGCTGCCGATCGTTTTGAGCACCGAAGGTGAGCGTCTTTATGCGAATCCAGACCAGACCGTTGCCGCTGACGGTAGGTGTGTTCGGCACCGGCGGTGGAAATAGGCCGAACGGGCTCACCGTGGCGCTCGTGACGAACAGCAGCGCCAGGGCGTCAGCGGCCGGTCGAACCGCCTCTGTCTGAAAGCTGCCGGCGTCGTCGGTGCCGGAGCCTGCGGTCAGTTTCGTGCGCTGCATCGGAAGTCCTTGCGTCGAAATCGTATTCGGCTAGGGCGTTACCCCGCCGATCAAGTAGTCGGTGAACTCGCTGTCGCAGTCGATAGGTGGCAGCTTGGCGAGAATGCGCTGAACGCACGGGTCGGCAAGTAATGCCCTGACTTCGTCGTTGTCAGTCGGGTCGATGCCCAGCCGACGCAAGAAGTCGACGAAATCGGCGAGCACGGCCGGGATCTCGCGGACTCGGCCCTCGGACCATAGCTCCTGATAGCGTCGGCCGGTTTCGATCATCTCGGGCGTGGTGAATGCGCCACCGTCCACGAGCGCGTCCTTGCTGGCAGCCAGCGCGGCGTTGAGTAGTGCGTTGAAAACGGGGGCGCATTCGGGCTCGCTGCGCATCACTTCCTTGAACTTGCGGAACCAGTCCGCCCAGCAGCGAGCGATGCTGTCGTCGACCGGGCGACGGGTGAAGTCATCGTTGATGTGATGTGGGTTGATGCGCCAGACCTTGACGTCGTCGATACGCCCGGCGAAGGGGCTGGAGTAGACACCGCCGGGGGCGCGGCGGTTGCCGATCGTCACGTGCCGGGTGGCCGGCCCGAGGTGTCCGCCGGAGCCCCTTTGCACGACGGGCGTTCCGTTGAGAGTCAGCTCTGTCCGGAACACTCCGTCGTACATGTAGCCGATGGTGACCCATTCCCCTGTCGGGACGATCTCTTCCGATTTGAAGAGTCCGCCGGCGAAGGACGCGAGGCTGTAAGTCCCCGTGATCTCACCGTCGAAGACAGCCAAACCGAAGCAGTCGCCGCCTATCAACGGCCCTCCCGAGAATTCGTCGCAGATGCACACGACCTCGATACGGATACCCGACAGCGGTCGCCACGCGCTTGTCACCGGGACATCGATGTGGCTGTTCGGGTTCGAGTTCATCACGACGGCACCCGAACCGTCGGATGCCCCGTCACGCAGGAAGGCGTCGTCGGGAATGTGGGTGGCAACTCCGTGACTGCCCCTGCGCGGTGACCGGTCGAAGACGACACCGGGCGTGCCGGTGTAGCTGTGGTGCAGAATGAGTTCCCAGAGTTCCGCCATGACTGCCCCTCGCTGCTGGCTGCCTCAAACGGAAATGACGCTACAGCAAGTTATTTGCTCCGGAAGGCGGTTTGGCCTGTGTCGCCGATGAGTTGCTGCGGTAGCCGCCTGACGAGTCCGCGCGATTCGGCCGGCTTCCGACGGGACAAGCAAGACGTGACGCAGTGGTTGGGTGGCGGCAGAGGGATTCGAGCCGTACGCGGCGCTAGCCTGGTCGACTGAGCACTTCGTAATGCCCACCTCTGTGCGACAATGTCGCTAAATACCTTGTCAGCCTTTGCTTCTAACGACAGCCGTGCTGCAGGGTGGGCACCGCAAACCCCGGTGGCCAGCTTCCAATTCACGATGCGGCAGTAGCGCGAATCGCGTACGACGTTCTTATTCCCCAACCTGTTTGGCCAAAGCTAGTTGTTAGTCGGTGGTTTCGGCTCGAATGGTGTGTACCACCACCAGTCGGCGCGCTCACCGAGGGGACCAGGACACGGCGGGACCGCGGGCGGGGGCCGCGTTGGTGCCCGAGCCAGCGATGCTGAGCTCAATTCTCGGCCCTCACTGTCGGTGACAGTGAGTTGCTCTGCGGGTCCGTAGATGGTGATGCCGCCGCGATGGTGCAGCCGATGATGGTACGGGCAGAGGAGCACCAAGTTGTCCAACTCAGTGGCCCCGCCGTCCTCCCAATGCCGAAGATGGTGTGCATGCAAACCCCGGGTCGCCCCACAACCCGGCACCGCGCACGTGGGGTGCCGGTGCTCCAAGGCCCGCCGCAGCCGGCGGCTGATGGTCCGCGTCGCCCGGCCCGCGCCGATGGGCTGCCCGTCGCGCTCGAACCACACCTCACAGGTGGCATCACACAACAGGTACTGGCGATCAGAATCGCTGAGCAACGGACCCAGATGCAGCGCCGCGATCCGGTCCTTGACATCGAGATGCACCACCACGGTGGTGTGCTGCCCATGCGGGCGGCGCGCCGCCTCGGCATCCCAGCCCGCATCGACCAGACGCCGAAACGCATCAACGTTGTTCGGCAGCGGGGGCCGCTGATCGGAGTCGTCGGCATCCTCGTCGTGGTCGCGTTTCCACTCGGCGAACAGCGCATCACGATGAGACGCCAAGGCCGCATCGAACTTGGCCGCCTCCAGAGCCGGAAGCCGGATCCGGTAGCACGAGCCGTGCTCATCGCTGGTCTTGGTGATCGAGGCCTCCGGCTCGGGGCGAGGGTCGGGTTCGGGTCGCGGTTCGAGCTTGATCGCCGTGCGCAACTGACTGACCGTGGCCACCGACGCCAACTCCGCATAATGCTCATCGGAACCCTCGCCCGCCCGCCCGGCGATCACCCCGACCTGATCCAACGACAACCGACCCTCCCGCAGCCCCTGCGCGCAGCGGGGAAACTCCTGCAGCCGTTCCGCGACAGTGGTGATCGTGTGCGCGGTCGTCGTGGACAAACCCAACTTCCAGGCCACCATCGCCGACACCGACCGGCACCCAGTGGTGCTCCACAATCCGTCTCGATCGATCTCGGCGACGATCTCCACAATGCGCCCATCAATCGCATTGCGCTGACCGGCCAACTCCGAAAGCTCCTCAAGCAACGCATCAAAACGCTCTAGACGAGGAACCACCGTGGTGCCGTACGTCGAGGACATAAACCCCATCATCGCAGTCAGGTCCGACAAAAAACTTCAGTAAGACCCTCCGCGCTAGACCGCATCGTCGAGACCCCAGTACTCAGCTTTGCTCAGAACCTCCCGCTTGTAGCTCGACCTCAGCGCGTCGACCATGGCGAGTGTTTGTAAGGTCAGTTCGTCTCGAATCCCGCTCTGCGCGTGTGCGTATGGAATGAATGCACGTAGTAGATCGGGAGCGTCGAGCGCGACCTCCAGCGGAGTATGGTCATCGAGGTAGGGCGTGCCACCAAGGAGACGTTCGACGCGTGCCGGGCTCCACCGCAATGGGTCACCCTTACCAGAATCGAAGAGTTCCAGCAGCAGCGCCCGATGGCTGTAGTCGGTGAACGGCGCCGCGGAATCGGTCGCGAAGAACCTGTCGCACAGCTCCTCGCTCGCGTCCCAGTCCACGGCATCTGACCGGTGTTCACCACCTTCGGGTAGACGACCTACCATCCACTGAACCAGTGCCCGGTAGAGCGGCCAGGTCTCGGTTTCACGTGCGAAGGGCGGCTTGTCGAGCGCATCCTCGATCCAGACCCGCGCATCAGCCAGCGTCATCTCGAAAACATCGGTATCGCTGCTCAATTCGGCTACTCGAGCAAGACCCTCGTCGATCGGATCCGGTACAACCGCTGCATCGACAACGCTCGACCACATGTTGTGGTCGAGCGTGACTGCGACGGTCAGCTCGTGCCGACCATCGAGCCGCATGCCGATCACAAGTTCGTCGACATCGCCGAACACATTGGTTCTGCGCACCGCGCGGTACAGCTCGACCCGCGGGAGGGCGGCGATCCATCGCGGCAGATGCTCGTCTCGTTCGGCCACCTCGCGTCGGCATCGGAGCTGCGATGCTGGATCGTCGACGAGAAGCTCGGCGATGACCGCCAACAGTGCCGTCGTCTCCCGAGTCCGCGTTCCGAGCAAGGCGTTAAGGACGTTATCCAGGTCGCGGTTTCCCACGTGGATAAACATGCTGGCCACACTGAGCAGGTGGAGGGGATGTCCGCTCAGCGCGCGACGCATTACGTCCCTGAATGTCGGGTCGCCAGAACCGTCCCGGTTCCGCTTCTTCGCCCGCCGCGCGTCAAGTCGGACCTGTTTGGCCCTGCGCGCTCGTCGTTTGTCACTCATGTCGCGGACGCTAGTCACGGGCAGTGACAAGTCCGCTCGCCGAGCTGCGCGATGACCGACGTGAAACCGGCTCTGCGACCGCCTCGTTCAAACAGATTTGGGCCCACGGATCAATGTCGAAGCGGCATCGATCGATGTCGGAATGGGATTAGACCGCCTCTCCAGATCCCGCGTAGCTTCACCGTCAACGCTCAGGCTGGAGCTGCTACGGGCCTATCTGAAAGAGACTCGATGTACACCACACGGCGCACCATGCTCCTCGGCACGGCGGCCACCATCGCCGCCATGGCCACAAGCGCGTGCTCACAGTCGTCTCCGGCGCGGTCGTCGCCACCCCAGCCCGCGTCGCCGCCCCAGCCGCCATCGTTTCGGCCCAACCAGCGCTATCCCGACCCGGCCATCGAGATCCTCGATCCGAGCTTCAGCAAGTATCGGATCTATTCGAGCACGCTCGAGCAGGTCGGCACTGGCATGCGCTGGGCCGAGGGCCCGGTCTACTTCCCCGACGGCGGATACCTTCTCTTTAGCGACATTCCGAACAATCGGATCATGAAGTTCGACGAGAAGGACAACAGCCTCACGGTATTCCGCAGCCCCGCCAACTACGCCAACGGCAACGCGCGTGACCGCCAGGGCCGACTCGTCACCTGCGAGCACTCGGACACGCGTCGTATCACCCGCACCGAGAACAACGGCGACGTAACGGTTCTGGTCGACAGTTTCGAAGGCAGGCGCCTCAACGCGCCCAACGACATCGTCGTGAAGTCCGACGACACCATCTGGTTCACCGATCCGCTGTTCGGCATCAACGGCGAATGGGAAGGCAGCCGCGCCCAGCCCGAGCAGGCAACCACCAACGTCTATCGGGTCACCCCGGACAAGCAGGTCAAGGCGGTCATCACCGACCTCGTCAATCCGAACGGCCTGGCGTTCTCACCCGACGAGAAAAAGCTCTACGTGGTCGAGTGGAAGAGCACCCCGAACCGCAGCCTCTGGAGCTACGACGTCGCCGACGACGGCACCGTCGCCAACAAGACCAAGCTGATCGACGCCGCCGACCAGGGCGCGCTCGACGGCTTCTGTGTCGACCGCGACGGCAATCTCTGGTGCGGCTGGGGCAGTAACGGCGCGCTCCAGGAGGCGCCATCAGACATCGGCGGCCGCAAGGTATTCCAACTCCGCGGCAAGCCCGAGGATCTCGACGGCGTCATGGTGTTCAATCCGCAAGGCAAGGCGATCGGCTTCATCCGCCTCCCCGAACGGTGCGCCAACCTCACGTTCGGCGGGCCGGAGAACAACCGCCTCTACATGGCGGCCTCCCACTCGCTCTATGCCCTCTACGTCGAGACCCACGGCGCAACCTAAAGTTTCTTCGCGTCCAGCGCTTTCATCAGTGAAGGTCGCCTGCCGTAGTCCTGGCGGAGCTGCGCGATGAACGACGCGAAATCGGCGCTGCGACCGCCTCGTTCATAGAGTTTCGCCATCGTTGCCAGTGTCGCGGCGATGTCGGGATAAAGCTTGGAGTTGGGGTAGCTCAGATCCTTCTCGAGCTGCGGCCGGTACAGGTCTGCCGCGTCGACAGGCCGGGCCTCGGCGCCTCGGTCGGCCAATTCCCGCCACGCCCAGCCGGGGCCGTAACGGTGAGCGGCCTCCCACGCGGCTTCGACGTCACCCTCGCTCAGGCAGAGCTGTACCAAGGTCGCACCCTTGGCGAAACGGTCAGTCGCCAGGTGCCCCGCGTGGTCGAAGGCCCAGGCGCGTTCGGTATCGACGCGGTCGACGCCGGCCGCGAAATCGAGCAGGACACGGTAGGCGCCCACCGACGGCTGCCGGACGAAGTCCGCGCGAAGGGCGGCGACCGCATCGTCGATGCGGCCCAGTCCCTGATAAGTCGCGGCGACGTCGTCCGGGCTCAGCCAAAATTGGTTGCCACCACCGTGACTGGAGACTTTTCCCTCGGCCATTGCACGATCGATCCATGCCACCGCCTCCTCGGTGCGGCCGGCCGCGCGCAGTCGGTCGACGATCGCGCCGTACTCGGGGTGTTCCCGCTCACTGAGTAGGTGCACGGCCCGGTCGATGTCGCCGTCGTGATCGGCGAGCTCCAGCAGCATGGCGTCGACGTCGGACCGCTTCCAGTGAGTCTGACCTTCGAGCTTGCGGTCCAGCGCCGCCACCGCCCGGCGGTAGGTCGCGAGTGCCTTGTCGTCGAACGCGGCCACGAAGTCCGCCAAGACCACGTTCGGCCACCCCGGCGAGTCAGCCCGGAATTTCACCAGCCACGTCGCGAGTTTGACGGGGTCGGGCTCACCCAGCCGGCAGGCCCGCGCATAAAGGTCGGCGGCGCGCTGGCATTCATCGCCGATCGAGCCCGAGGAGTCGTCGACATGTTCCATGATCTTGCGCAACCGGGTCACCGCCTTCAGCAACGCCGGCCGCACGGTTTCGGCGGCACCACTGTTGAGGTGGTTCTCGAGTTCGTCGAGCACTTCACTGGCCACACCCGCGACCTCAAAGGAACGTCGGTAGTCGACAAAGCCGCGGAACGTCAACGTGTTTCGCACGTAGGTCTCGAGCTCGGCCTTGGCGTGCGCGTCGTCGCCTACCGCTGTCGTGGCGCGAATCTCCAGCAGGCGGCGTACCCCGTCATCGCGCTGCGCGAGTGTCATGACCAGCTCACGCAGTTCGTCGACATCCATTGCCTGCACGACTGTTTCCAGCGCCGACTCGGCCGTCCGGCTGGCTGGGTCGTCGACCGCGACGCGTCCAGTGTCGATGGCGGCGAGCCCAGTCGCGACCAGATGCTTGCAGAAGTTGCCGTCGGCATGATGTCGGCAGGTGCAGGACCCGTCGGGTAGCGGGCCGGACCAGTCGAGCTCGACTTGGTAGACGTTCTTGGCCTGGATCGACGCGTAGGCCTTGAAGTCGGTGGTGCGGAGCCCTCGCACATAGCGCACGTAGTCTTCGCCGCGGGCGAAGACAAGATCACCGGCCACCTTGAGCAGCGTCGTTTCAGAGAGCGGCACGTCACCATGGTGCCAAATTCGTGGGGACTAGAGGCCGCGGCGGCCGAGGCAAACTTCCTATAAGACGTTGAAACCCAAAGGCTTCACGTGGCGTTCCGGACGGCGCAACGCCGGCTCAGCGGATCAAGCCGCGAACTTTCTCGAATCTATGAGATGAGCGCAGTCACGATCGAGGCTGCCTCAGCCAGGGCGACCGCGCCGACGGAGCCGATTGGTTCGTCGAGCGCCGAACTCGGCAGCCACTGCACCAGTTCTGGCAGAAGTGTGCCCTCGGGCTGATCAACGGCGACCACCATTGCCATAGTGTCGGCTGCAATTCGGCCGGGAATGAAAGGGCAGGTGATGACTCTGCCAGTGTTGGCGGCAAGGTGGATCGCGTTGGAAAGCACGGCGACGTAGAGTTCGCTGCGGCTATCGCGGCGCGGCGTGACGTCGCCGGGCGCTATCACAGACCTGCGTCCCGGTTGGCTTGATATACCTGGTCGGCGTAGGCGTCGATGTTTAGAGCGGGCGCGGTATGTGTCGTGTATTGCAGCAGTGCGCGGCGCAGATGCTCATTACGTAGCGCCTTTTCAATCAGTTCCGATCGATGGAGACCGGCGGCCCTCGCGTCGGCGTCTGCGGCGGCCAGCACAGCCGCGTCTACCGTTACCGAGATCTTCTCTTTCGCCATACGACTATCCTACTAATCGTCCTACCAACTGGTGGCGGATTCTCCGCACTTCCGAAGCGCCTGCGGCACCAAGCGGACTGACAACCAATGCATGAACCGCGTCGGCCTATAAGGACATCGCGGGCACGTTCTAGCCGACCGAGCTGATGCTTGCCTCGCAGATCGGCAGGTCGACGCTCATCGGGCGCGAGACGAATCCGTTTGGCGGAGTGACGACTAAGTTGCCCCAGCGTGGGCACGCATCTCCCGTCGAGGTGTCGATCGCATACGCGGTGACGTCTGCGGTGGCGACTTCACCAGGGTTCAGCGTGAGGCGGGGCGCGGCGTTGGCGGGGCGCCGGGGCACGTTGATCAGCACACCACCGGCCGGCGTGACGAGGTCCGCGCCGGGATAGCCCACAAGCGTGCACGCGTGTGCCGACGTGTTCGTGAAAGACAGTGCCACGTGCCGTTGCGTGTTGGCTGAGCCCAGCGGGCCATTAGTGACGGTGAGGTCGTCATCGGTGCATGGGCCGGTCTCCTCGGGCGCGCTCTGCGGCTCCGGGGCGGGCTCAGTGGTGACGGTGACGGTCACCGGCGCGGGCGGCTCCGAAGCTGGTTGGGCTGGCGGGGCCAAGGAGGTCGATGGCGTTGTGGCCGTGACCGTTACGGTCGAAGCCGGTGCAGCAGGGGTCGTCCGCTCGGCCGAACAGCCGACGAGCAGAGCAACCGCGACCACCGGCAGCGCGATCAGCTTCATGTCCAACTCCTATACGCACAGACGTACTTCGGCCCAGGCTGGGCCTCGTACGGAAAGACTGCGGCAGACCGCTTGGCGATTTCTTGGAACGGCTGGCCGCGCTGCCCGAGCGCACGAGCGGCAGCGACATCCGCGAGGTCGTCCGCCGGGCGGTGCTGGTTGGCGACGGCGGAAGCGTTAGCACGGCGACGCTGCTGACCGAGGTGGGCAGCGGGCGGTACCCGGGCCGAGGTTCCAGGAGGGATGTACCTGTGAGGAGCCTTCGTTCGAGCGTTTTGTTCGCTGCCGTGGATCTGGCGAATTCGGTTCCGTAGTACCACTTTTGGAATCCGAGTCAGGGTTGCCAGAGCCAGCTGCAACTGGTGGAGTGAAGGGATGGTCAGAACACACACGGTTGTCGCTGGGGAGACGTTGTGGGCATTGGCGTTGCGCTTCTACGGTGACGCAGAACTGAATCGGCTGATCGCCACCGCCAGCGGAATCACCGATCCCGACGTCATCGATGTCGGACAACGGCTCGTCATCCCCGACTTCACGAGATACACCGTCGTCGCGGGAGACACGTTGTCGGCGTTGGCGTTGCGCTTCTACGGTGACGCGGAACTGTATCCGCTGATCGCCACCGCCAGCGGAATCACCGACCCCGACGCGATCGATGTGGGGCAACGGCTGATCATCCCGGACCTCACGAAATACACGGTTGTCGCCGGGGACACGCTGTCGACGTTGTCAGCGCGTTTCTACGGCGACGCTGCGTTGTATCCGCAGATCGCCACCGTCAACGGCATCGCCGACCCCGCCGTCGTCGATCCCGGGCAGGCACTAGTCGTATTCGTCGGCCGCAGCGACGGGTTCGGACTGACGATCGTGGACCGCAACGAGAACGACCCTCGCCTGTGGTACTACCGGTTCCAAACCCCTGCGATTGGCTGGAACCCCGGCGTCAACGTCCTGCTTCCCGACGACTACCGCACCAGCGGTCGCACCTATCCCGTCCTCTACCTGCTCCACGGCGGTGCCGCGGACTTCCGCCAGTTCGACTTTCTGGGCATCCGAAACCTGACCGCCGGAAAGCCGATCATCGTGGTGATGCCCGACGGCGGGCAGGCGGGCTGGTACTCCAACCCGGTTGGCTCGTTCGTCGGCCCGCGAAACTGGGAGACGTTCCACATCGCCCAGCTGATCCCCTGGATCGAGGCAAACTTCCGGACGTACGCCGAGTACGACGGCCGTGCGGTCTCCGGGTTTTCGATGGGTGGGTTCGGTGCGCTGAAATACGCAGCCAAGTACTACGGCCACTTCGCCTCGGTGAGTAGCCACTCCGGCCCGGCGAGTCTGCGCCGCGACGGCGGCCTCGTCGTGCATTGGGCAAACTTGAGCTCGGCCGTCGTGGAACTGGGCGGCGCCACGGTCTACGGCGTGCCGTGGGACGAGTTCAGGGTCAGCTCCGACAACCCGGTCGAGCGCATCCCCAGCTACCGCAACAAGCGGGTCTTCCTGGTGGCGGGCACCAGTCCGGACCCCGTCAACTGGTTCGACAGCGTGCAGGAGACCCAGGTGCTTGCCGGTCAGCGGGAGTTCCGCGCACGACTCAGCGACGCCGGCATCCCGCATGAAGGTCACGAGGTGCCCGGTGGCCACATCTTCCGGCCCGACATGTTCGTCCGCGACCTCGACGGCATCATCGCCCGGCTGAGACCAGCGCAGTCAGTCGTGTAGTCGGGTCCCGACTCGCACCCACCTTGCTGGAGGAAGGGGAATCGATGCGTCATTGCCGGCAGTTACTGTGAAGCCGATGGGGATCCAGACCCACGTGATGGAGTACAGCGGCAGGAGCATCGCCACGATGGGCAGCCACGCCGGGCGCTTGCAATTCGTCTCGCCGCTACGGCAATTCGGCAAGCATGGAAATTGGTGCCTGGTGCTTCACGCGATTCCACCCGGCAAGAGGTATGAGGACATCAGGGGGAAGTCGACGCTGGAATACATACAAGCCGCGGGGGCCAGCCCCGAGGTGATCACCGTGGAGATTCGCAAATCGGGCGGCCAGCAGTGGGGCGTGGAGTGGGTGCGCTACGTCGTCGGGCATCCACACGACGGCGAAGCGCCGATCGACGTGCCGATCGAGCTTCCGAAGAGTACCGACATGATCAGCGGCGCCGAAGTTTTCGAGGCAGAAGAGGCGGCCGACCTGTTCATCTCCTACTACAAGACCGGCGATATTCCGGCTGGCTATGCCTTGCGACCCGTCGAGGGATACAAGGCGAATGGATACATCGTCAATTGGCGCAAGCAGGACGTCACACCGGGTTAGGCCGATTCTTCGGGTCGTTGGGATTGGGCAGAGGCCGTGAAGAATTTGCCGCGTTGGCTGCCAACAACGCGGTGTTAGTGTTCGGCTAACACGGAGAAGGGGCACAGTGTCGCATCCGAGCGAACCGCTGAAGGTCGATCCAACGGAGCTGCGTATGGCGGCAGACCAGCTCGATGGTCACGCCAGCGGTTTTCGGACAGCGCACCAAATGGCACAGTCACGGGCGAGCCAGACGGCCCTTGGGTCGGGGTCGGCGGCCTCGGCGTTGCCGGGAATGCTCGCGGCGTGGGAGGCCGATGGCACGCGTTTCGACGAGCATTTCACTCGGCACGCGCAGGCTCACCGCGAGGCGGCCGACCGCTATGTGACCACAGATGCCGAAAGCGCTGACGGGATCGACGACGCAGGTTCTCCGCTGTGAGTTGACGTCATGGCGCTGAATTTGAAGGAGCTGCGAGAGTGGCCTCCTGAGATCGCCGACTTGGCCCAATCGGCACGCGACGCCGCCACAAACCACACCAGCTCCGCTGACTTCTATCGCTCGCTGACCACGGCCTCCACTTGGGAGGGAGACGGTGGAGACGCGGCCCGGGCGGCGCTGGTGACGAGCGCGGGTGACCACGAGGCGGTGGCCGACATCCTCGGGAACGCGGCGACCGGTATGGAGCGCATCCACGAGAACGCCGACAATCTCGCGGACACAATCAAGCGCATCCTCGACGACGCCGCCGCCGAGCCAGCAGTAGCCATCAACGAGTCGACCAATCAGGTGATTCCGCCCGACACCAGTTACATGACGGAGGAATACGCCGCTCAGGTTGCAGCAAAGGTCACCGACCTACAGGAGCGCATCGCCGCCGCGCTCGCCGACGGTGAGCGGATCGACGCCGAACTGGCGGGGGCGATCACGACGGCCACCGGAGCTGCCGAGCCTGCGGTGAAAACGTCGCTACAGGATCTGTTGCTACCAGGCGACCAGCGCGACGCACCCGATCCCGGCGACCCGGCGTCAACGCCGGGCAGTCTCGATAGCGCACTGGATCAGCTGACCGGAGGATCTGGAAACGGAACCGTAACACCGAAAGCCGTTGGGACTGATGATAATCCGACCGCCGGGCCGTTGCCGCTGGACCCGAAGGCCGTGGAGACGTTCAAGGACACCACCCGGAAGCTGATGCTGCAGAATGGCGTGCCGCCGGAGCAGATAGAGCAACGGCTCGATGCGCTGGTCGCCGCAGCACAGCGTCCGCAACCCGCGAACACCCCGCCGGAACCCAGCAAGATGCCACCGCCGAGTTTCGGTGACGGTTTCGCTGACGGCTGGTTCAGCACCGAAGAAGGCATCAAAGACATGGTCGGGGCAAACGGATGGGAGGAGTTCAAAGACTCCTGGACCGACATGGCCAAGGGCAGCTGGGAACGGATCACCAACCCCATCGACTATTGGAAACAGGAAGTCGAGCACGCGACGAAGTACCCAGGACACTACCTGGGTGAGATGTCCGGCGAAACCGCCCTCACCGCACCGGCCATGATCCTCGGCGGGGAAGGCGCCCTCGCACGCGCCGCAGCGATTCCCGACGATCTGATCGACATGCCAAGTCCGACAGGCACTGTCGACCATCACGCGCCACCTCCGCTCGTCGATGTTCCAAACCACCACGGCACCAACGCTCCGATATTCGATGCGCCACCGCCGCCACTACCGCCGGAGTCGCCGTTGTTCGACGGCTACGACCCGATACCCCCGGGCCCGGAATTCACCAACGCCGACGGCAGGCTCATCTACCCCGACGACAGCTTGCCCGACAAGCCGTATGCAATTCCCGGCACCGTAGTCCCCGATGCCCAGCTGCCCGCAGGCACCGAGCTCGGGCGCTTCGGCTACCCGGGCGGCACGTACCTGGCGCCAGAAGGAACACCCTTCGCCGAACTGTCGCTGCCACCGGACAGCGCCGGCAAGCCGTACTTCCGGTACGTCGTCGACGACCCCACCGCGCTTCCGCCTGGATGGCGCCTCGAACAATCACAAGCGGCGCCCTGGTTCCACCAACCCGGCGGTGGACCGCAATACCGAGTCATTGCACCGGACGGAGACGAGGCTTCGGTGCGCAAATACTGGTTGACTCGGGATTCTATGAGGGAGGTTAGGTAATCAATGGTGGATTTCTCGCGGCTGGAGAGAAACTGGGTTGAATGGACGAGCCTGGCCCGTATGAGCGATGTCTCCGTATCCGATAGAATCCGAAGACTGCCACGATCGTTCTTCACATCCGATGATGAATCCTTCCACCTGCGAGAAGACAGTGACTGGTGGGTCGTTAGATAAGGTCGATGACCGTGGAATCAGCGACTACAACGGGATAGCCAAATTCTCCACGTTCGAACTCGCGGAGAAGTATCTCATCTGGCAATTGGTCGTTCTGTAACACGTAGCGCGATCGGCGCCAAACAACTCGGACGCGAACTTCACGCTCTGGGAATGGCGCCAAGCGTCGACACCATGCCCACAGAACGAGAAGGCGCAGTTGAGCTACGCAGGTCCAATGGTTCCGCGATAGTACCCAGGTCCATCGCGACGATCTTTAGTCATCTCATGTCGAAATCAGTGGATCAGATTGAGCAGATGGTCAAGGAAGGTGTCACCTAATAGGCCACGGATGAGGCCTGGCGCAAGTGCGGCGCCTGTCGGTGATCACGACTAGCGGACGTATTCGTCACGTGAGAGGACAAGGGTTTCGGTGGGCTTGGAAATATCTTACGTAGTGATGGCCCGGGCGGTCCCCGCCGCTGAGCTCCTCCAGATCTTCAATGATTTCAACTGCTTTGACGGGGTCAAGTCGCCACACAACGCTAATGTCGCCCAGTTTGATGTCGGCTGCGTCGGCCTGGATGAGGAACTCGTGGGTCACTCCACCGTGCTGCAGTTGTGATGTCCCCCGCACCGCGGCGTCTTTCAGCGCGGCGGCGAAGGTGACTACTCCGGCGGCGTCCATGGCCAATAACACCACGTCCTCACCCCTGAAGCCTGGGGCGAACTCAACACGGATGATCGTCATGCGTCTCCATTCAGACGGTGCCGCTGCTCGATGATGTCGACGGCGACCCACACACGGGTCCGGTCGCGTATTCACAAGGAGCCCACTTAAGATTCGATGAGATCAACGATCGATTGCTGATTTCTCTCCTCATCTCCGCGCGCCTACCCTGTACAGCAAGTTGGAGCCGGACGGGTCCGGCTTGGCAATGCTGCCCGTGTCCGCAACGGCAGTGCGGATCTTGGTCCTTAAACGCGACGGTCGAGGCCGATGCGGTCGCCCTAGCGATTATGACGCCAGACGACGGCGCAGAAGTCTCGCGGGCCATTAGGGGTTAGCTGCGTTCGGCGATCAGGTCCTCGACAAGCAGTCGTGATCTATCTGCGATCGTCTCAGTCGGAAAGTAGCGTGCGACGATTTCCCACACACCGGCAGCGGTGCGGACGTGTAGTCGCTCGAGGAGCAGGGCGATATCGTTGCGGTCGCGTACGCCCCGTGCCGCAAGGACTTTCATCGCCAGCAGATGCTCGGCCGGCGTCGCTACGACATGCAGGAACGGGTGATCGAAGACCAGGCCGCCTTCACCGGGCGTGCGGGAGATGTAGCTGCTGGCTTGATTGTTCAGCCAGTTTCGTGGCCAACCCATTTCGTCGGCGACTTCGCGTATCGCGTCGAGCATGGGCTTATCAGGTGAGTACAAGGCGTCGATATCGCGAGTAGTAACCCGGGAATCGTAGGCCAGCAGCATCGCCGCTCCACCAACGACGTGAACGTGGCCAACCACGCATCTCCGTTCCAGTTTGGCCGCGAGCGCGGTGAATGCCCTCTGTAGCTCGGTTCGATTGAAGACCGGTTCGGCCATCACAGACACTCCGTCGCTGGTGAGGTCGTGGCGGTCCAGGTAGATGCCGCGGCGGCGAAACGGCGCGGGTGTCCACACGGCGGCGAACGCACGTGCCGACGGCAGATCGGCGACCCACCACGCGGTGTTCAGGAATCGTTCGATGCTCACGGTCCACAACGGTCCGGGACGGCCCCAACGCACGCAGAGATACTCAGCCGCGCCAGCAAGCAGGGCATCGAAGCGTTCATCACCGATCAGCGCGGGCTCATCGACGAGGAGGTCCAATGCGGCGGTGCCGGCTTCGTCGGCTCCGCGCAGAAACTCGAAGAAGATGCGCAATCGGGTCTCTTCGTCGTCGACGCGTCGGATCGCGGCGGCCGTTTCAGTCAGGTTGAGTGCCGTTGAGGTGGGCGGAAATCCGATGTCCGGTCGGAGATCGGAGCGGGCCCTTTGGCGACGGATGACGGACTTGACCGCAGCGGCAGGATATCCGGTTACCCGGCGAATGTGACGCGTCGAGAGGATGCCGCGAGCGCGCGAGGTGCTGACACCCCAGTACTGGGCCGCACGCTCGACGGTCCACAGATCCACCCCTCCAACATACGAGCGTTACGCTCGCAGGTCAACTCATCGCCGTCTGCCGCCAATCTCACCAAGTACACGGCGCGTGCGAAGACAGACCCGGATTAACCGGCTCGGCGAGTGTGACCAGTCGCGAGCGACTGCCGAGCGGTTCCGCTCCTAGGGCCGGACGGCAACGGGTCGGATAGGTCATCCGAGGCCCTCGTCGAACATCCGTCTCTTGTGCTTGAGAAAGTCAGAGTAAGGCTCCCTTGAACGTCACCAGGCGGGCTCACCGACACAACACTTCCGTCGGTGTAAACGATCGTGCAGTAAAAGTCGTCGCCCTGGCTGCCCCACGGCCGTCCGCATGTGCGGGCATAGGAATCGTCTTCACCGCCGGAGCACTTCCCAGCGCGATCGCGAACTGCCTGCAGCTTGTGGTAAGTCCCCCAAGGGCAATCGACGGTGAAGTCCTCATGTGAAACCGGGTCATGCTCCCACTTGAACTTTGGTAGACGCGCTTTCGCCATAGTCCATACTCCCTTGAAGCGGGCTGTGGCCTCAACACCTTGGTAGGGACACCTGCGTGTGCGGACACCGCCTGACTCGCCGCACTGGTCGCGGTACGACACGCATCCGTTCCGCGGGACGCCGGGTCGGCATGTGACGGGACCGGCCGATTCGTCAATGTCAGTTATCGGCGGATGGCAAGCGAACAAAATCTGTCGGATCCACGTGCGACCATGCGTATGTATCGAGCGATTGGTTTGAGAAGCTCACGGGGTTCCGGGAAGAGAGCTCAAGAGCTCACGCGGAGCCGACTCCGAGCGGAGGACGACGAATTGGTGCCAACTCTCAACCCCAAGCGTTATGGCATCGGCACGCTCGAGGTGCCGAAATTGGCGATCAGCGTGCATGGCGATGAAGGTGACGGATGTCCGTGAGGGGTCGCGCCGATTGGTCTCACAGGCGTTTTGTTCGGCGCTGCCGGTCGCGTACGGAGAGGCGCCGAGTGCAATGTGGGAGGCGTTCGCGCGCTTGGTCCTCGAGGCCGCGAATGAGGCGACGCTGCTGACGGCAGTCGAGCGGTCATACGCCGCAACCTCGAACATCGTGTTGTTGACTCGCGTCGGCGGCGGTGTGTTCGGTAATGCGGACGAATCGATCGACGAGGCGATCGTGCGGGCTCTGTCGATCGTGGACGGGGCAGGGCTGGATGTCCGCTTAGTGAATTACGGCCAAGTGCACCAGTCGTTCCGAGCGATCACGGAGCGGTGCGATGGATGAGACAGCGGCCTGGCCGTTCGACGAAAACGTGCACGCGTGGTGGGTTGAAACCCGGTCGTTGCTGGCAGGCGAATACCCGGGATCTTGGTCGGGGAAGCGAAGGCAGAGCGGAAGTTGGGTCTGTTAATGCTGGATCGGAGTCGACTCGTTCGTCGATCTGACGACATCGGATGGATGGCCAAATGTCATATCAAGAGGACTTTGAAACTCGCGGCGCAGATCACAGGCCGAGAAATCCGTCACTTCGCCCATCCCGGTTCCGCACATGGGAGTCCTCGAGCATGACAGGAAATGACCGGGATTCAACGCTCGCATCCACGCCGAAATCGCCGACGGCAGAGTCGTTTACCTGCATAGTTGGCGCGGCAAGGGCCGTACGTGCACGGTGGTCGGTTGCCTGCTCATCGATGAAGGCCTCGACTACGACTCAGCGATCGCTCACATCGCAGAGTTGAGAGCGGGCACTCGAAAGGCCGCCGAGAGCGTGTCCCGAGTCGGCGGCGCAGCACCGCCTGCTGCGTGAGCGAGCGGCACGCCGCGGCAGCGCATCGCCCAAGGACCAATTCATTTGTCACAACGGAGGTGACCATGGAAACCAGCAACGAGATTGATCGCGCCACCATTGGAATTTGCGCGGGCGACCCAATACTCGCAAGGTGGAGCTATACGTTAGATACAAGCGACGATGACAATTATCCGCACATCAGCTATGGCCAGCTGCTTTTGCGCGGTGATGGGGTTGTGTTCCAGCGCGTGTTCCACTCTGGTTCAAACGAATTCGGCTCATGGCACACAGCTCCTAGGGCAGGCCACGGCCGGGGGTTCACTGTCGCCGATGTCGAACAGAAATTTAGTGCGTCGAGCACGACTACACCATCAAGCGAATCGTAGAGCCGGCCGACTCCGATGGACAGTGACCAGATGGATTTCTCAGTGGAGTACCACTCCGACGTTGACGGCGATCGCTACGCCATCGTCGACGCCGAAGACGTTGACCTGTCAGGTTGGAGCGTCGAGGTGCGCCAGGACGACGCGTGGAGGCGACAGGCCGGCTTTGGTGGTTGACTCCAGAACGCCGCAGCACGACAAGCTAGACAGGTCCACACCGCCACCACACAGAGACCTCACGCTTGGCACGTAGCCATGTCGTTATCTATCCGAGCCGTCCGATCGGAGCACCTGACTGAACCATCTCAGAGCGGCTTCGCCGTCCTTTCTCGTTACGTCGTTCATCGGTCGGCTGTGCCGGATGGTGTTGCGGAGCTCGGCGAGTTGGCCACATCTCGCGTTGAAGTTTTCTTTGGTGCCGAAGGCTGGCTCAAACCGGTCCCACAGAGTTTTAGCAGTGATGATGTCTTGCAACTCACGGAAGTCGCTGTATTGGAGAATCGCGTGAAGTGCCCCGAGATTGGTTGCGGCGGCTGGGTTTCTCCGTGCAGCGTCGCCGATCTTGTTGTGCAGCTTATCGCTGATGTGTCGGGGTAGGAGGGCAGCATCGGCATCGAGCTGGGTGGAGATTAGGTCGCGGATGCCCAGTTCGACTTGTTCGACTTGGGTATCGAGATCTCTGACGTAGGGATCGGAATTAGATCCCGAGATGTCGCCACCGTCCGTTCCTAGGAACGCATTAGAGCCGGTCGGCGATCAATTCCCGGCGCCTGGC
>CAVQFK010000018.1:0-64573 GCA_963711755.1 uncultured Actinomycetota bacterium
AACCTGTTGGCGGGCAGCGGGGTTGGAGCGCAGATCGATCATGCTGTTCATGCCGATACCGTGGGCTCGCAGTATCTGCAGGATCTCCATCAGCGGCGCCGTCTGACCGGTCAGGTCATAGGTCGTGTTGTCCTCGGCGATGGTGAAGTTCGCGGGCATCCCACCACTGATCAAAAGGCTCCGGTCCCAGTCGATGTGGTACTCATTCGTGGTTGGGTCGACGAGCACGACCAGGTTGCGGCTGGTGATCATGGGCAGCCGCGAGATCTTGGCGAGGACCTTGTCCTGCGTGGCGAATGGCGTGATGCCCGGACCCGAGATCTGCAGATCGAGCTTCACCAACGGGTTTCCGTTGACGGTGGTGGTCGTCTCGTCGATGCGGACGATCCTGGCCAGCGCTAGGACGCCCTTCTGCTCAAGGGCCTGGGTCTTGGCCGCGGATCGCGCACCCATGCTGGTGATCCCCAAGGCGACCAGGACGTCGAGGGCCGTGATCAGCAACCCGGCCCAGAACATCCACTTCATCATCGGCTGCGCACCCAACGCGAAGTAGATGACCAGGAAGAGCGGCCCGACGATCCCACATAAAAGGACGAAGGCCTGAACTTTTATGTAACGCCACAACATTTGCCACGCTCCTGAGGCCCGCCGACTATTCGCGTGTCAGATTAGCCCGAATCCGTGCGTGATGAGCCGTATCTTCGGGCGGTGACCCCACCGCAAGAACCGATCAAATCCAGATGGGTCCTTGCGGCCGTGTCGATGGCCCTGTTCTGCGTCCAGATCGACTACTTCGCGATCAATCTGGCGTTGCCGCGGATGGCATCCGAACTGAACAGCACCGCTGCCAATCTGCAATGGGTGATCAGCGTCTACATGCTCGCGCTCGGCGCCTTCATGGTGCCCGCGGGCCGCATCGGCGACATCTTCGGGCGTCGACGGGCGCTGCTGGCGGGCGTTGCGCTGTTCGGGGTGGCATCGGCGCTGTGTGCGCTGGCGCCGTCGGCGACGCTTCTCATCGTCTTTCGTGCGGTCCAGGGTCTCGGTGCGGCGCTGATCTTTCCCGTTTCGGTGAGTGTCCTGACGAACGCCTTTCCTGCGGTGCGGGCCAGTTACGCGATCGGATTGGCCTATGGCATAGCCGGATTGGGCAATGCGGCGGGCCCATTGATCGGCGGGCTGCTCACCGAGACGGTCGGGTGGCGATGGATCTTCTGGCTCAACGTTCCGCTGACGCTGGTATCCCTGGCCATCGGCGCGTGGAGCATCAAAGAGTCATCCGATGAGAGCGTGCCTCGGCGCATCGACATCGCAGGGCTTGGTTTGATCACGTTCGGAATCGGCTTGTTCACGTTGACATTTGACCGCGCCCCGCATTGGGGATGGACCTCGGCGTTGACGGCGGCGGCGTTTGCCGGATCCCTCGGCGCGCTGGCCGTGTTCGTCGTCGTCGAGAACAAGGTGCGCTGGCCGCTGGTCGACCTGTCGCTGGCCAGGAACCCCCGGTTCACCATCCTGGTGGCCGCGGGCGCCGTTGCGAACATCGCCTACGGCGTGACGATCCTGCTGTCGACGCTGTACCTGCAGCAGGTACGAGAACTCGACCCGATGATGGCAGGCCTGGCGTTCCTCGGCCCTTCGGCCGGGGCGGCGCTTGGCGGTGCGCTGTCGGGCCGGCTGGCCGCCAGCCGGCCACCCATTGTCGTCATGGGCGCCACATGTGTGGGCGCCGCGGTCGCGCTCGCGGTCCTCGCCGCGGCCGACGACTGGGTGATCTACTTGTCGGCGCTGACGGTGTGCGGATTCACGCTGGGATTGGTGTACGCGTTCACCACGGTGGCGACACAGGCGGTCGTCCGCCAGGAGAGGGCGGGTGAAGCGGCCGGTGTCACGTTGACCGCGCTGGTCACGCTTGCCGGTGTCGGGGTCGCCGTGTCCGCGACGGTGATGGAAATGCTTGTGCGCAGCGGAATGTCGACAGGCCGCGCCATCGATCTCATTCTCACCGTGCTCGCAGCGGTGCTGCTTCCTGCGGGCGTGGTGGTGCTTGCGGTCGCGCGACGCGCGGCTACGGTGTCGGCGTCGCCGCACCCAGAGGCGTGAGGGGATGCGCCTCGGGTAACGCGGGCGCAGGCCCGAGCAGGAAGTGCAACGGCGCGGTCCACGCGAGCCCTGGCGTCCTGGCATAGCTGGTGTGGACATTCACGCGCTGGGCGTATGCCGCCTGCGAGTCGTCGGAATCCTCGTCGTAGTCACACACCGCATCGCCCAGGTCGCACACGCTGATGGTCCTGGCACCCATGGCCGGCGACAGTGGAGCAGGCGCATGAGCCAGGATCGGCCAGTCCTGCGCGACACCCTTGCCGCGCTCCGGGATGCCACTTGCCGTGCCCATGTTGAAGGTGGGGTCTGCGGGCAGTCGATCACCGTCGGCGACCAACAGTGCGGCGGCGAGGTTGGGGCTTGCCTCGAGCGCCGCGAGATTGCGGTGCACCACCATCGCGCCCTGCGAGTAGCCGGCAAGGATCACCTTCGAGGTCGGGCAACGCAGCACGAACGACTGGTACTGAGTGCCCAGTGCCGCGGCACCGGCGTCCACGCTGCCCATGAAGCCGAGCCACTCGCCTACGCCGCCGTCCTCTTCGGGCACCGCCACGGCGGGGTACTCGACGGCCTCAGCGGTAATCGTGCGGCCGTCCTGCTGAAGCTCATTCGCCAGCTCGACCAGCGACTGGTAGACCACGCGTCCCATGCCGTCGTTCTGGGTCACCTCGGCGGGTGTGCGCTCACCGGAGCCCGCGGCACCGATCCAGTGCACGTCCGGGCAAGCGGGCTGTGCATTGGCAATACCTGCGGAGAGACCAACTGCTGCGGCACCTGCGACCGCGGCCGCGCAAGTCAACGTAGCGAAACGACCGAACATAACACCCCAACCCTTCTCTGCCCCGACCAGGGGATACGCGATATACATCGCCCCAGGAGTCTCAGGTGTTACGCCCTCAGCCGCCGAAATCGACGAAATGGCGCAATCCACTCGCACTCCTGCGCCCATGTGTCCGTTTGGGCGAAGAGAGAGGGGTCAGATACCGAACAAGGCCAGGAAAAGGGGAGGCGGAGGAGGCGGCAGACCAATCGAAGGCGGCGGCGGAAGCTGTGGCAACCCGATCGGCGGCGGTTGCGGCAAACCAATCTGCGGCATCCCGACGGGGAACTGCGGCAGGCCGATCGGCGGCGGAGGTGGCATCTGCGGCAGTCCGATTTGCGGCGCAGGAAGCTTGGACAGTGCATCCAGAGCGGGCATGTTCAAGGCCAGCTGCGTGGGCAGACCCAACGCTTGCTCCGGCGTCGGGAGACCCGGCAGCCCTGGGAGGCTTGCCAACGATGCCACCCCCTGCGATGCCTGCGCCAGGGTATCCAACGGTGAATTTCCCGCATAGGCGCTGGCCATTATGAGGTTGCCCAACAACGTCGTGGTGTTATTGGCGGTCGCCACTACCGCGGCGGTCGCCCAACCACCAATGTTCCCGAGCAGGCCGGCAATCGCGTCGCCGCTCACAATCGACGGAGCCAAGGCCGGCAACACGTAGGGGGCCGCGGTGTCCAGCACGGTCTGCAGATCGGGCGCGGCAGGCAATTGCGGCAGTGCGGGCAGTGCCGCAGAAGATCCGCCACCGCCCGAGAGGACCGACGGCCTCGGCGTCAGCGCGGCCAGCGGGCTGCCGGTGGCGGCGCCCTGCTGGAGGAGGCCCGAAGGAAGGCCGGCGGGCAGCCCGCCCTGCCCCTGGTCTGTGAGGCCCGCAGGAAGCCCGGCGGGCAACCCGTCAGGCAGCGCGCCAGTATCGGCGGGCGGTGAGGACGGCTCAGGCGGCGTCAGTGCGGCCGGCTGGGCGGGCGACGCCGCGGAGTCGGGGTTGAGCTCCTTCTCGGTGCTCTGGGGGCCGCTGGAAAACGACCACACGAGCACGACGATCGCCGCGATGACTGCGCCGAGACCAGCGCTGGCGCCGGCCATCACAGCAGGTCGCTGCATCCATTTCGTCGGTGCCTCATCGGCGGCAGTCGATATAGGCTCCGTCACAGCAGTAGTCACGGAACAACCCCTCACTTATCGAATCCCTCTGCACGCAGTCATTGCGGCCATTGGCCACTGGCAATACGTGCGGCTTCAGAAGCTTAACATCGCAAAGAGAAGCGGCGCCCACCTTCGTAAGGTGGGCGCCGCCTCTGCGGTAGTACGTCAGATCACTTGACGATCTTGGTGACCCGGCCGGCGCCGACGGTGCGGCCGCCCTCGCGGATCGCGAAGCGAAGGCCCTCGTCCATGGCGACGGGCTGGATCAGCTTCACCACGATGTCGGTGTTGTCACCGGGCATCACCATCTCGGTGCCCTCCGGCAGCGTCACCACACCGGTCACGTCGGTGGTGCGGAAGTAGAACTGCGGACGGTAGTTGTTGAAGAACGGCGTGTGCCGACCGCCCTCGTCCTTGGACAGGATGTAGACGCTGCCCTCGAAGTCGGTGTGCGGGGTGGTGGTGCCGGGCTTCACGACGACCTGACCGCGCTCGACGTCCTCACGCTTGATGCCGCGCAGCAGCAGACCGACGTTGTCGCCGGCCTGACCCTGATCGAGCAGCTTGCGGAACATCTCCACACCGGTGACCGTGGTCTTGGTGGTGGTCGGCCGGATGCCGACGATCTCGACTTCCTCGTTCACGTTGACCACGCCGCGCTCCACACGACCGGTGACCACGGTGCCGCGGCCGGTGATCGTGAAGACGTCCTCGACGGGCATCAGGAACGGCTTTTCGGTCTCGCGGACCGGATCCGGGATCGACTCGTCGACCGCATCCATCAGCTCCTCGACGGACTTGACCCACTTCTCGTCGCCCTCGAGCGCCTTGAGCGCCGAAACACGGATGACGGGAGCGTCCTCGTCGAACTCCTGGGCGGCCAGCAGTTCGCGGACCTCCATCTCGACGAGCTCGATGAGCTCCTCGTCGTCGACGGCGTCGGCCTTGTTCAGGGCGACCAGGATGTAGGGCACGCCGACCTGGCGGGCCAGCAGCACGTGCTCGCGCGTCTGCGGCATCGGGCCGTCGGTCGCCGCGACCACCAGGATCGCGCCGTCCATCTGTGCGGCGCCGGTGATCATGTTCTTGATGTAGTCGGCGTGACCGGGGGCGTCGACGTGCGCGTAGTGACGCTTCTCGGTCTGGTACTCCACGTGGGAGATGTTGATCGTGATGCCGCGCTGACGCTCCTCAGGCGCATTGTCGATCTGGTCGAATGCGCGCGACTCGTTCAACGTCGGGTACTTGTCATGCAGAACCTTGGTGATTGCTGCGGTCAGCGTGGTCTTGCCGTGGTCAACGTGACCGATGGTCCCGATGTTGACGTGCGGCTTCGTCCGCTCGAACTTCGCCTTCGCCACTTCTATGTCCTCCTGGACTGTGTTGGTGCTTGCTAAAGCAGTTTGATCTTTGCAGTTGTTGTTCCCCGCAAAGCAACCGGGGCTATTGCCCGGTTGCCTTCGCGATGATCTCCTTCGACACGTTCGCCGGAACTTCGGCGTACGAGTCGAAAACCATGGAGTAGTTCGCCCGGCCCTGGGTCCTCGACCGAAGGTCTCCGACGTAGCCGAACATCTCCGACAGCGGCACATGCGCCTTGACGACACGTGCACCCGCCCGCTCCTCCATGGCCTGGATCTGACCACGGCGGGAGTTCAGGTCGCCGATCACATCGCCCATGTAGTCCTCGGGCGTAGTGACCTCGACGGCCATGATCGGTTCCAGGATGACCGGTTGCGCTTGCTGCGCAGCCTTTTTCAGTACCTGGGAACCTGCGATCTTGAACGCCATTTCCGAGGAGTCGACCTCGTGGTAGGCGCCGTCCAGCAGTGTGACTTTCAGGTTCACCAGCGGGTAGCCGGCCAGCACGCCGTACTGCATGGCGTCCTGCGCACCGGCGTCCACCGAAGGGATGTACTCGCGCGGGACGCGGCCACCGGTGACCTTGTTCTCGAACTCGTAGGTCGCACCGTCCTCGCCGCTGAACGGCTCGAGGCTGATGAGCACCTTCGCGAACTGGCCCGAACCACCCGTCTGCTTCTTGTGGGTGAACTCGACCTTCTCGACCTTGCGCTTGATGGTCTCCTTGTAGGCCACCTGCGGCTTGCCGACGTTGGCCTCGACCTTGAACTCGCGACGCATGCGGTCGACCAGGATGTCCAGGTGCAGCTCGCCCATGCCACCGATCACGGTCTGGCCGGTCTCGGCATCCTGATGCACCTTGAACGTCGGATCCTCTTCGGCCAGCTTCTGGATCGAGAGGCTCAGCTTCTCCTGGTCGCTCTTGGTCTTGGGCTCGATGGCCACCTCGATCACCGGATCGGGGAAGGTCATCGACTCCAGCACAACCTGGTTGTTCGCATCGCTCAGGGTGTCGCCGGTGGTGGTGTCCTTGAGCCCGATCACCGCGTAGATGTGGCCGGCACTGGCCGTCTCCACTGGGTTTTCTTTGTTGGAGTGCATCTGGAACAGCTTGCCCAGCCGTTCCTTCTTGCCCTTCGTGGCATTGATGACCTGAGCACCGGAGTCGACCTTGCCCGAGTACACCCGGACGTAGGTCAGCTTGCCGAAGAACGGGTGCGTGGCGACCTTGAACGCCAGCGCGGAGAACGGCTCATCGGTCGACGGCTTGCGGACGATCTCCTCGTCCTCCTTGCCGGGGGCGTGGCCAACGGCGGGCGGCACGTCCAGCGGCGACGGCAGGTAGTCGATCACCGCGTCGAGCATGGGCTGAACGCCCTTGTTCTTGAACGCGCTGCCGCACAGCACCAGGTAGGCCTCGGAGTTGATGGTGAGCTTGCGCAGCGCACCCTTGATCTCCTCGACGGACAGTGCCTCGCCGCCGAAGTACTTCTCGAGCAGCGCCTCGTCGGTCTCGGCGACCGCCTCGAGCAGCTTGGTGCGGTACTCGTCGGCCTTCTCGGCCAACTCGGCAGGGATGTCGATGGTCTCGTAGGTCTCGCCGAGCTTGGTCTCGCCGCGCCACACCTTGGCGTTCATCTCGACCAGGTCGATGATGCCCTCGAAGTCGCCCTCGGAACCGACCGGCAGCTGGATCGGGATGACGTTGGCGCCGAGGCGCTCTTCCATGGTGCGCACCGAGAAGTAGAAGTCGGCGCCGACCTTGTCCATCTTGTTGACGAAGCAGATGCGCGGCACGTCGTACTTGTCGGCCTGGCGCCAAACCTGCTCGGACTGCGGCTCAACGCCTTCCTTGCCGTCGAACACGGCGACGGCGCCATCGAGAACACGAAGCGACCGCTCCACCTCGACGGTGAAGTCGACGTGCCCCGGGGTGTCGATGATGTTGATCTGGTTGTCGTTCCAGAAGCAGGTGGTAGCGGCGGAGGTGATGGTGATCCCCCGCTCCTGCTCCTGCTCCATCCAGTCCATGGTGGCGGCGCCGTCGTGCACCTCACCGATCTTGTAGCTGATACCGGTGTAGTAGAGGATGCGCTCGGTCGTCGTCGTTTTACCGGCGTCGATATGCGCCATGATGCCGATGTTGCGGACCTTGGTCAGGTCGGTCAGCACGTCCTTCTGTGCCACAGAAGTCTTCTCTCTCGCTTGATAGTTGCTGTTTCAGCCTTGACTCGCCAGCACCCCGGCTTTGCCGCCGCGGGCGGCTAAGTCACCAGCGGTAGTGCGCGAAGGCGCGGTTCGCCTCGGCCATCTTGTGGACGTCTTCGCGTCGCTTCACTGCGGCGCCCAGACCATTGCTGGCGTCGAGAAGTTCGTTCGCCAGGCGCTCCACCATGGTCTTTTCGCGGCGCTGCTTGGAGAAGCTCACCAGCCAGCGCAGGGCGAGCGTGGTCGAGCGCTCCGGACGCACCTCGACGGGCACCTGATAGGTGGCACCACCGACACGGCGGCTGCGCACCTCGAGGGCCGGCTTGACGTTGTCCATAGCGCGCTTGAGCGTCACCACGGGGTCGGTGCCGGTCTTTTCGCGGGCCTGTTCGAGCGCACCATAAACAATGCGTTCGGCCAGGGATTTCTTCCCATCGAGCAGAACCTTGTTCACCAGCTGGGTGACCAGCGTCGAACCGTAGACCGGGTCGTTGACCAACGGCCGCTTCGGTGCGGGACCCTTGCGTGGCATTAGCTCTTCTCCTTCTTGGCGCCGTACTTGCTGCGCGCTTGCTTGCGAGCCTTGACGCCCTGCGTGTCCAGCGAGCCGCGAATGATCTTGTAGCGCACACCCGGCAGGTCCTTCACACGACCGCCACGCACGAGCACCATCGAGTGCTCCTGCAGATTGTGGCCCTCACCGGGGATGTAGGCGGTGACCTCAACCGCGCTCGTCAGCTTCACGCGCGCCACCTTCCGAAGTGCCGAGTTCGGCTTCTTCGGGGTGGTGGTGTAGACGCGGGTGCACACACCGCGACGCTGCGGGCTGCCCTTGAGGGCCGCCGTCTTGACCTTGGCGATCTTGTCGCGGCGACCCTTGCGGACCAGCTGCTGGATGGTTGGCATCTACCGGCTTTCTGTGTTGCTCGTTTGTTCTCTAGGTCGTGCTGAAAGTCTCTGTACTGCAGTTATGTCCCGCTCGCTTACCCCGCGACCGGGTGTGTCGCATGCGCTCGCCGCGAAGTTTTCGAGGCATCGTGGACATGCGAATTGGCCCGGCGTGCGGGCATGCTTGCGGATTGCGACAGCCGCAAGCGCCTTATCTGCCAGGCACGATCGTCCACGATACCAGCACGAGCCGCGCCGAACCAAACCCGTCGGTGAGGCCCTAACCCCAGGTCAAGACGCCGATCCTGCGGTCAGTCCACGATACGTTCCGCCGCGACGGAGCTCGCGACCGGCACCGGGGTTACCGTCGTTCCATCCCGGTTGCCAGCCGTATCACCATGTCGGTGAACACCACATCGGTGTCGACGCCGTTCATCGCGCCGGTCATTTCGAGCAGTACGAAGCCGTGCATGGCCGACCAGAACTCCAACGCGGCGTAGAACGCGGCCTCGCCGTCCAGCCCGTAGGACGCCAGCACGGAGATCACCGGGGCGGCCGCGGCCCGGGTGGCGTCGGTGAACTCGGGGTCGTCGCCGCCGAGCGGCATCCTGGTAAACGCGGAATACCGCCCGGGGTGGTGGTGTGCATAGCTGCGGTACGCACTGGCCATCGCCGTCACCGCGTCGTCACGCGTGCGGCCCTGACCCACGGTGTTGAGCATGTCGATGATGTCGCCGACCACCCGCATGCGCACGGTGCGCCGCAGGTCCTCGAGGCTGTTGACGTGGTTGTACAGCGAAGGGCCCTTGGTGCCCAACTGCATGGCCAGCGCGTTGATGGTCAGCGCGTCCCAGCCCTCACGGTCAAGGAACGTCAGCGCCGCATTGACGATGGAGTCGCGGCTCAGCCTGGTCGGACGTGCCGCCGGCCGAGCTGCCATGAGTGAAATGCCCTTCGGCTTGTCGTTGGAACCCGCGACCGGGTCTGCGAAAAACTAACACCTCTAGTTTCCCTCAGATCAGTTGACACGTTCCTGACTCAGCTGGGCGAGTTGCTCGGTGATTGTGCACAGGTCGGGCAGCATGGCCGGGTTCATGGTTTGGATGGACCAGGTGATGACGTCATCGCCCTTGGCGACGTAGATGCTGCACGCGTTGGCGTCGGACGCCTTGAAGCCCTTGTTGCCGTCGATGGACAGTTCGGTGAGCGTGCGGCCGGCCTGCTGCTCCAGCGTCCGTTCGGTGTCCATGTCGCTGCCGCGGTACCACCACGTGGAGATGCCCATGCCCTGGCCGAAGCTGCCGAGGACGGTGTTCTCCTGCCAGAAGCAGCCGGCGTCGCTGACGACGGCCTTGGTGAACATCGACGATCCGACGGCCTTGGTGACGTCGGCGTCGGAGACCCCGTTGCAGTCGGCGCTGCGAAAGCCGTCGCCCTGCGCAGGCGCCGCCGCCGTCGCGTCGGTCTCCTGCTGCGGTGACGAGCCGCAGCCCACCAGCATTGCAGCGACGGCCGCCAGCGAGGCAACGCATAACGACACGGACAGGGCGCGGGGCATCGGCTACATATCCGACTGGAGGGTGGCAGAGAGAAGTTTCTCGGCGTCGATGCAGGGATCGCCGGAAGTCTGGCCGCGGAACTGCACCCACCAACTCAGCACGCCGGTGCCGGCCGCGGCGGTGGCCGAGCACGCCGCTCCTGTGGTGTCGCGTCGCGCCAGGAACGCCACGTGTCGTTCGACGACGTTCTCTGTCACTTTTGCCCCGCGCTCACTAGCAAGTGCGCGCTCTCTGTCCAGGTCACCGGTTTCGAACCACGAGAAGGTCACGTCGATCATCGCCGAGTTACGCGACAGTACGTACTGGCAGACGGCACCGCTGTAGGGCCGGACCACGTCGTCGGCGCCGATCACTTCCTGGATGGAACCGTCGACCAACAGTCCGCAGCGATCGTCCACGTAGCCGTAGCTACGGTTCGGGTCGGGGATCTCGGGATGGGCCCGCTGGGCGGTGCCGCTGACGGTGTGCGAACAGCCTCCAACGGTCACGACCGCCGCGACCGTTACGACAGCAACTTGATTGACCCGCCAGCACATCGCTCCACACGCTACTCAGCGCGATCATCTCGTGCGACTCGGATGAACTACTGCCGCAACTGCGGCCGCGCAACGTACGCTCTCCCCCATGATCTGGACAGCTGTGGGCAGGTCCCTTGCGGCATGTGCGATCACATTGCCCATCGCACTGGCAGTCGGTGTGCCAGCGGCGCACGCGGAGAACGGTGACACCCACATCACCGGCGTTGGCATCACCAGGACGCTGGACTGCAATGAATCGACGCTGCTGGTGAACGGGACCGGCAACCAGATCTTCGCCAAGGGCACCTGCTGGGCGGTGACGGTGATGGGCACGGGGAACGTCGTCGTCGCCGATACGGTCATCAACGACATCACCGTGTATGGCTATGACCAGACCGTGTTCTACAAAAACGGTGACCCCATCCTGTGGGACCGCGGACGCGAACTGGGCATGATGAATCGGCTGGATCGGGTACCGGCGTAGCGGTCTGTGCTTGAGGAGGCAACAATCGTTCGTATGTACTCCGTCAGACTGATCGGTGGAATCGCGGCAGCTTTCGTTTCGGCGGCGACATTTGGCTTGGCCGGTTGCGGGTCGGAAAGCTCCGACACCAACACACCCACCGCGACGGCGGGCACCTCGGGCGCTCAGGTCGAGGTGGGTAACACGATCAACTACGGGTCGTTCGGCACCACGGCCGACATCGACTGCGCCGACGGGAAGTCACTCAATGTCGGCGGCGCCAACAACACCCTGACGGTCAAAGGCAACTGCGCCAACGTGAACATCGGCGGCTCCGACAACAAGATCACGTTCGACAAGATCGACAAGGAAATCGCTCTCGTCGGAGTCAACAACACCGTGACCTACACGCAGGGTGACCCGAAGGTCACCAACACCGGCTCTGGCAACACGATCAACAAGGGCTAGCCGCTGGCGCCGTGCCGCCCAGCACCGTCGGCGAAGCGCTGTGCGCCCTCGAGCGACTCGGCTGAGACGCGGGAAATGCTGGCGAACTCGTAGTCCATCGCCTCGGCCTCGGACCTGCCCCACTGACTGAGCGCCGACAAGCGGTCCGACCGCATGCACTGCTGAGGAAGCTTGGCGAGTTCGCCTGCAAGCTCCTCAGCCTGCTGGCGCGCTTGGCCTTTGGGCACCACCCGGTTGGCCAATCCCATCGCGTACGCCTCGTCGGCTCCGACTCCACGGCCGGTGAGAATCATGTCCATGGCGCGGCTGTGCCCGATCAGCCTCGGCAGCCGCACCGTGCCACCGTCGATCAGCGGGACGCCCCACCGCCTGCAGAAGACACCCATGATCGCGTCCTGTTCGACCACGCGCATGTCGCACCACACCGCGAGCTCTAGACCGCCTGCCACGGCGTACCCACTGACGGCGGCAATCACGGGTTTGGACAACACCATTCGGCTTGGGCCCATGGGCCCTGGTCCGCTGCGGTGCACCGGGTTGGCGTCGGGTGTGCCGAATGCCTTGAGATCGGCCCCTGCGCAGAAGGTTCCGTTATCGCCCCATAGGACGGCCACGGCCGCCGAGTCGTCCTTGTCGAACTCGTCGAACGCGGCGTAGAGCCCCGCGGCGGCGGGACCGTTGACCGCGTTGCGCGCCTCGGGCCGGTTCATGATCACCGTCGTTACCGGTCCACTGCGCTCGACCCGCACACCACCGCTCATCGTGTCTCCATCAGTTCGGCATCGTCGCGCCGCGCGACCAGTTCGGCGGCGAAGTTCGCGTAGGCCGCGCGCAACGCCGCGCCAGGCCAGTCGTCGGGCAGCAGTTCGTCGGGCAGTACCGGGTCGGTGAGGATGTGGCGCACCATCGCCGCCGCGGCCATGAAACGACCGGGAACATCTGTGGCAGCGGACATTTCGTCGATCAGCTCGTGACCGATGCGCGCCCAACCCGGCAGATCCCACAGCCGGGCGGCCAGTTCGGAGGGGTGATCGTCACGGGCGTGCAACACCCTGACGTGGTCAATAACCTCGGCTGGCAGATCCGCGTCGAGGTTGTCGGGCCGTAACCACACCCCCTCGCGCAACTGCGCGAACCGGCTGTCCTGCAGGGCGGTTCGCAAACCGGCACGGGAACGGGCTTCGATGCCGACGGTAGTGATCACCAGGGTGGTCCACGTGCCGTCCCACGGGCGCACGCGAGGGTCGATGGCATCGTCCTGGCGGCGCTGCCGGGCCAGCAGTCGGTCGGCCAGCCGGTAGCCGTCCCGCGAGCGCACCAGATCGCCCGCGCTGACCATGCGGGTCAGCGCCACCCGCAGCGTCGGCTCCCTGATATCGAAATCGGCTGTGAGCCTGACGAGTTCGCTGGCGGTGGCCGAGGCAGGATGCGCACCGAGCAGTACGCTCAGCACAACCGACCGAGCCGTCATCCGCGATAGCGTTCTCGGCACGTCTAGACCCCGGACGCCTTCCTGCCGTGATCACCGAACGGCTCGTCCCGCTGGCGCACCGCCTCCCTGAACCCGCGCTCGCGCGACTGCGCGACGAACGCGTGGCCCTCAGGGGTGTGGCGGGCGATGCCGTCGAACACCGTAGAAACCATGGCGCTGTTGGCGATGCCCTGCTGCAACAGCGCGGAGTTCATCGCCAGCTTGATCATGATGAGCTGGTTGACCGGCAGGGCGGCGATGCGTTCGACCAGCCGCTCGGTGCGCTCGTCGAGATCCTTCGGCTCGGGCGCCTCGACGGCCAGGCCCCATGCGGCGGCCTGCGTCCCGGTGATGCAATCACCGGTCAGCAGAAGGCGTTTCGCGCGCTGGTCGCCGAGGCGATGCGCCCACATGCCCGCGGCGGGTACGCCCCAGACACGGGTCGGCGGATAGCCGATCTTGGCGTCGGCCGCGGCGATCACCTGATCGGCGTGCAGGGCGATGTCGGTGCCCCCTGCCACGCAGTAGCCGTGAATCTTCACCACCGTGGGCTTGTCGGCGTGCAGCAGGGACGAGAAGCCGCGGACGAAGCGGCTCATCATCTGGTAGTCGATCATCGGGTCCCACGGCTGATCGGGCAGATGGTTGATCGCCTGTGTCTTGCCCGACAACACGGTGTCCTTATACGGGCTGCCGCCGCCTGCCGACGACGATCCCTCGGCGTACGCCGACAGGTCGAACCCGGCGCAAAAGCCTTCTCCGCGACCGGAAACCAGGATGACGTGCACGCTCGGGTCCAGGTCGGCCCGCTCGACGAGCGCCGAGAGCTCCAGCGGGGTGTCGGCGACGATCGCGTTGCCCTTTTCGGGCCGGTTGAAGGTGATCCGCGCGACCCGATCGCTGACCTCGTAGGTCATCGTCTGGAGGTTGTCGAAATCGACGGGCCTGATGGCGTGCGTCATCCCTTGACCAGCGCCCGTTCCAGGATGGGCGCGAGATCCAGTCCGGTGGGCAGGGTTCCGAACGCCCCTCCCCACGCACCGGCCATCCTGGTGGCAAGGAACGCCTCCGCGACGGCAGGGTGGCCGTACCGCACCATCAGCGAACCCTGCAGGGCCAAGCAGATGTCCTCCGCGACCTTGCGGGCCCGGTACTGGATGGTGTCCAGATCCTGAAGATCCAGCTTGAGCACGTCCACTCGGGCGTCAAGGCGCGGATCCTGGCCTGCGCTCTTGGCGAGCTCGTCGAAGAGGACCTCGACGCACTCGGGCCGAGTTACCATGGCGCGCAACGTATCCAGCGCGCTGACGTTTCCTGAGCCTTCCCAGATACCCATCAACGGGGCCTCGCGGTACAGCCTCGGCATGCCCGATTCCTCGACGTAGCCGTTGCCGCCGAGGCATTCCATCGCTTCGGCCGCATGCGGGGTCGCCCGCTTGCACACCCAGTACTTGCTGGCCGCCAGGCCGATCCGGCGCAGCAGTGTCTCGCGCTCGTCACCGCGCACCACTGCGTCGGTGGCACCCGCCATGCGCATCGCCACCATGGTCGCGGCCTCTGCCTCGACCGCGAGGTCGGCAAGCACGTTGCGCATCAGCGGCTGATCAATCAGATAGGCGCCGAACGCCTTTCGATGCTGGGCGTGGTGGATCGCGCGGGCCAGGCCGGTACGCATGCTGGTGGCGCTGCCAAGAGTGCAATCCAGGCGGGTCAAGTTGACCATCTCGATGATGGTCGGCACACCCCGGCCCTCCTCGCCGACCAGCCACGCGATCGCTCCGTCGTACTCGACCTCACTCGAGGCGTTGGCGTGATTACCGAGCTTGTCCTTGAGCCGCTGCAGGTACATCCTGTTGCGGCTGCCGTCGGGAAGGATGCGCGGCAGCAGGAAACAGCTCAGCCCGCCGGGCGCCTGGGCCAGCACGAGGAAGATGTCACACATCGGCGCCGAGGTGAACCACTTGTGGCCGGTCAGGCTGTAGGTGCCGAAGCCGTTGGGGGTGGCCGCAGTGGTGCCGGCACGCACGTCGGAGCCGCCCTGCTTCTCAGTCATCGACATGCCCGCGGTGATGCCGACCTTCTTGGCGGGCACCGAGAGTTCAGGGTCGTACTCTCGGCTGGTCAGCAGCGGCTCGTAGACCGAGGCCAGTTCCGGGTTGTTGCGCAGCGCGGGAACGACGGCGTAGGTCATCGAGATCGGACAGATGTGGCCGGCCTCGGGTGTCCACACCGACGTCTTGGCGGCACGAACGACATGCGAGCCCACCCGATCGTCGGCCCATGGCGCGGCGTGCAGGCCATGGCCCACCGCGACTTTCATCAGCTCGTGGTACGCCGGGTCGTATTCGACTTCGTCGACGCGGTGGCCGTTGCGGTCGTGGGTGTGCAGGATCGGTTGGTTGCGATCGGCCAGCTCGCCCCAGCGCTGCGCCTGCCCGCTGCCCGACAGCGCGCCGAGCTCGGCGACCTCGTCGAGGCCCCACTCCCCGCCTTCGCGGATCAGCGCGTCGGTCAGGACCGGTGACGTGGCCGGGTTGTAGTCCTCAAGCGGTGGAACTTGATTGGTGACGACATGCGTGTCTGGCATGCCATCATGTTACATTTTCTCTACAGTCGCACAAGACTCGTAACACGCCACTCCGTAGCCCGCCTTCCCGCGAGCGACCATTGCTCCTATGTCAAGCGGCGGTGAGTGTGACGCGGTTTGGTTGGGTTCGGCGGGTGTAGTCGTCGGCGCGGAGGCGGCGGTAGACGGTGCGGGCTAGCTGGCGTTTGAGGCAGCGCAGGGCTTCTTGGGTGGAGCTGCCTTCGGAGCGACGTTTGCGGTAGTAACGCTGGCCTGCGCTGTCGGTCAGTCGAATCTGGGTGATCGCGATGCGGTGCAGAGCGGCGTTGAGTTGACGGTTACCCGAGCGGTTGAGGCGCACTCGCCCGTTGGTGTTGCCCGACCAGACCGGGATCGGGGCGGTGCCGCTGTGGCGGGCAAATGCGGCCTCGCTACGGAACCGGCTGATGGTCGCGGTCTCGCCCACGATCTTGGCCGCGGTGAGCTCGCCGCAACCAGGCAACGTCAACAACACAGGGGCCACGGCGCGTACGCGCTCACCGATACGTATCGCCAAGTCGTCGATGGCTTCGGTCAGGCGCACCACGTCGGCGAGCTCCTCGCCAGCCAGCTCAGCCAGCACCCCAGATTGGGTATCCAGCCAAGCGCCCAGGACTTGGCAGGGCTTGGCGCGATGCAGCGAACCGGCTTTGGGCTCAGCGGCGGGGTCGAGTTCATGAACCCGTTGACGGAGCCGATTAATCGTCGAAGTACGTTGAACAACAAGGTCTTCACGCCGATCGATTAACAGCTTGAGCTCGCGCGAGACCTCGTCGTGAGCCGCGACCGGCAGATCAGGATTGCGCAACACCGCCTGCGCGACGGCCAGCGCGTCGATCGGATCGGACTTCCCGCGGGTACGCGCACAAGCCCGGGACTGGGCCATTAGTTTCGGCGCCACCCGTACTACCGACTGACCCATCGACAGCAGATCACGTTCCAAGCGCGCCGACAGATTGCGGCAGTCCTCGATCCCCCACAGCAGATCATCGCCGAAGTGCTCACGTGCCCACGCCAGCGCTTTGTGATGTCCGGCGGTGGTGGCGGCGACCACTTTCTCGCCGAGTTTGCGCCCAACTTCATCGACCGCGACGAAGGTGTGGGTGCGCTTGTGAACATCGGTTCCAACGACCACCATGAACGGTGCCTTCTTTCATCAGAGGTGGATGAGGTGAAGGTCGGGCCGGCCGGCAGGACACATCTCAGTGGGGGCGATGCCACGCTCCTATCAAGTCACGCCGGTCGGTCCTTCCCACCCGATGCCGGCACAACGGTCGAACGCCAACCCGAAGGCAGCAGTGTTTGTAAGAGCCAGACATCAGGTGGGAAAGAACCCAACCACCGCAAAGCGGCACGGTCCAGCCTGACACTGAGTGTCTGTACGCGACACGCCGGTGGATTCCGTACAAATGCGGTCGCTCGCGCCGGAAATGGCAGTCAGCGACTGTCGAATTCGCCGATAGCAGCCCGACTTTGCACCTCGGTCCCGGCGACATCGTCCGCCTCGCCGGCGTCGCCAAGACGGTCTGGACCGTCACCGAGACCCTGCGCAAGGTCTATGTCACGGGCGGCTGAGAGTCTGTTTTTGCGCGCCTCGTAGCGGTGCAAGGCCGCCAGCACGACCGCGGCCAGTGCCCACCCAAGCAGGATGTCGATGACGTAGTGCTCCGCGGTGTACACCAGCGTGAACGCCATGATGAGCACGTATGCCACCAGCAGCGGCCGCCAGCGACGCTGCACGCGGTTCCACAGGAACACCGCAATGGCCAGCGTCAGGCCCGCGTGCAGGGACGGAATCGCCGCCACCAGGTTCACGCTTGCCTGTCCCTGATCAAGCAGCGCGGTGGCGGAATGCAGATTGAGCTTGCCCCACCCGCGCCCGACGATCCGCTCGATCCAGCCGTTGGCGCCGTCCTGGGTGGATTGCATCGCGCCGAGCAGCCCTCCGTCGGGCACACCGCGGGCAGGCCGGAACATGCATCCCGGACCGGCTGGACCGCCATCGACGTCCGCAGCGGTACACCTGGCGGCCGCCCACGGCGGCGCGGCGGGCAGCAGGGCGTAGATGACCAATGCCGCGAACGACAGACCAACGAACAACCGCACGAACGACTTCCACTCGTTGCGGTTGCGCAGCCATAGCAGCGCCGCGACCAGGTACGGCAGGATGAAGAACGACATGTAGACCGAGCTGATGACGATCTCCCACCACGGCGGGGCGGGCAGCTTGAGCCGCTCCTGCAGCCACACCGTGGGTACGGTTCCGAAGAACAGCCATCGGTCGGCGTCGATCTGCCAGTGCCACATGGTCGGTCGGCCGATCAGGTCGGCCGCTCCCCTGCTCAGGTCGTAGGCGACGAGCACCAACGCGAACGGCAGCCAATCGCGGATGACGAACAGCATCTTGCGGCCCTGCCCGATGCTGGCCGCGAGAAGGCCGGTGGCGATGTAGACCAGCAACAACTCACGGTTGAACGCGAAGCCCGTCGTGATCGTCCGGTACACCACCACGACGGCCCATGTCGCGATGGCGACGCGTCGCGCGATCGTCAGCCATCTGTCGCGGGTGTTGACCGTGTCGAGGGCATGCGGCAACGCAATTGACGCCTCGTCAATTGCGGACATTCCGAAGAGAGTAGTTCACTGTGCGGTCACCGCCAGTTGGGTGGCCGTTCGGTTATCGAACTGTGCTCAGTCGAGGTTGTCGCGCAGGAACGCGATGTCGTCCTTGCGGCCCTCGTCGGCGGTCTCGCAGATGACCGGCGCGCCGGCGGCTTTGACCACCGCAACGAGCAGTTGCGGATCGATCTGGCCGGTGCCGAAGTTGGCGTGCCGGTCGGCGCCCGATCCTGCGGCGTCACGCGAGTCGTTGCAGTGCACGAGGTCGATGCGGCCGGTGAGGGCCTTGATCCGGTCGACGGCGTCGATCAGCGCCTCGCCTGCGGCCCAGGCGTGGCAGGTGTCGAGGCAGAAGCCGATGCCGCTGTCGCCGATGTGATCCCACAGCCTGCCGATGACGTCGAAGTGGCGGGCCATCGCGTGGTCGCCGCCCGCGGTGTTCTCCAGGTACACCGGCACGTCGGTCTCGAGCGCCTTGAGCGCCTTGACCCAGCGCTCGAACCCGGCCTCGGTGTCGTTGTCGTCGGCGTGGCCGCCGTGCACGATGACAGCCGTGGCGTTGATCTCCGACGCGGCGTCACAGGTGTCCTGCAGGATCTTGCGCGACGGAATCCGCACCCGGTTGTTCGCCGACGCGACGTTGATCAGGTACGGGGCGTGCACGTACAGCCGCATGCTCGACGCCTTGAGCGTCTCCGCATCGTCACGCGGCTTGGGCTTCTTCCAGCTCTGCGGGTTGCCGAGGAAGAACTGCACGACGTCGGCGCCATCGGCCGCAGCGTCGGCAAGCGGGTCATCACCGTGGACATGAGAACCAATAAGCACCGACCCAGTCTAGGCGGGCGCCCCGACAGGAATTCCGGCCATGCAGAGTCCGCAAAGCGCCGCCACTCGTTTAGGCGGTACCTACAATCAGCTGGTTCTGACTTCGCAAAAGGGGGTCGTATCTCTCCCAGAGCATTTCTCAGCTACACCCACCTCGATGACGAGTTCTTCGGCGGCGCAATCACTTCGTTGCGCAAGCTACTCGAACTCGGAGTCCAAGTCGTGACGGGCGACCGCAGCTTCACGATCTTCCAGGACATCGAGGGCATCGAGCTCGGCCAGAAATGGCAGAAACGGCTCGACGAGGCCATCTCGGCGTCGATGTTTCTCGTACCGATCGTGACCCCGCTCTTCTTCACCAGCCCACCGTGTCGCGACGAGCTAGAGAAGTTCATCGCACACGAAAGGACACTCGGCCGGGACGACCTCATTTTGCCGATTTACTTCCAGACAGCGCCGATGCTGGAGAAATCCGACGAGCGAGAACAAGATTCGCTTGCCGGTGAAATCGCCAGTCGACAGTTCTACGATTGGCGCGACGAGGCAGACCTGCCGCTGAACGATCCCAAGATCCGTAAGGCGGTCCGCGACCTCGCAACAAGCATTGCCGCGGCACTGGACCGAACCACTAGCGAGGGTCCTGACCAGATCCTGGAGTCTGCACCGAGCTACCGGGGTAGTAATCCCGCCGCGGCCAAGAAGGTAATGGAGCTCGTCAAAGAGGTTGAGGCTCAGAGAGAGCCGGCAAAGAGTCGCAAACTCGTGCTTTGGGTCGATGACCGGCCCGACAACAATATCGCCGAACGCAAATCGATGGCGGCGTACAACATCGACTTTGATTTGGCGACGTCAACTAGCGACGCTCTTGCGAAGCTCCGAAGTCAGCGCTACGACGCAATCATCAGCGATATGGGGCGTCCGCCGGATTCGCAAGCGGGTTACACCTTGTTGGACGTGGTGCGCCACGGCGTTCTTCCCCCACCGTATTTCATCTACGCGGGCTCGAGCGCCGCAAAGCACGCCGACGAGGCGTTGCGCCGCGGTGCTCAGGGCTCCACGAATCGCAGCGACGAACTGCTCCACATGCTGCTCCAGGCGCTGGAATCGTAGCCGGGCAATCGCGCCGATTAACTTCGTCGGCGCCACCGGTCTAACGGGTATGGCGAACGACATCTGGCCGATGGTGCATGCCGAGCGCGCGGCATTGATCGACGACCTCGAACATATCGACGACGCCCAGTGGGAGCGACCGTCGCTCTGTGACGGGTGGACGGTGCATGACGTCGTCGCGCACATGGTCGACACGGCGCGCACGACGCGGCGCAGTTTCGTGGTCGACATGGTGCGGATGCGGTTCGACTTCGACCGGCAGAACGAACTTGGTCTGGTCCGCGGGCGCGGCGCCACCCCACGGCAGACGCTTGACGGGCTGCGTGAGGTTGCGTCGCTGACGTCGACACCGCCTGCGCCGATCGTCACCCGGCTGGTCGAGGAGGTGCTGCACGGGGAGGACATCCGCCGCCCGCTGGGCCTGACCCGCGCCTACCCGCAGGACGCATTGTCGAGTGCCTGCGCTACCTGGCCCGCACTGCAGCGACGTTCGGCGGGGCCAAGGAACGCATCGCGGGCGTCCGGCTGACCGCGACCGACGCCGACCTTTCGCTGGGTGACGGTCCGGACGTCCGCGGGACGGCGCTCGCATTGCTCCTTGTCGCGTCTGGGCGACGGGTGGCGCTTGGCGAGCTCGACGGGCCGGCAGTCGCCACGCTGACGGCGCGGGGCTAGGCCCCGGCAGTCCATTCGGCGGTCAGCACAACCTCGACAGGTGCACCGCCTGGCAGGCTGCTTACGCCGACCGCCGCCCGCGCGGGGACCTGTCCGCCGAAGCTTGCCGCCAGCACCGACGAGGCGCCGTCGGCCACCTCGCTGTGCCGGGTGAAATCCGCGCGCGAACGCACATAGACGGTCATCGCGATCGGGCGGACCAGCCGACCGCCGTCGGGCAACACCTGAGTGCACGCATCGATGGCCCGCTGGACCGCATGAGCGGCCAGAGTCGCGGCGTGCTCGACGGTGATATCGCCTGCGGACTCATTCGCGCCGACGCATGCGCTCACCGCGAGCTCGCCGTCGACCCGAGGTGTCATACCCGCCGACACCACCGTGTTGCCGATGACGGTGGCCGGGCTGTAGTGACCGGCCGGCTGGATGCGTTGCGATGTGGTCATTGTTGGTCAACTCGGTCAGCGTGCATCACGTGATGATGTCAGGGCCGCCCGCCGAGCGTGGACTTGTGTTACGCGCAACCGGCCGCAGGCGTGCGGGTAATCCACGTTCGGCGGGAGGAACGCAACGAAAAACGCCCCCGCACATGGCGGGGGCGTTTTCGTTGACTGACTTAGCGGTAGTCGCTGTAGCCGTAGTCGTCCAGCGGCACCGCGGCACCGGTGGCCTGCCCGAAGTCCGGGCTGTAGTACTGATCCTCGTAGGACGGGATCGTGTACGCCGCAGCGCGGGCCTCTTCGGTCGGCTGCACCTGGATGTTGCGGTACCGGTTGATGCCGGTACCGGCCGGGATCAGCTTGCCGATGATCACGTTCTCCTTCAGACCCTGCAGCTTGTCGCTGCGGCAGTTGATCGCCGCATCGGTCAGCACGCGAGTGGTCTCCTGGAACGACGCCGCCGATAGCCACGAGTCCGTGGCCAGCGATGCCTTCGTGATGCCCATCAGCACCGGGCGACCCGCCGCGGGTTCTGAACCCTCGGCAACCACCCGACGGTTCTCCGACTCGAACTCGCCGCGCTCGGTCAGCGAGCCGGGCAGGAACTCCGTTGCGCCCGAATCGATGATCGTGACGCGCCGCAGCATCTGCCGGACGATCACCTCGATGTGCTTGTCGTGGATCGACACACCCTGAGCGCGGTAGACCTCCTGGACCTCCTTGACGAGGTGGATCTGCACCTCGCGGGGGCCCTGGACACGCAGCACCTCGTGCGGGTCGGCGGAGCCTTCCATCAGCTGCTGGCCCACCTCGACGTGGTCACCGTCGGTCAACAGACGCTCGGAGCCGTCGTCGTGCTTGAACACCTTCAGGCGCTGACGACGAGAGAGCTTGTCGTACACCACTTCTTCGCCACCATCGTCGGGGATGATGGTCATCTTGTAGAAGCGGTCGCCCTCCTCCAGCTGCACGCGGCCGGTGACGTCGGCGATCGGGGCCTTGTCCCTCGGGACACGGGCCTCGAACAGCTCCTGCACGCGAGGCAGACCACCGGTGATGTCGCCACCGCCGGTGACGCCACCCTGGTGGAACGTACGCATGGTCAGCTGCGTGCCGGGCTCGCCGATGGACTGCGCCGCCACAATGCCGACGGCCTCGCCGATGTCGACGAGCTTGCCCGTCGCCATCGAACGGCCGTAGCACATCGCGCACACGCCGGTGCCCGTGGTGCAGGTCAGCACGGAGCGGACCTTCACCTCGGTGATGCCCGCGGCCAGTATCGCCTCGATGGCCGGGTCGCCAAGGTCGTGGCCACGCTCGATGACCACGTTGCCCTTCGCGTCCACCGCATCCGTCGCCAACGTCCGCGCGTAGGCAGACGTCTCGATGTGCTGATCACGAACCAGCGACTTGTCGGCCTGCAGCTCGGCCAGCGTGACATTGATGCCGCGCTCGGTCTCGCAGTCGGTCTCGCGCACGATGACGTCCTGGCTGACGTCCACCAGACGACGGGTCAGGTAACCCGAGTCGGCGGTACGAAGTGCGGTGTCCGCCAGACCCTTTCGGGCGCCGTGGGTGTTGATGAAGTACTCCAGCACCGTCAGGCCCTCGCGGAACGAGGACTTGATCGGACGCGGGATGAACTCACCCTTCGGGTTGGTCACCAGGCCCTTCATGCCGGCCAGCGTGCGGGTCTGGGTCAGGTTGCCCGTGGCACCGGACTTCACGATCGTGATGATCGGGTTGTCAGCCGGGTAGTGCGCCTCGAGCGCCTGCCCCACCTCTTCGGTGGCGTTCTGCCAGATCTTCACCAGTTCACCGTTGCGCTCGTCGTGGTTCAACGCGCCGCGCTGGTACTGCTTTTCGATCCGGTCCGCTTCGGCCTCGTAACGCTCGAGGATCTCCTGCTTCTCCGGCGGCACCAGCACATCAGCCATCGACACGGTGACACCCGAACGGGTGGCCCAGTAGAAGCCGGCGTCCTTGAGCTTGTCCACGGTCTGCGCGACCACGATCATCGGGTAGCGCTCGGCCAGATCGTTGACGATCCGAGCCTGCACCTTCTTGTGCATCTGCTCGTTGACGAACGCATACGAAATCGGCAGCAGCTCGTTGAACATCACCCGGCCCAGCGTGGTCTCCGCCGTCCATGCGTCGCCCGGCTGCCAGCCCTTGTCACCGAACAGCTCGGCTTCGAGATCGGCCGGCGGACGCAGCTGGGTCAGCCGCACCCGGATCTTGGACCGCACCGACAACACGCCGCGGTCCAACGCCATGATCGCCTCGGCAGGCGAGCTGTACACGCCGAACTCCGCCTTGTCCTTGGCGGCGGCCTCGTACTCGCCGATGTCGCCAGGGATTTCGGTGGTCAGGAAGAACAGACCCGTCACCATGTCCAGACGCGGCATGGCCAGCGGGCGGCCCGACGCAGGCGACAGGATGTTGTTCGACGACAGCATCAGGATGCGCGCCTCGGCCTGCGCCTCCGCGGACAGCGGAAGGTGCACGGCCATCTGGTCGCCGTCGAAGTCGGCGTTGAACGCCTCACAGACGAGCGGGTGCAGCTGAATCGCCTTGCCCTCGACCAGTTGTGGCTCGAAGGCCTGGATGCCGAGGCGGTGCAGCGTCGGCGCACGGTTCAGCAGAACCGGGTGCTCGGCGATGACCTCTTCGAGCACATCCCACACCTGCGGACGCTGACGTTCCACCATCCGCTTGGCGCTCTTGATGTTCTGTGCGTGGTTCAGGTCGACAAGACGCTTCATCACGAACGGCTTGAACAGCTCGAGAGCCATCAGCTTGGGCAGGCCGCACTGGTGCAGCTTGAGCTGCGGGCCGACCACGATGACCGAACGGCCGGAGTAGTCGACGCGCTTGCCGAGCAGGTTCTGACGGAACCGGCCCTGCTTGCCCTTCAACAGATCCGACAGTGACTTCAGCGGACGGTTGCCAGGCCCGGTGACGGGACGGCCGCGACGGCCGTTGTCGAACAGCGCGTCCACCGACTCCTGAAGCATCCGCTTCTCGTTGTTGACGATGATCTCGGGCGCACCGAGATCGATCAGCCTCTTCAACCGGTTGTTGCGGTTGATGACGCGGCGGTACAGGTCGTTGAGGTCCGAGGTGGCAAAGCGGCCACCGTCGAGCTGCACCATCGGGCGCAGCTCCGGCGGGATCACCGGAACAGCGTCCAGCACCATGCCCATCGGCGAGTTGCTGTTGGTCTGGAACGCCGCGACCACCTTGAGCCGCTTGAGCGCACGAAGCTTCTTCTGGCCCTTGCCGTTCTTGATGGTGTCGCGCAGGCTCTCGGCCTCGGCGTCGATGTCGAAGTTCTCGATGAGCTTCTTGATCGACTCCGCGCCCATGGCGCCGTTGAAGTACTCGCCGTAGCGGTCGACGAGCTCGCGGTAGAGCACCTCGTCGACGATCAGCTGCTTGGGAGCCAGCTTGGTGAAGGTGGACCAGATCTCGTCGAGCCGATCCAGCTCACGCTGGGCACGGTCGCGGAGCTGACGCATTTCGCGCTCGCCGCCGTCCCGCACCTTGCGCTTGACGTCGGACTTGGCGCCCTCGTCCTCGAGTTCCTTCATGTCGGCCTCGAGCTTTTGCGCGCGGGCCTCCAGATCCGAATCGCGTTGATCCTCAACGGCTTTCTTCTCGACGACCATCTCGGCCTCGAGCGTCGACAGCTCGTTGTGGCGCATCTCGTCGTCCACCGCGGTGATGACGTAGGCGGCGAAGTAGATGATCTTCTCGAGATCCTTCGGCGCCAGGTCCAACAGGTAGCCGAGGCGAGAAGGCACACCCTTGAAGTACCAGATGTGCGTGACGGGCGCGGCCAGCTCGATATGGCCCATCCGCTCACGACGCACCTTGGCGCGAGTGACCTCGACGCCGCAGCGCTCGCAGATGATGCCCTTGAAGCGGACGCGCTTGTACTTGCCGCAGTAGCACTCCCAGTCGCGAGTCGGTCCGAAGATCTTCTCGCAGAACAGGCCGTCCTTCTCTGGCTTGAGCGTGCGGTAATTGATGGTCTCCGGCTTCTTGACCTCGCCGAAGGACCAATTGCGGATGTCGTCCGCGGTGGCAAGACCGATGCGGAGTTCATCGAAGAAGTTGACGTCTAGCACGTAACTCCCTTTCCCCTTTCGGGATTAGAAACCAATAACCAGCTAATTAGGCGAGATCCTCAACGGAAGCAGATTCGTTGCGCGACAAGTTGATTCCCAGGTTCGCAGCAGCGCGCTCCAGGTCCTCGTCGTCGCCGTCACGCATCTCGATCGCCGCGCCGTCCGAGGACAACACCTCCACGTTCAAGCACAGCGACTGCAGCTCCTTGAGCAGCACCTTGAACGACTCCGGAATACCCGGCTCGGGGATGTTCTCGCCCTTGACGATCGCCTCGTACACCTTGACCCGGCCGACGGTGTCGTCGGACTTGATGGTCAACAGCTCCTGCAGCGTGTACGCCGCGCCGTAGGCCTGCATGGCCCAGCACTCCATCTCACCGAACCGCTGGCCACCGAACTGCGCCTTACCGCCCAGCGGCTGCTGGGTGATCATCGAGTACGGGCCGGTGGAGCGGGCGTGGATCTTGTCGTCCACAAGGTGGTGCAGCTTGAGGATGTACATGTAGCCGACCGTCACCGGGTACGGGAACGGTTCGCCGGACCGGCCGTCGAACAGCTCAGCCTTGCCGTCGCCGTTGACGAGCGTGACGCCGTCACGGTTGGGCAGTGTCGAACCGAGCAGGCCCGTCAACTCGTTCTCGCGGGCGCCGTCGAACACCGGAGTCGACACGATCGTGTTCGGCTCGGCCTCCAACAGCTCCTCCGGCAGATTGCTCGCCCATTCGGGTGAGCCCTCGACCTTCCAGCCGGCCTTGGCCACCCACCCGAGGTGGGTCTCCAGGATCTGGCCGATGTTCATCCGTCGCGGCACACCGTGCGTGTTCAGGATGATGTCGACCGGCGTGCCGTCAGGCATGAACGGCATGTCCTCGACGGGCAGGATCTTGCCGATGACGCCCTTGTTGCCGTGGCGCCCGGCCAGCTTGTCGCCGTCGGAGATCTTGCGCTTCTGCGCGACATAGACGCGGACCAGCTCGTTGACACCGGCAGGCAATTCGTCGTCGTCCTCGCGGGAGAACACCCGGATGCCGATGACCTTGCCGGACTCGCCGTGCGGAACCTTGAGCGACGTGTCGCGGACCTCGCGGGCCTTCTCGCCGAAGATCGCGCGCAGCAGCCGCTCCTCCGGAGTCAGCTCGGTCTCACCCTTCGGAGTGACCTTGCCGACCAGGATGTCGCCGTCGCGGACCTCGGCGCCGATGCGGACGATGCCGCGCTCGTCGAGATCGGCGAGCACCTCATCGGAGACGTTCGGGATGTCCCTGGTGATCTCCTCGGCGCCCAGCTTGGTGTCGCGCGCATCGATCTCGTGCTCTTCGATGTGAATCGAGGTGAGCACGTCCTCTTCAACCAGACGGTTGGAGAGGATGATCGCGTCCTCGTAGTTGTGGCCCTCCCATGGCATGACGGCCACGAGCAGGTTCTTGCCAAGGGCCATCTCACCGTTCTCGGTGCACGGCCCGTCGGCGATGACCTGGCCGGACTCGACCCGGTCCCCCGCGTCCACGATCGGACGCTGGTTGGCGCACGTGCCGTGGTTGGAGCGGGCGAACTTGCGCATCCGGTAGGTGTGCCGGGTGCCGTCGTCGGCCATCACGGTGACGTAGTCGGCGGACACCTCCTCGATGACGCCGGCCTTGTCGGCGACGACGACGTCGCCGGCGTCGATCGCGGCGCGCAGCTCCATCCCGGTACCGACCAGTGGGGCCTCGCTGCGCACCAGCGGAACCGCCTGGCGCTGCATGTTGGCACCCATCAGGGCGCGGTTGGCGTCGTCGTGCTCGAGGAACGGAATCATCGCCGTCGCGACCGACACCATCTGGCGCGGCGAGACGTCCATGTAGTCGACCTCGGCCGGCGTGACGTTCTCGACCTCGCCACCCTTACGACGGACAAGGATGCGAGCCTCGGTGAAGCTGCCCTTCTCGTCGATCGGCGAGTTGGCCTGCGCCACGACGTGGCGGTCCTCCTCGTCGGCGGTCAGGTAGTCGATCTGGTCGCTGACCACACCATCGATGACCTTGCGGTACGGCGTCTCGATGAAGCCGAACGGGTTCACCCGTGCGTACACCGACAGCGAACCGATCAGGCCGATGTTCGGGCCTTCCGGCGTCTCGATCGGGCACATGCGGCCGTAGTGGCTGGAGTGCACGTCGCGGACCTCGAGGCCGGCGCGCTCACGGGACAGACCGCCGGGGCCCAGCGCCGAAAGGCGACGCTTGTGGGTCAGGCCGGACAGCGGGTTGTTCTGGTCCATGAACTGCGACAGCTGCGACGTGCCGAAGAACTCCTTGATCGCCGCCACAACGGGACGGATGTTGATCAGGGTCTGCGGCGTGATCGCCTCGACGTCCTGAGTCGTCATCCGCTCGCGAACGACGCGCTCCATGCGGGAAAGGCCGACCCGGATCTGGTTCTGGATCAGCTCGCCGACGGTGCGCAGACGACGGTTACCGAAGTGGTCGATGTCGTCGGTTTCCACTGGGACCTCGACGCCGCCGGGCACCGTCATCGAGTTCTGGCCCTCGTGCAGGCGCACGAGGTACTCGATGGTCGCGACGACGTCCTCTTCGGTGAGCGTCGAGCTGGTGATCGGCTGGCCCGCGTTCAGGCCGAGCTTCTTGTTGACCTTGTAGCGGCCCACCCGGGCCAGGTCGTAGCGCTTCTCCTTGAAGAACAGGTTCTCAAGCAGGGTCTGCGCGGACTCCTTGGTCGGCGGCTCGCCCGGTCGCAGCTTGCGGTAGATGTCCAGCAGCGCCTCATCGGTGCCCGCGGTGTTGTCCTTCTCCAGCGTGCCCATCATGATCTCGCTGAAGCCGAACCGCTCGTGGATCTGCTCGTTGGTCCAGCCGAGCGCCTTGAGCAGCACGGTGACGGGCTGGCGGCGCTTGCGATCGATGCGCACACCGACGGTGTCGCGCTTGTCGACGTCGAACTCCAGCCACGCACCGCGGCCGGGGATCACCTTGACGCTGTGCAGCGTCTTCTCGGTGGACTTGTCGATGTTCTCGTCGAAGTACACACCCGGCGAGCGGACCAGCTGGCTCACCACGACACGCTCGGTGCCGTTGATGATGAAGGTGCCCTTCTCGGTCATCATCGGGAAGTCGCCCATGAAGACCGTCTGGCTCTTGATCTCACCGGTGTTGTTGTTGATGAACTCGGCCGTGACGAACAGCGGGGCCGCGTACGTCATGTCCTTGTCTTTGCACTCATCGACAGGGGCCTTGACCTCGTCGAAGCGCGGATCGGAGAACGACAGCGACATCGAGCCGGAGAAGTCCTCGATCGGCGAGAGCTCGGTGAGCACCTCTTCGAGGCCACCGACGGGGTTCACGTCGCCGCGGGCCTTGGCCTTCTCGCGCCAGGGTTCGGCGCCGACCAGCCATTGGAATGACTCGGTCTGCACCTCAAGTAGCCCCGGAACCTCGAGCGGTTCACGGAGCTTTGCAAAAGAAACTCGGTTGGGTGCTCCTGGGACGGAGTTATTAGTGGTATCTACTGACTTGCTTTGGCGCGAGCCTGCCAAGATGCAATCCTTCCAGCACCTGATGCGACTGTCGGGTGCCGGCGGAAACCGGACCTTTTCGCCGCGATATCTGCGTCGGTTCGGCTGGCTTACTCACGCCCGGGGTCCCCGACAAAGGGCACGCGACTAGGTCACTGAGCGGAGCTCAGGCCAGGACGTCGGTGTCAGGTGCGGGTTTGGGTGGGCAGGATGCAGCCAGCGCAACGTCCAACAGTACCGCAGGGCGGCATATTCCTCAACCACCGCATGCAGAACTGGCCGGGGCGCTGGCTGGCGACTCGATCCCTCTTACCCATCCATACATTGCTGCCCAACAGACTGGCCGGTTTGGGTCCGTCCGTCAAGAGATAACACGGTGTTTGGTGTGGAGTTTTCTCCTCAACACCTGCCCTGGTGTCATGCGGCCATCTGCCCCTGGCACCCGTTCGCCGTCATGGTGTCGGTGACGCACGTCGGTTCGAAGGTGAAGAACGTGTTCCCCAGCGCCACGAACGGCGCCAGCAGATTGAACAGGTGCCATTTGGTCAGCGACGACGGCAGCGCGATCGCGGTCGCCGCGCCCGCGGGGGTGTCGATCGTGATCACGTCGCCGGGATCGCCGTAGATGCCCTCAGGTTCCTGCGCCGGGTCGAACATGTCGTTGATCCAGCCGACCATCAGGATCTTGGCCGCCTCGACATTGCGCGCCTCGGTGAAGCCGGCCACCAGCTCCTGCGAGAACTGAATCAGCTGGTTGCCGCCCCGCATCGCATCGACATGTGAGCCACCCTCGAGCACAACACCGATGAACTTGCCGGGTCTGGCCTGCTGCAGCGCGGTGCTTCCGACGCCGTTCTGGTTCCAGAAGTAGGCGGGCGCGGCGAGCTGGTAGATCGGAATCTCGTCAGGAACCAGGTCCAGCGATGCGGCCATCGAACCGTCCAATCCGACGCCGTCGAGCATGACGACCCCGGCCAGCCTGCCGATGCTGCCGTTGTCGACCATGTGGCCGGAGGTGCCCGCGACCAGCCCACCGCCAAGCGAGTGGCCAACCAGCACGACCCGCTGCGGCAGCGCGTCCGTATAGCCGGTCGCCCGCAGGCTGTCGGCCAGCGCGGTGTCGCCGTCCTTGAAAAGGTCCGCGACCGCTTCGTGCATCGGCGCCGCACCGAGCCAGCACGCATCGCACGCCAAGAAGTTCGACGTGATCGACGGCGCCACGACGATGCTGTTGGTCTGCTCGGCGAGCGTGGCCGCGGTGTAGCTGTACCAGGGGCCCGCGGCAAGGAAGCCGTGCTGCAGGTAGATCAGGCGCGTCGGCGGCTCCGGTCCCGCCGCGGGGATGTACCAGTCGGCGGGGACGTCGTATCCGTCGCCGCAGTCGATGTGCAGCGTCGACTGCCGGACGGTGACCGAGCTGCCCGGCGGCACCACGGCAGGGCCCCCGACCAGGCGGGTCGCGAAGGCGTAGAGGTTGAAGATCACCGTGCCGATCACGTTCAGCAGGGTCGGTCCCTGCGCCGCCGTCGCGGACGGCGCTAGCGCGTCGGACGCCGTCGGAGCAGCGAACGCCATCGCGGTAGCGGTGGTGTCGGCGGCGTCCTCTTCCACGACCACGACAACCGGTTCCACGGTGGCGCCAGGAGGTTCGACCGTCGTTGCCGCGGGCTCTTCCTCGACGATTGCCTTCGCCGTCGGCTCTGTCTTTATGGCCTCTGCCGCCTGAACGGCGGCCGGCTTGTCCAGCGCAGGTGTCTTCTTCGCCGCGGGCTGCCGGGTTTCCGCGGTGTCCGACTCGGCTTCCTCCTTCGCGGGTTCCGGGTCGTCCTCGGTCACCTCCGCTTCGGGCGTGTCCTCTTCGGTGCCCTCCTCGCCGGTTTCCGTCGTCGGGGTTTCGGTGCCCGGCCCGGTACCCGCGTCGCCGCCAGGAGCGTCCTTGTCCGAATCCTCTTTACTGTCAGTCGAATTCGATGATTCCGACGACGTCGTCCCGCCCGCACCCGACGACGATGCGTCGTCCGCGACGGCAAGACCGGCCCCTGCGAGCATCGCCGCCGACACACCCGCGGTGACGACACCGACCCCTAACCACTGCAAGAACCGGTCAACCATGTCGTCTCCTATCCCGAACGCGGGAAACGGTATCGCGAGTCATCGGCCCCGGCGGCCGTTTTAGGCCGAACGACCGCTGCTGGTCATCGGCCATCGGCGCGCGTCAGATCGGTTTATGCTCAGGTCAGGTGCCCATGGTGCGGCCATGGCGCCGACGAAATCGAGACGAGCGATGGCCACAGGCGACCCTTTGCCAACGCAGGGGGATGTGAACGCCGGGTTGCCGGCGGAGTTGATGGCTGCCAGTTTCACCGATCCCGTGGAAATCGGCCGCGGCGGGTTCGGAGTGGTGTACCGCTGCGCTCAGCCCACCCTGGACCGCACGGTGGCGGTCAAGGTGTTGACCGCCGATCTCGAGCCCGACAACCTCGAGCGGTTCGTGCGCGAACAGGTCGCGATGGGCAAGCTGTCCGGGCACCCGCACATCGTCAACATCTTCCAGGTCGGCACCACTCGCAGCGGGCGGCCCTACATCGTGATGCAGTACCACCCGCACGGTTCGCTGGAGGCCAAGATCCAGGACAACGGGCCGATCGGGTGGGCCGACGCGCTGCACATCGGGGTCAAGGTCGCCGGTGCACTGGAGACCGCACACCGCCGCGACACCCTGCACCGCGACGTCAAACCGGCGAACATCCTGCTCACCGAGTACGGCGAGCCGCAGCTGACCGATTTCGGGATCGCACGGATCATCGGCGGCTTCGAAACCGAGGAGGGTGCGGTCATGGGCTCGCCCGCGTACACCGCCCCCGAGGTGCTGCTCGGCCAATCCCCCGGCGTCTCCTCCGACATCTACAGCCTGGCGTCGACGCTGTTCTGCGCGGGCACCGGCCATGCGGTGTTCGAGCGCCGCAAGGGCGAACAGATGGTGGCCCAGTTCCTTCGGATCACCAGGCACCCGATGCCGAATCTGCGGGAGTCCGGTCTGCCAGCAGACGTGTGCGCGGTGATCGAGCAGGCCATGTCCCGCAACATCGAAGACCGGCCCGAGACTGCGGAGGCATTCGGCGAACAGCTGCGCGATGTGCAGCGGCGGCACGGCTTACCGGTCGACGAGATGCCCGTTCCCATCGCGGCGCCGACGATCCGGTACAACCCGACGCGGTCGGTGGGCACGCCATCCTCCATCAGTTATCCCGCGCGCACGTTGACGCCGCCCGCGCCCGCCACCCGGTTCCGGCCACCGGCGTCGACGAAGTCGTTGGTCGACCGCGACCGGCTGATCGAGGTCCTGCGGGCACAGCAGGACAAGAAGCTCACGGTCATCCACGCGCCGACAGGTTTCGGAAAGAGCACGCTGGCCGCTCAGTGGGCCAGGCTGCTGACCGCGGAAGGCGTCGCCGTGGCGTGGCTGACCGTCGACCACGACGACAACAACGTGGTCTGGTTCCTCTCGCATCTGATCGAGGCGATCCGCACGGTCACGCCGGTGTTGGCCACCGATCTTGGTGAAGTGCTCGAGGAACACGGCGACGAGGCCGAGCGGTACGTGCTGACGTCGTTGATCAACGAGATCCATCAGAGTGGCACGCGGATGACGCTGGTGATCGATGACTGGCAGCGGGTCACCGACCCTGCGACGTTCGCGGCGATGCGCTACCTGCTGGACAACGTCGCATCCGGCCTTACGGTGCTGGTGACCAGCCGAAGCCAGAGCGGCCTGCCGATGAGCCGGATGCGGATGCAGGACGCCCTGCTCGAAATCGACGCCACCGCACTGCGTTTCGACGTCACAGAATCGCAGAACTTTCTTGTCGACATCGGTGGGCTCGACCTGGACCACACCGACGTCGAAGAACTCACCGCCAAGACCGACGGCTGGGTGGCCGCACTGCAGCTGGCGACCCTGTCGCTGCGCGGCCGCGACGATCCGGTCCAGCTGATCGGCACGATGACCGGCCGCCACCACGCGATCAGCGAGTTCCTTGCCGAGAACGTGCTCGACACCTTGGAACCGTCGATGCTCGACTTCCTGCTGGCCACCTCGATCACCGAACGAATCTCCGGTGACCTGGCGTCCGCACTGTCCGGTGTGCCGGACGGGCATGCGATGCTCGAACAAGTCGAGGCACGCGACCTGTTCCTGCGCAGGGTCGACGAACAGTGGTTCCGGTACCACCAGCTGTTCCGCGACTTCCTGCGCCATCGACTCGGCCGTGACGACCCGGAGCGGGTCGCGCGGCTGCACCACGCGGCGTCGACGTGGTTCGCAGAGCACCATCACGTCAGCGAAGCGGTGGACCACGCGCTGGCCGCAGGAGACGAGAAGCGCGCGGTGCAGCTGGTCGAGAACGACGGCATCTACCTGGTGGCCAACTCACAAATGGCCACGCTGATCGGGTTGGTTGGCAAGCTGCCACCCGCCGTCGTGCAGTCACACCCGCGCCTGCAGCTCGCGCTGGCCTGGGCCAACATCGTGCTGCACCGGATCCCTGCCGCCGAGCAAGCCCTGGCATTGATGGAGTCCACCCTGGACGCCTCGGGGCTGTCCGCCGACGAGATCGCCGATGTGCGCGCGGACGCCGGCGTCGTGCGCGGCGTGGTGGCATTGCGATCGGACCGATTGGCGGACATCGACGAGCACATCACGCCGTGTCTGGCGCGCCGGGATCGCATGCGCCCGTTCGTCGTCGCTTCGGCCGCGAACGTCGCGACGTTCGCGGCCGCGTACCGCTATGACCTCGACGAGGTCAAGCGGGTTCAGGCTTGGGCGGCGCCCTACTACGAACGCAGCGGAGACGCGTTCAGCGTGGTGAACGGGCAGTGCTTCACCGGGCTGGCCTACCACCTGATGCTCGACAACTCCGAAGCGGAGAGGTGCTTCCGCAAGGCCCTCAAGATCGCCAAGCGATCCGGCGGCAGCCATTCCTACACCGCCCGGCTGGCCAGCTCGCTTCTCGGCGAATTGCTATACGAGCGAGGCGAACTCGATGAGGCCGAGCGTCTACTCGAGGAGGGGTACAAGCTCGGACCCGAGGGCGGCTCCGTCGACTTCAAGATCGCCAGATACGTGATCGCAGCCAGGATCAAGGCGCTCAAGGGCGACCGGTTCGTGGCCGCCCAACGGCTCGGCGAGGCCACCAGGGTCGCGCGCGCGTTGTCGCTGAACCGGTTGCGGGCGTTGGCGGAGCACGAACGCACCCGGCTGGGGTTGGCGCCGTATCCGGGGTCCGATCCGTGGCCGCCGACGTCCTATGAGCAACGCCGCAATCCGGTCGACGCGATCGACGAGATCACCCTGCAGTTCGAGGAGGCCTCGGCCATCCGGATCCTGATGGACGCCGACGATCCCGAGAACAGGGAACTTGCCTGCCGGTGGGCTCAGGAATGGGTGGATCGCACGTCGGCGCCGAACCGCCCGCAGGCGTTGTTGCGAGCACGCCGGCTGTTGGGTGCCAGCCTTTCGGCGGCCGGACGCGTCAACGAGGCGAAGGCGGTGATCGCGGCCGTCGCCGCGCAATGCGCACAGTTGCGGATGGTGCGTTACCTGGTTGACGGCGGCCCCTACGTCGCCGCGACACTTGCCACCCTGCATGCGGACCAGCAGGCCGGTCGGTGGCGGCCCGAATGGCTCGACGTGCCTGCCGACTTCCTCGATCGCGCCGTCAATGCCCAAGTGGTGCAGAAGGTTTGACCGGGTCCACCCGCACGGGCACACCGGTGAGCCTGGCCATTCCTGCCAGCCGCTCGATGTCCGCAGGCGCGCTGGACATCAGCCGGTTGACGTTCGCCCCACCCGCGTCGTTGGCCCTTCGCCAGCCGCCGGTGCCGTTGTGTCCCCAGCCGTGCGGGACGGCGACGACGCCGGCGACGATGTCCTTGGTGACGATGACGGGCAGTTCGATCTCGCCGTGCAGCGACGTGACGCGCACGATGTCGCCGTCGGCGATGTTGGCCGCTGACGCGTCGTCGACGTGCATGCGAACGCATTGCCCACGGTCACCACGCATCAGCAGCGGCGAGTTGTGCATCCACGAGTTCTCCGAACGGGATTCGCGCATGCCGATCAGCCGCATCGGATAGTCCATGGGCGCGCGGCGTCGCGACAGCGCGTCGACTTCGGCGGCGATCTCATTGTGCCGCAACCGCACCCGGCACCCGCGGTAGACGACAGTGTCACGAAGGACGCCGTCGCGCAGGTTCGCGGCCAGCACCTTGCCGTGCGGATGATCGGCCGCCAACCGGGAGAAGGTCAGCCCGCCGCGCCGCAGCCCGAACCTGTCACCGCCGTCGGCGAGCCTAATGACGGCATCGACCAGCAGCCGCGGACTGGGCCGAACACCGAACAGCGTCAATATCTTTCGCGCTCCCACTATCGCGGTCAACCCCGGCGTGCGGCGCCACAACCGGCGGGTGATGTCATCGATGATCTGCCACTCGGCACGGGCCTGCCCCACAGGGGCGATGACGGCCTCGGTGGCCTGGCGGAATGGGGTGACCGACAGCGTCTGGAACGGCAGCGGAAAGTCGTCGCGCTCATACATGGTGGTGGCCGGTAGCACGTAGTCGCAGTGCGCGAGCGTCTCGTTGACGTAGAGATCGATGCCCACCGACAACTCCAGGCTTTCGAGCGCTGCCTCCAGCTCATTGCCGTTGGGCACCGACAGCACCGGGTTGCCCGCGCTGACCACCAGCGCCCGCACCTGTCCTGCGCCGGGTGTCGTGATCTCCTTGGCCATCACCCCCGCGGGCTCGGACATCAGCACCGAAGGGAAGTCGCCGATGCGAGAACGCCGACGCGCATAGATGGTGCGTAACAGCGCGCCGCCGGCCTTGTTCAGCCAGCGCTCGCCGGGGAAGCCGTATCGGCCGAACATGCTGCCGCCGGGCACATCGAGATTGCCGGCCACCAGGTTGACCGCGTCGAGCAAATACGTTGTGAGCGTGCCGTTTTCGCCGGTGCTGGTGCCGACGCGGCCATAGACGGCCGCGCGTCGGGTGCGCGCAAGATCGCGGGCCAGGGTCCGCACGGTGTCCGGGTCGATGCCGGTGCGCGACTCCGTGACCTCCGGGCTGAACGGCCTGGCCAGCCGCTCCAGCCAGTCGGCGCCGTCGGCCTGGCCGGCCAGCCGCGCGTGGTCGACGAGGTTCTCTCCGAACAGCACGTGCAGCAGCGACAGCAGCAGGTAGGCGTCGCCGTCGGGAACGATGCCCAGCCACTCGAACTGAGCGGCGGTCTCGGTCCTGCGCGGGTCGATGACCAGCACGCGCCCTCCGCGCTTGACGATGTCGTGCATGCGGTCCTTGATCCGGGGGACGGTCAGCACGCTTCCGTGGGAAACGATCGGGTTCGCGCCGATGACGACGAGCAAGTCGGTGCGAAGCACGTCGGGGATCGGCAGCGCCAGCGGCGTGCCGTACAGCAGCTGGCTGGCGACGAAACGGTTGTTGACGTCCTGGCTCCCGGCGGTGAATACGTGGAGCCGCGGGCCGAACCCGGCCATGAACATCGCCAGGCTCAGGACGTGCGAATAACTGAAGGCGCCCGGGTTGCCGTAGTACCAGCCGATCGCACGGGACCCGTGCCTGCGATGGATGTCGGCCAGCCGCTCGGCGATATCGGCCATCGCCTCGTCCCAGCTGACGGGCTCGAAGCCGGCGGCCGTGCGGCGCAGCGGCGTGGTGACGCGGTCAGGGTCGTTGACGACCTCGGTGAACGCGATGCCCTTCTGGCACGCGAACCCCGCCGACAGCGGGTGATCTTTATCGGGGCGCAGCGCGATCAGACGGCCGTCCTCGACGGTCGCGACCATGCCGCACAGCGGCTCGCATATCCGGCAAAACGTCGATTTGTGCTCGACGCCCGCCATCGGCGGCTACCTCTCCCGGGGTACCGGAATTGACGCGGTGTCCGTGTCTTCCTCGGCGGTGCGGTGCCTCGCGGTCTCCGCGTCCGGAATCGAGTGCGCGGCGTACTTGTGGGTGCCCTCGAGGTCGTCGCGGATCGCGGCCTGGGCGTTCGGCGGCAGTGTGTGCATGATCTCGCGGACCCGGGCCTGGCGGCGAGCCACGGCCTGACGTTCCGGCATCCCCGGCGTCGCGATGATCTGCGGCGGCACGCCTTCGATCTCTTCGACACCACCGTCGTGGTGACCGGCGTCGACCATGGCCTGCTCTTCGGCCATCGTCGACTCGTCCTTCTCCTCCGACATACCGATGGGGCCGAGACGGCGACCGTTGAGGAACTGCCGAACCACCGGCTCCTCACTGGTCAGCAGCACCTCGCGGGGGCCGAACATGACCAGGTGCTTGCGGAACAGCATGCCCATGTTGTCCGGCACGGTGCGGGCGATGTTGATGTTGTGCGTGACGATCAGGATCGTGCAGTCGATCTGCGCGTTGATATCGATCAACAGCTGCGAAAGATAGGCCGTACGAACGGGATCCAGACCGGAGTCGGGCTCGTCGCAGAGGATGATCTGGGGGTCGAGCACCAGCGAGCGGGCCAGCCCGGCACGCTTGCGCATACCGCCGGAGATCTCACCGGGGAACTTGGTCTCGTCCCCGCCCAAGCCGACCAGCTCGAGCTTCTCCATCACGATGTTGCGGATTTCGCTTTCCTTCTTCTTCGTGTGCTCACGAAGCGGGAACGCGGTGTTGTCGTACAGGCTCATCGAGCCGAAAAGGGCGCCGTCCTGGAACATCACGCCGAACAGCGTGCGGATCTCGTAGAGCTCCTTGGCCGAGCATTCGATGATGTTGGTGCCGTCGACGATGATCTTGCCGCGCTCAGGCCGAAGCAGGCCGATCAGCGACTTGAGGAACACCGACTTACCGGTACCGGACGGGCCAAGGAGCACGCTGACCTCACCGGCGGGGACCTCCATGGTGACGTCTTCCCAGATTCGCTGGGGCCCGAAAGACTTAGTCAGTCCTTCAACTTGGATTCCAATGCCCACGCGAATTCCTTCCGCCAATACCTACCCAAGCCACACGCCTCCCGCCTGTGGCTTGAGTCACTGTAGCTTACGCATGCAGGCCGCAACACGGTTGAGGTCACATTGTGGCCGCTCATAGATATGACTGTGGGGCCGACCTGTTTGCCAGATCGACCCCACAGTGCATGCCTTAATTACTTGACGGTAACCGTCGCGCCGGCGGCCTCGAGCTTGGCCTTGGCGTCCTCGGCGGCGTCCTTGGCGACCTTCTCGAGCAGCGGCTTGGGGGCGCTGTCGACCAGGTCCTTGGCTTCCTTGAGGCCCAGGCCGGAGACGATCTCGCGGACGACCTTGATGACGCCGATCTTCTTCTCGCCGGCACCCTCGAGGATGACGTCGAACTCCGACTGCTCCTCGGCGGCCTCGGCGGGGGCACCGCCGGCGGCGGGACCTGCGGCCGCGACCGCGACCGGAGCGGCGGCGGTGACGTCGAAGGTCTCCTCGAACTTCTTGACGAACTCAGAGAGCTCGAGCAGCGTCAGTTCCTTGAACGCGTCGAGCAGGTCGTCGGTGGAAATCTTGGCCATGATTGGTCCTTCCTGATTCTTTCTTCTTGGCTATCGGGGGTGTGGTCTTAGGCAGCCTCTTCGGCGGCCTTCTTCTCTTGCAGAGCGGCGGCCAGCCGTGCGACCTGCGACGCGGGAGCGTTGAACAGACCGGCGGCCTTGGACAGATTGGCCTTCATCGCGCCGGCCAGCTTGGCCAGCAGCACCTCACGCGACTCCAGGTCGGCGATCTGCTCGACCTCGGCGACGGTCAGCGCGCGACCGTCCATGTAGCCGCCCTTGATGACCAGCGCCTTGTTGTCCTTGGCGAAGGTCTTGATCGCCTTGGCGGCGTCGACGGCCTCTCCCTTGACGAACGCGATCGCGGTCGGTCCGACGAACAGCTCGTCGAGACCCTCGATGCCCGCTTCCGCCGCGGCACGCTTGACCAGCGTGTTCTTGGCGACTGTGTAGGTAGCGGAATCACCGAGCGATCGGCGCAGGTCCTTGAGGTTGGCCACCGTCAGCCCGCGGTATTCGGTGACGAGCGTCGCCGTGGCGTCCTTGAACTGCTCGGCGATGTCGGCAACCGCCGTGGCCTTGTCAGCCTTGGCCATGCATGCCTCCCGTGGTTGGTATTCGGATGTCCCGCCTCAACCGCACCGAGAATGACAAACGCCCCGACGCAGACAGGTCGGGGCGCACATATAAGTAGTAGCCTCGTCCTCCTGCGTGGGCCGCCGGGCAATCCCGGACCTTCAACCGATCTCTCGGTGACCAACGGTCTTCGGTGGAACGTGGTCAAGAATAGCGTGCCGCCCGACTCTGTCCAACTTTGGCGATTTCGGCGCGCGTACGGGCGCTCACCGCATGTCCGCGCGCCCAAGTCGCAAGGAGAGGAACCGCGAGTCCTGTCGGCGCGTCCATCAAACATGCTCGATGACTACCTCCGTGAACAAGACGGCGTGATTACGCTCGCTCAGGCCAGAGAAGCCGGGCTCAGTCTTGACGCAGTACAGCGACGCATGCGTTCCGGTCATTGGCGTCGATGTGGACGCGGCGTTTACTTCGTCGACGATCGGCCATTTACTGATGCCGCGCGTGTCCGATCGACGGTATGGAGCTACGGCGAACACGCCGCGGCAAGCGGCCTCGCCGCAGCCTGGTGGCACGGCCTCACCAGATTTCCTCCCGACATCGTTGAGGTGACCGTGCCGAGGAGCAGCCATGGGCGCAGACACGCTGGTTCTCGACCTCGGCGTCGAGACCTCGACCCGGCGGACGTTGTCGTGCGTCACCGATTGCGCGTGACGGCGTTGGCGCTGACGGTCGTCGAAGCTTCGGTGCGACGCGGTGGCGGCGCCAAGTTGATGGATTCCGCTCTGCAGCGCCACATCGAATTGCCGCAGCTGTGGCGTGCTCATATGCGGAACTCGGGCCGATACGGGTCGCCAGCCACGCGGCGGCTGCTACAGGCGGCGTCCGACGGGGCTCGATCGCAAGCTGAACGTCTGCTCGTGAAACTCCTTCGGGAAGCGGGCATCACCGGTTGGCGGACGAACTACCCGGTGGGGAGATACAAGGTCGACGTCGGCTTCCCAGCGCAAAAGGTCGCCATAGAGGCCGACGGTTGGGCCTTCCACAGCGACCAGGAAGACTTCCAGAAGGATCGCGAACGACAAAACAAGATCGCACTTCTCGGCTGGAAGGTACTCCGGTTCACGTGGTTGGACCTGACCGAGTACCCCCAGCGGGTTATCGCCGTCATCCGCGCCGCGATTTCGGAGCGCGAACCGGCGCCCAGCGCGCGTTAGGGCGCCGAAATCGCCAGAGCAGCCGCGCCGATCAGGCCGGCATCGCCGCCGAGTTCGGCAGGGACCACCCGCAGCTCGCGCAGGAAGTCCAGCCGCGCGTAGGTGTCCAAGCCGTGCTGCAGCGGGTCGAAAAGCAGCTTGCCCGCCTTGGCCACACCGCCACCGATCACGACGAGGTCCAGGTCGCAGACCGCGCCGACGGACGCGATCATCGCGGCCACCGCGGTCCCGCCGCGGTAGAACGCCCGCAACGCCACCGGGTGTCCCGTGTAGGCGGCGTCGGCCAGCTCCTTGGCGTCGGCCTCCGGCGGCGCGTCCCAGCCGTTTTCGCGCGCCCATTGCGCCATGCGCGGGCCTGCGGCGACGGTCTCGACGCAGCCCCGGCCGCCGCACGAGCACGGCCCGCCGTCGGGGTCGACGATGACGTGGCCGACGTGCCCGGCGTTGCCGGTTCGCCCGTCGAAAGGTGCGCCGTCGAGCACCAGGCCTCCGCCGACTCCGGTCGACACCACCATGCCGAGTAGGAACTGCGCGTCGCGGGCCGCGCCGTGCCACCGCTCGCCGAGCGCCATGCACAACCCGTCACCGCCGAGCCGGACCGGAACGCCGCCCACCGTGGCCGAAACCCGGTCCACGATCGGAAACCGTTGCCACTGGGTGATGTTGATGGGGCTGACCGTGCCACCCGGCAGGTCGATCGGCCCGGCGGAAGCGATGCCGACGCCGCTGACACCGCCGCCTGCCGCGGCAAGGGCCTCGGCGATCAGCGCGTCGAGAGCCGCCCACACCGACTCAGCGTCCCCGTCCGGCGTCGGCCGCTTGGCGTGGTGAACCAGCGAGCCGTCGGCGTCGACGAGTCCCGCGGCGATCTTCGTGCCGCCGATGTCGAGCGCAAGGGTCATCTCGGTCATCAGTGCCTATGGGTGTTGTCGGGCTGGCGCGGATCGCCGGGATGCTCATAACCGGGGGCAAGTTCGACTAGCGCAGCCCGCCGGTCGTCGAGCCACAGCCGGAATGCGCGGCGCCGCGCCGCTGCGCGCAGATGCGCGGCGACCTCGGTGGTCGACGCGAACCGCTGCGGGTTGCGGGCTTGGTAGGAGGCGACGTCGTCGCCCGCGACGTCGACCGCCGAGGTGACGTCCTCGAACAATGCCCTGCCAAGCGGATGACCGAGGGCGGCCGCGGTGATGCTGCCGATCTCCAGCCGAGACGTGGTGTCGGGCAACAACTCCTGCTCGGTCGGCGCACCGTTGGCGCCGAGTCCGCGTGAGGCGGCCTCAACCGCCACCACCCGTTCGGTGACCAGCAGCTGGGTCAGCCAGCGGCGCAGTTGCCTGCCTTCGCTGGTACCTGGCCGCGGCAGCGACGACGCGATCCGCGAGTCACGCAGCCGCTTCTCACGCGCGTCGACGTCGGCCACCGAAACCGGCACGCCCCCGACCACCGCCGCAACGCTCATCGCACCGTCACCTTCACCGCGGGCGAATAGATCAGCCGCCCGGCGGCCGCGACACGGATCAGTGCCCACCATTCGCCGGGTTCAACCCAGACCGGCGGCGCCACGTCGAACCCCAGCTCCACCGTTCCCTTCGCGGGCAACTCAACGCCAAAGGCACTCGGGCCCATCCACTCCCACGTGCCCCACGGGCTGATGAGGTGCGTCTCGACGGCCAGCGGCGCATGCGCATCGGTACCGACCGTGACAGTCAGCCGCGTGGCAGCGCCTGCCTTGACGTCGACAGGCTCCGGTTCGCTGACGAGCCTCAGCAGTGCGTCAAAGGTCGGTTCGCCCACCGTGACGACGCATACATCCTCGACCACCTGACGCCACGCGGGTGGTAGGTGGCTGCCCGTCAGCGCGAGCTCGGCACGCACCGGGTACAACCCTGGCACGGCTCCCGACGGCGCGGTCAGCGACACCTCTGTGTCCAGGTGTTCACCCGGCGGCAGGACGAAGGACAGCTCGGCCGGTTCGGCCGTCCAGCCGCCGGGGCACAGCAGCCGGACCTTGCCGTGCAGCACCGCGTCGGTGCAGTCGCTGGCTGCGGTAAGCCGCAGCTGCACTTGTGAATTCGGCTCGGCGACGAGGTGCTGCGGGTGCAGGTTGGCAACCGCAGGCAGCCCGCCGAGCGGTGCAGGCCCGCGGTTGTGCAGCCAGTACCGCGCGTAGAGCGGCTGCGCCGCCTCGGCGTCGGGCGCCAGCACGGTGTGGTCGGCATCGAGCACCTGGGGCATGTTGAGCCGGGTCAACACGGTGGCGATCTCGTAGCCATGCAGCCGCAGCCCGTCGGCGGCGGGAGCCTGCAGACGCGGCTGCTCGAGCAGGTCGACGCGAGCGGCCGCCGACACCCGCTGCAAACCCGAATGGATACTGACATCGGTTGTCATGCCGGATGTTTCGACAAGGCGAATTGCGACGCCGTCCGAAGGGTGCGCGGCCTGGCCGCTGCCGCAGGCCAACGGGTTGCCCGCCGCCTTGAGCGCGCCGAGTTGTACCGTGCCTGCCGGCTCGATCTCCAGCAGTGAGCCCCACGCGGGCAACCCGCCTGCGGCCCTTGTGTTTTCGGTGACGGCGTGAAGCGGCCGGGAGAACTCCGCGCTGAGCGCCGGAACCCCCACATCTCGCCAGTCGCCCTCGCGGGAAACCAGCGCATAGTCGAACGTGTGGGTCCAGTGCTGCAGCTGAAAGTTGGAGCCGTCGGGAGCGGTACGCCGCGGCGGGTCGATCCAGGTTCCCGACGGCCAGCCGGTGCACGACCGCATGAGCGAGGTGTGCAGCGTGCCGTCGGATTCCACCGCGAAGCCAGGCATTCCGCGGTTGAGCACCGCGACGGTGCGCGACGCGAACGGCTCCAGCCGCGACGGCACCTGCTGCTCGACGTCGATCTCCGCGTCGGCCAGATCCTCAACAACAGAGCCGACGGCAACCTCCAGCGACGTCCCAGCGATCACCAAGACCGGCAACGCCTGCACCCGTCGCAGGTCGGCGCCCGGCACCCACTCGTCGGCAAGGGCCGCTGCGGCAGGCACCCATACCCGCGCGGCGCCGGTGGCGTACAGCTGGCGCTTGAGCTCCTCGGTGTACGCGGCGTCGGCCTCGGCAAGCACCGCGGCGGTGAACGCGTTCTGGTCCGGACCGCCGAGCGCGATCCGCACATCGGGCAGGTTGGAGTCGACGGCGAGATCCCCGTATCGAGGTTTGTCCGCGCTGCTGCAGGTGGCGGTGACGCCGGCACGGGCGAGCGCCACCATCAGGTCGCGCGCCAGCGGTGCCGACCCTGATTCGGCCGGCGAGACCACCTCGGCCACAGCGACGGCGCGCACCGAATCCCCCACGCGGACACGGGCCGCCGAGGAGAGACCGAACCAGCCGTACGCGGGGTTGTCCAGCGTCCACGGATGTTGCGCGGCGTCGACGGACGCGCCGTCGCGGTCGTGCAGCAATGCGAAACCCCGGCCGATCACCGCGTCGCCGACCTCGCTCACCGGGCACGCGCCGGGCACCGGACACGGCCAGCGCAGCCGGACCAGCCGGTCGGCGCCGGTGAACTCGTCGATGGTGGTCTGGCAGTCCACGCGCGCCACACCGCGCCACAGGGTCAGGGTTTGGGTGTAGCGCAACACATCCCCAATGGCGCCGCGGACGACAAGGCGCTGGCCCAGCGGACCGTCGAACGCCTGTGCCGAGGCCGAGCCGGTCGACGAGGACACCACCGGCCCCTTGGGCAGCAGATGCCACGGCCCCTCGCCGGCTTCCGGGTGGGCCGGATATTCGTCGTACACCGCCAGCTCGTTGCCGAGCTTGCCTGCGGCGATCAGCTCCCGGTCGGGGCCGATCTCGACCAGCGAGCTCACCCCGCCGCCGCGCGCGGGGTCAACGCGAAGCCGGTAGTGCTCGTTGGCAATGGCCAAGCCGTCCAACGGTTCCCAGCCGACGGCCCTATCGGCGGCAACGAGGCGATACGACTGCCAGCCCATCGACGGCACGTCACTCGCGAGCCAGCTCACTGACCGCCCGCCGTGCTCGACGTGGGTTGGCAGCTCGGTGCCGTCGCAGTCGAGCACCTGCACGCCTGCGCCAACGGGGCGGGCAAGTCGGGCGGTCACGATGTCGTTGCGCTTGTGCGCCAACGCATTCCACACCACCACGGGGGCGTCGACCGCACTGGACAGCAGCTTCAGAGCGTTGTCGCGTGCGGTCCGGCCAAGGTCCCACGCATCGCGCCACCCGGTCAGCAGGTCGAGGTAGACCTGATCGGACTCCGAACCCGTGATTGCGTCGTGGTGGGCACCGTATGCAAGCTGCACCCACGCCTTGGCCAGCGCGGCCTGCGGATAAGTGGCGCCGCCCAGCAGTCCGGCGAACACGGCGAACCGCTCGGCGTCGAGCACCGCGTCCTCGGCTGCCCGGTTGGCCTGCTTGGTGTCGATGTACGACACGTGACAGCCGGTGTAGATCGGGTTCATGTCACGGCTCTGCGGCGAGGCGTCCACTCCCCGATCGGAGAGTTCGGCGCGCACCGCCGCGAAAAACTCCTTGGGCAACGCGCACACGAACTTCGGCCACGTGTAGCGCGCGTTCCAGTCGCGGTGGATCTCGGTGACCCACTTGTTCGGCGGGGTGTAGTCGGTGCCGACCGGGAGCAGCACGTTGCGCGTGAGCGCCACCTTCTTCAGCGAGGCGAACAACTCGTACGTCGCGGTCTCGGCCTCATCGAGCGTCGCCGACGAGTCCATCCACCACCCGGCCGAATAGTGCGCGGGCATGTAATGCGTCAGCAGCCCGCGCCCCGAAGGGGCTATCCATTCGAACTCGCTGGAGAACTGCATCCGCTCGGGGTCACCGCCGCCCGCGATCGGCCCCCACTGATGGTGCGGTCCGCGCGCCCACGAGCTGGAGGTCAGACCCGCGTCCGCGGCCATGCCCGGGAACTGCGGGTCGTGCCCGAAGGCGTCCAGCTGCCACGCGGTGGCCGGGTCCGCGCCGAGCACATCGCGTTGAAACCCTATGCCGTGCACAAGGTTTCGAATCGTGGTCTCGGGACTGGTGAGGTTGGTGTTCGGCTCGTTGTAGGTCCCACCCATCACCTCGAGCCGGTCGTCGGCAAGGAACCGGCGCAGGTCGGCGCGGTCCTCGGGGTGGGTGTCCCAGAACGGCTTGAGATAGTCGACCTCGGCGAGCACGAACTTGTACTCGGGATCGCGCCGCGCCATCTCCAGGTGCGCGCGCACCAGGTCGAAGCTGTTGGTCTGACGGGCCCGACCGGGCGGGTCCTCGGTCCACACGCTGGTGTAGGCCGCCTGGGTGTTCCACCACACCGGGTCGTAGTGGAAGTGGCTGATCATGTGCATCGTCCAGCCGGGCTCGGCGACGGTGAACACGAACGGTGTGCTGGTGTTTCCCGCGAGGACGCGCGCGTCGCGCTGCTCGCCGACTATCGCGGCCTCGACCGCCACCGGCACCTCGAGACTGTGGTCACCCTGCGCAGCGGTGGCCTGCCCCGCCAGGCCATCGCCTTCGACACGGATATCCGTCGACGCCGAACCGCCGGTATAGGTGACCCGCACCAGTTGCAGCGGCGCGTCGGGCGGCCCGACAAAGAGTTCCGTCGACTCCGCGGAGGTGACGTGCACGCCAACGACCCTACGGCCTCGGGGAGTCGGTTTCGGTGAGTTAGAGGCCGTTGCGGCGGCCGATGATCAGATCCCTGATCTCGGCGAGATGCTCGTCGACCGAACGAAAGGTGGCGCGTGTCTCGGTGCGAAAGTCGGCCAACTCGGTCTTGAGTGCGACAACGTCTGTCTTCAATACCGCGACGTCCGTCTTGACTGCCGCGACGTCAGTTTTGACTGCCGCGACGTCAGTTTTGACCGCTGCCAGGTCAAGCGTGTGGTCTCGCTGATTCGCACCCAATGCGTTGACCGCTGCCAGAACCGCGCGATAGTCAGCGTGCGAAGCCTCAAGCGCCGCGACGCGCGCTTCGAGATCTTCCAGCGTGGCCATCGCACCATCGTATGGGTTGCTCCGGCATGGCCGCGCCGGTTATCCACAGCCTCAGACTCGGGAGACGTCGACAAGCAGCGCGCGGTGATCCGATACCGGCAGTCTTGGCGCGGCGCAGTCCTCAACGCACAGTGCGCGGTCGTCGGTCAGGATGTGGTCGAGTTGGTCCCGCGGCTCATCGGCGGGGAACGTCGGCGCTCCCCCGAGGGCTCGCAGCCCGGTCCAGCGGCTCGGAATCGGCGGCCTCATGTTGAGGTCGCCCATGAGCACCCGCGGTCCAGGGAAACCCTGCAGATCGCGCGCCAGGCTGCGCAGCTGCACCCGGTTCCACCCCGGCACGAACGACAGGTGCGTGTTGGCGACGGTCAACGGCCCGAGTGGGGTGTCCAGGTGCGCGATCATCGCGGCGCGCGGTTCTTCGTGGACGACGAGGATCTTCTTCGGGCCACGCAGGTACATCGGGAATCTGATCGGTATACGGGGTAGCCGCACCACCTGCCAGCTGTCGGCGGGAAAACGCGAGAGCAGCGCGATGCCGTAGGCCGCCGTACCGGGTTGTTCGTCGCCGGTGGCGGCCATCCACGTCGCGCCGGGAGTACCAGAAATGGCTGCGACGAACCGGTGGCTGACCGCACCCATCACCTCTGCGGCGACCGCGGTCAGGTCCGCCATTCCGGATCGAGGTTGGTCGCAATCGACCTCCTGAAGGGCGAGCACGTCGGCGTCCAGCCGTTTGATCGAATCGACCAGTCGATCCAGCTGCACGCCGCCGTCGTGCACACTGCGTCCGTGCAGGATGTTGAAAGTAGCGATGCGCATGGGTACTAGGTACCCACGATGACGAATCCGGCACGCAATGACGACCTGCGCGACGCGCTCAAACGCGCGGCTTCCGCGCTCCGGGCGCACGGACCCGAGTTCGCGCTGGCAGGCAGCTATGCGCTGTGGGTGTACGGCGGGCCGGAACCGGTGCACGACGTCGATTTCGTCGTCGCCGAAGCCGACACCGAAGCCGCGGCCCTGACACTGGAGAAGGCCGGATTCAGCATCGAGCGAACCCCAGAGGACTGGCTGTTCAAGGCCTGCGTCAGCGATGACGTCGTCGTCGACGTGCTGCACCAGCTCAATGGCAAGCCCGTCGACGGGCAGGCGATCTTCGCGGCCGACGAACTCGACGTACTCGCCATCAGGATGCGTGTGCTCGCGCCGACCCTCGTGGTCACCGAGAAGCTGTTGTCACTCAATGAACACCATTGCGACTTCGCGGCCCTGCTGCCCGCGGTTCGCGCGGTCCGCGAACAGGTGGACTGGAATCATGTCCGCGCGGGCACAGCCGACAACCCATACGCGGCGGCGTTCCTGGTCCTCACCGACCGGCTCGATATCACCGCGTGAGGGCCGAGCGCGCGATCCGCTCGGCGACAACCCGCACCGCCTGCTGCACCTCCGGTGGTTCGAGTACCTCGAAGTCACAACCCGGCAGGGCGAACCAGAACACCATCCGCTCGGGATCGTCGGCACCGGTGGTGACGATGCATGCGTCGGGGCCGTCGGGCTCGATGGCCACCGAGGCCGGTGGAAAATGCTGTGCGACAACGCTTTCGGGCGCATCGAAGCGGACTCGCGCCACGTAGCGGTAGGGCGATGCGCTGATCGAGCGCCGCACGTAGCTCGCCGCGTCCGGGGCGTCGCGGGCGACGAACGTGCTGCCGAGCGCACGCACGTCGGCCATCCGGTCCAGCCGCAGGCTGCGCCAGTCCTCGCGGTCGCGGTCGTAGGCCAGCAGATACCAGCGCCGCCCCGTGGTCACCAGCTGGTAGGGCTCGAGCCGCCGCTGCGTGGCGGTACCGCGGATGTCGACGTAGCCCGCGCTGACGTGTTCATGGTCGCGGCAGGCCCTGGCCAGCGTCATCAGCACGTCGGGTTCCACCGGCGAGTCCGACGAGGGCGATGTGAGCGTGACGGTCGCGTCGTGCACCGCAGACACCTGAGACCGCAGCCGGGCAGGCATCACCTGGTCCAGCTTGCTCAGCGCCCGCAACGCCGACTCGCCGACGCCGGCCACACTGCCGCCGGCCGCCAGCCGCAGGCAGACCGCCATCGCCACCGCTTCGTCGGGATCGAGCAGCAGCGGCGGCAGGGCCGCGCCCGCGCCGAGTTGATAGCCGCCGCCATGGCCCTTGCTGGCATGCACCGGGTAGCCGAGGTCGCGCAGCCTCTCCACGTCGCGGCGCACGCTGCGGGTGGTCACGCCGAGCCGCTCGGCCAATTCCTCGCCGGTCCACACCCGCCGCGACTGCAGCATCCCGAGCAGCTGCAGGACCCGGCTGGTTGTCTCCGACACGCCTTCGAGATTGCCACAGTCTTAGGACAGAAACTGTCCTATATAGCTGACAGAGTGGCCGCATGAGCAAAACGACGACGACGAACAGCCTCATCCCCCAACTCGCCGAGCAGCTCGACTTCCACTGGACGAACGCTCTTCGGCCGCGCCTGGAGGGACTGACCGACGACGAGTATGTCTGGCAGCCGGTGCCGGACTGCTGGACGGTTCACCCCGACGGTGCGATCGACTTCGTCTATCCGGAACCGGAGCCTGCGCCGTTCACGACGATCGCGTGGCGACTGGCCCACGTCATCGTGGGTGTGCTCGCGGTGCGCAATTACTCACATTTCGGCGGGCCGCCCGCGGACTACATGAGCTGGCAGTACGCCACCGACGCGGCGACCGCGCTGCGCCAGCTCGACGACGCATATGCGAATTGGATCGCCGGCGTGCGCAATCTGTCCGATGATGACCTCGATCGGAAAGTCGGGGAAGCCGAAGGCCCATGGGCCGACTACCCGATGATCGCGCTTGTCCTGCACATCAACCGAGAGGTCATCCATCACGGCGCCGAAATAGCCTGCATCCGAGATCTTTACGCGCACACCAACAAAGAAATGGGGAAGTAAACCATGGTCGGATCGCCTCCACCCGCATCGGGCGAGCGGCAGTCTTTGATCGAGTTCATCCGGTTCAACCAGAACGCGTTCTTCGCGGTGGCCTACGGCCTCACCGACGAGCAGGCGCGGTCCGCGCCTTCGGTGAGCACGCTGTCGATCGGCGGCCTGGTCAAGCACGCGGCCAACGTTCAGAAGGGCTGGGTAGACCGGGCCTCGTATGCACCCGACTTTCCTCCGAAGGACGACCGCCCGATGGAGGAGATCATGGCCGAATACGCCGACCAGTACGTGATGCGCGACGACGAAACGCTCGAAGAGCTCCTCGATCTGCTGCGAGCGCAGAATGCCGAGACGCTGCGGGTGTTCGGCGAAGCCGATCTCGATACCCCGGTGCCGGTGCCGCATGAGGTGCCGTGGTTCCCCAAGGACGTCGACCACTGGTCGGTGCGCTGGATCGCGCTGCACCTCATCGAGGAGCTGACGCGGCATGCCGGGCACGCGGACATCATTCGCGAATCCGTCGACGGCGCAACGATGTACGAGCTGATGGCCGCCCTAGAGGAGTGGCCGGAGTCCGACTGGATCAAGCGCTGGAGGCCGCGCCAGGAGGCCTCGAACTGACCGAGGCGCCGTAGCGGGCCGGGCTGGTGCCCACCCGCCTGCGGAAGTGGCGAGCAAGGTGGCTCGCGTCGGTGAAACCCGTACGCCGAGCCACCTCTGCCACCAGCAGCCCACCCCGCTCCAACAACACCCTGGCCGCGTCGACCCGGCGGCCCACCACGAACTCGTGCGCCGTGATCCCCGTGGTCGCCTTGAATGCGCGGCTGAAGTGGTAGATGCTCATCGGCACCGCGGCGGCGAGTTCGGCCAGGCGCAGGGGTTCGGCCAGCCGCGCTTCGACAAGCTCATGAACCCGCCGCAGCTCCCGTTGCGACAGCGTCGGCCCGCCACCGGGAAGCCCCTGCCGTCCGTAGGCGGTGACGATCCGTGCCGCCAGCGCGGTGCGCACCGAGTCGACGAACAACGCGGTGCCCGTGCCCGCCTCGAGTTCGTGAAGCAACCCATGGGCGAGATGCTGGATCTGGACATCCGCGCCAAAGTGGCTGTCGGCCAACTCGACTGAGCCGCCGTCGAGCATCTCCGCGGCCACCCGATCGACGGACACCGGGCTCAGCGCCACGTTGATGCCCTCGACCGTGCCATCCCAGGCGGCGCGGGTGACGAGGCCCGCAGGCCGGTACACCACGTCGCCGGGCTGCTGCTGCATCGTGTTCGCGTCGGCGCCGGTGTATTCGACGAACCGCGGCGCCGGGGTGATCAGCACGCTCAGCAGATGCCACGGCATGTAGCCTTCCGGTTCGCTCGGTGGAAGGCGTTGCCGCTCAAGGGCAATACCATCCCAACCGGCGTGTTCGCTGGACACGACGATCGTGTCGTCGGTTGCGAGGCGTACCGGTCGGTCGGTCAGGCCGTCGTGCAGAAGGAGCCGGCTGCTCGGCATACGCACGAATCTACCGATGTGCCGCACAGATGTACTCGCCGATTTCGCAGCGTCCGGAACGCTTGTACGCATGAGATACAAACTGATGGGCCGAAGCGGGCTACGGGTGTCCGAACTCGCCCTTGGCGCGATGACGTTTTCCGACCGGGGTCTCAGCTGGGGCGCGACGCCCGAGGACGCCCGCACGATGTTCGACATGTTCGCCGAGGCAGGCGGCACGTTCGTCGACACCGCGAACATCTACGGCGACGACGTGGGCGGGCAGGAGGGCGCCGCCGAGCGGGTGCTGTCCGACCTGCTGGCCGCCGACCGTGAACACTTCGTGGTGGCCACGAAGTACACGTCGTCCAACACCGAAGACATCTCCCGCAGCGGCAACTCGTTCAAGTCCATGCGCCAATCCGTTGACGCCAGCCTGCGCGCGTTGGACACCGACTACATCGACCTGCTGTGGCTGCACACCTGGGACGCCACCACCCCCGTCGACGAGGTGCTGCGCGGCGCCGATCAGCTGGTCACCGCGGGCAAGGTGCTGTACTTCGCGTTCTCGGACACACCCGCGTGGGTGGTCTCGTACGCCGCCGCGATGGCCGAGGCACGCGGCTGGGCTCCCCCGGTCGGCATCCAGATCGAGTACAGCCTCGCCCAGCGCACACCCGAGCGCGACTTGCTCCCCATGGCAGAGTCGCTGGACCTGGCCGTTGCGGCATGGTCACCGCTGGCCGGCGGTGTGCTCAGCGGCAAGTACCGCAGCGCGCCACCCGCAGCCGCGACGCACCGACTCGCCGACGCCACCTTCGCCTCGCTCGACCTGCCCCGCGACGACCAACAAGCCAAGATCGCCGATGAAGTGGCGGCGATCGCGGACGAGCTGGGACGCCAGCCCGCCCAGGTCGCGCTCGCCTGGCTGCTGAGCCGACCCGGCGTGGTGATTCCGATACTGGGCGCCCGCAGGCCCGAGCAGTTGCGTCAGAACCTCGATTGCCTTGACCTACAGCTGGATTCGGATCAATTACACCGACTCGATGCGGTGAGCGCGCCGTCGCTGGGATTCCCGCACGAGTTCTTGGCCAGCTCAACGGTGCGGCGTTTCTCCGTGTCGGGGTGCTATGACCGGCTGGACAATCACCACCCGTTCGGGGCGGCGACGACGTAGCCGGTAGACAGGAGGCATGCAGACCCGAAGCGGCACGGCTCGCTGCGGTGACATCGACCTCTTCTATGAGGACCTCGGTGACCCCGGCAACCCGCCGGTGCTGCTCATTATGGGCGTGGGCGCCCAGCTGCCGATGTGGCCGGACGGCTTCTGCGCGCAGCTGGTCAAGCGGGGGTTTCGGGTCATCCGCTTCGATCACCGCGACATCGGCCTGTCGTCGAAGTTGCACGGCAAGCGTGCCGGGGGCTCGGTCTATCCGCGGGTGCTGCGCTATGTGCTCGGCCGTACCAGCGCGGTGCCGTACACGCTCGTCGACCTTGCGCAGGACGCCAAGGGGCTGCTTGACCACCTCGGCATCGAGCGCGCGCACGTGGTCGGCGCCTCGATGGGCGGCATGATCGCCCAGGTGCTGGCGGGCAGCCACCCCGACCGGGTGCGCTCGCTCGGGGTCATCATGTCCAGCTCCGGCAAGGCGTTCTCGTCGGTTCCGCGCTGGCGGGTGATCAAGCTGGCGTTCGGTGCGCCTGCCAAGGACGCCTCGCCGGAGGAGAAATTGGCGTTCGAGGTGCGCAACATCTCGATCATCAACGGCCCCAACTTCCTTCCGCCCGTTGCCGATCTGCGCCGACGCGTCGAGGAGCTGCGTGCCCGCAGCGACTACAAGGAGGGCATGCTGCGCCAGTTCGACGCGATTCTCGGCACCGGCAGCCTGCTGCCCTATACGCGAAGGATCACCGCACCGACCGTCGTCGTGCACGGCACGCAGGATCCGATGGTGCGGCCCCGAAACGGCCGCGCGCTGGCCAGAGTGATCGACGACGCACGCTACGTCGTCGTCGACGGCATGGGTCATGACCTGCCAGAGCCGGTGTGGCGGCCAATCGTCGAGGCGCTGACGGAGAACATGGCCTGATACGCCAAATGCACTGAGCCCCTTCCCGATAAGTCGAGAAGGGGCTCAGTGCGAGGGAGACAAACTCCGATCAGCTGTCTCGGTGCCACCCGAACGAATGGTCGCGGTGGTGGTGCCACGTCCAGAAGTCCCAGAAGTCGGGCCGGAAGTCTCGGTGCGAATCACGCGAGTCGTAGCCGGAGTGGAAGTCCGACGAGTAGCCGCCGCCCGGGTGATCCGAAGGACCGGGGTCTGCATTGGCGCCTGCGGCCAATCCCAGTGCCACACCGCCAAGGATGCCTGCGGCGGCAAGCGGACCCGCGACGAAGCGAGTGAAGATGCGTGATTTGTTGATGGTGCTCATTTGAATTCTCCTGTGTGAGTTGGTGTTTGGTTGTTCGTGACCTTGTCACACCACCGAAACTACGGATCCGCGCGCACCGTGTCGCTGTTGTGCGCACAACCCGCGCATTGGACAATCTCCGCGTTTCGCGCATTGTGCTCAACGACGTTGCAACGCTGCGCCTTTCGTCTCGGGCAAGGCGGCAGTACACGCGACGCTGACCACAACGGCGACAGCCATCATGGCGCCGACAGCGGGCACGCCCCACGTCGCCTGTAGCGGCGCGGCGACGATCGTCGGCACTGCGCCGCCGACCAACCCGGCGAGATTGAGCGACAGACCGGCGCCGCTGTAGCGGTAGCGCGTGCCGAAGAGCTCTGGGATGAATGCCGCCATCGGGCCGTAGGAGCTAGCGGCGACCGCGTAGGTGCCTGCCATCGCCAGCGTGAACAACGCGGCATTGCCGGTGTCGATCAATGGAAGCAAGACGAACGTCCACGGGACGCCGACCGCCAACGCCGCGATGATGACGCGACGCCGACCATAGGCGTCAGACAACACGGCGCTCAGCGCGTTGAACACCACCACGACCACACCGCCCAGCAGGCCCACCGACAGGATCACGTCCGGCGAAAACCCCACGTGCGTATGGGCGTAACTCATCAGATAGGCATTGGCCATGTAGCCCAAGGTGAAGAAGCCGAGCATGCTTCCTGCGGCGAGAACCACCTCCCGCCGCTGGCTTCTGAACAAGGCAACCAGCGGCGTCACCCTGGCGGTGGCGCGCGCCCCCTGTTCGACGAATACCGGTGTCTCGGCAACATTGCACCGGACGTATAGCGCGATGACGATCAACACCGCGCTGAACAAAAACGGTATCCGCCAACCCCAATCGATGAAGGCGCGGCTGGACTCCCCGATCGTCTGGTTCACCGCGAGGAACAGCAGGCTGCTCAGGACGAGGCCGCTGCCGACGCCCATCTGGGTGAACATGCCGTAGCGGCCGCGAGCGTGCGCCGGTGCGTACTCAGCGGATAGCAGCGCCGCGCCTGCCCATTCGCCGCCGACCGCGAACCCCTGCACCAGGCGCAGCGTCAACAGGATCAGCGGCGCAGCCATGCCGATGGTGGCCGTACCGGGAACCAGACCGACGGCCACCGTGGACAGTCCCATGATCAGCAAGGTGGCAATCAGGGTGGACTTGCGACCCAGCCGATCGCCGAAGTGCCCGAAGAACGCGGCACCCAGCGGCCGGGACAGGAACGCCGCGGCGAACGTGGCCATCGACGCGACGGTCGCCGTCGTCGTGCCCAGGTGCGGGAAGAACACCTTCGGAAACACCAGTGCGGCAGCGGTGCCGTAGATGTAGAAGTCGTAGTACTCGATGGCGGACCCGACAAAGCTGGCGGCCGCGACGCGCCTCATCGAGGTGCGCTGCGGTTCGATCGAAAGCGTGGCCATTTCCGCTCCTCAGACGAAGTTTGCGTCCGAAGGTATGGATCGGCGGCGACGATGGCACGCTTGTGTGCACTCGCCGTGTAACACGCGATATCGAGATTCTGCGCATTGTGCTCAACCGCCGGATTGGGCGACCGGGAGCTGTGACCCGCTCCACACGGATTCGGAGCATTACCCCAGACTTTGAGAGACTGCAAATCATGAGTGCTACGCCAAAGACCAAGCACCGCGAGGTGGCCAAGCTGGACCGGGTCCCGCTACCGGTCGAGGCCGCCCGCATCGGCGCAACGGGTTGGCAGATAACCCGCACCGGCGCGCGGGTCGTCACCAACCTCACCCGCAAAGGCTCGTTGCAGCAGAAGATCCTCAGGCAGGTCCCCAAGGCGTTCTCCGACCTGGGACCGACGTACGTCAAGTTCGGCCAGATCATCGCGTCCAGCCCTGGCGCGTTCGGCGAATCGATGTCCCGCGAGTTCCGCAGCCTGCTCGACGCCGTCCCGCCCGCCGACGAAGACGAAGTGCACAAGCTGTTCACAGAGGAACTCGGCGACGACCCGAAGAACCTCTTCAAGACCTTCGAGGACAAGCCGTTCGCTTCGGCCTCCATCGCGCAGGTGCACTACGCGACCCTGCACAGCGGCGAGGAGGTCGTCGTCAAGATTCAGCGGCCCGGCATCCGTCGCCGTGTCGCAGCCGATCTACAGATCCTCAAGCGGGGCGCGCAACTCGTCGAGCTGATCAAGCTCGGCAGGCGGCTGTCCGCCCAGGACGTCGTCGCCGACTTCGCCGACAACCTCGCCGAGGAGCTCGACTTCCGGCTCGAGGCGCAATCGATGGACGCGTGGGTCGCGCACATGCACGCCTCCACGCTTGGCAAGAACATCCGGGTTCCGCAGGTGTATTGGGACCTGACCAGCGAGCGCGTGCTGACGATGGAGCGCATCACCGGCACCCGCATCGACGACGTGGCCGCCATCCGCAAGAAGGGCTTCGACGGCACCGAACTGGTCAAGGCCCTGCTGTTCAGCGTGTTCGAGGGCGGGCTGCGGCACGGCCTGTTCCACGGGGACCTGCACGCAGGCAACCTCTACGTCGACGACGACGGCAAGATCGTGTTCTTCGACTTCGGCATCATGGGCCGCATCGACCCGCGCACCCGATGGCTGCTCAGAGAGCTGGTCTACTCGTTGCTGGTCAAGAAGGACCACGCCACCGCGGGCAAGATCGTCGTGATGATGGGCGCCGTCGGCAACGTCAAGCCGGAGGGGCAGGCCGCCAAGGACCTGGAGGCGTTCGCCACCCCGCTGACCATGTCGACGCTTGGCGACATGTCCTATGCCGATATCGGCAGGCAGCTCTCGACGCTGGCCGACGCATACGACGTCAAGCTGCCGCGGGAGCTGGTGCTGATCGGCAAGCAGTTCCTCTACGTCGAGCGCTACATGAAGCTGCTGGCCCCCAAGTGGCAGATGATGTCCGATCCGCAGCTGACGGGGTACTTCGCCAACTTCATGGTCGAGGTCAGCCGCGAGCACACCGACGAGCTGGAGGTCTAGCTTGCAGGTCCGTACCGGCACCGCCCCTTCTGGCGACATCGATATCTACTACGAGGACATGGGCGATCCGAACGACCCCGCCGTCCTCCTGGTCATGGGTCTTGGCGCACAGCTTCTGCTGTGGCGCAAGGGTTTCTGCGAGAAGCTGGTCAACCAGGGGCTGCGCGTCATCCGCTACGACAACCGTGACGTCGGCCTGTCCACCAAGGTCGACGGCCACCACACCGGCGCCCCGCTGCTGCCGAGGATGGTCCGATCGTTCCTCGGCAAGCCCAGCAAGGCGGCCTACACGCTGGAGGACATGGCCGACGACGCCGCTGCGCTGCTCGACCATCTGGGCATCGACAAGGCGCACATCGTCGGCGCCTCGATGGGCGGCATGATCGCCCAGGTCTTCGCCGCCCGTCACCGCCTCCGCACCAAGACACTTGGAGTGATCTTCTCCAGCAACAACCAGCCCGTTCTGCCCCCGCCAGGGCCACGGCAGTTGACGGCCATCCTGCAGCGCCCGAAGGACGCGACCAGAGACGCGATCATCGAGAACGCGATCCGGGTCACCAGGATCATCGGCAGCCCGGGCTACCCCGCCCCGGAGGAACGCATCCGCGCCGAGGCGATCGAGGGGTACGACCGGGCCTACTACCCCGCAGGCGTCGGCCGTCACTTCGCGGCGATCATGGGCAGTGGCAGCCTGTTGCGCTACGACCGGGAAATCACCGCGCCCACGGTGGTGATCCACGGCAAAGCGGACAAGTTGATGCGGCCGTTCGGCGGCCGGGCCGTCGCCAAGGCCATTAAGGGCGCGCGCCTGGTGCTGTTCGCCGGGATGGGACACGAGCTGCCCGAGCAGCTGTGGGATGACGTCGTCGGCGAGCTGAAGACCACCTTCGCAGAAGCTGTGTAGGCGCTGCGCTACTCTATTCGATTCGTTAGCCGACGCATCGAACGCGTAGCATTCGGAATTGACCACGTCAGGGGCTCCAAAGCCGCCATCAGGGGGGCGCTGGCCGAGCCTCTGACCAGCCAGAAAGGCACTGATCGTCATGGTCGCGCGCAAATTGCAGCCACATTTCGCAGACGTCCAGGCTCACTACGACCTGTCTGACGAATTCTTCCGACTCTGGCTTGATCCCACTCAGACCTACAGTTGCGCCTATTTCGAACGCGACGACATGACCCTGGAAGAGGCGCAACTCGCCAAGATCGACCTGGCGCTGGGCAAGCTGGGTCTCGAGCCCGGCATGACGTTGCTGGACGTCGGCTGCGGGTGGGGTTCGACGATGATGCGGGCCGTCGAGAAATACGACGTCAACGTCATCGGCCTGACGCTCAGCGAGAACCAAAAGAACCATGTTGAAACGGTTTTCGCCAAGTCCGACAGCCCCCGGTCCAAGAGGGTGCTGCTGCAGGGCTGGGAGCAGTTCGACGAGCCGGTCGACCGGATCGTGTCGATCGGCGCCTTCGAGCACTTCGGTTTCGACCGATACGACGACTTCTTCAAGATGGCCTACTCGGCGCTGCCCGACGACGGGGTCATGCTGCTGCACACGATCACCGCGCTCACGCTGCCGCAGATGGCCGACCGCAAGATTCCGTTGACGTTCGAGGTCGCGCGATTCGTGAAGTTCATCCTCACCGAGATCTTCCCTGGCGGCCGGTTGCCGTCGATCGAGAAGGTCGAGGAGTACGCGACACCGGCTGGCTTCAAGCTGACCCGCACGCAGTCGCTTCAGCTGCACTACGCGCGCACGCTGGACACCTGGGCCGCCGCGCTCGAGGCGCACAAGGACGAGGCCATCGCCGTGCAGTCCCAGGAGGTCTACGACCGCTACATGCACTACTTGACGGGTTGCGCCAAGGGCTTCCGGATGGGCTACATCGACGTCAACCAATTCACCTTGGCCAAGTAGTCCGTGGCCGAACTGACGCCTCATTTCGAGGACGTGCAGTCGCACTACGACCTGTCGGACGACTTTTACCGGTTGTTCCTAGACCCGACGCAGACGTACAGCTGCGCGTACTTCGAGCGCGACGACATGACGCTCGAGGAGGCGCAGTTCGCCAAGATCGATCTGGCCCTCGGCAAGCTCGGCCTGCAGCCCGGTATGACGCTGCTCGACATCGGCTGCGGGTGGGGCGCCACGATGCGCAGGGCCGTCGAGAAATACGACGTGAACGTCGTCGGGCTGACGCTGTCGCAGAATCAGCGCGCCCACGTCGAAAAGGCGTTCGCCGGCCTGGACAGCCCACGCACCAAGCGGGTGCTGCTCGCGGGGTGGGAGCAGTTCGACGAACCGGTCGATCGCATCGTCTCGATTGGCGCCTTCGAACATTTCGGGCAGGACCGCCACGACGACTTCTTCAAGATGGCCTGTGCGGTGCTGCCGCAGGACGGCGTCATGCTGCTGCACACCATCACCAGGCTGACGCTCACCGAACTCAAGGAGCAAGGCATCCCGCTGACGATGGATGCCGCACGCTTCGCGAGCTTCATCGCGAAGGAGATCTTCCCCGGCGGCCACTTGCCGACCATCGACGCGGTGCAGACGCAGGCAGGCGCTGCCGGCTTGACGCTCACCCGCACCCATTCTCTGCAAACGCATTACGCGCGGACGCTCGACATCTGGGCACAGGAGCTGATGGCACACCGCGACGAGGCGATCGCCGCCCAATCCGAAAAGGTGTACGACCGGTACCTGAAGTACCTCACCGGCTGCGCCGACATGTTCCGGAACCGCTACATCGACATCAATCAGTTCACGCTGGCGAGGTAGCCACCGAATTGAAGGCGAGTAACCGCGAAACGCTAGGGTATACGGCTTGAAGCGTTAGATGCGCGTCTAACCACCACACCGCGGGTACGGTCATGACCACACCAACACGCGATGAACCGCACATGACGCGTGATGAGGAAAGGCCAACCAGGGGAAATATGTCTGACAACTCAACCGGCACGAAGGATATGCGGCCGCACTTCGAGGACATCCAGGCCCACTACGACCTTTCGGACGACTTCTTCGGCGTGTTCCAGGACCCGACACGCAAGTACAGCTGCGCGTATTTCACCGGGCCCAACGCCACGCTCTCTGAGGCGCAGATCGCCAACGTCGACCAGCACCTGGATCAGCTCGACCTCAAGCCCGGCATGACGCTCCTGGAGATCGGGTGCGGCTGGGGCCTGACGCTGCAGCGCGCCATGGAGAAGTACGACGTCAACGTCATCGGCCTTACCTTGAGCAAGAATCAGCAGGCTTATTGCGACCACTTGCTGAAGAACGTCGGCAGCGACCGTACCCATGACGTCCGGCTGGAGGGCTGGGAGCAGTTCCACAGCCCGGTCGATCGGATCGTGTCGATCGAGGCCTTCGAGCACTTCGGTTTTGAGCGCTACGACGACTTCTTCAAGACGTGCTTTGACATCCTGCCCGACGACGGCCGGATGACGATCCAGAGCAGCGTCGGCTATCACCCGTATGACTTGGCCGAGCGCGGCAAGAAGCTGACGTTCGAACTGGCTCGCTTCGTCAAGTTCATGATCACCGAGATCTTCCCCGGCGGCCGCGTCCCGACCACCAAGATGATGGTCGAGTACGGCGAGAAGTTCGGCTTCGTCGTGCCCGAGCCGGTGTCGCTGCGCAACCACTACATCAAGACGCTGGGCATCTGGGCCAGCCGGCTCGAGCAGCACAAGGACGAGGCGATCGCTGCCACCGACGAAGAGAACTACAACCGGTACATGAAGTATCTGACCGGCTGCCAGTACTACTTCATCGACGAGGCCATCGACGTCAGCCTGGTCACGTACCTCAAGCCGGGCGCTGCCGCCTAGCGTCAGTCCTCAGGCCGCGGCCTTCTCGTTGTCCGCGTCCTTACTGTCGTCGTCTTTCTTGACGTCGTCCTTCTTGACGTCGTCCTTCTTGACGTCGTCCTTCTTCTCGTCGGCGGCCTTCGTGTCGTCCTTCGTGGGCTCGTCCTTCATGATTGTCGACGACCTTGGTGTCGTCGACGACCTTGGTGTCGTCGACGGCCTCGACGTCCTCGTCTTTCTTGGTGTCCTCATCGGTCGACGTTTCCGGAGTCTCCGACGGATCGGTCGCAGCGGGCTCCTCCGTCGATGGTGTCGTCTCGTCCTCGACGACAGCGTCGAGCTCCTGCACAGTCGCCTCGCTGTCGTCCTTGACCAACGCCAGCTTCGGCGCCTCCACAGCGGCCTTCGCGGTCGCATCAGGAGTTTCGGTCTCTGCCGTCGAGGCCAAAGCCAACGTGGACACCGGTTCAGGAGCCGCCGGCGCGACCGCCGCTGTCAGGCCACCCAGATCCGCGACGAAGGCCTGGATTCCCTGCACCGCCGCGACGACGAGCCGCATTCCGACCTCGACCCAGTTCTGGAACGGGTTGAACGGCAGCGGCGACGCCCACGTCGGGATGCCGCGGTTCAGCGACCGGTCGTAGCCAAGGTTGACCAGCTCCGTCAGCAGCGGGTTGAACAGGCTGATGAACGGCTTGACGAACGGGGTCAGGCCGGCCGACGCGGCGAGGTCCTCGATCGGACGCAGCAGCGGCAGTGTGCCCTTCTGCGGGATCAACACGTAGGTGGTGTCGCCGTAGGTCTGCCGGTTGGCGGGATTGTTGATCGCCGCCTGCAACTCGGCGTCGGTGTAGCCGTACGGAAGCCCGCTCACCTCGTCGTTGCCGTTCGGCGTCAGGTAGTAGCCGTGCACGTACTCCAGCGCGGCGATCGAGTTCAAAAGGGCCAACGGATTGCCCCAGAAGTTCGGCGAGTCGCCAACCAGGTCGTAGGCAAATGCATAGTTCTCGCTGACGATGCCGATGTCCGTCGGCGTCGGCAGGCCGAACGTCACGTTCCAGAACGGGATGGTGCCAAGGAAGCCGAGCCGCGGCCAGAGCCCACCGTTCGGGGTGCCGATGTCGCCGATGGTGACGATCTTGATACGGGCTTTCTGCTCCGCGGTGAGGTTGGCAAGCGCCATCTTCTCCAGGCCGACGACCCTGCCGCCCTGGGAGTAGCCGAAGACCACGATGGGACCGCCGTCGGGGTCAGCAAGCAGGCCCCTCAGCTGGCCGTCGAGGTTGGTCACGCCCTCACCCACCGATTCGTTCCAGGTGTCGCAGGACAATCCCGGGCACCAGTTGCCGATCGGGACCGGCCAAAACGATGCCGGGTAGTCGATGCCGTCCAGATCGCAGCTGTTGGCCGCGGTGCACGCCGTCGTTCGCATGAAGCGGTCGCGCGCTTGCTCCATGTAGTCGGTCACGATGTTTGCGTTCGGTGTGCCGGTGCCGGGCACGACCAACGCGATGGGCGCCGTCGCGGCCAGGCTGACGGCGGTCATCATCGCCGTGATCACGCCAAGGAACGCGGAACTCAGCAGCCCGACAACGAACAGAAAGACAATCCGTACGGCCTTACGCATGCGTAAACGATCACATAGCGGCAGCGCGGTGGGCTGCGGAAACCAAAAATTCCTGTGAGTCTGGGAACCGGCTGTCGGATTGGGCCGACGCCGTTCGTCGGACGGGTAGAGAGTGGAACACAGGGTTCTGCTCACTTCCGGAAGGTCACCACAATGCATTACTTCGCACTGCTGCTCGGCCCCGAGTCCACCGAAGAGCCCGACGCGGCAACCCAGGCCGAGATCATGACCGCGTACCAGAACTTCCACATCAAGGCGGGCCCGGCGATCCGGGCCGGAGACGCGTTGACGCCGACATCGACAGGAGTGCGCATCACCGGCGGCCCGCAGCGCCCAGTCGTGACCGACGGGCCGTTCGCGGAGGGCGCCGAGGTCGCGGGCGGCTACTACGTGTTCGAGGCCGAGAACCTCGACGAGGCACTGGAACTGGCCCGTGACATCCCGGCGTGTCAGGACGGCGCCGTCGAGGTCTGGCCGGTCGTCGAGTACTTCCCGCCGAGTAGGCCCATCGGCGCAAGTTGGCTGGCGCTGCTGCTCGAGCCATCGGAGAAGGCTGTTACACCGGGCACGCCGGAATGGGATGCGGGCATCGCGGAACACCAGAAGTTCGGTGCCGCCGCGGGTGAGCATGTCAACGGCGGTGCCGCCCTGCACCCACCGGCAACGGCGACGACGGTGAAGGTGCGCGACGGCGAAGTGCTGCTGACCGACGGTCCGTACATCGAGGGCGCGGAGGTCGCCAACGGCTACTACATCCTCGAAGCGACCGACAAGGACGAGGCCGTCAAGCTCGCCTCGATGATTCCTTCGACGACGGTCGAGGTCCGCCAACTTTTGGGTGTTTCGGGGCTCTAGCACGAATGACCAACCTGGACGGCGTCTTTCGGCGCGAATGGGGCTCCGCCGTCGCCGCGCTCGCGCGCTGGTCCGGTGATCTCACCGTCGCCGAAGACGCCGTCCAGGAAGCCTTCGCCGAAGCCCTGCGCGCCTGGCCGCGCGACGGGGTGCCCGCCAATCCAGGCGGATGGGTGGTGACGGTCGCACGTAACCGCGCCCTCGACCGGCTGCGCCGCGAATCCGTTCGGCCCGGAAAGGAGCTTGCCGCCGTGGTCGACGACGTCAGGGCACGCACCGACGGCATCGACGTTCATCCCGTTCGCGACGACGAGCTTCGGATGATGTTCACCTGCGCGCATCCTGCGCTGGACTCGCCGTCTCAGATGGCACTGACGCTTCGGCTGATCTCTGGGCTCACCGTGGCCGAGATCGCCCGCGCCCTACTGCAGTCTGAAGCGGCTGTCGGGCAGCGGATCACGAGGGCCAAGAACAAAGTCCGTCACGCCAACATCCCGCTGCGGGTGCCGCCTGCGGAGATGCTCCCGCAGCGCACTCCGCATGTGCTCGCGTGCATCTACTCTGTGTTCACCGAAGGCTACTGGTCGACGGGGGGGCCGTCGGCGATCCGCGACGAGCTGTGCGACGAGGGTGTGCGGTTGGCGTCCGAACTATGCGCACTGATGCCGGACAACAAAGACGCGCAGGCGCTGGCTTCACTTGTCCTGCTGCATGATTCGCGGCGGACAACACGGGTGGACGCCGAAGGTGCGCTGGTTCCGCTCGACGAACAGGATCGCTGCCGGTGGGACCGCGGCAAGATCGCGCGGGGGCTGGACCGATTGCAGCTGGCCGCGGGCGCGACGGGTCAATACCTGCCGCAGGCGGTGATCGCTGCGGTGCATGCCAGCGCCGCCGGCTGGGAGGAGACCGACTGGGCGGTGATCTGCGCGGCATACGATCGACTGGTGGACATCACAGATTCACCGGTGGCTCGCGCGAACCGCGCACTCGCGATCGGCTTCCGCGACGGCTTCGCCGCCGGGCTGGTGGCGCTAGAGGCAGTCGCTGGAGATGCGCGGCTTTCGCGCTCCAACACGGTGGCGCCGATCAGGGCCGACCTGCTGCGTCGCGCGGGACGACCCGACGAGGCCGCGCAGTGGTATCGAATAGCGTTGGAGCGCAACGCTTCGAGCCCGTCCAAGGAATTTCTGCGCCGGCGTATTGCCGAGTGTGAAGACAATGGGCGTAGTTGATGGGCCATTTGGTCCTGACCACGATCGGCTTTGTGGCACTCGTGGTGGCCGCCCTCGCGTTGACGGCACGCTACATTCCGAGCGTCAGCCATCCGGTTCTGATCACCGCCACCTTCTCGCCGTATCTCATGCTGGGTGCGCCCGCGGCGGTGATCCTCTTCGCGGCACTTCGCAACTGGCCGGTCGTCGCACTGTCCGGCGCATTGGCGATAGCGACCGCAGTGGTTCAGTTGCCATGGCATGTCGCCACGAGGACCGAGGGCCAGTCCGGCGTCCGTGTCGTGTCCGCAAACCTGTGGTACAGCCGCGCTGATCCGGCCGCGCTTGTGCGGCTGGCCGTAGCACACGCAGACATCCTTGCGGTGCAAGAACTTACCACGGAGCTGGCCGATGAGCTGGCCGCCGCCGGCATCGGCGACACCTTTCCCTACCACGCGTTGCGCGCTCGCGAAGGTCCGGCAGGAGTCGGAATCTGGAGCCGGTATCCGATGCAGCGAGGCAAGGAGTACGACGAGTTCTGGCTAGGCCTGCTCGCAGCGCATGTCCGAATACCTGGCGCCTCCGATGAGACCACCATCGTTACAGCGCACATGTCGGCACCCTGGCCGGAGCCTATCCATTCCTGGCGCGCCGATATGGCGCAACTTCGCGACACACTGCCCGAGATCGACGCATCTGCCAGCGGCGCAGTGATATTCGCCGCCGACCTTAACGCCACCCCGGATAACCTCGAGTTCCGGCGGCTGCTACGCGGCGGCTACCGGGACGCCGCCGAGCAGGCAGGTGCGGGCACGACCCGAACATTTCCTGGTGCCGCTCGGCGGCCACCTGCGCTGGTCGCACTCGACCACATTCTGACTCGAAGGTGCACGGCGAGGAAGGTCACGACAGTGCCTATCGCGGGTTCGGACCACCGCGCGCT
>CAVQFK010000019.1:0-46721 GCA_963711755.1 uncultured Actinomycetota bacterium
GCTGATTTTGTCGCTTGTCTAGACATAGAAGCCTGTTTTGTAAAGCGAAGGAGAATGTCGGCATGGCGGACGCGAAGCAGGCGAGCGCGCTGAACGAGCTGTCCCTGGAGCTGGCCGACGAGGGCCGTGAGGAGCAGGCGCTGGCCGCCAATGCCCAGGCCGTCAGCCACTACCAGGAGCTGGCCACCACGAATCCGGACGCCTACAACGCCGAACTGGCCGAGGTATTGGACAACCGATCCACCCTGCTTTCAAGCCTGGGTCAGCCGGAGGAGTCCCTCGCCGCCAGCACCGAAGCCGTCAGCCTCTACCGGGAGCGAGCCGCGACCGACCCCGAGGCGCACACCACCGGGCTGGCGTTCGCGCTGACCAATCTGGGCGCTGCCCTGGAAAGCCTTGGCCGGCTCGAGGAGAACCTGACCGTTGCCACCGAGGCGCTCGGGCTGTACCGACAACTGGCCGCCGCCCGTCCTGACGAGTTCACCGCGTACATCGGGCTGGGGCTGACCAACCAGGCCGGCGTCTTGATGAATCTCGACCGCAATGAAGAGGCCGTGGCCGCGGCCACCGACGCGCTCGCTGTGTACCGGCAACTAGGCCCAGCGCTGCCCGACACGTTCATCACTGCGCCGGGGCCGGCGCTGACCGTCAGGGCCTGCGCGTTCGCCCAACTCGGGCGGCCGCAGGATGCGCTGGCCTCCGCTACCGAGGCCGTTGACCTGTACCGCCGACACGCCTCCGACGACCCCGCGACTTTTGCCGCCTTCCTCGAGGCATTGGCCGACCTGGCCAGCGCGCTCGAGGATCTCGACAGCCACGAGGAGGCACTGGCCATACGCACCCAACTCACGGCCGTGTACCGGGGCCTGGCCGACGAACTCCCCGAAGACTTCACCGCCGAGTTGGCAGGGGCGCTGTACAACGAGGCATTCGAACTGTCCGAACTGGACCGGCACCACGACGCGTTGGCCCCGACCGCCGAGGCCGTCGATCTGTTCCGCGCGCTGGCTGCCGCCGACGCCGATTACACCCCCGAACTGGCAAGTGCGCTGCACAACCAGTCCTACTGGCTGTCGAATCTGAACCGATGGCAAGAAGCGCTCGCCCCGATCGCCGAGGCGGTGGCCTTATACCGGGAGCTGGCTGCCGACGACCCCGACACCTTCACGCCCGGGCTGGCGGATGCGCTCTACGACCAGGCGGTTCCATTGACCGAACTGGGCCGCGGCGACGAAGCGGTGCCCGCTGTCACGGAGACCGTCAGCCTGTACGGACCACTTATCGCCACTGACCCGGACAACTATCGAGACGACTACGCCAAGGCGGTCGAGCTCCTTCGCCGGCTCACTTGACCTCGGCGGCCTCGCGGCGGCCGAGCAGCGAGTGCCTGCGGCCGTAGAGGAAGTAGACGACCACGCCGATCGCCATCCAGATGCCGAACCGGATCCACGTCAGCCCGGTGAGGTTGAGCATCAGCCACACGCACGCCACGATCGCCGCGATCGGCAACAGCGGCACACCCGGGGCGCGGAAACCCCGCTCCAAATCCGGCCGCGTGCGGCGCAGCACGATCACACCGGCCGACACCAGGACGAACGCGAACAGCGTGCCGATGTTGACCATTTCTTCCAGCTTGCCGATCGGGAACATCGACGCGGTGATTGCAACCAGCACGCCGACGATCAAGGTGATGCGCACCGGCGTGCCGTGCCGCCCGGTCTTGGCCAGCGCGCGGGGCATCAGCCCGTCGCGGCACATCGCGAACAACACGCGCGTCTGACCCAGCACCAACACGATTACGACGGTCGTCAGGCCGGCCAGCGCTCCGATCGAGATCACCTTGGCCGCCCAGTCGATCCCGTTAGCGCTGAACGCCGTCGCGAGATTGGCCTTCTCGCCGGCCGCCGCGAGCTCGCTGTAATGCACCATGCCGGTCAGCACGATGGCCACCGCCACGTACAGCACGGTGACGATCGCCAGCGAGGCCAGGATGCCGCGCGACACGTCGCGCTGCGGGTTCTTCGTCTCCTCTGCGGTGGTCGCCACGATGTCGAACCCGATGAACGCGAAGAACACGATCGACGCGCCCGCCAGCACGCCGTACCAGCCGTAGCTGCTGCCCTCGGCGCCGGTGAGCAGCGAGAATACGGACTGCTCGGTGCCACTGCCGCCCTCGCCGGCTTGCGCAGGCGGGATGAACGGCGAATAGTTCGCCGCCTTGATGTAGAACGAGCCGACGATCACCACCAGCAGCACCACCGCCACCTTGATCACGGTGATCACCAGGCTCACTTCGGCGGACAGCTTGGTGCCCCACGCCAAGATCACGGTCACGAACGCGATGATCAGCAGCGCACCCCAGTCCAGCTGAAAACCACCCAAATCCGCTGTACCACCGCCGAATCCGAACACCGTGCCCAAATAGCTCGACCACCCCTTGGCCACCACGGCGGCCGCGACGGCGAATTCCAGGATCAGATCCCAGCCGATGATCCAGGCGACGAACTCGCCGAAGGTCGCGTAGGAGAACGTGTACGCGCTGCCTGCCACCGGCACCGTCGAGGCGAACTCGGCGTAACACATCGCCGCCAGGCCGCAGGCGATTGCGGCGATCACGAACGAGATGGAGATCGCCGGGCCGGTGAGGTTGCCCGCCGTCGATGCGGTGATGGTGAAGATTCCGGCCCCGATCACCACCGAGACGCCAAAGACCGTCAAATCCCACCAGTTCAGATCCTTGCGCAGGCGGGTATCCGGCTCGTCGGTATCGGCGATGGATTGCTCAACCGACTTGGTCCGCCACCTGGTGGTCATAGCGTCCCTTTCCGTCTTCGTACAGCGGAATGTACCGAGTACTGTCTGGCCAAAGGGGGCAGATTTGAAACACGCGATAGTTATTGGCGCGAGTATCGGCGGTCTCTGCGCGGCACGGGTGCTGGCGGATTTCTACGATCGCGTGACGATTTTCGAACGCGACGATCTGCCTGCCGCTCCTGCCAATCGGGCAGCGGTCCCCCAAGGCAGGCATGTGCACCTGCTGATGGCGCGCGGCGCACGGGAGTTCGAGACTCAGTTCCCCGGTTTGCTCGACGACATGGTGGCCGCTGGTGTGCCGATTCTGGAGAACCGCCCGGATTGCATTCATTTCGGGGCGGCCGGGCACGTCCTCGGCACCCAACATCGGCTGCAGGACGAGTTCACGGCGTACGTACCGAGCAGACCGCAACTGGAGTGGCAGATCCGGCGGCGGGTGAACGGGATCGACAACGTGGAGATCGTGCACGCCTTGGTCACAGAGCCCGGCTACGACCCGGTCCGCCAGCGGGTGACCGGTGTGCAGCTTGAGTCCGGCGACACGGTTGTCGCCGATCTGGTTGTCGACGCCGCAGGCCGCGGCACCCGGCTGCCGGTGTGGTTGGCGCAGTGGGGGTTTGACGGTCCACGCGAGGACACCATCGACGTCGGCATTGGCTATGCCACCCATCAGCTGCGCATCCCAGACGGCCTGATCGCCGAGAAGGTCATCGTCGCAGGCGCCTCACGTGAGCAGCCGCTCGGCCTTGGCATGCTCTGCTACGAGGACGGCACCTGGGGGCTCACGACCTTCGGCGTGGCCAAAATCAAGCCACCCCAAGACTTTTCAGAAATGTGTGCGCTGGCCGACGAGATCGTGCCCGCGCACGTCGCTGCGGCGATCCGGCAGGGCGAGCCGATCGGTGACGTCGCGTTTCACAAGTACCCGACGAGCAGATGGCGTCGCTATGACAAGCTCGACCGCTTCCCCGCCGGGATCATCCCGTTCGGCGACGCCGTGGTCAGCTTCAACCCGACGTTCGGGCAGGGCATGACGATGACGTCGCTGCAGGCGGGCCATCTGCGCCGGGCGCTGCAGACGCCGGAACCGGCGCAGGAGTTCAACCAGGCAACCGCCAAGACGACCTACCCCGTGTGGACGATGAACGCGATCGGCGATCTGGTGCTGCACCGGGCCGGTGGTCCGATGCCGTGGTGGTACCGCCCCGTCGGCAATCTGTTCGACCAGTTCCTCGGCGCAGCCGAGACCGATCCCGTTCTGGCCGAATGGTTTCTGCGCCGGTTCAGCCTGCTCGACAGCCTGTGGATGGTCCCGTCGGCACGCCTGGTCGGCCGCACCATCGGGCACAACCTGCGGCTGTTTCTGGCCGAGAAGCGGGCGGCCAACCGCTCGGCTCCCGATCGAGACCTGGTCAGGTAAGTTCGTTGCCATGACGAGGACGCGATGAGCGCTGGTCTGTTCGGACTCCTCGACGACGTTGCCGCGCTCGCACGGCTGGCGGCCGCTTCGGTCGATGACATCGGCGCTGCCGCCGGGCGCGCGACCGCCAAAGCGGCAGGTGTCGTCATCGACGACACCGCGGTGACCCCGCAGTACGTGCACGGGATCACCGCCGATCGTGAACTGCCGATGATCAAGCGGATCGCGATCGGCTCCCTGCGCAACAAGCTGGTGTTCATCCTGCCCGCCGCGCTGTTGCTCAGTCAGTTCGTCCCGTGGCTGGTCACGCCGATCCTGATGCTGGGCGCCACGTACCTCTGCTATGAGGGCGCCGAGAAGGTCGTGGGCTGGTTCACCGGCCACGACGCCCATGCCGCACCCACCGCGGCGGTCGGCGAGGATGCCGAGAAGGAGATGACGTCCGGCGCGATCCGCACCGACTTCATCCTGTCCGCCGAGATCATGGTCATCGCGCTCAACGAGGTGTCCGACCAGTCGTTCTGGCCGCGGCTCGTCATCCTCGTCGTGGTCGCCCTGGTGATCACCGCCGCGGTCTACGGGGTGGTCGCGCTGATCGTGAAGATGGACGACATCGGGTTGAACCTCGCGCAGCGCACGTCGAAGTCCTCGCAGAAGATCGGCCGCGGCCTGGTCGCCGCGATGCCCAAGCTGCTGTCGGCACTGTCGACGATCGGCACGGTCGCGATGCTGTGGGTCGGCGGCCACATCCTTCTGCTGGGCACGGACACCCTCGGCTGGCATGCGCCGTACGGCTTCGTGCACGGCATCGAGGACAAGGTGCATCACGCGGTCGATGGCGTCGGCGGGGTGCTGGCGTGGCTGGTCAACACGGCCGCCTCGGCCGTCATCGGGTTGGTCGTCGGGGCCGTGATCGTCGCGATCATGCATGTGCTGCCGTTCGGGCGTCGCGACAAGGCGCACTAGATACCGACGGTCGCGCGAAACAGCTTCGTCGGCTGCTGCGCGACGAGCCGGATCGGGCCGTCGTCGGCGGACACCCATGCGGCCGATCCCCGATCCAGCGTCACGGCTGTGGTCTTGGCATGCACCACGGTCGACCCCTCGGTGCACAACAGGATCTGCGGCCCGTCGTGGCGGGTGGGCGCATCCACCTCGTGGCCGAGCTGCTCGCCGTCGATGCTCAGCACCGACACCGCGAACTCGGGTGCAGGCGTGTCGTACACCAGTTCCATTCCGTCCCTGGAAATTTGGGGACGAATCACGACATCGACCGCAGGGGTGAAGTCCAGCACCCGCAGCAGCTCGGGCACGTCGACGTGCTTGGGCGTCAGCCCGCCGCGCAGCACGTTGTCGGAATTGGCCATCACCTCGACACCGACGCCGTGCAGGTACGCGTGCAGGTTGCCGGCGGGCAGATAGATGCCCTCGCCCGGCGACAGGCTGATCCGGTTCAGTAGCAGCGACGCCAACACGCCCGCGTCGCCCGGGTACCGCTCGCCGAGCTCGAGCACGGTCTTGGCTTCCGCGGCGAACGTCTTCTTGCCCGATCGGACGTATTCGATCGCCCCGTCGATGACCGCGGGCACCAGCACGTCGAGATCGGGCTGCGGCGCGGTGATCCATGTGGTGAAAAGCGCCCGCAGGCCATCGGCATCGGATTGACCCGCGAGCAGATTGACGAACGGGTCCAGATCCGTCACCGCAAGCGCACGCATCAGCTCGACGCTGCGTTCGGCGGAGCGGAAACCGGCCAGCGCCTCGAATTGCCTCAGCGCGACCAGCAATTCGGGCTTATGGCTGGGGTCTCGGTAGTTGCGCGTCGGTCCGGAAATCGGAATGCCCAGCTTGTCCTCGCGGGCGAAACCTTCCACGGCCTGTTCGGCACTCGGATGTGCTTGCAGCGAAAGCGGTTCGTCGGCGGCAAGAACCTTGAGCAGGAACGGCAATGTCTCGCCGAAGCGATCTCGAACAGCGGCGCCGAGTTCACCCTCGGGATCCTCGCGCAGGGTGTCGAGCAGTGACCGCTCGCCCTGGTCGGTTTGCAGCCAGGCCGGATCGCCCGGGTGTGCGCCGAACCACAACTCCGCCTCGGGATGAGCTGTGGGACTTGGCCTCCCAGTGAACTCGGCAATCGCGGTCCGCGAACCCCAAGCATAGGTCCGCACCGCTCCGCGTAGCAGATGCATGCGTTTAACCTCGAACCAGTCGCAGGTAGGCGGCCGTCATTTCCAATCGCAGGGCCATCAGCGCGAGTTGCTGTTCCGGGTGCCCGGTGGCCAACGGCACCTTGACATCCGGCACATCCTCGGCGGCGATCACATCGACGTCGTCGAGGCCGGCCACCCTGGCCACCACCACCGGCCGAAGGGCATCGGTGGCCAGCACGAAGGTCCGGGGCCGCGCGGGCCGCGGGCCGTCGATCTGCTCGTCGTGGAACAGCGACTCATGCCCGGCGCCGGGTTCGCTCCCCATCCCGCTGCGCAGCGCGACAAGGGCGTCGGCCAGACCGACCGCGGCGACCACCCGGTGCGCGACCCGCAGCAGCATCGCCGCGCCGTGACGAGCCAGCGCCAGCGTCGCCGCGGTGTCGCCCGCCAGCACCACCTCGCGCCCAGACATGCGCTCTGCCAAAGTTTTTGCCGGATTGGTGAACAGTTCGCGCGCGGCGCTATTGCGCAGCGCCTCAGCATCCAGTTCGTCGGCGAGAGCGGACAGATCGATCTGGAACGCCGGATCCACGGCGCGTAGCGTGGCCAGACCTGCGCCGATGTAGTGCGACAGCCCGAAGTCGTCGGAAACCCGCATTCGCGGCGGGAGCGCCACCGCCCGCCCCGCCGTGGCATCCCGCAGCGGTCCGTCGAACGGTGCGACGACGACAACGCGCGCGCCACGTCGCACCGCGGTGGCAGCTGCCGACACCAGGGTCGGATCGCCGGGATCGTCACCAGCGAGAATGAGAACGTCCAGCGCGCCGATCCAGAGCGGCGCGTCTGGCACGACGACGATCGGCGCGGCCACCGACCCGCCGACGGCGGCAGCCAGCATCGAGCCGGCCCGCTCGGCGGTGCCGCGTCCTGCCACCCAGATCACGGTGCGGGGCGGCTGATCTGCTTTCAGCCCGTCCAGGTCACCTTCGTCGAGCGCCGCTGCGGCAGAACGCACCTGGGCACCGGCCATCGATGCCGCGCGCAGCAAGCCATTGCGGTCGGCGGCCAGCAGACCTTCGGCATCGTCGAGGTCGACGACGGCGGAAGTGCCGTTCACGTGGCCGCCACGATGCTGCTGACCTGCCCGACGACCTCGTCGACCTCGTCGGTGGTGCGGGCCTCGACATTGAGTCGCAGCAACGGCTCGGTGTTGGACATGCGCATGTTGAACCAGCTGCCGCCACCGAGGTCGACGGTGACACCGTCGAGGTGGTCGATGGAGTGGATCCGGGGGCCGAACGCTTTGAGCACGGCATCGACGCAGCCCGGCGCATCGGTGACGGTGAAGTTGATCTCGCCGGAGGATTCGTAGCGCTGATAGTCGGCCATGAAGTCCGACAGCGGTCGGTCTTGCTCGCCGAGCGCCGCAAGCACGTGCAGCGCGGCCAGCATGCCGGAGTCCGCACCCCAGAAGTCGCGGAAGTAGTAGTGCGCGGAGTGCTCGCCGCCGAAAATCGCGCCGGTCTCGGCCATCAACCCTTTGATGTAGGAATGCCCGACGCGGGAGCGCACCGGCGTGCCGCCGCGCTCAGTGACCAGTTCGGGAACCGCCCTGGACGTGATCAAGTTGTGGATAACCGTTGCGCCGATCTCTCTGTTGAGCTCCCGCGCGGCGACCAGCGCGGTCACCGCCGAAGGTGACACCGGATGCCCCTTTTCATCGACGACGAAACACCGGTCGGCGTCGCCGTCGAACGCCAGCCCGATGTCAGCGCCCGTCTTGACCACGTGCGCTTGCAGATCGACGAGGTTCGCCGCGTCCAAGGGGTTGGCCTCATGGTTCGGGAACGTGCCGTCGAGTTCAAAGTACAGCGGTAGCAGCGTGATTGCAGAGATCGGACCAAGCGCCGCCGGGGTGGTGTGGCCGGCCATGCCGTTGCCGGCGTCGACGGCTACCCGCAGCGGGCGCAGCTCGGACAGGTCCACAAGTGAGCGAAGGAAGTCGCCGTAGTCCGCAAGCACATCGCGGTCGCTGACCGTCCCCGGCGACGCGTCGGATGCGGGCACACCCGCGATCACCTCTTCACTGATGGCGGTAAGGCCGGTGTCCTTGCCGACGGGTTTGGCGCCCGCGCGGCACAACTTGATGCCGTTGTAAGCCGCCGGGTTGTGACTGGCGGTGAACATCGCGCCGGGACAGTCGAGCAGACCCGACGCGAAATACAGCTGATCCGTTGAGGCCAGCCCGATTCGCACCACATCGAGGCCCTGCGCGGTCACCCCTTCGGCGAACGCCGCGGCCAGGGACGGTGAACTCGAGCGCATGTCGTAGCCGATCACCACCTGGGAGGCGCCTGCCCCCTCGCCCTTGACCAACCGGGCGAAAGCGCCGCCGACGTCGGCGACGAATTGCTCATCGAGTTCCTCGCCGACCAGGCCGCGCACGTCATACGCCTTGATGACCCGGTGGACAGCCGCGGCGGGCCGAGACATAGAACTCCTTGAGAAGGGGACCGTTGGCCGCCAGCCTAGTCGCCGCGCGCCAGCTACTCGGCGGGGTCTGGCAACACCCGCAGGTGACCGCGCCTGCGCCCATTCGACTCGGGTCGCGGGGCAGGTGGAGCCATCAGCGCGCCACCATGCGCACCCGTGACCGGATCGGAAAAGCCTGCGGCAAACCCGTTGATCGGCTGCACACCGTCGCGACCCTCACGCACCGCGTCGGCGAGCGCGATGAGATCGTCCTCGTCAGGGTTCGACGGCAGTGGCCCGGCGTGGCGAACGAGCTCCCATCCGCGTGGCGCGGTGATCCTGCCGGCGTGCAGCACGCACAGATCCCACGAATGCGGCTCGGACACCGTGGCCAGCGGTCCCACCACGGCCGTCGAGTCGGAGTAGACGAAGGTCAGCGTCGCGACCGCATAGTGGGGACACCCGGGCCGGCAGCAGCGACGGGGAACGTTCACCACGGAAGGCTATCGCGGGTAAACCCCGCAAGACGACGGACACGCGCAGCCTTCGGACCGCCGATCTCCAACCGTTACGCTTCTCGTCGTGGCCGACGGATATCTTCGCGGATCACGCCGCGGCCGGGAAATGCGCGGCCCGCTGCTTCCACCGACTGTGCCGGGCTGGCGCAGCCGGGCCGAGCGGTTCGACATGGCGGTGCTCGAGGTGTACGAACCGATCGAGCGGCGTTGGCAGGATCGGGTCGCAAACCTGGATGTGGCCGTTGACGAGATCCCGCGGCTCTCCCCGAAGGATCCCGAAAGCGTGCAGTGGCCGCCCGAAGTCATCGCCGACGGGCCGATCGCGCTTGCCCGGCTGATCCCGGCAGGTGTCGATGTCCGAGGGAACGCCACCAGGGCGCGAATTGTGTTGTTCCGCAAGCCGATCGAGCGGCGGGCGAAAGACACCGCCGAACTCGCCGAGCTATTGCATGAGGTATTGGTGGCGCAAGTGGCCACCTATTTGGGCGTCGAGCCGTCTGTCATCGACCCGACGATCGATGACGAATAAACCTGCCAGCTAGATGATGCCGCGCTTGAGGCGGCGGCGCTCGCGCTCGGAAAGGCCACCCCAGATTCCGAAGCGCTCGTCATGGGCCAACGCATACTCGAGGCACCGGTCGCGCACCTCGCAACCCATGCAGATTCGCTTGGCTTCGCGGGTCGAGCCGCCCTTCTCGGGGAAAAACGCCTCGGGATCGGTTTGAGCGCACAATCCGCGCTCTTGCCATTGGTCATCGACACTTTCGTCGATAGTTGCCGGCGCAACTTCTATTCTGTCGGTTGTTTCGGGAACCAAACTCAATTGAGGACGCCGAGGTGCCCCAATCTCCGTCGGTCCGGTATGGGTGTGCGGTGCACTGCCTACGGTGCCGAGTACCCGGTTGTCAAATTGCGTCGCTCGACCGAAATCGGCGTGCTCATAAGCCATGTTCCGCCTCCTCACCTCGTGTCGTAGATCCCTAAATGGAGCCCCACTTTTGCACTGTGCGGCCATCTCAATTCGAACAAGTGATCGAATCTCGGTCTGCGACACCGAAACCGGCCGGCCAACCGCGAAATGACACTGGTGTGATTACACACGTGTTAGCTGCCGGGGTCAAGCGCTAGAACAGAAATTCATATCATTCCGTGACAAGAATTCGGCGCGTCGGTGCGTCGGCGTGTCTATCACACCCCCGCCCACACACCACCGGGCGCAACAAGTTCGGCCTCGACGGCCTAGTCTCGGACGCTGTGAAGGTCACGGTTCTGGTCGGTGGCGTCGGTGGCGCACGCTTCCTGCTGGGTGTGCGGCACCTGTTGGGGACCCCCCAAATCGGCGATGGGTCCCAATCCGATAACGAACTGACCGCTGTGGTCAATGTCGGCGACGACGCGTGGATGTTCGGTGTGCGGATCTGCCCGGACCTCGACACCTGCATGTACACCCTTGGCGGTGGCATCGACCCGGAACGGGGCTGGGGCCATCGCGACGAAACCTGGCACGCCAAGGAAGAACTCGCCGCCTATGGCGTGCAGCCGGACTGGTTCGGCCTCGGCGACCGCGATCTGGCCACCCACCTCGTGCGCAGCCAGATGCTGCGCGCGGGCTACCCGCTGTCACAGGTGACCGATGCGCTGTGCAAAAGATGGAACCCCGGCGCACGTCTGCTGCCCGCCAGCGACGACCGCAGCGAGACCCACGTCGTGATCACCGATCCCGACAACGGCGAGCGGCGCGCGATCCACTTCCAGGAGTGGTGGGTGCGGTATCGATCTCAAGTAGAGACACACAGTTTCGCGTTCGTCGGCGCCGAGACAGCCACCGCGGGGCCCGGTGTCGCCGAGGCGATCGCAGACGCCGACGCGGTGCTATTGGCGCCATCGAATCCCGTTGTGAGCATCGGCACGATCTTGAACATCCCTGGAATCCGGGGCGCGCTGCGGTCGACGGCCGCGCGCGTGATCGGGTACTCCCCCATCATCGGCGGAAAGCCGTTGCGCGGCATGGCCGACGAATGCCTTTCGATCATCGGGGTCGCGAGCACGTCCGAAGCCGTCGGCGAACACTACGGTGCTCGCTCCGGTGTCGGCATCCTCGACGGGTGGTTGGTGCACGAGGGCGACCACGCAGACATCGACGGGGTCGACGTGCGATCAGTACCGCTGTTGATGACCGACCCGGCGGCGACGGCCGAAATGGTGCGCGCCGGGCTGGATCTGGCGGGCGTCACCTCGTGACCGAGCATGGCGCCGCGGCCGCGGTTGAACTGATTCCCGTAGCAGGGCTGCCCGAGTTCCGCCCGGGAGACGACCTCGCCGCGGCCATCGCAGCGGCGGCGCCGTGGCTGCGCGACGACGATGTCGTGGTCGTCACCAGCAAGGTGGTTTCCAAGTGCGAGGACCGCATCGTCGCCGCGCCGGCCGACCCCGATGAGCGGGACACGTTGCGGCGCAAACTGATCGACGCCGAGGCGGTCCGGGTACTTGCCCGCAAGGGCCGTACTTTGATCACCGAGAACAGGAACGGTCTTGTCCAGGCCGCTGCGGGTGTCGACGGGTCCAATGTCGGCTCTACCGAGCTGGTGCTGCTGCCTGTTGACCCCGACGGCAGCGCCGCGGCATTGCGATCCGCGCTAAGCGAGCGGCTCGGCGTCACCGTCGGGGTCGTCATCACCGACACCATGGGACGGGCGTGGCGCAACGGCCAGACCGATGCCGCCATCGGCGCCGCGGGCCTGACGGTGCTACACGGCTACGCCGGTGCACACGACCGGCACGGCAACGAACTCGTCGTCACCGAGATAGCGGTTGCCGACGAGATAGCCGCCGCGGCCGATCTGGTCAAAGGCAAGCTGACCGACATTCCGGTCGCGGTGGTGCGCGGCCTGACGCTGCGGGACGACGGATCCACCGCAAGGACCTTGCTGCGGCCCGGTGAGGAGGACCTGTTCTGGCTGGGCACCGAGGAAGCCATCGCTCTCGGCCGCAGCCAGGCCCAACTGCTGCGCCGATCGGTGCGCCGATTCAGCGACCAGCCAGTGGCGCCCGAACTCGTCGAGGCCGCAGTCGCCGAAGCGCTCACCGCACCGGCGCCCCACCACACCCGGCCGGTGCGATTCGTGTGGATGAAGGACGCCGCGCGCCGCGTGGGACTGCTTGACCGGATGAAGGAGCAGTGGCGCACCGATCTGACCGGTGACGGACGACCTGCCGAGTCCGTCGAGCGCCGCGTTGGCCGCGGCCAGATCCTTTACGACGCACCCGAACTGGTGATCCCGTTCATGGTGCCCGACGGTGCGCACAGCTACCCCGACGCCAGCAGGACCGCGGCCGAGCACACCATGTTCACCGTCGCGGTCGGTGCCGCTGTGCAGGCCTTGCTGGTGGCGCTGGCAGTGCGAGGGGTTGGCAGCTGCTGGATCGGATCCACGATCTTCGCCGCCGATCTCGTCCGCGACGAGCTCGCTCTGCCTGCCGACTGGGAACCGTTGGGCGCCATTGCGATCGGTTATCCCGAGGAAGGCACTGTGCCGTCCGGACCGCGTGACCCGGTGCCTACCGACGACCTGTTGGTGCGCAAGTGAGCCTGCACGACTCGGCAGTCCAGACCCTCACGAGCTGGCGGGCCCCAGATCCTGGTCAGGACACGCTGCGATACGCCGTGCTGTCGTTTCTGGCCGCCCGCCCCGACGCGTGCCTTCGCGAGTGCGTGCCCGGCCACATCACCGCCTCGGCGCTGGTGCTCGACCACACGGGAACGCAGGCACTCTTGACGCTGCACCCGCGGTTCGGCCGGTGGCTGCAACTCGGCGGGCACTGCGAGCCTGCCGATCCCGACATCGCTGCGGCCGCACTGCGCGAAGCCACCGAGGAGTCGGGAATCGAGGACCTGGCGATCGACCCGGCGCTTGCGGCGCTGCATGTGCACCCCGTCACGTGCTCGCTGGGGGTGCCCACCAGACACCTCGACCTGCAGTTCCTCGTGCACGCCCCGCCGAACGCCGAAATCGCCTGCAGCGACGAATCTTTGGATCTACGGTGGTGGCCGCTTGATGGCCTGCCGGAAGACTGCGACTTCGGCCTCACCCAGCTGGCCGCCGCCGCACATCGGTGATTTGGGCGCGCGTACCGGCGCCCAGCGCGGACTAGCGCGCCCAAACCGCTCAGACGTCGGTGGAGTAGCGGATGCCGCCGTCGGGAATCGTGACCCCTGGCCACACCCGAGCGCCACGCAGCAGCTCGCAGCGCGCACCGATGTCGGCGCCGTCGCCGATCACGCCGTCGCGGATCAGCGCGCGGGGGCCGATGCGGGCTCCGAAGCCGATGATGGACCGCTCGATCACCGCGCCGGCGCCGACCCGCACCCCGTCGAAGATGACCGCACCGTCCAGGCGGGCACCCGCGCCGATCTCCGCGCCGCGCCCGACGACCGTGCCGCCGATCAGCAGCGCCCCGGGAGCGACGGCCGCACCGTCGTGGACCAGCTCCTCGCCGCGATGCCCACCGAGTGCGGGTGACGGCGCGATGCCACGGACCAGGTCGGCCGAGCCGCGCACGAAGTCGTCCGGCGTGCCCATGTCGCGCCAGTAGGTGGCGTCGACGTATCCGCACACCTTCAGGCCGTCGGACAGCAGCTGCGGGAACACCTCGCGCTCGACCGACAACGCCCTGCCCTTGGGGATTTGATCGATCACGGCGCGCTTGAACACGTAGCAACCGGCGTTGATCTGGTCGGTGGGCGGGTCCTGGGTCTTCTCAAGAAAAGCAGTGACGACGCCGTCCGAATCGGTGGGCACACAGCCGAAGGCCCTCGGGTCGCCGACCCGCACCAGGTGCAGGGTCACGTCGGCGTCGTTGTTCTCATGAGTGCTCAACAGCGCGCCGAGATCCGCACCGGAAAGCACGTCGCCGTTGAACACCAGGGCGGTGTCGTGGCGCAGCTTGCCTGCCACGTTGGCGATGCCGCCGCCGGTCCCCAGCGGTTCGTCCTCAACGACGTAGTCGATCTGCAGACCGAGTTTGGAGCCGTCGCCGAACTCGGCCTCGAAGACTCCGGCCTTGTAGGACGTGCCAAGAACCACATGCTCGATGCCTGCGTCGGCGATCCGCGACAGCAGATGGGTCAGGAAGGGCAGACCCGCGGTCGGCAGCATCGGTTTGGGAGCCGAGAGGGTCAGCGGTCGCAATCGGGTGCCCTGGCCCCCTACCAAGACGACGGCGTCCACCTGTGCCGGGTTGACCACTAGTGCCGTCCTTTCGCCTGATTCCGTCTCGCGCTTCGGACCACCATGCCCGCTCGTGCGGCAAGGGCTGCCCTTATCGTCCACCGCAGGGGCGCCTGCCACCGCCGTGAATGCCGATCTGCCAGGAAAGTGTAGGTGCTCGTATGGTGGGCCGCCAAGTTGCGGGCCGGGTCGCGGCCGGTCGAATGGCCCTTGTTGTGCAAAACCTCAGCAGAGGGCACGTATACGTTCTGCCATCCAGCCTTGCCGAGACGATCACCCAGGTCGACGTCCTCCATATACATGAAGTAGCGCTCGTCGAAGCCCGATATCTCATCGAACGCCGCACGCCGTAGCAACAGGCACGAGCCGGACAGCCAGCCGACGGGGCGTTCGCTGGGCGCGCGGCGCTCCTGCCGGTATTCGGCCGTCCACGGGTTGGATTTCCACACCGGGCCGACCACCGCGTGCATGCCGCCCCGGATCAGGCTCGGCAGATGCCTTGCCGACGGATACACCGCGCCGTCCGGATCACGGATCAGCGGGCCGAGCGCACCGGCCTGTGGCCAGCGCGCGGCCGCCTCCAGCAGGATGTCGATGCTGCGAGGCCCCCACTGCACGTCGGGATTGGCCACGACGAAGAACTCCGAGTCATCGGAGTCCTCAAAAGCCTCGGCGGCGCCACGATTCGCTGCGCTGCCGTACCCCAGATTGGCGCCGGTGCGCAGCAGCCGGACGTTCGGATAGCGGTCCAACGCTTCTTCGGGCGCGCCGTCGGTCGACCCGTTGTCGGCCATGATGACCGTCACCGGCCGATCGGTGGCGTGTGACAGCGAGGCCAGGAACCGGTCGAGATGTGGTCCCGGTGAATATGTCACCGTCACCACAATCAATTCGTCGCTCACGCCATGGAAACCAGTTCGTCGCTCACGGCGTAGAGGTTAACTGGCCGATCAGCGGTCGGCGCCAGCGAGCGCTGCAGCCAACGCCTCACGCCACGGCCGCAGCGGGGTCAGGCCCGCAGCGGCCGACTGCTTTCCCGACAGCGCCGAGTATGGCGGTCGCGGCGCCGGGCGGGGGTGCCGGTCGCTACCGACGGGCCGCACCCGCGCGGGATCGGCGCCGACGGCCTCGAACACGGCCTGCGCCTGGTCAAAGCGGCTGGCCTCACCGTCGTTGGCGGCATGCAACACCGGTTCGCGGATCGTGCCGTCGGCGACCCGGAGCAGCGCATCGGCCAGGTCGCCGACATAGGTCGGCGAGCCGACCTGGTCGGCCACCACCTCCACCGGCCCGTCGCCGGCGGCCAACCGCCGCATGACGGCCGCGAAGTCGCTGCCGTCACCGCCCTCGTAGACCCACGCCGTCCTGACGATGTGCGCGTCGGGCATGGCGGCCAGTACGACAAGCTCACCGGCCAGCTTGGTGCGGCCGTACACGCTGCGCGGGTCGGTCTCGTCGTCGATCTCGTACGGGCGGGGGCGCCCGTCGTCGAAAACGCCGCTGAACACGTAGTCGGTGGAGATGTGGATCATCTGGGCACCGGCACGGGCGCAGGCGTGCGCGATGTTCTCGGGCCCTGCCACGTTGACGGCCTGCGCACGGGCCTGATCGGTCTCGGCGGCGTCGACTTTGGTGTACGCGGCGCAGTTGATCACGACGTCACCGGCCGCGACGAATCGCTCGGCCGCTGCTGGATCGGTGATGTCCCATTGCGACGACGGCAGCGCAAGCACATCGCGGCCCTGAGAACGGGCCCGATCAGCCAAGACGCGTCCCAGCATGCCGCCGGCGCCGGAGATAACAATTCGGGCAGACATGGTGACGAGTCTGGCACGCCGGGGATCGCTACCCGGTCTGTGGCCGACTCGCAAGTAGCCTGGGCTGATGCCCGCTCGTCTGCTTCGCGTCATCGCCGTGTCGGTGGCGTTGGCGATCGTGGTGGGCACTGGTGTCGCGTGGGGCAAGATCCGGTCGTTCGAATCGGGCATCAACCAGGTCTCGCCGCTCACCCTTGGTGAGGGCGGCGAGGACGGCGCCATCGACATCCTGCTGGTCGGCATGGACAGCCGCACCGACGCGCACGGCAACCCGCTGTCGGAATCAGAACTCGCCACACTGCGGGCCGGCGACGACGTCGCCACCAACACCGACACCATCATCCTGGTGCGCATCCCGAACAACGGAAAGTCCGCGACGGCGATCTCGATTCCCCGCGACTCCTACGTCGAGGCGCCGGGCATCGGCAAGATGAAGATCAACAGCGTCTACGGGTCGGTTCACTTCGAGAAGATGAAGGAACTGGTCGAACAGGACGGCATGGAGCAGGCGCAGGCAGAGCCCGAAGCCATGGAGGCCGGCCGCGAAGCGCTGATCAAGACCGTCGCCAACCTCACCAGCGTCACCGTGGATCACTATGCCGAGATCGGGTTGCTCGGTTTCGCGTTGATCACCGACGCCCTCGGCGGAGTTGACGTGTGCTTGAAAGAGGCTGTCTACGAACCCCTTTCGGGTGCCGACTTCCCGGCAGGCTGGCAGAAACTGAACGGGCCTCAGGCACTGAGCTTCGTCCGTCAGCGCCACGACCTTCCCCGCGGCGACCTTGATCGGGTGACCCGCCAGCAGGCCGTCATGGCATCGCTTGCCCACGAAGTCATTTCGAGCAAAACGCTGTCCAGCCCCGCCACTCTCGAACGGCTCCAGCAGGCCGTTCAACGTTCGGTGGTGATCTCCGACGGCTGGGACATCATGGAATTCGCCGAGCAGTTGCAGAAGCTGGCGGCCGGCAGCGTCGCGTTCGCCACCATCCCGGTGCTCGAAGAGAACGGCTGGAGCGACGACGGGATGCAAAGCGTCGTTCGGGTGAATCCCACCCAGGTGCAGGAGTGGGTGGCCGGCCTGCTCAACGAGCAAGACGAAGGCAAGACCGAGGAATTGGCTTACACCCCAAGCAAAACAACCGTCGACGTGGTCAACGCGACGGATGTCAACGGGTTGGCCGCATCGGTGGCTGCGGTGCTGACCGAGAAGGGGTTCGCGCCAGGATCGACCGGAAACCACGAGGGCGGTCCGGTGACCAGCAGCCAGGTGCAGGCGCCTAAGGCTGATGACCTTGGCGCGCAAGCGGTCTCGAAGGATCTCGGCGGGCTGCAGGTCGTGGAGAGCCCATCGGTGGCTCCCGACACGGTGCGGGTTGTGCTGACCAACGACTACACCGGGCCCGGCTCAGGCCTGGACGGCAGCGACCCGACGCTGGCCACGGCCGACCCTGTCACCGCGGGATCGACGGACTCGGCAGAGCCTGCACCGTCGCCGGTCCTGACCGCGGGCTCCAACGACGCGGAGTGCGTCAACTAGTCGTGACCACAATCAGTTCGGCGATACTCGATCCGCTGATGTCTTCCGATCCGGCAGGGCCGCGGATCACCTACTACGACGACGCCACCGGCGAACGCATCGAGCTCTCGACAGCCACGCTTGCCAACTGGGCCGCCAAGACCGCCAACCTGCTTCGTGACGAACTCGGCGCCGGACCAGAGAGCCGAATCGCGGTGCTGCTTCCCGCGCATTGGCAGACCGCCGCTGTGCTGTTCGGAATCTGGTGGATCGGAAGCGAAGTCGTGCTCGCCGGGGAAGCCGCCGACGTCGCGCTGTGCACCGTCGATCGGCTGTCCGAGGCCGACGACGCGGTCGGAACGGGGGAGATCGCGGTGCTGTCCCTGGACCCGTTCGGCAAGCCGGTGCCCGACCTTGCCATCGGGTTGACCGACTACGCCACCGCGGTCCGGGTGCACGGCGACCAGATCTCACCCGAGCGCCATCCCGGTCGTGCGCTTGACGGCCGGTCCGTCACCGAGGTGCTCGCCGACGCCGAAGGCTCCGCGGCCGCACAGGGTTTCACCGCCACCGACCGCGTGCTCTCGACCGCGAGTTGGCGCACCGCTGACGAGCTCACCGACAATCTTTTGGCGATATTCGCCGCGGGTGCTTCACTTGTGCAGGTTGCAAACCCGGAGCCGACTTTGCTGGATCGACGCCGGACGACAGAGAAGACCACCAAGGGGTAGACCGTGTTGCCGACCGCCCGATCACTCGATGACATCTCGCACGGCGGCGGGATCACCGCGACATTCCACGCAGGCAGCACCGCGCTGGGTCACCACTGGCAGCTGGCCGCCCAGGACGACACTCTCCTTGCCCGCACGGCCCGCGTGCACAGCGGCGGCAAGCCCGCGCAGGCGTTCTGGAAGTTCCTCTCGGTCACCGGTCTGGACGCCAACAACGATATTCACGTCGAGCTGATCGGTGGGGACAACGTGCCGTTGGTCCGTGCCAGCTCGAGCTACTCGAAAGAGACAGTCACCGTGCTCGACCCGGCTGGCCTGCCGGTAGTGCGCAGCAAGCGCGAGAAGAAGAAGCTCTCGATTTACGGCGCTGATGATGCGCCTGTCGCCGAACTGAATTGCGAGGGCGATGGTCCGTGGCCGGTGCTGAGCCCGGCAGGCGGGGTGCTCGGGGAGCTGCTCGCCGGGGAGCCGGGTCCGTCGCTCTCCCCCGAGTTATGGCATTGGGTGGACCCGCAGTGGGCGCTGAACACCGCTACCTATGCCAGGACCATGCACCTCGGCCTGCGTCGGGTGAAGCGATACTCGTTGGCGCCGAACACATCTGGGCAAGCGCTGCCAGCGGCCGTTACGCTGCTTCCGCTGCTCGCCGGGCTGACGTACTGACCGTCGCTACTTCAACAGCGCGCGGGACATCACGACCCGCTGGATCTGGTTGGTGCCCTCGTAGATCTGGGTGATCTTGGCGTCGCGCATGAACCGCTCCACGGGGAAGTCGGTGGTGTAGCCATAACCCCCGAACAACTGGACCGCGTCGGTGGTCACCTCCATCGCCACATCAGAGGCGTAGCACTTCGATGCCGCGGACAAAAAGCCCAAGTTGGCCTCCCCGCGTTCGGCGCGCGCCGCCGCGGTGTACACCATCAACCGGGCCGCCTCCAGCTTCATCGCCATATCGGCGACCATGAACTGCACAGCCTGAAAATCACCGATCGGCTTGCCGAACTGCTTGCGCTCCTTGACATATCCGATCGCCGCATCCAGCGCCCCCTGCGCGATGCCCACCGCCTGAGCGCCGATCGTCGGACGCGTGTGATCCAACGTGGCCAACGCCGTCTTGAACCCGGTGCCCGGCTCACCGATGATCCGGTCCCCGGGAATGCGGCAGTCCTCGAAATACAACTCGGTGGTCGGAGACCCCTTGATGCCCAGCTTTTTCTCCTTGGCGCCGACCACGAAACCCGGATCGTCCTTGTGCACCACGAACGCCGAAATCCCGTTGGCCCCCTTATCGGGATCGGTCACCGCCATCACCGTGTACCACGTCGAATGCCCACCATTGGAGATCCAGCACTTCGAACCGTTGAGCACCCATTCATCACCCTCGGCGCGGGCCCGGGTACGCATCGAGGCCGCATCACTGCCCGCCTCGCGCTCCGAAAGCGCATACGACGCCACCGCTTCACCGTCGGCGATCGACGGCAACACCTGCTTCTTGAGTTCCTCGCTGCCCCGCATCAACAGGCCCATCGTGCCGAGCTTGTTGCAGATCGGAATCAGCGACGACGACGCGCATACCCGCGCGACCTCCTCGATCACGATGCACGCGGCGACCGCATCCCCACCCTGCCCGCCGTACTCCTCGGGAATGTGGATCGCGGCGAACCCGCTGGACGAAAGAGCTACTAAAGCTTCACTGGTGTAGCGCGCCTTCTCATCGACATCGGCCGCATACGGCGCGATCTCCTTCTCACACAGCTCACGCAACACCGCACGCAACTCGAGGTGCTCATCAGGGAGCTTGAAAGCGTCAAACGACGGGTTACCGATGCCCATGGGAACTCCTTGCTACTCGCCAGTAACCTTACCGGTTTCGGCCAGTCACCATCTGCAGCCCCCGAACCATCTCGCGGTACCCGCGGTGGTACAGCCATTTGGCCGTCCGGCTCCGTCTCACGATGTCTTTTGCCTTGAGCGGCAGCACCATTGCGACCTCGTGACCGGCAAAAACGGAGGGCACCATCGCGAGCCGGAAGTTACCGCCGAGCGCCGATTCCACCTCGCCGCGATAGAAGTCGCAGTATTCCGGGTGTGTGAAGTACACCTTGTTGAAGCCGATCAAGAACGGCGCCAGCTTGGGTCCGTCCGACAGATACCGCAGGGTGCCGACCGAAACACCCGGCCATTGCTCGTTGAATACGTCGTCGGCGATCACGACGCCACCGTCGGCCAGCGTCGCCTCCGCGAGCTTCATATCACTGAACACGATCTCTTCGGTATGGCCGCCGTCGACGGAAAAGAAGCGGATGGCACCGCCAGCGAGTTCGCGCAGCTTCGCCGGCTCCAGCTTGGTCGAATCGCCCTGGTGCACTACCAAGTCGTCCTTGGATGACCACAGCTTGACGTTGTTCTCGAACTTCTCGAAGTTGCCATGCCCGGAGCCGTCGACGTTGAGTTCTTGATCACCGAAGATGTCGATCGCCACCGACTTCGCGCCGCGCGGCTGGAGCAGACTCAATCCGATGAACAGTTTGCCGTGGTGTACGCCGATCTCCGCCACCGCACCCGAAACCTGCTTGGTGCGTTGCGCCGCGTTGAGCGCATCGAGCACCAACAGAGTCTCTGGTTCCAGAAAGCCGGAAACAAATCGCTGACCAAATGCCCGGTACCGCTGAAAGTTAGGCTGCATCGGTTGGCAGCCTACTGCCCGAGCAACCGATTACGCAGCGCCGCATCCTTCTGCAGCACCATGTCTTCCAGGTCGGCCTGGAAATCCTCGATCCGTTTGCGCAACGTGGCATCGGAGGCGCCCAGAATTCGCACCGCGAGCAGGCCGGCGTTGCGGGCTCCGCCGATGGATACCGTCGCGACAGGGACGCCCGCAGGCATCTGCACGATCGACAGCAGCGAGTCGAGGCCGTCGAGCTTGGCCAGCGGCACCGGTACCCCGATCACCGGAAGCGGTGTCGCCGACGCGACCATGCCGGGAAGGTGGGCCGCTCCGCCTGCGCCCGCGATGATCACCTCGACGCCGCGGCCCGCGGCGGTGCGGGCGTAGTCGAGCATGCGCGCCGGGGTGCGGTGCGCGGAGACCACGCCGACCTCGAACGGCACATCGAACTCGGCGAGCGCGTGCGCGGCATCCTCCATCACCGACCAGTCGCTGTCGCTGCCCATGATCACGCCGACCCGCGGCACGTCAGCCATGTTCGCTCCATCCGTCGGTCCATTCGGCATGCGATAACCAGTGTGCGGCCCGTGCGGCACGTTCCCGCACATCCGCGACGTACGCGTCGTCGTCGAGCGAGCCTTCGGCGGCGCCGAGAATGTTGACGTGCCCGATCTTTCGGCCGGGTCGCTCACCCTTGCCGTAAAGGTGCACCTTGGCTTCCGGCAGACGGGCGAACAGGTGGTGCAGCCGCTCATCCACGCTCATCGCCGGGGTTTGTTGTGCGCCAAGGACATTGGCCATCACGGTGACCGGCGCGATCGGCGTGGTGTCACCGAGCGGATAGTCAAGGACCGCTCGCAGATGTTGCTCGAACTGGCTGGTTCGCGAGCCGTCCATGGTCCAGTGGCCGGAGTTGTGCGGCCGCATCGCGAGCTCGTTGACCATCAGCCCGCCCTCGACGGTCTCGAACAATTCGACTGCCAGCAGACCCACCACCCCGAGTTCGGACGCCAGGCGTAACGCCAATTGGCTTGCCGCGCTGGCTAGTTCGCCGTCCAGCCCGGGCGCGGGCGCGACCACCTCGACACAGATCCCGTCTTTTTGGACGGTCTGCACCACCGGCCAGACCGCGCCCTGGCCGAACGGCGAGCGGGCGACGAGGGCGGCCAACTCGCGCCGCATCTCCACCCTCTCCTCGATGAGCACCTCGGTCCCGTCGGCCAGATACGCGGTCACGACGGCCCTGGCCTCGGCGAGATCCTCGGTGAGCGCGACCCCGCGACCGTCGTAGCCACCGCGCACGGTCTTGACGACGATCGGCGCGTCGACCCGTGCGGCGAACGCGTCCACGTCGGCAACGTCGGTCACCGCCGCGAACCGCGGCACCGGCGCTCCGAGCGCCTCGAGGCGCCGCCGCATGACGAGCTTGTCCTGGGCGTGGATCAGCGCCGACGGCGGCGGGGCCACATTCACCCCCTCGGCGACCAGATGCTCGAGGATTTCGGTGGGCACGTGTTCGTGATCGAAGGTCAAGGCATCAGAGCCCGCTGCGGCGCGGCGCAGTGCGTCGGCGTCGGTGTGCGCGCCGATCACCACGTCGGGGGTGACCTGTGCGGCCGGGTCGTCCGGGCTGACCGCCAGCACACGCAGCGTCTGGCCCAGCGCGATCGCGGCCTGATGGGTCATTCTGGCCAGCTGCCCGCCACCGATCATCGTCACCACCGGACGACCGTTTGAAGTGCTGGTCACCCGCATATGTTGTCATGGCGCCGCCTGGTCACCTTAGGTGCCCTGACCTGCGCGAGTGAGCGTGGGCTGGGTTATTTCCGTACACTCCCCTCTTGTGTCCTTCACCGATGCCACGATCGCGCGGCTGCCCCGCCCGATCCGGCCGTACTTCGAACGGCACCACGAGCTGATCAAGTTCGCGATCGTCGGCGCCACCACCTTCGTCATCGACTCGGCGGTCTTCTTCACGCTGAAGCTCACGGTGCTGGAGCCCAAGCCTGTGACGGCGAAGATCATCGCCGGCATCGTCGCGGTGATCGCGTCGTACGTCCTGAATCGGGAATGGAGCTTCCGCGACCGCGGCGGGCGCGAGCGCCATCACGAGGCACTGCTGTTCTTCGGCTTCAGCGGTGTCGGCGTGCTGATCTGCATGGCCCCGCTGTGGTTCTCCAGCTATGTGCTGATGTTGCGCGTTCCCGAAGTCAGCCTGACCGTGGAGAACATCGCCGACTTCGTCGCGGCCTACATCATCGGCAACCTGCTGCAGATGGCGTTCCGGTTCTGGGCCTTCCGCCGCTGGGTGTTCCCCGACGAGTTCGGCCGCAACCCGGACAAGGCGGTCGAATCGCTCACCGCAGGCGGCTTCGCCGAGACCCTCGAGGACTCGCACGACCCGAGCCTTCACGACGGCAACGTCACACCGCTGCGCCGGGCCAAGCGGCCGGCTCAGCTTGGCGATTCCTCCGAGCCCAGGGTGTCGAAGACTTCGTGATAAAGAAGCGAGTGGACGTGCTCCACTCGCGGAATGTCGTGAAACTCCAGCGGGTCTTGGGCCGCTGATTCGATGACCAGCGTGCCGGTGCGCAACATGCGGTCGAGCAGGCCGTGCCGGAACTCGACGCTGTTGATCCGCGCCAGCGGTATGTCGATGCCCTGACGCGTCAGCAGCCCGTGGCGGAACATCACCCGCCGGTCGGTGATGACGAAATGCGTTGTCCACCAGTTCAAGAACGGCCACAGCGTCAGCCACCCGATGATCACCAACCAGACGGCCAGAATGACGAGCAGCACGACGGTGCGCGCGGTGGGTTGCCAGTCGGTCTGATTGACGAACCCCGCGCCGAACGCCGCGAGCGCGGTGGCCACCAGCAGAATCAATACCGGCCAGATCAGGCGCTTCCAGTGCGGGTGACGGTGTAGCACCACGCGCTCATCGGCGGCGAGCACATTCTCCGGGTAGCCCATGGGTTACTGACCCTAGCCGTGATCAGCGCGCAGGACGGCACACGAAGTAGGCCTGGCTGCTCACCGCGCCACCGAGGAACCCTAGCGGCGTGAACAGGGTGCGTTCGACCGTCATGTGCTCGGCCACCCGGCTGCGCAAGTGCCGCCAGTTGAACCCATAGTGGGAATGACCGGTCAGCGGGGGCTCACCCAACACGGGCCGGTCGAACGTGGTGCCACGCCCGGCGAAGAGCATCCTCAGGGCGTCCTTGGCGGGGTACTTCTCCTGGAGCTGGTAGCTGCTGGCCCCCTGACGCCGCGCGATCGCCCGCACCGACTGCTTCACCAGGAATGACGGCCCGATCTCGATCGGGACGCTGATGACGACTCGGCCGCCGGGTGCGACCAGTCGGGCCACATCGGCGAGCACGATCTCGACTACCGGCTCGGTGCAGTGCTCAAGGGTCTCCATGCAGGTGACCACGTCATACGTGTGGTCGTACTTCGGATCCGAGAGCTCGTCGTTGGTGTAGAACTTCGCGTTCGGGATGTCGTCGGCCAGCCGCTCGCGGCAGTCCTTGATCTGATCGGCGTCGACGTCGACGCCGTGGCCCTCGACGAAGCGATCGGACGCCATCGCCAGGAACGTGCCGTCGCCGCATCCGTAGTCGAGTAGTTTCTGCGTGCCCGACCCGATCAGATCCAGGGCCTTGTCGAACCGCGACTGATGGCTCCAGGCGATGACCTTGTTCTTACTGCCTATCTGCGTGCTGTAGTAATGCCCCTCGGCGACATGATCCGCCATAACCGGTGCCTCTCCCTTAAAACCAAATCGGGAATCTTCGCTAACAGGTAACTCGGTGCACAGTACCGCTTCGACTGCGCGAAACTTTGCTGATTCAATCAGTTCTCGATGCGCATTGGCAAACTCACCGACGTGAGTACGGACGGCTAGATTCTTCGCAGATGAACGACGTCGCCCGCCGAAACCGTTACGGTCTCGCCATCGGCGCGGATACCCAGCCTGCCCTGCTCGTCGACATCCTCGGCCACACCGGTGATCTCGCGGTTGTCGGGCAGAACGGCGCGCACCGGTGTGCCGAGAGTCAGGCAGCGCGAACGGTAGTCGGCAATCAGGGTGCCGTCGGTTCTGTTCGCACCGCGCCAGTCGGCGATGCGCTTTGAAAGGTGTGTCAGCAACGCGGCGATGAGGCGCACCCGGTCAGGGGCGGCGGCACCGAGTTCGGCAAGCGACGTTGCTTCGGCTACGGCGATCTCGTCGGGCCGCAATGTGACGTTCAGCCCGAACCCCACCACGATGGCGCGCTGGGGCGCGGCCACCTCGGCCAGAATTCCGGCCAGCTTGCCAGGACCGGCAAGCACGTCGTTGGGCCACTTGAGGCCAGCCTCGATACCGGTCGCGTCCCGTACCGCGTCGACGATGGCGACGCCGGTGGCCAGGGGCAGCCACCCCCACGCCTCGGTGGGCACGGCTGACGCGTCGACGCCGACAGACATGGTGATCTGCGCGCCTGTCACGTCGGACCAGCTGCGCCCCTGCCGACCGCGACCCGCGGTTTGATGCTCGGCAATCAGCACCGCGCCGTCGATGTCCTCGCCGGCGGACGCCCGTGCGATCAGATCGGCGTTGGTGGAACCGGTTTCGGACACCACGTCGATCCGGCGCCAGTGCGGCGACGATCCGAGCACGGCGTCGCGGACGGCCGAGGCGTCGAGCGGGCCGCGTGAATCGTCAGCAGTCATTCGGTACAGGCTCTCCCTTGAACCGTTCGCCCATCCAGCCGATCATGTTCAGCGCATTGGCCGGATTGTGGCCGCCTTCAGGATCGAACTCGATGGTCACGACGCCGCCGAGGCCACAGGCGCGTTGGAGCGCGCCGGCCGTCCACTCGGAATCGATGAACGGGTCCTTGCCGCCGTAGAAGACGTACAGCGGCGCGGACAGCGGCTCCTGGGGCAGCGCCCACGCCTGCAGGAGCGTGCGCAGCCGGTCGGCGGCCTCTGGTGTGCGTGGTGCGAAGTCGCGGGCCCCGAGCTGCTGGCTCGCGGTGGCGCGGCGGTACGCCGCAGACGGTGAGCAATCCGACAGCACATTCCAATAGTGCGCCGCTGCGCCACGGCGATAGTCGTTGCGGTCGAGATCGGGGTGCAGGCGTGCCAATGACTCGACGACGGACTGCATCACCGGCCGCTGCTCGGTTGTCAGGGTGCCCTGCTGCGCCTTGTCCACCAGACCGGCTATGTCGGCGGCTGGAGACGCCGCAAGGGCACCGACGAGCTTGAGCTCGGGCGCATAGGTCGACGCCTGTTCATCGGCTGCCCACGCCGCGCTGCCGCCCTGCGAGTCGCCGAACGCCGCCCAGCTGTCCGAGACATCGGGGAAGGTCCGCTTCAGCGCGCGCACGGCGTCGATCATGTTGAGCCCCGCGGTGCGCGAATCGGAATACGGATGGACGCCCTTGGTACCCAGACCCTGGTAGTCGGTGAGTGCCACCGCGTAGCCCAACTTCGTCAGCACCCGTACGTAGCGCATCAGGCCGAGCAGGGACGGGTCCAGCGAGGGGGCACAGGGATTTTCGATGCCCAAGGTGCCATGGCCGAAGGCCACCACCGGCCAGCCTCCCTGCGGGGCGTCACCTGGCGGGGTGAACACCGAACCGGACACCACCGTCGGCTCTCCGGAGTCACCGGAGGTAGAGCGGTAGACGACCCTGGCCGCCCGCAGGCCCCTGCCCTCATAGGTACGCGTCACCCCTGGCATCGTCGTCGCGGCTACCAACGAACCTGGCCCAGCGTCCGTGAGGTCCGCCGACGCGATCGGCGTCGGCGCTCCCCCTGACGCCGGGAACTGGTCGGCGATTCGCGTTGCGACCGTGTAGATCGCCGCTTGAAACGTCACAACCATCGCAATGACCAGGGCAAAGACGACGAACACGGAGGTGAACAACACCGCTTTTTTGATCATGCCGGTCTGCGCTGTCCTTTGCTTTTGGCTGCCGCTCAATCTAGTGCGAACCCGGTGCGGGATGCTGCCAGCGCCGCCGCCGCCGGGAGTGTGTCGCCGCCACTGTCAAAGGAGCGTGGCCGAGGCGCAAACCCCGTTCCGCGAAGCGCCCGCAGCCTGTGTCCGCCTCGGCTGGCGCCCGCCGGGCAGCAGACTTCCTCATTATTAACGTAATCGTTAATTATTTTGCGGTGCCCTCCCGATGAGGCGGACCGATTCCGAGGCAATCCGAACAATGGGAAATTGCTGGGGCCCGTTGATCGCAATTAGCGGGCATTCGCAATTCGGATATTGATATTGATCTGATCACCCGTCGCGCAACCTGCCGAGGCGATGTGCGCGCCCGGCAGGCAAACGAGTCTGCGCACCGGTCGGCGGCTCAGTACGCGCCAGAGCCTGCGGCCACGATGCGGATGGTCTTGGCCGCGATCAACAGGTCGTTGGCGATGGACCAGTTCTCCACATAGGACAGGTCGAGGCGCACGGAGTCCTCCCACGACAGATCCGAGCGACCGCTGACCTGCCACAGCCCGGTGATCCCCGGCAGCACCAGCAGCCGTCGGCGCACCTGGTCGTTGTAGGTGTCCACCTCACGGCGCAGCGGCGGGCGCGGCCCAACCACGCTCATGTCGCGGCTCAACACATTGAAGAACTGCGGAAGCTCATCGATGCTGTAGCGGCGCAGTATCCGGCCGACCGCCGTGACTCGCGGGTCCTCGCGGATCTTGAACAGCACGCCACCGACGCTCTCGTTGATGTGGGTCAGGCTGTCCAGCTGCTGATCGGCACCGTCCACCATGGTGCGGAACTTGATCATCTGGAATGGGTTGCCGTCCAGACCGATCCGCTCCGAGCGGTAGAACACCGGCCCCCTGCTGGTCAACTTGATGGCGACCGCAGCGGCCAGCATGACCGGCAACGCACCGAGCAGGACGGTCAGCGACACGAAGATGTCGAAGGCCCGCTTCTGCAGTTTCTTGGTGCCGCTGTACTGCGGCTTTTCCACGTGGATGAGGGGAAGGCCCGAGACGGGCCGCATGGTCAGGCGCGGACCGGCGACGTCGACGACACCGGGCGACACGACGAGGTCGACGCCCAACTTGTCCAGATCCCAAGACAATTCGCGAACCCCTTCGGGCCCGAGGTGGTCGGTGGTGGTCAGCGCGACGGTGTCGGCATTGGTCTTGAGGATCGCGTCGTGCACGTTGCCTTCGTCACCGAAGACGGGCAACGTCCCGACTCCTGGCACCTCGAGGGTGCCGCCGGTGCTGCGTCCGGTCAGGCACACGCCGACGACCGAGTAGCCGTACCACCAACCGCGCTGCAGTGACTGGACCAGACTGCGCACCGCGCGCGGGTCTCCCACCGCCAGTACGGACATCACGCAGTTCCCCTGGCGACGTTGGCGGGCGAGGAATCGCCGGCACAAGCTACGGCTCAGGAGCAGTCCGACGAGACCGAGCGGAAGCGCGACGGCAAGATAGCCACGGGCGTACTCCGGCCGGAAAATCATCAGGCCCACAGCGATCACACCGACGGTTGCCAGGGTGGCCGAGAACACGCGCCGGTATTCCTCGACGCCGGCGCCGACGATCCGAGGCGACCGGGTGCGGTACGCGGCGAGCAGACCAAGCCAGATCGCGGCGACGTAAAGGGAGAGCACCGAGTAGTACGAGAGCACCGAGTAGTAGACCGAAGCGGCCTCGGCGGGCACGTCAGGACCGCCCAACCGGACGAACTGAGCGGCCGCGAGCGCAAGCACAACCACGACCACATCGGTGACGACCAAGAGCACCTTGTACCGCCGCTGCCACGTTGGCACTGGGGTGTTCCCGACCGCGGAAAGGCGGGGCTTGGCGGGTGCAAATACCTCTTCTGCCACCGACACGGTTCGTACTACCTCCTATTTGCTGGCGGCTACCAAATAATCGACGACCCCGACCGTCGGTTCACTATCTCATTGTTTGCTTGACTACGCCACATAATCCGCAAAGTAGCTGGTCAAGCACAGACGCCCTGCAGAACGGCCTTCGCGAAGCCGGCAAATTGGTAGAAGTACATGAACTCCCACTGCAGGAACGAGTACTGGTATTCGCGCGGCATCGCCCGCATTACCGTCGTTCCGGTCTCTTCGGAGTAGCACTGCCGAAACACGAGCCGGGCGCGGGGGATGTGGTACCGCCATGTGAGAACAATGATTTTGGTCCATGACCGCTCTTGTGCGAGTTCGCGAACCATTGCCGCCTCGCCGCGGGTGGTCAGCGTCGACGGCTTCTTGCAGATGACCTCCACCCCTTCGGCGGGCCGGCAATACTGCTCCATCACATCGTCGTTCCGCAGGTAGGGGTTGGACAACACGACGGTGGGAGCCCATCCGTCGCGCGCCAGACGCAGCGCATACTCCTCACGTCCGTCGTGCTCGCCGGCCAGCACCACGATCGCGTCGGCGCGCTGCAGCCCATCATCCTTGGCGTTTGTGAACAGCAGGATTCCGGCAATACCGACGTCAATCAGCACGATCACGAGCACCGCCGCGATCGATTCCAGGATCACGCGCCCGACGTCAACTCGATGCATAGCCCATAAGTCGATCGGCACACATCTCGCGATACGTCATCCACATTCGGCGGCCCAACTCACGCTGACCGGCCGCGTTGTAGTGTCGGTCTTCCCCGCCATTGATGCAGTCGCGCGGTCCCTGAATGAATGCTGTGCGGAGCCTGCGATTCGGGGTGTCGGCATGCACGGCGTTGATGGCCGAATAGTCCTTATGGCTCAATTCCATTTCTTCGGGCACCATTTGCCCGAGAAGGAAAGGTAGATCTTCGCCGAAGCGTCCCCGGAGGTCGTCGATGAGCCGATCGATTTTCTTCTCGTAGATCTGAGCGGCCATCAATGGCACGTCGGTCTCCCCCTGATGCCACAGCACCGCGGCGATTGTGCTGCCCTGGTAGGTCACCATTGCCTGCTCGATCGCGGCCACCGCCTCGCGGTACAGATTTCTGCGCGTGCGCCTGTCGTCGACGTCCCACGTGTAGCCGTTCTTCGGCGCAAACGAGGTGTCGCCGCGAGCACCGGGCACCAGCAGCACGGCGCGGCCGGTTTCGTCGGCCAGGTGCTTGGCGAACGTCAAACCGAAACCGACACCTTTACCGGGAACTTCGTGGAACAACGGGTCCACACCCGCCACGACGGAGCCTCTGGACGGTCCCGACATCGCCCATTGGTGGACGCCGGGGTGCGGTCGATCGGGGCCGTCCAAGTCCAGCCCGATGCCCATTCCGTAGGCGTTGGACTGTCCGAGTATCGGCACGATCAGATACGGCGACTCAGGCGGCGGTACCGGCGTCCCCGGCTTGGCGCGCCTGCGCTTGATCGCGCACCAGCCCTCGACCGCCACGCGGCGCCACAGCGGGCTGTCGCCGTCGGGGTTCCTACGTGCAGTCATTGGGTGCCGGTTTGTTGGCGAATCGATCCGCGATCCAGCCGAGTTGCGATGTGATGTCGACGTCGCCGTGCCCCTTGTCCGGCTGCAGTTGCCACTGCACCGTCCCGCCGAGCGCGCACGTTCGAGCGATCGCGTCGGTGGTCCACTGCGCGTCGATGTAGGTGTCCTTCCCGCCGTATGCCACCGACAGCGGTGCCGAAAGTCGTTGCTGCGGAAGGCTCCACGCCTTGATCAGGCCCCGCAGTTGCTCCGCAGCGGCCCCATTGTCCGGCCCAAGGTCTCCTGGCTGCAAGGCGTTGATCGCGGCCATGCGATCGTTGACCTTAGGCCCTGAGCACGCCGACAACACATCCCAATACTTGGCTGCTGCGCCGCGGCGAAAATCGTCCCGATCCAGATCCTTGTGCAGCCGGGCCAGCGACTCGATGATCGCTTGAAACGCGGGCCCCTGATCGAAGGTCAGCGTGCCCGCCTGCGCCTTGCTCACCATCCCCGCGACGTCGGCGGCAGGTGAGTACGCAACCGCGCCGACGATGTCCAGATCCGGCGCGTAGGTGCTGGCCTGTTCGTCGGCGGCCCATGCCGCGCCGCCGCCCTGTGAGCCGCCGACGGCCGCCCATCGGTTGGACACGTTCTTGAAGGTGTGGCGCAAAGCGCGCACCGAGTCGATCATGTTGAGCCCCGCGGTTCGCGCATCGGTGTAGGGATGCACACCGGATGACCCGAGACCCTGGTAATCGGGCAACGCGACGGCGTACCCGTTCAACACGAACCCCGCCACGGGTGTCGACAGGCCGAGCAACGACTCCGACAGCGACGGCGCGCAGGGTTCGTCGATGCCTGTTGTGCCGTGGCCGAGAGCGATCACCGGCCAGCCGCCTGCGGGGGGCTCGCCAAGCGGAGTGAAGACCGCTCCCGACACCACGGTCTCTTCACCGGTATCTCCCGACGTAGACCGGTACACGACGCGAGCCGCCTGAAGCAGCTTGCCCGGCTCGGTGCGGGTGAGCGCGGGCATCGTCATCGCGCTCACCAGTGTTCCGGGTCCGGACCCCGAGAGATCGGCAGTCTGGATCGGCACCGGGCCGCCCTCCGCGCCTTGCTTCGTGTGCTCAAGCAGCCGCACACCGAGCTTCCACGCCAGGGGCACCGCCGCGACCACCAACAAGACTGCAACAACGGAGCTGATCCACAGGACCGCTCGGCGCATTAGGCCCACCTGGTGCGGTAACGCTTCGCCCAGTTCATTGCCGGCTGTTCGACGAGATAGTAGGTCACCACCGACACCAGCAGCGTCACTGTCAGAACCACGATGACATTCCTCAACATTCCAGGCACCGAGTCACCGGCCATCAAGCCCCAGCGGCCCAACAAGAGCATCAGCGGGTAGTGCCATAGATACGCCGACAGCGAGACTTTACCTACGAATCGCAGCGGTGCACTGTCGAGGTGGCGCGCGATCGCCGAATCCTCTCCCCGCGCCAGCGGCGCAACGATGATCAGCAGCATCAGGGTGCAGAGAATCGCGATCCCGGTGGTCGCGAAGTGGTTGGCGAACTTGAGCAGAAACGCCGTCCCGACAAGTGCGGGAAACAGGCCGAGCACGCTGTACAGCCGCACTCGACAGCTCAGTCGCTCACGCACGACGTCCTGTTCCATCGCGACGATCAGTATCGCCGCGAGCATTCCGACCGCGAAGGTGTCGGCATTGGTCAAAAAGCTCTTGGTGAATACGGCAACCCAGTTGGGTCCCCATTCGATCAGCATCCGATCGGTCATGCCCGAACGCTCCACCATCATCGGCACGAACGACCGTCCGATGAAGCTGATCGCGATCAGGATGGCCGGTGCGACCGCGGCCAGCATTAGCGGCCGCATCGACGTCCTTTTCCGCAACGCGAACAGCAGCACTCCGAGCAGCGGGACGGACAGATAGAAGGCGTACTCGAGCGTCAACGACCACGAGGGGTTGAGCCCGGTCTGGAAGTACTCGGGAATGTAGGAGTGCAGCAGGCTCAGGTTCGCGAGCAGCTGCCAGGGATCGGTGATCATCCCCGTTCCGTCGTCGGTCGCCGGGGGCTGCAGTGCGGGGTTCTGCACGTACACGACCTGGAACACGTAGTTGCAGATCAAGAAGATCGCCAGGTACCCCGGCAAGATGCGCGCAATGCGATGGACGGCGAAGTTGGCGGCGCTTGGCATCTGCGCCGAGGCGCGCTGTTCGGTCAGCTTCCTGACATAGGGCAGAAACAGCAGAAACCCGCTGAGCACGTAGAAGAAGATCAGCGAAAGGCCGACGATGTTCGTCTTCCAGGTCGCAGCGGTGTGCGGCGAGAAATGTGCCGTCACGTGCATGACGGCGACACCGAGGCAGGACAGCCCTCGCGCTCCGTCGAGCCCGATGATTCTGGCCCGCGTGCGTACCCGCTCCGATGTGGTTGGCACCGGTTCTGTTGGCGGTGGTAGCGGTGGCGCGGATTCGGCGGTCATTCGCCCTCCCCGAATTCGTTTGCGCCACTGTCGCTCTCGCCCGTGTCGCCGAAGGTTGTATCCGGCTCCTCGGCCGGCTGCTGGGCAGCGATGAATGATTCGCAACTGTTCGCCGCGGGTTGCCCCGCGAAACGCTCGCTGATCCAGCCAAACGCCATCGACACATCGATGTCGCTATGGCCCTTGTCGGGCTGGAACTGAATGTCGATGACGTCGCCCATCGTGCAGGCGGCAGTCAGCGCGCGATCGGTCCATGAACCCGGCAGGAACGAGTCGGCGCCACCATAGACCACCAACATCGGCGCGGCCGTCGGTGCTTGCGGCAGGCCGCGCTGTTGCAGATAGCCCGCGAGCACGGCGGTCTGATCGGGCCCACTGGGACGCAGGTCGTCAGGACCAATCTGCTCGATCGCCTCGTTGCGCTGCGTCGCCGTCGACGTCTCACATGACGACAGCACGTCCCACTTCTGGGCAACGACCCCGCGGCGGTAGTCGTCGAGCGGCAAGTCCGGATGTTCGGTGGCCAGCGCCGTGAGGATCAGCTGTAGCGCTGCCTGCTGATCCTTGGTCAAGGTGCCTGCCGCCGCTAGCTCCGCGAATCCCGTGAGGTCGGTCGGCGGGGACAGGCTGACCGCGCCGATCATCGAAAGGCCCTGCCCGTAGCTGGCGGCTAGTTCATTTGCGGCCCATGCGGCCTGACCGCCCTGCGAGACACCGGCCACCAGCCACCGATCCGAGGCGTCAGCAACGAGCCTGCGCGCCGCGCGCACCGAATCGATGACGTTGTAGCCGACGGTGGTGGAGTCGAGGTAGGGGTGCTCTGGAGACTCTGAGGTGTCCAGCCCAAGCCCTTGATAGTCGGGCACCGTGACCAGGTAGCCCGCTTTGACCAAGGCCGCGATCGGTGTCGACGCGCCAAGCAGTGTCGGCGATAGCGACGGCGCGCACTCGGACTGGATTCCTGTGGTGGCGTGGCCGTACACGATGATCGGCCAACCGCCCTGCGGAGCCGTGCCGCGCGGCACGAAGACGGTTGCCGTCACCTGGGTGCGGCCGTCGGTGATGCCGGAAGTCGACGTGTATTCGATGCGCGCCGCCAGCGATGTCGCCGAGAGGAGCCGCCGATCGAGGGTCGGCAACGTGGTCGCCGATGCCAGTGCCCCTGGCTCTTGCTTGGCGCCCGTGGTGTCTGGCTTCAAGTCGATGCCTGCGGTGGCGGCGGGCGGTTCGGGAGTGTTGTCTTGACTGCAGCCGGTTGCTGTCACACAGAGAGCTACGACGGGGCACAGCAGCGTCACCCACAAGGGCGATCGGATCATGGCTCCCTTTCCGCAGCTGCCCCCCCGACAACCCGGTCAACTTCTCCCCGACCGAGGAGTCTATCGGCAACCACGCCGTGAGCGCACACCATGATGACACTCAGGGCAAAGCCCAGCGCCGTCGCCGTAAGGATCGATCGCCACGGCGACCCTTGCCGTGCAGCCAGGCTGGCCCCGTCTACCATGACCAACTCTGTGGTGGCAGTGTCCACAGCTGCCAGTTGCTTGGACAGTTCGACCATGTTTGCACCTACGGCTCCAGCAATGTCCTGGGTGCGCTCCGGATCGAAGCCAGTTACCACCACATCGAACAGTGCCGAGGTCGCTGTCGGGGCCACCGAGATCTGCGCGGCCAGCTCCTCGGTCGTCTCGGCCAACCCCAACTGGTCGATGGTCCGTGAGGTCACCTGGCTACTGGTGGCGAGTTGCTGGTAGGTCTGCACACGTGAGACGGCGGTGAGTTGTCCGTAGTACGCGTCCAACGTCGTGGCGCTGCCGGGTGTGATCACGAAAAGAGTGGTGCTCGACTGATAGACCGCCGCGGAGGTCTGCCAGCTGAGCCACCCGACACCCGCGGACAACGCCGTCGCGCACACGACGACGATCCAGCTGCTCAACACGATCCGCGCGTATTCACGCAGCTGCGGCGCTGCGGCCGGGGGCCTCATGTCGCCCCTACGCAGACGTTTCCAAGACGTTGTCCGTCGAGACGGGCCTCCATCCAGGCAATCGCGCTCTGCATGTTCTGGTCGTTCGTCGCCTTGGTGTCGCCGATACCCCTCATCACTTCGATGCGATCGCCTCTGGCGCACGCGGCGGCCAATGCCCGCTGGATGCCCGAGGCGGGCACGATCGGGTCATCCGTACCGAACACCACCAATATCGGTGCGGCGCCAGGAGTCGGATACTTGGCGGGCAGGGCGGCGTTGGTCAGCCGGTTCCTTAGGTCCGCGGCCGCGCCTGCGCCCTGTGGACGCAACGTCTGCTGGTCCAATTCGGTCACCACGCGTTGAGCCCTATCGGGGTCTTTGGGGGCACAGTCGGTCAGGATGTCCCATTGCTGCTCTGCCGCACCTGCGCGATGGGCGTCGATGTCGAAGCCCGGGTCGAGATTGGCCAGACTTTGTAACACCTGAACCAGCAACTGCACTTGTTCCGGGCCGGACAGCGTGCCATTCTCGGCCGCCTCGGCCAACGGAGACAGATCGGCGTACGGAGATATCGCCACCGAACCCGCGAGATCCATTCCGCCACCGTAGATTCCGGCACGTTCAGCGGCGGACCAAGCCGCCAGGCCGCCCTCCCCTACACCGAACGCCGCCCAGCGAGTGCTGGCCGACGGCACCACGCGTCGCGCGGCGCGGGCGGCGTCAATCATGTTGTTGCCAAGCGTCGCGGCGTCGACGACGGAGTGAGCGGAGCCGGTGACGCCAAGACCCTGAAAGTCCGAGAGCGCAACGACAAACCCTCGAGTGAGCAAGGTGGCCATCGCCTGCCCATAGCCCCAGAAGTCAGGGGCCAGCGAGGGCGCGCACTTGGCAAGCACGCCTGTCATCTCATGACCGAACGAGACGATCGGCCAACCGCCCCTTGGCGGCTCGCCCGGTGGCACGGCGACAAGGCCGGACACCTCTGTCATCGCGCCGTCGACTCCGGATGTCGACCGGTACACCACCCTGACCACGGTGCCGTTCGCGCTCTTGATGGTCTCGTTGTCGCCAGCAGGTTCCACTTCGACCAGCGAGCCAGGGCCGTCGTTGGTCAGGTCGGGCGGCGGCAGCGTCGGCGCCCCCGGGAATTCCGGCGTCAGCTCGCGCTCTGGGCGCTCATAGGTGAGCGGTGGTGGTTGTGGCGCACTGTTACTGCAGCCCGCCAGCACCGCCACCACGCAGGTGAGTGCCAGGACGGCACGCCACCGCATGCTCAACTGACCCCGTGCCGGGATTGTGGCCCGCTTGCCGGTCGGGCCGACTTTCCAAGCCCGTTGACCACGGTGGTATCCGCATCGGCATCGCCTGCGGGCCGAGCAGCACGCGACTTCGCCGGTGCGCCTTTGGCGTTGGAGTCCGTGTCTTCTGCAGGCTGCGAGCCCGAGCGTGTGCCGCGCCGTTGGCCACGTTCGAAGGTGACGACGGTGCCGATCAGGGGCACGTTCGCGGCCCGCAGCGTCTGCACCGCGCGCTTGACCGCGGCGCTGGTCGTCGAACGGATGCGGGCCAGCAGCAGCGCGCCGTCACCCAACGCCGCGACTACCGCGCCGTCGGTATAGGTGTCCAGCGGCGGGGTGTCGACGACGACGTAGTCGAAACTGTTCGCGAGTTCGTCGAACAACCTGCCGGCGCGATCATTGGCCCAGAGTTCACCCGGTCGTGGCGCGGACGGCCCGGCAGGAAGGACGGCGATCGAACGATGACCGACGGCGATATCGCGAATGATCGACTCGACGATGGTGTGCTCGCCGACCAACACGGTGCTGAGCCCGCGTGTGGCTGCGCCTTCCCGCATCGGCCCATTGAGCGGCAGCCGGTCGGCGACGGCGGGGTTGCGTAGGTCGCCGTCGACGAGCACGACCGACTTTCCCGTCTCGGCGAGCACGGCGGCCAGATCGATCGCGGTGGTTGTTCGCCCGTCACCTGCCGACGGGCTCGTCACAGCAATCTGTTTGGGCGGGGTGTCACCGTTTGCCGGCGATACGAACCGCAAATTGGTCCGGAGTTCACGCAGCCGCTCGGCGTACAAGCTGTCGACGCTCAGATCAACGACGTCGACCTTGGGTCGCGACGCGTCGACCGGCAACCCGCCGATCACCAGTGACCCGCTGGCCGCTTCGGCCGGCTCGCGTCCGCGAAGCCGCTTGTCGAGAATGCCGACCAGAATCGCCGCGATGATCCCGACCAGCAGGCCGCCGGCCGCACCCAAGCCGATTCGTAGCAGCATCCCCATCCCGAGGGGTGTGGTCGGGAAGTCAGCCTCATCGACCAGCACGACACCCGCTGACGGGCTGCCGCCTCGTCGCGACGTTTCTAGTTCGCTGACCAGGCCGATCAGCTGGTCCGCCACGGCGTTGGCGTAGGTTTGCGCCTGTGCCGGATCGGGATCGCTCACGCCGACGTTGAGAAGCACCGTCTTGGGCACGGGCTGTGCCGTCGTCTTTGCCCGCAGTTCCTGCGGGGAAATCGGCGCCTTGAGTTGATCGACCGCGCGGGCTGCGACCTGCTCGCTAGTTGCCAGCCCCGCGTATGACACCACGCGCTCTTGAGAGAAGAGGTTGTTCTGGTAGGCCTCGGTGACCGTGGTACCGCTCTGGGTGGCGACGAACAACGTTGCGGTCGACTGGTATTCACGTGTGGTGAATTGCCAGGTGCCCCAACCGATTGCCGCGCCCAACACTGTGAGGACTACGATCACCCACCAGTACCTGGCGAATATGCGCAGATATTCTTTGATCTCCAATGTCGTTCCCCTCAGAGTATCCTCGATGCAACGGTTGTCAGATTAGCGGCCGCGAACCAATCCGAGAGCTTCGACGCGCGTCGGCCAACCGGCTTGAGCTTAGCTGGTTGAACTGAGAACATAGTCCTCGTGAACGCCCGCTGGGATCAGCTCCGCAATCATATGGTATCCCTCTTGATCGTTGCTGTGATTCCGGCGGTGGTATGGCTGGCAATCTCGTTCGGCAAGCTGTCTATGCTGGGAGTGGTTGGGGTCATTGGATTGATCCTGGCCGTCTATATCGGTTTGCGGCATCCCCTTTGGTTGTTCTGGGGGCTGGCGTTCGTGATGGGCGCCCTGCCATTCGGACGCTTTCCCGGCGTAGGCCTTCCGCTCTACCTGCCGCTGGTGTTCGGCGTCGTGGTTGCCGCCCTCGTCCATCCGCGGCTCGCGCGATCGATGCACCCGCTCGAATGGGCCGTATTCGCCTTGATTGTCACGTCCGGTATCTCCGTCGTCGCAACGGGCCCCAATATTCTCGCTATTTCAACCTATATTAAATGGCTACTTCCGACGTTGGCAGTGCTGGCGCTATTGCAATTGTCACAGGAGAATTTAGCTCGTTTCGGCCGCATCTTTGTCTACGGAGTAGCGCTGAACGCCATTTTTGGCGCGTACATTGTGCTCCTCGACCCGAACCAGACGTCGTTCCGCTATTTGAGGGTCTTTGGATACGCTGCGGAATACACCGCGACCCGGTTCGCCTTTACCGACGAAGGTGCTTCCCGGTCGGTCCGACTGGGCGGCACCTGGGTGGATCCCAACATCGCGGGAATCGGCCTCGTCGCCGGCCTGTGCGTCTGCCTAATCCTCTTCAGCGGCTGGCGCCGGGTATTACTGACGGCGATCATCGTCGCGGCCCTGCTCCTTACGCTGAGCCGGGCGGGAATCTTCAGCGTGGTCGGGGGCCTGCTGCTGGTCCTGGTGTTCCACAACATGCGATCGCGGGATCGGGGGCTGCTGTTCGGCGGTCTGGCGACCGCGGCCATCGCCGCCATGCTGGTGCCCGCTGTGCGACGACGCATTCTCACCTCCTTCAGGACAGATGACGCCGGTTCCTCGTCACGCTTGGAGGCGCTGCGGGACTTTCCAGGAACGATGTCGGGTCACTGGCCGTTCGGACTCGGCTGGGGGCGACTGGAATTCCGAGATGGCGAGTTTGCCTACACGTTGAATCACGTGTCCAATGCGCCCCTGCTCACGATTTACCGCGGCGGAATCATCGCGGGAATTGCGTTCCTTGCGGTATTGATCATCGGGTGCGTCATCGGCTATCGGGCGCTGCGCTCGGACTCATTGAATTGGGCAATAGCCGGTGGGGTCTTCATCGGCTTCTGCGTTGTCGCCCTCAACCTGGATCACCCGGTGGTCGGAATTCCCCAGGCAACTCTGAGTTTCTCGGTTCTGCTGGTGTTCCTCGTCTATATGGATCGCGCGCGGACCGAAGAATTAACCCGACACGCTTATACAGATAGCGAAGAAAGGTCGCCGGCTTTGACACACTGAGTGCGCATTGACGCGCCGAGACCGCGTCAGCTCCAATAAGCTGGAGGTTGCTCGTGCGCGCTCGCCGAAATGGCCGACTTCGTCGTTTCACCACCATTGCTGTTGCCGTAGTCAGCGGTGTGGTTTGTGCGATGGCGATCGCCATCACGCTGCCGCCCGACGCGCCGCGGCGCGTTATTGTCGCCGAAAGCGCAAACATCAATCCGTTGCCGACCACAATCGGATTTGCCGACTCCGATATTTATGGCCTCTCGCCTGCCGATGTCGAGCGGACACTCGGCCTGATGGGCAGCACCAATGTGCGGACGATCCGATTGATGATTCCCTGGGCCGGCGTCGAGCCGTTTCAGGGCACCCTCGACTGGTCCACAGTGGACAAGACCATCAACGCAGCGGCTGCCCGCGGCATCTCGGTCGTCGGCTTCATCAACTCGACGCCGGGGTGGGCGGTGGCGCCAGGCGCATGGCCGATCAGCGGAAGGCCGGCGTCGCCAGCGGCATATGGCGACTTCGCCGCCAAGGTGGCGACCCGGTACAAGGGCAAAGTCTCGGCGTACGAGATCTGGAACGAGCCGAACTCTGCGTACTTCTATTCGCCGCAGCCGGATCCCGCCGGCTATACCGACCTACTCAAGGCCGCCTACCCCAAGATCAAGGCCGTCGACCCGAACGTCACCGTGATCGGCGCCGTGGTCGGCGCGGTGATCGATTGGGGGAACTTCGCCATGGACCCGGTTCGGTTCGTCAACGGGATGTACACCGCAGGCGCCAAGAATTTCTTCGACGCGCTGTCCTTTCACCCGTACCACTACTACTTGAAGTTCTCCGACGGCGTCCCCCACGCCAACTCACCGGTGAATCAGCTGATGGCGATGCGTCAGTCGATGATCGCCAACGGCGACTCCAGTAAGAAGATCTGGAACACCGAGTATGGCCAACCGACCTCGATCAGCGACGAGGCCGCCCAGACGGCTTTCCTCAAGGACATGTACACCAAGTGGCAGGAGATGCCGTACGTCGGGCCGCTGTACTTCTACACCACGCGGGACCGCAACTCAGCAAGCACTCAACCCGACGACACCTTCGGGGTCTTCAAGTCGGACTGGACGCCCAAGGCGGCCCAGCAGGACCTGCGCGCCGCGATCGCGGCCGGACCACCGAAATCAGCAGAGTTTCAACGCTTTTCACAAATCACCGATGCCGCTCACGGGAGTGTGCTGAGCCCGGTGTTTCGGGCTTCGCCGACGATGTGGGCCCAGATCCGGACGGTCAACACGCTGTTCGAAGCGCCCAACGGGATCTTCTCGTCACCCAAGGCGGTGGCTGACTTCGCCATCAGCAGGAATGCCACGCCCAACGCGTCATTCGCCAATGGCTGGCAGGATTTCAATGGCGCCAACGGTTTCCGGGTCTGGTGGTCTCAGGCCACCGGTGTGCACTGGGCCAGTTACGGCTTCGCACAATCGTGGGTGCCCCAGTTGGGCCTGGCCACCAGTGACGAGATGTATGTCGACGGCGGCTCGCGGGTGAACTTCCAGAACGGCTACATGACATGGATGCCGTGGGTCGGCTTCAAGGTCTTCCTCAACTAGCGTCCGCGGCGACGTCCTCGGCGCGCAACAGGGCCTCCACCGCGCGGTGCGGCACCCGCCGTTCCCAGCGGTCACGGTTGATGCCGAACAGTCGATCACCTGCACGCACTGCGGCGTCCCGATCGATCAGGAAGCGCCGGCATTCGGCGATGAACGCATCTTCGTCGTCTACCGGCGTGAGGTCGAAGATCGGCCCCAAGGATCCGATAGCCGCCGTGGTGGCCACCACCGGCAGCCCCATCCGAATCGCATCGAGAAGCTTGACCCGCACTCCCCCACCGGTTTTGATCGGCGCGATCATCGCCCGGCAGGTGCCAAGGAAGGCCTGCAGGTTATCGACGAACCCCAGGTCGCGCACACCGTCCGGATACTGAGGGTCGGACGCACCCGGCTTCTTCGCGCCGACGACGCAGAGTTCTGCCTCGGGTATGCCTTCGGCGATCCGCGGCCACAGCTTCAGCGCATGCAGGAAGGCTTCCTGGTTGGGCGGCCAGTCGCGGGTGCCCATGAAGACGATTCGAGGTGGGGTGGCCGATACTGAAACCTGGTCGCCGGGTGGCAGCGTGATATCGAGAAATCGCACACCGTGCACGCCCCGAGTGCGATAGAACTCCGCTTCCTCGGCGTCGTACGTGCCCACCGCGTCGGCCGCGCGTGCGATCCGCAACTCGTCGCGCAGCAGGCGCGGTTCCTCGATGCGGCCCAGCACACCGCGGGTTGCCCGCCACACCAGCGACTCGGTGACGTTCGTGTTGACGATGAGCTTCTTGGCGCCGAAATGCGCGCTGCGCACGAAGGATTCGGCCATATAGCTGTGCTCGGCGACGAACACGTCGGCGTCGCTGTGCTCGATTGCGTCGACAAGCTCATCGGTGTCGAATCGAACGTGGACCAGGCTGCGCCGCTGGCGAACTGAGCTGGTGAGCAACTGGCGCGGCTGGACCTGCGATTTGCGCACCCGGACAAGCGGCAGTCCTTCGGGTACGAGATCGGCCGTGACAGCGCCCGATTGCGCGGACAGACATACCGCCGACACTTCGAAGGAGTCGGCGGCCAGCCGCATCAGAAGCCGGGCCAGCGCGATGTCACCGGTGTGTTCGAGGACCGGGTCCTTCGACAGCACAAAGCTCGCCTTGGTCATGTCTCGTTGGTCTTCGCTTCCGACTTCGCTTCCGACTCCGATTTCATTCGACTTCGACTTCGACTTCGACCAGTACAGCCCGTAGGCAAAGATCAGCAGGAGCACGCCGTCGGTGATGGTCGTGGAGATCGCCGCGCCGACGGCGCCCGCGAACGACAGCGCGGCCACCAACCCGAGCTTGAACGGAACCAGCCCGATGGCGGCCGTCAATCGCAGCACATCGCGGCGTTGGGTGAACAGGATGACCTGGAACACCGACACCACGATGCGCAGTGCGGCGAACCCCGACATGATCATCATCGCAACGGCCAGCTCGGTCGGGGCGGGTGAGATGAGTAGACCGACGCCGATCAGGAAGATCAGGGTGCCGCCGATCACCGCTATTCCAAGCGTGTTTCGTAGCGGTGGTCCTGCTGACAGAGCGCCGTCGCTCTCTCGCAGCGCCTCGTGATAGGTCATTCCGAAGGACTGGCCCGCCGCGGCCACTGCCGCCGCGGCCACCCAGGTCAGCGTGTAGTAACCGACGGTTGTGCTGTTGGTCAGCGCGCCGAGCAGCAGCACGTCGCCCTGCAGGTACGCCGCGGTGCCGAGCATCTCTCCGGTCAGCGCCGCCATCAGGCGCGGCGGGCCCGGCATCGCCGGCCGGTGCCGTCCCGCGGTCACCGCTGCGGCGACAATGATCACCGCGTAGGGCGTGCAATAGGCCAGGCTCGCGCCAAGCAGGGTCGGGGCAGGCGCCAGGTAGAGGTAGGCGGTTCCCATGGCGATACCGGTGCACTGCCTGGCGGTGTCCAGCCGGTACACGCGCTCGGGATGGCCGTCGCGCGCTGACCGGCTCTTGACGACGTTGAGCGCGATCTCGCCGCCGGCTACGGTCAGCCCGAACCCGACGATGTAAATCTCGCCGATCAGCGCCAGACCGACGGCGATGAGGACGAACGCGACAAGGAACCGGGTCACCCGCTCCCGGACGAACCGCTCCTCCGACTCACGGATGGCCCGAACGGTGAACGAATTGTCAAGCGACGGACCAACTATCGCATTGAGTGCGACCGACATACCGTACGTGCCGTAGTCGTCGATACCGAGCTGATGGATCAACACCAACGTCCACAGCAGACCGATACCGCGGCCGCCGTAGATCCAGACCAGAGCCAGCAGCGTTTTCGCGACGTTGCGCGGCTTTACCGTCGCTGACTGCTCAGACACCTTGGCGCGCCATCAACATCAACTAGTAGAACAACGGTCGGTACTTGGCGCTGTAGCCAAGGGCGTCGGGGTTGCGCTTGGAGAACACCTTGGCCGGATTCCCCCCGACCACCTCGAGTTCCCCGACATCCTTGATCACCAAAGCCTGTGCCGCGACCACCGCGCCGCGGCGGATCAGCGACGGCAGCACCATGGCCCGGCTGGCGATCCACACGTAGTCCTCGATCACCGTCGGGATCGGCACCGGCAAGAAGTCCGGATGGTTGATGTCGTGGCCGCCGCCGAGGATGTGCACATCGCTTGCAAGGGTGACGTTGTCGCCGATCCACAGCCCGGCACGGGAATCCAGCAGGCAGCGCATGCCGACAGTGGTGCCGTTACCGATCGTGAGGAACTCGATATCGAGCACGGTCGTACCGCGCATGATCGCGGAGTGCTTGCCGATCGTGGCGCCCATCAGGCGCAGGTAGCCCTGCCGGATGGTGTGCGAAGGGATGTGCGTGACGAAGCTGTTGTAGAACAGCTCACCGAGCCGGTTGCGGGCCTTGCGCCGAAAGCCCATACCCTGCATTTTGAAGTCGATCACCCGGCCGTCGTCGTCGAGCACCCATTCTGGCGGCGGCGGCATCTTCAGGTCCGGTGCGGCCGCGACCTTGCGGGCGACGTCCTCGGGATCAGCGGTGGCGGGTTCCCTCACCTGCGACTCCTGTCTTAGAACCGAAACATCAATAGCTTCACCGAAGTTCGCCGTCATTTACGCTCGCTCTGCCGTGCCAGCATCTGAGACCAGCCCGCGACGTACGCCTCTGCGGTTCGCTGCGCGGAGCGTTCCTGACGGGTGCGGTCGGCGTTCTTGCCGAGTTGGGTGAGCCGTGATTCGTCATTGACCAACGAGGCGATCGACTCGGAGAACCCTGGAGGCAGGTCGTGCACATCGGTCCCGTCCATCGGCACCACGACGGCCCCGGTCTGCTCGTCGAATTCGGCCAACGAGCCGTACCCGGTGCACACGATCGGCGTGCGGTAGGCCAGCGCGTGGGCGGCCACCGATGACGCCGGATAGGTCTCGGCGTAGAAGTGCCTCTTGCCGTAGGGAATCACGACCGCGCGGATCGAGTCGAAGAACGCGTCTTCTTGCTCACCGTCCACCGCGCCGACCACCTCGACACCGTCGGCACCGGCAAGCGCTTCGGTCCCACGGCCGGCGACCCGGATGAGGATGTCGTCGGGTAGCTCGCGCCGGATACGATCGATCTGGTCGAAACCCTTTCCGCGGTAGACGTGTCCGAAGAATCCAACCGCTTTGGGCCGTTCCTGCACCGGGCGGATCTGCGGACGGTCGCAGACCAGGTACGGCAAGTACACGGTGCTCGTCTTCGGATAGGTCTCGTCAACCGACTTTCGTCCCACCTGACTGAGCACGAAGATGGTGCGACGGCCGTAAACCGCGCCCTCCAGCACGCGCGACAGCGGGCGAAGCGGGTAGTGCAGACCGTGCATGATGAGTCGGTGCTTGGCCACGAAACGTGTCCGCGCCGGCCACCAAATACCTTGTGGCGGATCATGAATGGTCGCGGTTACCGGTACGCCGCGCAGGCCCGCGGTCGACCAGAACGGCGCAAGTCCACCCCCGGCCAGTTCGGCATGCACCAACACCCGCCCCGGCGGCCCGGCCGCGACGAGGTCCGCGACGGCTTTGCGGTGCCGCCACAGATCGCGCGCACTGTCCACGCCCGGACCGGCCGTCCGGTGTTCGACCAGTTCGCCGACGTGCGGCCGCAGCCCGGCGATGAGGTTCTCGGCGTAGTCGCCGACGGCTGTTTCATGCAGTGCCGGACCAACATAGACGAGCCGGTACTCGGATAGCGCTGTAGTCATCACCAGAACAACGGCCGAAACTTGCCGGTGTACTTCAGGGCTTCAGGATCTCGCTTCGAGATGACCTTGGCGGGATTGCCCCCGACCACCTCGCACTCGCCGACATCCTTGATCACCAGAGCCTGCGCTCCGACCACGGCACCGCGGCGAATGAGCGACGGCAAGATCATTGCCCGGCTGGCGATCCACGCATAGTCCTCGATCACCGTCGGAATCGGCACCGGCAAGAAGTCCGGATGGTTGATGTCATGGCCGCCGCCGAGGATGTGCACATCGGCGGCGATGATGACGTTGTCGCCGATCCACAGTCCCGCACGGGAATCCAGCAGGCAGCGCGAACCGACGGTCGTGCCGTTGCCGACGGTGAGAAACTCGATATCGAGCACCGTCGTACCGCGCATGATCGCCGACCGCTTACCGATCGTGGCGCCCATCAGCCGCAGGTACCCCTGCCGGATCGTGTGCGAAGGGATGTGCGTGATGAACATGTTGTAGAAAAGCTCACCGAGCCGGTTGCGGGCCTTGCGCCGAAAACCCATGCCCTGCATCTTGAAATCGACTACCCGGCCGTCGGCGTCCAGCACCCACTCGGGCGGCGGAGGCATCTTCAGGTCCGGCGCGGCCGCGACCTTGCGGGCGACGTCCTCGGGATCAGCGGTGGCGGGTTCTACACTCACCTGCTTTGCTCCTGTCCTAGATCCGAAACAACCATAGCCTCGACAATGTCGGCAAAGCTCTTTGTGGGACGCCAGTCGAGGATCGCGGCGGCTTTGCCGGCATCGCCGACCATAGCCGCCCGATCCGCGGGCCGCAGTAGCGCAGAATCACTGTCGATTCGGTCCTGCCAGTCCGCGATTCCGGCCACCGCGAACGCGGCGGCGGCAAAATCGGCGATCGAATGGGTGACCCCGGTCGCCACCACGAAGTCATCACCCTTGCCGTGCAACGCCATCCGGTACATGGCGTCGACGTAGTCGGGTGCCCAACCCCAGTCGCGCCTGATGGTCACGTCGCCAAGCGCAAGTCGGTCCCGGCGGCCTGCGGCAATTGCAGCAACTGCCTTGGTGATCTTGCGGGTGACGAACCGTTCGGGGCGGACGGGCGATTCGTGGTTGTACAGGATGGCGTTGGACGCCTCGAGACCCTTGGCCCGGTACACCTGACACATCATGTGGCCCATGGCTTTTGCCGCACCATACGGCGAGATGGGCCGCAGCGCAGTATCCTCGGTCTGCGGCGAATCCGGTGCGCCGGCGAAGATCTCACAACTCGACGCGTTGATAACGGTGATCTTGCGGCCGGTGCGGTCCTGCGTGCGCAGGCATCCGTCCAGAA
>CAVQFK010000020.1:0-12190 GCA_963711755.1 uncultured Actinomycetota bacterium
TGCCAACCGAAGTAGCAGCCGATTACTGGCCTCTAGGAAGCAGTACCTAGAACTTGAGCAACACCTTGCCCGAGCGAGATGCATCGGCAGCCAGATCGAACGCCGCGAGGGCCTCGCCAGCAGTGAATTCAGCTGTCACCACCTGCGATACATCGAGCGAACCGTCAGCCAGCGCCGCGATCACCTCGTCGATCTCGTCGTTGAAACGGAAGCTACCGATCAAGGTGAGCTCACGGGTGATGGCAACAGAAACCGGGACGGGCTGGTCGCCGGTCGGCAGCAGACCGACCATCACGACTCGCCCACCGCGTGCAGTCCCGCGAATCGCTGATGCCAATCCCCGATGATTCCCGGAGCATTCGAAGGTCACGTCGGCTTCGACCGCGGCAATCCCGTCTCGGTCCTCCGCACGCAGCGTACGCGTGGCCCCTGCGCGCCGAGCAATCTCGAGGGGATAGTCCACGACATCCACGGCGGTGATCGCGCGGGCGCCTGCGCGGGCCAGCACAGCGACGATCAGTGCGCCGATCGGACCCGCACCGATCACGAGGGCCGACTGGTCCGCGACCTCACCGGCCCGTGCCACGGCATGCCACGCAACGCTGGCCGGCTCCGCAAGTGATGCCGTTCGCAGATCGAGACCAGGAGGCAAGGCGCGCAGCATCCTGGTGGGCACGGCGACATGACTTGCGAACAACCCGTCGCTGTGCGGGAACTGAGCCGCGCTGCCCAGATAGGTGCATCCTGGCGACAGATTCGGGCGGTCGGCGGGATACTTCGCGCCGGTGCCGCCCGGCGTCGCGGGATGAACCGTGATCGGTGTTCCCGCGGCGGGTCCACTACCGTCCTCGGCGGCAACCAGAACGGTTCCGGATGCCTCGTGTCCGAGGCGCATGGGTGACCGCAGAATGGATTCCCCGGCGGCGCCGTGCTGCCAGTAGTGCAGATCGGACCCGCAGATGCCACCGTAGGCGATTCGGATCACGGCCTCGTCGGGTTCGGGTGCCGCGGTGGGCATCTCCTCAACCCGGAGGTCCTGTGCGCCATGGGCCACGACTGCCAGTGTTCTTGCCGGGACGGTCATCGTGACACCGATTCCTGCGACGTCAGCAAGTCTAGTTCGTCGCGGCGGGGCATGCCCTCCCAATCACCGGCGACGGTGCAGGCGAACGCTCCGACGGCCGTTGCCGTCTGCAGGCGTTCCTGCGGACCCCGGCCCGCGAGCCGTTCGGCGAGGTAGCCGGCGACGAACCCGTCACCCGCGCCAACCGAGTCGATCACGGCCACCGGCACCGCAGGCAGCCGATAGGGCTGGCTGTCGACCAGTGCATAGGCCCCGGCGTCAGCGAGCTTGATGACGGCTTCGGCCGGACCCAAGCCGCACAACCGGGAAGCCAGATCCGCAGGTGTACCGTCGCCCACTGCTATCGCAGCCTCCTCGGTCCCTGCGAAGACCACATCGGCCAGAGCGACCAGAGTCCGATAGACGGAGCGGGCGTCGTCCTTCGTCCATAGCGCGCGGCGGTAGTTGAGGTCCAGCGATATCGGCACACCGAGCGTCCTTGCGTGTTCGGCATAGTGCACGGTGGCCTTGGCGGCCGAATCCGACAGTGCTGGAGTGATTCCCGTGATGTGCAGCAGCGTTGCGTTGTCCCAAAGGGCATCCGGGACGTCCCCGATCGCGAGGTGCGCTCCGGCGCTGTGCTTTCGGTAGTACCAGACGCGGGTCGCGGTACTGGTTCTGCGCTCTTTGACCATCAGTCCTGTCGGTGAATCTGGGTCGCGAATCGCGTGCACTCCAATACCCTCGGCCCGCAGTTCCCGCTCGACCAGGTCGCCGAAACTGTCGTCGCCGATGCGCCCCACCCATGTCGCCGCGGTACCCAGCCGGCGCAGTGCGACCGCGACGTTCGATTCTGAACCACCGATGCCGAGGTCCATCTTCGACGCATGCGCCAGCGGTCCAATGTCCGCCATCCGAACAAGTGCCATGGTCTCGCCGAACGTCACGACTGTCATCGCTGCGCCTCGGCCTCGGCGACAACGCCGACCAAGTCGCGGCACCGACGCGCCAGCGCGGAGAGATCAGGCATGTCGGGTCGCGGTCGCATCGAGCGGGTCGGTGAGGTCGCGGTCGCGGGTTTCCGGCGCAAAGCACGATGCGATGAACACCGTGACCGCCATGATGATCATGTACACGGCCACCGGCACCCAGGAGCCGGAGAACGCGGTGAGCAACGCGGCGCAGATCAGGGGTGCAACGCCGCCGCCGAAGATCGACGCGAACTCGCGTCCGAGGGTGACCCCGGCGTAGCGGTAGCGGCCACCGAAGAGTTCTGGGAAGTAGCTCATCGTCACGCCGACCGCACCCTGGCAGGCGAGCATGAAGCCGATGATCATCACCACGGTGATCAGCGCGTGTGATCCGGTGTTGAGTGCAAGGAACGTCGGAATCGGCAGCAGGATCAGGCAGGTGACGATGCCGAGATAGACGGGCTTGCGACCGATCGCGTCGGAAAGGCGGCCGAAGGCGAACGCCGCGATGCCGCCGCAGATCGCGCCGACGAGTAACACCTTCGGAACGAATGTGGCATCGACGCCGACGTCGTTCTTCAGATAGGACGCCATGAAGACCTGGTAGGTGTAGGACTGCGCGCTGATTCCGATGGTCATGAACATGACGAGCAGCACCGGCTTCTTACCGTGCGCGAACACGTCGCGCACCGGGGTCTTCGGCGCGACGTGGGTCCGCTTGAGCTCTTGGAACACCGGGCTGTCGGTCAGCTTGCGGCGGATGACGAAGGCCGCAATGGTCACGATCAGGCTGCTGGCGAACACGAGGCGCCAACCCCACGACATCAGGTCGTCCTCGGGCAGCAGCTGCGCGAGGATCCACGCCACGGCACCGAGCGCGGTGCCAAGCGCGGCGCCGGTCATCACCAGCGATGCCAGGCGGCCGCGATGGCCGATCCGCGCTGTCTCGGTCAGAAGTGTTGCGCCACCGGATTGTTCGGCGCCGGCACCGAATCCCTGGAAGAATCGGCACAGCACCAGGAGGGCGGGCGCCAACAGGCCAACCTGGCTGTAGGTCGGCAGGGCGCCAATAGCCAGGGTGGCGCCACCCATCAACATCAGGGTGGCGACCAGGACCCATTTTCGGCCGAGGCGGTCGCCGTAGCGGCTGAAGAACAGTCCACCGAGTGGCCGGGCGGCGAAGCCGACGGCATACGCGCTGAAGCTGGCCAGGATGCCGGCCGCCGGCGAGATGTTGGGAAAGAACAGTTTGTTGAAGATCAGCGCCGAGGCGGTGCCGTAGATGACGAAGTCGTACTGCTCGAGTGTTGTGCCGATCAATCCCGCCCACGCCGCGCGGCGCACTGCCGCGGGATCGTGTCCGGTGGTCTCCGCTGGTGCAGGCGCCGGCTCGCCGATCGCTGTTGCCATGTCAACCTCTACTGTCGGTGCCCCCACGTCAGGGACAGTTGGATGTGGTTGCGATGTCATGCGTTGTTCGCCTCCGCCGCCGCTGCTCTGGCACCGTGAGCGGTGATCATGTCAATGAATTCACTTGTTGCCACCACGAACTCGTCCGCGTCGGCCAGCTCCTTGGGGAACAGGCCACCGTCGTCGAACACCGCATGCACGAATTCCCGCGCAGACTTGGCTTGTGCGGCAAGGCGAGTGAGCCGGGGTCGAGCAGGATCGACCATCGCCAGGGCGTGGGCCCCGGGATCGAATCCGGGCCGTGGCGCGATACAGCACAGGTAGGCCGCGACGGTAAGCGCGAGGTGCCTGGGGGTGCGACCAGCATCGAGATGCAAGCGGGCCGGTATCGGGATCCGTTGCGCCAGCTTCACCGATCCGTCAGAGCCGACCTGCGAGGTTCGATGCCCGAGCGCGCTGTTTGACCAACGCTCGAAAAGTTCCGCGATGTAGCGATCCGCATCCATGCTCGCCGGCACCGTGACTGTGGGCAGGTAGTCGTCCGACATGACCCGGCGCGCGGCCGACTCGATGAACTGCTGCGACACCGCCTCGGGGATCGTCGCGCGGCCGTCGAGCGCACCCAGGTAGGCGATCAGTGAGTGCGTCCCGTTGAGCAGCCGCACCTTGAGCAACTCGTAGGGTTCCACGTCGTCGGTGAATATCGCGCCGCCGGCTTCCCACCTGGGGCGTCCCGCCGCGAAGCGGTCCTCCATCACCCACATGGTGAATGGTTCTGCGGGAACCGCGATCTCGTCAGCAACGCCGAGCGCGGTCCGCGCCTCGTCGTTGTACACCGGTCCACTGCTGGGCACGATGCGGTCGACCATCGAATTGGGGAACGTGACATCGGTATCCATCCACGCCAGGATCTCGTCGGCCCGGCTCGGATCGGCCAGTGCGATGAACTCGCGCACCAGGGCCTCGGTGCGCTTGCCATTGCCGAGCAGGTTGTCACAGCTGAGCACCGCAGTCGGTGCTGCGTGCGTGCGCGCACGGGCGATGAGCCCGCGAGCGATACGGCCGATGGTGGTCATCGGCGACGAGTCGTCGGCAAGATCGTGGCGAACGGCCGGTGATCCGATGTCGAGCGCGCCGGTGTCCGCAGAGAATGTGTACCCGTGCTCGGTCACGGTCAACGTGACGATGCGCGTTGTCGCGGCGGCGATCTGGTCGACGACAACACCGGGATCATCGTCGGCAACCAGGACGCGGGTGTGGACGCCGGGCACGGTGACCCGGGAGTTGCCCGGTGCCACCTCGACGACGCTGTACAGCAGATCCTGGGCGTCCATCGCCTCGACGACTGAGCGGGAGCGGTTCGCGACTCCGACGATGCCCCATGGCCCGTCTTCGACGGCGAGGCCCGCTGCGGTGTACACCGCCTGGTGCGCTCGGTGAAAGTTGCCAAGGCCAAGATGCACGATGCCGGTCTGCAAACCATGCCGGTGGTGCACCAACGCGCCGCCGGGCACCGTCGACCTGTTGAGCCGGACGGCGGGTTTGATGCGCGCGATGTCGGTCGCGTAGTCGGTCACCGGCTCACCAATCCGTCATGGAACCGTCGGTGCGGCGGGCGACGGGCAGATAGGCGGGTTCGTAGGGGAACTTGGCGGCGAGTGCCTCATCCATCTGCACGCCGACTCCCGGGGCATCGCCTGGCGTCAGATAACCGTCGTCGAAACTCCATGCGTGCGGGAAGACCTCGTCGACAATCGGGTCATAGCCCATGTACTCCTGGATGCCGAAATTGGGCGTCGTGAAGCCGAGGTGGATGCTGGCGCCGAGGCTGATCGGTGACACGTCGGATGGCCCGTGAGGTGCGCCACGCACCTGATAGATCTCGGCGAGACCAAAGATCCTGCGCACGTGGCTGATTCCGCCTGCGTGCACAACTGCGACGCGGATGAAGTCTATGAGCTGCTCGGTGATGAGTTGGTGGCAATCCCAGATCGTGTTGAACACCTCGCCGATCGCCAGCGGGGTCGTGGTGTGGTGCCGCACAAGCCGCAGCGCGTCCTGATTCTCCGCAGGCGTGACGTCCTCGAGCCAAAACAGGTCGACGTCTTCGAGCTGCTTGCCGAGCCGTGCGGCCTGCTGCGGAGTCAGTCGATGATGCGCGTCGTGCAACACCTTGATGTCCGCGCCCACGTGCTCACGCACCGCACGCAGCACGCCTGGCACATGCGCCAGATAGGCATCCGTATCCCAGATCTCCTCGGACGGCACAACTCCGCGGCCAGCTGGCTCGTATCCCGAAGCATCGCGGTGCACGCCGTAGACGGAGTCCAGGCCGGGCACGCCGGATTGGGCTCTAACCGCCTTGAATCCCTGGGCGATCCGCTTGTCAACGGAGTCGAGCAGTTGTGGCACATCCCAGCCAGTGGCGTGGGTGTAGGACAGCACGCGGTCGCGCACTGCCCCGCCGAGAAGTTGATACACGGGCTGTCCCAAGGTTTTTCCCTTGATATCCCACAGGGCGACGTCGACCGCGCCGATCGCGGCCATCGTGACGGACCCCCGCCGCCAGTAGACACCGCGGTACAGGTACTGCCAAGTGTCTTCGATGCGGGCCGGGTCACGGTCGATGAGCAACGGCCCAACATGCTCCATCAGATACGTGGCGACGGCGAGCTCGCGGCCATTGAGAGTGGCATCGCCATAGCCGACGACACCGTCTGATGTCGTTATCTTGACGGTGACGAAATTGCGGCTAGGGCTGCAGACGATGACGTCTACTGCCACGATCCGGTCGGGCACAGCTCTGTCCTCCAATAATGTTATCTAGCAACGATGTTGATTAGCCGCTCGCCGCGTTGCAGGCGTGCGATGTTCGCGGTGATGTCGTCCACCCGGCCGATGAAGGTCTGGCGGGTGACGCCTGACGCGTGTGGCGTCATGATGATGTTGTCGAGTTCGGCGAAGGGCAGTTCGCTTGGTGCGCCGCGGCCGTCAGCGCCCGGGTAGTCGTACCAGACGTCGATGGCCGCGCCGGCGATGTCGTGATTGGACAGCGCTGTGTACAACGCTTTCTCGTCGACGACAGGTCCCCGCCCGACGTTGACGAGCACGCCGGTTGTGCCCAGTGCACGCAGCTGCGCCTCACCGATGATGCTTCGCGTCTGTTCGGTCAATGGCGCCGAGACGACGACCAGCTCCGACTCGTGCATCAGCTCGTCGAGCCGATCGATCCTCCCCATCCAGCGTAGCCCGAGGTCGGCCTCGAGCTTGCCGCTACCGGTGACCGCCACTCCTCTGCAGCCGCACGCGCGCAACAGATTCCATGCGCTTTGGCCGATATGGCCGAATCCGACGAATCCGACCTGCGCGCCATCGAGGGTGTCGGGCTGCGGCAGTTGGTCGTCGTACACCGACGTCGCCCACACCCCATCACGGAGACATCGGTCCTGTTCGAGGAATCGCCGGCGCAGCAGAATGGATGTCGCGACGATGTATTCGGCGATCGACCGCTCGTGGTGATACGTGTTGGCTACCTGAACATCGGCGCGCAGAGCGTCGAAGTCGATCCCGTCGGTCCCGGCACCGGCGGCGTGTACGAGTCGCAGTTTCCCGGCCGATTCGGCCATCGGCCGCGTAAACCTCGAACCGACGAACACCTCTGCGTCCGCGAGTTCCGGTATGGATACGGGGTCGCTCCGATCCACCTGCCAGGCGACCGTGGTGCCCGCGGGCAGCCGGCCTTCGAACCGCTCTCGGTGCGGCACAAGGTTTTTGTCGGCGACGACGACTTTCACCGGTCGGTCTCCTCGGTCCGGCCGAACACCCGGTCACGGGCGGGTCCAGTGGACTCCCGCACGACGAGCTGGGTCGGCAGGTGCACGACGCGCGGCGCGGCGTCCGGATCTGCCGTGCGTTGCAGCACCAGATCCGTGCTGATGACACCGGCGCGAGCCATCGGAACGCTGATACTCGTCAGCGTCGGATGGCAGAGCTGAGCAAGCGGCGAGTCGTCGATGCCGACCACGCTCAGGTCATCGGGGATCGAAAGGCCCATGGCGCGAACGCCATTGATCACGCCAATCGCCATCGGATCGTTGTGCGCGACGACTGCGGTGGCTCCGGTGGCGACGACGCTGGCCGCAGCGGCGTGACCGCCGGCAAGGGTTTCCTGCTGCCAACCGAGAATGTCGAGCCGCACCCCGCGGTCTCGGCACAGCTCCTCGACGGCCGCGACGCGCTGCGCGTTGGACCACGATTGCGGCGACCCTTGCACGTAGGCGATATGGGCGTGGCCAAGGGCGAACAGATAGTCCATCGCCTGACGCAGGCCGTGCTGTGAGTCGGCCACCACGCAGTCGCAGTCATCGGACAGCCGGTTCACCAGTACGAGCGGCGTGTCGCCGGCCAGTTGGACAATGTCGCCGGCGGGCAGCCGCGGGGCGCACACGATCAACGCGTCGACGCGTCCCTGTAGGTCACCGACGACCTCGCGCTCGCGATCCGGGCTGCCATCGGTGTCGGTGAGCACGATCGTCTGGCGACGGGGCCAACCCTGCGCTTCCGCAGACTTGATGAACGACGCGAAGACCGTGTTCCCGATGTCGGGGACGACGACGGCAACGGTCGTAGCCGTCTGCCGTTGGTCCACCCCACGTGCCGCGCTGTAACCGATCTCGTCGGCCGCCGCGATGACTCGGGCCAGGGTGTCGGGCGAGATGCGCTCGGGCGCGCTGAACGCACGCGACGCGGTCGACAGGGAAACGCCCGCTCGTTTGGCGACCTCGGTCAGCGTTCGTGCCACGGCCCACTCCTCTGGCTTGTTGTGACGGCAGCCACAACTCTGCAATGTCTTGCGCAATATTGTCAAGGCCTTGCAGAGTTGTTGCAGGGTGTTGCCGCGCTGTCCTACGCCGTCCGTTCTCAAGATCCGTCACGTGTCGGTTCGAGTCCGACTGGGGGCACCGTCTATTTGTGCAGCTTGGGAGCTATTTGCCCTGATGTGCGCCCGGTAACGCCGCCGTTGTCTGTGCTGACCGCGACCTGCGTGCATAGTCTGGTCGCGGCGCCGATACGGGCACCCGTGTTGCTGCCTATGACCTGGAGACAGGCATGACGCCGGAGAAACTGAGCCCAGATGACTCGAACGCTTGTTTGATAAGTTGCGTGCGTGGCCTTGGGGGCCAGGACATCGGAGTGGGCATGGATACCGGTTTTCAGACGTGGCACCTCTACACAGCGTGCAAGCTTGCGTTCACGCACTACTACGAGCCGGGCGATTCGCGCACCCAGACGTTTGGAACAGGGTTTCTGACGCAGTTCCCGGCTGGCGACTCAAGAATCGCCATTGTCACCAATCGCCATCTGACAGATATTCCCTGGGCCAAGCCGGAACGCGACGGAGCGGTCCTGGAATTAGTGGAGATCGAGTTCTGGCAGAGCGAGAACTTTAGGATGTCGTACAAGACCGACAATGTCACACTGCTCTTTCACGAAGATGACTCGATAGACGTCAGTGTCGTGCCGATTGGGCCAACGTTTGAAACAAATGCAACCCAGGTAACCCTCTATGACTCAATAGACAAACTAATTCCAGACCCCAACGTGCCCGCCATCTTATTCGGACATGCAATGAGCTGGGACTACCTCCTGAAGTGCGAAAAGTTGTGGTCCGATCTCACGCCGGGAGAATTCGTCGTCTTCCCGGGCTATCCGAAGTGGTTCGATAAGTTGCAGTCAAGGCCGGTGTTCCGCTCTGGGATGATCGCTAGCGATCCGCAGCGGGACTATCGGCAACGGGAAGGCGATCCATCGAACGTCGATGGCAATCAACAAGTGTTGTTCGACGCCTTCTCGACGAGCGGAAACTCGGGCAGCCCGGTTTTCGTAGCGCAACGGGGTATGCCGCCCGTCGACCTTCAGATGAGGCTCGGCCAGAGCGACTCCGCTCCTAGACAGGGAGCAAAATTGGAGTTCAAACCGTACCGCCAGTCGTTCCTAATCGGCATCAATGCTGGACACTTCAACGACACGGACAGCGAACGCCCCAATGATCATGCGGGTCTGTCGCGCATGCACAAACTGTCGGCTGTGATGGACATCTTGCGCGCCAATACCGAACCGACCGATGAGGTTGCCACAGCTTCCGTCTTGATACCAGTGGACATGGTCGATACCCAAGGTGGTTTTCCCGACGATTACTTCACCAACGCCGATTCTGACGATGCCGCGCCTGGCCAATCTGTCGAGTCTGAGGCGGCTATACAAAAGGACGAGGCGGAAGAGTAGATCATGACTGCTGACGACTGGGTAGCAGTGGCCGCCCTTGCACAAGTTGCAACGGTCGGTGTCGCGACTTGGGCAGCGCTATACGCTCGCGGTCAGGTGAAGGAAGCGCGCGAAACTCGCGAACGTGTGGCACAGCCTGAAGTCGTAGTGTTCATAGAACGTGACCCGAACAACTGGCACTACATGGACCTGGTAATCAAGAATTTCGGCCAGACCACGGCCTACAACATCAGGCTCACTCTGCCACCGCTGGCTATCGTGCCGTGGACAAGGGACGACACTGGGGAAGAAGTGACAAGCCTTTGCGTGCCGCACAACATCGCAGTCCTCGCGCCAGGGCAGGAATGGCGGACGTCCTGGGACTCAGGGGTCGAGCGTGAAGAGTACGAGGGTGAGCTGCAAAACAATTTCGTCGGTCATGTTGAGTTTGACGACAAGATGCAGGGTGGTAGGGCGTATCGAAATCCAATCTCGCTAGATGCCAACATGTTACGCGACTCAATCCGTGTAACGACCAGACGTAGCCGGTCGGTCGAAGATGCACTCTACAAGGTTGCTTCGACCCTGAATAAGTACCAAAGTCAGCACGGCGGCATTTGGGTCTACACCGTGCCAGCTGAAGATGAGCGCCAGTACCGGACGGCCGTTACTGAGCAAAGGCGCGCTCGGAGCTCTCCATTCGGTCAAATGTTGAGAAGGGCGCAGCGAGCGACTGAATCCGAAAGCCGCCCTACGGAGAAAGGTCAAACAGACACGCCCTAGTTGGCCTGACGTTTTAGCGGTACAACGGTGTTTGCGCCCTCCGCTACGCCACGCGCAACCTTCGGCGCTGCCATCTCGTCCTCGTTGATGTAGTCCGCGTACGTGGTTAGCGTCAGCACGAAAGTGGAGTGGCCCAACCACTTCGATACCTGCACGTAGTGTTCACCAGCGCTCAAGTTCATGGTGGCGAAGGTGTGCCGCAGATCGTGGAAACGTACGCTACCGAGCACAACTGCACGGCAAGCGGGCTGGAGATAGTGCTCGTACAGGCTCGCGGCGCACGCGGGCTTGGCCCAATCGAAAACATAGCGATTCCGCCGACCCGGGAACAGCGGTGCGTTTGGGTGGTACTCGCTGGCGTTTCCGGCCTTGCTGCCGAACGGGTGAACGTCGGTGAGGTAGTCCCGCAGCTCGTCGGCCAGCCACGGTGCTAGCGGCACTACGCGATCCGAACTGGCGTCACTCTTCGGCGTGCCGTAGATCCACTACCCCTGTTTACGCATGGCGGTGCGCTCGATACGGATGCCGCTGACCGTGCCAGGGATGTCCGACAGCGTGACGTCTTGCACCCGCAGCCCCTGAAGCTCACTAGCCCGGACACCCGTGTGCGCTGCGAACAGCACCGCCAGCGCGTAGACAGGATTTGCCTGCCGGACATAGGCGCTGCCCGTAGGTCCTGACGAGTTCGTCGCTTCGCGGGTCATCACATGATCCGTCGCGATCCAATCGAATACGGCCGCTACTTGGTTGGCCGTCAGCGGGCGGTGCTTGAGCGGCGTGGCGCTGCGCTTGGTGGTCCGGCGACGACCGGAGACCACGGGGGTTGGCGACGATGGCCTGATCGTCCTGCGCCACATCGAGAAATCCGCTTCAGCGTTCCGACAATGTGCTTGACCGTCTTAGGGCTGCGAACCACGGTACGAGCAACCGGGGCGGGGAAGGATGTGGCTTTGGCCCTGCCGTGACGGCGGACATGCGGTGGCCAGAAGCACAGCACGGAAGCGTGCAACGTCAGCGGTGATAATTGCTGCCACGGGCGTGCGACCGAACACCGGTCCAATGTGAGCGCAGTACACCTTTTCGTAGCCTTCGATGGTGTTCGGGTCGATGCTGCCGACCAGGCCGTCAAGGTACTGCTTGGCGTAGGTGCCCATCGGTGTGTCGGCCTTCGCCTTAGCGGTGCTGGGGCTCACCCCTGCAGCCGTGTCCAGATCGGTTTCGACCTTCCGCAGATGCGCCTTCGCTTTGCGTTCGGTTGGAAACGTCTCGCTGATCTGCTTGAGCTTGCCGGTAGGTGCGCCGAACTCATCGCGCGCCGGCTCGCGCCACACCATCTGATAGCTGGTCGTGGGTTGCCGAACTTGTCCAGCTTGCCGGTCGCCCGCATGCGGATGTAGGCCATTACTCGCCTTCCTGGCGTATGTGGGTAGATCAGCCATGCCGTCGCACGTCGGTTCTGGCAGCGGTGCTCGACCGATGACTTGGTACGGGTCTACGTCGAGCAGAAGCAGCAGCGTGCGTCCGTTGTCCCATGCAACGTCCGCCTGCTGCGCCGAGTGGAGTACGCGCGCTACGGTTCCCGTGGCGCCAACGGGCAGCGGGTCAGGGTCATTGGGCATGGTGCCTGTGATGCGCACCCGGTCACCTGGTTGCAGAGTCATCACGCCACACCCTCACGCTCGAGAACACGCCGCACGGT
>CAVQFK010000021.1:0-925884 GCA_963711755.1 uncultured Actinomycetota bacterium
GCCGGTCGACACCGACAAGCCGGCACAAGTGTCCGAACAGAAGTGGGTGGCCACGGGCAAACAGCGCACCCAAGCATCACTCGAGCAGGCCATGGCCGACCTGCCGGTGATCCGCGCGTACCGGGAGCTGAACCGTTACAACTGAAGTTGGTCGTTGTTGGCCAACTGTGCCGGGGTAACGGTTGCCCGGCCCGGATCTCCGCGGACGTTCCGGCCAGGCGGGCGAGATTCGGTTCCTCGCGTCCTTGGCCGGTGTCGGCTTCCGGTGCTCACCTGTTGGCTGTCTGGTCGGGCCTGGTTGGTAGCTCTCACCGGGCGATCCTCTGGTCGCTTCGGTGTCACACCGTTCCGACGCCGGGCCGAATAGCCTTGGGCGCGACGCCCGATCACCGTGGCGGCGGCCTGGTGACGGGTGACGTTTTCATAGGGGCGCTGCCAGTGCTGGGCGCCCCAGATGCTGCTGTAGGCAGGGTTGACCGCGAACAGATCGATACCGGCGCGAGCAGCCATGGCGGTCAAACGGTTGCGGAACACCGCGGTGGGGATACCCCCGCTTATCACGGTGCGGCGGAAGCGTTTCCCGCGCTGCCCGCGCCCCATGGTCTCTCGGCCGGTGGCGCGGGCGTCGGCGAAGTCGAGGTCTTCGACCGCGATCGCGGTGATCCTGCGCCGGTGGGCGTAACGCAGGAGTTGGGTGATCGCGCGCCGTATTTGAGCGTCGCGGCGTGACGCGCTGCCGGTCAGGTCGATGTTGATGCGTTCGGCCGCCCCGATCGGGTTGCCGTGCGCGTCGAGCCCGCGCACCGCCAGATGCCCGTCGTTGAGATCCACCCCGACCACCGGACCCAAGACGTAGACGTCCTGACCAGCGTCGCAGTCCTCACGTCCCACCCAGTACGGCACCGCCGGGATCGCCCAAGAAGCCCTCAGATACCGGCCGGCGCGCCCAGGTTGGCGGGTGATGCTGTAAGACACCGAATTGCCGCTGGTGATCCGGTGCGCCCACTGCGCACCTCGATGCGCGAACACCGCCTGGCCCGACAGGACATAGCGGCCACGCGGGGCGTTGGCCAAGTGCTCCAACGGTTTGGGCAACCGCACACTGACCTCACCGCCGCCGGTGACGGTAATCGTCAGATTGCCGAACGGTTCGTCCGGGGAACCGTTGGCGGTGATCCGCCACCGCGCCGCATCCCACCGGTCTCGCCACCCCTCGACGTTCAAGCCAGCCTCATCGAGGTGATGACGCGTCCCAGCGAGCCGTTTACCGCCCTCGGTCACATGCACCCGATGCGCGGCGCGAGCCTTCTCCACCCGCGCGAGTTCAGCGCGCAGATGCTGTAGCCGCCGCTGCTTGTTGAACCGTTCGGCCTGGCTGGCATAACCCTTGGCGGCTTTGGCTTTTCGGCGGGCTTTGCGCTCGCGCACCGTCAAAGTGTCCACCGTGGGGGCGGCCAGCCGCCTCTCAAGGGTAGTGATCGCGGCCCGCAGCCCCACAATGTGGCGGTACTGGGCGTCTCGGGCCAACCGGTACTGGTCGTCATTGCCCGCGATGATCGCATTGGCCCACCGCGATCCAACACATACTGGTCTTCGGGTGAGGTACGCAGCCGGGTGGTGATAGCTACCCCGCTGGGAGCGGCAACCGGCTTCACCCCACGCCAGTCACGCAACGGCCGGACGGTCATGAGCCATCACCGAGGTCACCCATAACCGCGATGGTCCCCCACAGGTCCGACACCTGACCTCTGTCCACAACTGGCCAACAAAACCGCCAACAGCTCTCAACCCGCTGGCGTGGCGCGCCGCCACCCAACCACCGATTCCGTTGTCGCGCGAGATCGATTCGGGCGCCTGAGCCGCTGCAAGCCTGTCGCGGGCACCCTCCCGCAAAGATTTTTTCCGCACCGCAGCAAAGCTCCTAGGAGTTCGCTGACGCGACCGTTCTTCGCGCTGTTTCGGCATAGAGGCGTATGCATTGGCCCTAACGCTAGGTTGCTGATCAGCCCAATAGCATCTTTCTAAATTGACGCTGACGGAATAAATACATCCGACTCCCAACGGGACAGCAAACACTTTGCGATACTTCCAGCATGCCTGAACATTTCGAGTACCGAGCGGAGGAGGTGCGTGCGATCTCCGACCTCCTCACCGCGGCGGCCACGAAGCCTGCCGCTTTGGTGGTCGAGGGAGAAGCGGGCATCGGCAAAACCACTCTGTGGTCCGAGACCGTCGATCAGGCCGTAGAGCGCGGGTTTCACGTGCTGTCTTCGTGTCCGGCGGAAACCGAATCGGTTTATGGCTACGCGTCACTGGCCGATCTGCTGACCGGAGTGGACGCGGCAGTACTCGATAACCTACCGGCGCCGCAGCGAGTGGCCCTTGACAGATTCGTGTTACGGGCAGAGCCAGGCGATGAAGGCGTTGATCCGCGCGCGATCGGAGCGGCGTTCCTTACCGTCATCGAAGAGGTGGCCCAAACGCGCCCGGTGCTGATTGCGATCGACGACCTGCAATGGGTCGATTCGCCGAGCGCTCATGCGATCACATTCGCCGCGCGACGCGTGAAAACACGCGTGGGCATGCTCGGCACTGCTCGGAGCGACCGCAGCGTTGACGGCGCCCTGTCATGGTTGGAACTGCCGGCACCCGACTCCATCTTCCGAATCCGGCTGCGTCCCTTGAGCCTTGGCCGTCTGCACATCGTGCTTCGCGAGGCGCTCGGCGTGCAGATTCCACGCCCGGCCATGGTCAAGATCCATGAGATTTCGGGCGGGAATCCGTTCTACGCCCTTGAGTTGGCTCGGTCGATCGACCCGCGCGCACAAGGCGGCGAAGTACCGATGCCCCGCAGCTTGACCGAGTTGGTGCGCGCGAGAATCGACGGTCTGACGAAAGAGGCTCACCAACTGCTACTGACGGCTGCGTGCCTCGAAACGCCCACCGTGGAGCTGCTGGCCCGCGCCGCCCGCACCGTTCCCGGGGACGTCATCGAGAAACTCGCCGAAGCGGAGAACAGCGGCATCGTTGAGATCGCGCACAACAGAGTGCGTTTCGCGCACCCCGTCTTGGCGCGTGGAGTTTATTGTTCCGCCACGCCGGCGCGACGGCGCGAGACGCACAGACACATTGGCGAAGTCGTGCGCGAACCCGAGCTGACGGCCCGGCATCGCGCTCTGGGCGCCACCCGCGCCGATCACGATACGCTGCAGTCACTCGAGGAAGCGGCGGAACTGGCACGCGGCCGAGGAGCACCGGCGGCCGCTGCTGAGCTGATCGAGCTGGCCTTTGGACTCGGCGGCGAAACGCCGGAACGGCGAATTCAGCTGGCGGACCATCACTTTGCCGCTGGCAATGCCAAGCGGGCGCGCGCGCTGCTCGAGGAGACCATCGACCAGCAGATCCCACAAAGGCTGCGAGCGCGCGCACTCACGCTGCTCGGCGTCATCGCGGTACTCGACGAGGGTTTCGCCGAGGCGGAGGAGTTGCTTCAGCGCGCACTCGGGCAAGCACCGCAGGAATCCGTGTGGCGGGTTTCGACCTTGATCACGTTGTCGTTCGTGCAGACCAACATGGGGCGGATCGATTCCGCGCTCGCGACCACCGCGACTGCGGTCAAGGAAGCCACCGACCTTGGCCGGTCGCATCTGCTGGGCTCCGCGCTCGCCACCCGCGCCATGGTCGGGTTCATGAGCGGAGCGGGAGTGGACGAGGCCGGTCTGCAACGCGCACTCGAACTGGACGACCGCGAAGCCAACACTGCGTTGATCGTCTGCCCCAGCATGCTCAACGCATTGCTGCTCGCCTACTCGGGGAAGCTGGACCAGGCCCACAACGAAATGCTTGACGTGTGGCGGCGCTGCGCCGACCGGGACCGCGACGGCGAGCGTGTGATCGTAGGTTTCAACAACGTCATGATCGAAATCTGGCGGGGCAATTTCGAAGAGGCCGCGCTTGTCGTGGAAGACGTTTGGGAACGCGCGCTGGCGCTCGACGCTGCGTTTCCGAAGTTCGTTGCGCATAGCTGCCGCGCGCTGCTGGCGGCGTATGCGGGCCGAATCGACGAAGCCCGGCGCGACCTGAAAGACGCGCTCGGCACAGGGCGAGTCAGGGACCACTTCGCGCTGGCCTCCCCTGCCGCCACACTGGGATTTCTCGAGGTTTCGCTCGGCAATTACGATGCGGCGCTGGCCGCCCTGCGCCCATTGCTGTCGAAACTGGAAAACCAACCCCGTGGGATGGAGATCATCTCCGCGTCGTGCGTCCCTGACGCCGTCGAGGCCATGATCGAACTGAAACGGCTGGACGAAGCCGAGCCGTTCGTCGAGATGCTCGAACTCCAGGGCCGCAGGCTCGACCGTCCGTGGCAACTGGCCGTCGGGGCACGCTGCCGGGGCATGCTGCTCGCCGCCCGCGGCGACCTCGAAGCCGCGAATGCCGCAGTACAGCGTGCACTCGTCGAGCACCGACGCCTGCCTATTCCGTTCGAGCTCGCGCGAACACAATTGCTGCTCGGGCAGATTCAGCGGCGTCAGCGCCAAAAGACCGCATCCACGACCTTGAAGGACGCGCTGCGAGCATTCGAGGAGTTGAACGTCCCGCTCTGGGCGGACCGTGCAGAAACGCTGCTCAACCACACGAGTATTCGCCAGGGTCACACCGTCGTGCTGAGCCCAACCGAGCGACGCGTCGCCGAATTGGCGGCCACAGGTCTAACCAACCGCGACGTCGCAGCCGCGCTAACGATCAGCACGAAGACCGTCGAGGCGAACCTGTCTCGCGTGTATCACAAGCTCGATATCTATTCCAGGGTCGAGCTCAGTGCGCACCTAGGTCAGGCTGAGGATTGATGCAGATCGTCGATCATCGAATATGGCCTTGATGTCTCAAGTGGTATGCCGTTTGGGGGAATTGGGAGTCATCGCCGATTTCCTGGCATCTGCCCGCGCGCGCCCCTCGGGCCTCACCATCGAGGGTGAGGCCGGCATCGGCAAGACGACCTTGTGGTCGGCCGCGGCGGAACAAGCGCGTGATCACGGGTCGCTGGTCCTGTCCGCGTGCGTAGGTAGAGCGGAATCGGCGATGCACTACGCGGCGGTGGCAGACCTGCTGAGCGAGGTCGAGCCGTCCGTCTTCATCCGGCTGCCGAATGCGCAGCGGGCAGCTATCGACACAGTGCTGCTGAACGGGGACGACGAGGGACTCAAACTCGAGCAGCGCACGGTGGCTGGCGCGTTCTTGGCAGTTCTCGAGACGCTCGCTGCCGATGCACCCGTGCTGCTGGCGATCGATGACCTCCAATGGTTGGACGCGTCCAGCAGAGCAGTACTGACCTTTGCCGCTCGCCGGATCAAGGGACGAGTGGGAGTACTCGTCACCGAGCGCCCGCAACTCGGCTGCCCGACCGCCATGAGCTGGTTGCGTGTCGGCGCCAAGAATGGCATCGGATACATCCTTCTCGGCCCGTTGAGCACAGGCGGGCTGCACACACTCATTTTGGGTCGGTTGGGCAGATCGCTACCCCGCCCGACGATGCTGCGCATCGCCGAGATTTCGCAGGGCAATCCGTACTACGCGCTGGAACTCGCACGCGCGGCGGGCGCCGAACCACCGACCGTCGGACAGCAGCTGCCACGTGCGCTGGCTGATGTTGTGCGCGCTCAGATCGGCGAGCTCGACGACGAAGTCCGCGACGTGCTGCTGAGTGCGGCGTGTGCGACCAGCCCGACGGTGGACCTGCTGGCCCAGGCCAATGCCATCACCGCAGCGGAAGCGGTCGTCCTGCTCGAAAACGCAGAGAGCAAGGGCATTATCGCCATCCAGGGCAACCGGGTTCGCTTCACCCACCCGCTGCTTGCAAGGGGCGTTTACACCGATGCCCGGCCGTCGTGGCGGCGGAAGGTCCACGGTGCCCTCGCCGAGGCCGAGGTGCTGCCGGAGGTCAGAGCACGGCACCGGGCGTTGGCCGCGACGAGCCATGATCCGGCAACTCTCTCCGCACTTGACGCTGCCGCGGATGCGGCACGCGCGCGGGGTGCTCCGTCCGCGGCCGCCGAGTTGCTCGAGCTCGCGATCCGGCTTGGCGGCGACACGCCTGGACGCAGGGTCCGCTCGTCCCGAAACCACTTCCACGCCGGCAACTTCAGATACGCGCGATCGATCCTGGAGCCGTGTCTGCGGGAGCTGCCTGCTGGTCCGCTGCGAGCAAGCGCAGTCGCCCTGGTTGCCGAAATCTGCATGTATCACGACAGCTTCGCGCAGGCGGCCGAGCTGCTGGCCGGGGCGCTCGAGGATGGCGAAGGTGATCCCGCACTGCTCGCGCAGATCCTGCTGTTGTTGTCGTTTGCCCGGATGAACACCGGCGACGAGGACAGCTCTCTGCACATCGCAAGCCAAGCACTGATGCTGACCGACGAACTCGAGCTGCCTGCGCTCGGCAGTCAGGCGTGCGCACTGTGGGTGATGGTCAACTTCATGTGCGGTCACGACGTTGATACGGCCAGGCTGCGGCACGCGCTCGACCTGGAAGTCCCCGATGCCGAGATGCCAACTCCCTTCGGTGCCAGCACTGTTAGCGCCCTGGTGCTCGCCTGGACGGGACGACTGGATGAGGCGAGGCGGCAACTATCCAGTGTCCGCAACCGCTGCATCGAACGCGCCGAGTACGGCCACCTGATGTTCCTCGATCTCCACTGCACAATGGTCGAGGTTTGGCGCGGGAACTTCACCGAAGCAGCACAGATCGCCACCGACGCGATGCAACGGGCTGCGCAATTCGGCGGTGACCACGCGTTCGTCATCGCCGATGTCAGTGCCGCGGTGGTCGCCGCATACGCGGGCGACGAGAAAGAAGCGCGCACACATGGCCGCGCTGCTATCGAAAGGGCCGGCCGGTGCGGCTCGCCACGAATGGCAGATCAGGCGATCACGAGCTTGGCGCTTCTCGAGGTTTCACTGGGCAACTACGCCGATGCGCTCGACACGATCGAGCCGTTGGTGGCACGTTTGCGCACAGTCTCCGGGACAGAGATCGTTACCGCAGCGTTCCTGCCCGACGCAGTCGAAGCCATGATCGCACTCGGTCGGCTCGACGACGCCGAGCCCTTGATTGATGCACTGGAGCGCCACGGGCAGCGGCTCGCGCGGCCCTGGACACTGGCCGTCGGCGCTCGATGCCGCGCCATGATGTTGGCCGCGCAAGGCCACATGGATGACGCGACTCGCATGGCGCAGCAGGCACTGGCGGCGCACCAAGCGTTGCCGATGCCGTTCGAACGCGCACGCACTCTGCTCCTGCTCGGCCAACTCCAACGTCGACAACGTCAAAAAGATATCGCTACAACAACATTGACGGAGGCACTGGCCTCGTTCGAAGAAATGAATGCAGCATTATGGATGGATCGAACCCGCAGTGAACTGGCACGCATAAACGCAATCCCGACCCGTGCCCTGTTGCTCACGCCATCGGAACAACGCGTCGCCGAACTTGCCGCATCCGGTATGACCAACCGCGACATCGGTGCCGCGGTGTTCATCAGCCCGAAAACCGTCGACGCCCACTTGGCTCGCATCTACCGCAAGCTGGACATCCACACTCGTGCCGAACTCGGAAGAGCGATCTGTCAGCAGACCGAGCGAAAACTCCGCGTGCCGTCCGGCGGGCCCAACAGCTAACGAGCGGTCGCAGCAGTGGGCAAGTCGCAAGTCAATCAGCTCGGTGTACGCGATGCTGGCCAACTGTTCTCCGATGTCGTTGGCCGTTCGGTCGACCTGTCAGCGCTTGGCGAATTCCTGGACGCCGCAAGCGATCATCCCGCCGCCTTCGTCATCGAAGGCGAACCCGGGATCGGTAAGACCACCCTGTGGCTCGCGGCACTCAAGCAGGCTGGCGAAAGCGGATTCCGGGTACTGTCCGCGCGGGTCGGACAAAGCGACAGTGCGCTGCCCTACGCTGCACTCGCTGACCTGCTCAGTGGCGTTGCCCCGGATCTGCTCGCAAGCTTGCCTGCCGCGCAACGCACCTCGGTCGACCGCGTGCTGCTGCGGGCCACCAACGAGGGCCCACCGACCGGACAACGCATCGTTGCCTCGGCGCTCGTCACCTTGGTGCAGGCGTTGGAGAAGGAAATGCCGGTCTTGGTGGCTATCGACGATGCGCAGTGGCTGGACCAACGCAGCCTCGCTGTTTTGTCCTTTGCTGCCAGGCGTTTCAAGCGCCGCGTCGGGCTGCTGGTCACCGAACGGCTCGACGCAGCGACCGGCAGCCCATCCTGGCTACAGTTCGCTCGTCCAGATGCCGTGGACCGCATGCGTATCGGACCGCTGAGCCTCGGCAGTCTCCACAGCCTGATCTCCGCGCGACTCGGTCAATCGCTTTCCCGTCCCGACATGGTGCGGATTCTGGAGTTCTCGGGCGGAAATCCCTTCTACGCACTGGAACTCGCCAGAGCGCGGGAAGCTGCGTCGACCAGGTCCGATCCGGTGCTACCCACCGCACTTGCCGAACTCATGCGTCGGCGCATCGGACATCTGGACCAACACGCCAAGGACGTTCTACTTGCCGCCGCGTGTGTGGCCAACCCGACGGTCGAAATCCTTGCAGCGGCGACAAACAACACCGTCGCGCGCATCACCGACCTGCTCGACGCGCCCGAGAATGAACGAGTCATCGAAATAGACGGCAACCGAGTGCGATTCGCTCATCCACTGCTCGCCCGAAGCGTCATCACCGAGTCGGAGCCAGGTCGACGGCGAGAGATCCATCGCGCGCTGGCCAACGCCATTGCACAGCCAGAGCTGCGAGCCAGACATATGGCGCTCGCCACTGCCAGTGCCGATGCGGAAACGCTGCGTGCGCTCGAGACCGCCGCCGCCTACGCACGCGCCCGCGGCGCCCCGGCAGCAGCGGCTGAGCTGGTTGAGCTGACGATCGAGCTCGGCAAGGACACGCCATTTCGCCGAATCCGGGCGGCGGTGCACCACGTCACCTCCGGTGATGTGAACCGAGCTCGCACGCTGCTGGAATCGACGATCGATCACATGCGATCCGGGCCACTGCGGAGCGTTGCATTGAACTTGTTGGCCGGCGTTCGAATGTGCGATGACGCATTTTTTGACGCGACCGCACTGCTGAAACGTGCGCTCGACGACGCTGGGCGCCATCGCGCGATGCTGATTCAGACCCTGATGTCGTTGTCCTTCGCGCAGGCGTTGTCCGGTGAGTTCGATGAGTCCGTGCAAAACGCACGGCAAGCCGTGGTGTACGCCGAGAAGCATGCCGATCCGGACCGCCTCAGTCAGGCGCTCGCACTTTTGGTGGCCACCGCCCTGCTCAACGGTGACGACGTCGACCGAGCGAGCCTGCAACGCGCACTCACATTGGAGGATCCCGACGCCGAACTCTCAATTCCTATCTGTGCCAGCGCGGTCCGTGTCCTCGTGCTGACCACGAGGGCGGAACTGGACGAAGTGCGAAACGTCATGCACACCGTCCGGCTGCGATGCGTAGATCGTGGAGTTGAGAACGCGATGATGCCGCTGAGCTGCTACAGCGCACTGATCGAGGTCTGGCGGGGCGACCTCGCCGAAGCGGCAGAGTTGGCCCAAGCCGCAATTGAACAGGCCGATCAGGTCGGCGGATCTCGCGCGATCGCGTTGACGGTGCGCGGCGTAGTCGCGGCATATGTCGGGCGTGAATCCGACGCCCGGGCCGACGCGGCCGCAGCGCTGACGATCGCCCGGCAGAGCGGATCGGCAGGCCTTGCGGTGTGGCCGACCATGAGCATGGGATTTCTCGAGGTTTCGCTCGGTAGGTACGCCAAGGCACTCTCGACGCTTCAGCCACTGTTGGCGACTCGTGATGCAGCTCCCGGCGGTGACATCACGACCGCTTTGTGGATCCCCGACGCCGTCGAGGCCATGATCGCGTCGGGGCGAATCGCGGATGCTGAGCCATTGATCGAGCAACTGGAGCGCGGCAGGACTGCCCTTTTTTCGATGGTGACGGCCGGCGCACGGTGCCGCAGCATGTGGCTGGCCGCGCGGGGGGACATCGGGTCGGCCAGTCGCTTGGCACACGACGCGATTGACGAACACGACCGGTTGCTGATGCCGTTCGAGCGCGCGCGCACGCAGCTCTGGCTCGGCCAGCTGCAGCGCCGTCAACGCCAAAAAGATGCCGCCAGAGCAACTTTGCGCGAAGCACTGCAGACCCTCGACGCAATGGGCACACAGCTGTGGGCCGGCCGCGCACGCGATGAGCTCGCACACCTGGCCGTCGCACCAACGCGGAGGCTTACGCTCACAGAGTCGGAACGACACATCGCCCAGCTCGCGGCGGGCGGCACGACCAACCGCGAAATCGCCGCAAGCCTGTTCATCAGCCCGAAGACTGTGGAAGCCGGCCTGGCCCGGGTGTACCGCAAGCTCGGCATCCGGACACGAGCAGAGCTAGGTAGCCACCTCGATACCGACGGTGCCCAATAGCCTGCTCAGGCCTATTCATTGGGGGGCGCCGAGCGATAGGGAACGAACGTTGGAACCATAGGGAATCACCCGATTCGCATATCGTCGTGGGGCGATACCCTTCCTCCATAGAAGCTACTGGCAAGCCGACAGGTCGGGCGACCGGCCGGGTCGCTGGCGGGCTGTTGTGGTGCCGGAAGTTTGGGGGAGCGATGTTCGCAAAGGTAATACCCGCATTTGCCACGAAGATTCACATCTGGGCCGCGGTATGCGCGATCGCTGTCGCTACGGCCGTTACGCCTGCGGCGATCGCAGGAGCGGATCCGCTTGCGCCGATATCTTCCGCGGCGCTCGGCGGGGCCGCCGGCTCAGCACTCGCCCCAGACTGCCCGGTCGGCGAGACCGACTGCGAAGTCACGGGATCCCTTACTGGCTTCGCCAGCGCGACCGCAATTTTTGGGCCACCCCCCAATATTCTTCAGAACCAATTCTGGTGGGTAGGGCCTGCCAATCCGACGCCCCCACCGCGTAGCGCCGTGTTCGTGTTCACTCCACTGCCCCTGATTCCGGGCTTCCTCCAGCCGCTCTACGGCTGGTTCACCCAGAACCTCAACTTCGAGCTGTGCTTCCTGGGCGCCTCCGTGAAGATCGGGCCATACGGGACCGTCACTGGTTCAGTGGGCCAGGGCTGCAACTAGTCAGGCCAGACGTGCCACGTCAGCTGGGACGCGCTCGGAAGCTAATACGGAAAGTCTCTTGAGTGCGCATCCTCTCGCGATCCTCATTCGGACATAATCCAGACGACGAGAATGACAACATCCCGAATAGGGATAGCCGGCGCCAAGTCATGTGGACCAGCCTCACGCTTCTCGTGGTGGCGCTCGCGTTTGGGTGCTGGCTGGGCATTCGGGCGCTTGACGCGAAGTCCAACCTCGAACAAGCGCGCAACAGTGCGCAACAGGCGAAAGAAGCACTGCTGCAGGGAAACACCGAGGACGCTTCACGATGGGCCGAGAACGCGCAGTTCCATGCGCAGGAGGCACGCGATGCGACGCACTCGCTGCCGTGGAACATCGTGGCGGTCGTGCCGTGGCTGGGCAGCCCGTTCAAGACGGGGCAGCAGATCTCTGACGTTGTCCTCGGCTTGGCCGCCGACGTACTGGGGCCTTCCGCTCACCTCGGCGCAGTCCTTTCGCCCGATGAACTGTATCGAGACGGTCGTGCGGACGTACAACTTCTGCGCGCGAAGGCACCTGAGCTCACCAAGATATCGGCGGACGCCGCACGCCTCGATGCTGCAGCCGAGGCAATCTCGGACCCCACGTACCTTTCGATCCTCCGCGACACGCGCACGGAACTTCAGGCGCAGACGTCGGAACTCACTGATCAACTCGAGAACACCGCGCTCGCCGCGCATCTCGCCCCCGCAATGATGGGCGCGGACGGTCCGCGTACGTATTTCATGGGTTTCCAAACCAACGCCGAGGCCCGCGGCACCGGAGGCCTGCTCGGCGCATTTGGAATTCTTCGGTTCGACAACGGCGCGGCAACCGTCGACACCCTGGCGGCTAACGATGAACTGAAGGGGCCCTTCGCTCCGATTGACCTCGGCACCGAATACACCGAGCAGTATGGATTTACCAATCCCAGCACCGACAAGCGCAATAGCAATCTGAGCTCCCATTTTCCCTACGCCGCTCAGATCTGGAAAGCCATGTGGGCGCAGCAGACCGGAACGACCGTCGACGGAGTACTGGCGATCGACCCCGTCGCGTTGAGCTACATCCTCGGTGCGGTCGGACCCGTCACGATGCCCGATGGTGAGGTCATCACGAAGGACAACGTCGTCGAACTAACGGAGTCAACGGCGTACGCACGATTCCCAACAGACCAGAGCGCTCGCCAAAAATACTTACAGGACATCGCCAACGCCGTCGTCAAGAAGATGACAGGCCGGGTCGAATCACCGCGTAACCTACTCGACGCCCTGGGTAGGGCGGTCACTGAACGACGCATCGCGATGTGGAGTTCGTCGCCGGCCGACCAAACACTGCTCGAGAAAACGCCACTTGCGCATGTGATTCCGGACGACCCCGCACCATATGCGGAGGTGGTCATCAACAACCTCGGCGGAAACAAGCTCGATTACTATCTGCGCCGAGAAATCGAGTACGCCGCCGATGGTTGCGACGGCGAGACGAGAAAGTCGACCGTCACCATCCGGCTCGAGAACACGGCTCCCGACAAGTCATTGCCGGACTACGTCGCCAGTTCAGCAGGTGTGCTCCCTGAGATTCCGATCGACATTCCGAGCGGCACCATGCTGACATCCGTTCGCCTTCTCGCCACACAGGATGCCAAGTTGGTCAGCGTACTTGCCAATGGTCAGCGCGCGCCGGCCTTTACCGGCACGGAGCGCGGCCACCCGAGTTTCGAAGTGCAGGTTGCCATACCGCCAGGACAGTCGGGCGAATTGAGCTTCCAGCTTTCCGAACCGACAGCGCCGGGTGCACCGCGTGTTCCCGTTCAACCGCTACTCGACTCCGTCACTCCTGAAATATCGGTGCCCGAGTGCACGGCGGGCAACCAGCGGTGAAGGGGTGGAAGTGACGCTTCAAGACTACGCAAAACTGTTGCGGGCCCGGTGGCTCACCGTTTGCATTACGACCGCAGCCGCTGTGCTGGCCGCCGTACTGCTCACGTTGCTGACGACGCCCCTCTATCAAGCCTCGACAAGGCTGTTCGTATCCACCACGTCCAGCGCATCGGTCACCGAGATATATCAAGGCAATCTCTTCTCCCAACAGCGCGTGATCTCCTATACCGAGTTGCTCATGGGTGAGACGCTCGCCGCGCGCACCATCGACAAACTCAACCTTGACGTGCGGCCGGCGGCCCTACAACAACACGTGAAGGCAAGCGCAAAGCCTGACACCGTACTGATCGATGTAGAAGTCCGTGACGAGTCGCCTGTCCGGGCGCGCGATGTTGCCAACGCGTTATCCGACGAATTCGTGGTCCTGGTACGCGAATTGGAGACTCCGACGGACGGGGCCAGGCCCGATGCCCGCGTGGTCGTGGAGAAGCGCGCGACCGTTCCCGAAAAGCCGGTGGTCCCTAGGACCGCGTTCAATATCGCCATCGGCCTGACGGTGGGGCTGCTGCTGGGAATCGGTCTTGCGATCCTGCGCGGCGTGCTCGACAACACCGTCAAGAGTCGGGAGTCCATCGAGGAGACCACGGGCACCGGGCTCGTCGGCAGCATTCCGTTCGACAAAGACCGCAGAAAGACTGCGGCGATATCGTTCGATACCGACAACACCGGAATTGCGGAAGCATTTCGCAAGCTGCGGACGAACCTACAGTTCCTCGCTGTCGATAATCCGCCGCGCGTGATCGTCGTCGCGAGCTCGATGCCGAACGAGGGCAAGACCACAACGGCGATCAACATCGCGCTGGCGTTGGCCGAAGCAGAGCACAACGTGGTGCTCGTCGGAGGCGATATGCGGCGCCCCAAACTCGAGGAGTACCTCGATTTGATCGACGAGGTCGGGTTCAGCACAGTGCTGGCCGGCCGCGCATCGCTCAACGACGTGTTGCAGAAGACGCGGTTTCCGCGAGTGACCGTCCTCGCCTCGGGAGCTATTCCGCCCAACCCAAGTGAGTTGCTCGGCTCGTTGGCAGCCAAGAAGGTCCTGGACGAATTACGCGCCCGGTTCGACTACGTCGTGATCGATTCGTCGCCGCTGCTCGCGGTGACGGACGGCGCAATACTCGCGGCAGGTGCCGACGGCGTGCTCATCATCGCGAAGTTCGGCGAGACCAAACACGAGCAACTCGCTCACGCGGTCGGAAGCCTCGAAGACGTCGGCGCCACACTCCTCGGCGCGGTATTCACAATGATGCCCACCCGCGGTAATGCGTCCTACAGCTACTACGGCAGTTACGGCCCACAGCAACCATCTCACCGCGCACCGATCGCAGAACCGGCAGCGGCCGACCCGCCACAGTCGGGATCAGCGATCGTTGCGGCGCCTGCGGCCGCAGTTCGCGGACATGAGAGGCCCGAATAGTGGTCTCTGTCAACGATCACGGCATTTACGGCACCTTGCACTCGCTGTTCCGAACGATCCCGCCGTCCTGGCGTGCCGGGCTCAAGCGAATCGTGGGGGCCCAGGGACATGGCCAGAGCAGTGTTGACTGGCTGACTGCTCGCAAGGATGCAACCGGCAAGAAGCGACTGGATCGCGCGCTCGATGGTCTGCTCGACACGCTGGGCCAACAGACGGCGGGACACATCGCGGAAAAGGTGTGTATCGACTTCGGTGCCGGGTACGTGCCGACCGATGGAGTCTGCCTGTGGCTTCTCGGCGCGAGTGAAGTTCACGGTGTCGACTACAACAACATCGCCAAGCCCAGAGAGATCGCCAGGGCGGTCAGGGCTGCCGACTTCGACCGAGTCCAGAACCGGTTGCAGGCACTCCAGCTCGATCCTGGCTGGGGTGACCGACTGGACAGGCTGAGAAGCTGGGCACAAAGCGGGGACCACGAGTTTCCCCCCGGCTATTTCTATGTCGCCCCCGCAGACGTCATCGAATCACCCTCGCTCATACCGAACTTCGACGTCCTGGTGTCTGCGAGCGTGTTGGAGCACATCCCGCCTTCGCTCATCGCGGCCTTGTTGGACGCGCTCAAGTCGCGGCAGAATGCTCATGCGGTGCAAATCCATCGCGTGGACTTACGCGATCACCGCGACTTCGACAACGATCCCTACGGGTTCCTCGATCCTTCGAGGCAGTTCGACGCCGAGTCGGACGCCGACTCTCGCGGCAACGGGATGACGCTGTCGGACTGGACGACGCTACTGGCCGAACATCCGCATTGGGGTCTTCGAGTAGGCGAATTCACCGATGGCCGGCCGCATCTCATGCCTTCAACGGTGCCGGTTTCGGCTCGGCGCGTGGTGGCCGATTCCCTGGTACTGCGCAGCGCCACCATGGCAGTGTCGCCCGATACGCGAGGGGGCTGAAGTGTCGCGCAACCATCAGCAGATCCTCAACGTCCTTGCCCTCGAGCTTGAAAAGCGGGCAGCAACAGCACCGGCGATCCTCGACGTCGGGTGCGGGGACGGCAGCCTAATCTCGAAGGTGAACGATCAGTTTGCTTGTCGCGCCGCCGGCTTCGACTCCTCCGAGTACGGGCTTCAACACGAAGCAACCGTTGGGAAACGGGCCGGTTCATCGGTCGACATGCGCGTCACGCGGCCCGACGGCGGTTGGCCCTTCGACAACGCCTCGATGGATGTGGTCATTTCGAACCAGGTCCTCGAACATGTCGTGGATCTCGAACAGTTCTGCGCCGAGGCCAAACGGGTGTCGCGTCCGGGAGCTCTCGGCGTACACGTGTTTCCGACTCGTCATGTGCTGATGGAATGGCACATGACCGTGCCGATCGCCCACCGGTTTCGAGATCACGATCTGCGGGCGAAGGTCATCGAACTGTTGAGTCGGGCCGGGGTCGGCAACTACCGCAAGCAGGCGGTCCCACTCGGCGTCGATGTCGGACAATTCGCTGCGGCACACGCCGACTACCTGCGGACCTACACCACCTATCGCACGTGGCGAGAGCTCGCCGACACGTTTCATCGATACGGTTTCCGCGTGACATACAGGTACACGTCCATGTTGTTGCGCACCGCGATCGGAGGCAGCAGCAAACCTTTACCGCCACTTGTCGAATCATTGCTGTTTCCGCTGACCCGGACGGTCACGAGCATCACGGTCATCACGGAGCTCGTCCAGGATTATCGCTACGACTGGAAAGAGAACTCACCCGCTCATCTCAACAATTCAGCGCGACTGACCGGCTGACCCTCTCAATGTAGAAAGACCCCGGTTCTCGGTCGTCGGTCAGAAACGGGCATCTCGCCTTCAGCTCCTGGTAATGGTGGTGCCGAAGAAAGTTGAGTGCGCCTATGACCTTCCAGTCGCTATTCAATGTCAGGAATGCTTCGAGTAGATATTGTTCATTCCAGAAGCGGACCTCATCGACTACCCATTCGGCCGGATAGTCTTTCGGTAAGAAGATGTCGTGAATATGGACAATAACACCGACATCGAGGACCGGAAGGATGTCCAGGTATTCGAAGACAACGTCCCCCCGGGGCCGGATGACGTGCGATGAATCGATGAACAGTATGTCGCCAGCAGCGAGGCCGCTGAACATCTCTATTCCGGTGTTCTCGACTTTCTGCCGAATCACCGTGATCCCCAACCCTTCGAGCCAGTCATGTTCGTAGGGCTCGATGAGGATGTGTTCGCACGCGTACTGCGGGTCTTCGCGTTCGTTGGCCTCCAGCGCAAGTCGCGCAATCTTCGTCGAAAAACCGCTGCCGACCTCGATGATCCGCTTCGGCTTCTTGAGGCGGATCAGGTTGTACCAATACTCGGCATCGCCCGATCCGAACGCGCCGTTGTCCACATGGAATCCGCCGTTACCCCGCTGGTGGCGGGGCAGCATGTCCAACTCGTGGTTATACGAAAACGACGCCAGCAACCGGCGCTGCCCTTCGGTATCCCAGACGATTCCCGGCAGCTCGCGCTCCGCCGAAAGGAGCTCTCGTATGGATGCATTGCTGAACGCCGGTTCATAGTAATGATCGCGCACCGGAAAACAGCCTGCGCGCAGCAGCATGGCTTTCGAGCGGGGAAGCCGCTTGATTCCGGTTTGTCTAACGAACTTGAGGAGCAGAGCACAGCAGTACACGAATGGGGAAATAAGTATGTCGACCGCCGGAATTACTTTCTCTGCAGCTCGCTTAACCGGAGCGCGCAAGGCGGACCATCCTTCCTCGCCAGGGTGATGCCATCATGGATAAGTCAATAACTCTGCCCTCACTATCTCAAACCGCGGTAGTCCACAGTGGCTGTTTCGCCCACCCGTGCCGAAGACACGCCTCGCATATTTGAAAGTTGATAGACTTTGCGGTGATTTCCGAGCCGGGTGGGGCAAATAGTGAACTCAGGGATTATGGCGGTTGGCGGGGAGGCCTTTGGGGTCGCGATGCCGAAGGTGCAAGGCACCGTGCGCGTCGTTATTCCGTCACTCCTGGCCGACGCGTCCCACCTTGCAGCGATGTGCGACGCCGCCACGCAAGCGGGCGCATCACCGGTGGTCATCGCGAACAGCGCGCACCTGTTCCGGCAACTCGCCGAATCTGGAATCCCTCATATCACGTCGCAACGCAACGACGGCTTTGCCGCGAGTGTCGTCCTTGGTGCCGCAGGCGACTGGGATTGGCTGGTAATCCTCAATGACGACTTGGTATTCGACCCCGCCGACCTCGCGTCGTGCCTATCCGCTGAGCGCCTCGACTGTTTTGGACGTGCGACGCTCGTGCACTTCGACGACGAGTCGGCCCGGCGCATCCCGACGCGGCTCGGCGTGCTGTTGAACGTCTCGTTGTTGTCCAATATCGCCCGAAAGGCTCGCCGTAAACGGCATGTGCCTCGAACGGTGGACGGCGACTCTTACCGGTCCTTCTCAGCGGTCGCGATCGGGCGCCAAGCATGGGACCGCGTTGGCGGTCTCGACTCGAGATATCCGTTTACCTACGAAGACGCGGACTTCGTACGCAGAGCGAGAGTCCTTGGCGTGCAGGTGAAAAGCATGCCCACCAGCGTTGTTCACCTGCACTCACAGACGGGCGGGCGGTTCGTGACGACCGTGCTCCCCGTGGCCACCTGGTCGGCCCTGGAGTACCTGACCAAATGGTTCGGAAGGCGCACACTCCACCGTTGGTTGCTCATTGTCGCCCTCGGTGTGCGCGCCCCTATCGCAGCGTTCACGATGTCGCGGCCCCGAAGACAAGTGCGCGCCGTGGCCAACGCGGCGCGGGCGCTTCTGCTTGACGAGCGACCTTCGCTGCCCGAATGGGACAGCATCTGATGCGGCCCGGCTGGCTGCCCGATGTCATCGTCCGGCACCCGCTTTGGGCGCTTAGCGGACGTCTGTCCGGCGGCGCGGTCGGGCCAATGCTGAGCTTCGTGGCGTTGTTCGCGCTGCCGATACTGGGCGCGGTCGTCCTCGACGATCGGGATTTCGCGTTCTGGGCATTGCTGTCGACGATCGCGACCGTGGCGCTATCGCTCGACTTCGGCGGTGTATCGCTCGTGACCACACGTTTCTTTGCCGAGCCGCGCCGGCGGCTTTTGCTCAAATCCTCGGCGCTGTCGGCCTCCGGCGCCATGGCCATCGGCACCATCGCATGCATCGTCTGGATTCCCTACAGTCACACCGATTTCGGGCGGTCGATACCCGCGGCGACGGCCATTGCCGCCATTTTCACGATGTCGATCGCATCGGCGCTCCGCAGTGTGCTGGTCGTGGTGGCACAATCCGCGTTGATTGCGAACCGACTCGCCATCAGGAACGTGGCCACCGCGGGCCATGCGTTCGCCGCCGCCGCGGCCACCGCTGCGTTCCTGTTTACGACACATTCATTCTGGGCGCTTCCGCTCGGGTGGCTGGTGTCGGGCGTACTGGTGTTGTGCATCGTTCTCCCCTGGGGGTGGCGGACACGCATCGCCGATTCGGCGAAAGCCACTGTCACCCAACCGTTCAGGTGGCGGCAGTATGCCGGCCTGAGAACAATGAGCACGATCACGTCATCGGTTCTGCTCAACGCCGACCGCTGGATCATCGGAGCGCTCGGCGGACCCGCACTTCTCGCCGCATACGAGATCGCTTGGCGCTTCGCTGCCCTGCCGCGGATTCTGGTGGCCAGTCTCATGATTCGTGTCTCGGCCGACGTGGCGAGTCTGGGCCGCTCCGATCAGCGGAAGTTACGTACCTTGCTCCGGGGGTCGACCCTCATCGCTGTCGCGGCCGGTTCGTTGTCGACTGCGCCCGTTGCGGTGGCCTACTGGGCCTTCATCTCTTTTATTGGCGCAGAGCCGAGATGGCCGATGTTCCTGGCAATGCTTCTGGTCTTCACCTTCTCTGCTCTCACCGCACCGCTCTCGTTCTCGGGGGCAGCAGTCGGTAACGCTTGGATTGACATGCCTTATGCGCTCGGCGCCCTCGCCGCGAGCGGTGCAGCCGCGATCGTCGCCGCGCTCTCCGATCGCCCCTCGATCTTCATCGCCGGCTATCTGGCCGCAACGGTTGTTTCAGTGCTCATCTACTTCCTTTATGCGCCGGTGCTTGTGCGCAGAGGCCTCCAAACGCGTGAGGCGATTGCGGCGGCCACCACATGAGTGTCAGATCCGACCGGGGTATCAATTCTGTGGGGTCGCAACGGCGCAAACAGGTTGCTCCCCAATGGTCGCTGGAGGCAGCACTCGCTGGCCTGCCGTTGGCGCTGATTGCCGTTGGGCCGGCGGTCGTCGCGAGTGTCAGTGATCGACGACTGCCTGTCTACGCAAGCCAGATCGCGATCGCGGTGCTTGTCATCCATGTCGGATTCAGCGTCCTTGCTCACCGTAGCTACGGCGGCGTGCCGGCCACAATGCGATGGTTGATGGCGGCCACAGTTCTCCTTGCCGTGCCGCTCTTCTGGTCAACGGATCCGGCCGCCGGCATGCTCGCGTACCTCAACTTCGTGGCGGGGATTGTGGGCGGCGTGGCTATCGCGCAGGTCTGGAAGCGCATACCCCACGAGTACTCCTGGATAGATGTCGGCTATTACGCGTTCTTGATCGCTGGCGTAGCACAGTTGTTAGTTTCGTATTCGAGAGCCACCTCGGTGAATTCGCTGCACCAGTCGTCGCAGACGCCCTGGGGGAACTCTAACTTCGTTGCCGGCTGTCTCGTTGTCGCATCGCTGCTAGTGATGGCCCGGTCGGCCGCCTTGGGTCGCAATCGACTAATCGCGGCCACGGTTGGTTTGGCCGCGATTGGTGTCGCCGCGCTCACGCTTTCCCGGGGGGCGCTGGTAGCTGCGTGTATCGGTGCGATGTTCTTTCTGTGGTCAAAATCCGGCCATCAGCAGCCGCGGCGGCGGACGGCGTCAGGGCGTGTGAACATCAGCGGCGTTGTCGCGCGGTTCCTCTCACGCGGGCTGGCGGTTTTCATCCCGGTCGCCGCCTTCCTAGCGATCGATCATGTGACCGAGCTCCGTGCGCAAGTCGGCACACAGGTGCACACCAACGTCGACATTCGGTTCGAGATGTATCGATTGGCGTGGGAGGAGTTTCTAACCAGCCCCCTGACCGGCACTGGCTGGGCGTCATTCCGCGATGCGTCGCTAAACGCCACGGGCCTAAGTCAAACCTTCGCACACAATCTGGTGATCTCCATGCTTCAGATTGGCGGCTTACTGTCACTTCCATATCTGGTGGCTCTGGCGTTCCTGGCGTATCGGGCTTTGAGGCATGGCGGTCCGTACGCAGCGGCCGTCGCCGCCTCTATTGCCATCAGCATGACCGACCCTTTCTTCGAGTCGACCGTTGGCAACTTGATTGTTCTGCCTGTCGCCCTCCTCGTAGGTCTTTCTACTGCGACGCAGGCTGAGGATGACGAGAGCCGGAGCGAAACGCCACGCACAGGCTCCACCCGAACCCACCTGCGGCCTACTCGGCGCATGCAGCCTGAATTGGCGTCGTGAGACGACGGAAGCAGTACCGACGGGTGGCGGTCGCCCGCGCTGGCGTTTGAACAGCTTCTTGCGCGTTCGGTGCACACGCAGTCGTAGCGCCGAATGGTGATGGCCCTAAGGTGTTGGCCAGAAACGCTTTACGGCTCCGACCAGTACCACGATGCGCACGTTGTAAACGTCGGCGAAACCCCCAGCAAGGTCGGGCACACCCCCTCCCGTTGGCTACTGTTGGTTTCACCGGAATCGGAGCAAGCTAGGAAGAGTCGTGATCAGTAGACGCCAGCAGCCCTGAACGCCTCATCGATGACCGGATGGATCAACTCCCCGTAGGACCGGGTCGCGTGCACGGCATCACGTTTCGTCGGTGTCGATCCAACAAAGCTTGGGCACAGCCCGTCCTCGCTGCAAAACCACGGACGCGAATCCACCCACACCCCGCCAACGGATTCGGCGAGGCGCTGGTCAGCCGCGGCCGTCCAAAGCCACCGATTGGTGACGCGACTGATGCAATCCGCCGGGGCACTTGCCCGGTTGCCGTAGCAGTCCTTGATGTTTTTGTCCGCGGGCGGCGCCGCGAGGAACACAATCTTGGTGTTGCTGGTGCGGATTTTGTCGACCATCTGACCCACCGAATCAAACCACTCGTCAGTCGTCATCGGACGCTCATCACCTACTCGTTGAAACCCCGCATAGTTGTTCGCAATGATCACAACCGTCGGTTTGTTCGCGTTGATGTAGTCGATCGCGTGTTGCTTGCGGGCAGGGCAAGCATCGATCAACTCCTGATCCGCGATGAATATCGGGTCGTTGTTGAACGGGCAGCCGCCCATCGCCTCGACGTGCACCTGGATCTGGCCGCCGGAGTTCAACGCCAGCGCACGCAGCGAATTCGCGTAATTCATTGCGACAGAATCACCCACCACTACGATCCGGGTCGGCGCGGAGGGTGAACCCCATGTGCATTCTTGGTCGCTCGGGGGTGTGGGGCCGGAGCAGCGGTAGATCTCGGAGGGCCAAGGCTCGCTCATGCCCTCTTCCATCGAGGGATGGAGCTGGGGCCATTCCGTCGCGGACAGCGCGGTGGTGATCTGCTGTCGCACCGCCGACGCCAGCGGCCCTAGCGATGCTTGGCTCCGCTCGAGCGGTGCACCAAGTGGTGGCGATGCGGACACAAGCGGAGCAGCCTCGGTGGAATGCGCCGTTGGCACCACGACGTACGCGGTGAGCCCCACACACAGCGACACCAGGACCGCGAGCGCGGCGTAGCGGCTCGACTGCTGCGGACGGAAGCGGCGACGCCGTATCTCATGAATGGAAGAGCGGAGCGTACGCCAGTCGCTGTGCCGCAAGGGGTTCTCGACGAAGTGGTAGGACGCGATCGCCAATCCGAATGTGAGCGCGACCGCAGCGACAAAGAAGTTTGCGCCGTGGGGCATGAGCGCGGAGAGTATGACAATAACGGGCCAGTGCACCAGGTACAGCGAGTACGAAATGTTCCCAACGTAAACGCTTGCCGGGTTGCGCAGAAACCGTTGTGTTGGTTCGCTTTTCACGCCAGCGGCGATGACGAGCGCCGATCCGGCCACCGGCAGCAGCGCCCAAGGAGCAGGGAAACCGACCGATCCCTCGGTGATGAGAAGCAGGGCGGCGGCGATGAGCCCGAGCCCCGCCCACGACAGCCACGGCTTCACCGCCGGTGGTATCCGGGCCAGCAGCCCGACCGCTGTCGCCAACAATGCGCCGACACCCAGCTCCCATACGCGGGCGAACGTGTCGAAGTACGCCTGCGTCGGCCACGTCGCGCTCTGGTACAGCGCCCACCCGAGGGAGAGGACGACGACGCATGCCATCACCACCGCGGCGAGCCCCATCCGTCGACGATGGCTCCATGCCTTGCGCGCGACGACCAACCCGATGAGGAAGATCAGCGCGGGCCAGACGAAATAGAACTGTTCCTCGATCGACAGCGACCAGTAGTGCTGGATGGGTGACAGTGCGTCACCAGCCGCGAAGTAGTCCGTCGCCTGGGCGGCGAACCACCAGTTCGACATGAAGATGAATGCGAAAAACGCGTCAACGCCGATCTCGTGGGCCCGGAACGGCAGGAATACCAGCGCGGCTGCTACGTAGGTGAGAATCAGGACCACCGTGGCTGCCGGAATGATTCGGCGGACCCTGTTCCAATAGAACCGTGTGAAGGACACATTCCCGCGACTCTCGGCCATCCGCAACAGGTTTCCCGTGATCAGGAATCCAGAAATCACGAAGAACACGTCCACGCCGATGAAGCCGCCGCGTGGCCACCCGCACAGGTGAAAAGTGAACACCGTCAGGACAGCGACCATCCGCAGCCCTTGGATGTCCAGGCGCTGGCCTGCCCGCTTGTCGCGCCTCTGACGACGCCGGGACTGGTGCCGGACCTGACGCATCACGGTCGCCATGTCGCCCCCCGGCCCGATTCGCCTGTTTCCAGCACATCGTATTAGAGAAAGGCCATGCTGATGACCGGAATCGGGGCATTAAATTACGCACCGTTTGGATTAAACTTCCACGTCATACACACCCCCCTAGTTATGCTTGACGACATTCCGGACGGGGGAATCACCATTGTGAGAGTCGATCAGGCTGTTGCGGAGAAATCGCGATGAAGCAGAGGGTTCGGCAGCTTCTCGGCAAGGCCAATCTTGCGCCTTCTCGCAAGGCGCCGTTTCTGAGCCGCCGCTATCCCTTCGCGGGTGCGCAGCGGATGCGCGCCGTCCTCGGACCAGAATTGGCCGCACCGAGAATTTGGCCAGCGGTGGACACCCCGGCGGAGGGCGATTTGGCCGCAATCTTCGAAAAATCCGACAGAGTGCACAAGTGGATGCACTACCTGCCTGTCTACGAGTCGGTCATCGAGCGATCCCGGCCCATCCGGATGCTGGAGATAGGCGTATTCCACGGCGGGTCACTTCGGATGTGGCGGGAATATCTGCATCCACAGTCCGTTATCGTCGGCATCGACATCGACCCGAATTGCAAGCAATTCGACGACCCGGAAAGAAATGTCCACGTCCGCATCGGTGGACAGCAGGACGCCACCTTCCTGCAGGAGGTGAACTCCGAGTTCGGTCCTTTCGATGTGATCCTCGACGACGGCAGCCACATGACCTCACACATGGTCGAGTCGTTCCGCAGCCTCTTCGCCTCCGCGCTGGCCGAGTCGGGAGCGTACATCGCCGAGGACGTGCACTCGAACTACTGGAAGTCCTATCGCGACAGTCCAATATCGTTCGTCGACTTCATCGCCGTCTTGGTCGACGCCATGCACGCCCAATACCCCGATGCCGAGGGTGAGCGTAAGTTCCGCACCGGCCACCCTGAGCGGCTCCGTGAGGTGTCCGTTCCGCGGATCACTCCGACGTTGAGCAGCATCGAGATCCACGATTCGATCGTTGTCGTGCGGAAAGCATCCAGGGACTTGCCCCGCAGCGTCTACCAGACGACGACGTAGTCGCTAGCCGGGTTTCGACTCGATCGACGACGCGCTGCGGCGCTGGGCAATTCTGATCAGTTCCGCCTCGTATGCGTCGGAGAACGCCTGCCACGAGAAGCGGCTCGCGTGATCGGCCCGGACCTCGGCCGGGACGCCGGGCGGGGACATCAGCTGCGTGCCAACCTCGATAGGGTCGCCGGGGGTGACCAAAAGGCCTGCGGCGCCGACCACCTCACGCGCCAGCATGTGATCGGTCGCAATCACCTGGCAACCCGCCGCCAGCGCCTCGACGAACGGTAACCCGAAGCCCTCATCAGTTCCGAGCATGAGGAAATACTGCGCGCGCTGGAAGAGCGCGAGTAGCTTTGCGTCCGAGACGTTTTCGAACCATTCGCAACGAAAGATCGTGGACAGCGTGTCACGCACCTGCTGGGTGACCCCGACCCCGATGATCCCGTGAATCCACGGCGGACGCGCGAACGCGAGCGCCGCTGCGGCGAGTTCATTGCGCTTATGCGGCGCGCTGCCAACCAGCATCACCAGCCCTGAGCCGCTTTCCCGAAACGATCCTTCGGGAACCTGGCCGGTACCAAGCCGCTGCACGGTTGACTTACCGGATGCCCGCGAGTCGAACGCGATCAACTCACCGCGGGTGTTCTCGCTGACGCACAGGAGTGCGTCGCTACGCGCCACCGTCCGGCGAAGGTCCCAGGCGCGGTAGGTCGCGCCGATCGTCGACCGGGTCCGCAGCCAGCGCAGGTCGTGCACGACGGTGAGCAACGGCGCCCGCACACCGAGCGGGAGCGGTGGCACCACAGACAGGTACGCGTCGACGGGTCCGCGGGCGGGCCGGAACCCCCGCATCAGCCCGCGCACCCTGGCCGGCGTCGACATACCTACGTCCCGAGGTGCGCTGTACACCAGTTCGTGTCCCGCGTCGGCAAGGCGGGCGTAGAGGTGCTTCTGAATGACGCCGATGCCGGAGTGTTCATCGACCGGGCCGCTGCAGCCGATTCTCACGACCGCACCGCTCCTACTGCCCGCCACTCGAACAGCCGGGTGAGCACCGTGTCCAGCGCGAACGACGTCGAGATGCGATCGCGAGCGGCCGCACCCATCGCGGCGGCCCGTGTTGGATCGGACGCCAATTCGTCGATGGCGGTTGCCAGTTCCGCGAGCGAGGAGTCGGTCGGAAGCACAATGCCGGTGACGCCATGCTCGACTACCGCCGAGCAACCAGGGTGCCCGGAGACAATGCAGGCCAAGCCGGACGCTCCCGCCTCGATGAGCACCTTCGGGGTGCCCTCAGGATGCCGAGTCGGAAAGACGAAAAGCGTTGCCTCGGAAAGTACGCGGGCCATGTCCTTGCGGTGGCCGAGCAATTCCACGGCCTCTTCGCGGCGCCACCGCTGGAGTTCCTCGGTCGACACGGTGCTCTCGACGCCGGGGTCCGGGTCGCCTGCGACCAGGAACCGCCAGCCCCGGCCGCGCAGCTTGTCTGCCGCCGCGACGAACTCGTGGATTCCCTTCTCGCGGTAGAGCCGCGAGGCGAAAAGGATGACCGGTTTGTGGAAGTCCCGCGCTCCGGCGCCCTGCCAGGCGTTCACATCGATGCCGGTGCCGGGCAGAACCATAGACCGCTGCGGAGCTGGCAGTAGGCCGCGTCGCGCGAAGATCGCACGATCGTGCTCCGTTTGGAACAGCGTGAAAACGTTGCCCAACCGCCCCGCGAAGTGACCGGATAGCTCCACCACCCTGGTTGCCAGGGTGCGTGGCACCAAGGGGTCGAGTGCACGACCCACGCCGCCGGCCACTCGGATAAACGTGGCGCGGCGCAGCAAGACCGCCGCAGGCCAACCGAGCGTGTAGGCGACTTGCGCGCTGAGGAATACCAGGCTCGGCCGGATCCTCAAGAGTGTCACCAGGATCAGGGTCGCCGATTTGGCCATCGCCAGGACGCTGGATGCCTCCCGTCCGACGCCGACCGCAACGAAGTTGAACCCGAGGCGCCGGATGGCGTCCCCCTCGCCGGTGTCTTCAGCGATCACGGTCACCGCGCCGCCCGCTGCCTGCAATGCAGCGGCCCAGGTTGCGCGATGGCTCAGAAACGATCTGTCGTTGTTGACCACGAAGACGACACCGTTCGGACCACGGAAGCCGCGACCGATCTCGACCGCCTGCTCGACCTCGGATACCGACGTGTGCAGTCGGTGGATCTCAACCATCGCGGGCGGCTAACCAGTCGTACTCGCGGGTCAGGCCGTCCTCGATCCGGATCCGCGGTTCCCAACCCAGCAGTGCCTTCGCCCGCTCGGTGCTGCCGCCCGTGCGGAACACGTCGCCGAGCGCGGGCTTGCCCCTGTCGATTTGCAAACGCCTTCCGTGGATATTTTCCAACAGGTCGAGCACTTCGTTTACTGAGGTAGAGGTGCCTCCGGACAGGTTGAGGACGGTGCCGGGCTCGACCGAGGCGTGGCCCGCGCGCACGTTCGCCTCGACGATGTCGTCGACGTAGGTGAACTCGCGGATCTGATTGCCGTCGCCGTGAATGGGCAATGGCTGATTACGCCGCGCCAACGAAATAAACCGGCTGAACGCCATATCGGGGCGCTGCCTCGGCCCGTACACGGTGAAGTAGCGCAGGCTGATAGACGGGATACCGAAATTCGCCGCGTACAAGGCGACCAGGTGCTCCCCGGCCAATTTCGTCACGCCGTAGGGACTGCGCGGCTGCGGCCGATCGGACTCGTGCGTCGGATAACGCTCGGCGTTGCCGTACACGGACGACGACGATGCGTAGACGAATCGGGTCAGGCTGGCCGCCGAGTCACGAACGGCCTCGAGAAGACGCTGCGTGGCGGCGATGTTGGCATCGATGTAGTTGGCGAAATCGCCACCCCAGGACTTGCGCACGCCTGGCTGGCCGGCCTGGTGGTAGACGATCTCGACGCGGTCGAGCAACGCCCGCAGGTCGGCCTTGTTGAGGTCTTCCTCCACAAGCGTGAAGGCGTCGGCGTCGATCAACCGGGACAGATTCGACTCCTTGATGTCCCGGGCGTAGTAGTCGCTGAAGTTGTCGATACCGACGACTTCGTGACCGTCGCGCACCAGCCGTTCCGCCAGGGTGCTGCCGATGAAGCCGGCGACGCCGGTGACCAGAACCGTCATGAATGCCGCTTTCTGGCGATGAACATGAAATAGGAAGCCAGGCGAGGGTTGGCGAACACATAGCGCAGGTAATCGAGACCAAGACCGACCACGTACAAGGGGAAGAAAAACCCGTAATACGAGGTGGAAAAGTAACTCGCGTACTCTTCCTCTACTTCAAATCCCGCATCGGCAAGACTCTGCTTGAATTCGCGGAAACTGGTTCGATCATAAAAGGCCCTGAATCCGAGTACCCCCGATGAATTCGGCACAAGATGAGCAAGTAGCCAATGCGACAGCCGCTGAGGCAGAATTCGGTTCACGATGGCAAATGGGGCATACCTGTTCGCAAAAGTCACGATGAGCCGGCCGTCTTCCCGAAGAGCAAGATTTGCGCTTTTCAGGAATGACGCCGTGTCATGCAAGTGCTCGACGACGGCGCGTCCCATGATCAAATCCACCGATTGATCCGGAACCCCGAGACTCTGGCAGGCGTCGCCGCAGACTTTTTGGTCGAGCAGTGAATTCCCCGCCATCTCGGCTGAATCGATATCGAAGCCGATCAGACTCGTGTTGCGGCCCTTCAGAGACGGGGTGAAATGCCACTGCTTGCCCGCTCCGACATCGAGAACGGTTTGTGGGTCACGTTGCAGCAGCGCCGTGCCCGCCTCGTCATATTTCGTGTAGGCGTGTGTCTTCGTCACGATCGACGGTTGGATCCGGGAGCTCAACGCCACGTTCGCGTGCACAAAGTGTCGTAGGACGTCGCTCACAACTCCGACCTCCCCACAACCACGCCCACAGAGCTCACCTTTCGCGGTAGAACAGGACCTCCCGGAAAGTCCGAAGGATGATCTTGATGTCGAGCCAAAGCGACCAGTTCTCGATGTAGAAGTTGTCGTATCGCGCGCGGTCAGCGATGGACGTGGCCCCTCTCAGGCCACTGACCTGAGCGAAACCGGTGAGCCCGACCTGTACGCGGTGACGGTATGCGTATCTGTCGAATTGGGTGGAGAACTGCTCCACAAAGTGCGGCCGTTCCGGCCTCGGCCCCACCACGGTCATATCGCCGCGAATGATGTTCCACAGCTGGGGTAGCTCGTCGATCGAGGTGCAGCGCAGGAACCGTCCTACCGGACCGATGCGATTGTCGGTGGCCGCATTCCACATCGTTTGCGACTCAATATGATTGGCCGGGCGGAAGGAACGGAACTTCATCAGCTCGAAGTGCTTGCCGTCACGCCCAACCCTGATCTGCCGGAAAATGACGCCGGGTCCACCTTCGAGCCGGACGGCCAGCGCCGCACCAATCATGAGGGGCGACAGGATGATCAGCGCCGTGAGCGAGACCGCAATGTCGAAGACGCGCTTGATCAGCCGCGTTGGTCCGCGAAGATTGGGATTGCGGATCCGCATGATCGGGATGGAGCCGATGTGGTCAGCATCCCCAGTCTGCGTGTGGAAGTGGTGCATCCGCGGAACGACGAGCAGCTCGGCATCCCGGCACGGGGGCGTACGCACCGCGTCGGTCAATGCGTGCTCATCAAACCCGCCATCGGCGACCAGCAGGGTATCCGCGCCGGATGTGAGCATCACCAGATCCAGGTCTGCGAGGGAACCCAGCCGTGGCATGCACTCTGCCGCGGCACACGTGGTGCCGTCATCGACGAACCCATCCACCTTCAGTCCGTACTCCTTATGCAGAGCAAGGATTCTCGCCAACTCTGTGGCCACCTGCCCGCCGCCGATCACGACCGTGCGATGCGTGCTGATCCCGCTTCGGCGACCAAGGGCGGTCAGTCGGGTGGTGATCACGCGGCCGACAATGACCAGTACTACCGCCTGGCAAGCCGTTTCCAGGAAGATCCAGACTTGCCCGTTCGGATGCACATAGAGGATCGCTGCGGCAACCGCCGCGACGGCAGTCAACAGTCGGGTCAGGATCGAGGGCAGCTCGTCCAGCACCGACAGATGGAGGCGTGAAACGTACCGACCGCCGCCGCTCAGGAGAAGCGTTGCAAGGATTGCCATCATCAGGATCGCGTCGATCTGCGGTGGCCGCCAGGCAAGGGGCGCCACCATCAGAGCGAAGTCGACGACGGGGACAACCATCCACGCCCGGATGCGGCGAAGGAGCTGCACGCCAAAGCGACCACGGCGGGCGACCGGAACCGGGGCAGCCTCAACATCAGGCAGCGGGGCAACCCGGATTCGGCGCGTGTCCAGAAACCGGACATTATCCGCTACACCGCTTTTGGTTTCGGAAGTGCCGGCCAGTGACGTCTGATCAGCAGCCGCAGTGGTCGGTTCGAGTACCCCGGTCATCGGCAACTCACGGCGTCCTCGCGCGAAACCGCGGGTTGCATTGCCGACATCACGTACCCCCTGTTGTCGTCGGCGACGACTGTGCCAGTGAGACCGAGAGTCTCAGGCCGACACCGGACTCGAGTGGTGGCTTCGACTTGCGCGAAGCTCACACCCGTTGCCGTCCTTCACGGCTGTTGATCAGCCTATTTAGCGCGGGTGGGCAAGGGAATGAGGTGATTCCCTAACCTTTTCGGGGTGTCACCCTAGGCGAGCCTGGGATTGAGCGCGCCCCGTCCCAGTGCGTACACCTGCCAGCCGGCGCCCGACCAGAAGTCGTAGTCGACTGCGTTCCTGGCATCGAGTAGCCGCGCCTCCCGAACGATGGACAGCAACGATCGCGGCTCAATGTTGCGGTACTCATCCCACTCAGTGGCCAGCACAATCAAATCGGTGTCACGGCAGGCATCTTCGACGCTCTGACAGTAGGTCAGCGTCGGAAACTGCTTGCGCGCGTTGGGGATCGCCTTCGGGTCGTGCACCCGGACGCAAGCGCCTTTGAGATGCATGGCAGCAGCGACATTGAGGGCCGGCGAGTCCCGCACGTCGTCGCTGTTCGGTTTGAACGCCGCACCCAACACCGCGACATTCTTGCTGAGAAAGCCGCCGCCGAGCATCGCACCGGCGACTGCCACGACCTTGTCGCGTCGGCTCATGTTGATCTTGTCGATCTCACGCAGAAATGTCAGAGCGTCGGACGCACCGAGCTCGCCGGCCCGCGCGCTGAAGGCACGGATGTCTTTTGGCAGGCATCCGCCACCAAACCCGAGTCCGGCGTTGAGGAATCGACGGCCTATCCGCTCGTCGTAGCCCAACGCTTCACTGAGCGTGACGACGTCGGCGTCGGCCACCTCGCACAGTTCGGCCATCGCGTTGATGAAGGAGACCTTGGTGGCCAAGAAGGCGTTCGCGGCCACCTTGACCATCTCCGAAGTCGCCAGATCCGTCGCGATGTAGGGCGTGCCGCCGTCGATGAGCTTCGAGTAGACCTCCCGCATGCACTTCTCGGCGTACTCCGACGTCACCCCGAACACGAGCCGATCAGGATGCAAGGTGTCATGTACGGCCATGCCCTCGCGCAGAAACTCAGGATTCCACGCTAATTCGAGCCGAGGGGCGTCGCCGGTGAGACTGTCGGCGAGCCGCCGCGCAGTGCCGACGGGCACGGTGGACTTTCCGCAAATCAGGGCGTCGCGATCCGCCAATTCGGCGACGGTCTGCACGGCGGCGTCGACGAAGCGCAGTTCGGCCGCATCAGAACTCGCCTGTTGCGGTGTGTTGACGCAAATGAAGTGCACTGCCGCGCCGCGAACGGCCTCCTCGGCGCTAGTCGTGAACCGTAGCAGCCCGGTCCCGAGTACCGACTTCAGTAGCTGCTCGAATCCCGGCTCGAAAAATGTTGGAGCACCGCGCGATAACGCGTCCACCTTCGCCGAATCGGTGTCGTATCCGACAACCTCATGGCCCAGGCTCGCCATGCATGCAGCGTGGACGGCCCCGAGATAGCCGGTTCCGATCACACTGAGTCGCACGGTCCGCCCTCGCCCCGGTCGGTCAGACTTCGCAGAGACCCGTGCGGTCGCAGATCTTCATGCACCACGTCAGGCGCTGGTCGGTGGTCTGGCACCATTCGGGATTCTTCTCGATGCTCAGCGCCTGTTCCCGGTCCTCTTTCCCCTGGGAGCCTTGCGGAGTCATCACCGAGTTGCCGGGGTGGCCCGGTGTCGCGACGTAGTTGTTGCAGTTCAAGTGCAGCACGTATTCGTTCGACCGAAGGTTGTCACCGCTTGAATTGAGGTACATCGACTTCTGCCAACTGGCAACCATGCAGTCGTCCTTCTCGAGCTGGTTGCCGCTCACCGTGCCGATGACGGCTTTACCGTGCCAGCTAGAAATCGCTGAGGCCGCCTCGTCGTAGGTCTTCCCGGCCAACGGGTCTGCCGACGCCACACCGTGACCGAACAATGCCACGGACACTAGCGCGCCACCAAAGCCAGCAAGGACGCGCGCGACCAAACTCCCCATCGATCGACACTATTGCGGAGGGACAGTCAAACCAATCGGGTATTTCCCCATGGTTTGCCGCTCCTACCCCTACCCGATGGCGTTGAACCACAGCGGTTCCGGTAGCGGCGCCGCCGGTGACACGGATACTGGGTTGAAGAACGGTCCCGGATCGCGGACCGCCGAACGAGGAGTGGGCTCTGCACGTACTGTTCGTCTGCACCGGAAACACCTGCCGTTCGCCGATCGCAGAGCGGCTGGCGACCGCGTACGCCGCCCGGGTTCAGATTCCCGATTTCAGCGCATCCAGCGCTGGGACGCGCGCGGTGATCGGGCATCCGATTCACCAAGAAGCGGCGCTGGTACTCGAACAGCTGGGCGGTGAGCCATCGGACTTCACCGCACGACAACTCACACCGAAAATTGCCTCAGCGGCCGATCTTGTCCTCACCATGACGAAGACACATCGCGACAATGTGCTCGAGCTTGCCCCGCACCGGCTCCACAGAACCTTCACACTGAGTGAAGCCGCCCGGCTTGTCACAATGCACAATGCACAATGCGTCGCGGACCTCGCGGAGTTCCGACATCTGGTCGCGCACGAGGCGACGGACGTGCCCGACCCGATGGGTCAGAGCGCGCAAGTCTATGCGTTGGCTGGTGCACAGATCGCCGAGCTCCTGACGCCAGTACTCGAGCTATGCCGGTGCGAGTAACCGTTACAACGCTTGTCGATCGGCAACAATCTCGACATCGTCGGGATAGATCATCTGTGCCGGCGGGTTCATCGTCTTTCTCGCCCACAGGTAGTAGATGAGTGCAGTCCCAAGCAATCCGACGATCCACGAGATGTCGGCGCCTCCGAGATCGTCCACCAGTGGACCGGTGAAAAGGGCTTGGGAAAGGAAAGGCACCTGAATGAGGATGCCGATCACGTAGCTCACCAGCGCGGTGACATTCCAGCGGCCGTAGCGACCGTTCGGGTCATAGAGCGCCGGGATGTCCACCCGTTCCCTGGAGATCAGGTAGTAGTCGACCAGGTTGACGGCGCTCCATGGCGTGAACGCCATCAGAATCAGCAGGACGAAGTTGCGGAAGTTCTCCAGAAAATCCTTGGTGGCAAGCAGGGCGATGACCACGGAGATCAGAATGAACGCGCCAACGCAGGCCGTCCGGACCCATTGCGGCACGCGCGCCGTCCTCGTAAAGGCCGTCGCCGTGGTGATGATCGTCATCAAGCCGCCGTAGGCATTCAGGCAGTTGACCGCCAGCTTGCCAGTGACGATCACGATGTACATTCCCGCCGCGATCACCACGCCGCCCGCGAGGTCTCCTATGAAGGTGACCTGGGAGTCCAAGAACGCCTCCCCTGCTCCCGCGGCGACGATCGCACCAAGCGTCATCGACCACTGCGACCCGATCACCGAGCCGAGGAAGGTGCCCCAGAACGTGCGAGATTCCGGCGTCGAGCGGGGCAGGTACCGCGAATAGTCCGCAACATAGGGACCGAAGGTCAGCTGCCATCCGGCACTGAGAGACACCGCCAGTAGGAACGTCACGATGTCGAACGGCTTGGCGCCGAGCAGTGCTCCTACGTCGTACTCCGTCAGCATCCGGATCCCCAAGTAGGTGAAACCGATGGTGCAGACAACCGTGGCGATCCGACCCAGCAGGTGGATCATCCGGTACCCGATGATGGCGACGATCAGTGTGAGTGCGCCGAAGATGACGATGCCGATCGCAGGGGCGTCAACGTTGAAGATTTCATTGATCGCCTGACCCGAAAGCACTGTGCCGGTGGCCGCAAAGCCCAAATACATCAGTACCACCAGGACCAAAGGCAGACACGCTCCCCACACACCGAATTGGGCACGGCTGGAAATCATCTGCGGGATGCCCATTTTCGGGCCTTGCGCCGAGTGCAGTGCCATCACTACACCGCCGCAGATGTTGCCAATCAGCAGGCCGATGATCGCCCACAGCGCGTCCGCACCGAATACCACTGCCAGCGCACCGTCCACGATCGCAGTGATCTGCATGTTTGCGCCGAACCACAGCGTGAACTGATCGCGAGGCGAACCGTGCCGCTCACTGTCCGGAACCACGTCGATCGTGCGGCGCTCAACTTGAACTGCCATCTTGCGTGCTCCTTGTTTCATGGCCGTTCTTCGACTCCTGGGCGGAAGTACCCTGCTCCCATGCCGACGACACCCGACTTCGAGACGCTGCTCTACAAGACCGAGCCGCCCGTCGCCACGATCACCCTGAACCGGCCCGAACAGCTCAATACCATCGTCCCTGAAATGCCCGATGAGATCGAGAAAGCGATCGGCCTCGCCGAACGCGATCCGGCCGTCAAAGTCATCGTGCTGCGCGGGGCCGGCCGGGCGTTCTCCGGCGGCTACGACTTCGGCGGCGGCTTCAAGGCGTGGGGCGATGCGATGAACACCGACGGCCGCTGGGATCCCGGCAAGGACTTCGCGATGGTCAGCGCCCGCGAGACCGGACCCACCCAGAAGTTCATGGCGATCTGGCGCGCATCCAAACCCGTCATCGCCCAGGTGCACGGCTGGTGCGTCGGCGGCGCGAGCGATTACGCCCTGTGCGCCGACATCGTCATCGCCAGCGACGACGCCGTCATCGGCACGCCGTACGCCCGCATGTGGGGCGCCTACCTCACCGGCATGTGGCTCTACCGGCTGTCCCTTGCCAAGGTGAAGTGGCACTCGCTGACCGGCGAACCGCTCACCGGAAAAGAAGCCGCCGCAATAGAACTCATCAACGAGTCGGTGCCGTTCGCGAATCTCGAGGCCCGCGTCGCAGAGGTCGCGGCCAAACTCGCCAAGATTCCGCTGTCGCAACTGCAGGCGCAGAAGCTCATCGTCAACCAGGCCTACGAGAACATGGGCCTGGCATCCACGCAGACGCTGGGCGGAATCCTGGACGGCCTGATGCGCAACACCCCCGACGGGCTTGAGTTCATCGACACCGCCGCCAACGAGGGCGTGCGCTCCGCGATCGAGAAGCGCGACGGCCCGTGGGGCGACTACAGCCAGGGCCCGCCCGAGCGCCGCCCCGACCCGTCGCACATCATCGAGCCGTGACTATTCAACCGACCATCGGCGCAACGGACCCCGACTCCTGGTCGAGGAGGCTGTGGGCCGACATCGAATCCACCTTCGCCGCGATCCTCGCCCACCCGTTTCTGACCGGACTCACCGACGGCGGCCTCGACGAAGCCGCGTTCGCTCAGTACGTCGCGCAGGACGTGCACTACCTGCGGGACTACGCACGCGCGCTGGCCATCGTCGGCGCCAAGGCGCCCACCCTGGAAGGCACCGCGATGTTCGCAAGGCACGCCGCCGAGGTGTTCGACGTCGAACTCGCGCTGCACTCCACCCTGCTGCCCGAATTAGGCCTGGACCCCGGCCAATTGAGTGCGATGCCACCGACCCCGACCACCCAGGCCTACACCAGTTACCTGCTGGCCACCACTTACGGCGGCAGTTTCGCCGACGGGCTTGCCGCGGTGCTGCCGTGCTACTGGATCTACGCCGAGGTCGGCGCCGCACTGCTGGCGCGAGGTTCGTCGGATCCGCGCTACCAACGCTGGATCGACAGCTACGGCGGCGACGAGTTCGCCGCCACCGTCGGGCAGGTTCTCGAACTCGCCGACCGCACGGGGCCGACGCTGACCGCGGCCGAGGAGACCTCCGCGCGCGCCCACTTCGCGACCACTGCGCGCTACGAGTGGATGTTCTTCGACGCGGCGTACCGACGCGAACAGTGGCCGGTCTAAAGCGTGAAAGCTAGTCCCTGCGCCGCAACCCGCCCAGCATCGCCGCGAGCACGCCGAACACCACGAGCACGCCGCCCGCGGCCAACGTCAGGTTCAGCCATTCGTGCAGGCTGTCCTCGGCGTGGTTGACCATCACGTCAGCAACCTGCCTGATGTTGCCCGTCGTGCGGTTCAGCGCGTCGTTGACGTGGCGGCGCGCAACCTCCAACCCCGCCCAGCCCGCGGCGCCCACCAATAGGGCCGAAACACCCAGTGCGGCCAGCGCTTTCCCGCGCGCCCGCGCCGAAGCCAGGGTGAACAACGCGAAGACACCAGCCAGAATCGTCGTACCGACGCTGACCCACGGACCCCATGTGGACAGCGGACGCAGCTTCCCTGGTTGTAGTCCCGTTGCCTCGGGAACCGTGATCGGAACCGTCAACGTCTGCGGCACCTCGAGATCGAGATTGCCAAGGGTCGCCTTGAGCGACGGGTCGTTGAGCATCGGAGCGATGTCGATCAGCCACCGCCCGTCGAAACCCTCTTCGCGCTGAACCGAATTGGTGAACATCCAGCGATGCGCGATGCGGTTGGCCGCAGCGAACTGACCGGGGAATCCCGAGTTGGCCGTGTACGCCACGGCAACCCCGCGAACGAGATCGCTGTTGAGGCTGTAGCCGTTCTCGGCGCCCAGAGCCGTTATCTGCGTGGTCAACTCGGCTGCCATCGCACTTTGCAGCTGCGGGTCCGTTGCCGCCGACGCCGCCAGCGCGGCATAACCGTCCTCGCTGATCACGTTGCGCTCCGCCCACATCGTGGGCACCGCAACTGCCAGCGCGACGGTCGTGACAAGCCACAGAAACATGGTCGCCACGAACCGCACGCGCGTCCTCCTTCACGAGAGGGACGCGCAGCTCAGTCGGCCAGGGCGCGTCCCACGATGAGGGGGTCCGGCCTACCGACCACCTCACGGTCCTTGTTGTCGTAATCGAACTTACTCAGTACGTGACGCATCGCGTTGACGCGGGCGCGCTTCTTGTCGTTGCTCTTGACCACGGTCCAGGGCGCCGTCTCGGTGTCCGTCCAGGCGAACATGTCTTCCTTGGCCGCGGTGTAGTCGTCCCACTTGTCGAGGGAGGCCAGGTCCGTCGGGGACAGCTTCCACTGGCGGACCGGATCCACCTGGCGAATGGTGAACCGGGTCCGCTGCTCGGACTGGGTCACCGAGAACCACAGCTTGGTCAGGCTGATGCCGTCGTTGACCAGCATCTGCTCGAACAGCGGCACCTGCCGGATGAATTCGGCGTGCTGTTTTGGGTTGCAGAAACCCATCACCCGCTCGACTCCGGCACGGTTGTACCAAGACCGGTCGAACAGCACGATCTCGCCCGCGGCAGGGAAGTGGTTGACGTAGCGCTGGAAGTACCACTGGGTGCGCTCGCGGTCGGTGGGTTTCTCCAGTGCGACGACGCGGGCGCCACGCGGGTTGAGGTGCTCCATGAACCGTTTGATGGTTCCGCCCTTGCCCGCGGCGTCGCGGCCCTCGAAGACGATGACATGCCGGTGGCCGTTGGCCTGGCTCCACTTCTGCAGCTTCAGCAGTTCGATCTGCAGCAGCCGCTTCTGCTGCTCGTAGTCGGTGCGATTCATCCGCTCGTCGTACGGATAGTTTTCGCGCCAAGTATCGACGTCGGTACCCTCGGGCTGCTGAACCAGCACCGGGTCGTCGTCGTCATCGTCTCGAACGGTGTACTGACCGGCTCCATCAAGCATGACCACGGGCAGAAGGTATCGACCCGGGCGTACGCGCAGGTGACAAGACGGTGAACGGCCGGTGGACTACTTCGCGGCGCGGCGCGGACCTCTCAGCGCCATCCGGGTCAACAGCTTGTTCATCCGCTTGAGCGCCTTGGGTGAGTTGTTGTAGTAATTGCCGCCTGCGCCGACGTTGGTGCGCGGCGCCACCACCGCTTCCTGGCGGCAGTACTTGCGCAACCCGTCGGCGCCGCCGAACCGCGCGCCAAGGCCCGAGGTCTTCCAGCCGCCCATCGGCGCCGTCGTGCACATCAGGTTCGAGATCACGTCGTTGATGTTGACCGCACCGCAATCCAGTTGCACCGCAACCGCTTTAGCGCGCTCGATGTCCTGGGAGAACACCGCGCCGGACAGGCCGTACGGACTGTCGTTGGCCAGCCGGATCGCCTCGTCGACGCTTGCCACCTTCATGATGGGCAGCGTCGGGCCGAACGTCTCCTCCGTCATGCACGTCATCGAATGGTCGACGTCGACCAACACCGTCGGCTCGTAGAAGCTGCCTGCGCCTGCCCCGCGCTTGCCGCCGGTGAGCGCTTTGGCACCCGCGGCCACGGCGGCATTGACGTGCCGTTCGGTGACGGCGACCTGACTCTCGTCGATCAGCGCGCCGAAGTCGAAGCCCTCCCCGGCGCCCATCTTCAGCTTCGCCACGTCACGCACGACGGCGTCGACGAACTGGTCGTAGACGCTGTCGAGCACGTAGACCCGCTCCACCGACACGCAGGTCTGGCCGGCGTTGAAGAACGCGCCCCACACCGCGGCGTGCGCGGCCAGGTCGATGTCGGCGTCGTCCAGCACGATCATCGGATCCTTGCCGCCGAGTTCGAGGCTGACCGGGGTGAGCCGGCGCGCTGCGCGCTCCATCACCTTGGCGCCCGTCGCGCACGAGCCGGTGAACTGAATGAAGTCGGAGTTGTCGATGACGGCCTCGGACACCTCGCGGGCGCCCTGGGCCAACGCCAGCACCTCGGGCGCACCGGAATCCAGCCAGCCCCGCAGCAGCAGTTCGGCGGTCAACGGTGTGCGCTCGGACGGCTTGAGCAGCACGGCGCAGCCCGCGGCAAGCGCGCCGATCGCATCCATCAGAGCATTGGCGACCGGGTAATTCCACGGCGCGATGATGCCGACGACAGCGCGGGGCCGGTAGTGCACCTCGACCTTCTTGATCGCCAGGAAGGGCAACGACGCCGGCCGCGTCTCCGGCGCCAGCGCCTTCTCCATCGTCTTGATGTAGTAGGACGCGATCATGATCAGCAGCGGCACTTCCTGGGCGGCGTCCGTCGCCGACTTGCCGGTCTCCTTGATCAGCAGCGCCTCGATCTCGTCGCGATGCTCGCCCATCCAGACCGCGTAGCGGGCAAGCACCTTGGCCCGCCCTTTGGCGCCGCGCGCTTCCCACTGGACCTGCGCCTGCCTCAGCCCGCCCGTGATACGGGCTACGTCTGCGGGGTTGGTCCACCGCACCTGACCCGCGACCGCGCCGGTCGCCGGGTTGAGGATGGTGCTGACGTCTGGCAGGTCAACTTCGGGCGTTGCTGTCATGGGGTCATGCTAGCCCTCGCTGTGATGCAGATCGCACCCGGGGTTGACACCTGTCAAGTCCGGCGATCTGCGCGGCGACGCACACGAGCGCCGTGCCGAGCAGCAGCGCACCGACGGTGTCGGTGAAGTAGTGGTAGGTGACGGCCTGCCCGATCATGCCGAGCAGCACGCTCGCCACCGCGATGAGCACCGCCCACAGCGCCGCACCTGCCGCCAGCACCACCATTCCCAGCACGACGACCATCACTGTGGTGTGACCACTCGGATACGCCAAGGCGCCGCCCTTCTCGCGGCGGAACAGTCGCTTGAGCAGTTGCACGAGCACGTAGGCGGCGGGGGGAAATGTCGCGGCAACCACCGCCAGCCGCCACCGCCGCCGGTACAGCGCAAGGACCACCGCACCCATCAGCACGGGCGCGAGCACCCAGGGATCGGTGAAGAACAGCAGCCACTGGGCGTGGCTTTGGCGATGCCGCAGGAACCAGTCATCGACTGGTGTGGAGCGCTTTCCGACCGCCAAGCCCAGCAGCACCATCGCCGTCACCGCGATCGGCGGCCACAGGCGGACGACGCGGCTCAGGCGATGCCCCGCACGTAGGCGGCCTGGCCAAGATGCTGCGCGCTGTCGTCGATGATGCTGACGATGCGTGCCCCGGCAGTCACCGGCGGATGCCAGCGCGTGTCGACCACGCGGCTCAATTCGTCGGCCGTCACCGAGGCGATGTACTCCAGCGTCATCTTGTGCACCGCGTGGTAATAACCCGCGAGCAGGTCGGCGGACGCGCGTACCTTGTCGACCTCGTCGGGGCCGTGACCGAAGCCCATGGCGTCGCGCGGCAAGTCGAGTCCGAAGCGGTCCACCCAGCCGTCCCGGAACCAGACCTGCTCGGTGCCCGCGATGTCACAGAGTTGAAGGTCGTGCTGACGGGCGCTGTGCCAGATCAACCAGGCGATGCTGTTGGCCGACCCCGTCGGCCGGAAGAACGCGACCTCGTCGGTCAGCCCGTCGGTGAGCTCCTCGACATGTTCGATCAGCCGGGTGAACGAGTCGCGCAGCAGTTCCCGGACCGCCGCCAGATCAGAGTCAGACATAGGGCTCGACGCTACCCCGGAGCTGTGACATGTCTTGACAGTTATATGAACTAATGGTGATATGAACCGGTGGACGCATTCGCGGTGATCGCCGACCCGACCCGTCGCCGAATCCTCGACACGCTGCGCGACGGCCCGACTGATGTCGGCACTCTTGTTGAACGCCTTGGCATTTCGCAGCCGTTGGCGTCCAAGCATCTCGGAGTGCTGCGCGATGCGGGCACCGTGGACGTGCAAATCGAGGGCAAGCGGCGCGTCTACCGCCTCGCGGAGGATCCCCTGCCCGCGGTGCTGGCCTGGGTGACGCCATATCACCGCAAGTGGTCCGCGAGCCTCGACCACCTTTCCCGACTCATCGACGAGGAGCAGTCATGACGCATCCGCTCGAAGGCACGCTGGAAAACCGGGACGGCGCTTGGGTTTTGACACTCGAGCGCGACTTCGCGCATCCGCCCGAGAAGGTGTGGCCGTGGCTCATCGATCCTGACCGGCTGCAGCAGTGGTCGCCAGTGATCCCTGACCGCGCCTTCGATTCCGTCGGGCCACGTCAGGTCCGGGAGAACCCTGGCGACGATCCGGTGACCGGCGAGGTCCTCAGCGTCGAACCGCCACGGGAATTGGTGCACAGGTGGGGCGACGACGTCGTGCGGTGGCGTCTCGAGCCGACGGATTCCGGCTGCCGGCTCACACTCGAGCAGACCATGCGCGAGCGGGACCACACCGCAATGAACGCGGCCGGCTGGCACATCTGCCTCGACGTGCTCGACACCGCGTTGGCAGGCACCCCGTCGGGGCGTTTGGTCGGCCCGGATGCCGCACAGCGTGACTGGGAGTCGCTGCGCGACGTCTACGCCGAACGGCTCGGCGTCTGAGTCAGCCCTGCGGCGGCGGTCCGTGGAAGACGGCCTCGACGTTGTTGCCGTCGGGATCACGCACGAACGCCCCGAAATAGCCGGGGTGATACTCGGGCCAGAGCCGCGGCGCGTGCAGTGACTCCGCACCCGTCTGCAGTGCCGCGTCGTAGAACGCCTGCACGGCATCGGGGTCTGCGGCGTTGAACGCGAAATGGGTCTCCCGGTTGGGCCCTGCCGCCTCGCCGGCACTCATGTCGGCGATCCAGAAATCCGGCTTGCCATCCTTGCCGTATCCGATGGCCACCTGGTAGTCCAGCTGCCTGGAGTAACCGAGAATGCCGAGGACCTTGTCGTAAAAGGCCTTTGACTTGTCCCAATCGGCGCAGTTGATTCCGAAGTGATCAATCACGGGCTCACCGTACATTCGGGCTATGACATATGACCTCGTCGTCCGCAACGGCACTGTCGTCGACGGCCTGGGCGGCGAGCCCTTCGTCGGAGATGTCGCGATATCGGGCGGCTTGATCGCCGCCGTCGGCGCGGTCGACGTCGACGGCGTGCGCGAGATCGACGCGACCGGCCTGCTGGTCACGCCCGGCTTCGTCGACCTGCACACTCACTACGACGGACAGGCGATCTGGTCGGACCGCATGACCCCCTCGTCGGCGCATGGCGTCACGACCGCGGTGATGGGCAACTGTGGCGTCGGATTCGCACCCTGTCGCGCCGCGGATCACGACGTGCTTGTCGACGTGATGGCCGGCGTCGAGGACATCCCCGGCGTGGTGATGGTCGACGGGCTGCCGTGGGACTGGGAGACGTTCCCGGAGTATCTGGACGCGCTAGAGGCGGGACACAGGGACATTGACGTGGCTGCGTACCTTCCGCATTCGCCGCTGCGGGTGTACGTGATGGGCCAACGCGGCGCCGACCGCGAACCCGCCACCGACGAGGATCTGGCGAGGATGCGGACGCTGGCGCGGGAGGCGATCGAGGTTGGTGCGCTGGGCTTTGCGTCGTCGCGGCTGGCCACCCACCGCACCGAGGCCGGCCAGCAGATCCCAAGCTACGACGCCGGTTCGAACGAGATCCGCGAGATCGCGCGCGGCGTCGCCGACGGCGGCGGAGGCCTGATCCAGTTCGTGCCCGACATCCCTGCCGGCGGGTTTCAGCCGGTGTTGCAAGAGGTGTTCGACGCCGCGACCGATACCGGGCTGCCGGTGACCTTCACACTTCTGATCCTGAACGCGGGCGACCCGCTGTGGCAGGACGCGATCACCATGGTCGAGAAGGCAAATGGTGCTGGGGCGGATTTCACCGCGCAGGTGTTTCCCCGGCCGATCGGGCTGATGATCGGCCTGGAACTGAGCGCGAACCCGTTCGTGCTCTATCCGAGTTATCAGCAGATCGCGCACCTGCCACTTGCCGAGCGGGTGGCCCAGATGCGCAAACCCGAAGTGCGCGCGCGCATCCTGGCTGATCGCCCGGGATCGACGCCTGCCAATCCGTTGGTCTACATGGCCCAGGCCTGGGAGTGGATCTTCCCGCTCGATGAGCGCCCCGACTACGAGCCGGACCGCTCGAACAGCATCCTGGCCCGCGCCAAGGCCCGTGGCGTTTCGCCGATGGAGGAGGCCTACGACCGACTGCTCGACGACGAAGGCCACGCGATCCTGCTCGGCGCGATGGCCAACTTCGAGAACAGCTCCCTGGACACCGTCGGTGACCTGATGCGTCGCGACGACGTCGTGCTCGGCCTCGGTGATGGCGGCGCACATTATGGAATGATCTGCGACGCAAGCTATCCGACGTTCCTGCTGGCGCATTGGGCGCGCGACCGGGCGCACGGCAGGCTCAGCGTGGCGGAGGCGATTCGTCAGCTGACGTCGGTGCCTGCGCGGGTGGCCGGGCTGGCCGACCGCGGCCGCATCGCTGTGGGCTATAAGGCCGACCTCAACGTAATCGACCACGCCGCAATGCAATTGCACCGGCCGGTGATCGCGCATGACCTGCCCGCCGGTGGCCGCCGGCTCGATCAGACCGCCGACGGCTACGTAGCGACGATCGTGTCCGGCGAGGTGATCGCCGAGGACGGTGTGCCCACCTCGGCGAGGCCGGGCAAGCTGGTCCGCGGCCGCCAACCCGCCCCGGTCTGACCTCGTCGAGTGGCCACTTAATGCACGCTGCAAGCGAATTCGCGTGACATAACTGGCCGCTCGTCGTTGTACTTACCAACCACTGTGGCAGGTGTTACTGCGGTGTGGGGACCAGTGTGTGAGTGGGGACGGGGATGGTCCCGTGGGTAATGGAGCCTGCGCAACCTGACGTAGCGATGCGACTGCCAGAGTTCTGCTGTAGGGCGTTGTTCCGGGCTATGCGGAGTTCAGGGCCGGTCGCGGTGGACCACTCTTGTGCTCCAAGGATGGCCAGTGCGGCGCATTCGTTCGCAAATGTGCCGAACCAGACGCAGTGGTTGCCGCCATTGTCTTGGCAGTTCTTCAGTGCAGCGATTCGAGCCTGTTCGGCGTCCGCGCTTTTCGCCATGCCGGCGACGTCACTTCTGAATGAGTAGGCAAGGGCGACGTAGTTGTCAGCATTGGCATTGGCTGGTGATGCGGCGCTGAGCACGCCAGTGACGATTGCACCGACAGCTACCAGTGTGGTTGCCGCGACAGAATTCCGGGATTTAGCCATGTCGATCTCCTTCGTGTCGAGTTTTCGCGTGAGGCCAATGCTCGATCGAGAGGACATGGGCTCTCTAGTCACAGATCTGTAGCGGACCAGGTCCTGAATCTGTACCGGCATTGCTCGCTGCCTGCAGTAGCGCCGGGTTCTATCCTCGTGGCATGAGCGTCAAAGTCGATCTCGGCCAATTGGCCGAAGCGCTGGCCGATTTCACGTTCGCCTATCTGACCACGGTGGGTGACGACTACCGCGCGCACACCGTGGCCGTCGAGCCCGTGCTGTCAGACGGGGCGCTAGATATCGGACCGGTCGGCAACAGCACGCGGCGGAATCTCGCGCAGCACGGCGACGTCACGCTGGTGTGGCCACCGGGCCACCCCGGCGGTTACACACTGATCATCGACGGCACCGGCCGCACCGAACGAGACGCGCTGACCGTCATGCCGAGTCGCGCGGTGCTGCATCGGAAAGCGTTGCCGGGCAACGCGACCAAACCGGGCTGCAAGGACGACTGCGTGCCGCTGGAAGGCTGATGCCGCGGCGAGCGTGGACTCGTGTCACGGCCGTGAGCGAAATCGCGTGCGGGTAATCCACGTTCGGCGATGGGACGCACGAAAAAGCCCGGCTCGCAACGCGAGCCGGGCTTTCCCGTAGAGCTAAGGACTTAGAAGTCCATGCCGCCCATGCCACCGGTCGGGTCGCCCGCGGGTGCGGACGCCTTCTCCGGCTTGTCGGCGACGACGGCCTCGGTGGTCAGGAACAGCGCCGCGATGGACGCCGCGTTCTGCAGCGCCGAACGCGTCACCTTGACCGGGTCCGCCACGCCAGCCTTGAGCAGGTCCTCGTACTCACCGGTGGCGGCGTTGAGGCCGGTGCCGGCGGGCGAGTTGGTGACCTTCTCGGCGACAACGCCGGGCTCGAGCCCACCGTTGAAGGCGATCTGCTTCAGCGGTGCGGACAGAGCGACGCGGACGATGTTCGCGCCCGTCGCCTCGTCACCGGTGAGGTTCAGCTCGTCCAGCGCAGGAGCCGACTGCAGCAGGGCCACGCCACCACCGGCGACGATGCCCTCCTCGACGGCCGCCTTCGCGTTGCGAACGGCGTCCTCGATGCGGTGCTTGCGCTCCTTGAGCTCCACCTCGGTGGCAGCTCCGGCCTTGATCACCGCAACACCGCCGGCCAGCTTGGCCAGGCGCTCCTGCAGCTTCTCGCGGTCGTAGTCGGAGTCGCTGTTCTCGATCTCGGCACGGATCTGAGCAACGCGTCCCTGGATGGCGTCGGCGTCGCCGGCACCCTCGATGACGGTGGTCTCGTCCTTGGTGACGACGATCTTGCGCGCCTGGCCCAGCAGCGAGACGTCGGCGGTCTCGAGGGACAGCCCGACCTCTTCGCTGATGACCTGGCCACCGGTCAGGATCGCGATGTCCTGCAGCATGGCCTTGCGGCGGTCACCGAAGCCAGGAGCCTTGACGGCCACCGACTTGAAGGTGCCACGGATCTTGTTGACCACCAGGGTGGACAGGGCCTCGCCCTCGACGTCCTCGGCGATGATCAGCAGCGGCTTGCCGGACTGGATGACCTTCTCCAGCAGCGGAAGCAGATCCTTGACCGTCGACACCTTCGACGAGACGAGCAGGATGTACGGATCCTCGAGGACCGCTTCCTGACGCTCGGCGTCGGTGACGAAGTAACCCGAGATGTAGCCCTTGTCGAAGCGCATACCCTCGGTGAGCTCCAGCTGCAGGCCGAAGGTGTTCGACTCCTCGACGGTGATGACACCCTCGTTGCCGACCTTGTCCATGGCCTCGGCGATCAGCTCGCCGATCTGGACGTCGCCCGCGGAGATGGCCGCGGTGGCAGCGATCTGCTCCTTGGTCTCGACCTCCTTGGCCGACTTCAGCAGCGTCTCGGTGATCTTCTCGACGGCCTTCTCGATGCCGCGCTTGAGGCCGAGCGGGTTCGCGCCGGCCGCGACGTTGCGCAGGCCCTCGCGAACGAGCGCCTGAGCCAGCACGGTGGCGGTGGTGGTGCCGTCGCCAGCGACGTCGTCGGTCTTCTTGGCAACTTCCTTGACCAGCTCAGCGCCGATCTTCTCGTACGGGTCCTCCAGCTCGATCTCCTTGGCGATGGACACGCCATCGTTGGTGATCGTGGGGGCGCCCCACTTCTTCTCAAGGACGACGTTGCGGCCCTTGGGCCCCAGCGTCACCTTTACGGCGTCGGCGAGGGCGTTAAGGCCCCGCTCGAGGCCCCGACGGGCCTCTTCGTCATACGCAATTGTCTTGGCCATTGCGAAGTGTTTCCTCCGGATTTGGGGATGCACGTCTTGTTGGTCGGGTGCAGTGCCCGCGACGGACGGCTGGGGATGTGCTCCGCGCGTGCGGCCCCTGCCTCACCGTCCCGACCTAGCACTCACCGGTCGCGAGTGCCAACTGCATTTCTAGCACTCGACCATGGTGAGTGCAAGGTCGCCTACCTTGGGCGCAGGCCGTCCAAGACCACTTCTGTCAGCCGTTCGGTCGCGTCGTCGTTGTAACTCTGCATCGCTTGCAGTCCGACCATGAGTGCCTTCACGTCGGCCACCCCGACGTCCTTGCGCACGGTGCCAGCTTCGTGGGCCGCGCTCAGCAACTCGCCAAGGAGCTCCAGGAACTGCGCCTCGGGCTTGACCTCGACGTCTGAGGCCGCCAGCGTGTCGACGAGACCGCGGTTGGTGGCGCTCCACTCCACGGCCGCGCGCAGGAAGGTGAACAGCGCCTCACCCGGCTCGCCCGCTTCGAGCAGCGCATATCCCCCCTCGATGATGCGCTGCATCTGGTCGGCGATCACCGCCAGGACCAGGTCTTCCTTGGCGGGGAAATGCCGATAGACCGTTCCGGCTCCGACTCCCGCAAGCCGCGCGATGTCGTCGATGGGTACCGACAACCCTTTGGCGGCGAAGGCCTCCAGGGCAGCCTCCAGTACGCGCGCACGGTTTCGGGCCGCGTCGGCGCGAAGGGGCCGTTCGGTTTGATCCACGTCACATCACCTCGGGAATTGACCAAGCGGGGCGTGCGTTCCGTATATTCGTAATCAACCGGGGCGCACGCTCCGTTTAGCCATTCTAACCAGGAGACCGACATGTCCAAGTGGACAACCGCTGACATTACCGACCAGACCGGCCGTACCGCCGTCATCACCGGCGCCAACACCGGACTCGGCTACGAGACCGCTTCCGCGCTCGCGGCGAAGGGCGCAGACGTCGTGCTCGCCGTGCGCAACCTCGAGAAGGGCAAGGCCGCCGCGGACCTCATCACCAGGACCAACCCTGGCGTCAACGTGGCCGTACAGGAACTCGACTTGACGTCGCTGGAGTCGATCCGCAGCGCCGCCGATGAACTGCGGTCCAAGTACGACAGCATCGACCTGCTGATCAACAACGCGGGTGTGATGTTCACGCCGAAGTCGACGACCAAGGACGGCTTCGAATTGCAGTTCGGCACCAATCATTTGGGCCACTTCGCGTTCACCAATCTGCTTCTCGACCGGGTGTTGGCCGCGCCGGGTGCGCGCGTGGTGACGGTCAGCAGCGTGGGTCATCGCTTCGCGCGGCGCGGAATTCGCTTCGACGACCTGCAGTGGGAGAACGGCTACAGCCGGGTCGGTGCCTACGGGCAGTCCAAGCTGGCCAACCTGATGTTCACCTACGAACTCCAGCGCCGCCTGCAAGGCACCAACACCATCGCCGTCGCCGCGCACCCCGGCGGCTCGAACACCGAGCTTGTGCGCAACTCCCCGGCCGTGCTGCGCTCCATCGCGGACGCCGTCGGACCCCTGCTCTTCCAGAGCGCCGAGATGGGTGCATTGCCAACCCTTCGCGCGGCCACCGATCCCGATGTGCTCGGCGGGCAGTACTACGGCCCCGACGGATTCGCAGAACAGCGTGGCTACCCGAAGGTCGTGGCCTCCAGCGCGGCGTCGCACGACACCGCAGCGCAGCGCCGGCTATGGACGGTGTCTGAGGAGCTGACGTCAGTTACGTACCCCGCCGTCCGCGGCATCGCCTGAACCAGCCTGCCGTGCTGCTGTATCGCTGTCCGGCTGCTGCACGTCTGAGTCGTTCTCCGACTCTTGCACGTCCGAGTGGTTCTTCGGCTCCTGCACATCCAGGTCGCTTTGGTCGAGGCGGTCATCTCCCCCGGCCAGCCGCTGTTGTCCGGAGTTCTCACTCGGCTCCTGATCGGCCCCGCTCGCCTCAGCGCTCTGTTCCCGGGCCTGCTGCACACTCTGCACGTTGCGGTGGATCGCCCCGTCGGACAGATACGGTCGTGAGTCACCGGGCAGGTCGTGGCGGCGGTAGCCGGCATCGACGATAGGGCGAAGAATCCGGTCGGCCTGGTCCACCACGTCGTCGGGGATGCCTAGGTCGCGAAGCGGCTGAGTGAGCGGGAGATTCTTGGTTGGCACGAGATGGGTGGTGACGTTGCCGTTGACGGTCGTGTTCTCGGGCGGCACGTCGATGGGATCGGCAGCCGCGATCGTTGGGCCATGAACGTAGGCCATGCCCAGCAGCGCGTTGGCGAGGGAAACCAGGTTCCACGGACGATCAGGCGGATCGGCCCAGCCGTCGTACTCACCGATCACGATCGTGGTGGGGTAGGGGGATTCCGGAATGCGGCTGACCCGGTAGTTCAGCAGCGGAATGTAGGTGCCCTCCTTGAAGTACTCCGCGATGCCAGCTTCCGGTGAAGCGATCAAGACGAACCTGATGTCGTTCGTCGAGGGAGGGTCGGGCCTGCTGGCCAGCTCCGCCGCGAGTCTCGCTGCAACCATGCTCCCCATCGATTCGCCGATCACCACTACTTTGCCGTCGATCTCGCGAACAGCGGCGCCCGCTTGTTCGACCCCATCCAGGAGGGCGTGGTCAGCGGCCAGGGCATTCTGCGAGTAGTCGACCAGCCGAGGGTCGTCGTCGTCGTGAAAGTTGGTCCCGATAACCGGATAGGTTTTGGCGATAATCGGATACAGCGGGTTTATTTGCTTGAAGACGGTAGCTCCCGGGATCAAAACCGCCTCCTCGGCGGCGCTGACCGGGCTGGCTAACGTTCCGATTCCAAAGAGCAATGACAGTGCAACGGCGGGTACTAGCCCCTTGTGCAAGATAGCCATCCCGTTGTCTCCTGCCCGGCCCGCGCTGGCTAAGGATGCGGGATAGCCTTTCACGCCGATGATCACTGCGCGGCGAGTTTGCGGCGAATTCGGCGATACGGTCGGCGACGCGAATTACAGCGCCTCCCGCGGCGCCCAACGGTGCGTCGGCATCGTTTCGATTGCGACCAGAAATCCGAGATAGGCTGGCGGGCGATGTCACTAGTCGTGCCGCCGTATCCGCCAGCCCGATATACCAAAGATGATCCGGAGGTCAGTGCCTGGTTGCGGCGGGCGCCCGAGAACGGTGGGGCGCCTCCGGATTTCGACTCGTTCGGCCTCGTGAAGTACCACTACTTGGCCAACCAGCAAGCCACCAACGGCGACTACGGGCGCCTCACCCACATCGAGATCTCGCCGAAGGGCGGCGGACCGGGCCCGCACTTCCACCGCGCCATGTCCGAGTCCGGAACGATCAAGCTCTATGACGGCACCGACCGGATCGACGGACACCCGAACGACTTCCTGCATGTGCCGCCCGGCGGCGTGCACGGTTTCCGCAATGAGGCCGACGAGCCCGCCTCGATCTTGATGCTGTTTGCTCCCGGCGCCCCGCGTGAGCACTACTTCGAGGGCATGACTCAGCTGCACACCCTGACCGACGAAGCACGTCGCGAGTGGTTCATCAAGAACGACAACTTCTTCCTGGAGTGACACGCGGTGGCCGACACGCCGAAACGTGCGCGGCCGTAATCCCTTGCGCTAGGCTGCTGTCCGATCAGTGAGGAGTCTTTGGGTGCGGGCATATGCAGCGCCCGACACCCAGGCTTTGCGAGGCTGGCAACGTCGGGCATTGGTGCGGTATCTTGGCGCCCAACCACGCGACTTTCTCACCGTGGCCACCCCCGGTTCAGGTAAGACGGCGTTTGCCCTGCGCGTCGCCGGCGAGCTGCTGGCCGACAGGACCGTCGACCAGATCACCGTCGTCGTACCCACCGAACACCTCAAGATCCAGTGGGCGCTGGCCGCCGCAAGCGTCGGCATCGCGCTCGATCCGAAGTTCTCCAACTCATCGGCGCAGACCTCGTCGGAGTACCACGGCGTCGTGGTCACCTACGCACAGGTTGCCAGCCACCCGACCCGGCACCGCGTGCGCACCGAGAACCACCGCACGCTCGTCGTGTTCGACGAGATCCACCACGGCGGCGACGCGAAGAGTTGGGGCGAGGCCATGCGCGAGGCCTACGGCGACGCCACCCGGCGGCTGGCGCTCACCGGTACCCCGTTCCGCAGCGACGACAGCCCGATCCCGTTCATCAACTACGAACCCGACCGCGACGGCGTGCTGCGGTCGCAGGCCGATCACGTCTACGGCTACGCGGAGGCCCTCGCCGACGGCGTGGTCCGGCCCGTGGTGTTCCTGGCGTATTCGGGTGAGGCGCGGTGGCGGGACAGCGCGGGCGAGGAGCACGCGGCACGCCTCGGCGAACCGCTGAACGCCGAACAGACCGCCCGCGCGTGGCGCACTGCGTTGAACCCGGCCGGCGAATGGATGCCTGCGGTCATCGCGGCCGCCGACACCCGGCTACAACAGAAGCGCCAACATGTCCCCGATGCGGGCGGCATGATCATCGCGTCCGATCAGACGACCGCCCGTGCGTACGCGGAGCTGCTGACCAAGATCACCGGCGAGGCGCCAACGGTGGTGCTCTCCGACGACCCCGGTTCCTCGGATCGCATCAGCGAGTTCTCGGCCGGCACCAGCCGCTGGCTGGTCGCGGTGCGGATGGTGTCCGAGGGTGTCGACGTGCCACGGCTGACCGTCGGGGTGTATGCGACCAGCGCGTCGACGCCGCTGTTCTTCGCACAGGCGATAGGCCGGTTCGTCCGGTCGCGCAGGCCGGGCGAAACGGCGAGCATCTTCCTGCCGTCGGTGCCCAACCTGCTGATGCTGGCCAGTGAGATGGAGACCCAGCGCAATCACGTACTTGGCAAGCCGCACAGGGAATCTCAGGATGACGACGAGTTCGTCGAGCGACGCAAATCCGAACCCGGTGAAATGGACAACGGCTTCGAATCGCTTGGTGCGGACGCCGAACTGGATCAAGTGATCTTCGACGGCTCCTCGTTCGGCACCGCGACCCCGGCTGGTAGCGAGGAGGAGGCCGACTATCTCGGCATCCCCGGTCTGCTCGACACCGAACAGATGCGAGACCTGTTGCGGCGCAGGCAAGAAGAGCAACTGACCAAGCGGACCGCCACTGGCGAGGTGCCTCGGGTTTCAACGCACGGGCAGCTGCGTGAGCTCCGCAGCCAACTGAACGCGCTCGTCTCTGTCGCGCACCACCGCACCGGAAGGTCGCACGGCTGGATCCACAACGAGCTTCGCAGACTCTGCGGCGGGCCGCCGATCGCGGCGGCGACCACCGATCAGCTCAAGGCCCGCATCGAGGCCGTGCGCACGCTGCAGGCGTGATTTCGGCGCGCTCTCCGGCGCTGAGCGCGGACAAGCGCGCCCAAGTCGCTACATTCGGCGGATGCCAGCTGACGCGCCCACCATCCTGGCGACCAGTGGCGGTATCAAATCGGGCCGCAGGGTGGCCTACGAGTTCAGCGCCCTCACCGACTACGCCGTCGAGTTGTCAGGGATAACCGGACGCGCGCCGCGGGTCTGCTTCGTCGCAACCGCGCAGGGTGACAATTCCGCCGCGCTGCGCAATCTCTACGACGCAGCGCAACTGCGCGGTTTCACCGCATCGCATCTCGCACTGTTCCCGATGCCCAACGTCGACGACATTCCAGCGCTGCTGCTCGACCAGGACGTGGTCTGGGTGGGCGGCGGCAGCGTCGCAGGACTATTGGCCATGTGGCGGCTGCACGGCGTCGAGGATGCGATGCGGACCGCGTGGCAGGCGGGCGTTGTGCTGACGGGAGTATCCGCGGGCTCCATCTGCTGGCACACCGGCGGAACCACAGACTCGTTCGGGCCCGATCTTCGACCGGTCACCGACGGGTTGGCCCTCGTGCCGTTCGCCAACGGCGTGCACTACGACTCCGAGGAACAACGGCGGCCACTGTTTCAGCGCCTCATCGCAGACGGCACCCTCCTGTCGGGATACGCCACCGATGACGGCGCCGGAGTGCTGTACCGCGGCACGGATTTCGTCGAGGCAGTCACCGAACGTGACGGCGCCGCAGCGTATTTCGTTAATGCCCAGGGCGGTGCGGCTGTCGAAGTGCGGCTGGAGACGCGCCGGCTTTAAGCCCGCTCGGCGAGCTCCGCCAGATTCTTCAGCGAGTTGTCGAGGTGCTCGGGGTCGAACGGCGGGAACTCGATGTCGCGATTGTCCGGCGGCACTTGCGACCAGTCGTAGGTCAGCGTGACCTCGGTTTGGTCGGCGCCGACGGGTTCGAGGTCGTAGCGCCACTCCCACCCGCCAAACTCGACGGTGCCGTCGTCGGGATCTGGGTGACCAGGGATGTGCTTGGGCTCCGCTCCGGGCTGCCACGCGATGGCTCGTGGTCGGTCGAACACCACGACCCGATTCGTCATTTCGTAGTCCTTGTTCGGGTGACCGTCGTGGTACATCGCCACCCGGAAGATCTGCCCGGACCCGGCCAGGGGCGTGGCGTCGACAGGCCCACGCACCCATCCCGTGCCGTCGATGGCGGGATGCGTCGACGGGTCGGCCAGCACGTCGAAAACCGCCTCAGCAGGCGCTTTGACGGTGAACCTCGCCGATATACGTTCCTCAGTCACTTGGTGTGCTCTGCCAGCTCAGCCAGATGCTTCAGCGAGTTGTCCAGATGCTGCTGGTCGAACGGCGGGAATGAAATCTCCTGCCGGATGTGCGGCGGCACCTTCGACCAGTCGTAGGACAGCGTGACCGCCGTTTGATCCGGCCCGGTCGGCTCGAGGTCGTAGCGCCAGAACCATCCGCCGAAGTCGAGGTGGGCGTCATCGGCACCTTGGCCGGGCAACCACGCAATAGCGTGCGGCGGGTCGAACACCTCGACGCGGTTGGCCACCTCGTAGTTCTTGTCGTCGGGGTAGTTGGGGTTGTTGAAGTACATGGCCATCCGGAAGACCTGCCCCTTCTCAGTGAGCCGCTTGCCCTCAAGCGGTTGCCGGACCCAGCCAGTCCCATCGATGGCCTGATGCGTGGACGGATCTGCCAAGATGTCGAACACCTTCTGGGCGGACGCATGGATCGTCGTGGCGACCCTCATGGTTTCTTCGGTCATGCGAGTACAGACCGCGGGCGGCACCAGAACTAATCGCTCACAGCCCCAGCAGCTCCGGCAGGTCCGCCACCGAGTCGATCACGTGATTCGGTTGCATCGCGAATTCGTCTGCAGCCCAACGATCCAGCGTGTCCTGGCGGAACTTGCCCGTCCGGACCAGCACGCCGACCATCCCGACCACCTGAGCCGCCAGCACGTCGTTGTTGAGATCGTCACCGATCATGTACATCTCGTCGGGCTCGACGCCCAGCCGGCTCGCGGCGGCAAGAAAACCCGCAGGGGCGGGCTTCCCAACGGCCGTGGCCTTGCGGCCCGAGGTCTCCTCCATCCCGATCAAGTACATGCCGGTATCCACACGCAGCCCGTCGGTGGTGGTCCATGCAGTGCTGCGGTGCATGGCGACGACCGGCACACCCCGCGCCATCCAGTCGTAGACCCAGGACAATGTCAGGTGGCTGTACTCCGGACCCGCGCCGCCGAGCAACACCACATCGGGGGTCTCCGGCGCCGTAGGACCGGTGCACGAGGACGAGTAAACGATGTCGATGCCGGGCATGTCCTCGGCGATCTGGCCGCTGTTGACCAGGAAACATCGGGCACCCGGGTAGCGGTCGCGGACGTAGTCTGCGGTCAGCACCGCCGCGGTGATGACCTCGTCCGGCCGCACTGCCATGCCGGCCTCGGTGAGCAGGTCGGCGATCTGCACGCGGGTGCGGGTGGTGGTGTTCGTCAGGTACGAGCACGCAATCTGATTGGCGGCCAACGTCCGCAATGTCTCCGATGCCCCGGCAATCGGCTTCCACGAGGTCACCAAGACGCCATCGATGTCGAACAGCACCCCACCGATAGCCATGCGCCGACATTAAACGGCGGCCGACTGCGCGCAAGTCGGGCCCCGCTATTGACTTGCCCACTCGGTCTGTGCCACCCATGGCGATGCGGTCGCCGCAATCGTCCACGCCAGCTCGGCCGGAACGTCGATGACCTGATAGCGCTTCACCCCTGCGGCGGTGGCCGCGATCAGCGTCGCCACCCCCGCCCGTCGCTGAAACAGTGTCTGGCGCACCGTCCAGGCGATGATGCCCGGCGCGGCGATGCAGTCACGGCGACGCTCGACGCTGCCCGCCCTTGCGACCAGCCAGCCATCGCCCACCCGATGGCCGAGCGACCGCGACCGGTCGGCGGCCAGCAGCACGCAGCACACCGTCAGCACCGCCCACACCGGCCACACCCACAGCGGCACCGAGACGGTGAACGCCAGCGCCAGCAGCACCACCACGAGCACCGCCGGCAGTACCAACCCCCGCGTCCAGCGCCGACGGGTCGCCGCAGGACCATGCGCGCGCAGCGGACCGGTCACCGCGTCCGGCCTGGCGATCAACTCGGACAGCACCGTCCGGGCCGTCGCCCTCGGGCACGGCGGGAGCAACAGTGACGCTTCGCCCGCCCCGTCGACACCGGTCATCACCGCGTCCAGCCGGGCGCCACCAAAGAGCCGAACCAACAACGGCTCCCGCAGTGTGCCGCCGCGGAGCCTGCGCATATCGAAGGTGTGCTCCCGCGCTCGCAGCAGCCCATGTTCCAGGTGCAGCACATCGGCATCGCGCCGCAGCACCAGGTTCCCGTACGTCAGCAGCGACCGCATGACCGACAACACCACCGATGCGAGCAGCACCACCACCACGGCGATCACCACGCTCACCACGACACCGAGCCGCTCGGCCGCATCGATACCCGACTGCGCCAGCTGCGAATCACTCAGCGCCGCACCGGCTCCCACCTGATAAACAAGTCCGAACGCGGCAAGAATCATCGCAAGGCCGGTGAAGCTCAGCGGGCTGTAACGAAGCCACGACGGCTGCCAGCGCGCCAGCTCCCTGCCGACCGGCGCGTCGGCGCCCTCCTCGGAGACCGCCAGCGAGTCGGCCAGCAGGATGGCCCGCAGCCGCGGCACCTGTTCGGCCTGCACCGCGTCGAGTGCGAACGCGGCGTCACCCTTGGCCTCCTGCCCGGTACTCAGCCGCAGCACCGTCAACCCGAGCAGCCGGTGCAGCAGCCTGGCATCGGTAGAGACCGAACGAATCCTGTTGCGCGGCACCGAGAGAACCTTGCGCTGCAACACACCGGCCCGTAGCTGCACCTCGTCGGGTTCGATGCGGTACGTCGTGGTGAACCACCGCGCGATGCCGTAGCCGACCGTCAACACCAGCACACCCACCGCCCACATCGGGTTGCCCGTCGCCGAACCCAGCACCACCGATCCGATCAGCACCGGGATCTGCCGCAGCACCTCGTGCACCGGATGCACCAGCAGCATGCGCGCGCTGAGCCGTTGCCACACGGCGTCGGGCGCGATCGTCACGTCGCGTCCTCGGCCCCGAGCGCGGCAATGTCGGTGAGCTGCGCGACGACTCGGTCGGCCACGTCCGAATCCAGCGCAACGATGCGCACCGCGCCCGCCGACGACGCCGTCGTCACGGTGATATTGGCCAGCCCGAATATTCGGTCGAGCGGACCGCGGTACGTGTCGACGGTCTGCACGCGCGAGATCGGCGCGATGCGGCGTTCCTGCACCAGCCAACCCGTCCGGGTATACACCGCCTGCGTGCCGATCTCCCAGCGGTGCACGCGGTATCGCCACAGCGGCACCACGACGACGAACACCACGATGCCCACCACAGTGGCCGCCGCGGCAAGCCCGTGCAGCCACCACCAGCGACCGTCGAACACGAACCACACCAGCTGACCGATCACCAGCACGACCCACGGGATCGCGGCACCGATCGCCCACACCATCGGCGCCTTTCGGCTCGGCGGGTGCGCGGGATCGGTCAGGCTGGTCACGCCGGCGTCGACACCTTCTCCAGATGCAGGCATTCGCCGACCCCGAACACCCGCAGGGTCCGCCGCGTCGAAGCCGGGAGGAGGTCGGCGACATCGGCGGTGGCGACGATTCGCGGCGCGTTGACGTCGAGTTGTTCCCCATCGGCGACGATGGTGGCCGACCCGGCCGCGAGCACGTTGCGCAGCCAATCGGCCTTTGTGCCATAGGGCAGCGCGATCAAAAAACCAGACTTGGCGGGAATCACGGTCACGGGCGTCCGGTATGGCCGTCCCGACGTGCGTCCGACGTGTTCGATCACCGCATTCTGATCACCAGGGGATCCGGCGTTTCGCAACACGCCAGGATTGGTCACCGTGCGGTTGAAACGCCGGACGGCGGTGAGCACCGGCGACACCTTCCAGCGCATTCCGATCAGCACCAGTGCCGGCACCGCAACGATGACACCGACCACCGAGCCGATGATCCATTTGACCATGGAACCTCCTCTTCACCGTCCACCCTAAGGAACCGGTGCGGTTCTACGCCCTGAGTATGTTGAACGCATGACTGCCAAATGGACCGCGGCCGACGTGCCCGACCAGTCCGGCCGGGTCGCCATCGTCACGGGTGCCAACTCCGGACTGGGATACGACACCGCAGCTGTCCTCGCCGACAAAGGTGCACGCGTCGTGCTCGCGGTGCGCAACCTCGACAAGGGCGCCCAAGCCGCCGACCGCATCAAGAAGGCGAGCCCAACCGCGACGGTCGAATTACAAGAGCTGGACCTGACCTCATTGGACAGCGTCCGCAAGGCCGCCGACGAGCTGCGCGCCACCTACCCGCGCATCGACCTGCTCATCAACAACGCAGGCGTGATGTACGTGCCGTCCCGTGAGACCACCAAGGACGGCTTCGAGATGCAGTTCGGCACCAACCATCTCGGCCACTTCGCGTTAACGGGTCTGCTGCTCGACAACATCCTGCCCGTCGACGGATCGCGAGTAGTCGCGGTGAGCAGCGTCGGCCACCGGATCCTGGCCCGAATCCATTTCGAGGACCCGCAATTCGAGCGCAAGTACAACCGGGTCGAGGCGTACGGACAATCCAAACTCGCCAATCTGCTGTTCACCTACGATCTGCAGCGACGGCTGAAGACCAACGGCGCACCGACGGTCGCACTCGCCGCACACCCGGGATTCTCGGATACCGAACTCATGCGGCACCTGCCGGGCGTTATCCCGGATTTCGTCTGGAAGCCCTTCACGCAGCCGGCCGACATGGGCGCGCTGCCGACCCTCCGCGCGGCCACCGACGCCGGCGCACAAGGCGGCCAGTACTACGGTCCCGACGGTCTCGGAGAAACCAGGGGAAATCCGAAAGTCGTTGCCTCCAGCGCACAATCGCACAACGAAGACATCCAGCGCCGGCTGTGGACCCTCTCCGAGGAGCTCACCGGCGTCACGTATCCCCTCTGATGCGCTCCGTCGAGGAACACCAAACAGTCGTCGCGGGACTGATCACCCGCCGCGCGCCGCTGACCCTCCCGCTCGCCGACACTCTGGGTCTCGTGCTGGCCGAGGATGTAGTCGCCCCGCTGTCACTGCCGGGCTTCGACAACTCGGCGATGGACGGATACGCCGTCGTCGCCGACGACATCGCCACCGCAACCTCGGAGCAGCCCGTGCTGCTTCCAGTCGCCGAGGACATCCCGGCAGGCCGCACCGACCCCCTCACGCTCAAACCCGGTACGGCACACCGCATTATGACGGGCGCCCCGCTCCCGACTGGCGCGACGGCGGTGATTCCCGTCGAGGCGACCGACGGCGCAACCGACACCGTCGCCATCCGCTCGAGCGCGAAACCGAACCAGCACATCCGCCGCGCGGGAGAGGATGTCACCGCAGGCACCACGGTGCTGCGCACCGGTCAGCTCGTGACGCCGGCAGCATTGGGCCTCGCGGCCGCGCTTGGCCTCGGCGAGTTGACGGTCATCCCCAGGCAGCGGGTCCTGGTGATGTCGACGGGCACGGAGTTGGTCGCCTCTGGGACCCCGCTACGGCCGGGCCAGATCTACGAATCCAATGCGGTGATGCTCGCCGCCGCCGTAAGGGACGCAGGAGCGGAGGTCGTGGCGTCTCCGATGGCCGGTGACGACGTCGACGTGTTCCGTGACGTCCTGAACCGCTACACCGGTCAGGCCGACCTGATCATCACCACCGGCGGCGTCAGCGCGGGCGCATACGAGGTCGTCAAGGATGCGCTCGGTGGCGAGGTCGATTTCGTCAAGGTCGCCATGCAGCCGGGCATGCCGCAGGGCGCGGGCACCGTGAACGGCACCCCGATCATCACCCTGCCTGGCAACCCGGTCAGCGCATTGGTGTCGTTCGAGGTGTTCATCCGCGCTCCGCTGCGCGATGCGATGGGATTGCCGAACCCGGAGCGCCCGCGGCGCACCGCTGTGCTGACCGAAGACCTCACCTCGCCGCGCGGCAAGCGTCAATTCCGCCGCGGCGTGCTCGACACCGACAGCCAAACGGGTGAGGCCGCGGTCACCAGCTACGGGCCACCGGCCTCGCATCATCTGCGCTGGCTGGCGTCGGCGAATTGCCTGCTGGAGATCGGCGAAGACGACATCGAAGTGCCCGCCGGGTCGCGGATCCAGGTGTGGGACCTGGCATCGGCATATGGGCTGGGCTGACCGCCCGTAGAATCGCTGCACGATGGCCAGACGCCCCGACCTCCAATCAGGCCCCGCGCGGTTCGTGGCGCTGGTGCGAACCTCTATCCCGCCAATGCATCGCGCGGGTCTGCCGTTCGTCGGCGCCAGCCTTGCGGTGGCCGCCTTCGGGCGCAGGAATCGATGGCTGCGCGGTGCAGGGCTGGCCGCTGCGGCCGCCAATGCCGCGTTCTTCCGGCATCCTCCGCGGGTGGCGCCCACCCGCCCCGGCGTCATCGTCGCTCCTGCCGACGGGCTCGTCTGCCTCATCGAGGAAGCCGTGCCGCCGGCCGAACTCGGCCTTGCCGCAACGCCGTTGCCGCGCATCAGCATTTTCCTTTCGGTACTGGACGCCCATGTGCAGCGCGCCCCGATCGGCGGCGAGGTCGTGGCCGTCGTGCATCGGCCAGGAAAGTTTGTCTCCGCGGAGTTGGAGGCGGCCAGTGCAGACAACGAACGAAACAGCGTGGTCATCCGCACGCCCGACGGCGTCGACGTGATAGCGGTGCAGATCGCCGGGCTGGTGGCGCGACGCATCGTGTGCGAAACGAAGGTCGGTGACAAGCTGCCGATCGGCGAGACATACGGCCTGATCCGATACGGATCGCGGCTGGACACCTATCTGCCTGCGGGTTCCAACGTCCTGGTGACCAAGGGTCAGCGAGCGCTGGCGGGCGAAACGGTACTGGCTGAGCTGCCGTGATCAAGCCGCGGATCAAGAAGCCGGTCGTCAGCCTGCGCATCCTGCCGAGCGCGATGACGGTGGCAGCCATCTGCTTCGGCTTGAGCGCGGTCAAGATGGCACTCGACAACCGGCCGACGGAGGCGATGGCGTTCCTGGCCATCGCGGCGATTCTCGACGCCCTTGACGGCCGCATCGCCCGCGCCCTCAAGGTCACCTCGCGGATGGGCGAGGAGATCGACTCGCTTGCGGACGCGGTCAACTTCGGCGTCGCACCCGCATTCATCGTGTACGGGACGCTGCTGTCCCAGTCGCGCGTGGGGTGGATCGTGGTGCTGCTCTACGCGGTCTGCATTGTGCTGCGACTGGCCCGGTTCAACGCGCTGCTCGACGTCGATCAGCCTGCCTACGAGAAGAAGTACTTCGTCGGCATGCCCGCCCCCGCGGGCGCCATCGGCGCGATCGGCCCGCTGGCCGCCAAGATGCAGTTCGGGGACGGCTGGTGGACGTCGGAGGTGGCGGTGGTGATCTGGATGGTCGGCGTCTCGCTGCTGACCGTGAGCACACTGCCGATGCGCAAGATCCACACCTTCTCGGTGCCGCCGAACATGGTCGCTCCGCTACTGGCGCTGCTGGCCATCGGCGTCGCGGCGTCAATTCTCTACGGGTACGTCGTGATCCTGCTGATCATCCTGGCCTACGTCATTCACATCCCGTTCGCCATCCGGACACGGCGCTTCTTGGCGGAGCATCCGGAGGTCTGGGATGACAAGCCACGCCAACAGCGTGCGGCGCGACGGGCCATCCGGCGGGCGCAGCCCCACCGCAACCGCCGGTCCATGGCGCGACTGGGGCTGCGTAGGCCGGGCTCCTGACGTGACTGGTTTCGACGTGGCCGAACGGCCAACTCCCAGGACACAACTCAGCTTGACGGCGCGGCTGAACACCTCGGCGCTGGACTCGCGGCGCGGTGTGGTCCGGCTGCATCCGGAGGCCATTGCCGCACTCGGCATTCGAGAATGGGATGCGGTCACGCTGACCGGCTCGCGAACCACCACAGCGGTCGCGGGCATCGCGCCGTCAGGCACGCCTGCGGGCACCGCTTTGCTCGACGACGTCACGCTGTCCAACGCCGGGCTGCGCGAAGACACCACGGTCCTCGTCGCGCCCGCGACGGTGTTCGGCGCCCGCTCGGTGACCTTGTCCGGCTCGAACCTGGCGACGCAGTCGATTTCGGCGGCCACCCTGCGGCAGGCCCTGCTCGGGAAGGTGATGACGGTCGGCGACACGGTGTCGCTGCTGCCCCGCGAGCTCGGACCCGACATTCCGACTTCACGCGCCACCTCCGCGCTGGCCTCCTCGGTCGGTATCACGTGGACCTCAGAACTGCTGACCGTGACAGGTACCGACCCGGCGGGACCGGTTAGCGTGCAACCCAATTCGTCTGTCAACTGGGGTAACGGCGTTACGCCTGCGTCTGAGACCACCACGGGCCAGCACACCATCACCACGCCGGCGCAGTCGACCACAACGACCGTCACCTTCGACGACCTCAAGGGCGCGCACGCCGCAGCCTCTCGCCTCACCGAGTGGCTCAAGCTGGCACTCGACCAGCCCGAACTGCTCGAAACACTCGGAGCCACAGCCAATATCGGCGTATTGGTATCCGGGCCCGCAGGAGTTGGCAAGGCCACCTTGGTACGCACGGTGTGCACCGACCGGAGGCTGGTCGAACTGGACGGGCCAGAGGCGGGTGCGCTGCGGGCAGAGGACCGACTCAAGAGCGTGTCCTCCGCGCTGGCCACCGTGCGCGACGGCGGCGGGGTGCTGCTGATCACGGACATCGACGCGCTACTGCCGTCGACGGCGGAACCGGTCGCGACGCTGATCCTCACCGAACTTCGCAGCGCGGTCGCCACCCGCGGCGTGGCGTTCGTCGCCACCTCCGCGGTGCCGGACAACGTCGACGCCCGCCTTCGGGCGCCCGACCTGTGCGACCGTGAACTCGGGCTGAGCCTGCCCGACGGCGCGATCCGCAAGCAGCTGATTGAGGTCCTGCTGCGCGACGTGCCTGCCAACGACCTCGAGCTGAACGAAATCGCGGAACGCACACCGGGTTTCGTCGTCGCGGACCTCGCCGCGCTGGTGCGGGAGGCGGCGCTGCGCGCGGCGGCGCGGGCCAGCGCCGACGGCAAGTCGCCCGCGCTGACGCAGGACGACCTGACCGGCGCGCTGAGCGTCATCCGTCCGCTGTCACGATCGGCCAGCGAAGAGGTGTCCGTCGGTTCGGTGACACTCGAGGACGTCGGCGACATGGCCGAAACCAAGCAAGCGCTCACCGAGGCGGTGCTGTGGCCGCTGCAGCATCCCGAGACCTTCGCGCGTCTCGGTGTCGAGCCGCCCCGCGGCGTGCTGCTGTACGGCCCGCCGGGCTGTGGCAAGACGTTCGTGGTGCGAGCGCTGGCCAGCTCGGGTCGGCTGTCGGTACATGCGGTCAAGGGCGCCGAGCTGATGGACAAGTGGGTCGGCGCGTCGGAGAAAGCGGTGCGCGAATTGTTCCGCCGTGCCAGGGATTCGGCGCCTTCGTTGGTGTTCCTTGATGAGATCGATGCGCTGGCGCCCCGGCGCGGGCAGAGCTTCGACTCCGGTGTTACGGACCGGGTGGTGGCCTCACTGCTGACCGAACTCGATGGGATCGAGCCGCTGCGCGATGTGGTGGTGCTCGGCGCAACGAACCGGCCCGACCTGATCGACCCCGCTCTGCTGCGGCCGGGACGGCTGGAGAAGCTGGTGTTCGTCGAACCGCCCGATGCCGAAGCCCGCCGCGAAATCTTGCGGACCGCAGGGAAATCCATCCCGTTGTCCGAAGACGTCGACCTCGACGCGTTGGCCGGTGAGCTGGACGGGTACAGCGCCGCGGACTGCGTTGCGCTGCTGCGCGAGGCGGCGTTGACGGCGATGCGACGGTCCATCGACGCCGCCGACGTCACCGGCGCCGATGTTGCCAAGGCCCGCGAAAACGTTCGCCCTTCACTGGATCCGGTTCAGGTCGAGTCGCTGCGCGCGTTCTCCGCCGCGCACTGATCTGGCAGCCGGAACACCATCTCGACGGTGGTCCCGCTCGACGTCTGGTCCATCTGGAAGCGGTCGCTCACCGCACGCATGAGTGGGATACCGCGACCACGAAACGGGTTGTCCCCGCTCGGCGGCTTCCACGTACCGAAATCCAGGATGCTCAACATTATTTCGTCGCCGCGAAGCGCGGCGCCGACCTGCATGACGCCGACATCGCCGCCGCGGTAGGCGTGCTCGGCGCTGTTGGTGCAGGCCTCGTTGCCTGCCAGCACGATGTCGGCGATAAGCGACTCGGAAGCCCCCACCCCCTGCAACCACGCGGACAGCTGCGCGCGCACATCACCAAGGCGATCCGGGGTTGCGGGCACCTCGATCAGCAGGGGCGACGGCGGTCGGCGGTACACCACAATCGCCACGTCGTCGTCGTAGCCCTTCGGAGGGGCGAGCTCCCCGAGCACCGCATCGGCGATCGTCTCGGCGCTGGCACCAAGCGTCTTGGTCAGCACCTTGGTGGCCTTCGTGATCCCGTCGTCGATCGCGTGTGCCTTTTGCTCGACGAGCCCGTCGGTGTAGAGCATCAGGGTCGACCCAGGCGGCAGCATCTGGGTGGCTTGCGGCCGTGGGTGGGGCCTCTGCACCGAAAGGGGCACGGAGCCCGCGTCATCGAGCGCGACCGGTACAGCTTCGGGCCACGCGAGCAATGCGGGCAGATGGCCGGCACTGCTGTATTGCAAAGCCCCAGAGGCGATGTCGAGAAGCCCGACGAACACCGTTGTGCAGTAGGCACCCGGAATCAGCGCGGCCACCGCGTCCAGTTGGTCGAGCACCCGCCCCGGCTCGGTGCCCGCGAGCAGCAGTGCGCGCGCGGAGCTGCGGAGTTGTCCCATCACGGCGGCGGCAGGCAGTCCGCGGCCCACGCAATCACCGACAATGATGCCGATCCGGCCGTCGCGCACCTCGAACACGTCATACCAGTCACCCCCGATCTCCAGCGGCGGCACCGCGGGTTCGTAGCGGACGGCGAAGCCGACAGGTGTCTGCACGGTGGGCAACATCGCGCGCTGCAACGTCAGCGATGCCTCGCGCGCGATTTCGAACTGCTGAACATGCTGCACGGCCAAGCTCAAATGCCCGACCAGGGCCCTTACCAGTAACCGATCGTCCGCGTCGATTCGTCGAGGGGCGTTGTGCTCCAACCACAGTGCGACATCGCCGGCTCCCGAGAGCACGGTGATGATCCCGCGCGCTCTACCCGGCGAATCGTCCCGCTGAACAGACTGTACCGTGAGCGGTTTCCAGTGCCGCGCGTCCGAAAGACTCTGGCGCAGCGGCTGATCGAGGTCCCGCCAATTCATGTCGGCCGGCTCCCCCGCCGATTGGATTGCCGGGTCGCCGTCGTTCTTGGGCCACATGACGGCGAGCACCCGCCGAAGGTCGATGGCCGATCGGCATTCCTCGAGCAGCGCGGCCAGCACCTCGGGCACGGTTCGCGCGACACCCGCCGCGGTGGCCAGCCGGACCACCGCGCCGTCTCTCACCGCCGAAGCCCGCGCCCCAGTGATGTCCCGGATGGTCCCGACGTATGCGCCTCGGTCCACACCGTCTTGTTCTGTGACCACGTTGACGCTGATCGCCACCCACGCCAGATGGCCATCACGATGCCGAATCGGGGTCTCGTAGGCGATGTTTCCGGTCTGCACTAGCTGGGCAAGCTGCTCACCGGCCATCTGTTCGTCGACCACCCACGGGTGGTACCACCCGTACGGCAAACCGTCGGCCCCATATCCGGTGATCTCGGCGAACGCATCGTTGATCTCGATGACCGCGCCTTCGCGGTCAGCGACAAAGAAGCCTTCCTGCAACGAGTTGACCAGCGCGCTGCGAAAAGCATCGCGGTCTGCAAGGTCTTCTGCTCGCGCCCGCTGCTCCGCGTAACGCTTTGTGCCATCGAGGAATCCACGGGTGGCGACGTCCAGTGGCACCAGCGTCTGCAGAAGGAAATGCAGCGCGGCCGAACCGTCGTATGGCCCCGTCGACGCGAGCCCGTCGATCAGTTGGAAATGGGTCTCGATGATCTCGAGCATGCTGACCTGCTCCATGAGCGCCCGCCGGCCGAGCTCATTGCCGACCGCCAGGCTCGCCTCGTTGAGCTGGGTCATGTGGGTGAGCAGCGCTGTGGCGTAACGACTCTGGAAGCCATCGCCGGACGTCATGGCAAGATGCCCCGATGACGGGCGACCAGGACCAACGCGTCATCGGTTTGTCTGCCGTACTGATGCAGGATCCGCTCGGCGATCACGGCCGCCGGTGCCGTGAAATCGACACCGTCCAAATGCCCTTCGCCGATGCCGTCGCTGGCCATGACGAGCAGATGGCCGGGGCGGATCGGAATCCGTTCCGCGGGTGTGATATCGGGTATCTGGTATCCGACGATCCCGCCCGCCAACCGCGCCGAGAATCGTGTCTCCATTCCACTCGGAGACTTGGCGAGGAGGTCAGCCGCGACGTTGCCCACTCCCATCCACTGCAGAGTCTCGGCGCCAAAGTCGATGCGGGCCAATGTCATCGCTGCCCCACGCGTGTTGGCCAGCTGTCGATGGCACAGCCCGAACAGCACATCGAGCGGCTGTTCTGCGGCACCGTCGATCACCCCGGCGGCGCTTGTCGCCGCCGTCGCGGCCGCCGCCCCATGGCCCAATCCGTCAATCACCCCGAACAGGGCGGCGGTGCCGAGTACATCAACGACGACCGGTTGATCACCGCTTACGCCCTCACCGCCGAGGGGGCGGGATGCCGTCGCCCACTCGATCGGCCCGAGTCGCCCGTCGTCATTCATCGGACGGGGTCCACTTCCACATCTCGATGACGGTGCCCGCGCCGGGCGTCGACTCCACGACCAGACGATCCATCAGCCGCCGGGCGCCCGGCAGGCCGAGCCCTAGGCCGCTGCCGGTCGAATAGCCATCCTCGAGCGCTCTCTCGACATCGCGGATCCCGGGCCCGTCGTCTTCGGCACGGACCACAAGGGCGCGTCGACCGTCCCGGTATTGCACGCCCACCCGAACCTCGCCCTTTCCTGCGTAACTTGTGATGTTGCGGGCGATTTCGGAGATCGCCGTGGCGATCATAGTGACGTCGGTCAGCGAGAACCCCAATTGGCGGGCGAGTTCGTGGCCCGCCTGGCGAGCGATGACGATGTCGTCGGGATGATTTACGTCGACCACGAAGTCAGTCGTCACTTTCGCGCCCGATCGTCGGCTTCCGTGGCGCCAGTTGCCGGTTGAGTAGAGCGAGTCCCTCTTCCAAATCCAGTGCGGTGTGCATGCCGTCGAAGGCCAGCCCCAGCTGAACCATCGCGAAGGCGACCTCGGGTTGGAGGCCGACGATGACGGTGGACGCCCCGCGAAGCCGGGTCATGTGCGCGACGGTCCGCAGCGATCGGGCTGCGTAGGAATCCATCACGTCAATCGCTGTGACGTCGACGATGATTCCCTGCGCGCGGAAGCGGCTCACATGTTCCATGAGATCCTGCCGCAGCCGCACGGTGTCGGAGTCGGTCAGCGCCGCCTGCACGGTGGCGATGAGGATGGCGCCCTGTTTGAGGATGGGTACTGGCATAGGCGGTTAGCGGCCGGTCAGCCGGTCTGTTCGCCGGTACGCGTGACCTCGTAACCCAGGAGGCGCTCGGCTTCTTCGATGCCGCCCTGCAGGTCGCCGACGGCGTTCATCTTCGACAGATCAAGGCCGATGGTCACCAGCGTCAGGGCGATCTCTGACGACAGCCCCGTGATGATCACGCTGGCACCCATCAGTCCGGACGCGTCGACGGTCTGCACCAGGTGGTTCGCCACCGTCGAGTCGATCGTCGGCACACCGGTGATGTCGATGACGACGACCTTGGCACGGTTGGCCCGGATGGCGCGCAGCAGCTGCTCGGTGACCTGCCTGGCCCGCTGGCTGTCGAGGATGCCGATGATCGGCAGGATCAGGAGTTGCTCGCGGACCTGGAGCACCGGCGTTGACAGCTCGCGAATCGCCTCCTGCTGCTGGCGGATGATGCGTTCGCGTTCCTGCACGAAGCTGACGGCCACGGTGTTGGCGATGCGGTTGGCCGCAGGCTCGTAGGCGTCGAGCACTCGGTTCAGCAGTTCGAAGTCCGACTGGTACTTCTCGAACAAGGACCGTGCCAGCACGTCGCGCAGCAACAGCACGATGCCGACGACCTCGTCCGTTTCCACACCCCGCGGGATGATGCGTTCAGAGAGGTCGCGCGCGTAGGCCTGGAGCGCCTCCACGCTGCCCGTCTCGAGCACCTCGACGTAGTTGTCGTAAACCGCCGTCGCCTCGGAGAAGACTTCCTCAGGCGTCATAGCGGTGAGTAGTTCTGCGGCGGTGATCCTTCGAGCCCATTCCTCACGCAACACCGTTCGGTTTTGGCGAAGGTGTTTGACCAGCTGCGGCAGCAGGCCTTCGGTGGAGATGCCTGCTGTTTGCGCGGCTGCGCTGGTCGCGGCGAAGTCAGTCGGCGATTCAGACATTTGTTCTCCAGGCTCACACTCGCGTAGCGGACGGCGCGAGTCGCTATGGGTGACATTAGCTTGCGCATCTCGCCGGAATCCGCCGAAGTTTCATTATCGGTGGACGCGAGGGCGCGTTAGGCTCCACGGAGTCCGCCGTACGCGGTGAGTTGTGGGATAAGGAAATGGGCATTTGTCTGAAAGCGACGCGATCACGACCTCGGTCGAGCATCGCGATGACATCACCTTGCTCACCGTCGGTGAGGTTGTCGATTTGGCGACCGCACCGGTGCTCGAGGAAGCCATCGACGGATTGCTCGCCGATCAGCCGAAGGCGCTGATCGTCGACCTGTCCGGGGTCACGTTTCTGGCCTCGGTGGGATTGAGACTGCTGGTGAGCACCCACGAGAAGGTGGGCGAATCGGGGCAATTCGCCGTGGTGGCAAGCGGTCCGATCACCAGTCGGCCGATTCAGTTGACGAAGTTGGACGAAGTTTTCGCGATGTATCCCACGCTTGACGAGGCGTTGACGCGCGTGCGCAGCCAGCTCAACGGTCATTAGACCGGCGGAGACAGATCTTGACAGTGACTAGTTGAGGGTGCATAGTCGGCTGTACAACTAGGCAGTGTCAAGATCGAGGGTTCGGGAGGAACCATGACCGCCCCAATCGCCTTTCGCGCTGGCGACCGCGAGCGCGAGCGAACCGCCAATCAACTCGGGCTGGCACTCGCGCAGGGCTACCTCGTGATGGAGGAGTACGAGTCGCGACTGCAGGCGGCATTCGCCGCACAGGCCACCTCAGAACTCGATCAGCTCGTCGCGGACCTGCCGCTGGCACGCCTTCGACGCAACGATCCACGCCGTCAGGCCGCCAGGCGCACCGCCGCGCGGCGCGGCGTCCTTATCCACCTGGCTGCGTACCTCACGATGGTCGTCATCGTGCTGGCGGTGTGGCTCGCCGTCGGCGTCACCGCAGGCTCGTGGTACTTCTGGCCGATCTGGCCCATCCTCGGCGCCGGGATCGGGTTCATCGGACACGCGCTACCGATTCGATTCGCGAAGTTCGGTCCGTGCCACGCCATTACGGCTCGATCAACCCGGCACGGATTGCATAGCGGGTCAAGGCAAGTCGGTCCCGCAGGCCCAGCTTGGCCAGCGTATTCGTACGATGCCGGTCGACCGTCTTGGCACTGATGCCAAGGGTGGTGGCGATTTCACGAGCCGAATAACCCTCGGCGATCAGCTTGAGCACCTCTTCCTCACGCGGCGTCAGAATGTTTTCTGGCAGCACATCGCCCTGCCGCGCGCGGTGCAGGTAGTCGCGAATCAAAGTGGTCACCGCATTTCTTCCTTGCCGCAACAGGATTGCTGTTCGGGTCCGCCGTGCTCGGCGCGTTCGTCGACAACATCCCTTACACCGCAACGGTCGCCATCGGCATCGCGCGGCGCGCGGGGCACGCGATCAGCTTCTGGCGGTTCACCCGTTACGGCATCGTGGTGACTCTGCTGTCCACGGCGCTGGCGTGGGTTTACGTCTGGCTGCGTTACTTCTGAACACGTCATGCCGTCATGCGACGCTTACCCGGGCGCTGCACGAGCGATGTCTGCGACGTGGTGCACTCCCTCATGGGCGGCATGGCGAACCAGCCATAGAGCCGTACGGTATTCGCCAGGAAGCCGAGTCACGATGCGTTGCCAGCCGTCCGGGCCAAACCGGCCGACTTCGTCGATACATCCGTCGACCGCTGAACGGAGTTCGTCAAGGACAGCATCGATATTGGCGTCGTTGTAACGGAAACGCCTGGCGCGCAAGTCATTCAGCATCGGCTCCAGAACCGGCCGATCCTCGGTGCGAGCGCGGTGCAACCGGATGGTCGACGTGACGTACACGTCGCGCAGATGACAGGCGTACTCCGTGACCGACCAAACGCCTGCGGCCGGTCGGTGGCGTAGCAGCCCGGACGGCGTTGCTGCGATGAGTGCACGGACCCGTGACGGAATCTTGCTGATCAACTCAACGGCGGATGCGACATCCAGGTCTGAGTAGGCCAGTCGGCAGTCCATGCAGGTATGACGCTCGTCGGGCAGCGGTGGTATCACCGGCTGCGGCTCCAATGATCTATTGCCGCTGACACTTCGGCGGCGCTCGGCATCCTCTCGCTGGCCCACGCCACGTAGCCATCGGGGCGGACGAGGATGGCATCCGGGAGCTCGGGATGGGCGTCGACGGTATGCACGACGTCATCGCGGTCCAGCGCCACAGGCACCGCCGTGACCAGCACGAACTTGCCGTCGCGCAGCCGCTCGTACAGCGGCGTGCCCTCGCAGTCGACGTCGGGCATCCGGCGACCGACCAGCCAGTCCTCGTCGCGCGAACGCGGATAGGCGATGCCAATGCCGCTGAGCCGCTCACCCAGTAACCGCCTGCCGCGCGGCAACCGGGTCACCGTTCCGATGATCACACTGCGCAGCAGGCGCCGTGGCTTGGAGTTGCCGAGCACCAGCTGGTTGAACACGTCCGTCAGCCGCAGCACACTGGCTCCGACGGGGTGGCGCTCCTTCTCGTAACTGTCCAGCAGCCAGGACGGCGCGGATCCGCGCACCGCGGCGGCGAGCTTCCAACCCAGGTTCATCGCGTCGCCGATGCCGGTGTTCATGCCCTGACCGCCGAGCGGCGAGTGCACGTGCGCGGCGTCACCCGCCAGGAACACCCGGCCGGACCGGTAGTTCCTTGCCTGCCGCCGTTCGCTGAGAAATCTTGAGCTCCAGCGCATCTCGGTCATGCCGTAATCATCGCCAGCGATCCGGCCGAACGCCTCGCGCATCTCTGACTCGGTGACCGGCTCGGACAACGGCGCCTGTTCACGCAACCGGTCCCACACGATGGCGCGGAAGAAGCCGTCGCCGAACGGGATAACCAGTACCACGCCCTTCTCGTTGGCGACACCGGCCAACGTCTGCGCGGGAGGTCGCTCCAAATGCACGTCGGCCAACAGGATGTGCGTCTCGTACTGCTTGCCGACGAAGTCGATGCCGACCAGGCCTCGCACGGCGCTGTGCGCACCGTCGCAACCCACCACGTAGCGCGCGCTGACCGTATCGCCTCCGGCGAGTTCGATGGTGACGTTTTCGCCGTCCTGCGTCAGACCGACCACCTCCGCGCCGCGGACGATCTCGACGCCGAGCGCATCGGCACGGGCCGCCAGCACCTTTTCGGTTCCGCTTTGCGGGACGATGAGCACCATCCCGAACCGAGTGGGCAGCTCTCGCAGGTCCAGCTCCAACCCGCCCGGCGGGGCCACCTCGTACACCGGCACCCCGCGGGGCACGAGATCCTCGGCAAGCCCGCGCGCGTCGAGCAGTTCCAGCGTGCGGGCATGTACGGCGAAAGCCCTGGTGATATTCGGCATATCGACGCGCTCTTCGAGCAGCCGCACCGCGACCCCACCAAGGGCGAGTTCGCACGCCATCATCAGGCCCGTCGGGCCCGCGCCAACCACCACAACATCGGGAGTGCCCACGAGGCCGGATGTTAGCTGCATCCGCCCACGTAGAATGGCAATAACCCAAAGCCATTCCATAGCCATTGACACCGGCTGACACCCCGACCAAGCGGTCCGATCGGAGTGCCATGCTCGCCATCCTGTTTGCCCACGCGGTAGCAACCGCGGTGGCTCCCCTACTCGTTTATCGGTGGGGCCGGCTCGCGTTCTATCCGCTGGCATTGGTCCCGCTGGGTTCACTGGTCTGGGTCGCGCTGAACTGGCCGGGGCCTGGGCAAGCGACTACGGCCAACGTCCAGTGGCTGCCCGAGCTGTCGATGGACATCACGCTGCGCTTCGATGCGCTCGCGGGGATCATGAGCGTGCTTGTGCTCGGCATCGGCGCGCTGGTGCTGTTCTACTGCGGCGACTACTTCCATCACCACGACGGCCGCATCGAGAAACGCCTCCCCAGCTTCGCTGCCGAGCTGGTCGCGTTCTCCGGCGCCATGTTCGGCCTGGTGGCCAGCGACAACATGCTGGTGCTCTACGTGTTCTGGGAGCTCACCACGGTGTTGTCGTTCTTACTGGTGGGCCACTACGCCGAGCGCGCCTCCAGCCGACGGGCCGCCACACAGGCGCTGCTGGTCACGACATTCGGCGGGCTGGCCATGCTGGTCGGCATCATCGTGCTCGGAAACATGGCGGGCACCTATCTGCTTTCGGAGTTGATCGCCTCGCCGCCGACTGGGGTGGCCGCATCGGTCGCCGTGGTGCTGGTGCTCATCGGCGCGCTGTCCAAGTCAGCCATCGTGCCGATGCACTTCTGGCTTCCCGGCGCGATGGCCGCGCCGACACCGGTCAGCGCGTACCTGCACGCCGCGGCGATGGTCAAGGCCGGTGTGTACCTCGTCGCGCGGATGTCACCGGGATTCGCCGAATCGCCGCCGTGGCGGCCGACGGTGGTGGTGCTCGGCGTGCTGACCATGCTGCTTGCGGGCTGGCGCGCGGTGCGGGAGTACGACCTGAAGCTGATCCTGGCATTCGGAACGGTCAGCCAGCTCGGCCTGATCACCCTGATGGTCGGTACAGGGGGCAGCGACATGATGCTGGCCGGGCTGGCCCTGCTGTGCGCGCACGCGATGTTCAAGGCCTCACTATTCATGGTCGTCGGTGTCATCGACCACGCCACAGGAACCCGAGACATCAGGCGGCTGGCCTGGCTGGGCCAGCGCAGCAGACCGCTTCTCGTCATTGCGGTCGCGGCGACCGCCAGCATGGCTGCGCTGCCGCCGTTCCTCGGCTTCGTCGCCAAGGAAGCGGACTTGGAAACCGTGCTGCACAGCTCCGACCTCGGCGCGGCGGCGCCGTATGTGCTCGCAGGCATCGTGCTCGGCTCGGTGTTCACCACCATCTACAGCCTGCGATTCCTTGTTGGCGCGTTCGGCCGCAAGGGATTACCGCAGCCCAGCAAGCGGGTCAGCGAAATGCACCGTCCGCCAACCACTTTCCTTGCCGCACCCGCGATCCTGGCCGGGGCGGGCCTGCTGTTCGGGCTGTGGCCGACCAAGCTCGACGAGATGCTCGACACTTATGCCGACACGGTGCCAGGCGGGGACCATTACGAACTCGCCCTCTGGCACGGGTTTGGCCTGCCACTGCTGCTGTCCGCGCTCGTCCTCGCTGTCGGTGCCGCCGCGTTCTTCGGCCGCGCCCGACTGCGGCGGGTGCGAACGGCGCGAGCGCCACTCGGCAACGCCGACCGCATCTACGACGCCGCGCTTCGGGGTGCCGATCTGCTGTCGGTGCGGCTCACCGCCGCCACGCAACGTGGCTCGATCCCCGCGACGCAATCGGTGATTCTGTGCACCCTCGTGTTGGTGCCGGTGATCGTGCTCGCCATCGGAAACCGCGATCGTCCCGACTTCGCGCTCTGGGACTCACCGCTGCAGGTGGTGGTCGGCCTGGTGATCTTGGCCGCAGCGGTCAGCGCCACCATGATGCGCAACCGGTTGGCGGCGGTGCTGCTGGTGGGCGTGACCGGATACGGCTGCGGCACCGTGTTCGCGTTCCACGGCGCACCCGATCTGGCGCTCACTCAGTTCCTCGTGGAGACACTCACTTTGGTGATCTTCGTGCTCGTGCTGCGGACGCTGCCCGCCGAGGCCGACAGCGCGAATATCAAGCGGTACCGGCTTCCGCGCGCGGTGCTGGCGCTCGCGGTAGGGGCCACCGTCACCACACTTGCCGCGTTCGCGATGGCCGCACGCACCACCCGGCCTATTGCCGAATTACTGCCCGACGCCGCGTATTACCGCGGGCACGGCTCCAACACGGTCAACGTCCTGCTTGTCGACATCCGTGCCTGGGATACGATGGGCGAGATCTCGGTGTTGCTGGTCGCCGCGACGGGGGTTGCGTCATTGGTGTTCCGGCACAGGAGATTCGGTGCGGCACCGCGCGTCTCGGACGCCGGTCAGCCCGACATCGGGAAACTCCCTGCCGGTGCCAGCCACAGTCCCGCCGTCGGCGACGTCACCTGGCTGCGGGGCAGCGATCTGCGTGACCCGAAATACCGCTCGCTGGTGCTGGAGGTCGCCACCCGGATGATCTTCCCGCTGATCATGGTGCTCTCGGCGTACTTCTTCTTCGCAGGGCACAACACCCCCGGTGGCGGTTTCGCCGGCGGGCTGACCGCGGGGCTGGCGTTGGTGTTGCGTTATCTCGCGGGCGGACGCTACGAGCTTGGTGAGACGCTGCCGTTCGACGCGGGCAAGATCCTCGGCGCCGGGCTTGGGTTGTCCGCAGGCACCGCGGCGGCCTCGCTGCTGCTCGGCGCACCGGTGTTGTCGTCGGCGCTGATCCAGGTCGACCTTCCCGTGCTGGGCACAGTCAAGTTCGTCACCGCACTGTTCTTCGACCTCGGCGTGTACCTGATCGTCGTTGGGCTTGTGCTCGACATCCTGCGCAGCCTTGGCGCACGGGTCGACGTCGAGATGGCGGCCGCACGATGACCACGTACCTGATTCCCCTGATCCTGATCGGCGGGCTCACTAGCGCGGGTGTTTATCTGCTGCTCGAACGCAGTGTGACCCGAATGTTGTTGGGCCTGTTGCTCATCGGCAACGCTATCAATCTGCTGATCCTCACCGTCGGCGGCCCGTCGGGCAACCCGCCGATCCGGGGCCGCACCAGCAACGGCGAAACCACCACGGCAGATCCATTGGCGCAGGGCATGATTCTGACGGCCATCGTCATCACGATGGGTATCGCGGCGTTCGTGCTTGCGCTTGCCTACCGGTCATACCGCCTGACCACCGTAGAGGACGTCGCCCCCGACCCCGAGGACATCAGGGTCTCCCAGATGGGCGGCGACGGCGTGTTTGACGAGGACCGTCCCGCGCCGCAGCTGTCACGCGACACCGACCTGCCGGATGAACTGGACGCATTGCCGGGGCTGGAGGGTTCGCGATGAACCTCGCTGCGGTCTTGACCCCCCTGCCGGTGCTGATCCCGACCGTGGGAGCCGCGCTCACGTTGGTCGCCGGCCGCAGACCCCGGCTGCAGCGGGCGATCACGCTGGCCGCGCTTTCGGTTGTCGTCGCGGTGTGCGCAACGCTGGTCTATCTCACCGATCGTGACGGCACGCTGGTACTGAACGTCGGCGGTTGGGGCCAGACGGTCGGCGGCATGGGGCCACTCGGCATCACGCTGGTGGTGGATCGACTTTCGGCGCTCATGCTGGTGGTGTCGTCGATCGTGTTGCTGGCGGTGGTCTTCTACGCCATCGGGCAGGGTATCCGGGACGGCGACGAGCGCCAACCAGTCTCGATCTTCCTGCCCACCTACCTGGTGCTGTCGGCGGGCGTGTGCACCGCGTTCCTTGCCGGGGACCTGTTCAATCTGTTCGTCGGCTTCGAAGTGCTGCTGTCGGCGAGCTTCGTGTTGCTGACCATCGGCGCCAGCGAGGACCGTGTCCGCGCGGGCATCTCCTACGTGATGGTGTCGATGGTGTCGTCGTTGGTGTTCCTGTTCGGCATCGCCCTTGTCTACGCGGCGACCGGGACACTGAACTTGGCCGAGCTTGCCGTCCGGCTCGACGGTGTCACCGACGGCACCCGCAGTGCCTTGTTCGCGGTGCTGCTGGTGGCCTTCGGTATCAAAGCGGCCGTCTTCCCGCTGTCGACCTGGCTGCCGGATTCCTACCCCACCGCGCCGGCTCCTGTCACCGCGGTGTTCGCCGGCTTGCTGACGAAAGTCGGTGTGTACGCGATTATCCGGGCGCACTCGCTACTGTTCCCCGAGGGCGGGCTCGACCCGCTGCTACTCATCGCCGCCCTGCTCACCATGCTGGTCGGCATCCTCGGTGCGATCGCGCAGAGCGACATCAAGCGGCTGCTCTCCTTCACTCTCGTCAGCCACATCGGTTACATGGTGTTCGGCATCGCGCTGTCAAACGAGCTGGGCATGTCCGGTGCGATCTACTACGTCGCGCACCACATCGTGGTGCAAACCACTCTGTTCCTGGTTGTGGGTCTGATCGAACGCCAGGCTGGGGCATCGACGCTGCAACGGTTGGGTGGGCTGGCGGCCACGAGCCCACTGCTCGCCTTTGTGTTCGTGGTGCCAGCACTCAATCTCGGTGGCATACCGCCCTTTTCCGGTTTCATCGGCAAGGTGGCGCTGCTGGAGGCCGGTGCGCAGGAGGGTTCGGCGCTGGCCTGGATACTGGTCGGCGGCGGCGTGCTGACCAGTCTGCTGACGCTGTATGTCATTGTCCGCGTGTGGACCAAAGCATTCTGGCGGGCTCGCGACGACGCGCCCGAGGGTCACCTCTCCGGCGCAGCCCCTTCGGCGTTGCTTGACGAACCCGAGGACATTCAGTTTGTCGACCGTGACCATGTGGGGCGGATGCCATTCGGGATGCTGGCCCCGACCGGCGCGCTCATCGTGGTCGGCCTGACGCTGACGGTGTTGGCGGGCCCGATCTTCGCGTACAGCGGACGCGCCGCCGACCAGGTGCTCGATCGTGACCAGTACATCTCCGCGGTCCTCGGGGGCGCCGAATGAAACGAATTCTGTTGCGAGCCTGGGTGCTGTGCTGGCTGATCCTGGTGTGGATTCTGCTGTGGGGCACCGTTTCTGCGGCGAACATCCTGTCGGGTCTGACCATCGCGTTGATCATCACGCTGCTGCTGCCGCTGCCGACAGTGCCGATCGAGGGCAGGGTGCATCCGCTATCGCTGTTGCGGCTTGTCCTCCTGGTCGCCGGATACCTGGTGCTGTCGTCGTTTCAGCTGGCATGGCTGGCGGTCAAACCCGGACCGCCGCCGCTATCTGCTGTGCTGCGGGCGCATCTGGCGATCAAGTCCGACCTGGTGCTGGCGCTGGCGGTCAACATCATCAACCTGACACCGGGAACGATCGTGCTGGAGATCGACCAGGTCCGCCGGATGATCTACATCCACGTCATCGATGTCGGCTCCGAGCGTTCGGTCAATCGGTTCTACCGCCAGGTCGCCCAGATCGAGCGGCTCCTGATCCGGTCCTTTGAGCGCGACGAGGATTGGCGTCCGGCGGCGGCGAAGGAGAGCGCATGACGATCGTGTGGATTCTCGCCGCGGTCATGCTGACGGCGGCCGGCGTGATCACCATGGGCAGGCTGCTTGCCGGGCCGAGCACGCTGGACCGGCTGGTCGCCCTCGACACGCTGGTGGCCGTGACGATGTGCGCGATCGGAACATGGGCGGCCTTCAGCCTGGACACCACCGTGACCTATGGCCTGACCGCACTGGCGTTGATCACGTTCGTCGGTTCGGTCAGCGTCGCAAGGTTCCGCGTGCCCGACACCGACAAGCCGCGCGGCACAAGGAGATTGCCATGAACACCGCGCTCGACATCGTGGCCGGCGTGCTGATCCTCGGCGGCTCGACGCTGGCATTGACCGCCGCGATCGGTGTGGTGCGGTTCCCTGACACCCTGACCCGGATGCACGCGGCGACCAAGCCTCAGGTGCTGGGCCTGCTGCTGGTCCTGGCGGGTGCGGCGATCCGGCTGCGCGGCAACGCCGATGTGGGCATGGTCATCCTGACGGGCCTGTTCACGTTGATCACCGCTCCGGTGGTGGCAAATCGTGTCGGCCAGCTGGCATACCGCGAGCAGAACATCCGTGACGACCTGCTGACCAGGGACGAAATGCGTGAGACCGCGGAAAACAGGGAACCCGGTGGCCATGACGCGCACTGAGGACGACAGCTGGGACATCACCGAGGGCGTTGGTGCGACGGCGCTGGGTGTGGCCTGGGCACGATCACAGGAGGCGGCGTCGCAATGCCCGCTCTTCACCGATCCTTATGCGCAGTTGTTCGTCGACGCGGCCATAGAGCGTGGGTGGCGGCTACCGCCGGAGTACATGCTGGAGCGCGTCCGGTCGATTTCCGGCTACGCCGCTTCGCGCACGAAGTGGTTCGACGAGTTCTTCATCGCGGCGGGCGCCAACGGCATCGCGCAGGCGGTCATCCTCGCGGCGGGGCTGGATGCCAGGGGCTGGCGGTTGCCGTGGTTGGACGGAACCGTGCTGTATGAGATCGACCAGCCCAAGGTGATGGAATTCAAGACCGGGACGATGATTGCGCACGATGCGAAGCCGACGGTCGCGCGATACGTCGCGGTGGCAGCCGATCTCAGGCAGGATTGGCCGAAGGCGTTGCGCGACGCCGGATTTGATCCAACTGAGCCGACCGCGTGGGCGGCCGAAGGGTTACTGCCCTATCTGCCTGCCGACGGCCAGGATCTGTTGTTCGAGCGCATCCATCAATTCAGCGCCAGGGACAGCCGCATTGCGGTGGAGTCATTCGGGGCAGGCTTTTTCGATTCCGACTATCTGGCCGCCAGGCGCGAACAGTTGCGCGAGATGAAGGAGGCTGCCGGCGCGGACGATGACGGTGGTCCGGATGCCGAAGATCTCTGGTTTGTCGAGGAGCGCCCCGACGTGGCCGACTGGCTGAGCGAACATGGTTGGCAGGTCACATCGTTCGAGGCGGCCGGGCTGATGTCTCGATACGGCAGGTCACCGGAGGACGCCAGCGCCGCGACGCCGCGCACGGTGTTCGTCGAGGGCAAACGGACCTAATTACTCCGACAACTGGAACTCCACCATCGCCGTGACGGTCTCGACGGCGTCGCGCAACGCCACCAGCCGCGCCGCGACGGTGGGCGCGGCCAATATCGAGTACCGGTCCGCTTGGCCCATCGGCAGCCGGGACGCCAACGCGTACAACCACATCGCGGCATCGCCCAACGCATCGGCGCCCGTCACGATGTCGCGCCCGTTGACCTCCGCACCCCGCGCGGCGGCGATGCGCTCGAAAAGCGCGATCATCCGGTCCTCGACATCGCGGATCGCATCCACGTCGACCGTGTCACCGACTTCGTCGTGCCACACCTCGATCGCGGCCTGCGGGTAGGGATCGTCGGGATGCCATTCGAGCACCCGGATCCGTTCGCCCATCACACATCGCAGGCGGTAGCGTCCGTCGCCCTGATCGGCGCACTCAGCAATGTGCGCCAAAGACCCGATGTCACTGCGGGTGTCACCACCGCCGACCTCGCGTCCCGCCGCGATCAGCACCACGCCGAACGCAGGGTCATCGGCGGCCAGGCACGTTTGCACAAGAGCCGAGTACCGCGGCTCAAAGATCCGCAGCGGCAGTTCCTCGCCGGGCAGCATCGCCACCTCCAGCGGGAACATCGGCATCACTGGCACTAGATGTCCAATTCGCCGACCAGCGCATCGACCACCGCGCGCAAGTCGCCGTCGTGTTCCTCGGCCACCCGCCGCTGACGCTGGTACGACGCGCCGCTCTGGTAGATGTCCGCGACGCGGGCCAATTCGTCGGTGCAGGACAACGACTTTGCCACCGGTTGGAGCCGGTTCAGCAGCTCGTCGAGATCCTCGGTGACCAGCCGCTCATTGCTGTTGGCGTCCAGGATGATCACCGCGTCGAGGCCGTAACGCGCTGCCCGCCATTTGTTTTCCTGCACATGCCACGGCGGCATGCTCGGCAGTTGCTCGCCGGCATCGAGCCGCCGGTCCAGGTCGACGATCAGACAATGTGTCAGCGCGGCAAGCGCGCCAAGCTCACGAATGTTGGAAACGCCGTCGAAAATCCTGACCTCCACGGTGCCAAGATGCGGCGAAGGCCTGATGTCCCAACGGATTTCGTTCATATGGTCGATGATGCCGGTCTTCTTCTGGTCATAGACGAAGCCCTCCCACTCCGCCCACGTCTGGAAGTGGAACGGCAGCCCGGCGGTCGGTAACTGCTGGAACATCATCGCGCGGTTGCTTGCGTACCCGGTGTCCTCGCCCGCCCAGAACGGAGATGACGAAGAAAGCGCAAGCAGGTGCGGGAAGTGGTTGAGCAACGAGGTGATGATCGGCATGACCTTGTGCGCCGACGAGATGCCAACGTGCACATGCACACCCCAGATCAGCATCTGCCTGCCCCACCACTGCGTGCGCTTGATCAGCTCGGCGTAGCGCGGCGCATCGGTCAGGCTTTGCGACGACCACTGTGCGAACGGATGCGTGCCCGCGCAGAACAGTTCCATCCCGCGATCCCGCACGATCTTTCGCGCGGTCACCAGCGTCGACCGCAAATCGTCCATCGCCTCCGGCACTGAGTCACACACGCCGGTGACGACTTCGACTGTGTTGCGCAGCAATTCCTTGTGCACCCGCGGGTTGTTCTCGCCGAGTTCCAAGATGACCGCGGCCGCCTCGTTGCTCAGGTCGCGGGTCTCGGTGTCAACGAGCGCGAACTCCCATTCGACACCGACAGTCGGCCGGGGTGAGCCGGCAAAGTCGATGTGGCTGCTAACCGGTGCCGATAACACCGCAGGCCACGCGCTTTCCGGCGTCACCGGTGGCTAGCGTGGTCTCATCCGGCGGCGGCGCGCCGTTGACCTGCTGGTAGCGCTCCGGCGGGATGTTGGCGAAGTTGTCGGCCTTCTCGTGGATGATGATCGCGGTCTTCGCGCCGCCGAGCAGATCCTCGGCGGTGAACGCATCGGTCGTCGTCACCAGCATCGCCGATCCGTCCTCGCGGACCTGCAGTGACGACAGGTCGCCGCTCGCGGGGTGGCTGCTGTGGCCGGCCGCCTGGAAATGTCCACCGGCGGAGTTGAAGTCAGCAGGCGCACCACCGGTCGGGGCCACCGAATTGGCCTCACACTTGCCGACCGAATGAATGTGCAGGCCGTGGAAGCCCGGCGCCAACTCACCGGGCGCGGTGGTCTGCACTGTGACGGTGGCGTAGCCGTCGCCGAATTGGATGTCTGCGGTCGCGACCGCGGTGCCATCGGCCAGTTTCAGCTGGGCGGTGAGCTTCTCGCCCGTGGTATGGGCCGCGCCACCGTGTCCACCACTTTCGCCGGGCGGTGCCGACGGTGACGGCGAACCGGTCCAGATCGACGGGGTGGTACCCGGTTGCGTCGCCACGGGCTCGCTGGGGCTGCAGGCGCTCACCGCGAGAACGGGGACAGCGAACAAAGATGCAACGGCAACGGTCTTGAGCATGTGCAAGAGCCTAGCCGGTGACGACCACGACCACGCCCGGCGGTTGCTCGGCCAAACCGGGTACCCGCGGCTCCACCGGCGCCTCGAGCAGCCTGCCCACTTCGTCGGCAGCTTCCCGCTCCCCGGGGACGTCACTGAAATACACCGTCGTTGCCACGACGTCCGGCAAGCTCAAGTTGCCGGTTTCGGTGACGTTCCAGCCGGCCTCTCGCAATCGGTTCGCCGTGCCTTCCGCGGCGCCGGCGGTCTCGGAGATGTTGAACACCCGCACGTCGGCCCGTGGCGCCTCCGCCGACGGCGATGGCGTCGCGGAGCTGGACGGCGTGCTGGTGGTCGTCACAATCGGCTGTTCATCGGCGCTGTCATCGCCAGAGCCCATCGCCTGGAAGCCGACCAACAGAAACACCACGCCCAGGAACAGCAGCACCATCACCATGGCGCGCAGAGGCAACCCGGAGGAATTTCGCTGGTTCATTACCGCTCACTGTATCGAGACGGCCCCGTCGGCCGGAAAACGTCAGGTGACGTCGAAGCCCAACCGACGCGCCGCCCGGGCCTTCTGTCGACTGGACCGCATCCGCCGCAAGCGTTTGACCAGCATCGGGTCCGCCGCCAGCGCCTCGGGGGTGTCCACAAGCGCGTTCAACACCTGGTAGTACCGCGTCGCCGACATAGAGAAGAGTTCCTTGATCGCGTCTTCCTTGGAGCCGGCGTACTTCCACCACTGACGCTCGAACGCCAGAATGTCGTGCTCACGCCGGGTCAGCCCATCACTGAGATTAGAGTCGTCCCCGGATTGCTCAGTCCTCGCAATCGCGCCGTCCATCTCGCTCTTGGACCCTTCCGACACTCGAAATGACATCCCTGTGTTTCGGCGCTCATTCAACCACGGGTTTCGAAGCTGAGGCGTCAGCTAGCCCCGCGAGTCGGCTCACTAAGCTTGCCAACCATGGCTGTCGTACCCATCCGAATCGTAGGAGATCCCGTCTTGCGCACCGCGACCGAGCCGATTCCGGTCGGCGACGACGGTTCGCTGCCGGACGATGTCGCGGAGTTGATCAAGAATCTCTACGACACGATGGACGCCGCGAACGGGGTGGGACTGGCCGCCAACCAGATCGGCGTCTCCAAGCGGGTCTTCGTCTATGACTGCGCCGACGAGCGCGGCAGGACGACGCGGCGGCGGGGAGTTGTTGTCAACCCGGTGCTGGAAACCTCCGAGGTGCCGGAGACCATGCCCGACCCCGACAACGACGACGAGGGTTGCCTGTCGGTGCCCGGCGAGTCGTTCCCGACCGGGCGGGCGGACTGGGCGCTGGTGACCGGACTCGACGCCGACGGCACCCCCATCACGCTCGAAGGCAACGGGCTGTTCGCACGGATGCTGCAACATGAGACCGGCCATCTGGATGGCTTCCTCTATTTAGACCGCTTGGTCGGCAGGCACGCGCGCAGCGCCAAGCGGGCGGTCAAGTCGAACAACTGGGGGGTGCCAGGGCTGTCGTGGACGCCCGGCAAGGATCCGGATCCGTTCGGACACTGATGCGGCTACCTGCGGTCGGCACCCGCGTCAGTCTGCGGTACCGACTGCCTGCCGGGTCGGTGCCGCCGCTGACCGACGTGGTCGGTCATTTGGAGGCGGTGGATCCGACTCTGCGGGTGCGCACCAAACGCGGTCAAGTTGTAGAAATCGCCACCGCCGATGTCGTCGCGGTCAAAGCCCTTTCCGCAGCGCCTGTCCGCACCGGCGACATCCGCAACCTCGAGCATGCGGCGGCGCTGGCGTGGCCTGGCGTCGAACAGCATCGGCTCGATGGCTGGCTATTGCGCTTCGGCCGAGGAAGTACCCGGCGCGCGAACTCGGCTGTCCCGCTGGATGTTCCGACCAGTAGCAACGTCAGCGCTCTTATTGAGTGGTACGCCGCCCGCTCGGTGGCACCGCTGATCGCCGCACCCGACCGATTGTTTCACGTCCCAGCAGGAGTGGCGACCGACGCCGAAACTCTGATCATGACAAGCGATCTGACGCCGTTGACGCCGACGACGGTCGCGATCGCAGACCGGCCTGACGACGAATGGCTGCGCTTGTACGAACGTGACGTCCCGGTCGACGTGTTGACCGCCGTCATCGACGGGGAGGTGGCGTTCGCGATGTCGGCAGGTGCCGCCGTCGGACGAGGGGCCGTCACGGAGTCGCCCGACGGCACGAGGTGGGTGGGTTTGTCTGCGGTACATGTGCTCGAGACGGCACGCCGTCGCGGCCTTGCCCGCCAACTGTGCGACGGCTTGTTGGCGTGGGGCGCCGAGAAGGGTGCGACGCGTGCCTACGTGCAGGTGCTCGCCGACAATGCCGCAGCGACAAGGCTGTACGAGTCGATGGGCTTTTCCGTTCACCACCGCTCTCGCTATGTGCGAGCTGATGCTCTCTAGAACGGTGGTGGTTGGTAGTTGGCGGCGAGCCAGGCTTGGCGTTGGCGTTCTTCTTCGGCGATCAGTTCGGTGCGTTCGCGGCGTTCGGCGTTGATGCGGTCGCGGCGGTCCTCGTCGCGGGTCTGTTTGCGTTTGGGCATCATCACCGACCGATCCCCCTCAGCGGGAACCGTCTCGGGCAGGTCCAACTCCCCGGTCGGCTGAGCCAGGGTGGGGAACATCGCCGCGCCGTGGGGTTCGGTGCGGTACACCAGCCCGGTCGGCGCAGTCAGCACGATGGTGCCGTCGGGCAACTGCTGATCGCACCAACCACCAAAGGTCTTGATCAGATGGTGGATACGGCAGTAGCACTTGTTGTTCGAGGCATGCGTCGGACCCGCCGGCCACGGCACCGTGTGATCGATATCGGACATCTCGGCGGGCTTATCGCAGCCCGGCCAGCGGCACGTCAGATCGCGCCACTGGACAAACTCCGTGCAGGCTGCCGACGGCCGATACCCCGGATCCGGGGTCGTGCCGGTCGGGACCGTGATCGGCTTGAGCTTGGCCGACTTCGCCACCCTGCGCACCGACTCGGCCGGCAGCACCCCGAACCCGCGCAGATACCCCGGCGCATCACTGGAGCCGTCCAGGGTGCTCTGTTCGGCGAGCACATGAATCACCGCCGTCGCCGCGCTCGTGCGTTCCGCTGCTGCGGTGCAGTCCTGCCGCCCGCACAGGCACGCCATGGTGGCTTCCCTGCGCCCCAACGGCCCACACGCGTCGGCGCGACGCTGGGCGTGGGTACGCGGATCGTGTTCACACACCGTGCTCGCCAACGCATCCAAACCCTGATCGAGCGCCGCGCCATCCTCGGCGCGAACATGCCCGGACACAAACGCTGTCCCCGCACTGGCACCCGGATCCACATCGACATAGCGGTTCTCATCGACCACCGGCGCCACCCGCACCCCCGCCGGATCAAACTTGGCCACCCAGTGATCGACCCGATCCCGCAGCTTGTCCTTGGACAGCTTCATCCACTTCTCACAATGGCGCGCGATCGCCTCATCCAACTGTGCGATCACGGTGTCTTCGACGTTCTCGGTGCGTCCGATGATCGTCAACACCATCCGCATATCAATCGTCCCGCGCACAAACACCCTGGCCACCGAATCGGCAACCGGTCCCGCAACGTGCGCCCATAGAAGATCTGCCCGACCGCGCGGGCATGGCTGATGTTCTGCACCGCCGAAATCTCCGCAGCCACCGCCGCCGTGGCATCGGTGCACCACAAATCCCGCTCCACCCACTCCACCGCGCGGCGCGCATACAACTCACCCACCGCCAACAACCGCAACGCAATCGACGTCGACTCATCACGGCTGGCCTCACCCATCACCTCAAGCAGACCCACATCCGACTCATCGAACATACTTGCGACTCTAGACCGCGCCCCTGACAAATCCGCGGCCCTCAATCCGAGCGTGTGGATAACCGTCTCCGTAGGCTCCAACGCATGCGCTTGGCCACGTGGAACGTCAACTCCATCCGCGCCAGAGTGGACCGCGTGGTCGACTGGCTGGAGCGTGGCGACGTCGATGTCCTCGCCATGCAGGAGACCAAGTGTTCCGACGACCAGTTCCCCACCATGCCGTTCGTCGCCGCCGGGTACGACGTCGTGCACTGCGGGTTCAACCAGTGGAACGGCGTGGCGATCGCATCTCGGGTTGGCGTCGACGACGTTCAGGTGGGTTTCGACGGCCAGCCCACGTGGAGCAGCAAGCCGGACGTGGAAGCCGCAGCGGAAGCGCGGGCGCTCGGCGCGACCTGCAATGGTGTGCGGGTATGGAGTCTGTACGTGCCCAACGGACGAACGGTCGGCGACCCGCACTACACCTACAAACTGGAATGGCTTGCCGCGCTTCGTGACACAGCACGCGGATGGCTGACGGACGATCCCGAAGCGCAGATCGCGTTGGTCGGTGACTGGAACATTGCGCCCACCGACGAGGATGTCTGGAGCCCAGAGTTTTACGCGCACAGCACGCACGTCACACCGCCGGAGCGGGCGGCGTTCCAGGCGATCGTCGACACTCAATTCAGCGATGTGGTGCGACCTTTTACGCCTGGGCCCGCCATCTATACGTATTGGGACTACACCCAGCTGCGGTTCCCGAAGAACAGGGGAATGCGTATCGACTTCATCCTCGGCTCGCCGGCGCTGGCTGCTCGCGTCAGCCACGCGGAAATCGTGCGCGAGGAACGCAAAGGCAAGGCACCGAGCGACCACGCGCCGGTGCTGGTCGAGTTGGCGTAGTCGTTGTCGACTCAGCCGAACAAAGGGAACGCACGCTTGCGCGCCAGCGCGTCCATGCCGAGCTGAATGCTGTTCTGCACTTCCCAGTACTTCTCGTCGACGTATCCGTCGTCGTCGGCACGCTCGGGTTCATGATCGAGTTCGACGGCGGGCATCAGCCGGGTGCGGATCTTGGCAGGCAACGGGAACTGCGGGAGGGCAGCCGGCGCGAGGCCCCACGGCAAGGACAGAGCGATCGGAAAGACCTTGAGCCGCAACACCTTGTCAAGCCGCAGTGCTGAGGACAACCGATCACCGCGAATGAGCACCGGCATGGCGTCGGCACCGCCGACGGTTGCGATCGGCACGATCGGCACACCTGCGCGAATCGCCATCTTGACAAAACCCCTGCGGCCAGCGAGGTTAGCGCGATCACGCTCACTCCAGGGCCGCAGTGAGTCGACTTCGCCACCGGGCCACACCGCGACGTCGCGTCCCTCCGCCAACGCGGTTGCCATCGCATCTGGGGCGGCCGGGAGTACGCCCATGGCCCGGAAGTAACGGCCGATAACCGGGATGGCCATCAGCGCGTCATGCGCGGTCCCGTGTAGGGGCCGTTCTTCGCCGAACCTGCGCCACCACTGAACGCCGACGGTCCACGCGTCCCATACGAACGGGGCACCCGAATGGATGCCGACCAGCAGCACGGGCGGATCAGGCAGGTTCTCCCATCCGTCGAACTCCATCCGGAACCAATGGTCGACGAGCGTGTTCCAGAAGTACTTCTGCCGCTGCATGGTCGGCTCGTCAGGCGCGCTGAGCTCCCATTCGCCTGCGCGCTTGTTCAGCCAGCCGGTGATGCCTTCATCACGCTGGCTACGGCGGGCGTCCATGCGTTCGCGCGCCTCTTTGGCTTGTTTGTGTGCTTGCTGTCGGACATCTCGAGGCCTGTTATCGGTCGTCGTTGACATTTGGAATGGGTACCCCGGAGACCTGTGGATAACTCCGGCAGTTGCCTGTGGCCTCTGGTGAACGTGCGCACTTGGGGAGTGCAGCTTCGGGGCGGCGCCAAGTTCGGGGCCTGGCCCGCTAACCAGACGACCGTGGCGTCCCTACGATTCGATCGCGGCGTAGCCGGTGCTGGTCGCGCTGACGCAGTCGGCAGCGTGAAGCAGAGACGCGATCGCATCGGCGGCACGATCAGCTGCATGGCCGTCGCCGAACGGGTTGGGACCGACCCCTGTTCCGGAGATGTGATCCCGGTTGAGATGCCTCGACGCTTCGCGGCAGATGGTGTCTCTGTCGGTGCCGACCAGGATGGCGCAGCCCGCCTCGATCGCCTCGACCCGCTCCGTGCGGTCGCGCAGGACAAGCACCGGGACGCCGAAGCTCGGCGCTTCCTCCTGGATGCCTCCGGAGTCGCTCAGCACGAGCGTCGAGAGTTGGAGAATTCGGACGAGATCCCGGTAATCCAGCGGTGCGGTGATATGCACCCGGCGTTCTGCACCGAGTATCGCCACCACGTCGCTGCGCACCGCCGGATTGGGGTGTGCGGGCAGAACAGCCACGACGTCCGGGTGCATCGCGAGCACATCGCGCACAGCATGCAGCACCGACCGCAGCGGCTCACCCCAGGACTCGCGCCGGTGCACCGTCACGAGCATCAACCGGTCGCCGGCGGCCACCGCGTCACAGGCCGCTTGCAATGCGGGCGAATTCGACTGCCGGTTGCTCTTCGCAATCGTCAACACTGCGTCGACGACGGTGTTGCCGACTATGCGGATGCGTTCATGCGCAACGCCTTCAGCGCGAAGATTGGCAGCGGCGCGCGGCGTCGGTGCCAGGTGCAGCGCCGCGATCTGGCCGATCATCCGGCGGTTCGCCTCTTCGGGGAATGGCGACTCGAGGTCGTGCGATCGCAGTCCGGCTTCCAGGTGCACCACCGGAACGCGGTTCCAGAAGGCGGTCAGCGCACCCACGAGTGCGCTCGCGGTGTCACCCTGGACCACCACCGCGGACGGTTGCCGTCGTCGGACAGCGAAATCGAGGTCGTGCGTCAACAGCGAAACGAGTTCAGCCTGCGTGCCGGTGACCCGGTTCAGTTCGAGAGCCAGGTCGGGTTTCAACCCGAAAGCCTCGAGCCCCTGGTGGAACATCGTGGGATGCTGGCCGGTACTGACGATCATCGGTGTGACACGGCGCCCGTGGCTCAGCGCCAAAGCGAGCGGGGCGAGTTTGATTGCCTCGGGACGTGTTCCGCCGATCAGCGAGACTTCAGGGATTTCCATCACCGCCCCTAACGCTGACCGGTCTCGGCGGCGGCGCGTGCGCCGAGTGACGGAGTCCACCACTTCTCGACGACAAGTTGGGCGGCCTTGCCTCGAACCGAGGTGTCGAGTGCGGCGGTGGGGTCGCCGTCGCGTCGCGGGCTGACGGTCCATGTCCAGAAGAAGATGCCGGCACACCACGCTTCGCGTGTGAAGACGTCCAGGAACGCCTCGTAGGCCGCCGCTTGCTCATCCTGGGCCTGCCTGCGGCTGATCGTGCCGTCCCACGGAGCGGTCGCTGCACCGTGTTGGCTTGGAAACCCGGCTTCGGTGAACAAGATTCGGCGGCCGACATCGGCAGCGAACGCGGCCAACTCGTCCCGGCGCGTCGCCAGCGCGCGGCGCAGTGGGGCCACATCGGCGGTCGGCGAAGTGCTCAGGGACCAGTACGCGTCGATTCCGACGAGATCGACCGCATCCCAGAATGCGACGGACTGGTATTCGTCGTGGTTGGCCGCGTAGACGAGTTCGCCGCGGAAGACTTTGCGGACTTCGGCGATCACCCGCAACCACTGTGTGCGGTCGGCGGACACGCCCCTCAACTCGGTACCGACCGCGAACTGGTGCACACCGAGTTGCGCGGCCAGATCCGCGTAGTGCGTGACGAATTCGCGGTACGACGCGAACCACGCGTCGCGGTCATCGGGTGCGATGACGCCGCGGTCGCTGCCATCCATGACATCCACGTGCGGTTTCAGCATGACTTTCAAGCCATGGGCGCGGGCCAGAGTCGCGACCCGTCGGACGTTGTCGTCGTCTACCGTGCTTGCCGTCGAAGTGATCACGGCCGACGAGCGGGCGGCCTGGTACCACGTCGGCACGATCTGCACCCAGTTCGCGCCGACGGCGACAATGCCCGCGAGCGCCTTGTCGGTCTCCGATGTCGGGTACCCGTGCTGCTGCCAGGTGGGAAGGACCATGCCGCGCTGCACCGGCGCAGCGGCGACGGCAGCCACCGAGGGACGCGCCGAAGGCTGGGCGTCCGATCCGCAACCACAGACCAGAACTAGTGCAATCAAAAGGATTATCGCGCGCATCATGGCGTCGACCGGTCGTGCTCGGGTGTGGCGAGCGCCTGCCGCAATGCCTCGCAGTAGGTGAGGTCCCATACGACACTCATCGCGGCCATCCCCGCACGGTCCGCGCGCATCGCATGCAGTCCTTGGCCCACCGCAGCCGCACCGCGAATGGCGTGTCGACGGCCGGCGGGCGTGCGGACGAACCTCCGGGCCAGACGCAGCGCCCAGTGCCTGCTGTCGAGGTCAGCGAACACCGACGACAGCCGAGCGGAATCTGGGTCGAGCCGATCCATCAGCACATCGAAGCGGGCGCTCGCCGCCGGTATACCCATCCACGCTTCGAGAGTCCGGTCGCTGTCGTGGAAAACCACGGCATCCGAATCGAACTCGAAACGGCATCCCATGCGGCCGAGGCGATACCCGAGTTCCAAGTCCTCTTGTCGCCGGAAGCGCGAGTCGAAGCCGCCGACCGCGATGAAGTCCTCACGGCGCAGCCCGACGTTCCCCGTGTACAGGTGGGTCCACACCGGCGTGGCGACACCGTTCCGAAGCCGGACATACTCACGGGCCAACCGGTCGGCATCCCAATGGTTCCACACAGAAAGCCGTTGTCCGGGTGGGGGCATGATCGCGCCGAGTGACACGACGGGTCGGTTTGACCGACTGAGCGCCGCGCGATGGCGCGCGATCAGTTCGGGTACGCCGATGCAGTCGTCGTCGAGCAGCACCACGTAGCGCGCCTCAGATGCGGCGACGCCGCGGTTGCGGCTCGGCCCTGGACCGATGGATGTCCCGTTGCGCAAAAAGCGGATTCGCAGACCATCGCGGAGATGCTGCGGCACTGACTCCTGCGCCGGAGCCGCCCCTCCGTCGTCGACCACGAGTACGCCGAAGTCCGACGAGACCTGCCAAATCAATGCGGTCAAGGTCGCCGCGAGTTGTGCCGGGCGGTCGCGGGTCGGGATGACGACGTCAAGGCTCATCACGACGGCTCCCGCGAACAACAGACCGCGGCAAGCAAACCCATGATCGCCGTGATGCCGAGGACATTGAACACCGGGAATACGATGCAGACGACGAGGAGCGCCAGTAGCGCCGCCTGGCCACCGCGGCGCAGCGCAATCCACTCGTCGTCGTCGCCGACACGGGATCTGCGGAAAATCGCTGCGGCGATTAGGGATACGACCAATACGGCGGCCGGGATCCCAATCTTCCAGGCCAGCCAGAGGTATCCGTTGTGCACGAAGGGTGTGGTCATCGTGGCGAACGTGTCGCGCTCTCCCCACGTGACTGTCGCGCCGAATCCCGAACCGGTGAAGGGCCTTTGACCGATCTCCTCGATCACCGCCCGCGATTCGACGACGCGACTGGTAAATGACGTGTCGGTGGAGACCTGGGTGATGGATAACAGCCGTTCGACCGCGGTTCGCGCCTGACCCGGAGCAAGCGCGGCCACGACGATGAGCGCGACCACGCCACCGCCGGCCCATTTCAGCCCCTGGCGCCGCGCCACCCGTCCGGACGACGCCGCCACGACGACGACGCCCACCGCGGTTGCGCCCCAGAGGCTGCGTTCGAATGTCAGGACGAGACAGAGGGCGTTGAGGAGCAGTACCGCCGTGAGCACAGCCTCGGTTCGGCGGCCGAGCGCTCGCAGCGACAGCAGCGCCGCCCACGCGAGGATGACGGCTACCGGAAACGCGTACATGCCGCCCTGCAACTGCCCGTGTCCGGACGAGGTCAGGTCCACCCCGGGCCGGATTCCAACGTCACCTGAGGTGGTGTACTCGACCGAGAAAACCCACTGCGCCAAACCCCAGAGCGCCAGCGCCATCCCGATCGCCGTCAACGACCACACAAGCCGTTTGCGCGCTGCGGCGTCGTCGGCCAAAGGCAGGGCCAGCAGGAAAGCCCCGCACCCAAGGACCACCCGGCGAGTTTCGTGACCGGCCTCGCTTACCGACGCACCCAGGCCGAGCCCCCACATCAACGCGACCACCACGACCAGCGCCAGCACGAGGCCGGCCACCACGCGGCGATCGACCGGCAGGCGCCCGCGCAACACCGACCACGCCACGCGAATCAACCCGAGCACCATCAACGCGTCGACCACAAGGAGGCCGGGCTGGTCGCGCCCACCGAACACGGCGAAGGAGTCCTGCACATCGAAGGGCACCAGCACCGTCACTGCCAACAGCACCGACAGGCACGCCACGGGGGCCCCGAACGCCACCGGCACCAGGACCAGCACGGCGATCGCGGCTTTCGGCGCGAACGGCAGCGCGACGCCGAAGATGAGCGCGGTGGCGCAGGCGATGGTCACGACGGGTGCGCTCGGGCGGAGCAGGGCCCGTTCGGTCGAATCAGCTGCGGCTATCGGCTGGATCATCCTGCGTACCTTCGGATTACGAACCGGTACAGCATCGGTACGACTACCGCCAGCCCGACGACCGAGGCCGAACACGACGCGACCGAAAAAGCCACCTCCGCGGCCGCGAGCGATGCCATTACTGCGCCGCACACCAAGATTTGCACGGCGACAGCCACGAGAACCGGCAGAAGTTGGCGCGCCAACGCAGCTGCCGACGTGCCGGCTCTGCGCGCGCCCGCGGTCGCGTACACCCACGCGTAGAGCACAAGCACTAACAGCTGAGCGATAGCGGCGCCGCGGATCCCGTCGAGGGGAACCAGAACCAACAGCGCTAGAAGCGTTGTGATACAACGGATGACCATCACCTTGGCACGGAACTCGATATGCCCGTTGCCCGATAAGGCTTCTCCGATGCAGTTCACGACGGCATGGCCGACCCCAACGACAAGCAACATTTGAAAGACCACGACCATCGGCTTCCACTGGTCGCCGAGGACCGCTGGAAACGCGGTCGGCGCCAACAAGATGCCGACGGGAAGCAGCGGAAGCAACAGCATCGTCATCAGGCGGACCGACTGCTCGGTGTGGCCGCGAGTGCTCTCCGGATGCATCGCGGCCGCCGCGAACAGCACCCTGCCCACCTGCTCGGAGATGTGCGTCGAGGGCGCCATCGCCATGGTGAATGCGAGCGCGTACAAACCTACGATGTGCGCGTTGCCGGAGCCGCCGATGACCACATAGTCGAGGTTGACGGTGATCATGAGCATGACGCCGAACAGGAAGAACCACCTCTCGCCGTTCCGTGGCCGGTAAGCCCCCTCGACTCCGGTCGATAGCGCCGCACGCAATGCCCGAATCGTCAGCAAGGGCATGAGCACAGCCAATACGCCGAACACGACGAGCTGACGCGCCACTAGCGCCCATACCCCGGCACCAGCGACTGCCAGCAGTACCGCCGCGATCGCCGACACCACGTTGGCGACGGCGTTGACCCCCGCAAGACGGCGGAATTGCATCGATTTCTGCAACAACGCCGTAGGTACGACGGCGATGGCGTGCAGCGGAAGGCACAGCGCCAGCGCGGCCACCGCGGCAGCGTCACCACCGCTGGCGAAGTTGCTGACGACGAGCCCCGCCGTCGCCGCCATGATCGCGGCCAACACACACGCGAGCAGCATGCAACGACGGAAGGCGTGCAGCAGGTCAGCCCGGGTGATGGTCTGCCTGACGACAAGACCACCTAGCGTTCCGTGGTCGACGAAGAGCACTGCGACGTAAACGATCGCCGTCCCGATGGCGAGCGTGCCGAAACTGGTGGGTGTGAGCCAGCGGGCGAGCAGGATGAGCGACCCGTAGGCGAAACCCTGTGCAAGTAGGTGGCTTCCGGTCATCCATCCGGCTGAACGGAGCAGACTGCGCCCGCTCAACGTGTTGTCGTCGGGCGCGGTCTGTGTCAAGTCGCTCACGGACTCCGCCACCGCTCGTGCAGCGCCGATACTACGAGGCGCGCCGCGACGGGCATGCCGTCGATGACGTACCGGCGCCACATCCCGGGCTGCTGGGACAGCCGCCACGCCCATTCGAGGCACAACCGCTGCAACCACTTCGGTGGCCGGGACCGTTCGCCGTTCACAAGCTCGAAGGTCGAACCGACGCCGATGAACCAACTGGCGGGCAGCGTCTCGCGCAGGTCGGTCATCAGCGACACCTGGACCCGGAAGGGGAGGCCGATGAAGATGACATCGGGCCTGACCGCGACGATACCCGCGCGCAGCCGGGCGAGCTCCCCTTCCTCGTTGTCAGGCTGAACGAAGCAGGCGAGCGTTTGAGCTTGCAGGCCGGGGTATTCGGCACGCAACCGTTCCGCGGCGCGGTCGGCTTCGCCCGCCCGCCCACCGGCGAGCAGAACCGAAAAGCCCGCCTCGGCCGCGGTGTCGCACACGGCCCACAACAGATCGGTGCCAGTGATCTGTTCCGGTACCGGGGTGCGCTGCAGGCGAAGTGCCACGAGGAGCGGCCGTCCGTCGACGACGCGCAGATCGGTATGCTCGAAAACATCTCGTAGCGAAGGGGTCGACCTGTACTGCCGGAGGATCTCGATGTTCGGCGTGAGGACGGTGCCGCCGCGGCGGTGCGTGATGCCGTCCGAGATCCGCTGCACGGCATCGCTCATCGTGACGGCGTCGACCGGCATGTCGATCAACGTAGGCATCAGTCATCACCCCACACCATCGGACATGAACACAGGTTCGTCGCGCGCCTCGGGCCGCACGGCGCTCTGCGTAGGACGCCTGCGGCGCAGTCGAACCGCAGCAATGGCGCAGAGCGCTCCGGCGGCGGCACCACCAAGCGCGGCGAGCGCCAACACCACCGCGATCGGTAGCCGCGGATCCTCGCTCGCGGAGCCGGTCGCCACCACGCGCAGGGTCGGGTCGACTCCGGCCTGGCGAATCAGCGTCAACGTCTGCAGTCGAGCCGACGCCTCACCCGAGTTCGGGTCGGAGGGCGTGGTCGCCGCCACCGCCGCGATCCGGGCATCGAGTTCCGACGAGATCGTCCGCCAGCGATCAGCGAGGACTGCCTTGACGAACGCCTCCGCGACCTGTTCGGACTCGCTGCGGTTGGGCGAACGGGCGGAAACCGCAATGATATTCGTATCCGGGACAGCCGACACCGAAACCGCACGGTCGATGGTGTCTGGCGTCCACTTATCCCTCATGAACTCGGCGGCGACGATCGCCGACTGCCGCGAGTCGAGCAGCTCCGCCGTGGTGGCGGCAGTGTTGTTGGCGTCTCCACCGTCGCGTACCAGGCTGGTACCGAGGAACGTCTCGTCCCACTGCGCGAGTGGCACGACGGTAAGCCGGGTGATGGCGGTGTAGGTCGGCGACTGAAGGCTCATCGACCAGAATGCAGCAGCGACGGCAATCACCGCAGGCAACACAATGAGCGGCCACCATCGCAGCACGCTGCGGAAGTCGACCGGCGACGCTTGATGGCGGTTCACGTGCGCAACCCATATGCCGACAGATGAACAGACATCGCCTCGTCAAGTTCCGCAGACGACGGCGCGGGAGCGATACCGTCGGCGAGCACGGCGCAGATGACGCGGCTCAGGTCATCGGCATCGCCCGCCGCGAAGGTACGCGATGCGAGCTCACCCATTCCGCCGACGTCAGCCGCCACCGAGGGCGTCCGCAACGCTCTGGCCACTGCGAGCACACCGCTCTGGCTGGCCTGCTCCGATGGCACCACCACCAGATCGGCGGCCGCGATCGCCGCTGTGAATTCCCGCAAATCAACGAATTCCAGTGTCGCGGCTACGTCCACCGCGTAGGTCCTCGCTAAGTCGTCGCAACGAGCCCAGCCACCGCGGTCAGGTCCCACCACCGCGAGGCGTCGTCCCGGTGGCCACTGCCTAGCACTCTCGACGAGCACGTCGACGCGCTTCTCGGGACGGATGAAACCGGCGAACAGCACCACTGAGTCGGTACCGTCCACACGCCACTTGCGGCGCCAGGTCTGCTGTTGCTGTTCAGTAGGGGTCGGCACCATTTGTACGAGTGGTGACACATCAGCCCGCACACCCTCTGCGCGAAGGCGGCGCTGATCGGCCTGCGAATGCACGATCACGGCGTGTGGGTAGCGGTATCCGAGTCTCAGCAGGGTGCCGTCAACGACTCCCCGGCGCGAGAACACGTCATGTGGTGAGTACACGATCCGGAGGCCGGCGCGCCGTGCGGCCAAGAAGAGGAGCAGGTTGATCGCGCCCGTGGCGGCGACACCCTGCACATGAAGTATCGAGCCGGCGGCCAGGGTGCGGGTCAGGTGCGGGACGGTGTGCGTCGCAAGCTTCCTGGCGATGGCGGCCCTGCGGGCAGCAGCACCGAGACGTGAGGTGCCGAAAGGCCTCGGCCACCAGACGCATTCACAAAGAGTGGCCCCTTCGACGGGGACAGACTCGTGCTCATGACCGGTGTGAAGGGTCACGGGGTGGCCACGCTGACTCAGCGCTACAGCCAGGCGACAGGTGTGTTGGAAGACGCCGGCGTATCCCGTCGGTTCGAACAAGTGGACCTCCGGTGGCCCTGCCGTCGCAGACATCAACATCACACCAGATAGCGAAATGCATTGGCGGGCACTGGCTCCCGAGAATGGCGGCGAGTGTAAAGGTAGAGCGCCTGCTGCGCGAACATCGCACACCAGGTGTTCGCGATCGTCTGGTCCCTCGCGAAGAGGACACCGCCGTCGACACGAACGAAACCTTTCAGCGCGTCGGCGAGCGCGTCGAGGCGATCCCCCCAGTCGGGTCCCGCAAGGTATCCGCGGCCACGAAGCAACAGCCCGATCCGAAGCGCTTGCGCGAGAACGTCGGAGCGCACGACTCCCCCATCGACCATCTCGGTGAGTGTGCCGTCCGCAGACTGCAACTGCATCAGCCGGGTGAACGCAAGCGCCGCCTGGTCGAGGCTGTCGCCGGTATCGGCGATGAGAAGGCCTTCGATCCCGTAGCACAGCGCGTGCAGTTCGCGGCACGGCCAGTCGCCGGTGAGCAGCACGCTCGCCCAGTGCAGAATCGTCCGGTTCGCGTTGTCGGTCAACGATTCCGGCGCGTTGTCTACCCGGAGGACGGCGGCCGCGGCCTTCAGGTGATGTGCTCCCGGCCGCGTCGACCAGCGTTGCGGAAGCGTGTTTGCGCCGACCTGTTCGTGAGACACCATGATCGGCGCGCCCGACGATATATGCTGCAGCCATCCGCCTAGTCGGTCAAGAGTTTTCGCGTTCGGGCATGTTGAACGCCACGCCGACATGCCCCGAGCCACCATCGCAAGGTCGAACGAGAACACGGCGTCGTTGCGCCAGTCCGCAGGCCCATCCGACAGGTAGCGCCGGGTGGGCGGCGGGCCGAAGCCGGACATCAGCTTGGAGATCCACGCGACGGTCCGGTGGGCGCGGACGCGAGCGACGGACACATGCTGCGGCGAGGACCCACTTCCCGAAGCCAGCCAGGCGAGGATGGTCAAGTAGTAGCCCGCGATCTCGGGATAGACAAACTCCGGCGTACCGTCGCGGTCGAGCCAGCCGGCGATCCCGCCCTGTTCGGCGCCCTCGTCGAGTTGAATATCGTTGTGCAGCAGCCAGCCTTCGATCCGACCGGCGTACCCCCGCGAACAGCAGGTCGTCTGCCCCATCGGGATGGCGTCGTGGCGGTCGGCGTTCGCCACGCTGATCTTCGAAACGCTTGTTGACATGTCATCCCTCCGTGAGCGGTGATGGAGCGGCTGTGCCGCTGCGGAACGGTGTCGGCCGGAGGGTGTTTCCACACCACCATTCGGGCGGCTTGCCGCCGGGATAGCGCGAATTGGCGAGATCCCAACTGGCACGACCCCATTGCCGGGCTTGCTTGAGCCTGGTGCGGTCCGGTATCGCATCACGACGCACCCATTCGCCGCTAAAGCGCGCACCGGCGAACATCAGCAGGTAGTCGCGAGCGAATCGCGGGTCACCGGTGAGCGCGAGCCGTTCCCGTTCCGCCCAGAATGCAAATACTTTGATGAAAGTCGGTCGGACGTCATTGAAGATGTAGTCACGCAGACCGGGCACGTTGTCGTCATGCCAGAACCGCGCGATTCGCCGGTCGGCCAGGCCGGAGAGATCGACAAAACGCAACCGGCTCGTCAGGCTGGTTCCTCCCCCGTCGACGGCGAGCAACGTGCCGTCGCGGATCCCGAGGATGTCCGCGTAGCCGTTGAAGAGGTAACCATGGGTCTGCGCGACGTTGCACACACCGACCGTCGGGTGTGCGAGAAAAGAACTGTTCCATTTCGCGAGCTGGTTCATCGTCGAGAGGGCTGGGATGACCAGCAGCACAACCGTAACGACGTAGGCGCGGGTCGACAGCGTGCGCGTCACCTGTGCCACCGACAAGGTGAGAACGATCGCCGCCAGCGGCCACACGGGGGTGGCGAAACGCAGCTGAACCATCCAGTCGGGCCGCAGGACGACGAAGCCCAGGACGGCAAGGCCGAGCGGAATCAACATCATCACGATGGCGGTGCGGGTGAGCGACGGTCTCCGCAGGGCTGCGACGACGACGCCCGCAGCGACGCAGACCGGAAAGATGCCGATGTATCCGACCAGCTCACCGATGCGGGTCAGATTTGTGACCGACGGCAGCCCCTGTTCCTTCGCGCGGGCGGTGTTCGGCAAGTAATCACCGAAGGTGACCAATCGCCACACAAGGTAGACCGACAACGGGATAGCAGCGGCCACAAAGGACTTCGCGCACGCCACTGCGGCGGCGCGGATGGAATGGCCCCGGATCATGACTGCGGCCGCGAGCGGCAGTGCAATCATGTACACGATGCCGTCTGGCCGAGTCAACGCCGCGAGCGCAGCCAGCAGCCCCGCCGCTATCACCGTCGAGTTGGCCAGCAACCGGTCGTTCACCGCCCCACGCACCAACACCGCCGCGAGAGCCGTTACAGCCAGAGCGAACAGGGCGTTCTCCAGGCCGCTCGTCGTCCAGATGGCGAACGAGGGCACCGCCGCAGTCATGGCACCGGCGATCACGGTCACCAACACGGGCCGCTGAGTCACTGTCGAGGCGATCGCATACACCGCCGCAAAGATGCCGAAACAGCACAGCAGCGCGATGAGCTTCGGATACATCACGACGTCCGGAAGTCCGAACAACGTTCCGCGGTCGAATAACCCGAGCCATCGGCCCACGACAAGCAAGGCGACCCACGCTGGATTCGAATAACCCTCCACGGGCTCAGTCCCGGGTTGCAACACAGCTCCCGAACCAGTGGCCAGCGAGCGGGCGTAGGCGAACGAGAGGCCGGCATCGTCGACGATCCACGCTCCGTAGTACGAGCCATGAAAGCCGGTCAGCACAGTGGGTACACCCGCGGCGACGAACCAGCGCCCTCGTGATCGTTCGGCCGTCGGCGGTAAGGACTCGGCTTCGTCGTGCCGTGGCAGTTCTGAGACCGCGGTCACGTTCCACCCCGATCGACGGTGTCGGGCCGCGTCGACTGTCCGTCGTCCTGCGCAGTCGTGCTGACCCGCTGCTGTGCAAGTCTGTTGAGTGTCCGCGGCAATCGTCGAACGGCATCGGGATCGACGAATGCGAGATACAGGACGAACATCGCGGGCGTGAAGAACCCCACCGCCACCGTCACCAAGATGGTCGTATGCAGTACAACGCCTGCGATTAGCACGTAGAACCGGCATCGTCGGTTCCACACCAGGATGCCGATCGCCAACTCCAGCAGCAGCGTGCCCCACGTCGCGATGTTCATCAATGGCGCACTGGTGACGACCCATTGCGGCAGAGGAATGATCAGCATGTCCTCGAGTCGAAATGCGTATGACAGCGCTGTACCGTCGGGCCACTTGCTGCCCGTCATGCGTACTTGGAACGTGGAAACGTAGATCAGCGAAAGCTGTATCTGGAACAGACGAAGGGCCCAGGGGGCACGCATCTGCGCCGACCAGAATTTGCCAGTCGCTCGCCGTTGGTCGAGTGACAGCGCGGCCCCGCTGGGCGCCAAAGCGAGGAGGAGCGCTTCGAGGCGAAGCAGTGCATCACCGGAGTTGAAGATGTACGGGTTGCGAAACTGGAAGGACAGGATGAGGACGAAGACGAGGATGGCCGCAAGTCGGCTGTGCCATCCGACGGTTAGCGCAATCGCCGACAGCAGGAGCAACGCCCACCCGATGATCAGTGCGCGGTCGCCGTTCCAGATCTCGAACAGACCCCACTCGTGGATCGACTTCGACTGCACCGGCACAACCCCGTACGAGCTGAAGAAGTCGTCGAGGTCACCCACCAGAGAGACGGTCCACAGCACCACCACGGCGCCGAACAGCATTCGCACTGCGCCGAGGGCGAAGACAGGCGTGGGTCGGAACCAGAAGTTGCGCCAGGCGTCAATAGCGTTGCCGCGCAGTGCTTTCACTTCGTTCCTTGGACTCATGGCCGGCCCTCGACTGGTTGCGAGTAGAGCGTCGTCACCTTGATCGGGCCCGCCACTTTCTTGCCTGGCGGAGGAAGGGGTTGGCTACGCAAGAGCATCGCCGCATGAACAGGTCGTTCAGCCGGGGTGGTCAGCTCACGTACCACCCATTGCACGAGTCCAGCCCGGCTTTGTGGAGTGCGGATGACTTGTTCCTTGAGCTTCTGCCAGCGGTACCAGGAGAACGGACCGAGCAGCTTGTCACCGGGATGCCACTTCCACACGCGTTCGGACCCGTCGGCCATCCGAACCCGAATCAGGACGTCCTCGAGCGCCGAGATCGGCTCCGGTGCATACATCTGCCAGTTCTGTTGCATCCCAGCAGCCGCCGCGACCGGGCGCAGCGCCGGTGTCATCGAGCGCTTCACTTCAGAGTTCGGGAGGTTCCACAGCACCCCGATCAGCACCACGACCGTGACCAGCACGCTGATGACAACCTCGCCGGCGAAGGACCGTTCGAACCGTTGCCCGAGTGTTAACAGCTCAAGGCTTGCCGAGTGGCGACCGCCGCCCGGAGCCTTCTCGTCTAGAACCACCACCATCCACCGTCGCGGCGTGACAGTCCGAACAGGCCCAAGAAGGTGGCGAACAGACCACCCAAGAAGGTCAATGTCCGTGAGAACAGATCACCGAAGAACCCGAAGATGGCAGCGAGACCTCCGGTAGAGCTTTCGCCACTGGTGCTCGTTCCGCTGGTCCCGCTCGTACCCGATGTTCCACTGGAGCCGGAAGTTCCGCTGGTGCCGGATGTCCCGCTCGTAGTGTACCCGACGTTCCACTGGTGCCGGACGTTCCGCTCGTTCCGCTGGTGCCGGACGTCCCGCTGGTGCCGGAAGTTCCGCTCGTTCCGCTGGTGCCGGACGTCCCGCTGGTGCCGGATGTCCCGCTCGTACCCGACGTTCCACTGGTGCCGGACGTTCCGCTCGTACCCGACGTTCCACTGGTGCCGGACGTTCCGCTCGTTCCGCTGGTGCCGGACGTCCCGCTGGTGCCGGAAGTTCCGCTCGTTCCGCTGGTGCCGGACGTCCCGCTGGTGCCGGATGTCCCGCTCGTACCCGACGTTCCACTGGTGCCGGACGTTCCGCTGGTGCCGGACGTTCCGCTGGTCCCGGACGTTCCGCTCGTTCCGCTGGTGCCGGACGTCCCACCAGTGGTGGGATCGGTTCCTACAAAGACCTCTTCCCCATCGCTAACGCCGTCGCCATCACTGTCGGCATTGTCCGGATCCGTTCCGTACACATCGGTTTCGTCGTCGTCAAACAGGCCATCGCCATCACTATCGGGCCGCGTGCCGCTCGTACCTGACGTTCCACTGCTGCCGCTCGTACCCGACGTTCCGCTGGTGCCGGACGTTCCGCTGGTGCCGGACGTTCCGCTGGTGCCGGATGTTCCGCTGGTGCCGGACGTCCCGGAGGTGCCGCTCGTCCCGCCGGTGGTGGGATCGGTTCCTACAAAGACCTCTTCCCCATCGCTAACGCCGTCGCCATCACTGTCGGCATTGTCCGGATCCGTTCCGTACACATCGGTTTCGTCGTCGTCAAACAGGCCATCGCCATCACTATCCGGCCGCGTCTCACCCGTCGACCCGCTCGACGTGGTCCCGCTCGACGTCGTCCCGCTCGACGTGGTCCCGCTCGACGTGGTGCCGCTCGACGTGGTCCCGCTCGACCCATTACCGCCGTCGGTCGGATCGGTTCCCGCGAAGACCTCTTCGCCGTCACTAACCCCATCACCGTCACTGTCCGCGCTGTCCGGATCGGTGCCATAGACATCGGTCTCATCGTCGTCATACAAGCCATCACCATCGGTATCGGGCCGCGTCTCACCCGTCGACCCGCTCGACGTCCCACTCGACCCGCTCGAGGTGGTCCCGCTCGACGTGGTCCCGCTCGACGTGGTGCCGCTCGACGTGGTCCCGCTCGACCCATTACCGCCGTCGGTCGGATCGGTTCCCGCGAAGACCTCTTCGCCGTCACTAACCCCATCACCATCGCTGTCCGCGCTGTCCGGATCGGTGCCATAGACATCGGTCTCATCGTCGTCATACAAGCCATCACCATCGGTATCGGGCCGCGTCTCACCCGTCGACCCGCTCGACGTCCCACTCGACCCGCTCGAGGTGGTCCCGCTCGACGTGGTCCCGCTCGACGTGGTGCCGCTCGACGTGGTCCCGCTCGACCCATTACCGCCGTCGGTCGGATCGGTTCCCGCGAAGACCTCTTCGCCGTCACTAACCCCATCACCATCGCTGTCCGCGCTGTCCGGATCGGTGCCATAGACATCGGTCTCATCGTCGTCATACAAGCCATCACCATCGGTATCGGGCCGCGTCTCACCCGAGGTCCCACCCGACGTATCACCCGAAGTGCCGCCCGACGTCCCGCTCGACCCACCACTCGACGTGTCACCACTGGTCCCACCTGACGTGTCACCCGAGGTCCCGCCCGACGTATCACCCGACGTCCCGCTCGACCCACCACTCGACGTCCCGCTCGACCCACCACTCGACGTCCCGCTCGACCCACCACTCGACGTCCCGCTCGACCCACCACTCGACGTCCCGCTCGACCCGCCCGAAGTATCACCCGAGGTCCCACCCGACGTGTCACCCGACGTCCCGCTCGACCCACCACTCGACGTCCCGCTCGACCCACCACTCGACGTCCCGCTCGACCCGCCCGAAGTATCACCCGAGGTCCCACCCGACGTGTCACCCGACGTCCCGCTCGACCCACCACTCGTCGTCCCGCTCGACCCACCACTCGACGTCCCGCTCGACCCACCACTCGACGTCCCGCTCGACCCACCACTCGACGTCCCGCTCGACCCACCACTCGACGTCCCGCTCGACCCACCACTCGACGTGTCACCACTGGTCCCACCCGACGTGTCACCCGAGGTGCCACCACTCGTGTCGCCCGTCGTAGCGTTCGTCAGCACCATGGATGACGGCAGTTCGGCCGGTTGGTACAGCGTTAAGCTGCAGACGGCCAGTCCGCCGACGAACAACGCCGCGCCACCTTTACGGCGCGTGTGTAGCCACAGCGATTGCTTCGGCGACAGGCCGCTGGCAAAGGGATCGATACCGGAAACATTGCGGATGGGCACGTTCGTCATCCCTCTCCGAGGGGCCTGGGGGTTTGCGGATTTGACGCTAACGACAGTCAGAATTCCTTGAATCAGGTGATTCCCTACGATTTGCGCCAGAACCGGGCATCGACCGCGGCGGTGAGCCGCTGAGCAGGACAACCTGCCTTACGACACACGTCGGCAACAGATTGCTCGGACGCGGAATCGAACACCGCCAAGACGATTTCATCGCTCGGCACCGCGAGCGTGGCGAGCAGATTCACCGGTGACCCGGCGGCGGAGACAGACGCCGCACATTCAATTAGCCGCGCGACGCTGAGATCAAGCGGCTCCTCGGCAATTGCGGCCCGATACCACTCGACGAGGAACTGCTCGAGCGCCGGCCCGGCGATGGTCATCGCGCCACACTAAGACAACCGCACGCACCGTGAATCGGGTGTTTCCCTACTCATCGGCTCTGCCCATGAGTCGCCCGAGCTCGGCCCGCGAGCGGATACCGAGCTTTTGATAGATGTGAGTTAGGTTGGCCTCCACCGTTTTCGGACTGATGAACAACGCGGCCGCCACCTCGCGATTGGTGACGCCGGTGGCCGCGAGTTCGGCGACACGTTGCTCCGAGGCGGTGAGTTCGGCTCGTGTCCTGGTACCGCTGGACCGATTCAATTCTGCGCGTGCACGTTTCGCCCACAGTGGCACACCCAGATCCTCGAAGGTCGCCAGCGCCTCCCGCAATGTGACCGACGCGGCGTCCCTCCTCCGCTGGCGCCGCTGAAGCTGACCAACCACCAACTGAGTGCGGGCACGTTCGAACGGCATCGCCAGCCGATCGTGGTGGGTCATCGCTTCCTGGGCGGCGACGCTGGCCGCGTCGATATCGCCGCGGCCTGCCAGCAGCATCGCGCGGCAGCGAGCTCCAACTGCCAGCATCCAGGCCCGGTCGAGCCGGCCGCCGTTGCGTTCGAGGACGCCGACGAGCGGCTCCGCTTCGGCGAGCCGGCCCAGTGCGACCAGGGATTCCACGGCGTCAGGGACGAACGATGCGGCGGGAATCTCCGTCGCATCGGGTGCCACGTTGAGGTTGGACAGCAGGGGCGCGAGCGTGCTCAGCGCGGCGTCGTAATTGCCAAGAGACACTTCGAGGAAGCCCAACGTGGTGAGCGTCCACACCACCAACAGGTTTGCGCCGCTTCGCTGGCTGGCCGCGAGCGCCTCGCTGGTGTCTCGACGCGCCTGGTCCTCTCGGCCGGCGTAGGTAGCCAGGGCGGCCCGAATGGTCATTGCCACAAACAGGGGGACGTCGCCACCCAGCTGCAGTGCCCGTTCCACGGCGTCCTCGGCGATCACGGTGGCGGCGGTGAAGTCGCCCCGCCAGATTTCGACCAGAACACTGTGCACGGCGACGAACATCAGTTCGTTCTCTTCACCGCGGTCTACGCAGCGCCGCCGAATGGACGCCAACTCGTCATGGGCAGCATCGAGCTGCCCGGTCCAGCCCAGCATCATGGCGTTCTGCATGCTCGGGCGGAAAGCCATCGGGATGTCGGCGTGGTGGTCTTCCAGCGCCACCGCGCGGGCCAGACCTTCCTCGTCGAGACCGTCGCCGCGCAAGAACCAAAGAATGGCCCGCATGCTCAGCGCCTGGCTCAGAGGATGCGGTTGCCCAAGCCGTTCGGCATGGGTGACTGCGTCCTCGATGCTCCGCGCAGCGGCACCGAAGCGGCCGGCGTTGTACCGGGTGTACGACAACGAAATCAACAGCCGGGTCCGCAGCGCGAGGTTGTCGCCCGCATCGTCCAACGCGCGCTCCAGCACGCCGGCGGCCTCCACAAAACCGTCGTCGAAAAGATGCACGAAACCGAGCAGGCTTGACGCCTCTGCTCGCAACGGACCCGGGTTCAGCCGCTCGATGGTCTCTCGGAGCAGGGCCCGTGCTCCGGCGGTGTCGCCGGCGTTGAAGTGGTGGCGCGCCGCCTCGATCCGGCGTTCCGGGGTGTCCCCGCCGAGTCCGATTGCGAGCTCAAGGAGTTCTGCTGCGGCAGCAGGGGCTCCCCGCTTGCGCGCCAATTCCGCGGCGGTATCCAGTGAGTTCAACGTGAGCTGGTCGCCAGTCGCGGCGGCAAGGGCCAGGTGCCTGGCCTTGAGTTCAGGTTCCTCGATGATCTCGGCCAGGCGGCGGTGCATCGCGCGGCGTCGGGCTGTGGTGGTGTCGCTGTACACACCCCTGGTCAGAAGCGGATGACTGAAACGGACGCGGTGCCTATCGATTTCGACAATGCCCTTGTCCACAGCCTCTTCAAGAACCGTCAGAACGTGTTCGGCGTCAGTGTTGTTCGCTTGCCCGATCAACTCGACCGTGGGATCGCCGAGACACGCCGCGGCAAGCAGTGCCTCCCGCGCGTCGACCGCTAATGCACCGATCCTGACCCGCACCAACTCGGCGAGGGTATTCGGCAACGATGCTCTCCCACGCGTCTTCTGGCTGTCCATCGCCCGCGCCAGCTCGATGGCGTAGAACGGATTACCGCCTGAGACCTCGTAAATCTGGATCATTTTCGGTCGCGAGAACGACCGCCCGAACCGCTCGGACAGCACCGCATGCAATGCACCCGTGCTCAACGGGCCCACGCGAATACGGTTCAGCCCGTCTGGTCGACGCAATTCCAGGTTCGGCCCTGACCGGCCACCGCCAGGACCGGTGCGCACGGTCGCCAAGAACCCAACCGGACCAGTAAGCCGTCGCGCGGCCCACGAGACAATGCCCGTGCTGTTCGGATCGAGCCACTGCAGATCGTCGACTGCGATCAACACCGGCGACTCCTTGGCGAGCCGCTCCACGACGGAAAGAAAGCCTGCTACCACAGCACCCTGATCGGTTACCGGGCCATCGGCGCTGACCCGCAGGAGAGCCCGGTCGATGGCAAGTCGCTGTGGCGGCGGGAGATGCACGAAAGTAGCCTCGTCCAACTCCTCCAACAGGTCGGCCAGTGACGAATAGGCCAACACTGATTCCGCAGCGGTCGCCCGCGAAGACAACACCCGAAACCCCAGCTCGCGCGCTCGTTCCAGGGCTGCCAACCACATGGTGGTCTTGCCGATACCGGCCTCACCTTCCACCATAAGGGCGGCGGGCCCCGATGAAACCGACGCGAGGAAGTCGTCAACCGCCCGCGATTCCGCCTGCCGGCTCACCACCTGCGTGGACACGAACGAATACTGGCACCCTGCCGCTTGCACGTCCACCCTGAGCTAACTCCTTGCAAAGGCGTAAATGGAGTGTGAACAGCCAAGTACTGAAGGTTTCTCTAGCACCGCAACTCGCGGGTAGGAACGAATGCTGCTCACACGGAGTCACTCTTCGGCGCGCGGGGCGTCGACGCACGAGTACCCCACTACCTGTTTTGCCTCGCGGGCGTACCCGCGCTGCCAGTTGCTTAGTTACTCATCGGCGCTGCCTATGATCCGTCCGAGTTCAGCCCTCGAACGAATATTGAGCTTTCGATAGATCCGAGAAAGATTGGCTTCCACTGTTTTTGGGCTGATGAACAGGGCCGCGGCCATCTCACGATTGGTGACCCCCGTAGCCGCGAGCTCTGCCACCCGCTGCTCCGAGGCGGTGAGTTCCGCCCTAGTCCGGGTGCCAGTGGCCCGCTTCAGTTCTGCGCGAGCACGGTCCGCCCACAGTGGCGTGCCCAGGTCCTCGAAGATCGCCAACGCATCCCGCAGTGTGGCCGACGCGGCTTCTCGATGCCTTTGCCGACGCTGCAGCTGGCCCACGATCAACTGCGTGCGGGCCAGCTCGAACGGCATCGGGAGGCGTTGATGTTCGCTTAGAGCGCGCTCGCCAGATTCGACGGCGCCTTCGACGTCGCCGCGCGCTGCCAGCAGCATGCTTCGGCAGCGTGCGCCAACGGCGAGCATCCACGTGCGGTCGAGCCGATCACCATTGCGTTCAAGCACATTGACGATCTGCTCTGCGTCATCGAGTCGTCCGAGTCCAATCATCGCTTCGGCCGCATCTGGAATGAAGGATGCGGCGATGATCTCCGTCGAATTCGACATCTGTTCGAACACGGCGAGTAGCGGTCCCAATGTGTGTAACGCCGCTTCATAGTTGCCAAGTGACACCTCCGCGAAACCCAGGCTGGTGATCGCCCACTCCGACAACCGGCGAGAGCCACATCGCTGAGCCGCTGCCAGCGCATCCGCAGCGTCGCGACGAACCTCTTCCACCCGGCCGGCGTAGGCGCCGGTCGTTGCCCTGATCGTGAGGGCGATAAACAACGGAAGGTCGCCATTCAGTTGCAGCGCCAGTTCCATGGTGTCCTCGGCCACCAGTTCTGCTTCGGCGAGGTTCCCCCGCCACACCTGCAGAAGCGCGCTATGGAAGCCGATAAAGATGAGTTCGCGTTCCTCACCGCGCTCGAGGCAGCGTTCGCGGATCGTGACCATCTCACGAGCAGCGGCATCAAGCTGCCCGGTCCACGCGAGCAGAAGGGCATTCTGCACGGCAGGACGGGCGGCAAGCGGAAGATCCAGAGGGTAGTACGCCAATTCGAGTGCGCGTCGCATATCGGACTCGTCAAGACCACTGCCGGCCACGAAGCGCAGGGTCACCCGCATGCCCAGTGCTTGACCTAACAATTCGGGCTGTTTGACGACGGAGGCCAAAGACACCGCCTCGTCAACGCGGTGCAAGGCCTCCTCCGGGCGACCCCCGTTGAAGAGCGCATACGCGAGCATCACCGAAACCCGGACTTGTACTGCGGCATTGCCTTCCGACTCCGGCAGGGCGCGCTCCAATAGGGCCGCCGCCTCCAGAAAGCTGTCGTCGTACATCCTGACGGCACCGAGCAACAGCATCGCTTGCGCGCGCAGTTCACCGGGCCCAAGCCGGTCAATGGCTTCCTCAAGCAGACTGCGCGCTCGGCCAGGATCACCAGCATCTACGTGATGGGCGGCCGATCGGATCCGCCGCTCTGGGACGTCGCCGCCGAGTCTGATTGCCAGGTCCAGTAGTTCGGCGGCCGCGGCCGGTGCACCCCGGAGCCGTGCCATCTCAGCGGCGGCGTCAAGTGAACGCAATGTGAGCTCGTCGCCGCTCGCCGCGGCCAGCGCCAGATGTCTGGCCTTGAGTTCGGGCTCCTCGACGATCTCGCCGAGGCGCCGGTGCATGGCCCGGCGGTCCGCCGGGGTGGCGTCGGTGTACACCCCTCGGGTGAGAAGGGGATGCGTGAAATTCACTCGGTGACCATCGATTTGGACGATGCCCTTGCTCTCCGCCTCTTCGAGGACCGCCACGACGTCACTGTCGGTGGCACGCGCGATCAACTCGACCGTGGCCGTGGCCAGGCAGGCGGCCGCTAGCAACGCCTTGCGGCTACCCGCCGTCAGACTTGCCAGCCGGGCGCGCACCAGATCGGCGAGTGTGTTAGGAAGCGCCGTTCCGTCGCGCCAGGCCTCGTCGCCCATGGCACGCCCCAGCTCGAGCGCATAGAAAGGGTTACCGCCTGAAAACTCCTGGATACGACGGATTCTCGGGCGAGAGAAGGATTGACCGAGCCGCTCAGACAGGATGGTGTGCAGCGCGCCGAGGGACAGTGGACGAACACGCACGAGCCGGAAGCGATCAGGGTGTCTCAGCTCCAGCCACGATCCAGCGTCCTCGCTAGCCGGCCCGTCCCGCACGGTTGCAAGCACGCCAATCGGCCCAACAAGTCGCCTCGTGGCCGACGAGATGATTTCTCTGCTTGGCGGATCGAGCCACTGCAGATCGTCGATCGCGACCAGCACTGGGGACTGCTCGGCGAGCCGTTCGACCACCGAACGAAAAGCGGCTCCAACAGCACGCTGGTCCGTCATCGGGCCGTCGGCGTCGACCCGCAGGAGCACGCGATCAATAGCCAGCCGTTGCGGAGGCGGCAACGCCGCAAAATCGGCCTCGTCCAAGGCTTCCAGCAGTGCCGCCAGCGATCCGTAGGCCAGCACCGACTCTGTTTGCGCCGCGCGCGTCGACAGCACCCGGAAGCCGAGTTCGCGCGCCCGTTCTAGCGCCGCCAGCCATACCGTCGTCTTGCCGATCCCCGCCGCTCCCTCCACCAGCAGAGCGGACGGTCCAGACGGCACCCACGCAAGGAAGTCGTCAACGGCCTTGGACTCAACCTCGCGACTGACCACACGCGTCGGCACCGACAACTTCTCCTTAGACACCGGTTCTACCGATAATCCGCCCGAGTTGAGCCCTCGAACGGATGTTGAGTTTGCGGTATACCCGGGAAAGGTTGGCTTCCACTGTTTTTGGGCTGATGAACAACGCTGCGGCCATCTCCCGATTGGTCACACCTGACGCTGCGAGCTCAGCGACCCGCCGCTCGGAGGCAGTGAGCTCGGCATGAGCCCGGACTCCACTGGCCCGGTCCAACTCCGCGCGCGCCCGATCCGCCCACAGCGTCGTGCCCAAAGACTCGAAAATCGCCAACGCATCCCCCAACGTGCCCGACGCCACCTCGCGCTGCTTTTGCCGACGCTGAAGCTGGCCCACCAGCAGCTGAGTACGGGCACGCTCGAACGGCATTGGCAGGCGGTCATGTTCGGCCATTGCCCGTAACGCAGCGGCGCCAGCGCCTTCGAGATCGCCCCGGGCCGCCAGGAGCATGCCCCGGCATCGCCCGCCGCACGCCAACATCCACGGGCGGTCGAGCCGCTCGCCATTGCGCTCAAGCCGCTCGATCAGCGGTTCCGCGTCGTCGAGCCGACCGACGCCAATCATCGCCTCAATGGCATCGGGAAGAAACGGTGCGACGAATATCTCCGTGCTATTCGGCGCAGCATCAAGCGCGCCAACTAGGGATCGGAGCGCGGTAACTGCCGCCTCGTAATTGCCGAGCGACACCTCGAGAAAGCCCAAGGTCGTGACGGTCCATGCCGTGAGAAGCTTGGAGCCGCACCGCTGGATAGGTTCGATCGCCTCGCTCGTGTCGCGTCGAGCGTCGTCCTCATGACCGGCATAAGCGGCAACGAGGGCCCGGACCGTCAAGGCCGCAGCGACGGGCAGTTCCCCATCCAACTGCAATGCCCTTTCAACCGTGTCCTCGGCGATCAGAGCGGCGTTAGTGAAGTCCGCCCGCCATATCTCGTTCAGCACAGTGTGAAAGGAGACAAACACCAGTTCGCTCTCCTCGCCACGCTCGATGCAGCCCCGCCTGATGCTTAGGAATTCGTCGTGGGCCGCGCCGAGTTGGCCGGTCCAGGCCAGAACCAGAGCGCTGTGAACCTCGGGGCGGAACATCACTGTGGACGCCGGATTCCCCTCTTCCAACTCGATTGCGCGGCACAGAGTTTGATCGTCCAAACCGTTTCCGAGTAGAACATGCACCACAACCTGCATGCCAAACGCTTGGCTGAGCAGTCGGTTTTGGCCCAGTTGCGTCGCAACCGTGACGGCGTCATCAATGCTCTTCGCGGATTCGTCGAAATGACCAATATGGATCTGCACCCAGGCCAACGAAACCAATATCCACACGCGCAACTCGAGATCGTCTCCAGCATCGCCGATGGCACGCTCGAGGAAGTCCGCAGCGTCCAACAAGCTGCCCTCGAGTTGGCTGATCACGGCCAGCAGACTCAGAGCCTCCGCGAGTAGCCCGCCCTTAACGGGGCCCGCGACAATGTCTTCGAGGAGTACCCGAGCGGACCCACCGTCGCCACTGTTGAACCGGTGGCCGGCTAATTTTATTTGGCGTTGGGGTGTGTCCCCGCCGAGGCCGATGGCAAGCTCAATCAGTTCGGCCGCTGCGGTCGGCGCGCCACGAACGCGCGCCAACTCCGCTGCCGTATCAAGCGAGTCCAACGTAAGGTGATCCCCGCTGGTGGCCGCAAGCGCCAGATGCCTGGCTTTGAGCTCGGGTTCCTCAATGATCTCAGCCAGACGTCGGTGCATCGCGCGGCGCTGCGCCGGTGCGGCATCGGTGTAAACGCCACGAATCAGCAGCGGATGAGTGAAATTGACGTACTGCCCGTCGATCTCGATGATGCCCTGACTCTCAGCCGCATCCAGAATCGCCACCACACTTTCCGGATCGGTATGGACGGCACTCGCAATCAACTCAACCGAAGGATCAGGCAGGCAGGCCGCGGCAAGCAGCAGGTGCCGGGCGTCGGCCGGTAGGCTGCCGATCCTTGCCCGCACCAGCTCGGCCAACGTGCTGGGCAGTAACGTGCCGGCACGCCTGGACTCGTCATTCATGGCGCGCGCCAACTCGAGGGCGTAGAACGGATTGCCGCCCGAAACCTCATGAATATGCAGCATTTTCGGTCGCGAGAACGATCGCCCGAGCCGCTCGGAGAGCGTCGCATGCAACGCGCCAACACTTAACGGACGCACTCGCAAGCGACGAACCCTGCCCGGCTCGCGCAACTCCAGCGATACTCCCCGCTCACCAGAGTCCGCACCGGTGCGCACCGTGGCAAGCACCCCAACCGAACCACCAAGTCGCCGCACAACCGATGACACAATGTGCGCACTGGTCAAATCCAGCCACTGCAAATCATCAATCCCCACCAGCACCGGACACACCTCGGCCAGCCGCTCAACGACCGATAAAAGCGCTGCGGTCACCGCACGCTGATCGGTCACCGGTCCGTCAGCGTTCACCCGCAACAGAACCCGATCGATCGCAACACGCTGTGGAGGCGGCAACATGGCGAAGACGTCGTCGTCCAGCCCCTCCAACAACCCGGCCAAAGACGAGTAGGCCAACACCGACTCCGCCGACGTCGCACGAGTCGACAACACCCGAAACCCGAGACCCTGCGCCTGCTCAAGAGCAGCCAACCACACAGTGGTCTTGCCGACACCAGCTTCGCCGTCCACTACAAGAGCGGACGGCCCGGATCGTGCAGTCGCGAGGAATTCAGCAATTTCTCGCGATTCCGCCTCACGACTCACCACATGGGTGGCCATATGGGGATTTTGTCAGTCACCCGGACGACGGTCCACCGATACGGCTAACTCCGTCGATGTGGTATGCCCTAGGCCTCGGTCCCGTAGCGGCCCGGGTTGAACAACGACGCGACCGCGCCGATCAGCATCATTACCGCAGCGGCGCCGAAGACCACCACCAGGCCGGTGTGGAACGGTTCGATGATCAAATGCGGGAAGAACGTCTGGCCGGTCAACACCTCGGCGTTCACCCCTGGCTGATGCAGCGCGCCCGACGGCTCGAGCAGCTCCTCGATCGGGTTGTAGCCGAGGAACGCCGCGAACAGGCTGCCGACCGGCGGGAGGTTCGACACCTCGTGCGCCACCGTCGCGGATACGCCCTGTTCCTGTAATCCGGCACTCATCGCGCTTGGCAGCGTGTTCGCCAGCCCGATGATCATCAACGAGAAGAAGATGCCGATCGAAAGCGACGAGCCCGCATTGAAGAAGGTCGCGCGCACGCCCGACGCGGCGCCGCGTTCCGCCGCGGGCACGCTGGACATGATCGCCGCGGTGTTCGGTGCGGTGAAGATCCCGCCGCCAAGACCGTTGAGGAAGATCAACAACGCGAACACCCAGTAGTCGAAGTTCACCGGGATCATCAGCAGCGCGATAAAGGACCCCGCCATCACCAGCATCCCGCCGACGGTGAATGGCCGCGCGCCGAAGCGGTCCGACAGCGACCCGGCCAGCGGGCCGGCGATCAGGAATCCGACGGTCACCGGCAGCATGTAGATCGCCGCCCAAAGCGGCGTGGACTCGAACTCGAAGCCACGCAGCGGCAACCAGATGCCCTGCAGCCAGATGATCAACATGAACTGCAGACCGCCGCGGCCGACCGAGGACATCAGCCCGGCAAGGTTGCCCATGCCGAACGCCGCGGAGCGAAACAGCCTGATGTTGACCATTGGCTGGTCGACCCGAAGCTCGATGAAGCAGAACGCCACCAGGGACAGCAATCCGAATGTGATCGAGCCGACCACCCAGGGATTCGCCCACCCGGTGGTGGAATCGCCGTAAGGCTGTATGCCGTAAGTGATCCCGGTGAGCAGCACCGTCAAGCCGATACCGAACGTCAGGCAACCCGCCCAGTCCAGCTTCCCCGGCGTGCGCACACCGAGCTCCTTGAGCGAGCGCACACTCCAGATGGTGCCAAGGATGCCGATCGGCACGCCGACCCAGAAGATCGCGCGCCAGTCCCACTCCGAGAGCACCCCGCCGATCAGCAGGCCGAGGAACGATCCCGCCACCGCCGCGACCATGTTCACGCCCAGCGCCATGCCGCGCTGGTTGGACGGGAACGCGTCGGTCAGGATCGCCCCGGACGACGCCATCAGCATGGCGCCGCCGATGCCCTGAATCACCCGCCAGCCGATCAGCCACAAGGCACCGGCATCGAGCTCGAACGGATCGAAGGACAGCGCGATCGCAGCGACGGTGAAGACCACGAACCCGAGGTTGTAGATGCGGACCCGGCCGAACATGTCGCCGAGCCGGCCGAACAGCACGACCAGCACCGCTGTGACGACCAGATAGCCCATCAGCATCCACAGCAGGTAGCTGACGTTTCCCGGTGCCAGCGGGTTGAGTCCGATGCCGCGGAAGATGGCGGGCAGCGAGATCAGCACGATCGAGGCGTTGATCGTCGCCAGCAGGGTGCCCAACGTCGTGTTGGACAGCACGATCCACTTGTAGTGGGGGTGGTCCTGGTCGATGCGCCTTCGCCTGCGATCGGTCTCGGCTACCGCCACATCTGGGTCGGTCGCCGCCGCAGGCTTCGTGGTCTCAGTCGTCATCGGTTTCGTTTCGTATCGGCTCTAGAAAAACATATATTAGCTATACAAACCATTTCGAGGCAATTCGGATCTCACGTGACCGCGCCCACCCTGCTGCGCTAGCGTGGCAGTTGTCCGAACGCGGGAGCGCACACCGAGTGCGCTGAGAGGACGGCTGGGGCCGTCGACCGTACGAACCTGACCGGGTAATGCCGGCGTAGGGAGATTGCAATGAATGATTCTGTTGTCGATCCGTCTGTCACCACCGGCCCGATCATGGGCAGCACGAAAATCTACGTTGACGGGGTTCCGTTACGTCGGGTGAACCTGACCAACGGCGAGCACCTCGATCTGTACGACACCTCCGGTCCGTACACCGACGCGGACGCGGTCATCGATCTGCACGCGGGTCTTCCGCGACGGCCGGGTGTGGTCCGGGACCGCGGCACACAGCTGCAGCGTGCGCGGGCCGGTGAGATCACCGCCGAAATGGCGTTCATCGCGGCCCGCGAAGGGATGCCCGCAGAGCTGGTCCGCGACGAGGTGGCCCGCGGCCGCGCTGTGATCCCCGCCAACCACAACCATCCCGAGACCGAGCCGATGATCATCGGCAAGGCGTTCGCGGTGAAAATCAATGCCAACATTGGCAATTCGGCGGTCACCAGCTCGATCGCCGAAGAGGTCGACAAGATGGTGTGGGCCACCCGCTGGGGCGCGGACACCATCATGGACCTGTCCACCGGCCGCGACATCCACCTGACCCGCGAGTGGCTGCTACGCAACTCGCCGGTGCCCGTCGGCACGGTCCCGATCTATCAGGCACTGGAGAAGACCAACGGCGACCCCACAGAGCTGACGTGGGAGCTGTACCGCGACACCGTCATCGAGCAATGCGAGCAGGGCGTCGACTACATGACCGTGCACGCCGGTGTGCTGCTGCGCTATGTTCCCCTCACCGCCAAACGGGTGACCGGCATCGTGTCCCGCGGCGGCTCCATCATGGCCGCCTGGTGCCTGGCGCATCACCAGGAGTCGTTCCTCTACACCAACTTCGACGAGCTGTGCGAGATCCTGGCGCGCTACGACGTGACGTTCTCCCTCGGCGACGGGCTGCGGCCCGGTTCGATCGCCGATGCCAACGACGCCGCCCAGTTCGCCGAGCTGCGCACCCTCGGCGAGTTGACCAAGATCGCCAAATCCCATGGCGTGCAGGTGATGATCGAAGGACCCGGCCACATCCCCATGCACAAGATCGTGGAGAACGTGCGCCTCGAGGAGCAACTCTGCGAGGAAGCCCCGTTCTACACATTGGGCCCGCTGGCCACCGATATCGCACCCGCCTATGACCACATCACCTCCGCGATCGGCGCGGCGATCATCGCCCAAGCCGGAACGGCGATGCTGTGTTACGTCACGCCCAAGGAACATCTAGGCCTTCCCGACCGCAAGGACGTCAAGGACGGCGTGATCGCCTACAAGATCGCCGCGCACGCAGCCGATCTCGCCAAAGGACATCCCCGCGCGCAGGAACGCGACGACGCGTTGTCGCGGGCCCGATTCGAATTCCGCTGGAACGATCAGTTCGCACTCTCGCTCGACCCCGACACCGCACGCGCGTTCCACGACGAGACCCTGCCCGCCGCACCCGCGAAGACCGCACATTTCTGCTCGATGTGCGGCCCGAAGTTCTGCTCGATGCGCATCACCCAGGACGTGCGCGACTACGCTGCCAAGCACGGGCTGGACACCGAGGAGGCCATCGAAGCCGCCATGGCCGAGAAATCACACGAATTCGCCGAACAGGGCAACCGGGTGTATCTACCGTTAGCGGCCCAATGACATTTTTACCGCTGACGCCACCGGGTGAGACTCCGCTGCGGGTGATGACCATCGCCGGATCCGACTCCGGCGGTGGTGCGGGCATCCAGGCCGACCTGCGCACGTTCGCGTTGCTCGGTGTCCACGGCCTTGTCGCCGTCACCGCAGTGACCGTTCAGAACTCGGTCGGCGTCAAGGGCTTTCACGAGATTCCACTTGACGTCATCGCGGGCCAGATCGAAGCCGTCGCCTCGGATATCGGGATCCAGGCCGCCAAGACGGGAATGCTGGCATCCTCGGCGATCATCGACACCATCGCAGAGACCTGGCGGAACGAGGGGCTGGCAGGCACGGTGCCCCTCGTCGTCGACCCGGTATGCGCGTCAATGCACGGCGATCCCCTACTGCATCCAAGCGCGCTGGATTCGCTTAAGCGTCAACTGTTTCCGTTGGCCACGCTGGTGACACCCAACCTCGACGAGGTCCGACTGCTCACCGGTGTCGAGGTCGTCGACTCGAATTCCCAACGCGAAGCTGCGCGCGCTCTGCATGAGCTGGGCCCGCAGTGGGCGCTGGTCAAGGGTGGGCACCTGAGGTCCTCGTCGCATAGCCCTGACCTGCTGTTCGACGGCGCCGACTTCTACGAGTTCGACACGACGCGCATCGACACCGGTCATGACCATGGCGCAGGGGACACTCTGGCCGCCGCAGTGGCTAGTGCGCTCGCGCACGGCTACGACGTGCCCGACGCGGTCGCGTTCGGGAAGCGCTGGGTGACCGAGTGCCTGCGCGCGGCTTACCCGTTGGGCCACGGTCACGGCCCGGTGTCGGCACTGTTCAGACTGGGGTCATGAACCTCGACGACATTGCGGGCATCGCCCACGAGCCGAAAGGCAAGCCAAAGGGGACGGTCGTGCTCACCCACGGCGCGGGCGGCAGCAGGGAATCACCACTGCTGAAGAGAATCTGCGACGAGTGGGCCAGCCGCGGCTGGCTCGCGGTGCGGTACAACCTGCCGTACCGCAGGCGTCGGCCCAAAGGCCCACCGTCCGGCTCAGCGACCAAAGACCAGGCCGGCGTCGCCGAGGCGATCCAGCTCGCGCACACCCTGGCCGACGGCCCCGTTATCGCCGGCGGCCACTCTTACGGTGGGCGGATGACGTCGATGGCCATCGCGGCCAAAGCCGCAGACGTCGATATGCTGATGCTGTTCTCGTATCCACTGCATCCGCCGGGTAAGCCAGAGCGGGCCCGCACCGAGCACCTACCCCTGATCGTTGTGCCGACAGTATTCACGCATGGCACCTCCGATCCATTCGGCAGAATCGACGAACTGCGCCCGGCCGCGGCGTTGATCACCGCGCCGACCGACATCGTCGAGATCACCGGCGCCGGTCATGATCTGGGCTCCAAGACCCTCGACGTTCCTGCGCTGGCCGTCGATGCAGCATTACGGCTGATGCCCAGGTGACGCCGTTATTTGCTGCTAAAGTCACCGCGTGACGATGCCGCCGGGCCCGCCCGGGCCTCCGCCCTACGGCCAGCCGCCCTACGGCCAACAACCCCAGGGTCCCTATCACCAGCCGCCGCCGTATGGGCAGCCGCCTAACCCCAACCCGTACCCGCCACCGACGGCCTATGAGGCGCCGCCACTTGGCTACTACGGGCCGCCGCCGAAGAAGACTAGGTGGGGGCTGATCATCGGGCTGGGCGCCGGCGCCCTTGTGCTGCTGGCCGTTGCCGCCGTCGTCGGTCTGGCGCTCCTCGGCAGGGGCACGGTCACCGCGACGGATGTCAAGGAGGGCGACTGCCTGGCCGAGATTCCCGCCAGCGGCCGGGTGTTGACCGTGCAGACCGTCGACTGCAACCAGTCGCACGCAGGTGAGGTTTACGCGGTGCTGACGATGCCCGAAGGTGACTTTCCTGGGGTGGCGGCGATCGAGAGATACCAGAACAAGTGCGAACCGGAATTGGCGGACTACGCGCCAAGCGCAATGACGGATGACTCCATCCAGATGTACGTGCTGTATCCGACCGCGGAGACATGGGAACAGGGCGACCGCGCCGTGACGTGCGTTGCCACGCTGGACCCGCCGCGGACGGGGTCGATCAAGGGCTGAGCCGGTGGTCAAAGTTTCCGGTACCTGAGGTACCGTCTGCTCATGACTTCGGAGCAATTCGACGCGGTCATCGTGGGGGCCGGCTTCGGCGGCATCGGCGCGGCCATACAGCTAAAGCGACTGGGCTATCAGAATTTCGTGATTCTCGATCGCGAGGATGACCTGGGTGGGACGTGGCACGTCAACCGCTATCCCGGTTTGGCCGTCGATGTTCCCACGACGACGTACTCATACTTCTTCGAGCCGAACCCGAACTGGTCTCGGCTGTTCACTCCTGGCCCGGAGATCAAGCGCTACGCCGACGACGTCGCGGACAAGTTCGATGTGCGCAAGCACATGCGCTTGCGCACCGTCGTCGAAGGCGCCCGCTGGGACGAGGAGGCGGGCGTGTGGCGGATCGCGGTCGCCGACGGCGAGACGCTGACCGCGCGCTATCTGATCACCGCGACAGGCTTCCTTTCTCAGCCCAAGGTGCCCGACATCCCCGGTATCGACAGCTTCGAGGGCAAGGTCATCCACACCACGGCCTGGGACGACGAGTATCCGCTTGAAGGCCGCAGGGTCGCGGTCATCGGCACCGGCGCCACCGCGGTCCAGCTCATCCCTGAACTGGCCAAGAAGGTCGGCGACCTGACCGTGTATCAGCGCACCCCGATCTGGGTGGTGCCCAAGATCGACTTGCGCTTCGGCGAACGAGCCAAGCGGTTGTTCGCACGGATCCCGTTGACTCAGCGCGCAATTCGCTGGTTCACCGATTCGATCTACGAAGTGATGATCAACACCGCGGTCATTCATCACCGGCAGTTCCACCGGCTCAACGTCGCCGCGGCCGACCTGTCGAAGATGCACCGTTTCGCGTCGATTCGCGACAAGGAACTGCGTCGCAGGCTGACACCGGATTACGACTTCGGGTGCAAGCGGCCGACGTTCTCCAACGGCTACTATCGCGCGTTCACCAAACCGCACGTACACCTGCAGTCCGACGGTATCGCCCGCATCGAGGCCGACGGGGTCGTGAACGCCGACGGCTCCAAGACCGTCATCGACACGCTGGTGCTGGCGACCGGATTCGACCTCTGGGAGGCCAACTTCCCCGCCATCGAGGTCATCGGCCGTGAAGGACGCAACCTCGGAAAGTGGTGGCGCGACACCCGATTCCAGGCCTACCAGGGTGTGGCAATGCCGTACTTCCCGAACTACCTGAGCCTGGCAAGTCCGTTCGCATTCCTCGGGCTGAATTTCTTCAACACGATGGAATACCAGATGCGGCATATGGACCGGTTGTTCAGTGAGCTCAAGCGCCGCGGCGCCAGCACCTTCGAGGTGACCGAAAGCGCCAACACGGCCTACCGCGACCGGATGACCGAAATGCTCGGTGATGCGTTGTGGACGATCGGCAATTGCGCGACGTCGCGGTCGTACTACTTCAATCCCCATGGCGAGCCGACGCTGCTGCGGCCGATGTCGACCCGCATGGCGATCAAAGAAGCATCCGAATTCCCGTTGAGCGACTATCAGATTGCGTGACGAGAGGATCAGCCGTGCCGAGGCGAAATTCGCGCGCCGCTAAGTTCGCCGGGCTGGCGATCGCCGGTGTCGGGCTGGCGCACTTCACCAGCCCCCGACTGTTCGACGGGGTCACCAAGCAGGCGTTCCCGCGCAACAGCCGCCAGCATCTGTACATCAACGGCGGCATCGAAACGGCGCTCGGTCTCGGGTTCTCCGCACGCCAGACCCGGTCCGCTGCCGTTGTCGGGACGATCGGCTACCTGGCCTACTTGGCGGGCAACGTCGCGCGCAATCGGTAGCGGCCCAACAACGTCAGATCCAGCAGCCGTCCCACCGCCTCGCGGGTCTGCGCCGAGTTGCGGTACCGCATCAGCCGACCGACGTCGATCACCAGCGACATCGCCGCATGCACGGCGAACCGGGCCTGCCCCGGTGTCCAGTCCGGCCGCAGCGACACCACTAGCTCCACCCACGACTCCACCGTCGCCCGCTGCAGATTGCGCAGGATCTTCTGGTCCCCTGGTGTCATGTTGAGCCGCTCGGTGTAATAGACGTAGTCCAACTCGGGTTGCTCGAAAGACCTTGTCACGTAGGCGTCGATGATCGCGGCGAGTGCTTCCTCGCGATCATCGACGGTACTCTTGATGGCCGACAACTCGGCCGACAACCGATCGGCGGCCCGCCGGAAAGCCGCCGCAAGAATGTCGCTCTTTCCCGAGAAGTACTTGTAGATTCCCGACGCCGGCATTCCCACCGCCGTCGCGATATCCTCCATGCTGGTGTCGCGGTAACCTTTGACGTTGAACAACTGCATCGATTCATTCAGCAGCGCTTCATATTTGGACGTCTCGCCGGTGGCACCGCGCTCCTCGTGCGGATCGGCAACGCCATCGGAGACATCGGCCACGTCGGCGGCGAGCATCGCGTCGGCGAGCTCGGCAAGCAGCGCACGCACTTGGATGGCCGGCAGTTTGGCCCCGTGGTCGACGATGCTGCCGATCACCGACAACGTCGCCGTCGAGAGCAGCCAGCGTTGCCGCGACGTCAGCTCCGGCCGAAGCATGCTGAGCGGCAACTGGATTCGCTGGTGCACGGTGCGCATCTGCGCGATCAGCGTGGCCTGATCGTCACCACGCAGATACCGTCCCTCCCAGCGGTAGAGCCCGCCCGACTCGCGGTTCGCCATCGCAGTGTCGACTAATGCCGCCACCAACTTGCGCAGTGTCTGCTCGGGATCCTCGGCCGGCGCGGTGCCGACGGCCGCGGTGCACTCCACCAACTGTTGGCCAAGGCTGAGCACCGCGTCCCTGAACAATTCATACTTGCTCGAGTAATGCCGGTACAGCGCGGTCGCGGAGATCCCGACGCGTGATGCGATCGTCTCCATGCTCACGCCGTAGTAGCCGAGCGCGCTGAATGCTTCGGCCGACGCCCTGGCGATCTGCGCCTTACGATCCTTCGGACGGCGCCGAACACCGTCACCGCTGGTGGGCCGCATGCGCGCCATGGCGAACACCATAGCGGACCCTCTGCACACATAGGCGCCCACTTCGACTGGAAAATCGAAAAAAAGTGCTGGCCTCCGTAAGAATCGCGATTAACATAGACGGATAGTTTGGCGCTTGAACGGGGGAACCTTTGCATCACTATCACCATCGCGCGTTCTATGTCGGCGTCGTGAGTGTCTTCCTGATTGTCGTCGGGGTCTTGGCGCTGTACTTTCCTGTCTTCATCGATGCCTACGACCAGTACGGGTGGCAGATCGAATGCGGCACCGGGTTCGGCTCTGACCTGAGCCAGGCGGCCGAGGCCACCGGCGGCAACTATGTCGATCAGTGCGGCTCGGCCCTGATGTGGCGCCGGATGTGGGCGATTCCGTTGGTTGCCTTCGGCGCGATCGTGTTCGCCGGCGTGATGCTGGTGGCGGCCACCGTGTGGGGCCGGGAATCGGTGTTCGGCGAAGACCAAAACGCGTGACATAGCATTTCCTGCGTGAGCACGCCGGACGGTCCAGCACTGCAACGGCGGCTCGGCACCTTCGACGCCGTGACAATCGGGCTCGGGTCGATGGTCGGCGCGGGCATCTTCGTGGCGCTGACGCCTGCGGCCGCGGCGGCGGGCTCGGGTCTGCTCATCGGGCTGGCAATCGCCGCCGTCGTCGCCTATTGCAACGCAACGTCTTCGGCGCGGCTGGCCGCGCTGCACCCGGAGTCCGGCGGCACCTATGTGTACGGCCGTGAACGGCTTGGCGAATTCTGGGGTTACACCGCGGGATGGAGCTTCGTCGTCGGCAAGACGGCGTCGTGCGCGGCGATGGCGCTCACAGTCGGGTACTACGTGTGGCCAGAATGGGCGCACGCGGTCGCGGTCGCCGCGGTGGTGGCGTTGACGGCGCTGAACTACACCGGCATCAAGAAGTCCGCGGTGCTGACCCGCGTCATCGTTGCGGTGGTGCTGGCGGTGCTGGCGGCCGTCGTGGTCGTGATCCTGGGCTCCGGCGACGCCGACGGTTCCCGGCTGGCGCTTGGCGACGATGTCACCATCGGCGGCGTGCTGCAATCCGCTGGCCTGCTGTTCTTCGCGTTCGCAGGCTACGCGCGCATCGCCACTCTCGGTGAGGAGGTGCGTGATCCCGCGCGTACCATCCCGCGGGCCATCCCGATCGCGCTCGGCCTTGTACTAGTGGTCTACGCGGTGGTCGCGATCGCGGTGCTCAGCGAATTGGGCAGCGCCACTTTGGCTTCGGCAACGGCGCCGCTGGCGCAGGCCGTCGCGTCGGCGGGCATGCCCGGCCTCGAGCCGGTGGTTCGCGCGGGTGCGGCGGTCGCTGCGCTCGGTTCGCTGCTGGCGCTGATCCTCGGTGTCTCGCGCACCGTGTTGGCGATGGCCCGCGACCGGCATCTGCCGCCCGCGCTGGCCGTCGTGCATTCCCGGTTCGGTAGCCCGCACCGCGCCGAACTGGTGGTCGGCGTCGTGGTCGCCGTTGTGGCGGCGGTGGTGGATGTGCGCGGCGCGATCGGGTTCTCGTCGTTCGCGGTACTGCTGTACTACGCGATCGCAAACGCGTCGGCATGGACGTTGGGGCGCAAGGTAATTCCGACGGTCGGCCTCATCGGCTGTCTGCTGCTGGCGATTCTGCTGCCGCTGTCATCGGTGCTGGTTGGCACCGGTGTCGTGCTGGTCGGTGCGCTGGTTTACTGTGTGCGACGCCGCTAAGACGGATGTCAGGGGTGCGCTCGTTGACGTAGGTCGGCAGTTGCCTGTTCGGCAGTCATCGGTCTGCCGAGCAAGAATCCTTGGGCTAGGTCGCATCCGCATGCCTGCAGCGTTTCGAGTTGCACGACGGTCTCGACACCTTCACCGACGACGGTGAGATCAAACGCGCGAGCGAGCATCACAATTGCGACGATGATGGCCTTCGCCCGAGCGGCAGGGAGGTCCTCGATGTATGACTTGTCGATTTTGAAGCACTCAAAGACCGGGTAGCGGTTCAGGTAGGAGATAGAGCTGTAGCCGCTGCCCAAGTCGTCAAGCGAAATTCCGACCCCCATCTGGTGCAGCGCGGCGAGGGTGCCTGCCACTCGAGCAGTGTCGGCGACCCAGACAGTCTCGGTGATTTCCAGTCCTAACCCCGCGGGGTCGAGGCCCGTCGCCGCCAAGATAGCGGCGACTTTCCCCGCGAACGCGCCGTCCCGCAGTTGAAGCGCGCTGATGTTGACGCGTACACCTACGTCGGTGAACGTTCGCCATGCTGCGGCCTGCGCGCAGGCGGTTCGCAGCGCCCATTCGCCGAGATCGCCCACCAGACCGGTGCGTTCGGCGGCGGCGACGAACTCGATCGGGTCGATCACGCCGAGGGTGGGATGGGTCCATCGGGCGAGTGCTTCCATCGCCACGATCTCCCTTGTGGCGATGACGACCAGGGGTTGATACCGCAGATTGAGTTCGCCTCGACCCAGTGCCGCGCGCAGGTCCATCGACAGGCGACGAGTTCGGTCTGCGTCGTACACGTCGTCACGGTCGAAGACGGCGTGGCCGCCGGTGCCGGTGTCTTTGGCCCGATACATCGCCAGATCGGCACGGCGGATGAGTTCCTGGCGGGTCGAACTCGAGTCAGAGACGGCGATGCCGATGCTCGCGCTAAGGGGTGTCGGTTCGTACCCCGGAGCGTGCGGGGTGTTGATCGACGCGGTCAGGGCATGCGCGAGTTGCTGTGCGTGGTCGATTCCGCTGACGTGTTCGGAAATGATGAGAAATTCGTCGCCGCCAACGCGAGCAACGGTGTCCTGTGGCCGCGCGGCGGCGGCGAGTCGGCTGGAGAACCGCACCAACGCACGGTCTCCGGCTTCGTGACCGAGACTGTCATTGATGATCTTGAAATCATCGATGTCGAGCAGTAGTACCGCCATCGATGTGTTGTCACGTTCTGCGCGGGCCAGCGCCTGTTCGACGCGCTCATAGGCCAGTGTTCGATTGGGCAAGCCCGTGAGGGGGTCGTGCATGCTGCGCTCGTGTAGTAGCCGATCGAGGTCGAGCCGACGAATCGCTGCAGAGAGCACGCTGGCGACAGTCTGCAGAAAGGAAACGTCACGGTCGCTGTAGGTCCGGTTGTAGTTGCTGTGCACCGACAGCGAACCCCACGGACCTTCCGCGCCGGGAATGGGTACGCACACACCGCTGCGGAAACCGTAAGAGGCCATCGCCACGGTCGAGAATCGTGTTTCCTTGTCTCGGTCTTCGCAGACAACAACGGCGTTGGTTATCAACGTGTACCCCATCAGTGACTGGGTGCCGGCCGGCAGCGTGGACGGGCGCGGAGGCTGACCGGTGAATCCCATTACGGCGATGCTGTTGTCATCGCCCTCGATTGGGCGCGTGATCATCGATCGGTGCACCCCCATCAACTTCGACGCTGCCATGGTTGCCGCGTTCAGCAACTGGTCGAGCTCGCCGTCGAGGGCTAGAGTGCTCAATTCGGCTACTGCCTGCTGTTCGGCGGCCCGGTATTCCGACGCCTCGACAACGGCTTCCCACTGAACGTGGTTGTGTCGATCAGCGCGATCCCGCACGATCGACACAACCACGCTCGGCTCAGACTGGCCGCGGTCGACGACGAACGCGGCGATCTCCACCGGGATCGGTTGGTTCGTGACGAAGTGTTTCAACTCGGTGAGACCGCGCCACTCCCTCGAGCGGGTCAGCGCCGACTCCGCCTTGCCAGCAACGGCGAGCCCGGAACGGGTGAAAAGTTCCGTGATCAACGTGGGCTGGGCTACCGGCAGCTCGGCCAACCCGACCAGCGCCAGGCCAGCTTGATTGACGTAAAGCACTCGTCCGGACATGTCACACAAGGCGATCATGTCGGGTGATCGATCGAGCACCGAACGCAGGATGCCGATGTCGTTGACCGCGTCGCGCACCGCACCCCGCTTCTCGAGAACCAGCGACCGAACTGAGCGCCGCGGTGGCGCCCTCACTGGGCCCTATCAGACTAGGCGGTAGCGTTGCTCTCCAAGCGCACATCATGCTCATGCGCCAACCATTGTCGAGCCTCGCCACCCTGCGCCGGCGGCTCCGACGGCAAACTCGGCCTCGGCCTCGTCGGCCTCGCCTCGGACGACTGTCGACGCCCCAGCGTGCGGTGTGCACGATGATCTAGCCCGACCTGAGTGGTGAAATCTGTCGGCGAGGCAAACACCCGACCCCGCAAGAACGCCGCGTCCAGATCGCCGTGGAATCGTTCGACCAGGCTCTGCTCGTAGATAGCTGCCGCGTGCCCGCCTCCACCCTCGTTCGAGGTCCGGCAGGTACTGCGTTCGCGCAGGAATGTGCCGACCGGCTCACGCCACAGCGGTTCGATCGGGGACCGTGCGACGCGGTGCCGCCTACGGGGTGCGCCCGTTCCGGTAGGCCTCGACGGCAGTCGGCAGAGTCATGAAGATGCGGTCCTCGCCGATCTTGTCGAGCAAGCCCGCGGCCTCGAGTTCGTCGCGCAACTCCTGCTTGACCCTGGCCATCGCGAAGACGATTCCGCGCCTTTCCAAGTCGGCGCGCAGCAGGCCGAGGGCGTCCAGCGCGGTCAAGTCGACCTCGACGTTGGCTTCGGAATTGAGCACGAACCATTCGACGGCGCCGGGAAACTCGTCGACCGCAATCAGCGCGCGTTCGCGAAAGTTCTCGGCGTTGGCGAAGAAGAGCGGCGCGTCATAGCGGTACACAAGCAGTCCCGGTTCCAGGCTGGCCTGTGGATAGTCCTCGATATCGTGCATCCCGGCGACGCCGGGAACGAATCCCTGCACCGCATCGTGCGGCCGTGCGACGCGGCGCAGTAGGTCGAGGATCGACAGCACTATCGCGACGAGCACCCCGTAGAGCACTCCGAACACCAGCACCGCCGCCGTCGTGGCCAGGGCGAGAATCAGCTCGCTGCGCCGAAAACGTCCCAGCCGCTTGAACTCCGGCACATCCACCAGGCGCAGCGCGGCGTACACCACCAGCGCACCGAGCGCCGCCATCGGAAAACTCGCAAGCACTCCCCGCCCCGCAAGCATCACCACGAGCACAGACACCAGCGCCACCACCGAGTAGAGCTGGCTGCGGCTGCCGAGCGCATCACCGAGCGCGGTGCGACTTCCGCTCGAGCTCACCGGAAATCCGTGCATCAAGCCCGCGCCCACGTTGCAGACGCCCAGCGCACGGAGCTCGGCGTTGGCGTCCACCGCCTGGCCGTGACGAACAGCGAAGGTGCGGGCGGTGAGCACATTATCCGAGAACGCGACGATTGCGATCCCAGCGGCAGGAATCAGCAACGCCACGAAGTCGGCCAACGGAATGCTCGGCACCACAGGCGTCGGCAAGCCGCTCGGGATCTCACCGATCACCTTGATCCCGTTCTCGTGCAACGACAATGCGGCGACGAAGGCGGTCGCGACCAGTATCGCGATGAGCGCTCCCGGCAGGCGCGGCGCCAGCCGGCCGAGCAGCAGCAGGACCGCCAGCACCGCCGCGGACAACACGACCGTCGGCCAGTGCACCCCGCCGATGCCCGCGACGAATGACCGCATCTGGTCGAGGAATTCGTCACCGTCCACCGAAACGCCGCTGACCTTGCTCAGCTGGCTGGCGATCATGATGGCCGCCACCCCGGCCATGTACCCGATCAGCACGGGACGGGACAACAGATCGGCGAGCAAGCCGAGCCGAATCAGTCCGCCGACGAAGCAGATCGCTCCGACCAGCAGCGCCACCGCGGCAGCCATCATCGCGTAGCGGCCGGGGTCGCCTGCCGCTAGAGGCGCCAGCGCGGTCGCCGTCATCAGCGCGGTCGTCGACTCCGGTCCCACCGACAGTTGGCGCGACGAGCCAAGCACCGCATAGACGGCCAGCGGCACCAGCGCGGCCCACAACCCGACGACGGGCTCCAGCCCGGCGACCGTCGCATACGCCATCACCTGCGGGACCAGATAGGCCGCGACGGTGATACCGGCCATCACGTCACCACGTAACCAGGACCGCTCATAGCCGCGGAACTGCGCAACACCCGGCGCCCAGTCACTGATTAACATGCGCTCCTCGCGGAGATGGTGTGTAGTCGGACCGTGATTCAGCTGACATGGAAACACGTCGAGACGCGGTCCGACCCCGACTTCGTCGTCGCACCGGAAGAGCGGCTGGGCTGGGGCCGCACCATCGGCCTTGGCGCCCAGCATGTGGTGGCGATGTTCGGCGCCACGTTCCTGGTGCCGGTGCTGACGGGTTTCCCACCTGCCACCACGTTGCTGTTCTCCGGTGTCGGCACCATCCTTTTCCTGCTGATCACCGGCAATCGGCTGCCCAGCTACCTGGGGTCGAGCTTTTCGGTGATCGCCCCGGTGACCGCGGCGGCAGCCTCGCACGGCACGGGTAGCGCACTTGGCGGTCTGGTGGCGGTCGGCGTGATGCTGATCGTGATCGGGGCGGTCGTGCATCTGGTCGGCACCCGTTGGCTCGACGCGACGTTGCCGCCGGTAGTGACAGGGGCGATCGTCGCGTTGATCGGTTTCAACCTTGCGCCCGCCGCCAAAACGAACTTCGAGAAGGGCCCGCTGGTCGGCCTCGTCACGCTGGTGCTGCTGGTCGCTTCGCTGGCATTCTTTCGCGGCATTCTCGGTCGGCTGGCGATCTTCCTGGCCGTCGTCACGGGATACGTGCTGGCGCTGGTCCTCGGCGACGTCGACACCGCGGCCATTGCGGCCGCACCGTGGATCGGCCTGCCAGAATTCCAGACCCCGACGTTCACGTGGGCCGTGCTGCCGATGTTCCTGCCCGCGGTCATCGCGCTGGTCGCCGAGAACATCGGGCACGTCAAATCAGTCGGCCAGATGACCGATACGGACGTCGACCCGGTGATGGGCCGTGCGTTGGCGGCCGACGGGGTGGCAACGACGTTGGCGGGCTTCGGCGGCGGTTCGGCGACCACCACGTACGCCGAGAACATCGGTGTCATGGCGGCCACTCGCGTCTACTCGACGGCCGCCTACTGGATTGCCGCGGCGGTGGCCATCGTGTTGGCACTGTGCCCGAAGGTGGGCGCCGCGATCTCGGCGATCCCTCCCGGCGTGCTCGGCGGCGCGACGATCGTGCTGTACGGGCTCGTCGGTGTGCTCGGGGTCCGCATCTGGCTGACCAACCACGTCGACTTCTCCAAGCCGCTGAACCAGATGACCGCAGCCATCCCCCTGATCATCGGCATCGCCGACTTCACTTGGCAGGCGGGCGATTTGATGTTCACGGGCATCGCACTGGGTTCGATCGCCGCGCTGCTGGTGTATCACGGCATGCGGCTGCTGGGGTTGAGGACATCACGCCGCCCGACGCTGGAAGATCAGCAAACGTAATAAGCGGTTCTCGATCATGTCGTCGGCGTACGCTGCTGCCAGGATTCAGGCGTTGAGCGAGGGGGTCGGCGTTGACGACAAAACCTTCCGAGCCGCGCCTCGGTGGAACCACCTTCCTCGGCATAGGGGCCTCCACGGGTGCTGTTGTGCTCGTCGGCGGGGTGTGCGCGGCGATTGGTGTAAACGCGCTCATCACGGGCGCCCTGACGTCTGCCGCGGCCGGCATTCCCGCCGCGATTGAGTACCGTTTACAGGCCAAACGGCGCGATAAGAGGGAAGACTCCGCCCGGATCCAGCAAGGCGAGCTTCGACGTCCGATCGGTTTGGTAGTTGGGATGTTCATAGGAGCGCTGCTCCTCATCGATACCATCGGCGGGGCGTTCATGGGCGGTGTCGGCGCGCTCATCGGGTTTTCCGGCATCGACCTCAGCTTCGGCGCGATCCTCCTGATCGGTGTCTTCGGCGCCATGGTTGTTGCGGTTGGCGTATTCCCGCTGGCATCGTTCACGTCGCACTACCTCGGCAAGCATCCGTACATGTGGATTGCCGGTGCTGTCTGCGCAGTGTTGTTGATCCGCCTGATGATCGTGGCCGTCACGCGCGGTCTGTCGGTCCAAACCTTCTTCCTGATCGTCCTCAATTACTTGATCTACCTCGTGGCCTGCCTTGGCGGCACGTGGTCCGGCATCAAGCGACACGACCAATTCCTCGCGGACAAGTTGGCGCGCATGCAAACGGCAACGTCACAAGCCGTCGCCGCGCCGCAACAATTCTCTACGCCCGTTCATTCGCAACGAGCGCAGCTGCGGCCGCCAAACGCACGCGATCGCCGGCTGGAATGACAGGTCCACGGGCCTAATCCGGTCGATTACGCCTGCGGTCGGTCCAAACCATTCCGTCCCACCATCGGTCAATCCCGCGCAGCTCGGAGTCCGGGTACCAGCCCTCGGGTTTCACGTCACCCGCCACTTTCACATTCTCGGGTGTGTTCCGGCGCCGGTCGGTCCACGTCGCGCCGTCCCACCAGCGGTCGACATCGCGCAACTCCGGATCGGGATACCAGCCTTCCTGCGGCACAGCGGATTCCGCTGAAACAGGATTCCTATTGTTAACGCTGGCGGTATCGCGACATTGACTGGTCCACTGCGCGCCGTCCCACCAACGTTCGACACCGGCCGTGTGTGGATCTGGATACCAGCCGGCATGTGGAATCACGATCCTCCTCAGGTTGCCTGACGGTATCTCGATCATGCTGACCGCGGGGCGATTCGGACCATCGGACCTCGGATGATGGCATTCAGGTAGGGTCGAGTAACGCAGCAGGACCGCGCGTCATCAACTGACGCCCCACAATGATCCGCTGAATCTCGCTGGCACCCTCCCAGATGCGCTCAACCCGAAGCTCGCGGAACATCCGCTCGGCGACGTTCTCGCGCATGTAGCCGCGGCCGCCGAAGATCTGCACGGCGCGATCGGCCACCCGCCCTGCCATCTCCGAGCAGTACAGCTTCGCCATCGACGCCTGTCCGTGCAGAGTCTTGCGGTCATGGCCGTCATCGATCGAGCGGGCCACCTCGTACAGCATCGTCCTGGCGGCGAACAGTTCGGTTGCGCAGTCGGCCAGCATGCCCGCGACAAGCTGGTGCTCGCCCAGCGGCTTTCCGTCGATGATTCGGGTCTGCGCGAACGCCGTCGCCTCGTCGACCAGGCGCTGCGCGGCGCCGACGCACCGGGCGGCCACCATCATCCGCTCGAACCGGAACCAGTCCTGCGTGAACGTCATCGGCCCACCCTCGGTGCCGACAAGGTTGGCCGCAGGGACGCGGACGTCGTTGAACGCCACGATCGGATGTTCGTCGGCGATGTTGTGCGAATACTGCGGCGTCCGTACCACTTCCACACCCGGCCACGGCAGATCGACCACCAGCAGCGCGTGGTCACCGCCGTCCAGCACGCCCTCCACGAACACATAGTCGGCCAAATTGAACGACGTGACGTGCCACTTGATCCCGTTGACCACGTACTCGTCGCCGTCACGACGAACCGTGGTCTGCAGCGCCGACACGTCCGATCCGGCGAACTCCTCGGTGATCGCGTACGCCTCGTGCATCTCCCCGCGCACCGAGGGCAGCAACCACCGCTCGCGCTGATGGTCGGTCGCGACCTCGACCCACCACTGCGGCGGGGTCGCCATCACCCAGCCGATCCCGTTGGTCACCCGTCCGCACTGCTCCTGCACCAACACCTGCTGCAACGCCGTGCATCCCGGCCCGCCGACGGAAGCCGGCATGTTGGTGGCGTAGAGGCCCAATTCGATTGCGCGGGCGCGATGCTCGGCCGTGAGTTCCTTGGGAAGGATGCCGTCGGCGAGCTCGGCCTCCACCTCGTGCGGGATCAGCGTCTCGACGAACGCGCGCGCCGTGTCCCGGATGCGCCGATCGTCCTCTGTCAGACCGTACATCCGCACCTCCACCTCTTGACTGAGCGTTCAGTCTATGCCAGCGTTTCGTAGTATGACCAGCTTCCGCAGCGCTGACGTCGTCGTGGTCGGCGGTGGCACGGTCGGTGCATGGACGGCTGTGCTGCTCGCCGAGAGCGGCGTCCCAAATGTCGTGCTCATCGAGGCCAGGACCCTTGGCGACGGCGCGAGCAGTCGCGCGGCAGGCATGGTGCGCGCCCAGGGCGGCACCGAGACCGCCATCCGGCTGGGCCTTCGCACGCAGGAGTTTTACGCGTCCAGCGGTGACCGCTTCCCGCTGGATTGCGGCTTTGTGGCGCAGGGCTATCTGATGCCGTGCTTCACCCAGGCCGAGGTCGCGCAGGCACACGAACGGATCGAGATGCAGCGCTCGCTCGGCCTCGATGTGGAATGGCTCTCCGGTACCGACATCGACAATCGCAACACCGGCTTGGCACCGGGGGTGACGCTCGGCGCGTCGTACGCGCCCGGTGACGGCTACATCGACGCGCCGCGCAACGTGTTGGCCTACACCGCGGCGCTCACCGCGGCCGGTGTCGATGTCCGCGAACGCTGCGCCTTCACCGGGCTGCGCACCAAAGACGGCCGGGTCGTCGGCGTCGACACCTCGGACGGTCCGATCGACACCGAACACGTCGTGCTGACCGGTGGTCCCAAACTCGGCAAGGTCGGCGCAATTGCCGGAGGGCGGATTCCGGCAGGCGGCTCGCGCCATCAGGTCGTGGTGACCGCGCCGGTCTCGGCCTTCGACGTCCACGAGGTGCCGATGGTTTTCGATCTCTCCTCCGGAATCTATTGGCGCCCAGGCGAAGCCGGTGGGCTGCTGTGGGGCATGAGCAATCCCGACGAGCCGGCTGGTGTTGCCGCCGACTTCGACGACATCTACTACCAAAAGGCCCGCGACCGCATCGAGGAGCTACTGCCCGGCATCAAGGGGCTTGGCCTTCGGCGGATGTGGGCGGCCACCATTGACTACACCCCCGATCACCTGCCGATCCTTGGGCCGCTGCTCACGGACGAAGGACCGGTGGAGGGCACCGTGGTGGCGAGCCCCGCAGGCCACGGGATGATGTGGGGCCCCGCGGTGGCGCAGGTCGCCGCCGACCTGACGACCACCGGCGCGTGCGACTGGCTCGACCTGACTGACCTCGGGCTCGACCGATTCGACGCCGAAGGCAACAGCCGCCTTGCCCCCGAACCCATTTCATTACCCTTCCCGGAGAAAGCCGCGCTGTGAACACTGAGATCCTTGCCATGGCCGCCGACGCAGAGCTCGAAGACTGGGGTCCGTTGGCGGAGGCGACGGGCGAACCAATGGCAACACACGGACTCGAGATGTGGGTCGACGGCGAGAAATCGGCCGGCATCTGGCAGTGCACGCCTGGCCCCTCGTACTGGGTTCAGGACGAGAACGAGGTCATCTACGTGCTGTCGGGGCGGATGACCGTCACCCCCGACGACGGCGAAGCGGCCGAGGTCGGCGCCGGCGATATCGCGGTGTTCCCAACGGGCTGGAAAGGTACGTGGGATATCCACGAAACGGTCAGAAAGGTCTACTCGATCTTCTAAAGGCGAGTCACCGCAACAGATCAGGCAACCAGCTCAGCGGTGCGCGGAGCGGCGGCCAGACAGCCGGCCGGATCGGCCAGCAGGTGGCGGAAGGCCAACTCGGAGGCTCCGATGAGCACCGACTGGTCACCCAGCGCGGGCAGCACGATACGCGGCTGCATGTCCGGCACCCGTAGTCCACGAAGGACCATCTCGGCCCGTACGTCGCGCTCCACCCAGCGGTACAGCGCACGCAGATAACCGCCGAGCACAATAAGCTGCGGATTGAGCAGATTCACCAGGCCTGCGAGGCCACGGCCCAGATGGCGTCCGATCGCGGCGAGTTCGGTTGGTGCCGAGGCCAATTCGTCGAGATAGTCGCCGAGATGGGTGAGCCTGTCCGGTGGGCACCCCACCGCCTCCGCCATAGCTTCCGCACCGATCTCCGTCTCCCAGCAGCCAGTCGCGCCGCAGTGGCACTGCCGCGTTCCGTCACCGAACGGCAAATGCCCGATCTCACCGGCGAAGCCCGATGCGCCACTGACCGGCCTCCCCCCTGCGATCAGCCCCGCGCCGACCCCGACCTCGCCGGATACGTACACCAGGTCGTCTACGCCTCGGCCGACACCGCGCAGGTGCTCGGCAAGCGCGCCGTTGTCGGCATCGTTGCCGAGCGCCGCGCCGAGGGGTGTGCCGAGCCGCGCGGCAACCATCTCGGCGAACGGCACATCGCGCCAATCGAGATTCGGTGCCAGCCTGACGATTCCGCTGTCCCTGTCGACGATGCCGGGCACACTGACCCCGACCCCGACGAGTACGGAGTCAGGTTCGGCATCACGGACCACCTTCTGAACCAGGCCCGCGATCGAATCAACGGTGGCCTGGGGTTCGTGGTCGGCGGGTGACTGCTCGCCCGTCTGGGAGAGCACGACTCCGCCGAGACCGACCCTTGCGACCACCAGGCCGGACACTCGCACATCGATCGCAAGCACGTACGCGTGCTCGGTGGCCGCGACGCCCACCGATGGCCGTCCTGCCGAGCGGGTGCGGACGTCGGGCGCAAGCTGTTGGGCCAGGCCGAGCAGTTCCACCTGCCCGACGAGATCGGCGATCGTGCTGCGGTTGAGGCCCATCACGGTGGTCAGCGACGACCTCGACAGCTGACCGGCCATGTGCAGGTGCCCGAGCAGTGTGCTCAGGTTGTGTCTGCGGACGTTCTCCTGGTTCGTCCCGACACCAGTTCGGGACCTCGAAGCGTGCACTCAGCCAAGGCCTGTCGCCGACCGGCGGCGGCGGGAGATCGCGTCCACACTCGCCGCGAGCAACAGAACTCCGCCCGTGACAAGGAAATTGATGTACGAGGCTTGATTGAGCAGTCCGAGGCCGTTGGCGATCATCGCCACCACCACACCACCGACCACCGCATCGAGCGCCCTGCCCTTGCCGCCGAACAGGCTGGTGCCGCCAATCACGGCCGCACCGACCGCGTACAACAAGACGTTGCCCGCACCTGAGGACGCCGACACCTTCCCGCCGTATGACGCGGCGATGATTCCACTCAGTGCGGCCAGCGACGAACAGACCACGAACGCCGACAACCTGATCCGGTCTACGTGGATACCCGCGCGGCGCGCCGCCTCAGGGTTCCCGCCGACGGCGTAGATGTGCCGTCCGTACTGCGTGCGATTGAGAACGAAGGTGAGCGTGATCAACAGCAACCCGACAAGCGGCAGAACATAAGGGATGCCGCGGATCTCGATGTTCGAGTTGACGCTTCGGTTCAGGCTGAGCATGTAGGTGACACCGAGCGTTACCGCGGCAACGGCGCCGATGCGGGCGGCCACCACACCGATCGGCGCGTGGTGCAGACCCGCGGCCACCTTGCTGCGGTGCCGGAACAATTCGAGACCCGCGAAACCAACGACGATCAGCACCGCGAAGACCCAGCCCGCGGTGACCGACAGGTTGTCGATTGTGATTCCTCTGATCACCGGATTGTCGACGCGCACCGAGCCGCCCTCTCCGATCAGCTTGAGGGTGACGCCTTGCAGCCCAAGGAAAAACGCCAGCGTGACAACGAACGACGGGATGCCGAGCTTCGCGCACAGCACGCCGATCGCCAGCCCGATCAGCGCTCCGCACACCACACCGCCGAGGACTGCGGCCCACCATGGCCAGCCGAGGTTGACGATGGTCAACGCCATCGCGCACGCCGAGACCCCTCCTGCCACACCGGCGGACAAGTCGATGTCGCCGAGCAGCAGTACGAACACCAGCCCCATCGCCAGCACGCAGATCGACCCGGCCTGGGTGACCAGGTTCGCGAGATTGAGCGCCGAGATGAACCGGTCGTTGGCGAGTCCGAATACGACGAACAGCACGATGACGCCGAGAATCGCGGGCAGTGAACCCATGTCGCCGCCGCGCACCCGCCGTGCGTAACCACGCACTGCATCGAGGAACGTCTCGTCGGAGCTGGAGTCGGCGGCAAACTCGGCATCGGCGAGTTTGGTGTTGAGAGTGGTCATTTCGCGGTCCTCACATCGACTGCGCGGCTTCGGCAGGGGCAAGGCCAAGGCTTCCGGAACGGCCTGCGGTGATCAGTTCGACCACTTGACTGTGCGTGACCTCTGACGCCTTCACTTCGGCGGCGACCCTGCCGAGGTACAAAGCGCAGATCCGGTCGGCGACCTCGAGGACGTCGACCATGTTGTGCGAGATCAGCACCACACCGACACCCTGATCGGCGAGCCGCCGGACCAGGTCGATGACCTGACGCGTCTGCGCCACACCGAGCGCCGCCGTCGGCTCGTCGAGCAGGACCACCTTGGAGTTCCACAGCACGGACTTGGCGATAGCCACCGTTTGCCGCTGCCCACCCGACAGGCTGGACACCATCTGCCGCACAGATTTCACGGTCCGGACCGACAGTGACGCCAACGCCTCTCGGGCCATCGACTCCATCGAAGCCTCGTCCAGTACACCCCGTCGCTTGAGCTCGCGGCCAAGGAACATGTTCTGGACGATGTCGAGGTTGTCGCACAGCGCCAGGTCCTGGTACACGATCTCGATGCCGAGGGCGGCGACATCGTTGGGATCCCTTACCGTGACCGGCTTTCCTTCGAACAGGTAGGTGCCGGTGTCGATCGGGTAGATCCCGGCGATCGCCTTGACGAGTGTCGACTTGCCCGCGCCGTTGTCACCGACCAACGCGGTGACTTCACCGGGGTAGATCTGAAAGTCGACGTCGTGCAGGACGTGCACGACACCGAAACTCTTGTTGACACCCCGCAGTTCGAGGATGGGCCCGTTCGTGGCCGTCACCGTGACCTCTACAGCCCCGCGGCCGTGCAGGCGGCCGCGAACTGCCCGGCGCAAACCTCTTCGCGGCTCTGCCCGCCGTCATCGAACACGACGTTGACGTTGTCCCTGGTGATCGACTTGGGGGTGAGCAGTACCGAAGGCACGTCGCGATTGCCCGTGTCGTCGCGCGAGGTGCTGTTCGTCTTGGGCTGCTCGCCCTTGACGAGCGCGATCGCTGTGTCGGCCAGCGCGCCGGCCTCTTCCTTCGCGGATTTGTACACCGTCATGCACTGGGTTCCTGCGAGTACGTTCTGCAGTCCCTCGACCGTGGCGTCCTGACCGGTGACCGGCACCTGCCCGGCACGCTGATTCTTCTCGAGGATCGAGATCACCGATCCGGCCAGGCCGTCGTTGGCGGCGTACACGCCGTCGACCTTTCCGTCGGAGGCGGTGTAGAGCTGTTCGAAGATCGTGACGGCCTTGTCGTTGTCCCAGTCCGGCACGGCCTGTTCCCCGACGATTCGGATGCTCGGGGTCTTATCCACCACCGAGTGCGCGCCCGACGTGAAAAGGGTCGCGTTGTTGTCGGTGGGAGACCCGTTGAGGAACACCACATTCGCGGGCTTGCCAGCTAGGCAGTCGACCAGCCCCTGGCCCTGAAGCTCACCGACTTTGGTGTTGTCGAAGGACACGTAGGCGTCGGCAGAACCGCCGAGAGTGAGCCGGTCGTAGTCGATGGTCTTGACACCCTGGCTGGCCGCCTTCTGTTGGATGGAGGCGCCGCTATCGGAGTCGAGGTTGACGATCGCCAGCACCGTCACTCCGTCGGCGATCATCCCGTCGGCGATGGTCGCCATCGTGTCGGCGGAGCCCTCCGCGTTCTGAATGGTGTACTCCACACCAGCAGCCTTGAACGCCTCCTCGAGTGCGGGACGGTCCTTGGTCTCCCAGCGCACCGACGACTTCGTGTCGGGCAGGATCACGCCGACCTTGCCTGCAGCCGCCTGATCACCCCCTCCTCCACCAGAGTCGCTTCCGCATCCGGTGAGTGTCAGCCCCGCTCCGACGACCACGGCGAGCATCAGACCGGCGGTTCGCTTCATCTCAGATCGCCTTCCATCATTCGTACTAGTTTGTTGTTTGAGACAACTTATAGCGTGACGTGGGTCACGTCTAGAGCCTCGGCGGATCGGCTACCTGGCACCCATCAGGTGTTCGAGCGCCAACTGGTTGAGTCGCACGAAGCCGAAGCCCTTGCCGCCGAAGTAGGAGTCGGCGTCGAAGTCCTCGTATGCCGAGCGGTCGGCCAGCAGGTCCGCGTAGCTTTCACCCTGGTTCAGCGTCGGCCGCCGCAGCTCGTTCACCCGAGCGGCCGCGATCGCCTCCGCCACCTCGGGGTCGGCGCGGAACGCCACGGCGCGCTGCTTGAGCAGGAGATACATCCGCATGTTCGCGGCGGCCGAAACCCACACGCCGGCAATGTCTTCGGTGCGAGAGGGTTTGTAGTCGAAATGCCGCGGCCCGCTGTAGGCGGGCCCGCCATCGGCGCCACCGTTCTCCAGCAGGTCGACCAGCGCGAACGCGTTGGCGAGGTCGCCGTGGCCGAACACCAGATCCTGGTCGAACTTGATGCCCCGCTGGCCATTCAGGTCGATGTGGAACAGTTTGCCGCTGTAGAGCGCCTGGCTGATGCCGTGCACGAAGTTCAGGCCCGCCATCTGTTCGTGGCCGACCTCTGGATTGACCCCGACGAGTTCCGGGTGCGCGAGCGTGTCGATGAAAGCCAACGCGTGACCGACGGTGGGCAGCAGAATGTCGCCGCGCGGCTCGTTGGGTTTGGGCTCGATGGCGAACTTCAGGCCGTAACCCTGATCGATGACGTACTGGCAGAGCAGGTCCAGCGCCTCGCGGTAGCGTTCGAACGCCGCCTGCACATCTTTGGCGCTGTCGTACTCGCTGCCCTCCCTTCCGCCCCACATGACGAAGGTCTGCGCACCGAGTTCTGCGGCGAGATCGATGTTGCGCAACACTTTTCGCAGCGCAAACCGCCGCACCCCGCGGTCGTTACTGGTGAATCCGCCGTCCTTGAAAACCGGGTGACTGAACAGATTCGTGGTCACCATCGGCACCACGATGCCGGTCGACGCCAGCGCGCCGGTCAACCGGTCGATCGCACGTGCGCGCTCGTGGTCAGACGAGCCGAATGGGAACAGATCGTCGTCGTGGAAAGTCAGGCCGTACGCGCCGAGTTCCGCCAGCCGTTCGATGGCCTCGACGACGTCCAGAGCGGGCCGGGTGGGCACTCCGAACGGATCGTTGGCGGGCCAGCCGATGGTCCACAGACCGAACGAGAACTTGTCGGACGGCGTGGGGGCGATATCGCCGGCCGCCGCAATGGTGGACTCGAGGACAGACATGTCGCGCTCCTGACGAGGACCAGGTGGATTTGTTCTGCCTCCGAACATATGATGTGACCCAAGCCACTGTCAAGGGAGGGACCGTGAGGATCGGAACCAACACCGATGACGTGCGGCGTCGCAATCTGTCCGGTGTGCTGACCCTTGTGCACCGGCGACGCGCGGTCAGCCGCGCCGAACTGACTCGAAGGACCGGGTTGTCTCGATCGACGGTGAAGGACCTGGTCGAGGAGCTCACGGTCGGCGGCCTGGTCGACGAAACGTTTTCTGCCCCTGCACAAGTCGGCAGGCCGAGCCCGATCGTACGACCACAGACCCGCTCCTTGGTGGTAGCGGTGAATCCCGAAATCGATGCGATAACAATCGGTTTAGTGGCACTCGGCGGCACAGTGGTGCACATGAAGCGGTGGCCGGCGAAGTCGATCCCGACCGCGCGCGAGACGGTTACCGTCGCCCTCAGAGCCATCGAGCGGATACGACGCGCGCTGGGTCCCGACCAGAGCATCACCGCGATCGGTGTCGCCATACCCGGCCTGGTGCACGCGCAGAGCTCCGAGGTCCGGCTCGCGCCACACCTCGGCTGGCACGATGAGGTGATCGGTCAAACACTCAGTACAGCAACGGAATTACCGGTATTCGCTGCCAACGACGCGAATGCGGGGGCAATCGCCGAGTTCACCTTCGGCGGCCACGCGAACCCAGACCACATGATCTACGTCAACGGCGGAGCCAGCGGGATTGGCGCCGGTTTCGTCGTCGACGGCGAACTGTTAGAAGGTGCGGCGGGGTACGCAGGCGAGCTCGGACACACATACGTCGGCGGTGCGGGCACCTGCCATTGCGGGCGGGCAGGCTGCCTGGAAACCGAGGTGAGCAGGGACCGGCCCGATATCGAAAGCCAGGCACAGTATCTGGGCATCGCGCTGGGCAATGCGATCAACATGCTGAACCCGACCCTCATCGTGCTCGGCGGGTTCCTTCGGAAGTTCCCTGACAGTGCCTCCGACCCGCTGAACGACGCCGTCGCCCGCCATAGTCTGCGCGGACCGCAGCAGCTCGTCCGCATCGTTCCTGCCAGCCTTGGTTCGGAGACGCTGATGATCGGCGCGGCCGAGTTGGCGTTCGCGCCGCTATTGGCCGACCCTGCCGCGCATTACCACGAGGCCGTCGACGGCGATCGCGCCGCGCGGTGAGACGATGACCGGGTTGGCCTCCACCGCATCGACGGTGTCGTCCAATTCCATTGCCATCGTCGAGAACCGCACGATGACGTCCACCAGCGTGTCGAGATCGACCGCAGGTGCGCCGCGCCAGCCGTCCAGCAGCGGCCGGATGCGCAGGCTGTCGAGCAACCGCACCGCCATGGCGGGCGATACCGGTGGACAGGCCACCGCGCGGTCGGCCAACAGCTCCACCAATGTGCCCCCGGCGGCGACTATCACCAACGGTCCGAACGCCTGATCGCGCACGAACCCGACCGAGACTTCGATGCCCTCGGCGGCCATGTGCTGAACGGACACGGTTGGACCGAGCGCACCCGCCATCTCCGTGTACGCAGCGCGTAGGGCCTCCGCGTCGGCGAGGTGGAGCGCAACACCGCCGACGTCACTCTTGTGCAGGGCCCCGGCTGTTTTCAGCGCGACCGGGTATCCGACGGCCGCCGCCGCGGCCAGCACGTCGTCGATCGATTCTGCGGACCTCGATTCCACGATGGGGATCCCGTACATCGCCAGGACGTCGAATGCCGATGCATCGTGGGGGATTCCGCGGCGCGACGGTGCCGGTCCTGTCGGTGTGTCCACCGGCAGCGGCCAGCGCACCAGGTGACCCATGGCCGCCAGCCCGCTGCGGACACCTTCGAGCACCGGGATGCCATTGTCGCGCAGCCGGTCCGCCGTGGGGCGGTCGATCGCCGAAGCAACCGACGCCATCACCGCTACCGGCGCATCGGTGCGCGTGGCCACGTCCAGCACGGCATCGGCGTACGCGGTGTCGCCGTCGAACTCGGTGACCAGATCGACGGCCAGCGCCGTCACCCCGACCCCGGGATCGTCGGCCATTGCTTGCAGGCAGGCGCCGAACAGGTTGCGGGTGTCGGCGCCGGTCCCCCATACGTCCAGCGGATTGGTCGGCAGAAGACCGTCGTCCAGTAGGGCGCCGACGGCGGTCAGCGTGTCGTCGGCCAAATCGGCGAACTCAACGCCTATATCGTTGGCGATGTCGGCGGCCAGTGCCCGTTCGGCGCCCGAGTCGTGCACCGTCGCGATTCCTCCACCGCTGCAAGCCCGCCTGGCCGAGAACAATTCGAGCGTATCGGTGAACTCGGCAAGATCGCTGACATGCACGGCCCCGGTTGCCGTACAGAACGCCCGCCACGCGGCCTGCTCGCCTGCCAGTGCACCCGAGTGCGCGGCGACCATTGCCCGTCCTCGCGGCGAGCCGCCGATCGTGAGGATCACCACCGGCACGTCCTGGTCCGCGGCGCGCAGCAAGGCCCTTCTCAGCCGCGTGACCGACCGCGGCGTCTCCATCATCAGCGCGATGATGTCGGTCTCGGGATCATCGAGGGCGTAGTCCACATAGTCCGCGGTGTCCGTGACGAGCTCCTGGCCGGACGACACCGCGAGCCGGAACCCGAACCCGCGCCTGGCGCGCAACAACGTCGAGAACGCCGAGCCGGAGTGGGTGACAAGGCTGATCCCCCCGGCCTGCAACGGATCCGGCTCGAGGTAGCCGAGCGCCCGCACGCCGAGCGCGTTGTTGACGAACCCCATGCACCCCGCACCGCACAACGCCATCCCGGCATCGGAAGCCGTCGCCGCCACCTTTTCGCGCAGCCCGTACGCCGAACCGAACACCACCGCAGACCGTGCCCCGACGGCGACCGCCGATTCCAACTGCTCCACCAGCGCCGTGTCGGGCACGCCGAGCAGGACGAGGTCGACCGCCTCCCCCAGGTCTGCCAGCGTCGGCGCGCATGGCACCTCGCCGATGCGGTCGTATCGAGGATTCACCAGATGCACACGCGCCGAACCGCGTTGGGCCTCGACGACCATCCGTGAGCCGAAGCTGTCGGCCCGCGGGCTGGCGCCGACCACCGCGACCGCCCGGGCGCCGAGCATTGCGGCGACCGCGGCCCGCCTGCTGTCGCTCACCTTCGCCGGAAGCGCTTCTTCTTGGTGTCAGCCAGCGCCGCGCGAGCGGCCTGCCATCCCGGGATTCCGCACACGCCGCCGCCGGCGTGCGTGCCGGATCCCCCGTTGTAGAGCCCGGCGATCGGGGTCCGGTAGTCGGCGTAGCCGGGCGCGGGCCGCATGTGGAAAAGCTGTTCGAGCGACAGTTCACCGTGGAAGATGTTGCCCCCGATCAAGCCGTACTCGTGCTCCATGTCGTACGGCCCGACGATGTCTCGGTGTGTTATCGACGACTTGAAGTTCGGCGCCACCTGGTCGTAGAGGTCGATCAGCCGGTCGGCGTACGCGTCGAGCTCTTCGGTATGCGGTGCGTCGCTCCATTCGGCCGGCACCCACTGGGTGAACAGCGACATGATGTGTGTGCCATCGGGATTCAGCGTGGTGTCCAGCGTGGTGGGGATGACGCCATCGCTGAACGGCAACAAAGCGGGCTTGCCGGTGCGGGCGTCCTGGAACGCCGCCTCGATGTACTCCATCGTCGGCGCCATCTCGACCGAACCGGTGTGATGCTCGGCGAGGCCGTCGCTGGGGTCCGCGGTGAAGTTGGGCAACTCGCCGAGCGCCAGGTTGATCTTCACGACGCCGCTGCGAGTCTTCCAGTGCTCGATGTCGGCGACGAATTCGCCGGGCAGCTCGGTACGCGGAATATGGTCCAGGAAGGCGATTTTCGGGTGCAAGGTGGTGACTACCAACGGCGCACGGATCTCGTCGCCATTGTCCAGAACGGCGCCGTGGACCCGTCCGCCGGTGACCAGAAGCCGCGCGACGCGGGCGTTGGTGCGGATCTCGGCGCCGAACTCGCGGGCCGAGCGGGCGATCGCTTCTGAGACCGCACCCATGCCGCCTTCTGGATATCCCCAGCTGCCGAGCTGTCCGTCGCCGACATCACCGATCGAGTGGTGCGCCATCACGTAGGCGGTGCCCGGTTCATACGGCCCGGCCCAGGTGCCGATGACGCCGTTGACCGCCAACGCGCCTTTGATTTGCGGTGATTCGAACCAGTCGTCGAGCAGGTCGGCGATGCTCATGGTGAGCAGTCGGGTGACGTCGCCGGTGGTTCGCACGGTGATGCCGCGTTGGCTCCAGGCCAGCTTCGCGAGGTCGAGGAGATCGGCGGGCTTGCGTGAGCCGATGCTCGGCGGGACCTGGGTCAGCAGCGGACCCATCACGTCGGCGATGCCCTCGAGCCACGCGTTCCACTTGGGCCAGGCGTCGGCGTCCTTCTTTGACCATTTGGCCAACTGCTCGTGGGTCCGTGCGGGGTCGTCGTCATAGATTGTCAGCGATCCGCCCTCGGGGAACGCCTGGTAGTACGGGCCCATCGGGTGCACCTTGTACCCGTGCCGCTCGAGACTCAGGTCGTGCACGATGGTCGGCGGCATCAGGCTCATCACGTACGACAGCCGCGTGACCCGCAGGTGCGGCGCGTCGTCCCATGGCGCCTCGGTGGTAGCCGCACCGCCCAGCGACGCGCGGCTCTCCAGGACCAAGGTCCTGACCCCCGATCGGGCCAGATACGCCGCAGAGACCAGCCCGTTGTGGCCGCCGCCGATGACGATTGCGTCGTACGTGTTCGACATGGGAGACCCACCTTCGTCCGCAAGGACTCGCGTCCTGACTGACTGTTCAATCTAACGAAGTGTTACGCTACAAACAAGTGGCAACGCAGCACAGTGGAGGGGACGAGTAGGACCATGGCCGAACCCGCACCCGCGACCGAACAGAACGAAGGCCGCCGCATCGAAATGCTCCGCGCCGCAGCGGAGCTGATCTGTGAACGCGGTTTCGGCGACACTCGCATCGCCGACGTGGCCAAGCGCGCAGGGGTCAGCTCGGCACTCGTCATCTACTACTTCGGCACCCGCGACCGCCTGTTGGTCGACGCGCTGCGGTACTCCGAGGAATCGTTTTACGAAGCGGCCGAAAAGATGCTCGCCGAAGTGAAGTCGCTGCGCGAACGACTCTCGCTGCTGATCCGGTGGACCTGCGTGCCCGAGGGCAACGACGAGATACCCGGCGCGTGGGGCCTGTGGTTCGACCTGTGGGCGCAAGCCTTCCGGCACGACGAGATCAAGGCCGGCCGGGCAGAACTCGACTCCCGGTGGCGCAACATGATTGTCGACGCCGTCAAGTCGGCCGACGAATCCGAGTTCGACGCCAAGGTCAACGCCCGGATGTTCGCGCTGGAGTTCGCCGCCCTACTCGACGGCCTGTCGATCCAGGTCGCCCTCGACGATCCCGAGGTCGACTCGGACATGGCCTACGACATCGCGATGCGGTTCGCCGAACGGGAACTCGATCTCGCCCCGGCCAGGAAGCGCAGTAGTCGTAACGGCAAGAGCGTCACGAAGGGCTGAGAACGCCGACCTGCTGGGCGACCGGATCGGCAATCGGCACCGCGGTACTGCGATGCAGCACTCGGACCGCATCGTGGGTACACACGCAGTTGACCTTCGCTCCAGGCTCGAGTGTCACCGAGCCGGGCCCGGAATGGTTGGGCACCTCGACGATCAGGGCGGCGGGAGCACCGACATCGACATGCACCTGCGTGCAGTTGCCCAGGTACACCACCTGGGCCACAGTGCCGCCGATGGCGTTGCGTCCCGGCCCAATTGGTTCGCTCGCCGTCTGCATGGAAATGCGTTCCGGCCGGATGACTATCGCCGCGGCGCCCGGTACCGCAGTCTCCTCCACCGCGGCACCAAGCGTGGTGTTCAGCGCGGCGCACACCGCCGATCCGCCGACCGACTCGAGCACCTCGGCGTCAAAGATGTTGGCGGCGCCCAGGAATCCTGCGACGAACGTCGTGGCAGGCGCGGAGTAGATCTCCTGCGGCGCACCGACCTGCTCGACACGCCCCTCGGCCAGGACCGCGATCTGATCGCTCATGGTGAGAGCTTCCTCTTGGTCGTGCGTCACGTAGACGAACGTGATGCCGACCTCGCGCTGGACCGCGCGCAGTTCCAGCTGAAGCTGCTTGCGCAGCTTGGCATCCAGCGCACCCAGTGGCTCGTCGAGCAGCAGGACCCGCGGCCGCAACACCAGCGCCCGCGCCAGCGCAACCCGCTGCTGTTGACCGCCGGAGAGTTGGGCCGGGCGCCTTTTCGCGAAATCCGTCATGCGGACCAGTTCGAGCGCTTCGCCGACACGGCGCTTGGCCTCGTCGCGCGACACCTTCTGATACCTCAGCCCGAACGCGACGTTGTCGCCGACCGTCATGAACGGAAAGAGAGCGTAGGTCTGGAAGACGGTGTTCACCGGCCGCCGGTTGGGTGGATCGCTCACCACGTCGCGGCCGTCGAGCTCGATGCGCCCCGAGTCGGGCTTTTCGAAACCGGCGATCATCCGCAGCGTCGTGGTTTTGCCGCAGCCCGAGGGACCCAGCAGCGAATAGAACTGGCCGGCTCCGATGTCGAGATCGATTCCGGTGACGACGGGGGCGCCGCCGAACGACTTGACCAGCTGGTGCAGCCGGATCGCCCCGCCTGTCACCTGCGCGGGCCGTTCAGGGGGCCACCGCCTCGGCGAACCGGGCGAAGTTGGCCGCGAACCGATCGACATCGTCCGCGTCGTGCTGGACCGACAACAGCCATTGCTCCACCTTCCCCCATGGCGGGAGAAATACCCCGCCATTGTGCTGCATGAGCCAGTGCAAATGGCCGAGTCTGGCGTCAATCTGCAGAAAGTCGCGGAACTCGCGTACCCGGTCGCGACGGAAGGTTACGCACCCCTTGGCGCCGGCGGTCACGACGTGCCAGCCGAAATCGTGCTGTGCGATGACCGCTTCCAGCGCATCACGCAGCCGGGTGGAGAGCTGATCGAAGTGGGTGTACGCCTGCGGTGTGAGCACGTCGGCGAGCGTCGCGCGGGTTGCCGCCATCGCCAACGGGTTGCCGTTGAAGGTGCCGACCTGTTCATAACGTCCGTCGGCGATCGCCGACATCACCGCCGTGGTACCTCCGATCGCCGCGACGGCGATCCCGCCGCCGAGCGCCTTGGCAAGGCACACGATGTCGGGCACCACGCCGTAGCGTGCGGTGACGCCACCGGGACCGGTGGTGAAACCGGTCTTCACCTCGTCGAAGATCAGCAGTGCGTCCTCGGCGTGCACCAGATCGCGAATGGCGGCCAGATACCCGGCCTCAGGCGGGATGATGCCGGCGTTCATCATCATCGGTTCGAGAATCATGGCGGCCACCTGCCCGCGATGCTCCACAAGTGCACGGGCGACCGCCTCGGCGTCATTGAACGGCACCACGATCACCAAATCCCTTATAGCTGATGGGATTCCGGTGTTGCCCGGCACGGGTGTCGGTAGTTCGCGTGGCCCGATCTCGTCTGCCTCGGGCAGCACAGAAACCTGGACGGAGTCGTGGTGGCCGTGATAGCAGCCCTCCACCTTGATGATCAGATCGCGACCGGTCAGCGCCCGCGCGAGGTGCACCGCGTCCATGGTGGCTTCGGTGCCGGAGTTGGCGAACCTCCACAGCGGCAGATCGAACCGGCGGGCCAGTTCGCCCGCGATCCAGATGGCGTCCTCGGTGGGTTGTGCGAAATGGGTTCCGCGCCGCACCCGCTCGCTCACCGCATCGACGATCGCCGGATGGGCATGTCCGGCAATCGATGCGCCGTAGCCACCGTGCATGTCGACATATTCATTGCCGTCGACGTCGTAGACACGTGAGCCCTTGCCATGGCTCATCCACACCGCCTGCGGTTCGGCGATCTGCCAGTTGGACGTCGCGCCGCCCGCGAGATGCACGCCGGCCGCCGCGATGAGTTCGGTGCTGCGCGGCTGACGGCGCAGAAACACCTGCTCCTCATCGGCGATCAGCTGATCTACGGTGTCGGCTACTGGGCTCTGAACCACCGTCGAAGACACGGTGAAACCTCCGCTCTCGAACGGTTGACTGAGCATTCAGTCTATGCGAGAGTCCTACCAGCGACAAGCCGCGAAATCAACGGGGAGGCCCCGATGCCAACACCTCCGAGCCGACGACAGTTTCTCGCGCGCGCAGCGATTCTCGCTGCCGGCGCACCCGCGCTTGCCGCGGTCCTGCAGGCGTGCTCGAAATCGGGGCCTTCGTCCTCGGGGCCGAGCCTGACGCTGGCGGCGCCCGACAGCCCGGTGAAATGGAACATCGCCGACGACAACAAGCCGATCGCCGACGGCCTCGCGCCGGAGAAGGGCGCCACGCTCAAGATCTACAACTATGCGGATTACCTCAGCCCGCAGGCCATCAAAAGCTTCGAGGATCAGTACGACACCAAGATCGAAGTCTCGACGTTCAACGACGGCGACGAGGCGATCACCAAGCTGCGCAGTGGAGTCGACTTCGACATCTACAACGCCAACTACACCGAAATCAGCCGGCTGGTGAACGGGAATCTGCTTCGGCCGCTGAATCACTCCTACATCCCGGGCATCACGAACGTGTGGCCGACCTTCACCAACCCCTGGTACGACCAGGAATGGCAATACACCGTGCCGTACACCATCTACACCACCGGCATCGGGTGGCGGACCGATCAAGTGCCCGCCGACATCGGCGCACTCGAGAATCCGTACGACTCGTTGTGGGATCCGGCGTACACGGGCAAGACCGCCGTCCTCGACGACTTCCACACCACGATGGCTATGGTGCTTCTGCGCCAGGGCATTACCGACATCAACACCTCCTCGGAGGCCGATCTGAAGATGGTCGGCGAACAACTCCAAGCGCTGGCGAAGGCCACCTCGCCGAAGGTCACCATCACGATGTACGACTCTCTTCCCGCCGGGCAACTGGGTATTGCGCAGATGTGGTCGGGCGACATCATCAATGCACAGTCCTATCTGCCGGAGGGCACCGGTCCGGAGATCCTTCGGTACTGGTTCCCTGCGGACGGCAAGGGCATGGTCGACAACGACATGCTGGTGACACTGCGCAGCGGCAAGAACCCCGTGCTCGCACACCTGTTCATCAACCACATGCTCGACCCAGACGTAGCCAAGGAGAACTTCTCGGCCATCGGTTACCAACCGCCACAGAACTCGATCACCCCGGACTCACTCATCCAAGAGGAGTTCATCCCGGAGAACCTGCGCACGGCGATCGTGAAGCCGGAGTACTTCGAAACCGGCTACCGGTTGCTCGAGCTCGATGCGGCCAACGAGACCGCCTGGCGCAATGTGTGGCAGGCCTTCAACGCGGGCGGATCTTAAGGCACGATGGCGGTCCCGGTAATCGCGGTACCGTCACGGCCGGACGGGCCGCGTCGGCAACGCACCAGCGGGATCTGGCCGGTACTTGCCGCACCCGGAATCATCTGGCTGGCAGCATGTTTCGTCTTTCCCATCTATGTCGTTCTGTGTATCGTGTTCGGTCAGGTCGATCCGCTGTTCCGTACGCCGGTTCCGGTGTGGAATCCGCTGCAGTGGGATCCCACTCAGTTCACCTACGTGCTGACCCACATCGTCGGCGAGAATGGAGTGTTCGGGCCTGCGCTCATGCGTACCGGCGTCTACGTGCTGACCGCAAGCGCACTGTGCCTTCTCATCGCGTTTCCGGTGTCTTATTACGTGGCCAGGCTTTCCGGCAAGCGCAAGGGTCTGCTGCTGGCGTTGCTGATTGCGCCGTTCTGGATCAGCTACATGATGCGCATGTTCGCGTGGGTGAACCTGCTGCAGGATGACGGCCTTGTGAACAAGGTGTTGAGCTTCGGCGGGTTCTTCTCCGTCAGCGTCAACTGGCTCACCGGCCAGCCCGTGGTGGTGATTCTGGGTCTGGTGTACGGCTACGTGCCGTACATGATCCTGCCGCTGTATGCCGGGCTTGACAGGCTGTCCCAGCCGATGCTCGAAGCATCTCGTGACCTCGGCGCCGACCGGTTTTCGTCGTTCTGGCGAGTGACGTTGCCGTTGTGCAGGCCAACGCTGGTGGCGGCCCTTCTGCTGACCTGCCTGCCGATGCTCGGCGACTACTTCACCAACGACATGCTGTCCGCGTCGCCGAAGACGACGATGGTCGGCAACCTTATCAACGACGGCGTGCAGGCCCCTGGTCAGACCGGTCAGGCGGGAGCCTTCGTGATGCTGGTGTTCATCGCGGCGCTGCTGCCGATGCTCTACTACCTTCGCGCGGTGTCCCGGGGCAGCGAGGTGTCCTCGTGAGGGGGCCGGTGTCATGGTGGAACGATCCATGGCGACCACCGCGATTCCTGGTCGGCATCACCGCCGTGTACCTGGCATGGTCGCTGCTGCCTGTGGCGATCGCGGTGCTGTACTCGTTCAACGACGGCCGATCGCGAACAACATGGCAGGGCTTCTCATTTCGCTGGTACTGGGGAGATCAGACGCTCTCGGTATGGCACAACGACGCGTTGCACACCGCCTTGCTGCAGACACTGAAGCTCGGAGTGATCACCACGCTGCTCACCGTGCCCCTCGGCGTGTTGTTCGCGATCGGTGTGGACCGCTGGCGCGGCAGGCTGCCCGCCGGTGCGAACTTTCTGATGCTGATCTCCTTCGTCCTGCCCGAGGTCCTGCTCGCCGTGGCGTTGCTGTTCGTCATCACCACGGTTGCCGTCCCGATCGAACTCGGCACCACCGCGCAGGTCATCGGACTCATCACCTTTCAGGTCTCCTACCCCGCAGTGCTGGTGCGGGCAAGGCTGGCCACCATCGGCCCGCAATACGAGGAAGCCGCAATGGATTTGGGCGCTTCTGCGCTCGGTGCGCTGCGGCGGATCATCGTACCGATGCTCATGCCCGCGATCTTCGCGAGCACCGTGCTGGTGTTCGCCGATGTCATCGACGACTTCGTGCTGGTGCGCTACCTCTCAGGCGATGCGGCTACCGAGCCAGTGTCGGTGAAGATCTACAACACCGCGCGCGCCGCGCCGACACCCGCTCTCAACGCGCTGGCCAGCTTGCTGCTGCTGGCGGCGCTGGCAGCCATCGTGATCGGCTTCCTGGTCTACCGGTACCTGACCCGTTCGGACACCACCACGAAAGACCGGGGCATCGGCGCCTTCGCCGGCGAGGTGTAATCACGTGATGCGCAGGTGAGTCCTGCCAGAGAAGTGTGGACCGATGCGGGTCGCGAGCAGTAGTCTGACTGTATGTTCAAACAGCATGATCCGGCGCCGGTCCCCGCCGGCGACCTCGCCGCGGCCCTGGCCCCCTTCGGCCAGTCGCGCATGCTGCCCCGTGAGGCCTACGTGGACCCCGCGGTGTTTGAGTGGGAGCAGCACCACATCTTCTCCGGCTGGACGTGTGTGGGAAATGCCGGCGACCTTGCCGCGGTTGGGGCGCAGAAGGCGGTGGGCACCGGCCCGAACGCGATCCTGTTGGTGCGCGGCGAAGACGAGACCGTCCACGCATTCGCGAACACCTGTCGACACCGCGGCCACGAACTGCTGGCCTGCAACGCATCCACCAAGGGCAGGGCGATCGTCTGTCCGTACCACTCGTGGTCCTACCGTCTCGACGGCCGGCTGCGCAACGCACCGGGCTTCCGCGATGTCGACGGTTTCCAACCCGGCGAGTTCGGACTGGCCGAGCTGCGACTGGTCGACTGGCACGGCTGGCTGTTCGTGGATCCCAGCGGTCAGGACGCCGAATTCGCCGATCATGTCGCTGGTTTGGAGGATGTGATCGGCCCCTACCGGCCCGAGGAATTGACGATTGTGGCTCGCCATTCCTACGAGCTGACGACCAATTGGAAGGTGATCGCGGAGAACTACCAGGAGTGCTACCACTGCTCCACCATCCATCCCGAGCTCTCCCGGATCAGCCCGCCGACAAGCGGTGAGAACCTCGAGCTGGAAGGCTCGTGGATGGGCGGCTGGATGTCGATCATCGAGGGCGCGGAAACCATGTCGCTGACCGGAAAGAGCGGCGGCGGCGCCATTCAGGGCCTTTCCGAGCAGGAGCTGCGCAGCGTCATGTATCTGGTGGGCTATCCGAACCTGTTGGTGAGCTTGCATCCCGACTACGTGATGACCCATCTGATGACGCCGCTTGCGGTAGACCGCACCCATGTCGAATGTGCGTGGGCATTCCCCAAAGACGTTGCCGCCAAGGCCGATTTCGATCCGGCGTACGCGGTGGACTTCTGGGATCTGACCAATCGGCAGGACTGGGCGGCATGCGAGTCGGTGCAGCGCGGCCTCACATCACCTCATGCGCGCCCTGGGCCGCTGGCACCCGACGAGGACGGCGTCTACCAGTTCGTCACTCGGGTGGCTACGGCATATTCCGGTGCCGCTGGTCCCGCGGCGGAACACCGTTGACGCCCTCGACCGACTGCGCATAGGTACCAACTCCGAAGGCCACGGCCGGTCCCATGACGGACAACGCCTTCCGATCGATGTTGTCGATTGTGTCGCGAGGAGTGTGGTAGTTCGGGTCGAACGCAACACCAGCTTGCCCACCCCAAAGCCGGGCCTGCACTTCGGTTTTCCGCTGTGACGACCCGGTGGTCAAGCCACCGATCGGGATGCCAGCGGCAAGGAACGGGCTGTAGTCGGTGATCTTGGCCAACGGCATGTCGGCGGGGCGGATCCCCGACAAATTCAGGTACCCCGCCAGTGTGCGTTCGATCGCGTCCGATCCAGGCGGCACCGCACGCAACGGGATCTCGGGGTTGGGCTGACCTGATTGATCCCCGTCGTAGGTGAAGAAACCCGGGTTCGGCGAACCAAGCATGTCGACGTTGAGATACAGCGCGATGTCGTCGAGCTGATCGCGGTCCAAGCCGCGCACGTAGCTCGTGGATCCCTCGAGTGCCGTCTCCTGCGATCCCCAGAAGGTGAACCGCACGGCGTTGGTGATCTGAGGAGATGAACCCAGTGCCGCCGCGGTTTCCAGGAGCGCTGCCACTCCCGACCCGTTGTCGTTGATGCCGGGGCCCGAGCGGACGCTGTCGAGGTGGGCGCCAACCAGAACGACGTTCTTGGTGTCACCGGTCTTGGTTTGCGCCACCACGTTTCGCGATTTCACCATGACGGGCTTGCTGTCCAGAACCAATCGCACAGGTGCATTGGTGCGGCGCAGCGCTGCGTTCGCGTCGTCGTCGATGACACCGACCGGAACCGTGAGTTGCTGGTAGTAGCCCGGTGTGAACAACCCCGCCGGGCTGCCGCTGGTCCCTGGCGCGCTGACGATCAGTAGCGCGACGGCGCCTTTGGCGACCGCGGCGTTCTGCTTGTCGACGACCGAACAGCCTTTGTCGTCCACCACGGCGATCGCGCCCTTCACCGACACCGAACCGTAGTCCGCAGCGGTGCAGCCTTGCGCTTTCTGCGGTCGCAGCGTGAGGGCGCGCATTCCCCCTGGCGCGGTCGTCACCAGCAGCGAGGCCTGGTCGGCGTGGTAGTCCCGTCCGGCCACCGTGAGCGTCGGGCGCCCACGTTCGTTGCGACCGAGGCGCTCGAACTCCGGCGTCTGGACGTCAAAGCCCTTGTCGCGCAGCGTCTGTGCGACATAGTCGACGCTGGCGTCGTATCCGGGCGAGCCCTCCACACGGGTGCCGTTGTTGGCGTCGGCGATGTCCTGCAGTTTGCGCAGGTGCGAGTCCATTCCGTCGACGGTGACCCTGGCGGCCAGATCGCGGGCGAAGTCGGCGGGCGTCGATTCAGCGCCCTGCGTGGACGAACACGATGTGAGCACCGCGATGATGGCGGCCGCGACCGCCCATCTCGGCGTCATGACTCGAGAACATGTCGGGTGCGATCGTCGCGGACCGGCACACCGTTGCGGCCGCCCTGATCCAGCGCGTAGATGCCGACGATGTACGCGACCCCACCGCCGTTGACGTCCATCGCCGTGCGATCGACGTGCTCCAACGTGTCGGATTCCTTGTGGTAGTTGGGATCGAACGGCTCGCCTGCCTGTCCGTCCCACCTCTTGGCCTGTTCATCCGACATCTTGCTTTCCGCCCCGGAGAAGATGCCGCCGGCGGGAACACCGGCGCGGGTGAAGCCGTCATAGTCCGATCTGCCGTCGAAATGGATGTCCTCAGCTGGTTTTCCGGCACCGTTCAGGTAGGACACCAGCGTGCGTTCGATGCCCGCCGACCCTTCCGGTATTCGCGGCACGCCGTGGTCGGGGTCCGGCGGCGCGGACTGGTCGCCGTCGTAGGTGAAGTAGCCGGGATTCGGTGAAGCGAGCATGTCGAAGTTGAGGTACAGCGCAATATCTTTGAGCGCCTCCACGGTGAGCGATTGGACGTAGTTGTTGGATCCCAGCAACCCGAGTTCCTCTGCGCCCCAGAAGCCGAACCGTACCGCGTTGTTGATCTCCGGTGAGTTGCCGAGCTGCAGGGCCGTTTCCAGCACCGCGGCCACACCGGAGCCGTTGTCGTTGATCCCCGGCCCTTCGGGCACGCTGTCGAGGTGTGCGCCGACCATCACGACATCGGAGGCATCGCCGGTCTTCGTTTGGGCGATGACGTTGCGCGTGCGTTCGATGCGCACGCCCGCATGGAGCGTGAGGGTGGTGTTGGCGGGGTCGGCGCGTAGCCGCTCGCCCGTAGCCTTGGTGATGCTGATGACCGGGATCTTGACGTCGGTGTCCTCGCCGAGGGTGCCGCCCATCTCGTCGCCGTCCTCGTTGTTGGCCACGATCAACGCGACAGCACCACGCTCGGCGGCCACCGCCTGCTTCCCGCCGAATGGACACTGGCCGCGGTCCACCAGCACGACGGCGCCGGCCACCGGCAGGCCGTCGTAATCCGAGGCGGTGCATCCCGGCGAGTCCTCGACGCGTGCGGGTACCAACGGCCCAGAAACGCCGCCATCCGGGGTGCCGATCGTGAACGACAGGGGTCTGGCGGCGATCTTCGCCCCGCCGACGGTCAGTGCCGGTTCGTCGGCGAAGGGAATCTTCACTTCGAACTCGGGGGTCTGCACATCGAAGCCCTTGTCCCGCAGGGCGTTGGCCACATAGTCGACGCTGGCGTCGTAACCCTTGCTGCCGAGCGCACGGTTGCCGTCGTTGGCGTCGGCGATCTCCTGCAGCTTCGTCATGTGCGCCATCATCGCGTCGGGAGTCATGCGTTGCCGCAGCGCCGCGGCGAACTCGGCGGCGGGCGCGGTCACGACGCCCGGCGTGGCGGAGGGTTGCGTGGTGGGCTGTGGCCGCAGGTCACGACCGCAGCCACTGAGTAGAAGGGCGGCAGCAGCAGCCAGCGCCACCATTTTTGACAACGTTGAGGGCCCCATCGCCCACCACGTTAGCGCCGTCGCCGACCTGCGCGGCCCAGTGCGCCTAATCGGTCAGGACTTATCAGGCGTCGCGTACGTTCACCACGACAATCGCCGCACCCATCACGGCCGTGACGATCACCGCGAAATAGACCAGGGATCCAACCGGGCCCCACGGCATCGCATACGTCGGGTACAGCCACGGCACCTCGGTGACGATGAAGATGTTCCCGAACGGCAGGTACGGTCCCACCTCGGATCCGACATCTGGCAGATTGCCCAGCAGCGGCTCGACGACCAACGGCCACAGCAACAGCACCGCGACCGCGCCGGGCCCGGCCCGCAACAGCGTGCCGACGCCTACACCTAGCACTGCGGCGAGCGCGGCGTAGAGCGCGACAGTGCCCACCAGATGCCACATCTCCGGCAAGGTCAATGACAGATTCGCAGCGCTGGATGACGTGTTGAACAGTCGGGCCACCGCGACGGCACCCACCACCATCAGGGCCGCGAAGACAGCCGAGAATGCCGACACCACAACGGCTTTCGATACCAATACCTGTGCACGATTCGGAGTCGCGACAAAGGTGGTCCTGATCATCCCGCTGCGGTACTCAGCAGTCATCGTCATCGACGCCAACACCATCAACACAGGTACCCCGAACACCGCCGCGCCGATCGCGGTCCGCGGCGGCTCCAACGGTGCGCCGTCGTGCGCCAAAGAGCCCTGCAGGGCGGCCAGTACCAGGCTGAGCGCGGAGACCATCACCGCAATCCACAGTGTGGCGCGGGTCGTCGACAGCTTGATTCGCTCGGCATTGATGATTGCGAGCACGCTCACGATGTGGCCGTCCGGAACTCGACCGCCTCGTCGGTAAGTTTCATGTAGGCCTCTTCGAGTGAGGCCTGCTGCGCGCTCAACTCGTGCAATGTAATCGCATGGCGTGCAGCAAGATCGCCGACCACTTCGATCGCAGCGCCCCGCACCAGTAGCGCAGAATCGTCCGTCGCGCCATGCGCGATAAATCCTGCCTCCGTCAGCACCTGGTGCAAGGCGTTCAGTTGCGGACTGCGCACCCGAACGGTCTCGGCACCGGAGCGGCTGACGAATTCATTGACGGACGTCGAGGCAATCAGCTTGCCTTTTCCGATCACCACCAATCGGTCGGCGGTATTGGCCATTTCGGCCAGCAGGTGACTCGACACGAGCACCGTGCGGCCTTCAGCGGCAAGCGAGCGCAGCAGCGTGCGAACCCATCGGATCCCTTCGGGATCCAGGCCATTGACCGGTTCATCGAAAAGCAGCACGGGTGGGTCGCCCAGCAGTGCGCCGGCTATGCCTAACCGTTGGCTCATACCCAGCGACAGCGCACCGGCGTGCTTGCCAGCGACCGAGGTGAGGCCGACCATCTCGAGCACCTCGTCCACCCGCTTTTTGGGAATCCGGTTCGTCGCGGCGATCCAGCGCAGATGGTTTCGCGCCGAACGATTCGGATGCGCCTGCCGGGCGTCCAGCAATCCCCCGACAGTCCGCAACGGCTCGGACAACTGGCGGTAGGCCTTGCCATCGATCATCGCGGTCCCTGAAGTCGGGTGGTCCAACCCGAGGATCATGCGCATCGTTGTCGACTTGCCTGCGCCGTTCGGGCCGAGGAAACCGGTAACGACTCCCGACTCGATCGAACAGGTGAGGTTGTCGACGGCGCGGATCCGGCCGAACACCTTGGTCAGGCCCGCCAGCTCGATCATCGGCTCATGATTTCAGGTCACCTCGGCCACGACCAGGTCGGCAACCGCGCGCATGCCTGCAGCGTTGGGATGTAGTGGCGCAGGTCGACCCGGAAGTGGCAGGCCGAATCTCGTCGTCCATGGGTCCGCCGACCAGGCGTGATGGTCGCTGCTTGCCTGCGCGACGCGCACCATCCCACACCCGGTGTCCGCAGCGGCTTCCGCCGTGAGCCGTTCGAGCGTGCCTGCAATGTGACGGCCGACGGTCAGATCAGTGTCGGACAGCGGCCCAGCGGGCGTGCCCGCAGGCGGCAGCAGTGTCAGGTAGTCGACGAACAGCACCCTGGCCACCGGCGACCGCTCCCGCACCGCGCGGCCGACCTCCTTGAGCGATTCGGCGACGCCGGCGAGCGCACGATCGCGCGTATCGGGGTCGAGCTGTTCGCGGAGCCGACCCCCAATCAGCGGCAAGGAGCGCGCCAGGCGCGGCAGCCCCGCGGCGAACAGAAACTGCACGTACCCAACGTCATTGCCGCCGATGGTCACCGTCACCAGGTCCTCGGACCCGTCCAACGCGTCGATCTGCGGCGGCGCGCCGTGCTGCGAGTCGGTGAGCACGTTAGCGGTGGTGGCCCCGGAGTAGGTCACGTCGACGAGGTGGTGCCCGAGCCGTTCAGCGACCAGATGCGGGTAGTTGCGCGCCGAGCGTCCCGCACGAAACGGTGCGCCGGCCGCCGTCGGGCCGATACCAGGACCCGCCGCCATTGAGCTGCCCAGTGCGACATAACGACTCATATCGAGGGGCTCGACGCCTGCGCCCAGAACCTCTTCGGAATCCGCCCCGAATGTCGTGCCAGATAGCCGGCTGTGACGGCGGCGGCCATCGCGGCCGCCATGGTGGGCGGGTCTGCCGCACGCGTGACCGCGCTTGCGAGTAGCACTGCGTCACAACCCAATTCCATCGCCAACGCGGCGTCGCTCGCGGTGCCGATGCCCGCGTCGAGCACCACGGGGACCCCGGCGTGTTCGACGATCATCTCGATGTTGTGCGGGTTGGCGATACCCAGTCCGGTCCCAATCGGTGAGCCCAGCGGCATCACCGCGGCGCAGCCGGTATCTTCCAGCCGACGGGCCAGCACCGGGTCGTCATTGGTGTACGGCAGCACGACAAAGCCGTCGTCGACTAATTGTTCTGCGGCCCTGACTAATTCGATGGCATCTGGCAGCAGGGTTCGCTCGTCGGCGATGACCTCCAGCTTCACCCAGTCGGTCTGCAGCGCCTCGCGGGCCAGCTGCGCCGTCAGCACCGCCTCGGCGGCGCCACGGCAACCGGCGGTGTTGGGCAGTGGGGTGATACCGAGCCGGTTCAAGAGGTCGAGTACGCCGGTGCCGCCATCGGTGTCGACGCGGCGCATCGCGACCGTCGTCAGCTCAGTGCCCGATGCGACCAGGGCCTCTTCGAGCACACTCAGGTTCGCCGCGCCGCCGGTGCCGAGGATGAGCCGCGAACCGAACTCGCGGCCGGCAATCGTCAGTTTTGCGTCAGCCACCCTGCACCGCCGTCACCACTTCCACCCGCGCACCATCGGCCAGCGTGGTCTCCCACTCTGAGCGCGGCAACACCGACCAGTCGACCGCAACCGCGATGCCCTTGTCCGGAAAACCCAGCCTGGACAGCAACGCCGCAACAGTCATCTGATCGTCGACCTCGTGGGATTCGTCGTTTACGGTCACTTTCATCGCGCACCTACTAAATCAGCTTCGGGAAGCGGGGCACCGTTGAGCTCGCCGACGATGGCCTCTGCGGTCCATGGCGCGAGCAGGAATCCGGACCGGCCGTGCCCCGCGGCCACCAGAGTGCGCTCGTCGAGCCGGCCGACGATGGGCAGATTGTCCGGCGTCATCGGGCGAAGACCCGCCGCGCATTCTGCGAATTCATACTCACCGAGCGCAGGCACCACGGCGCATGCGTCGTCGAGCAGTTCACGAACACCCGTCACGGCGGGCGCGGTGTCGCGGCCGTGCTCGTACTGGGTCGCGCCGACGACCACGCCGTCGGCACGTGGCACCAGATAAACCTGACGACCGTGCACCCGCGCGCGGATCACCCGTTGCGGCATCGGCATACATCCGCGACGCCAGCGCAGTCGCAGCACCTCACCCTTGACAGGCCGGATCGGCAGCCCTGGCCACAGTGCTGGCGCGTCGATGCCGTTGGCGATCACCGTGAAATCGGCCTGCGCCGCCGAAAGGTCTGTCAACGGCGGCGCCCATTGCACGCCGAGCCGCTCGCAGTGCGCGGCCAGCGCGTCGACAACGGCCCTGTTGTCAACGGCCAGTTCGGTTTCCGCGCGGAAGCCGTGCCGGATACCTTGCGCCAGCAACGGTTCGACGTCGCGAGCCGCATTGGTGAGCGTCACAGGATGGCCCTGGGCCGCCAGCCACTCACCGACCGTCTTGAGGTCCGCGGCGTCGGCGCGGTCGACGGCGACCACCAGCGATTCGCGCGCGGTCACCATGTCATCGGGCAGGCCGTCCAGAAACGAGCCGGGCCCCTCCTGATTCCACAAAGCCAACGACGCCAAACCGAGCCGCAGCAGGCGGTCTTCGCCGGGCCAGCCCTCGCTGTGTGGGGCCAGCATGCCGCCGGCCACCCACGACGCGCCGCGCTGATCGTCTCGGTGCACCCGCACGGCCCATCCGTCCAGCGCGGCCCGGCGCGCGACGGCCAGTCCGATGACGCCGCCACCGACGACGGCCAGTGATCGTGTGGACATGAACTCCTCCCTTCGCCGGCATGACCCGGATCAGGTGCGACGGTAAGGGCAGGCGCGCCCACTCTCAGCCCCCGGTCCAGGGACTCCCGTGTATCGGCCATCCACGGTAGTCGTTACCGTCGCCGTGTGCATCAACCTGGTCACCGGCTCGCAACGGCACTGCTGTATCTCTGCACCGACGCCCGCCGTGAGCGCGGTGACCTGGCGGAATTCGCCGACGCGGCGCTGGCTGGCGGGGTCGACCTCATCCAGCTTCGCGACAAGGGGTCGCCCGGTGAGCAGCGGTGGGGCCCGCTGGAGGCACGCCAGGAATTGGAGGCGCTCGCCACCCTCGCCGACGCCGCACGCCGGCACAACGCGCTACTGGCGGTCAACGACCGCGCCGACATCGCGCTGGCGGCGGGCGCCGACGTGCTGCACCTCGGCCAGGACGACCTCCCGCTGACCGTCGCGCGCGACATCCTCGGCGACCGCCCGCTGATCGGGCGGTCCACACACGACGACGCGCAGGTCCACGCGGCCGTCGCCGAGGCCGTCGACTACTTCTGCGTCGGCCCGTGCTGGCCGACGCCCACCAAACCGGGCCGGCACGCCCCGGGTCTGGACCTGATCCGCGTCACCGCCGAAACAGCCACGGACAAGCCATGGTTCGCTATCGGCGGCATCGACATGCAGCGGCTTGGAGAGGTGCTCGCGGCCGGCGCGCGACGGATCGTTGTGGTGCGGGCGATCACCGCGGCCGACGACCCGCAGGACGCGGCACAACAGCTCAAAGCTCGGCTGGTAGCAGCGGGATAGTCGCGACCATCTGACGCAGCCGGTCCCAGCTGGCCGCGAAACCGGGATGCAGTGGCAGCTCGGCCACCTCTTCGAGGGCCACCCAGCGCAGCTCCGAACTCTCGCGATTGGGCACCGTCTCCAGCAGCGCAGGTGCGTCGGCGATCACGGTCGTGTAGCTCCAGGCCGCGCCGCCGGTCGCGGGGATTTCGGCGGTGATCACGGTGGTGCGCACCGTGAGCTGGTCAGCGGGCAGCCCGGCTTCCTCGTTGGCCTCGCGCACCGCCGCCTGCTCGACCGTCTCGTGGCTGTCGCGCGCGCCGCCTGGCAGACCCCAGGTGCCGCCCTGATGGCTCCACGGCGCCCGGTGTTGCAACAGCACCGCGGCCGAGCCGTCGGGCTGAGGCGCCCTCAGCAAGAGGCCCGCCGCGCCGTGTTTGCCCCAAAAAGCGGCGCCGGTGTCGGACACCACCCAGCCGTCACCGTCGCCGCGCACGGGTTCAGCTTAAGGAACGGCAGGCGAAGCCCGCTGAACTCACAGCCCTCGAATCCCCACACACCGCTGCTGGAGCTCTTAGAATTCTTTTATAGAGTTGCAAACGGTCGGGGACGACAGCCAGAAAGTATTGAAACTAATGAGGTCCGCGCACACGTGACTGTGGAGTTGGCGCACCCGTCGACCGAGCCGTTGGCGTCGCGGTCGCCGACAACACCCGCGCACCCGCGCTGGTGGTTCCTGTGGACAACCCCTGGCCGGATCCTGACCATCGGGGTCGCCCTTTCGGCGCTCGTCATAGCCAGCGCGTTCGCCACCTCGACGACGATCAACGATCGCCAAGAGGCCCTGACCACCGTTCTCAATCACACCGAGCCGTTGTCGTTCGCGGCCGGGCAGCTGTACACGACGTTGTCGGTCGCCGACGCCGCGGCGGCCACCGCGTTCATCGCGGGCGCCGAACCGCGCGACGTCCGGCAGCGCTACGAACAGGCCATCACCGACGCGTCCGTCGCGGTCACCCGCGCCTCGAGCGGGCTCACCGACGAGCCGCTGGTCCAATTGCTCGGCCGGGTCAACGCGCAGCTCTCGGTCTATACCGGTCTTATCGAGACGGCCCGCACGAACAACCGGGCAGGAAACCCGGTCGGTTCGTCGTACCTGTCAGAGGCGTCGTCGTTGATGCAGACGCAGATCCTGCCCGGCGCCCAGCAGCTCTATGAACAGACCTCGGCGCGGGTGGACGCCGAGACGACCGCCTCGACACGGATACCCGGCCCCGTCATCCTCGTCGTGCTCGCCACCTTGCTGTTCGGCGCGTTTGCCAACCGCTGGCTGGCCCGACGAACCCGGCGGCGGGTCAACATCGGCTTCGTGGCCGGCGGCATGGCCGTGCTGATCATGTTGATCTGGGTGGGCACGGCGCTGATCATCTCGACGTCCGACAGCCGCAGCGCGAAAGAGACGGCGGCGCAATCCCTCAAGACCGTCACCAGCCTCGCGATCACCGCACAGCAGGCGCGGGCCGACGAGACGCTGGCTCTGATCCGCCGCGGCGACGAAAACGTGCGCAAACAGTCCTACTACCAACGCATCGACATGATGCAGCAGCAGCTCTCCGACTACCTGGCACGCGAGGACGCGATCGACAAGAGCGACCTGTCCGACGCGGAGAAGTTGTTGACGCGATGGCGGGCGGCCGACGACCGGATCAACGCCTACATCGCGGTCGGCAACTACCAGGCCGCCACGCAGGTGGCGCTCGGCACCGGCGAGGACGACTCCACCCCGGCGTTCGACAAGCTCGACGATGCACTGAGCAAGGGCATCGAGGAAAGCCGCAGCCAGCTGCGCACCGACATCGTCAACGCCCGCCGCGTGCTCTCGGGTGCGACCGTCGGCGCTGCGGCGCTGTCCGTCGTCGCAGCCGTCGCGGTGGCGCTGGGGCTATGGCCACGACTGAGTGAGTACCGGTGATGGTCAGGAAACTCGGCGTACTGCTCACCGCGCTGGCGGTGCTGACGGGATGCGCGCAAGCGGCCTCGGTGGAGCCGCCGCCCGGCGTGACGCTCGCGCCGCCGACACCCGCGGGCATGGAGGAGATGCCGCCCGAGCCGGCGCGCGCGCCCGACGATAACGAGGTTGACGACTGCAACCGCACAGCGAGCCTGCGGCCGTTCACCACTCAGACCGCGGCGGACGACGCGGTCGCCAACATCCGCTCGCGCGGCAGGCTGATCGTCGGGCTCGACATCGGCAGCAACCTGTTCAGCTTCCGCGATCCGATCACCGGTGAGATCACCGGATTCGACGTCGACATCGCGGGTGAGGTCGCCCGCGACATCTTCGGCAGCCCGTCGCAGGTGGAGTACCGGATCTTGTCATCCGCCGACCGGATCGCCGCGCTGCAGAACAATCAGGTCGACGTCGTCGTCAAGACCATGACCGTGAACTGCGAGCGCAAGAAACTGGTCAACTTCTCCACGGTGTATCTCAACGCCAACCAACGGATCCTGGCCGCACGGGATTCGGCGATCTCACAGCCGTCGGATCTATCCGGTAAGCGGGTGTGCGTCGCCAAAGGCACGACGTCGCTCAACCGCATTCAGCAGATCACGCCGCCGCCCATCATCGTCGGTGTGGTGACGTGGGCCGATTGTCTGGTGGCGCTGCAGCAGCGCCAAGTGGACGCCGTCAGCACCGACGACTCCATCCTTGCCGGGCTGGTAGTGCAGGATCCGTATCTGCACATCGTCGGGCCCAGCCTCAACGAGGAGCCCTACGCCATCGGCGTCAACCTGCAGAACACCGGCCTGGTGCGCTTCGTCAACGGCACGCTGGACCGCGTCCGCAGGGACGGCACCTGGAACACGCTGTACCGCAAGTGGTTAACGGTGCTCGGCCCTGCGCCGGCGCCACCGGTCGCGAGGTATTCCGACTGATGGGCGAGGCAGAGCAGGACGATTTCGACGAAGCAAGCGGCCCGGGAACGCAGCCGGCCAGCTTCGACGATTTGGGGATGGACTCGGTATCGACCCTGCGTCCGATGGCCACCCAGGCGGTGTTCCGTCCACACTTCGACGACGACCCCGATTCCGTCGCCACCGGCAACGGGGACACCGAACCGCAGGACCACACGACGACGGTCACGCGCGCACTGTCGCCAACGCGCCGGCTGGGCGGCGGCCTTGTGGAGATCCCGCGGGTGCCCGCCAAGGACCCCGTCGAAGCGTTGATGACCAATCCAGTGGTCGCGGAGTCGAAGCGGTTCTGCTGGAACTGCGGACGGCCCGTCGGCCGCTCGACGCCCGACGGACACGCTCTGTCCGAAGGGTGGTGCCCGCATTGCGGCAGCGCGTATTCGTTTCTGCCGCAGCTCAGCCCGGGCGACGAGGTCAACGACCAGTACACGATCAAGGGTTGCATCGCCCACGGTGGACTCGGCTGGGTGTATCTGGCCTACGACAAGAACGTCAACGACCGACCCGTCGTGCTCAAAGGCCTCGTGCATTCCGGAGATGCCGAGGCGCAGGCCATCGCGATGGCGGAGCGGCAGTTCCTCGCCGAGGTGACACACCCGGGGATCGTCAAGATCTACAACTTCGTCGAGCACGACGACAAGCACGGCAACCCGGTCGGCTACATCGTGATGGAGTACGTCGGCGGAACGTCGCTCAAAGAGACCAAGGGCGAGAACCTGCCGGTGGCGCAGGCCATCGGCTACATGCTCGAAATCCTGCCCGCACTGGGCTATCTGCATTCGATCGGACTGGCCTACAACGATCTCAAACCCGAGAACATCATGGTGACCGAGGAGCAGCTCAAGCTGATCGACCTCGGTGCGGTGTCACGAATCAACTCGTTCGGATACCTCTACGGCACACCGGGTTTCCAGGCACCCGAGATCGTGCGGACCGGGCCGACGGTGGCCACCGACATCTATACCGTCGGCCGGACGCTGGCGGCACTGACGCTGAACCTTCGCACCCGCAAGGGCCGTTACGTCGACGGTCTGCCGGAGGACGATCCGGTTCTGGCGGAATATGATTCGTTCGGCCGGCTGTTGCGGCGGGCGATCGATCCAGATCCGCGGCGACGGTTCGGCTCCGCTGAGGAGATGTCGGGACAGCTGCTTGGCGTACTGCGCGAGGTGGTCGCCAAGGACACCGGCGTGGCAAGGCCCGGCCTTTCGACGGTGTTCTCCCCCTCGCGTTCGACGTTCGGCGTTGATCTGTTGGTGGCGCACACCGACGTGTACCTCGACGGGCAGGTGCACTCGGAGAAACTGACCGCACAAGAGATCGTCAAGGCGCTGCAGGTGCCGCTCCTCGACCCAACAGATGTGGGCGCACCGTTGATATCCGCGACGGTACTGAGTCAGCCTGTGCAGACGCTGGATTCGTTGCGCGCGGCGCGGCACGGAGCGCTGGACTCTGACGGCATCGACCTGTCCGAGTCGGTGGAGTTGCCGCTGATGGAAGTGCGCGCGCTTCTCGACCTCGGCGATGTCGCGAAGGCCACCCGCAAGCTCGACGATCTGTCCGAGCGTGTCGGCTGGCGCTGGCGGCTCATCTGGTTCCGCGCCGTCTCGGAGATGCTGACGGCCGACTACGAGTCGGCTTCAAAGCATTTCACCGAGGTGCTGGACACCCTGCCCGGCGAGCTGGCCCCCAAGCTCGCGCTCGCCGCGACGGCCGAGCTGGCAGGCAACTCCGATGAGCGCAGGTTCTACAACACGGTGTGGTGCACCGACAACGGCGTGATATCGGCGGGTTTCGGATTGGCGCGCTGGCAGTCGGCCGAAGGCGATCGCGACGCCGCGGTCCACACGCTCGACCAAGTACCCGCGACCTCACGGCACTTCACGACGGCCCGCCTGACCAGCGCGGTGACGTTGTTGTCGGGCCGGTCGACAAGCGAGGTCACCGAACAGCACATCCGCGACGCTGCCCGTCGCGTGGAGATCCTGCCCGACACCGAGCCACGGGTGCTGCAGATCCGCGCGCTTGTGCTTGGCACCGCGATGGATTGGCTGGCCGACCACACCGCGAGCACCAATCACATCCTGGGCTTCCCGTTCACCGAGCACGGGCTGCAGCTCGGCGTCGAAGCCTCGCTGCGCAGCCTCGCGCGCGTCGCGCCAACACAGGCGCATCGCTACGCGCTGATCGACCTGGCCAACAGCGTCCGGCCGACATCCACGTTCTAGGCGGATACCGCCATATCCGGTGCTGTGCCGTGGCACGCTAGCCTATGGCCGGTGACCGCTTCGGGGCGTTCATTTCCTATGCGCGAGCCGCTTCCAGCACATTGGCTTTGGATCTTCAGAACGGTATGGAACGGTTCGCCAAGCCGTGGAACAAGCTGCGCGCAGTCCGCATTTTCCGCGACGACGCGTCGATGTCCGCGAACACCGCACTGTGGTCGACGATCCAACGGGCCCTCGAGCGATCGGAATGGTTTGTCCTGCTTGCCACTCCGCAAGCCGCCGCCTCCGAATACGTCAACGACGAAATCACCTGGTGGGTGACGCACAAGGGCGCAGATAAGCTCCTGCTCGTCCACGCGGGCGGCACCGTCGATTGGGACGACGACGCAGGCGATTTCAGCGCGGTGAGCGATGCCATTCCTGCAGCGCTCAGAGGCGCTTACCAGGAGGAGCCGCGCTGGGTCGATGTCACGTGGTACGGCGAGGCCGGTTCACTGCAACGGGCCGATCCGCGATTCACTGAGCGAGTCGCCGATCTGTCGGCCACGGTCCGGGGCATCGAAAAAGACGTTCTCCTCGGAGAGAACGTCCGCCAACATCGCAAGACACGACGCCTCACTCGCGCAGCCATCGCCTCGCTGACGTTCCTCCTCGTCATCGCCGTGGTCACTGGCGGGTTCGCCTTCGTCCAACGGTCAGAAGCGGTTCGGCAACGCGATGCCGCCACCGAGCAGTCCCTCATCGCCCGATCAAGACAGCTCGCCGCGACTGCGGTGAGCCGGGCAGACACCGACCTTCAGTCGGGGCTGCTGCTGGCCGCCACCGCCTACCGGACACGACCGGAATACCAAACGACGCAGGCCCTGCACGAGGTCGTCTCCGCGACACCACAATTGACCGGGTTCTACGACTTCGGCGAACCGCTCACCGCGGTCGACGCCACACCCGACTCGAAGGTAGTCGTCGGAGGAACCGAGTCGGGAAAGGTGTATCGCCTCGACCGTGCAGGGGGCGCTCGGACCGAACTGCTCGACCTCGGCGACACAGTCGAATTCGCAGCGATCAGCGATGACGGCAACACCGTCACCGCAAGCGCGACTACATACACCGAGAGCGGGGAGCCACCAACGTTTCGTTCGGCGATGTGGATGAACGGCAAGCGCGTAGACCTGCCCGACAACCAGGTGCTGGCAATGTCGCCGTCGGGCAACACGGTGGTGTGGGTAGCGCACAAGGCCAGCACGTACGACGCCGACATCCTGGAGATCACGTCGCACGGTAGGCGAGCGACGGTACCGACGCCCGACACCTCGGTCAGCTGGGCTGCGCTGCCCGACGACAACGTCGTCATGGCCATGGGCTACAGCGGGTTCATTCGGGCATCGGTGGACGCGTCCACGGTCGAGACCACGTCGACGATGATGGGCAATGCGATGTTCGGTGGCAATCTGTCGTCCGACGGATCCCGGTTCGCCTATTCGTCCGGCGATGTCGAGATCGAGGTGTGGGATTTCAACGGACCCCAGACGGCGCCATACGGGGACGGACCGATCTCCGGCGTGACAGGCAACGCGGACATTTCCGACATCGCTCTCAACGCAGACGGCACACGCATGGCGACGTCCGCGGACGGGTCCATCTTCGTCAGCGACGTGCGTCCAAGCGGCCAGTCGTCAGGCGTCACGGAGTTGCGTGGTGCCGGCGCGAAACCACACTCGCTGCGATTTCTCACCAACGACGTCATACTCAGCGCGTCGGGCACCAGCGCGGCGCTGTGGGACCTGGCTAACACGACACCCCTGGCTACCGTCATGAAGACCGAATTGACCAGTGACTGCAGTGCGTGTCGTGCACCGCGGGTCATCGTGTCGCCCGACGCGAACAAGATCGTCGTCGTCAACAACGAGATCAGCGGTGTGACGGTCGCCAACCTGGCAACCGGCTACAGCCGCGCCCAGTACGGGATGTCCGAGCCGCCCACCGAAATCGACACCGTGTTCGAGGCGCTGCCCGCGATGGTGTGGCTCGACCGCGACCACGTGTTCGCTTACGACACGGTCACGGGCAATGCCTGGATACTCAGCGGCGAGAAGGTCGATCATGTCGACAAGCAGATGTCCCTGCCGGCCGTCGGAAAGGCTGCGCGCACAGTGCTGCTCGACGACGGCAGGGTGGCGTTGACGGCAGAAGGCAAGCTGGTATTCGTCAATCCCGGTACGGGTGAAGCGCGCATTGCCGACGCAGGTGCGGACACCCTCACATCCGACGCGGCGTATGCCGTCGGCTTCGAAACACCTTCGCCAAGTGGTCGAACGACGGTGCAGGTCGTCGACACCGCCTCGCTGAAGATCATCCACTCGGTGGAGGTCGACGGCACGCTTCTGAATTTCGCCGAGCACACCGGCGACGCGCTCACACTCCTGCGAGAGATCGGCGATGGCGTTACAGCCGTCGACACCGAGGTGTTGGCGTTGAGCTTGCGAGACGGCGCGGTCCGTTCCATCGGGCGTCTCAGAGGCGAGATCTATCCGCCGGAAACCGCGTCGACAAGTGACTACCTGTACGACGCGCGCGGCGGCCAACTAGTTTCCTACTCGCTGCACGACGCCAGCCAGATGAACGTCGTTCCGGTGAGTTCGGCGCCACGGGCCCCGGTTGGCGTCGGAGTCGCTGCCGACGGAAGGTCGGTTGTCGCCGAAAGCCCAGCAGGGCAGGCGATCCTGCGGGTGCCGGGCACTCCTGAGGCGTGGGCCACGCTGGCATGTGAAAAGGCCGGGCGGTCCCTCACAGCGCAAGACCTGGAATCCGTTGCGACCAAGGATGGTCTGGTCGCGGGTTGCGGAAGCGCGCTGCCAGGCTAGGTATCGATCACCTGCACGCAGGCGCGGGCGATGGCCAGCTCTTCGTCGGTCGGTATCACCAGCACGGTCGTCGGGGAGTTGTCGGCTGAGATGCGGCGGGCCGCCTTGGCGGGACTGGCGTTGAGATGCTCGTCGAGCTCGATGCCAAGCGCCGTCATGCCGGACAACGCGTCGCGTCGCACGGCGGCGTCGTTCTCGCCGACACCGGCGGTGAAGGTGATCACGTCGGCGGAGCCAAGCAGCGCCAGGTAGGCGCCGATGTACTTGCGCAGCCGGTGGATGTACACCTCATAAGCCAGTTGCGCTGCCTCGTCACCGGATTCGATGCGCTCGTGTAACACGCGGAAGTCGATTTCACCGCCGAGACCACGCACCCCGGCCTTGCGGTTGAGCATAGTTTCGATGTCCTCGATGGTCATCTCCGCTGCGCGCCACAGGTACATGATCACGCCGGGGTCGATGTCACCGGACCGGGTGCCCATCACCAGACCCTCCATCGGCGTCAATCCCATTGACGTGTCCACCGGCCGCCCACCGACGATCGCCGACGCGGACGCCCCGTTGCCGAGATGCAGCACGATCTGACTCAGCGATGCCAGCGGCACATCGAGAAACACCGCGGCCTGCTCACTGACGTACTGGTGCGACGTGCCGTGGAAGCCGTAGCGGCGGATGTGCCATTGCGCCGCGATGTCCCTGTCGATCGCGTACGTCGATGCCGCAGGCGGAAGGTCGTGGAAGAAGGCGGTATCGAACACGGCGACGTGCGGAAGATCGGGAAGGGCCTTGCGGGCCACCCCGATACCCAACAGCGCCGGCGGATTGTGCAGCGGTGCAAGCGGTGACAACTCGTCGAGTTTGGCGACCATGGCATCGTCGATCAGCGTCGGCGCGTACAGGTCGGGACCGCCGTGCACCACCCGATGCCCGACAGCGACCACCTCGGTCATGTCATCGGCCAACTCGTCGAACACCGTCTGCAGCGCGGCAGCGTGATCGGGGACCTCGCCCTCACCGATGCGCTCGACGATTCCTTCGGCCACCATTCTTCCCGAAACCGGCTCAACGACACCGTATTTCACCGACGACGAGCCTGAGTTGAGCACCAGTACCGTGCGTGACATCACTTGCCCTGCGCCTGGATTGCCGTGATAGCCACGGTATAGACGATATCTTCGACCAATGCGCCCCGCGACAGGTCGTTGACCGGCTTGTTCAGCCCCTGCAGCACCGGCCCTATCGCGATCGCGCCCGCGCTGCGCTGCACCGCCTTGTACGTGTTGTTGCCGGTGTTGAGGTCCGGGAAGATCAGCACGGTCGCGCGACCGGCGACCTCGGAGTCGGGCATCTTGGTCTTCGCCACCGACGGCTCCACGGCGGCGTCGTACTGGATGGGCCCTTCGACGAGGAGGTCGGGCTCGCGTTTGCGAACCAGTTCGGTTGCCGCTCTGACCTTGTCGACGTCCGCGCCGGTGCCCGATGTCCCTGTCGAGTACGAGAGCATGGCAACCCGCGGGTCGATGCCGAACTGCGCTGCAGTGCGGGCCGACGAGATCGCGATGTCAGCGAGTTGTTCGGAGGTCGGATCGGGCACGATCGCGCAGTCGCCGTAGGCCAAGACCCGATCGGACAGGCACATCAGGAAGATGCTCGACACCGTGGACACATCCGGCAACGTCTTGATGATCTCGAACGATGGCCGCACCGTATGCGCGGTGGTGTGCCTCGCACCGGACACCATGCCGTCGACCATGCCGTCGTGCACCAGCATGGTGCCGAAATACGAGACGTCATGGATGATTTCGCGCGCCTGCTCGACGGTGACGCCCTTGTGCTTTCGCAGCTGGGCATATTCTTCGGCGAACCTGTCGCACAGCTCGCTGGTGAGCGGGTTGAGCACGGCGGCCGCTGAGAGATCGACGCCCAGTTCGGCCGCCCTGGCTCGCACCGCGGCCTCGTCGCCCAGGATGGTCAGGTCGGCGACGCCGCGTTGCAGCAGCCTGCCCGCGGCCTGCAGGATGCGGTCGTCGTCGCCTTCAGGCAGCACGATGTGCCTGCGGTCCTCCCGTGCCCGGTCCAGCAGCCGGTGGGTGAACATCTGCGGCGTCACCACCGAAGGGATGGCAATAGCAAGCTGCGCAAGCAGATCCGTGGTGTCGACGCAGGTGTCCATCAGCGCCAGCGCGGTATCGATCTTGCGCTGCGAGGTGGCGGTCACCCGCCCGCGCGCCGACGCCACCCGGCTGGCCGTTTCGAACGTGCCGAACGGCGTCTCGATCACCGGCAGCCGCAGCCCGAGACCGGACACCAGCGACGCGATCGACGGGTGCAGCTCGAGCCCACCGTTGAGAATCACGCAGGACAGCGACGGAAACCCTTCGGCCGCATGGGCGCTCACCACCGCCAGCACGACGTCGGAACGGTCGCCGGGCGTGATGACAGCGACGCCGTCGGTCAGCCGCTCCAGTACATGCTCGGCGGTCATCCCGGCCACCAGGACGTCCATCGCTTCGCGGTTCATCAATGCCGAGTCGCCGCGCAGCACGGTGCCTTCCACGGCGGCCTGCAGCTCGGCGACCGACGGCGCCACCAGCAGCGGCTCCTCTGGCAGCACATAGGTCTTGGGGTCAAAGGGTTCCAGCGCCTGCGTAACGGCGTCCATCTGCGACGGCTCGCAGCGGTTGGCGACGACCGCCGCGGTGTGCGCGTGCTGGGCGGCAATTTCGGCTAGGCACACCTCGACGACCTGCACCACCTGCTCGGGGCTCCGGTCCTTGGCCTTCACCGCCAGCACCACCGGTGCGCCGAGGTTGGCGGCGATCCGGGCGTTCATCGTGAGCTCGCTCGGGGCGGCCACGTCGGTGTAGTCGCTGCCGACGATCAGCACCGCATCGCATTGGTCGGCCACCTGGTGGTATCTGTCCACGATGTCGGCGAGCGCGGTGTCGGGGTCGTCGTGCAGCTGCTGGTAGCTGACGCCCACGCACTGCTCGTACGGCAGACCCGCGGTGGTGTGCGCCAACAGCAGCTCGAGGATGTAGTCGCGATCCTCGCCCAGCCGGGTGATCGGGCGAAAGACGCCTGCCTTGGCAACCGTGGCCGCCAGCCGATGAAGGATGCCGAGCGCGATGGTCGACTTGCCGGTGTCGCCCTCGGGCGACGCGATGTAGATGGCCGAGGCGGTCACTTCCCCAGCTTTCCTCATCTAGCCCAACCGGCGCAGCCGCGGCTCCAGATCCTTTTGGAAAAGCTCAAGGAAACGGCGCTGGTCCTGCCGGGGATCGTGGAACACGAGGTGATTGAGGCCCCACTTCACGTACTGGCCCACCTTTTCGACGGCCTCGTCCGGGTCGGACGCGACGATCCAGCGCTTGGCGACCTGCTCGATGGGCAGTGCGTCGGCGGCCTTCTCCATCTCGATCGGGTCGTCGATGCTGTGCTTCTGCTCGGCCGTCAGCGACAGTGGCGCCCAGAACCGGGTGTTCTCCAGTGCCTGCTTGGGGTCTGGGTCGTAGGAGATCTTGATCTCGATCATCTTGTCGACGTCGTCGGCGTTGCGGCCCGCCGCCTCGGCACCCTCGGTGACCGCCGGGATGAGCTTGTCCTTGTACAGCTCCTCGCCCTTGCCCGAGGTGCAGATGAAGCCGTCGCCGGCGCGCCCGGCGTACTTGGCCACCTGCGGCCCGCCCGCGGCGATGTAGATCGGGATGCCGCCGTCGGGAACGTCGTAGATCGATGCGCCCTTGGTGCGGTAGTACTCGCCGTCGAAGTCCACCCGGTCGCCGAGCCACAGCTCCCGCATCAGCTTGATGGACTCACGCAGGCGCGCGTACCGCTCCTTGAACTCCGGCCACTCGCCTTCATAGCCGGTGGCGATCTCGTTGAGCGCCTCGCCGGTGCCGACGCCTAGAAAGATCCGGTCCGGGTACAGGCAACCCATGGTCGCGAACGCCTGGGCGATGACGGCGGGGTTGTAGCGGAACGTCGGCGTCAGCACCGACGTGCCGAGGACGAGCCGCTTGGTGCGCTCGCCAACCGCGGCCATCCAGGCAAGCGACCAGGGCGCGTGCCCGCCTTCGTGGCGCCACGGCTGGAAGTGATCACTGACCGTCGCGCTGTCCATGCCGTGCGCTTCGGCCGCCACAGCGAGTTCGACGAGTTCGCGCGGGGCGAACTGTTCCGCCGACGCCTTGTATCCGAGTTTGAGTTCAGCCACGAGTTCTTTTCTACCCTTCTGCCTAGACTCGCGGGATGGCAGCAGCCCTAAGCGCCGTCACCGACTCCGTGTACTTCGCCCACACCGACCTGGTCAATTGGACGGTGGTCACCGATGAGCAGGGCGTGATGTTGATCGACGCCGGATTCCCTGGCCACCGCGACGACGTGCTGGCGTCGTTGGCCGAACTCGGGTTCGGCGTCGACGACGTGCGCGCGATCCTGCTCACGCATGCGCATGTCGATCACTTCGGGTCCGCGATCTGGTTCGCGAAAACCCATGGCACGCCGGTGTATTGCCATGCCGCGGAGGTGGGGCACTCCAAGCGGGAGTATCTGGAGCAGGTGTCACCTGCCGACGTGGCCAAGCGCATCTGGCAGCCGCGGTGGCTCGCGTGGACCCTCGCGATCACCCGCAAAGGTGGAATGGTGCGCGACGGTATCCCGACGACGCAGGCGCTCACCGAGGACGTCGCGGCGAGCCTGCCAGGTAAGCCGATGGCGATACCTACCCCTGGCCACACCGGCGGGCATTGCTCCTTCGTCGTCGACGGCGTGCTGATCAGCGGCGATGCCCTGGTCACCGGCCATCCGCTGCTGGTGAACGACGGGCCTCAACTCCTGCCCGCGTTGTTCAACCACGACCAGGACGGTTGTGTGCGCAGCCTGGCCGCGCTGGGTCTGCTGGACACCGAGGTGGTGCTGCCGGGGCACGGGCCGGTGTGGCGGGGATCGATCCGCGAAGCTGCCGAACAGGCGACCCGCGGCTAACCCCGTCGAACGTGCGCTCGGCGAACCCGTGTGCGACGGCGAGCACGTTACGTAACGCCATGGCGGAATTTCGCGTGATTTTCCGCCGTGGCGTTACGTAACTTGGGCAAGTTCAACGATCCTGCGGGCCTGAGCGGTTATCAGGGCATCCGCCTCATCGTCGCTGCACATCACGTCCTCGTCGTACAGGTCATCCATGTCGGCCAGCTCCACGATCAGCTGGTCGAACTCCGAACGCCCTGAATCCTCTGGCGGGGACCGGAATTCGTGCCGCGCAAAGTGTGTCAACTCGTGCGGTGTGTCGATTCCCGACAGTGTCCGCCTGGCGATAGCGATCAAGCCGGCTGTGCGCGCTGCGGCAGTGTGCTTTGCCGCGTAGGGTAGGCCAACCTCGCGCAGGGCGGCCTCGAGGACGTCGATGACCTCCTCGTCGCGCACGTCCGGGATCGACACCGCGGCAAGCATTCGCAGTGACGGGCCGTCGGCTCCGGCCGCCAGCACGTCACATGCCGCCAGGACGATTTCGGCCGTGAGCACCCTGTCGACATACCAGAGCGCCACCACCTCGCCGAACGTCGCCACAGCAGTGTCGAAGTCGTTCTCCTCGTCGCCGAGCACGTGCGGTCCTAGGCAAGCGTTTCGTAGCCGAGCAGGAAGATGGCGGTGAGGCACAGTCCACACGCCACCACGATGGTGGGCATCAAGATCATCGCGTCGAGTTCGTCGTCGTCGAGCACATCGCCCTCGAATCGTCCGAAAAGCACGCGGGCCAACCCGGTTCGGCGAAAGGTGCGCACCAATCCACGCACCGCCTTGGTGCGCCGCCGTCGGCCGATGAAGACCCGCGACGCGCCGCCAACGACGAAGGTCAGCGCGGCGGCTGCCAGAAGCAACCACCCGACTTCCGTCTGGGTAACAGACACAACCCACCCCCGGTGTCCCCAACACCTGCGGGGCCAGCCTATAGGCCGAGGTGATCTCGCAAGGTGTAGCCGGAGTATTCGGTCCGGAAGCTGCCGCGCTCCTGCAACCGCGGCACCACCCGATCGACGAACTCGTCGAGCCCATGCGGAGTCAGGTGGGGCACCAGGATGAAACCGTCGCAGGCATCCGACTGCACGTGCAGGTCGATCTCGTCGGCGACTTCTGCGGGTGTTCCGACGAATTGCTGGCGGCTGGTGACGGCGATGACCAGTTCCCGGATGGACAAGTTGTCGGCCTGCGCACGTTCGCGCCATGCGGCCGCGACGGCCTTCGGGTCACCATGGCGGACGCGGCCCTGGGACACGGTCGGGTCGTCGGCAGGTTCGACGTCGGGCAGCGGGCCGTCGGGGTCGTAGCCCGAAAGATCCCGCTGCCAGACCTGCTCGAGCATCGCGATCGCGGTCTGAGGGCTCACCTGCTTGCGCCGGATGTGGTGGGCCTTGTCCGCAGCCTCCTTCGCGGTGTCGCCGAGCACGAACGTCGCCGCCGGAAACACCTTGAGCCGGTCCGGGTCTCGTCCGTATGACGCGGCTTGCGCTTTGACGTCGGTGTAGTAGGCCTGGCCCGCTTCCAAGGACGAGTGCATGGTGAACGCCGCATCGGCGTACTTGGCCAGGAATGCCCTGCCGTCGGCGGAGTCACCCGCCTGCAGCAGTACGGGATGGCCCTGCGGACCGCTCGGCAGGGTACTCACCCCGCGAACGTCGAACTGCGGCCCTCGATGCTCGACGACACGGATACGGTCGGGGTCGACGTAGATTCCGTTCTCGCGGTCGGCGAGCACGGCGTCGGTTGCCCAGCTGTCCCAGAACTCGCGCGCTACGTTGACGAACTCCTCGGCCCGCTTGTAGCGCTCGGAGTGGTCGAGGAAACCGCCCCTGCGGAAGTTCTCGCCGGTGAACGCATCCGACGAGGTGACGATGTTCCAGCCTGCGCGGCCGTCGGAAAGGTGGTCGAGGGTGGCGAATTGCCGTGCCACCTCGAAGGGTTCGTTGAAGGTGGTGTTGATGGTGCCCGTCAGGCCGAGACGGTCGGTGACCGCGGCCAACGCGGCGAGCACGGTGAAGGTGTCCGGCCTGCCGACCACGTCGAGGTCATGGATACGCCCGCGGTGTTCGCGCAGACGGAGCCCCTCTGCGAGGAAGAAGAAGTCGAACTTTCCGCGCTCGGCGGCCTGGGCGAGATGGACGAACGAGTCGAAGTCGATCTGACTGCCCGACTCGGGCTCCGACCATACGGTGGTGTTGTTGACGCCGGGGAAATGCGCAGCCAGATGGATCGGCTTGCGCTGCTTGCCTTCTCGTGCTGCGGTCATAGACCCCACCTCTTCGCGATAAGTTCGTGCGATCGCAGGCGGTCGGAGTAGCGGTGGGTCACCGACGTAATTACCAGCTCGTCCGCGTCGGTGACGCGTCGCAGGGTGTCGAGCTTGTCGGCGACCTCATCGGCGTCGCCGACGAATTGTGTTGCAGTGCGGTCCTTCACGAGCTCGCTCTCTTCATCAGACAGCGGGGTCACCCGGTCCGGGTCCGGATACGGAATCGCGCCGTCGCCTGCTCGGATCGAATGCACCCAGTGGCCGTAACTCGACGCCAGATGTCGCGCGGTCGCGGAGTCGTCGGCCACCACGATGTCGGCCGATACCACCACGTACGGTTCGGCCAGAGCCGCCGACGGCTGGAACGCGGCGCGGTAGGCGTCGACGGCATCCAGCGCGGTAGAGGGTGTGATGTGATAGCTCGCCACGAACGGCAGACCGCGCGCGCCGGCCACCTGTGCACTCTGGCCCTTGCTGCTGCCGAAGACCCACGGCGTCAAGCCGGCGCCCTCGCCGGGCGTGGCATGCGCGTCGACAGTGCCGTCCTGATACGCAATGCGATAGCTGCCGTCGAGCATCGCCAGGATGTCGCAGACCTGATCGCCAAAGTCCGGCGGCACCGCTTCCGGTTGCGTCAAGACCGACATCTTCGCGCGCAGTCGCGGATTGCGCATCAGTGCGCTGATGTCGAACGGCGGTGGCACGACCACACCGCCGACGTCGCGCCACTCGGTGGGCGGCTTGGGCTTTGGCGGACGGTCCTTGTCCTTGATCGCCTCACGCCGCCGCTGGCCTGACCGTCCAACGCCGAGATCGATGCGGCCCGGATTGAACGCGTCGAGCATGCCGAAGCTCTCGGCCACCGCGACCGCGGTGGTCTGGCCCAGCTGCACAGCGGCGGCGCCGACGCGGATCCGCTCGGTGGCGGCGGCGATCTGACCGATCAGCACCGCGGGCGCTGAGCTCGCGACGGCGACGAAATGATGTTCGGCGATCCAGTAGCGCTTGTACCCCCACTGCTCGGCGTGCTTGGCGAGGTCGACGGTGTTGCGCAGCGCGGTCGCAGCATCGCTGCCTTCGCTGATGGGTGCGAGGTCGAGGATCGAAAGGGGAACGGTCATTTCGATTCCGCCTTGGCGTAGCGATTTTCGGCGACGGGCAGCCCGAGCCGTTCGCGTAGCGTCTCGCCTTCGCGATACGCGGTGCGGAACGCGCCTGCCTGCTGCAGCAGCGGAACCACCTCGTCGACGATGACCGGCAGGTCGGTGGCGTTGACGGCCGGCCGAAGCCGAACACCGTCGATGCCCTGCTGCTGCCACCGCAGCACAAGGTCGACCAGTTCTGCGGGCCGACCGTCGAAAACCAGTGCGTCCGAGCGGGTATCGGTGATTCCGGTGAACGTCACGAAGATGTCGGCATAGACCTTGACATCGGTGACCTCACCGAGAATGGACTGCAGCGAGTCGTCGTCCTGCGGGGTGATGAATACTAGATCTGTGCTCCGCGAGGCGAATTCGTAGATCAGCGTGTCATGCGCGAGCGCTGCCACCACCGGCTGGCCCTGCGGCGGGCGCGGCGTGATCGACGGCCCCTTGACCGAGAAGTACTTTCCGCTGAAGTCGATGTAGTGCAGCTTGTCGCGGTCGACGAACCGGCCGGTGGCGGCGTCGCGAATGATGGCGTCGTCCTCCCAGCTGTCCCATAACCGTCGGACGACTTCCACGGCGTCCGACGCTTCGTCGAACAGGTCGACTCCGGTGAGGTCGCGCCGTCCGAACAGCTCCGCCTCGTGTTCGGTGCTGCTGACCCTGACCTGCCAGCCAGCCCGGCCGTGGGAGACGAAGTCAAGGGTGGCAATGGCTTTCGAGACGTGGAACGGTTCGGTGTGGGTGACGGTCGCGACGGGGATGAGCCCGATGTGGTTGGTCGCGGGCGCGACCCTTGACGCGACGAGCACAGCGTCGGGCCGTCCAGCGAGCCAGCGCGGTTCTATCTCGGCGCGGCGCCGCCGCTGCGGGGTGAGCGCGTCGTCGAACGTGACGAAGTCCAGTAGACCCCGTTCGGCGGTGGCGGCCAGGGCGGCCCAGTACCGGCCGCTGGTGACGGGCGCGACATCGGGTGTGTGGCGCCACGCCTGCGGATGCCATCCGTAGTTGTCGAGCGCAAGGCCGACGTGGAAGTGCCCGGTCACGGGAGCACCTTCTGGAAGGCGATGGGGTAGACCTCACCCTCGGCGGGAAGCGGTTCGGCGAGTCGCGTGTAACCGGACGACAGGTATAGCGCCTCGGCCTCTGGCTGCCGGTCGCCGGTCGTCAGATAGATGCGGCGGTATCCGCGGGTGGTGATCTCGGCCTCGAGGTGGGCCAGCAGCACCTTGGCGTGTCCCTGTCGGCGATGCCTGCCGTCGGTCCAAATGCGCTTGAGCTCTGCGGTGGTGTCGTCGAACCGCTGGTATGCGCCGCCGGTGACGGGTAGGCCGTCCAGCAGGCCGATCAGCAGCCCACCGTCGGGCGGCGCGAAGTGTTCGGCGGGATAGGTGCGCAGCCACGTCGAGACGCGCTCCGGTTCCCCGCCATACCGGGTGGCGTATTCGACGGCCAGCTCGGCAAGCAGCGGCTCGGCCAGTGGGTCATCCCGGCCGACCGCCACAAAGCGCAGCTCATTCACGGCGTGAAGGGACATCACCTCAATGTCTAACGCACGCCGCCGGGTCGCATTCCGAAGCTGCGGATTAGCTCAGGGTGATTGGAAGTCTGGCCAGGACTGCCGCACTTCCGCATCAAACTTGACACGTGTAAAGTTTGGCCGCATGGACAACATCCGGGGTAAGACCGTCGCGATCACCGGCGCCGCACGGGGCATCGGATATGCGACCGCGAAGGCCCTGCTCGCGCGTGGCGCGCGGGTGGTCATCGGCGACCGCGACGTCGCGCTCGGCGAATCTGCGGTCGCGGAGCTGACCAAGCTCGGTCAGGTTTCTGGCTATCCCCTCGACGTCACCGACCGCGAGTCGTTCGCGACGTTCCTGGACAAGGCGCGCACGGACGCCGGCGGCCACATCGACGTGCTGATCAACAATGCCGGCGTGATGCCCATCGGCCCATTCCTCGACCAGTCAGAGGCGGCGATCCGGTCCGCGATCGAGGTGAACCTGTACGGCGTGATCGCCGGATGCCAGTTGGTGCTGCCCGACATGATCACTCGCCGCAGCGGCCACATCATCAACATCGCCTCGTTGTCCGGACTCATCCCGGTGCCGGGTCAGGTCGTCTACGTCGGAGCCAAGTTCGGTGTGGTGGGGCTTTCGGCGGCATTGGCCGACGAGGTCGCTTCGCACGGCGTCCACGTCTCGGTGGTGATGCCCCCGTTCACCAATACGGAGTTGATCTCGGGCACAAGCGGCGGCGCTATCAAGCCGGTGGAGCCCGAGGACATCGCCGCGGCCGTCGTCAAGACGCTCGAGAAGCCGAAAACCCATGTCGCCGTTCCGGCTCCGCTGCGTTTCACCGCGCAAGCGGCGCAAATGCTCGGCCCGCGAGGCCGCCGGTGGCTCAACAAGCGCCTCGGCCTCGACCGCGTCTTCCTGGATTTCGATGCGACGGCACGCAGCAGCTACGAGCAGCGGGCCAGGGCGGCACAGGGTGTCGTCGAAGGGCCCGACGGTAAGTCCACATCGACGTCAGGCTCCTAGCCTGCGCGGCCTCAGCCGTGGTCGACGACGTCCTGGAATCCCCGGTTCTTGACGCCGTGCAAATGGTTGATCATGGCCTGGCGCGCCTCCTCCGGCGACCGAGCCCGGAACGCGTCCAGGATCGTGGTGTGCTCCTCGATGGCGTACTCGGCGTCGGTGACCCCAAGCCCGGTAAATAGTCTGAACCGCTGCACCGATCCGCCAAGGCAGTTGTGCGCCATGAGGAGAAAGCGGTTGCCTGCGCCTTCGGCGATGAGCTCGTGGAATCGCATGTCCGCCTGCCAGTATTCGCGGTAGGTGGCGAACTCGGGACCCCTTGGCGCGGCACGCAATTCGGCGATCGAACGCTCAAGCTTTTCGATCAAGCCGGGAGTGGCGCGCTCGCATGCGCGCAATGCGTTGACTGGCTCGATGATCAGTCGGGCATCCATCAACTCGGTGAGCTCGGCGGTGCTCGGCAGCGGCGCAACGCGGTAGCCACGCAACGCGGCCCGTATCACCAGACCGGTCACCTCCAGACGGGCAAACGCCTCGCGCACCGGAGTGGCCGACACGTCCAATTCGCGGGCGAGCCCGTCGATGCTCAGGGCCTCACTCGGCTGGAACCGGCCGTCCATCAGCATTTCAAGCAGCGTGTCGTACACATGGTCCGTCAGGACTTGGCGGACAGGACGGGAGGCGACGCCTTCGGGAGCCACTAAAAGATCCTATAGGAATCGCTTGACAGGCACGAGTGGATCATAGATCCTCGATCCTATAGGAAATGGCGTGATCCAGATCTCATCACAGTCTGGATGAGGCGCCGGTCTCTGCAGTCGCCACAATCGCCAAGAGCGTGGCCGAGACGGCCTCCCACCTCCTACGACTTCCGACCGAAAACATGACTGAGAGTAGGCGGTGACAACGGTGACGTTGGAAATTGCAGTAATCGGCTCGGGGTACATGGGCGGGGGCATTGCGCAGGTTTTCGGCCTCGCCGGAGCCCGCGTGGCCCTGGCCGACATCAGTGCAGAGATCGCCGAGAAGAACTATCACCGACTGATCGCCGAATCGAAGGAGTTCGTCTCCGAGGGACTGTTTCCCGCGGGCGCCACCGATATTCTTGAAGAGAACCTCTGGCCCGCTGCATCTTTGGCCGAGGCGGTGTCCAACGCCGACTTCATCGAAGAAGCTGTGCCAGAGGTACTGGCGATCAAGAACGACACTCTGCGCCAAATAAGTTCCGCCGCAAGGCCGGACGCCATCATCGGCTCCAACACCTCGACGATCTCGATCGGCGACATGGCCGATGCCGTTTCCAATCCCGGCCGATTCCTCGGCGTCCACTTCAGCAACCCCTCACCGTTCGTCCCGGGGGTGGAGATCATTCCACATGCGGGCACCGAAGAGAGCGTCGTCACTCGCGCACGCCAACTCATCCATGACTCCGGAAAGCAGACTGCCCAGGTCAAGGACGTTACCGGTTTCGTGTTGAACCGGTTGCAGTACGCCCTGTTTCACGAGGCCACCCAGCTTGTGGAAGACGGCACGGCCACTGCCGAGGACATTGACACCCTGGTGCGAACCACGTTCGGGTTTCGACTGCCGTTCTTCGGCCCGTTTGCCATCGCGGACATGGCCGGCCTAGACGTCTACGACTTCTGCTACCGATCGTTGCAGACCGGATTCCCAGAGCGTTTTGCGACACCGAAGGTGCTGACCGAGCTCGTGGAGGCGGGCAAGCTCGGAACCAAGACCGGCGCCGGATTTTTGAATGTCCCGGCCGACCGGATACCCGACCTCATCGCATACCGCAACAAGGCATACGTGCTGATGCAGAAACTGCTCGACGAGCTCGGACCCGCTCCCCTGAACTAGGGATCAGAACTTAGGAGCACTGCGCATGCGTACTGACGGCCCGCCCCGATGGACCCGAGAACGGCTGCTGTACCTGACTGTCGGTGTGATCATCTGCGTCGTCGGAGTGGCACTGATCCTCGCGTGAGGCCGAAGCACCGGCCGCTGAACCAACTGTGTTGCAACACCATTCGACAGGAGAAGTGATGTCAACAATAGACCTGACCGCAAGTAAGGAACTCTTGCGCGACCCAGTTCTCGCCTCGGCCATCTCCAAGGCTTCGCGGCGACTGATGCCGATGCTCGTCATCCTCTACATTGTCTCGTTCCTCGACCGCACGAACGTCGGATTCGCGGCGGAGGCACTCGAGGTTGACCGCGGCGTATCGGCTGGTGCCTACGCACTGGGCGCCGGCATCTTCTTCATCGGTTACGCACTATTCGAGATCCCCAGCAACTTGGTACTGAACAAGGTAGGGGCGAAGGTCTGGCTGGCCCGAATCGCCATCACCTGGGGCATCGTTTCGGCGTGCTTCGCGTTCGTGCAAGGCCCGAACAGCTTCATCGCGCTGCGGTTTCTGCTCGGTGTCACCGAGGCCGGGCTGTTCCCCGGTGTGATCATGTTCCTGGCGGCCTGGTTTCCGAACAAGGTGCGGGTCAAGATGTTTGCGATCTTCTACCTGGCGCAGCCGGTCTCCCAGATGCTGGGTGGTCCGCTGTCCGGATGGCTGATCAACATCGGTGACCAGATGCCAGGAGTGCACGGCTGGCAGGTCATGTTCGCAGTCGAAGGACTGCTGGCCGTCGTTGCCGGAATCGCCGCCTTCGTCTTCCTCATCAACGGGCCTGAACAAGCGAAGTTCCTCTCAGTTGAGGAGAAAGCGGCTCTGAAAGAGGTTATGGCACAGGAGGACACCGTCAAGGAGCAGACCGGTCCCAGCGGCGTGTGGAATGCGATGAAGAGCGGGAAGGTCTGGTACTTCACTACGATTTACTTCTGCATGCAAGTCGCGGTCTACGGCGTCACCTTCTACCTGCCCGCGCAGGTGTCGGACCTCACCGGCACGAAGGTGGGGTTGAAGGTCGGGTTGCTCGTTGCCGTTCCGTGGTTCTTCGGCATCTTCGCGTGCTACTTGATCGGCCGTTCGGCGACCACGATGCAGCGACGACGTATCTGGGCAACCCTGCTGTTCATATCCACTGCGCTGTGCATCTTCGGATCGGCCTGGGCGGGGACTTACCACCAACCCGTACTTGGACTGATCTTCATCACCCTGGCCGTGTGTAGCTTCCTTGGCGTCGGGCCCATCGTCTGGTCGTATCCCGCCGCATTCCTGACCGGAGCGGCAGCTGCAGCGGGAATCGGTCTGATCAATTCCTTGGGCAACCTCGGCGGTTTCATTGCGCCCATTCTGCGGACCAAGGTCAACGCCATCGTCAACGACGCGGCGGGATCGGCAGGCATCTACGCACTGGGCGTACTGCCACTCGTTGCCGCCGCGATGATCTACTACACACGCAGATTTCGCGTAAAGGCGGACGAGCTGCTCGATTAGCACAGAGCGGCAACGCTTTTCAATCATCCGTTTGACTAATGACGTACTGAGAGAGATCGAATGACGCTTTCCGACATCGAACCACTGACCCGTGAGAATTGGCCTATCGCAGCGGCGATGATCAATTTTCCGTCGACGCTCCCGTGCGGAACGAGCACCCAGGACCAGAGCGCCGAGGAGTGGGCCGACACCCTCGAACAAGTTGCTGACGCCGGATTCACCGAACTTGATCCCACAGATTCCTGGATTCGGCTCGCTGACCTCACTCCTGCACGGCTGCAGGAATTCCAGGATGTCGTCAAGAGTGCCGGCCTGACCATGCCGGCAATCTCCACGGCTCGGCGCAGCGTCGTCGACCCCGACTTCGGCGACGAGTACCTGGAGTACGGACATCGGGTGATCGAGACCGCCGCGGCGATCGGCGCCACCGTAGTCTCCTTCGGATTCTTCCGCGCTCTGACCCCGGAACAACGGGATGCGTTGTGGTTCTGGACTGTTCAGGGGCCAATAGATTCCGATGACCCCGCGGACTGGAAGCGTGCGGTCCGCCGAACCCGCGAATTGGGGGAACACGCGGCCGAGGTCGGCATCGCCATATCGCTGGAGATGTACGAAGACACCTACCTCGGCACGGCAGACAGTTCAGTGCGGTTCGTCCGCGACGTCGACCATCCAGCGGTCGGCCTCAATCCCGACCTGGGTAACCTGCAGCGCCTCCACCGACCGGTCGAGCGTTGGGAGGTGATGGCCGAGAAGACAATTCCGTATGCGAACTACTGGCACGTCAAGAACTACTTCCGCACCGAGGACGCCACGACTGGCGCCATCGTTACGGCACCCGCCCCACTCGAGCTGGGAGTCATCAACTATCGCAGGGCCGTGCGCATGGCCATCGACAGCGGGTTCCGCGGCGCCTTCTGCACCGAACATTACGGCGGCGACGGGCTAAGCGTCAGCGCAACCAACCGAGAGTATCTGCGGCGAATTCTGCCCAAGGGCGAACCTAGTTGAAGTCCGGCGGGGCATCGCCGAACCGGAACGCCTCGATGACGTCGAGATGCTCGAACAGCGCGTCCGGCTCGAACGGGACATCGTCGTCAGCGCCTGCCAGCATGAGATGCGCGATCTCGGCGTCCTCGTCCGCGGACATCCATATCGTCGTCACTCGGGCGACCTCACCCTCGTCGACCGCTGCGGCCGATGGCTCGTAGAACCAGAAGGCGAAGTCCTCATCGGACTCGTCCTCGTCGAATGTCCAGCCGCGCTCGGTGATCCGCTGATCGAACACTTCCAGGTCGGTGGCGATGGCGGCCTGGGTCGTGACCAGGTCGTCCAACACGCCGTCGGGCAGCCAGCGCGAATCCCGAGTGGCCCGCCGCTTGTTGCGGCGGGCCTTCTTCGCATCGCTCTGCCGTGACACCTAACCCAAAGCCTGATCCAGATCGACGATCAAGTCCTCAGTTCCCTCCAGGCCCACCGAGATTCGGACCACTCCGTCGCCAAGCCCGATCGCGGCCCGACCCTCAGGGCCCATCGCACGATGCGTCGTCGTGGCGGGATGGGTGATCAACGACTTCGAGTCACCGAGATTGTTGGAGATGTCGATCAGACGCAGCTTGTCGAGCACCTCGAAGGCGCGGTCCTTACTTCCGCCCTTGAGCTCGAACGTGACAACCGTGCCCCCGCCGGTCATTTGGCGCTTGGCCAGTTCGTACTGCGGGTGCGACTCCAGGAACGGATAGCGCACCCAGCTCACCGCGGGATGGTTCTCGAGGAACTCGGCGATCCGCACCGCCGACGCGTTCTGATAATCCACCCGAACCGACAGCGTCTCGAGGCCCTTTAGCAAGGTCCAGGCGTTGAACGGGCTCAGCGCGGGACCCGTGTGCCGCATCAACTTCTGCACCGGCTCGTCGATGTACTGCTTGTCACCGAGGATGGCCCCGCCGAGGACACGGCCCTGGCCGTCGATGTGCTTGGTGCCCGAATACACCACGACGTCGACACCCAGCGGGAAGCCCTGCTGCAGGATAGGCGTGGCAAAGACGTTGTCCAGCACCACTTTTGCGCCCGCAGCGTGCGCGAGGTCGCAGACCGCGGCGATATCCACCAGCGACTGCATCGGGTTGGACGGCGTCTCGAAGAAGACCGCCTGGGTGGGGACCGACAACGCCTCTTCCCACTGCGAGAGGTCGTCACCGTCGACGAACACGGTCTCGATGCCCCAGCGCGGCAGGATCTCGTTGCACACCACGAAGCACGATCCGAACAGGCTGCGCGCGGCCACCAACCGGTCGCCGGCCGCGAGCAGCGCGCCCAACGACGTGAACACCGCAGCCATGCCGGTCGCCGTCGCGAAGCATGCGGGCGCACCTTCGATCAGCCGCAGCCGCTCCTCGAACATCGAGATCGTCGGATTGCCGTAGCGCGAGTACACATACCGATCGATCTCTCCGGTGAACGCCTTCTCGGCCTCCGCCGCCGAGGAGTACACGTACCCCGACGTCAAGTACATCGCCTCGGCGGTCTCCTCGAACCCGGACCGCAGCAGGCCACCGCGCGCACCGATGGTGGCCTGGCTGACCCCCTCGGGCAGCTCGGCGGGCCTGCGGACCGACGGAACCTCGGCGCTCATGACTGCTTCCAGGGCAGTCCGACGGCCTTCCACCCGGTGCCACCGCGGTGCCTGCGCTCGTCGAGGTTGCCTTCGAATCCGTCCAGCACGTTGTAGGACGGCGCGATCCCGGCTTGGGTTGCGGCCTCTGCGGCGCCGATGGAGCGATTGCCGGAGCGACACAGGAAGACCACCGGCCGTTCACCGGGCGTGACGCCGGCATCGACAAGGTCCTCGACAAAGCCCGCGTTGCGCGACCCGTCGGTGCGGCTCCATTCGATGTAGACGACATCGCGGCCGAGTGACGATAGATCGGGCACCCCGACGAACCGCCACTCCGCGTCGGTGCGACAGTCGACGAGCACGGCCTCCGGGTGGTCGCTCAGCAGCTTCCAAGCCTCCTCAGGCGTGATGTCTCCGGCATAGCTCACGATCGTGAGTCTCCCACAGCTACCTGGGCCCAGCCGAACAGACCTTCCATGCCCCGTCCTGGCGCACGAACGTCATCTTGGCATCGGTTTTGGTGTCCGGTGCCTTGTCGAAGTAGTAGGTCACCTTGGCCGTGGCACCGTCTCCGTCGATCACCACGTCCGTCACGCTGTCGACGAACCGCTCGCCCTGTTTGGCCGCCGAATCACGTTGCTGGGCAAGGATGTCGGCTTCGGTGCCGAGCTGAGCCTCGCACGTGTAGGTGCGATAGTCGGCGTAGCTCTGGCGCTGCAGCGCGTCGTTCTGCCCGACGGCCGATCGTGCCACCTGCTGGTCGTCGGACAGCTCATCGCCTTCGAAGAAATTGAAAAGCCCGATTGCGATCACGACGAGGACAATGATTGCCAGCGCCGCGAGGAACGGCGTCGCGGTCGGCCGGTCGGCTGGTTCGGTCACCAGAGTTTGCGCAGCACCGTCGAGACCCGGCGGGCCCGGTCCCTGGCAACGATCGGGTCCGGTGCGGTGGCCAGCGCCACCCCGAGCCGTCGCCGGTCATCGGATTCGTCGGGCCGGTCGAACAACCGGACGTCGCTCTCGGCCACCGCAAGCGCCTCGGCAAGTACCGCGCCCCGATCGGCGGCGCTCGTGGTGGTGGATTCCGCTCCTGCGTAGCTGACTTCCGCGGCGGCCGGCGAGATCATGATGGTGTCCACCGAGAGGCCCAGGATCGCGCGCGCATGCAGCTCGAACTGTGAAAGCCGTTGCGAGCGCAGCGTTACCAGGCCGCTGTCGTACGGCCGGGGCCGCACGTTGTCGAAGTACACCTCGTCGCCGCGCACCAGCAACTCCACGCCGAACACGCCGCGCCCGCCCAGCGAGTTGACGATGCGCGCCGCGATCGATTTCGCCGCGTCCAGCGCAGCCGGCGACATCTGCTGCGGCTGCCAAGACTCCAACAAGTCATTGTCGGCAAGACGATGACCGATCGGTTCGCAGAAGTGCACCGCGGGACCGGTCGGCCCGGTTGTCCGGATGGTGAGCAGGGTGACCTCGAAGTCGACGTCGACGACCGTCTCGGCCATCACCCTGTTGTGCGGGATTCGGCCCGCCGCGATCGCGCGGTGCCATGCCGGCTCGATGTCGTCGGGACGCAGCAGCACCGACTCGCCGTCGCCGGGTGCGGCGCCGGTCGGCTTGACCACCAGCGGGAACCCCGCATGCGTGGACACGGCCGTCAGCTCATCGACAGAGCCCGCGAACCAGAACGGCGCGGTGGGCAGGCCGAGCTCGTCGGCGGCCAGCCGCCGCAGGCCCTCCCTGTCCACGGACAGCCGGGTGCTGCGCGGTGTCGGGAACACCTCGATGTTTCCGCGTTCGGCGACGGCGATCAGCGCGTCGGCGGCGATCACCCCCGCTTCGGCCACCACGTAGCGCGGGTTCTCCTTCTCGATCAGCGCGGTGAGCTGATCGGCGTCGTTCATTTTGACGACGACCGACCTGTCGGCCACGCCATGGGCAGGGGCGTCGGCGTAGCGATCGACGGCGATCACGTCGGCGCCGAGGCGCTGAAACGCCAGCGTCAGCTCCCTGCTCAGCTCGCCGGAACCCAGCAGCATCACGGCGGACCCGGCCGGAGCGGGCGCATCGACGGTCGCGGCAGGCTCGGGTGGGTCGCCTTCAGTCGTTTCACTCATCGCGCGTCCAGCCTGCCAGATCCCTAGCCCACCCGGACATCGATGTAGCACCAGCGCCAGTTCTCGCCGGGCTCCACCGACCGCATCACCGGATGACCGGTTTGGTGAAAGTGTTCGCTGGCGTGCCGATGGGGGCTCGAGTCGCAGCATCCGACGTACCCACAGGTCAGACACATGCGCAGGTGAGCCCACGCATCCCTGCCATCCTCTTTGCAGTCCTGGCAATGCCCCGGCGTGCGCGGCGTGGGCTCGTCGGCATCGATCGCGGCCTCGATGTGTTCACACGTTTCGGGGACCGTCGGTGCGCTCGTAACGGACCGGCGTGATCTCCTCAGCATGTTGATCAAGGATACGGACCGCGCGGAAGGAGGCTGACGGCGTGAGTGCCTCACTGCTGACAGTTCTGGTGGTGTCGATACTGCTGGCCGCGCTGGCGCGCCGCTTCGACGTTTCCGCGCCGCTGGCGCTCGTCATCGCCGGACTCGCGGCCAGCAACATCCCAGGGCTGCACAACGTGGAGCTCGACCCCGAGATGGTGCTGTACGTGATTCTTCCGCCACTGCTGTGGTCGGCGGGAACCGAGAGCAGCTACGTCGCCCTGCGCAAGAACGTGCGGCCGATCAGCCTGCTGGCGGTCGGGCTGCCGCTCGCAACGACGTTCGCCGTCGGGTTCGTCGCATACAAGACCGTGCCCGAACTCACCATGGCTGCGGCGTTCGCCCTCGGGGCGATCGTGGCTCCGCCCGACGCGGTGTCGGCGACCGCGATCGGCAGGCGACTCGGTCTGCCGCGCCGGATCATGACCTTGCTTGGTGGCGAGAGCCTGCTCAACGATGCCACGGCGCTGACCGCGTACAAGGTGGCGTTGGCCGCGGCCATCGGCACCGCCGCGACGTGGGGCTCGGCCATCGGCACGTTCGCAATTGCCGCGATCGGCGGCGCCGCGGTCGGTGTCGCGTTCGGCGTCCTGATCGCGTCCATCCGGTCGCGTCTCGACGACCCGGTGATGGAAAGCGCGATCGGCTTGATCGCACCCTTCGTCATCTACTTCGTCGCCGAGCTGATCCACGGCTCCGGGGTGATCGCGGTGGTCGTCGCCGCGCTGATCCTCGGTCAGCGCTCGGCCCATGCCGGATACGCCACGCGACTGCAGGATTTCGCACTCTGGCAGGCCATTGTGCTGGTCCTTGAGTCGTTCGCGTTCCTGCTGATCGGTCTGCAGTTGCCGAAGGTGATCAGCGAGCTGGAAGGCATCCCCGCCTCGGTGCTCATCACCTCGTCGCTTGCGGTGTTCGCGACGGTGATCTTCGTCCGAATCGTGTGGATGTATCTGTTCGCCTACCTGCCGCCGATGTTGTCGAGCAAGATCCGGGAACGCGAACCGACTCCGTCGCCGTCACAGGTGTTCGTGGTGGCGTGGGCAGGCATGCGGGGTGTGGTGTCGCTGGCCGCCGCCGCAGCCGTTCCGTTGACGACGTTGTCCGGCGACCCGTTTCCCGGGCGATCGCATCTGGTGTTCCTGACCTTCGTGGTGGTGGTCGGCACGCTGCTGCTGCACGGGCTGACGTTGCCGTTGGTCATCCGGCTCCTTCACGTGCAGGGCGACGATCCGCAGCAGGACCAGCTCGCGGCCGTACAGGCTCAGGACAAGGCGGCGCGGGCCGCCGCCGACCAGCTCGACGAGCTGCTGGCCGAATCGCAGTCCTCCGATGTGCCCGAGCGCGCCGCCGAGGTGCTGCGCCACTGGAACACCCGGCGCCTCAACAGCGCGTGGGAGCGGCTGGGCCGCACCGACGAGGAGATCGGCGAGAGCCCCACCGCGGCCTTCCGGCGGCTGCGGTTGGAAATGCTTGCGGCCGAACGCAAGACATTCATCGAGGAGCGTGACGCGGGGCGCATCGACGACGAGGCGTTGCGTTCGATGCTGCACGGGCTTGACCTCGAAGAAGCGACGCTCAATCGGAAGTAGCGGCTTGTTCGAGTTCACCGCGGAACGCACGCATTGCGTCCATGAGGGCCTCGAACGTCCGGTGCGCGGCGGCGAGGTCGTCGTCTCCGATATCCGCAAGCGCTTGGCGGGTGTGTTCTGCCAGTGGCGTGAAGAAGCCCCGTGCGACGTCCATGCCGTGGTCCGCGACGTGCAGGATGACCTTGCGCCGATCGGCCGGGTCGGATTCACGGCGCACGTGCTTCGAGCCGATCATTCGTTCGACGAGGTAGGTGATGGCCGCACCCGACATGCCCATCCGCTGGCGCAACTCGCCGGCCGTCAACGGCGACCCTGCGGTATCGGCGACCATGATGTGCAGCAGCGCACGAAAGTCGTTGGCGGCCACGTCATGTCGGTTTGCGAAGTGCCGTCCGATTTGATCCGACTCCGCGGTCAGTGCACGCACGTCTGCTGCCATCAGCGACTCGAGTGCGGCGCGTTGGTCGGCCTTTGCCATTGGCACAGCATAGCCACAGAACTTTCATTTGCTTAACTATTAAGTATCTGAAATATTGTTGGGATGTCCGGTCGGTTGTCCTGGGTGCTGGCGTTCGTAGTCATCGCGGTCTCCGGCGCATTCATCGGCCTTGTCGATGGCGGCGACTCGAGTGAGCAGTCCCCCGTCGCCGTCCCGGCCAGCGCGGAGTCCGCGCGCGCGGACGCGCTTCGCACCCAGTTCCCCGACGGCGACCAGCTGCCCGCGATCGTCGTGGTCACCCGCCGCGACGGCGGGCCACTGACTCCTGCGGATGTCAACGCCATCAAGCAGCAACCCGCGATGGTGTCCACCGACGGTCGCGCCGCGGTTTCCACGGTGCCGTTGGACGCCGGGCTGTCCGGGTTCGCGCTCAACGACGCCGTCAAGGAAGTGCGGCACGAGGCCGCCGAAGGTCTGCCATCGGACCTGCGCGCCCAGGTCACCGGCGGACCCGCTTTCGGCGCCGACATCGCGAATTCGTTTGCAGGAGCCAACATCACGCTGCTAGCGGTCACCGCGGCGGTGGTGGCGCTGCTGCTGATCGTCACGTACCGATCCCCTGTGCTGTTCCTGGTGCCCTTGGCGGTCATCGGGTGCGCTGACCGGGTCGCGGCAGTGGTCGGCACTGCGGTCGCCGACACGATCGGCATGAACCCGGACGGGTCGACGTCCGGCATCACCAGTGTGCTGGTGTTCGGGGCGGGCACCAACTATGCCTTGCTTCTCATCTCCCGCTATCGAGAGGAGCTGGGCCGCAACGACAATCATCGCGCCGCCCTTCGCGTGGCGGTCCGCAAGGCCGGGCCAGCGATCCTGGCCAGCAACGCCACCGTCGTGCTGGCGCTGCTGACCCTGCTGTTCGCCTCGTCGCCGAGCACTCGCAGCCTTGGCGTGCAAGCCGCATCGGGTCTCGTGGTGGCGGCCGTCTACGTGCTGCTGGTGCTGCCGCCGCTGCTGGCATTGTTCGGCAGGCGACTGTTCTGGCCCTTCATTCCGCAGTCCGGCGCCAAACCCCTTACTGACAGCGGAGTCTGGCACCGAATCGCCGCCTCTGTCGCCCGCAGACCTGGGTGGGTGGCGGCTGTCGCGATCGCCGGCCTGGCAGTGTTGTGCACCGGCTTGCTGACCACACCGGTCGGGCTGTCGCAGACCGAGCAGTTCCGGATACAGGCGGAATCGGTGACCGGCTATCAGACATTGGCCGAACACTTCCCCAGCGGGCTGACCGACCCGACCCGCGTCGTCGGCTCAACCGACCGCGCCGACGAGCTGCAGCGCGCCATCGCCGGCACCGACGGCGTCGTGTCCGCGACACCGACCGGCAAGGCGCCGAGCGGTTTGTGCCAGTGGTCGGTGGTGCTCGACGCCGAACCCGCATCCGACGATGCGTTCACAACGATTGACGCACTGCGCAATTCGGTGCACGCGGTCGATTCCAGCGGTCTGGTCGGCGGGTCCGATGCCCAGGCCCGCGACGCCAGTGCCGCCGCCGGTCGGGACCGGATGATCGTGATACCGCTGATCCTGGCCGTGGTGCTGGTCGTGCTCTATGTGCTGCTGCGCGCGGCCCTTGCGCCGTTGATCCTGGTGGGCGTGACGGTACTGAGCGCACTGGCGGCCCTCGGCCTCGGAGGCTGGGCGAGCGTGCATCTGTTCGGCTTTCCCGCGCTCGACAACACCGCTCCACTGTTCGCGTTCCTGTTCCTCGTTGCCCTCGGCGTGGACTACACGATCTTCCTGGTGACCAGGGCGCGCGAGGAGACGCCGTCGCACGGGACGACGGAGGGGATCGTGCGGGCGGTCTCGGCCACCGGAGCCGTCATCACCAGCGCAGGCATCGTGCTGGCCGCGGTGTTCTGCGTGCTGGGCGTGCTGCCGTTGATCGTGCTGACGCAGGTGGGCATCATCGTGGGCCTGGGGATTCTGCTGGACACCTTCGTCGTGCGCACCGTGATCATCCCGGCCCTGTTCACGCTCATCGGACCGCGCATCTGGTGGCCGGCCCTGCGCGCGGAAGGCTACGGTTCCAACGGTGGAGGAACACAAGGTCGACACCGCGCTGGGACGGGTACGGGTACAGACTCGCGGTAGCGGCGAGGCAATGATGTTCTGGCCAAGCCTGCTGATGACCGGCGACATGTGGGCGGCGCAGGCCGAGTACTTCGGCGCGCAGCGGCAGGTGATCCTCGTCGACCCGCCGGGACACGGCGAAAGCCAGAAGCTCACGGCCCCTTTCACTTTCGATGAGTGCGCGCGCTGCATCGTCGATATCCTCGACGGCCTCGGTGTGCAGCGCACGCACTTCGTCGGCAACTCGTGGGGCGGGATGATCGGGGGGACGTTCGCCGCCACGTATCCCGACCGCATTGGGCACGCCGTCCTGATGAACTGCACGGCGTCGGCCGCGGGTGCGCGACAGAAGCTCGAATACGGGCTCCTGCTGCGGGTGGCCAAGCTGCTCGGCGGGATTCGGCCGCCGCTGACCAGTTCGGTGCTCAAGGCGTTCCTCGGCCCGACGACCTTCGCGACTCGCCCCGATGTCGTCGAGTTCGTCCGGAAGACCGCGCAGTCCGTCGACATCGGCTCGGGTGCATGGGCCGTGCGGAGTGTGGTGCCGAACCGGCCCGATCAACGGGGGCTGTTGGCGCGGGTTTCAACGCCCGTCCTGGTGGTGGCAGGCGCCGAGGATGCGACATTCCCGCTGGCCGAGACGGCCGCGATGGCCGACGCCATTCCCGATGCGGGGATCGCCGTGCTCGACGGTGTCGCACACCTCGCCGGGCTGGAGAACCCACCGCTGGTCAACAAGCTCATCGAGGACTTCGTTTTTGGCAGGTAGCTTCGCTATGCGCGAAATGAGGTACTGAAGAAAGCGGAAAAGCGGTACTAGATGGCTTGGAATTTCGGCACTCAACATACCGGAAAAGCGGTATCATGCAGGTCGTGTCCCTTTACGTCGCAAGGCTCGTGGATCCCCTGATCGAGGAACTCTTGGCGGGATTTCCTGCGGTTCTCATCGTCGGGCCTCGTGCATGTGGAAAGACGACAACCGCCGCCCGGCACGCTCGCACGATTGTCCGCCTTGACCGCGAGGCGGAAGCCGCGGCCGTCCGCGCCGATCCAGATGGTGCCCTAGATGTCCCGCGGCCGCTGCTACTCGATGAGTGGCAGTTGGTGCCCGAAGTACTGGCGGCGGTGAAGCGCGCAGTCGATGCACGGCCCGGGCCCAACAACTTCTTGATCACAGGATCGGTGCGATCCGACCTGGACGATGAAGGATGGCCTATGACGGGCCGAGTGCTGCGGGTGCAAATGTACGGCCTGACTGAGCGGGAGATCTCCGGAGACGCCTCAGCACCGCCGATCCTCGACCGGATTGCGACTGAGGGAACCGCCGCGTTCTCGCTGCCCGACGATCGGCCCGCGCTCAACGAGTACCTCACCCTCGCGCTTCGCGGCGGCTTTCCCGAGACAGTGCTGGCTGCGTCAGACCGGCTACGCAGGCAGTGGACGAGCGCGTATATCGAACAGTTGATTACTCGTGATGCCGACATGGTCGACACGGGTCGTGATCCTGCACGGCTACGCCGCTATCTGCATGTGCTGTGTCTGAACACAGCCGGTGTCGTCCACGCCAACACGCTTTATGAGAGCGCCGGCTTGAATCGGAGGACCGCGCTCGCGTACGACAAACTGCTAGGCAACTTGCTGGTGGTCGACGAGGTGCCCGCCTGGTGGACTAACAGGCTCAAACGGCTCGTGCAAACGCCGAAGCGGTATGTCATCGATCCCGCCGTGGTAGGGGCATTGCTGCGGTTGGACGTCCCGGGCGTGCGCAAAGATGGCGACCTACTCGGACGGTTGCTCGATACGTTTGTGATGGCGCAACTGCGTGCCGAAGCAGCAGTTTCCGACACCGAGCCCACGCTGTATCACCTGCGATCTGAACAGGGTGCACACGAGATCGACATCCTCGTCGAGTACGCCGACGGCAGCGTATTCGGTATCGAGGTCAAGGCCGGCGGCGGGCCGAACCGCTCCGACGCCAAGCACCTCGAATGGCTACGCGACGAGGTGGGCGAGCGCTTCCTCGGTGGCGCGGTCTTGCATTCCGGGCCTCGCTTGTATCCTCTGGCCGACCGGATCGTCGCAGCTCCAATCTGCGCACTGTGGGCGCCGGTACCGTCGAAAGCATGACGCAAGCCCAGGAGTTGCCGCTTCACATGCGGCGCAACACGTTCAACCCGACTCCGGAGCTTCGGGAAATCCGAGAGACCACCGGCGTGCGCACCATCGTCAGCGCGTTCGGGATGGAGGTCTACCTCCTCACCCGGCACGAGGACGTCAAAACGGTGTTGTCCGATTATCACCGGTTCTCCAACGGCCGACCGCCCGGCTTTGCCGTGCCGGGGGCGCCCGCCGGTGTGTCCGAGGAGGAGCAGGCCAGCGCGCGGGCGGGCAACCTGCTCGGCCTCGACCCGCCAGAACACCAGCGGCTGCGCCGCATGCTCACCCCCGAGTTCACCATCCGCAGGATGAAGCGCCTCGAACCACGCATCGCCGAGATCGTCGATCAGCAGCTCGACGAGATGGAAACCGCCGGGGCGCCAGTGGATTTGGTGGACAGCTTCGCGCTACCCATACCGTCGCTGGTGATCTGCGAGCTTCTCGGGGTGCCGTACGACGACCGCGAGGACTTCCAGCGGCGCAGCGCCCGCCAGCTGGATCTGTCCATTCCGATCCCCGACCGGCTCGCGCTGCAACGGGAGGGCCGCGCGTACATGGGCTCGCTGGTCGAGCGGTCGAGGCGCCAACCGGGCGAGGACATTCTCGGCATGATGGTCCGTGAGCACGGTACCGAGGTGACCGACGACGAGCTCATCGGCGTGGCGAGCCTGCTGCTGCTCGCGGGGCACGAGACCACGTCGAACATGCTCGGCCTCGGCACCCTGGCGCTGCTGCGGCATCCCGATCAGCTAGCAGCCGTGCGCGACGACCCCGACGCCGTCGCCCCCGCGGTCGAGGAGTTGCTGCGCTGGTTGTCGATCGTGCACAGCGCGATTCCCCGCATCACGACCACCGATGTCAAGATCGCCGGGGTGCACATTCCGGCCGGGCAGCTGGTGTTCGCCTCGCTGCCGTCGGGCAACAGGGATCCGGACTTCATCGACTCCCCCGAGGCGCTGGACATCGGCCGCGGCGCGATCGGACATCTGGCATTCGGGCACGGTGTGCATCATTGCCTCGGCGCACCGCTGGCCCGCATGGAGATGCGTATCGCATTTCCCGCGCTGCTGCGCCGCTTTCCCACCCTCGCGCTCGCCGAGGACTTCGACGATGTGCAGTTCCGGTCGTTCCACTTCATCTACGGCCTGAAGTCGCTGCAGGTTAGGTGGTGATCGCCCTGAAAATCTCAGCCGATCGAGACGTCTGTGTCAGCGCGGGCAACTGCGTGATGGCGGCCGACGCGGTCTTCGATCAGGACGACGACGGCATCGTCGTGGTGCTCGTCGACGAGGTGCCCGAGGCCGAGGAGGAACACGTCCGCGAGGCCGTCATGCTTTGTCCCTCACAGGCTTTGGCCGTACTGCCGGACGATTGATGCACCAGGCCCGCCAGGGCGCAGGCCGTCATCCCGAGCGCAATGACCATCGCCGCCACCAGCGGCCACTGGGCGTGCTGCCACGCGAACCCGGCCAGCCAACCGAACGCGCTCGAACCGGTGTAGTAACTGATGTTGTACAACGCGGCGGCCTGCGCACGTCCGGCCGGTGCGCGCGCCGCGACCATGCTCGAGGCCACCGCATGGCCGATGAACATCCCCGCGGTCAACATGACAACGCCCGCGATCACGACGTACAACGGCTGCGCAAGCGTTATCGCGCCGCCTGCCGCCATCAGCATGCAGGCCATCGCCAGGATCGGCCGCTGCCCCGCACGTTCGGTGAGCCAGCCCGCCGCCCGTGACCCCGCGGTACCGGCGAGATAGGCCAGGAACACCAGCGAGACCAGATCCGGCGTCAGCAGATAGGGCGGCTGCTCGAGGCGGAACGGCAGGTAGTTGAAGACGGCGATCATCCCGCCGATGAGCAGCGCCCCGATCCCGAAGAGCGCCAACATGGCCGGGTCGCGCAGGTGCGTCAGCGCGCTGGTGTCCGACCGGCGCCGGTGTGTCGCCCCCTGCGGTCGTGGAAGCAGACCAATCAGCACGACCATGAGCGCGGCGACGAGGCAGCCGATCGTGAACAGCCCAACCCGCCACCCGACGTGATCGGCGACCGGCACCACCAGCAGCCGCCCGCCGAGGCCGCCCAAAGACGTCGCGGCGACGAAACTTCCGGCCATCGTCGCCGCATGCTTGGCGGTCGCGGTGTCGTGCAGCAGCGCCATGGCCAGGGCGGGTATGCCACCCAGCGCGATGCCCTGGAGGAACCGGCCGCCCACCAACGCGGTGTACGACGGCAGCCACGGCACGCTGACCGCGCAGATCGCCGCACCCGCCGCGGCCATGCGCATCGCACTGCGTATCCCGATCCGGTCGGACAGCCACGCCCACGGCAGTACCGAGAGCCCGAGTCCCAGCGTCGCGGCCGAGACCACCAGCGAGGCCCGCGACGGATCGACGTCGGCGTCACGGGCGATCTCGGTCAACAGTCCCTGCGGCGCATACAGCACCGAGAACGCGGCGAGCCCGGCACACCACAACGCCGCACCAAGGCGCCGGTTCGCTCGCATCAGTCCATTGCACCCGCCCGCATATATATTGTGAAGGTCCGATTACCTCATTCAGTAATAGGAATTGCATATCTATGCTCGAGGTGCGCGAGGCCAGATACTTCATCGCGGTTGCCGAGGAACTGAACTACGGGCGCGCGGCCGCACGCCTGCAGATGTCGCAGCCTCCGCTATCGGCCGCTATCAAGGCACTCGAGAAGCGGCTCGGCGTGCTGTTGCTGCATCGAACGACGCGCGAAGTGACCGTGACATCGGCGGGGATGGTGTTCCTCGACCAATGCCGCGTGCTCGTGGCAGCGGCCGAAGCGGCCGACTCCGCTGCCCGCCAGGCCGCAGAGGGACAGGCCGGCGAACTCAGAATCGGCGCCGTGACAACAGCGTTCATCGACCCACTGGGTAGTGCGCTGAAGCGGTACGCCCAATCCCATCCACTCGTCGATGTGCGTGTTCGCGAGGTCGACACCCACATCGGCGTCGAGCTGCTTCAGCGCCGCGAACTCGACCTCGCATTCCTGAGACAGCTGTCGGCGCCGAAGGGCTGCGAGCTGATCGTCCTCAAGCGCGAGCCACTCGTCCTCGCCGTCCCTGCCGGGATGAAGACGCCGAAGGGTATCGGCCGCGACCTCTCGCTCGGCGCGGAGCTGCCGTGGACCTGGATCCGGCGAGCGAACACACCCGAGTATCACGACCAGGTGGCATCGTGTTGCCGCGCAGCAGGTTTCACGCCACAGGCGCAGCATCACGCACAGTCGATCAACAGCCAGCTGGTGATGGTGGCGTCCGGCCTCGGTGTCGCGCTGGTGCCCGAGGGCTCAGTTCTGGGCCACCTGGCCGATTCGATCAGGACGATCCGGCTGCATCACACGGTGACCATCGATCTGGCTGCCGTCTGGCGCCCCTCGGGCAATCGGCTCGTCGCGGACTTCCTCGAGATCGTGGTCAATCTTCGCGGTCGAGGTCGATGACGCCCGAGGCCGAAGCTGAATCTGCGAAAGTTGCGTTTTGCAGGTCCGTACTCGCACTTTGTCTGCGACACGTAACTTTCGCGATCGCGGGCTGCGCGACTAGTCGTCGCGGTCGAGGTCGATGACGCCTGCTTTGGCAAGCAGCAGCACACTGACCACCAGCACCCAGGCCGGAAATGCCAGCACCAGCCACATGGTCAGGTCGCTGGCGAGTATAAGCCCCACTGCGACAAGGTAAGTCACTCCGACCAGCCAACGTGGCATCAGGCCGGTCTTGAGCCAGATGGTGGCCAGGGACATCATGAACACGGCCGCCATCCGCAGCGCGTACGTCTTACTCAGCGTGAGCAGCAGCATCTGACCGAACACCGCCATCTCGCCGCTGGTGTGCGTCAGGGCGACGCCAACCGCCGACGAGGTGAATATCATTGCCAGAAAGAGCAATCCGCTGCCGATGAAGACCGACGAGAAGAACTTGTCCTCGAAGCCACCGAAGCCGTCGCGCACCACCCCGATGAACCACAGGAATGCGATGCCAGCGAATGGCATAAGGATTGCAGCGGTTCTGATGTGGCCGCCCGCCGCGTCAACCCATTGGGAGCCGGGCTCGGCGCCTTCGGGCAGGGCGATCCGGATCAGGATCAGCGCAGCGCCGAACAGCAGCGCGAACAGCACACCGGCCACGGCCGCCGCCCGTGGCGTCGAAAGCCGTTTCAGCCCTGGTGATGTCACGGCTGGCCGGGTAGCAATCTGATCATCAGCCCGTTGGCCTCGGCGAGCAGCTTCGCGTCGGGGTCGCGCAGTTCGGCATTGACGAACGCCTTGCGGCCCTCGGTCTCGCGTACCCAGCCGCGCGCGGTCAGCGGGGTGTCGATGGGGGTGACGTTGCGGTAGTCCACGTGCAGGAACGCGGTGCGGCTGATCGGGCGTCCCGCGGCGTGGATGACCATCCCGAACACCGAGTCGAACAGCAGGGGCAGCACACCGCCGTGCACGGCATAGTTGCCGCCCACCGAGAATCGGCTGAACTGCACGCTCAGCTCCACGCCATCGGGGTCGAACTTGACCACCCGATACGGCGGCATCAGCAGGCTCCCGCTGCCGGGCAGGCTCGGCACCCGGTTGGCCGGACCGACACCCTCCGGCGCCTCGTAGGGGTCGAGCAGCTTCACCAATTCTTCTGCGCGGTCGGCGACCTGGTCCCAGGTGTCGGCATCCGGATTCGCGGACACCGCCAGATCCTGCGCCCGCCGCATCGCGGTGAGGAACCGCGCGAAGCCGGGGCCAGGCTCGGCGGCCTTGAAGTTCGGGAAACCGCCGTGCTTGTCGTAATCGGGGTCGAGCAGATGAGGATCGACCCCATCCTTTTCGCTTCTCGCGTCCGCGGTCACGATCGCGGCGCCAGGACGTCGCGTCGCACGATCGTCTGATCGCGGCCCGGCCCGACACCGATGCACGAAACATGCGCTCCGGCAAGCTCTTCCAGTCGAAGCACGTAGTCGCGCGCCTTGGCTGGCAGGTCGTCGAACTCACGGGCGTCCGAGATGTCCTCCCACCAGCCGGGCAGCTCCTCGTAGATCGGCTCGGCACGGGCGATGTCGGACTGCGTCATCGGCATGTCGTTGGTGCGCTTGCCGTCAACGGTGTAGCCGACGCACACCGGCACGGTCTCCAGGCTGGACAGCACATCGAGTTTGGTGAGGAAGTAGTCGGTGATGCCGTTGACGCGGGTGGCGTAGCGGGCGATCACCGCGTCGAACCATCCGCAGCGCCTGCGGCGGCCCGTCGTGACTCCGACCTCACCGCCGGTCTTGCTCAGGTATTCGCCGAACTCGTCGAACAACTCGGTGGGGAACGGCCCGGAACCCACCCGGGTGGTGTACGCCTTGAGGATTCCCAGCACGGTGGTGATCCTTGTCGGGCCGATGCCGGAGCCGACGCATGCGCCGCCCGCGGTCGGATTCGACGACGTGACAAACGGATACGTGCCGTGATCGACGTCGAGCAGGGTGCCTTGTGAGCCCTCGAGCAGCACCGTCTCGCCCTTCTCGAGCGCGACGTTGAGCAGGTACCTGCTGTCGGCGATGCGGCGCTTGAAGCCCTCCGCCTGCATCAAGAGATTCTCGACGATCTCGGCCTGATCGAGGGCCTTGCGATTGTAGATCTTGACCAGCACCTGGTTCTTCAATTCCAGTGCGGCCTCGACCTTTTGGGCCAGCAGACCTTCGTCGAGCACATCGGCGACGCGAATCCCGACACGAGCGATCTTGTCCTGGTAGCACGGGCCGATGCCACGGCCGGTGGTGCCGATCTTCTTGCTGCCCGCATACCGCTCGACCACCTTGTCGATGGCGACGTGATACGGCATCAGCAGATGCGCGTCGGCGGAGATTTGAAGCCGCTCGGTGTCAACGCCGCGGTCTTCGAGACCCTTGAGCTCGGCGAGCAGCACACCCGGATCCACCACGACACCGTTGCCGATGACATTGGTGACCCCAGGCGTCAGGATGCCCGAGGGGATCAGGTGGAGCGCGAAGTTCTCGCCAGTCGGAAGCACCACCGTGTGGCCGGCGTTGTTGCCGCCCTGGTAGCGCACAACCCACTGCACACGGCCACCGAGTAGATCGGTGGCCTTTCCTTTGCCCTCGTCGCCCCATTGGGCGCCGATGAGCACGATTGCCGGCATGGCGTACTCTCCCGCTCTGTCTGACCAAAGGCCCAGTCCAGCCGGTGACCCACCCTATCCCAGCCGACCCCGAGGAGCCGCGTTGACCACAGCGGACGTCGTGGTTTTGCTGTTCGGGGGCCGCCGGATGCCACGTCCGCTACGTGGGCTGGCCACGGTGAACGTCGACGACATCACCGGCTTTCGCCGAGTGATCGTGGTGGGATCCGACGCCGATCTTGCCGCGGTACTGACCCGTTTGTTGCGTGCGGATCGGCTCGATATCGAGGTCGGGCACGCATCCAGCTGGCGCACGGCCCGCAGGGCAAGGTCCGCAATCGCACGCCGGGTGCCGCTGATCAGGGACGAAACCGGCACCGTGATCGTCGGCGCCGCGGAGTGGACAGGCACTCCCATGCGCGGTGAGGCGGTGGTGGACGACACGGTGCTGTTCGACGGCGACGTGGCAGGCGTCCGGATTGAGCCGACGCAGGCCATGCCCGGGCTGCGGGCCGCCGTCACGGGCCGGGCCACGCGCAGGTGGGTGGCGGGCCGCGCCGCGCAGCTCGGCACACCCGGCGCGACGGTGATTCGCGACGGCATCGTGGCGGCGCGGCCGGTGCGGCGATCCACGTTCTATCGGCACACCGAAGGCTGGCTGCGGGTCGGCTGATCACCGCGGCGGTAGCTTCGTGAGGTGAGCATCCGTCCCCCTCGCCAATCGGTCCGGCCCAGCCCGATCTTCCTGGCCATCGTCACGCTCACCGCGGCGGGCGGGGTGCTGGCATGGACCTCCACCGATACGCGGGGGCCCCTGGCCTACGTCGGCGTGTTCGTCTTCGTAGTCGCCGGCTGGGTGGTGACGCTGTGCCTGCACGAGTTCGCCCACGCGTTCACCGCCTGGCGATTCGGCGACCACGACGTGCCGGTGCGTGGCTATCTCACCCTGAACCCGTTCAAATACTCCAATCCGCTGCTTTCGATCGTGCTGCCGGTGCTGATCATCGCGATCGGTGGCATCGGGCTGCCAGGCGGCGCCGTGTGGGTCCGGACGTCGTTCATGACGAAGGCCCAGAAGAGTCTGGTCAGCCTCGCCGGCCCGGCCGTCAACTTCGCGTTTGCCGTGCTGCTGCTGGCGCTCACCGCGGCACTACAGAACCCGGAACATTCGGTGTTCTGGGCCGGTATGGCATTCCTTGGCTTCCTGCAGGTGACCGCGTTCGTGCTCAACATGCTGCCGATCCCCGGTCTGGACGGCTACGGCGCGCTGGAGCCACACCTGAGCCCGCAAACACAGCGTGCCCTCGAGCCCGCCAAGAACTGGGGTTTCTTCATCCTGTTGATCCTGCTCCTGGCGCCGGGGCTCAACCAGTGGTTCTGGGACATCGTGCTGTGGATCTTCGACACCTCCGACGTGCCGCGCTGGCTGGTTGGCAACGGAAGCGCGCTGACCCGGTTCTGGTCCGCCTGGTTCTGAGGCACTTGCGACATATGCGTGTTTACGCATAGATTGCTGGCATGGGTGCCGGACACAATCACAGTCACACTGACACCCGGGTATCGCGGATGGTCATCGCCGCCGGGGTCCTGACCGTCTTCTTCATCCTCGAGCTCACCACGGCGCTGGTGATCAACTCGCTTGCGTTGCTGTCCGACGCCGGGCACATGCTGACCGACCTGGTCGCCATGTTCATGGGCCTGACCGCGGTGCTGCTGGCCCGACGCGGCAGCACCTCACCCGCGCGCACCTACGGATGGCATCGCGCCGAGGTGTTTACGGCCGTGGCCAATGCGGTGCTGCTGCTCGGCGTCGCCGCGTTCATCCTCTACGAGGCCGTCGAGCGGTTCGGCGACGCGCCCGACATCCCCGGTGTGCCGATGATCGTCGTCGCGCTCGCCGGCCTGGTTGCCAACGGCATCGTGGTGATGCTGCTGCGCTCGCAGTCCAAGGACAGCCTGGCGGTCAAGGGCGCCTACATGGAGGTGGTCGCCGACACCGTCGGCAGCATCGGCGTGCTGATCGCGGGCATCGTGACCGTGACGACGCGCTGGCCGTACGCCGACGTCGTGGTCGCGGTGTTGGTCGCGCTATGGGTGCTGCCGCGCGCGATCTCGCTGGCCCGCTCCGCGCTGCGCATCCTGTCCGAGTCGTCGCCGAGCCACATCGACGTCGACGAGCTGCGCACCGCGCTCGGCGCCGTCGAGGGCGTCACCGAGGTGCACGACCTGCACGTGTGGACGCTGGTACCCGGCAAGGACATGGTCACCGCGCACCTGACAAGCAGCCGCGACTCTGCCCGCGTCCTCGATGACGCGCGCGCGGTGCTGACCGCGCGCGGCCTCGACCACGCGACCGTTCAGGTGGAGCCGCCCGACAACGCCGTCGACTGCAGGTGTGAAGCCGAGACCTGAGCCGTCAGGCCAGCCCGAGTCCGGACCGGGCCGCGGGGTCACAGTCGTCGAGCAGATCAAGGCAGCGCTGGTTCTCGTCGCGCTCGCCGATCGCGTCGGCCGCGCGTGCCAGCGCGGCAACACACCGCAGAAAACCGCGGTTGGGTTCGTGGCTGTAGGGCACCGGCCCGAACCCCTTCCACCCGTTGCGGCGCAACTGATCCAGGCCACGGTGATATCCGGTGCGGGCGTATGCGTAGGCCGTGATGACCTTGTCGTCGGCCAGCGCGTCTTCGGCGAGCGCGGCCCACGCCACCGACGCCGTCGGGTGCGCGGCGGCCACGATCGCAGGGTTCTCGGAGGCAGCCAATTCGGCCTCGGCCGCGCTGTCGCCGGGAAGCAGTACCGGATCCGGTCCAAGGAGATCGCCCATCCGCGTCATGGCCCCATTGTGCCGTTAGGCTGCTCCGGTAGCTCACAGAGGGAGGACTACAGCAGGGATGTCGAACCCATCAGGGCCCGACCAGCCGGATGAGGCCGCCGACGAGGTGGCTGACGCCGCTGACGAGGTCGCGGCACAAGAGACCGAGACGCCGACGCAGAGCGGCACCGAGGGCGACGCTGCCACCGAGGTGATGGAGGTCGACGCCGAGCACGAGCCGGCGACCGAGATCATGGCGCCGGCCGACCCGTCGTCGGTGCCGGCAGAGGCCAATGTGTCCGCAGAGCGCCGCTTCACCGCCCCGTCCGGATTCGACGCGGGCTCGACGCAGAAGATCGATTCCCCCGCAGATCCCGCTACCGAGGTGATGTCGGTATCGGGAGCCCCGAAACCCGTTGCACCCCAGCTTATTCCGCCGCGAGGCGACGCGCCCAAGCCGCCACGGACCCGGCGCAGCTGGGGCTGGGTGGTGGCCGTGCTGCTGGTGATCGCCGCGCTGGTGGCCGTCGCGATACTCGGCACCGTGCTGCTGACGCGCGGCTCGGAGCCGACGGTCTCGCAGGAGGACAAGGTCCGCTCGACGATCGAGAACTTCGACATCGCGATCCAGAACGGTGACCTGGCCACGCTGCGCACCATCACCTGCGGCACCACCAGGGACAGCTATGTCAAGTACGACGACCGCTCATGGACCGAAACCCATTCACGGGTAGCAGCGGCCAAGCAGTACCCCGTCGTTGCCAGCATCGACCAGGTGGTGGTCAACGGCGACCATGCCGAGGCCAACGTCACGACGTTCATGGCCTACGCCCCGCAGACCAGGTCGACACGCAGCTTCGACCTGGAGTTCCGCGACGACCAGTGGAAGATCTGCCAGGCGCCTACGGCCTAGCCGTTCTGCGACATCGCGAAGCAGGTGGCCCAGTGCTTCTGGTTGCACGGGATGCCGTTGATCGTGCCGATGCTTCCCGGCGCGACGACCACGTCGGCCCCCTGCGGGGGAATGACGATGGGCATCGGCGGCGGCCCGCCTCCCGGCCCCTTCGTGCACACACCTGCCCACCGCTCGACGGTGCCGTACGGGCAGCCTTCTGCCGATGCCGGCGACGCGATGACGAGCGATCCCAAGACGGCCGCGAACGTGCTGAGTGCGATCAGAATTGGGCGTTTCACCGCACCGACTCTAGCCTGCGTCAGCCGGCAGTCACCGATCTCCCCGCGCTGTGCAGGTCATTGCACGCCTCGACGACGCGCTCGCTCATCGAGGCCTCGGCCTTCTTCAGGTAGCTGCGGGGGTCGTAAACCTTCTTGTTGCCGACCTCGCCGTCGATCTTCAACACCCCGTCGTAGTTGGCGAACATGTGACCCGCGAGCGGGCGGGTGAACGCGTACTGGGTGTCGGTGTCGACGTTCATCTTCACGACGCCGTAGCGCAGCGAGTCCTCGATCTCGGACTTCAGCGAGCCCGACCCGCCGTGGAACACGAAGTCGAAAGGCTTTGAGTCAGGGGACAATCCGAGCTTGGCCGCGGCCACCTTCTGGCCCTCGGCCAGCACCTCGGGCTTGAGCTTGACGTTGCCGGGCTTGTAGACGCCGTGCACATTGCCGAATGTCGCGGCCAGCAGGTACTTGCCGTGTTCACCCGCACCCAGCGCCTCGATGGTCTTCTCGAAGTCCTCGGGAGTGGTGTAGAGCTTGTCGTTGATCTCGTGGGCCACGCCGTCTTCCTCGCCACCGACCACGCCGATCTCGATCTCCAGGATGATCTTGGCCGCCGCGGCCTGTTTGAGCAATTCCCGAGCTATCTCCAGGTTCTCGTCGATCGGCACCGCGGATCCGTCCCACATGTGCGACTGGAACAGCGGATTGCGTCCCTCGGCGACCCGCTGCTGCGAGATCGCCAGCAGCGGCCGCACGTAGGTGTCCAGCTTGTCCTTCGGGCAGTGGTCGGTGTGCAGCGCCACAGTGATCGGGTACTTCTCGGCGATGATGTGGGCGAACTCAGCCAGCGCGACCGCGCCGGTGACCATCTCCTTGACGCCCAGGCCCGAGGCGAACTCCGCTCCGCCGGTGGAGAATTGGATGATGCCGTCACTGCCCGCATCGGCGAAACCTTTGATCGCCGCGTTGACCGATTCCGAGCCGACGCAGTTGATGGCGGGGAACGCGAACGCGTGCTCCTTTGCTCGGCTCAGCATCTCGGCGTAGACCTCGGGCGTAGCGATGGGCATGAGCGGGTCCTTCCAGCGATTTCAGATGTGCGTGCAGTATCTCAAGAACGCGCCGAGCTCACATGGTCAGGACCCCGCGGTACCGGGCCCGCCCCTCCGTCATGGCCGCGTAGGCCTCTGCGGCCTCGTCCAGCGGCCGTTCCTCGATCATGGCCCGAACCCCTGACAGCACGGCGAATTTCATGGTCTCCTCGACGTCGCGGGCCGTGCCCGACGGATGCCCCGTCACCCGCCTGCCGGCCAGAATCAGGTCGACGGGGCTGATCGGCATCGGGTCGGCGGTCACCCCGACGACGACGAGTTCCCCCTCGGGACCGAGCCCGCCGACGGTCGCGCCGATCGCCGCTGAGTTCGCGGCCGTGGCGAGGACGACGGTGGCGCCGCCGAGCTTCTGCAATTCGGCGGCGACGTCGGAAGCGCGCGAGTCGATGTAGTGGTGCGCGCCGAGGGCGCGGGCGTCGTCGGCCTTCTCGGCCCCGCGCGCGATCGCGACGGTCTCGAAGCCCATCGCCCGCGCCCACTGCACGCCGAGGTGTCCCAGCCCGCCGATGCCGAGGACGGCGACGAGATCGCCTGCCACGGCGTTCGTCTGGCGTAGGCCGTTGAAGGTGGTGACCCCAGCGCACCCCATCGGGCCGGCTTCGGAGAACGACAACTCGTCGGGGATGCGGGCCAGGGCGGTCGTCGGCGCGGTGATCGATTCGGCGTACCCACCGGGATACGACAGGCTGGGCACCTGCCCGTTCACGCACTGCATGAATTTGCCCTTGCGGCAGGGCACGCACCTGTTGCAGTTGCCGCCGAACCAGCCGACCGCGACCCGGTCGCCGACCGCGAAGTCCTCGACGCCGTCGCCGAGTTCCGCGATGGTGCCTGCGGCTTCGTGTCCAGGAACAACCGGCCAAGTCATGTCTGGGAAGCCGCCGAGGACGACGCCCTGGTCGGTACCGCAGACCCCGCAGGCCTTGACGGCGATGCGGACGTGGTCACGTGGTGGCGAGGCGGTATCGACGTCGGTGAGGGCCAGCGAAGCGCCTGCGGATTCCACCTGCACGGCCTTGTGAGTGGGCATGGTCAAAACCCTATCGATCGGAGGCGGGCGCCGCTGCCGGTATCTTGGGGCCTTGTGACCACCACGGCCCTCTCGTCGGCTGCCAACCAGCTGGCGCTCATGCCGGACTTCCTCGACCCCATGAAACTGCTCGGCTACTTCGGCACCTGGGCGCTGGTGGGCCTGCTGGTCGTCATCTTCGTCGAGTCGGGGGTGCTGTTCCCGATCCTGCCTGGCGATTCGCTGCTTTTCGTGGCGGGCATGCTCGCCGCGGGCACCGCCGCCCTCGCCGCCGACGGCGGGGACACGATCAACTTCCAGCTCTGGCAGCTGCTGGTCTTCATCCCGATCGCGGCCATCCTCGGCGGTCAGGTCGGCTACTGGATCGGCCGCAACCTCGGCACCGCGATGTTCAAGCCGAACGCCCGGTTCCTCAAGCAGAAGTACCTCGACGAGGCCCACGCCTTCTTCGAGCAGCGCGGACCCTTCGCCATCGTGATCGCGCGGTTCGTGCCGATCGTGCGGACCCTGGCCCCGCTCACCGCGGGCGCCGCCCGGATGAGCTACCCGGTGTTCGCGCTCTACAACATTCTCGGCGCCGTCGTATGGGGCGTCGGCCTGACACTGCTCGGGTACTGGCTCGGCCAGTTCGAGATCATCCAGAAACTGCTGGAACCGATCTTCATCGCGATCGTGCTGGCCTCGGTAGCCCCCATGTTCATCGAGTGGTACCGGCGGCGTCGCCGCGCGACGAAGTCCGCACAGGAACCGGCACCCGAGGGCTGATACCCCCGTGCCCACGGTCGCGGTGCGGGAGATCGGGGCCGTGGTCGCGATCCAGGTCGCAGTGCTCACCGCGTTGTCAGCGCGGTACGGCTTCCACCGCGACGAGCTGTACTTCCTGGCCGCAGGCAAGCGGCTGGACTGGGGCTACGTCGACCAACCGCCGCTGACACCCCTGATCGCCCGGCTGTTCGGGGACTCGCCCGCGACGCTGCGCATCGCGGCGACGCTCGCCGGGGCGGCCATCGTGATCACGGTTGCGCTGATCGCCCGCGAGTTCGGCGGGGGACGCGGCGCACAGCTGCTGGCCGCGGCCGCCGCCGCGCTGTCGGGACTGGTGCTCGGCGTGACGCACATGCTCGCCACGGCGACGCTGGACATGCTGCTGTGGACCGTCCTTGCGTTCTCCGTGGTGCGGCTGCTGCGCACGGGTGACGGCCGGTGGTGGCTGGCCATCGGTGCGGCAGCCGGGGTGGCCATGACGAACAAGTGGTTGGTGCCGCTGCTGGTGGTGGCATGGGTCGGCAGCCTGTTGGCCGTCGGCCCCCGGACGCTAGTGCGGAGCTGGTGGCTCGGCGGCGGCGCGGCGCTGGGGGTGTTGATCTGCGCGCCGATCGTGATTTGGCAAGCCTCACACGACCTCCCGTTACTCACCGTTGCGCGCGGCATCGGTGAATCCGACGGCGCCGAGAACCGGTTGATGTTCGTTCCGTTCCAAATCCTTTATTTGTCACCGGTTCTCGTTCCAGTGTGGATCGCAGGGTTCGTGGCGCTGTGGCGAAATCCACGCTACCGCTCGATCGCGCTGGCCTACGTCGTGCTTTGTGCGCTGGTGCTGGGACTCGGCGGCAAGCCGTACTACCCGATGCCGCTGCTGCTGGTGTTGGTGGCGGCTGGAGCAGAACCCGCGTGGCGGTGGGCGACGCGGCACCGGTCGTTGGCGGTGTCGGGCGCTGCTGTGGGTGCCGTGCTTTCCGTCCTGATCGCACTGCCGGTGCTGCCTACTCGCGCGCTGGGGCCGGTGCTGACCGTCAACCCCGAACAAGGCGAACAAGTCGGGTGGCGCGAGTTCACGCAGTCGGTCTCCAGGGCGTGGCAGCGGGCCGGACCGGACGCGGTGATCTTCACCCGCAACTACGGCCAGGCGGCCGCTGTCGAACGATACGGGCCTGATTTTGGTCTGCCGCAACCCTTCTCGGGACACATGTCGTACTGGGACTGGGGACCGCCACCGGATTCGCAGACCGGCCCGGCGGTCGTCGTTGGCAACCGGAATCCGGTCTTCACCGGCTGCCAGGTGGTCGCAGTGCACCGTGGCGTGGTGGAGAACGAGGAGGACGGCACCGAGATCGCCGTCTGCGATCCGGTCGTCTGGTCTGAGGTGTGGCCCGGCGTACGCCGCTTCTACGGGTGAGCGCTGAACCAGTCCAGGAGTAGATCGGCCAGCGTGTCCGGCCGCTCCTCGGGGATCCAGTGCGAGACTCCGCGCAGCACCTCGAACCGGTAGTCGGCGCTGACCTGGTCACCGGTGGCGTACGCGGCCTTGTCGAGAAGGGCCGTATCGCCGTCGCTCCACACGTACATCGTCGGCACCGTGATCTTGCCGGCCGGCTTCGCAAGGAACATGGCCCGGTACCAGTTGAGCGCGGCAGTCAGCGCCCCCGGCTCGCTCATCGCCGCGGTGTCCCGCGCCGCGTTGGCAGGGCTCTGCCCGCCGCCCTCGAGGGTTGTCGCCATCACGGTGCTCGACCCGCGGCGACGAAGCAGCAGCCGCTCGGGGATGCGCGGCAACTGGAAGAAGAACATGTACCACGACGCCCGCACCTGCCTGCTGGTCCACATCGCCTTGACGAACGGGACGGTATGCGGCACCGAGACCGGCGACAGCGATGCCAGCCGGTCCGGCATCCGGTCCGCCACGTTCCACGCGACCGCGGCGCCCCAGTCATGCCCGACAAGGTGGACGCGCTGCGCGCCGCTGGCGTCGATTAGCGAGCGGACGTCGGCGACGAGTTCCGACATCCGGTAGTCCCGACGGCGGGCAGGTCGCGCTCGGCGCGAGTATCCCCGTTGATTGGGCGCCAGGCAGCGGTATCCCTGCGCGGTGAGCTTGTCGATGACGGCGCTCCAGCTGTCGTTGTGCTGCGGAAAGCCGTGCAGCAACACGACAACCGGCCCGTCGGCAGGACCTGCGTCGGTGACATCGAAAACCAACCCGTCACGACTGTACTGCTCCATGTCTTCACGCCTCCAATGCACGAATCAGGCTGGCCGAATCCCATGGCCCCTTGTGCCGCTTGCCATTCACGAAGAACGTCGGCGTCGAGTTGAGATCCATCAGCTCCGCGTCCTGTGCATCGTCCTGAACGCGGTGCAGCACCTTCGAAGAATGCACCCGCACGTCCTGGTCGAACCGGTCGATATCGCACCCGGCCGTCACCGCGTAGCGGTAGATGTCAGACCACTCCAGATCGTCCTGGTGCCCGAACAATTCGACCGCCATCTCCCAGAACTTGCCCTGAAGCGCGGCGGCCTCGCTTGCGCGCGCGGCGTCGAACGCACGCGGATGAACCCGCTCCAGCGGAAGATGGCGCCACACATAGCGCAGTTCGCTGCCGAAGTGCGCACGGACTTCGTCGATGGCACCGGTGGCCCTGCTGCAGAACGGGCATTCGAAGTCGCCGTACTCGACCAGCGTCAACGTTGCGTTCGGATCACCGCGGATGTGATCGCGGTCGGGGTCGACGGGCCGAATCAACTTCAGGCCGACCGGTTCTGGCGGGCTCACCCAGTCGGTGATCCGGAAGATTGCCCATCCGGCAAGGAACGCCACGACCGATGCGATCAACACGCCGATCAGCGCCTGCTCCTTGCGCGACGGATCGTCGATCGCGATGTCGACGATGAAAAGTGAGATGGTGAAGCCGATTCCGGACAGCGCGGCGCCGCCTGCCACCCTGCGCAGAGTCAACCCCGGTGCCAGCTCGCCAATTCCGCTGCGCCGCATGAACCACGTCGCCCCTGTGATGCCGACGAACTTTCCGACGACGAGGCCAGCGACAATGCCCCACGTCAGCGTCGAGCCCAGTGCGGCGCTCACGCTCTCCGAGTCCAGCCGAACACCGGCATTGACCAAGGCGAACAGCGGCAACACCACGAACGAGACGTAGGGTCCGACGTCGGTCTGTAGTCGCTCGTTGATCGAAATGGACTGCCGCAAGCCACGTGTCGCGGCCCTGGCGTACTGCGAATTCGGTGACTGCCGGAAAGCCCTGATGAGATCGACGGCCTGCTCCACCTGGTGGCGTTCGGGGGTGAACACCGGTATCAACAGCGCGACGGCGACTCCGGCCAGCGTCGGGTGCACCCCCGCGATGAACAGCGCGATCCATAGCGCAAGGCCCAGCAGGGCGTAGGCGGGACCGCGAGCCACGGGCAGCAGCCGCACCAACGCGAGCGCGACGACCAGGGCCACCGCGATCAGCAGTGGAACGATCTGAATGCGTTCGGAGTAGAACAGCGCGATCACGCCCAGTGCCCCGACATCGTCGACCACCGCGAGGGTGAGCAGGAAAATCCGCAGTCGGGCAGGGAATTTCGGGCTGATGACGGCCAGCGCGCCGATCAGGAACGCGGTGTCGGTCGAGATCACCACGCCCCACGCCTGCGCGGCCTCACCGGACGGGTTGAACAGCAGGAAGATGCCCGCGGGTATCGCCAGACCGGCGATGGCGGCGACCACCGGCACCACCGCCCGTGACCGGTCGGTCAGCTCGCCGATGGCGAACTCGCGGGTCACCTCCAGGCCGACGATGAAGAAGAAGAACGTCATCAGCCCGTCGTTGACAAGATGCTTGACGGTCATTTCGAAGTGCTGTGCACCGAACGTGAACCCGACGTGGGTGTCAAGCAACGTCCAATAGCTCTGCGCCCATGGCGAATTCGCCCACACCAGCGCCGCGACGGTGAAGACCAGCAACAGTGCTGCTGCGGTGTTCTCCGTCGTCTTGGCCGCACCAGTGCCGCGGCTGAACCGCGCAGGAAGCAGGCGGGCGACGTGCGGGGCAGACCCGGCCTGGGTCACTCCTCCTCCGCGGCGTCCTCCGACGCGACATGTGCGGCTTCCATCAGCATCCAGCCGGACAGCTGAACGGACAGGTCACGTTCGGGGATCTCCGACGCGTTGACCGCCCCCTCGACGAACTCGGCTTCCTTGCCTCCCAGACCGGGTATCTCGGCGGTGCGGTCCCAGAAGGCGGCGAACAACGGCAGCCCTTCGACGGTCTGGCGGTTGTCCCACGCGGACGTCGCGGACTTCAGCACCAGCGTGCGGGCGGTCTCGCGGGCCTCGGCGTCCTCGGGGCCGCGCTGCGGCAGCGTCGTCACCACCAGGGCCAGGTAGCGGGCCAGGATCCCGTTGAACAGCCCGCCGTCGCCGCCGCCCGCACCCTTGATCACCCCGTCGGGAGCCATGTTGTCGCGCACGGCGGCCACCAGTCGGTGCACCCGCTCGGCGTGGTCGGCGTCCTGGGTGCGCGCCGCGAGCTCGGTTTCCAGCCCGAGCACCACACCCTGGCAGTAGGTGTACTGGGCGCGCACCAGCGAGCCGGCCTTGATGCCGTCGAACACCAGATGGGTCTCCGGATCGATCAGCGTCTCGTCGATCCAGTCGGACATCTGCTGGGCCCGGCGCAGGCGGTCGTCGTAGCGGGTGAGGAATATCGCCGCAGGCCCGTTGGCGGGTGCGTTGAAGAACTGGTCCTGCTTGCGCCACGGGATACCGCCGCCGTCCTCAGGCACCCACGCATTGATGAACTGTTCGCACAGCTTCCTGAGGGCGCCGGCTTTCTCGACACCGGCCAGCCTGCCCGCCCGCTCCAGGGCCAGCGCCAACCACGCCATGTCGTCGTAGTAGTCGTTGGTCCAGGATGCGTTGTTGCGCAGCCACTGCGAGCGGATCTGCCGGCGGATCTTTATCTCCCGCTCTGGCTGTGGGTCGCGCACCTGCGCGTCGACCAGATTGTCGAGCAGATGAGCCTGCCACCAGTAATGCCAGGTGCCGGACCTCTTCTGCTGCCGACTCATCGGCCAAGCAATGGCACCCAACTGGGTGCCCGGCAGTATCCACAGCCGTTTCAGATGCCGATTCGCGACGGCGGCTTCTGCGCTGGCAGCACGGTTTGCCCACACCTGATCCATGGACATGATCCTGCCTTACTCCTCGCCGGGAGTGGGGCTGGCTCGAGCAGACGGCTTGAGACATTTTTGTCTCAAGTGAGCTATAGTCGTCTCATGCCTATGGATCGAGACGCGTTGCTGCGCGCGGCCGCCGACTTCCTCGGCCGACGGCCCAACGCCACTCAGGACGAGATCGCCGCAGCCGTCGGGGTGAGCCGCGCCACCCTGCATCGCCAGTTCGCGGGTAAGCCCGCGTTGATGGAGGCGTTGGACCAGCTGGCCATCGCCGAGATGCGCAATGCGCTCAAAGATGCCCGCCTTGACGAGGATTCGGCCACCGCCGCGCTGCGCCGCCTGATCACCGGATGCCAGCGGGTGTCCCCGTACCTGGCGCTGCTGTACAGCCAGAGCCAGGAAATCGACCCCGACAAGTCGATGCAGGGCTGGGCCGATATCGACGCGGCGGTCACCGAACTGTTCGGCCGTGGCCAGCGGGCGGGCGAGTTCCGGCCCGACCTGACCGCGGCCTGGTTGACCGAAGCGCTGTACAGCCTCGTCTCATGCGCCGGCTGGGCCATCCAGTTCGGACGCGCCGCGGGCCGCGACTTCGACCACATGATCACCGAATTACTACTTCACGGAGTGAGCACATCATGACCCGCCGCTGGTTCGCACTCGGCGTCCTGACCCTCGCGGTCCTGCTGATCGGCGTCGACGGCACCGTACTGGCCCTTGCGACGCCGTTCATCGGGAAGGACCTCGGCGCCAGCTTCACCCAGATCCTGTGGATCGGCGACATCTACTCGTTCGTGCTCGCCGGCTTGTTGATCAGCATGGGCAGCCTCGGCGACCGCATCGGCCACAAGAAGCTTTTACTCTGTGGTGCAACAGCTTTCGCGGTCGTCTCGGTCATCACCGCGTACTCGTCGAGCCCAGAGATGCTGATCGCCACGCGGGCATTGCTCGGCGTAGCAGGTGCGACGCTGGCTCCCGCCACCCTCGCGCTCGTCCGCGGCCTCTTTCCTGACCCACGCGAGCGCAGCGTTGCCGTCGGCATCTGGGCGTCCGCTTTCTCCGCGGGCGCGGCCTTCGGCCCGATCGTCGGCGGGGTCCTACTCGAGCACTTCTGGTGGGGCTCGGTGTTCCTGATCAACGTTCCCGTCATGGTGGTGCTGGTCATCGGCGGCCTCATTCTGCTGCCAGAACACCGCAACCCCCAGCCGGGACCTTGGGACCTGCCAAGCGTCGGCCTTTCGATGGTCGGCATGCTCGGCGTCGTCTATGCGATCAAAGAGGGAGCGGCGCTTGGCCTTCGGGGCGACGTCGTGGCGGCAGCCGTGATTGGCGTCGGGGCGCTGGTGTTGTTCGTCCGACGCCAATTGCGGCTGCCGGCCCCACTCATCGATGTCCGGTTGTTCGCCAACCGGGCGTTCTCCGGCGTTGTCGCTGCCAACCTGCTCTCGGTGCTCGGCCTTTCCGGGCTGGTGTTCTTTCTTTCGCAGTACTTCCAGCTGGTGCATGGGTACGGGCCGTTGAAGGCGGGGCTGGCCGAAATGCCTGCGGCCGTCACGGCAACGGTGTTCGGCATCCTGGCAGGCATCGCCGTGCGCTACTGGTCGCCACGCGCGGTGCTCACCTCGGGGCTCGCGCTTGTCGGCGTGGCGATGGCGTCGTTGACGCTGCTCACGCCGTCGACGCCGTATCTGCCGCTGGGCGTCGCGCTCTTCCTGGTCGGTGTCGGCCTCGGCCTCGCCTTCACGGTGGCCAGTGACGTCATCCTGGCCAGCGTGCCGAAGGAACGGGCGGGCTCGGCGGCCGCGGTGTCCGAGACGGCGTACGAACTCGGGATGGCGCTTGGCATCGCGACGCTGGGTTCGATTGTCACCGGCGTCTATCGCAGCTTCGCCGTTCCGCAGGGCATCCCCGCGCACGTCGCGTCCCATTCGCGCGATTCGCTGGCGGCGGCCATCGATGCCGCTGGCACTCTGCCCGCCGATCAAGCGCAAGCCTTGCTTGATGCCGCGAAGGCGGCATTCACCAGCGGTCTTGCCATCGCGTCCGGCGTCGGTTCGGTGCTGATGCTGATCTCCGCGGTGGCGGTGTGGCTGCTGCTGCGGCACCGCCTACCAAGCGCGGCCGAGGTCGCCGTGCTGGACGATCCAGGTGTGCATGGCGATGCCGGCAGCGACCGCCGCGTTGATGCTCCGTGTGGAGCCGAACTGCGCGATCGAAACAGTTAACTCCGCTCCTGCCTTGGCATCCGGGGTGATGCCGGGGCCCTCCTGACCGAAGATCAGCAGGCAGTGCCGAGGCAGCGCGGCGTTTTCGATGCGCTGCGCGCCAGGCACGTTGTCGACCGCGACGGCCGTGAGGCCCGCATCCGCGGCGAAGGCCAGCAGTTCGGCGGTGGTGTCGTGATGGCGCAGCCGCTGATATCGATCGGTCACCATGGCGCCACGGCGGTTCCAGCGGCGCCTGCCAACGATGTGCACGGTGTCGACGGCGAATGCGTTGGCGGCGCGCACGACGCCCCCGATGTTCGCGTCGTTGCCGAAGTTCTCGATCGCCACGTGCAGCGGGTGCCTGCGCTCGTCGATGTCGGCGATGATCGCTTCGCGCGTCCAGTAGCGGTATGCGTCAACGACATTGCGGGTATCGCCGTCGCGCAGCAATGCGGGGTCGTAGCGGGGGTCGTCGGGGGGATCTCCGACCCACGGGCCGACGCCTGCGGTCTCACCCCATTCCGTCGGCCCCGGTTCAGTCATCCGGCGTCGTCCACAGCGCGGCGTGGGTGCCGATCAGCGACACCGACGCGTACAGCAGCGCCTCGTTGATCTCGCCCTGCGTGCACACGGAGACGCGGACCTGAACGGCGTCGAGCGAGGCGTCGGGCAGCACAAGAGCCGACGCACCGTAGAGGTCGCAGGCATGGCTCAGCCCCGGAGCGGGCAGCGTGGGTGCCGCCACCACCATCATCGGGCCGCCGCGTCCGGTGGATTCGTCGCGGTATTGCGCTGCCAGACCGCTGATGTCGAGGCCGAGCAGCATGTAGCCGTTGCCATTGAACGCCGCGGGATCGCCGAGCGCGGTCGGCGCGAGTTGAGTGCCGTCGGCGCGGAACGCATCCACACTCGTCGTGCTGAGCGACAGTCCCGCGTCGTTCGTGTTCGTCGCGGGCACACCGACAGGGAACGCCGCGGGATAGGCGACAGTGGTGCCTGCCGTCCTGTCGCGCGCGGAGTACACGTAGACGCCCCGAACCTGGGACTGGGACTCATCGCGCTGCGGACCCAAACACACAGTGCCCGTTAGCCGATCAGGGGTCGGAGCGGACAAGGGTTGCACCGCAAGGCTGGTCACATCGCGGCAGCCGCCGAGAGCGTCCGCCTCGATCGGGTGCGCGAGCGCGCCGTACAGGCCGAACCGGATGTCTTCGGGTTTGGCGTGCGGGGCACCCTGCTGCGACGGCGACGCGTCGACGTCGACAAGGACGTGGTCGGCGTCGAAACGCAGGTTGGACACCGACATGTTCCAGCCGAGGATCGCCAGCGACTCGCCAAGCACCGCGGTCTGCGCGCCATAGGGATGACCGCGTTCATCGCCATTTGAGCACGCGGCGGCCACCATGACGACCGCGGTCAGAATCGCAACTAATGCGCGCACGGACACTCAGGTGCGGCTTCAGGTTCTACCGCGGCCACGGCCGACCACTTTGGTGATGGCGCGCACCAGGTTTCGCGGCACCACCCGCCCACCGGTGGTCAGCGCCTTGTACTGCAGGCCCGGCACGATGACCACCTTGCCCTTGGCGACGTCGGCCATGGTGTCGCGCACAACGTCGTCGACCTCGAGCCACAGGAACGAAGGCGTCTTGGCCATGTCGATGCCTGCGCGCGCGTGAAACTCGGTACGAACGAAGCCAGGACACAGCGCGTGCACGCCGACGCCGGTGCCGCCGAGCCCGTTGGCGAGGCCTTCGGAGAACGCGATCACCCAGGCCTTGGATGCCGAGTAGGTCGAGCCGCGACCTGGTAGCAGGCCCGCGACGCTCGCGACGTTGATCACGGTGCCGGAGTCGGCGGCGAGCATCGGCGGCAGCGCCGCGTGGGTCAATTGCATCACCGCTGTCACATTGACATCCAGCTGGCGCTGCATGAGCCCGAGATCGGCAGTCCAGAATTCTCCCGAGGTGCCGAATCCGGCGTTGTTCACCAGGATTTGGACGCCTGCGGCGAGCCGGTCGGCAACCTTGGCGCGGTCGGAGTCAAGCGCCAGGTCGGCGGGCAGCACCTCGACGTGCGCGCCGACCTCGTCGTGGAGTTCGGCGGCGAGTTGTTCGAGCCGTTCGACATCGCGCGCGACCAAGACCAAATCGTGGCCGTCCATGGCGTAGCGGCGGGCGAAGCCCTCTCCAAGCCCGGACGTCGGCCCGGTGATCAGTGCGACAGGGCGTGACATGCCCTAGACATTACTTACCGCTGATAGTGCGGCGACTGCCGTCCATTGCGCGATGGCGGCGGTGGCGGGCGGCGGGCAGGTTCGGCGCGCCCGGCCTCGGGACGCGGCTGGGCATAGCGGCCCACGTCGCCGCGGCTCGGCGGCAAGTCGGCCCGCCCGGCCGGTAACTCGGAGCGCGACGGAGCGGGCTTGAGCGGGCGACTTGGCGATCCGCTGCGGCGGGCAACGGCCTGACCGGCTTGTCCACTCAGGCCGGCCTGCGGGATCGGCGGGAGCACGCGCAGCAGGTCGTTGAACTGCCGCACGGTACGCAGCCCCTCGTCCCACTGGGCGCGAGTGCTGGTGACCGGCATCGACACCAAGGTCCAGTGCTGCTCGTTCCACATGATCTCGGCGCAATCGGGCGCGGTATGCGCGAACGTGACCATCCGCCGGTCGCAGGCGCGGCGTGCAGCGTCGAGGTTGGTGGAATACACCATCCGCGGGCCGATCGCGCCGAGCAGCCAGATGTCGTTCTCCCTGGGCTCCTTGATTCCCTTGAGCCGCAGGTCGACGGCGACGTTGGTGCCGACCTTGCGGTGCAGCGCGATGACCGTCGCGACGTCTTCGAGGTCGAAGATGAACACCGCCTCGCCGCGGATCTGACCGAGGACCACGTTCTTGGCCGCGACGTCGCCGACCGTCGACATCACCCCGCGCTTCCAGCGCTTGATGATGTCGTGCGACTCGTGTTCGTAGTCGAAACCGTGCGACTTCGCCCACGACTTACGGCGACGGCCCAGCCCGCGTCGACGGTCGATGTCGACATACAGAAGTACCGCCGCACCCACAAAACAGAGTGCGGACAGCGTGAACCAAAGCGGGACCATTGCGCATAGCCTACTTGTTGGTACGCCTTATTCCCGAACTCAAGCAGGTCACAAGCCGGTATCTAGCCAAGGACCAGGCCGTCCCCGTCGGCGCTGACGTTGACCGGCACCACATCGCCGTCGTGCACGTCTCCTGCCAGCAACAACTTGGCCAGCTGATCGCCAATGGCCTGCTGAATCAGCCTGCGCAGCGGCCGCGCGCCGTAGAGCGGATCGAACCCGCGCTCGGCCAGCCACTTCTTGGCGGGCAGCGAGACCTCGAGCGTGAGGCGACGCTGCTGCAGTCGCCTGGCCAGCTGCTGCAACTGGATGTCGACGATATGCACCAGTTCCTCGGGGTTCAGCCCGTCGAAGATGATGACGTCGTCGAGCCGGTTGATGAACTCGGGCTTGAACGCCGAGCGCACCGCGGCCATCACCTGCTCCTCGGAGCCGCCGGCACCGAGGTTGGAGGTCAGGATCAGGATCGTGTTGCGGAAGTCGACCGTGCGGCCCTGACCATCGGTCAACCGACCCTCGTCGAGCACCTGCAGCAGCACGTCGAACACGTCCGGGTGCGCCTTCTCGATCTCGTCGAAGAGGATCACCGTGTACGGACGCCGCCGGACCGCCTCGGTCAGCTGACCGCCCTGGTCGTACCCGATGTAACCGGGAGGCGCACCGACGAGGCGGGCCACCGAGTGCTTCTCGCCGTACTCACTCATGTCGATGCGGACCATCGCCCGTTCGTCGTCGAACAGGAACTCCGCCAACGCCTTTGCCAGCTCGGTCTTGCCGACGCCGGTCGGGCCGAGGAACATGAACGAGCCGGTCGGCCGGTTCGGGTCCGCGACACCGGCGCGGCTGCGGCGCACCGCATCAGAAACCGCTGTGACGGCCTGCCGTTGTCCGACGACGCGCTTGCCCAGCTCGTCCTCCATGCGCAACAGCTTGGCGGTCTCGCCCTCGAGCATCCGGCCCGCGGGGATGCCGGTCCACGCCGACACCACATCGGCGATGTCGTCGGGCCCGACCTCTTCCTTGAGCATGACATTCTCGCGGGCCTCGGCCTGCGGCAGCGCCGCGTCGAGCTTCTTCTCGACCTCGGGGATGCGGCCGTAACGCAACTCGGCGGCCTTCTCGAGGTTGCCGTCGCGCTCGGCCCGGTCGGCTTCGCCACGCAACGTATCCAGTTGCTCCTTGAGCTCACGGACGATGTCGATGGCGCTCTTCTCGTTCTGCCAACGGGTCGTCAGCTCGGCCAGCTTCTCCTTCTGGTCGGCGAGCTCGGCGCGCAGCTTCTCCAGCCGTTCCTTGCTGGCGGCGTCCTCTTCCTTGGCCAGCGCCATCTCTTCGATCTCCAGGCGACGGACCAGCCGCTCGACCTCGTCGATCTCGACGGGCCGGGAGTCGATCTCCATCCGGAGCCGCGACGCGGCCTCGTCGACCAGGTCGATGGCCTTGTCCGGCAGGAACCGCGCGGTGATGTAGCGGTCGGACAGCGTGGCCGCCGCGACCAGCGCGGAGTCCGTGATCCGCACGCCGTGGTGCACCTCGTAGCGGTCCTTGAGGCCGCGCAGGATGCCGACGGTGTCCTCGACGGACGGCTCGCCGACCAGGACCTGCTGGAAGCGCCGCTCGAGTGCGGCGTCCTTCTCGATGTACTTGCGGTACTCGTCGAGCGTGGTGGCGCCGACCATCCGTAGCTCGCCGCGGGCCAGCATCGGCTTGATCATGTTGCCCGCGTCCATCGCGCCCTCGCCGGTCGCACCGGCACCCACGATGGTGTGCAGCTCGTCGATGAACGTGATGATCTGCCCGGCGGAATTCTTGATGTCGTCGAGCACGGCCTTGAGCCGTTCCTCGAACTCGCCGCGGTACTTCGCACCCGCCACCATCGACCCGAGGTCCAGCGAGACGACGGACTTGTCGCGCAGGCTTTCCGGGACGTCACCCGCGATGATGCGCTGGGCCAGGCCCTCGACGATCGCGGTCTTGCCGACGCCGGGTTCACCGATCAGCACCGGGTTGTTCTTGGTGCGACGGCTCAGCACCTGCACGACGCGACGAATTTCGTTGTCGCGCCCGATAACCGGGTCGAGTTTGCCTTCGCGGGCCCGTTCGGTCAGGTCGGTGGAGTACTTCTCCAGCGCCTGATAGGTGGCCTCTGGATCGGCGCTTGTCACCCGCGCGCTGCCGCGCACCTTCACGAACGCCTCGCGCAGCGCCTGCGGCGACGCGCCGTGACCCGTCAGCAGCTTGGCCACGTCCGAGTCGCCGGTGGCCAGGCCGACCATCAGGTGCTCGGTCGAGACGTACTCGTCGTCCATCTCGGTCGCGAGCTGTTGAGCCGCGGTGATCGCGGACAGCGACTGCGGGGACAGCTGCGGCTGTGAGGCCGCGCCGCTGGCGCTGGGCAGCCGGTCGAGGATCCGTTCGGTCTCTGCGCGGATTGTCGCGGGTTCGACGCCGACGGCCTCCAGTAATGGAGCGGCGATGCCATCGTTCTGGGTGAGCAGCGCCAGCAACAGGTGGGCGGGGGTGATCTGCGGGTTGCCGGCGGCAGTCGCTGCCTGCAACGACGCGGTCAGCGCCGCCTGGGTCTTGGTCGTCGGGTTGAACGAGTCCACGACACCTCCATCTTTCGACTAGGGAAAATGCTTGTCGGGATGTTCAACGTCGTCAAGGTTGAGTCTGTTCCGCTCAACTCTCGTGAATTTGCGACTTCGGCGCGCAAACCGTCGCTCAGCGCGGATTCGCGCGCCGAAATCGTACTTAGTCCATGTAGTCCCAGAACTGGAGGTCCTTGACGACCGCGAACACCAGGAGACTGACGGCGCAGGCCACGAGCACGGCGATCGTGCCCCAGAGGCTGGAGCGCCACCCGCGACCTGCCACGGGGTCGAGCCAGCGGCGGAGCACCGCCGATGCCACGGGCATCAGCGCCCATTGCAACAGCGCGACGCTGGCGGCCAGGCCCACGAAGAAACCCAGCCACGGCGCGACGTCGGCCCTGTCCAACTCGGGATCGAGAAATCTCTTGAGCAACATCCCGACCGGATAGAGCACGACCAGCACCGTCAGGAACGTTTTCCAACCCGGCGTTATCGACGCTTGACCGTTCTCGGTTCGGACCGTCGAGCCGAATGGGGTACTGACCGACACTTCGGAGAAGCTTCTTGTCAGGCTTTCACGCAAGTGCGGCAGCATCTCTTGCCGCTCAGGCGAGCGCATCCACGCCTCGAGGTGACTCGCCGTCCGGAATCGAATCACCGATATCCATTCGCCGTTGAGGTCGGGGGTGAAAATCAAGGTGCCTTCGCTGCCACTGAATGTCGCTGTCTCCGCGGTGAGCTGCACTTGCGCCCTGACGAAACCTTCTTCCTTGCCAGGGGCGACGTCGTGCAGAAAGACCCCGACGCCCGCCGGGGGTTGACCACCCGGCACGAGGATCAGATCCGGAGTGCGGCGGTACAACCCGAATTCTTCACCGCGCTCAAGGGCAGACCTGCAGGCCCTGCTGTCCAGCCACTGATGGAGCAGCTGCTCGGTTTGGAACCTGACGGCCACCGCGGTGTCGAGCTGCGGATCGTCGCGCACCGACACCGCGGCGGACTCGAACCCGTCGGCCTCGCGCGCCGCCGCGGTCAGTTCGGTCAGCCAACGTTCGAAACCGGCAGGGTCACTAGGCTGGTGGAAGGCGGTGATGGCGGTGGCGCCTGCGGATCCGACCACGACCTAAACCACGCTCCGACCCTGGACGCACACGCCGCTGATCGACGACTCACGCCTTCCCATCAACAAGGCGAAAAGCGTTTGATCACGCGCTAACTCAGCGTCGTCGGACCGCACCCCGTAACTCAGCGTGTCGACGACCGAAATGCACATCGGCTGGCCGATTCGTTCGGCTTCGGCGACAGCCGCGTTGAGCACCGCAAGGCCACCCGCAAGCGTCAGCGTCCGTGCTTCCTTGCTGACGGGCTTATCGGGCTTGTCGGGCTTGTCGGCCATGAGCGCCACAGTATTCGCCACGCGCTGCTCTGCGCGTCGAACGGGCATCCGGGCCGGCATCGGCGACGCTGAAACCATGATGCTTCTCATGATCGGTCGGGTCGCTGCCGCAGCGGCGATCGTCGCGGCGGGGAGCGTGATGACAAGTTCGCCGGCGCGCGCAGCCTCGGACGAGGACCAGGTTCGTGCCGTGCTCGACACAATGAACAGCTCGTACAACGACACGGATTTCGGCGCGTTCGCGTCACACCTGTGCGCGGACCTGCTGAATGCCCCTGACTACGAAGCCGGGTGGCGCGACAGCCGGGAGTCGGACGGTCCCACCCAGATCGCTGTTAATTCGGTGCACGTCAGGGGTGACGACGCGGTTGCCAACGTGCGATTCGTCGCGACCGAGCACGACAGGACGCTCGACATCGAGTTCCTGCGCGAAGACGCCAAGTGGAAGGCATGTCGCTACCACGCAGGGCAAACTGTCTAGGTGCTGACCGAACTCATCCCGCTGGCGCTGGTGGTTGCGCTGTCTCCGCTGTCGATCATTCCTGCGGTGCTGGTGCTTCACACGCCTCGGCCGCGGCCGACGGGGCTGGCGTTCCTGGTTGGCTGGCTGATCGGCCTTGCCGCGTTGACGGCCGCCTTCCTCACGTTGTCCAGCCTTGCCGGCGGACTCGGCACCAAGCCGCCCGGATGGGCCTCATGGCTGCGGATCGTGGTCGGCGGTGCGCTGATCGTGTTCGGCATCTACCGCTGGCTGACGCGAAAGCGCTCAGCCCACACACCGGGCTGGATGCGGAGCTTGAGCACCATCACGCCCCCGCGGGCGGCTCTCACCGCGGCTGCGTTGACGGTGCTCAATCCCAAGGTGTTATTTATCTGTGCGGCAGCGGGTTTGGCGATCGGCACCGCCGGCCTTGACGACTCGCACGCGTGGCTGGCTGTCGCGTGGTACGTCGCGGTGGCCGGTTCGACGGTGGCGGCCCCCATTCTGGCCTATGCCGTTTCCGGTGATCGCCTCGACGGACCGCTTGCACGGCTCAAGGACTGGATGGAGCGCCAGCATGCCACCCTGGTGGCCGGCATCTTGATCGTGATCGGTCTTCTGGTGCTGTACAAGGGAATTCACGGGCTATAGCTCGGGCAGTCCCAGTTCCTCGGCGTCGGCGGTCAGATACCGCGTCACCGTCGGTGCGATCAGCCGCTCCAGCTCGTCGCCCGACAGTGTCGCCAGCGGCGGTACTTTCATGACGTAGCGCAGCACTGCCGTGCCCACCAGTTGGCTGCCGGCAAGCATCGCGCGCAGGCGGGCGTGTTCGTCACCGCCAAGCACTTCGGACACCGCGGCGAGGACGTAGTTCTGGATGAAACCGCGGAAGGCTTCGTGGGCATCGGGGTTCGAGGTCGCCGACTGCAGCATCGCCACCATGCTCGGACCGGTGTCGGGCGATTCCCAGATCCGCATGTACATCCGCACCATCCGCTTGCCGATGTCGGGCTCGTCGTCCGGGCCTGCGGTCAGCGTTGCGACCAGGATCTCGGGATCGAGGATCAAATGCAGCGATTCGCGGAACAGGTCGGCCTTCGACCCGAACAGGTAGAGCACCATCGACGGGTCGACATGGGCGTCGTGCGCGATCGCCCGCAGCGTCGTCTTCTCGTACCCCTCGCTGGCGAACCGCGCCTTGGCAGCGGTCAGTACCGCGTCACGGGACACGGGCTCACCGTGACGCCTACCCCGTCGCTTCGCCGTTCTCGCTGGTGACGCCATGTGCCGACATTATCATTTCAATCGCTGTTGAAATGATGCCTCCCCAGAGTTACGCTCAGCGTGCGCATTTAATTCAACGACGGATGAAAAGGACTCATCATGGCCACGCACGCCGTCCCGAGACACACCCACCACGCGCCACCCGTCCACGAACCACCGGCAGCACTCCGCGCCGCCGGGATCGTCATCGTGCTCACGGTCGTACTGGCCGTCCTCGCGATCGCGTTCACTCTGCCTGCGGTGCGTTCCAAGCCGCACGACGTACCAATCGGCGCGGCCGGCCCGCAGGCCGCCAGTGGTCAAGTTGAGGCAATCCTCGAGAAGCAGGCGCCTGGCGCCTTCGCTGTGACCTACTACCCCGGCGAGGCCGCGCTGCGGGACGCGATCCTGAACCGGGACGTCTACGGCGGCTTCTCGTTCGGCCAGGACGGGCCGGCGGTGCTGGTCGCCACCGGCGGCAGCCCGATGGTTGCGCAGATGCTGAACCAGATCGGCAACGGCATCGCGCAGCAGACCGGAATGACACTGCGCTCGGAGGACCTGGCCCCGCCGACCGCCGACGACTCCCGCGGAGTGGGGCTGGCCGCGTCCGCGCTGCCGCTCACCCTTGCCGGCATGCTGCCTGCGGTCGCCATGCTGCTTCTGCTCAAGCGAGAGGTGTGGACGCGATTCACCGCGACCGTGGTCTTCGCGGGCGTGGCCGGTGTCACGATCGCCGCATTGCTGCGCTATGTGTTCGGATCCATCGACCAAAACCTCTTGGGTGTCGCGGGCGGCCTGACGCTGGGCGTGCTTGCCGCGGGACTCACGATGCTGGGGCTCGGCTCACTGTTCGGCCGAGTCGGATTGGCGCTTGGGGCGATGCTGGCGCTGCTGGTTGGCAACCCACTGTCCGGCCTGAGCAGCGCGCCGGAAATGCTGCCGAGCGGCTGGGGCGAACTCGGCCAGTGGTTGCCACAAGGTGCAACCGCCACCTTGTTGCGATCGACGGCGTTCTTCGACGGGGCCGGCTCGACCATGCCGATCCTCGTCCTGACCTGCTGGGCGGCGGTCGGAGTGGCGCTGATCGTGCTCGCCGCGCTACGCCAGCGAGCCACGGCGTTGGCTTAACTTAAACTCGGGCGGCGTGGGACTCGACGACCGTGACGCGCTGCGCATGTTGCGCGATGCGGTCGATCCCGCGCTCGGGTCCGACGCATTGATCCGCAGGTTCTACACCCGCTGGTTCTCGATCGACCTCTCGGTGCGGGACCTGTTCCCTCCCGACATGGATGCCCAGCGCAGAGCCTTCGCCCAGGCGATGACCTGGCTGTTCGGTGAGCTCATCGCCCAACGCGCGCAAGAGCCGGTGGCGTTCCTTGCGCAGCTGGGCCGCGACCACCGCAAATACGCTGTCGCGCAACGCCATTACGACAGCATGCAGGACGCGCTGTACACCACGCTTCGCAGTCATCTGATCGAAAGCTGGGACGACAAGCTCGACAGCACGGCGCGAGACGCGGTGGCATTGTTCGTCGGGGTGATGCGGGGGGCGGCCGACGCCGAGAAGGGCCCGCCGTTCTGCGACGGCACCGTGATCGAACACATCCGGGCGTCCCGCGACGTCTCGGTGGTCCGCCTGCAGCTCGACCGGCCGCTGTTCTACCACCCCGGGCAGTACGTGACCGTCCAGGTACCGCAGTGGCCGCGACGGTGGCGCTACCTGAGCCCGGCGATCCCCGCGGACCGCGGCGGCGGCGTCGAGTTCCACATCCGCTCGGTCACCGGCGGCATGGTGAGCACCGCGATCGTCGGCGAAACCAAGCCGGGCGACCGCTGGCGGTTGTCCAACCCGCACGGCGCCATGCACATCGACAGGGACGGCGGCGACGTGCTGATGGTCGCCGGCGGCACCGGCATTGCGCCGTTGCGGACGTTGATCATGGACCTGACCAGGTGGGGCGTCAATCCGCGGGTGCACCTGTTCTTCGGCGCCCGCTATCCCTGCGAGCTCTACGACCTGCAGACCCTGTGGCAGATCGCGTCACAGAACCCGTGGCTGTCGGTGACGCCCGTTTCCGAGTACAGCACCAATCCGCCGTGGGCCCGTGACTATCCCGATGTGCAGCCGCCCCGCGGCCTGCATGTGCGCCAGGCGGGCACACTGCCCGACGTCGTCACGCGATACGGCAACTGGGGCGACCGCCAGATCCTGATCTGCGGCGGCCCTGAGATGGTCGAGGCCACCAAGACAGCACTGATCGCCAAAGGTGCACCGGCCGAACGCATCCAGCACGATCCGCTGGCCAGTTAGCTCACGGAGATGCTCGACGCATTCGGTTGCGTGGATCCCAAACCGCTGCGTCCTATGAGCCCAGCCTGAAGCGGAAGAACGCTCCCCTACCGCGTGGGGGCGGGCTGGCGATCCAGCAGCGCACGCGCTTCCGACATCATCTCGGCGACGATGTCTGTGGCGGGCGCGATGGCGTGAACCATGCCCACCCCTTGACCGGCCGGGTAAGCCATCGCCTCCCAGTCGCCGGTGGTCTCCGGGGTGGGCGGGAGCGCGCTGAAGGCAGGCATCGTGTAGTCGATATTGACCGAGTGCGGGAACAGCCGCGTGCGGCCGATGGTCCCGTCACGTACGTCGGCGGGGATGTCGCGTTCCCGGCCGGCCCACTGGGCCGCCGTCGGGGTGGCCAGCAGTCGGTACTGCTCATCGGGCCACTCGGGACCGAATGCCGTGGTGCGCACGGTTTCCCCCGCAGACTCGACAAGCCGTCGCCGGTACTCCTGGTGGGCGTTCGCCTCGGTGGAGGCAATGAGTCTGCTGCCCACCCAGACCCCGTCGGCGCCGGCGCGCAAGGCGGCTGCCACAGCCGCACCGTCGGCGATGCCGCCCGCGCCGAGCATCAGCACATCGGGATAGCGGTGCCGGATCTTCCCGAGCAGGGAGTGCAGCGCGACGGTGCCTCTGGAATGTCCGCCGGCCTCACTGCCTTGTGCGACCAATCCGTTGACGCCCAGCTCTATCGCCGCGGCGGCGAGATCGACCGACGAGACCTGCATCCAGACTTGGGCGCCCGACTGCACGAGTCGCCGCACCCATTCCGCGGGCGGCGGGTCGTGGTGGAAGATCACGAGAGGCACGCTCAGCCGGACGCATTCGTCGATGTGCGCGTCGGTACTGGCTGGGCCCAATCCGGTCTGTGCGCAAATCAGATCCACCCCGAACGGGCCGGAGGTCAGCTGGAGTAGTCGCTCGACCATCACGGGCAGGCTCTCCGGCGGGTCGGGCGAGGCACCGAGCACGCCGAGGCCGCCGGCGTTGGTCACCGCGGCGGCCAGGCGTTCGTGTGCGATGAATCCCATTCCGGCGTTGGCGAACGGGTGCCGAAGCCCCAAGCTGCGGGTCATCCGAGTGGGGATGCTGACGTCATTCATGGAATTCCTCCTCAAGGATGGTTCTGCCGGTAGAACAGCTCGAGCTGGATGTCGTCGGGGTCGCGGGCGGACAGCACCGAGCCATAGTGCTTGTCCACCACCGGCGAGTGGCGGACGCCGAGCTCGCCCAGGCGTTGCTGCCAAGTCAGCAGCTCGTCGTGACTGTTCACCCGGAAGGCGATGTGGTCCAGGCCGGTGCGCGTCGGGTCGAACCCTTCGCCGCGATTGCTGTCGTGTTGTTGAAATCCCAACAACATGCCGTTGTCGGGGTTCACGCACACGGTCTCCAGCCAGCCCTCGCTGTCGACCACATCGAACGGCTCGAGGCCGAACACGTCGCGATAGAACGCGACGCTGGCATCGCGATCCCGGACAGACAGCGAGATGTGTGAGTAACCAACCAGCGCGGGCATATCGATCCTCTATCGGACGCCAGCTACACCTAACGGAGTATCTGCATGCCGAGCCAAGGACTAAACTCCACGTCGTTCGCCTTGCTGGCGTTGCTTGCGACTCGGCCGTTCACCACCTATGAGCTGGCCCAGCAGATGCAACGCACGCTCAACTGGTTCTGGCCGCGGGCGGCGAGCGGGCGGTACGAGGAATCCAAGAACTTGGTCACCGCCGGCCTGGCGACCTCGAAGGAAGAGTTCACCGGCCGACGCCGGCGCACCGTGTACGCGATCACCGATGCCGGACGCGCCGCGCTCCGGGCCTGGCTGGACGAGCCTGGTGCCGGCATGAAAGTGGAGTTTGAGGCGCTGATCAAGGTCGCCTTCGCCGACCACGGCGACCGCGAGCAGCTGCGCGCCGGACTGCGCGCGATCCGCGCCGACGCCGAGGCGCGACGCGTGGAAGTTCTCGCACGGATGGCGGACTATGCCGCAACCGGCGGGCCGTTTCCCGATCGGCTGCCCGTGATCGCCCTGACCGGGAAACTGCTCATGGAGCAGGTGGAGTTGCTGGCGCGGTGGGCGGAGTGGGCCGAAGACGCGGTCACCGGCTGGGCGGGGGTGACCCCGGCGATGGGAGCCACTGTGCCGGCCGACGCTTTTACACGGGGCTGGTCAGGGTGACGAACCCACGGGTCGATCGGGTTCGGTGCTGCTCCGGGGCCGCGTGACATCATCGCCCTATGGGCACTTCTGCCGACCTGGTCCGGGCCGGACAGGCTGCCCTCAAGGAAGGCGACGCTGCGACAGCACGCTTGCGGTTCGAGGAAGCCATCCGCAGCGAGGACTCGGCCGAGGCGCTCGAGGGTCTTGCCCTCGCCAACCATCTGGACGCCGACTACGACGCGGCGGCGGACAAGTTCGAGCGGGCGTTCAGCGCGTACCGCGAGCGGGGAGAGATTGCCGGTGCCGCGCGCTGCGGGCGCATGCTGATGTGGATCTGGGGCAATCTGAAGGGTGACTGGGCTCTCGAGAGTGGCTGGGCCGCTCGGCTGCGAACCGTCCTGGCCGACGCCGCCGATGACTCCGCGGAGCACGGCTGGCTGCTCTGCCTGGCCGCGCAAGCGTCCGACGACGAATCGTCAGCCGAGGACCTTGAGTCTGCTCTAGCCATCGGACGCGCGACGGGTGACCGGGCGCTGGAGTACGAGGCGTTCGCGTGGACGGGGCTCACATCCGTGCTTGCCGGACGTGTCAAGGAAGGCATGACAGTCCTGGACGCGGCGCTGACCGCGGTGTTCGCCGGCGAGGTCAACGACGTCTACGTCGTGGAAGGGACCTTCTGCGGGATGCTTTGGGCCTGCGAGGCGGCGCACGACATTGCTCGTGCCGCGCAGTGGATGCGCGCGGTCGAGGACATGCGACGACGCCGCAGCCTCCCGGCGATGGCGGTGTTCTGTCGCATCCACCACGGCGCCATACTCACGGCGGCGGGACGCTGGCCGGAAGCCGAGCGCGAGCTCATCGAGGCGCTGCGCATGTTCGATGGCAGCGGGACCCGCATGCAGGCAAAAGCCTTGATCCAGCTTGCCGATCTGCGTGTTCGGCAGGGGCGACTCGAAGAGGCGGAGCATCTCCTCGATGGTCTCGACCGGCATCCCGATGCGACGCGCACCCTCGCCGCACTGCATTTCGCCAAGAGGAACCTCGCGCTGGCACGGGATGTCGTCGAGCGCGGCCTCGGCGAACACATAGAGAGTTGCGGAGACGAGCCGCTGTTGGCGCTGTTCGCCGAGATCGCGATCGCTCAGGGCGACACCGACGATGCGGTGCAGGCGTCTAGGCGCCTCGACGAGCTTGCCGCACAGCGGGGCGGCCACTACCTCAACGCGCTGGCGGCACTCGTCCGCGGGCAGGTTTGTATCGCCCGTGGCGACCGGAACGCCAGCGCCTGCCTGGATGAGGCGCTGGCGTCCTTCTCGCAGACCGAGATGCCGTTGGAACTGGCGCGGGCGCGACTCGTCCTCGCGGAGGCAGTCGCGACGGAGCGTCCTGAGGTCGCGATCGAGGAGGCGAAGGCAGCGCTGGCAGCGTTCGAGCGCTTGGGAGCGGCCCGGCACGCCGATCGCGCCGGCGCGCTGCTGCGCCGACTAGGTGCTCCCGTCCGGACTGGGATCAAGGGTTCCGGGATACTCACCAGACGGGAGACCGAGGTCCTCGACCTGCTTGGCGCCGGTATGTCCAACCCCGAGATCGCCGAGCGACTCTTCATCACGCGCAGGACAGTCGAGCATCACGTCGCGAGTGTTCTGGCCAAGCTCATGCTGCGAAACCGCGCCGAAGCCGCGGCGTTCGCTGTCCGCACGCGCAGTACACAGTAGATCTTGGCCAAAAGATGGGCGAGCTCACCGATACTCCTCGACCGCCCGCGGGTTCATGATGCCCTCATCGGACCAGACGGGGGGAAGGCGACCAAGGCCTGACGAACCGGGCCGGAGTCGGTGAGGAGAAAGTGATGGCCGAGGTCGACGAAGCCGGAATCCGGGAGCTACAAGAAGGCGTCCGCGGCCACGTCATACGGCCGCGGGGCGCGGAATACGACGACGCCCGCAGCGTCTTCAATGCGATCGTCGACCGGCATCCCGCTCTCATCCTGCGTTGCGCGAACGAGCCGGACGTGATCGCCGGCGTCAACTTCGCTCGCGAGAGAGGCCTGCTCGTGGCGGTCCGCGGCGGCGGCCACAATGTCATGGGCTTTGGCGTGTGCGACGACGGGTTGGTCATCGACCTGTCCGAGATGAAGCGGGTCAACGTCGAGCCGAAGCGGCGCGTGGCGCGCGTGCAGGGCGGTGCCACCTGGGGCGACTTCGACCGCGCAACCCAGGCAGTGGGCCTCGCCGGTACGGGCGGCATCGTGCCTAGCACCGGGGTCAGTGGGCTGACGTTGGGTGGCGGATTCGGCTACCTGGTCCGCAAGCACGGCCTCGCCTGCGACAACCTGCTGTCAGCCGACGTCGTGACCGCCGACGGTGAGCGCTTGCGAGCAGCCCCCGACGAAAACAGCGATCTGTTCTGGGGATTGCGCGGCGGCGGGGGCAACCTGGGTGTCGTGACATCCCTGGAGTACCGCGTCCACCCCCTCGGCCCGGTGCTCGGGGGCGAGATCGTCTATCCGCTGGAGCAGGCAAGAGAGGTTCTCCGGTTCTTCGGCGACTGGGCGGCCGACGCCCCTGACGAGCTGCGGGTGGACCCGACGCTGGCGTCAGGCCCTGACGGTCCCGCGCTGAGCGTCCCCGTCTGCTATTGCGGGTCGATTGCCGAGGGCGAGAAGCTCATCGAGCCGCTGCGCAAGATCGGGTCGCCGATCGCCGACTCCGTCGCCCCGACATCCTACGAGGTCGTCCAGAATCTGTTCACCGAAATCTTGCCGCCGGGCATGCGCCACTACTGGAAGAGCGGCTACCTCGACGCGCTCGGGAGCGACGCTGTCGACGCCGTCGTCGACTACTTCCGCGCCGATGTCCCTGCGCCGCTCTCGATCATCACGTTTGAGCACTTGGGCGGCGCGATCAATCGCGTGCCGGTGGGTGAGACAGCCTTCGGCCAACGCAGCGCCCTGCACACATTCCTCGTCCTGCGCGCATGGCACGACCCCGCGGAAGACGACGAGAACATCGCGTGGGGACGGGCTGCTTACGACGTGGGCGAGCCCTTCCTACAGGGCGGCGTCTACGTCAATTACCTCGGCGGCGACGACGACATGCGGCGTCGGGCCGCTTATGGCCCGAACTACGAAAGGCTGGCGGCGGTCAAGGCGAAGTACGACCCGACGAACTTCTTCCGCGTCAACCAAAACATCGAGCCGGCACAGCTAGTCCAGCCGAGCGGCGCCTGACCCGGGCTCTGCCCATAGGTCGGCGTGAAACTTCCACGCGATTTGTTACTGGCGGGCCATCGCGATTCGCATGGCCCCCTCGGGTGCGACGACATGTCCCTTGGCTTGGGCTGCGTCGGCGATCGCGAGTTGGACGCCTTTGACGCGGCCGTTGAAGGCGTTGGCAACGGCGCGATAATCCGGTGATACCGCAGCGCCGGAATCCAGGCCGACGTCGCAGCCGTCGTCGGCGGCGAAGATGATCGCCAGTGTCGCTTCCACTTGTCCTTCACCGACTAGCTCGCCATCGACATACAGCGTGACGATGCCGACCCTTGCCCATGCCGCCACCGGCGTAGTCGAACTCCATCCGCACCTGATGAGCTCCAGTCGGTAGCCGGCTCCCGCAGGAGGAGATCCGAGGAAATGTCCAGAATTACATGGACGCCAACCCGCAGATCGAGTCCGAGATCAACGGGATCCGCCAACCTTTCACCGATCTGAGGAATCGCGGTGAGATGCCGCCCGAATAGATCAATAAGCAAGCGCGCGATGTCAGATCCCGCAGCGGTATTCGACCTAGATACGCCAAGCACTCCCGTGAGGAGAAGAGCAACATGACTCATTGGACGCGGTCATTGAGCGTCGCGTCGGCAACGGGTTTGGCGCTCATCTCCGTCCCCGGGGCCATCGTCACAGCGTTCGCGCGATAACGGATCGGTGAGCCGAACGGATTGTCAGGTGACGCCACCGAGGCGGTCATCACCCAGATCGAGCGGTTCGCGCCCCTTCCGGGACCGGATTGGGAGGATGGCGGTGCGCACCACCACCGAAATGTCCACGTACATCGCAAATTACATCTGCGGGGACATCATGACGGCACGAAGACATCCGCCAGTTGACGTTCGGACCACGGATCACGTTACCGCACTACAAGATCGGCATTCCGGGCATGTACATCTGCTCGGCAGCCACGCTGCCAGTCGGAGACACCCGGCATGTGCGGTGCCAACGCCGCCGGCGTGACCCTTTCAGAGCTTCTCTAGATTCCCTTCGGTCACCACAGGTGGTGAATACACTCATCCAACATTACCTAGTTGAGGACAACCATGACGACGATGCGAGCCGCGCGCATGTACGGGTATAAGCAACCACTAGCTCTCGAAGAGATCCCGATACCTGCCATCAATCCGCACCAGGTTCTGGTGAAGGTCGGCGGCGCGGGCATGTGCCGCACCGACTTTCAGCTCATCGATGGCTACTTCGGCATGGACATGCCGCTACCGGCGACACCGGGACACGAGATCGCAGGCACGATCGACCGGGTCGGCGCTGACGTCCCGGCGGCGGCAGGCCTGTCGGAGGGCGACTCCGTGGTGGTGTTCGGTCCGCTCGGCGACGGCTCCTGCCGGCAGTGCCACCGGGGCAACGAGCAGATCTGCAACCAGGGCCACTGGATCGGGTTCGGCCCGCACGGCGGCTATCAGGAGTACGTCCCCGCCGCTCACCAGCAGCTGATCAAAGTCAGCGGGAAATTGTCGCCGCTGTCGCTGGCGCCGCTGACCGACGCGGGACTGACTCCGTACCGCGGGTTGAAGAAGCTGAGCGCCGCCGGGACGCTCGGGCCCGGAACCACACTCGCGGTGTTGGGTATCGGCGGCCTCGGCGCATACGGTGTGCAGTACGCCAAGCTGCTCGGCGCGGGATCCACTGTGGTTGCACTGGGGCGCAACGACGAGAAGCTTGCGCTGGCAACGGAAAACGGCGCCGATCACACCATCAATATTCGCGGTAAGTCTGACGACGAGGTACGCGACGCACTCGAACAAGCCACCGGCAGGCGCGAGTTTGACGCCGTCTTGGAGTGCGCGGGCGCGGAGGAGAGCATCCGACTGGCCTTCTCCCTGCTAGCGACCGCGGGTGCGGTCGCCTCGGTCGGCCTGGTCGGCAACCGGGTCGACATCTCGCTGTTCCCGTTAGTCAGCCGCGAGTACACCCTGTTCGGCTCGTTCTGGGGCAATTTCAACGATCTCAGCGAGGTCATCGCGCTCGCCGAAGCGGGCAAGATCAAGGATTCGGTGACGCAGGTCCGGTTCGAGGACGTCAACGATCACATCGATGCGCTGGGGCGCGGCGATTTCGTCGGACGCGCCGTGATCGTCTACGACTGACCCTCAGGCCGACACCCGCCGCCAGAAGTCGTTGAACACGGTGCCGTCGAAGAACGCCGTCGCCTTCACGATGCGGTTGTCGCGCAGCGTCAGGAACCAGGCGTACGTGTTGCGATAGGGCACGCCGTCGCGGGCCACCCCCTCGGCGTCGAAGAACACGATCACGGTGTCGCCGTCGGCGTAGATGTCGCGGACCGTCGGGCGAAGAGGGCTGGACATCCGCGCGTTGAACGGCCTGATCACGTTGGCCAGAAAGTCCTCTTTGCCCACGTACACCCGGGAGGCGTCGGAATTGCCGACGATCTCCCACGTCGCGTCATCGGCGAGCGCGTCATAAGGGCTGCCTGTGCCGTTGCTCCACGCGTCGAAGCCGGCCTGCACCGTGGCGAGGTTGCGCGACTCCGTCTCGTCGTACGGTTGCGCCGCCGCGATCGGGATTGGCGCAACCATCAGGCAGGCGACAACGGCGAGGATCGGAACCAGCACGACCTTGAAACTTCATCTAACCGGACCCGTGGCAGGATCGGGTGCCATGACCGACCTGACGCCCCTCACATTGCGGGATCCATCGTCGGAGCTCTCCGCGGTGTATGTGCCCGGTGCCGGCATGATCGCCACGTCGCTGTCCGACGACGGCGCTGAGTTGCTCGGACAGCGCCGCGGCCTTGAGGCCTACCTGACCGCAGGCAAGACGATGGGCATCCCGCTTCTTTATCCATGGGCAAACCGGCTGAGCGCCAGGACATATGAGGTCGACGGCGATACCGTCACGCTCGCTCCGGACGCCTATGGTGTGCGCGCGGACAACAACGGCTTGCCTATCCACGGTCTGCTGGCGGCCTACCCGGGATGGCGGGCAGAGCAGGTCTCTGACCAGAAGCTCACCGCCGAACTGGATTTCGGGGCTCACGACGAACTCCTCGCGAGCTTCCCGTTCCCGCATCGTGTCGAGCTGACCGTGGAACTGGCCGACCGTACGCTGACGGTCAGCACTACCGTCACGCCGACCAGCGACAAGCCGGTGCCGCTGGCGTACGGCTTTCACCCGTATCTTCAGCTGCCGGATGTGCCGAGAGCCGAGTGGCAGATCGAGCTGCCTGCGATGCGGCACCTGATCCTGGGCGACACCGGAATTCCCACCGGTGCCACCTCCGAACAGGCAGCCACTGCAGAGCCGTTGGGGGACACCGTGTTCGACGACGGTTTCGACGAGGTTGCCGAGGGGTCGGTATTCGCGGTCTCGGGCGGCGGACGCCGGTTGGAGGTGCGATTCGAGCGGGGTTACCCTGCCGCGCAAGTGTTCGCGCCTGCGGGAGAAACGGTCATCTGCTTCGAGCCGATGGCCGCCCCGACCGACGCCCTGCGCCGCGGCGGCTACCGCAGTGCGCGGCCCGGCGCGCCGGACACTTCGCGGTTCTCGATCACAGTGACCTGATCATCGGTCAGACGAGCGACTAGTCCACTTAGGGGGTTGATCACCCGTAAATATCTCAGGCAATCAACCCCTAAGTGGACTCGCTCGCTAACGCTTGTTGCGTGGCTGCCACACCACGACCGCAGTGCTTTTGGGCACGACGGCGACTTCGCGGCGTTGCATGCGACGCAGCTGTTCCAGCTCGCCTGCCATCTCGACAAGCCGCGCCTGAAGCGCCTCAACCTGATTGGTCAGCTCGATGATGCGCTTGATGCCGGCGAGGTTCACGCCCTCGTCCTGAGACAGCCGCTGCACTTCGCGCAGCAGCTCGACATCGTGCTGCGAATACCGCCGCCCGCCACCCGAACTGCGTTCCGGCCTGACCAGGCCGAGGCGGTCGTAGGTGCGCAGCGTCTGCGCGTGCATGCCGGCCAGCTCGGCCGCCACCGAGATCAGAAACGTGCGGGCATCTTCACTACGCTTGGAAGGCATTACGCACCCTCCCATTTGGCCCGCGGGTCAAATCCGGTGGCGCGCTCGGCCTTCGCATAGGCTTCCAGCGCCTCGGCCGCTTCGCCTTCCAGGTCCGGCGGCACCGCCACCTTGACGGTGACGAGCAGGTCGCCGTGGCCACCCGAACGCTTGGGCACCCCGCGACCGCGCACCCGCAGGATGCGCCCGTCCGACGTGCCCTTGGGCACCCGCACTCCGACCTTGCCTTCCAGCGTCGGCACCGAAAGCGTTGCGCCAAGCGCCAACTCGTGGAAGCTGACCGGAACGGTGACAGTGAGATCGTCGCCGTTACGGCCGAATACCTTGTCCGGCTTGACATGCACTGTCACGTACAGGTCGCCCGACGGCGCGCCTCGAAGCCCGGCCTCGCCCTGCCCTGCCAACCTGATCCGCTGGCCGTCCTCGACACCCGGCGGGATCCGCACGTTGATGGTGCGGGTTCGTGTCGTCACACCAGTCCCGTGGCACTCCTGGCACGGGTGCTCGATAATCGAGCCGCTGCCACGACACTCGGTGCACGGCTCAGAGAACCCGAACGCACCCTGGTTGCTGCTGATGACACCGGAGCCGTTGCAGTTGGGGCATACCTTTGGGCTGGTGCCAGGACGTGCGCCGCTGCCATGGCAATTCGTGCACGGCGCGGGGCTGGTCAGCCGCAGCGGCATCGCCACGCCCTTGGTGGCCTCCAGGAAGGACAGCTCGGTCTCGGTCTCCAGGTCGTTGCCGCGCCGTGGCCGGCTTGGCCGCGGTTGTGCGCCACGCCCGAACAACCCGCCGAACAGGTCGCCGATGTTCGCACCGCCGGTCTGCCCGGCGGCGTCGAACAGATCGTTCAGGTTGAACTCGGCGCCGTCCCCGCTGAACCCGCCGGGGAAGTTCCCGCCGTTGAACCGGCCACGGCCGAAGCCGCCGCCCGCGAACAACCGCCGGGTTTCGTCGTATTCCTTGCGCTTGGCCGTATCGGACAGCACGCTGTGCGCCTCGGACACCGCCTTGAATCTCTCGGCGGCGTTCGGGTCGGAGTTGGTGTCGGGGTGCAGATCGCGGGCCAGCTTGCGGTAGGCGCGCTTGATCTCGTCGGCGCTGGCGTCAGAGGAGACGCCGAGCTCCTTGTAGAAGTCTTTTTCGACCCACTCGCGTTGGGCCATGCCGCGTCACCTCCTCCCTTTCCCTACCTGTCCTACTCTTCCGATTCTGCGGCCTCTTGCGCCGCCGCGTTGGTGTTATCGGGCGTCTCGACCTCGTCGGGCACGGTGTCGACGACGCCGACAAGGGCGTGCCGGACCACTTGATCCCCGACCTTGTAACCACGCCGCATCACCGAACCGACGATCGGATGCGTGCCTTCGCCTTCATGCTGAACGGCCTCGTGCAGCGACGGATCGAACTCGTCGCCCTCGTCGCCGAAGCCCGAAAGACCCAGCCCCTCAAGGGCTGTCGCCAGCTTGTCGGCGACCGACTTCAGCGGACCGGACTCCAGGTCCCCGTGGCTGCGGGCACGGTCGAGGTCGTCGAGCACCGGCAGCAGTTGGGTGACAACCGCGGCCCTAGTGCGCTCGGCAACGAGCTGCTGGTCGCGCAGCGCGCGCTTGCGGTAGTTGTCGTACTCCGCCTTGACGCGCTGCAGGGTGGACTTGAGCTCGGCGACCTCTTCCGACGCCGCTTCCTCCGCTTCCGGTGCCGGCCCACTGGGGGCCGGCCCGGCTGCGGGTTCACGAATCTCGCCGGTTTCCGGATCGATGCGCCGTTTGTCGGTGACGGTCACCGGCTCGTGCGAATCGTTTTGGCTCACTTGTTCTCCCGGTCATCGTCGTCGACAACTTCGGCGTCCACGACGTCATCGGACTGCGGCGCAGACCCCGCGTCGGCACCGCCGCCTGGCCCCTGCTCGGCCTGGGTGGCCTCGTAGATGGCCTGGCCAAGCGCCTGGCTCTCGACACCGAGCTTCTCCATCGCCGACTTGATCGCGGAGATGTCGGTGCCTTCCAGCGCCGTCTTCGCCTCGGCGATCGCGCCGTCGACCTTGGTCAAGGTGTCCTCGGGAACCTTGGATCCGCCTTCGGCTTCGCGCTGTTCCTTGACGAACTTCTCCGTCTGGTAGACCAGCGACTCGGCCTGGTTGCGGACATCGGCCTCCTCGCGACGCTGACGGTCTTCGTCCGCGTGCGCCTCGGCGTCCTTGATCATCCGGTCGATCTCCTCCTTGGAAAGGCCGGAGCCCTCCTGGATGCGGATCGTGTTCTCCTTGCCGGTGCCCTTGTCCTTGGCGGTGACGTGCACGATGCCATTGGCGTCGATGTCGAAGGTCACCTCGATCTGGGGCACGCCGCGCGGAGCCGGCGGGATGCCGGTCAGCTCGAAGGAGCCGAGCAGCTTGTTGTGCGAAGCGATTTCGCGCTCACCCTGGAACACCTGGATCTGCACCGACGGCTGATTGTCGTCGGCCGTGGTGAAGGTCTCCGAGCGCTTCGTCGGGATCGTGGTGTTGCGTTCGATCAACTTGGTCATCACGCCACCCTTGGTTTCGATACCGAGGGACAGCGGGGTGACGTCAAGCAGCAGAACGTCTTTCACCTCACCCTTGAGCACGCCGGCCTGCAGCGCGGCGCCCACTGCGACAACCTCGTCCGGGTTGACGCCCTTGTTGGGCTCCTGGCCGCCGGTCATCTCCTTGACCAGTTCGGTCACGGCGGGCATACGGGTGGAGCCACCAACGAGCACGACGTGGTCGATGTCGCCCACCGAGATTCCGGCGTCCTTGATCACCGACTGGAACGGCTGACGGGTGCGGTCCAGCAGATCCTGAGTGATCTTCTGGAACTCCGCGCGGGTCAGCTGCTCGTCGAGGAACAGCGGGTTCTTGTCCGCGTCCACCGTGATGTACGGCAGGTTGATCGAGGTGCTCTGGCTGGAGCTGAGTTCGATCTTGGCCTTCTCCGCGGCTTCACGCAGCCGCTGCATCGCCATCTTGTCCTTGGTCAGGTCGATGCCGCTGGTGCCCTTGAACTTGTCGACGAGCCACGAGACGATCCGGTCGTCCCAGTCGTCGCCGCCGAGGTGGTTGTCGCCCGACGTGGCGCGGACCTCGACGACGCCCTCACCGATCTCGAGCAGCGAGACGTCGAACGTGCCGCCACCGAGGTCGAACACCAGGATGGTCTGTTCCTTCTCGCCCTTGTCCAGCCCGTAGGCCAGCGCGGCGGCGGTCGGCTCGTTGACGATGCGCAGCACGTTGAGCCCGGCGATCTGGCCGGCCTCCTTGGTGGCCTGGCGCTGGGCGTCGTTGAAGTAAGCGGGCACGGTGATGACCGCGTCGGCGATATCCTCGCCGAGGTAGCTCTCCGCGTCACGCTTGAGCTTCATCAGTGTCCGCGCGCTGATCTCTTGCGGCGTGTACTTCTTGCCGTCGATCTCCACGGACCAGTCCGTGCCCATCTCGCGCTTGACCGAACGGATGGTGCGGTCGACGTTGGTCACCGCCTGGTTCTTGGCGGGCTGGCCGACCAGCACCTCACCGTTGCGCGCGAACGCAACGACGGACGGCGTGGTGCGGGAGCCCTCGGAGTTGGCGATGACGACGGGGTCGCCACCTTCCAGTACCGCGACGACCGAGTTGGTGGTCCCGAGGTCGATTCCGACCGCACGAGCCATGGTTTTGCCTCCTGAAATAGACTGCTTGGGGTCTGAGTGCGCCGCACTCAAGACTGCTCGGCCGACAGTACTCTGTCAACCCAGACTTGAGTCGTATGCACTCAACTGTCGAAGTGGTCAACGGCGGGCCGGAGGGATTTGTTCCCGCTTGCCGGATGGACTGTAGGAAGTAGCAGATCGTGTCCAAATCCCAGTGTTGTGTCCGCCTCGTGTCTCGAGGCATGTCGCTGTCTCAGTTTCGTGTCCCTAGCGGTGGCACTTCTTCGAAGGCGATAACTCATGACCCAGACGGCACCTCAGGTACCGCAAACTTCAGCGACAGCCTCAGCCCTTGAGCGAGCCCGTCCGCGGGGTCTCGAAGTTCGCAATGCAGTTCACCGACCGGTGGCCCAAACCCCAAGATTCCTCGTCAGGAAAGTTCTTCCGCACCCGAATGGACGGGTCGTCCGCCGCGTCGGGTGAGTAGGCGGCCAGTTCCCCTTCGCACCGGTTCGTGTACTGCTCGACGGTGTCGGGTCCTGGGAAGTCGCCGTCGGGCAGCACGAACACCGCGAACACCTCCGCGCCGTGGGGCTCTTCGCAGTCGACGAGCGCCGCGTCCTGACCGCTGACGGGAATCGCGTCAAAGCAGTCGCCGACCTTGAAATACGAGGCGGGAGAACGCAATCCCGGAAGCGGCTGGCTGCGAGGCGGGTCCAATACCGCGACGCACCTTACGGCGCGGTCGCCGCTGCGCCACATTTCCTCGGTCGGGGCGAAGATGCGAACCCCGGAGATATCCTCCATGGCGCTGGACATGTCGGAGGCCAGCTCGGAATCGCACAAGCGCTGATATTTCACGAACACGGCCCCGCCCGGGTAGTCGCCCTTGGGCAGGTTGAACTGTGCGAAGACCTCGGCGACATGCGGTGCGTCGCAGGGGCCGGTCTCGACAGCTGCCTTGGTGTGTTCGGGCATCTTGGTCACGCAGTCACCCACCTGAACGGAGGCCGTCGGGATCCTGGGTGTGGCGAAGTATTGAAATGCGAAGTAGAACGCGATTACGGCAGTCAGCAGCCACGCCGCCGATAGTGCTAGGCCGGCGATGGCCAGCCCGCGTCCGCCCTGACCTTCCTTCGCCTTTCGGAGCCCAACGATGCCGCAGATCACGGCAACCGGCGCTCCGATGAAACCGAGGATGCCGAAGATGAGCGACATGATCGCCCAGACGTTGGTCTTCGCCACTGGCGGCGGCGGGTAGATCCCAGGTGGCGGTGGGGGTGGCCCGTACGCCGGGGGATCGGGCGGTGGCATCGTCACGCCAATAACCGTATTCCCGAACCACGCGCGCTCAAGGAAAAGAGAAGCGTCACTGCGGACTAACGCGTGTTTCACGCCACGGCGCCTCCGCGTCGCGGAGGAACCGGGTCACCGGCCACCCTGACCATAAGCAGGGGACCGCTGCCAGCCCTCCGCCGAGCAGGTGCTGCGCCTGGCCGTCCTGCTCGAAGCCCAGCCCGACCCCGAACCGGGTGTCGTTAGCGGAACCCTAGCGTTGATACACGCTGGTGCTGAGGTACTTCAGCCCGGAGTCCACCAGCAGGGTGGCGACCTGGGCATCCGGTCCCAGTCGCTGCCCGACCTGGATTGCTGCGAGGACGTGCGCGCCGGACGATGTTCCCGCGAACAGTCCCTCCTCGCGCGCCAGCCGTCTAGCCATTTCCTCGGCGTCTGCGGTGGAGATGGGAATGATCTCGTCCACCATGGCGGGGTCCCACATCGGTGGGGTGTAGCCGATTCCGATGCCTTCCATCCGGTGGGCGCCGGGCGGGCCGCCGGACAGCACCGCGGATTCCGCGGGCTCGACCGCGACGACCTGAAGCCCCGGATTATGCCGCTTGAGTGCTGTTGAAGCTCCGCGCAGCGAGGCCGTCGTGCCGATGGACTGGACGAATGCATCCACGTGCCCGCCAGTCTGATCCCAGATCTCCTCACCCATCGGGTGATAGCCGGTGATGCTGTCGGCGTTGTTGAGCTGATCAGTCCAGTAGGTATGCGGCCGGCCGCTGAACTCGTGGGCTTTGTCGATCATGTCCAGGATGAGCTTCTTGGTGATCAGGCCCCCCTCGCTCGGGATGAGGGTGAGCTCGGCCCCGAAGGCCGCCATCTGAATCAGTTTGTCCTCGCTGAACGCGTCGGAGCTGACGATCCGCAGACGGTAGCCCTTCGCCGCGCAGACCAGGGCAAGGGCAGCGCCGGTACTGCCGCCGGTGTACTCGACGACCGTGTCGCCGGGCTTCAGCCGCCCATCACCCTCAGCCCGGCCAATCATCGCCTGCGCCATGCGGTCCTTCATGCTGCCGGTCGGGTTGACGCCCTCGACCTTGACCACAATCTCTGCACACCCCGGCGGCACGACCCTGCGTAGCCGTACCAGCGGCGTGTTCCCGATTGTGTTCAGCACGGTGTCTCTAACATCCATGATCGAGTCTGTCCTCTCGGCATTTCTGTCCCACAGCCTTGATCGTCGACCAGGGCATCCCGCTTCACTAGTTCAATGTTTGAACCTCCGCAGCCGTGGTGGGCGGCCTCTACCATGCGTTGGTGAGCGGATACGGGCAGTTCTGCGCGGTGGCACGGGCACTGGATGTCCTGGGCGAACGATGGACCCTGCTGATCGTGCGCGAGCTACTGCTTGGCGCGACGACCTTCACCGACATCCGGCGGGGCCTGCCCCGCATCCCCCGGGCAACTCTGTCATCACGGCTGCGCGGCCTGCGTACCGCCGGAATCGCCGAGGCCACGGGAGGCGACTACCGGCTCACCGAGGCCGGCCTCGCCCTGGCCCCGGTGATGCGGGAACTTGCACGATGGGCAGTGTCCACCGACAGCGCCGCCCTAACCGAGGACGACCTCGACACCGCCGCGCTGACCTGGGACATGCAACGCCGCATCGACACCAGCGCCCTGCCGGAGCGCACGATCGTGCTCGCGATCGAATTCACTGACCGTCCGGCAACCGATCGCAACTTCTGGCTACATCTGTCGCGGACGAGCATCAACCTCTGCCGGCAAGACACCGGAGCACCCGTTGATGTCTGGCTCGCCACGCCGACCACGGCGGCCACCCGATGGTGGCTCGGTCACGTCTCATGGGCGCAGTTGCTGCGCCAGCCAGGAGTTCGGGTGCATGGTGACCGAGACCTGCAACGCCAGATGCACCGCTGGTTCCTGCGCTACATGTTCACCCCGCAAGCCCTCAGCGAGACCGCCGGGAGCCATCCGTAGCCGTGGGAGCGGTCGGGTTCCGACACATTCGGTGACTTCCTGCGCCGTCGATGCATGGTTAAGCAGTTACTTGACTTTCCAGTGATCGATCGCAATAGTTAAGTACATGCCTAACCAATCCGCTCCCGACGGGCTCGGCCGCGTGTTCCAGGCGCTCGCCGACCCGACAAGGCGGGCGATCGTCGAGCGGCTGGTGCGCCGCCCGGCGACGGTGAAGGCGTTGGCCGAGCCGTTGACGATGTCGTTGCCCGCGGTCATGCAGCACCTGCAGGTGCTGGAGGCAGCTGGCGTGATCGTCACCGAGAAGGTCGGCCGAGTGCGCAGCTGCCGCATCGAACCCAAGGCGCTGCGTGACGCCGAGCAGTGGCTCGGCCGCCAGCGCACGGAGTGGGAACGGCAGCTTGATCAACTCGACGACTATCTGAAGGGAAACTGATTATGGAGATAACGCACTCGACGTTCACGCTGGAACGTCGCTATCCGGCCACGATCGAGCGGGTCTTTCAGGCGTGGGCGAATCCGGAAGCGCGGAGACGTTGGATGGCCCAGGGCGCCGAGCACTCTCAGGACTTTGTGGTCGGCGGCCTCGAGACGGTCAAGGGGTTCGATGGCGAGGGCCGTGCTCTCACCTATGCGGCGCGCTACGCCGAAATCGTGCCCAATGAACGCATTCTCACGACATCGACGCTGCACACCGAGGACCGACTGTCGACGGTCTCGGTCACCAGTGTCGAGTTCCGGGCAGAGGACGCCGACACCTTGCTGGTGCTGACCGAGCACGGAATCTATCTATCCGGTCAGGAGCAGCCCGAATGGCGAGAACACGGAACCGCGCAGCAATTAGACACCCTGGCAGCGGAATTCGCCGCAGCCGCTGATGCGAAGGAGAACTGATCATGGCGCATGTTGACTTCGTGCTGGCCGTCGTCGCGGTGAGCGATATCGAAGCAGGCCGAGCTTGGTACACCACGCTGTTCGGACGCGAACCCGACAACAACCCGATGCCGAACCTGGTCGAATGGCAGGTCACCGATGGCGGCTGGGTGCAAGTGACCGAGGACCCCGTGCGCGCAGGCAGCGGGATGCTCAACCTGGCCCTTTCCGACTTCGAGGAAGGCGTTCGCGAACTTCGCGAATCGGGCCTTGGGACCGGCGAGATCATCGATGCCAACAAGGGCGTGCGACTATTTCCGATCGCTGATCCCGACAACAACATGATTCACCTGGTCGGCAACTTCCGGGTGAAGTACTAACCGCACCTGCCAGTCGAAGTTAATGAGGTACCGCGCACACGCGCTTTTGGGGTAGCGCACTACCCCAGCCGTGGGCCGCATCAGTGGCGACACTCGATTCGATTGCGCCCATTCGGCTACGGAGGATGCCATGTCCCGACATCAAGCGGCTCGAAAGAAAGCCACCGCGCGACGAGCCCGCAGGACGGACCGACCTATGTTGACCACCGCGGCCTTCATCGGCGGCGCTGGCATTCTGGCAGGAGCCCCGGCTGCTGCTTTCCTCGCCGCGCCTGCCGCAAGCGCTCAACCTCAATCACACTGCGCTACTTCGGTCTTCGCGACCCCGTGCACGTCGGCGGCCCCGACTCTCGGGGACGGTTCGATCGCCGAACTCACTGCGAGGCTCACCGCGAGAGCACCATCGGATCCGTTCGCCCCGGGGTGGCTCACCGCGAGAGCACCTTCGGATCCGTTTGTCGCGCTACTGAACAGCCCGCTGATGGACCTCGCCGGCATGGTGCCAGTGCTCAACCTCTTCATCGGGAACGGGATGGACGGCACCGCGCTACACCCCAACGGTTTCGGCGGTGGCTTCTTCATCGGGAACGGCGGTGACGGCTGGAACTCCACCACGCCAGGGGTCGCAGGCGGCAACGGCGGCAGCGGCCTCCTGTTCGGCAGCGGCGGCAAAGGCGGCAACGGATACTCCGACATCCGGACGTCAGGCGATGCCACCGGGACGAACGGCGGCAAAGGTGGTAGCGGCGGGCTCTACGGCGGCAGCGGCGGTGCGGGCGGTGAGGGCGGCGATGCGATCACCTACGGTGCCACCGCAACCGCGGGCCAAGGCGGCATCGGCGGCGGCGTCTCGAACGGACAAGGGAACGGTGGCGACGGCGGCGACGGCGGTTACGCCTACGGCGGTTCGATCGTCACCACCGACCCGGCGACTGGCCTGCAGACCGTGCAGGTTGGTACCGCTGTCGGTGGGGCCGGCGGCCGCGGAGGCAGTTCCGGAACGGCCTACCCCGACGAGAGCACCGGCGATGGCGGCGACGGCGGCGACGGCGGCTACGCGATCGCGTACGGGGGTGACGCGACCGGCGGCAAAGGCGGGAACGGAGGCTTTGGCACCAACACCGGTGACGGCGGCGACGGCGGACACGGTGGCTATGCCATCGCCGTCGACGAGAGGAGCATCACCGGCATCACCACGGGCACGTCGACCGCCGGTGCGGGTCCCGTCACAGTGACCACCGGCCAAGTGATCGGTGGCGATGCCATCGGCGGCAACGGCGGGTCGGGCGGCTTGTCATACGAGGGCACCGGCGGAGAAGGCGGACAGGGCGGCAGTGCCACCGCGGCCGCCGGCAGTGCCGCCGGCGGCGACGGCGGCCACGGCGGAGACAACTGGATCGGCAATATCGAAGGCCACGGTGGCGACGCCGGTAACGGCGGCAACGCGGGGGCCACTCCTGGCGGGCAGTACACCATCGTCACCCATCCGACGACCAACGCGCAGCTCACTTCGTCGCTTACCCCGACAGCCGGTGAAGGCGATGCCACCGGCGGCCGTGGGGGTGTGGGTGGCGAATCCGCCCACACCGGCGCCGGACGTGGCAGCGGAGATGGCGGTGACGGTGGCGACGGCGGCAACGCGACCAGCGACTACAAGAACGCCACCGGCGGTAATGGCGGACCGGGCGGCCACGGCTCTACGGGCGGCTCCGGTGCAGGCGAACCGCAGGACGACGCCAACGGCGGCGACGGCGGCAACGGCGGAGATGCCAAGGTGGACAACGTTTCCGACTTCCCTGCCACGGTCACCGGCAGTGCCACGGGCGGCAACGGTGGTAAGGGCGGTTTCCAGGGCACCAACGGCGACGGCGGTACCGGTGGTGACGGCGGCAGCGCGACCGGCGGGGTCAGCAACGACCCGGGCAGCGACGGCGCCGACGGCTGAAGGCCGACCCCGTGTTCGGCACTCGAATGGCCGTAATGATTGCCCGGTTGACGTGGGTGTTGTGTGAGATCCTGTGCGCGTGCCTGAGGGGGGCCGACCTTCAGGGGTCGTGACGTTCCTGTTCACCGATATTGAGGGTTCGACCCGTCGGTGGGAAGCAGACGCGCCCGCGATGGGGTCGGCTCTATCCGCGCACGACGAGGTGTTGCGCACCACGATCGAGCGGCATGGGGGCTACTTATTCAGTCACTCAGGTGACGGTGTGGTCGCAGCGTTCACGTCTCCGCGATCCGCTGTCGACGCGGCGGTCGAGGCTCAGCTAGCTCTTGAGTTGCCGGTGCGGATGGGCATTGCGACCGGGGAGGCCGAGCTCCGCGACGGTGACTATTTCGGAACGGTGCTCAACCGCGCCGCACGGGTGATGGCCGCAGGGCACGGTGGTCAGATCCTGGTGGCTGACTCGACCGCGGTGCTGCTCAACCGAATCGATCTCATCGATCTGGGACCGCGACGGCTACGCGACGTCCCGATGCCCGTCGGCGTGTTTCAAATGCGGGCCGAGGGACTCGGCACGGACTTCCCGCCGTTGCGGGCACTGGATACGACGCCAGGGAATCTGCGGCCGGCCACCACCAGCTTGATCGGACGGGAGTCCGTGGTCGCCGAAATAGAAGAGGCGGTCAAGGCGCATCGGTTGGTGACTCTGACTGGGGTTGGTGGAGTCGGCAAGACCCGTCTGGCGTTGGAAGTCGCAGCGCACCTAACTGATGAGTTTCCAGACGGCGTTTGGCTTTTCGAGCTGGCAGCGGTGACTGATCCGGCGGCGGTGCCCGAAGCGGTGGCCGCGGTGCTGGGCATCACGCAGCAACCGGGTAAGACCGTAAGTGCGTCGGTGGCCGCCGCGCTGGAGGGCCGGGTCCGGCTGTTGGTGCTCGACAACTGCGAGCACGTTCTCACCGCTGCCGCCGACCTAATCGAAACGATACTTGCGCAGTCGGCGACTGTACGAATCCTCACCACCAGTCGCGAGGGACTCGGCGTCCGAGACGAGCGGGTTCGGCCGGTGCGCTCTCTGGACGCGGCAGCGGGTATCGACTCTGCGGCGGTGAGCCTGTTCGTCGAACGCGCTCAAGGCATTTCGCCGGGCTTCTCGATGGACGACGGCGACGAAGCCGCCGCAGTCATCGAGATTTGTCAGCGCCTGGACGGGATTCCACTGGCCATCGAACTGGCTGCCTCCCGGATGGCGTCGATGACCGCCAGTGAAATGCGTGATCGTCTTGATCACCGGTTCAGGTTGCTGATCGGATCGCGGCGCGGGCTGGAACGGCACCACACGTTGCGCCACGCGGTGGGATGGTCCTACGACCTGCTGGACGACACCGAAAAGTTAGTGCTGGACCGGTGTTCGGTATTCGCGGGCGGGTTTGACCTCCAAAGCGCCTGCGCGATAGCCGGATCGGATGACCGCGACGAGTACGCAATCCTCGAGGTGCTCGACGCTCTCGTGCGCAAGTCGCTCGTGCTCGCCGTGCGGTCAGGCGGGCGGACCCGGTATTCGATGCTGGAAACGATCCGGCAGTTCGCCGAGGACCAACTCGTCGCACGCGGAAACGCCTCCGAAATTCGGGCCGCCCACGCGCACTACTTCGCCGGACGAGAAGCCGACATCATGGACTTGTGGGACAGCCCGCGCCAGCGCGAGGCGTTTGAATGGTTCACGGTCGAGTTGGCCAACTTGCGCACTGCATTTCGGTGGTCTGCCGATCATGGCGACCTGGACGCGGGCGCCGCCATCGTGGCGTATTCAGGGTTGCTTGGCACCTTTGTCGAGAACTACGAACCCATCACTTGGGCCGAAGAGTTGATCGAGCCCACCCGCACCGTCGACCACCCTCGGCTCGCCGCTGTCTGCGTGGTGGCGGCACTGTGCTGCCTGGTCGGACGCTTCGATGAGGCTGTGCACCATGGCGAGGTCGGCCAGACAGTTATCGCCGCTGCCAGCGATAAGGTGTCCTACTTCGGTGCGCCCTTTCTTGCCAGTGCATATTTGTTCGTCGGCCGGCCCGAACGGTATGTCGAGCTGTGCCGGGCGCTCTTGACGCGCAGTGGCGACGCCAACACAAACGCCTGGGCGAACCTGGTGTTCGCTTTGGCCGCCTGCGGTTCAACTGACGAGGCGATGGTGGCCGCCGACGGTCTCATCGAAGCTGCCGAGGCGATCGGCAATCCATGGGTGCTTGCATACTCGCTTTTTGCGTGGGGGTTCGCCTGCCGCGACGCTGATTCAATCCGTGCGCTCGAGGCGTTTCGCCGCGGCGTGCTCATCTCGCGGGACAGCGGCAACCGCTTCTTTCAGACGCAGTTCTCGTACTGGCTGTGTGGACTCGAGGCCGAGCACGGGCACCCCGTGACGACGTTGGATTCCCTGGCCGTGGCCATCCGTAACAACCACGAGTCGGGCAACATCGGCATGTTGCATAATCCGATGGCTACCCTGGCCGTCGCTCTGGGCCGGTTCGGACGCTACGAATCAGCGGCCACCATCGCTGGTTTCGCAGCGGTCAATCCCATGGTCGCGGTGGCGCTGCCTGAACTCGGTGCATTGACGAAGCGCTTGCGCGAGATCCTCGGTAACCAAGCCTTCGAATCGCTCGCCCGCAAGGGAGAGACGATGACCATCGCCGCCATGGTGGCATTCGCCTACGACCAAATCGGCCAGGCCCGAGCAGAACTGAACGCCGTCTCGGAATAGACCGCGTGTGCCGTCAGCTCGGGCGGGCGGAATCGCCGTAAAGACCGACGATGTATTCGGAGAGCCGCCGTGCAATCGCAGCGAGCGTCGTCGCTCCTGGGTGCTGGGGATCCCACCCCGCGAACAAGCGGATACTCAGGTCGCTGCCGTCGACCGTGATCCTCAGCGCGCGCAGCCCGAAGCGCGGGTCATCGGTGACCACGGCCACACCGCGTCCTGCCGCGGCGAGGGCTTGTGCCACCGGCCCGCTGCTCGCTTCGATCCCGACGCGAGGGGCGAGCCCTGCGCGCATACAGGCGGCGTCCAGCATCTGCCGTGCCCCGAACGTCGCGGGCAGGCTGATGACCGTTTCCTCGACAAGGGCACCGATGTCGGCGGCGTCCCTGTTCGCCCATCGGTGTCCGGCAGGCACATAGGCCCACACCGGAAGCACCGCCAGCGCAGTCGATTCGAGTTCATCGCTTGGGCGTCCGATGGTGATGACGAGGTCGGCGCCGCGTCGCAGCGCAGCTTTCGGCTCGTCACCTTCGGAAGCGAACACGGACGGGGTCGGGTCGTGCGGCTCAAGGGTGGCGATGAACGGCGACACCACTTCGGCGAGCGTCGTCGCCGGTGCGGCGAGGGTGAGCCGATCCAGCCGACCCGTCGCCAACGTCTGGGCGGTCAGGACGAGATGATCCGCGCGGGCAAGTAGGTCCCGGGCCCGAGGAAGTAGGTCCCGGCCCGCCGCCGACAGCAACAGCCGGCCCTGGACGCGGTCGAAAAGCAGCACCCCCAGCTCGCGTTCGAGTTGGCGCAGCTGACGAGACAATCCCGGCTGGGTGACATGCAGGATGTCCGCGGCGGCGCTGACCGTGCCGGCCTCGGCAATTTCGACGAAGTAGCGCAACGTACGGAGCTCCACCCGTCGCACCTCCATCTATGCCTGATAGGCATCGTCTGCTTGCCTAGTAATTATTGGACGGCATCGTATCTGGTCGGAGATGCTGTGACCACGTTCACCGCAACATGTTCTCGGAGGAAGCCGTGCCAGATCAGATTCCCCAGCGTCGCCACCTGGTGACCGCCGTACCCGGCCCTCGGTCGCAGGACTTGATGGCCCGCAAGACCGCGGCGGTCGCGGACGGCGTTGGCACGACCATGCCGGTATTCGCCGATCACGCGGGCGGTGGCGTCCTCGTCGACATCGACGGCAACAGCCTGATCGATCTGGGCTCCGGCATCGCGGTCACCAGCGTCGGAAACAGCGCGCAGCGAGTCGTCGACGCCGTCAAGGCTCAGGTCGAGAAGTTCACCCACACGTGCTTCATGGTCACGCCGTACGAGGGGTACGTCGCGGTCGCGGAGGCACTCAATGAGCTCACCCCCGGCGATCACGACAAGCGCACCGCGCTGTTCAACTCGGGCGCCGAGGCCGTCGAGAACGCCATCAAGATTGCCCGCGCCTACACGAAGAAGACCGACGTGGTCGCCTTCGACCACGCGTATCACGGCAGGACCAATCTCACGATGGCACTGACCGCCAAGGACATGCCGTACAAGCATGGGTTCGGCCCGTTCTCCCCCGGCGTGCACCGCGCCCCGCTGTCCTACCCGCTGCGCGACGGCGAGAACGTCACTGGGGCACAGGCCGCGGACCGGGCGATCGCGCACATCGAGGCACACATCGGAGCCGATGCGCTGGCCGCTCTTGTCATCGAACCGATCCAGGGCGAGGGCGGATTCATCCAACCGGCCCCCGGCTTCCTGCCCGCCCTCCTGCAGTGGTGCCGCGCCAATGACGTCGTGTTCATCGCCGACGAGGTGCAGACCGGGTTCGCCCGCACCGGCGCCATGTTCGCGTGCGAGCACGAAGAGCTGGTGCCCGATCTGATCGTGACCGCCAAAGGCATCGCCGGCGGCCTGCCGCTTGCGGCGGTCACCGGTACCGCGGCCATCATGAACGCCGCTCACGTCGGCGGCCTCGGCGGCACCTACGGCGGCAACCCACTCGCGTGCGCTGCGGCGCTGGCCGCCATCGAGACGATCCGCGCCGACGACCTCGTCGGGCGGGCGCAGAAGATCGAGCGGGTCATGAAGGACAACCTGCAGCGCTTGCAGGCCATCGACGCGCGGGTCGGAGACGTCCGCGGGCGCGGCGCGATGATCGCGGTCGAGCTGGTCCGGCCCGGCACCATCACGCCCGATCCCGACCTGACGGCGGCGATCGCCGCCGCGGCCAGGCTGCGCGGTGTCATCGTCCTCACCTGCGGCACCTACGGCAATGTGCTGCGCTTCCTGCCGCCGCTGACCATCAACGACGAACTCCTCACCGAGGCGCTCGACATCCTCGCCGAGGCGTTCCGGGTGACGCGATGACAGACGTCCTCGAGAGCCGTGCTGCCGCACGGGCACGCTCGCCGCTTGACGACGCCCGCGCCCAGCTCGCCGACGCCATCGACGTGCTCGGCTACGACCAGGGCATGTTCGAACTGCTCGCCGCCCCCCGCCGGGAACTCACCGTCAGCATTCCGCTGCGCCGCGACGACGGCACCGTCGAGATCATCACCGGACACCGTGTGCAGCACAACTATTCGCGGGGCCCCGCCAAGGGCGGACTGCGCTACAGCCCGCACGTCGACCTCGACGAGGTTCGCGCCCTTGCGATGTGGATGACGTGGAAGTGCGCGTTGCTCGACGTGCCGTACGGCGGCGCCAAGGGCGGCGTGGCGATCGACCCGCGCCACTACTCCCAAGCCGAACTCGAACGTGTCACCCGCCGCTACACGTCGGAGATCATGCCGCTCATCGGTCCCGCGCATGACATTCCCGCACCCGACATCGGTACCGACGAGCAGACCATGGCCTGGATCATGGACACGTACTCGGTCGCCACCGGGCACACCGTTCTCGGCGTCGTCACCGGCAAGCCGATCAGCCTCGGCGGCTCGCACGGCCGCGCATCGGCCACGTCGCGTGGCGTCGTACACATCGCCCATCAAGCCCTTGCGCACCTTGGCATTCCGTGCGAGGGCGCGTCGGCAGCGGTGCAAGGTTTCGGCAAGGTCGGCCGCGACGCCACCCGGTTCCTGTGGGAATCCGGCGTGCGCATCGAGGCCGTCGGCGACCAGTACGGCGCAATCCATGCCGACGGCGGGATCGACGTGCCCGGGTTGGAGGCCCACGTCGATCGGGCAGGCACGGTCGTCGGGTTCTCCGGTGCCGACCCGCTCGATCCCGCAGAACTTCTCGAACTCGACGTCGATCTGCTCGTGCCCGCCGCCATCGAGGGTGTGTTGCACGCGGGCAACGCAGAGCATGTGCGCGCTCGCCTGATCGTCGAAGGCGCCAACGGCCCGACGACCGAGGAGGCCGACCGGATCCTCGCCGCCAGGGGCATCACCGTCGTGCCCGACATCCTGGCCAACGCCGGCGGCGTGATCGTGTCGTACTTCGAATGGGTCCAGGCCAACCAGGCGTACTGGTGGACCGAGGATCAGGTCGAGGCGCGGCTGGCCGAGCGGATGATCGGCGCCTGGCATAACGTGCTCGACTACGCGACCGCCCATCGGCTCACCCTGCGCGCCGCCGCGACAAGCCTTGCGGTGCAACGCGTCGCCGAGGCACACACCCAGAGAGGCCTCTACCCGTGACCTACCTCGACTCTCTCAACCTCACCAGGACCGGCGCACGCAGCTTCGACGTCGAGAATCCCGCGACCCGCGAGGTGATCGCCCACGTCGCCGACGGCGACACCGCCGACGCGAGCGCCGCGGTCGACGCCGCCGCTGGCGCGCTGGCCCGCTGGCGGCGAACGCCCGCGCGCACCCGCTCAGAGATACTGCATCGCGCCTTCGAGCTGATGATCCGCGACCGAGAGCCACTCGCCGAGTTGATCATGGCCGAGAACGGCAAGCCACGCGCCGACGCGGCCGGCGAAATTACCTATGCCGCAGAGTTTTTCCGCTGGTTCGCAGAGGAGGCCGTGCGGTCCGGCGGCGACTACGGCGCCGCGCCCAACGGTGGTGCCCGCACCGTCGTCACCCACCGCCCGGTCGGTGTCGCCGCGCTGGTGACACCGTGGAACTTCCCCGTCGCCATGGCAACCCGGAAAATCGCGCCCGCCCTTGCGGCCGGTTGCACCGTCGTTCTCAAACCCGCCGCCGAGACGCCGATCACCGCGATCGCCATCGCACGTCTATTGGCGGAAGCCGGTGTGCCCGACGGCGTCGTCAACGTCGTCCCGACCACCGACGCCGCCGCGGTCGTCACCACGTGGCTGCAGGACGCCAGGATCCGCAAGATCTCCTTCACCGGCTCGACAGGTGTCGGCAGAGTGCTGCTTCGCCAGGCCGCGGACCGAATCGTCAACAGCTCAATGGAACTCGGCGGCAACGCACCGTTCATTGTCACCGAGGACGCCGACCTCGACGCCGCGGTAGCCGGCGCCATGATCGCCAAGTTCCGCAACGGCGGACAAGCGTGCACCGCCGCCAACCGCTTCTACATCCACGCCGACGTCATCGACGAGTTCACCGCACGGTTCGGCCGAGCGGTCGAGGCGCTCACCGTGGGACCGGCCAGCACCGGCGCCGAGATCGGCCCGCTGATCTCCCAACGCGCTGTCGAGAATGTCGACGCCCTTGTCCGTGACGCCGTCGCCGCAGGCGCCCGCATCAGCCATCGGGCAGCAGTCACCGAGAGCAAGGGCTGGTTCTATCCGCCCACGGTGCTTGTTGACGTCAGCGCGGACGCGGCCATCCTCGATCAGGAGATCTTCGGCCCCGTCGCACCGATCGTCACGTGGAAGGACGATGCCGAGCTGATCGACCTCGTCAACGCCTCCGAAATGGGCCTTGCCGCTTACGTATTCGCCGGACAGTTGCAGCGCGCCATGCGCATCGGCGAGGAGATCGACGCAGGCATGGTCGGCATCAACCGGGGGCTGGTATCGGACCCGTCGGCGCCGTTCGGCGGTGTCAAGCAGAGCGGCCTCGGCCGCGAAGGCGCCAGGTGTGGACTCGAGGAGTTCACCGAGACTCAATACCTCAGTGTCGACTGGCCTGCCTAACCCCGGTGTGATGACCTGGCATGTAAGGGATTTCGCGCCTGAAGACCTCGAAGCCGCGATCCGGCTCGACGCGGACTCGACCATGACCACGCAGAAGCCGCTGTTCGATGCGTCCGACGTGGTCACCAGCCTTCAGGGGCGCCATCCGGCGGTGGTGGCCGTCGCGCGCGGCGTCGTGGTCGGCGTCGCGGTCAGCCGTGTCGACGCCGATCGGGCGTGGGTCCTTCGGCTGTCGTTGGACCCGGCGTGGCGGGGCAAGGGCCTTGGCAGCAACCTGCTTGCCGAACTGGAGCATCGGCTCCTGGCCCGCGGGGTCCGTCGGATCACCGCGATGCTTCCCGACGGGGAAACCGGCACAGCGGCATTCGTGAACTCGGGGTTTGTTCAGCGGACCGGGATCGCGCACTTCGACAAGCACGAGACGATGTCGCCGCGGTCGGCCGCGGTGCTTTCACGTCTCGGCGGCGCGGTTCCTCCCGCGGGGCAGTGGCAGCAGATCGCGGGCATGGTTCACGAGAAGAACCTTATCGAGCGGCGCATCGTGCTGCCGCTGTCGCGTCCTGGGCAAGCCGCGGAACACGGGGTGATGCCGCCGCAGGCGATCGTGTTGTTCGGCCCGCCGGGCACGGGCAAGACGACGTTCGCGCGCGCGATCGCCAGCCGCCTCGGGTGGCCGTTCGTCGAGCTGTTTCCGTCACGTCTCGCGGTCGGCGACGGTGGCCTTGCAGCCGGCCTTAGCGACGCCTTCGCGCAATTGGATGAGCTCGACAATGTCGTGGCCTTCATCGACGAAGTGGAAGAGGTGGCCTCACAACGCGGTTCGGGTTCGCAGGCGGCGACGGCCGTCGTCAACGAACTCCTCAAATGCCTCGTCCAGTTCCGCGACCGGTCCGGCCGCCTCCTGGTGTGCGCGACGAACTCGGTGCGCGATCTGGATTCGGCGTTCCTGCGCCATGGCCGCTTCGACTATGTTCTTCCGATCGGACCGCCTGACGACCAGGCACGCGACGCGCTGTGGCGACGCTACGTCGCGGACTCCGGAGTCGACGTGTCCGCGTTGGTGTCGGCGACGCGCGGCTACACCCCCGCCGATGTCACGCATGTGGCGCGCGCCGTCGCGCAGGCGACGTTCGAGAGGAGCGTGGACGGTGGGGTGCGGTGCCACGCGAGCACCGCGGATTACCTGCGCACCGTGGACGCGACTCGCCCGACACTGACCCCTGAGCAGGTGTCGGATTTCGATACGGAGATCGCCCAATACGCACGTTCGTGACTCCCGCCTGCGTGGTGTAGCCTCGCTGCTGAATCGTTTCTGCGCAGGGTAGGAGGCGGCAGGTGGAGCTCCTGCTTGATCGGGTGGTCCAGCAGCTAGGGGAGCTAGTGGTGCCACGCCACAGCGCGTTGCGACCGGACGTGGCACGCGCGCTCGCGCCTGGAAAGCTGTTCAGGCCACAGCTGGCGCTGCGCGTCGCAGCCACCCTCGGACTGCGCGCCCCAGAAGCGGCGCAGCAGGCCGCAGTCGCCATCGAACTCCTGCACATGTCCTCGCTGATTCACGACGACCTGATGGATGACTCGCCGCAACGCAGGGGCGTGCCTGCCGTCCATGCGACCGCCGATGCGTCGACGGCCATCGCGATCGGAAACCTGTTGTTGGCACGGGCGACGTCGGTGGCCGCCCGTCTCGGGCCTGCCTGCGCGCGCACATTCGCGGGGGCGCTCGAGTCCCTGTGGGAAGGCCAACTGATGGAGCCTGGACTGCCTGCCACTAGCTCCCGCGCCACCCATGTGCAGTACATCGCAATGAAGACCGCTGCTTTGATGGCGGCGACGTGCGAGATGGCGGCCCTGAGCCAGGACGCCGACGACCAGCAGTCGGCTCAGCTCGCCCGCTTCGGACACGGCGTCGGGATGGCGTTCCAGGTGGCCGACGACCTGCTTGACCACATCGGTGATCCGGCCGCGCTCGGGAAGACCGTCGGGACCGATACCTCCAGGAGTGTGGTGTCCCTTGGCGCCTGGCACGCCTTAGCGGTCACCGGGACAACCCTCGAGGCAACCAGCGCAGATGAACTCAATACCCTTGCAGCACAAGACGACGCGGTGAACCATGCGATGGACGCCATCGGGGGCTATCTGGACGCCGCCCATTCGGCACTTGCCGATGCCGGCGTGCGCGACACCTCCGCTTGGGACTACGCACACACGCAGATCGTGCGGATGCTGACTACCGGCGCTCGGGCCGACCGCCGGGACGTAGTGCAAGCGGCGGTGACACGTTGGCCCGAGTAGCTCCCTCAGGTCGGAGGGTCACCATCAAGGACATCGCCCGCGCCGCAGGCGTTTCGGTGACCACCGTATCGGACTCCCTGTCGGGCAACGGAAGATTGCCCGCCGAGACTCGACAGCGGGTACGCGATATCGCCGCCGAACTCGGCTACCGCCCTAGTGCGGCGGCCCGCAGCCTGGTCGGCTCGCGGACCGGGCTGCTACTGATGTCGGTTGCCGCGCCGGGCACTCAGACGTCTTCGCTGTGGAGCATCGACTTCTTCGTCAACATCATGACCGCAGCAGCCATTCAGGCCTCAACGCAGGGATATGCTCTAGCTCTCTCACCAAAGTCGGTGCCGCCCAACTTGTCCTACGACGGCGCGATCGTCGTCGACCCCACCGAGGACAACGACCTGCTTGCGCAGGCCCGCCGGGACGGCACCCCGATCGTCACGATCGGACGAAATGCGGACGGCCACCCGTGGGTGGACAACGACTATCCGACGATCATCCCCGCAACCCTTGACCATTTCCAGGCGGCAGGGGCGCGGCGGCCAGCGCTCCTAACGAGCGATCCCGCAACGCCTTACGTTCAGGACACCGTCGAGCAGTACAAGGCGTGGTGCGAATCGCACGGCTGCGCATCGCGTGTCGCCTACGTCGATGAGGGCATCACCGAGGCCTCCGGCAGGCACGCCGCCAAGAAGCTCCTCTCGAGCAATGCCCGGCCCGACGCGGTACTGGCCACACTGGATCACCTGGCATTGGGTGTGACAACGGCGGTCAACGAACTCGGGTGGTCCGTGCCCGACGACGTCATGGTCGCCAGCCTCGGCGACAGCGCGATGATCACGCACTCGCGAGTGCCGATCACCGCTATCGATCTCGCTCCGGATGAGATGGGCGGCCTGGCCGTCGATATGCTCATCGTTCGCATCGAGAGCGGGACCGCGTCGCCGAATCGCGTTGTGCCAGGCCGCCTTGTGCCACGGGCAAGCTCCCAACGTCAGAAGTTGAGCCCGTAACCCGCCGGGGAGAGGCGGCGTACTCCGTCATGCTCGACGACGTAGTTGTCTTCGACTTTGAGCAGAAGGAACTCGCCGTCAATCTCAAGGCCGGTCTCGGGCTCCAACGAGATGACGCTGTTCTCCACGAGTACCTGATCGCGATCCATCAGCGATCCCCGGTAGATGGTGGGTAGCTCGCAGGCACGAAGGCCGACACCGTGTCCCATGGAGTAGGGAGTGATGGGCAGGCCTTCCGAGCGCAGGTACTCGTTGACGGCATCATCGACCTGCGATGCGCGGACACCGGGTTTGGCGGCTTCGGCACCGATCTCATGCGCCTTAAGCAGCTTGGCGTAGACCTTCTTGACTTCCATCCGGGTATCGCCGCCAACGAAGCCGGTGCGCGCGATGTCCGAGGCATAGCCGTGCCGGCCGTACACACCGATATCGAAGAAGTACGGGTCGCCCTCAGCGAGCACCGTGCCTTCTGCGAACCAGCCGCCGTCACCGCGACGGTGGTTGCACAACGAGTGGCTCAGAAACTCCGGACCACTTGCCTGCAGCGTGCCCATTACCGCGGCAAGAATGTCGTGATCGGTCATCCCCGCCTCGGCCGCCTTGAATCCCGCCTCTGCGCCAAGCGAATTCACTATGCTGGCGTCCTCGAGCAGCCGGATTTCGTCGGAAGTCTTGCGGATCCGCACATCGTAGAGTTCACGCCCGATCGGCACGAATTCACTGCCGGGCAGTGACGCCTCGAGCTGACGCAGCACACCGGGATCGATCAACTCGATCCCCACCTTCCTGGCTCCTCCGAGCGCGCCGGCCAATCCCTTCGTCCATGTTTCGGGATGTCCGACGATCGGCGCCCAGGACGGCATTGCATGGATCTTCTTGATCCACGGCAGATCGCCGATGGGGTTGTCATGGGTTCTGTCGATCCATGGCGTGAAGATCTCGGCGTTGCCGTCCTGATCGACGACAGCAGCGAACCAGTCGAACGCCTCGGCGATGATCTGTGTGCGGTAGTCGGTGGCGTAGCGGATGTGGTCGAAGCCGGTGAGCAGCAGGTGCGACAGACCGTTTTGCTTCATCAGGTCAGCGACCGCGTGGCGGCGGTCGGCGCGCAGTCGATCGACGTCGACGGTGGACCAGTTGAACATGAGAGTTCCTTCTCTTCTAGTGGTGACGGTTGAGCAGGTAGTAGGGGATGCCCGCGGCGAGCGAGCTGATGAGCCACGACAGATCGATGTGCCCGAGTGCCACGGCCAGTGGGCCCTGTAACCCTTCGATCGCGGTGGTCATGAACAGGACGCCGGCCAGCAGGCCAAAAGCGAAGCAGCCCATGGCCGTCCAGTTGACGTCCTCGGTCCACCGAGCGGATGGGGTGCGGTAGAGCTCGTCGGTGTCGACGTGACCGCGACGCAGCACGAAGAAGTCAATCAGCGTGATGGCCGCCCAAGGCGAAATCCACACCACCAGAACGGACATCCATGCCGACGCCGAGGCGGCGAAGCTCTCCGAGTGCAGGAAGGCCCACAGCATGATCGAGCTGACCACCCCGCCGCCAAGCGCGATCTTCCATTGCGTTGCCTTCAGGTCCAGCGAGAGCACTGCAAGGACCGAGGAGTACATCACCACGATGTTGGTGGCTATCGGTCCGTGCAGGATCAACAGCAGCACTGGCAGCGCAAGCGCGCCGAACGCGGTGATGACGAGTTGCGCAGGATCGGCCCCGCCCCCGGCGGACGCGATATAGGCGCCGAGGATTCCCAGCCACACAACGGGAACGAACATGCCTGCGAACGTGATGAAGAACAGGCGGCGGCCCGAAACCTCCGGGCGGGTGAAACGCGTGTAGTCGGCGGCGTAGACGAACCAGGTGATACCCCAACCGATCCCGATCGCGGTCATCACTGTGCTGGCCGCCGAAAGCTTCTCCGCTGTGCTCAACGCACTTGGGGCGAAGCTGGCGTCGACGTGCAGGCCCGACACGATCGTCATCACCACCATCACGGCCAGCACGATTGGCATCGTCCATCGTTCGAACAACCGGATGGCGTTGAATCCCCATGCGGTGATGACGATCTGGATCAGGACGATGACCCCCGCGATGCTGTACCGAACAGGGCCTGCGCTTGCATCGATGCCCATCCGCTCGACGGCGGCGACGGCCAGGTCGAGCACCACCCAGGTGTTGACACCCACCCACCCCATCGGCAAGAGCACCATCACGGCAGTGACCAGGTAGCTGCCCCTGCGACCCATAGTCAGTCGCGCGAGGACCATGGCGTTGACGCCGGTGCGCTGGCCCATCAAGCAGAACAGCGCGAACAGCGCGGAGCCTGCCAGATTCCCGACGATCAGGACGACGATCGTTTCGGTCAAGCTCAGTCCAAGACTCAGCCCGAGGCTGCCAAGCACCCAGTTGATCGGCGCCAGGTTGGCGCCGGCCCAGATCCAGAACTGATCGGTCGCCGTCGAGGTTCTCTGTTCAGGCGGTACCCGGTCGATTCCAAGGTGCTCCACGGTGGCCTTGACCGACGTGCCGATGTCCGCGGCGGCGGCCTTCGGGCGATCCTCAGTCTTTGGGTTCATGGCTTGCTTGATATCTGGGTGCAGGAACGTTTCTTCAATGGTACGGCTCCTAGCGACAGCTTGTGATCGGGGTCACGGCCATATTTGCAGAAACGTTCCTTCTTGTCCAGCCCGCGGTTGTGGGCGAGACAAAATGGCTCGACACGGGCCACTTCGAGGAAGCGATCAGGGCGCGGCGTTCTACGGCGCCTGAACTATCGCTTGGTGGCCGTCAGCACTTCCAGGGTGACGGGTTCGCTGAATCGTCCCGCCGGGTCGATCGCGAGCAATGTGTCGGTGACTTCTTCTTCGAATGCTGCCCGCCTGCTGCCGATAGCCGACGAAGGGGCATCGAGGTCGAGTAGAGGTACCCGATTGCCTGCTCGACCGTCCATGTCCGGGCGAATTCGTAGGCCCGCTGTTGCACGTGCCGGAATGCAGAGCGCGCCAATACTTCCGCGCGAGACTCGTGGCCGTCGGCGAACGTCGGGATGCCGGTCTGTCAGTCAGGCGACAGGAACCGCTGCTGAATGTCTGCGATGGCCTGCTGCCAGGCCGTCGCGGACCGGACGAGACAACTGTCGTTCGCGATCACCAGACCGCCGTCGTTGCCGACCATGCCATCGAGAGCTGTTAGGACTTGCTCGCGGTCCATCCAGTGGAACGAGCGGCCCATGGTCACCAGATCGAAGTGTCCGAACTCCCCAGGCAGGTCTGCCGAACTGCCTTGGGCCCAAGTGACATTGCCGACGCCGGCCGCCTCTGCTTGGCGGGCCGCTTCGGTCAGCAACTCGGGTTCGGGATCGATGCCGATCGCTGTCGCGACGTGCCCTGCGAGCCGGAGGGTCAGCTGGCCGGTACCACAACCGAGGTCGAGAAGAACGTGTTCGGATAGCCGGGCCGGAATCGCGCGTAGTGCCAGGCAGTGCCGGCGAAAAGGGCATCCGTCACGCGCTAATTCTCAGGTGTTTGAGCGCATCTGCGGCGGCGTTGGCCCCGCACATGCCGTGCGCACCAGGGCCAGGAGGGGTTGCCGCCGAGCAGATGTAGTGGCCAGGAATGCCGAGCCGGTACGGGTTCAGCGTGGTGCGCGGCCCGAACACCAGCTGACGGATGTCCTTGGCGCCCGTGACGATGTCGCCGCCGACGTAGTTGGGGTTGTAGACCGCCATCTGGGTCGTCGAACGCACCGCCATCCCGACGACGCGGGCCCGGAAGCCAGGGGCGAACCGCTCGACCTGAGCGACAATCGCCTCGGTCGCGTCACCCGAATAACCATGCGGGACATGGGCATACGTCCAGATCGGATGAGTGTCGCCGACCGACCGCGCCGGATCCGCGAGATATTGCTGACCGACGAGCACAAACGGGCGGTCCGGCATCCGCCCGGCGTGGATGTCCCGCTCGGTCGCGGCAAGTTCGGCGTAGGTGCCACCGATGTGCACGGTGCCCGCCTTGTGCGCGTCCGGATTGGTCCAGGGCACGCCGCCCTCGACCGCGAAGTCGACCTTGAATGCGCCTGGGCCGTAGCGGAATCGCCGAAGCCCGCGCGAAACCCGGGCGCTCAGCCGATCGCCGAGGATACGGGCCACAGCGTCGGGAGCCAGGTCGAACATCGCCACGTCCGCGCGCGGTAACTGTGCCGCCGACTCGATGCGGACACCGGTCTCGATCTTGCCGCCGAGCTCGCCGAGCAGCGACACCAGCGCGTTGGCGATCGCCTGCGACCCGCCTGCCGCGACCGGCCAGCCATGCCGATGGCCTGCGGTGATGATGCCAAGCCCGATGGCCGAGCTCATCGGGTAGTGCAATGGGCGAAACGTGTGCGCCGCAACGCCGCCGAACAGCGCGCGCGCCCGCTCGGTGCGGAAGAGTTTGGCGAACGTCGAGGCAGGAAGAACGGAAGGCAGGCCAAACCTGGCCAGCGCCAACGGATGTCGTGGCACTCGGAGCAACGGCCCCATGATGTCCTCGGCAAGCGCGTCGAACCGTGCCGAGGGTGCACCGAAGGCCGCGCGCCACCGGGGCCCGTCGACGCCGAGCCCGGCGACGGTGTCGTCGAGCGAGCGCTTCAGCACGCCCGCATCGCCGCCGTCGAGCGGATGTGCACAGTCGATCTCGGGCCAGCACCAGCGCAGCCCGTAGCGGTCGAGACCGAGGCCGTTCAGGAAGGCGGACCCGACAGCCATCGGATGAAACGCCGAGCAGTGGTCATGGAGCAGGCCCGGCAGGATGGCCGCACTGGAGCGGGTGCCACCGCCGGCCTCGTCGGCCGCTTCCAGCACCGTCACCTGCACGCCCGCCTTCGCGAGCGCGACAGCGGCCGCGAGCCCGTTGGGCCCGCTGCCAACCACCACTGCGGTGCTCATGCCGTCCATCATTGCGTGGGGTGCAATTTCGTCCAAGACGGGACACTGCGAAGTTTCGTACGGTCGGACCGTGATGAGCGAGCGAGCGCCCGTGATGCTCGGCCCCGACGACGGCAGGCGCTACGACATGGGCCGGATCGTGGCCGTGTTCAAGGCGGACGGCACGGAGACGGCAGGCGGGTACTCGATCTCGGAGTGGTGGTTGGAACCGCACACCACCGGCCCCGGCCCCCACAGCCATCCCGAGGACGACGTCTTCTACGTCATCGACGGCACGATGTCGGTGCTCGTCGGCGACCACTGGGTCGATGCTCACAAGGGGGCATTCGTCCTCATCCCCAGTGGAATGACCCACGATTTCGAGAACCGCAGCGCGGCCCGCGCCGGAATGCTCAACTTCTCCCATCCCGGCGATTTCGAGCAGCACATGCCCGGCATCGTCGACTGGTTCATCCAACAGGCGCACGATGGATGAATGGACACCCAAGTCGACGAAATCGGGGTGGGCATCTATCGACTGTCCACGTGGATTCCTGGCATCACCGAGCACGGCTTCACGTTCAACCAGTTCCTGCTCACCGGGGACGAGCCGTTCCTCTTCCACACCGGCATGCGCCAGCTCTTTCCGCTGGTGTCGGAGGCCATCAACCGGGTCATGCCGCTGGAGAAGCTGCGGTGGATCTCCTTCGGGCATCTCGAGGCCGACGAGTGCGGCGCGATGAACCTGCTCCTCGAGGCGGCACCCAACGCCGAAGTCGTCCAGGGCCCCCTTGCCGTGATGCTGTCCCTGACCGATATGTGCGATCGGCCTCCGGTCGCAGTGGGTGACGAGCCACTGGACACCGGCGGGCACCGGCTGCGATTCATCCCGACCCCGCACGTGCCGCACAACTGGGAGGCCGGGGTGTGGTTCGACGAGACCACGTCGACACTGCTGGCCGGGGACCTGCTCACCCATGTCGGACGGTGCCCCGCGCTGACCGAGTCCGACATCGTCGAGCCGGCGCTGGAAGCCGAGGGTTTCTTCCACGCGACGGGGCTGACCACCAACCTGCAACCGACGCTGGCGCAGCTCGCCGAGCTGAAGCCGACAACGCTTGCGGTGATGCATGGTTCGTCGTTCACGGGCAATGGCGCCGGGCAGCTGCGCGGCTTGGCGGACGGCTACGCGGTGATGGCGGGCGCGTCACTGCAGTAACTCGCGTCACTCGCTGAGTAACCTTGGCGGGATGACGGCCCGGTTGGTCCTCGCTGGTCTGCTCGCGGTGGGCGCGCTGCTCGCGGGGTGCCAATCCGGCACCTCTGGCACGCCGGTGACCAGTTCGGAGTCGCCGACCGAGCCCAGCTTCCCGACCAGCAGGCCCACCCGTCCGACGGCTGCGCCGCCCTCACCGAGCACCACGGCACCGCCCGCGCCTGGCGCCGAGGTCTTGGCACCCGAGAACGGTTACGTGTTCATCGAGACGAGATCGGGCCAGACCCGCTGCCAACTCAACGAGGACGAGGTCGGCTGCGAGGCCCAGTTCACCAGCTCACCGATGCGGGATGGGGTGCGCACCAACGGCGTTCGGCTCACCGCCGACGGAGCCGTGGAGTGGATCGTCGGCAATCTCGGCGACATTCCGGTGGTCACGCTCGACTACCGGACCTACCGCGCGGTCGGCTGGACCATCGTCGCCGCCGAGGACGGCACCCGGTTCACCAACGACCGGACCGGCCACGGCATGTTCGTCAGCATCGAAAAGGTCGACGCTTACTGAGTAGGGTTGGGCATGACCGCGGCCCAGCGTGAACGTGCAGCCCTTGTGGAAACGATGCGCGCCGTGGGGCCTGACGCCCCGACGCTCTGCGGGGACTGGACGACCCGCGACCTTGCCGCCCATCTCGTGGTCAGGGAGGGGCGGCTGGACGCCGCGCCGGGTATCGCGATCCCGTTCCTTGCCGGCTATACGGACAAGGTGCAGCGTCAGGTCGCGCAATCCAGCGACTGGGACGACCTGCTGGACAAGATCGCCACCGGCCCGCCGCTGCTGTCACCGTTCAAGCTCTTCGATGCCGTTGCCAACATGGGCGAGATGTTCATCCACCACGAGGATGTCCGTCGCGCCCAATCCACTTGGGAACCAAGGACACTCGACGACGACACCGCCCGCGCACTGACCCGGCCGCTGTCCGTCATGGCGCGGCTGACCCTGCGCGCAGCGCCGGCGCGGGTGTCGCTGCGCACCCCGGAGGGCAAGACGGTGCTGACGACCGGCAAGGGCAAGGACCTGACCGTGACCGGTGACGAGACAGAGCTGCTGCTGTTCATCTCCGGGCGCGACGTCGTGCAGCTCACGTTCGACGGGGACGCCGACACCGTCGAAGCGGTCCGCGCCGCCCGACGCCCGCTCTGACACGCGTCTAGGCTGGCGCCGTGAATTCGCAGTGGGATTTCAGGGTCTTCGTCGAGCCTCAACAGGGCGCCGCCTACGCCGACCAACTCGCCGTCGCGAGGGCCGCTGAGTCGCTGGGCTACTCGGCATTCTTTCGTTCCGATCACTATGTCGCGATGAGCGGCGACGGACTGCCAGGCCCGACCGACTCGTGGGTGACACTGGCCGGCATCGCCCGCGAAACGTCGTCGATAAGGCTCGGCACGATGGTCACCTCGGCCACTTTCCGCTATCCGGGACCACTGGCGATCTCGGTCGCCCAGGTCGACGAAATGAGCGGCGGCCGTGTGGAATTGGGCATCGGAGCGGGCTGGTTCGAGGCCGAGCACCAGGCGTACGCGATCCCCTTCCCGCCGCTGGGTGAACGATTTGACCGGCTGACCGAGCAGCTGGACATCATCACCGGGCTGTGGACCACACCGGTGGGCGAGACGTTCAACTACGCGGGAACCCACTACACGATCACCGATTCACCGGCACTGCCCAAACCTGCTCAGACACCGCATCCGCCGATCATCATCGGAGGTGCAGGGGCCAAGCGCACACCGGCTCTCGCGGCGGCGTTCGCAGCGGAGTTCAACGTGCCGTTCGCACCGCTGGAGGTGGCGAGCACCCAGATCGAGCGTGTCGCCGCCGTTTTGGCCGACGCCGGACGGTCGGCGGATTCGCTGACCTACTCGGCTGCCTTCGTGGTGTGCGCGGGCCGCGACGATGCAGAAATCGCGCGGCGCGCGGCCGCGATCGGTCGCGAGGTCGACGAATTGCGCAGCAATTCCCCACTGGTCGGCACTCCCGACGAGATAGCGACCAAGCTCCGCGCGTACACCGATGCCGGCGTGCAGCGTGTCTACCTGCAGCTTCTCGATATGTCCGATCTCGATCACCTGGAGTTCTTCGCCAACCAGGTGATTCCCGCGCTCGGCTGACCCGCGTCTGGCGAGGCCTCGCGGCTACTATCAGTGGCCGTGACCGGCCGGAACTCCGACGAGGACGACGACGAGCAAGACGCGCCGTCGGAGACGCCTTGGTACAACCGCACCCCTGAGGTCATCGGCGCCAGCGTCCTCGGTGTGCTGGTGATCGGGATCCTGGTATTCGCCGTGAGCTACGTGGCACGCCAATTCAACGAGGCCCCACAGGCTCCGCTGTATTACGTCGAACCGTCGTTCTCGGCGACCGCCACCAGCACATCGAGTTCGACCACCACCACGCAGACCATCACCAGCACCAGCCCCCCGATGACCACCGACATCAACGGGCCGTCGTCAACGACACCGTCGTCCACTGAGACCACGAGCGGCGAGAGGATCCCGCCGCGAACGCGGGAGTCCGACGCCGAAGACGACGGCGAGACCCGGACGACGCGCCGCCCACGGACGAATGTGACACGCACGCTTTATCCACAACCCTGAGCGCCTACTATCGGTGCCCGTGGCGCGCAACGGTCCTCCAGGCAATCCTGACTATCCCGACGACGACCCGACCGTCTACAGCAATTACGGCAACTACGGCGGTCCCGGCGAGCCGCCGCAGGAGCCTCCCTCCGAAGCCGAGGCGGATTGGTACCGCAAGCCCGCAGCCTTGGTCGCGTTCGGCGCGATCGGCGCCGTGCTGGTCGCGCTGATCGTGTGGGGACTGGCCAGCCTCATCTCAGGCTCGCCGTCGGAGACCCCGCCCCCGTCGCTCACCCCGATCACCCCGACGTCGGCCCCACCGCGCACGACGACCACCGCGACAACGGCACCGACGACGACTGAACCGACCACGACCACCACCACCACGGAGTCAACGACCACCACCACGACGACCACGACAACCGAGCCGACCACCACCACGACGACCACGACGACCACCACGTCGCCGACAACCAGCGTCAGCACCAGCACCGTGACCGAGACGGTCACGGTGCCGCCCGGCGGCTAGCGCCTGACCCGCCGAGTGTGGACTTGATACACGCGAAAGTGCCTGCGGCGTGACATAAGTCCACGCTCGGCGCTGAGCAGTCGACTAGCGGCCGCGCGCGGCGTATTCGGCGACCAACGCCTCGGCGCTGCGCACCGCGGCCCGGCAGGCGCGAGTGGTGAACGGGTCGTTGAGGGGATGTTCGGAGCGGCGCCGCCACCGCTGGGCAGCGGCGAACGCGGCCCGTGGCCCGTCGTACGGAGCATCGGGTTGCAGGCCAAGCCTGCTCGCCGCGTCGGTGCCCGAACCACCGATGATCCGACGCAGCGACGCTATCTCGTCCTCGTTCAACGTCGTTGCGCGGGAACGTAATTGGCTGAGCAGCCGCAGCTCCTCGAAGGCGTGCGTGTCGGCGATCAGCGGGTCGATGTCGGCGATGATGTAGGGCGTCGCGTAGATCGGGTTGTTCTGCACGAACCGCCGCAGCGACAGCAGTGCGGTGTGCGACTTAAGCAGATCCGAGCGCTGGGCGAACTGCTGATCGATGACGTCGCGCAGCGCCACCAGGCCGCTGCGCTCCAGCAGCTCGTCGGCAAGAGCGACCGAATCGGTCACGCCGGCACGCAATACCGCGATCGAAATCCGCACGCCGAACATGCCGAAGCGATGCAGGAGCGCGGTGCGGGTGGCGGCGTCGACGGGAAGCGAGCTGTCTTCGCGCGCGAAGCGATCCACCGACAACATCGCCTTGGTCAGCTCGGTGGCGTCGACGCCTGCGAGCTTCTCCAACGCGACGAACTCGCTTTGGCGCAGCGTACGAGCGGTCAACGCGAGCAGACCGGACACCGGCACCACCGCCTGGCAGATCCCGGTCTTGTCCATCTCGGAGGTGAACCGCGTGGCCACGTCCTTCGCCGAGAGCATGGCGTCGATGCGGCCCGCGCCGATCTCGTCGGCCCTCGAGGCGACCCCGATGACCCCGAGCGCGCCAGCCGACCCGCCGACCAGCTCACCGATCTGCTTGAGCAAGGCGATATCGGCCGCGTTGAGCGTGCGCAGCAGGAACACCACCGCATCGACCCGCGGCGCGCCGTCCTCGGGCACCAGCAGCCGCAGCGTGCGTTCGGAGACGTCCCGCGACAGCGACGATGTGCCAGGGGTGTCGATGATCGTGGTGTCGATCAGCTCGGCAGCGGGCCATTCCACGTCGAGGTCGACGACGTCCTCGGGGTCGAGGCTGGCGAAATCGAATGTCAGGCCGCCGTTGCGGGCGATCGGCACGTTCGACCGCCTGCCGCCGCGGTGGTTGGCCGTCACCTTCGGGGTGGAACCGTGCCGGAACCACGTGACGATGCGCGTGGCCTCGGTGGCGTCGGTGGGGGCGATGTCCTCGCCCACAAGCGCATTCACGAGCGTGGACTTGCCAGCCTTGAGCGTGCCCGCCAGCGCGATACGGATCGGCTGATTGAGTCGACGGCCGATCCGCTCCAGCTCGTTATGGACGTCGGGGCGGTTGGCGTACGCCGGATCGGCCCGATAAGCCTGGATGGTTCCGCCCAGGATCGCGCGCACCTGATCGCTCGTGCTCATCCTCGCGCTACCTCGGCTGTCCTCCCGCTCGGCAATAGGCCGGAGAATCTAGCTTAGGCACCACTAGGTCAATCGATCTCCTTGCCCCAAGCCGCCGGGCTGAAATCGGCGTCGGCGAGATCTTCCACGGGCAGCGCGTGATAGTCGTCGGGCGCGGCCTCGAGATCGCCTTCGATCTCCTGGGTCAGCGGGTCATCGACGACGCCGTCGAGCGCCTTGGCCGAGTCCACGATGTCGTCGGCATCGATCGGCGTGCATTCGATGTCGGCGACCGAGATCACCTGGTCGGTGTCGGGCTCGGCCATGCTCTTGTCAGGGACATCGGCCCGACCGTGCTCACGCAGGGCCGCGGTCAGCTGTGCGATGTCGAGGTCGAGCAGTGCGGCAACGGGATCCGGGGCGTGCAGGACCGCCTGCAATGGATGGTCGGCGGGCATCGACTCGGCAACCACCGGAATCAGATCGTGAACCTGCTCGGGTGTGGCGTCGGGTAGGCCGGCGTCCCGGAGCGCTTGCTCTGGGTCGTCGACGAACGATTGGAGGCTGGCCGGTTCGCGGAACAGGCCGGTCGTGAAATCGAGGATCGACATGGTGGTCTCCTCTCACGAGCTTGGATCTAGCTGATGTACTCCGGGCCGGCCGAGGATTCGGTGGCGGATGTGGACTCATAGCTGGATTGGTCGGCCGAGTACGTGTCCGATTGCTCGTATTGCTCGTAGCTGACCTCGGGCTCCTCTAACGGGCAGATCACCAGATTCGGGTCATCGATCGGGGGCTCAGGCAAGGTTTCGATCGCCGGTTCGGGGGACGTCGTCGGCAGGACAGCGGGTTGGATGGTCCAGTCCATCGCCTCCTCGTACGGGGTCCAGCCGGTGTCCGCGCCGCCGAAATCCTCAGCGGTCGTGGTCACCCGCGGATCCGAACCGCCGACGTCGTAGCCCTCGTCCTCGTGGACGATCGTGGTGTCGATGCCGACATCGGTGACCGAGCCGTCGGGCTGCGGCTCGACGATCGGCGACGTCCCCGCCGGGCGCACCAGCGACTGGAGCGGGTGGTCAGGGGGCATCGATTCGGCCACCGTCGGCAGCAGAGCCTGGACGTCCGCGGGCGTGACATCGGGAAGACCCGCGTCGAGGAGTGCCCGCACCGGATTGTCGTTGAAGGCGTCTGCGAGCCGCTGATCTCTGAACAAGGATGCGGTGAAGTCGATAAGCGACATCGCGGTCTCCTTTGAATTCTGTGAGCAAACTGTAAGCCGCAGAACCACGTCCAACATCGGGGCAAGACCCCCACCCCTACGCCGGGGATTGGGGGTTCGACGCCCGCGACTAGGGGGTGGGCCGAGTGGCCACCTATGACACGGCGAACACGAAAACGCGTGTCACAACTGGCCGCTCGGCAATAAGCGGCTGAGCGTTGAGTGGACCTAGCTGGCGGCCGGCGCCGCCGCGGGCGTCGAAAGTTTCACCGCGTGGTCGGTGACCTGTTTGAGGATGTTGAGCTGACGCTCGAGTTCGCGGATGCGGGTATTGCGCTCGTTCTCTTCGAGTTTGGCCGCGGTCAACGTGGCCTGCAGCGATTCGTTGAGCGAGCGGGTGGTCTGATTGGCGATGCCGCGGTAGTGATCGCGCAGCTGTCGCTGGATGCCCTTGAGCCGGTCGCGTGATTCCTTGCTGACCACGAACTGCACATCGTCGACGAAGCGCCGCACATTCATCTTCGCGTCGCCGCGGATCCGCGCCATCCGGCCTTGGCGAGGTCCTCTTTATAGGCCTTGCGCCCCAACAAGGCACCGGCACCGACGCGACAGCGGGTTGATCATGCCGAGGCCGGCGAAGGAGGTCAGCATGCCGAACATCAGCACGCCGCCATAGGAGCCGCGCAGGCCGGTGATGACCGCATTGTGCCCGACCTCGATTGGTTGGGCTTCGAGCTTGGCCAGCGATTTGAGATCGGTGAAGCCCGCCCCCATATCGCGGGCGCTGATCTCGGGCATCTTGACCGCTTCCAACCCGGCCTCGACAAACGTGCGGGCCACCTCGGCAGCCAACACCTCGGCCCGCTGATACGCCCACACGAAGTTATCCCCCACCGCGGTGGCCACCGCATTCTCCAACTCGGCGCCGATCTCAGCCCAGTGATGCGTCGGATCGCACTCATCGATCACCTTCTCGGTGTACTGAGTGATCACCCGGAACCGATTACGCAAATCATGATCCACATCCGACGTCAGATCGCTGATCCCATCGTTGAGCACCTGCTGCCACAACGCCGTATGCTGCAACGCCTCCTGCGGCCTCCTCCTTGCGCCGCTCCAAATCCGCAGTCAACCGGCCACGCGCCTCCGGATCATTGAGCGCCGACAACTCCGAATCGACCGCCATCGTCAAATGCTCAGCAGCCGAACGCACCTCGGCCACCACGTGATCACGCACCCGGTCATTTTCGCGGGACAACACCTTCTCGCTGAGGAACTTCACCAGGGCCGGGAAGTTCGACTCCTCGTTGAGTTCCTTGTCGTTGAGCTGTATCGCGTGGCTACGCAACATCGCTGAAACGGGGGTCACCGGAATCGATATGCCGGCTCGGCGCAAATGCTCCCCATTGGCCTCAACGATCTGCCGCCAATGCGGATACAGATCGGTTTTGGTGGCGAGAATGACTGCGACCGGGCAGATTTCGAGCGCCTGCCGAATAAACCGCATCTCCGGCTCAGTGAACTCCTGACTGGTATCACTGACCATCAACATCGCATCGGCATCAGGCAACAACCCCAACGTCGCCGACAAATGCGGCTGACCATGCCCACCAACACCGGGAGTATCGACAAACGCCAACCCACCCTTGAGCAACGGACTGGCCGCAGTCACCTCCACCCGCAACACCTCACGCCCACCGGCCTGCGGCGCACGACGCAAATCATTCTTCAAATCCGCAGGCGGAATCTCCACCAACTCCGGCTCAGCACCATCGGACCCAGCCACCACCAACCGCGCCGAAGCCTGCTCGCCATAAGAGACCACCGTGGCCAACACCGTCGACTCGTCATCACCCACCCGCGCCACCGGAACATTGAGCAACGAGTTCAACAACTGACTCTTACCCTGCTTGAGCTGACCGGCAATCACCACCCGAATCTGCGGATCAGTGATGCGCTCCTTGGCCACCTGCATCCGCTCCACCAAATCACCACGATCATTGGTATCGGCGATCTTGCTGGTGTGATCGATCAACTCAACGATCACCTTGACCTTGCGCGGATCACTCGGTTGCGCCACGCGCAAAATGTAAAACCGCGAGCTGGCAGACGGCTGTGAGTGGACCTAGCTGGCGGCCGGCGCCGCCGCGGGCGTCGAAAGTTTCACCGCGTGGTCGGTGACCTGTTTGAGGATGTTGAGCTGACGCTCGAGTTCGCGGATGCGGGTATTGCGCTCGTTCTCTTCGAGTTTGGCCGCGGTCAACGTGGCCTGCAGCGATTCGTTGAGCGAGCGGGTGGTCTGATTGGCGATGCCGCGGTAGTGATCGCGCAGCTGTCGCTGGATGCCCTTGAGCCGGTCGCGTGATTCCTTGCTGACCACGAACTGCACATCGTCGACGAAGCGCCGCACATTCATCTTCGCGTCGTTGCGGATCCGCGCCATCTTGCCTTCCATCTCTTCCTTATAGGCCTTGCGGCCCAACAGGGCACCGGCGCCGAGCGAGAGAGGATTGAGCATGCCGAGCCCTGCGAAGGAGGTCAGCATGCCGAACATCAGCACGCCGCCGAAGGATCCACGAAGCCCCGACACCGCACGGTCTCCGACCTTGATCGGTTTGGCTTCGAGGTGGGCCAGTGATTTGAACTCGGTGAAGCCCGCCCCCATATCGCGGGCGCTGATCTCAGGCATCTTGACCGCTTCCAACCCGGCCTCGACAAACGTGCGGGCCACCTCGGCAGCCAACACCTCGGCCCGCTGATACGCCCACACGAAGTTATCCCCCACCGCGGTGGCGACCGCATTCTCCAACTCGGTGCCGATCTCAGCCCAGTGATGCGTCGGATCGCACTCATCGATCACCTTCTCGGTGTGCTGGGTGATCACCCGGAACCGGTTACGCAGATCATGATCCACATCCGACGTCAGATCGCTGATCCCATCGTTGAGCACCTGCTGCCACAACGCCGTGTGCTGCAACGCCTCCTGCGCCTCCTCCTTGCGCCGCTCCAAATCCGCAGTCAACCGGCCACGCGCCTCCGGATCATTGAGCGCCGACAACTCCGAATCGACCGCCATCGTCAAATGCTCAGCAGCCGAACGCACCTCGGCCACCACATGATCACGCACCCGGTCATTCTCACGGGACAACACCTTATCGCTGAGGAACTTCACCAGGGCCGGGAAGTTCGACTCCTCGTTGAGCTCCTTGTCGTTCAGCTGAATCGCGTGGCTACGCAACATCGCTGAAACGGGGGTCACCGGAATCGGTATGCCGGCTCGGCGCAAATGCTCCCCGTTGGCCTCAACGATCTGCCGCCAATGCGGATACAGATCGGTTTTGGTGGCGAGAATGACTGCGACCGGGCAGATTTCGAGTGCCTGCCGAATAAACCTCATCTCCGGCTCGGTGAACTCCTGACTGGTATCACTGACCATCAACATCGCATCGGCATCAGGCAACAACCCCAACGTGGCCGACAGATGCGGCTGACCATGCCCACCAACACCGGGAGTATCGACAAACGCCAACCCACCCTTGAGCAACGGGCTGGCCGCAGTCACCTCCACCCGCAACACCTCACGCCCACCAGCCTGCGGCGCACGACGCAAATCATTCTTCAAATCCGCAGGCGGAATCTCCACCAACTCCGGCTCAGCACCATCGGGCCCAGCCACCACCAACCGCGCCGAAGCCTGCTCGCCATAAGAGACCACCGTGGCCAACACCGTCGACTCGTCATCACCAACCCGCGCAACAGGAACGTTGAGCAACGAGTTCAACAACTGACTCTTGCCCTGCTTGAGCTGACCGGCGATCACCACCCGAATCTGCGGATCAGTGATGCGCTCCTTGGCCACCCGCATCCGCTCCACCAAATCACCACGATCATTGGTATCGGCGATCTTGCTGGTGTGATCGATCAACTCAACGATCACCTTGACCTTGCGCGGATCACTCGCCGGTTGTGTCATCGTGTCCCTATCCTGCCGTTTCTGCTCAACGGTAGGCGCGTCGACCAACGCCTATTTCAGGCCCCGTCCGGAGGCATGAGGCTAGTCGATCCGCCGGATTCGTCGAGATCGACCTCGAAATACGGCAACAACAAACTGTCCGCGGGCACATCGTCGACTGGGGCCGCATCGGCCTCGGGCGGCTGGTCCATCTCAATCGGGTCGAACCCCACGCTGAACCTGTCGTCGGCTTCCTGCGACGTCTGCGTGAAGCTGCTCGCTTCGCCAGATTCTTCGAGATCGACCTCGAAGTACGGCAACAGCACAGTGTCCGCGGGCACCTCGTCGACCGGAGCCGCATCGGCCCCTGGCGGCTGATCCATCCCAATCGGGTCGAACCCCACGCCGAACCTGTCGCCGGCTTCCTGCGCGGGCATTGCGTCAGGTCCGGGCGCCTGATCCGTCCCGATCGCGTCGAACCCCACACTGAACCGGCCCTCGGCCTCCTGCGACGTCTGCGTGAAGCTGCTCGCTTCGCTAGTTTCAGGGGTGGGAGCGGGCTCGATGTGGTGGTGCTCGGAAATTGCTCGCTGCAAGGCGGCCACCGGGTCGAGATCGCCCAGCCCCAGTGTCAACGGCGTGACACTGGCGGCGACGGCCTGCACCTGGGCGTCGGACACGTCGGCAATGCCCGCGGCGCCCAGAGCCGCGTCGGGATCGGCGACGAATGCCTGGGCCGCCTGCGGATTGTTGAACAGACCGATCATGTAGTCGACGAGGTTGGCCATGCCCGTGCCCTCCGAGTGTTGGGCTGTGATTATCGCCCCAAAGCAGACTGGCGGGGACCGTATCGGTCCCCGCCAGCTGCGTTATTCAGTTGTGGGTAGGTCAGAAGATGCCTGCGTCGACGTTCGTGCTGACATCGACGTCGGTGTTGACCTGGCCGGAGTTGTCCGTCGAGTTGTCCTGGCCGGAGTTGTCCGTCGAGTTGTCCACCGAGTTGTCGACCGAGTTGTCCTCGCTGTTGGACCCGCCGGAGATGCCGCCAGACACGTCGCCGTCGATGTCTCCGACGGTGGTCTGATTGCCGTCGACATTCGTGGTTTCGGTGTCGTTGTCGTTGATGACGATGCCGCCGCCGCTGCCGCCTGCCCCGCCGGCTGCGTTGCCGCCGTCGTTGCCGACACCGATCAGGCCGCCGCCACCGTCGCCGCCGACGGCGCCGCCACCGTTGCCGCCGCTCATGTCGACGTCGTTGATGACCGGTCCCTCGTTGCCGGAGATGATGTCGCCGCCCGCGGTCTGGTCACCGCTGTCGTCGATCTCGTTGTCCTCGCCGATGTTGACGTTGGAGTCCTCGATGTCGCCGGTGTTGACGTTCTCGTTGTCGTCGCCGACCACGTTGCCGTCGCCCTTGACGTTGGTGGCGTCGATGTCGCCGGCGTTGCCGGTGTTGATGACGCTGCCGTCGGAGGCCTCGTTGCGGTCACCGAAGGTCATATCGGAGAAGTCGAGGTTGACGCCGCCCTGCTGGACGCTCTCGCCGGCGTTCGGGCTCAGCACCTGGGGGTCGTTGTTGCTGAGGAACTCGGTGTTGTTGCGGCTCGCGAACTCGGTGTCTGGTGAGAGCACGCGGTTCGGCTCGAACTCCAGGTGATTGTGGTTGGCAACGGCGCGCTGCATACCCACGATCGGGTCGCCGCCGCCGTAGGCCGCGCTTACCGGTGCAACCGCGGTGTAGGCGGTCTGCAGCTGGGCCGCGGAGACAGCCTGTCCGGTGGCGGTCGATGCCGCCTGTACCGGGTTCGCGACGAACTGCCGGGCGACATCGGGGTCGGGGCTGCGGAAGAGGTTGAGGATGTAGTCGATGAGGTTCATGGCCGTGCCTTTCGGGTTGTCCTTGGTGGAGGTCTGTCACCGGGTGTCCGGCGATCTGATGAATACGTTATGGAGCCGGGAACCCCCCCGAAACGGGGCCGAATCCCCTCCCTCTGCCAGTGCATCCCGGGGTAGGGAGGCATCCCCCATTAGGGGATTAGGGGGTGACCGTCGGCAAACGCCGATAGTCAGCGTACTCCGACATTCCTGCAGGTCAACGCATACGAAAAATGCGCGGCCCCAGTGGGGCCGCGCATTGATTTCGGCGATCAGAAGACGTCGAACCCGGAAGCGTTCGAATCCAGGTCCGCCACTTCGGTTAGTGTGTCGTCCCAGCCGGTGTCGCCGGCCAGCTCATGGACCGGCAGGTCGTCGATGACAGGTGTATCGAACTGCAGCGACGTGTCGTCGACACCCGCCACGCCCGGCACCCCGGCATCGGCAAGCACGTCGAGCCCCGGCTGCAGGGCCGCGTCCGGTGAACTGACGAGATCGGGCAGCACAGTCGGTGCGTCGTCGATCACCTGGGCGATCCCTGGATCGTCGAACGCATCGAAGGCGGCCGTGGCGGCCCCGGTTGCCCACACGTTGCCGGCGGCATCGCCGATAAGAGCGTCAGAACCGGTGGTTGGCACTGCGGTCGACAGAGATTCCGAAACGACCGGGATCAGGTTGCTGACGTCAGCGCTGGTGACATCGATGAGGTTGGCGTCGTGGATGGCTTGATCGGGGTTCTCGGCATAGCGAGCGGCGGCCTCGGGATCACGCACCAACGACATCACAAAGTCGAGTAGCGAGTTTGCCATGAGATTCCCTCCTTCCCATTGCAGATATAGAGCGGCGGCAGCCAAAAGGCTTGTCTCGATGCTATCGACGGGCACCGATGCGGTGATCGGTGTCAAACCCACCTCTGTCCCGGCGCCGTTAGGGGACTCGGCGTTAGGGGTTTTCCGCCACTAGGGGGATCTCCCGGATCCGGGGGTCACGAGCCGCTAAGGTGAGGCGAAATCGAGATCCGTCAGGGGTGATGATGAGCGACGCGCTCGGGTTGTCGATCGGGATGACCAACATGGTTGCGGCGCGTGTCGGCCGCCAGCCGGTCACGCGTCGGTCCATCCTCACCCTATTCAATGATCGCGCCCCCGAGGTGGGTGTGCCGGGAGAAAATCCGAACCTGAACCAGCCAGGGCTGGTGCTGAGCGGTTTCGTCGATCGGGTCGGCGACCCGGTGCCACTGGTCGCTGCCGACGGCTCCTCGCACAGCGGTGAGCGGGTGCTGGTCGAGGCCCTCGATGCGATGGCGCGCACGGTCGGCGGCGGTGCCCCGATCGCGATCGCCGTGCCCGCGCACTGGAGTCCGGCGACGGTCGGCGCGTTGCGAGGTGCGCTGCGGACCAAGCCGAGCCTTGCGCCCAACGGTGTGCCGGCGGCCCTCATCCCTGATTCGGTCGCGGCGATCTCGGCGCTGCAGGCCGCCCCCGGCCTTCCGTCGGAGGGCGTTGTGGTGCTGTGCGATTTCGGCGGCAGCGGCACCAGCGTCACCCTGGCCGACGCCGGTTCTAATTTCGACGCGGTCGGCGAGACCGTCCGCTATCCGGAATTCTCCGGCGACCTCATCGACCAGGCGCTGCTGAACCACGTCATCGCGGGCATCGCCGATGCCAACAACGCGGATCCCGCGGGCACCGCAGCCGTCGGATCCCTTGCCAGGTTGCGTGACCAGTGCCGCCAAGCCAAGGAACGGTTGTCGGCCGAGACGGCAACGGCGGTGCCCGCCGAGCTGCCCGGTTTCAACTCCGATGTCAGGGTGACCCGCACCGAGTTGGAGAACCTGATCTCCGGCCCGCTGGCAGGCTTGCTCACATCCATCGAAGAGACCTTGCAGCGCAACAACATTCCGGTCGCCAACATCTCAGCAGTGGCGACCGTCGGCGGCGGCGCGAACATCCCGTTGGTCACCCAGCAGCTTTCTGAGCGGCTGCGGGCCCCTGTCGTCACCACCCCGCAGTCTGGGCTCAACGTGGCCGCGGGCGCCGCCCTCGTGGCCGACGCCGGTCTGGATGCCGACGCACCCACCGGATTGGCGGCGGCCGCGGATGCGCCGCCCACCATGGCCGCGGCGGGCTGGGCGGCGGGTGCCGCGGGACTGGCGGCGCCGGAGTCGGCCTCTGACGGCGCAGATTCCGCGACGTTCCGGGCGCTCGCGTGGTCGCAGGACGATTCGCCGACTGCTGAACCGGTCCCGTATTCGGGTGAGGACTACAGCTTCGACCCTGGTCCCACCGACGCCAGGCCGCAGGTGGCGTTCGCCCACGAGGAAGAGGGTTACGAGCCCGAGCCTGGCCCGTTGCCCTGGTACAAGCGTCCGCCCATCCTGTTCGGCGCGGCGGCCGCCGCCGCGTTGCTGGCCGTCGGCGGTCTTGCAGTCACGCTGACGGGCACGAGCGGCAGCAACAGCCCGGTGACCGAGACGGCCACCACTGTGGAAACCGGGCCGTCGCCCGGGCAGCCGGCGACTTCGGAACCGCCGCAGACGATTACGGTCACCGGTTCCGATGGGCGCCCGAGCACGACGGTGGTACCGCCTCCTCCGCCGCCGTCAACCACGACAACCACGTCGCCGACGACCACCACGACAACCACCACGACGACGACAACAACGACCACCACCACGACCACAACTCCGACGACCACCACGACGATCCCGACGACCACCACGACGATCCCGACGACTACGACGACTGTGGCGCCGCCGACCACGACAACGGCCGAGGCGTTGGAACCGATCGTCACCGAGCCGTGACCCATGGCAACCCCGGCGCCGCAACCGCGAAAGGACGTTCCGCCGCCCGCGCGTGACGCCGTCGCGACCCTGACCGCCGCGCCGACGACTCCGGTCAAGCTCCTGGTGTCGGGAGGCATCGGCACCGGCAAGAGCGCTGTGCTCGCTGTCATCCGCTCAGCGCTGCGGTCCGCAGGGGTTGCGGTGGTGACCAGACCCCCGCGCGACGGCGACGATCCCGGCGCCGCCGTGGTGATCGATGACGCACAGCTGCTCGATGACGACGAGCTCGGACAGCTCCTCGAACGGGTCGCCGATCCCGCGTCGACCATCGTGGTGGCGGCCGAACCGCTTGCCCATCAACCGTCGCTGCGCGCGTTGGCCACCGCCATCGAGCGCGAGAATCCCGTGGTGTCCCTCGGCGCGCTGGCCCCGGCCGAGGTGCACGACCTTGCCGACGAAATACTCAGTGCCCCAACGACACCCGACGTCGTCAGGTCACTGATGGCGGCAACGGCGGGACTGCCGTTCCTCCTCACGCCCGCCATCGCCGCGGCCGGCTCACCCGATGGCGACGGCCAGCAAGTCATGTCGGCGGCGAGGTTCGCGTTGATCGAGCGGCTGCGCCGGCTGGACGAACCCGTGCTCGACACCCTTCTCATCTCGTCGCTGAGCCCGGACCTCGGGCCCGATGACGTCGCGGCCGCGCTGCGCGTGAGCACCGACGAGGCCCTGGCCCTTGTCGACCGCGCCAGGGCCAGCGGGCTGATCGAGCCGTCACACAATCATGCGTTCCTGCGATCGGTGCACCGGTGCATCGCGCAAATCATCGGAACGGCGCGACACCATGACACCGAGATCTCCCTGCTGGTGTCGCAGATCGAATTGTCCACGCTTTCAACGGATCTGGCATTGAGGATGGCCGAACACGGCCTGAAGGACGAGCGCCTTGCGAACGCACTTGCCGATTTGGCGGCCCGTAGTCATGGCCAATCGGCACGGGCGGCGCGGTTGTATCGCGCTGCGGCGGACGCCGGCGCGACGGCGCTGAGTACGCGGTTGGCCGATGCGCTCGCTTTGACGGGTGACTGCACCACCGCGGGCCGGCTGGCCGACGACCTGCTCGCCTCGAACGACGCGGCAGAGCGCGCGGCCGCGGTCAGAATCGCGGCGAGCATCGCTCTTCACGACGGCAGTGCGGGGCAGGCCGCCGACCTGTTCCGGTGGCTCGGCCCGTATCCCGATGCGTTCGTCAGCGCCGCCGGGGTGATCGTGTCGGTCGCCGCTGGCGACCTGTCGTCGGCGCGGGCAGCGCTGAGCGCCGAGAGTGCGGGGCCGCCGACCTCGACGGCCCGCGCCGCCCACAGCCTTGCCGAAGGCCTGTTGTTGTCCCTCGATCAGCCGTTCGGAGTCGCCGTCGCACGGCTCGGCCAGTCGATCACCGCCGAACAACAGTCGGCGGGCGTGGCTCCCGACACTCCTGCCGCGCTGGTGACACTGGCCGCCCTGCACGGTGGCGATCCGGTGCGGGCCCGCAGCGTGATCGGCAGAGCCGTGCGCGCCCGCGGGGAGGGTGACGAGTTCGTAGCTCATCGGCATCGGTTGCTGCTCGGCTGGGTGCGCATGCAGGACGGGCAGCTCTCCGCGGCAACCGCCGATGTCGGCGCCGTCGCGGCGGCTGAGGCGTCGTTGCACCGTCGCGACGCACTGTGGGCGGCGGCGCTGCACACCGCGATCGCCCGTCGCAGCGGCAACAGCGGTGCGGTGCAGAAGCATTGGTTCGCTGCGATGGAGGTGCTCGCCGAGTACTCGGTGGATCTGTTCGCCCTGTTGCCCCTCGGCGAGCTGTGGATTGCCGCGGCCCGCATGCGGCAGGTGGACCGGCTGCAGCACACGCTGGTCGAGGCGTTCTCGCTGTTGGAGTCGCTTGGTAATCCCGTCCTGTGGTCGGTGCCGTTGCACTGGGCGGGCGTGCATGCCGGAATCCTGGCGAATTCGCCAGAGGATGTGGCTCCGCACGGCCATGCGCTAACCGCGGCGGCGGCCCACAGTGCCTTCGCCAAGACCTTGGCCACCGCGGGCCGAACCTGGTTACGGGTGCTGGCCAATCACGTCGACATCGACGAGGTCAACGGCGCGGCGCGGGGGTTGTCGCAGTTCGGACTGACGTGGGATGCCACCCGGCTGGCGAGCCAGGCGGCCTTGCAGACCCCTGACGGACGGGTCTCTGGTGCGATGTTGCAGCTCGCGCGGGACCTCAAGCAGACGATCGCCGTTGACGAGGGGACCGGCACCGAGCCGGCGGCTGAGCTGCTGTCGGGGGCGCCGCGCGCGGGCACCTCGCGGCCGTCCTCCTCGCGGCTGTCCGACCGCGAACGCGAGGTCGCCGAGTTGCTGCTACTTGGCATGCCGTACCGCGACATCGGCAGCCAGCTGTTCATCTCGGCGAAGACCGTCGAGCACCACGTCGCAAGGATCCGGCGGCGGCTCGGCGCCGAATCCCGGTCGGAGATGCTGTCGATGCTGCGCGCCCTGCTGACACCGCAGACCTAATCCCCCTACGCAGCGCCATCCCCTAATCCCATTTCCCCGCCCGGGGCACGTCGGCGACGGGGTGCGCACCGGATTTGCCGCCCCGCCGTTAGCCATACCGTCAGTCGCATGTCCAATCCACCAGGCGCCCGCGGCCACTCGCTCGGCCTTTCGGTCGGCGCGACGAACCTTGCAGGAACACGCGACGGCCAATCCGCGCTGATCCGCCCGTCGGAGCTGACGGTGCAAGGTCTGCGGCTCACCGGCTTCGTCGACCGTATCGGCGATCCGGTGCCGCTCGTCGCCGCCGACGGCTCGACGCATCAACCCGAACGGCTGCTCGCCGACGCGCTAGGCGCGATGTCGCAGGCCGTGGCAGAAGGCCAGCCGATATTGGACACGGCGGTCGCCGTGCCCACGCACTGGCGGCCATCGGTCATCGACGCGCTGCGCAGGGCTCTGCCCGCCGGGCTGACACTCACTTCGGACGCCACCGCCGCACTGACGGCGCTGCGCGCCAACCCCGGCCTGCCCACCCGCGGGGTGATCGTGTTGTGCGACTTCGGCGGCAGCGGCGCCAGCATCACCCTTGCCGATGCCGATCGCGACTACGCGCCGATCGGTGAAACGGTTCGCGTTGAGGACTTCTCCGGCGACCACATCGATCAGGCATTGCTGACCCAGGTCATGGCCGGCCTCGCCGAGGCTCCGCAGGCCGACCCGACGGGCACTGCGATGGTCGGATCGCTATTACAGCTTCGCAACGAGTGCCGCGGCGCCAAGGAGCGGCTGTCGGCGCAGACCGCGACCGCCGTGGTTGCCGACCTGCCTACACACCGCGCCGAGGTCCGCGTGACGCGCAGCGAGCTCGAGGATCTCATTCGGCCACTGCTCGCGGATTTCCTTGCCGCCCTTGATGATACGTTGACGCGCTATTGCGTTCCGCTGGCAGCGGTTGCTGCGGTGGCCACCGTCGGAGGCGGTGCGCGCATCCCGCTGATCACCCAGCGCCTCTCCGAGCACCTGCGCGCACCCGTTGTCACCACACCGCATCCCGCGCTCACCGCGGCCGACGGCGCGATGCTGATCGCCAAGCGCAGTCGCGTTGTCGAGGCCGCGACCACGATGACGCCTGCGCCCGGCACCGCTGTTGCGGCGGCCGCCATCGACACCCGCGAGCCGTCGACCGCCGTCGGCGCGCTGGCATGGTCCGAAGACACCGGCGTTGATGGGCCAGAGGTTTACGTCGAGGACCCGGCTGACTCCCGCCCCGAACTGAACTTCCAGCACGAGGAGTGGCAAGAATCACCGCCCGCCCCGCGCCGCGCCCCGATCATCTTGTTCGGCCTCTCGGCGGCCGCCGCGGTCGTCACCGCCGCGGTGTTCGGTTTGACCGCGTTCGGCAGCGATACCACCACTCCCGTCGAAGCCGCGGTGACCGTTACTACCACCGCGCCTTCCCCACCGCCTGCGGCGCCGGCGCCCGTTTCTCTCCCTCCGGCGCCGCAGGCCCCCCAGGTGACCACGGTGGTGGTGCAGCGGTCGAATCCCGTTCCGCAACAGCCGCGACCTGTGCAACCGGCGCCGCCACCCCCGACCACCACGACGACGACGCCGCCAACGACCCCGCCGACCACACCCCCGACAACCCCGCCGGTGCCTCCGGTTACCGATCCAGTTCCCGATCCTGTCCCCGACCCGGTTCCGGACCCAGTGCCCGACCCCGAGCCCGTTCCCGACCCGGCTCCCGAGCCCGCTCCGGATCCGGCTCCCGAACCCGATCCCGGCGGTGCAGAGGCCGAAGGAGGCGCCGAAACCGAGACGCCTCCGGCCGACCCGTCAACGCCAGGGGTATAGCCGGTCGGCGGCATCGTCATTCATCGTGCCGCCGAAGGTCCCACACCCGAGCGGGTGGCAGATTGCACCAGACCGTGTCGACCGACGTGTCGAATCGTCCTCTGTAGTCGGACAGCAGCTTCTCGACCGCCACATGTCGGTGCGCTTCGTTGCGCGAGGCGGTGACCGACCGCAGTCGACGAGTGCCGAGGTAGGCGAAGTAGACGATGCTGCCGCCGTCGGCGAGTAGGGCGTCGTAGCTGTCGAGGATCACCCCGACCTCGTCGGGCGCGAGATTGGTGAAGGGCAGTCCCGAGACGATCGCGTCGTATCGAACGGCGGTCTGGAAGGCTTCGATCCTGGTCGTGTGCACCGTGGTCCGTGGCCGAATCGTCATTGCGGACGCCTCGATCACGGTCTGAAGTGCTTGCGCGAAGGCGTCATTGGACTCGACGACGTCGAGCCGGTCGTCGGGAGCAAGCCGGTCGATCAGTGCAGCCGTCACGGCACCGGTCCCCGCTCCGACCTCGAGTACGGTCCGCCGCGAACGGAATCGATCGAGGCGCGCAGCCATCGCGCGAGCAAGGGACGGACTGCTCGGCGCAACGGCTCCGACGTCGCCGAAGTTGTCGCGTGCCTGGTTGACGAACAGTCTCGTCCCCGAGCATTGCGTGGCGCTCACGACGTGCACGGCAATGCATAGACGAGGCCGGTCAGCTCTTCGGACACCGTCCACAGGCGGCGCTGGACTGCGCCGTCGTGGGAGCGGCGGTTCGACGAAACGATCTTGGGGTAGCCGCGCAACTCCATGAAGCCGCCGGGGCCGTAGTACTGGCCGCCGATGACGCTTGCGTCGGTGGCCGCGCGCAGTGTCGGGAGTGCGCCCATCTCGGTGGCCTGCTCGATTGATTTGAAAGCCACCTTGAGCGGACCGGGCACGTGGCGGTCGAGCTCGGAGGCCGAGCCTCCGGGGTGGGCTGCGACCGCGATCGTGTTACCGCCCGCCAGCCTGCGTTGCAGTTCGTAAGTGAACAGGAGGTTGGCCAGCTTGGACTGCGCGTAGGCGCGGACCCGGTTGTAGCTGTGCTCGGACTGGAGGTCCTCGAACCGGATTCTGTTGGTGAGACGGTGGCCGATGCTGCTGACGGTGACCACCCGAGACCCGGGTGCGGCCAGGAGTAGGTCAAGCAGTCGTCCGGTGAACGCGAAGTGGCCGAGGTGGTTGGTGCCGAATTGCAGTTCGAAGCCGTCCTTGGTCGTCGACTTCGGTGTGGTCATGACACCTGCGTTGTTGATGAGCAGGTCGATGCTCCGGTGCACGTTGTGGAGTTGGTCAGCGGCCTCGCGAACGGAGTCGAGCGACGTAAGGTCCAGTTTCTGCAGGCTGACCTCGGCACCGGGGGAACGCCTGGCGATCCGGTCGGCTGCGGCCTTGCCCTTGTCGAGGTTGCGCACGGCGAGCACGACGTGCGCTCCCCTGGCCGCCAAGGCGGCTGCGGTCTCGAAACCCAGCCCGGTGTTGGCGCCGGTCACGATCGCCACCCGGCCGTGCTGGTCGGGGATGTGGTCTGCGGTCCAGTTGCTGCTGCTCATGCCATTCTCCCTAATTAAGAACCATCGGTCTGTTACCCTGATCAATGTAAAAGACCGATGGTCTTATGTCAATAGACCGGTGGTCTCTAAGTTAGGGTGAGGACATGACGTTCCAGCGGGCGCGCAGCGAGGAGCAGCGGGAGATCCGCCGGCGGGTGATCTTGGACACGGCGGCGGCGATGCTCGACGAGATGCCGGTGGCCGAGCTGAGCCTCAACGAGCTCAGCCGACGCGTGGGCCTGGCCAAGTCGAACGTGCTGCGATATTTCGAGTCGCGCGAGGCGGTGCTGCTCGAACTGATGGACGTGTTCCTGGGGAGCTGGCTGACCGGGCTGGCGGACGAATTGGCCGCAAGCGTCGAGCCGCAGGCGCCACCGGAAGTGCGGGCGGGTCAGCTGGCCGAGATCCTCAGCCGGTCCCTGGCGGAGCAGACGGTGCTGTGCGACCTCTTCGGCGCGCAGGGTGGCGTCCTTGAGCACAACGTCTCGGTCGAGGTGATCAAGCAGCACAAGCGCTCTGCCCTCGCAAAACTTTCGGCCATGACCGATCTCATGCGCCGCTACCTGCCGGAACTCGGCGACAACGCGCAGATGTTCTGCATGATGAGCCTGGTCTTCGCGGGCGGTCTATCAACGTACGTCCCGCCGCCGGCCAGCCTCCTCGCCGCCTACGCCGAAGAGCCCGACCTCGGCGCCCTTCACCTCGAACTCCGCGACGCCCTGCAGTTCGCGTTCACGTCCACGCTTGTGGGCGTGCTGCCACGCGACTAAAGGCGACGGAACCGACCGTCGCTCTCAATATTCGGTTCGAGGAGGAGTTCATGAGCGCCGAGCCACTTGCCCAGATCTACCGTCGGTACCTTCAGTGCCTCAACGAAAGGCGGTGGGATGATCTTGGCGAGTTCGTGTCCCACGACGTCATACACAACGGCAGGCCACTGGGGCTCAGCGGTTATCGGGCAATGCTGGAGGCAGACACCGCGGCAATACCGGACCTACTGTTCATCGCCGAATTGCTGGTGACTCAAGAGGACGTCGTTGCCTGCCGGCTGGGCTTCCACTGCACCCCGCGACAACGATTTCTGGGTTTCGATCCGCCTGGAACACCGATCTCATTCGCGGAGCACGTCTTCTACCGATTCCGCGACTCCAGGATTGCCGAGGTGTGGTCCGTCATCGATACCCAGTCCATTGCTGCGCAGACCGCGCGCTGAAGCACCGGCGTCGACCCAAAATCGTGACTTAGGACAGCCTTCGTAGCGGTGTTTCCCCACAGGATGCAACTATGAGCAGGCATCGAGCAAAAGTTACCGACGGGTAACATGGGGTAAGTTACTCTTGAGTAACTTGGGAACGGGAGGCACGCGGTGGATACCCAGATGCTGATCAGGATCGTCGTCGGGGTTCTGATGCTCGCGGTCGTGGGGGTGTTCGCTCTCAAGCGCGTCCTGTTCCTGACCAACCTGATCCGCTCGGGCGCGAAGACCAGCGTGGAGAACAACCGCAAGGACAACCTCGGCAAGCGCATCACCACGCAGTTCGAGGAGGTCTTCGGGCAAACCCGGCTGCTGAAGTGGTCAATCCCTGGCATCGCCCACTTCTTCACCATGTGGGGCTTCTTCATCCTTGGATCGGTCTACGTCGAGGCGTTCGGACTGCTCGTCGTCCGCGATTTCGCCATCCCGTTCGTCGGCCACTGGGATGCGCTCGGCTTCCTGCAGGACTTCTTCGCCGTCGCGGTGCTGCTCGGCATCATCACGTTCGCGATCATCCGCATCGTGCGCGAGCCCAAGAAGCACGGCCGCGACTCCCGCTTCTACGGCTCGCACACCGGTGGCGCCTGGCTGATCCTGTTCATGATCTTCAACGTCATCTGGACCTACGCCCTGGTTCGAGGCGCTGCGGTGAACACCGAGACCCTGCCGTACGGCAACGGCGCGTTCTTCTCCCAGCTGATGGGCTGGATCATGCATCCGCTTGGCCACACCGCCAACGAGTGGATCGAGACGATCGCACTGCTCGGACACATCGCGATCATGCTGATCTTCCTGTTGATCGTGCTGCACTCCAAGCATCTGCACATCGGCCTGGCGCCGGTCAACGTCACGTTCAAGCGCATGCCCAACGGGCTCGGCCCACTGCTGCCGGTCGAGTACGACGGCAAGCCGATCGACTTCGAGGATCCCGCCGAAGACGCGGTGCTCGGCCGCGGCAAGATCGAGGACTTCACGTGGAAGGGCTACCTCGACATGACCACGTGCACCGAGTGCGGACGGTGCCAGTCGCAATGCCCTGCGTGGAACACCGGAAAGCCGTTGTCTCCCAAGCTCGTGATCATGAACCTTCGCGACCACCTGTTCGCCAAGGCGCCGTACATCCTCGGCGACAAGGAAACCCCGCTGGAGAACACCCCTGTAGGCGGTGTCGGCGAGGAACTGCGCGGCGAGAAGCACAGCGAGGAACACTCACACGAGCACGTGCCCGAATCGGGCTTCGAGCGCATCATGGGCTCGGGCCCGGAGCAGGCTACGCGTCCGCTGGTCGGCACGCTGGAGCAGGGCGGCGTCATCGACCCCGACGTGCTGTGGTCATGCACCACGTGTGGTGCGTGCGTCGAGCAGTGCCCGGTAGACATCGAGCACATCGACCACATCGTCGACATGCGCCGCTATCAGGTGATGATGGAGTCCGAGTTCCCCGGTGAGCTCGGTGTGCTCTTCAAAAACCTTGAGAACAAAGGCAATCCGTGGGGCCAGAACGCCAAGGACCGCACCAACTGGATCGACGAGGTGGACTTCGACGTACCGGTCTACGGCCAGGACGTCGAATCGTTCGAAGGCTTCGAGTATCTGTTCTGGGTCGGTTGCGCAGGCGCCTACGAGGACAGGGCCAAGAAGACCACCAAGGCCGTCGCTGAGCTGCTGGCCATCGCCGGCGTGAAGTACCTGGTGCTCGGCGAGGGTGAGACCTGTAACGGCGACTCGGCGCGACGGTCCGGAAACGAGTTCCTTTTCCAGCAGCTGGCCGCTCAGAACGTCGAGACGCTGAACGAGATGTTCGAGGGCGTCGAGCGGGTGGACCGCAAGGTCGTCGTCACCTGCCCGCACTGCTTCAACACGCTGGGCCGCGAATATCCGCAAGTGGGCGGCAATTACACGGTGCTGCACCACACCCAGCTGCTGAACCGGCTTGTCAGGGACAAGAAGCTGGTGCCGGTGTCACCTGTCGGCGGCGGGGCGGACGTCACGTACCACGACCCCTGCTACTTGGGCAGGCACAACAAGGTCTACGAGGCCCCTCGTGAGCTCGTCGGCGCGTCCGGCGCGAAACTGACCGAAATGCCGCGGCACGCCGACCGCGGCCTGTGCTGCGGCGCAGGCGGCGCCAGGATGTGGATGGAAGAGCACATCGGCAAGCGCGTGAACCAGGAGCGCACCGAGGAGGCAATCGACACCGGCGCGTCGAAGATCGCCACCGGCTGCCCGTTCTGCCGCGTGATGATGACCGACGGTGTCGACGATGTCGCCGCCGCAAGGGATATCGAGAAGGTCGAAGTGCTCGACGTGGCTCAGCTGCTGCTTGGCTCGTTGGACAAGAGCGCGGTCGCGCTGCCCGAAAAGGGCACCGCTGCAAAGGAAGCCGAAGAGCGCGCCGCCCGTGTGGAGGCCGCCCCGAAGGCCGAGGCTGCACCGGTGGCAGCACCCGAAGAGGCCGCGCCGAAGGCCGACGCCGCACCGGCGACGGACTCCAAGCCGGTCACCGGGCTGGGCATCGCAGGAGGGGCCAAGCGTCCCGGCGCCAAGAAGGCCACCGCTGCTGCGCCGGCCGAGCCCGCGGAGAAGCCGGCCGCAGCGCCGCCCGCTAAGGGCCTTGGTATTGCGACAGGAGCCAAGCGCCCCGGCGCCAAGAAGACAGCCGCTGCCGCCCCGGCCGAGCCCGCGGAGAAGCCGGCCGAAACGCCTGCCGCCGCAGCGCCCCCGGCCAAGGGGCTCGGCATCGCCGCAGGCGCCAAGCGTCCCGGCGCCAAGAAAACCGCCGCCCCTTCCGCTGCCGCCCCAGCCGAAACACCCGCTGCCGCAGCCGAACCCGTGAAGGCCGAGCCGGAGGTCAAGGGCCTTGGCATCGCGGCTGGCGCACGGCGACCCGGCGCCAAGAAGGCCGCTCCGAAGGTCGAGGCCACACCCGCCCCTGCCGCTGCCGCCGAGACGCCGCAACCCGAGCCGGAGGCGCCAGCCACGCCGGAGCCGGAGGTCAAGGGCCTCGGCATTGCACCGGGCGCCCGGCGGCCAGGTGCCAAGAAGGCGCCCCAAAAGGCCGCTCCCGCAACCAAGCCGGAGCCGGAGTCAGAGTCGGAGTCGGAACCGGCTCCAGAGCCAAGTGGCGGCAACGGCGAAGCACCCGCAGCGCCGGTGAAGGGCCTCGGCATCGCCAAGGGCGCCCGTCCGCCCGGCAAACGGTAGCCGCTTCGCTGGGCCCTCGCGCCTAATGCACACGAGCCGTTAGCGCGCTACTTCACAGCAAGTTCCCAGCTGTTCACGCGAGGGCACTTCACTTTCGTCACCGACCGCGGCGATCGTCCGGTCGGTGTGAGGAGTGAGATGCTGGGCGCACCGAACGACGGCGTTCCCGTGATGAGGACGGGCGCGGCACGTTGGCGAAGCATCGTCATGCCGTTGGTCGTCCTGTCCGTCATCGGACTCATTGCCGTGCTCTTGGCGGGTCGCGGGCAACAGACAGAGATCCAGGGCGCCGGCTCGACCCTGGCGCAGCCGCTGATCGAGCGGTCCGCGACCGCCTTCCGTGATGCCCAGGCCGCCGATGACCCGTCGCGGCCCGATGAGACCGGCAACGACTGGGTGCTGAGCGGGTCCGGTATCGAGTACGAGCCCGTCGGCTCGACCGGCGGCATCATGCGGTTGTCCGACCCAGAGGTCGACTTCGCCGTCTCCGACTACCCGCTCTCGGCCGACGGGCTCTCCGAGCACGCGGTCGCGCAGTTCCCGGTCGCCCTTGGTGCCATCGCCGTCGTGCACAGCCTTGATCTGCCGCAGGGCCAGGACCTGCGCCTCGATGCACGCACAGTGGCCGAAGTCTTCCTTGGCGAGATCACGCACTGGAACGATCCGAAAATCGCGGCGTTGAACCCAGGCGTCGACCTGCCCAACGAGGCCGTGTCGGTCGTGCACCGCAGCGACGGGTCCGGTTCGACCCGGGGATTCACCGGCTACCTGAGCGCGGGCAGCCCGCAATGGTCCGCGGGTCCCGGTACGGGCACCGAGATCGAATGGCCAACGGGCGCAGGCGCGGAACGCACCGACGGCGTGATCGACAAGGTGCGCAGTTCCGCGGGATCGATCGGCTACGTCGATTACGGGCAGGCCGAGCGCGCGGGTCTCGATGTCATCGCTCTGGCCAACGAGTCCGGAGGCTACGTCCGTCCGAACGAGGAGTCGATTCTCGCGGCGGCCTCGTCGCACGACTGGAGCGGAAAAGACGACTACGCCACCGCGCTGGCCACGGCGCCCGACAAGCAGGCCTACCCGGCCACCGTCGGCATCTATGTCATGGTCAAACGCGACCCGAAGTTCGCCCAGCAGACCGAGCGCACCATGAGCTATCTGCGCTTCCTCCTCCAGGACTTCGGCGACGGCGCAAAGGATCTCGGCTACGTCCCGATGCCTGGGCAGGCCGCCACAGAAATCGAAAAGTATTGGGCGGGCGCGATCTCCAGCGCCTGACCCACCTCACCCCCGAATCCGTCAACCGAACCTGAGCAGCGTCAAGAAGGAACATCGTGGATGTCGACATCCTCAAGGAGATCATCGCCCCCGTCGTCGGCGGGCTCGGCATATTCCTGCTTGGCCTGGAATTCATGGAGCGCGGCATCCAGTCACTGTCCGTGAACCGGATGCGCGACCTGCTCGGCAAGATGGCGGGCAACCCCGCAAAGGGCGTCGTCGCCGGCACCTTGATCACCGGAATCATCCAGTCGTCCACCGCGATGACCGTGATGACGGTGGGGCTGGTCAACTCCGGGGTGCTCGCACTGCGCGGGGCCATCGGGGTGATCATGGGCGCCAACATCGGCACCACCCTTGGCAACGGCTTGATCGCCCTGCCGCTCGGCCCGCTGGGCCTGCTGTTCGCGGGGATCTTCGCCTCGGTCTACGTCTTCTCCAAGTCGGACAAGACACGCAGTATCGCGTTGTGCGGCATGGGCTTCGCGTTGGTCTTCTACGGCCTCAACCTGATGACGGGTGGCCTGAAGCCACTGCGGGAGATGCCGCAGGTCATGAACGTCATCTCCAGCCTGGATGCCGGCTCGTTCTTTGGTGTGGTCACGTGTGCCCTCATCGCCGCGCTGATCACGGCGCTGATCCACTCCTCCTCGGCGACCATCGGCATCGTCATGGGTCTTGGCGCCGCGGGCGTCCTGGAATGGAAGACCGCGATCGCCTTCGCCATCGGCGCCGACCTCGGCACCACCATCACCTCGTGGATCGCGTCGCTGAACCTGTCCAAGAACGCCAAACGAACGGCCTACGCGCACATCGCATTCAACTTCATCGGCGTCTGCGTTGTCCTCGTACTGTTCTTCCCGGCGATCCAGGTGCTGCAGTGGGTGATGGGCTTCTTCGGCGGTGACCCTGGCATCCCGGTGATCGTGGACGGTGAGGAGACCTTCCCGCTGGTGCCCGTCGCCGTCGGCCTGTTCTCGATCTTCTTCAACATCTTCAACGTCATCATCCTGTTCCCCTTCGTCGGCACATTCGAACGGGTGCTGATGCGTATCGGACACAAGGGCGACGACATCGAGGACTACTCGTTGCCGAAGTACCTGGACCGCAAGGCACTCGACGACTTCAACCGCGCAGTGCCCGCCATGCGTCAAGAGGTGGCGCGTGCGCTGCAGGGCAGCAGGTTGTTCCTCGACAGCGCAAGAGGCAAACGCGACGCCGTGAAGAAGACCGCCGAGCACTCCGCCGCCATCGACGCACTCTCCCGCGAGATTCGCGCCTACTCGGCGCAGCTGTTCCACGGCAACCGCACCCGCGAGCAGATGGACCTCGTCGCCAGCATGATCGAGGAGGCCGACTTCACCGGCTCCCTCAGCGAGTCCCTGCACCAGATCGCCAGGCGCATCCAGCGCGAACAATTCACTCCCGCCAGCCGGGAGGTGCTCGACGAGGGGCTCGACCACCTCGACAAGAAGCTGTCGGTGATCGAGGGCGTGCCCGTCGTCGACGCTCTGGCCGCCGCACCAGGTGCGGCTTTGCTCGACGCCCCGGAGTTCGAGGCGATGCGGTGGACGGTGATCGACGCCGAGGACATCCCTGCCGCCGAGAAGGGGGCGTTGCTAGCGCTTCTCGGTTCCATGGAACGAGCGGAGAGCCTGATCGACCGGATCGCGCAGGAGCGCGCCTCGGTGGATCGCGACCAGGCCAGCGTTCTCGCCGAGGCCTGAGCCGGGGGTCGTGAGCTGCCGCGATTACATAATCGCTGGACAACAATGCGATCATGAAGAACGTGACTTCCCACCAGGTGCCGTGGCACACCGCCGCGCACCACCCGCGGCAGCGCACGTTCACGCAGTCGTCCAAGCTGCAGGACGTCCTGTACGAGATCCGTGGCCCCGTGCACGAGCATGCGTCACGCCTTGAGGCCGAAGGTCACCGAATCCTCAAACTGAACATCGGTAACCCTGCGCCGTTCGGATTCGAGGCGCCCGATGTGATCATGCGCGACATGATCGCGGCGTTGCCGGACGCGCAGGGGTATTCCGACTCGAAGGGTATCCAGGCCGCGCGCCGCGCGGTCTTCACCCGGTACGAACTCGTCGACGGGTTTCCCCGCTTCGACGTCGACGACGTGTACTTGGGCAACGGAGTCTCCGAGCTCATCACGATGACGCTGCAGGCGCTGCTGGACAACGGCGATCAGGTGCTCATCCCCGCGCCGGACTACCCGCTGTGGACGGCGTCGACGTCACTGGCCGGCGGCACGCCCGTGCACTATCTGTGCGACGAGACCCAGGACTGGCAGCCCGACATCGCCGACCTGGAGTCCAAGATCACCGACCGCACCAAGGCGCTCGTCGTGATCAACCCGAACAATCCGACCGGCGCGGTGTACGGCCGCGAAATCCTCGAGCAGATGGTCGCATTGGCGCGCAAGCACCAACTGCTGCTGCTCGCCGACGAGATCTACGACAAGATCCTGTACGACGACGCCAAGCACATCTGCCTGGCCTCATTGGCGCCGGACCTGCTGACGTTGACCTTCAACGGGCTGTCGAAGGCTTACCGCGTCGCCGGCTATCGCTCCGGATGGTTGGTGATCACCGGCCCCAAGGAACACGCCAGCAGCTTCATCGAGGGCATCAGCCTGCTTGCCAATATGCGGCTGTGCCCGAATGTGCCTGCACAGCATGCGATTCAGGTCGCGCTCGGTGGGCATCAGAGCATCGATGACCTGGTGCTGCCCGGTGGGCGGTTGCTCGAACAGCGTGACGTCGCGTGGTCCAAGCTCAACGAGATCCCCGGGGTGTCGTGCGTGAAGCCGCAGGGCGCGCTGTACGCCTTCCCCCGGCTCGATCCCGAGGTGTACGACATCGAAGACGACGAGCAGCTTGTGCTCGATCTCCTTCTACAGGAGAAGATCCTGATCACCCAGGGCACCGGATTCAATTGGCCCACACCGGATCACCTGCGTATCGTGACGCTGCCATGGGCGCGTGACCTGGCCAACGCCATCGAACGCCTCGGCAACTTTTTGGTCAGCTACCGGCAGTAGGTTCGGCACCGAGACTGAGGTTTATCCGCACCCGGGTGGGGTAATCCGGGTACTGGTTCACGACTAGAGCAGCTGGTCCGCAGACCTGTCACCGGTCGCCATTGCATCCGAGTGCACACCAATGACGTCAACACCGGAGCTGCACATGACGAAGTCCGATGAATCCGCAAAGATGCCGTCCCACGTCGATCGAGGTCTTTCGCTCTTCGACCGGTTCGCCACCTACACCAGCGAGCGGGTGTCCAAAGCGTGGTTCTTCGGAGTGTGCGCCCTACTGGTGCTGATCTGGGTGCCGACATTCTGGCTCTGGCCGAGCATCGACGGTTGGGCACTGGTGATCAACACGTTCACGTCCACGATCACATTCCTTCTGGTGGCGCTACTGCAGAACACCGAAACGCGCGCGGAGAACGCCACCCAACGCAAGCTCAACGCGATCGCCGATGCTCTCGCTGACCTGATGACCGAGCTGGGCGCAGATAATCCGGAGCTGCGGCACGCGCGCGACGAACTGGCCTCCGCGGTCGGCGTCGAACATCGGGAGAGCACGAAATGACAAATGCCGTCTATGCAAAAGGAAGTCAGCGCAACGACGTTTGCATGCACTTCGGCGGGGTATCACACCGGGACCGTTCGCTTCTAGAACCGGAGCATTCGTCGGTAAACCCCTACTGGAAAAGTGAGTCAACGACCGCGCCGCAACCTGTTCATACAAACTCGACGTCCAGATTCCGGGCACCGGTTCAAAAAGCTGCGCTCGCAGTCGGCGCAGTTTCCTGGTCGTAGGCCTGCTCGGCTTCGTTTCGGGCATCACCTCGAACGATGACCAACTCACGTTCGCCGGCCATCATTCCGATGCCGCACTCCTGGGGATCTTCAACGTGTCGGTCCTGCACTTGGGGCTAGCGGTCGCCGTGATCGCCCTTGGCACCGCGCTGGGTGGCACTCGCGGTGACACCGGCCGGCGCTCAGACAAAGTCGCTTAAAGGAGAATCATGTACTTGCACACTCAGCAACTCATCAACGAGATCGTCGTCGACGAACCAGATCCCGCCGCTGCCAACGCACTCCAAGAAGGCCTTGGCGGCCAGTTCGGCGAAATGCGAACGATGATGCAGTACCTGTTCCAGAGCATCAACTTCCGCGGCGACGCAACATCAAAGCCATACAAGGATCTCTTGCAGGGCGTCGGCACTGAAGAGATCAGTCACGTGGAGTTGATCGGGACGACCATCTCGCGCTTGCTCGACGGCTCACCCGAATACAAGGGCAGCAAGACCGACGCGGTCGACAAGCCAGGCGCCAACGGTGCAACGCCACTCAAGATCGCGTTGGACACCAGCAACATTCACCACTACCTCGTCGGGGCTCAAGGGGCGCTTCCGGTCGACGCGGCCGGAAACCCCTGGCTTGGCTCCTATGTCTACAACAGCGGAAACCTTGTGCTCGACCTGTTGTACAACCTGATGTTGGAGTCGACCGGACGGCTGCAAAAGTGCCGGATCTATGAGATGACCGACAACAAGACCGCGCGCTCGACGATTGCTTATCTGATTGTTCGCGATCAGGCTCATGAGAACGCGTTCGCGAAAGCGTTGGAGAGCCTTGGGGTGAACTGGGGAGCAGCTCTGCCCATCCCCAAGACGAATGCCGAGCAGTTCCCCGAAGTCAAGAAACTCCTCGACTTGGGTCTGCAGAGCATCCAGTACACGTTCAGCGCCGACGACGAAAGCCAGGCGGCGAAGCTCTACCAGGGTGCATCCCCGTCGAACGACGGAACCGAACTAAGCACTGCCGTTATGCCGGAAGGATTCCCGATGACCATCGCGCCCGAACGGCGCGAAGAGTTCGCTCCCGGTTTGGACAAGGAGCTGTTGGCCCTCATTCAGGCGACGGCAGAGGTCGAGATCGCAACGAACGGGGCAGTTACCGAGTAACAGCACCAAAAACTTCAGCGAAAGAGCACCGATATGGCCACCGACAGCGGGTACGAACGTGAACCCAGTGTCCCTCGGGCCCGAAAGGCCGAACCAGAGACGCCCGACCCACGCGACACCGAGCACCCGACCGGTTCTGAGCAGGCGGCCGAGAACGCCGTCAACGAATCCCCGAGCTAGCGAGTTGCGCAGCTCTCAGGCCCTGGGTACGCCGAACGCCAGTACCACCGTGTCGTCCTCGAGCCCAGCGCCAAAACTGTCCAGGAGGTGACGGACAGCGTCCACGATTGCCGGTGCAGTGGTGGGCGAGTGCGCCTTCGCGAATCGCAGCAGCGCACCCTCGTCGTCGTAGCGTTCGTGGCCGACGCCAGTGCTGGCTTCGGTCAGACCATCCGTATAGAGCGCCAGCGTGTCGCCAGGTGCCAGATGAAACCGGTTCGCCACGAAGCGCGGCTCGGCCGTGATGCCTGCTGCTTGGCCGCCAGTGGTGTCGACGTAGTAGGCGCTCCCGTCGGCTTCGAACAACAGCGGCGGCGGGTGCCCCCCGCTGGCGAGCTCGATGTCAAACCCGTTGTCGCGTGCGGTTAATCTCCCATAGATCAGGGTGCACAACCGAATCTGGTCGACTGGAAGCTGTTTGTAGAGGACGGTATTCAGGTTGTGCAGCACTTGAACCGGATCGTCGTCATAGACTGCCGCGGCGCGCAACGTATACCGGGTCAGTCCAGTCACCACTGCCGCGTTCACACCCTTGCCAGCGACATCACCCAGGAAAAAGCCCCACGTCGTAGGTGACAACGGAAAGAGATCGTAGAAGTCGCCGCCTACATCGTCGATGGACGCCGTGTAGTAATAGTCGGCGGCCTCCAGACCTGCTGGAGGGGAGAGCACGGGCGGAAGAAAAGCGCGGCGCAGAGTATCGGCGAATGCGCGGACACGTGCCTGCTCTGTCTCCGCCCGCTGACGCGCCTCCAGGAGCTCCGCTTCGTAGGCTCGACGGTCTGCCGCGTCCAGCACGGTGATCTGCAGAAGTTCGGGCTTGCGGTCTTCTCCCACCTTGACGTTCGCGGTGAGAAACATCGGTAGTCGAGCTCCGTCGGCGGCCAGGAGGTCCACTGTGACACCGTTGAGATCACCGCTCACCTGCAGCTGGGGGCCGAAATGAGTGTCGTACAGAATGCGCCCGCCGACTGTCAGCAGATCACTGAACAGCTTGCCGTGCAGCGTATTAGGTTCGTAACCAAGCCATTCGGAGAGCGTCGCGTTGACACGGATGATGCGTCCGTCCGGATTAGCGATGACATGACCACACGGAGCGTGCTCCCAGAATTCCTCGACGCTGTGTTGGGTCACGTCGATCGCGCGAAGGCGGCGATCGCCGACGCCGTGGCATCCGGGGCACTGACATGCGGACAGTGTCCGGTTGCATCCAACGTGACGATCTGACTATTCGGGATGTGAGCGTGCGTGTAGGCGCCCACCTCGCGGGGGGCGATCGCGTCCTGAGTGCACTCGATCACCAGTGTCGGCAACGCGATCCGCGAAAGGTCGGCGCGATTGTCCGAGAGGAATGTGGCGCGGGCGAACACGCGGGCATGCTCGGGGTCGGTACGGCAGAAAGTCTCGGCCAGTTCGTCCTGCAGTTCGGGTCGATCCGGAGTGCCCATGATGACCGGCGCCATCGCCTGTGACCATCCCAGGTAATTCCGCTCCAAGAATTCCAGCAATTCGTCGATATCGGCTTTCGTAAAACCGCCGCGGTAGTCGCCCTCGTCGATATAGCACGGCGACGGCGTGAGCAACACGAGCTTGGCGAACCGACTGGGATCTGCGATCGTCGCCAGTGCGCCGATCATCGCCGACACAGAGTGCCCGACATACACGACGTCGCGCAGGTCGAGTTCTTCGACGATGTCGAGGATGTCAGCGGCGTACCCGGACAGTTCCGAATACTTGGTGGCATCCCACGCCTGTGGATCCGCGGACCCGGACCCGACCAGGTCGATGAGCACAATGCGGAAGTCGGACTTGAGACGGTCGACGACCAAACGCCACAGGTTCTGGTCACAGCCGAACCCGTGCACCAACAAGATCGGGGGGCCGTGTTCGGCACCCACCACCTTGATGTTGTGCTTGGCGTAGACGCTCACTGCACCACCTTATGACTGCGCGGACTACCTCTACCCTGACCGGGTGGCGCATTCGCATTCCCAATCGCACTCCCTATCGAAGACATCCTGCGCGAATCGCGTGCGACCGGTCGTGTCCTCGTGGCGGACGAGACCCGCCGGTCCGGCGAGTTGGGCAGGCCGTGCTGGCGGCCCTGATCGAGAATGGCTTTCGGGGAGACGTAACGCGGGTCGCCAGTGACGACAGTTTCATACCGCTAGGTGACGCCGCCCTGCATGTGCTCCTGCAGGAAAGGACCATCGAACAGACCGGCTTGGCATTGTGCCGTTCGAATCGATTTGCACACACAGACACGGTCGAGCATCACCGCTGCTCGCGTGACACACTTGCGGCCAACCTTCAGTAGCGATCGGGGGTGCTGGCAATGTCGGACACGGCCCCAATGGCCATCAGTCCACACATCCAGTCGATTGTCGACGTCCTCGCCCAGTCGCTTGACCGGGCCGTTCTCCTCGATGACGAATCACTCGCCCCGATCACGCACAGCCGGCAGTTCGGACAACTCGACGACGTACGCATGTATAGCCTCTTGCAGCGCGGAATCCTTCCGGAGGTCAAGACCAAGCTTTTCTCGCTGGGAATCGGCACGGCCGCGGAGGCGTTCTGGACCCCGGCCCTGCCTCAACACGGGATGATGCCGCGCTTCTGCGTGCCGATATGTTCGGCGGACGAGAGGTTCGGCTACCTGTGGGTGCTTGATCCCGACCGTTCGCTGACCGATGACGGTCACGAGCTGGCGAGGCAAGCCGGCCGTGAGCTGCAGGCCGTCCTTGATCGCAGAAACGCCGACCTGCGCGCAGCGGAGCCACACCTGCAGGCGCTACTTGGGCGGCTGCTCGAGAACGACACAGGTGCGTCACAAGTACAACTTCTGCAGGACCTTCAAGAGAAGGACGTGGCGCAGCCGGACAGCCGGGTCAGCGTGTTTGCCTTTGAACCGAACCTGGTCCGTCTGAGTGACCCGGTACAGCGAACCATGGCACTGCGGCTTCGCTTGATTGCCACCGAACCTTCGCATCGATGGTTCGCGGTTGCCGGACAGCCGAATGCGATCATCGCCGTGTCGCGAGCTGACGCCCGCATCAACGCCCGGCGGGTGACGCCCGCGGTGGTGGAGGCGGTTGAAGCCGTCTACGGTCGCAGGCCCGCCATCGGTTGGTCGGGCGAGCAATGGCCGATTTTGCAAGCGGCACAAGCATTTCGAAATGCGCGGTTGGCTATGACCCTGGCCGAGATCGGAGTCGCCGACAAGGAGGTAGCGGTCTGGACCGAACTAGGCTCATGGCGAACCACTGCAATTCTTGCGGACAGCTACTCCAGCGACCCGAAAGATCTCGCCAAGCTAGTGCATCCGGGGATCGTCGATATGGTCGAAACTGGTCGCGGCGACCTCATTCATACCCTCGACGCATACCTCACGCATGGCTGCGATGTGCGAAAAACCGCAGACGCATTGCACCTTCACAGATCGACGCTGTACTACCGGCTCGAAAGAATCACCGAGGCGGTGGGAGGCGATCTGAGAGACGGCGAGGCTCGCTTCGAGCTGATGCTGAGCATCCGACTCGCGCATATCGCGCGGCTGTACCACACTTAACCAACCTTGATCTCCGACAGGTGTCCGAACGCACCGCAAGAAGTTCCGACAACACACCGGTGAGAGTCACGTCTCGCCGATCTAACATCAACTCCCAAATCTAACTCCCGGAACGGGGCAAGCGGCCTACGCTTGGCAGATGGTTTGATCGGACAATTGATCATGAAGACAATAAGTCTTAAAGCCGCCTGACATGGCGATCGATCTGCCGCACGAGCATCGGAGGATGCAATGAGCGCAACACCCACACTGAAGAAGGCGCTGAACCAGCGGCAGCTGACGATGATCGCCATCGGCGGCGTGATCGGTGCCGGTTTGTTCGTCGGCTCGGGCGTCGTCATTGGCGGCACCGGGCCAGGCGCGTTCATCGCCTACGCGCTTGCCGGCGTGCTGATCATCATGGTCATGCGGATGCTGGCCGAGATGGCGGTGGCCAACCCGTCGACCGGATCCTTCGCCGACTATGCCCGAGCCGCAATGGGTAACTGGGCCGGCTTCTCGGTCGGGTGGCTGTACTGGTACTTCTGGGTGATCGTCGTCGGCTTCGAGGCGATTGCGGGCGCGAAGATCATCCAGTACTGGATCGACATCCCGCTGTGGTTCTGCTCGCTGATCCTGATGATCTTGATGACTGCCACCAACCTGTTCTCCGTCTCGTCGTTCGGTGAGTTCGAGTTCTGGTTCGCCGGCATCAAGGTGGCCGCGATCGTGGCGTTCATCGCTCTTGGCGGTCTCTTCGTGTTCGGCTTGTGGCCGGACAAGTCGATGGACTTCTCCAACCTGTGGACCCATGGCGGATTCTTCCCGCTGGGTGTCACGGCCGTCACCGTCGGTGTGGTCACGGTGATCTTCTCGATGGTCGGCGCGGAGATCGCGACGATCGCCGCTGCGGAATCGTCGGATCCGGAGCGGGCGGTATCCAAGGCCGCCAACTCGGTGATCACCCGTATCGCAGTGTTCTTCGTCGGCTCGACGTTCCTTCTCGCGGTCATCCTGCCGTGGAACGACGAGGAGGCGGGCGCGTCGCCCTTCGTCGCCGCGTTCACCGAGATGGGCATTCCCTACGCCGACCACATCATGAACGCCGTGGTGTTGACGGCAGTGCTGAGCTGCCTGAACTCCGGCATGTACACCGCATCCCGCATGCTGTTCGTCCTGGCCGCACGGCGAGAGGCGCCGGCGCAGCTGGTGCGGGTTACCCGCCGAGGGGTTCCTGCCATCGCGATCCTCGCGTCCTCGGTGATCGGTTTCCTGTGCGTCATCGCAGCGGCCATCTCGCCGGACACCATCTTCGCGTTCCTGCTGAACTCCAGCGGCGCCGTCATCCTGTTCGTATACCTGCTCATCGCGATCTCCCAGATCGTGCTGCGGTACCGCGCAGACGACTCGCAGCTTCGCGTGAAGATGTGGCTGTTCCCGGTGCTGTCGATCCTCACGGCCATCGCGATACTGGGGATCCTGCTTCAGATGGGCCTTCAGGGTGGTACCAACCGGGAGGCGTTGACGTTGAGCCTGCTGTCGTGGGCCGTCGTCATCGCGCTGTTCTTAGCGAACCGGTGGTACGTGAACAGCCGTCCCGTTGCGGAAGACGTCGTGCCGACAGAGCGCCCGCATCGCGTGCTCGTGCTGGCCAATCAGACGGTCGGGTCCGACGAGCTGCTCGAGGAGCTGCGCCGCATCGGCGCGGACAAGGCTGCCAAGTACCACGTCGTCGTGCCGGTCAGCCCGATCGAGACCGGCACCGCTGCCACCCACGGCCCTCTCGACGTCGAGGAGGCAACCCGGGAGATCGCGCAGCAGCGCCTCGACGACACCCTGGCCATCCTGCGCACCGAAAACCTCGATGCCAACGGCGAATTGGGTGAGTACCGGCCGCTGCGTGCCCTTGACGTCGCCGTTGACTCGTTCCATCCGGATCAGATCGTCATCTCGACGCTGCCGCCCGAGGAATCGGTCTGGCATCGGTTCGACGTTGTGGACCGCGCGCGGCAAGCGCACGGCGTGCCGGTGACGCACGTGGTCGCGACCAGGACCGAGAAAGCCGAGCCGGTGGCATGACGATCATCGCGGGCTTCAGCTCGAGCCGTCAGGGCACCGCACCGCTCAACCTGGCAGCGCAGATATCGCGGTGGACCGGCGAGAAGGTGGTGGCCGCGGCCGTCATCGAACGGCCATGGCCGGCCAAGGACGACCCCATCGAGCAGGAGTATCTGCGCTATGTCACGGCGCAGGCTTCTCACGCACTCGACGGCGTAGTCAGCCAGCTGCCAGACGACCTCGACATCCCCACCGTCGTCCACCAATCCTCCTCCATTCCAACGGGTTTGATTGACCTCGTCGCCGAGCACAACGCGAGCCTGGTCGTCGTTGGATCGTCGTCATCCGGGCTGCTGGGCAGGGTGGCGCTTGGCAGCGTCACCGAGCGCCTGGTCCACACCGCGGCGGTGCCCGTCGCGATCGCCCCACGCGGCTACCCGCTGGGACCCGAGCCGATACGCCGGCTCACCGCGGCATACGGGGGCGAGGCCGACCTCAACGGCCTCATCGCCGCGGCCGCCGAACTGACCAAGCAGTGGCCGGTGCAGTTGCGGATCGTGTCGTTCACCGTGCGGCCGGTGACGGTGTTCAGCGGCTCGATCGAGCCGTCGGCGGAGGACCTAGTCGTGCGGCAGTGGGCCCGCAGAACCGTCGACGATATCACCAAGCAGCTCAACGACGTTCGCGGACACATCGCCGTTCCGGACGTCGAAGTCGTGGTCGGTAGTGGCCACGATTGGCGCGAGGCAGTGGAGAGTATCTCGTGGGAGCCTGGTGACATGCTGTTGCTCGGGTCGGGCGCCGCCGGACAGGCTGCACACGTTTTCCTCGGCTCGGCGGCCTCGAAGATCCTGCGCCACGCCCCTGTCCCCGTGATGATCGTCCCGCGACACCAAAAGGCGGCATAGGTCACCCGGCGAGGCCCTCTACCCTGACCGGGTGGCGCATTCGCATTCCCACTCGCATTCGCTGAGCGGCCCCGCTCCGCTGGGCCCGCTGGCCGCCAGGATCGTCGTTGGCCTGCTGGTCGCCATCGGCATCGCCGTGATCGCGGGCGCGGCGCTGCTGTGGCCGAGTCAGCAGAAGGTCGACATCCCGCTGCCCTTCCAGAACGCGGCGGGCGGCGCGGTCACCACGGAAGCCGGGCATGTGGTCTCCAGCAGCGCCGCCACCTGCGGCGATCAGTCGATCGGCGCGGTGCTGACCGCCAAACCGGTCCCCGCCGGGGGCGAGGGTGCCCAGTGTGTGCAGTCGTTCATCGCGATCGACTCCGGTCCCAACAAGGGCGCCAACACGCTGCTGGAGTTCAGCGGCGGACCGGGCCAGCCCAACCTGGCGGTCGGTGACCACATCCGGATCACCCGCCAGGTCGACCCGACGGGAGTCACGACCTACTCCTTCTACGACTACGAGCGCGCGTGGCCGCTCGCCTTGCTGGCGGTGGCGTTTGCGATCGTGGTCGTCGCGGTCGCGCGGTGGCGCGGGCTGCGCGCTCTGATCGGCATCGTGGTGGCGTTCGGAGTTCTCGTGGTGTTCATGCTGCCCGCACTTCGCGATGGCCAGTCCGCGATTCCTGTCGCTCTGGTGGCCTCGGCGGTAATCCTGTACGCGGTGATCTATCTGGCGCACGGCGTGAGCCTGCGCACCAGCGCGGCGCTGCTCGGTACGCTGACCGCGCTGCTCCTGGCGGCGGTACTGTCTTGGGGCGCAATCGAATTGGCGAACCTGACTGGATTGTCCGAGGAAGAGAACAACGCGGTCGTCACCTACATGGGCAACGTGTCGATCACCGGTCTGCTGCTTGCCGGTTTCATTATCGGCTCACTGGGTGTGCTCAACGATGTGACCGTCACGCAGGCGTCGACGGTGTTCGAGCTGGCCGAACTCGAGGGCAGTTCGCGAAGGACCATCTTCGTCGGCGCCATGCGGGTCGGCCGCGACCACATCGCCAGCACCGTCTACACGCTCGTGCTGGCCTATGCGGGCAGCGCGCTGCCGCTTCTGCTGTTGTTCAGCGTCGCCAATCGGTCCCTTGGCGACGTGCTGACCAGTGAGAACGTGGCGATCGAGATCGCCCGCTCCGCGGTGGGCGGCATCGCGCTTGCGCTGTCGGTGCCGTTGACGACGGGCATCGCAGCCGTGCTGGCTACTCCACGCGTTCCAGCAGCTCCAGCAGGTAAGCGCCGTATCCCGACTTGAGCAGCGTCTGCGCCCGCGCGGCCAACTGGTCGTCGTCGATGAAGCCGAGCCGCCACGCGACCTCCTCGGGCGCGCCGATCTTCAGCCCCTGGCGCCGCTCGATGGTGCGGACGTAATCACTGGCGTCCAGCAGCGAATCGAAGGTGCCGGTGTCCAGCCACGCGGTACCGCGCGCAAGAACCTCCACGGACAGCCGGCCCTGGTTGAGGTAGGTCTGATTGACCTCGGTGATCTCGTACTCGCCGCGCGCCGATTTCCTAAGCGAGCGTGCGATTTCCACCACATCGTTGTCATAGAAGTACAGGCCGGGCACCGCGTATTGCGACTTCGGTGTCGCCGGCTTCTCCTCCAACGACAGCGCGGTTCCGTCGGCGCTGAACTCGACGACACCATAGGCCGTCGGGTTGGCCACCCAGTACGCGAAGATCGCGCCGCCGCTGACATCGTGAAATCGGCCCAAGCTGGTGCCGAGCCTCGGGCCGTAGAAGATGTTGTCCCCCAACACCAATGCCACCGAATCAGTGCCGATGTGCTCGGCGCCGATGACGAAGGCCTGGGCCAGGCCGTCGGGTTTGGCCTGCACCGCATAGCTGATGCTGATGCCGAAATCCGAACCGTCGCCGAGTAATCGGCGAAATGCCGGGGCGTCATCGGCTGTGGTGATGACCAGAATGTCGCGGATTCCCGCCATCATCAGCGTGGTCAGCGGGTAATAGATCATGGGCTTGTCGTAGACGGGCACCAGCTGCTTGGACACCCCGACGGTGATCGGGTACAGCCGGGTGCCCGACCCGCCGGCAAGAATGATGCCCCGCATCAGCCCGCGAGGTCCTTCTCGGTGAGCTCGGTCGCGGCCAGCGCCGATGCGAGGTCGTCATGCCGGAACACCGAGGTGACGTGGTCGCGCACGACACGGAACGCCGTCGCCTTGCCGTCCTCCTCCTCGGCGACCACCACACCGTCGTGGACGTAGATCCGGCCGGGGACGGCGGCGGCGGTGTCCAGTGCGCCCGCCCACTCTCGCAGCGCGTCGTGCCCCTGTCCTGCGCCATTCGCGTCACCGAACTCGATGTCGTCGCTGGAAACCTGAATCAGCGTGTCGAGGTCCCGCTCATTCAGCGCGTCATGCCAGGCGAGGACGGTCGCGATCTCCGAAGTGGTCATGGTCGAGAAGGTACGCCATTCAGAATTGGGTGCGGGTCAACCACTGGTCCCAGACAGCGCTGTCGCCGAACATGTCCAGGCCCAGGTCGGTGGCTGTCTTGCGTCGGGTAATGGCCAGCATCAGGTCTGTTGCGGGCCCACGCAGGGCGACGGTGCCCTTGCCGTGGTTGTGTGACCACCACACACCGTCCTCGTCGTGCACGACGGTCCACTCACCCGTCGGCCCCAGCCCGTCGTCGGTCACGTGCAGGTGCATCGATTGGCCGCGCGCCAGCGGCGGCGCCTCCTTGCTCATGTTCGCCATCAGCTCGATCCATTCGCTGATCGCATCGGCAGCCAGTTCGGGCGCCAGCTCGAAGTCGACGCCCGCCGCATGGGCGGCGTCGGCGCGGTGCACGGTCGCCTCGTGCAGCCTGCGCCGGATCCACCAGCCCGCCGGTCTCGGCCCGATGAACGTCCACACCCGCACCGGCCCCACCACCTCGACGGCGTCGACGATCAGTTGGGCGCCCTCGTTCAGCCAGTCGATCGCGGCATCGGGATCGTCGGGCGGTCTACCGTCACGCACCTGGCGGGGATCGAGTTCGCTGGCCCGGTGGTCCGCGATGATCTGTGCGGCCCACCGGTTTCCGCGTCCGACATGCCGGAACAACTGCTTGAGTGTCCAGCCGGGACACGTCGGAACCGGCGTTGCCGGGTCGGTTTTACGAATCAGTTCCCCGAAGAGACGGGTCTGCTCGAGCAGCTCGGCTCGGAAATCCACCTCACGAACTTACCGCCGTGCGCGCCTTTCCAAGCGAAATCGGGAGGGAGGACCAACCGCGCAGCACGCGGGTGTCGCGTCGGCTGGCACCGCCGGCCAACTGTGCACCAGGGAAGCGCTCGAAAAATGTCCGCAGGCCCACTTCGCCCTCGGCGCGCGCCAGGGCCGCGCCAAGGCAGAAGTGGCGGCCGCCGGAGAACGAAAGATGCTTTCCCGCGTTTTCGCGTTCGATGTCGAAGCGATGGGGATCGTCGAAGACCTTCGGGTCGCGGTTGGCCCCTGCCAGATAGAGGATGATCCCTTCACCGCGCCGCACGACGGTGCCTGCGATCTCGGTATCCTTGCCTGCCATGCGCGCGCTCAGCTGAACGGGTGAATCAAGCCGCAGGATCTCTTCGACGGTGGTCGGCCACAGCTCGGGCCGTTCTGCCAACGTGGCCAGGTGTTCCGGCGTCTCGAGCAACAGCCGAATCCCGTTGCCCAGCAAGTTGACTGTGGTCTCGAAGCCCGCCGCCAGCACGAGCCCGGCAGTGGCGAGAAGCTCCTTGTGGCTGAGTTGGGGCCCGTCGTCGCTGGCCCTGATGATCTGGCTCATCAGGTCGTCGCCGGGATTTCGCCGCAGCTCGTGCAGGTGGTTGGACAGCCAGTGGTTGAAGCCCTCGATGCCGCGATACACCCTCTTGTACTGCGGCCAGGTCAGCCCGATGTCCAGGCTGGGCGCGGCCAGCTCACCGAACTCCAGGATGCGCGGACGTGCTTCTTCCGGCACGCCGAGGATGTCGCCGATGATGCTGACAGGCAGCTGCGAACAATACTCGTGCACGATGTCGACGACGCCGGGGTCGTCGCCGAGGTTGTCCAGCAGCTTGCTTGCCGTGTCGCTGACCCGGTCACGAAGCGCCGCAACCGCTCTGGGGGTGAACACCGAAGAAACGAGCTTTCGGTAGCGGGTGTGGTCGGGCGGTTCGACCGAGAGCATCGAGGGTGGTTCGAGCGGGTGCAGCAACCCGGTCTTGGTGCGGTTGGCCACCCACTGCAGCGGCTTGGGCAGGTTCGATCCCTGTGCGATGACGTGGAAGTCGTCGGAACGCAGCACGTCGTTGACGATCTTGTGGTCGACGGTGATGAGCAGCACGCGGCATCGCACGATCGGGCCCTGCGCGCGCAGTTCCTCGGTGAACGCCACCGGGTCGGCCCGCACGGCCGGGTCCGCGATCAGCCTGCCCTGCGGGTCGCCGCGCTTGGCGAACGCCTTGGACACCGCCCGAATCACGCCGTGCACGGCCAGCCACCGGATCCGCTGCCTCATGCGCCCGAGCTTACGACCGGCAGAGTTGTTCTACAAGTGTCGAACAGTCGTCATGGATGGGCCACGTCACGGTTGCGGCTGGGTGCCTTCCACTTCGTTACGGCCGAGGGTGTCGACGAACCGGGGCCCGACCTCCTGCAACTCATCGCGGTAGCTATCGGCCCACTCGCCGAACGGCTGATGAGCCAGATACTCATTGCGGAACCGATCGTCCTCGGAGACCTCGGTGGCGCAGAACGCGGGGATCATCAGATCGACCACCGGGGCGTTGCGCTCCACCTCGGCCAGCAGCAGGGGTTCGTTGCGGCCCAGGAACCGATCGACGATCCAACCGTCCTCGCCCAGCCAGGCCGAGTAGCGGACCTTGGTGACGACATGCTCGGCGCGAGAAACGATCTGACCGGCGACCATCGGGTCGAGCTCGCGTTCGGCTTCGTAACGAGTGCCGCCGGTGGCCGGCCCCTTGGCGGTCATGGTTCCGATCGCGTCGGTGTCCGGAAGGCCCAGTGCCTCGATGAGATCGCCGGGTGCAGCGTTCAGCTCGGCGGGAGCGGGGCCCTGCAGCCGGACGCGGACCGCGTAGCCGTCGGCGGCGAACAGGTAGGCCTGCACGATCAGCGTGGGCCGCGGATCGAGTGCAGTGACGGCGGGCATCTCGCGGACGTAGAACTTCCGCTCGAACTCGAAATCACCGACGTTGGACTCAGACACATCCCGACGTTAGCTCTTTGGTGCCTCAATAGTTCGCAGGCGGCACCGCGTCACGAGTGTCGAACAGTGGCTATCCGGGGATCGCGGCGACCAGACCCCCGTCGATAACCAGGTCCTGGCCATTGATGTACGCGGCCTGGTCGGAGGCCAGGAACGTGACCGCGTCTGCGACGTCCTCTGCGGTGCCGAATCGGTCGCTGACCACCTTGGCCAGGATGCCGGCGTGGTCCTTCGGATCGACGTGGGCGTGGAACATCGGCGTCGCGATGTAGCCGGGGCTGACCGAGTTGACGCGGATACCCTTGGGCCCCAACTCCGCTGCCAGTGTGCGGGCCAACGAACCCACCGCCGCCTTGCTCGCGGAGTAGATCGACGCGGCGCTCATGCCGCGGTGCAGCGTCCACGATGCGCTCAGCACGATCGCCGAACCGTCGGGCATCAGTGGGACTGACTTTTGGATGGTGAAGAACACGCCCTTGAAATTGATGCCCATCATGCGGTCGAAGTCGGCTTCGGTGACATCGTCGAGTGTTTCGAACGAGGCGACGCCCGCGTTGGCGAAGACCACGTCAAGGCGCCCGTACCGATCGCGGACCGCGGCGGCCATGGCGTCGAGGTCGGCCAGGTTGGCGACGTCGCAGTGCACCGGCAGGACCCGCGCACAGAGTTCTTCGACCGCGGCGTCGAGTCCCGGTTTGTCGACCGCGGCGATGACCACCGTGGCACCCTCGCCTGCCAACCGTCGCGCCGTGGCCAGTCCGATACCGCTCGTACCACCGGTGACGAGCGCGATCTTGTCGTCGAATCTCATGGCCATCAGCGTCGGCAGCGATCCGCGATACCAACAGTGCGCGGTTATCCAGGGTTTGATACCACCAGGATCCGGCCGTGGGACGCGCGTCCCGTCACTACCATGGAGGCATATGAAGGAGTCCCCCGATGCGGGACGGCGACGCCGCGAGCAACTCAGCGATTTTCTGCGCACGCGCCGGGCGCGGCTGACACCTGCTGACGTGGGCATGGCGGCGGGCGGCAGACGCAGAACCCCAGGGCTGCGGCGCGAGGAGGTGGCCGCGCTGGCCGGCGTCGGGGTGTCCTGGTACACGTGGCTCGAACAGGGCCGCGACATCACGGTCTCCACCGCGGTGCTCGACGCGATCGCCACGGCGCTGCGCATGACCGAACCCGAGCGTGCGCACCTCTATTTGCTGTCCGGCCTCAACCCGCCTCCGGGAGCCGGACGTCGAGGCGCCTCGGTCAGCCCGGAGTTGCGCAACCTGCTCGATGCGTGGCTGCCGCGTCCCGCCATGCTGCAGGACCGGTACTGGAACCTAATGGCGGTCAACGATGCGACGCGAACCGTGTTCGGCTACACCGACACCGATCACAACTGCTTGATCACGTTCTTCACCAACACCCGCTATCGCGAGATGTACATGCACTGGGCATCGGTCGCGCCGGGTGTCGTCGCGGCGTTCCGGGCCGACGCGGCGCAGTACCCCGACGACCCCGAGTTCGCCAGGGTGGTCGACGATCTCAGTGCCATCAGCCCGGACTTCGTCGAGCTGTGGGAGCGCCACGATGTGGGTCCCCATCTGCAGGCGGTGAAGGCGGTGCATCATCCAGAAGCCGGAGAGCTGGTGTTCGACAAGACAACTCTGGCGGTCACCGATCGCCCCGACTGGCACCTGGTGCTCTACAACCCCCGGCCGGGTTCGGACACCTCGGAGCGGATAGAGCGGCTGAACATGGTGGTGACACTCCCCGGATAAGTGCGCCCTGTTGGTCTGACCGGGCAGTGGCAATCCTGAACCCTGTGACACAAGCCACTTCTCGAGACAACGACAAATCCGCCACGCCTGCGCGCACGGCACCTACCCAGGATGGTCTACACGGCCGGATGGGCGCCATGGAGCTTGTGCTTACCGTGCTGGCCTTCTCGGCGCCACTGACGGTGGTGATTGCATGGATCCCATTCCTGGTCATCTACAACGGAATTGGCGCGCCGACGGCGTTCGTCGTCGCGGCGGTGCTGCTGCTGGTGTTCTCCGTCGGCTTCACCACCATGACGCGCTACATCCTCAACCCCGGCGCGTTCTACGCCTATATCACCGCGGGCCTGGGCCGCGTCGCGGGCCTTGGCGCCGGATTCCTCGCGATCTACGCGTACCTGCTGCTGATGCTCGCGGGCTCCGCCTATGCCGGCTTCTCCGCGAGCGGGCTGGTTTCCCGCGTCCTCGGCGGCCCCGACATCGCCTGGTACTGGTACTCCCTGGCGTTCCTGATCGCGATCTCCGTCCTTGGATACCTCAACGTCGAGTTCTCGGCCAAGGTGCTGTCTTTGGTGATGATGCTCGAGATCATCACCATCGTCGTGTTCGACGTCGCGGTGTTCGCCGACGGCGGACCCGAAGGCCTTTCACTGCAACCCTTCACGTGGTCCGCGTTCTCATCGGGGTCGATCGGTCTTGGGCTGCTGTTCGCGGTGGTCAGCTTCCTCGGCTTCGAAGGCACCGCCATCTACCGGGAGGAGACCAAGGACCCGGTGCGCACGATTCCCAGGGCGACCGTGGCCGCCGTCGTCTTCATGGGGGTGCTGTACGCCGCGTCGGCGTGGATGCTGATCACCTCGCTGGGCACCAACAGCGCCGTCGCCGCGGTGGAGGCCGATCCCGGTGGCGTCTTCTTCAGCTCGATGACGACATACGTCGGCCGGATCGCGTCCGATGCCGCTACGGTCCTCATCGTCACCTCGTGGTTCGCCTGTGTGCTCTCGATGCACAATGTGCTTACGCGGTACGGCTTCTCGCTCGGCACCGACGGCGTGCTGCCAAGCAAGCTCGGCAAGGCGCACCCGAGGCACGGTTCCCCGAACGTGGCGTCTATCGCGGTGACCGCGCTGATCATCGCCTGCGGCCTCACATTCGTGCTTGCCGGCGCGGATCCCGTGCTGATGTACGGACAGCTGGCAGGCGCAAGCGGATTCGCCATCGTGCTGCTGCTGGTGATCACCAGCCTCGCGGTGCTGGTGTACTTCCGCCGGCGCGGTCCCGTGCAGGCGTCGCGGTGGCGCACCGTGGTCGCGCCAACGGTCTCGACGATCGGGCTCGCCGCCGTGCTGTACCTGGCATTCGTCAACTTCCCCTTGATGATCGGCGGGTCGATGACGCAGGCCGTGCTGATGCAGGCGGTCAACTGGGGCGTGCTTGCCGCTGGGATGCTCCTCGCAGTCGTCTATCGCAAACGCCGACCGCAGGTATACCGGCGGATCGGAAGGCAGGAATGAACATGGTTTATGACTCACTGTTCATCGGCGGAGAATGGGTATCGCCGTCGAGCACACGCATCATCGAGGTGGTGTCGGCCAGCACCGAGGAGACGCTCGGGCGCGTGCCTGAGGCCGTCGACGCGGACGTCGACGCTGCGGTGGATGCCGCCCGCCGAGCGTTCGACGATCCGCACGGCTGGCGCACCTGGAACCCGGTCGACAGGGCCGCCGCCATGGATCGCCTCGCCGACTGCCTCGATGCACGCGCCGAGGAGATGGCGCACCTGGTCTCCGCGCAGAACGGCATGCCGATCACCACCGCGCGGGAGGCCGAGGGCGCATTCCCACAGGCCGTGCTGCGCCTCTACGCGGAGCTGATCAGGGACGTGCCGTTGGAGGACGTCCGCGACGGTCGCTTCGGCGGGCGAATCAAGGTCAGCCGCATGCCAATTGGTGTGATCGGTGGCATCGTGCCATGGAACTTCCCGCAGACACTGGCGTCGTTCAAGCTCGGCCCTGCCCTGGCGACGGGGTGCACGCTGGTGCTCAAGCCGAGCCCGGAGACCGTGCTCGACGCCCAGTTGTTCGCCGAGGCTGTGCACGCGGCAGGGATTCCCGCGGGCGTAATCAACATCGTGCAGGGCGGCAGGGAGGCCGGCCGGTATCTGGTCGAACATCCGCGCATCGACAAGGTCGCGTTCACCGGTTCCACCGCGGCGGGCCGATCGATCGCCGAGGCATGCGGGCGGCTCCTTCGCCCCGTCACCCTCGAGCTGGGCGGTAAATCCGCGGCCATCGTGCTCGACGACGCCGACCTGGGTTCGAACCTGGACGGCCTGCTCGCCGCGACGCTGCTGAACAACGGTCAAACCTGCCACTTGAGCACCCGCATCCTCGCACCGGTGTCTCGATACGGCGAGATCGTGGACACTGTCACGGATTTCGTGCGCGGCCTCAGGGTCGGAGATGCGTTGGACGAGAGCACGCAGATCGGGCCGATGGCATCGCAGCGGCAGCGGGACCGGGTGCTGAGCTACATCGCCAAGGGCAGCGGCGAGGGTGCTCGGCTGACCACCGGCGGCGGGCTGCCCGCGGGCCTGGACCGCGGCTGGTTCGTGGAGCCGACCGTGTTCGCCGACGTCGATAACGCCTCAATCATCGCGCAGGAGGAGATCTTCGGGCCGGTGCTGTCGGTCATTTCCTACCGGGATGTCGACGACGCCGTGCGTATCGCCAACGACTCCGACTTCGGCCTGGGCGGCACCGTGTGGACGTCGGACCCCGAGCGCGGTGAGGCCGTCGCGGCCCGCGTGCAGACCGGCACCATTGGCGTCAATGTCTATCAGCCGGATCCGGCCGCACCGTTCGGTGGCATCAAGGACTCCGGGCTCGGCCGCGAACTCGGGCCTGAGGGCCTGAGCGCCTACCAGACGATCAAGTCGACCTACCTGCTCTCGTAGCCCGAGCAGACGCAGACTCGCACGTTTCCATTGGAATTAGTGCGAGTTTGCGTCTGTTCGCCAGGTGTCAGTAGCTGGCTCGACCGCCGGAGAGGTCGTAGACGAAGCCGGTGGTGAACGAAGCTTCCGGCGAGATCACGTATCGAATCAGTGCGGCGGCTTCACCGGCGGTGCCGAAGCGCCCCATCGGCACGAGCTGCCGTTGCACCTCTTGACGTTCCGGCGTGAGGGCGGCGATCATCGGGGTGTCGATGCCGGCGGGGGCGATCGCGTTGATCGTCACTCCGCTGTCTGCGTACTCCTTGCCGAGCGACTTGACCATGCCGATGACGCCGGCCTTCGACGCCGAGTAGCCGGCCATCTGCGGGTTGCCGTCCTTGCCTGCCATCGATGCGACGTGCACCAACCGCCCGAACCCGTTGGCGACCATGATTGGCAGCACTGCCCGTGAAACCGCGAACGCGCCAAGCAGATTCACCTGCAGCAGGCGCTCGAACTGCTCGTAGGGCTCCTCGATAGCAGGGCGGACATTGCCAAGGATCCCGGCGCAGTTGACCACCGCGTCGAGGCCGTCGAGGTGCGCGACCGCGTCACGGACGGCGGCTTCCACACTCAGAGTCGAGGTGACGTCGATCGGGAAGCGCCCCACGTCCGACGCATCGCGTGCCCACGACGCACCGGGCAGGTCGCACGCCGCCACCGCGGCACCGCAATCCGTAAGCAGGTCGACGACCGCACGGCCGATCCCGCTGGCGGCGCCGATGACGATGGCGCGATATCCGAGCACAGAGCCGACCTGGCACTCCGCCACGATTCGCGGATCGCTCATGACCGGAACTTCTTGGTCAGCGCGGCCAGCTCGTCCAGGTAACGCAGCGCCTCAGGCTCCGGAGCTCCGGCGTCCCTGAAGAACACGCAATGGTCGATGCCACCCTCGGCCAGGATCGCGAGTTCCCGCTCATCCAGCGGAGCAGCCGTGCGCAGCTCGTCGTCGCCGAGATATCCACGCTGATCAGCTCCGATTAACGTCACCGGTATCCGGCCCCGCCCCTTCTCGGCGGCGCGGCGCTGCAGCTCGGCCACCTGAGCCACCAGATCCTCGGGAGGGCCAACAAGATTCGGCGCCCAGCCGTCGCCGTACTCGATCACCCGATCCAGCACGGTAGGGCCGTTGCCACCGATCAGCACCGGCAGGTGGGGGCGCTGGGTCGGTTTTGGCCACGAGTAGATCGGATCGAAATTCACGAACTTGCCATGGAATTCGGCTTCCTCGTTGGTCCAGATTTCCTTCATGGCCAGCACCCGCTCACGCATCAGCGCGAGCCTGGTCTTTGGCTCGGTGCCGTGGTTGCGCATCTCCTCTCGGATCCAGCCGGCGCCGAGGCCGAGCTGAAACCGCCCTCCCGAGATGAAGTCAAGGCTCGCGGCCTCCTTGGCCATGGTGATCGGATCCCGTTGGATCACAAGGGCAATACCGGTGCCCAGCACCAAACGCTCGGTCGCGACCGCGGCCGCCGTCAGTGCCACGAACGGATCAAGGGAGCGGTAGTAGTCCCTCGGCGGCAGATCACTGTGGGGAGGTGTCGGACCGTCCACGGGCATATGGGTGTGCTCTGCGACGAAGAGCGAATCGAATCCGCGCTCCTCCAGCGCCCTTGCCAACTCGGACGGCCCGAGGCCCTCATCTGTCATGAACGTGCTAACGCCGAACTTCATCATGAGCCCAGCCTGCCGACCGGCGCTGAGCACAAACAGTGCGCAGTTATGGTGGGAGCGTCACCACCAGCCTGGCCTCGACGTGGTCAGCGGTTGCGGTAGTGCAGTAGCAGCGTGCCGCTTTCGGTGCGGTCCAGCCCGGCCAGGTCAAGCCTGCGTAAGTCGGCCTCGCCCTCGAACAACCGCTTGCCGCGGCGCGCAAGGGTTGGCGCGACGATCAACCGGTAGTCGTCGACCAGGCCGGCGTCGATCAGCGACCTGGCAAGTTCGATGCTGCCGTGGATGCCGATGTCGCCGCCGCTCTGCTCCTTGATCTCGCGGACGTGATCGACGGCCGGGCCATTCACCACCACCGTGTTGGCCCACTCCGCATCCAGCGGGGTGGAGGTGAAGACATGCTTTGGTGTGTTGTTGATGAAGCTGAAGAACGGCTCGGGTCCCTCGTTCGGCCAGTAGCCCGACCAGTAGTCGAAGGTGCCCCTGCCGAGCAGGATGGTGTCCTGGGTCTCGATCACCTGCCCCACGGTGTCGAAGAGCTCCTCGCCGTTGAACTGCCAGTCACTCGGTTCCTCCGCGACACCGTCAAGTGACAGCATGTGGAACAGGACTACCCGCCGCATCGTTCACATCCCTTCGTTGGGTCCCCGGTCCGACGAGTATCCCCACAGCCAGTCTGTGTACTTGTAGCTTTTGAGATCACGCGTCTTGAATAGTTCGTTACGCACAATTCGTGCCGCGCCGTCGAAATGCCACAACTCGCCCCACATCCGGCCGGTGGTGATGATGCGGTTGCAGCGCGGAGCGCGTTCTTCGCTGACGGCCTTCAAAATCTGCGGCCACGCGGCGTTTCCACCGCCCACCTGGAAGTCCTCTGCCGCATAGTCCGCAATGCACTTGGCATCCTCGAGCGCCATCACCGCCCCGGAAGCCAGGTACTGCAGGGGCGGGTGGGCAGCGTCGCCGAGCAGAATCATCCTGCCCTCGACCCAATTGTCGATCGGGTCGCGGTCGTACATGGGCCACCACCTGTCCCGCCACAGGTACTCGGTGCCGCGTTGCACGACGGGGTGGCAACGGGCGAACGCCGAATCGAGTTCGTCGGGTCCGCCCTGAAAGACCGCGACCTGGTTGAGCATCTCGCCGCCGCGCAGCGGGTACTGGATGAAGTGGCAGCCCGGTCCGATGTAGCCGACCACGTCGGTGATGTCCTCGTCGAGGGGGACCTCGGCGTAGGGGAATGTGCCGCGAAAGGCCACGTACCCCGACGCCACCGGCTGGTCATTCGAAAGTTTGGCCCGCAGCTGCGATTTGAGTCCGTCCATGCCGAGCGCGACGTCGGCATGAATCGTCTGGCCGTCGTCGGTGCTGACAACGACACGGTCGCCCTCGGTGACGATGTCGGTGACCGACACCCCGGTGCGCAGGTCCGCGCCCGCCTCAGCGGCCGCCCGAATCAGGGTCTCGTGCAGGTCGCTGCGATGGGTGACGAAGTAGGGCCCGCCGTAGTGATCCCGGAAATCCTTGCCGAGGCTGACGGTGGTCAGCACCTCGGCCGTGAGCGCGTCGCGGAACACCAGATTGTTCGGCAGCACGCCCCTGGACAGGACGTCATCAAGGATTCCCCATGAGTCCAGAATCCGCGCTCCGTGCGGTCCGATCTGCAGACCGGCGCCCACTTCACCGAACTCCGGGGCGCGTTCGAGCAGCGTGACCTGGAATCCCTTCCTGGCCAGGGCGAGCGCACTGGCGGCGCCGCCGATTCCGCCGCCCGCGATGACGACCCGTGAGTTTTCGAGACCGTTCACCCATCCGAGCGTGTCCGTCTGGTCACTGGTGTGCAATAGAGTTCTGCTATGCGGAAGATCGAGCGGCCGACGTACGTCCTGGAGTCGGTGGACAATGCGTTGCGGCTACAGCAGATGCTGCGCGACGGCGGCGCGCTACGACTCAAGGACGCCGCGCGCGAGCTCGACATCGCCGCGTCGACGGCGCACCGACTGCTCGCGATGCTGGTGTACCGCGGCTTCGCCGTCCAGGACGAGAAGCGTACATATCACCCGGGGCCTGCGATGGGCGCGGGCCCGGCGCGGCAGGGCTGGACCAAAGAGCTGACCGACAGGGCCCGGCCACACATGGAATCGCTGGCGATGTTGTGCGGCGAAACGGTCAACGTCGTCATCCGCGTCGGCACCCAGGTGCGCTTCCTGTGGTCCGCCGAATCGAACCGCACGCTGCGGGTGGGTGATCGACAGGGCCAGGTGCTGCCGGCCGAGTTGACCGCGGGCGGGCGCCCCTTGCTGGCCGAGCTGCCGCACGACATGCTCGAGCAGCTCTATCCCAATCCGTCCAAGCAGTTCCTTCGCGAGCTGGCTGCGGTGCGCAAGGTCGGCTTCGCGCTCAACGTCGAGCAGACCGAGGAGGGCGTGGCGGCCTTCGGTGTCGCGGTGCACGACAAGGCGGGCACCGCCGTTGCGGCGCTGACCGTGGCCGTTCCGACGACCCGCTACCGCGCCCACTCGCGCGGACCGTTGGTGGCCCAGTTGAAAAACACGGTGCGGGAATTGGAAGTCGATCTGGCATATTCTGCTTAGCAGAATATCCGTGCTGCCCGGACACTGCGCGCCTTACCGTGATCGCCATGACGGTCATCACGGACATCGACGATCCACTGAGGCAGCTCTACGACGACTTCGCCCGCGACCACCTCAATCCCCTGTGGACGCAGGTCGGCGATTTGATGCCAATGGTGCCGACTCCCAAGGCGATTCCATACGTCTGGAAGTGGTCGACTCTCTACCCGCTGGCCCAGCGGGCAGGTGACCTGGTTCCCGTCGGGCGCGGCGGGGAGCGACGCGCGATCGCACTGGCCAATCCCGGCCTCGGCGGCGCACCGTTCGTGACGCCGACGTTGTGGGCGGCGATTCAGTATCTCGGCCCGAAAGAGACTGCGCCAGAGCACCGGCACGCTCAGAACGCTTTTCGATTCGTCGTCGACGGCGAGGGCGTGTGGACCGTGGTCAACGGCGATCCCGTCGCCATGCGGCGCGGCGACCTCCTGCTCACCCCCGGCTGGCACTTCCATGGCCACCACAACCAGACGGATGCGCCGATGGCCTGGATCGACGGCCTCGACATCCCGTTCGTGTCATACACCGACACCGGGTTCTTCGAGTTCGGCTCGGACACCATCACCGATCGCGAAACCCCCGACGTGTCACGATCCGAGCGGTTGTGGTCCCACCCTGGGCTGCGGCCGTTGATCGGGCTGCACTCCACGACGAGCTCGCCCATCGCGGCATACCGATGGCAGCACACCGATGCCGCGCTGCGTGAACAACTCGCCCTCGAGGACGAGGGGCACGCGTCGACCGTCGAACCCGGACACGCCGCGGTGCGCTACACCAATCCCACCACCGGCGGCGACATCATGCCCACCATCCGGGCCGAGTTCCACCGCTTCCGCGACGGGGCGCATACCCGGCCGCGGCGCACCGTCGGCTCGTCGGTCTATCAGGTTTTCGAAGGGGCCGGACGATTCCACCTCGGCGACAACGTCGTTGAGGTGAGCAAGGGTGACGTGATCGCCGTTCCGTCGTGGACCCAATGGTCCGTTGACGCGTCGTCGCCGTTGGACCTGTTCAGATTCTCCGATGCTCCGATGGTCGAACGCCTGCACTTCGACCGCACTTCCGTCGCGGAAGGGGCGTAGCCACCATGCGACTGGCCACTCTGCGCCTCAACAGCGGCACCGCCGCCGTGCGCATCGACGACGAGAGCACCGCGACGGTGATCGACGGGTTCACCGATCTATCCGACCTGTTGTGCGACCCGGACTGGGAATCGATCGCAAGGGACGCCGCCGGCGGCACCGTCGAATTCGATCGCCGCGATCTCGCGGCAGTGGTGCCACGACCCGGCAAAATTGTCTGCGTGGGATTGAACTACGCGAGCCACATCAAGGAGATGGGCCGCGAACTCCCGCAGTACCCAACGCTGTTCGCCAAGTTCTCCGAGGCGCTTACCGGTCCGTATGACGACGTCGTCGTCCCCGCATACGCCGCTTCCGCCATGGACTGGGAGGCCGAACTGGCCTTCGTGATCGGCAAGCCGGCATATCAGATCGCCGAGGCCGACGCCGCCGACTACATCGCCGGTTACTCGGTGATCAACGATTACACGATGCGCGACTACCAGTACCGGACCGCCCAGTGGGACCAGGGCAAGTCGTTCGAAAAGACCTGCGGTTTCGGTCCGTTCCTCGTGACGGACTACCCGGGCGGCACCACGATCGAAACCCGTCTCGACGGTGAAGTCATGCAACACGCCAACACCAGCGACCTGGTGTTCACGCCGGCGAAGCTGGTCGACTACATCTCGCACATCGTCACGCTGCGGCCTGGCGACGTCGTCATCACTGGCACCAGCGGCGGTGTCGGGCACGCACGCAAACCCCCGCGGTACATCACGGACGGGCAGACGGTCGAGATCAGCATCGAGGGTCTCGGCACCGTAGCGACCACCACGATCGTCAAGTGAGCTTCCAGCACGGAACCGCGTACTTCGCGCAGCGGCTCGCCGAACTCAGCGACGACGCACTCGACGGCGAGACCCTGCTGGGCGGGTGGACGCGCAGACATCTGGTCGCGCACGTCAGTTACAACGCGGCGGCGCTGTGTCGACTGCTGGACTGGGCGGCCACCGGTGTCGAGACGCCGATGTACGAGTCCGCTGCGCAACGCAATCAAGAAATCCTCGACGGCGCCACACTGAGCCCCGCCGCATTACGGAACCTCTTCAGCCACACCGCCGCCCGGCTTGACGGGAAGTGGCGCACCCTGCCCGAGGCGGCGCTGTCGGCAATCGTGCGCACCGCCGCGGGCCGCATGGTCTCGGCCGGCGAAGTGGCCTGGATGCGGTCACGGGAAGTGTGGGTTCACAGCGTCGACCTTGCAAACGGCGGGCAGTTCGGTGACTTTCCCGAGTCCTTCTTGACGTCGCTGCTATCGGACATCGTTACCGCCTGGCGCAGAAGGGAACTCGGCTCCGGGCTGGTACTTGAGGTATCGGGGTGCGCACCACTGGCGATCCAACCGGACTCCGCGCCGACGGCGACGGTGCGCGGAACACTGCCCGCGCTGGTCCGCTGGGCGGCGGGGCGCGGGGCTGTCGACGTCAGCTTCGAAGGCCCGCAGCCGACTCCGCCGCACTGGTTGTAACGCGACCGCGTCCCAAGCAGTACAGGTCCCACCCAGCGCCGGTCCACCGCTCGGCGTCGAGGCAATTGCGCCCGTCCACAACAACTTTGGCGCGCACCGTTTGGGCGAGGTCCTGGGGATCCAGCTCGACGAACTCACGCCACTCGGTGAGCACCAGCACGGCATCGGCGCGTTCGCAGGCCTCCACCACGGACGTCGAGTAGTTCAAGGTGGGAAAGAGCCGCTGCGAGTTCTCCATCGCCTTCGGGTCGTAGACGTTGACCGTGGCGCCGTTGAGCTGCAACATGCCTGCGACGTTGAGTGCCGGGGAGTCGCGCACGTCGTCCGACTCGGGCTTGAACGCCGCACCGAGCACGGCGATATTGGCGCCGAGCAACGAACCGCCGCACGCCCTGGTGGCCAGCTCCACCATTCGCGTCCGGCGCCGCATGTTGATGCTGTCCACCTCGCGCAAGAACGTCAGTGCGTGGTTGGCGCCCAGCTCGCCAGCGCGCGCCATGAACGCGCGAATGTCCTTGGGCAGGCAGCCACCGCCGAACCCGAGACCGGCGTTGAGGAATCGGCGCCCGATCCGCGGGTCATATCCGAGCGCATCGGCCAGCAAGGTGACATCGGCGTCGACGGCCTCGCACACCTCGGAGATCGCGTTGATGAACGAGATCTTGGTTGCCAGAAAGGCGTTCGCCGACACCTTGACCAGCTCAGCGGTCTGTAGGTCGGTCACCAGGAAGGGCACGGCCTCGTCCAGTATCGGGGCGTAGAGCTCGCGGATCGCGGCTTCGGCACGAACCGAATCCCGTTGGACGCCAAGGACAAGGCGGTCGGGGTGCAGCGTGTCGTGGACGGCGAAGCCCTCGCGAAGGAACTCGGGATTCCATGCCACCTCGACGTCCACGCCGTCAGGTGCCAGCTCGCGGGCCCGCACAGCCAGCTCGGCGGCGGTGCCGACGGGCACGGTGGACTTCCCTACGATCACGGCGGACCGCCGCAGCCGCGGCACCAACGTATCGATCACGGCATGCACATGCCGCAGATCGGCACCGTATTCGCCCTTCTTCTGCGGGGTTCCGACGCCAAGGAAATGCACGTCGGCGAATTCGGCTGCGGCGTCGTAGTCGGTGGTGAAACGCAGCCGCCCGGTAGCGAGGTTGTCGCTCAACATCTTTCGCAGACCGGGTTCGTAGAACGGGATGTCGCCGGATGCCAGCTTGGCGATCTTGCCGGGGTCGATATCCACGCCGATCACGTCGTGGCCAAGCTCGGCCATACCCGCGGCGTGCGTCGCGCCAAGATAGCCAGTGCCGAACACGGTGCATCGCATACTGCCTATATAAACAGCCGCGATGAGCTAACAGCGACGCGACACTTAGCGCCAGACCAACGGCAGATGACGGGCTCGTGCCGCCCGGTGAGATTCCCTGCTAAATCACAAATGCCCCATCTCGTTGCCGATTGGCGACGAATGATGGGGCATTGTGCGCTCCGGGCGAATTTACATGCGCCCGGCGCAAAGACCGGTTTTAGACGGCCGTTACTCCGACCGCCTGGGGGCCCTTGGCGCCCTGCGTGACCTCGAACTGAACGCGCTGGTTCTCTTCGAGTGAGCGAAAACCGCCCCCGCTGATCTCAGAGAAGTGAACGAACACGTCCTCTGCACCGCCGTCGGGAGCGATGAAGCCGAAGCCCTTATCGCTGTTGAACCATTTCACAGTTCCCTGTGCCATTCTGTTACTTCTTTCTTTTACGGATGTACGGAAAAACATCCAAAAGTATTGTAACACGGCAAAATTGGCACGCCGAAATGCGCGTGAATTGTCTAGCGCGCCAGGAACTTTGGGCTATCCGCAGAAAATCAGGAAGCAGTTGCCCGAGCCACCACTTCCGGGCGAACCGCCGGACCCTCCGCGGCCCCCGGACTCGGATCCACCCGAGCCGCCGAAGCCACCGGAGCCGTGCCCACCGGAGCCGCCGCGTCCGCCGGACTCGGATCCGCCCGAGCCTCCGGAACCCGACCCGCCGCCACCGCCGGGCCACTGCGGCCACTGGGGCTGTTGAGGCTGCTGCGGTGGTTCTTCGGGCTCTTCGGGCTCCCACGGATTCTGCGGCCACGGCTGAGGCCACGGCGGCGGCGTCCACGTCGGTTTGGGCGGAGTCCACGTCGGCTTCGGCGGCTCCCACGTCGGCCATGGGTTATTCCAGGGGTTCCGTGGCCGCGGGTACCAGATCGGCGGCGGTATCACCGGCGCGGGCGCCGGCAGAACTGCCGGTGGGGCAGGCGGCGGGGCCGCCGGCGGCGGTGGGGCAGGCGCGGGTGCCTGCGGCTGCTCGACGTACACGGTTCGCGGCGGCGCCTGTGGAGCTTCCTGCACCACAGGAACCGGCGCTTTGATGGTCTCCGGAGGCGGTGGTGGCGGCGCCACGGGCTGTGCCTCCTGCACGGGCGGCGGCGCGGCCGGTACCACGGTGCTCGGCGCGATCGCGCTCTCACCGGGGCTCGGCCGCTGATCGACCGTCGGCCTGATGCTCACCGCAAGCGAAATAACCAGTGCCACAACACCAACCACGAAGATTGACGTCAGCGCGCTGCCGACGAGAAGGAACGGTTTGCGCTCCTCCTCTATCGGCTGCGCTCCGGTTTCCGGCGCGTAGTCCGAGTAAGCCTGCGCCAACGCTGCCGCGCCGCCAACCGGCGCGAGCTGAGTTTCCGCTGCGGAAAGGCCGGGGTAGGCAGCGCCGGCGGTGGTGCCGTCGGGGTCCTGGGAGTAGGCAAGGCCTGCCGTGGTGGCCTCGAACGCCGGGGCGTTGGCCGAAGCCAGCGCCGCGCCGCGGGCAAGGGCGAGCTCTGGTTCGTCGGGCGCGCTGACCGGCAGGCTGACGAGGTGCTCGAGGTGGGCCTTGACCGAGCTGACGTCGACGCCGGAGCCGACGACGAACATGGCCTGCGGCGGCGAATCCTGAGCGTCGACCGCGGCGGCCATGTCGGAGAGCACGGCCATCGCATCGCTGCTGTGCAGAGTGCTGCTGAGGACCTTGACCACAGAGCCGTCGTCGGTCTTGACGACCGAGAGCGTCGCGGTGTCCCGATCGATGAACAGCAGCGCCGTGGTGTCGTAACCGACGGTGCGGCCGACGGCCTGAGCCAGCGCCGCCGCGGCGTGGCCGTCGGAGACGAGCATGACGTCGTCGATGCCGCGGGCGGTGAGGGTGTCGCGCAACACCGAAGCTTCGGTGTGGTCACTCCACGTGACGCCGATCGACTTGAGATGGTGCCCGCCGGCCTCGGCGCTCTCCTTGGTGCCAAGCACCGCGGCGATGACTTGGTCGGCTGCATTTGACGTTGCTGAACCCTCACCCGATGCCACGTCGAAGGCGTCATGGTCGACGGTTACCCCGTCGGCCTTTTCTCCTTCGACCAGCACCATGCGCACCGTCGTAGGTGTCATCGACACACCTAATACGATGTCCACTGACCCCTCCAATAAGTTTGCTACGTCCTATAGTTGGTCGCTAGGCCCTCATCCCGTGCAAGCCGACAACTAGTACTTCATCGTCGCGACCAGCCCGGCTGTTACAACCGACGGCGTTAGCTGATGGCAGTCGCCGAGGTCGGCATTTCGACCCTACCCGCCATCAACGACGGTCCGCGCCCGACGGTTCAACTTCCGCTTGGGTCTTGCGTGTTCCCGAACGGGCCGGGACGGCGCAACGGCTGGTGGCCGTGCACGCCCTCGGCGTATGCCGTCTCGGCGTGCTGGGTGAAGTCGATTCCGGTGGTTTCGTCCTCGGCGGTGACCCGGAAGCCCATCACGCGATCGATCACCTTGGCCAGGACGAAGGACACGCCGAACGCGTACAGGGCAACCACCACCGCGGCCAGCGACTGCTTGCCCAGCTGGGTGAGCCCGCCGCCGTAGAAGAGGCCGGAGGCTCCCGCGGTCATCACCTCGGTGGCGATCAGTCCGATCAGCAGGACGCCGACGAGGCCGCCGACGAAGTGCACGCCGACCACGTCCAGCGAGTCGTCGTATCCCCAGCGGAACTTCAGGCCGACCGCGAACGAGCACACGATGCCCGCGGCCAGGCCGACGACGAAGGCACCAAGGGTGTTCACGGTTCCGCAGGACGGCGTGATGGCGACAAGACCCGCTACCACACCCGAGGCGGCACCGAACGTGGTCGGCTTACCGTCCCTGATCCGCTCGACGGCGATCCAGCCCAACATGCCGAGGCAGCCTGCGACGAGTGTGTTGAGGAAGACCGCTGCGGCGGTGCCGTTGGCAGCCAGTGCCGAGCCGGCGTTGAACCCGAACCATCCGAACCAGAGCAGGCCGACCCCGAGAAGGACGAAGGGCAGGTTGTGCGGGCGCATGGCGTCCTTCTTGAACCCGATGCGCGGGCCGAGAACCAGTGCCAGGGCCAATGCCGAAGCGCCCGAGACGATTTCGACGACAAGGCCGCCTGCGTAGTCCAGCACGCCGAGACTGAAGAGCCAGCCGTCCGGCCCCCAGACCCAGTGGGCGACCACCGCGTACACGGCCACGGTCCACACCGGGACGAACACGATCCAGGCGGAGAACTTCGCGCGATCCGCGATGGCGCCGCTGACCAGTGCGGCGGTCACGATCGCGAAGGTCAGTTGGAAGGTGGCGAACAGAAGTTCGGGTACGGCGCCGCGCAAGGTGGTCGGGTCGATGCCGAGCATGCCGAAGTGCGCGAGGTTGCCGACAAGACCGCCGCCGGCGTCCTCGGAGAACGCCACGGAGTAGCCGACCAACAGCCAGGCCACCGTGCACATCGGGATCGAGATGAAGCACATCATGATCATGTTGAGCACGCCGGTGGTGCGGACCATGCCGCCGTAGAAGATGGCCAGCCCAGGGGTCATCAGCAGGACCATCGCGGTGGCGGCCAGCAACCATGCGGTAGCGGCAGGATCGATCTCTTGCACTTCGGTCTCCCTCTCAGGTCCCGAAGAGCATAGGTCTCGGATCAGCTCGACTTGATGAAGTTCTGATAGGAGCGTGACGGTGTCGGCCCGCGCTGACCCTGATATTTGGAGCCGGCTTTCGCGCTGCCGTAGGGATGCTCGGCGGGGCTGGTCAGCCGCAGCAGACACAACTGGCCGATCTTCATCCCGGGCCAGAGCGTGATCGGCAGGTTCGCGACGTTGGAAAGCTCGAGCGTGATGTGGCCGGAAAACCCGGGATCGATGAAGCCCGCGGTCGAATGAGTCAAGAGGCCGAGTCTGCCGAGGGACGACTTGCCTTCCAGCCGGCCTGCCAGGTCGATGGGCAGGGTGCAGCGCTCGAGCGTCGAGCCGAGGACGAACTCACCGGGGTGCAGGACGAAGGGCTCGCCCTCCTTCGGCTCGACCAAGGTGGTGAGATCGTCCTGCCGAATCGACGGGTCGATGTGCGTGTATCGGGTGTTGTTGAACACGCGGAACAAGTTGTCGAGGCGGACGTCGACGCTCGACGGCTGCACGAGGTCGGGGTCGAACGGGTCGATGCCCAGTCGGCCGGCGGCGATTTCGGCCCGGAGGTCGCGATCGGAGAGCAGCATCCGCCGAGCGTATCCGCTGGGGTGTTAGCCTTCGATGTCGACAGTGCCGATGTAGTTCAATGGCAGAACATCAGCTTCCCAAGCTGAATACGCGGGTTCGATTCCCGTCATCGGCTCCATAGCTAGCTTGGCTTTTGGGCATCGACGCGGGTTCGCCTGTCGGCCCGGTACGCCGCCCGTACGCCGGGCAGCGCGGCGCGCCTAGAGGCTGACCGAGACCTCGGTTCAAGCTGATTCGCTGGTTGCAAGCCAGGTGAGCGCTGCGAGCGCCAACGCGTTTACGCCGGTCGTCAGTGTGGGTTCGATCGCCGGGGCGAACTGGGGAGAGTGATTGAACGGTATCGGCCGTCCTGCGCGATTGGCGTCGGCGATAACGTCGGGGTCGATGCCGCCGAAGAACCAGTAGACAGTGGGGACGCCGAGCGCCGCGCCGAAAGCGCCGACGTCCTCACTCGCAGCGACCGGTGGGAGTTCCAGCATGCGGTCGACGCCGAAGTGGCACTGAAACGCGCTGACGGTGACGTCGGTGGCGTCGGGGTCGCTAATCAGCACTGGGGCGGGAAGGGTCCAGTCGAAAGACGGATCGCGCGGGGCCGCACTGGCCTGGGCTTCGGCACACACGATCCGCTCGACCGCGGCACGCAGGTGGTTTCGCACCTCGTCCGAGTAGGTACGGATGTCGATGCCGAGCTCTGCGGTGTCGGGGATGATGTTGTTCTTCGTGCCCGCCTGGAGCCGACCGACGGTCAGCACGGACTGCTCGTTGCTTGATATTTCACGCGCGACGAGGGTCTGCAGTCGCATGACGGCAGCGGCAGCCATGACCACGGGATCAACAGCGTTCTCGGGGCGCGACGCGTGGCCACCGTGGCCGTACAGCGTCACATTTACCGAGTCCGCAGCGGCCATCAACCGTCCCCGCGCATAGCCGATCATCCCGGCGGGAAGCGGTCCGACATGCTGACCAAGCACAATCTGTGGAGTGGGAAATCGTTCGAACAGTCCGTCGGCGATCATTGCCGAGGCGCCGCACACCAACTCCTCGGCTGGTTGAAAGACCGCCACGACGGTGCCCGCCCATGCGTTCCGCGCGTCGGCGAGCACGAACAGCGCGCCAACCAGGCAAGCGGTGTGCATGTCATGCCCGCACGCATGCGCAACAGAGACAGTGCTGCCGGCCGCATCGACGGATACCGCGGTGCTCGCGTACGGCAGGCCCGTAGCTTCAGCGACCGGCAGCGCGTCCATATCGGCGCGCAACATGACCACCGGTCCATTCCCGTTGCGCAACAACGCGACTACGCCAGTGCCTCCGACGCTAGCGGTGACGTCGAGACCTAGGGGTTCGAGCGCGGACACCACGGCGGCGGCCGTGTGATGTTCCTGCATCGACAACTCAGGGTGGCGGTGCAGGTCGCGATACAGCTGCGCGATCTGCTCGGAGATCCGCGGTGTCCAGGCGGTGAGAACGTGGCGCACCGCCGCGAGTTCGGAATCGGTATCAGCCACGGCTAGAGGCTAGTTCGAAGCACCGTACAGCGGCACAACATTTCCGATGTAGGTCGGCTTCGGCGTAGCCAACGCGCCTAGCGCGGCCATGTCCTCGGTCGCGTCGTCGTCGGGGAACAGGTGCGCGTACACATCGAACGTCGTACGTTGGCGTGCCCCATCCGCCCGCTGAGCTTGTCTGGTTTGATCCCCGCCGCGACGCACAGGCTCGCGTAAGTGTGGCGGAGCGCGTGGAACTTCAAATCAGGCGGCAGCACCGTCGCGCCCGCTTCTCGGTTGGTCCGCAACACAGCAGGTCGGTAGATGGCTTTGTAGAATGTCGCGGGTCGTACGGGCTGGGTCCAGTCGAGCATGAACCCGAATGATGTTGAGACGTCGAAGATTACATCATGGCGCGTACCGGCAGCTACGGACCGAGAAGCCTGTACCGCCGTCGCCAGCAAAGCCAACGGTTACCATCTGTGCACTATGTCGCACATGGCCGAGCCGGATGAGCACCCCCCACATCAGTCGACCGCACAGCGGATGCTGTCACGATGGGCCACCCTCGCTACCGCGCTGATCGCGGTTGTCGCACTGGGGGTTGCCGTGTGGGCTCTCTTGCGTCCGCCATGCGATACTCCCCCTCCGTCGCCAACTCCAGAGCAAGTCGCCGACGCCAAAGGGAGTGCGTGCGCTGCCTACAACACGGTGCGCGCCGCGGTGGCACTGCAAACGCGTGCCGACGTCGGCGCCGATCCAGTTGCGGCGCAGGCCGTCGCGGCCAACGCGCGCTTGGCGATGGCCGTCGGCAGCCAGCATCTGCTCGACAATCTGAGTCCCGAGGTGCCACCCGAGCTGGCGGGATTGTTGCGTTCGGTCGCGATGGATCTCCAGAGCCTCACGATCAACGCACTGACCGGAGCCGCTGATAACGAGGCCAGTCAGCTCGCGCGGCTCCAGGCCCTCGAGGCGAACAGCGTGAAGATCGTCGAGCTGTGCAAATGAGGTAGCGCGGACTAACCGTCGTCGTTCTCAGACCCGGTGTCGCCACCAGTATCGGAATCGGTATCAGGTTCGTCGGTGGTTGGCTTGGTGCCGGTGAAGGCGTTGACCCCGTTGGTCATCATGTCGGTGAACGGCTTCAGCGGTGTGAATAGGTCGCTTCCGGCAGCACCGGTGGTTCCCGTTTTTGTTGGCTTGGCCAGCGGAGCGCCGTTGACGCCAGGTATCACGGTCTCTGGCTCGGTGACCTCGTTACGAACTGCCCGGATCTGCGCGACGCCCTCCTCGGCGTCGGCCGGTGGCGTGTCCGCGACTGCCGCGGTTGAGGCGGCCAGGGGCACCGGCGGGCTGGGGAGCGGTTGAAGGACCCCAGGCGGCGGTGGGCTCATACCGGCAAAGGCGCTGTCATCGGCGGTGAGGTCCGGCGCGAAGGAGAAGGAAATTCCAGGCGGTATGACGCCGACGGTGATGGCGGGCAGGAAGTTGAAGTCGAAAGACTGCGAACCGATTTGGGTAGTGGTGCGCAGACCGCCGACCCACCTTTCGATGATGGGACCGTTGCCGAAGTCCTGGTTGGCAGAGAAGCCCGTGGTACCGGTGTTCGTGATTACCCCGGGTATTCCGACGGTCCACCGCCCGATGTCCACGGCACTGATGATGTCTGGCTGGCCACTGGGCAGGAGGACGCCGGTGGGGGCCTGGACGAAGCCGAGGGCCTTGAGAACGTTGAGGTTGAAGACGAAAGGGCCGACTTGATTGGCGGTTTGAAGGACACCGGCGTGGGTGCCGAGGAACGGGTCGTACGCGCCGAAGTTTTGGGTGAAACCCACTAAGCCGGTGCTGTTCGCCAGCCCCGCTATCCCGGTCGCCCACTGGTCCATGCTGGTGATGTTGACCGTGGAGTGCGTGGACCCTGGCGGTGGCAGTTTGCCGGTGATAGCTCTGATGGAGTCGAGGCCGAAGGTGAGCGGGCCCAACTGGTTGGCTGTCTGCAGGGTGGCGGCTGCCGCAGCGCCGGCGGCATCCACGACTGCGGACACTGCGCCGACGCCGGTACTGCTGGTCGGCGCCTGACCGACTGCCCACGGATAGCTCAGCTGGGCCGCGAGCTGTACATCCCGCGAAGTCGGATTGTGAAGGGTAGCGGCAGGGGGATTGGATTGGATACTCAGCAACACCCCTGCACCGACGGCACCGATGGCCGTGCCGACCACAAAACGCCTAGGCGTCAGCATAAATCCCCTCCTCCAGAGCGATCATCACCCCTGTCAAAAAACAATGTAACTCGTTGCGGCCGGAAATGACACCGGTTACAGCTACTAACGGACACGTCAATTGATACTTTGCTGCACGCTACTGCTGCCGCTCATGGGCGACCGACCGCGCAGGAGCATTGTTCAGGTGTGAGATTCAGGACAACGGAATGGCGCGAACTGACATTTAGGGTTCAGGCTTTCATTGGACAGCCGCAGGGCACGCGCGGATTGGCAGTCCTTGATCGGGTCGAGAGTTAGCTGGCGAATGAGTTCACCGATAGTGCCGCGTGGCAGTTCGTTTCGCTGCGTTGTCGACGATCTCAAACTCGGCCGTCAGCTGCCCCTGCCCGCATGACTTGATGCGGCCGGCAAGTAAGCCTTCCCGTGGGGTTTAGCGCGGCGCAGATGCCCTGCGCCGCAAGGTTTCCGGATCGCCGACGCGCTATAACCGCTGCCCACCGATCACATCCCGGTTTAGACGTCAGGGCCGCAGATCCAGCACTGGGCGGCCGGTCGCGAAGTCTGTCGGCAGCGATGAATGGTCGTGAACGATCAACCATCTGCCGTCGAGCTTCTGGAAGCATGCGGTCCAGCGAAACCAGTATTCGACCTTCACCCCATCGCGTGTGGTAGCGGCGAATTGGTTGAGGCTGTGGCTGAAGGCGACGTCGTCAACGACCGTGATGTTCTGGTCATGCAGCGTGATTTCAATCGACCCCGCGAAGGATTCGAGGGCTCCTTCCCACGCGGTGGCGTAGTCGTCGAAGCCTTGGTACCGCAACGGCGGAACGATGTCGAACGACACAATGGCTGGGGCGTGAATCTCTCTGGCCGTATCGACGCTCCTCGTGCGGAATGCTTCTACCCAGAGCGCGATGACACTTCGGATTTCCGCGACAACCGCTGTGTCCTCAATCTGGCTCATGTCTATTGAGTCGTCACGAACCGGCGGATTCCGACGGGGTCATCGGAGATCCGCTAGTCGACGGTGACAAGAAGCCGAACGTCGTGATTGTGTGACGGGGTGGGACGGCGTTACCGCTACACAGACGTTCGACGGGTTGCGGTCGATCCTGGCGTCGTCTGGAAAGTTGTCTCTGATCACGAACACATGTCTGAGTGGACACCCGCACGCGCTGTAGTCCTCGAAATCCTGGGCCGCCCCGATCCAAACGGTGTTGGCGCGGTTCGCGCTCTCCACATGTGGGGCCCGACTATCCGTGAACGAATCACTGCGTTCGAACCGCCCACCAGACTCGAGTACGAGCTTGTGTCCGGATTACCGTTCCGCGACTACACGGGCGAAATCACCGTCGGCCCCAGCGGCAACGGCAGCGTGATCTCCACGACCATCAGTTTCCGCACCATCATTCCGGGCACACAACTTCTCGTCGCCCTTGCCATCCGCGTCGCAAGCGCCGGCGCCGCCCGCGCAGCTCAGCGGCGCCCGACCAGCCAATAAAGGTTAGGCGCCCAACGCTTCCCGGTTACTTAAGCGATTACACCGAAGCTTGGGCCGGGGTGCACCGGTGAAAACCAGCAACAAGAACGCGAACAGAGCATCACCGCGTCAATGCCGTGGTTCGCGTGCGGCAGCAACGCGTCGGGCTGGTGCTGCCAGAAATAGGCCACCGCCATGGCACCGAACCGACGAAAGCCGCTGTCCGAGTGAACAATCGAACATGATAAGCAAGCCCGCGACCAGTTCGTTCACGCCCGGCATCGACGGGCCAGGCGAACAGGAACCCAAACACGATGCGGTACAGGCCCAGCGCTTAGGGGACGTAGGGGTTCAGCCTGGCTTCAAGGGTCTGTGCCAAGCGAATCCATATGTTCGCCCGGGTTTTTGGGCCCGGACACACCGCCACCCATCTGGCGGTGGCGGTGTGTCGAGAGCCGTGCCCGAGGGTCAGGCGGACGGTGCGCCGGGACCGCCGGCGCCGCCTCCGCCACCGAGGCCGCCCTCGGAGCCGTTGTTATTGTCCCCGGGGTCGGTGCCTTTGCCGCCGTCGGAGGGGATCCCGCCGCCGCTGCCGGGGCCGCCGAGGCCGCCGTCGCCGCCAGTGCCGCCGTCGCCGCCGGTGCCACCGGCACCGGTAGCGCCGCCCTTGCCGCCAGTGCCGCCCTTACCGCCCGTACCGCCCTTGCCGTCGGTGCCCTCACCGCCCTGGCCGCCAGTGCCGCCGGTACCGCCGCCACCGCCGGTCGAGCCCGCGCCCGTGCCGCCCTGTCCTCCGGTACCGCCGCCGCCGCCGAGGCCGCCGTCACCGCCGTCGACGCCGCCTATGCCGCCCTTGCCACCCGAGCCGCCCGTACCGCCTGCGGCGCCATCGCCGCCGGCCGAGGTGTCGCCGGCGCCGACCCCACCCAAGCCGCCGTTACCGCCAGTACCTCCGGTTGTCGTGCCGGTGCCACCCTCGCCGCCGTTACCGCCGGTGCCGCCCACAACGCCGTTGTTGGTGGCGCCGCCCTGACCGCCGTTTCCGCCGTTGCCGCCGACCACGCCCGAGCCGCCGTTGCCGCCCACCGCGCCGATGCCGCCGTTGACGCCGTTGCCACCATTCCCGCCGGTGCCGCCGTTGCCGGTTGCGCCATCAGCGCCGAAGAGCCCGCCGTCACCTCCGGCGCCGGCATCTCCACCGTTGCCACCGATGCCGGGCGCGCCCATTCCGTCGGTGAACCCGTTTCCGCCTGTCCCGCCTTGGCCTCCGGTGCCACCGGCGCCGAACAACCCGCCGGCACCGCCCTCGCCGCCGTTGCCGCCCTTGCCGCCCGCTTCGCCGGCAGTGTCGCCAGCGGTACCGGTTCCGCCTTGGCCGCCGACTCCGCCTGCGCCGCCGAACAACCCGCCGGCACCGCCCTTACCGCCGGTGCCACCCGCTACACCCTGCCCACCGGCGCCACCGGCGCCGAAGAACATTCCGCCGGCACCTCCGTGGCCGCCATTGGCGCCGTCGCCGCCCTTGCCGAATAGGAGCCCGCCGCTGCCGCCGTTACACGCGTCGCCCGTGCAGTTCGCCGCCGCACTGATGCCATCGCCGATCAGCCACCCGCCCGGGCCGATGGGGTTGAAGAGGTTGAACCCGCCGTTGGCGTCACTCGCTGCGGCCAGCGCGGTGGGGGTGAAGTTCATACTCGTGCCGAAAACGCTGCTGCTACTGGTGGAGCCGCCCTCACCCAACCACCAATAATCTGCTGGCGGGGACAACGGCGGGGGTGCGAAGACCGAGCCGAAAGACGCCAGCTGCACTTCTGAACCGGCTGTGATCGGCGAGGGCTCGTCCGGAGACGTAGCCAGCAGGACGCCGACGCCGACCAGCGCGGCACCGCCGACTCCAGTAGCGAGATACTGCCGAACCGACGCCCGCTCCGTGCGCCTGATCTTTCGGTGTTTGGACATGTGCGACCCCTTTGTCGAGACATGATGGCCCGCCATCGGCGGGTCTTGCCGTGTAGTACCAACAACTGACAGCGTCAATCTAGAACTTTGCTACTTCGGCGGTCAAGGTTTCTGGATCAACGGCTTCAGCAAATTCAAGTGCTAGGCGGAAGCGGCAAGAAAATAATGGCCGCGGTGCGCTCGCTGGATGATTCAGTTGTCGTGCCAAAACACGTTCATGCAGCACAAGACGATTTCGTCGGCGAATTCGACGCCGTCGCAGCCACTTGCTGAATGCGGGCAATCAATCCACAGAAATTAACGTTAGCAATATTAATATGCCTGCGGAGCGCGCCCTCAAATCATTTGCCAACAGGAAAACGTGGCCGCGCATGGGCGAGACTGCGGACCCAAACGCCCGCAGCAAACATCCGGCACGGGCGGCTCGGCGCTGTCGCCAAGCACGCGATCGGACTTACCCGCTGCAGGTCAGCGGGCGAAGGATCCCAAGCCAAGTAATCCGAGGTCAGGGACATGTGTCCCAATACTGGGCAATCTCGGCGTGAGAAAATATTTGCTGAAAACGCAAGTATCGAACTAGGCACGTTAGGAAGGCTAGTTACCCGCGATCGGGTTGTGATGTCGTCAATCTGCCGTTTGTAATGCAGCTTTGGAACCCGTTCTATTGACGAAACCGTTGATTCACGATTGCAGTAGGGCCGTCTCTGACGCGTTCGGCAATTTCGAGATAATTTGCTCGTCTTGCGTCGCCCAGTGCTACGGTGCATGAAGATCGAGCGAGCCGGGGCTTGGGAGGCGAGTGACGTGTCAGGCATGCATCACCGCAAACTGAATCGTGGCGTTGGCCATCGAGCGAAGAACGTGGCGCTCGTCGGAGCCGCGACCCTCACCGCGGCTGCGTTGACGGCCGGCCTCGTCCCGCCACCCACGGACCGGATGCTCAACCCGAACGTCGACCTCGCGGCCGCGGTTAAGGTCTTTCCCGAACCCGACCAGATTCCCGACCTGACCGGCGGTCTGGGCACCGCCGGATACGACTTCTCCCAAGCCATCGCCGAGGCGATCCTTCAGGCGATCATGAACAACATCAACCTGATGGCCCTGGCCCGCGCCTCGGGGATGGATCTCGAGGGCCTGCTGCGGAACCTGCCCGCCGATGCCCTGCTGCGTGTCCTCGACGCGGTTCCGCTGGACCTGTCGCCACTCTTAAGCGACCTCTTGGGGCTCGATGTGGCCGAGGGCATCCTGCTCCCGGCGCTGTCCGCGCTCGGTATCACCGACGGCAGCGGCATCACGACCATCACCAAACTGCTGGCCTTGTTGGGTGTCGACCTGAGCGATCCGCTCAACCTCTCCGCTCTCGACGTGCCCGGGCTGAACCTGATCACCACCGGGCCGCCGTTCGCCATGCTCAAACTCCTCGGGCTCGACCTCGGATGGGTTCCGGGCCTGCCGAATTCCGTTGCCGCTGAGGTGAATAACACTGAGTACTTCCCGCTCGGGGTCACCGGGATACTGACCACCGTTCTCGACAGGCTCAAGCTTCTCAACCTCGACAACCCGCTGCTGGACCTTGGCGGGTTGGTCGGACTGCTGGACAACGTCGTCAAGACCATCCCGGTGCGTCTCGATGTGATCGATCTTCGGGTGCCGATCGTCGTCGGCTTCGGAATGGGCGCCTTCGCCGCCGGCGCGGCGTACCCGAAGATTGTCGAGGACCTGCAGTACCAGCCGGGCGGAGCGAAGTCACGCACACCCGGCGACGACCCTCTGTTGGGCAGTCTGACAATTCTGCCAATGCTGTTGCTGCGCAACCCCGGCCGCGCCAACGGCGGATTGTTCGCGCGGGCCTATCCGTTCTTCCGAATGTTCGGCATCGACACGGTCACCCCCGATACGGAGGTGACCAGTAGCGGCGGTGTGCCGATCCTCGGAACCGGACTGTCGCTGGGCGGTGCGAACCTGGTGCCGATAAAGTTCGATGCCACAGTCGAGTACGACATGCTCTCCGACTTTGCGGCGTGGCCCAATCCGTTCTCGCTCGCCAACAATTTGATGGGATTCCTTCTCCCGACGTACATCCTGCGGGGTGTGGACCTGTCGAATCTGACCCCTCAGATCGAGACGCAACTCAAGGACATCCTCGCCAGGATCGGCACCGACCCGTTGGCGCTCAACCTGTATCTCACGCTGCCCGCCAACAGCCTGCCGCTGCTCGAACCTCTCTATCTGCTGACCGACCTGACGAATATGATGACCCTCGGTGCATTCCCAAATCCGTTGGGCACCATCGCCAATGCGCTTTCACCCGCATTGAGGAGCCTGGTCAACCTCGGCTATACCGACGTGGTCCGCATGCCCGACGGCACCTATGTGCGCACGCTCGACCAAGCCGGCGATCCGACCGCCTTCCTCTCGTTCCCCGACGTCGACTGGGCGCAGGTCCCTGCGGACATCTTCAATCTGCTGGTCAACGGAATCACGAAGGAGTTCTTCAGCGGGAATCCCACGCCCGGCACCCCCAATGCGCTTACCGGGGTGTTCAAGCTGCTGGCGAGCATCCTTGGCGGAGGCGCTGCCTTCGGTGGAATCGGCGACCTGCTCAGCGCGGTGCTTGGCGGGCTGGACCCGTTGGCCGCGGCGACCCGCGAGGCATCGCCTCTGGCAGCCAACGCCGTCCCGGCCCAGGACGCCACGACCGTCGCCGTCTCGACCGCGCCCACCCAGGCACCCGCGCCTGCCGCGGCGCCGATTCTCCTAGAGGACGACCCGGCCGCCGAGGAGCAATCCGAAGAAGAGGAAGGCGGTTCGTCCACACGCGAGGAGCCGTCGGGACCGAAACCGGCTGGGCCGTCGGCAACGCCACGCAAGCCGGGCGACCCGGTCGGCAGTGTGGTGGGTGGGGTGACCAACGTCGTCGGAGGAGTAACGGGCGGTGTCACCAACACCGTCGGTGGAGTGACCGGTGGGGTGACCAATGTCGTCGGCGGTGTCACCAACACCGTCGGCGGGCTCACCGGCGGGCTCACCGGTGGTCTGGGTCTCGGGCCGAAGGACTCGTCTACAACCGACAGCGGGGCCTCGCAGCCCGCCGCCTGACCCAGTTAGCGGATGTAGGCTTCGCCGCCGGTGGGGTAGCCGCCGCCGGTGGTGGTGATGTGGACGTGGTCGTAGTGCCCGGAGCCGTTTCCGCGCGGTCCGTTGGGCGTGTAGTACACGCCGCGCCAGATCGCGTCCTGCATCCCGAACCGGACCGCGTTCTTGATCACGAACGCGACGATCTCGTTGCCGAGCGCGATGCCCTCGGGGGTGCCGGCGTTGGGGATCATCACATCGAGCGCCAAGCCATTCGGATGCCACCGCAGTGCGTCCGGCCGAACCCCGCCGATGCTTTCGATCTCGGGGAACGCCACGGTGATGGCACGCGAGGCCAGGATCGTCTTGACTTGCAGACCTCGCTCGGGAGCGAGCCCGACGGGCAAGTACTCCGGAATTGGGACCACGCGATACCGCGATGCCGACACCAATTGAGCCGAATCGGGAGCCGCGGCCGGCTGCCCGACGGCGGGGGCGGGCGCAAAGATGCTCGGTGCCAATGCCACGAGTTCCATGCAGCACGGCGGACCTTCGGTGACGACTGGATCGGCGTCAGGAGAGGGAGCGGGCTTCATATCCGCGCCGGCCGCGAAGAACACCGCGACGGGAGCGATGAGCGCAGCCAGGCCTACTGACGACTTGCGTCGCTCGGTGGCTAATGAGTGCCGGCCCACGGAAGCACCATAAAGGCAAATCACGAAATAGTCACAATCTTGATAAGATCTGGTGGCGACTGCGGGGCCGCGCCATTTCTCCGCGGGCCCTCTACGAGGGCAAAGAGGCCTTTCTTGAGATGTGCATAAGTATTTCCCAACGCGAATAGTGTGGGCCGACATGCATCCCATCGGAGAGCCAACGTCCATATCCACCCCGGACGGCCGCACCCTCACGTACTCCGAAGTCGGCGATCCGCGCGGTCCACTGGTCATCCACAATCACGGTGGACCCAGCAGCCGTCTTGAGGCGCATCTCCTCGCGGAGTCCGCATCGAAGAGCGGGCTACGCCTCGTCTGCGTCGATCGCCCCGGCATCGGCCAGTCCGGCTCCCAACGGATGCGCAGCTACGCAGGCTGGGCGGACGATCTGGTGACCATCGCCGACGCGTTGGGGTTCGACGAGTTCGGAGTGACGGGCTGGTCGGAGGGCGGCCCGTGGGCACTGGCGGCAGCTGCCTACGTCGATCCGGCCCGATTGCGCCACGTCACCAGCATCGCGGGCGGGAGCTATGGCGCGTTCGGCGACAACTGGGCGGCGGATCAGCTTTCGAAGGCCGATGCTCTCGGCGGATCCCTCGCGCTCCGTTTCACGCCGGGCTTCCGGCTGATGTACGCGGCGCTCGGCCTGACCGCTAAACGCTTCCCTGGCGCCTACTTCAAGCAATTGCTCAAGACCCTCAACGAGTACGACCAACAGATCTTGCTCAGGCCCGGTTTCGAAGCAGCCTTCTGCGCGGCGTCCGCTGAATGCTTCGCCCATGGCTCGGCCGGGCTCGTTCGCGACAGTGAACTCCTTTACCGCAGTTGGGCTTTTGACGTCTCGACGATCGAGCGCCGGGTGCACATGTGGCAAGGGTTGGACGATCGGCTGGTGCCTGATCCCATCAACAAGACGGTTGCCGACCGGATGCCGGGGGCAGTGTGGCATCCGGTGGACGGAGCCGGCCACTTCGTTGCCATCGGTTCAGCCGACGAAATTCTCGGCATCGCCGCCCAAGAGCTGGGCCGATAGCAGCGGTCCCCCGGCCCGCATTTGCCCGCAGCGGTAGTCTCGAACCCGACTGATAGCAGATCGGGGGCATATCCATGGACCTCGTGCTCGGTCTCTCGATGACCTCGACGGACCTGCGCTGGGTGCTCGTCGAAGGGACGGCGGGCGAGGGCGCCACGGTCCATCGCGACGGGATCGACTTCGAGACCCTCGACGACGTGATCGCGGCCGTCGGCGACAACCGGCTGCACGCGGTGGGCGTGACCTGGACTAACGAGGCCGAGGAGCAGGCGTCGACGGTGCTGGAAACGCTGGCGGACCGGGGCCTGGAGAACGTCATTGCCGTCTCCGAACTCGAGGCCGCGGACGCGCTGGCGTCGGGCATTGCGGAGCGCGCGGGCTACGGCGACGTCGCGGTGTGCCTCGTCGAACCCGATGCCGCCGTCGTCGCGATGGTCACTTCCGATGGCGCGACCGTCGACCGCATCGCTAGGCCGCTCGACGGCGCTGACGCCATCGAGCTGCCGAGCAGCGTGATCGCATTGCTGAACCTCGACGAGTGGCAGCCCGAAGCCGTCTTCGTAGTCGGTTCGGCAAACGACCTCGATCTCGTCATGTCCTCGATCGCCGGGCTGACCGATGCACCGGTCTTCTCGGCCGCCGAGGCCGACCTCGCGCTGGCCCGCGGTGCGGCGCTGGCGTCGGCGCACGCGGTGAACACGCTGGACACACCGCGCGCGCCGCTGATGTCGCGCACGGGCGCGTTGACATCCGTTCTCGTGGCCGCGGTGGTGGTCTTCGTCGTCTCACTGTCCGTCGCGCTCGGTCTTCGTCTGACGCCGGAAACGGAGCCGACGCCCGACCAACCGCGGGTAGCCAACGCCGACGCACCTGCGCCCGCCGCGCCTGCCCCGACGGTCCCGAAGGCCGCGCCGTCCTCGCCGCGTCCCGCTGCCCCGACGGTCGCCAAAACGGTGGCCGTTGCGGTGCCTCCCGCCCCCGAAGCTGCCCCCATCGCCGAACCGCCCGCGGCTGCACCGAGCGAGCCCGAGCCCGCGTATGTGCCGCCGGCGCCTGCGTACGTCCCGCCTGCACCCGCCTACACGCCGCCGGTGCCCGCAGCCGTCCCGCCCGCGGCGCCGCCGAACTATGTCCCGCCAGCGCCGGTGCAGCCGCGACTGCGTGACCGCATCATCGAGCGCCTCCCGATCATCAATCGGTTCCACGAACCGGAGTATCCGTACAACTAGACCGGAGGGTGCGATCCCGATGGACGAGTTCCTGCAGGACTACGAGGTCTTCGATCTCGGCGATGTGACTTTGCAGCACGGCGCGACGCTTCGCGACGCCAAGCTCGCGTACAAGACGTACGGCGAATTGAACGCGGACAAGAGCAACGCCATCGTGTACCCGACCTGGTATTCGGGACGGCACTGGGACAACGAGTGGCTGATCGGTGACGGGATGGCCCTCGATCCGGCCAAGTACTTCATCATCGTGCCGAACATGCTCGGCAACGGGCTCTCGAGCTCGCCGTCCAATACGCCCCCGCCGTACAACGCCGCCCGGTTCCCGCACGTCACCTTCTACGACCAGGTCGAGCAGCAACACAAGCTGGTCACTTCGTTCGGGATCGAGTCCCTAGCGCTTGTCACGGGCTGGTCGATGGGCGCTGGCCAGACCTACCAGTGGGCCGTCAGCTACCCGGACATGGTCCACCGCGCATTGCCATTCTGCGGCTCGTCCAAGACGAGCGAGCACAACGTGGTGTTCCTCGAGGGCGTCAAGTCCGCGCTGACGGCGGACGCCGCGTTCAAGGAAGGCTGGTACACCGAGAAGCCGACGAAGGGCCTGCGCGCGGCGGCCCGCGTGTACGCCGGCTGGGGATTCTCGCAGGCCTTCTACTGGCAGCAGGAGTACAAGGCGATGGGTTATTCGTCGCTCGAGGACTTCCTCGTCGGCTTCTGGGAAGGCTTCTTCCTCGACCGCCGCGACCCGAACAACCTGTTGACGATGCTGTGGACTTGGCAGAACGGCAACGTTGGCGCGACGCCCGGACGCGGGTTCCACGGCGATCAGATCGCCGCGTTACGAACCATCAAGGCCAAGACCATCGTGCTGCCTGCGCTAAAGGACCTCTACTTCCCGCCAGAGGATGAGGAGTTCGCGGTGTCACACATCCCCAACGCCGAATTGCGTGTCATCCCGGGTGTTTACGGCCACTTCGCGGGTGGCGGCGCGAACCCCGACGACATCAAGTTCATCGACGACGTCCTCAAGGAGCTCCTCGCGAGCTGACGCGCGCGGTGCGCAGCGCGCTGGCCATCGCCGCTGCAGACTCGGGGGTACTCGTTATCCGCCAGTCGGTTTCACGGTTCTCCTCGCACCAGACGAAGCCAGCGACGTCGTGTTGCCTGCCGAGGAAGTCGACCAACCGCGCGATCCAATCTGCTTTGCGCCCACCGGATTCCGCGCAGCCGACTTCGGTGACCAAGATCTGCTTCTGCGGCGAGACGGTGCGCAGCTGATCCAGCATCGTCCCGAAGAGATCCTCGGGATCGATCCACCGGCTCCACGGCAGACTGGCACCCCAGTTGTATCCGTCGATACCGAGTACGTCGACGTATCCGTCGCCGGGATACCAATTCTTCAGCGCACCACTGCCGACGACGGTGGGCGCCCAGACCCAAGTCACGTTCTCCACCTGGTTGACCGCGAAGATGTCGTGCAGCCGCCGCCACGCCTTTACATATGCGGTGGCCGGTGTGCCGCCGCCCGGCGTCCACGGATACCAGTCGCCGTTGAACTCGTGTGCGAACCGGATGTAGGCCGACGAGCCCAACTTTCGTATCTCGCCTGCCCAGCGATGGACGTAGTCGTCGAGGGCGCCGGAGATGAGGGCGTTCATGACGGCAGGGGATCGGTCGTCGGTCCAGCACCAGGGTTCCCACGTGATGATCGGATCGGCGCCGCAGTAGCGGGCCACTGCCATCGCGGCGACGGGCGGTTCCGCGAAGAAGTCCTCGAAGCACATCACCATCTCTGCGCGACGATCGACGGCATCCGCGACGGCCTGCAGTTCGCGAGCTCCGGCAAGGCCGCCGGGCGTGCTCACGCCGAATCGCAGGGGACTGGTCGAGGCCTCCTGCAAAGAATGGCTAACCATTCTGTCCTGTAGGTCCATTCGAAACCCCACCTGACGTCACTCCCGGGAGCCACCAATGGTCGCTGCCTGCAAGCCTCGCAAACATGTGCACAAGAATGGGTGGAATCGACGGATACGTCAGCGTGGCGTGTCGTCGCGCCACCTGAAACTGTTGACGTACTTTCCCATATCCATCGCGAGCTGCAGGTTGACACCTGACGGGTGTCCGGTCCCGAAGTCGCGAGTGAACTCGTGGTACGGCCCGATCGCGGCTGCGACCAGCGCATAGTCGTTTCTGACCGCGGTCATCACCAGCATCCGGAGTCTCGTGAAGGTGCCGCTCGAGCCCTGCGGGTACTCGTCGACGACGACGCCGTACCCGGGTTCGTATCCGACCATCGCGTTCGGAATCTCGTAGTCGACCCTGGAGTCGGGGTAGTACTGGCCGATCAGTTCCTTGGTGATCTGCATCGGTGTGCGCCCGTCGGCGGGCAGTCCGAACAATTGCATGGTGCCCGTGTCCCCCGCGACGAAACTCAGATCGACCCCATCCGGATTCAGCCGCGCCTCATAGGCCGTGCCCGGGCCGGGATACTGCACCGAGAATTGGCCGTCGGCGGACACGAAGCGCGGGTTCGATTCGACCTCCGTGGCGATCGGTGGGCGCCCGCAGTCCGGCGGGCACACGAAAGGCACGACGACCGGCGTCGCGAGCACCGCCGCCGTCACTCCCGCCGCTGCGGCGACGCCGAGGCCGGCACCCAACGCGGTGAGCAACCGACGGTGGGTAGTGCGGCCCAATTCCGAAATACCTTCAGCTGCATCGGTTCTCGTCGTCGCAAGCAGCGCCGCCTGCAGCCCGATCCTCAGGACCACCACGGCGAACACCGCGACCACCACGTGCAACCCGAAGTGCAGGCGCTCGAATACCGGTGTCGTTTCCATCCAGCCCGATACGGCGTAAAGGGTAAGCGTCACAAGAACACCCGCAGCGAGGAGTCTCGGCCGGTTCAACCACAGCGCTACCCCGACCAGCCCACCCAACGCCACCGCGGTCACCGGCAGCGCAACCCCCTGGATGCCTGCCTGAACCAAAAGCCCGCTAACCGGCCGATTACGTGCTGTGACCCCGGTCGTAAATTGCGGAGCCAACCGGGTCAACGTCGCCGCGGCGGTGAATGTGACCGCACTCAACGCTCCAAACACGAACCCGTCCAACGGTTCACGAGTCCCCAGATACCTCAGCCGCACCACAACTGCAGGAATGAGCATCAGGACGGCGCCGCCCACCGGGATCGCCAGCCCGACAAGGAGCGTCTGGCGTTCGGGTTGGCGGGCGCCGAGCGCGAGATCGTAGAAATCGGCGACGACGGTGCCGCTCAACAAGGCCCAACTGATGCCGAGCCCGATGCCCAAGACAACGGTCAGGAGAAGCCACCGTATCGGCAGATCGCGGTCGACATCCGACTCGTGTAGGTACAGCAGGAACACCAGCGGAAAGCCGAGCGCGCAGATCACGATCAACGGAGCCTGCCACCGCAGCAGCGCGAGCGCGATCAACGCCAGCACCAGAACTGCCAACGCCACGCGGAACGGCCTGCGCGAACGACGGGACAGGTGCGGAAAAATCGAACTGGCCGTCACTGCGGTGCCACCCCCTTCTGCAGGTCGAGGAGGTTCCTGGCGAGGTTGTACGTGTTGGGGCTGCCGAGCCCGGTCACCAGGTCATAGCCGGGATTCGAGATATCGACCGCGTTGCCGCCGCGGCGCACGTCGCGGAACCCCGGCAGGTTCGAACCGGCCGCCACCCGGTACAGCAGCGGGTTGACGTTCCCGAGCGGGCGGCCACCGTTGGCCACCAGATATTGGTTCATCAATACGGTCAGCGCGGCCCAGATCGGCGCCGACTGAGAGGTTCCACCACCCATCACCTCCTGCTGTTTGAAGATGAACCTGACACCGGTGAACGGGTCGGCGACGGCCGCGACATCGGGCGTCAACCGCTGGCGCTCGGCGTCGCGCCCAACCGTCAGGTGGGACTGCCAGTCCGGGCGGTCGAACAGGGCGGACACCCCGCCACTCGTGCCCTGCGACAACGGCGAATCCACCCAGGCGTGTTCTGCGACCCACTGACCGCGCGGACCCGTCGACAAGGTGGTGCCCCCGACGGAGGTCATCTCGGGCAGCGACGCGACCGCGTCCAGTCCGATGTCATCTGCCCCTGGTGGGGCCGACCACTCGTCACCGCCCTTGCATTCCAGGCCTGCGGTGTCCCCGCTGGCGTCGAACGCCGACGTGCCGTTGCGCTGAGCGGCGGCCAACGCGTCCTGCACCGGGGCAAGATCGGCGGCATTGACGAACGCCTCGCAGCCCCATCCAATCGACAGGCTCCACACTGCGCCTGGGAACTGACGATCCACCTCGGAGAACAGCAGGCCGATCTTCTCGTACGCGCCGTCGCCCTCCACGGTTGGTCGCGCATTGACGACCACGAGCTGCGCATCGGGCGCAATCGCATGCGCCACTTGGAGATCCATCGCCGTCTCGCCGTGTTCCTCGGCTGGTTGCCCGCCGACCACCACAGGTGTGAACCGTGGCAACGCCGAGGAGTCGGCGAAGGTGTCGAGGTCCTGTTGGTCGGCACTGTCGAACGCAAAGAACACGATGGTGGCGCCCTTGCCGGTGAATCCCGCCTCGGCGAGCGGGTTGGCGTTGTAGGCCCGCAACAACCCGCCGGGGGTCAGCCCGCCCTTCTGCACATCGAGCGGTAGGAATCCCGGGCTCGCCATGCGATGCGGGGTGAACCCGAGAAGCCTGCCCATTCCGGTGACAACGCCTCGTAACGGCTCAGGCACCCGGGGCTGCTCGGGCGATGCGTAGAACACCCGCCCTCTGCGGTTCCGGTAGTCGTTGACCGGGACCGCGAATGCCTCGGCCACGCGCTCGGCCGCACCCTCGACGATCGCCCAGGCGTCGCCCGACCGCCAGCGCACCCATAGGCCGTTGGCTTCCGCCCACCCGATCAGCGCCGCCGGCCGATTCACATCGGCCAGCGTGACGGTCAGTTGAGCGTCTCCGGCACGCGATGGTCCCAGATCGGCGGAGCTGGCCAACAGCGACGCGTACGGACCGGCGATCAGCCCGGGGTTGGCAGGCGCCGGCCGCAATTCTGTTGCGACCGCAAGGACTCCGATGACGGCAAGCACCAGCAGCCGCCAACCCGAACTTCTGCACGTCCACAGCAAATTGGAGTGCATTAGCGGCTTCCTACTGACCGAGTCGTCGACGTCAGACCGCGACCGACCGCTGGGTGCTAATTATCGCCGGGGATTGCCGTTGGAGCCGGCGGCGCAATAACCGTCGGCGAGAACGGATTTGGCTGCCCGGGATCAAGTCGCGGGGCCTTCTCGGTCGGCGTTGGTGGCGGAGCAGGCGTCGTCGTCGTCGTGGTAGTCGTTGTGGTCGTGGAGGTTTCGGGCGCCTTTTCTTCTTCCTTGGCGCACGATGCGGTCAACCCGACCATCGCCATGATGGCAAGACCGCCGGCAACGGTCGAGAGTTGTCGGACCAGACGTTGAGACTTCATCTTTCATTCCCATCTTATGGCCTACCACCAGCTGATTCTCGACCCTTGACCAGCCAGGCGGACGGCGTCACCTGAAGCGTCGATCATTTCACAGTTAACTTCGACTTTCATCCATTTTGCGAAACAAATTGACGGCGCCGATTATTCTCTCTCGTCGGCGGTTCGCTGACAGCCGCCCAGTTAACATGGTCGGCCCCATGCGAAACGCATTGCGCACGTGATTGTTTGGGGTTTCCTGTGGGGTACCTGTGGGCCTCGAGATGCGAGCCTGCCGAATTTGGCCCAGGATTCCTTGAATTCAGGCAAGGTATCGCCCAGCTGTATACCAATCGTCCGAACCACCAACCCAAGGGATCGAGATGAGCATGCTGCGCAAGATCCACAAGATCATTGCGATCGCTAGCATTACCGCGCTAACCATCGGCACCGCTGCCTGCGGCAGCGACGACCAGTCGGCCAGTACCGCAGAAGGCGGGGGTGATATCACGATCAACGCGACGTCATTCCCCGACTACATCGACCCCCAGCTCTCGTACACGCTCGAGGGCTGGGAGGTGCTGTGGAACGTCTACACGCCGCTGCTCACCTACAAGCACGCGAAGGGCAAGGAAGGCACGCAGGTCGTTCCCGGCCTCGCCGAGGACATGCCAGACATCTCCCCTGACGGCAAGACGTACAAACTCAAGCTCCGGCCAAACATGAAGTACTCGGACGGCACCCCGATCAAGGCCTCCGATTTCACTTACGCGATCCAGCGGCTGTTCAAGACCGATTCGGGCGGCTCGGTGTTCTACGACGTGATCGTCGGGGCCAGCGAGTACGCCGCGGGCACGGCCCAGACGATCAGTGGCATCACGACGGACGACAACACCGGCGACATCACGATCCAGCTGAAAGAACCGAACGGAACGTTCGAGAACATCCTCGGGCTGATGTTCGCCGCGCCCATCCCGCCAAGCACACCGCTGGACAAGGACGCCACCAATAACCCGCCGGCGTCCAGCGGGCCGTTCATGTTCACCAACGTCGAGTCGCCGCGCACCCTGACCATGGAGCGCAACCCGAACTTCCAGACGGTCAAGGACGCAGGCGCCACCGAGGTGGCCGACGCGGGCGTCGACAAGATCACCCTTATCGAGAACAAGAACCAGAGCGCTCAGGTCACCGACATCCAGCAGAACAAGGTCGATTTTATGATCGACCCGCCTCCCGCTGATCGCCTGCAGGAGATCAGGTCCCGCTACGGCGACCGGTTCCGGATGGAGGATTCGATCAACACCTACTACTTCTTCATGAACACCGAGCGGGCGCCGTTCAACGACCTCGAGGTGCGCCAGGCCATCAACTACGCGGTCGATCCCGAGGCGCTGAACCGGATCTTCGGCGGCCGCATGCACCCGACCCAGCAGATCCTCCCGCCAGGCATGCCCGGCTACCAGGAGTACAAGCTGTACCCGGGCCCCGACATGGACAAGGCCAAACAGCTTATTGCAGAAGCTAATCCGGCCGATCGCGATATCACCGTGTGGACCGACGACGAGCCCGATCGCAAGCGGATCGGTGAGTACTACCACGACCTGCTCACCCAACTGGGCTTCAACGCGACGCTCAAGGTGATCGCAGGCGACGTCTACTGGACGACGATCGGCAATCAGTCCACACCGGACGTGGACACCGGATTCGCCGACTGGTTCCAGGACTTCCCGCATCCGGACGACTTCTTCCGTCCGCTGCTGCACGGCGACAGCATCCTGCCGACCAACGGCAACAACCTGTCCCGGGCCAACATCGGAGCCAACAACGCCAAGATGGACGAGCTGCTCACCAAGCTGATCGGCGACGGCGGTATCGAGCAGCAATACGCCGATCTCGACAAGGCGTATATGGAACAGGCGATTTGGGCGCCGTACGGCAACGAGCAGTTCACCACGTTCCTCTCGGAGCGGATGGACTTCGACAAGTCGTATCACCATCTGCTGTTCAACCAGGATTACTCGTCCTTTGCGCTGAAGTAGATGGTCGCCTCTATCGGCGAGCTCGAGGCACCAGGCGAGCCGCCCCTTCCCGCTGGCGTGCCGGCAGAGCAGATACAGGGCCGCAGCCCCTGGTATCTGGGATGGCTTCGGCTGCGGCGCAACAAGGTTGCGCTTGGGTCCGGCGTTCTGTTCGTGATGATCGTGCTGTTCTGTTTTGCCGCACCGCTATGGGCAGATCACGTTGCGCACACGGGCCCGAACGACAACCACATCACCGACAAAGTGCTGATCGACGGGCAAGAAACCGATGTCGTCGCGCCCGACGGCACACCGATCGGGCCTGGGCTGCACGGACGCTACCTGCTGGGCGCCGACCAGAATGGGCGCGACGTGATGGTGCGGCTGATGTACGGCGGCCGCACGTCCATCTATATCGGCGTTGCGGCCGCGGCGGTCACCACCGTGCTGGCGGTGACCGTTGGCCTGCTGGCCGGCTATTACCGCGGCTGGATCGATACCCTGCTGTCGCGGGTGCTCGATGTGATCTGGGCATTCCCTGTGCTGCTGCTCGGCATCGCGCTGGGAACGACGTTGTCGCTAGGCGGTCTCAAGATCGGCGCGCTCCAGATCGCCGGTGACTCGATCTGGATCCCTATCCTGATCATCGGCTGCGTCTATGTGCCCTACATGGCCAGACCGATCCGCGGCGAGATACTGGCGTTGCGCGAGAAGGAGTTCGTCGAAGCGGCGGTCTCGCAGGGCAAGGGACCGCTGCGGATCATGTTCTCGGAGTTGCTGCCGAACATCGTCTCGACGATCATCGTCTTCTTCACGCTCAACATCGCGAACAACATGCTGCTCGAGTCGGCGCTGTCGTTCCTTGGTGCCGGGGTTCGCCCGCCGAACGCATCGTGGGGCACCATGATCGCCGACGGCTACCAGATGATCTACACGGCGCCGCACCTGACCATCGTGCCTGGCTTGATGATCGTGGTAACGGTGTTGTCGCTGAACGTTTTCGGTGACGGGCTTCGCGATGCCCTCGATCCGAGAGCCAAGATCCGGTTGGAACACTGATGGCACGGTTCATCGCACGGCGGTTGATCGGAATGGCCGGAGTGTTGTTCGCGATCTCGGTGATCGTGTTCTTGATCTTCAACGTGATCCCTAATTCGGATCCCGCCGCCAGGATCGCGGGTAAGAACGCCGACCCGGCGCTGATCGCAAGGGTGAGTGCGGATCTCGGCCTCGACCAGCCCCTGCCGGTGCAGTACCTGACGATGATGAAACAGATCTTCACCGGCCAGCTGATGTCGTACGCGAGGGATCGCAACGTCGTCGAACAGATCTGGGAAGGGCTGCCGGCCACGTTCTCGTTGTGCATCGGCGCCGCGGTGCTGTGGATGTCTCTGGCCGTCTTGTTCGGTTACCTGTCCGCCGTGCACGCAGGCAAGCTCACCGACCGGGCACTGACAATCCTTTCGCTGGTCGGGATTTCGGTTCCGGTCTTCTGGCTGGCCGCGATCCTGCTCTACTACTTCACGTTCAAGATCCAACTGTTCCCGACGAGCAGTTATGTACCGCTGACCGAGGATCCGTTGCAGTGGGCGTATCACCTGATCTTGCCGTGGTTCACGCTTGCCGTGCTGTTCATCGGCTTCTACAGCCGGGTCCTGCGTTCCAACATGCTCGACGTGATGAATGAGGACTACGTCCGCACTGCGCGCGCCAAAGGCATCAGCGAGCGTCAGGTGCGGATCCGGCACGTGCTGCGCAACTCGATGATCCCGGTCATCACGTTGTTCGGTCTCGACTTCGGCATGGTCGTCGGGGGCGGGGCGATCCTCACCGAGACCGTGTACAACCTCAACGGTGTCGGACTGTATGCGGGTGAGGCGATCCGCTCGCTGGACCTGCCGCCGCTTATGGCGGTGACGATGTTCGGCGCGTTCTTCATCGTGCTTTTCAACACGATCGTCGACATTCTCTACGCCGTCCTTGATCCGCGTATCCGGCTCGGAGAGGCGGCACCGGCGTGAGCGGCGAGAAGATCCTTACCGTCGACGATCTGCGGGTCGGGTTCGCGACAGAGGACGGTGTCGTGCAGGCGGTCGACGGTGTTTCTGTCGACCTTGCCGAGGGCGAGATCCTGGCGATCGTCGGCGAATCCGGGTCCGGCAAAAGTGTTACCGCGCAAACGATCACGGGACTCACCCGCGCCACCAACGCCAGGATCACGGGCTCCATCACCTATCGCGGCCGCGAGCTGAGCGGCCTCGATGACGATGAGCTTCGCGACGTCCGCGGCGAGCAGATCGCGATGGTTTTCCAGGACCCGATGTCCTCGCTGAACCCGGTCTACCGGGTGGGCGACCAGATCACCGAGATGATCCACGCCCATCGCGACGTGTCCAAACAACAGGCGCGAGAGCGCGCGGTCGAGCTGTTGGACTCGGTGGGCATTCCCAACGCCGAGCGCCGGGTGCGCAGTTACCCCCACGAGTTCTCCGGCGGCATGCGCCAGCGGGTGATGATCGCGATGGCACTCGCCCTCGAGCCGGCCATGCTGATCGCGGACGAGCCCACCACCGCGCTCGACGTCACCGTGCAGGCGCAGATTCTGCGGCTGCTCGATGAACTGAACCGCGACCACGACCTTGCCGTCATCCTGATCACCCACGATCTCGGGGTGGTCGCCGAGGTCGCCGATCGTGTGGTGGTGATGTACGCGGGCCAGATCGTGGAGGACGGCACACTCGACGAGATCTTCTACGATCCGCGGCACCCCTACACGTGGGGACTTCTCGGGTCCCTCACCCGGCTCGATCAACCGCACACCGGCCGACTGCCGCAGATCTCCGGGGCGCCCCCATCGCTGCTCGACCCGCCGCCGGGCTGCAGGTTTGCCCCGCGATGTCCGCACGTCTTCGACAAATGCAGCGAGATGCCGCCGCTCGAATCCCCTTCGGGCGACACGCATCTCGACCGGTGCTGGCTCAATCTCGAGCAGAAGGAGGCGGCCCGATAATGGCTAAGGGCGATCCGCTTCTACAGGTCACCGACTTGGTCAAGCATTTCCCGATCAGGTCGGGAATCGTCATCGACCGTGAGGTCGCCAGGGTGCGTGCGGTGGACGGTGTCAGCCTGACCCTCAACGAGGGCGAGACGCTGGGACTGGTCGGGGAATCGGGCTGCGGCAAATCGACGCTGTGCAGGGCGATCCTGCAACTGACTCCGCCGACGTCAGGATCGGTCACCTTTCTCGGCGAGGAACTGGTCGGGCGTTCGCGACGCGAGCTGCGTCCGGTGCGCCGTCAGATGCAGATGATTTTCCAGGACCCGTTCGCCTCGCTGAACCCGCGAAAGCGGGTGGGCCAGATCGTCGGCGACCCGCTGGACCTGCACGGGATCGCCAGGGGCTCCGAGCTGAAGCGGCGCGTCCAGGATCTGCTTGACCGCGTCGGCCTGCGCCCCGAGCACTACAACCGCTACCCGCACGAGTTCTCCGGCGGTCAGCGCCAACGCATCGGTATCGCCAGAGCCCTTGCGCTGCAACCGAAGTTGATCGTGGCCGACGAGCCGGTTTCAGCGCTGGATGTGTCGGTGCAGGCGCAGATCATCAACCTGCTCAAGGACCTTCAGGACGAGTTCGGTCTGTCGTATCTGTTCGTCGCGCACGACCTCGGCGTCGTTCGCCACGTTTCGGACCGGGTCGCGGTCATGTACCTGGGCAAAATTGTTGAGAAGTCCGGCACCGAAGGGCTTTACCGCAAGCCGCACCACCCCTACTCGAACGCCCTGCTGTCGGCGGTGCCTATTCCGGATCCCAAACTCAATGCCGCGCGCGAACGGCTGGTGCTCGAAGGCGATCCGCCCAGCCCCATCGACCCGCCGCCGGGCTGCAGCTTCCACACCCGCTGTCCCTGGTGCACCGAGGTGTGCACTACCGACGAACCGCTCCTGGCCGAACTCGATCCCGGCCACGTGGCGGCGTGCCACCACCCGAGGAATACCGAACCCGCCTCGTCGGCGGTCTGAATCAACCGAAGGGCGCAGGCGGGTAAGGCGCAGGCGGATACGGGTTCTGCGGCCCCTGGTTCGGCACCTGAATCGGAATCGGCACGGGCACGAACGGCACGGTGATGTAGCTCGTCGTCATCGGCGGCGTCGTCGTGGTGGTGGTCGTGGTTGTTGTCGGCGTGGTTGTCGTCGGCGTGGTTGTCGTCGTCGTTGTTGTTGTCGTAGTTGTGGTTGTCGTCGTGGTCGTAGTGGTTGTCGTCGGCGGTGTGGTGGTGACGTACGTCGTCACCGGCTCGACGGTGGTGGTCGGCGGAGGAGGAGGCGGCGGTGGCGGCGCCTCGCTGGTGACGGTGATGGTCTGCACCTGCGGGCTCGGCGGTGGCGGGCGGCAATTCCGAGCTCGGCGGTTTCGGCGGTGCGGCGGTGCTGGACGGGCTCGTGTCGCTGCTACCTGTCGCGCTCGTCAGCGCGATCGCCACCCCACCGACGGCGATCAGCGCCAACGCCGCGGCCACCCCGAACACCAGCTGTGGCAGCCGCTGCCAGGTGCGTGGCTCCTCAATCGGCCCGGTCGCGGGCACGTACTGCACCGGCGGCCGCGACGTGGTGGCGTCGGTGTCGTACGGGTCCGCTCCGGTGTACGGCACGGGTTCATCGGCGGTGTCGTCGTCCTGCGACCATGCCAGCGCGCGGAATGTCGAGGAACCGGACCCGTCCTGTGGCGTGACAGCGGCAGGCAGCGCGGGAGCCACCCCTGTCTCGGCGTCGGCCGCCGGACCAGAGGCCGCGACCAGTGCGGCGCCCATCGCGGCGTCAAGGGCCGGCTGCCCGGTGGTGACCACCGGTGCTCTCGAGTGCTCCGAAAGGCGCTGCGTGATCAGCGGAATGCTGGCGCCGCCGCCTACGGTGACCACCGCGGACACCGTCGCCCAGTCAATTCCGTTGCGTTCCAACACATTTTCCAGCTCGGCCAGCACACCGGCGACGGGCCCGGCGATCAAGCTTTCCAGCTCGGCGCGTGTCACCCGAATCCCGGACTGGTAGCCGGGAAGCTCGACCGCGAGCTCGGTGAGCGTTTCGGCGGACAGCCGCTCCTTGGCCTGGCGGCAGTCCTCGCGCAGCCGGGTCAGCGATCCGACCGCGGCGGTGCTTGCCGGATCGACGCTGCCCGCGTTGGCGATGTCCTCGAGGACGTGGCTGAGCAGAGCCTGGTCGATCTGGTCGCCAGAGAACTCGACGTAGCGGGTTGTCTCGCCGATCGGCTCGAACGGCGACGCGGCGTCGGCCAGCGTGATGCTGGTGCCGCTGCCGCCGAAATCCAGCAGCGCCACCACGCCCTGCTTCGGGAGTCCTGGGTTGGTGTGCAGCGCATTGAGTGATGTGACCGCGTCGCTGACCAGTCGGGCGGGCCACCGCAACGCGTCGTTCAGTGCCCGCACCGCAGGCATGCCCCAATACGCGGGCACCGCGATCGCGAGCTCAGACGACTGCGGGCCTCCTGCGGCCTGAATCATCAACTCCAGCGCCTCGACCAGCAGCTGGTCGGCACGATAGGACGATCCGTCGGCGGCCACCAAGGGGACCGCGTCGCCGACACGCTCGACGAATCCGCCCATGGTCAGGCCCGACGCCGGCAGGGTCAACACCGAACGCCGTATCACGGGTGGATTGCCGACACGAGCCGCGACCAGGTTGGTCGTCCCGATCGACAACCCCAACGGGTCGCTCATAACGGACCACACGATAGCCCTCGCGACCGGCTATCCCGGTTAGACACTCCGTAACCAAGCTCGTCGAACGGCGTTCCGCCATCAGGGTTTTGGATCGCACAGCAACCATCGGGAGCACAGGAGGCGCTGATTTCGCTGTGGCGAGCACAGGGCTGGCTATGACATGACGTAACGCTTCGCGAAATCCCATGCCACAGCGGCGGCGTCGGGACCAGCGTGATCGATGTACGAACCGTCTGGGGCAATCCGCTCCATCGGATTCACGCTGTTGTTGAGCAAACCATCATCGGAACGACGGCAGCTCAGGAGAAGTCACGACCTCGCAGCGAAGACCACCACGAACGCCAGAGTCGCAACATCGAACGCGCGCAGCGCGGCCTTGTCGGCATGCCACAACGGTCGCGGACCTACGCTCGTCAACCGATTCCAGATCACCCCGACAAGCGGGCGTCGCACCACCACAGAGACCGCGAAGACTACGGCCATGACCAGACTCGCCCAGATGCCCGGTAGGAAGTAGCCTTCCGCTGAACCGGTGTAGAACGCGATCAACGCCGCGACAACAACCCCAAGCAGTCCGGAAACAGCTGGCTGGATCGACTCCTTGCGGAGTTTCATGCGCACGATCAGGACGACGCTGGCGCCGACGGCCACCACGACCGCCGTGTCCAACCCGGCGATCGCATTCGCGATCACATAGGCGAAGGTCGGCACGCTGCCGGATACCAGCCCCGACACACCGCCCATGCGGTTGAGTAGCGTCGGCGCCGAGGAACCGGTGGCTCCTGCTCGTGTGTTGCCATGTCACGAGGAGACACCCGGACGCTGCGGCACAGTCAAATCCGGCCGTGAATCAGAATGGAACCATGGCGTGGAGTACCCGTGAAATCGCCGAGCTGGCAGGCACGAGCCCTGCGGGCGGTAAGGCATTACCACCAGGTCGGACTGCTTGCTGAACCCGAACGGCGCGCAAATGGCTACAAGGAGTATGGCGTTGCCCACCTCATCCGGCTGGTGCGGATCAAACGTCTCACCGATCTCGGATTCTCACTTCCCCAGATCGCCGCTATGGGCGACACCGACGATCATCCGGAAGAAGCCCTTCGTGCCCTCGATGCCGAACTGGCGGCGACCATCGAACGGTTTCAGCGCGCGCGTGTCGAGCTGGGGATGATTCTGGAGACTTCCGCGCCCACCGACTTGCCGCCCGAGTTCGTTCCGCCGGACGCGGTGGCCAAGTTGTCCAACGCCGACCGCTCCCTTGTCATCGTCCTGACCCGCGTGCTTGGACCGCAGGGCCTGAGGACCTACGCCGACCTTCTGGCGAATGCTCCTACCGAACCCTCGGTCATCGCATTCGACGACCTACGGGACGATGCCGACGAGTCGACCCGCCAACAGATCGCCGAACATCTCATCCCGTACATCCGAGACCTGTATGCGACGCATCCCGGACTACGCGAGTCTCGGGTCGACGCTCCGAGAGGGGCGCGCTTTGCCGACGAGACCATCGCCGAAGCGATGGCAGAGCTTTACAACACAGCACAACTCGACGTACTTCGCCGTACCCGAGAGATGATGCGCGCCAACGACACCACAGACAACTCAGCCCCGTAGGGTGGGGATCGGCAGTGGCGCGAGGCGATAGCCGGGCGGTTCGGTGCCGTGCAGGTGCTGCACGAAGTAGTCCCAGGTGCGGCGGAAGAAATAGTGCATCCGGCCGATCAAGGCGTGTTCGGCTCCGGGAATCATGAGCATGTCAAAATCCTTGTCCGCCTTGATGAGGGCATCGACAAGGCGCAGCGTGTGATACGGATGCGCGTTGTCGTCGAGCTCGCCGTGGATGAGCAGCAGCTTGCCCGCCAGATTGGCGGCGAGCGTCGCGTTGGAGATGGCTCGCTTCCCCTCTTCGCTGACGTCACCGTGGTAGTGCTCGGCCCACATGGCCAGGTTCACGCCGTTGTCGTGATTGCCGGACACCGCGACGCCGACCCGGTAGAACTCGGGATACATCAGCAGGGCGCGGGCGGCGGCGAATCCGCCTGCCGATTGGCCGGTGATCCCGACCCGCCCGGTATCGAGCCATGGATGCCGGTGCCCCAGTTCGCGGATCGCGGCAATGTGATCATCGAGAGCACCGGCATTCCCCAAGTCACCGTAGGAGTGGTCGTGAAAAGCCTTGCTCCGCCCGGCGGTTCCGCGCCCGTCGACGGCCACCACCGCGAAGCCGAGCGCGGCAAACGCTTCCGGCTCGCCGTAGTGTGGCTCGTTGAACGAAGGACCGGCTCGATAGACCTGCGGCCCGGGATAGACGTGGTCGATCACCGGATAGCGCCGCTGCGGGTCGAAACCGTGCGGGCGCCAAAGCAACCCGTAGATCTGGGTCTTGCCGTCGGCAGCGGTCGCGCGGAACCGCTCGGGTGGACTCCAGCCGAGCGCTTCCAGCGCAGCCACGCCAGGAGATTCCAGCTCGACCAGGATCTGTCCGTCGCCATCCAGCACGAACGAACGAGGCGGTTGGCTCGACGTGGAGGCTCGGTCGACGACGTAGCCACCTTCGGGTGGACTCACGGCGTCGTGGTCGAGATGGTCGTCGGTCAATCGGGTGAACCCGGAGCCGTCGAGACCGATCCGGCATATCTGACGGACGTACGGATCGTGCTCGACGAGCCCACCGGCAAGGAACCACACCTGTCGATGGTCTTCATCGACCCATAGCAGACTGCGAACCAGCCACTGGCCCATGGTGACCTGGGTGACCTGCTCACCGTCGGCTGAGTAGAGGTAGAGATGTCCCCACCCATCACGTTGGGACCACCACAGGATCTCCCCGGATTCCAGCACCCGCACCATCGGCGGCTCACCCAGCTGCGGCGTCGGGTCGACGCGCGTCTCGCCGGTCTCACTGATCAAAGTGCTTGTCGCGCCGGACTTCGGGTCGAGTTGACGAAGTTCCAGGGTCCGGGCGTCGCGGGAGTGATGAAGGAAGTGGACCGTGTCTCCCGACTTCCCTGACCACCATGCGTACACCAGTGCGGTCGGATGCATGATCGTGGTGGCCTCGCCCTGCTGTCGGACTACGGTCCGGTCGTTGATGTCCAGCACATTCCAGGACATCGTCGCCTGCGCCTCCTCTCCGGGCATCGGGTAACGGGTGCGGTGCTCCACCGGGCGGCCGCCGTCGTGGGGCGCGGATTCGACGAGGACGAGTTCGGGCAGGTCCCGTTGGTCGATTCGCTGCACCAGAAGTCGGGTCGAATCCGGCGACCACGAGACGAGAAAGGGTGGCGGCAGGCCGAGCACCCGCATCAGCGTCCGCGCTCCTGTCGCATCGGGTAGCCCGCCGTAGTCAAGCTGCGGTTCGGCGTCGTCGGTGAGCGCGAACTCCTGCTCACCGTCCCGGGCCCGGAGCCAGATGTTGCCGTCGCGGCGGAAGGCGACCCACGCCCTGTCCGGCGACACAACCTCGCCGGGCAACTCCGGTGGGCCACCGTCGACCCGGACGCAGGAGCCTGCGCCGTCCGACCACTCCCACCGCGACTCGAATGCACTGAAGCGCACCGTGTCTCCGATCTCCACGGCGGTGATCGGCAGATCCCCGGCACTGACTGCGTGGCCGGACGCTACCGAAAGTGCGGCGGCCAACCGGTCGTGATCGAACGCGTCGCGTCTGCTGCCGTCATCGGGATCCACCACGACGAAGCGGCCGCCCACCTGATACCAGAACCGATTTCCCTCCGAGAGCCAGCTGGGGTTAATCGCGCTTCCGGGCACCCGCCGCGCTCGGTACGGGGCGAGCATCTGCTCGGCACGCGCATAGTCGGAGTCCGTCGGGTGCACTGTGGTCGGTGTCGTGTAGTTCGGCGTCACAATCTGATGGAACACCCTGCCGTAGGGGCATGGTCAACCTCAGGGGACGGCTGTTGGTTCGACTTGATCTGGGACGGAGCCTAATCTCACTGCGGCTCAGTAGTTTTCTCGTCCTGTGGGACGAACTTGCGCATCAATGCCGAACCCACCACACCGACGGCGATCAGCGCGATCGCGGGCGCGTCGGGTAGCGCGTCGGAAACCCACCCGATGATCCCCGTCACCGTCACGAACGGCGGGAACCAGTCGAAGGCCCCCGCGATCGATGACTTCTCGCCGGTGGCGTAGTCGGGATAGAACTCGGAGAACGACACGGCGAAGATGATCGCCCCGATCGGCAGGATCCACGCCGTCCAGAAGTTGTCGTTGTCCCGCAGGACTGCGTCCCCATACGCGCCAACCAGGGCCGAGAACAGGAAAGCCCCGGCCCATGCCGTGGAGATGACGTAGTTGATCCGCAGGAAGATCGGGTTGTCCCAGTGCTCCTTCGGCGTGGTGTCCTTGGCATAGGCGAGCGTGAACGGCCTGCGGATCACCAGGGTGACGATGGCGAACGCGGCAAGGGCGATACTGCTCAGCTCGCCGGCCCACAGCTGCAGCCACTCGATGACGCGGTCGGAGGCCACCAAGCCGAGAATGGCCAGAACGGCGAAGTAGGCGACGGTGAAGGCTTCAAGGAGGTGCACCGGCACGCCGCGGCGAACCCCCACCCAGAGCGTGAGCAGCGCCAAGGCCAGCGCCACCGAGGCGGCCTCCTCGAAACGGCCCGGCCCGTTGATCACCGCCATCAAAATCCACGGCGCGATGCCCGCGAGCGGAGATCTGACGTAGCCGTCGATGAATTTCATGATCGGACTCTATGCGGCGCAGCCTGGTTGTGTTGCAATGTCGGCCATGGGTGACATCGACGAGATTCAACAGGTCAAGTACCGGTACCTCCGCGCGCTCGACACCAAGCACTGGGACGAGTTCGCGAACACGCTCACCGAGGACGTGGTCGGTCGGTACGGCGAGTCGATCGGCGAGGAGCACCATTTCACCAACCGAGACGAGTTGGTGACCTTCATGCGAACGTCGCTCGGACCCGAGATCATCACCGAGCACCGCGTAAACCATCCCGAGATCACCGTCGACGGAGACGAAGCCTCGGGCATCTGGTACCTGCAGGACCGGGTGATCGCACCCGATTTCAACTTCATGCTGATCGGTGCAGGCTTCTATCACGACCGGTACCGGCGAACCAGCGAGGGCTGGAAGATCAGCGAGACGGGCTACGACCGTACGTACGACGCCTCGATGTCCACGGAGAACCTCAACTTCAAGGTGAAAGCCGGTCGCGCGGTTAATATTTGATTACTGCTTGGCGACCGCGATCAGCGCGCCGGGCCGTAGCCACCGCATGATCTCGACCAGTTTGCCGTCGTCGATCGCCACGCAGCCCGCGGTGGCTCCGCCGTCGGTCGCGTGCAGGAAGAAGGCGCCGCCGTTGCCTGGCACGCGCGCCTTGTTGACGCCCATGACGACCGCGTGCACGTACTGCGGGATCTCAAGGTTCTCGGTGCCGCTGGCCGGATCGGTGTCGAACGGACACTGATCCTCCTTGCAGACCTGCATGGTGTTGTACGTCGGGCTCTTCATATCGCCGTCCCACCAGTGGTCGGGTCCGACCTGGACGTACTGCAGGCCGCCGCCGGGATTCGGTGCGGTGCCGAATGCGAAGTCCAGCGTGAAGATGCCCATCGGCGTCTTCATCTCACCGTCATGGGTTTCCGGGGCAAGACCGTTGGCGCCGACGAACGCGGGAATGCCGACACTGACCGGCTGCCAGCCGGCGGTCGTGCGCTCGAGTACATCGACCTTCGCCGACGAACCACCAACGCCGACAACGGAAACCACTTGGGTGGCATTGCCGACCGACGGCGCGAACCACGGGGTGAACTCGGCACGGCCAACAGGTGCCGTGGCAAGGCAGACCACTGACGCGCACAGCAGAACCAGTAGTCGGCGCACCCCGCAATGCTATGTCGCGGCGGGCTCACCTTCCAGGACGCCACGCAGCCACGTCGTCCACTTCGTCTGCTCGGCGGCCGCGGCGTCGGCTGCGCCGGAGCCATAGAAGAAGATGCTGACAGACGCACGGGCGTCCTCGCCCATCGAGAAGCACCCGATCAATGCGATGCCTTGCCCGGGTTCGTCGAGGCGCACCATCAGTTGACGAGAATGCTCATCCTGGTGGACTCGTTCGACGACACCCGCCAGCCGCGGAGCACCGGACGGCGTTTCGCGGCGGTCACCGACGTTGGCGCCGACGAGATTCAGCGCATCGGTCAACTTCGACCATGCGTGCGGTTCGCCAGCGGAATGACTCGCCGTGGCGTGCGCGATCGCCGCCGGTTCGCCTGCGAAGTGCTTGAGGTAGACCTTGAGCACCTCGAAGAACCCGGGCCAGCCACCCTCGAAGCTCTCCAGTTCATCGTCCCAGTCGTCCTTTTCGGTGAACAGACTGTGCACCATCCGCACGACGCATCGATCGCCGGAATGACTGGTGACCGTGACCTCGGTGGCCACCGGTGGTGCATCGCCACTCCAGCCATACTCCTCGTATGCGAAACGCGTCGGCGGCTCCCATGCGGTGACGGTTCCGGACGAGGTGTCGTCGCCGCAGTTTTCCGCACCGAAGTCGAATGCGATTGCGCCACCGACATGTTCGTCGACCTTGGTCGGGGTGAACCATGCGGTCATCCCCGGCCCGGTGGCAATCGCGTGCCACACCTGTTCGGGCGTGCCTGGGACAAGGAACTCCATCTCGACAAAGCGGCGCCCGGAATCGTCTTTCTTCAAAGGCATTTCGTGTCCTCCTTCGGCTTCGGATAGGCCGCAACCACCAACCGGTAGCTACGACCGCGTGAATCGGATTCGTCGTGATACTTGGCCACCAACGAGGTGACCGCTTCGGAGAGTTCATCGGTGAAGGCGGCCCGATCGGCGGGTGACCGGAATTGGATGGCGGTGTCGATGGACAGGGTCGCCACCCGCTTGTTCTTCTCGCGGGCCACCGCCCACAACTCGCCGACCTCGCGAACCGCACGCGCGGCGACCGCGATCAGGTAGCTCGCGGACAGCCGGTCGTTGGTGCGACCGGGGTCGGCTGCGACCGGGCCAAGCGCTCCGGGCGATACGACATAGGACGCCGCGGTGGCGACCATGAGCCGCTCCCGCAGGCCGCCCCATCGGCGCTCACCGGCCTCGGTGACTAGCTGGTGTTCTTCGAGCGCCCGCAGGTGGTAGTTCACCTTCTGGCGCGCGATCCCGACGCGCGACGCGAGGGCCGCGGCGGACGCCGGTTCGGTCAGCTCGGCAAGGAGCCGGCTGCGGATGGGATCGAGGGCGCTGGCCGCAGCGGCCGGATCGGCGATCACCTCGACATCGAGCATGACGGCCATATTTCCCTTTGACAAGTTTATTTGTCAAGGGTCCCGGTTACGTTGGCGTAATGAACTTGCTGCACTGGCGACGGTTACGCGGTATCCGGCAGATCGGCGAGGGGCTTGGCACGCTGGATCGCGAGGTCTTCGAGGCCATCGCGGAATCGCCGAGTCCACTGATCGACGCCACGATGCCGCGACTGACCAGGGCGGCCGACCACTCCAAGCTCTGGCTGGTGATCGCCGCTGCGCTGGTCGCATCGCGCCATCGGGCATCGCGGCGAGGTGCGGTGCGTGGCGTCGCGGCCCTGGCCGTCACCAGTGCGTTCACCAACCAAGTCGCCAAGCGCGTCTGGAAGCGCCCGCGCCCGAACCGCCTCTCGGTGCCACTGGCAAGGCAGGGCAGACGCATCCCCACGTCGAATTCGCTGCCGTCCGGGCATTCCGCGAGCGCGGCGGCGTTCGCCGTCGGGGTCGGTCTGGAAAATCCCCCGCTAGGGCTGGGGCTGGCGCTGCTTGCCGGACTCGTCGGGCTGTCAAGGGTCGCGACAGGGGCGCACTATCCGGGCGATGTGTTCGCGGGGTTCGGTATCGGCGCGGCGATCGCGGTGCTGGGTGGGCGGATCGTGCCGCCCACCGTGCCGACGAAGATTCCGACCGCGGACCCGCTTCGCATCGACACGCCCGCGCGCCCAGACGGAGCGGGCGTCACGCTGGTGATCAATCCCGCTTCCGGCGGCGGGACGGGAGCCCGCGTCGTCGACGAGGTGCGCGCAGCGCTACCCGCGGCCGAGATCGTCGAGCTGGCGGTGGACGACGACCTCGAGACCGTCCTGCGCGCGGCGGCCAGCCGGGCCGAAGTGCTTGCCGTCGGGGGCGGGGATGGCACGGTGGCGTGCGCCGCAGGCATCGCCATCGAGACGGGGCTACCGCTGGCGGTCTTCCCGGGCGGCACGTTCAACCACTTCGCGAAGGACATCGACTGCGACAGTGTGGCCAAGACCGTCGCGGCCATCCAGGCGGGCAGCGCGTCATGCGTCGACGTGGTGTGTCTCAACGAAGCCCACATGGTGGTCAACACCGCGAGCATCGGCGCATACCCGAAGTTCGTCCAGACCAGGGAGCGGCTGGAGCACAGGATCGGCAAGCCGTTGGCGGGCGTGTACGCGATGTTCCACACGCTGCGCCGCGAAGAACCGGTCAGAATCACCTACGACAACAAGACGCTGCAGACTTCGTTGTTCTTCCTTGGCAATTCGACCTATCTGCCATCGGGATTCGCGCCGTCCCACCGAACACGGATGGACGACGGGCTGATGGACGTCCGCATTCTCGAAACGGGCCGCAGGCTCAGCAGGCTGCGCATCCTCGTCTCTCTCGTGCTGGGGCGGCTGGTCCGCAGCCCGCTCTACCACGAGATGCGAGTACCCGAGTTCAGCTTCACAGCGGTGGACGGTCCGACGGTGCTTGCCCACGACGGTGAAGTCGGGACCGAGTGCACCGAAGCAACTTTCAGTGTGCGATACCGGGTGCTTCCGGTGTTTCGTCCACATCGGTGATCCGCCGCCGCGGAGGCACCATCAACAGGCAGGCCACGAAATACGCGTAGCCCAATGCCCATCCGGCCAGCACGTCGGACGGATGGTGCACGTTGAGAACCACCCGCCCGACACCGATCGCGATGACGACCACCACGCCCAGCCCGATGAGCCATGCGCGCAAAGGGCCGCGCACAACGGGCATGGCCACGGTCAGCAACGCAAGCACGCCGACGGTCACCCCGACGGCGTGGCCCGATGGGAACGACGTCGAATACGCGTACACGAACGCCGTGTCGGGCCGCGGCCGATCCGCTGCCCACTTAGCGATCTCGGTGACGAGGCCGGCGAGTTCAACGCTGATCACCAGGAACAGGGCGGTGCGAAGGTTGCGCCGCACCAGCGCCACGACGATGAACACCAGGGTCAGTAACCGGAAGGCGGTGGGCCCGAGCACGGTGCAGAAGACGTCCCATGCCGTCACCCACCCCGGATGCGCGACGCCATAGCTGTGGAGTGCCTCCAGCACAGATGAGTCGAGGGCTTGCAGCCAGTTCCACTGCGAGAGATAGCCGACCCACATCAGCGCGTACACCGCGACCGCAACGGCTGCGGAGCCCAGCAGCCAGGATCTGCGCGGTGTCATCTCACAAGAAGTACCACCTGCGTGGACCGCCGGTTATGGTGACTGCCCATGGCCGGACTTCTCCGCAAACTACTCCGCATCGGCAAACTGCCCGCCGACATGCGCACCCAAGTCGAGTCCGAGGGCGTCATTCATCTCGCCGAGTATCTCGCGGTCGTGATGCGCTTCACCGGCCACGTGCCAGGGCGCAGGTCAGTCGGGCTCATCCGTGGCTACGGCGGCTCGCTGGCGTTGACCAACCACCGAGTGCTCGGCACCGTGTCCGTGCTTCCCGGCAAATCGGGCCGCGCGGTTGACCATCCCTGGACCGCCAACGGTGCAGGCGCCGTTCAGGGCACGCTGTCCGAGGCCGGCCTGCTGCTGGAGATACCCGATCTGGCACGGGTGGATCCGCAGTTCTCCGGTCAGCTGTCGCTGAACTACAAGGCGGAGCTTTCCGGCGACATCTTGTCCCGCGTTCCCACTCGGACGCTGACCTTCGACGTGCCGCCGAAGTTCGTCTACAGCGTGCTCGGGATTCCCCGCGGCTGAGCTACGGTGCGATTATGGCTGTGTTTTTGCGCAAGCTACTCCGGATAGGCAACCTGCCCGACGAGATCCGCGGCGAGTTGGAAGCCGAGGGCATCATCCACCTCGCGGAGTATGTGTCGGTGACGCGGCGGTTCAGCGGAAGGATCCCCGGCAAGCGCGCGAAAGGCAACGTTGCGAGTTACGTCGGCTCGTTGGTGCTCACCAATCAGCGAGTGCTCGGCACACTGTCGTCGGTGCCAAAGTTGGCGGGACGCACCATTGATCAGCGCTGGGATGCACCGCAGGCCGGCACCGTCACGGCAGATCTCTCCGAGACTGGACTGCTGTTGACGGTGGACGTCAACGCGGTGGACTCACGGTGTGAGGGCGAATTGTCCTTGCATTACAAGGATCCGATTCCGCCCGAGATTCTGATGCGCTTGCCCCGTCGCTCACTGGCGTTCGACGTGCCGCCGGAGTTCGTGTTCCGTGCCGTCGGGGTGCCGTACCACCCCTGATTCCTCAGCCGTCGATGTGCGTCAGTGGGTCGGCGAAGGCGAAATCCAATGGTTGCTGGTTAGGACCCATCAACTGGCAGTTCTTGACCGGCACCAGGTGCGAGCTGAGGCCGCTGTTGATCCATTGGGTGGTTGCCACGCAACGTTGCCAGGTGCCGTCAGGCTGGACGGGCCCGTCACACTTGCTGAGGAAGGGTCCTCCGTAAAGGCAGCCGGCGCTGGCGGGTGGCGCAGCGGCGATCAGCCCTGCGGCCATCAGCAGGGCAGCCGATCCTCCGACGATGCAGCGCTTCATGGTTGTCTGACGCTACCGGTTATGTAGCTGGTTTTTGCTGGCTTTGAGATCATGAATCGAACAGGCTAGACATCGTCAACGACGCGAGGGAATTCCATTGTCCGAAACCAAGATCACAGTCATCTACGACAATCCTGTCGACCCGGCCGCCTTCGAAGCGGCGTATGAGTCGGAGCAACTGGAGGCCGCGCGGCGGATTCCGGGGTATCTGCGGCTCGAGGCGTCGAAGGTCTGGCCGAAAGAAGATGGCAGTCCAACACCTGCTTACCGCATGATCGACCTGTACTACTCGACTTACGATGACGTCAGCGCGGCGGTGACCACACCGGAAGCAGGCGCGTTCTTCGAAGCCATGGCGCGACTCTCCACCGGAGGGGTGCGGGTCCTTGTCTCCGAGGTCGAGGTAGCGCAGCACTGACTGAGCGCACCTAGCTAGTTGGATTTTAGTGCGCGAACAAAAACGTTCGCCGCGCGATAGATGCTGTGCCACAACATATTTCGCTGAACGGTCAGAACGGTGGTGGTTGGTAGTTGGCGGCGAGCCATGCTTGGCGTTGGCGTTCTTCTTCTGCGATGAGTTCGGTGCGTTCACGGCGTTCGGCGTTGATGCGGTCGCGGCGCTCCTCATCACGGGTCTGCCTGCGTTTGGGCATCATCGCTGAGCGATCAGTGGGCTTGTCGAATGTTTCCGGCAGGTCTAACTCCCCGGTGGATCTCCCGAGGGTGGGGAACATCGCCGCGCCGTGGGGTTCGGTGCTGTACACATGCCCGGTCGGGGACGTCAAGATGATGGTGCCGTCGGGCATCTGCTGATCGGACCAACTGCCGAACGTTTTGATCAAATGATGAATCCGGCAGTAGCACTTGTTGTTCGAGGCATGCGTGGGCCCCGCCGGCCACGGCACCGTGTGATCAATATCGGACACCTCCGCGGGCTTATCGCAGCCGGGCCAGCGACACGTCAGATCGCGCCACTGCACAAACTCCTTGCACGCCGCCGACGGCCGATACCCCGGATCCGGGGCAGCGCCGGTCGGCACCGTGACCGGCTTGAGTTTGGCCGTCGTGGCGACCCTGCGCACACTCTCGGCGGGCATGATCCCGAGCCCGCGCAGATACCCCGGGTTATCACTGGTGCCATCGAGGGTGCCTTGTTCGGCGAGCACATGAATCACCGCGGTCGGCCGCGGTGTTGCGTTCGGCTGCCTGCGGTGCAGTCCTCACGGCCGCACAAACACGCCAGGAAGGCTTCGCGCCGGCCCAGCGGACCGCACGCATCCGAACGCCGCTGCTGGTGGGTGCGCGGATCGTGTTCACACACCGTGGCCGCCAACGCGTCCAGGCCTTGATCCAATGCTGCGCCGTCCTCGGCGCGGATATGACCGTTGGCGAACGCCATCCCCGCGCTCGCGCCCGGCGATACCTCGAAGTAGCGGCCCTCATCGACCTGCGGGGTGACCCGCACCCCGGCCGGATCGAACTTGGCCACCCACTGATCGACCCGGTCGCGCAGCTTCTTTTTCGAGAGTTTCATCCACTTTTCGCAGTGGCGGGCGATCGCCTCATCCAGATCGGCGATCACCGCGTCGTCGACGTTCTCGGTGCGCCCGATGATCGCCGACACCAACCGCATATCAATCGTGCCGCCCACAAACACCTTGGCCACCTGCGGGAGTCGCTCGCGCAACGTGCGCCCATACCAGATCTGACCGACCGCGCGGGCATGGCTGATGTTCTGCACCGCCGACACCTCGGCGGCCACCCAATCGGCCGGATCAGTCCCCTCAACCACCTCCACGGCCCGCCGCGCATACAGCTCGCCCACGGCCAACAATCGCAGCGCGATCGACGTCGACTCATCACGGGTGGCCTCGCCCATCACCTCGACGAGATCCACCTCCGACGAGTGCTCGAACATGCTTTCGATACTAGACAGCACCCCTGACAGATTTTGCCGCTCAAACCCGGTGAGCCAAAGGCTTGCCCAGGCGACCTGGCACCCTGTTCCGTGGACCGAGACGACGGGACGGAGACATAGTGACGGAGCGGGACAACGTGCTGATCGTGCATTGGCACGATCTCGGGCGCTACCTGGGCGCATACGGACACGGCGACGTGTCCAGCCCACGCCTGGACCAACTCGCCGCAGAAGGCATCCTGTTCACCCGCGCACACGCCACCGCGCCGTTGTGCTCGCCGTCGCGCGGATCCCTGTTCACCGGCCGCTACCCGCAGAGCAACGGCCTTGTCGGCCTGGCCCACCACGGTTGGGAGTATCGCTCGGGTGTACGCGCCCTGCCCCAAATGCTTTCCGAAAATGGTTGGTACACAGCCTTATTCGGCATGCAGCACGAGACGTCGTATCCGCCGCGGTTAGGCTTTGACGAGTTCGACGTGTCCAACTCCTACTGCGAGTACGTCGTCGAGCACGCCGTCACCTGGCTGAACCACGCGCCGGACAAACCGTTCCTGCTCACCGCGGGCTTTTTCGAAACGCACCGGCCCTATCCGCGCGAACGCTATGAACCCGCGGACGCCGACGAGGTCACCGTCCCCGACTACCTGCCCGACACCGGGGACATCCGCGAGGACCTCGCCGAGTTTTACGGGTCGATCTCGGTCGCCGACGCGGCCGTCGGCCAACTACTGGACACCCTCACCGAAACCGGCCTGGACCGCACCACCTGGGTGGTCTTCCTGACCGACCATGGGCCGGCCCTGCCCCGCGCCAAGTCGACGCTCTACGACGCGGGCACTGGAATCGCGATGATCGTGCGCCCTCCGCGTGACAATGCGATCGAGCCCAAGGTCTACGACGAGCTGTTCAGCGGCGTGGACCTGGTGCCGACTCTCCTTGAACTGCTCGGCCTCGACGTACCCGGCGACATCGAGGGCATCTCTCACAGCCGCAATCTGCTCATGCCCCCGCACGACATCAAGCCCGTGCGGACCGAGGCCTACACCACCAAGACGTACCACGATTCCTTCGATCCGATTCGCGCCATTCGGACCAAGGAATACAGCTACATCGAGAATTACGCCAAGCGGCCATTGCTCGACCTGCCATGGGATATCGCTGAAAGTGCGCCCGGCCGTACGGTGGCCCGAATCGTCGAAGGACGCGCCCGCCCGGAACGCGAGCTCTACGACCTGCTCAACGACCCCGGCGAGACCCACAACCTGCTGGGCTCCGAGGCCACCGACAAGGCCCAAGCACTCGCAGCGGACCTCGCGCTGCTACTCAACAACTGGCGCGAGAAAACCAACGACGTCATACCGTCCGAGTTCGCAGGCACTCAAATCGCCGCGCGGTACACCGAAACGTACCTGCGAATACACGGTCAGCAGCTGGCCAGCCGTGAAGCGATCGCACATGACCGCGGCATCGAGAACGACCACAACATCGAACAATAGTTGTGCTCACGGTGATCCAAATGCGTTGCCGTGCTAGGCAATTTCAATGGCGCTAAGCTCACGCGCATGTCAGGTCACCCGACGGCGTATCTCGTGCTGGCGTCACAGCGCAGCGGCAGCACCCTGCTGGTCGAATCGCTGAGGGCGACCGGTGTGGCGGGTGAACCTGGCGAGTTCTTTCAGTACCTGCCAACCACAAGCCAGTCGCCCCAGCCGCGGCAATGGTTCCAGGGCGTCGAGGACCTGTCGATCCTGCGACTCCTTGATCCACTCGACGAAGGCAAGCCCGATCTGGCGCCACCGGAGATCTGGCGCGACTACATCCGCACGGTAGGCCGCACACCCAACGGCATCTGGGGCGGCAAGCTGATGTGGAACCAGACCCCGTTACTGCTGCAGCGCGCGGCGGGCCTGCCGGAACGCTCTGGTGACGGCTTGCACGCGGCGATCAGGGACGTCATCGGCAGCGATCCGGTGCTCATCCACGTCTATCGTCCCGACGTTGTGTCCCAGGCGGTTTCGTTCTGGCGCGCGGTGCAGACCCGGGTTTGGCGCGGCAGGCCCGACCCTGGGCGTGATGCGCGCGCCGAGTATCACGCCGGTGCGATCGCACACGTGGTGAGAATCCTGCGCGCGCAGGAAGAGGGCTGGCGCACGTGGTTCGCCGAGGAGGGCGTCGAACCTATGGAAGTCGCCTATCCGGTGTTGTGGCGCAACCTCACTCAGATAGTGGCCTCCGTACTGGAGGCGTTGGGACAGGATCCGCAGCTGGCACCCGCTCCGGTCCTGGAACGCCAATCCGATCATCGCTCTGACGAATGGGTGGACCGCTACCGCGAGGAAGCGCAACGAACCGGTCTGCCCACGTAACGCGCAAGAGGTGAACGTGCGGTTTCGTACGCGACACGCCGCGGTCGGTCGAAACCGCACAGTCGCGACTTTCTGCGCGAACGGAGTCATTTGTGCCGTCAATTCACCTGAGCGACAACGAATATCCGGCGGAACGGAAAGAACGTCCTGCCGTTGGACCGCACCGGGTAGGCGTCATCGAGCAGCGGGATCAGCTCGACCCGGAACTGCTCCCACTGGTCGTCGTTGAGCCGGCTCCTGACCGGCCGCAGCGCGGTGCCGGTGATCCATTCCAGCACGGGATTCTCGCCAGTCAGCTCGTGAATGTACGTCGTTTCCCATGCGTCGACGGTGCAGCCCGCATCCGTGAGCAGCTCTGCATACCCGGACGGCGAATCGACCTGGCCTTCGCGGAACGGGAAGTCCCGCAGCGGTTCTGCCCACTGCTGCCTGCGCGCGAGCTCGCGTACGGCTCGATGGGACGGCGCATCGAAATTTCCCGGTACCTGCATCGCGATCCACGACCCGGCCGACAGTTCGCCCGCCCATCGCACCAGCAGCTCGGCATGGTCAGGCACCCACTGCAGGGTCGCGTTGCTCACCACCACATCGGTATCGACTTGCGGCGTCCACGAACGAACGTCGCCGACGTGCGCGTCGACACCTCGCTCGCGCGCGGATTCCACCATCTCCGGTGAGCTGTCCCAGGCCTCGACAGTGGCGTCGGGCCAACGCTGCGTCAACGTTTGGGTCAGGTTGCCAGGCCCGCAGCCGAGGTCAACCACCCTGCGCGGCTTCTCGGCGCCGACCCGTGCCAACAGGTCGAAGTACGGACGGCCGCGGTGGTCAGCGAAGGCCAGATAGACGTCGGGATTCCACATGCCGCCAGTGTCCCACCGTGGTTCTCACAGCGGGTCCACAGCCACGGCACAGGCCATCGGCCAGCCACGCCCGGCATGGTGTGCGTCGTGACTGCGCCCCGCGAGCGGTGGGCCCTGGCCGCCCTGCTCGGGGCCACCGCCCTGCTCTACCTGTGGAATCTCTCGGCCAGTGGCTACGGTAACGACTTCTACGCCGCTGCCTCACAAGCCGGCTCGCAAAGTTGGTCGGCGTGGTTCTTCGGGGCCCTCGACGCGCACAACTTCATCACCGTCGACAAACCGCCCGCGTCGCTGTGGGTATCCGGACTTTCGGTGCGCTTGTTCGGGATGAACAGCTGGTCTGTGCTCGCGCCTCAGGCGGTCATGGGGGTGGCTTCCGTTGCGGTGCTGTATTTCACGGTTCGGCGCGCGTTCGCCGACCGCTCTGGGGGCGTAGCTGCCGGCCTGCTGGCCGGTGTGGTGCTGGCATGCACTCCGGCGGCGGCGATGATGTTCCGGTTCAACAACCCCGACGCACTGCTGGTGCTGTTGATGACGGCCGCGGCGTACTGCGTGATGCGTGCGGTCGTGGCGGCGTCATGGCGATGGCTGGCGCTGGCCGGTGTGGTGATCGGCTTCGCATTCCTCACCAAGATGTTGCAGGCATTTCTAGTGTTGCCCGGCTTCGCGCTGGCCTACCTGCTCGTTGCGTCGACCACGTGGCCACGGCGGGTCCTTCATCTGGTGGGTGCGACGGCCGCGCTTGTCGTCGCGGCCGGCTGGTGGGTGCTGATAGTGCAGCTGGTGCCGTCGACGGCAAGACCCTACGTCGGCGGTTCGACCGACAACACGGTGCTCGAACTGGCGTTGGGCTACAACGGATTGAACCGGATCCTCGGCCACAACCGCGAGGGCAGTAATTGGAGCGGCGACGGTTCCGGCTTGTCCGCGTTCAGCGGCCGTGCCGGGCTGCATCGACTGTTCACCGCCGAGATGGCCAACGAGATCGCGTGGCTCTTGCTGGTTGCGCTGTTCGCACTCGCCTTCGGGATATATCTCGCCGCGCGCAGGCAACTGAGCCGAGGAGAGCTGTGCGCGTTGGTGATTTGGGGCGGCTGGCTCGTGGTGACCGGCGTGGTGCTCAGCTTTATGAGCGGCGTCGTCCATCCCTACTACACCGTCTCGATGGCTCCGTCCATCGCCGCGCTCATCGGCATGAGCGGGGTGTGGGCGTGGTCGCGCCGGGAAGGCTGGGACGCCAGACTGGCCCTTGGCGCGATGCTCGCGCTGGCAGCCGCACCCTCCGCAGTTCTGCTGCACCGCAACCACTTCAACGTTGCGTGGACGGTCCTGGTCGTCGCGGTGGCAGGGGTCGGCGTCCTTGGCGTCCTCATGACACGAGGTCGAACGACGGTAGCCGCCGTCGCAATCGGGGTACTCGCCGGATTGGCCGGTACCGCAACGTATTCCGTCATGACCATCGCGACCCCGCACCACGGCTCGATACCAACCGCGATCAGGACATCGTCGGCGCACGGGGGCTGGATGGACGACGAGTCGGACAATACTGTGCTTGCAGGCCTGCTGGCAGCCACGCACACGCCATGGTCGGCGGCGACGAACGGTTCGCAGTCGGCGGCGGCACTGGAAATCGCCTCAGGCACATCGGTGATGGCCGTCGGTGGGTGGAGTGGTGACCCGGTACCCACCCTGCAGGAGTTCATCGACGATGTGCATGCCGGCAAGGTTTCGTACTACGTCGAGGCTGGACGCAAGCCCGAAGGGGACGTCATCCACAGCGAGCTCAGCCACAGCGCATCGCACACCCGTGAGATCGCCGATTGGGTCGCCGCGCACTACCCCGCGACCACGGTCGGCGGGTCCACGGTTTACCGCCTGGCATGAGCCGACCGGCTACCATCACGGACGTGGACAGTGCCGCCCCGGTGGATCCGCCCATCCCGGTTCCCGACGTTCCCGGCGCCGATGCCGGCGCGCGTGGGCTGCCACGGCGTATCGACCTCACGCTGCGCCAGCGGCTCATCGTCGACTCGTCGGCCGTCGCCGACATCGCCTTGCGCACCGCGATTGCCTCTCTGCTGAGTGCCACGATGGTGCCGTCGGTGGTCAGCACCGCACTTGGCCGATCCGAATCGCAGGCCGAAAGCGACCACCTGCGCTTCTACGCCGACCTGGCCGAGGCACACGATCCCGCGCTGTCTTTCCCTGCACCGACCGACGTGCCGCGCGTCTCGACGCGCCCTGCCAGTCCAGTTGCGGAGTGGATGGCCAAGGGTCGCGTCGACAACATCCGGTTCAACAGCAGCTTCGACGCGGTCAACCCCGCGCTGCGCGACCGGTGTCGCGGATACGCGCGCAACAACGTGGTGCGCGCTCAGCACTGGGTTCACGACGACGGGCCGCACCCCACGCTGTGTGTGATTCACGGTTTCATGGGATCGCCGTATCTGTTCAACGGCCTGTTCTTCTCGCTGCCATGGTTCTATCGCTCCGGCTACGACGTGCTGCTCTACACGTTGCCTTTCCACGGACACCGCGCCGAAAGCAGTTCGCCGTTCAGCGGTCATGGATATTTCGCGAACGGGTTCTCGGGATTCGCCGAAGCCATGGCTCAGGCCGTGCACGACTTCCGTTCGGTCATCGACTATCTGGAGTTCACCGGTGTGGACCGGATCGCGCTGACAGGCATGTCCCTTGGCGGCTACACCTCCGCGCTGATCGCCAGCGTCGACGACCGCATCCAGGCCGTCATTCCCAACGTTCCCGTGGTGACTCCGGACCGGACGGCCGACGAGTGGTTCCCGGTCAACCATCTGGTCCGGTTGCGCAGTCGCTTGGCAGGAACCGACGACGACTTGGCCCGCGCCGCCTCGATGTATCCGTCGCCGTTGAACTACGCGCCGCTGGTACCGAAGGACCGGCGGCTGATCATCACCGGGCTCGGCGATCGGTTAGCACCGCCGGAGCAGGCCGAACTGTTGTGGGAGCACTGGGACCGCTGCGCGTTCCACTGGTTCCCCGGCAATCACATCCTGCACGTGAGCCAGCCGGACTACCTGCGCCGGATGACGCGGTTCATGCGCGACTTCATGTTCAGCTAGATGGACGCGGTCGCCGCCCGGCCTGCCTGCCACTGCAGTTGATCCAGTAGGGCAACGGAAAGCTGCACAGGCTGCGCGTCGAGCCGGTCGGTCGACAGCGGATTGAGCGCCTCGATCGCGGGACGCTGGCGGCCTCGCAGCAATGTCAGGCCCGCGATCGGCCCGCTTGCACCGGGCTTGTCATCGGAACGAACGGTGCAGACCACCGCGACAGCGGGATCAGTTGCGGTTCCGGTGATCTCGAGTGCGGTCCACGTTTCCGGCGACGGCAACGCCCACACCTCGGTCAGGGTTTCTGGCAGCCGGTCGTTGACGGCGAGCCGATATGCGCCAACGTATCCCGATCCGTCGTGCAGACCCCGCCACGTTTCCTTGGCCGCTGATTCCGTCGGCGGGACCGCGGTGTCGACGATGGCCACATTCCAGCCCGTCTCCCGCAAATGGTCAGCGAGGCGGCGGCCGGCGACTTCTGCGGTGTCGCGCAACGGGATCCGTGGCGATCGCGCCTGCAGCGCCGCCAGATTGTCGGTGGCCCGCAGCGTCAGCCCGATCCACGTCGTGCGGTCGCCTCCGGTGTACCTGCTGGTGATGCGCACCTTGTCGCAGCGTACCCCGTAACGATCGAGGTAGCCTGCGATCAGCCGCAGCGGCAGCGCGCCAGGCCCCGACGGGTCGATGCGCAGCAGCACGGTGGTGTCGGCAGACGAATGATGAAGCCCCTCAGCGCGGTTGCGGCGGGCCAACATCGCCAGCCTGCGCCCGACCATCGTCGTGAAGAACAGCCCGCGCCACCACGCGAAGAGGACAAGCACCGCGACGACGGCGATGCCGAGCAGCCATTTGTCGGCCGGCGACGGCCATGGGTACGCCATCGCCGCCGGGACGATGAACAGCAGAGCCAACGTGATCCTGGCCGTCATGAGGCCGTGTCCTTTCGTCGGTGCGCGCTGACCACAGCGGTGGCCAGCACCGCAAGGGCGAGCACGCCGGTGCCCACGAACGCGACCGTGCGCGGTGTGGGATCGTCGGGGGCCGGCGGTGGCGGGGCGGATACCGATCTCACCTCGGCCGCGGCGCCGGCTTCCGGCGGCGCGGGCACATCCCATGTCAGCGCCGCGACCGGATCGACACCGCCTGCACCAACCAGATTCGACGGCGACCGAGCGGCGCCGTTCGCGGTGGCGGTGATGCGGCGCACCACTTCGTCGGCACGAAGATCGGGAAACTTACTGCGCACCAACGCCGCAACGCCGGAAACATAGGCAGCCGAGTAGCTGGTGCCGTTGATCGGGAACATCTCTTGCTGATCGTTGGGCTGCCCGTTGGCCAGTCCCCCGCCTGCGCCATTGCTCAGCGAGACGATGTTCTCCCCTGGAGCCGCGATGCCCACCCATGGGCCGGACATGGAGAAGTCCGACGGCAAACCGGTGGATGCCAGCGAGCCGACGGAAAGCACATAGGGCTGCCACCACGACGGAATCGATACCGCGCTCGCGCCTGCCCAATTGCGTGGATCCGATGGCCGGGCGGGGTCGCTCAGCGGGTTGGAGTCGCAGGCCGAGCCGGTGCTCATGCCACCGCGATTGTTGCCGGCGGCCGCGACGATCACCACGTCCTTTTCCACGGCGGCGTATCGCAACGCCGCACCCAGTTCGGTCTGGTCGACGGTCTTGTTCGCGGGCAGGCACGTGACGGCGGAGATGTTGATGACGCGGGCGCCCATGTCGGCGGCGCGCACCACGGCGCGCGCCAGGCTGGTGACGTCGAGCGTCGCCCTCGTCAGGGTCGCGTCTTCGCCCTGATTGCGCGGCGAGAACTTCGCCGACGTCTGCCGGATCGAGATCAGGCGTGCACCGGGAGCCACTCCGGAGAAGCCGTCATCGCCGGGCTGTCCCGCGATGAGGCCCGCGACTAGGGTGCCGTGGCCGTCACAGTCGGTGAGACCGTCGGTCGATTCGACGAAATCACCGCCGGGTTCGACGTTGGGCAGGCGCGGTCCAGGTGTCACCCCGGTGTCGATGACGGCGACGGTCTGGCCGTCGCCGCGGCTGTGCTGCCATGCCTCGGAGAGGTTGAGCGACAGCCGACTTGGAGTCTGCGCGGCCGGGTCGGTTCCCGGTACGACGCCGCTGACGCTGCATTCGCCGCGTTGCGCCATCGGTTGTGGAGGCCCTGGCGTACCCGGCGGCGGCACCGCCTGCGCGTCCACCTCGGGCGGGGTGACCGCCGCCGCAGGGGGGCTGAGCAGCACCACCGCCAAAGCCGCTGCCGCCGCACACAGGAGATTGCGCATCACCGATGCATCACCTGTTGAGTACCAAAGCGAACAGGCCGATGAGGTAGGCCATCACCGGAATCAGCGATGCGTCGAGGCCGGTCGCGGCGAAGCCGACGAGGCGCCGCATCGGCAGTGAATAGCTCTCCGGTTCCGCGATGCTCGGGTTCAGCGCGACGATCGCCCACACCAATACCAGCACCGCGAGCGCGACAAGGGCCCACCACGCGGCGTTGTAGCGTCCGGTCACCGCGAACGTGACCAGTAGCGCGACGGTGAGAAGGTACGAGTGTCCGAGCAGCCACGCCTTGCACGACGCGGAGTCCCACACCCTGGCGCGCAATGCCGCGCCCAGCGCCGCGGCGACAACGACATACCAGGCCCACCGAGAAGCACTCGAAGGTCCGACAAGCGCGAGCGAGCCTGAGACGGCGAGAAGCACTCCGCCCGCGATGAATCCGATCTGATGCGAATTGCTCAGCCGTACCCGGCGAGGCAGGTCCTCGAGCACCCTCAGCGGCTGCGGCGACGGTGTCGGGTCGCCCGGCGCGGGAATCACCGGCATCGGGAATCGCGCGAACGCCGCGGACAGTTGCGCCGCCTGCACGGTCACCAACAACCCAAGCAGGATCAGGCCGCAGCCAAGGGGAAGGATGGACAGGTTCCACACCGCATCCGCTGATGCGGTGAGCAGCACACCGAACCCGGTAACGGCGCTTGCGGTGAAGGTGGCGATCGCGCGCTCGCCGAGCGTAATGCTGATGATGGACCACGCCATCACGCCCGCCGCGGCGAGAAGCACTTTCGGCGCAGCCGTTTCGCCGGGCACGGCAAGCGCGAACGCGGCGGCCACCGGTACCAGCGCGGTGACGGCGAGCGCTGTCGCAAGGCCGGGCGAGCGGCCCCTGCTGAACAGGGCACCCAACACCGTCGCGGCGGCAAGGCCACTGACGGTGTACAGGCCGAGCAGCTCCTCGGTGGCGATCCGGTGCACGGCAGCCAGCGCCGTGGCAACGAGGATCAGCCCGATCAGGGCGGCGGTGGCTAAGCGCCGAATGAGGTGGATACCCCAAGGCTTTTCGCGAGCAGCGGAGAAGATCACCGCGGCGTCGGCGATGTCCTCGACGATGCGGGGCGCGGGCGGGCCTTTCAGCACCGGCTGCAATGCGAGCAGGTCGCCGTCGACGACACCCACGGTGCCCAGCGTGGCGTCCAGGCTGAACGGCGCGCCTCCGATCGGTGCGAGGCTTAACGGCTCTGGCGCATCTGCGGTTTCGTCTGCCGAAAGAACGAGGCGTTGCACTGCAGGCAGGATCTCCCGTAGCGGCAGCTCCGCGGGCAGTGCCACCTCGGTCAACCGCCCGCCGTCGTCGGCGGCCAGCACGGCCACTCGGACGATCGGCATTACAGCGTTGTCGGGCATCGTTTTTCCGTTCTATCGTCGAAATCTCGGGTGAGAGAGAGGTCGGGGAACCACGGGCCGTCGGGCAGGGCGGCGGTGAGCCGTTCGACCGCCGCGGCAATGGCGAATGGTGTTGCCGGCGTGAATGACGACACCCACTCGCCGTCGAACGCCTTGGACGGGGTCACCAGTACGCGGCCCTCGGGGGTGTCGACGATGCTCACGCCGACGTCCGTGCTGATGCGGTGCCCGTCGCGGTGCTGCCCGGCGACGATCTCGACATAGGTGCGTCTGGTGCCGAACGCCGCCTCCACCACCGGCCGTGCCGACGCTGGAATTCCCAAGTACTCCAGCACGTCCGAAAGCGGTGCACCGTTGCGGATCTGGTCGTCGGCGCGCGCGCCGACCCTGGCGGGCAGCGCGAACTCGTCGAACCGCGCAGGCGGGTGCTGCGTCAATCCGGCGGTCAGCACGGGAACCAGCGCATGGGGATGATCGATGTCCATTTCGGTGAAGGTGACAAGCTCAGCGGTACGCAGCGCAACAACGGTGCGGCCGTCGCCGCGGGCGACGATGCCACGCAGCATCCGGCCCGCGCCTGCGACGAAGCGCAACTCGAGCCATTGGGTGGCGCGGCAGATCAGCCGGATCCATTGGGCGACCGCGGGTTCCACCGTGCGGTCCGCGGTCATCACCCCGATCCGGCTCAGTTGCTCGGTCTGGGCCGCCTCGAACGCGGGCCGGATCGACGGCTCGCTGTAGGGCGGCGTGATGGCCAGCACCCACGGCAACGAGCCGGCGCCGAGGGTGTCGGCGAGGAACCATGCCGAATCGGCGGTCAGCTCGACGGCGTTAGCGCGCACGCTAGCCCCATTTAGCGCCTTCGGCCTGATCCCTGGCGTTCATCGACATGGTGTTGGTCTCGTGGGTGCTTGCCATCGCGCGGTAGGCACGCACGAGCTCCTCGAGGCTGGTGTTCCACTGGGCCTGCCAGGCCTGGTACGTCATGCCGGTGTCACCTTGCCAAGCACCGGACAGCGCCGCTTGCTCGCTTGCGATGTCAGCGCCGACGGCGTGCAAAGCTCCTGCGTAGCTTGCCATTTCACCCGAGTGCGCAAGCATCGCCGGGTAGTTGTACATGATCTGAGACATACTTTCTTCAGGCTCCTCTTTCGTAAAAGATTCGGGTCAGATGGCGGTGTACGTGCTGGCAGCCGCGGCGTCCTCGGCGACGTAGGAACCCGCCGCGTCACCGAGATTGGCCTGTGCGATGTCCAGCAGGGCGTTGATCTTCGCGGAGACCTCCACGAACCGGGCATGCGCGGCCTGGAACGCGGCCGAGGACTCGCCCATGTGGAAGGCCTGCGAGGATTGCGCGGCCTGTTCGGCTTGCGCGATGGTGCTGCGCATGAGCGCAGCCTTGGCGCCGAAGGCCGCTTCGGAAGCGACCAGCTGCGGAATGTGAGCGTCCAGCATGCTCATCGGTTTTCTTCCCTTCTGTTTGATCCATCTGGTTCATCACTGTCGGAATCCCACGTGCCAGGCAGCATCGGGGTCTTGGGGCCGCCACCGAACGAGTCGCCGGCCAGCGTTGTCAAACCTGCGGCTTCGGCGGTGCCCTGGCCCACCGTGCCGGAAAAGCCCATCGGCCCTGCGCCTTTGGCAGATGCGCTGACGCGCGGGGTTTCGACCGGCGGTGGCTCGGGCGAGTCGGCCTCCAGGTCCATGTACTCGTCGCCGTAGTCCCGCGCGATGGCGCCGCGCTTGCGCCGGGCCTTGCGCCTCTCGCGGGCCGACGCCGCCGCGGCGGCCGCCGCGACCGCGGGAATGTCGGCGGCAGGAGCCTTCGCGACCGTCTTGTCACGCAGCGTCGGGGTGAAGCCTTCCCAGGGGTGCCCGCCGTACACGGCATACGGAACGGCGGTGGCGGGCGCCGCCGCGGCAGGAGCCGCAGCACCAGCGCCACCTCCGCCCGCGCCGGCGGCCGTCGACGTCGGAACCGGAGCCACGCCGGACGGGACACCGGCGACGGGCCACGCGTTCTGCTCGGCGCGGGTTACCGGAGACGACGCCGCCGGCGACTCGGCCTCCACGGGCGCATCCTCCGGAGGCTTGAGGCTCTCCAGGTACTGCGGCAGGAGCGCACCGATCACACCGAGGGTGATCGCCAGAAGGGGCTGGATCAGCAGCTGGGGGTAGGTGAGCGAGGCACCGACCCACGAAATCGCCTGATACGCAACGGCGAACAGGAACGGCCCCCACGTTGTCATCGCCTGCGCCGGATTGGTGAGGAAGTCGGTGATCAACTGAAAGCTGTTGCCGATCGGATCCGAAAGGAAGTTGATGATCGGCTCGAAGAGCTGATTGATGGCGTCCGTATACATCTTCAGGAGCTGATTGATGATGTTCGAAAGGCTGTCTGCGGCGTCCAGCGCGCTACCGGCATCCGCGGCCTGCGCCTGCGCACTCATCTGGTTGAAATCAGCTGCGGCGCGGCCTGCTTCACCGACACCAGGGGTCAACACAAACGGTGCGGGCTGTGTCGTCGGCGTGGCCGCCAGCGCGGCGCCCGAGACCGCCTGATAGGTGCCCATGGTGACGGCTGCCTGAATCCACATCCGGACGTAGTCGGCCTCGTTGAGCGCGATCGGGATGGTGTTGATGCCAAGGAAGTTGGTCGCCAGCAGCACTCCGTGAATGGTGTGGTTGAGGGCGAGCTCGGGCAGCGTCGGCATCATGGCAAGAGCCGTTGTGTAGGCGGCGGCCGCCGTTTCGTGTTGCACCGCAGAGGCCGCGCTGTTGGCGCTGGCCTGGGCCAGCCACGCCAGATACGGCGTGTGCGCCGCGACGTACTGCTCGGAACTGGGACCTTCCCATGATCCGGCCTGCACCGCGCCCAGCAGGCTAGTGAGTTCAGCTGCGGCAGCGGCATATTCGGTGCTCAGCGACTGCCACGCCCCCGCGGCGGCCAGTAGCGACCCGGGGCCGGGGCCGCTGGACAGCAGCGCCGAATGCACCTCGGGTGGCAGGGCCATGAAGATGGGGGCGGTCATCTTCTCAGCCGCGCGCAATCAGATAGGAGGATGCGGCCATGGCGTCACCGGTGACGTAACTGTTTCCGGATTCACCGACTCCGATGCCGGACCGGCCAAGCTCCTCGATCCCCTGTGTGGCAACGGCCTGATGCTCCGTGCCGTGTGCACTCAAACCAGCTGCGGTTTGCAGAGAGACCGAATCGGCTGCCGGGGGGATAACGGTGGTGACCAACGGCGCGGCCACGGCGTGGGCGGCGGCCATCCGTGCGGTGAGCGCTTCGACCGCCGCACTGGCCGCGGTCAGGCCCTCTGGAACTACACGCAGCGTCATCAGCTGTACTCCTTTCCTGAAGTGTGCGGACGGGCGCCCGCGCTCTCGGTGACGAGCGGGTTGACAAGTTGGACAAAGGTTCCGATGTCGCGTTCGTCGAGCAATATCGCCCGGCCGGCGGGCAGCCGGCTGAACCGATGACCACGGAGCTTACCGCCGTCTTGCGGGTTGCCGCTAAGCATCAGCATCGTCGCTTGCAGGTCGTTTAGGCGACGCAGCAACGGCGCTGTCATCACGGCGTGCGCCGAACCCGCGGCACGCGCAGTCACGATTACCCGCAGGCCGAGGTCAGATGCCGCAGAGAGCAGACCGATCAGATTCGTCCACGGTCGCTGACCCACGTAGGGGCCGCTGACCGCAGGACCGTCGGGAATCTGGTCGACGTCGTCGATGATCAGATAGTGCGTGTGTCCTTGACCGGACCTGTGAGCCCAGCCTCGTAGTTCATCGGGGCTGAGTCCAGCTGGCGGACGGCGTTTTTCGATCAGCGCCGAAAGGCCGAGCATGGCCGGCAGGATGCGGTCGATGTTCGGCGTGTACTCGTTGTCGGCGAACAGGGGCTCGTCGACTAGCTGCAGCCGTCGATCGATCACGGTGAACGCGACCTGGTCGGACCGCGAATTCTCGCGGATGGTCCGGATCAGGTGGCGCAGCAACGTGGTCTTGCCCGACTTCGAGTCGCCGAACACCATCAGCAGCGGGTTGTCCGCGAAGTCGATGGCGACCGGTGCCAGGTCTTCCTCACGCTGCCCGACCACGACGCGCTCGGGCGCCGGGTACAGCGGTGCCAGTGCCGTGGGGGACAGATTGGTGGGCAGCAGCCGCACCGGCGGCGCGGTCACGTCCGGGTACTGGGCATTGATGGCCGGGATGCTGTTGCGGGGTGGGGTGGCGATCAGGAAGTGTTCGGCCGCCATCGTCAGGCCGCGTCCCGGTTGGTCGGCGGGCACGCTGTCCGCGGGCCGGCGCAGCGCCCCGATGACCCGCACATTGCTGTCCTGTGAGTCGTGCAGCTTGAGCTCGAGCCGCAACCCGAGCCCGTCGCGCATGGTCAGCGGCACCTCGAGCCAGTTCGGCGTCGTGATGACCACGTGGATGCCATAGGACATGCCCGCGTTGACCAGTTCGGTCACCTTGGCCAGCAACGGATTTCGGGTGTTGAAGGCGTCGGTATTGTCCCTGCTGAATGCGTACAGGTTGTCGATCACCAGGAAGACTTCGCCGTACCCGTCGTCACGATCCGAAGGACCGCGTTGTTGGCGTGCGCGCAGCAGCTGCTCCAGCTCGCCAAAGGTACGGCGGATTCGCTCGGGCTCCAGCGGCGACGCGACGCTGCCGACGTGTGCCAGGTCGGCCAGCGCCTGCAACTGGCCGCCGCCGTAGTCCAGGCAGTAGAAAGTCACGTCACGTGGCGAGTGCAGCGCGGCCGCGGACAACACGAACGTCTGCAGTGCGGTGGACTTGCCGGACTTCGGACCGCCGTGGATGACCATGTTCGCGGCCGCCGACGTCGCGTCGAAGACCAGCGGGTCACGCCGCATCTCGAACGGTTTGTCGATCTCGCCCAGCGGCCAGCGCCATTGCCTGGCTGCAATTCCCGAGCGGCCGAGCACCTCGACGAGCGGTATCGACTCGTCGAGCGGGGGCAGCCACAGCTGCGGGGCGCGGGGGCCGTAGTGGGCCAGCTGATCGCCGACGGTGGAGATGAGCTTCTGCGGTGCAGGCACGTCGACATCGGCGCCGTCGTCGACGATCACGGTGTCCGGCTCGGCCTCGACACGGCCCGCGGTGAACAGCTGCGGCACCGGAACCGCGTGCACGACAATGGATCTGTCGACACGCGGCGGCTCGTAGATGCCGTCCACATACGTGCTGCGGAACTTGATCGGCACCGCGCCGGGTGCGGGGACCAGGAAGCCAACGCCTTTGTGTTCGCGGCCCGACTCGATGTGGTACGCGTCCTCGACACCGATGATCTGCCGGGAAACACTGGGGCTGGCCACCTTCAAACCGATTCGGTAGGAGGTGTTCTTGTCGATGTCCTTGATCTTGCCGACGTCCAGGGTCTGCGATGCGAACAGGATGTGGATCCGGAACGAGCGGCCCTTGCGGGCAACGTAGTCGAATAGCTCGGCGTATTCAGGGTGGTCGGCCAGCATGAGCGTGAACTCGTCGGCCACCACGAACAACGTCGGAATGGGCGGCAGATCATGGCCTGCCGCGATGGCGTTCTCGTACTCGGTCACCGAGTTGAACGCGCTGCCCTGCACCCGCCTGCCGGTCTCCTTGAGCAGCTGTTCGCGGCGGGCGACCTCGCCGCGCAGCGTGTCGGCGAAGCGGTCGGCCAGCGAGCGCTTCTCGGCCATGTTGGAGATGACGGCGACGACCTGAGGGAAGTTGCGGAAGATGTCGGCCCCTGCCTCACCCTTGAAGTCGGCGTAGATCACGATCAGCCGATCCGCCGAGTGGGTGGTCAACAGCGACAACAGAATTGACATCAACGTCTGTGACTTGCCAGAGCCGGTCATGCCGATCATCAGGCCGTGCGGCCCCATTCCGCCCTCGGCCTCGTCCTTGAGGTCGAAGTAGAGCGGGTCACCGGTGGCGGTGATACCGATCGGCACCCTCAGCTCGTCGTCTCGACGGCGCGGTGCCCACAGGCTGGCGACGTCCATCCCCGACGCGTCGGGGATGCCCAACAGGGTGCTGAAGGTCGCACCCCCGGTGGTGGTCGACCTCGCGTGGTTCGGATTCGAGTCCCACCGAGACAACCTGCGCCCGATGTGGCGGGCCTGCGCGGCACTGAGTTGATCCGCGGTGGCGACGTACGGCTGCCAGCCGCCATTCTGCCAGCGTTCGATCGTGCCGCCGGTGATCTGCAGGATCGGGCGCTCGGGATCCAGGTACTGCTCGCGATTCGGAAGCGTCGTGGACCGATGGATGACGGTGACGCCGCTGGCAATGAATGGCTCAGGGTCCGCGTCCGGATCGTCGAGCACGACGAGCAGGTGCTTGCTCGGCGACTCGCCGGGCAGCAGCGAATGCAGCGTCGCCACGTCGGTCGTCAGGTAGCGGGCCGGTCCAACGCCGTCGATCTCGCCGGGGATGTCGACGTGCGGCAGCCACTTCAGCCATGACCAGTCGTCACCTTCCAGATCTGGCCCGGCCAAAGCGATTCCGACCACAGAGGGGTCGTGCCACGTGGCGGCCTGCGCGATCCATGCGCGCAGGGCACCGCGGACGTCGTCCACCTCGCCGAGCACGGTGATGCGCGCGAGCTTGGTGACGTCGATGCCTGCTGGCGCGTCGTGAATGGTGCGTTGCGTGTCGAGCAGCCCGCGCAGAGTGGTGTGCGAAACCGGCTCGAGGTCGATCTCGTCGGCGGTGTCCTTGACCCGCAGCGTGGTGTTCAGCGGTGCGTCGTGCAGCCCTGCCCGAAGGACAAGGAAGTCGGCGTCGTGCGGATCGCGTTCCCACTGCCGCCTTGTGCCGGGGATGCTGGCAAGGGCCTGGGGCTCGGGATGCGACCACTCCAGTGCCGCGCGCTGTTCGGCTGCGTGCGCGCGGACGTTATCGCGGACGACCGAGAGATAGCGCAGATAGTCGGCGCGCTCGGCGTCGACCTCCTCGGTGCGCATCTTGTTGTCCGAGCCGCGGTACAGCGCGGTGGCGGCGAGCAGCAGCACGAACGGGAAGAACAGGGTCGTCGGCGAAATCAGCCGCATCCCCGTCGCCACGAGCGCGACGATCATCCCGACGATCAGGATCACGATCAGGTAGGGCAGCACGCGACGCAGCAGCGACGGCGGCACCAGCCGGGGAAGCTCGGGCGGCGGTTCGATGGTGATGGTGCCCATCCGGGTGACCGGTGGCGGCACCCTGCGACGGGTTTCAAAAATCAACCTGCTCATGGGGTCTCCAGCCGGGCGGGCTTCGGGTCGGGCGACAGGGTGTCGTGCGCAAGCAGCGCGTCGCCGCGTGACAAGGTGGGGCCCGCCGCGAACTGGGCCAGCATGGACCATGGGATCTGCAGCGGCGGCGGGGTCAGTCCGAGTGCCGCGACGGCCTTTTCGTCTTCGATGCCGTAGCGCACACCCGTGTCGCTGATCCAGAACAGCGAGCCGGCGCTGTCGACGAAGTAGCCGCTGCCTGGAGGCAAGGCGACGCGGTTCGCGGTGCCGCCGGAGCCTGAAGTGACCAGGTCGACCGTCCGCTGGTTGTCCGAGATCGGAAGAGCAGCACCGGAAAGAAGGGTCAGCGAATCCGTGGTCGCACCTTCGGGTTTGGCCCACTGCGCACATGTGACGGGATCGTCGGTGGCATCGGCCAACGTGACCGGGTCGGAAGGGTATGCGCTGGTGTCGAATGCGCGCGCGACGGGAAGGCGCGACACCTCATCGGCACTCAGCCGGGGCGGCTGGGCGAGCCCAAAGGAGTTCGTGTTGCGCAGGATCGCGGCAAGAACCGGCGAAACCGGCTGCAGGCCGTCGCCGAGCACCGCGTAGTAGCGGATCGAATTGTCGGCTTCGTACGCGGCGACAACGGCGCCGACGGGTGTGGGCTCTGCAAGCGTGAACCGCGGCGGCTCCCCGGCACCGGCAATGGGCGGCGCGACGAGTGCAGGCGCCTCGGGAACCGCATTGAACAGACCCACCGCGATCGGCCGCGGCGCGGGCACATCGGCGCCGAGGCCAAGAGCGTCGGTGACCGCGCGGTTGTTGAGGTCGATGGCACTTCGCCTGCCATCCCACAGCAGCCAGGTCCGTCCCTCGTTCTCGACGAGGACGGCGTGGTGCTCGGGCAGGGTGGCGGCCCGCACGCCGCCGTCGGCGGGTCGTCCCGCGATCACGGTCACCCCGGCGGAGGCACCCGACACCGTGTCGCACACCGTCCAGACGGCGTCGCGAGTCGTGTTCTGCACCATGCGTTCCGGTGCACCGGGGATGCCGAGCAGGTTGCCGCGAGGGAATTGGTCGAGTTCACTCGTCTTGACAAGGGTCGGGTTGTCGGCGCGCCCGGCGATCAGCCGCGCGGAGGTCAAATTCAGCACCGGATGGAGTTGCTCGCCGACCTTGACATACAGCGCCGCAGACGACCGGTCGGCAAGCACCGCGTCGTTGCCAGCCACACCCGCAGGGCGGATCATCGAGAAGATGAAGCAGCCGGCGAGCCCGGTGATGAGGATCAGCGCGCCGACCACGACGGCGCGACTCTGGGTGCGCAATGGATCGACCAGCATCCGGGTGTCGTGCATGGCGACTCCAGATGCGATGCGGCGCATGACGAATCGCCAGCCCGATACCTGATGGCGGGTGACAAAGCCGCGCCGGTAGGGCACGCGCTCGGGGTTCTCGTTCGTCGGGGTGCGGGAGGTGAACGCGCGCCGATCGGGATCAAGGGCCGGACGAGAGGAGGACAAATTCGACCCCGTCATGCCGGAACCGTAAGGCCGAGGCCGCGCAGCAAGGGCACGGCCGACCTTCGTACATCGTCGTCAGTGATCGTCATCAACTCGTCGTCCGTGAAATCCTCTGCGTCCGAATGGTCAAGCCGGTACTCGCGCTCTTCTTCGGAGCGTTCGACCAGGTTGCGGACGAACCGGCCGTTGCCCGCAATGTCGAGGCTGCGTCGTTCGATGCCCGCCGCATCGGGTGTCGACGACGCGGCCAGCTGACCGAAAAGGCCTTCCATGTCGGCGATCGCGGCGGGCTCGAACACGCTGTCCCGCTTCTCGGCCATCCGCGCAGCGATCTCGACGAGTTCTTTCGGTGAGTACGAAGGGAAGTCGATGCTGCGGGTGAAGCGGGACCGCAGGCCTTCGTTGGTGTCGAGGAAGAGGTCGAGGTCCTTGCGGTAACCCGCGACGATCACGACAAGGCGGTCCCTGTCGTTCTCCATGCGGGCCAGCAGCGTGTCGATCGCGACCAGCCCGAAGTCGTTCTTGGCGCCGGTGGACACCAGGGCGTAGGCCTCGTCGAGGAACAGCACACCGTCGAGCGCACTGTCGATGATGGCGTTGGTCTTGGCTTCGGTTTCGCCGATGTGCTGACCGATCAGGTCGGCGCGGTGCACCTCGCGCACCGTCTCCTTTTTCAAAAGGCCCAAACCACAGTAGATCTTGGCGACCACGCGGGCGATCGTCGTCTTACCGGTGCCGGGTGGGCCGGCGAACACCAAGTGGTTGGTGCGGTTCGCGACGGTCAGGCCCCGCTCTTGACGCCGAATCGCCATGGCCACCGAGCTTTTCAGCCTGGCGACCTGAAACTTGACCTCTTCGAGGCCGATGAACTCGGCAAGCTCCGCTTCGGCCTCGATCAGCAAGTGCGCCTTGCGTTCCTTGGCGCCGGGGTCGACGAAGTCGAACTCGTTGGGCTCGGTGGCCGGGTCCCACGGGTTGGTCCTGGCGTCGATTCTGGCGGCGGTCGTTGTCGCCAGCCCGAAGCTGCGATCCGAGAGCGCCTCTTCGATGTCCGCGTTCTCCGGATGTGCGGCGTAAAGGTCCTGCAGCAAATCTACTGCGTCCTCGTCCTCACCCTGCGCGCGCAGCGTCAGCGCCTTGGCCAGTCCCCCGTCGACAGCCGCGACGGCGACCGGACCTGCCGGCTCCTCCAGGTATGACAACGCGGGTGCGAACATGCCGAGCCGCGCCAGCGCGATGCCTAGCGTGACTCGGGTGGCGTGGGCGAACACCTCGTCGAGCGACTCGTCGGTGACGACGGGCGTCAGCAGCCGCACCACGTCCGACCAGCGTTCGGCGCGGTAGCAATTCGCGACCCGTAGCCAGCGCGCCTCAAGCCACTCGGGCCTACGGTCAGTCAGTTCACCAACCAACCGGTCCGCCGCTTCATAGTCGGAGGCAGCGGAAAGGTTTGCGGCGTAAGCCAATTGGAATTCGTCGCGGTCGCCCGCGCGGAACTTCAGATAGAGGCCCGTGTCGTAAGTGAAACCCAGCGCTCCTGCGGCAAGGTCGATCTGGCGCTGGAGAGCTCCAGCGGTGTCAGAGGTCCTCCATATCGACTCGATGACACGTGGCGAGACGTCGCCGGCCGCGGCCAAGCCCGTCCACGCGTCGCATTGGTCGCGGGCGACGTGCGTCAATGCCGCGAACCCTGACCGCGCGGTGGCCAGATCGGCGGGTCGCTTGCGATCGTCGACCGTCAGGCCCAACGCACGACAACATGTGGCAAATCGGCTGACGACATCGCGGTCTGCCTTCGGTGCTGCGGACAGCTGCACGCCCCGTCGTCTCCTTAGTTATGCAAGGCTAACTTTTGCTGAAGTTAGCATTGCATAAGCTAACTGTCGAGACGCACGGTGGTTGAGCGGCGGGTGACCCCGCTCACCCCTTCGTGGCGCTGACCAGGCTGATAGTGCTCGTCATCGAGCCCGCGTCGGTATCGGGGGCGGGCACGGGCCGACCGACTGCACGCAGGCAATCCGGCAGTGGTGTGGCCTCGGCGCGCCACCCGCGGTTGCCGAAGAAGCGCGCGGCGGGTTCGTGCTGCTCGTTGTAGACGAGCGTGAAGAAGGTGTCTTGCCCTCCTGAGGAGCGCTCTTGCTCGCGAGCGGCCTCGAACGCTGCGGCGTCCATCGGGACCGCCTCCTCGACCGCAACGTGGCTGCCGGGCGCGGCGAGCGCGTCGATGCCGGTGAACAGCTGCTGCTGTGCGGCTTCCGGCAAGTAGATGAGCAGGCCCTCGGCGATCCACGCCGACGGCTTGGCCGGGTCGAAACCGTGGTCACGTAGCGCCTGCGCCCAGTCGTTACGCAGATCGACGGCGATTTCGCGGCGCTCGGCGGTGGGCACGGCGCCGTGCTGCTCGAGCACTTCGCGCTTGAACTCCAGGACCGCAGGTTGGTCCAGTTCGAAGACGACCGTGCCGTCCGGCCAGTCCAACCGGTAGCCGCGTGAGTCAAGACCGGCGGCCAGCAGCACCACTTGGCGTACGCCCGCGGCGGTCGCTGCCTGGAAGTACGTGTCGAAGTACCTGGTCCGAACGCCCTGGAAATCTACGAAATAATCGCCGAACTCCGTCTTCAGCGTGTGTTGGGGGGCCTTGCCGTCGACCAGATCGGCCCACTCGCCTCCGACCGCCCGGCAGAACACCTCGGCATACGGGTCGACCGCCGCTGGATCGGGTTTTTGCGCCTCGAGGGCCCGCGCCGCGGCGACGAACAACGCGGTCGATCCAACGCTCGTTTTGATGTCCCAGGTGTCATTGTCGGTACGCACCTACGCGGTTATACGCCGCCGAGCTGACAGTCGGCAGACTCGAAGCCATGGCAGAGGTGCGGAGCTCGACGTCCATACCGATTGGCTGCCCGGATTCCCCACCACCTGCCCGATACTCGGGCGGGGCTGCGGCGCATGCGTGAGCCGGTCCGGCTCGGCGGGACGCTCGCCATCGTGTCGTTCGCCCGTCCCGGTTGGCGCTACCTGCCATGGGCCATGGCCACCCGGGTGATCTGTGGCGTCGCGGTCCGAATACGCGGGAGTTGGATGCACAGTGCCCCGATTGTGTGGCCGCCGCGCGACACGGTCGCCGAGTTGCGCCGCCACGTCCGCGCGGAACTGCCCGGTGCGAAGTTATCCCTGCTGCCGATGGGGCGCGTCTTCATCCAGTGGTACGCACCGCAAGCTGAGGGCTAAACCAGCGGGCGGCCCGTCCGGATCCGCCGGTCCAGATCCTTGAGCAGCACGTTGAACGGGAATTGCCGGATGAACCGGGGCAGCAGGTGGTTCACCGTGCGCAGTACCCGCATCAGCCGGTCGAACCGGCGTTGCTTTCGCGCATCCCAATCCAGCCGCATCTCATCGCGAAACTGTTGCGGCAGAAAGCCGGCCGTGATCAGCAACGAGAAATTGTCGGACCACCGCTGCAGCGGGCCTGGCAGTTTCACCCCGCGCACCCTTGCGGCGGCGATCGGCCACAGGTATTCGCGCACGGCGTCGTCGATGTGCACCTTGTCCAGTGAGTCCTGCCAGTACTTGTCGAACGCGGCGCGGTCCTTGGGCCACATGTCTTCCGGCACCTGCAGAGTTGTGCCGAGCGCCATCCCCTCGCGATAGTGGCGCTCGGCAGTCTCCTCGTCCATCTCTCCGATGAACAGCCGGTACACATCGACCGCGCCCTTGTAGAGGCACGCCCCCACCCACAGCTGCAGGTCCTTGTCGAAGGCGTTGTAGGCCACCGGGCTGTCGTCGGTGGAGTACACCTGCGCGTGTGCGCGATTGACCGCGCGCCGAAAGGCCGCCTTCTGCTCGTCGCTGCCCTGGGTGGCCACCGCGAGATAGGTGAACGTGGTGCGGGCCCGCTTGATCGGATGCAGGTCCACCCGGCCGCTCTCGACGCGGCTTTCCATCACTCCATATCCGACGCCGGGGCGGGCCAACTGCATGATCACGTTCGCGGGGCCTGCCAGCAGCGCGACGCCCATCAACCCGTCGTCGATGCCCGCGGCGCGCGCAGGCGACACCGATTTCAGCTCACTGACCGTCATTGGTCCACCCCTTATCGCAAATGTGAGAACCACTGTTTCCTGATTTTGCGCCCCAGGCCGCGGCGATGTCAAGATGGTCCCGTGGCCCAAGTACGGCCGTACCGCGGCATCGACGCAGCCGAGCGCCTCGCACAGCGCCGCGGCAAGCTGCTGGCCGCCGGCCTCGACCTGCTCGGATCGCCCGACCAAGACCTCACCGAGCTGACCGTGCGGGCCATCTGCAAGCAGGCCGGATTGGGCCTTCGGTACTTCTACGAGAGCTTCACCGACAAGGACGACTTCGTCGCCGCGGTGTTCGACTCGGTGATCGCCGACATCGCTGCCACCACGCAGGCGGCGGTAGCCGCGGCGCCGATCAAGGAACAGAGCCGGGCAGGAATGGCCAACGTGGTGATGGCCGTCGCGGGGGATGCGCGGGTCGGCCGGTTGTTGTTCAGCACTGCGCTCTCCAACGCGGTGATCGTGCGCAAACGCGAAGACTCCACCGCGTTGTTCGCCGCGCTGTTGTTCCAGCACGCCGGCGCCTTGGGGGCGACGGCGAACGAACGCATCAAGGCGACATCGCATTTCGTCGTCGGCGGTGTCGGCCAGATGATCAGCGCATGGCTTTCCGGCGATGTCGCGCTCGAGCCCGATCGGCTCATCGATCAGCTGGCATTGATCATCGACCGGCTCACGGACCCGAAGTTGGGGTAGCTAAGTAGATGCCATCAGCATGGCTCGACACGCTGGTGCGACAGACTCGGCGGGTCGGGAATTTTCCCGTTCCCGCGTCAGGCTTCATTCGTCCTCGACAACCCGCTGCGGCGATGGCTGGCCGACCCCCTTCGGTGACTCGGGGCACTAGTGTTGTGAGTCAATGACTTCGGGGCGCTTGCCATGGTTATCGCACCATGTGCCCGCATACTCCATCGATTCCGCGAAACGTACGTTTTGTAGCTCCCTACTCGCACTTTGTCTACAAAACGTACCTTTCGCGGAGGTGTCGGCCACCTCTGCCACGATGTCCCCGCGGCCCACCTATTGCGCCTCGCCAGCAGTGCCGAATTACTGACGCAGGACACTAGCCGCGTGCGGGCACCGGCCTACGGCGATCCGCCGCGGTCTTCGGTGCCGTGGTGGTGTCGTTGTCGGTGAATTCCTTTGTCCAGCACGCGAACTCGAGTGTGATGCCGTCCGGGTCGTGGAAGTAGAACGACCGCACGTACACGCCGGGGTGGACCGTCGCCGAGACCTGAGCCTCGCTTTCGTCATGGTTGAGCACCGGTCCGACCCGCACGCCCTTTTCTTTGAGCCGCTTGCGGTACTCGTCGAACTTCTCCGCGGGTACGTGGAACGCCAGGTGGTTCATCGTGCTCACCGCGCTGACGATGTCGCCGATCCCCGGGATAGCTTCCGGCGACGAGATGCCGGGAACGCGGTCCGGCGCCGTGGCGAACCAGAAGAACGCCACGCAGTCGCCATTGCCTGCGTCGAAAAAGAAGTGCTGGCCCATGCCACCGGGCAGGTCGAGCGACTTGATCAACGGCATGCCAAGGACATTGGTATAGAAGTCGACGGTCTTCTCCATGTCCGAGCAGACCAGCGCCACATGGTTGATGCCGCCGAGCTCGAACTCGGAATTGGGGTTGTTTGGCTTGATCACCGCAATGCCCCCTGAACCTTGAAACCGGTAGCCAAGAACGCGATCTGAATCTAACATCAGATTCAGATCTGAGCAATGGCCGGCGAAGGGGCGCGCTGCAGGTGACCGTCAGTCCGCGTGAGCAGTTGCCGACCCTGCGGGGCAGGCAGACCCAGGCCGCCATCGACGCGGCGGCCAGGGTGGTGATCGCACGCAAGGGCATTCTCGCGACAACGATTTCGGACATCGCCGTCGAAGCGGGCAAGTCCACCGCGTCGTTCTACAACTACTACGACTCCAAGGAAGCCATGGTCCGGGAATGGGCCGTGCGGTTTCGCGACGAGGCGCGGGAACGCTCGCTGGCCGCCGCCAAACCTGGGCTGACCAGCTGGGAGCGGTCCTATGAAGCGGCCGCCGCGCACTGGCACACCTATCGCAACCGGCTGGCCGAGATCATCAGCGTCTCGCAGTTGGCCATGGTCAGCGACGACTTCGCCGAATACTGGAACGACATCTGTTCGCTGCCGATCGCCCTGATCACCGAGATGGTGAAATACGCTCAGCGTCAGGGCTTTTGCCAGGATGACGATCCACATCTCGTCGCCGTCGCGATGGTCTCGATGCTCAACCAGTTCTGCTACACCCAGCTCAGCGGGGAAGGCGCCGATGCCGTCGACGACGACGCCTGCATCACCACGCTGGCCAACATCTTTCACCGGACGATCTACTACAGAAAGGCCGGGGTGTCATGACCAAGACACCGACGGCATCCGGAACGCCGGGCGTCACCCTGGAGTTCGTCGGGATGGACTCGCCAACCGCGCGGCGAGCCGGCGCGGGCGGGCACCCCTGCCAAGGGCTCTACCACCGCGGCGTTGGACGCAAGCCGAAGGTGGCGATGATCGCCACCCACTATCAGATCGACTTCTCCGAGCACTACCTCGCGGACTACATGGCCACCCGAGGCATCGGCTTCCTCGGCTGGAACACCAGATATCGCGGCTTCGAGAGCAGCTTCCTTCTCGACCACGCCCTGGTCGACATCGGCGTCGGAGTGCGCTGGCTGCGTGAAGTGCAAGGTGTGGAAACCGTTGTACTGCTGGGCAATTCCGGCGGCGGTTCGCTGATGGCTGCGTACCAGGCGCAGGCGGTTGACCCGCACGTCACGCCGCTGGAGGGCATGCGGCCCGCGGCGGGGCTCAACGACCTACTGCCAGCGGACGGCTACGTAGCCACCGCCGCGCACCTCGGCAGACCCGACGTGCTGACCGCATGGATGGATGCGGCCGTCGTCGACGAGAACGACGTTTTTGCAAGCGATCCCACCCTTGATCTGTTCGACGAGCGCAACGGCCCGCCGTATTCAGCGGAGTTCGTCCAGCGGTACCGCGCGGCTCAGATCAACCGCAACAACGCGATCACGGACTGGGCGGAAGCCGAACTCAAACGCGTACACGCCGCGGGTTTCGCCGATCGTCCCTTCACGGTGCTACGGACGTGGGCCGACCCTCGCATGGTCGATCCGCTCCTTGAACCGACGAAGCGGCCCGCCAACATGTGTTACGCAGGGGTTCCTGCCAAGGCCAACCGGTCCGCACACGGCATCGCCGCGGCCTGCACATTGCGTAACTGGCTGGGCATGTGGAGCCTGCGCCACGCCCAGACCCGCGCCGAACCGCACCTGGCCCGCATCGACTGCCCCGCGCTGGTGATGAACGCCGAACAGGACACCGGGGTGTACCCGTCGGACGCGCAGCGCATCTACGAAGCGCTGGCCAGCACCGACAAATCGCACTGCGAGATCGATACCGATCACTACTTCACCACCCCGGGAGCGCGCAGCGAGCAGGCCGATACCATCGCCAAGTGGATCACGAAGCGGTGGCGCTGAAAGTTCTCGCGCACTTTACTCCCGGCGACAAGGTGACCGAATTCCTTGCCCCCGAGACGGATTGGCTGGATATCCGGTACTGCGCAGAAGATGACGACGAAACCTTCTACCGTGAACTGCCCGACGCCGAGGTGATCTGGCACGTGCTTCGGCCGGTGTCGGGTGCCGACCTGGAGAAGGGGACCCGCCTGCGGCTCGTGCACAAGATGGGCGCAGGGGTCAACACCATCGACGTCGACGCCGCTACGCGGCTGGGCATCGCCGTGGCGAACATGCCCGGCGCCAACGCGCCGTCAGTCGCCGAGGGCACGATCCTGCTGATGCTGGCCGCGCTGCGGCGCCTGCCTGAACTGGACAGGCTGACACGTGAAGGAAAAGGCTGGCCCTCTGATCCCAGCCTCGGGGAGACGGTGCGCGACATCGGCGGCTGCACGGTCGGGCTGATCGGGTACGGCAACATCGCCAAGAGCGTGGAGAAAATCGTATTGGCGATGGGCACTGAGCCTTCTCGCGTCCTGCACACCAGCACACGCGACGACGGCCACCCCGGCTGGCGATCGCTACCCGACCTGCTCGCCGCCAGCGACGTCGTCTCACTGCACCTGCCGCTGACCGACATGACCGCAGGCATGCTGGACCGCGCCACCCTGGCCCTGATGAAACCCGATGCGGTGCTGGTCAACACCTCGCGGGGCGGGGTCATCGACGAGGAGGCGCTCGTCGAGGCGCTGCGCAGCGGCGGCTTGGCAGCCGCGGGCCTCGACGTGTTCGCCGTCGAGCCCGTCGCGCCGGACAACCCGCTGCTTGGCCTGGCCAACGTGGTGCTGACCCCGCACGTCACCTGGTACACCGCCGACACCATGCGGCGCTATCTGGCCGAAGCGGTGGATAACTGCCGTCGCCTGCGCGACGGCAGGGACTTTCAGAACGTCGTCAATTCGCCACGGTAGTCTCGATCCCAACCGACCGGTTAATAGGGAAGGCAACGCCGCATGCCCATAGCGATCACTCCTGAGCACAACGACCTGGCCGACTCGGTGCGGTCCCTGGTGGCGCGGGTGGCGCCGCCCGAAGTGCTGCACGCAGCGCTGGAGACCCCGATTCCCAACCCGCCGCCGTATTGGAAGTCCGCCGCTGAGCAGGGGCTGCAGGGCGTGCACCTTGCGGAATCGATTGGCGGACAAGGCTTTGGCATCCTCGAACTGGCGATCGTCATCGCCGAATTCGGCTACGGAGCGGTACCGGGCCCGTTCGTGCCTTCGGCGATCGCCAGCGCGCTGATCGCTGCGCACGACCCGGAGGCGAAGCTGCTGACCGAACTGGCCTCCGGCGACGTCATCGCCGCCTACGCCATCGACTCGGGGCTGACGGCCACCAGGCACGGTGACGGCCTGGTGATTCGCGGCGAGGTCCGCGCGGTTCCCGCGGCCGCGCAAGCGTCGGTGCTGGTGTTGCCCGTTGCCATCGACAGCGGCGAAGAGTGGGTGGTCCTGGACGCCAGCAACAACCCAGCGCTGGAGATCGAACCGGTCAAGAGTGTCGATCCGCTGCGGCCGCTGGCCCACGTGCGCGCCAACGCCGTCGAGATCGGCGACGACCGGGTGCTGAGCAACCTGAGCCGAACGACGGCCCGCGCGTTGATGTCCACACTGCTGTCCGCCGAGGCCATCGGCGTCGCGCGCTGGGCCACCGACACCGCGACGGCATACGCCAAGATCCGCGAGCAGTTCGGCCGCCCCATCGGCCAGTTCCAGGCCATCAAGCACAAGTGCTCAGGAATGATCGCCGAGACCGAGCGGGCCACCGCCGCGGTGTGGGACGCCGCCCGCGCCATCGACGAATCGCGCGAAAGCGGGCCCGACGAAAGCGCTTTCGAGTTCGCCGCCGCCGTCGCCGCGACGTTGGCCCCCGTCGCCGCGCAGCACTGCACCCAGGACTGCATCCAGGTGCACGGCGGCATCGGCTTCACCTGGGAGCACGACGCCAACGTCTACTACCGCCGCGCGATCGTGCTGGCGGCCTGCTTCGGTCGCCACGCCGACTACCCGCAGCAGGTGGTCGACGTCGCGACGAGCACGGGGACGCGCACCCTCAACATCGACCTCGACCCGGAGACCGAGAAGCTGCGCGACGAGATCCGTGCAGAGGTTGACAGGCTCAAGGCGATTCCTCGCGAGGAGCGCACCACCGCGATCGCCGAGGGCGGCTGGGTGCAGCCGCACCTGCCCGTGCCGTGGGGCCGCGGCGCGGGTCCCGTCGAGCAGATCATCATCGCGCAGGAGTTCAACAGCGGCCGGGTGCGACGTCCCGCGATGGGCATCGCCGCGTGGCTGATCCCTTCGGTCGTCGCGTTCGGCACCGAGGAACAGAAGGAGCGGTTCCTGCCGCCGACGTTCCGCGGCGAAATGATTTGGTGTCAGCTGTTTTCCGAGCCCGGCGCCGGTTCGGACCTGGCCAGCCTGACCACCAAGGCAACCAAGGTCGACGGCGGTTGGCGGATCACCGGCCAGAAGATCTGGACCACGGGCGCGCAGGCATCCCATTGGGGCATGCTGCTGGCGCGCACCGACCCGGACGCGCCCAAGCACAACGGAATCACCTACTTCCTTCTCGATATGCGCAGTGAAGGCGTCGAGGTCAAGCCGCTGCGCGAGCTGACGGGAAACGCGATGTTCAACACCGTGTTCATCGACGACGTCTTCGTGCCCGACGACCTGGTGCTCGGCGAGGTGAACCGCGGCTGGGAGGTCAGCCGCACCACCTTGACCGCGGAACGGGTGTCGATCGGCAGCAGCGAGCCACCGTTCCTGCCCAGCCTCGACGGCTTCGTCGAGTTCGTGCGCGACGGCCACTCCGACCAGATCGGGCAGAACCGCGCGGGCACGCTGATCGCCGAGGGGCACGCGGCCAAGGTGCTCAACATGCGCTCGACGCTGCTGACCCTTGCCGGTGGCGACCCGATGCCCGCCGCAGCCATCTCCAAGCTGCTGTCGATGCGCACCGGCCAGGGGTACGCGGAGTACGCGGTGTCCTCGTTCGGCACGGACGGCGCGATCGGCGACGCCGAGCAGCTTCCCGGCAAGTGGGGGGAGTATCTGCTGGCCAGCCGGGCCACCACCATTTACGGTGGCACGTCGGAGGTGCAGCTCAACATCATCGCCGAACGGCTTCTTGGACTGCCCCGCGACCCGTAATTCGCCGGGATCACCCCCTGCGAGATGCCCTTCGCTGGAGTTTGCGAATACTGCGCGCGAACCGTTGCGCCGACGCCAGCAGTCGATTGCCGCTGTGGACGTTGCCGTAATGGAGAACGACCGTGACACGCAATTCGCCTGGCGCGCAAGGGAATGTCGCGTGATACGTGCGATATCCCCAGAACAGGTACGCGTTGCCAGGCGCCAAGGGGACAACAGTGGTCGGTTCGGCTTCCGTGTCCAGCTTTCTTGCGAACTTTCTGCGGTAGGTGTCGCTCTGCGAAACGAGTTTCTCGATGATGTTCGTGATGACGAAACGCCGGTACGGCCGTCGGTTTGGGCACAGCACCAACTCGCCTGAAATCCGCGAACCGACGTCAGGAATGACGATCGGAATGACCATCGTCACGACAGTGCGGTCGTAGTGAAACCACAACGGCTTTCCCTGATCGCCAGGGCCGACCAGGATGCGTATCGAACACTCGATACCGCCCTTGCCGGCGTGCAGGCGTGGATAGCCGGTGATGGCCAGTGAGTCGAGCAACGACTCGAGCCGCGGATCGATGACGAGCCGATGCACAAATGCGCACTCGTCGTCGGCGGGGTTCTCGATAAAGACCTCATGTTCACCCTGCGCCGGAAGATACGACCTGACGCACTCCTGAGCCGCCTGCAGCCACTCTTCGGTCAACACCGATGTGAGGCACGCGGCGCCCGACGTTTCGATCTCTTCGGCAACGTCTACCGCCGACACATCAAAGCCGTCGATGAGAGCGTGCATCCAAGTGAGAATACAGCAAACGTTGATAAGCGGAAGGTCCGATGACAGCGATGCACGGGACACAGCCCGCGCAAATAGTCAGTCCTTGGCAGTAGGTATTGACGCGGTGCCCGTCGCGGACCGCCGGGGCAGAGCCTGCCGCCGACAAACGGCTCGTTAGCCATCGAACTTCGGGGGTCCGCGCAATCGCAAGATGTAGCGCAATTGCCAGCTACCTCAGTGCAGCGCGCAGCATGACCAGGTCACGATCAATCCCGATCCATTGCTAACCAGGCTATCCAAAGGCATGATCGCCAGATAGAACATCCAGCGCGCGCTTATGCTCTCCGTTGGTTGCCAGCGCAGGCTGGTCAGCGATGAGAAGTTGGCGATGAATCTTCGAGAAGCCTTTTCGGCGGACGGTCACACGGGACTGTCTGCCGATAGGTTACGGCTCGTCGGTGGCGTGTACTTCGCTCTATTAATTGTCATCGGGCTCTGGTTGTGGCAAAGATGGGGCGGCGCATTCACGACCCGAGTTGTCGACGATGTCGCTTCACTGCTGGGAGTGCTGTTCGCGACGGGCTGCGCCGCGTGGGCCGCCTGGTCAGCGCGCGGACGGATGCGACGCGGCTGGCTGGCCATGACGGCCGGCTTGCTCGGTTGGGCTGTCGGCGAGGGCATTTGGGGCTATTACGAAGTGGCGCTTCGCTATGAGCAAGCCCCTTACCCGTCCTGGGCCGACGCCTTCTATCTGCTCTTCCCGGTCGGCGCTGGAGCGGCAGTGGTGTTGTTGTCGCCCGGCAGCAGCGGTCGGTCGCGAATCCGGGTGATACTGGACGGCTTGATCGTCGCGGCTTCGTTGTTCCTGGTGTCGTGGGTCACCGTCATTCAGAGCGTGTTCGAGGCGGGGGGCGAGTCTCGTCTGGCCCTCGCGGTGTCGCTGGCATACCCGGTCGCCGATGTCGTGGTCATTACGATCGCGTGGGCGAGCGTCACCGTGGCGTACCGCCCGAGCATGGGCCTGCTCATCGTCGGGCTGATCATCGTCTTCGGCACCGACAGTATCTTCAGCGCGTTGACCGCCGTCAACGACTACTACACCGGCAACCTGATCGACCTAGGCTGGCTCGCGGGATGCGGGATTCTGGGTTTGGCCGCGTTGCGCAGCATCGGCGAACCACCGCGCGAGCAAAGGCCGGGGGCAAATCCAGCGCAGGCGCTCTTGTTCCTGCCGTACTTACCGCTGGTGCTCGCCAGTGGCGTCGCGATGGCGCAGGTCCTGCCGGGAGTCGAATCATTTCCGCTGGCCGCCACGGTGTTCCTGCTCGTGATAACTGTGTTGGCGCGCCAGTTCGTCGCAATGGCCGAGCACCAACGACTGCTGTCCAATGTCGGCCGGTTGGCGTTCACGGATCAGCTGACCGGGCTGGCGAATCGTGCAGTCTTCCTTGATCAGCTCGAGCAGGCGATCGAACGTCAGCATCGTGAACCGCTGACTCTGACAGTGCTGTGCCTCGACCTCGATGGCTTCAAGGCCGTCAACGACCAACTCGGTCATCCCGCCGGTGACGAGCTGCTGATCCGGGTCGCCGGTCGCCTTACGGCGAGCGTGCGCAGCACCGACACCGTCGCACGGCTCGGGGGCGACGAGTTCGCCATCCTGATCGAGGGCCCCGTCGAGGACACGATCGTGGCAGCGGATCGGATCTTCGATGCGTTCGCCGAGCCGATAATTGTCGACGGGGTGACATTGGCTGTGCGGCCCAGCGTCGGCTTGACGCTGGCCACCTCCGATATGCCGCAGACCAGTGTCACCAGTCTCATCAGGCAGGCCGACCTCGCGATGTATGCGGCCAAGCGCGACGGCGGCGCGTGCCTGCGCAGCTTTGTGCCCGACTTTGCCAATCCATATGAGCTACCCAGGCGATCCCCTGTCACCATCGAGCCGGCGGCGAAACCTCACATCGATGCGACGGCCGACAACGCCGGTGAGTTCGCCGAGCAGCGTCAGGAGGCAATTCAAGAGCGGGCGGCGTGGCCCCCGATGGGTGCGCGCATCGGGCTGGCCGCGCTGACGACCGGTCTTGTCGTGTTCGCGCTTTCGACGGTGATCCGCGAGCAGCCGGGCCGCATCGTGCCGATCGACAGTTGGATGGAATCGTCCATACTGCTAGCGGCAGCGTGTCTGGTCGCTGCCCGTTCGTGGCGTGTCCCTGCCGAGCGCTGGGCTTGGCTACTGATCGCCGTGGGAATGTCGGGCACCGGGTTTGCCACCGTCGTATACGCGATATGGGTGCCAGAGGGTCAATCACCGTCTCTGGCCGATCCGCTGTTTCTGGCGTCCTATCCGCCTGTCTTCGTCGGGTTGCTGCTCCTGATTCGCCCCAGACTGCGGTACGTGCCTCGGGCGACCCGAATCGACGTTCTGGTGGTCGGGCTTACCGTCGCCGCCGTGGCCGCCGCGGTCGCCTTGGGGCCTATCCAACCCGCGACCACCGGTCAACTGGCCACGGTGCTCGTCGGACTCGCATACCCGGTAAGCGCGCTGCTACTCGCGGCACTCACGGCTGGGTCGCTGGCCATCTTGGGGTGGCGAACCGAGCCGAGCTGGGCACTGCTCGGCTTCGGCTTCCTGTTGTTTGCCACCGCCAACACGATCTATCTCTTCGAGTCAGCGCATGGCCGGTATCTGGAGGGGACCCTGCTCGATGCGTGCTGGCCGGGCGCCTTCCTGTTGATAGCCGCGGCCGCCTGGGTGCCGGTGAAAAAGACCGCCGTGCGGCCGAAGTACGCACGGGGGCCACTCTTCCTGCCAGTGCTGTGCACGATCCTTGCCCTCGGTGTCACCGTCCTGGCTGACGACGAACGCCTGCCGGTCGCGCTTGCCGTGTTGAGCCTGACCGCCGTCGCAGCCCGATTCGCCATAACCTTCCGCGACGTCAGCGCTAAGGCTGAGGGCCACCATCAGGCGATGACGGACGAGCTAACCGGGCTGGCCAACCGGCTTGCGGTGGCCACGGCCTTGACTGCCGCAACATTCGATGAGCCCAGCAGCAACTGGGATCGCCGTGGCGCAAAGCTTGGCCTGGTGTTGGTGGCGTTGGACCAATTCCAGGAAATCACTGATTCCCTGGGCCGAAGCGTCAGTGACGAACTCCTGTACCGCATCGCGACCAGGCTGTCGCAATCGGTACGGCAGGGGGATCTTCTGGCGCGTGTCGGTGCCGACGAGTTCGCGGTGCTGATGACCCAGGCCGACCTGACGGCCACCCGGGCACAAGCCGGTGAGCTGATGGACGCGCTGCGGGCGCCGTTCGCGCTCTCTCACATCACGGTGCAGGTCGACGCCAGCATCGGCGTCTCGTTGTGGCCGGATCATTGCGCTCAGCCTCAGCAGTTGTTGACCTTCGCAGAAGCGGCGATGGCGCACGCCAGGACGATGACCAGCCGTATCGGCGTGTACGACGCGGCATCGGATCTAGACACCAGAGACGGCCAGTTGCTGGCTGACCTTCGCAACATGCTTACCCCTGGCGGTGGCGAGGCGCCCGGCGACTCGGGCGAGCTGACGTGCTACTACCAGCCCAAGATCAGAGCCAACAACGAGAGCGTGCACAGTGTCGAGGCGCTCGTGCGCTGGCGTCATCCGTCGCGCGGGCTGCTGCTTCCCGATCAGTTCTTGCCGGCGGCAGAACACGCGGGGCTGATGCGGCCGGTGGCGGCCCTGGTGCTTGACATGGCGTTGGCGCAAATCCGTTCCTGGCGCGACCACGACATCACGCTGACGGTCGCGGTGAACCTATCGACCACCAACCTCCTCGACCTCGGACTGGTCCAAACGATCGCCCGTTTGCTTCGAGAACACGATCTGCCCCCGCAGGCGCTGATCGTGGAAATCACCGAAAGCACGCTGACGACCGATTCGCAGCGGGCCCGCAATACGGTTGCCGCCTTGCGACGGCTCGGGACCCCTATTTCGCTTGACGACTACGGCACCGGATGGTCGTCGCTGGCGCGACTGCAGGACCTTTCCGTCGACGAACTCAAACTGGACAAGGTCTTCGTCGCGCGGTTGGCGCGCGATCCCCGGTCCATTGCGATCGTGCGGTCGACGGTGGCGCTCGCGCACAGCCTCGGAGCCGACCTCGTCGCCGAGGGCGTCGAAGATGACGCCACCCTGCGGGCGTTGCGCCAGTACGGCTGCAGCATCACGCAGGGCCATGTGCATACCGAACCGCTTCCCCCTCTTGAGTTCGAGCGGTGGCTGATGGCCCGCACCCCCGACCTCGTATCGGTGCGATCCGACAGACCATAGGCTTGCGGCGATTTAGTGAGCCGATGCCCAACCCAGTTCGCTAAAGTGCACCGCGGCGATTCGCGACACGAGTTTGTCCACAGAAGTGAAATTACTGACAAGTAACTAGAACATCTGCATAATTGCGGTGTGGAGCGGCGCAGAACCAATCAGAACTTGCGGCTACCGGATGACGCGCTCGACCAGATGCCTGCTCGGCTCGTGCTTGAACGAATTCCCGTGCCGTCGCTCGCTATTTCTCGTGACGGCCAGATCCTGTTTGCCAACAAAGCGTTTGCGGACATGGTGGGCCATTCCACCGAAGCGCTGCTGTCGATGGAGTTCTCCGAGCTCTTCCGCACGATGCCGACCGATGAATCCCCAGTCTCGGTGGTCCGTAAGTACGCGGACCAGCTTGTCGAGCTAGTGCACGCCGACGAGTCGGTGGTCAGGGCTCGGATGAGCAAGTCTGCCCTGCTGCGCGATGATGATCCGCTGGCGCTTGCGACGTTCCATGACCTCACCGAACAGTTGTGGACTCAAGGGCAGTGATTGCTCCGTTCGTCTGAGTCGACCTGCGGAATGTGGACTGTTGCATTGCCGCCGCGGCGTTTTGCCCCGAACATCGCAAGATCGGCGTGTCCGATCATCCTGTCCAGCAGGCCGGCGGCTTCAACGTCGGGCGATTCAAACTCGGCAAGGGCCACACTGGTGACGCCCACGCTGGCGGTGACACGAGCGCGATCGGCGGCCGCACCGACTGCAGCCCGCACACGCTCGGTGATGCGTTCTGTGGAACCTGATCCGGTGACATCGACGACTACAAATTCCTCCCCGCCGACCCGAGCCACCAAGGCACTGCCGCGAACCGCGGACTTGATCCGTCGCGCGCTGCGGATCAAAACCTCGTCACCGACCGCGTGACCGAAGGTGTCGTTAATGCCCTTGAACCTGTCCAGGTCGACGACCATCACCACCAGGTCGGCGTCCGCGAAATTTCTATCGCGCATCAAGTCGCCGACATGCAGGCGCAGTCCGCGCCGGTTCAGCAAGCCGGTCAGCGGATCGGTGACCGACTCATTGGCGTCGTTGCGCAGAACCCAGATTCCGAATTGAATTCCCAACGGAGTCGCGGCCGCGCCAGCCGCCACCACCACCATTTCGGCGGCCAAGGCCAGCCCGCCGAAGTCTGCACCGCCGACTTGGAAAGCATGAGCCGTCGTCGCTGCGAGGATCCACAGCGCATGCAGGGCAAGGACTTTCGGCCCGTCGAAAAACATCAGATAGACCCCGATCAGCCCAAACGCGTTGAGCGCAAAGAGTCCTGTCAGCCAGTTCGTGTCCTGCAAGGCCACCGCGGCGATCGCGATATCGCAGGAGACGACGAACCCCAACGACCGTCGACGAGACACCCACGGCCAGGGCCGGCAACACCACACGGCAGCCCAAGAGATCGTTACGACGGCAAACATGGCTACGGTGACGTGAGATGCGGTGCTGGCCGAACCGGCGGAGGGAAGACGGATCGCCAGCAAAACCACCGCAACAACGCCCGTCCCACTGCCGATCAACACTTTTATCGCATCGGCCAGCGACCGCTTGGTGAAGTACTGCACCTGGGCTGCGTAGTCGACCGGCTCGCGCCACCAATCACGGACCAAACGGCCGAACACGCCAAAGCTTCTCGACAACTCTGGCAAATTACACCCCCAGCAATTCCGCCGCCCACTACCTTCGGATAGCTGACCTCACCCTACTGGACTCACCGGTGCAGCAAACAAAAATGACTAGGGTGTCCTGGGTGAGAATGCTTGCGTTGGCCACGATACGGCGGCGCTGGAGATTCGGGCCCTACGGATCAACCACGTGGCCGCGCCGACGCAGCGACTCGCGGGCAAGGAACTCCTGCAGGTATGGCAGCGATTGCTCGGAGGCGACCGCAGGCAGCAGCAGCTCCCACGTTTGAGTGACGCGCAGGAGCAAGTCTTGTCCACCGGACACTGCGTTCGAAATCAACTCGGTGCCAAGGATCGCGCTGACGATGAAATCGCCTGCAATGTCTGCGTCGATGTCAGCGCGCAAATCTCCCTCGGCCTGGGCCCGGCGCGTCTGGGTGCCCATCTCGGCGAGCCAAGCCTTGTAGTTGAAGGTGGAGACCTCGCTGAACTTCGCGAATATCCGCATTAGTACCGCACCCATGCGGACCAGCTTGTCGGTGTTGCCCAGTTCCACCGCAACCAGGACGCCGTGGATCATGCTTTCCAGTGCGGGCGCCGGCGAGCGTGTCGTTGCTTGGAAGGTCTTCAGCAAGGTGCCGGAGGCTTCGTCAATGATGGCCACTGCCAACGCTTCCTTGGAACTGAAGTGGTGGTACAGGGCCCCCTTGGTCATTCCCGCCCGTTCGATGATGTCGCCGAGCCCGGTGTCGAAATAGCCCACGCTGTTGAACAGCTCTACCGCGGCATCGATGATCTTGCGCCGCGTAGCCTCAGACCGAGCCTGGCGCGCGACCATCGGCATCCTCCCCCATTCGGGTCAGCGGGTGCGCCGCTACACGTCAGGTCGCACATGACCACTGGCGAACGCCAGACTAGCAAATTATTTGTCGAATCGAACGGCCCACATGTGGTCAGGCTGGATTCGGCTGGGAGGACACCTTTGCCGACGCTACGGCGGTGCGGCGACGGATGAACTGGCTGAAATAACGCATCCGCTCTGGATTGGCGAATCCGGGCAACAGCAAGATCCAGGCCTTCTCGAGGTCGGGTAGGAATTGCTCCGGTTTGTCGAGATCGCTGGTGTGACGAAGGCCGATATACATCGAGGCCAACAGCTGTGCGACGTCCTCGGGGTCGCGCTCTTGAGTGATGTCGCCTTCCGTTGCTGCCCGCTGGGCGATCTGAGCAAGTGCACTGATTACTTCACGCAAGGTTCCCGCCTCGAGCTCATCAGCTCCGCCTATGGATCCAAGCAGATTCAGTCCAGCGCGAGCCCAGTCCTCGCCAATGTCCAGCACTGCTATCAGGTAGGAGAGATCGATCAATGTCTCCAGTCCTGAGAGCTTGTTCGCGAGCACTCCCACGGCCGCCTCGCGGCCCCGTTTGTCGGCCTCCTCGATGACCGCACATGCCAACGCCTGCTTCGAAGGAAAGTGGAAGTACATCGCGCCCCTGCTGACTTCTACCGCGGCAACAACGTCATCGAGGTTCACCAAGCTGTAAGGCTTGTGCGCGAACTGCTGCGCTGCGGCGCGCACGAGCGGACCGCGTGCGGAATCGGCACGCCGCTCGGTCGGATGGGTCACTGGCATCCTCAATCTAGAACGACTAGGGCAGGCCTCGGGCTGCTGCAGCACGCAGGTGGTAGCTGGATTCTGTCATCCACGGCACCACCGTGATGCGCTGACCTGTCCGGACCTATCTACGGGCCCAAGCAGCCCCGGACGCAGTGACAATTTTGACGAACTATTTGCCCAATAGGGGTTCTCAAACCATTCCAAAGGTATGTACTATACGTGCGTACGGAACCTTTAGTATGTAAGGACATGGCTTTCCGGCCGTGTCGACGTCGAAATGCGGGTGGGTCCTGTGGATCTGATTATCTAACTGCAAACGATTGCGGTTAGGCGCTGCGCGGGAGGTGGAGCGAATGATCGGCGGTAACTGCGTAGCACCGGGCGGGGGAGTCATTATCCGTTCTGGAGGACACCTTGAAGTACACCGATACCGACATCGATGGGGTCACTGTCGTCGACATCGAGCCCTACAACGATGAGCGCGGGTTCTTCGCGATGTCGTTTTCCGCCGACGAATTTGCCAAGCACGGCCTGGATTCGACTGTGGCGCAGGTGAACTTCGCCTATAACCACGCGCGGGGCACACTCCGAGGCCTGCACCGGCAGATGCCGCCATACGCCGAGGCCAAGCTGGTGCGCTGTACGCGGGGAGCCATCTTTGCCGTAGCCGTCGACGTCCGGCCCGAATCCAAGACCTTCGGCCACCACGTGGCGGTGGACCTGACCGCCGAGAACCGGCGCGCTCTGTTCGTGCCACCTTATGTGGCACACGGCTTTCAGACCCTTGCCGACGACACCGAGGTCATGCACCAGGTCAGCGGGCCCTACGAGCCGAGGGGCGAACAGGGGTTCCGTTGGGATGACCCCACGTTCGGCATCTCATGGCCACTACCGATCACCGTCATCTCCGACAAGGACACCAGCTGGCGGGCGATCGCTGAAGTCGGGAGCGTGTCACGATGAGCCAATTCTCTACGCTGACTGGGCTCGAATGTTCGACGCCCAGGGTCGAGGTGCGCATGGCGATCTGGGGCAAAGAAATTGATCGCTTGGACACCGACGAGGTGGTCGAGATTCTCGCATCGCGTCTGCGCCGCGAGCCAGCCAATCCGCTGGCTCTGGGTTGGATCAATGTCGATCACCCGAATCATGTCGGCGAAAACGGTCAGGAGTGGTTGCTACTCGCCGAGGGCATGCCGAACGCCTGGCGTGGTCAGTTGCTCACCGCCAAGGGGTGGCCGAGGGTGACCGCCGCCGACTTGCTGCCCAAGGTATTGCGGCAGGCCGAGAAGTGCGGGTCCCGCGTGGCATTCCTTGGCGGCACCGCGGAGGATCACCAACGGCTCGCCGCGCGGTTGGCCAGTGAGTACCCGAGCCTGGCCCTGGCAGGCATGTGGCCATCGACGCCGCATATGTCCGCGATCCAGTCCGCTTCGCTCGCCGACGAGATCCGCTCGGCCCGTACCGACATTCTGGTCGTCAGCCTGGGGAAGGACCGCGGCCAGCAGTGGGTCGACTGCTATGGATCGGCCACCGGCGCACGGCTGTTGCTTCCGTTCGGCGCCCTGCGTTCGTTCCGGCGGACCAACCGGGACGTGTTCTACCGGCTGATGCGTGAGCCGCGCAGGTTGGTCTGCCGCTACCTCATTCAAGGTCCAGTCGCGCTCGCCCGCGCGATCTCCGCACAACTCTTCCTCTCCGAAGGGGTTCACTTCGTGGCCGCGTCCACTCGAGAGACGACCGCCGCGCCGGCCGCCCCAGCACGAGTGTCGACCGGGAGGCCGTGACCAGCAACCGTTCCTGGTTAGTGAGCAGGAGTGAGTCCTGTGCGGCCCGAACGGTGTTGGCCGCTGGCGGTGGGTGTTTTCCGGTGGACCGGCACGCCTCATGGTGGGCGTGTCGGTGGGCCGGAACTGCCGCACCGTCGTGGTTTGGTGCCCGGCTGATGGCCAGGCCTGGCCGGTGGAGTGCCCGCAGCGGTCCGCTGTCCGTTGCGGGGTCCTGCCTGCCGTCGCCTGATCGCCAGTCCGAGCCCACGTCGCCCGATCGCGGCCGCCGCACCATGATGGCCGGTGACCGGTTCGGAAGTCTGCCGTTGCAAGGGTTTACACCAGTGCTGGGCACCCCAGCGGCTGCTGTAGGCCGGGCCACCCCCGCATCCCGAGCTGGTATCGATCCTCACCCGCGCGGGTGATCGCACCCGCCCACCGCGACGACGCCACCGCCGTGACGGCCTGCTTACGCTGCGCACGCCACACCGCGTGGCCTTCGCGATCCAGCACCCCACAACCAATCCGCCCGGCCAACTCACCGCGATACACCGACCCCAGCAGCTCGCCTACTGCGGTCAACGCCTCGGCTTCCTCGCCCGTGGGATGAATCCGAGTCCGTAGCCTCACCCCCGCCGGCGCGGCCGCCACCACCGGATCACCGATCCGGCGCAACGACCGCCCCCCAGCCATGCCCCACATCCTGGCAGCCACCACCGACATTTAGGTTTGGTGTGTGGGCCGCGGACGGCCGAACCACCGACTGGAACACCCCGGTGATTTCTGAAAGTTGAGTGGTCGTCCGCGGCCCACGTCTCGAGCCGACTGGTGCCCTGTTCGGGAACTTGGAGTTCACTAGCGGACTTCTTCTGACGGAATGTCTGGGCTTTGCCCGTCGCGACTAGGGACGGAACCTGGTGTCGTCGAAAGGATGTGCGTGGAGCTGACTTTGGGTATCGACCTGGCTTGTCGGGCTGCTCACCAAGCGTCACTGGCTCGCCCCGATGGAACCTTCGTGTGGACCGGGCACAAGGTCTTCACCCGGCTCGCCGAGCTGGAGAACCTGTGGGCCGACCTCAGACCGCGCGAGCAGGACACGGTGCGAGTGGTGATGGAATCGACCCGCAACGTGTGGACCCCGGTCGCATCATGGTTTCGCCATCGCGGTGCCCGTATCTCGATGGTGCCGACCACCCAGTCTGCGGACCTGCGCGCCTACTACTCCAAGCACCTCTTCAACGCCGCCTCTCAGGCCCGCAAGACCGACCCGCAACTCGCCGCGAAATACAAGCGGCTCATGAACACCGGACGCCACCACGACTCGGCGCTCTGCCACATCGCCACCATCCTGCTCACCCGCATCGCCACCTGCTGGCGCACCGGCCAGCACTACGTGCTTCGCGACACCGACGGTCGCACCATCACCGCCGAAGAAGGACGCAGCATCGTGCGCGCCCACCACACCGTCGACAAGCAGATACGCATCAAGGCCGCTAACACCCGCCAATCCCAGCGGCGCAAAGGCAGGACGGGCAGGGGACAACAGGACTCCAAGCGCTCCAATCCACCGAGCCGCCAACACCACGATAAAAAACAGTCCAAGACCGCTTGACTCCGCTTAGGAACTCATCAACGCCGATCGCCAGACCGCAACCGCTCACTAGCCGTCAGTATCAATCACTTCCGCTCAGTATCCGGCCAGCAGTTGCAACCCCTGCTGGACGACAAAGGCCGCTGGCGACGTGATTGCGCCTTACCATGGCCCCGAGGTTGGTAGCGTCGTCGAACGGTGGCGTCCGATGACAACTCGCCAATGTTGCTCGATTGAGGGGTTATGGGTATTTGGCGCACGGCTTTTCGTCCCCACTGCCAGGGACTGTTCGTTGCAGACGGGGTGCTGTACGCACAGCGTGACGCTTCTGATCCCGCGTTTCGGCTGCTGGTCACACCGGAGGAACGGAACGACTATCTCGAACCGATACCCATCCCGCTTGGAAATGCGCGCATTTTCCTCGATATCGAGGTCGGCTCGCGTCGACCACCCACCGTTCCCGCAGGCGCGACCCTTCACAGCCCATCGGTGCCGTCCCGCACCAGGGGCGACAAGTACTACACGATCTCGATCTACTCCGACGACAAGGTGTTTGTCGGTTATCCGGCCAGCGGCGGCGAGGCCCGCAACATCTTTCGGGCCATCGAGAAGTTGGTGAAGTCCGCTCAAGACGACCGATAGGCGAAATGTCGTCTTTGCTGTGGAACGCACTACCGAGCCGTTGCATGCCTGCTGGCAAAGGTTGTGTATTTCGCTCCGGTTGATAGAGTCGCGTTCTAGGTCACGCGCGATGGCGGTGGGTCTGCGATCGGTGCGACTATTCTACTTGGCGGGGGACGCTGGTGGCGGCGGGGCGAATCTTGTTGCCGCAGAGGGGGAACGAGTCGATGACGATCTCGCCGTTACGTTCCGCCAAAGGCCAGTCGACGTTCCAACTCACTGAAGGACCTGCCCGGGTCGGCAGCGTTGCCGACGCTATCTACGAGTTCGCCCAGCGGCATCGCCTTGGCGCAGGACCCCCGAACAACCGCAAACCAAGATAGTTTGCCGAAGTCACCGCATGCTGGTGGGAGGACAACGGAAATGGCCACGCTACCCGTCCTGCGTCCAATGCGGCGCGCCCAGAACGCATCTCGGCCAGAGGTGTCCACCCCAACGCAGGATCGGCCGCGGCCGCAATGGCAGGCGTGGTACCAGAAGGCCCTGATCACGTCCGACGCCGTCGTGATCATCGGTTCTCTTTTGGCAGCCCAATGGTTGCGGCTCGCCCTGCTGCCCGCCGCGGTTCCTCCTGCGCTGTGGCTGTATTACACCGCAGTCTCGTTGACCATCGCGGCGACGTGGATGGGGTTCTTGTCCATGTACCGCGCCCGCTCGCCACGAATCATCGGAGCAGGGGTCGAAGAATACCGGCGGGTGTTTGCGGCCACGCTTGCCTTCGTCGGGGTGACCGCGACCGGTCTTGTCATGCTGCGCCCCGAAATCGCACGCGGATATCTGGGCGTGGCGCTGCCCGTGGGAGCCTGCATGCTGTTGTTAAGTCGAAATCTTCTGCGCCGCTTGATTGTTGCGCAACGCAAGAGCGGAAAGTGTATGTCGGCGATTGTGGCCGTCGGCGATCCCCGCGCAGTGCGCGCGCTGGCGAAGTCGCTGGCTCGCGACCCCAGTCACGGCTATCGGGTGGTCGCGGTCTGCGTGCCGGGCGGCAGCTCACTTACCGCCATAAACGTGCCAGGCTGTGCGCCGCTGCCGGTCTTCGGCGACGAGCGTCGCATCGAATGCGCTATCGCAGAAACGGGAGCCGACACCGTGGCGCTGACGGCGACCGAACACCTTGGCCCAGAGGGGATCCGCGACCTGTCCTGGCGCTTGGACGCTCTTGGCCTGGATCTGGTGGTTGCACCCGGGGTGGTCGACGTTGCGGCACCGAGGCTGACGATGTGGCCGGTAGCGGGACTGCCGTTGATTCGCGTCGATCGACCGCGTTACAGCGGCGCCAAGCGCTTCCAGAAGCGCGCCTTCGACGTCTGCTTCGCGACTCTCGTGCTGGCCGCGTCGCTGCCGCTCTTGCTCGTCATTGCCGTGGCGATCAAGCTCACCAGCAGAGGCCCGGTCTTCTATCGGTCTGAGCGGATCGGCCTGGACGGCCAGCCGTTCAGCATCATCAAGTTCCGCAGCATGGTGGCCGACGCCGACACCCAGCTCGATAACCTGATCATGCTCAACGAAAGCGACGGCGGCGTACTTTTCAAGATCCGGCGCGATCCGCGAGTGACGAACGTCGGCCGCATCATCCGCCGCTTGAGTATCGACGAGTTGCCGCAATTCGTGAACGTGCTGAAGCGGCAGATGAGCGTTGTCGGCCCTCGGCCGCCGCTGCGCCGTGAGGCCGACATGTACGACGACCACGTCTGGCGCAGACTCCTTGTGCGGCCCGGCATCACCGGACTCTGGCAGGTGAGCGGCCGATCGGATCTGTCGTGGGAAGACTCGGTGCGCCTCGACCTGTCCTACGTCGAGAATTGGTCGATGCTCAACGACGTTTTGATTGTCGTCAAGACGTTGCGAGCAGTCGTCAACGGCGCCGGCGCGTACTAGTCGACGAGTGCGTCGAGCGGGCCCGCTTCACGCTCGGGGTCCGGGTCAAGCGTTGCGGACAACGCGACGAGTGCCCGTGGGTGCGGGCGATGGTAGACATGCATCCCGCGGCGCCGCGATTCGATGAAGCCGGCCAGCCGCAGCTTCCGTAGGTGGTGGCTGACGGTCGTCTCGGGCAGGCCGATCATGGAGGCGAGTACGCGGCCACACTCCTCACCCCGCGGCGCGGCGAACAACATCGAGAGCAGCTTGATCCTGACCGGATGGCTCAGCAGCCTGAGACGGAACGCCATGTCCATGGCGGCAATGTCGCTGACGGGGCCCGCGGCGACCGGTGCACAGTACACAGGTTCTGCGGTATCGAGAGGCGGCAATTCGGTACTCCATCCTTTTCACCGCGCTCCCCCCGGTCCAGCCGACCGGCGCGATCATCCCGTAACCAACAAGCTTGATGTTGGCTACAATCGAATGTTACATACTGTTCGGCTGTTTTAAAAGGGGTTTCCTACATCGATGCTTGGTTGCTGAGGTGGGCCAGCCTTTAGGCGGATACCGCCTGCACCAGGCCGTCTAGCAGGTCCAGCAGGTAGCGACCGTATCCGGACGTGTACTGAAGCTCGGCTCGCTCCCGAAGTTGGTCATCGCTGATGAACCCGCGCCTCCACGCCGCCTCCTCAGGCACTCCGATCTTCAGGCCTTGCCGCTCCTCGGTCGTGTGCACGTAGTTCGCCGCCTGCAGCAGCGAGTCGAAGGTGCCGGCGTCGAGCCATGCGGTACCGCGAGGAAGCACCTCGACCGAGAGCTTCCCCATGTCCATGTACGCACGATTGACATCGGTAATCTCGTACTCTCCGCGATCAGAGGGCTGTAGGCCTGCGGCGATGTCGACGACGTTGTTGTCGTAGAAGTACAGCCCGGGAACCGCATACTCCGATCGCGGCACCTTTGGCTTCTCCTCCAACGACACCGCACGGTGAGCCTGGTCGAATTCCACGACGCCGTAGCGGCTGGGATCCGAGACCCGGTAGGCAAAGATGGTCCCGCCGTCGATCTCACTGAACCTGCCGAGCCGCGTTCCTAGCCCCGGTCCGTGGAAGATGTTGTCGCCCAGCATGAGTGCGACTGATCGGGTGCCGATGTGGTCCCTGCCGAGAATGAATGCGTGCGCGAGCCCGTCGGGGACGGGCTGAACCGCGTACGTGATCGAGATCCCGAATTGAGCACCATCGCGTAGCAGCCTGCTGTATGCCGCGGCGTCTGTCGGTGTGGTGATGATGAGGACATCCCGGATGCCGGCAAGTATCAGCGTAGACAGCGGGTAGTAGATCATCGGCTTGTCGTAGACGGGCAACAACTGCTTGCTCGTACCGACGGTGATTGGGTGCAGTCGTGAGCCGGTTCCCCCGGCGAGGATTATCCCGCGCATACCGAAAGTGTGACGACTCCTTTTCGCTGGCGCCATAGGCATCTTGATTTGCCATCCGATTCCTTGGTTAACTTTAAGTGAACGAGTAGCCAGACCTTTGCAAGCTTTCTAGCAAAGGTCATAACAGGAGTCTATAGCTGTGGCTGATGTTACGGAAGTGACAGGTTTTTCGGCCGCAAGTATCGCATCGGCCATGCCGGCACATCACATTATTTAGAACATCTGATTTTTGCGTTTACAACTACCCGCAACGTTCGTCGTCGCCCGCAAACCTGAGCGGAGTCGCGCCGAGCAGTCTCCGATAAGCGGCGTCAACAGCGGTTTAGTCGCGGGTTTCTAGGTTTTCTCTTGCAATCTGCCGCGCAGTAGGGCAAGGTCGTGCACACTCACTAGCAACGCCGGGCGCATCAGATTCGCGCCAAAGAATGAGTTTGGGGGCCGCATGAAACCGACGGAACGCCGAGCGAACCGCAGGATCACCAACGACCTGCTCCAGCCGTCGTTGGCAAACTTCTTCGCTATACTAACTGAACGTCAGCAGACAGATTTAGCCACATACATGGCAGTAGCTGACGACGACCGCGATCGCCGCCTGGGGTGGCTGGCAAACGGATCGCCAACATGCTCGGCGGCAATTTCCTACCGCCCGGGAAAGGCCGGGAGGTGGTCCTTTCCATCCCCCAAGAAGGACCACCTTCCGGCTCATTCCCCCGCGAGTTCGCTACAGGAGATGTGACCGCACATGAGAGTCCTGCTCACCGGCCACCTTGGCTTTATCGGTGTGGAGATGACGTCGTATCTTGTCGACCTCGGCCATGAGGTCGTCGGTCTCGACACCGACCTCTACGCCGAATGCAACTTCCTTGGCGAACCCGAACCGGTTCCGACACTGGACATCGACCTGCGAGATGTGAGCGTCGCTGACTTGGTTGGCTTCGATGCGGTCATTCACCTCGCGGCGTTGTCGAACGATCCGCTCGCGAATCTGAATCCACTGCTCACCTACGCCATCAACCGCGACGCCTCGATAAGGCTCGCGGAAGCGGCGAAAGCGGCTGGGGTATCGCGCTTTCTGTTCGCATCGTCATGCAGCCTGTACGGACGGGGTGGTGACGAAGAACTCCACGAGGGCGCGCGTTTTGACCCTGTTACGCCCTACGGCGAATCAAAGGTCGACGTCGAACGCGCCCTCTCAACGCTGGCCGATGACACCTTCTCGCCGGTGTACCTGCGCAACGCCACTGCCTATGGAGTCTCACGCCGGTTGCGGGCCGACGTCCTGGTGAACAATCTCGTCGGCCACGCCGTGACCATCGGCAAGGTGGTCATGCAAAGCGACGGTTCTCCGTGGCGACCGCTGGTGCACGTTCTGGACATCGCACAGGCCTTCGCTTACGTGCTCGTCGCTCCCCGCGAGATGGTCCACAATCAAGCGTTCAATGTCGGCCGGGTCGGTGAGAACTACCGGGTGCGGGATGTGGCCAACCTCGTTGCGGCGGTAGTGCCAGGGGTCAGCGTCTGCTGCGCTCCTGGTGCTGCTCCCGATATTCGGGACTACCGCGTCGATTTCGGCAAGATCTACCGCGCGATACCCGCGTACCATCCGCGATGGACCGTGCGCCACGGGATTGAACAACTAGTGGCGGCGTACACGTTCGGCGGAATGACATCCGAGGTCTTCGCAGGACCACGCTACTTCCGTCTGCGAACCGTCAAGCAACTGATCGATCGGGGCGATCTCGACCTCGAACTGCGACAGGTCGCCCGACGATGAGTGCCGACGCGGCGGCAGCAGTCAACGGCAATTCAACTGCCAGGGACCGCATTCCGGTGGCCGGTCCATGGGTCACCGACCTCGAGGTCCGATACGTGGCCGAAGCGGCCGCCAACGACTGGTACGGCGCCGCCGGGCAATCGGTGGGTCTGTTCGAGGCCGAGTTCGCCAAGTACATCGATGTGGAGCACGCGGCAGCGGTGCCGCATGGAACGTCGGCGTTGCACTTGGCGATGCTCGCACTGGGCGTTGGGCCGGGCGACGAAGTCGTCGTGCCGGAAGCCACCTGGGTCGCCAGCGCCGCACCCATCGTGTACCTCGGCGCCACCCCGGTGTTCGCGGATATCGACCGTGACACATGGTGCATCGACCCCACGTCGCTCGAAAGGTGCATCAGCACAAGGACGAAGGCGATCGTTGCTGTCGATCTGTACGGCAACATCCCCGATATGAGCGCCATTGGCGCAGTCGCCCAAGGCATTCCAATCGTCGAAGACGCTGCCCAAGCTATCGGAGCAACTTGGCATACCGCCCGCGCCGGCGCCTTGGGCGATATCGGCGCCTTCAGCTTCCACGGCACGAAGACCATGACCACCGGCGAGGGCGGGATGGTCGTCACAAACCGAGGTGATCTATTCGCGCGGATCTCGACGATGCGCGATCACGGCCGCAGCCGAGCCGATCATCGGTTCTTTACCACCGACGAGATCGGCTACAAGTATCGGATGAGCAGCCTGCAGGCGGCGTTCGGCAGGGCACAGCTCGCCCGCATCGACGAACTGCTCGACAAGAAGAGGCGCATCTTCGGCTGGTATGAGGAGCGGCTCATCGATATCCCCGGAATTCGCTTCAATTTCGAGCAGCCAGCAGTCAAGAACACTTTCTGGATGGTCACCCTCGTGGTCGACCCTTCCTATCGGCTGTCGACCACCGACATGATGCACCATTTTGACCAGCACTCAATCGACACCCGCCCATTCCTTCCGCCCTTGAGTTCGCTGGTTGCATTCGCATCGTTCGACGCCGTATCCGGTGCTGCCGAACGCAATCCGGTGGCCTACGACATCGCCGCTCGCTCGATCAACCTGCCGTCGGCACTCATGCTCGACGAGTCCCAGGTCGATCGCGTGTGCGCGCATCTTCGTGAACTACTTGCTACGAGAAGGAGTTACAGATGAAAGCGGTAATTCTTGCCGGCGGTCGGGGCACCAGGATAAGTGAAGAATCCCAGGCACGGCCCAAGCCGATGGTGGAGATCGGGGGGCGCCCGATCCTTTGGCACATCATGAAGATCTATGGCGCGGCCGGTATCACCGAGTTCGTCGTATTACTCGGCTACAAGGGCTTCATGATCAAGGAGTACTTTGCGAACTACTTCATTCACACCTCGGATGTGACGATCGACCTGGCAACCGACAGCGTCACGACGCTGCAGTCCAATACCGAGCCGTGGAAAGTCACGTTGCTTGACACCGGCGCGGAAACCATGACAGGTGGGCGCCTGCTTCGGGCCAGGGAGCACATCGGAGACGAGACGTTCTCGTTCACCTACGGCGATGGCGTGACCGACCTCGACGTCCGCAACGTCATCGACTTCCACCGTCAGACGGGTTCCATTGCGACCGTCACGGCCGTTCAACCGCCGGGTCGTTACGGAACTCTCGATCTCGACGACGGCAGCCACGCTCGTTTCGCGGAGAAACCTCAGGGCAGCAGCGGTTGGGTGAACGGCGGCTTCTTCGTCGCCTCCCCCTCGATCCTCGACTACATCGATGGCGACGACACCGTTTTCGAACAGGCCCCGTTGAGCCAGCTATCCGCTGACGGGGAGCTGTCCGCGTACCGCCATAACGGTTTCTGGCTGGGAATGGACACCCTGTGGGACAAGATCAACCTGGACACCCTCTGGAACAGCGGCAAGGCGCCGTGGAAGATCTGGGCCGACAACCCGATCGGATCGGTCCGGTGAACAACGGGTGCCGCCATTGCGGGTTGCCCCTGAAACATTCGTTCTGCGACTTGGGAATGTCGCCGCTGGCGAACTCGTACCTGACCGAGGCCCAGGTGGACCAGCCAGAGGTCTTCTTCCCCCTGCACGCACGCGTATGTTCGGATTGCCTGCTCGTTCAGGTCGGCGAGTTTGAGGCACCTGGCGCAATATTCAGCGACTACGCCTACTTTTCGTCCTATTCAGAGAGCTGGCTGGAGCACGCCCGAGCATATTCACAGCAGGTGATCGCCCGGTTCTCGCTCGACGGCTCGACGCAAGTCATCGAGATCGCAAGCAACGACGGCTACTTGCTGAAGAACTTCGTTGGCGCGGGGATTCCCGCATTGGGTATCGAGCCGGCGGAGAACGTCGCCGCTGTCGCCCGCCAGGAAGGAATACCTACCGAGACAGCATTTTTCGGCGCCAAACTCGCCCGTGAGCTGGTGGATCGGGGGCAACGCGCGAAGTTGTTGATCGGCAACAACGTGCTCGCACACGTTCCCGATTTGAATGATTTTGTCGCAGGCATGTCCCTGGTGCTCGCTCCTGGCGGAGTGATCACCATGGAGTTCCCCCACGTCCTGCAACTGATCGCGCAGAACCAGTTCGACACCATCTATCACGAGCACTTCTCCTACTTTTCGCTGTTGACGGTGGCCCGCATCTTCGCCGCCTATCACCTTCGCATCTTCGACGTCGAGCAGCTCGACACCCATGGCGGATCGTTGCGGATCTACGTATGCCACACAGATTTTGCCGAACATGAGACAACGAGCCGGGTGCGCGATGTGGAGAAGGCGGAGCGCGCGGCCGGCCTCGACAGCCTCCAGGGATACCTCGGCTATCCCGAACGCGTCCAGGGCGTGAAACGCGCACTGCTGAGATTCCTGATCGAAGTGAGCGACCTCGGCTACACGACGGCGGCGTACGGTGCGCCTGCCAAAGGCAACACGTTGCTCAATTACTGCGGCATCCGTGATGACTTGATCCACTACACCGTTGACCGTAGCCCGCACAAGCAGGGCCGCTTCTTACCCGGCACGCACCTTCCGATCTATCCGCCATCGCACATCCGTGAGACGCGTCCCGATTACGTGCTGATCCTGCCGTGGAATCTGAAGGACGAGATCATGCGCGAGATGTCCTACGTCCGCCAGTGGGGAGCCCGATTTATCGTGCCCATCCCCGAACTGACAATCCTCGACTGACCACACAAGTTGAACACGTTCGCATGAAAGGAAACACGCCATGGCATGGATAGTCTCGACCGAGACCAGCTGGACTGATGACGAGCGGCGACAACGACTTTATGCAGGCGAATTGTTTTGCATCCCGCCGCGCGAAACGGTTAAGGCATTCACGGACTTCGCGTTTGACATGGTCGCCCGCGCGTTTGGCGGCCACGATCCGCTCACCGCACACAATGAGCTGGCGGTCGAGGAATACGTGAAGATCCTCGCGGACCTCAAGCCGCGGTTCACTCATCACCACAAGTCCAAGCGGCTTCTCACAGAGATCCTGGTTGACCTCGGAGCCGACCCGACGACGACGTACTTCGATGTACCCAAACTCCGGGTGGTTCCGCCGTCTGATTATTTGTCGGCCGGGCTCGGCTACAACTACACACCTCATCGCGATACCTGGTACTCCGCTCCGCAGTGCCAGAACAACTGGTGGACACCCATCGCGGGTAACTCGGCGGCGACGGGTATGCAGTTCCATCCGGAGTTCTGGCAGCGACCGGTCCCGAACACCAGCGACGATTTCGACGCCTACGAGTGGAATCGGACCGCTCGGCGCGATGCGGCCGCATACATCAAAGACGATCCGCGTCCCCACCCACGACTTGCTGCGGGCCAGCCAGACTTGGCGCTCCGCCTGGTCGGCGAGCCCGGCTCGCTGCTGTCGTTCTCCGGTGCGCAGCTCCATTCCACAGTGCCCAATCAAACGGAAACCGCCCGCCTGAGCGTGGACTTCAGGACGGTCAACATCGATGATCTCGTTGCGTGCGCGGGCCCGGACAATGTGGACTCGCACAGCACTGGCACATCGATTCGCGACTATCGCCGTGTCGACACGGGAGAGTCGTTGCCGGACATGGTCATCGCGCAGTACGACCAGAACGGCAGCAGCGACGGCGTGCTTGTGTTCGATCCTTCGGTGCTCAATGCCTGATTACGCCGCCGCGCTCGCGCCCCGATATGTCGCATCGGAGCCGGTGCCGACTGTCAGTGTCTGCATCCCGGTATACAACGGCGCGGACTCCATCGGACGCAGCATCGACAGCGTGTTGGCCCAGACGTACTCCGACTTCGAATGCGTTGTCGTCGACAACAACTCCACCGACGCGACCGCCGCACGCGTGCAAGCCTATTCCGATCCGCGGATCCGCCTCGTGCGCAACGGGACGAACGTCGGCTTGGTCAACAACCACAACAGATGCGTACTCGTGGCGCGCGGCCGATTGATCCAATTCCTTCACGCGGACGACTGGCTGCTGCCCAACTGCCTGGCGAAGTTGGTACCGACATTCGACGCCGACAATGTCGGGTTGGCCTTCGCGCCGAGGCGGGTGATAACGGCAGACCAGTTATGGAAAGAGCGCTATGGCCGGCTCGAAGAGCCGCTGCAACCGCTTGGCTCCGTCAACAACGGAACCGAACTGGTCCGTCGATATCTGGCTGCCGGCGCCGACGGCAACCCCATCGGGGAACCGACATCGGTGATGCTGCGGCGTGAAACGGTGCTCGCCGCGGGTGGTTTTCGCCCCCAGGTTCCGCAGCTGCAAGACATCGACGCATGGCTGCGGATGCTGACTTGCTGCGACGCGGCGTTCATCAACGAGGAGCTCACGGTGCGCTGGCACCACGGCGGGACAGCCACCGAAACATTCGGGGGCACAGCAGCACTCGACCAGTTGTGGGTGCTATACGATCTGATCCGCAGCGAACACCTCGGTATGCCGCTGCGCCTGCGCGCCCTGGCGCTATGGTCGAAAGCACTCGCACGGTCGCCAAAGACGGTCCTGGCCACACCCCGCGGCCAGCGCGTCGCGCGAGCCAAGAGTTTCGCGGCCCACATCGGACATCTCTGCGCCAGGAGAACGCTTCCATTCGAGTGGGACAAACACTATGCGTAACCGCTCCGGCGGGTCCGCGGTGCAGTCACTGACCGTCGGCGCTAGCGCCCAAGTCCTTCCACTGATCGCCGGTTACGGGTTGAACCTGGTGGCGACACCGTATGTCGTCAGCCAGCTCGGTCTACACGACTTCGGCGTGTGGGCGATGACCGGTGCCATCGCACAGTACGCCGCACTGCTCGATCTGGGGGTATCGCGTGCGGTAAACCGATATGTCGCGCTCTTCCACGCTCGCGGCGACGCCGACAGCGACCGCACCGTCGTCGGCATCTGTGTGTCGGCCGTTCTCGGCCTCGGCGCGGTGTTCGGTACCTTCGCTATGCTCTGGCCTGCGGTGCCCGAAACAGTCTTGCGCACAGGCGATCCGGCGTTCACACGTTATCTCTTGCTCTGCTCGGTCGTGATTTTGACGTGTGGTCTTTGCGCACGTGTGTTGGCAGGCGCATCGTTCGGGCGGGGCAGGCAGGTGCCGGCCAACATCGGCCTTGCCGTCCTTGGTATCAGCCAGGTAAGCGGCGGCGTAGTGGCATTGACCTTGGCACCGAACCTGCACGGCTTCGCATTGGGCACCACGATAGGGGCGGCGATCGGCCTGTGCGCCGTGCTCTGCGCCATTGTCATCGACGAAGGCCGGATAACCATTGGACGTCCACGTGCGGCCATGGCGCGGGAGATCATCGGCTTCGGCATGAAAAGTCAGGCGCTCGGCGCCGCCGACGTCGTGCTCTTTCAGTCCGGCAAGCTCATCGCCGGAATTGTGATCGGTCCCGCAGCAGCGGGCGCCTACGAGCTCGGAATCCGTCTGGTACAGGGCGTTCAAGCGTTCGGGTCGGCCGCCTCGGTCGCCATCACGACACACCTGACAAGGGCGTATGCGATCGGCGGACTGGCCGCGGTCCGGTCACATTATGCGCGGCTCACTCGTCGCAACGCCGCAGCTGCGATGTTCCCGCCTGCTCTGCTCGGAGCCACCGCATTCTCAGCGGTTCCGTTGTGGCTCGGTGAACCCCGCGCCGGTGTGGTGGGCGTGGCAACCGCCTTGGCGTTCGGCATCGCGGTCAACGTCTCGACAGGAGTGTGCTCGGCCACCATGTTTGCGATTGGACGGACCGGGACGATCGGTGCGACGGCTGTCGCGTCGTCCACCATCGCGGTCGGCCTGGCGATCCCTGCCGCAATGGGATTCGGGTTCAACGGTCTCGTGGCAGCGTTTGCAATCTGGTTCGTGGTCGGCAATGTGCTCGGGGTGTGGTTCTTGCAATCACGGTTCGGCGTTTCGATGACCGTGTACCTGCGTGCCGTCGCCGGCCCGTTCGCCGTCGCCCTTCTTGCCGGGGCCGCGGCGTTTCCGATCAATCTCATTGCCGCCCCGCATGATCGGTCGTCCGCGATCGTGCCCTTTGTCGCCTCGGCGACCGTGTTCTGCGTCATCTACATCGGAGCGGGCTGGCGGCTCGACTACCTGCCGCGGCCACGGGGACGCCGACGACCGCCACAGTCCGCGGCAGAGCCGATACCTCATCAATCCGCTACAAGGGGGGAAGTCGCTATGCGTACCACCGACTACATTGGATCCGTTGCGATCATCGGCACCCGAGGTTATCCGAGCTTCTACGGCGGGTTCGAGACTCTGGTGCGAAAACTGGCACCGTTTCTGGCCGACCGCGGGTGGGATGTAACGGTGTACAGCCGGCCAGGTGCCACCAGTGAAGCACCGGAACACATGCATCCCGGCGTCACCAGCGTCACCACCAAGGGTCTCGAATCAAAGTCATTGAGCACGCTGACATTCGGCGCGACATCCGTGTTCGACGCTGCCCGGCGCAAGCCGGACGTCGCCCTCGTGATGAACGTCGCCAACGGTTACTGGCTGCCGATGTTGCGAGCCAGGGGCATTCCTTCGGTACTCAACGTCGACGGGATTGAGTGGCAGCGCGCCAAGTGGAATCGGCTGGGCAAAGCGGTCTTCAAAGGTGGCGCCAACATGACGGCGAAGTTCGCCGACACTTTGATTTGCGATTCCGTCGAGATCCGTCGGTTCTGGCACGACATTTTCCAACGGGACGGTGTGTTCATCCCCTACGGCGGTGACCTGCCGAGCGGACAGCACGAAGTCCTCGCGGGCCTTGAGAAGCGCAAGTACGTGCTGATCGTCGCCAGGTTGGTACCGGAGAACTCGATCAACGAATTCCTCGATGCCGCTGAATCAGTCGTCGACGAGTTCCCCGTCGTAGTCGTCGGGTCATCGGGGTCCGGGGGGCCGCTGGAAGAGCGGATCCGCGGCCTAGCACAGAAACACGACCAGTTCATCTGGCTGGGCCACCTGAGCAACGATCAGTTGCTCTCGTCGCTCTGGCAGAACTGCGGGGCGTACTTCCACGGTCACAGCGTTGGAGGCACCAACCCGGCGCTGGTGCAGGCGATGGCCTCTGGTGCGCCGACGATCGCCCGCGACACGGTATTCAACCGGGAGGTCCTGCAGGACTCCGGTCTGTTCGTGCCGCCTGAGCCCCGCGAGATCGCGGCAACTACGCGCTTTCTCATGAGCAGTCCCACCTTGCAGAACACCCTGTGCGCCAAGGCCAGGGCGCGGGCGGGCGGCACGTTTTCATGGGACGCGATTTGCAGCGCGTATGAGGACGTTCTGCTCAAAGCGACGGACAGTCGTGTGGTGCCAAGGGCAACGCGCCGTCACGTCAGCCCCATGCGGCGGCGAAGCCGGCGGACGATGCCGGTAGGCGTGCCGGCACCGACGCCCGTCACGTGATCAGGGCGCAGTGTGAACATTCTGGTTGACGGTTACTGGTGGGCCGAAGGGCCGATGTCCAACCGCATGGTCCTGCAGGAAATCGTCCGGCGATGGGCCATCGACTATCCCGACGACCAGATAATTCTGGCGGTGCCGCGGGACGCAAAGGGTTCGGCGTCGGTTCCCGACGGAGTCGAGATGGTAAGCACCCGGCTTCGGGTCCACCCCGCGATCAACTTCCTCGAGCTTCCTGTCATCGCCCGACACAAGAGCGCGGACACGATTCTGGCGTTCAACTTCGCCGCCAACTCGACGGCCGGGGTGGTGTTCCTGCATGACGTGCTGTTTCAGTCGAATCCCGAATGGTTCACCGCCGTGGAGCGCGCCTACTTCAGCGCGATGCCCTTGCTGGCCCGACGCGCAAGAAGTGTCATCACGACATCGCAATCGGAACGCGGCCGGATCAGCGGGCTAAACCCGCGGCTTCGCCGGGTGGTGAGTTGCGGACTGTCCGTGGCGAGTTCATTCAGCGCTGCCGAGGCGACCGACCCGGGAATGCAACTGCTTGCTGGAAAGTTCCTGCTCTGCGTCGGCCGCCTCAATGTTCGGAAGAACCTTGCCGTGACCTTGCGCGCCGCACTGCAATCGGGGGTGCTTTCGAAAGACTTTCCGCTTGTCGTGGTGGGTGAGCCGTCCGGACGGATCACCCGGTTGGATGACGACTTTCGCTCCGCTGTCGCGGCAGGCGCGGTGCGAATCGTCGAGAGAATCAGCGATCCTGACCTGAAATGGCTGTACAGCCACTGCGCGCTTTTCGTTTCGCTGTCGTTGGACGAAGGCTACGGCCTCCCGCCGGTCGAGGCGGCCAGCCTTGGCTGTCAGGTCCTGGCCAGCGACATTCCCGTCTTCCGAGAAACCCTCGGGACCCATGCAACATTTGTCGACGCCTCTGATCCGGACGCAATAGCCGATGCCATTCGCGACATCGTGCGTCGGCAAGGTCCGACCCGGATGGCCGGCTACCGGCAATCCCACACTTGGAGCAGCATCTGCGCTGTGATCAGGCGCGAACTGGTGTCGGTTTCGAAGTATCCGAGTGTTCGACCGGGCGAGCCGACCGCTGCGGATTTGGCGGCGAGCCCGCGTCTGTGAGATTGCCACTCGACCGCGACGGCGGGTTGGCGATCACGGCGCCAAGGGCGAGCGCCCACAGACTCAGCAGACTCAACCACGAATGAATCGACAGATACAGTCCCGCCGCCGTGATGAGCAGAGCCATGTGACTCCACCACCTGTCGGCCCGCAGGCGGAAGAGAACCACAACCACGATTGCCGCCAACAACGCCAAACCGATGTAGCCGAAGTCCAGCGCGGTGTGCACCAACTCGGAGTCGACGGTATCGCTGACGTCGAGGGTGCCGAACGGGCTGCGCAATGTGAATTCACCCTTCGGCGGACCGGTCGGCCCCCACCCCAGCGGATGAGTACGAAGCGAGTCGAGCGCCACCGCATAGATCGCCCCGCGATACTGCGCGCTGGCAACGGTTGGGTCCGAGCTTGTGACTCCGTTGACGCCGAGGGGTTGCCAGAGAAATAGCAGCGGTGCCGCGATCAACACGAGTCCGAGCGCCGCCACCCTGATTGTCGAAACATGTCGACGAATGGCTGGCGCACTGGCCCACACGGCCGCCACAATTACGTAGCCCACCGCCAATATGAGCGCGCCCCTGCTGAATGTGGTCGCAATACCCGCGATCAACACCGCGATGGCGGCCACTCGGGTTACTCCCTTTGTCGCGACGATCGCCACGGTCAGCGCACCGACAATTAACGAAGACATCACCAGCGTGTGCTCGGAGAATACGGCTGCTCGGTATTGGCCGTCGATGAACTCGTCAAATGGGTTACCGTCCAGAATCGGTCCGCCGGTGACGCGCTCCACCACCGCGAGGAGCGATGAGATGACGCCGACGGCTAACAATGCGTAACCCATTTGGGCAATTCGCCCGCTCCGCACCAGCAGATATCCGTATGCCATCGAGAGAGGCACCACGACAAAGTAACGGAAGTAGGAGTCTCCGATAGCCGCGGTGACCACCTGCAAACCCATAAATGCCACCAGCATGATGCCGGTGAATCCGAGGACGAGCACCGACAGCATCGTCCTGTTGGCCACCGTCGTCGACAGGCACAACGCACACGCAACTGCGCCGAGAGCCAGGAACACAGCTAACGCGAATCGCGGCGGGATGGCCACCTCGTACAGCCGCGGCCACACCACCGCCGTCACTACCAGCACACTCATCAGATTGGCGAAGGCGCGCGGCACGAAAACCCCGCACAAGGCTCCTACAGCTAACACAACGAGTAAACCTGCAAGTGCAATATGGGGTGCCACAACTGCCTCCAAAACCGGTTCGTCCATCGATCGCCGGATGTTTAGAACGTCTCCGACAAAAGCGGTTGGTGATCGGGGCACACTATAGCCGAACCGGCGCCCAAAATCATCAGGATCGTGTGATTTTGGCGAACACAAGCGGAACCGCACTCAACGCTCGTGTACTGGTAAAAGTGTGCACTTAAAGATATCCCAGCAAGTTCCATCCAGCCCCGAACTGAGGTATGGTGTTGCGATGGTCGAACTACGTGAATTCTTCCGAGTGGTGCGGTACCGAGCGATCGTCATCGCTTTGCTAACAGCGGTCGGTGTCGGTACGGCGGCACTATGGCTGGCCCGCTCGCCAGACGAGTACGTGGCTACGACTCGGCTCTTCGTCTCAGGAGCCAGTGCGGCCTCACAGTATGAGGCTCAACAGGGCGGTGTCTATGCGCAGGACCGGGTGGTTTCCTACGAGCAGCTGGTCAACAGTCGCGCCCTGGCGCAAAAGACAATCGATGCCCTCAATCTGAAAATGGACGCGGAGGCGCTCGCGGCCCGCATCACCCCAACGTCGTATCCAGACGCAGCAGTAATGGACGTTTCCGCCACGGCCGATTCGCCGAGACAGGCGCGGGATATCGCCAACGAGTTGGCGAAACAATTCATCTGGTTGGCAAGCGGTTTGGAAACTCCACCGGACAGCGCCACTCCGGTCGTGAGATTGACGGTAATCGATGCGGCACAGGATGGCACTCCGTCACGGCTTCTACCCGCCAAATTGATTTATATATTCGGCGGTCTTTTAGGGTTTTTCGCGGGCCTGATTGTCGCGTTCGTACTCGAGAGCTATGCGCGCCGCATCCGTGACGGTGTCGATGTGAATCGGGCGATCGGCGAGCGGCCGGTGGCGGATCTGCCTGCAACTTCAGCGGATTTGAAGGCGATTTCAGAGTCGGAAATGGATGAGGCAATAGGACGGCTTCGTGTCAATATTGCGACCGCAGATGGATCCATTCCTCATACGATCGCGATCGCCGGCGTCGGTGGCGGTGGCGACCAATTGGCGCGCCGATTCGCCGCAGAAGCGGGAGTCAATCTGGTCAATGCGCTTTTGGCGGAGGATCGTAAAGCACTTCTACTCGTGCTGGATTCCAATCCTGACATCGAGGCCAGAGTCGGCCGGTTCGCTCGAAGCAGTCGCAAGGCAACCGGACGACAGGTTCGCATCCAGTGGGGATTCGGCGATCGCTCGCAGGACAAGCCTCTGCTCGACAGGGATTCGATCCTCGAAGAGCTGGGACAGCTGAAGAAAACGCACGAGTTCGTCGTCGTGGTTCTCCCGCCATTGAACCAGTTCGCACACGCCGCCGCGGTTGCGCCGACTATGGATGGTGTTGTGGGCCTTGGCATTTACCACCGGACCAGCTGCAGTGATCTCGAAGGACACCTGGCAGAGATTCGCCGCACCGGGGCGACATCTCTCGGGGTTGCGTTCGCGCACAGAACGTTGGCCCGACAACCATCACGCCTGGGCCGACCGATCGAAGCTCCTGAGACACCCGAGGCTGACGACGTGGTCGCAGGAACTGACACGGCAACGGATCAAGGCGCGGCAACGCAGGCGTCCCCCGATAGTCAATCGGAATCCACCGAGACCGTGAGGTCGGCACAGGCAGTCAGCCTGAACCATCGATGATCCGTCGTCGACCTTTCCTCAAGGCTTCGATTCTCGCTGGCGCCGCGGTGACTGCTCTGCCAGTCATCAGTGCGTGCGGGCAGGTCGCCGACGTAAAGGTGCCCGACTATTGGAACCCGGGGTCGATTCCGGGGCTGGATCTGCACTTCGATGCGACTCGCCTTGACACCATTCCTGTTGACGGCACCGACTTCGCGAACCTGGGATCGACTGCACCAGTCACATCGGTCTCCGGGCAGACGTGGTCACTCACCGACAACATGATGCCGACGCGGGAGGGTTTGCGAATGACGCGGGGCCGTGAGGCCGCCGCGATGATCGATGCTGATCTGCTCTCGCATACCGTAATCCGGATCGCCGTCACGCCAGGTAGAGCACAGGCGAGCATATGCCTCCTCCTGGAGGGAAAAGATTCCCGGCGTCGCGAGATCCTCCTGCAGAGACGGGGGGAGATCGATTCCACCGAACTTCAGGGATTCGGCTGGAAGCTGTCGCGCCTATTCGGGAGCCCGTCAAGGCTTTTGCTGGGCGCCCCCAACGTACTCGAAGTACGAATCAGCCCGCGGCGGATGGTGATCTCGGTGAATCACGTCGAGGTTGGGGCGGCGGATCTCGACGATGGATGGTCGGTCCGACGTTACGGGGTGGGGTTCCGCGACGGTGACACCGCGTCGGTCTTTCGCACGGTTTTGGTCAGCGATGGGGCGCCGCGGCCGCTGAAGGACGGTCAGCGCGTCGACCAGGTCCCCCAACTTGCTCAGCCGAGCACATGCAGAAGCGCGGATCAGAACGACGCGGCGACAGCCCCAGTGCTGGTGCATAATTCGATCGGATCGAATCAGGGTCTTCTGTTCGATGGATCCGACACCCTGTACACCGACGCGCCTTTGGACGGCACCAGTCTGACGATCTTCGCCGTCGTCAAGCGAGGCACATCGGCGGGCGGCACCATCATCGGCCCCAACGAATCGACCGGCGGGCTTCAGCTCCGGATCGACGACGACGGCTCAGTCAGCGCCCTCGACGCCGGCCGCGCCGGAATCGTTCAGACACGCCCTGGAGCGGTCGGCGACTCCGCATGCATCATCGCGTTCAGTTTGGACTCGGTCGGCAATTCCGCGTTGTTCGTCAACGGCCGACCCGCGGCCGGCGCGGTCTCACCGGTCAGGTTTCCCATCGGGGTCACGATGACCATCGGCTCGGCCTACAACGCCGAATTCTTCTCGGGAACCATCGGCGAAATTCTGCGCTGGAACCGGCCTCTGAACGGCGGTGAGCTTCGAACGGCATTCGATGCCCTCTCAGCGAAATGGGACATACCGGTGACACGGGCAATCGATGCGCCGGTCGTCGCGCCGTTGCGCGTCAAGGCGCTCAAGGGGTCCAATATCATTCCCGCCCTTGTCGATCTGGCCCATGACGACCCAGGGTCGTCGGCATGGTTGAACCTGTGGTCGAGATGGGACTGGCCGTTTATTGAGCTTTCGGTCCGGCGCGCCGTCGAGCAAGGCGCCAACACCATCCGGCTCATCGGAGACGTCAACGCCGTCCGCACCGGCCTGATTACCGAAGCCGTGTATCACGAGCGGTTGCAACAGGTCGTCAGTCTCTGCGACTCGCTCGCGTGCCGGTTCTACTACTGCGCCATCGATCTACGACACAAACGCGACGCCGATCCCGCGTTCATTGCCCAATTCCTTTCCGGTGTGGCCACTGTCCTGGACCGCAACAACAATGTGGTGGCGATAGAGCTGTGCAACGAAGTCGCAAGCGCGTACGCGGTCTACCCCGAGGAGGAGGTCGTTGCCTGGATAGGTGCCTGGGCGAGCGCAATCCGCGCGGCGGCACCTTCGATCCCACTGTCGATCAGCGACGTGTCGCCGGGCACACTCAGCGACAAGATCGGGCAGATCGACTACTACGCGAAGTACGCGCACATGGTCGACTTCTTCGACCTTCATGTATACGACGGTCTTGAAATCGGCGCTGACTCAGCGATACTGGCGCCCTATGAGCTCAGCGTGAACCGTCCTCTGCTCATCGGTGAATTCGGCATCGACAGGTCGGTAGCCGGCGCACACCCGCAGGATTTCTATTCGCGGGTCAAGACGATGCGTGACTCAAGTGTGCTTGTGGTCGGAGCGCTGCAATGGGGCGCGATCAACGACGAGTACGGCTTGTACTCCGAAACCACCGGTCAGCTTGAGGCCGACATCGCTGGAGAGTGGGCACTCTTTTGATGCATACAACCCCTGACGAGGGCGGCACAAACCTGACCACCATGGTGGCTCTGCAGATTTCGCTCGGGAAGATGGATGGCGGCGGCAGGCGGGTCGCCGCGTTTCGGCGTGCCCTTGACGATCTCGGCGCCGTCCGCCTCGTCGCCGTCGGACCTGACGGGGACGCGGCCAACGACCGTGCCCTTCGTTCGCCGATCCACCGCGCGAAACGACGACTGCTGCCCGTTCCCCTCCGCGGCCCGGTGGCGCGCAGGCTGGCCAACCAGCCCTGTGTCGGGCCGACGGTCAGTTTGATTCCCTCAGCTCATCATTGGAGTCTTCAACGCGGACCGACGTGGCTTGACTTCGCCGATCTGTGGAGCGGTATTGCCCGCAACCACGCCCGCACCGTCGACCTCATTTCGGCATCGTTCAACCGCGTCCACGCCAGGACTTGGGCCAAGCGGGAAGCAACGGAGGCGCGCAGCGCAGAAGTCGCTTCGGTGGCATCGTGGACCGACCGCGATCGCCTCGCCTGCGATGCTGTGTGGCTGCCCACTCCTGTCACAGACCGGTTCAATACGGATCGACGGACCGGTGCATCGAACGTCCGGACATGCGGGATGATCGCCAACTTCGACTACCCACCTAACCGTGACGCCTATCGTCGCCTGGTGGCCGAGTGGCTGCCTGTCTTGACTCCGACATTCGAGCGTGTCGTCGTCGCCGGGTTCGGATCGGACGCGTTGCCGCGATCACCGCACATCGACATTCTCGGGCCGATTGCCTCGGTTGAGTCGTTCTACCACAACGTCGATGCCGTCCTGGCGCCGATGGAGCGGGGCGGCGGAATGAAAGTCAAGGTGGTCGAAGCCATGATGCACGGAGTGCCGGTGATCGCCACAGAGCACTCCATCGACGGCCTGCCGCCAGCCATCTCGGCGGCGTGCATCCAGCTGAACGGGCCGTGGCAGTTGGGGTGGGACCCCCGCGACGACGCGTCCATAGCAGACGAGCTGCACCACTTCACATTTGATGCCTTCCTTGCGCAGTTCCGGTCGGTGTGGTTCGACAAGATGGTGGGTGACAGTGCGCAACGCCTTTGACGCATCGGTCATCGTGGTGACGTACAACTCGGTGGCGACGATTGAGTCGTGCCTGAACTCGATACCCCGGGATTGCGAAGTTATCGTCGTTGATCAGAGTTCGAGTGACGACAGCATTGCCATCGCCAGATCGGTACGCCCCGATGCGGTGGTGATCTCCGCGGGCAGCAATCGTGGTTTCGGTTCGGGATGCAATCTTGGTGCCGCCAATGCACATTCGGATGTGCTGATCTTTCTCAATCCGGATGCATCCTTTGCCGAAGGAGCAGCGAAGGCGCTGGCACAGCGAGCCAGAGTCGACAACGCGTTGGTAGGCCCGTTGATCCTCGATGAAAACGGGCTTGATCAGACGCGGGCGCGCTTCTGGTCCACTCCCTTGTCGGTTCTCGGAGAAGTGTGCCTGCCGACGGCGCTGAACAAAGTGCTTCTGAAAAGGGACATTCCGCCAAAAGCCGCCATCTATCGGGAGGGCGGCCGAGTTCCCTACATTCAAGGCACCTGCATGGCGGTCGGTGCCGAAAACTTCTGGCGTGCCGGTGGATTCGACGAGCGATTGTTCCTTTATCACGAGGAGGAGATGCTGGCCCGAAGACTGGAACGGATCGACGTTTCAGCGGTTCTCGAACCCACCGCGTTGACCACCCATCTCGGAGCTCGCTCGACTTCGCAGGTACGGGATTTCGCGGCCGGCCAATATTATCGCTCCGCCGTGTTGGCCACGATGTCCCACCATTCCGGCTGGATCGCGGTACCGACGGCCATCGCACTATGGCTGTTGTTGACGACGATGGCGCTGCTGACGCCGCTCCGCAAGGCAGTCGGCTGGCGCACGGAAAAGGGACGTTCGTGGTATCGGTCGGCGGCAGCCGGCGCTGCCGCCGGACTGATCGGCCGGGCCGCGCAGCCGCCAACGATGGTTTGATACATGCGCGCCGCGGCGCCCGGCCATTACGATCGGCGCAGGGCAATGCCAGCCCGCGAGCCCTAAAGGAGAACACCCACGAGCGCGGACGTCACGCTGCGGCAGCTCCGGTACTTCGCCATCCTCGGCGAGGAACTGAACTATCGGCGTGCCGCCGAGCGGCTGTTCATCACGCAGCCCGCGCTGTCGACGGCCATCAAGCAACTCGAGCATCAACTCGGCGTCATGCTGTTCACCCGCACCACCCGCGAAGTCGCACTGACCGAGCTTGGGCAGGCGTGGTTGCCAACCGTCAACGACGCGTTACGCGGGCTGGACTCGGCCGTTGACGAGGTGGTGGCGTTGTCCGGTGGCCGCGGCAATCGGATCCGGCTCGGCTATTTTCTGGGTACCGGGGCCGACCTGCTGTACCGGATAGTACGGCACTTCGAGGCGGCATATCCCGACATCACAGTGGAGCCAACGGAATTCGACTTCTCTGACCCCACAGCCGGCCTGGCCGACGGGACGACGGAGGTCGCCCTCACCCGCTCGCCCCTCGATCTGCCGGACCACCGGATGTTCATCCTCGACAGGGACGATTGGGTGGCATGCCTGCCAAGAGACCACCGGCTGGCCGACCGCGCGGAGGTCGACATCGCGGACCTGTTCGACGATCCGATCGTATGCGCACCCGACAGCGCCGGCGGATGGCGCGACTACTGGATCGCGGCGGAAGCCCGCAGCCGGCCGGCCACCATCGCCGCGGTGGCCGCCACCTACGAGGCCGAAACCACGTACATCGCCAGGGGACTCGGGATCAGTTTCACCACTGAGTCGGTCTCCCGGCTTTACCGTCGGCCCGGCATCGCGTACGTGCCGATCCGCGACCGCACCAGCTACATCGGGCTGGTCTGGAATCCCAAGGACCTCAGCCCGCAGGCGTGCACGCTGGTGCGCCACGTCGAGACGGAGTGGGAATTCGCCGAGGGCCAGGGCGTCGAGCGTCCGGCGAGCTTCTATTGATAAAGAGCGCTTATCAATAGATCAGTAATTGGAACTTCCGCAACACGCCAGACGGGGGTTTCCTCACTGCATGACTGACACCGCTCCACCCGTCACGCCGCCGGCGCCGATAGACGACGAGGACGCTCGGCTGGCGAAATTCGGCTACACCCAACGACTGGATCGCTCCGTCGGCCGGCTGGCGTCCTTCGCCATCGGGTTCGCCACGATCAGCGCAACCACTGCCGTCTTCACCGGGTTCGGCGCCGGGTACTTCACCGCGGGCGCACCGTTCGTGTGGACGCTGCTGATCGCCGGCGCGGTGTTCACCATCTGGGCCGCGATCGCCGCGGACCTGACCGCCAAGATCCCCCTCGCCGGCTATGCCTACCAATGGGCCAGCCGGCTGCACGGCTCGAACCTGGCCTTCTTCACCGGCACCTCGGCGTTGATCGGCTGGATCTGCGGTATGACCGGTGTCAGCTACATCCTGTCTGGATACCTCGGCGGGCTCTTCGGCTGGAACATGACTCAAACCGCGCAGATCCTGGCCGCGATCGGGGTGATGGCGGTCTGCGTCGTGATCAACCTGTACGGCGTGCGGTTCGCGACATTCGTCAACAACATCGGGGTCAGCCTGGAATTTGTCGTCACGGTCGGTGCCACGATCCTGGTCGCGGCCGTCGCGTTCGCGGCGCCGGAGAACCACCAACCGCTCTCGGTGCTGTTCACCGGCGGCACCTCGGACGGCGAGGGCGCCTATGTGCTTGCGTGGCTTGCGGCTTCGCTCGGACCGTTCTTCGGCCTCATCGGCGTGGAAGCCAGCGCCGACGTGGCGGAGGAGACGAAGTCCGCCCGATTCGTGATACCCCGCACCATGTTCTATGCGCTGGCGGCATCGATCGTCATCGAGCTGCTGATGTACATCGTCTTCGTGCTGGCGATCCGCGACGCCGACGCCGTCGCCGCCAACTCGGCTGCGCCGATCGAGGAGATTATCAGCCAACAGGTCGGGCCCGTGATCACCAAAATCATTGTGGCGGTCGCCCTTACCAATCTGCTGGCCTGCATCCTGGCCAATATCCTGGTCGCCAGCCGGCTGACGTACTCGATGTCACGTGACAACATGCTGCCGTTCTCCCACGTGTGGCGGCACGTGTCGCCCAAGCACCGCAGCCCCACGTACGTGGTGCTCGGCCTCGGCTGCCTGTCGACCATCCTGCTGCTCTCGGCGTTGGTCAGCGAGCGCGCGTTCACGTTCATCCTCGGGATCTCGTCGCTGGCGGTCTTCACCGCGTATGTGCTGCAGACCTTCGGCGTCATCGTCGGTGCACGGCGCGGCAGGATCCCTACAGCCGAACCCGGCACCTTCGACCTTGGCCGTGCCCGGCTGACGGTGTATGTCGTCGGCTTGGTTTCCTTCACCGCCGTCGCCATCGCACTGGTACTGCTGCCCCAGTTCGCGGGCAACGGCTGGGTCTTCCTCGGAATCATGGCGGTCGCCGCACTCTGGTGGGCCACCGGTCTTCGCGCCAGGCTTCGGCGTGGCGACGCAGGCCCCAACTACGCTGAAATGAAAGGACTTTGATGACCACCTTAGACCTAGGCACCAGCAACCTCGTCGCCGTTGAACCGGGCGCGATCCGAGAGGACACCCCGCCCGGTTCGGTGATCCAGTACAGCGACTACGAGCTGGACGAGTCCAGCGAGTTCGCAGGCGGGGCCGCGTGGATCGAGGGTGAGTACATCCCCGCATCGGAGGCGCGCATCTCGATCTTCGACACCGGGTTCGGGCACTCAGATCTCACCTACACCGTCGCACATGTATGGCACGGCAACATCTTCCGGCTCGGCGATCACATCGACCGTCTCCTCGACGGGGCCGCCAAGCTGCGACTCGATGCCGGGTACACTAAGGATGAGCTCGCAGAGATTACCAAGCGGTGCGTGAGCCTGTCACAGCTGCGTGAATCCTTCGTCAACCTGACGGTCACCCGCGGCTTCGGAAAACGCAAGGGCGAGAAGGACCTATCCAAACTGACCAGCCAGGTGTACATCTACGCGATTCCGTACCTGTGGGCGTTCCCGCCGCACGAGCAGATCTTCGGCACCACCGCGATCGTGCCGCGCCACGTGCGTCGTGCGGGCCGAAACACCGTCGATCCGACCATCAAGAACTACCAGTGGGGCGATCTGACCGCGGCCAGCTTCGAGGCCAAGGACCGCGGCGCACGCACGGCGATCCTGATGGACTCCGACAACTGCGTCGCAGAGGGACCGGGTTTCAACGTGGTGATCGTCAAGGACGGAAAGATGGCGTCGCCGTCGCGCAACGCGTTGCCCGGCATCACCCGCAAGACGGTTTTCGAGCTCGCGGACGAGATGGGCATCGAGGCCACGCTGCGCGACGTCACCAGCCGCGAGCTGTATGACGCCGACGAGCTGATCGCGGTCACCACGGCAGGCGGAGTTACGCCGATCATCTCGCTGGACGGCGAGCCGCTTGACGATGGCACACCGGGACCGGTGAGCGTGCGGTTGCGTGACCGATTCTGGGCGTTGATGGACGAGCCGTCGCCGTTGATCGAGGCAATCGACTTCTGAGTGCAATAACAACGCCAACAATTGAGTTGTCACCAGGTGTACCGTCGGAATTGCTGGTCCTGAAGGAACGGTTGGCACCAAATGATGAACACCTATGGACGACGCATTTCACGCCTCGTGATCATCGGAGCGGCCGCGGCCGCATTCGCTGTCGCACCGACGGTCTTGCTGAGCGGCACCACCGCGCAGCCGCAGGCTCAGCCGTGCTACAACGGCGTGGTTCCCGGCAATCCGTACGTCAAGAGCTGCTCGCTGCCGGGCCCGCAGAACAAAATTCGTGGCTCGGCGCCCGACGCGAACGCGATTATCGCTTGCAAGGACTGGCCGGGCTGCCTGTCCTGGTACATCAACGGGCCCTAAGTATTCGCGTTGACCCACGACGTTGAGAAACGTTTCGACCGCCCGGGCACGTTCCGGGAGGCCGCGAGATACGTGGGCATGGTGGTCGCGGTGGCCGGGATCGTGTTCGCGGCCTATGCGTTCACGTGGAGAGACTCGGTGGTCGTCGCGTCGATGGTGCCGGCGATCCTATTCGTCGGCGGCGTCGGCGCCTTCGTCAAGACGTACCGGCTGTGGAAAGCGCAGGGCGCCTGGCCGGCTTGGCAGGGCGCGGGCTGGTTTCTGCTCACCTTGATGCTGGTGTGCCTGTCCATTCCCGGCGCGGCGATACTGGCGCCCTAGGGCACGACGGACCGCGCAACTTTTTCGCGAGATTTACACCAGGGTCGTTGAAACGCGGAAAGTCACGACCCCCACGTACGTCTCGCGAGCGATCAGTTCCCGCCTGCTTGTTCGTCGTCTCCGCCGACCGAAATCTCACGCAACTCCCGCTTGAGGATCTTGCCTGTCCATTCCCGGCGCGGCGATATTGGCGCCCTAGGGCACGATCGAGTCGACGTAACCGCCGTCGACCCGCAGCGCCCCACCCGTCGTCGCCGACGCCAGCGGCGACGCGAGATAGGTGACCATGTTGGCGATCTCGTCGGGCTCGATCAACCGCTGTATCAGCGACTGCGGCCGGTGCTTGATCATGAACTCGCGCTGTGCTTGGTCCCACGGCAGCGACTTGTCAACGAGCTGACAGACGAATTCCTCGACGCCCGCGGTGTGCGTCGGCCCGGCGATGACGGAGTTGACCGTGACGCCGGTGCCTGCGGCCTCCTTGGCGAAGCCGCGCGATACCGCCAGCAGCGCGGTCTTGGAGACGCCGTAGTGGATCATCTCCTCGGGAATCACCAGCGCGGAATCGCTGGCGATCTGTATCGCCCTTCCCCAGCCGCGCTCGATCATGCCGGGCAGGTAGCTACGGATAAGCCGCACCGCCGCAAGGACATTCACCTCGAAGTACGTGCGCCACTGTTCGTCGGTGACCTCACGCGCTGGCACCGCGCCGAAGATTCCCGAGATTGTTCACCAGCACGTCGACGTCGGGGAGCTGGCGCAGCAGCTCGGCGGTGCCCTCTTCGGTGGCGACGTCAGCGGCGACGCCGATCACCCCTGAACCCAGTTTGGCGACCGCCTCCTCGACCCGCTCCGGCGTGCGGCCATTCACGGCGACACGCGCACCGCTATTGGCGAGGCTTTCGGCGATCGCCAATCCGATGCCCTGCGTCGAGCCGGTGACGAGAGCGGTCTTTCCGTTCAGATCAATGTTCACGCCCTGCTAGTACCACTGGGCGGCGCCAAGTATTCCGCGCTAGGAATCCAGTTCTATTTCGCGCAGCTCCCGCTTGAGGATCTTGCCGGTCGGATTGCGGGGCAGCTCGTCGAGGAAGACCACCTCGCGGGGCACCTTGTAGCGGGCGAGGTTGTCGCGGACGTAGTGCTTGATGGCGTCCTCGTCGACGCTGGCGCCGTCGGCCTTGACCACGAATGCGCGAAGCCGATGCCCCCATTCCTTGTCCTCGACGCCGAGCGCGGTGGCCTCTATGACCTCGGGGTGCCCGCTGATCAGGTCTTCGACCTCGGCGGGGAAGACGTTCTCGCCACCAGACACGATCATCTCGTCGTCGCGGCCGCTGACGTACAGCAGTCCGTGCTCGTCGAAGTAGCCGACGTCGCCAGAGGACATCAGCCCGTCGATGATCTGCTTGTGGCCGCCGCCGGTGTAGCCCTCGAACGGAAAGAAGTTGCCGACGAAGATCCGGCCCACCTCGCCCTGCGGCAACTCGTTGCCGTTGTCGTCGAGGATCTTGACCTTCACGCCCTTGACGACGGGCCCGACGGTCGCCGGATTGATCGACAGATCCTGTGGCCGAGCGATCGTCGCGTACGCGATCTCGGTCGACCCGTACAGGTTGTAGACGACCGGACCCAGCTCCTTCAAAGCCCGGTTGGCGAGCTCGGCGCCCAGCTGGGAGCCGGACACGAATACGATTCGCAGCGACGAAAGGTCAGGCTTCCTCTCCATGCCCTCCAGCGCATCGAGCATGCGCGACAGCATGACCGGCACCACGACAATCGCGGTGGCCCTGTGCTTTTCGATGTCCTCGAGGACGATCGGCGGCTTGAAGCGGCGGCGCAGCACCAGCGTGGATCCCAGCATCATCGCGATGGTGGCGTGCAGGTAGCCAAGGGCGTGAAACATCGGCGCGGGAAGCGATGTCACTTCGCCCGACTTGAAAGGAACGTGGGACAGCACGCCGCCGATCGGCGCGAGTGTGGGAGGTGTGCTGCGGTTGGCCCCCTTGGGCGTGCCGGTGGTGCCGCTGGTCAGGATGATGATCGACGAATGCTTCGTCGCTTTGGGTGCGGGCTTGTCGTTGCTCCGTGCGATGAGGTCTTCGAGCGTCTCGTCGGTGCTGCCCGACGGTTCGTCCTTATCGGGATTGACCCCGAGTGCCCGAAGCTTGCCGAGCTCAGGTTCGGCCTTAGATACCGCCGCGCAGTACTCGTCGTCGTAGATGATCACCTTGGCGCCTTCGCGCTCGGAGACCTCCTTGATCTGCGGGCCGGAGAACTCGCTGTTGAGCAGAATGATGCGAGCTCCTGTGCGCGCGACGCCGTAGACGGCGACGAGGAACCACCGGTGGTTGCGCGCCAGGATCGCGACGCCGTCGCCGCCCCTGACCCCCATGGCCAGCAGGCCGTTGGCAACCGCGTGCGCGGCGGCGTCGAGTTCGGCGAATGTCATCTCGCCGAAGTCGTCGATGACCGCGGTTCGGTTGGGGGTGCGGCGGGCGTTGAGCGCGGGAATCATGCCGAACTCGCCCCAACGCGCGATGTCGGCGACCATCGCGGCGACGTTCTGCGGCGGCTCCAGCTTGAACGCACCGGCGCCGAACATCTTCATCAGATAGTGCAGTTCGGCGGAGCCACGCTCGGCGTATTGCTGGATTTTGGCAGCTGCCTGCAACGGAAGATCAGTTAGCTTAGGCATGCGCCCAGCCTATGTGACGGCCGTCGCACGGTGGCGACAAACTTCTGCGGAATTACCATGGCGGACATGGCGGGCACGCTATCGCTGGACGTGGGCGGTCGAGACGTGTCGGTCACCAATCCCGACAAGGTCGTTTTTCCCGATCTGGGCCTGACGAAGCTCGACCTCATCCAGTACTACCTGGCCGTCGCGGACGGCGCGCTGCGCGGGGTGGCGGACCGGCCGATGATCCTCAAACGCTTCGTCAAGGGCATCACCGAGGAGGCGGTCTTCCAGAAGCGGGCACCGGAGAAGCGGCCGGACTGGATCGACGTCGCCGAGCTCAAGTACGCATCCGGCACCTCGGCTAAGGAAGCCGTCCTTCACGACGCCGCCGGCCTGGCGTGGGCGGTCAACCTGGGGTGTGTCGACCTCAATCCTCATCCGGTGCATGCCGACGACCTGGCCCACCCCGACGAGTTGCGCGTCGACCTCGACCCGATGCCGGGGGTGCAGTGGCGCCAGATCGTCGATGTCGCACTGGTGGCTCGCGAGGTGCTCGAGGATCACGGGCTGACCGCGTGGCCGAAAACGTCGGGATCGCGTGGCTTCCACATCTACGCCCGCATCCATCCGCGCTGGCCGTTCAAGTTCGTCCGCCTCGCCGCGCAGACGGTGGCCCGCGAGGTGGAGCGGCGAGCGCCTGACCTGGCGACGGCCCGGTGGTGGAAGGAAGAGCGCGAGGGTGTGTTCGTCGACTTCAACCAGAACGCCTTCGACCGCACGGTCGCGTCGGCGTACTCGGTGCGGGCGACTCCTGACGCCAGGGTGTCCACGCCACTGTTCTGGGATGAGGTGCCCGACTGCAGGCCGGAGGCGTTCACCGTGGCCACCGTGCCCGCGCGGTACGCGGAAATCGGCGACCCGTGGGAGCCGATGGACGACCATGCGGGCACGCTCGACGCGCTGCTGGACCTGGCCGACCGCTTGGGTCCGGCCGAGAAGGCCCCGAAGGGAGCCAAGAAGGGCAGCGGCCGCCGGCAGTCGGCGATGCCGCTCATCGAGATAGCTCGCACCAAGACCAAGGACGAAGCGATGGCGGCGCTCGACGAATGGCGCGCACGTTACCCGTCAGTAGCCGAAAAGCTAGAGCCTGTCGATGTTTTGGTGGACGGTATGCGTGGGCCCAGCTCCATCTGGTACCGCATCAGAATCAACCTGCAGCACGTGCCCGAAAAGCAACGTCCCGCACAGGAGCCGTTGCTGGCCGATTACAACCCGTGGGAGAACTACACAGGGGCGCAACAGCTGCGTGGCAGCTGACCCTTACTGAAGTATTAGCTGCTACTCCCCAGCGCCTTAAGTTCGCCGATTAGCTTTGGCAACAGGTCGAGGTGCTCGAAGGGAGGCAGTTGATGTACGGCAATCCGACATTCGAGTGCGCCGGCGCCCAGATCAGGGGACGCTGCCGGCAACTGGCGACGGTGGTGACGGTCAATGGCGACATCGACAGCGTCAACATCGATCGCGTAACCGAGTACACCAGGCGCTTCATCCTGACGGAGAAGCCCTTCGTCCTCGACTTGAGCGGTGTGAATTCGTTCTCGCCACAGTCCGTTTCGCTGCTGTACACCCTCGACGAGGGTTGCTTCAACGCGGGCGTGGAATGGTCACTGATCGCGAGCCAGGCGGTGCTGGAGGCGTTGCGGATCGGCGATCGGGCAAGCTTCCCGATGGCCCCATCGGTCCCCGAAGCGCTGCACCAGTTCGCGGAAACCATCGACCAGCGGCGCCGGCTACTGCCACTGCTCACTAAGAAATCGGCTTAACGAAAGAGCGGATGACAACGTGCTAATCGATATCAGGTGGCTGGCATTCCTGCTGGGCCGTCACCACAGGTCCAGGACTCATCAGCTCGCGATTACTGCCGCAGCGCGGCCGTAACTCCGCCGTCTACAAGTAGGTCGGCTCCGGTGATGAATGATGCGTCCGGGCCGAGTAAAAACGCCGCGGTTGCCGCGATGTCATCGGGCGTTCCGACCCTGCGCGCCGGGGATGTCGCGATCATCGCGCGCATGCCGTCGCCCTGCGGGGACCCAAGCTCCTGCTGACCCATCGGCGTTGAGATGATCCCCGGACTGATCGAGTTGATCCTGCCACCGCGCTCGCCCCACGCCTTGGCCGCCACCTGCACCTGAATGTGGTTGGCGCGCTTGGCAACTCCGTAGGCCAACCCGGGTTCGGTCAGCTCGGCGATGAACCCAAGCCCGAGCAATTCCTGCGCGGGTGTCGTGGCCACGGCTCGTTCTTGTTCAGGGGTCAGCGGCGGGAACAGGTGCCCGGCCATGCTGGCGATGACCACGCCCGCGCCACCAGGTGCGATCACCGTGGCGAATTCGTCGAGCACGAGGGCGACACCAAGCAGGTCGACGGCCAGAATCGCGGCGGTCGGCGCCTGCGACGGGGACAGTCCCGCGGTGTGCGCCACCTGGGTGACGCTGCCGAGCGCCGCCGCCTCGCGGGCGAGCGCGCCGACCGACTCGGCGGACGACACGTCGACCGATCGGGCCTGTACGTGGTACCCGTCCCCGGTCAGCGACGCGGCAACCGCCTGCAGCGTCTCGTCGTTGTAGTCGGCGAGCAGCACCGTCTTGCCCGATCCGAGGCGCCGGGCAATGGCCTGGCCCATGCCTCCGGCACCGATGACGACAAGAACGTCGCGCATATCCACCCTCCTCTATACGAGACTATTTGTCTCGTATATGGAAGGCTACCCGACCTAAGCTCCGTCCATGACCGAGTCCCGCCGCGGGCGGCCACGCAGCCCGCTAGTGCATGCGGCCATCCTCGACGCCACGCGTGCCCTGCTGGTCGAGAAGGGCTATGCCGACGTGTCGATGGACCGCGTCGCAAGCCGTGCCGGAGTCGGGAAGCAGACTCTTTACCGCCGATGGCCCTCCAAGGCCCAGCTCGTGGCCGAGGCGGTGATGGATGCCCACCACAGCGGCGGGTCCTTCGCGCTGCCCGACACCGGCGACGTCGCCGTCGACCTGCGGGACTGGTTGCTCCGATACGCCGATGCGGTCGCCCCGCCCCAGAATGCGGCACTGGTCCGCGCGCTGGCCGCTGCCGCTGCCGAGGACCTCCGCGACGGCGAGGCGCTCTACCGTCAGCTGACCGGGCCCCAGCACGATGCGGTGATGCGGCGGCTTCGGTTGGCAATCGACGCGGGGCAGGTGCGCGCCGACACCGACGTGGAAGCGGTGGCCGACGCGCTCATCGGCACCATCGTGTACCGCGTCCTTGCCCGCCCGACGACCACCGGCGACACCTCGCGGCATGCCGATGGACTGATCGATGCGCTCATCGCCGGGTTACGGCCTTAGCCTGGATGCACCGATTGGGTAGCGGTCCGGGGTGGGTCGTGAAGGCGAAATGCCCTGTCGTGGTGGAAGAATGAGATTTCTTGAGGATCAAATTCGGCCACAACGAAGGGCATCTCGTAGATGCAACTATCTCATACTCGCCCGGTAGCTTCAGCGGTCTTCGATGATCCCAATCTGGTGTCGTGCGCCGGGCTGGTCCCGATCGCCGCGCTGGCCCGCCAATGCGACCTGACCCTGTTGGCTGATCAGCACTTGAGCGTGCCGACCGACAAGGGCGCCAACGCTGGGACGAAGGTCGGCTGCCTGGTCGCGGGTATGGTCGCCGGGGCCGACTGCATTGATGACATGGCCTTGTTGCGCCATGGCGCGATGGGCACCGTGTTCGACCGCCCATACGCCCCGTCGACGTTGGGGTCATTCCAGCGCACCATCCGCCGCACTCTGATCAGCGTCCCGGCACGCATCGCCTCCTCCGCCCGACGGCTGACCCTGCATCTGCCGCGGAACTGGCCCTGGGAAACCGCGTGGAATGCCCTGTTCCACAACCTGTTTCGGCGACATCGGCCGCTCATCGCCTAACCCAGGCAGCCTCACCCATCCCCCGGCCCGAAAGACCCACAGGAACAAGCCGATACCGAGATCGGCCATCACACACGCCCACACCACAGCTCACCTCAGATCCAAGCCGCACAACCAAACTCAACTACACATCGACAGTCGATCGGTGGATCAAGGTTTAGCCGCATCGAAGCGTTCCGCGCCGGGCTGGCCCGCTTCGAGCCCGTTCGGTGGTCGTCGACACGGATAGTCATCGAAACCGCATATCGGGGTTGAGTTTTGCTTAGATAGGCGACATGCTTGTCCATGATGCGCGGTGACTGATTCCGGCGAGTACCCGCTAACGCCGAGGCAGCAGCGGGCCTGGCTGAATTTCATGCGGGTCTATCACCGGCTCGAATATGAGGTGAACCGTCACCTGCGCACCGAGTGCGGTCTTTCACTCTACGACTACACGGTGCTTAGTACGCTCTCGCGCGCACCGGATCGCCGCCTGCAGCTGATCACACTGGCCACGGTGATCGGGTGGGAACGCAGCCGGGTTTCTCACCACCTTATGCGGATGGCACGCCGCGGCCTGGTCGAGCGCACAACCTGCGACACCGACGGCCGTGGCACTGTCGTCGTCCTGACCGACGAGGGCTGGGACCGGCTCGCCGACGCCGCCCCGGTGCATGCACAGTGGGTACACCGGGCGTTCTTCGCCGATCTAGATCCCGAGCAGGAGGACGCCCTCGCCGACATCCTCGCCGTTGTACACGAGGGTCTGTTGCGCGAGGGCACATTGCCGCGTCCCGACCTCAGATAGACCAGCTAAACCTGGTTCATGCCCCCGTCGACGAAGATCTCCGCACCTGTCATGAAGCTGCTCGCATCGGAGCCGAGGAACACCACCACGGCGGCCAGTTCGGCAGGATCACCTATCCGCTTCATCGGGTTCGTCGCCAGACCGTCGAAGAACACCTGCCGCTGGTCTTTGTCAGGCACCAGTTCGGTGAGTCCCTCGGTCAGGATGGGACCGGGTACGACCGTGTTGACCCGGAAGCCACGGTCGCCCAACTCGGTGGCCCAGGTACGGCCGAAGGACCGGATAGCAGCCTTTGCCGCGGCGTAGGCGCCGAATGCCGGGGTACCCCTGGTGGCCGCGGTGGAGCCGGACAGAACGATCGAGGCACCGGGATTGAGTAGCGGCAGCGTCTTCTGCACGGTGAACACCGTCCCGCCCACGTTGCGGTTGAACGTGTCGATGAGGTGTTCGGGTGTCTCGTCCTCCAGCGTGGCGAACTCGCCACTGCCGGCGTTGGTGAAGACGATGTCGAGGCCGGCACCTGCGTCGCGGATGACCCCGACAAGTCGGTCCAGATCCTCGGTGCTGGTGACATCGCTGCCAACACCGACGACACCGGAACCCAGTGACGCTGCGGCAGCGTCGACGCGCTGTTGGGTACGCCCGGTGATGAACACCTTGGCGCCCTCGTCTGCGAAGGCGCGCGCCGTCGCATAGCCGATGCCGGATGTGCCGCCGGTGATCAGTGCTGTTTTTCCTTCGAGCTGAGCCATCTCGTCCTCCTGTTGTCGAAAACGCTTGTTGCGTTTCACATCCAACAACTACGTGACATGTCACGTTATTCCGAGACATGTCACCTACTGTGGTCGTCAACTCCCTCTGTACCCATTGCCGCACCCCTGCGTATACCAGCGTGTGCTTCTCCGCTGGTGCCGTAGTAGGACGGGCCCGCCTCGATCACGACGCCTGAGAGCTCGGACCTGCTGTTGGTGCGCGCGGCAAATCCTGGGCTCGTGGAGTCGCGCGCCGACGCCCCCGGCGGGGCGCACTTCGCCGGCAGGGCCATTAACGAGGCCATGCAGGAGCTCTACAACGAAGCGCAGCTCGACGTGCTGCGCCGTAGCCGCGACATCATCCGAGCGACCACTGCGGAAGCGGCAACGGAGCCAGGCGGTAGCTAGGCGGTTCGGTCCCGTGGAGGTGGGCGACAAAGTAGTCCCAGGTGCGGCGGTAGGCATAGTGCTGGTAGCCGAACAGCGCGTGCTCGCCGCCCGGAATGAGGATCAGATCGAAGTCCTTGTCTGCCTTGATGAGTGCATGGGCCAGGCGCATTGTCTGGTAGGGATGGGCGTTGTCGTCGAGCTCGCCGTGGATCAGCAATAGCTTGCCCCGCAGTTCGGCGGCCAGATGAGTATTAGAGATCGTCTTCCTGCCGTTGTCGCTGAGGTCGCCGTGGTAGTGCTCGGCCCACATGGCCAGGTTGACGGTGTTGTCGTGGTTGCCAGACACACCGACGCGATCTACGACGAAAACACCCACCAGTGGACCTCCCGGGCTGAGGTCGCCGAGATCGCATTCACCGCGTTTAGCTCCCGCAAGACCGCCGAGCAGATCCACGGCCGGTTGGTGGTGCGCCGCATCCCCGACCTCAACCCGCAGCGGGCGGCGGGCAGCAGAGCTTGTTCGACACCTGGCGCTTCCACGCGTTCTTCACCACCACCGATACCGACACTGTCACCGCGGACAAGATCCACCGCGGACACGCGATCATCGAACAGGTCCACGCTGACCTCAAAGACTCCGCCCTGGCTCATCTACCCTCGGGACGAATCTCTGCCAACGCCGCCTGGCTGGTGCTTGCCGTCATCGCGTTCAACCTCACCCGCGCCGCAGCCACCCTGACCGGGCCAGCCCTGGCCAAGTCCCGCACCGGCACTATCCGCCGGACCCTGATCAGCGTGCCGGCACGCATCGCGTCCTCAGCCCGACGACTGACCCTGCACCTGCCTCGGGACTGGCCCTGGCAAACAGCATGGAACATGCTGTTTGCCAACCTGTTTCACCGGAAACAGCCCATCATTGCCTAACCAGATCCTCTCGCCCATACCGCGACACGAAAGACCCAGAGGAACAACGCGACAACGAGGCCGGGCGATCAGCGGCGCGGACACCACCTCACACACCCGCAATCAAGGCACACAATCGAATTCAACGTCACACCGACAGCCGGTCGGTGGATCGAGGCTTAGGGTCTCCCGGGCTGGCGGTCCAGTTGGCGAGCAGTCGCAGCGCGGTCTCCGATGTCGAGCCCACCTCGGCGGTGTAGATGCACAGCGTCTGGTCCACGTCGCCTGGCAGCGCCAGGGCTTCGTAGTCGATGGTCAGGTCGCCCACCAGCGGATGGTGGAAGCGCTTCGTTCCGTGGGTGCGTTCACGGACGTTGTGATCGGCCCACCACCGACGGAATTCTGGGCTCGTGACGGAGAGCTCACCAACGAGCTCGACCAGCAACGGGTCATCCGGGTGGCGGCCGGCGTCGAGGCGCAGGACCGCGACATTGTCTCGGGCCACGTCCTCCCAGTCGACGTAGAGCTCGCGGGTCGATTCGTCGAGGAACGCGTACCGCAGAAGATTTCGGTCACGGGGAGGCAGCGCCTCGAAATCGGTCATGAGCGCACGGGCCAGGCGGTTGGTGGCGAGGACGTCCATGCGGCGGCCGAAAACGAACGCCGGGGCAACATCGTCGAAGGTCTCCAGGACGCGACGGATCCCTGGCCGAACCCGCTGCACCGGCGCCGGTGCCCGGCGGCGCGTGCGACGGGCATTCGTCCTTGCGATCTGGAAGAGATAGGACCGTTCGACCTCGTCGAGGCGAAGCGCGCGGGCGACGGCATCGAGGACCTCGTCAGACACATTGAGATGACGGCCTTGCTCGAGGCGGCTGTAGTAGTCGACGCTCACGCCGGCAAGCTGCGCCACCTCCTCCCGCCGTAACCCCGGCACCCTGCGCACGCGACCCGTCCCACCGATCTCGACATCGTCGACGCTCAGGCGTGCGCGGCGGGTGCGCAGGAACTCCTTGAGCTCGGCGTTGTGGTCCATCAGTCCAGTCTGACGGCATCGGCGCCACCGCGTCGCGCCCAACAGCGGTCTGCCGGACCTAGGTTCGGAGTTCCGAGGTCGAGCGGGGCCCGCTTAGCGCGCCGCGGGCGTCCCTCCCGGTTGTTGTGTCGAGTACGCGGCAGAACCGCCGCGACCATCTAAGGGAGAACAGAGATGACTGAAAACGTATCCACTCCACTGGCGGGGCGCGTCGCCGTCGTGACTGGAGCCTCCAGCGGCATCGGTGAGGCCACCGCAAGACGGCTCGCCGCTTCCGGGGCGAAGGTCGCCGTGCTCGCCCGCCGCGCCGACCGCCTCGAGAAACTCGTCGACGAGATCGAGCGAGCAGGCGGAACCGCGCTGGCGCTGGCGGTCGACGTGACCGACGCTTCCGCCGTGCGGGCCGCAGCCGAGCGAGTGGCAGCCGAATTGGGAACCGTCGACCTGCTTTTCAACAACGCCGGTGTCATGCTCCCCGGGCCTGTCGAGGAAGTGGCTGTCGAGCAGTGGCAGCGCCAGATCGACTTGAACGTGACGGGTCTGATGAACACCATCGGCGCCTTTGTGCCACAGCTGATTTCGGCGGCAGCAGACAAGGGCGTGGCCGACCTGATCAACACCTCATCGATCGGTGCCCAGAACATCTTTCCGAAGTTCGCGGTGTACGCGGGTACGAAGGCCTACGTGACACACATGTCACGCACGCTCCGTGCGGAGCTGGGCGCCAAGGACGTTCGCGTCTCCGCGATCGAGCCGGGAATCGTGGAAACCGAACTACAGGGGCACGTCACCGACACGGGCGTGCAGGACTGGCTGGAAGGCACGAAGGAAGAAACGACTTGGCTCGCTCCCGAGGACGTCGCGGAAGCGATCAACTTCCTGGTCTCGCAACCAGCTCATGTCAATCTTCAGCAGGTCACTATCATGCCGACCCGCCAGGCTTCGTGACCCGACCGCCTAAGACAATGACGCCAAGATCCGGGTGCCAAACCCGGATCTTGGCGTCATTGTTGGCGAGAACTGCAGGTCGACGCAGCTGAGCTGCCGACTCACCCCGGGACATCCGCCTCGCGGAGTCGTATGCTGGCGGCTTGTCCGCCACCGGCCACATTCGGTTGACCTCACACAGCGGCGGGTTCGGAGCCCTGCCGGTCAACTGGGGCGCGCCAACGGCCACCGAGCGCGGGCCGGTGATCGGCACCACGACCACCCGCGCCCACCGCAACGTGATCGGCACGCATAGCGGCTCATACGGCGTTTACCGGGCATTGGCCGTCGCAGCGGGCGCGCTGTCGCGCGAACATCGGGCCGACCTGACCGATACGGCGCCGACGGACGTCATCGGGCCGTATCCGCAATGGAGCAGGCCCGGCACTATCGTCGGCCTCGATCCCTGGGGCGCGTTGGTGGCCGACGTCTTCGCAGCGGAGTTGGCGGCCGGCCAAGACATCCGGCCCACGATCGCCGTGACCAAGGCGCACGTGATCCTGCCGGAGATCACCGCTGCCATCCAACAAGGGCGGGTGCGCCCGGACGGCCGCACGCTCCTGCCAAGCGGCGCGGCGCTGGTGACCAAGGTGGCGATCGAGCCGGTATGGCATCTACCCGGCGTGGCGCAGCGATTCGGTTGCGACGAAACGGACCTGCGCCGCGCGCTGTTCGAGGAGACCGGCGGCATGTATCCGGAACTCGTGACGCGCTCGGACCTCGAGGTGTTCCTTCCACCCATCGGTGGGCAGACGATCTACATCTTCGGCAATCCCCGCGACCTCGCCGACCCCGCAATCGAATTGACCGCGCGTGTGCACGACGAGTGCAACGGCTCCGATGTCTTCGGCTCGGACATCTGCACATGCCGTCCGTATCTCACGCATGCCATCGAGGAATGCATCAAGGGCGTGCAGCGTGGCGGCGTGGGCCTGGTGGCCTACTCACGCAAGGAAGGCCGCGCGCTCGGCGAAGTGACCAAGTTCCTCGTATACAACGCCCGCAAGCGCCAAGTCGGCGGAGACACCGCCGACCAGTACTTCGCCCGCACCGAGTGCGTGGCTGGCGTGCAGGACATGCGTTTCCAGGAGTTGATGCCCGACGTGCTGCACTGGCTGGGCATCACCAAGATCCACCGCCTGGTTTCGATGAGCAATATGAAGTACGACGCCATCACCGGCTCGGGCATCGAGGTAGGCGAGCGGGTGGACATTCCCGACGAGCTGATTCCGCCCGACGCACGGGTGGAGATCGACGCCAAGATGGCCGCCGGCTACTTCACCCCCGGCCCGGTGCCCGACGCCGAAGACTTGAAGAAGGTCAAGGGCAGGGCGCTCGAAGACGGCGGCCGACCGGAGAGTGCCGCGGCGGAGCTGCGCAGCACCACAGCGATACGCCAGCGTGCACGTCAACTGCTCGAGCGAGCCAGGGCGGGCGACTCGCGCTGGTTCGCAGTGCAGGACGACGCGATGCCACGTGCCGCAGCCGAGGTCGCCGCCATCACCCGGCGACGCTACCCCGACCTGGCGATCCCGTTCCACAGCCGCTGGCGCCAGTTCGAGGCCGGTGGGGTGGTCCGCAAGGCCGACCTCGACGCGCGGGCGATGATCGACCTCGCGGTGGTCAGCGTGCTACTCGATGCTGGCGCCGGCCCCGACTGGGGTTACTTGGAAAGCTCCAGCGGACAACGCTTCTCGCGTTCCGAGGGTCTGGCGGTGGCGAGCTGGCACGCCTTCCTCGCCGGCCTCTTCTCCAGCGATCCGCAACATCCGCACCAGGTCGACGCGGACGGCCTGAGCCGGATCGATGCGGGCCGGTTGGGCGCGGCGTTCCAGGCTGGACGGGCCAATCCGTTGGTCGGCCTCGACGGCCGCGTGCAACTGCTGCGGCGACTGGGCGAAGCGCTTGCCGCACAACCTGAGGTGTTCGGGCCGCAGGGCAGGCCCGGTGGCCTGTTCGAAGTGCTGGTTACGCCCGGAGCTACCGTGGCGGCGTACGACATCCTCTCCCTGATACTGACCTCGCTGTCGAGTATTTGGTTGACGGACAATATGATTGGCACCGAATCACTCGGCGACTGCTGGCGGCACGAGGCGGTCCGCGGGTCCGGCCTTACCGACGGTTGGATGCCGTTCCACAAACTGTCGCAGTGGCTCACCTACTCCTTGCTCGAGCCATTCGGATGGGCCGGGGTGCATGTGGAGAGCCTCGATGCGCTGACCGGGCTGCCCGAGTACCGCAACGGCGGTCTGCTGCTGGACATCGGCGCGCTGCGCCTGCGCGACCCGGCGTGGGCCGAGCGCACATGGACGGTGGGCGACGAGCTGATCGTCGAATGGCGCGCGTTGACGGTGGCGCTGCTCGACGAACTCGCCCCGCTGGTGCGTGAGGACCTCGGGGTGGACGGTGAGCGGATGCCGCTGGCGTGTGTGCTGGAGGGCGGTACCTGGGCGGCGGGGCGCGCGCTGGCCCAGCGGCTGCGCGGTGGGCTGCCACCGTTGTCGATCGTCAGCGACGGCACGGTCTTCTAGGGGGACTCCATGGGCACCCTTCATCTCATCGACCATCCCCTTGTGCAACACAAGCTCACCCTGATGCGTCGAAAGGACGCCTCCACCAACAGCTTTCGTCAACTTCTGCATGAGGTTTCGGCGCTGATGGCCTACGAGGTGCTGCGTGACATGCCGATGCACGAGATCCAGATCGAAACCCCGCTGGAAAACACCACCGGCAACGTCATCGACGGCAAGAAGCTGGTCTTCGTCTCGATCCTGCGCGCGGGTACCGGCATTTTGGACGGCATGCTGTCCGTGGTGCCTGGCGCGCGTGTCGGCCATATCGGGCTCTATCGGGATCCCAAAACCCTGGTGGCCGTGGAGTATTACTTCAAGATGCCGGGCGACCTGCACGAGCGTGACGTGGTGGTGGTCGATCCGATGCTGGCTACCGGCCACTCGGCGATCGCGGCGGTGGATCGGCTCAAGGAGTGCGGGCCCAAGTCGATCAAGTTCGTGTGCCTTTTGACCTGTCCGGAGGGCATCGAGGCCATGAATACGGCCCACCCGGACGTGCCGCTCTACACCGCCGCCGTCGACCGCCAACTCGACGAACACGGCTACATCCTGCCCGGCCTCGGCGACGCGGGTGACCGCATCTTCGGCACGAAATAGGTCCAGTGCACTGGATCGTGGACGGCATGAACGTGATCGGGTCGCGCCCCGACGGTTGGTGGCGCGACCGCGACCGCGCGATGGCCGCGCTGGTCGAACGCCTTGAGCGGTGGGCGACGACCGAGGGCGACGACGTGACGGTCGTCTACGAGCGGCCGCCGTCGCCACCCATCGAGTCGGCAGTGATCACGATCGCGCACGCGCCGAAGGCGGCACCGAACTCGGCCGACGATGAGATCGTCCGGCTGGTGCGGGCCGACCCTAACCCCGCCGAGATCCGCGTTGCCACTTCGGACCGCACGCTATCCGAGCGGGTCACGGCGGCCGGTGCCTCGGTCTTTCCTGCTGAGAGGCTTCGCAACCTGATCGATCCGCGCTAGGTCCGCGGTGCTGGCGCCCAATGCGGCGACCGACCGAGGTGCAGCAAAATGCGGTCCAGATCGCTCGCCGCGTCCGCGTCGGTGATGGCTCTCGCGAACGGTGCACCCTCCGCTTCGCGGAAGTCGCCATCGGGAACGGCGAGCACGATGGGCAGCACCGCGTCGATGACATCGGTCGGCAGCTCCAACGGCGCGTCGATCGTGCGTGCCACGTCCCACCCGTGCACCACGTAGTCGACGAAGTGAAATCCGATCGCCGTCGCGCCGGGAACGGTTGCGCCGGGCCCGAATTCAGGCAGCGCGAAGGTGGCCTCAAGGACGCCGTCGGCACTGAAGGCATCCAGCACGTCGGCTGCCGCCGCGGCGTAGGCGGCTACCGGATCGGCGGCAACGGCTTCGGCCACCGTCGCAGGCTGCCAGAGCGCCAGGTCGGCTCCCCCACCGCGGGCGGAGGCGGCGAATCCATAGTGCTGCACGGTCATGTGGGCGAGCAGATCGGCAAGGTTCCAGCCCGCGCATGGTGTCGGGCGGTCGAGGTCGTCACGCGTGACGGCGTTGACGACGTCGAGGGACGCGGCCATGGCGGCGCGATGGAAGGGACGTATATCCGAAATAGTATGCATGCGCCTATCGTATGCGCATGCATATCATTGGTCAATGTCTAGTATCTGGACATGCCGTCGAAGGCCAGGCGACCCGACCTCGCGGCGATGCTCGCCCCGCTGATCCGCGAACTGATCGCCGCCGAGCTTCCCGTGCTCGAGCAGCACGGCGTCTCGATGTGGGGGTACAGCGTGCTGCTGACACTCGACCAGTCATCGATACGGACGCAGGCCGCGCTCGCCGAGGCGATCGGTGCGGACAAGACGCGCATCATCCCCACCCTCGACGAGTTGCAGGGTAAGGGCTACATCGAGCGCAGGCCCGACCCCGATGACCGGCGCGTCCGCCTGCTGGCCATCACCGGAGCGGGCAGGGCAGTGAAAGACGCTGTGCAGGAGGAGATTCAGCGCGGTGAGGAACGTTGGTTGGCAACGCTGTCGGCGGCCGACCGCCGCGTCTTCCTGCGCGTGCTCGGTGAGCTGTCGGCGGCCTCGATACCGAGGTAGCGGGAAACGATCAGGCGCAGCATCGGGATCGGGTCGACGTCGGGACTGTCACCGGCGTTGAGATAGACCGCGTCGATGATCATGCGAATCCAGGTCGCTGCCGCATCGGGATCGAGACCGGCATCCGCCTTGCCGGCTGCCGCTGCCTTGCGCAGTAGCGCGGCCAGGCCGTCCTGCACCACCGCGTCGTTCGAGGCGACGACCTCGGCGAGTTGCGGATCGCTGCCGACGCGCCTGATGAGTTCGACCAGTAGCCCCGGTGCCAGCTCGTCACGCGCGGGACCCGCCAGCGTGGCAACAATGTCGAGGATCGACGCGGCGGGGTCGTCCGTCTGCGCGTGCTTCTCGAAGAGTTCGCGATAGGCACCGATGTCCTGTTCGAAGATCGCACGGAAGATCGCCGGCTTATCGGGAAAGTAGTAGAAGAGGCTGCCCGTGCTGATCCCTGCCGCCTTGGCGATGTCGGCGGTCGAGGTTTCCGCGAACCCCCGGCGGGCGAACAGCTCGGCGGCTGCCGCTGTGACGGTCTCGCGGCGCTGCAGCTGTTGCGCGTGGTTGACGGTCCTGGCCATGACTTCAATAGTAGACTGACTAGTCGAATTATTATGTAATGTGGGCGGCGTGCCCACCCTGCGCAGGCTTGCACCTGCAATCGGCCTCTTCCTGCTCGCTCCGTTCGTCGGCGAGTTCCTGCTTGGCAACATCACGATGGAGGGCCTGCTCCTCGGCGTCTTTCTTGCACCGATGTACGGCGGCGGCGCCGTCCTGGTCCGCGAACTCGCACGTCGCTACGGAGGCGGTTGGCCGACCATCGCCCTGTTGGCGTGTGCCTACGCGCTCATCGAGGAGGGCCCGCTCGACCAGCTGCTGTGGAACGACTCCTACCCCGGCGTCGACAGCTTTTACACCGCTTCCTATGTGCCGGTGCTGGGTACCAGCGTCGAGCTCATCCAAACCGTGCTGGCCCTGCACGCGGTGTGGAGCATCTGTGTGCCCATCGCGCTGGTCGAAACATTCGTTCCCGATCGCCGCACCACGCCGTGGCTGGGCCGGACCGGATTGATCGTTGTCGCAACGATTTTCACGCTCGGGGCCGTCTTCGTGTTCTGGGGCAACTACTCCGAGTACCACTTCGTCGGCCCCGCGGTCCCACAGGTGCTCATCGGCGTCGTGATTGTGGGCCTGCTGATCGCCGCGTTCGCCATCAGGTCACGGCGGCTGCCGGCACTGGATTCTCGCGCTCCGTCCCCGTGGCTTGTTGGCGCCGCAGCACTGATGGCGACCAGCGCCTACTGGGTGTTCGCAGGTTTCGGTAATTCGGTGTGGAGTGAGTGGGCGGGCATCGCGGTCTGGTGCCTCGTCGCAGGCGGTGGTGCGGTGGCGATCTCGCGATGGTCGCGACAACGCGGTTGGGATGCCCGGCATCGACTTGCGTTTGCCGCAGGGGCGGTCCTGACCTACGTGTGGCTGGCGTTCCCGATGCCGCCCTCCGATGGCGCCGCTGCGACCGTCGACCTGGTGAGCAACGTGGTATTCGGCCTGATAGCCGTAATCGTGTTGGCCAAGGCCGGTCGGGCGGCGAGGCGGTCGTGCTAGCCGCTACCGCCGACCTCGGCGGGCAATGGGGGTGGCAACGGTGTCGTCGGGGCCGTCGACTCGGTGGGCGTTTGAGGTGCGTCCGGCCCGTGGAACTCGACCATCGGCTCGTCGCGGATCACCCGCGTACCCGCGCTGACGACCAACGAGTTCGCCGTCACCAGGTAGGTGATTCCATCGTTCTCGGCGAGAAACGCGCCGTCGTCGGACCGCGAAGCGGGCACGACCAACTTCGCGCCATCGCGCACCCGCACCCCGCGATATTCGTACCCACCTGCCGAGGTCTCGCAGATGGCGATCCGCGAACTCGCGGTGCTGCCGAACACAACCGTGTCGTCGGGCGCGCTGCATCGAGCCGTCGAGTCGACGTAACCCTGGTCGTCGGAGGTGGGTGCCGCGGTGGACGAAGGCGCCGTGATGCCGAGCAGCATCAGGCTTGCCGCCGCGGCGAGCGTCAGGCGGCTGGCGGAACGTCCGTGGAATGACATCACCGTCCACGACAGCACAGATGCGTTCGGTTCGAGGCGGCGACGCCGAGCTACAACACAATCGTTAGGTTCCTGTCACCTGCCGGGTCCGGCATCACTGTGGTTTGCGGTGATTTTCGCGTCCTTGGTGAGCCGAGTCACTGCAATGCGGCCGTTTCGGGCTGCGTTAGGTGACCCTTTCCTGCCAACCGGCGATCAGATACTGCCATCGGAATTATTGCTCTGACCTTTTGGTTTAAAGAGTCATACCGGGCCGATAAGCACCAAGACCGGCCGGCGCAACGTTCCGAACCGGGACACTCTCGTCGCGGTTCGGACACCAGAAGAAGAAGGAAGAGGAGCACCATCATGAAGAAGTTCGGGTTTGCCACCATCGCCGCCACCGGGCTGGCCGCCGCCGTCCTGGGCCTGGCCGCCCCCGCGCAGGCCGCTCCGGCAATTCCGGTCCCTACCGACGTCGGCCACCACGAGTGGGTCCACGACATCCAGCCCAAGGTGAACGTGCCGCAGGTCGACACCTCGGTTCGCACTCGGGGCAACAACTGATCAGCGCATCACGACAAGAGGGGCACCCGTTTGGGTGCCCCTCTTTCGTTATGCCAATTCGCGAGCAGCCGCAGCGCTGTCTCGTCGGCCGATCCGGGTTCGGTGGTGTAGATGATGACAATCTGGTCGGGATCCCCAGATGGGTTGAGCGCCTGATACTTAACGGTGAGATCGCCAACGAGCGGATGGTGGTAGGCCTTGGTTCCCGTCGTGCGGCGCTCCACATTGTGCCTGGACCACCAGGTGCGAAACTCCACTGACTTGATGGACAAGTCGCCGACCAGTGCCGACAGCTTCTCATCGTCTGGATAGCGGCCCGCGTCCAAGCGCAACATCGCGACGGTGTCAGCTGCGACCTCGTTCCAGTCCGCGTAGAGCTCCCTGGCGTGCGGATCGAAAAAGACAAACCGTGCCTGGTTGCGCTGTGGGGCAGGGAGGTCGCGAAATTCGGTGACCAACGCGCCGGCCAGCCGGTTGTGCGCCAACACGTCGAGCCGCCTGCCGAGCACGAACGCCGGCGACCACACCGCATCGAGAAGCTTCAGCAGGCGCAGCGTGGCCGGGTCCACCGACTGCGGCCGGGAGCGCCGTTTGCGCTGCGCGGGTTCCGGCTTGGCCAGCAGGTGCAGGTGCTGGCGTTCAGCATCGTTGAGTTGCAGGGCGGCGGCCAACGCGTCGAGCACGTCGGTGGACGCGCTGCGGCTGCGGCCCTGCTCGAGTCGGGTGTAGTAGTCGACACTGACTCCTGCGAGCCTCGCCAGTTCTTCGCGGCGCAGACCCGGCACCCGCCGGCGCGGGCCCTGCCCTTGTAAACCCGCGTGCTGCGGGGTGAGCCGGGCACGCCGCGCGCTGAGGAACTCGGCCAACTCCGACGGCTTCCGATCGTTCATTTCAGACAGTCTGCCGTGCTCTGCTCGCGTCTTCGGTGCTTAAGGTGGCCCATTTTGTCCCCCGATACGCCGGACCAGCTTGACGCCGAAATAGGGGCCTTCGGCGCGGTTGTCTCGGGTGCACACCTCAACACTCTCGAAGGAGAAAGACATGTCCACAGTGCTCAACGCGACGCCCTTGGCTGGGCGCGTCGCGATGCCCTGGCGGCACGCATCACCGCCGCGGGCGGCACGGCATTACCACTGAGCCTGGACGTCACCGACCGATCGGCCGTCAACGCGGCCGCCGAACGGGTCGCGGACCGGCTCGGCCGGGTGGACCTGGTGTTCAACAACGCCGGTGTCCAATTGATCTCGGCGATCGAAGACGCCAGGTTCGACGACTGGCAGCGTCAGATCGATCTCAACATCACCGGCGTCATGAACGTCATAGGCGCCTTCGCCGGCCAGCTCATCGACTCGGCTGCGGCAGGCAAGCCTGCCGACCTCATCACCACATCGTCGATCGCGGCCACCCGTGTGTTAGAGAAGTTCTCGGTGTACTCAGGGACCAAGGCGTACATCAGCCAGCTGACCAGGTTGCTGCGCGTCGAACTCGGCCGAAAGATGGTGCGCGTCTCCACAATCGAACCGGGAATGGTGAACACCGAACTGCCGGACCATGTCACCGACCCGGATGCGACCCGGCTGATGGCCGACCTCATCAACGACATCGACGTGCTCGGTTCCGCCGACGTCGCCGAGACCGTCGCGTTCATCGCCTCGGTGCCCCGCCACGTCAACCTCACCGAGATCACCATCCTGCCCACCCAGCAAGCCGTTTAAGGAGAACCACCATGAGCGAGAACCCGAAGACCGTCTTGATCACCGGGGCCAGCAGCGGAATCGGCGAGGCCGCCGCCCTGCGCCTCGCCGCCGACGGTCACCGACTCTTCCTCGGCGCCCGACGCACCGACCGACTCGAAGCCCTCGTCGAGCGAATCCGGGCCGCAGGCGGCACCGCGTCGTCTCGCCGGCTGGATGTCACCGACGCCGAAGATGTCCACCGTTTCGTCGCGGACGCCGCCGACACCTACGACGGGGTGGACGTCATGGTCAACAACGCCGGTGTCATGCCGCTGTCCGCCCTTGCCGAAGACAAGGTCGACGAATGGAACCGGATGATCGACGTGAACATCCGCGGTGTGCTCCACGGCATCAGCGCCGCCCTGCCCGTGATGCGGGGCAACGGCGGCGGACACATCGTCAACGTCGCCTCCATCGGCGCCCACGAGGTGGAACCGACCGCCGCCGTTTACTGCGCCACCAAGTTCGCGGTCTGGGCCATCTCGGAGGGGCTACGCAAAGAACAGCCCGGCGATATCAGGGTCACCGTCATCTCCCCCGGTGTCACCGAATCCGAACTCGCCGAGTCGATCTCAGATCCGCACGCCCGCGACGCGATGCGCGACTACCGCGCCATTGCGATTCCCGCGACCGCGATAGCCGATGCCATCGCATTCGCTATCGGGCAGCCCCCCGAGGTGGACGTCAACGAGATCATCGTGCGGCCTGCCGCAAGCACCCACTAAACGGGAGCGAATGGGATCGTGGCCGACAGGCAGGTGCCTTGGCCCGCGATGCTGGCGACCTCCAGCCACCCTCCGACGGCCTCGACGCGGTCCTTGAGCCCGATGAGTCCCGAGCCGCGGGACAGATCGGCTCCGCCGATTCCGTCGTCCTGAATCTTCAGGCTCAGGTTTGCGGCGTCGGCTTCACAACTCACACGCACCTCGCTGGCCTGCGCGTGCTTGGCCGCATTGGTCAGCGCTTCTGCGACAACGTAATAGGCGGCGACTTCGGCGGTCTCGGGCAGCCGCCGGTCAACCGCGACGTGCAGATCAACCGGGACCGCCGAACGGCGGGCAAGCGTCCTGATTGCCGGACCGAGTCCACCTTTGGACAGAATCGCCGGGTGCATGCCCCGCGATATCTCTTGGAGGTCATCGGAGACTTCTGCCAGCCCGGAGATGGCCTCCGAGATGCCTTCGGCCAGCGCGGGCAGTTCGGGCGGCACCCTCGCCTCGACGGTGCGCAGTTGCAGGCCAAGTGAGACCAGTCGTTGTTGCGCACCGTCATGCAGGTTGCGTTCGAATCGGCGTCGCGCGTTATCGCCTGCCGCGACGATCCGGGCGCGGGACGCGGTGAGTTCCGCACGGGCGTCGGCGTTCGCGATCGCAGTCGCGACCAACTCGGTGAAGTCGCTGACACGCGCCTCGGTATCCGGCGGCAAAGCGTGCGTCGAACCGACGATTGCAGCGCCCCACAGACGTCCGCCGACGATGATCGGCGCTCCGACGCCCGCGCGCATACCCAATGACCGCATCTTGTCGGCGGCTGCACCTGTCGCGTCCTCGTAGCAATCCATGCGCACCGAACTACCCGCGCGGAACACCATCGCTGCGACGTTTACACCCTCGACCGGCAGCCGCATTCCGGCCATCAGGTTTGCGTGCGCGGACTCGTGATAGCTGGCCAGCAGTGTCGCCGAGCCGTCTGGCGCGTAGCGGCACAGCGTCGCGTGGGGTACGCCGAGGCACCCCGCCAACTCTTGCGCAACCGCTGAGAACACGGTGGACGGCGCCGCTGTACGCGCAACCAGTGTCGCGACCCGCCGCAACGCGGCCTGTTGGTCGGCGAGCAGCCGGATCGCGTCGCGGCTCGTCTCGGCCTCCCGACGGCGCTGGTCGGCCTCGGCAGTGCGTAATCGGGCCTGTCCCACCAATACATTCGTCAGCAGCGCGATCGGCAGGAAGATCAAAACCGAGATCCAACCGGCAAATTCGTTTGGGTAATAGAGCCCCTCGTTCTCGAAGTGGACATACGTGTAGGCAAGCGTGCTGGCCAGCGTGGCCAGTGCGGACACCCCGAAGTCCCACTGTGCCGAAACCACAAGGACGCCCAGCAGATACACCGCGCCAAAGGTGTTACCGGGAGCGACCACCATGAAGGATCGCACCAAGGCCGTCTCGCCCACGATGAAGAACGCCGCGACAAGCAGGCCGAGCCATCGCGGGGGTGCGTTCGGACGTACCAGCCAGGACGTCAACCGTGCGTGCGCCGGAAGCCCGCGGCCCTCCGAATCCGACCGCGGGCGTGCACGACTCACATCCTCAACCAGCATCGCAGTCAGCATCACCCGGCCGCGCGCGTGTGTCGCTACCGCTGGTGCCCATCGACACGCCCCGCCACCATGAGTCCTGGAGTACCCGCTAGCCGGTATTCACCGGCCGGCGGGGTGAAGTTTCATTCGTCGCTGCGGTGTGCGACCTCCGACATCGGTCAGTCCGCTTGATCCGCCCGGGCCATGGCGTCGGCAAACTCGTCGAGATCGATGTCCTCGGCGGTGACGGTCTTTGTGCCGTTGTAGACGTCGCGGTCGATCTCGCCGTCGGCGTTGGCGACCAGCATCGCGACGAAAGTGTCGCCGTTGACATTCAGGAAGGTGCGGAAGATACCTGTGAACCAGTCCACTGCGATCAGCAAACCGATTGCCTCGAAAGGCAAGCCGAGCGAACTCGCCAGGAAGGTCGCGACAACCGGAAAGCCACCTGGAACCGTAATGGTGCCCATGTTGAGCATGATTGCCAACGCCATGCCGAGCGCGATCTGGCCGAAGCTCAGTTTGATGTCGCCCGACTGGGCCAGGAACATCACGACGATCATGTAGTTCAGGACCGCTCCGTAGGATCCCATCGTCAGGCCGACCGACAGCGTGAAGTTGGCGACCTTCTGACTGACCCCGACCTTCTCGACGGTGTTGCGCAGCACAGTCGGGAACGTCACCGCCGAACTGGTCGTCGTAATCGCAATGGCTGTCTGCTCGGCGAGCTTGGCGGGGAGCTTCCACGGACTCAGCCGGGTGGACAACGCGACAACCACGACGAAAAGGGTGAAGAGGATGAGCACGCCGATGAAGGTGGTGCCCAGGTACTTCAGCGCTGAGGTCACGACGGCGAAACCCACGTCACCGGCCAGCGGCGCCAACAAGCAGAAGACCCCGATCGGGGCGATGTACATGATCAGCCGGATCATGGTGAGGACGATCTGCTGAATCCGGTCGATGAAGGTCAGCACTGCGGTGTCACCGGTCTTGTTGATCTCGATTCGCAACGCGACGCCGAACAGTAGGGCGAACACGATGATCGGCACCATCGTCGCGCTCGCCATCGCCTCGAAGATGTTCTTTGACACGAAGTTCAGCAGCGTGTCCTGCCATCCGAGCGTTTCCTGCGCCGAGTCCTCCAGCGCCGCGTTCACTTCACCGCTGAAAACCATCCCGGTGCCCGGCTGGATGAGGAGACTGAGTGCCCAGGCCAGAACCGCTGCGACGAAGGAGAATCCGAGCATCCACTTGAATGTGCGGAACGCGATTCTGCCGGTTCCGGTGCCGGACATCGAGCCCGTCGCGACGATCACCGACGCCATCACGAGCGGGACGATGGACATCTGGATCAGCCGGATGAACATGTCGCCGATGAACTTCAGATTTGCCGCCCAGTCACCGACTATCAGCCCGAAGATCAATCCTGCGACAGCAGCGATGGCGATCTGGACGGCGGGGCTCTTGAGAGTCTTCATGCATTCTCCAGGTTCGGCGGCCGAGCGAGGATCGCATGCACCGCTTTTGCATAAGACATCGCAAGCTATGGCCTGTCGGCTACAGGAATATCAGCACGGCGTTACGCCGGCGTTTCCAGCGCTCTCCGCCGTCCGAATGGATTGCCCCTGCGGTGGTTACGCCGACACGCCCTGGCCTGGTTCGGGTGGCCTTGGCGACGCAGGTTTCAAGCGGTCGAGACGTCAGCTTCACATCGACGAAACGGCTCGATGGTTTCCTTCTAGGCAACCGCGTTAACGCTTGGTGATCGCAACAACCGACGAAAGGCACGATGAAACCCGCCCTTGAACTGACCAGTGTGCCCCACTGGACGGTCGCCGTGACCTTTCCGGACGCCGACCTGTCCGGCCGCCGTTGGACGGTGGTCGCGTTCGGCCCTGGCACCGCCGAGGTCGTCAGTCGATGGAGCGCTCAGATCGCCGGCAGCCACGGCTTGGCGGCGGTGCGCGTGCACCGGGTCAACGACGACGAGGCCGCAAGGACCGCGGTTGACCGGGATCTGGACGACGCCGTGGTTGGCTGGCGGCTGATGATGACCGGGCCCTCCGACGCATGCCTTCGCCTGCGGGCTCATGCGCTCGCGGCGGGTGTGGGTGACGATGAAATCACAGTAGCCAGTACCGATGTCGCCACCCGCGACGTGCGGTGCGTGCATTGCGATACGGTCACCACGACGTCGGCCATGCTGGAAGACATCGTCGGCTGCACTGGCTGCGGCCGAAATCTGCTTGTCTACTATCACGTTTCGCGCCGTCTCGGAGCGCACCTCGGGTTCATGATTGACGCCGAGGAGCCCGCGCAGGCGGCGGCCTCGTGACGTCGCTTGAATTGACGATCACCGCCATTGACGACGGCGTGCCCACCATTCGCACGCTGACACTGGCGCGGCAGGACGGCGCTCCGCTGCCGTCGTTCACGCCCGGAAGCCATCTCGTGTTGCAGTGCGGAGGAGTCGCCAACGCGTATTCGCTAACCGGCGATTGCGTGTCGCCAACCGAATACATCGTATCGGTGCTCGACCGTCCGGACGGCGCCGGTGGTTCCAGCTGGGTACACCGAGAACTCGCGGTAGGGGATGTCGTCCTGGCCGCGGCGCCGCGCAGCGCCTTCGCGCCGGTGTTGCGGGCCAGACGCCATCTCTTCGTCGCGGCCGGCATCGGCATCACGCCGGTGGTCTCACATTTGCGTAGTGCACGCCGTTGGGGCCGGGAAACGCGGGTGCTCTACATACACCGCGACGGGCGCGGAGCCTACGTCGACGAAATCAAGGCGCTCGCCGACGACCCGTCGATCTTCACCGAGCGGTCCACCTTCTACGCCGAACTCGAGGCGGCCCTCGCGGCCCAGCCGTTCGGAACACATCTGTATGTCTGTGGCCCCACGGAGTTCATGGACGACGTCACCGCACTGGCGACCGAGTTTGGGTGGCCCGCAAGCCGAACTCATATGGAGCGCTTCGGAATCGACACACTCGATGCTGGCGAGCCGTTCGAGGTGCACTTGACGGACAGCGGTGACAGATTCACCGTGGAGTCCGGTGTGTCGCTGCTGGCCGCCTTGGAGGCGCGCGGACACACCGTACCCAACATGTGCCGACAGGGGGTGTGCGGCGAATGCCGGATCACGGTGTGTGGCGGCGAAATCCTTCATCGCGACCTGTATCTGACCGAGGCCGACAAGGAGACGGGCGACTCACTGATGAGCTGCGTCTCCCGCGCGGCCGGTGACCGATTGGAATTGGCCCTGTGACTTTGACGCCCGACCTGATGTCCGCACCCGATCTCGTGCAGACGTTTCCGTTCCCGTTCGCAGGCGACTCCTACCGGTACAGCACCAACGTCGAACCGGCAGGCACCGCGGTGGTGACGCCCACCGGCCAGTGGGGCGAGCGGGTGGTCGACGTCGACAGCGAGTACGAACGCGAGCTCGCCGAGCGTGCCCGCATCCTCGTCGACGACCCGAGCCGCCACACCGTCCTGCCGCACATGAGGACGGCGTGCTGGGACGCCATGCTGACCCTCATGCGGGAGCTGGCGAGCGCATACCCGGACACGATGTCGTTGACCGGAGACGGCGCCTCCTGGCGATGGCGAAACGAAAGACTCGGGTTAGCACAAGATTTCGTGCTTGGTGACGAAGCGACGTTACCAGCGGAGCCGTTGGCCTACATCGCCAGCCAGGTGCAGGAGGACATCGTCCTGCTCGACCAGCGTGACGGCGACCTGTTCGGCGATGCCGGCGTCGTCACGTTCGCCGCGGACTGGTCGTTCGGTTTCGACGTAGGCATGACCTTCCTCGAGATCCATGGTCCGGTACCGCGACTGCGCGAGATGGGCGTCATCAGCCGGGCTCGGCAGTTCCTCATGAGACTGCAGCCGAACGAGACATACCGGCGCACCAACTGGACCCTGACGATCGGCCGCCGTCTCGACGTCTCGACGGAGCTCTACCACCAATGGGGCCCAGACAGGCCGATGATCCAGACCGTCGACGACCAGACGTTCGGGCGGCTGGTGCACCTGCGCGTCGAGGTCCAGCACCTCATCCGGTTACCGGAGTCTGGCTCGATTTGCTTTCTGATTCGCACCTACATGTTGCCGTTCGCCGACCTGGCAACCGTCGCGCCATGGCGCCGGCGCACCGCCGCGGTGCTGGCCGATCTGCCTGATGACATGGCCGACTACAAGGGGATCATCTCCTACCGCGACCGTGCGGTGTCGTGGCTCGAGTCGCACTCCGGGGCTAACTGACCCGGTATCAACAAGGGGCGCACCGCCTTTCAGCGGAGCGCCCCTCGTCGTGGCGGCTGGTCAGTAGACCGGAGGTTCGCCCTCTGCCGCCGGGCCCTTTTCAATGGGCATGTGCTCGATGATGGCCTTGTAGGCATGGTTCTCGTGTTGGACCATCCGGACGAAGAAGCCGACGAACAGCAGCACCGCCAGGACGAAGAACAGCCAAACTCCGAATGAGTTGCCGCCGAACGTGAACACCACGCTGGCGTCCTCGTAACTGTCGAATGGACTGAACATTTATTTCACCTCCTCAGCAACGACGAGTACATGACCATTGACGCGCATCGCCGTCACGGGGATGCCCTCCGGGTACGGGGTCGCAGGCACCTCGCTCAAATCGAGGCCCTGTTCCTCGACCCCCGGCGGAATGCGAAGCAGTCCAACCTTCTTGAGCAGAAGCGACAGCAGATATGCGGGGATGAAGCCCAGCGCTGCGAAGACCAGCGCGCCCACCGCCTGGCCCCAGAGCGAGATCGGTGGGAGGCCTTCGGCGTTGGGATAGCCGGCCAAGAAGACACCGGCCATCAGAACCGAGTACAAGCCCATTCCGGCGTGCACCGACACGGCGCCGACGACATCATCGATCTTGAACTTCTCGATCAGTTTCCCGATGTAGGGGATCAGCGCGCCGCCGACGAGGGCGATGACGAAGCCCAGCGCCGGGTGGTACAGGTCCATGCCGGAGGCTACTGCGATGACACCGGCCAGACCGCCGGAGATCGTCCAGAACGGCTCGCCTCGCGACGTCAGGTACGCGCCGATGATGCCGCCGGCCAGACCCATCAGTGTGTTGAAGGCGAATGCCGACAGGGTGGTTGGAGTGCCGTAGATCGTCGAGTAGCCGTCGGCCCCGTAGATCACGCAACCCATCAAGAACCCGAAGAAGCCGGTGAAGATCAACATCAAGCCCAGCATGGTGAGCGGCAGGTTGTGTGGCCTGATCGTCACGGCCGTGCCGTCGGGCAGAAACCTTCCCCGCCGCGGGCCGAGATTGATCAAAATGCCAAGGGCCGCAAAGCCGGCGATCATGTGAACGCAACCTGCGGCGCCCACGTCGTGGAAGCCCATCTTGGTCAGCATCCAGCCGGCCCCGTGCCAGCCCCATGCGGCGCCGACGATCCAAACCACCGAACCGACGAAGACGGTCAGGATCAGGAACCCGCTGGTGCGGATCCGCTCGAGCACCGCGCCGGACATGATCGAGCCGGTAGTGGCGGCGAAGAGCGCGAACGCGCCCCAGAAGATGCCGCTCACCGGGTCATCGATGTTCGGGCCCATGTTGTCGCTCCACGGCAGGGCAGCCGATGCCAGGTCGTCAATCTTGATCCAGCCGCTGGGCATCGCGTTGTAGAGGAACCAACCGACGAAGAAGAAGGACGCCACGATGGTGGCGAATGCGAGCAGGTTCTTCATCGCCGTGGCGAGCACGTTCTTCGATCGCGACGCGCCGATCTCGTAGGCCAGAAAGCCGGCGTGGATGAGCATCATCAGCGCGATGGACACCCAATAGAAGAACTCGTTGTTTACTGCGGCCATGGACGCGATGGCGTCCTCAACTTCGGGTGGCACAGCGGGGACCTCCGCCTGGTCAGGGGATAGGGACGCGTTTCATCGCAGTAATTCCCGAGTACTGACGGTGTACGCGCTCTGAAGGTAGCCCGACGCTTGTGTCACCCCTGTCACCGCGCGTTAATTCGGTATGAATCATGCCGACATCGCAAACACCTTCGAAGGTAGCGAGCCGAACGAGCGGGTTCGTCACGCGCTCGCCCCGGTGCCGCCACGGTTACGGACATTAAATCTTCCGGTAACCATCGACGTGTTTCCTCCCAATAGTGTGTGTTTCTCCACGAGAAAACCCAGGAGGGCAGATGACGGAGACCGGTGAAGCCACCGTTCCAGCATTTCGAGTGACATCGGGCTTCTGGCAGGATTTGCCCCGCATGCCTGTTGAGCAGTACCCGGGCACGGACGGCTACATCGATGACGTCTACGTGAATCCCGAAGGCACACCGATGTGTTCGGGCTACTTCGAGCTGCGGCACACCGACGCTCCGCTGGACTACTTCTACGATTACGACGAGATGAAGATCGTGCTGGAAGGCGAGTTTCGGCTGGAGAACGTCGACACGGGGCAAGTACAGATTGCAAAGGCCAAGGATGCGATCTTCTTTCCAAAAGGTTCGCGCATTCTGTTTTCGACCCCTGACAGCGCGCTGGCCTTCTACGTCGGGTACCGCTCCTTTGCGCCGTAAACATGTGCAGCTCAACAGTGTTCGGCTAACCAACGGCATGGCCCGACAGTGACCTCGTTGGAGCCCGTGCTCGAACGGTATCGAGTGCGCTCCGGCGGAGTGACTGCTATGCATGTCAGACCCGGCGATCGTCTCGACGTCATCGATCTGTTCGGCAGGCAACCCGCTGAAGTGACGGTGCTGGCACCGGACCACCACTCAATTCCCGAGGCAAACCCTGACACCGCCGCAACGGTGCTCCGCGACCTGCTCATAGGTGACGTCGACGGCGGATTTGCGGCGCAGCGGATCCTGGCAACCTTGTCGGCACACCAAGTCGATCCCCGAAACGCCGTGGCGACACGGCTATTCGGGCACGACTCCCCCGCCGGCTCGCGCGTGACGTTCCCGGTCGAGGGCGACGCGATCGTGCTCGTGGCGGCGCCCGCCCGGCCGATGCGGGTCGATGGCCCGGAGCCGAACCCACCGTCAGATCTCTTCATCGAGATCCGCCGGGCCGATCCCCTTCATTCGGAGCGACAGCAATTGCCAGAGCCGCTTGCAGAGCCGCTACTGGATCTGCGCATCGATGCCGCCACCGCGTACGGCTACGAAGTCCGTGCGGGCCAGTACATCCAGATAATCGACATCGAGGGCCGGCAATGCTCGGACTTCCTGGCATTCGAGGCGCGTGGCCTCGACAACGGCATCGAGTTCGGGCTCGACGCGACCACCACCCGTACCATCGTGGGCAACGCCTATCCACAGCCCGGCCTGCACGGGAAGTTCTACGACCAACGGGCCCGACCGTTGGTCGAGATCGTACGAGACACTGTCGGCCGACACGATACGTTCGCACTGGCCTGCACTGCGAAGTATTACGCCGACCTCGGCTACCCGGGACACGTCAACTGCACCGACAACTTCAATGCCGAGCTGTCCCCGTTCGGCATTAGCCCCCGCGCCGGGTGGCCTGCGCTGAATCTGTTCTACAACACCGCCTTCGATGCCAACCATCAGTTCGTGTCGGACGAACCGTGGTCGAGGGCCGGCGATTACGTGCTGATGCGGGCGAGCACCGACCTGGTTTGCGCCTCTTCGGCCTGTCCGGACGACATCGACCCTGCCAACGGGTGGGTTCCCACCGATGTTCACGTCCGTGTTTACGACTCGACGAGGAGGTTCTCCGTGGCGATGGGCCACCGGGTGACGCCGGAAGCCGACCCAGACCTGACGAAAAGGACCGGGTTCGCGCCGCGCACCGAAGCCCTGACACGTCAGTTCACCGAATACCGCGGATACTGGCTGCCCAATAGTTTCGCCGATTTCGGCGCCCACCAGGAGTACTGGGCGTGCCGCGAACGCGCAGCTGTGATGGACCTGTCCGCGCTGCGCAAGTTCGAGGTTCTCGGGCCCGATGCCGAGGCATTGCTTCAGCAGACCCTGACCCGCGACATCCGCAGGCTCTCCTCCGGGCAGGTCGTGTACTCGGCGATGTGTACCGACACCGGCGGCATGATCGACGACTGCACGGTGTTTCGTCTGGGTGAGAACAACTTTCGCTTCATCGGTGGCGACCCCTATGACGGCGTCTGGCTGCGCACCCAGGCCGACCGCCTCGGACTCGGCCGAGTGTGGATCAAGGACTCCACCGATCACCTGCATAACATCGCGATCCAGGGTCCGGCAAGCCGCAGCATACTCGCAGAGCTCGTCTGGACTCCACCAACGCAGCCGCCCCTGAGTGCCCTGTCTTGGTTCCGCTTCTTGATCGGCCGGCTCGGTGGTCCGGACGGTGTCCCGGTGCTGGTTTCGCGGACTGGTTACTCCGGAGAGCTGGGGTACGAACTATGGACCCATCCGGACAGCGCCGAGATCGTTTGGGACAGCGTGTGGGAGGCCGGCGTCCAGTACGGCCTGGCGCCGTTGGGGTTGGCCGCCCTGGAAATGCTCCGCATCGAGTCGGGGTTGATCCTCGCCGGAAACGAATTCGACGATCAGGTCGATCCGTTCGAGTCCGGCATCGGCTTCACCGTCCCGCTGAAATCGAAGCCCGACGACTTCATCGGACGGGATGCGTTGACCGAACGCAAGGCGCACCCGCAGCGCACACTGGTGGGGCTCGAATTGGAGGGTCAAGAGGTCGCCGCGCACGGCGACAGTGTGCACGTCGGACGTGCACGGGTAGGCGTCATCACCAGCGGCACGCGCTCGCCCATGCTGGGTTCGAGTATCGCCTTGTGCCGCATAGCGATTCAACACTCCCAGCTCGGCAGCGCGGTCGAGGTCGGCAAGCTCGACGGCCACCGCAAGCGCATTCCGGCCAGCGTCGTCCGGTTTCCCTTCTACGACCCCGACAAGACCCGTCCCCGCTCCTGAGGAGGAAACCGATGTCCCGAACGGCCATCATCGGCGCAGGCCCCAGCGGCCTGGCCCAGTTGCACGCCTTCGAGCAGGCCAGACTCCAAGGCGTCGACGTCGGCGACGTCTATTGCTTCGAGAAGCAGAGCGACTGGGGTGGCCTGTGGAACTACACCTGGCGGACCGGCCTCGATGAACACGGTGATCCGGTGCACGGCAGCATGTATCGCTACCTATGGTCGAATGGTCCCAAGGAGTGCCTGGAGTTTGCCGACTACTCATTCGACGAGCACTTCGGCGCGCCGATCCCATCCTTCCCGCCGCGTGAAGTGCTGTTCGACTACATCACCGGCCGCGCGAAGAAGAGCAACGTCCGCGAGCAAATCCGCTTTGGCACGGCGGTAAGGGGCGTCTCGTTCGACGAAGGCAGCCAGTCGTTCACGCTGACCATCGAATCGTTCGACGACGATGCCGTGAGCTCCGAGCAGTTCGACCACGTCATCGTTGCCACCGGGCACTTCTCCACCCCGAACGTGCCCGAGTATCCCGGCTTCGAGTCCTTTCCCGGCCGGATCTTGCACTCTCACGATTTCCGAGACGCTGCGGAGTTCGCCGGAAGGCGTCTGCTGGTGCTCGGCAGTAGCTATTCAGCCGAAGACGTTGCGCTGCAATCACTCAAGTACGGCGCTGACTCGGTGACAGTGGCCTATCGCCACGCGCCGATGGGATTCGGATGGCCCGCAGGCATCAGCGAGGTCCCGGCTCTGCAGCGGGTCGAAGGGCGAGCGGCTCACTTCGAGGACGGTACGTCACGCGAGGTGGACGCGATCATCCTGTGCACGGGATACCGGCATCACTTCCCCTTCATCGATGAGGAATTGCGGCTATCCACGACCAACAATCTGTACCCCGAGTACCTCTACAAGGGTGTGGTGTGGACCGCGAACCCGAAGTTGATGTATCTCGGCATGCAGGATCAGTTCTATACGTTCAACATGTTCGATGCGCAGGCGTTCTACGCCCGCGACGTCGCACTCGGCCGCATCGAGATGCCCACCCGGGACGCCATGGTCGCAGACATCTCCCAATGGCGACTCAGGATGTCTTCGTTGGCCGGTGCGACGGACCAGATCGATTTCCAGACCGATTATGTTCGCGATCTCGTGGCGCTCACCGACTGCGCGGACTTCGATCTCGACCTGGTTCGCGATCACTTCGTAACGTGGGAGCACCACAAAGTCGAGAGTATTACCGGCTACCGCAACCGCTCGTTCACTTCGCCATGCACGGGCACGGTCGCGCCACTGCATCACACCCCGTGGTGGAGCGAATTGGATGACAGCCTGGCGACGTTCCTGCACAGCACCGCCGCCCCAACTAACAATCCCGAGTCGTCACAATGAGGAACCCACCGTAGGATCCCGGCTCGCGATACTCTCCCTGGCCTGTCCAAGCGTCATCAACCCGCGCGTGCCGCGACGTTCACACCCCCGACTGGGGCCCGCTAGCCGGTATTCGCCGGCCGGGACAAAGTTGCAGTTAGCGGGCATGCGCAGTGCCGCTCGCGCAGGGAAGCTGAAACCATGCGTCTACCCAGGGTTTGTCGATGCGGTGCCTGATCGTTGACGACAGCGCGCATTTCGTGGCTGCGGCGCGCGGCCTCCTGGAGTTTGGCGGCTTCACGGTCGTCGGCGTGGCGTGCACCGCGGCCGAGGCGCTTCGGCGCTTCGACGAACTGCATCCCGATGTGACGTTGGTCGATCTCGATCTGGCCGGCGAGAGCGGGTTCGACGTCGCCGAGGAACTGCACAGGGCAGCGTCAGCGGCGCCATCGCCGGTGATACTGATCTCCACCCATGCCGCACAGGATTTCGCAGAATTGATCGCGGCGAGCCCGGCCGTCGGCTTTGTGACGAAGTCCGCCCTATCCTGCGGTGCCATCCGCGACCTGATCTCTCAGCGCGCCTCCAGAAAGGCGACCACCGCCAGCACACGGCGGTGATCGTCGCCGGTCTCGGTCAGGTTCAGCTTGGTCAAGATGCTCCGCACATGCTTTTCCACGGTGCCGTCCGTGACCCAAAGCCGCTGCGCGATACCGGCATTGGAGCGGCCCTCGGCCATCAACGCCAACACCTCCAACTCCCGCGTGCTCAGCGCGGCCAGGGGGTCGTCGCGTCGCCGCGCCGAGAACAACTCCGAAACCACCGCAGGATCCACCACAGAAGCACCACCGGCGATTCGACCAAGCGTGTCGATGAAGTCGGCCACGTCGGTCACCCTGCTCTTGAGCAAATAGCCGATACTGCGCCCGGTGCCCAACAGCTCCATCGCATGTTCGACGTCAACGTGGGCAGACAACACCAGGATGCCGACATCGGGTTGCTCTTCGCGGATCAGGCGCGCCGCATCGAGTCCCTCGGTGGTGTTGGTCGGCGGCATCCGAATATCGGTCACCACCAAATCGGGCACCGTGTCGCGGACCAGCGCGATGAGCTGTGTGCCGTCGCCGGCCTGCCCTACCACGTCAAACCCCGACCGATCCAACAGACTGGCCAGCCCCTCGCGCAACAGCACGTCATCCTCGGCCATCACCACCCGCAACGGTTCCACCACCACGTCATCGTGCGCCACTGGGGCCTGTACGTCACGAATCCGCGCGCTCGGGCACCCGCCGCGCACCCGAACGATCAGCGCATTTACGGCTTGCCGGTGAGGACAAAGTACCGCTGGCAGGTATGGGCCATGGCCGCTGGCGTTGACGACAACGCCGGTCGCTACCGCCAGCCTAGGAGCCATGGCCACACCATCAGCATCCGTCCGGCAGCCGATAGCGTCGACCGGGCCATTCGCGCCGCGGGACCCGATGACGGCTCGATCGTTGCTTGGTCTGGCGGGTATTCCGACCATCCTCGCGACGGGGCCCTTCTGGGACCGCTCCGAAGCCGAACAGCTGGCCGAGGCATTCGCCGCGGTGCGGCGGCGCTGCGTCGCGCAGCTCGCGATCTTCGGCACCGGCAAGCACCGCACTACCGTGCTGCGGCGCGCCTATGCGCTTGGGGTGGGATCCGACGTGCACATGCTCAAGAGCTGCTCCGCCGGTTGGTGGCCGGACATCGTCGCCGCCGCGGACGTGGTTGCCCCTGGCCCTGAGCCGGGGCCGATCAGCCTGCTGGACATACTGTCAGCCGGGCGTCCCGTTGTCGCGCCCATCGATCCGACGACCGTACGGCTGGTGCTGCCGGCCAGCGCAGGATTGGTGTACCGGCGTGGCGACATGCCCCAGATGGCGGCGTCGCTTCTACGGCTGATGATCAATCCATCTCTACGCCACAGAATGGCTTGTCGCGCAATCGAAGCCGGGCGGCGCGACCCCATGATGATGAGGCTTGCGCACCCCGCTGAAACTGTGGTTCGGTGAGCGGGAGGGCACGACATGATCTTTTCGACGCCGGGTACGGCGCCGTCTGGCCTGACGGGGTTCATCCGCGACAGCACATCCTTCGACGACGTTCCCCTCCATCTACTACCTGCTCTCGCCGACGACCTTGACGCGCAGTCCGCCGGTTTCTACCGAGTGGTCCACGATGGCGGGTCGATCCACCTCGGACAAAGTGCCGCCCACCGGATGAAGACAACCGGCCTTGGCACCTGGCGGCAGCAGTTCCACTGCCTCAACCCCGTCGGTGTTGCCGCGCCCATACCGAGCGGGACCGGTCAGGCGTTCTCCCTCGACGAATGGCTCGACTTCCCCGGGTACCTTCGCTCACCGGCCTACGAGACGTTCTGGGGACCGATGGGGATTCATCACGTACTCCTCGCGCGAATCGCGCCTTCCGACACAGAATGTTTTGTGCTCGGATTCCACCGACCGGCCAGTGCGCATCGATTCAGCGAAACGGATGTCGCCCGGCTGGCCGGATTACTTCCGTTGTTGGGCTCGACGTTGAGCAGGCTGCGGGAATGCCCTGCAGTTGTGCCGACGTTCGCCCCGCTCACCCTTCGCGAGCGCGAGATCGCCGCCGATGTCGCTGAAGGCTTGGCCAACAAGCACATTGCCCGGCGCCGCGGTGTCAGCGTGCACACGGTGGAGAACCACCTGCGATCGATCTTTCGCAAAACAGGCGTGGACAGCCGCACGAAACTCGCGCTCGCAACCGGCGCCGACGGTACGTACGCAATCCCGGCATAGAAGCCGAATCGGCTCTGCCATAGTCGATTTCGACCATGGCGGCGACTAGTCAGACACCACTAGCGTGGCGAGCAAACGGGCCGCCAATTCGCCGGTCGTACCAAGGGAGCCGAGGACGGGGATGCGAGATGACGGTCACAGACACCGAAAGGATGCAAGTCCTCTACGCCGAGCACGCGGTCGCGTTATGGCGTTACGCCCTGCGACTGACGGGTGATCGCGCCCGCGCCGAGGACGTCGTCCAGGAGACCCTGCTCAAGGCGTGGCAGCACCCAGACGTAACCGACGACGACGAGAGGTCGGCACGCGCCTGGCTCTTCACCGTCGCCCGAAACATGATTATCGACGAGCGGCGCAGCGCGCGGTTCCGTAACGAGTCCGGGCCCGTGGACCTGGAAAACGCCTTCGACCGCGCGGGCCTCGACGAGATGGACACTGCGCTCGACCGAATCCTGTTGACCGCCGCCATGGCCCAGCTGACCCCGCTGCACCGCGCGGTCATCAGGCGGTCCTACTACCAGGGCTGGACGGCCGCGCAGATCGCCGCCGACCTCAACATCGCAGAAGGCACGGTGAAATCGAGGCTGCACTACGCCGTGCAGGCGCTGCGGTTGGCCTTGCGCGAAATGGGCTACGGCAGCACGGGTAGATCCACGTGACCGCCCAATTTCACCACGGCCGCGACGCCGTCGTCATCGGAGCGGGTCCAGCCGGTCTCGCCATCGCGCGGGAACTCGAACACCGGTGCGGGGTCAGGGCACTCGTCGTCGACCGCGCAACGGCGCCAGCCATCTCGTGGCGCACCCGCTACGACAACTTTCGCCTCAACACCACAGGATTCTTGTCGCACCTTCCCGGACAACGGATCCCGCTGACCGCAGGCCGTTGGCCAACCAGGGAGGACATGGTTCGCTACTTCGATGACTACGTACGCCGACAGCACATCTCGCTGAAGCTGGGCTGTGACGTCAACGGAATCGACCGGACCGAGCATGGCTGGCGACTCGACACGTCGTCGGGCGAAATCCGGACCCGCGTGGTCGTCCTGGCCACCGGCAACTACCGCACACCCACGATTCCGGCGTGGCCAGGCCTGAGTCGGTTCACCGGCGACATCGTGCATTCGGGCAACTTCACGAACGCGTGGCCCTTCCGCGGCCGCGATGTCCTCGTTGTCGGCGCCGGAAACTCAGCCGCCGACATCGCCGTGCAACTCGCCAACAGTGGCGCGGGCCGAATCTGGCTCGCGGTCCGGACGCCTCCGCATCTCGTGCGGCGGGCAATCGCAGGGTTTCCTTCTGACATCTTTCTTGAGCTCTTCGCATGGGCGCCCGCGGGCGCGGTCGACCCGATCATCGGGCTCTCTGAGCGCTTGATGTGGGGTGACCTTTCGGCCCACGGTTTCCACCGGCCTCCGGTCGGGCTGAAAGCAACGGTGGAACAGACCGGCCGCATCCCCACCCTCGCCGACGAACTGATCAACGCCGTCCGTGCGGACCGCGTCGAGGTCGTGGCCGCGGTGCAAGCCGTTGAATCCGACCACGTTGTCCTCGCCGACGGCAACCGCATCCCTGCATCGGTGATCATCGCCGCCACCGGCTTCAACGCGGATCTCGACAGTCTGGTCGGCCACCTCGGGGTGCTCGACGAACGCGGCGCGGTACGTGGTGGATTCGCCTCGCACATCGGCGAAGGAATGTTCGCGATCGGCTACGGCATTCCGCCCAACGGTCCGCTGCGCGCCATCCGCCTCGCCGCCACACCCATTGCCCATGAGATCGCGGCGTACCTCACGACGGCTCGCACAACCTGTGCCGTCATCCACCCTTTTGTGAACAGGAGCTAGTCCAATGGTTTTGCTATCTGTCGACAAGTACTACTTCCTCGGCGCAGCCGGCTACGAGACGGCGCGCCGGGCAACGGTGTGGAACGGCCTTGTGCCCAAACGCTTTCCCGAAGTCATCGTCCAGGCCCACGACGCCGACGACGTGGTCGCGGCGATCCGCTACGCGCGCGCCAACGGCCACAAGGTCGGCGTCCGCTCGGGAGGGCACAGCTGGGCGGCCAATCACCTGCGCGACGGCGGGCTGCTGCTGGACGTCAGCCGGCTCGACCATTGCACAGTCGACGTGGATCGGATGACCGCAGACGTCGGTCCAGGCAAGATCGCCAATGTCTTTGCAGCCGAACTGGACTCGCAAGGGCTGTTCTTCCCCGCCGGTCATTGCGAAGGGATCCGCCTCGGCGGCTATCTGTTACAGGGCGGATACGGCTGGAACAGCAAGGTGCTCGGGCCTGCATGCGAAAGCGTGCTCGGTCTCGAGGTCGTCACCGCCGACGGCGAGCAGATCTACTGCGACCCCGAGAACCACCCCGACCTGTACTGGGCTGCCCGCGGCTCTGGCACCGGTTTCTTCGGTGTCGTCACGTCGTTCAAGCTGCGGATCCACCGGCGACCCGCCGTCCTTGGCACCTGCCTGTACATGTACCCGATCGAACTCGCCGACGAGGTGTACACGTGGGGACGCGAGATCAATGCGCAGGTCGACGAGCGCGTCGAGCTGCAGATCCTGGCCACACGCGCCTATCCGGCAGCAGGCATCGACCATCCGGCCATCACGATCGCCTCGCCGGTGTTCGCCGAATCAGAAGAGGAAGCGGCCAAAGCCCTTGCCGTGCTTGGTACCTGCCCGGCCGTTGATCGGGCGATGATCGCCGTTCCCTTTGCGCCGACCAACTTGGCAGGGTGGTACGCCGCCGTGATGACCAACTACCCGAAGGGACACCGCTACATCGCGGACAACATGTTCACCTCGGCATCGGCAGAAGAGCTACTGCCCGGCATCCGCAGGATCATCGAGACGATGCCTCCGCACCCGTCGCACTTCATCTTCACCGGCTGGGGTACGTCGCAGAAGCGCGCCGACAAAGTGTACGGCTTGGAGGACGAGATCTACATGGCGCTATACACCGTCTGGCAGAATCCGGCCGACGACGAGCGGTACCGCGATTGGGCGGCGTCCAACATGGCGGCGATGTCGCATCTGGCGACCGGCATCGCGCTTGCCGACGAGAATCTCGGCAGGCGCCCGGCGAAGTTCATCACCGATCCGAACATGGCGCGCCTCGAAACGGTGCGCGCAAGCTACGACCCGGATGGGCGCTTCCACAGCTGGATGGGACGGGGATGAGAAAAGCTGCGCGCCCGCTTCGGATCCTGATCATCGGCGCCGGGGTCGGCGGCATTGCCACCGCCCGCGGATTGCTGCGAGATGGACATGACGTCACCGTCTTCGAACAGCGGCCGGATACGCGACCCGGTGGCGGTGCGGTGACCATCTGGTCCAACGGCGCGGCCGTTCTGGAGCAGCTTGGTGTCGATATGGACGGGGCGGGCCAGCTGCTGTCCACCGTCCGAATGACGACGGCGAGCGGACGTCCGCTGGTCAATGTCGACCTGACCGCGATCGTGGCGCGGCTGGGCGGATCTGTTCGGATGGTGCCACGCCGGGTCCTGCTTTGCCGTCTGCTGCAGGGTTTTCCGATGCACCGCGTTCGATGCGGGTCCCGCGTGGTCGGGGCGGTTGACGGGCGCGACGGGGTGCGGATCGAGTTCGAGGACGGCAGCTCGGCAGCAGGGGATCTGGTGATCGGAGCGGACGGTCTGCACTCGAAGGTCCGCGAAATCGTCGGTGCGCCACCGGCACAGCCCACCGGCTGGTGCAGCTGGCAGGGATTGATCACCCTTCCGCACGTCGCCGACAAGGACGTCGCGCTGCAAATCATCGGCGAGCACGGAAACGTCGGCCTGTGGCCGGCGGGTGGCAACGATGTGCAGTGGTGGTTCGACCTGCGATGGTCACCCGATTTCGTTCGGCCCGAACGTCCGATCGACATGCTGCGGTCCAACTTCACAGGCTGGTCGGACTCGGGGGATCGGGTGCTCGCGACGCTGACCGACGACGATCTGGCTGGTTCGCCGTTCCCGCATTATCGGCACCCGATACCCCACTCGCCACGCAAGGGCGCGGTGACGCTGCTCGGCGATGCCGCACATACGATGCCGCCCATCCTGGCCCAGGGCACCAATCAGGCGCTCTTGGACGCGATGGTGTTGCGCAAGGCACTGTCGGCTTCCCGCGACGGCGATCTCTCGTGCGCGCTGCGCTGGTACGAAAAGACACGCCGACCCAGGGTCAGCGCCGTGTCCTGGGTGACGTCACGGCAGATGTCCCAGAGCGAGTCGGTGTTGAGGCCGGCCACCATGATCTCGGACACGATCGGTACCTGGGCGATGACGACGTTTCTGCGCTCGGTCAGCCACCGACGGATATCCGCTGAGATCAGCCGTGGCAGGTAACGCCATGCCGGCCACCAGGGTGCCGCCTGCCAAGCTGGCCCGCATCGTCGAGTGGACCCGGCACCATCTGTATCGGCTCCATCAACGGTTGATGCCTGCTCCTGCAGCGATGATGGAGATGATCATCGCCGGCTGGACATCGCAGGCGATCACGGTGGCAGCGCAACTCGGTGTTGCCGACGCGCTTGCGAACGGGCCGCTGCCGATCGACGAGCTGGCGGCCAGGGTGGGGGCGGACGCCGACGCATTGCACCGGCTGTTGCGGGCGCTGATCGGCCGAGGCATTTTCCGTCGTCGCCGCGACGGCCGCTACGAGCTGAATTCCCTTGCCGACACCCTTCGTTCGGACGCGCCGGTGTCCACGACGTGGGCGGCACGGTTCTACGGCTCGCGGGAGCAGCGTGAGCGTTGGACCCTGCTCGTGGATGCCGTCCGTACCGGGACTTCGGTAGTTCCGGCATTGCGCGGCAAGTCGAGCTTCGACTACTTCGCGGACGAGCCCGAGCTGGCCGAACTCTTCAACCAGACCATGACCAGTGTTTCGGAGATGACGGATGCACCGGTGGTGACCGGCTACGACTTCAGCGCGCACCCCACGATCGTCGACGTCGGCGGCGGGCACGGTCCACTGCTGGCCACCATCCTCACCGCGGCGCCCGCTTCGCGAGGCATCCTTTACGACTTGCCGCGGGTTGTCGCGGACGCCCCGAGCCTGCTACGCAAACACGATGTCGCCGAACGGGTTCTGATCGCAGAAGGTTCGTTCTTCGACCGCGTTCCCTGCGGTGGCGACGCCTACGTCCTGAAGAACATCGTGCATGACTGGCCCGACGAGCAGGCGCTGCAAATCCTTCGCAACGTTCGCGCAGCGGCCGGCGCCCACGGCACAGTCCTACTTATCGAATTCGTCATCCCAGAACATGACCGTGACTTCCCTGGAAAATGGGTTGATCTGGAAATGCTGCTCAATCTCGGCGCCCGTGAACGCACTGCGGCCGAGTACCGCGATCTGCTCGCCCAAGCAGGATTCCGGATGACCCGGGTGGTGCCAACCGCTTCACCGCTCAGCGTGGTGCAGGCCACAGCACGATGAAAAGGAAATGCCATGACGCTCATCGCCCTTGAGGAGCACCTGCTTCCCGCCGATCTCGTCGACCAGGTGTGGACGGGTGGGACCGCGCCTGACACGCTCACCGCGAACCTTGCCGAAGTCGGCGAACAGCGGCTGCGGGTCATGGACGAGGCGGGCATCGACGTGCAGGTTCTTTCGGTGACAGCACCGGGATCCCAACAGGTGGCCGCTCAACATGCCGACGGGCTCAGTCGAGCGATCAACGACCGGTGTGCCCAGGCCGTCGCGGCCCATCCCGACCGGTTCAACGCGTTGGCGACCCTTCCCATCCAGGACCCGGGAGCTGCGATCGTGGAAGCCAACCGGGCGATCACCGAGCTGGGATTCTGCGGTGTTGTCATCAACGGGCATACCCACGGCCGATTCCTCGATGCCCCTGAGTTCGGCGAATTGCTCTCTGCCATCGAGGAACTCGACGTGCCGGTCTACCTGCACCCGACCTACCCACCGCAGCAGGTCGCCGACGTCTACTTCGGCGGCCTTCCCAAATCGGCGTCCACCCTGGCCACCGCTGCATGGGGATGGCACGCCGAGACCGGACTGCACGTGCTGCGGCTCGCTGCCGCAGGCGTCTTCGACCGGCACCCCAGCCTGCAGATCGTCGTCGGGCACATGGGCGAGAACCTGCCGTTCTCCCTTATGCGGGCGAACGCCGTGCTGAGCAAGGCCAACCCGGACGCCCGCCCGGTGGCCGACGTCATCCGTGCACATGTGCACATCACCATCTGCGGCTACACCACCGTGCCGCCGCTGCTGTGCGCGCTGCAGGTGTTCGGCGCCGACCGCATCATGTTCTCGAGCGACTACCCGTTCGGCGATCCCGTCGAGCACGCGCGGTTTCTTGCCGAGGCACCGATCAGCCCCGCGGACCGGGAGAAGATCGCATACCGCAACGCGCAGAAGCTGTTCCGGTTTCAGTAATTCGCTGAGGGTACGGAATATGACGAATTTCGCGCCAATTCCGTCATAATCCGTACCCTCGGCGCAGTCTAGGGGAGTGCAAATGAGCAACCCCATGGACACACAGGACGAGCCGGAAGTTGTTCCGCCGCTGATCACCGCGAGCGGTTTGGAGGTGGACGGTGAGCACGGGCCGTTGTTCTCGGGCATCAATCTGGCGCTCACGCCCGGCTTCCATGCCATCCAGATGCCGGGAGGGCCTGGACAGACCGCGCTGCTGTTGACGCTCGCGGGACGCCTCAAGGCCAGCCGCGGCACGCTGACCGTGCTCGGTGACACGAAGCCGCGCGCCATCCGCAGACATTGTGCGATCGCGGCCTTCGACGACATCGACGATCTGGACGAGTCGGTGTCCGTTCAGACCGTGCTCGCTGAGCAACGGCGATGGCTGGCGCCGTGGTATTCGCGTGTGCCGATCGAGGCCGGCCAGGCCGAGCTGGACGAGGTGTTCGGCGAGAATCCGCGCCCGCTGCCCGCCGCCTTCATCGTCGAATTGTCCGACCTGGAGCTGTTTCTGCTCCGGATCACCTTGGCGCTGCTGTCGAACCGTCCGATCCTGGTGGTCGGCGACCTCGAGCAGGTCCGCGATACGTCACGGCGCGCGATCGCGGTTGACCGGCTCGCATCGATCGCGGCGCGGCGCACCGTGGTCGTCGGGGTGACCAACCCACTGGGCCCCGACTCCCCTGATCACGATCTGCACGATCTGCGCACGCCGACCGGGAGGGATTGACGATGCTGGCTGGACTCGCATTCGGCTCCGAAATCAAACGCTTCGGCCGCAGCCGGATGACCCGCGCGGCCATCGTGGTCCTGATGCTGTTGCCGCTCGTGTATGGGGCGGTGTACCTGTGGGCGTTCTGGAACCCGTTCGGAAACGTCGACAAAATGCCTGTGGCCCTTGTCAACTCCGACCGGGGCGCGGTTGTCTCCGGTAAGCAGGTGAACGCCGGTGACGAGATCGTCACGAGCCTGATCGCCAACGGCGGCCTTGACTGGCATGAGGTGAATCCCGAGCAGGCGCGCAACGGAGTCGAACACGGCGAGTACTACTTCATGCTCGAGTTGCCGCCGAACTTCAGCGAGGCGATCGCATCGCCGCAGACCGGGCAACCGACGAAGGCCGACCTTGTCGTCGTGTACAACGACGCCAACAACTACATCTCGTCGAGCATCGGTCAGACCGCGATCAGCCAGGTACTCAACGCGGTGTCGACACAGATCTCCGGGCAGAGCGTCAATCAGGTGCTTTCCGAGCTGCTTTCGTCAGGCGCGGGGATCAAGCAGGCCGCGGACGGGGCCGCACAGCTCGACACCGGGATCGGACAGGCCGACAGCGGCGCCGGGCAGCTGGTGTCCGGTCTTGACACCGCGCGTTCAGGCTCGGCGCAGCTCACCGCGGGCGCCAATCAGCTCGCCGCGGGAATCGACGAGGCCACCGACCCGCTCCTGAAGTTGAGCAAGGCACTCTCGCTCATCGGCGGCAACACCGATCAGCTGCAACAAGGCGTTACCGCCATCGGGCAGGCCGCCGACCAGGTCGGCGCGATCGCGTCGGCGCAGGACGCCGCGGCCTCGGTGGTCGCGTCGGTCATCCAGCAGCTGTCCACCAGCCCGGATCCGGTGGCAGGCAGTGCCGCTGAGGCTCTGCGCGGGCTGCAAGGCCAACTTCAGACACATCAGTTCACCCCACAGATCCGCCAACAGCTGATCGACGCGCAGAACGCCGCGATCTCGCTAACGGCGACACTGCGCGCCCCTGGCAGCGCCCTGCAATCCGCCCTCAACGAGGTGGGCAGCACCGGTCAGAAGCTGACCATCGACCTGAACGAACTCCGCGACGGTGCCCAGCAACTGGCCTCAGGCAGTGCCCAATTAGCGAGCGGCATAGTACAACTCGATGACGGCGCACGCCAGCTCAAGTCGGGCACCGAAGAGCTCAAGACCGGCTCCAACGAGCTGGCGACCAAACTCGCCGACGGGGCCAAGCAGGTACCCGCTTGGACACCGCAGCAGAAGGACGCGATCGCGGACACCATCGGCGGGCCGGTGCAGGTCAGTGCCACCGATGAGAATGCCGCGTCCAACTTCGGTACCGGCATGGCACCGTTCTTCCTCACGCTGGCCCTGTTCTTCGGCGCTCTGGTGCTGTGGATGGTGCTGCGTCCGTTGCAGAGTCGCGCGATCGCCGCTGAAGTGCTCGCGATCCGTGTGGTGCTCGCCAGTTACCTGCCCGCCGCAGTGCTGGGGGTTTTCCAGGCGATCATCCTGTACTGCGTGGTGCGGTTCGCCCTCGGCATGCACGTGGAGCACCCGGCGGCCATGTTGGGCTTCATGATCCTGGTGTCATGCGCGTTCGTGGCCGCGACGCAGGCGATCAACGCGCTCGTCGGTCCGGAGGTCGGCCGCGTGCTGATTATGGCGTTACTCATGGTGCAGCTGGTCAGTGCGGGCGGCATGTACCCCGTGCAAACCACCTCTCAGCCATTTCAGACCCTGCACCGGTTCGACCCGATGACCTTCGGCGTCAACGGACTTCGACAGCTCATCCTTGGTGGCATCGACGGCAGGCTCTGGCAGGCGATCATCGTGATGGTGGGCATATGGGCGGTCTCCCTGACGATCTCGTCTCTGTCGGCCCGACGCGACCGGCTATGGACCCTTGACAGGCTGATACCGGCAATAAAGGTGTGAACAACCGGCTCATCGTGCGCCTGACAAACCCGCGCCCCATATCAGAACGGTGGGGGGTTGGCGAGGTCGTGTTGGTGGTTGCGTGTGCGTTCGGTGGTGATGTTTCGGCGGTGTTGATCCGCGCGGCTGCGGGTGCGTAGCGGCATGGTGAGTTCGCGACCGGGAGCGGGCGGGCCGGCCGCTACCGGGGTTTCGGGGACCGGGGTGCTGGTGTGCCAGTCGGGGAACAGCACGCGGCTACCTGGCGGCGCGTGTTTTCGCAGCCCGGCTGGGGTGGTCCACACGATGGTGCCGTCGGGGAGTTGTTCATCGCTCCACCCGCCGCGCCCGACCCAGAATGTTTTGAGCAGGTGGTGCTTTCGGCATAAACATTTGAGATTCCCCGGGTGGGTCAACCCGCCGGCGGTGTACGGGATCGTATGGTCCACATCGCAGTACACGGCGGGGCGATCGCACCCCGGGAAGCAGCAGGTGGTGTCGCGGGTGCGCACGAACCGCGCCAGGGCGGTGCTGGGCCGGTACCCGGGCACCGTGGTCAGATCTATCGGGTTGAGCACCTGTTGAATCACCGCGCCCATGGCCCGTAGTTCGGCCAGCAGTGGTGCGGGGATCACCCCGCCGCCGGCGATCACCGCGGTGGACGGGCACGGCACCGGGATGCGCGACGGCCCGGCGGCCTGGCCACTGTCCTGTGGCCCAGCACCACTGCCGTCAGGACCACCGTCGTCGTCGGGGTCGTCACCGTCGGGACCGTTGTTGCCGGTGCCACCCTCGTCGGGGGCATCGTCGTCACCGGGGTCGTTGGTGATGACGTGGATGACCAGGTGTTCAGCGCGCGGGTCTTTCCCGGTGGCGGGGCAGTCGGGTTTTCCGCACCGGCACGGCAACACCTCCCCGTTCACCGCGATGATGCCCAACGCCTCGGTGCGGCGTTCGCCGTGGGTGCGCGGATCATCCGGGCACACCGAACGGGCCAACGCCTCAGCGCGGCGGTCCATCAGTTCGGCGTCGGTGGTCTTGATCCGCCCGTAGATCGACCGGGTGCCGGTCTCATCGTCGGGCTTGCCGAACCGCACATCCAAGCCCCGCTCGGCGGACTCGAAGCGGCGCACCGCATCAGGATCATGCCGCTCGATGCGGGTATCGATCGCACCGCTGAGTTTCTGGTCGGACAGTTTCCCGAACCGCGTCGCGGCCGCAGCGATCTCGGCATCTACCCGCGCCAACAGGTCGGGGTCCTCGATCAGCGCACCGCGCCAGGTCACCGTGGTCGCGACCCGCACCCCAATCTCACCCCGAGCCAGTAGCGCGCCCACGCGGGGGAAGCGGTCACGCAAATCCAAGCCTTGATGCATCAGCGTGGAGGCCGACCGGTGCGAAATTGTCAGTTCGGCGGCGACTTCGGCCGCGCAGCTGTCCCACGCATCACACGCCCACCGTTCGCGCGAGCGTGCCTCCTCGGTGCCGCAGCGTCGGGTGGCAAGCTCGGCGATCGCCGCCAGGCGCCGGCCCGCGGTAGCCGCCTCAAGACGCGCGCACGCCGAGATCGACCCCACCAACCCCACATCACTTCCGTACACATCTTCGATTCTTCGCCGCTCACAACGACCCGACCAGGCCACTCACCCGATCTGTGGATGAACTCGGCTTTGTGGATAACCCCGGCGCGCAACACGATTCATGTCACACCCATGTGCTAACGGCGTCCTGCTAGACGCAAGGTTCGACTGTCTCGTCACGGACTGGGAGGCCCCTGACCCTTTGCTTCGGTTTCGCTGAAATTGCGAACCGGTCACCGAGTCAAACGCGTTCTGACCTATGTGATGAATGCGAAATTGAGCCGGGGTTGGAAGCGGCTGACGATCGCCGCGCTTGTCGCGTCGGTGGTATGGGCCGTGGTCGGCGTCTTCGTAAGCGTGGGCACCGCCGCCGCGTTCTCTCGGCCGGGCCTTCCGGTGGAGTACCTGATGGTGCCGTCGGCGTCCATGGGACGTGACATCAAGGTGCAGTTCCAAGGCGGCGGTAAGCACGCGGTCTATCTGCTTGACGGCCTGCGGGCACAGGACGATTTCAACGGTTGGGACATCAACACCCCGGCCTTTGAGTGGTTCGACCAGTCCGGGCTGTCGGTGGTGATGCCGGTGGGCGGCCAGTCCAGCTTCTACTCCGATTGGTATCAGCCTGCCGTCGGAAAGGGCGGCACCCTGACCTACAAGTGGGAGACGTTCCTGACACAGGAACTGCCGGCGTGGCTTTCGGCCAACAAGGGTGTCAGCCCAAGCGGCAACGCCGCGGTCGGAGTGTCGATGTCCGGCTCGGCGTCGTTGATCCTTGCCGCGTATCACCCGCAGAACTTCGTCTACGCCGCATCGCTCTCGGGTTTCCTCAATCTGTCGAACGGGATATGGCCGACACTCGTCGGTTTCGCCATGAATGATGCGGGAGGCTATAACGCGACGGACATGTGGGGGCCGTCGGGTGACCCGGCGTGGACGCGCAACGATCCCACCGTGCAGCTGGGCAAGCTGGTCGCAAACCACACGCGCATCTGGGTTTACGCAGGCAATGGCACACCGTCCGAACTCGGCGGCGCCAACGTGCCTGCGGAGTTCCTCGAGAACATGCTGCGGCAGAGCAACATCGACTTCATGAACGGATATCACGCCGGGGGCGGCAACAACGGGGTCTTCAACTTTCCGGACAGCGGCACCCACGACTGGGGGTACTGGGGCGCTCAACTCCAAGCCATGAAGCCCGACTTGCAGCGGGTTCTTGGCGCAAGCCCTGGCAATTCTGGCTGACCTCAGAGGAACTGGCGGCTCAGCTTGGCGTGCCGGTTGACGTCCTTGTAGAGCAGGTACCGGAACCGCCCAGGCCCACCGGCGTAGCAGGCCTGCGGGCAGAACGCGCGCAACCACATGAAGTCGCCCTCCTGCACCTCGACCCAGTCCTTGTTGAGCAGGTAGACCGCTTTGCCCTCGAGCACGTACAGGCCGTGCTCCATCACGTGGGTCTCAGGGAACGGGATGACGCCGCCGGGTTCGAAGTTGACGATGTTGACGTGCATGTCGTGGCGGACGTCGGCCGGATCGGCGAAACGCTGTGTGGTCCAACGTCCTTCGGTGCCTGCCATCTCGATGCCGTCGACCTGAACCTCGTTGGTGACGAACGGCTCGGGAACGTCGAGGCCGTCGACGCGTTCGTAGGCCTTGCGGATCCAGTGAAAGCGGGCCGTCTGGTCGGTGCTGTTGCGCAGCGTCCAGTTGCAGCCGGGCGGCAGGAACGCATACCCGCCGGGAGTCAGGTCGTGTTTGTCGCCCTCGATCGCCAGCGTGAACCCGCCGTCGACCACGAACAGCACGCCCTCGGCGGCAGGGTCGAGTTCGGGCCGGTCGCTGCCGCCGCCTGGCGATACCTCAACGATGTACTGCGAGAACGTTTCCGCGAACCCGGACAGCGGGCGCGCGATCACCCACAGCCGGGTGTTCTCCCAGAACGGCAGGTTGCTCGTGACGATGTCGCGCATGGTGCCGCGGGGCAGCACCGCGTACGCCTCGGTGAAGACCGCGCGATCGGTGGTCAGCTCGGTCTGAGGCGGATGACCGCCGGTCGGCGCGTAGTACCGTGGCCCGTCGCTGCTACTCATGCCCCACCTCTGCTCAGGAGCCGGCCCCGCGGCTCGTCGTCGATATCAATTTGGTTGCCCCGCAACCACGTACTGCGCACCCGCCCCGCGAGCGGACGCCCGTCGTACGGTGTGATGGCGTTCTTGTGGTGCAGGCGGTGCACGTCGACCACGAACGCGTCGTCGGGCGCGAAGACACAGAAGTCGGCGTCGTACCCGATGTCGATGCGGCCTTTCTGCCGTAGGCCGGTCTGCTTGGCGGGCGCCTGACACATCCACCGGCAGACGTCGACAAGATCGAAGCCGCGCTGTCGCGCCTGGGTCCACACCGCGGGCAGGCCGATCTGCAGCGAGGAGATGCCGCCCCACGCGACCCCGAAGTCGCCGATGTCAAGGCACTTCAGGTCCGGCGTCGACGGCGAGTGGTCCGAGACCACGAGGTCGATGGTGCCGTCGCGCAGCCCTTGCCACAACAACTCCCGGTTGCCGCTCTCCCTAATCGGCGGACAACACTTGTATTGCGTTGCACCGTCGGGGATTTCCTCGGCGGTGAAGGTCAGGTAGTGCGGGCAGGTCTCGGCCGTGATGCGGATGCCGTCGCGCCTTGCCGACGCGATCATCGGCAGCGCGTCTGAGCTCGAGACGTGCAGGATGTGCACTCGGCAGCCGGTCCACCGCGCCAGCTCGATGACGTGAGCTATGGCGAGGTTCTCCGCACCCCTCGGTCTCGACGACAGGAAGTCCCGGTATAGCTCGCCGTGTGCGGTCGGCGCGTGCTCGATCGCGTGCGTGTCCTCGGCGTGCACGATCATCAACCCGTCGAACGTGGCGATTTCGCGCATCGCCGCCTCGAGTTGAGCGGGGTCCAGCGGGGGGAACTCGTCGACACCGGAGTGCAGCAGAAAGCATTTGAAGCCGAACACGCCAGCGTCGTACAGGGGGCGAAGGTCGGCTACATTGCCGGGCACCGCGCCGCCCCAGAAGCCGACATCGACGTGCGCCTGGTTCTCCGCGGTCTTGCGCTTCACCTCCAGCGCTGCGACGTCGACGGTGGGCGGGATGCTGTTCAGTGGCATGTCAACGATCGTCGTGACACCACCCGCGGCCGCGGCCCTCGTCGCGCTGGCGAAGCCCTCCCATTCGGTACGGCCGGGATCGTTGACATGCACGTGCGAGTCGACCACTCCCGGCAGCAGCACCTCGTCGTCCGCGAGCTCGATCACCTGCGGCGCCGCCAGATCCGAATCCATCGGCTCGATGGCCACGATGGTGCCGTCCTTGACGCCGACGATGCGGCTCACCTCGCCCGCCGTGCTGACCAATCGGGGGGCGCGGATCATCAAGTCGAGGTCGCTCATGCCTGTGCCTCCTGTTCGAGTGGGGTCAGTTCCGGTTGCCGGAAGTCGCGCGAGGAGATCAGGACGTAGACCACTGCGGCGATGATCACGCCGACGAACCACGAGAACGCCGACCAGTCCTTCCAGGGCGTGTAGAACGCGACGAACAACGAGAAGACTGCGGCCACGCCACCGGCAATGAGCGCCTTGGGATTCCAGCCGCGCCGATAGTAGTAGCGGCTGCGCGGGTCGTCCAGGTACAGCTCCTCGATCGCCACCTTCTGCCTCCGCAGGTAGAAGTAGTCGGTGAAGATCACCCCGAACAGCGGGCCGAGCAGTGCGCCGAGACCGCCGAGGAAGTAGAAGATCGCGTCCGGGCTGCTGTACAGATGCCACGGCGTGATCACCACGGCCGCGATCGCACTGATGAGGCCGCCGCGGCGAAAGTCGATGTGCTTGGGCGCCACGTTGGCGAGGTCGTACGACGCCGAAACGAAGTTCGCGACGACGTTGATGCCGATCGTGGCGATGACGAAGGTGACCGCACCGATGACCGTGACCCACACGTTGTCGATCCTGGCGACGATCTCGACCGGGTCGGTGATCGCCTCCCCGAATACCGCGATGCTGCCGGCGGTGACCGCCACTGTGACGACGGCGAACGCCATGAAGTTGACGGGCAGGCCCCAGAAGTTGCCGCGCACGACGGTGGAGCGGTTCGGTGCGAACCGCGAGAAGTCGCAGAAGTTGAGCAACAGGGTCGAAAAGTACGTGATGGTCAGCGCGATCGCGACGAGGAAGGCCTGCACCGCGGCGCCCCCGGTCTTCTGGTCGTCGGTCAGGTTCAGCGAGAAGTCCGAGCCCGCCTCGATCACGATCCACGCGGCGAGCACGAACATCACCACCCAGATGGCTGGACCCGCCCAGTCCTGGAACTTGCGCACGGTCTCCATGCCGCGCCGGATCACCAATAGCTGCAGCACCCACAACACCGCGAACGCCACCCAGCCGAGGATGTCGAGGCCGAGGAACTGTGGGCCGCGGTGGTCGGCGACCCCTGGCCAGGCCGCGACCGCGAGCACGACCACCGCCTGCGACGCCAGCCAGGTCTGGATGCCGTACCACGCGATCGCGATCACCGCCCTGATGAGCGCGGCGAGGTTGGCGCCGAACACCCCGAACGAGATGCGGGCGATCACCGGGAAGGGCACGCCGGTGGCTTGGCCTGCGAAGCCGGTGAGGTTCATCAGGAAGAAGACCGCGGTGATGCCGACGATCAGCGCCACGAAGACCTGCCAGCCGACCAGCCCGGTGAAGAACAGGCCCGCGGCGAACGTGTAACCGCCGATGCTGTGCACGTCGGACATCCACATCGCGAACAGGCTGTAGGTGCCCCACGTCCGCTCGCGTGTGGGCGCGAGATCCTCGTTGTAGAGCCTCGGGCTCGGCTCGGCGCCTGCCCCGCTGATCGTGGTGTCGCTCATGGTTCCTACCTTCGTCCTCGGTGGGGACTCGGTCTACCTTCATCCGACAGGTGGTCGGTCGCAATCCGTTCGCCAAGATGCACCAGCAGCATCGCAGCGTCGGCGGAGCATCGCCCGATGTCGGGCTCAATGTCGGTAAGGGCGTAGGCCGCGGTGATGCCCGCCGCATGCAGCGATTCGTCGCTCAGCAGGTTACGGCCGCAGACCGCGACGACCGGCACATCAGCCGCCCGGGCGGCGGCCGCGACGCCCGCGGGGGCCTTGCCGTGCAGGGTCTGCTCGTCCATGGCGCCCTCGCCGGTCACCACGAGGTCGGCCCGCGAGAAACGGCGGTGCAAGCCGACCAGGTCGAGGACGAGGTCGACGCCGGGTCGAAACTCGGCGCCGAGCACAGCGAGCGCGGCGAAGCCGACCCCTCCCGCCGCACCCGCGCCCGCGTGGTCGCGCAGATCCACGCCCGTGGTCGCCGCGACGACGCCGGCGAAATGCGTTAGCGCGCTGTCGAGTTCGTGAACCTGGGTGGGCGTGGCGCCCTTCTGCGGCCCGTACACGGCCGCGGCCCCCTTCGGCCCTGTCAGCGGGTTGTCCACGTCGCAGGCGAGGACAACCCGCACTCCGGCCATCCGCTCGCGCAGCGCGGCCAGGTCCAGGCTTGCCACCCGGGCGAGCGCGGAGCCACCGTCCGGCACCGGCCGCCCATCGGCGTCGCGCAGTCGCGCACCGAGGCCCGCGACCAGCCCGGCACCACCGTCGGTGCTTGCCGAGCCGCCGATCCCCAGCACCACGGTGCGGCAGCCCGCCGCAATGGACGCGGCGAGCACCTCCCCGGCACCTCGGCTCGACGCGGTAAGGGGTGCCGGTGTGCCGCCGGGCAGCCGGACCAGCCCGGCGACGTCGGCCAACTCCACCACCGCCGCCTCAGCGCGGCGAGCGAATCCGGTGTGCAGCGGCCCGCCTGTCGGCCCCGAGGCGACGACCGGGACGTGGTCGAAACCTGCGGTGATCGCTGCCGCGAGCGTGCCCTCCCCTCCGTCGGCGACGGGCACCGGTTCGACGTCGGCGTCAGGCCGCGCCCGGCGTATCCCCTCGGCGACCGCGTCGGCGACCTCCGCGGCGGTGAGCGACCCCTTGAACTTGTCCGGGGCGACCAGCACGGTGGGCATCGTCGGCCTCAGTCCAGCAGCGCGATGGCGGTCGGGGCGTCCTCGCCCACCAGCGCCAGCTCCTCGAACTCGACGACGTTGTCGATCTCGGTGCCCATCGACACATTCGTGACCCGTTCGAGGATCACCTCGACGACGATCGGCACCCGGAACTCGGCAAGTAGCTGCTTGGCCCGCTCCAGCGCGGACGGCAGGTCGTCGGGCTCGACGACGCGGATCGCCTTGCAGCCAAAGCCTTCTGCCACCTTGACGTGGTCGACGCCGTAACCACCGAGCTCAGGGCTGTTGACGTTGTCGAAGGCCAGCTGCACGCAGTAGTCCATATCGAACCCGCGCTGCGCCTGACGGATCAGACCCAGATAGGAGTTGTTCACCACGACGTGGATATATCCGATGTTGAACTGGGCGCCGACCGCGAGTTCCTCGATCAGGAACTGGAAGTCGTAGTCACCGGACAGTGCGACGACCGTGGCCTCCGGGTCGGCGGTGGCGACCCCGAGCGTCGCGGGAAGGGTCCAGCCAAGCGGTCCGGCCTGGCCCGCGTTGATCCAGTGCCGCGGCTTGTACACGTGCAGCAACTGCGCGGCCTGGATCTGGGAAAGGCCGATGGTGCTGACGTAGCGGGTGTCGGGCCCGAACGCCTTGTTCATCTCCTGATAGACCCGCTGCGGCTTGATCGGAACGTTGTCAAAGTTGGTCCTGCGCAGCATGTTCCGCTTGCGTGCCCGGCACGACTCGGCCCATGCGCCGCGGTCGGGCAGCCGGCCCTCGGCGTACCACTCCTTGGCGACCTCGACCAGCACCTCGAGGGCGGCCTTGGCGTCTGACACGATCGCGTAGTCAGGGGCGAAGACGCGACCGATCTGCGTCGGCTCGATGTCGACGTGCACGAAGGTGCGGCCCATTGTGTAGGTGTCGACGCCGCCGGTGTGCCGGTTGGCCCAGCGGTTGCCGATGCCGAGCACGAAATCTGAATCCAGCATCGTCGCGTTGCCGTAGCGGTGCGAGGTCTGCAGCCCGACCATGCCTGCCATCAATGGGTGGTCGTCGGGGATGGTGCCCCACCCCATCAGGGTCGGGACCACGGGCACACCGGTGATCTCGGCGAGCGCCACCAGCAGCTCGGCCGCGTCGGCGTTGACAACGCCGCCGCCCGCCACGATCAGTGGGTGTTCGGACGCGGCCATCATCGTCAGCGCCTTCTCCGCCTGCTTGCGGGTGGCCGCGGGTCTGCTGATGGGCAGTGGCTCGTAGCTGTCGACGTCGAAGTCGATCTCGCCGAGCTGCACGTCCATCGGCAGATCCAGGAGCACCGGGCCGGGCCGGCCCTCGCGCATCAGCTGGAAGGCTTTTTGAAAACAGCCGGGCACCTGCGCGGGCTCCATCACCGTGACCGCCCACTTGGCGACGGGCCGTGCGATGTCCGCGATGTTGATCGCCTGGAAGTCCTCCTTGTGCAGCTTGGCCACCGGCGCCTGGCCGGTGATGCACAGGATCGGGATCGAGTCGGCCGACGCCGAGTAGAGCCCGGTGATCATGTCGGTGCCCGCGGGGCCCGACGTCCCGATGCAGACCCCGATGTTGCCCGTCTTGGCGCGGGTGTAGCCCTCGGCCATGTGCGAGGCGCCCTCGACGTGCCTGGCGAGCACGTGCTTGATCCCGCCGTGCGCCCGCATCGCACTGTAGAACGGGTTGATCGCCGCGCCGGGCAGGCCGAATGTCTGGGTGGCGCCTTCCTTCTCCAGGATCAGCACCGCGGCGTCGACCGCACGCATCTTCGTCATGACTGTGTCCTTCCGCTCAGGCGCTCCACCCCGCGCAGCAGGCCGGAGTGGTCGAGTCCGCCATCGCCGTTGGCGAGGGCGCTGCCCATCAGCTGGGCCACGAGCGCGCCAAGAGGGACGACCACACCCGCCTCGCGCGCGGCCGCGGTGACGATGCCGAGATCCTTGTGGTGCAACGCAATCCGGAAGCCGGGCTCGAAACTGTGGTCGAGCATGTTCTGCTTCTTCTGATCCAGCACCTTGGAGCCCGCAAGCCCGCCGCCGAGCACCTCGAGCGCGGCGTCGGTGTCAACGCCGTACGCCTCGAGGAAGACGACCGCTTCTGCGAGCGCCTGGATGTTGGCGGCCACAATCAGCTGGTTGGCCGCCTTCACCGTCTGGCCCGCCCCGTTGGGGCCGACGTGCACGACCGTCTTACCCACGACATCCAGATACGGTTTGGCGGCCTCGAAATCGTCGGCCTGGCCGCCGACCATGATTGACAGCGCCGCGTTGATCGCGCCGGCCTCGCCACCCGAGACGGGTGCGTCGACCAGCCGAATGCCCTTGGCGCTGGCCTTTTCCGCGAGCTGGCTTGTGACGTCGGGCCGGATGCTGGAGAAGTCGACAACCAACGTGCCTGGCTTCGCGTTGTCGAAGACCCCGTCCTCACCGGTGAGCACGTCGAGGACGTCGGGCGAGTCGGGCACCATCACGCAGACCACCTCGGCGTCGCGCACGGCGTCGGCGATCGACTCCGCGGCACGACCGCCTTCTGCGATCAAGGGTGCGGTTTTGTCGGGGCTGCGGTTGTAGCCCGCCACCTGGTGGCCGGCCCTGGCGAGGTGGACCGCCATCGGACTGCCCATGATGCCAAGGCCGATGAAGGCGATATTCGTCATGCGTTGGACTCCTTGTTCTCGATCCAGCCGAAGCTGTCGGCGGATGCGCCGGAAGGCTTGTATTCGAGACCGACCCAGCCGCGGTAGCCGGCGGCCTCCAGGTCGGCGAGCTGTCGCATCAGCGGCAGCGACCCGGTGCCGGGCTCGTTGCGGCCGGGGGCGTCGGCGATCTGCACATGGCCGACCCGGTCGGTGTGGTTGGCGATGACCTTGTCGACGTCGTCGCCGTTGACCGCCAGGTGGTAGAGGTCGGCGAGCAGGCCGATGTTGGGCTCGCCGGCCCTGCCGATCACCGCAAGCGCGTCGGCGGCGGTCAACAGTGGGTATGCCGACGCCCCGCTGACCGGCTCCACCAGCACGGTGCCACCGATCCTGGCGGCCCCCTTGGCTGCCAATGCCAGGTTCTCGGCGCCGAGTTCGTCCTGCTCGGCGGGCGAGGAATCCTCGACGCGGTTGCCGTAGAGCGCGTTGAATGCCTTGCACCCCAGCCGTTCTCCGATGCCGACCGTGACGTCGATGTTGTCGCGGAACTCCGCGGCACGCGCGGGCCACGACACCAGGCCGCGATCGCCGCCTGGCATATCGCCTGCGAAGAAGTTCAGGCCCACCAGCTGCACGCCCGCGTCGCGGATGGCGGCCACGAACGCGTCGATGTCTTTGTCGCCGGGCACCGCCTGCGTGAACGGCCACCAGAACTCCACGCCGTCGAAGCCGGCCTGCTTGGCGGCGGCTGGGCGCTCGAGGAGGGGCAGCTCGGTGAACAGGATTGAGCAGTTCACCTCGTAGGGCAGCTCGTGACTCATATGTTCCCTTTCCGTATTACGGAAATCTTTTTCCTAATGATGAAAGCCTAAGTCGGCCCAGCGGGTCGCGTCAAGAGCCGACCCGCTACTTTCTGCTGCTATTAGTCAGCGGCTTTCTGCATGGGAACAGCCGTCTCCTGCTGCACCGGCGCGGCGACAAGAGGCCGGCCGCGGGTGACGATGAAGTATGCGATCGCACCGAGGGAGGCACCGATGAACCATCCGAACGGCGCGACCTTTCCGAACACTGGCACCAATGCCAGCACGAGCGCGATCGCGGCGGACGGCAGGAACGCGATGACGGCCTGCGGGTTGACGCCGTTGCGGTAGTAGTACTGCGATGCTGGGGTCGGCAGGTACAGGTCCGGAATGCTGAAGCGGCCCTTGCGATACCAGAAGTAGTCCAGCGCCAGGATGCCGAAGAACGGGCCGAGCAGCGCGCCGAGGCCGCCGAGGAAGTAGGCGATCACATCGGGGCTGTTGTAGAGATTCCACGGCATCGAGACCAGCGCCAGGATGGACGTGATGATGCCGCCCTTGCGGAAGCTGATCCTCTTCGGGTTCACGTTGGAGATGTCGTATGCGGCGGACACGAAGTTCGCGACGATGTTCACGCCGATGGTGGCGATGACGAAGACAGCGCTGCCCAACAGCATGATGATGTCGCTGTCGACCTTCTCCAGCAGCTCGGCAGGGTCGAGCACGGCCTCGCCGTACACCGCAACCGAGGCGGCCGAGACGATCACCGACGTCAGCGCGAAGGCGGTCCAGTTGAACGGCAGGCCCCATGCATTTCCCTTGACCACGGAGGCACGGGACGGAGCGAAGCGTGCGAAGTCGGAGAAGTTGAGCATCAGCGTAGCGAGCACGCCGACAGTCAAGCCGACGGCTGCGATGGTCTGGTAAACCTGTTCGCCTGTCGAGAGAATCGCGTCACCGCCGCCCTGCGTCCAGGAGATGTTCCAGTTCGCCTCCGACAGCATCCAGACCGCGAGTGCGATCATCACCACCCAGATGGCCGGACCAGCCCAGCCCTGGAAGTGTCGGACCGCCTCCATGCCCTTGGCCACGATCACCATCTGGATGGCCCACAGGATCAGGAATCCGGTCCAGCCGACCAGATCGAGCCCGAGCACGCGGATCTCGGCCATCCCCTGTAGGCCGGGAAAGAAGTGCAGTAGAAGGACTTTGAGTGCAATGGACGCGAGGAACGTCTGAATGCCGTACCACGCGATCGCCACCGCGCCGCGCACCAGCGCCGGGAAGTTGGCGCCCCAGATGCCCCACGACATGCGGGATACCACTGGATAGGGCGCGCCGGTGTCGTGACCCATGAAGCCCGACATACAGCAGCCGCCGAAGATGATCAGCGCGCCACCGAGGATGCCGAGCGTCACCTGAATCGGGCTCAGGCCCATCAGGAACAGGCCGGCCGCGAACGTGTAGTTGCCCGCGTTGTGCGCGTCGTTCATCCACAGCGAGAACAGGCTGTAGGTCGACCATTTGCGTTCATGGGGCTCTGCGGGCTTGAGGTCCTCGTTGTACAGACGCCCTTCCGGGTCCTGAGTTGCCAGCGCAACGGGGTCAAACTCTTGGATTGGCATCGTAATTCTCTCCAGTCGTGAAGGGTGAATCACCGGTTGGTGCCGGGTGACAGGGGCCAGCCGCTGATGCGCTTCTGGCGCGGAGAGGCGAAAGTCCTTGTCTTGCTGGTGGTTAGGCCGAGCCCGACCAGGGCCTCGGCGAGCTTGACAGCGGCGGTGACGCCGTCGACGACGGGTACTGAAGTGGCTGCGGCGACGGCCTCGTCGAGACCCGCCATGCCGCCGCAGCCCAGGCAGATGACCTCGGCGCCGTCCTGCGTGACGGCGAGTTCGGCCTCGGCGACGATCGCCTTCACCGCGTCCTCCGGTCGGTCCTCGAGCTCGAGGACCGACATGCCGCTGGATCGCACCGATGCGCACCGAGCGAAGAGCCCGGCGAGCTTGAGCCGGTCCTCGATAAGCGGGACCGTGCGGTCGAGCGTCGTGACGACGGAGTACTTGTGGCCGAGCAGGGACGCGACGTGGCCAGCGGCCTCGGTGATGTCGATGACCGGTACGTCGCACAATTCCTGCAGACCCTCGCGGCCATGCTCGCCGAATCCGGCCTGCACCACCGCGTGGTACTCCCCCTCGTAGCGGGTGACGACGTCCATCACCCCGACCGCGGCGAGATAGCTCTCGAAGTTGCCCTCGACCGATTCGGCGCCGAAAGCCGGTGTGAGGCCTATGATCTCGGTGCCGGGCGCGGCCACCGAGCGCGCCGACGCGGCGATCGCGTCGGTCATGCTCGCGGTGGTGTTGACGTTGACGACGAGAATCTTCACGTCTGCGCTCCTGAAACCAGGGAGTCGTCCCTAAGGTTTTCCGTATTACGGATATTTATTTCCGATTGTTGATAGTGTGGCCGCCATCACACTGATTGTCAAGAGTTAAGGCGAAAAAGTGCCCGACGCCAGCCAGCATGTCCTGGTCGACGCGACGAGCTGCCGAGCTCGGCCGCGTCCAGGAAGCAGACGTTGAACGCCTTGGGACCCAGGCGCTTTCCCATTCAACCGAGACGTCGAGTCTTTCGTACGTTTCGGCTCAGGCGGGTTCGGGTAGGCCGCGGTACTTGCGCCAGCTGCCCTCTTCGGTGATCTCGGTGAGTTGGTCGGCGATGGAATCGACCAGTCCCGGTCGCAGCGCGACTGCAAGGACCGACCGCCCGTCGGCGAGTTCGACCACCGTGAGCTCCAGCTCCGCGGGTTCTGCGGGCAAGAAATCGGTGCGGATGTTGTCCAAGGGCACGTCATAGAGTTCACCCTCGATCTCGGCGCCGGCGTCCTCGCTCAGCAGCAATGCCGGGAACTCATCGCGCACGGAGAAGAATCGATACTTCGGTGCGGTTTTCACCGTGCCAAGGAAACGGTGTTGCGCGACATTCTGATAGAGGTTGCCGCCACGCATGGCGCCTCCGTTGCAAAACAACTCCGCCATTTCAGCGAAGACTCCCTTCAGAAAGAGTTAATTCCATATTCCGGAATAACATTCGCATGTCTGGCCCCGCCGTTCTCATCGCAGCCGATCACCGCTCACCCAGACCCCGCGCATATCGGACGGCTCGGCTAGTGCGAACACCTTGGCCAGGGCGTCGTCGGGATCGGCCGCGTGTTTGAGCACCACATCCAGCGTGCTGCCGGGTTGCGGGCCGACCCAGACTGCGTCGAACTGTTTGCCCACCGAGAGGTCACCGACCTCGTCGGTCATCTCCAGCGCGGCGGCGCCAGCCGCGGTGGCCAGGTACAGCATGTGCGCCGCGGTAAGCGGCAGCCCGCCGGCCCCGAGCAGTGTTTGCACGAAGTAGGACTGCAGGCCTTCACGCAGCAACGAGAAGCTGGTGCCGGCGCCCACGTCGGTGCCCAGCGCCACCCGCACCCCATGCTCGACGTGCCGGCGCAACGGGAACAGTCCACTGCCCAGCGCACTGTTCGACGACGGGCAGTGCGCCACGCTCGCATCGGCCGCCGCCAGCTGCTCCAGCTCGTGATCGCCTGCGTGCACGTTGTGGGCCAGCACGCTGCGCCGCCCCAGCAGCCCGTAGCGGACATAGGTGTCCACGTACGAATTGCATTCGGGGAACTGCGCGCGCACGGCGTCGACCTCTGCGATGTTCTCGTTGACATGCGACGTGAACACTGCCCCTTCGACGTCCCGCAGCAACGCCGCGCAGGATTCCAGCATCGCACCGCTCGTCGACAGCGAGAACCGCGGCGTCACGGCGTATCGCAACCGGTCCTTGTGGTGCCAGCGGCCGGCCAGCGCCAGCCCGTCCGCGTGCGCCTGCTCGGAGGTGGTCAGCAGATCCTCGCGCAGCAGCCGGTCGCTCACCACCAGCCCGGAAGTGACCCGGACGCCGGCGGCCGCCGCCCGCTCGAAAAGGCAGTCCACCGCGGACGCGTAATGCGCCCCGAACACCAGCGCGGTTGTGGTTCCTGCCCTAATCAGCCCGTCGACGAAGTCGGCGGCCAGGGTGTGCGCGTAGTCGACGTCGGCCATCTTGGCCTCCTCTGGCAGCGCACTGCGCTCCAGCCAGTCCAGCAGCGGCATGCCCAGCGCGCCGATCACATACACCTGGGGGTAGTGCACGTGGGTGTCCACCAGACCGGGCAGCACCATGCCGCCGGTCAGGTCGACGACCTCGGCATCCGGTTGCGCCGCGCGAACCCGACCGAACGGCCCCCGGTCGGTGATCACGCCGTCGACCACCGCGATCCCCGCGTCGACCTCCGCGCGCAGCAGCCCGCCGGCGAACGGTGACTCCGGGGTGTCAAGCACCGTTCCGCGATAGATCGTCACCGGGCCGCCTCCGCGGCCTTGATACTGACCTCACGCTCACGCTGGAACCGCAACAGCAGGTCGGCGGCCACGCTCACGGCGATCGTCGCCGGCTCCTTCCCGCTGATGCCGGGAAGCCCGATCGGGGTGGTGATGCGAGCGAGCGCCGCATCGTCGTGCCCTTCCTCGCTCAACCGTTTGGCGAACCTTCGCCACTTCGCCGACGACCCGATCAGGCCGACCGAGCCCAGGTGCCCGCAGCGCAGCGCGGCGTCACACAGCGCCGCGTCCTCGGCGTGGTCATGGGTCATCAGCACCACGTGGCAGCTGGCCGGCAGCTCCCCGAGCACCAGTTCCGGTACCACCGCATGGTGGGTGTGCACCCGGGCCTCCGCATCCGCGATCAGCGGCGAAACGCGCTCCGGCTCGACATACCGCGCCCTGGAGTCGACCAGATGCAGCTCGATGTCGTGGCGGGCCAGGATCCGCGCCAGCTCGCGGCCGACGTGGCCCATCCCGAAGATCGCCACCGCGGGCACCGCTGGTAGCGGCTCGAACAGCACAGTCACCTCGCCCCCGCAGCACTGCACGCCATGCTGAGCGGGTGCCTGCTCGGTCAAACCCCAAGTGCGCGTTTCTGGTTCGCGGCTACTGTCGGCCAACAGCTCTCGTGCCGCGAGCAGCGCCGACTCCTCCAGGTTTCCGCCTCCGATGGTGCCCCAGCAGTCCGTCGCGGACACCACCATCTTCGCGCCCGCCTCCCGCGGCGCGTGGCCGCGCACCGCCTGCACGGTCACCAGCACCCCAGGCACCCGCTGCTCACGAAGCCGCGCCGTCGCGCTCAGCCAGTGCATCTCATGCGCCTCCACCAATCGGGACGGCCTGCGCCTCGACGGCCGCACGGGCGCGCTGGACGGCCCAGAACACCTGTTCGGGAGTTGACGGGCAACCCAGCTCGACGCAGTGTCCGCTGGGGCCGAACGCGGCGACCGCCTCGCGTAGTGCCTCGCGCACGCTGAAGGCCAGCATCAACGGCGGCTCGCCGACCGCCTTCGACCCATACACCGCACCGTCCTCGTGCGCCTTCTCCAGCAGCGTCACGTTGAACACTTCGGGCATCTCCGAGAAGCTGGGCAGCTTGTAAGTGCTGGCCGCCTGGGTGGCCAACCGGCCGCGTGACGGACCGTCGCCGGTGTCCCAGCGCAGGTCTTCGAGGGTCAGCCAGCCAGCACCCTGCACGAACCCGCCCTCGACCTGGCCAAGGTCGACCAGCGGGGACAGGCTGTCCCCCACGTCGTGCACGATGTCCACCCGGCGCAGCCGGTAGGCCCCGGTGAACCCGTCGACCTCCACCTCGCTTGCCGCCACCCCGTAGGCGAAGTACTTGAACGGCGAGCCCCGCATCTTCTTGGCGTCCCAGTGCAGGCCCGCGGTGCGGTAGAAGCCGGCGGCCCACAGCTGCACCCGCTGGTGGTAGGCGAGGTGCACCACCTCGGTGAACATCAGCTCGCGGTCAGTCGTCGCCAGCCCGGTCACCTTGCCGTCGACGAACCGGACGTCGGCCGGGTGCACCCCGCCGAGCTCTTCTGCGGCTACCTCGGCGAGCCGGGCCTTGATCTGCTCGCAGGCGTTCTTCACCGCGCCGCCGTTCAGGTCGGCGCCCGAGCTGGCCGCAGTGGCCGAGGTATTGGGCACTTTGTCGGTGCGGGTCGGGGCCAGCCGCACGGTCGACAGCGGTACGCCGAGCGCAGTCGCCGCGACTTGCAGCATCTTGGTGTGCAGGCCCTGTCCCATCTCGGTGCCGCCGTGGTTGATCAGCACCGAGCCGTCCTTGTACACGTGCACCAACGCGCCGGCTTGGTTGAACGCGGTCAGGTTGAACGAGATGCCGAACTTGACCGGGGTTATGGCCAGACCCCGCTTGGTGTGCTCGTGGGTGGCGTTGAACGCCTCGATCTCGACCAGCCGCCGATCCACATCGCCGGTCTCCAGCACCTGGTTCCAGGCCCGCTCGAGGCGCTCGGGGTGGCGCACCTCTTGGCCGTACGGTGTGGTCTGCCCGGCCGTGTAGAAGTTGCGCCTGCGCAGTTCGCGTGCACTGATGCCGAGCGCGGGCGCGCACTGGCCGAGGATATTCTCGATCACCAGCATGCCCTGCGGACCGCCGAACCCACGGAACGCGGTCTGAGATGTCTTGTTGGTCTTGGAGATTCGCCCATGCACCTCGATATTGGGAATCCAGTACGCATTGTCGATGTGGCAGAGGGCGCGGCCCTGCACAGGCTCGGACAGGTCAAGGCTCCAGCCGCCGTCCGCTGTCAGAGTCGCGGTCAACGCCTGGATCGTGCCGTTCGCAGCGAAGCCGGCCTTCCACAGCGCGTGGAAGCCGTGCCGCTTACCGGAGATGGTGATGTCCTGAGTTCGGTTAAACCGCAGCCGAACTGGGCGCCCGGTGGTGATGGCCCCCAGCGCAGCGATGGCCGCATAGCCGTGCGGCTGCATCTCCTTGCCGCCGAATCCGCCACCCATGCGCAGGCACTGCACGGTCACCTCGTGGTACGGCTTGCCCAGCACATGCGAGACGATGTCCTGGGTTTCGGTCGGATGCTGCGTCGAGGACTGGACGAAGATCTGCCCGTTCTCGTCGATGGTGGCCAGCGCGGCGTTGGTCTCCAGGTAGAAATGCTCCTGCCCGGCGAACTCGAATTCGCCTTCGAAGACGTGCACGCAATCAGCGAAAGCCGCCTCAGGGTCACCGCGGCGCACCGTCGGGCGCGCGCCCTGGAAGCTCTCTGCGGCGATGGCCTCCTTGATGGTGATCAACGACGGCAACGGGTCATAGTCGACGGCGACCTTGGTCGCCCCGACCCGCGCCGCCTCCAATGTCTCGCCGAGCACCCAACACACCGGGTGCCCGAAATACATGACCTCGCTGGGGAATAGCGGCTCGTCGTGCTTCACACCGGCGTCGTTCACCCCTGGCACGTCGTCGGCGGTGAGCACGTACACCACCCCGGGCACCGCCAATGCGGGCGCGGGGTCAAGCGAGCGCACCGTAGCGTGGGCGTGCGGGGCCTGCACCGGATAGGCGTGCAGCACACCCGGGTATCGGCTGACCAGATCGTCGGTGTACAGCGCAAGCCCGGTGACGTGAAGATCGGCACTCTCGTGCGGCATTTCGACGCCGACCACCGATCGCGGCGGGCGGGTGCTGAGTTCACTCATGACGTCATCGCCTCCTGTCGTCCGGATTCGGCGTGGAACTTGAGGAGCGACTGCTCGAGCATCGCCACCCGGAAGGCGGCGCTGGCCCGGTGATCGTCGATCGGGGTGCCTTCGCGACCGAGCACCGCAGCGGCGTACCGCGCGGTGTCGGCCGTCCACGGGCGCCCGCGCAACGCGTCTTCAGTGGCCGTTGCCCGGATCGGGGTGGCCGCCACCCCACCGATCCCGATGGCCACCCTTTCGACAACGCCACCCGCGACGTGTACCGCGAAAGCCACTGCGACGCTCGAGATGTCATCGAACCTGCGCTTGGCGATCTTGTGGAACGCGACCGTCGGCGCCAACGGCAGCGGGATCCGCACGGCCCGGATAAGCTCGCCCGCCCGCCGCACCGACGTCCGGTAGCCGGTGAAGTAATCGGCCAACGGGACCTCGCGTTCGCCGTCGGCCTCGGCCAGCACGAGCGTCGCCTCGAGGGCCAGCAGTGCGGGCGGAGCGTCGCCGATCGGGGAGCCGGTGCCGAGGTTGCCGCCGAGCGTGGCCCCGTTGCGGATCAGCCGGGACGCGAACTGCGGCCAGAGTTGGTCCAGCAGCGGGATCCGCCCGTCGAGTAACCGCTCGGCCTCCGACAGGGTGAGCGCGGCGCCGATCTCGATCACGTCAGCGCGGACGTCGAACGTGCGCAGCTCGGGCAGCCGGTCCACGGCCACCACGAACGGGGCCCGGGTACCACGCAGGTTCACCTCGACGCCCCAGTCGGTGCACCCGGCGATCACGGTCGCGTCCGGCCGCTCCGCCAGCAATGTGACCGCCTCGGAAAGGTCGGCGGGCCGGACGAATTCGGCGTCGCCGGCTCGCACATGGGTTGCCACCACGGCGGGCGGGGCCGCCGCGCAGCGCCGGGCCAACGCGTCGTCTGCGGGCGGGGCGTCGAGGGCGTACGCGGCGTCGCGGATCGGGCGGTAACCGGTGCAGCGGCACAGGTTTCCGCTCAGCGCGTGCAAGTCGAATCCGTTCGGCCCGCGCTCGTGATCGTCGGCGGCCTGCCCGTTGCCGCTGGCGGCCCGGGTGCGATCAGGCCGGTAGTACTCTGCGGCCATCGAACAGATGAAACCCGGTGTGCAGTAACCGCATTGGGATCCGCCGCGGTACGCCATCTCTCGCTGCACCGGATGTAGCGCGCCCGGTGCGCCGAGTCCCTCCGCGGTGACCACTTCCTGGCCGTCCAGCGCGAGCACCGGCACCAGGCACGCGTTCAGCGCGATCCAGCGGGTGTGGCCGTCGCCGTCGGGCCGAGCCACCAGCACCGAGCAAGCGCCGCATTCGCCTTCCGCACAGCCTTCCTTGGCGCCGGTCAACCCTTGGTCGCGCAGCCAGTCCAGGGCGGTGACATGCGGCTCGATGTCGACCACCTGGCGCTGCTCGCCGTTGACCATGACCGAAGGTGTCGTCATAACGCCGTCCCTTTCCTGATGCCGACGGTACTCGCGCGGGCCAGCAAGGACCGGTGCGCGCGCACCGCGGATTCGGTGATTTGATGCTCGTCGACGGTGACCACGCGGTCCCGCTCGACTATCGTTTCGCCGCCGACCAGCAGCAGCTCCAGCGGCGGGGCCGCACCGAGCACCAGCGCCGCCACCGGGTCGGCGACGTCGGCGTGCGCCAAACCGTCGAGCCGCCACACCGCGACGTCGGCCTGCTTACCCGGCTCCAGCGAGCCGATCTGGTCGTCCCAACCGAGCAGCCGGGCACCGCCAATTGTGCTGAGCTCCAACGCATCCCGTACCGCCATCGCCTGCGGGCCGCCGCGGGCGCGGGCGAACAGCAGGGCGTGGCGGGCCTCCTCGATCAGCGAGCAGGCCTCATTGCTGGCCGCACCGTCCACGCCGAGGCCGACCGGTACCCCGGCCGCGCACAGGTCGGCGGTGCGGGCGATACCCGCGCCGAGCCGGGCGTTGGACGATGGGCAGTGCGCGACGCCGGTGCCGGCGGCGGCCAGCTTCTTGATGGCCGGGTCGTCGAAGTGGATGCCGTGGGCCAGCCATACGTCGTCGCCCAGCCAGTCCAGCGCCTCCATGTACTCCACCGGGGTGCGGCCGAAGCGCTCCCGACAGAACTCCTCCTCGTCCAGGGTTTCCGCGAGGTGGGTGTGCAGTCGCACGCCCTTGTCCCGCGCCAGCGCGGCGGCCTGCCGCAGCAAGTCCCCGGTCACCGAGAACGGCGAGCAAGGAGCCAACCCGATCCGAAGCATGGAGTCCGGGCCCTGGTCGTGGTAAGCGTCGATGGCAGCAACACTCGCGGCCAGGATGGTGTCGATGTCCTCGACTACGTGGTCCGGCGGCAGCCCGCCGTCGCGCCGGCCGAGGTCCATCGAACCGCGGGTCGGCATGAAGCGCAGGCCGACCCGGCGGGCCGCGGAGATCTCGGCGCCCAGCACGTCCCCGCCGTCGACCGGGAAGACGTAGTGGTGGTCGGCGGAGGTGGTGCAGCCCGTGCGGGCCAGCCAGGCCAGCCCCGCCGTCGCGGCGGCGCCGACGATGTCCTCGTCGAGGCCGCCCCACACCGGGTACAGCGTTGTCAGCCAGCCGAAAAGACCCTCGTCAACAGCGAGTCCCCGGGTCACCCATTGGTAGAGATGGTGGTGGGTGTTCACCAGCCCCGGGGTGACCAGGCAGCCGGTCACGTCGATGCGTGGACCGTCCAGCGCCGCAGGCGCCCGGCCAGCGCCGACCGCCGCGATCCGGCCGTTCTCGACCACCACGTACCCCGCGGCGTGCTCGGTGCGGGCGCCGTCCATCGTCACGACGGTGGCGCCGTCAAGGATTCTGCGCTCAGGTGCCACGGTAGGTCCCGTAGCCGAAGGGGTTCAGCAGCACCGGGACGTGATAGTGCTGGTCCGGGTCGGCGATCGTGAACACCACGACCACTTCCGGATAGAAGCAGTCACGGCCGGCCGCGGCGAAGTAGCTACCGGTGTCAAAGCGCAGCGTGTAGTCGCCTGCCCCGAGCCGGTCCGGCCCGATCGAGCCGATGCGGCCGTCTGCGTCTGTGACCCCCTCGCCGACGCGTACGCCGCCATGCTCCAGCACGACCGCGATGCCCTTGGCCGCCCGACCCACGCTTGTGTCGAGCACATGCGTGCTCAGGGTTCCCACCTACATCACATCCTTCAGCCGGAGCAGGGCGATCTCGCGCAGCGCATCGACCGTCTCGGCCCGCTCAGTCTCGTCGTCATTGCCCAGCCGGCGGCGCAGCTCGGCCAGGATCTCGCTCGAGCTGCGGCTGGCGGCCCGAATCAGAAAGACCCGGCCGAACCGCTGCTCGTACTCCCGGTTGCCCTCGGCCAGCGCGGCCATCACCGCCGCATCGCGGCGGTCCACCTGCCCCTGCTCCCGGGCGGAGAACTCCGCGTCGTGTCCGTCGCCGGCCCGCTCCCCGATCCGGGGGTGGCCGTCCAGTGCGGCGGAAAGCTCGGTGTCAGACAGCAGGGCTGCGAACTCCTCGGCCTGGGCGGCGAGCGTGGCGTAGTCCGTGTACGGCCTCCCGCCGGCCACCTCCGCGGCCCAGCGGGGCACGTTCAGGCAGGTCAGCAGCCGCCGCGTCACCTCCGCCGCCGGCAGTGCGTTGAATCCGTCGACGGAGACCGCGCTGCGTCGACCAGTCATGTGGATTCCTATCTATGTGTCGAGATGCCGACTGCGGGCGGAATGGATCGGGTTCGCGTCGGCCACCAGCCGGTCGAACCGGTGCGTGGCGATCTTCGCTATCTCGATCAACGCGGCCGCATGTTCCTGGGTCGGCGAGTTGTTCAGCCGCTCCCAGCCGTGCCGCAGCAGCTGGTCGATGTTGTCGTGGTCGCGTACGGCCATGATCAGCGTGAAGCCGAATCGGTCCCGGTATCCCTTGGTCAGCGACGCCAGCTCCTCGTGCTCCTGCTCGGCGAGCCGGGTCAACCCGAGCACTGACTGGTCGGACTCGGAGTCGTCACCCTCCTCGCCCATAGCCACCGACACCGCCCCGAGATCGGGATAGGCGCTGATGAGCTGCGTCTGCTCCTCCGGAGTGGCTGCGAACAACGCCTCCTGAAAGGACCGGCGCAGATCGGTGGTGTCGGTGAACGGGCGCCGGGCGTAGGCCCGCTCAACCATCCAGTCCGGGCCCTGGAAGAGCCCGGAGAAGGTGCGGACGAACTCCTCGGACGACATGTTGTTCACCTGGTCCAGCCGCACCAGACCACGGCCGGGTGTACCGGCCACGGCCGGGCCGCGGCCCCTGCCGATGTGGTGGAACACCAAGTTGAGCCCGATCGCGGTGATGCTGCCCAGCGTGATCCCGCTGCCAAGAATGATCTGCGCCCATTCCGGCACCGCCTTGGCCACGTCGGGCTGGGCAGTCACGTACATGGCCAGGCCCACGCTGGTGGCCACGATGACCACGTTGCGATGGTCGTGGAAGTCCACCCGGGAAAGGGTCTGGAAGCCGACCACCGCCACCGTGGCGAACATGGCCAGGGCGGCCCCGCCGAGCACCGGGTGCGGGATGCCGGCCACGATCGCCGCCGCCTTTGGCAGCATCCCGAGGATGATCATGATCACCCCGGCCGTGGCCACCACGTAGCGACTCTTCACCCGGGTCAGCCGGACCAGGCCGACGTTCTCGGCGAAGCAGGTGTACGGGAACGAGTTCAGCACGCCGCCGATCGTGGTGGCCAGGCCGTCGGCGCGCAGCGCGCGGGCGATGTCCTCGCGCACGATGCGCTTCTCCACGATCTCGCCGGTGGCGAACACGTCACCGGTGGTCTCGACGGCGGTGATCAGCATTACCACGATCATCGAGACGATGGCGGCCAGCGCGAACTTGGGCCAGCCGAAGTAGAACGGCGTGGTCACGCCGAACCAGGACGAGGTGACCACCGCGTCGAAGTGGGCGTCGCCAAGGATGAAGGCCACCAGCGTGCCGACGACCAGGCCGATCAGCACCGCGACCGTGGCCATGAAGCCTTTGAACACGCGCTGGATGAGGACGATCAGGGCCAGGGTGCCCAGCGCGTAGGCCAGGTTCTTGCCGCTGGTCGGGTCGAGCGTCGGCCCGGCCCCGCCTGCCGCATCCGCCGCCGCCACCGGCAGTAGTGCGAGACCGATGATCGTGATCACCGACCCGGTCACCACCGGCGGGAAGAAGCGGATCAGCTTGGAGAAGAACGGGGCGATCAGGAAGGTGAACAGCCCGGCCACGATGACCGCGCCGTAGATCACCAGCAGCCCGTCGGTCCCGCCGCCCGCGGCCATCCCGATGGCGATCATGGGGGAGACCGCGGTGAAGGTCACCCCTTGCAGCAGCGGCAGCCGCACCCCGATCTTCCAGAACCCCACCGACTGAATGATCGAGGCGATGCCGCAGGTGAACAGGTCGGCGTTGATCAGGTGGATGAGCTGCTCGGTGGTCAGCCCGATCGAGTTCGCCAGCAGGATGGGGACGATCACCGCGCCGGCGTAGAAGGCCAGCACGTGTTGGAAGCCGTAGACCGCGAGTTTCGGGACCGGCAGGATCTCGTCGACCGGGTGCTTCTTCGGACGCGGTTTGTCGATGGTCGCGGAGGTGGATTTGGTCACGGGTGCCGTCCTTTAGCAGAAACCGGGGGTGTTCAACCAGGCGTCTCCGGGATTGGAACCGCCCTCGCGCACGACAGAGGCCTCGATGAGCCCGTAGGGCCGGTCGGCGGCGATGAAGACTTCGTTGTTGTTCTCCACGCCGAACGGGGATAAGTCGACCACAAAGTGGTGTTTGTTGGGTGCCGAAAATTTGATCTCGGCCACCTCCGGGCGCGCTTTGAGCACTGCCTCGCCCATCAGGTACAGCGTCTGCTGGAGGGCCTCGGAGTACTCGCTCGCGAACACCTCGAGCAAGGTGCGCTTGATGTCGTCGTAGGTCTTGTTCCAGTCGTCGACGTTGGTGTGCTCGTAGCGCCACCGCGCGGTCAGCGAGGTGGCCATGATCCGGTCCTCGGTCTCCTGCAGCGTCGTGTACTCGTCCTTGAGGAAGCCCTTGAAGCCCGACCCGGTCGACTTGAGGATGACGAGATCCTGCACGCCGGAGACGACCCAGACCCGGCGCTCGCCCGTGCTGTCATCGGTCGTGACCACCGAGGTGCGCACCTCTGGGCCGCGCCGGACAAAGGAGTGGTCGTGGCCGGTGCCGTCCACTTCGATGCGCTCCCAGGCATACTCTTCGATCCCGATCCGGGACGCATTCGCCTTCGGGGTGACGTCGAGGAAGTGGGCGCCGAGGACGAGCCCGAACTGCTCGGGGGAGGTGATGCCCTTTTCCTTGGCGAATGCGAAGGCGGTGTTCTTCTGCGTGTCCGTGGGCAGCACGTCGCCCTGGTCGCCGGTGATGTGCGCCTCGCTGAAGTCGCCACGCAACGAAGTCGACACGTTCAGATCGCGGATCTCGTGCCGGTCGGTGTCGCGATAGACCCGCAAGATCCGGTTCTCTGCCTTCCCATACTGGTTTGGTCCGAGGGCGATGCCCATGCCTGCTCCCTTGCTGAGGTCCCGATCACTTCTCCGCACAGCGGAATACTCACTGTGGAACGGTTGAAATGTTATTTCCGTATCGCGAAAGTAAAATTCCATTTTGGCTGCAATCCATGGTGACCTCCCTCACACCCTGTTGTCAAGGTGTCGATGTGGGTGATGACTAAACTTCCGTCATACGAAAACGGAGGATCACGCCATGGCCGACACGGTGTCCGAAACCAAGACTCGCTCCGGGTCGGTGCAGTCAATCGAGCGCGCCTTCGCGCTGCTGGAGCTGATGGCCGACGCGGGCGGCACCCTCGGGCTCTCCCAGCTCGCGAACCAGTCCGGCCTTCCCCTTCCGACCATCCACCGCCTGCTGCGGACGCTGGTCGATCTCGGTTACATCCGCCAGGAGTCATCGCGCCAATACGTGCTCGGCCCTCGACTGATCCGGCTCGGCGACGCCTCCTCGAAGATGCTCAGCGTCTGGGCGCGCCAACACCTGGCCAGACTCGTCGACGAACTTGGTGAGTCGGCGAACCTGGCGATGCTCGACGGCGACGAGATTGTGTACGTCGCGCAGGCGCCGTCGCGGCACTCTATGCGGATGTTCACCGAGGTGGGCCGCCGGGTCGAGCCCCACTGCACCGCCGTCGGCAAGGCGATCATGGCCACCATGCCGATCGACGAGGTGCGCGAGATCCTCAAGCGTTCGGGCATGCAGCGCCACACCGACACCACCGTCACCGACCCCGACGAGTTCGCCGCCCAGCTCGCCTGGTCCGCCGACCACGGCTACGCCATCGACGAGGGCGAGCAAGAGACCGGCGTGCGCTGCGTCGCGGTGGCGATCCCCGACACGTCGTCTCGTCTGGCCATTTCGATCTCCGGCCCGGCAGGCCGCGTGACCGACGAGCTCATCGAACTGGCGGTGCCGCTGCTGACGAGCGTGGGCAAGGCGCTGTCCGCCGACCTGAGTTGACGCGCACCACTCAAGCCGAAAAGCACTGTGCGGAACTATTTTCGGCAGCAGACGCAGTTACTCGCCTGTCGGCGACGGCCCGGAATCCAGCCAGGGTTCGCGCCAACCCGGGTGCCCGGCAAGGAGTTTGGCCGCATCGGGCGGCCCCCACGATCCCGACTTGTAGGGCTGCACCGGCGGTGGCGCATCGAGCAGCGGCTGCACGATGCGCCACGTCTCCTCGACGCCGTCCTCCCTGGCGAACTGGCTGGAGTCGCCGCACATCGCGTCGCTGAGTAGCCGCTCATAGGGTTCGGGCGCCTCCCCCAGTTCCTCGGCGAAGATCAGCGACAGGTCCACGGTGCGGGTACGGTTCGCGCCGGGTTCCTTGGCCTGAATGATCAAGTCGGTACCCGGCTTTGGATCGATGCGCAGCACGAGCTCGTTGGGATCGGGAATCAGCGTGGTGATCGGCAGCTTGGGCGGCCGCTTGAAGATGACCCGGATCTCGGTGGCCCGCACCGGCAGGGCCTTGCCCGCGCGCAGGAAGAACGGCACCCCCGACCAGCGCCAGTTGTCGATGTCAAGCCGCAGCGCGGAGAAGGTCTCGGTCTGCGAGTCCGGTTGCACCCCTTTGATGTTTCGATACCCGTCGTACTGACCGCGCACGTAGTGAGCGGGATCCACTGAGGGCATCGCGCGGAACACCTCCACCCGCTTGTCGCGCAGCCCGTCGGCGCCTGCGACGCTCGGCGCTTCCGCGGCGAACAGCCCGATCAGCTGCAACAGATGGTTCTGCACGACGTCACGCAGCGCCCCGACGGGGTCGTAGAAGCTGCCCCGGTCGTCCACCCCGAAGTTCTCGGCCATCGTGATCTGCACGCACTGGATCCTGTCGCGGTTCCACAGCGGTTCGAAGACCGAGTTGGCGAACCGAAGAAACATGATGTCCATCGCCGGTTCCTTGCCAAGGAAGTGGTCGATGCGAAAGATCTGCCACTCCTCAAGCACCGCCCGCAGCGAGTCGTTGAGCGCACGGGCCGACGCCAAGTCGTGGCCGAAGGGTTTTTCCACCACCACCCGGGCGTTCGTGGTGAGGTCCGCGCCCGACAGGCCCTCGACGACGCGGCCGAACAACGACGGCGGGATCTCGAGGTAGAACACCGGCGTGTGCTTGCCTTCGATCGCCTTGGCCACGCGCTCATAGGTTTTCGCATCCGCGAAGTCACCCGACACCATCGTCAGCCGTTTGGCGAATCGCGCGAACACGTCCTCGTCGATCGACTCGCCACCATCCTCGATCGCCTGCCGGGCATGATCACGCAGGGTGGCCACCGACCAGTCGTCGAGGGCGACCCCGACTATCGGGCAGGTCAGCAGTCGACGGCGTTCCAGCCGGTACAGCGACCGAAAGGTCATCTTCTTGGCCAGATCCCCTGTGATCCCGAAGATCACGAGCACATCGGCGTGCGTCGTCACAGGTGCGGTCACGCCTGCTGCTTCTTCTCGGCGTGGCCGCCGAATTCGCTGCGCATCGCCGAGAGGATCTTGTCGGTGAACTCGCCGAGCTCTCGCGAGGAGAACCGCTCGAACAGCGACGTGGTGATCACCGGCGCTGGCACGCCCTCGTCCACCGCTGCCAGCACCGTCCAGCGCCCTTCTCCGGAATCCGAAACCCGGCCGGAGAAATCGTCGAGCTCCGGTGACTGCGCCATCGCGTCGGCGATCAGGTCCACCAACCACGACGACACCACCGATCCGCGCCGCCAGACCTCGGCCACCTCTGCGACGTCCATCGTGTATTGGTAGGCCCACGGATCGCGCAGCGGAGTGGTTTCGGCGTCGACCGCGCGGTTGACCGTTCCGGCATTCGCATGCTTGATGATGCTCAGCCCCTCGGCGATGGCGGCCATCATCCCGTACTCCACTCCGTTGTGCACCATCTTGACGAAATGCCCTGCGCCGCTTGGCCCGCAGTGCAGATATCCTTCGGGCGCAGTGCCGTCGGTCCGCGTGCGGCCGGGGGTGGCCTCAGCGAGCCCCTCCCCTGGTGCGATCGTCTTGAAGATCGGATCCAGCCGTGTGACGACTTCGGTTTCTCCACCGATCATCAGGCAGTAGCCACGGTCCAGTCCCCACACCCCACCGCTTGTCCCGCAGTCGACGTAGTGGATGTTCTTTGCCAGCAGGTCTTTGGCCCGCGTGATGTCGTCGCGGTAATAGGAGTTGCCGCCGTCGATCACCGTGTCACCGGGCTCCAGCAGGTCCGCCAGCTGACCCAACGTCTCGTCGACCACCGCCGCCGGAAGCATCAGCCAAACTGCACGCGGCTTGTCCAACTTTGCCACGAAATCGCTAAGGGAGTCCGCACCCGTGGCGCCCTCGGCCGCTAGGCCGCTCACCGCCTCGGAGTTCATGTCGAACGCCACGCAGCGATGTCCATCGCGCATCAGCCGCCGAGCCAGGTTGGCACCCATTCGGCCTAGCCCCACCATGCCAAGCTGCATAGGTCTCTCAGTCGCCATGTTCCTCCTATGGACGTCGTAACTTCAGATCGATTGGCATTAGCCGCGGAGTAGCCGAAGGGGAGCGTCGGGCAACCGCATTGGGCCGCTCACCGCCACCGGCGCGGTCGCCTGCACTCGGCCTACTCATCACCGATACACATCCTGACACCGACCATACGGGCCTGGGGGCTTTTGCCTGGAAACGGTCAGGGCCGCAGTGGAGTTGAGTTGCGTGGCGTGGCGTGGCGTGGAAATTGACGTGGATCTGGCCCTGTTGCTCGTTGTATTCGACGCCCTCGCCGCGGTAGCTAACATCGCTCGCTGTCGGCTGCTCCCGGTTAGGTTCACACGCTCGAAGTCGACTTCCTCGGTCAGTGCGCCTCGGAGTCGCTCGGCAGCAGCTACTGGTCGTCATCGGGAGGACAGCCTGATTTCGCGGGTCGTCCGCCAGCTTCGGCTAGGCGCCGCGGTGACGACGTTCAAGAACATCGTCGACAAAGTGGTCACGGAGCACGGGGTCGCTGAGCTTCGCGGTCAGCCCATCAGGGAGCGCACGCGACGCCTCATCGCGATCGCCCACCCCAACTTCCGCGAGCAGCTCGAGCGTCAGGCCCGCGAAATCGGCTATCTCTGACGGTCAGCTTTCGGTGACGGTCACCTCGACATGTGCCCAGGCGTTGTTGGTATAGCCGCGCGGATTCCAAAGCGGTGCGGGCGATTCAGGCTGCGTCACGCCAGTGTCGTCCCAAGCCCGCACAGTGACGGTCATCGGTGCCGACAAGACGTCGACGGTGAGGGACCAGAGCCGCCACGACCACCTGCCGGTCGCGGGTTGGAGATCGGCTTGGCGCCAGGTGCGGCCTCCATCGAGTGAGACATCGACGCGCGCGACGTCGCGGCCGTCAGCGGCCATGGCCCAGCCGCGAATCGTCAAGGGGCCGGCGGGAAGCACTGCGTCGTCGCCCGGATAGAGGATGTCGCAGTTGAGGGGAACCGCTGACAGCGGGATGCCCTCGCCAGGCGCTGCGGTGGCCGGGTCGGCCTCCGGCGGAAGGATGCGATAGTCGAGCGCCTGAAAATAGTTCTCCGACGGTGTTGATTGCACAGTGATGGTATGGACCCACTTGACGCTTCGCGCGCCGATGTATCCGGGCACGATTACCCGCACCGGGCCGCCGTGAATGCGCGGCAGCGGTTCGGAATTCATCTGCCAGGCGAGCAACACCTCCCCTGACACAGCCTTGCTCAACGGGATCGAGCTGCCGTAGGTCTGAACCGGGGAGGCCTCGGGCGCCACGTCCGGCGCGTTGAAGGCAACGTGCAGGCCGTCTTCGCGGTCGACCCCCGCCGCGTCGAGAACGTCGGCCAGGCGCGCTCCGTACCACTCCGCGGTCGAAACCGCGCTGTGTGCCCAGGGCTCCTTGCCCGGTATCGGTCGAACCTTGAGCAGTTCGGCGCGCCGATTACCGGCGCACACCAACGTCGCCACCACAGATCGCGCGCTGAAACGGTTGGTCAGTTCCTCATAGGTCAATGTGAGAGGCGTGTCGACCATTCCCCCGATCGTCAAAAGCCACTGTTGTGGCGGGATGTCGGGAATATCACCGTGATTGCGGCAATAGAAGGTGTCCAGCGCGGTGATCGCGCCACCGGCCAGCGCCTCTCGGGTCGGCTCTGCGTTGAACGGAGACTCGTTGCGCACAACGAAATCGGCTCGCTTACCCCACGTCACAATGGGACCCTTCGGCGGTTGGGACGATTCGGCATCGATCGTCAATCGTCGCGCGGCGAAGGTGTCCATTCGCTTGTACCACGGGAGTTTTGAATGTCCCGCGTGTGACGAACTGGTCGAGGTGCCGCGACACCACCCCCGCCATGGCGGACATGTGACGAACGTAGCACCACCGACCGATGGCAACGCCACGACATTGTCAAGTCCACAGGATTCCGTTGGACCATCTAGCTCCTGTCATCGTGCCCGCGGCCCTCGCCAGTTGGAGTCCTTCGGTCCCCGTCGACGGGAACGCCGAAAAGTGGCTGGCTGCAGAAATCCTCAAGCGTTCGGGCATGCCCCGCCACGCCGAAACCACAACCACCGACACGTCGTCTCGTCTGTCCATCTCGGCCTCCGGCGCCGCCGGCTGCGTAACCGACGGTCGCGGACCTGTCTCACCAGACGCGGACCCAGTCGACGAGCATCTGCGCCGGGTAGGTACCGCCACTGGGATCGCCGCCGCCAGAACCGGCGACCGCGAGGTTCACTATGGGAAAGAGCGTGTAGCCGGGTGTGTTGAACGGCCAGTCGGGCAGCGCGTCCCTTGAAACGTCGAAGTACGGTTGCGCGCCGTCCGTGTAGTCCAGCCAGAAGCGCATGCCTGCGTCATCCCACTGAACTCGCCACGTGTGCCATCCGCTGTCCGGCGTGAGGGTGTGGCTGACGTGTTCGCCACCGTTCAGCTTTGCGTGGACGGTGGTCCCCGGAGCCCAGCTGCCGTTGCCGTACCACTCGATGATGTCGACTTCGCCGCCGTTGACCGGATTGTTGTTCGCCAGGTACCAAGCCGGCCAGCAGCCGGGAGTCAGGCAGTCGAACTTGATCCGGGCCTCCCAGGTGGTGCCGATGGGTCCCCGGTACTTACCGAACAGCTTGCCGCTGTAGTAGGTGTCGCCATCCTTCGCGGCGCGAATTACGAGATTGGACTTGCCGTCGAGGAAAAGGTTTCGCCGATCGTCGCGGTATTGGCCGACGTTCCCGGGCAACTCCCAGAAGGTCGGATCTTCCATGGACTCGCGCTCGTAGGCAGGCTCCCACTTGGAGTAATCCGGAGCTGAGCCGGCCTTTCCGTCGAAGTTGTCCTCGAAGAGGTAGCGGGTCGGCGGCGCGGCGTTGGCGTTCGGCAGGGGGATCGTGGCGGCCAGCGCACCGAGGCCGGCCATCTGCATCGCGCGGCGGCGATTCAACTCAGGCATCCCAACAGGAAAGCCGCTATGCCCGCCGAGTGCAAACCGCGATCTATTGGGTGCCGTCCGCCAATGAGCGATGAGACGCCGATCCCTCGCGTGCCGTCCGGCACAACCAGTCCAACCCGCGCTCCGACGAGCACCCGGCGCGCGGTGCTCAACACGATGAGAGGCTCGGCAGGAAACCTCGTCGAGTGGTACGACGTCGACGTCTATACCGTCTTCGCGTCTTACTTCGAGGCCCAGTTCTTCGACAAGAACGACACCAACTCGACGGTGTACATCTACGCGATCTTCGCGGTCACCTTCGTCATGCGACCGGTGGGATCCTGGTTCTTCGGCCGGTACGCCGACCGCCGCGGCCGCAAGGCCGCCCTGATGCTCAGCTGGTGCAGGGATTCGCCACCGGTGGCGAGTACGGCACATCGGCGACCTACATGTCCGAAGCAGCCACCGCGAATCGGCGCGGCTTCTTGTCGTCGTTTCAGTACGTCACCCTGATCGGCGGCCACGTGCTGGCACAGTTCACCCTCCTCATCGCGCTCAGCGTGCTGGATGTCGAGGCCCTGAGCGACTGGGGATGGCGGATCGGCTTCTTCATCGGCGGCATCGCCGCCCTTGTGGTGCTGTGGATTCGCCGCACGATGGACGAGTCGCTCAGCGAGTCGCATCTGCAGGACATCCGCGAGGGTAAGGACCGCGACGCGGGGTCCTTGAAGACGCTGTTCACCACGCACCGGCGCTCCCTGCTGCTCGTTTTCCTCATCACGGCGGGCGGCACGGTCGCGTTCTACACCTACAGCGTCAACGCGCCGGCAATTGTCAAGTCCACCTTCGGGGCCGACCGGGCGATGACGGCAACGTGGATCAACCTGCTGGGGCTGATCTTCCTGATGTTGCTGCAGCCCATCGGCGGCATCATCAGCGACCGGATCGGCCGCAAGCCACTGCTGATCTTCTTCGGTGTCGGTGGCGTTCTCTACACCTATGTCCTGCTCACCTTCCTGCCGGTGACGACGTCAGCGGTGATGGCCTTCGTCATCCTGGCCGTCGGCTACATCATCATCACCGGCTACACGTCCGTCAACGCGATCGTGAAGGCGGAGCTGTTCCCCGCTGAAATCCGCGCCCTGGGTGTGGGATTGGGCTATGCGCTGGCGAACTCGGCGTTCGGCGGTACGGCGCCGATGCTCTACCAAGCGGCCAAGCCGGACCACATCACTTTGTTCATCGTCTATGTCACGGTGATCATCGGCGTGAGCCTGCTGGTTTACATCTTCGGCTTGAAGAACAAGGGCGAGACCGTCCTTGACCGCGAGCAGGGCACCGCCTGGGCCGTGCCAGCGCCTTCTCGCTAGTGGACGTTCGCGGTGCCGACAGCTGCCACCATGTCGGTGTCCATGTAGCCGACGTGCAGGGCGGCGACGTGAATTCCCTTGGGAGCCAAGTCTTCGCGCACCGCATCAGTCATGGCCCACGCCGCGGCCTTGGCGGCGGAGTAGGCGCCCCTGGACGCCGGGTGCAGCCAGGACAGGACGGACAGCACGTTCAGGATGGCCCGCCGCCGTTGCGTTCGACGATCGGGGCGAAGGCTCGAATGACGTTGAGCGTGCCGAAGTAGTGGGTGTCCATCTCGAGGCGCACATCTTGCAGGGCTCCTCGAGTAGGTTGGCGCGCGTCGAGACACCGGCGTTGTTCACCACGACGTTGACGTCGCTCGCCGATTCGACTACGCGGCGCACCGACTCGGCATCGGTGATGTCCAGCTGGATAGGTGCGACTCCGGGCAGGTCGATGGTCTCGGGTCGGCGTGCGGCGGCGTAGACCTTGGCGCCGCGGGCCACGAGTTCGGCGGCGAACTGCCGACCGAGGCCACGGTTGGCAGCCAATTACCAGGGCGATGACATTGTCGGTATTCATAGCTGTCCGCGATACTGCTCGACGAGCGCGGCGTAATCGTCCAGCAGCCGAAGCGACTCGTCGAGCGGCTTGGTGGGCAGCAGTATCGCGATCTGGCCGAACCCCAGATCATCGACGGCGCGCCAATAGTCGAGGTCGGCTGGAGTGCCGAACTGAGCGAGCGGAACGTCATGGCCTGCGCCGTCACGGATCTGGCCGATCCGTTTGCCCAGATGCTCCACAGGAAGCGGGTTGGAGATCCAGCCGGCCTCGTGCCGGATGATGCGCTTGACGGTGGCATCGGAGTCGCCGCCGATGAAGATGGGCGGATGCGGCTTCCGAACCGGCTTGGGCCGAAGGTGCGTCGGATCGAAGTCGACGTACTTGCCGTGGTACTCGGCGGGCTCAGTGGTCCACAGCGCCCGGATCGCCTCGATGCGCTCGTCCAGCAGCGCACCGCGCGTCTTGGGGTCTGTGCCGTGGTTGCGCAACTCCTCGATGTTCCAGCCGGCGCCGACGCCGAACACGAACCGGCCGCCGGAGATCAGGTCGATGCTGGCGGCCTCTTTGGCGGTGATGATCGGGTCACGCTGAATGAGCAGCGCGATACCGGTGAACAGCTCGATCCGGGAAGTCACGGCGGCCGCGGCGGCCAGGGTGACGAACGGATCCAGCGTCCGGTAATAGATGCCCGGCAACTCGCCACCCAACGGGTACGGCGACTCCCGACTTGCCGGAATGTTCGTATGCTCGGCGATCACCAGCGAGTCGAAACCCCGCTCCTCGATCGCGCGGGCAAGCGACACCGAGTCGATACCGTCGTCGGTGACAAAGGTGGAGATTCCGATTTGCATGCGCTATCCCATCGATCAATCCGGTCGCGTCAACCCCCGCCGCGGCCACGGTATTCCCGTCGGAGCCCCGCCGCTAGGGCGGAAGCACGTCCAGCCGACCCGAGCCCACCAGCACGACCTCGCCGCCTACCCGGACCAGCATCTCACCGTCACGGCTCCGCGCGGAGATGCTGATCCCGGACGGTCGGTTGATGAAGCGTCCCTGACCTAACTCAATTTCCTGATCGTCGCCAAGCAGTCCGTGCCGGTGTAGGTAGGCGGCAACACAGCCCGCGGCGCTACCGGTGGCGGCGTCCTCGACGACACCGTCGTTGTTCCAGTGCCTACCCTCCGCGGTTTCGGCGTCGAGCAGATATGCGTACTCCGCACCGACCTCGGCCAGCGCCACGTCGAGTTCGCGGTGCGAGATGCGGGCGCGCGCGAGCGCTCCGTGGCGAACCGGAACCATGAGATAGCGCAGGCCGGTGGAGATCACTTCCAGTGGCAGTCGCGTGTCGAGGTCTTCGATGGACAACGAGAACCACGACGCCACCTGCGCGCGCGGGACAACGGTCGGTTGTCCGAGGAAATGGGCCTGCATGTCGGGCAGGACCGCGTGAAAGGCGCCGGGGCCGCGACGCTCGGTTTGGACGGTCAGCGCACCGGAGGCCAGTTCCAGCGTCCAGCTGCCGTGCCGGTTGTCGCCGCCATGCTGATGATGAAGGACGGTCGCCGCACCGAGCACCGGGTGCCCAGCGAAATCGAGCTCTTCGAACAGATCGAAGATGTGCGCTCGCCAATGGTATTGCGGTCCACTGGGATTGAGAAAGATGGACTCGAACTGTCGCAACTCTCCGGTGATCTCGGCCATTTGAGCAGCGCTCAGCTCGCCTGCGTCGGGAAAGACGGTCAGGCTGTTGCCGCGGTAGGGCGTCGAGGCGAACACATCGACGAGCTGAAACTGCACCGCCACGACGCTACGCCGCTGACTTTTATCCGATGGTGGCACGACTGGCGGAAAAGCATTTCATGGCCGCGAACTAACGTTCGGGTCGAGCCGGATCCATCCGGTTGAGCTGCTCCAAAGCGCGCGCACCCCGCTTGTATAGCAGCCAACCAACGGCCGCCAGGAGCGCGCCGAAAATCAGGAAGCCGATGTCCCATGACAGGGGGGCACCGAGGTCGTCGCGGACGTGGTGGACTTGCAGAATCTGATGATCGATCAGCCCCTCGACGAGATTGAAGATGCCCCAGCCCGTCAGTAGCAGGCCGAAGTGGTATGGCCAGTTAGGCGCAAGTCGGCCTTGCCGCCAGCTGACGACTGTCATTGTGGTGCCAGCCCAGACTAGTAGCCAGGTCGCCACGTGGAAGAAGCCATCCGCGAAGACGTTGGCTTTCATTCCTGCGATTGTGTCCGTTGGGTAGTCGTCGACATGGCTCACCATGTGATGCCATTGAAGAATCTCGTGCAGGACAATCCCGTCAATGAAGCCGCCAAGGCCGAGGCCGAGCAATAGGCCCGGCAAGACACTGGGTTTCATCCCAGCAGCGGAACGATCTCTCGTTGCGGAACTGGCCACAGCACTGGGCTTACCCGCCTGATTGGAAGCGAAACGCTTCTGGTCGTCGAAGGGTTCACGCACACGCTGCGGGTGCGGAGACGCAGCCGGTGCCCGGAGTTCGGGCTCCGCTGGCGTGTCCCCTAGTCCAAGCGGCCCGCGTCGACCACGCGGATCACCGCCGCGCCCTCCTCGTCGGAAGCCTCGAGGTCCACCTCGACCTCGAAGCCCCAATCGTGATCGCCCGCAGGGTCGTCCAGGATCTGGCGCACCCGCCACACATCGGGTTGGCGGTCGATGATCAGCAGCGCCGGCCCGCGCGCGTCGGCACCGATGCCCACGTCGTCGTGCTCATCGAAGTACGCACGTACGACCTCCTCCCAGCGTTCGGACGTCCACCCAGAGCCGGCGTCCAATTCGCCGAGGTCGTACCAGCGGCGCCGCGCGAACAGCTCCACCCGACGGAAGAGCGCATTGCGGACCATCGCGGTGAACGCCCGGTCGTTGCCGGTCAGCGGGCGCGGGCGAGCCGGTACCGTCACGGGCGCATCCAGCGGCTGGTCCGGATTCGTGAGCTGCTCCCACTCATCGAGCAGGCTCGAATCGACCTGGCGGACAAGCTCACCGAGCCACTCAACGATGTCGGTGACCTCCTCGGTCCGCGCGGCGGCGGGCACTCCCGACCGCAGCGCCTTGAACGCGTCGGACAGGTAGCGCAGCACCGCGCCCTCCGACCGGGTGAGCCCGTACACGCTGACGAACTCACGAAAGGTGAACGCCCGCTCCCACATCTCGCGTACGACGGACTTCGGCGACAGCTGGGCATCGGCCGCCCACGGGTTGCTCTGCAGATACACCTCGTAGACGTGCCCGAGCAGCTCTTCGAGCGGCTTGGGATAGGTGACATCGTCGAGCAGTTCGATCCGCTCGTCGTACTCGATGCCCTCGGCCTTCATCGCGGCGACCGCCTCGCCCCTGGCCTTGTTCAGCTGCGCAGCCAAGATCTGACGAGGGTCCTCGAGTGTCGCCTCGATGACCGAAACTACATCCAGCGCATAGGTTTCCGATGCCGAGTCGAGCACATCGACCGCGGCGAGCGCGAATGTCGACAGCGGCTGATTGAGAGCGAAGTCGGGTGGCAGGTCGACGGTGAGCCGGTAGCGCCGTCCATCCGCCTCGGGCTCGTCGAGTCGTTCCACGACGCCGGCCTGCAAGAGCGAGCGGGCGATGCCGACCGCCTCGAGGATGTGCCGCAGTTGCCGCTTGCGCGGCTCGTGGTTCTCGGTGAGGAGGCGGCGCATCGCGTCGAACGGGTCACCGGGACGGTCGACGACGTCGAGGATCATCGCCGTCGACACCCGCATGTTGCTCGTCAGCGGCTCGGGGGTGGCCTCGACCAGCCGTGTCATGGTCGCCTCGCTCCACGGCACCATGCCCTCGGGGACCTTGCGGCGCACCAGCTTTCGGCGCTTCTTGGGGTCGTCGGCGACCTTGGCAAACTGCTTGAGGTTCTCGACCTCGTGGTCGGGCGCCTGGACGACGACGGTGCCTGCGGTGTCGTAGCCTGCCCGGCCTGCCCTGCCCGCGATCTGATGGAATTCGCGGGCCTGCAGCAGGCGAGTGCGAACACCGTCGTACTTCGACAGTGCCGTGAAGACGACGGTGCGGATAGGCACGTTGATACCCACGCCGAGGGTGTCGGTGCCACAGATGACCTTGAGCAGGCCGGCCTGGGCCAGCTGTTCCACCAGCCGCCGGTACTTGGGCAGCATCCCAGCGTGGTGCACGCCGATCCCGTGCCGGACCAGCCGCGAAAGCGTCGTGCCGAACGCCGACGAAAAGCGAAACGCGCCAATCAGATCGGCGATCGCCTTCTTCTCTTCCTTGCTGCTCACGTTGACGCTCATCAGCGCCTGCGCCCGCTCCAGCGCCGACGCCTGGGTGAAGTGGACGACGTAGATCGGCGCCTGCTTGGTATCGAGCAGGTCGCCGATGGTCTCGTGCATCGGAGTGGTCGCGTAGCTGTAGTACAGCGGTACCGGCCGCTCGGCGTTGGCGACCAGCGCCGTCGGCCGGCCGGTGCGTCGGGTGAGATCCTCGCGCAGGAACGTGACGTCGCCGAGCGTGGCGGACATCAGAAGGAACTGGGCGTTCGGCAGCTCCAGCAGGGGCACCTGCCAGGCCCAGCCTCGGTCGGGGTCGCCGTAGAAATGGAACTCGTCCATCACCACGAGGCCGATGTCTGCCTCGGCTCCCTCGCGCAGCGCGATGTTGGCCAGTACCTCGGCGGTGCAGGCGATGATCGGCGCCTCGTGGTTCACCGAGGCATCGCCGGTGAGCATTCCGACGTTGGCCGCGCCGAAGATGTCGCAGAGCGCGAAGAACTTCTCGCTGACCAACGCCTTGATGGGTGCGGTGTAGTAGCTGCGCCTGCCCGCTGACAGCGCCGCATACAGCGCACCGGTGGCCACCAGGGACTTACCCGAGCCGGTCGGCGTTGCGAGGATGACGTTCGCGCCGCTGACCAGTTCGATCAGCGCCTCCTCCTGCGCCGGGTACAGCACGGTGCCACTCGCCTCGGCCCACGCGGCGAACGAGGCGAACAGCTCGTCGGGGTCGTTGCCCGTTGCGCCTGGCAGTGAAGGAGCGGTCATCGGTGCACAGCCTGCCTTACCGGCGACGGGGAGAAAACATGTATGTGCTATACATATTTAAATGCCGCATTCGCGCTATGACCAGCTCGACGAACTGCTGACGCGCATTCACGTCGCGCGCCAGCGACCCAGCTGGCGGCGCCGCCTCCTCGATGAGGCCGGCCCTGTGACAAATGTGTCGACGCTGCGGGTGCTTCGCGCGGTGGAGCATTGCCAACAGACCGGCGGTGCATCGATCCGGGATGTCGCGGAATATGTGGCCGTCGAGCATTCAACCGCGAGCCGAACCGTTGGTGCCGCCGTCGCAGCCGGGCTGTTGACCAAGACATCCGCCACCGACGATCAACGACGATGCGTGCTGGTGTTGAGCGAAGTCGGCCGCGAGGCGCTGGCGAGAGTGACGGAAAGGCGGCGCGATCTCGTCGCGGAGACCATCGCCGACTGGCCGGAGGCGGATGTCGAGACACTGGTCGAACTGTTGGACCGGCTGACCGAACGCTTAGAAGGCGCGGTCGGCGGATGACCGCGGAAACCACTGCCCCACCACAGGCGCGCGGCGCACTCGGGTTGATGTTCGACCCGGTGTTCGGGGCGCTGTTCTGGGGCAAGATTTTTGCGGTCGCCGCGGTGTGGACGCACGGCATCGTCGCGGCGATCGTGATGTACGACGCGACGCACTCGGCGCTCATGGTCGGTCTTGTCGGTGTCGTGCAGTTCGGACCTCAACTGATCCTGAGCCCGACCAGCGGCAAGTGGGCCGACACCGGAAACCCGGCGCGGCAGATCCTGCTCGGCCGGGTGCTGTGCGTCGGCGGCTCCGGATTCGTGGCCGTGTGGCTGTTTGCCGACCCGGGGCTGCAGGGCATGGCTGCCGCGCTGCCTGTGCTCATCGGGTCGGCACTGGTCGGCTTCGGCTTCGTCGTCGGCGGACCGGCAATGCAGTCGATCGTGCCGAGCCTGATCCGCGACGGTGAACTCTCAACGGCCATGGCACTCAACAGCATTCCGATGACGATCGGGCGCATCGTCGGCCCCGCGACCGGCGCATACCTGGCCGCACACCTCGGGCCCGCGGCCGGTTTCGCCGTCAGCGCGGGCCTGCACCTCGTGTTCGCGATCTTTCTCGTGGTGGTGCGCTTTCCATCACCGCCGTCTCGGCGCTCCGGCACGGACTATCGCGTGCGCGCCGCCGTCAAGTACGTCCTGCACGACCGCCCGCTGCTGCTGGCGTTGATCGCGGTGACGACGGTCGGCATCGCATCGGACCCGTCGATCACGTTGACGCCGTCATTGGCCGACGAGCTCGGTGGCGGCGCCAGACTCGTCGGGACGCTGTCCGCGGTCTTCGGCGTCGGCGCCGCGATCGGGATGACGGCGCTGGCGCTGATGCGTGGCCGAATGGCCTCCGCGCGTGTCTCTTCTATCGGGTTGGCGGGGCTTGCCGCTGGGTGTGCGGTGCTGGCCGTCGGGACGGTCACTCCGGTCGCGATCGCCGGGTTCGCGCTGGCAGGTCTTGGCTTCGGCTGGGCCATGACCGGGCTGAGCACGGTGGTGCAGGAACGCGCGCCGGTAGAACTGCGGGGCAGGATCATGGCCCTGTGGCTTGTCGGGTTCGTCGGATCGCGGCCGATCGCCGCCGCGCTGCTGGGCGGCACCGCCGACGCAGTCAGTGTGCAGGCGGCATTCGCGGTGGCCGCTGCGCTGAGCCTCGTGGTGACCATCTTGTGCCGGCCGTCGAATCTCGAGGGTGCGCTACCCGTGCGCGTGTGACGATTTTGTTTGTAGGAATGAAGCATGGACATCAACGTCGTCGTCGCGTCGCGCCCGAACCGTCCCCCTGAACAAGATCTGCTCACTGCCGTCGTCGCGGATCGGCTGGGCTACGCAGAGGTGTGGGTCGGCGAGGGCTGGGTCTGGGATTGTTTCGTGCTGGCAACCGCGATCGGATCGGCCACGGAAAAGATCTCGCTGACGATCGGGCCGGTGCCGGTGTCCTTACGTGACCCGGCGATGATCGCGGTCGGGGTGGCGTCGGTGGCCGCCCTTACCCACCGCACGGTCGGCGTTGCTCTCGGCGCGTCGAGCGCCCGATTCGTGGAAGGGATGCACGGCCGGGAACGGCACCGGCCCGGCACGGCGCTCATCGAGAGCGCCAAGGCCGTCCGCCGTCTGCTCGCCGGGGAACGAACCGACTTTCAGGGCGAGGTGCTCTCGACGCGGGGCTACCGCCTGACACTGGATCCGCCCGGCGGGCCGCTGACGATCGCGGCTTTCGGCGAGCGCGCGGTCCGGACCGCCGCCGCCCACGCCGACCGCATGGTGCTCGACCTCGTCTCGCCGGAACTGGCTCGCGAATACCGGGCCAAGCTGGACGCGGCCGCGACAGCGGCCGGCCGGCCCGCGCCAACACTGGCCGCGTGGATCCCGGCCGCGATCGACCCGGACCCCGACTCATACGACGAGCTCATGGACAGCCTGGCCGGCTATCTGGAGGTGCCCGGATACGGCGAGATGTTCACTGTCGCCGGATTCGGTGATGCGGTGCAGGCGGCCGGTGCAGGCGCCACCCGTGCGGAACTGCTCGACGCGCTGCCACCGGATGCGGCAAGCAGGATCGGATTAGTCGGCGACGTCGATACCGTGCGAGCACGTCTGGACGCCTACGCCGCGGCCGGTCTGGACGAGGTGGTGCTCGTGCCGGCCACCGCTGGTGATCCCGGCGGCGAACGGACCCTGACCGCGCTCGCCGCGCTCCGCTAGCGACAGATACAGCGGGAGCGTCGGTCGCCACGCGCTCACCCGCATCGCATCCATCACGGAAACACGACCACCGTCCGAAGCGCTGTCCCCTTGCGCATGTCTTCCAAGGCCTTCGGTAATTCAGCAAGGTCGATCCGGTCGCCGATCAGGGACTCCACTTCGAGTTCGCCGGACCTCCACGATTCGAGCGTGCGCGGAAAGTCGCGCCGGATGTCTGTCGAGCCGAACACCGATCCGACGATTTTGCGCCCGCTCGCATACAGTTCGCGCGCCGTGAACGGCACGGTGTCGTCGGCAGAGCCAACCCCGACGACGACGGTGGTGCCTCCGCGCCGGGTGGCATCGTAGGCCGACCTGATGGTTCTCGACGTGCCGACCGCCTCGAACGCGACATCGAATCCGCCGACGTCGGCAAGTCCGGCCGGCTCAATCGCGGCCGACGCTCCCAAAGTCATTGCCAGCTCCCGCTTTACCGGAACTGGATCGACCGCGACCACCGACGCAGCGCCTGCGGCACGAGCGGCCTGCACGATAGAGAGGCCGACGCCTCCGCAACCGATCACCACGACGGTTTCGCCACCGCGCAACCCCGCGGTGTTGCGCACCGCTCCGACTCCGGTGCTGACACCGCAACTGATCAGCGCGCCGACGTCGAACGGTACGTCGTCGGGCAACCGAACCAGGTTGTGCTTGGTGACAACGATCTCTTCGGCGAATACGCCGCACCCGGCCTGCGCGGCGATCGGCTGGTCACCGATGAGGAACCGGGGCCGCCGGTAGGAGGGTTCGGTGTTGTATGAACACAGCTCGGGCCGGTCGCCGCGGCAGTCGGTGCAGGTACCGCATTGCGGCACCCATGACACCATCACGCGATCGCCCGCCGCGAACTCGTCGACACCGTCCCCGACGTCGACGACCTCACCCGCGGCCTCATGGCCGACCACGAACGGCGCCGGTAAACCGAGCTTTCCGGTGACGGCGGAAAGATCGGAGTGACACACTCCTGCCGCGCGGATCCGCACCCGCACGAGCACGTCGGACAACGGGATGGTTCGCACATCGTCCCGCACGCTCAACCCGGTGATGTCGTGCTCGTTGAGCACTGCAGCCCGCATCTGTACTTCCTTACCGTTGGTGGGCGGGTTTCAGCTGACCTGCCACTTCGACCACTTCTCGACCACCTCGTTGTAGTGCTCGGTCCACCAGTCGGCGTTGATGAAGTGACGCTTGGCTTCATGTTCGGGGGCCCACGCATCAACCTGCTTCTGCAAGTCGTTGAGTTGCGGCTCGGCCGACGTGTTCGCAGCACCAGCGCCGGACAGCTCGGCGAACTTCGCCGCCTGCTCAGGCTGGGAGGCGAACTCGATCAACTGAACAGCGAGATCCTTGTTCGGGCTGCCTTTCGGAATCACGAGCGTGTCCCAGGTGACTGGAATCTGATCCCACACCGGCTTCCATTGGGTGCCACCGGCATTGAGCACCGAGTACGCCCTGGCGCTGACTACGAGCGCCATGTCCGCCTGGTTGTCGACCATGATCTGCTGCTGCTGCGCATAGGTCTGTGCGAAGGTCAGCGTGGGGCGGATGCGGTTGTAGACTCCGAATGCACGCTCGACATCCAAGGGATACAGGCTATCTGGCGCGACACCGTCACCCATCAGCGCGGCCTCCAGCACTCCGATAGTCGGGTCCTTGCCGAATATCACCCGCTTGCCCGGATACTTCACCGGGTCGAAGAAATCCGCGAGCTTGGTGGGCGGGTTGTCCCCGTACGTCTTGTCGTTGTACATGAACTCCAGAGCGAAGAGCGCTGCAGGAACACCGCAGTCCGACAGTGTGCCCGGCGGGAAGCTGTCCTTCAGGTCACCGACGTCGATCGTGTCCAGCAGCGTGCCGCAATGCTGGCGCGGCAGGAACCCATCGGTGTCCATCACGTCCCAGGTGACCTTGCCCGCTTCGACCATCGATTGGAGCTTGGCGTTGTCCGACGGCCCGTCCAGCGTGACCTTGACGCCGTTCTGCTCCTCGAACGGCTTCAGCCACGCGTTCTCCTGGCCATCCTGATAGGTGCCCTTACCGTAGGAGACGAACGTCAGCTGCTTTTCGCCGCCGCCGCCGTCGGTCCCGATACCACATCCTGCGACCAACGCGGCGGCCAACCCGAGCAAGCCCACCCGTTTCCATCCGACCGCGCGCATGCGTTGAACCTTCATTGCTGATGCCTTTCCGAAATTTAGTTGCCGACCTGAATTCAGTTATCCGACTTGCCAATCCGTCCAGGCCTCGACAGTTTCCGCGCGGTGGGCGATCCACCAATCAGGATTGAGGAACACCCGCGCCTCGGCGTGCTCATCACCGAGCGCATAGACCAGCTTCTGGTCGCCGGTGAGCTCGGGTTTGGCCTCGACGTTGGCCGCCCCGACGGCGGCTACCTCCGCAAAGCGCGCGGACTGCTCGGGCGCCGAGACGAACGCAATGAACTCCTGCGCCGCTTGCGTATTGGTGCTTCCCTTCGGGATGGACAGCACGTTCCATCCGACAGGTACCTTGTCCCACACCGGCTTCCATTGAGTTCCACCGGCCTTTCGTACCGAGTACGCGCGGGAGCTGACGACCAAGGCCATATCGACCTGGTTGTCGACCATGACCTGTTCCTGTTGGCCGAAGGTCCGCAGAATCGACAGGTCGGACCGAATGCGGTCATACATCGACAACGCGCGCGGCACGTCAAGGGGGTACAAGCTTTCCGGCGCCACTCCGTCTGCCATCAGTGCCGCTTCGAGCGCGCCGTTGGTGACGTCCTCGTGTATCGCCCGCTTGCCGGGAAACCTTTTGGCGTCAAAGAAGTCGGTGAGCCTGGTCGGCGGCTGGGCCCCGTATTTGTCTTCGTTGTACATCAGTAGCAGGCCGATGAACGCGTCGGGGACACCGCATTCGCTGAGCGTGCCTGCAGGGAAATTGTCGGCCAGTGGCCCGATGTCGATCTTCTCCAGCAGAGTTCCGCAGTTCTCCCGAGCCATGAACAGATCGGTGTCCACCACATCCCACGTCACGTTGCCGGCATCCACCATGGCCTTGAGCTTGGTGTTGTCCGAGGGGCTGTCGACGACGACTTCCGTGCCGGTGTCGTCGGTAAAGGGATCCAGCCATGCTGCGACCTGGCCGTCCTGATACGCGCCCTTGCCGTACGAGACGAAGGTCAGCGACTTCACCCCCTGCGTGCCTATCGTGCAACCGCCGAGCACGACCACCACGGCGGCGCCGCAACACAGCGTGCGAAATGGGCTAGGCATTGGCCGTTGTCATCGTCTTGACCGGCACGGGTGTCTGCGCCTCGACCGCGCCCTCGTGGTCCGGGTCGGCGACGATGGCCTGGTGGCGCGGGTCCCAGCTGGCGGTCACCAATTCACCGGGCGCGGCGGGTAGCGGTGCGCCCGCTACGCACATCGCGGATCCCGCTGTCCCGTCTGCGAATCGGAGGTCGACCTGGTGGTGGTTGCCGACGTACACGATGGCCGTGACGGTGGCCTCCTGGTAGCGGTGGCCAGCAGGGACGGCGTCCCGGTTGGGATGCAGTGCCAGCCGTTCCGGCCGCACGATCACGACCTCACCCCGCCGATCCAATCCGGTGAAAGTGTTTGACTCACCGAGGAACTGAGCGACAAACAGCGTCTCTGGGTGCTGGTACAGCTCGGTCGGAGAGCCAACCTGCTCGACCCTGCCTTCGTTGAACACCGCAATCCGATCGGACAGCGTGAGGGCTTCATGCTGATCATGGGTGACGAAGATGAAGGTCATGCCGAGCTCGCTGTGCATCCTGGCGATTTCGCGCTGCAACTGGTCGCGCAACTTCTTGTCCAGAGCACCCAGCGGCTCATCCATCAGCAGTGCCCTCGGTTCGTAGACCACGGCCCGTGCAAGCGCGACGCGCTGCTGCTGTCCTCCTGAGAGCTGGGTGGGGAGCCGGTCGGCGAAGGACTCGAGGTGCACCAGCGCAAGAGCATCTGCCACCTTCTGCGCAATCTGCGCCTTTGGCATCTTGCGCTGCTGCAGGGGGTAGGCAATGTTGCGGTACACGCTCATGTGCGGGAACAACGCGTACTGCTGGAACACCACGCCGAGGTCTCGCTTGTGCGGCTTACACCGGGAGATGTCCTGTCCGTCAATGCAGATCGCACCATTGGTGAGGGAGGTGAAGCCCGCGATCATCGACAACATCGTGGTCTTGCCCGAGCCCGACGGCCCGAGGAATGTCATGAATTCGCCGGGCGCGATGGTCAACGAGACGTTGTCGACGGCTGGGCGATCTTGTGCGGCATAGCGTTTGGAAACGCCGCTGATCGTGATCCCGTGGCTGGAGGCTTTGCTTTGCTGTGCCATATCAACTCCGGTGTTGGGGCCGTTTGCGGCGGAGTAACGGAATGAGCAAGACGACCGTCGTTGCGACGACAATGAGGCTGGACGCCGCGCTGATCGTCGGGTCGATTTCGAGCGTGATGGAGTCGTACATCTGTACCGGCAGCGTCCGGATATTGGGGGTTTGCAGGAACAGCGCGATCACCACTTCATCGAGTGAGGTGACGAAGGCGAACACAAACCCGGACGCCACCCCCGGTAACAGCAGCGGCAGCGTGACGCGGATGAACGTGGTGAGCGCGTTGGCGCCAAGGCTCGATGACGCGGTCTCCACGGTGCGGTCGTAGCCGGCCATGCTGGCGCCAACAGTGGTGATCACGAAGGGCACGGCAAGCACGGTGTGCGCGAGGACGAAGCCGATCGCCGTACCGTTCAGGTGCCACTTGAGAAACACCATGTAGATCGCGATCGCCACCACGATGCTTGGCACGATCATCGGCGCCATCATCGCCGCGCGGACCGCCCCACGTCCTCGCCAGAGGGTGCGGTCGAGCGCCAACGCGGCGCCGACACCTAGGATGGTCGCGAAAACCGCTACCAATAACCCGATTTGGATCGACGTCACGAGCGAGTTCATCCATTGGGCTGATGAGAAGAACTCGACATACCAACGCAGAGACCAGTCAGTGGGCGGAAACTGGAATGTCTCTCCTGCGCTGAAGCTCATCGGGATGACCACGAGCGTGGGGCCAAGCAGCAGCACTGCCACCACGATCACGCAGATTCGCAGACCCCAGCCAAGCTGGCGCTCGGGTGCGACTCTAGGCACTGTCCACCGCCTTGCTCAGGCCCGCGGTAGGGCGCGCGACGCGGGACACTGCGAACAGCACAAGCAGCGTGACGACGAGCAGGACGCTGCCGAGGGCGCCGCCTCCTGCGAAGTCGAGCAGGTCGGTCACCCGGGTCTCGATCAGCTGCGAGATCAACGATTCTCGTGGCGACCCGAGCAATGCCGGCGTGACGAAGAAACCCAGCGTCATGATGAACACCAGTGAGAACCCGGATGCAACGCCCGGCAGCGACAGCGGGAAGTACACGGTGCGGAAGGCGTTAAACCGGGGCGCGCCAAGGCTTATCGCGGCATCGAGCAGCTTGTGATCGATACCGCTCATCGAGCTGTACAGCGGTAACACCATGAAGGGGAGCATCACCTGCACCATCGCGACGGTCACCCCGGCCACTGTGCCGAGCAGCACGACGCCTTCGATGCCGAGTGCGGCGAAGAATTTGTCGATCAGCCCGTCCCGCTGTTCGAGCAGGTACCAGGCGAAGTTGCGGGCCATCACGCTGGTCCAGAAAGGAAGCAGCACAAGCAAAGTCAGTATTCCCCGCACCCGCTGGCTCACCCTGGTCATCGCGTATGCGTAGGGGTAGGCGATGACCAGCGCGCATACGGCGACCAACAACGCGGTCCGCAGGGTGCGCAGCAGGACGGTCATCGACACCCCGTCGTTCAGCAACGCGAGGTAGTTATTCAGCCCGAGCTCGGGCTCGCTGATGCTGCGCCAGGCAATGAACGCCAGCGGATAGAAGAAGAACACCAGGAGCACGGCCGTCGCGGGCAGCAGCAGCCAGCCGGTGAGTTCGCGCCTGCGTCCGGAGGGCGCCGCCGTCGTCGGTGGGCCGGGCAGCGTCGCGGTCGTCACGTCGCCGCCTCCTTGGCGACCTTTACGTGTGCGCTGAGCACTCGCGCCAGCGTGTCCAACTGCTCGTCCGAGATCACGATCGGAGGCGACAGCACGATGGTGTTGCCGGACGCGCGGACGATGACACCGTCCGCACGTGCTCCGGACTGAACAGCGGTCGCGTCGCGATCGAGCTCGATGCCCAGCATCAAGCCGACGCCGCGGACCTCTACGACATGCTCGAGTTCCTGCAGCGGAGCAAGCGCGTCGAGCAACCGCTCTCCGAGCTTCTTGGCACGGTCGAGCAGCCCTTCACGCTCGATGATGTCGATATTGGCCAGCGCCACCGCCGACCCCACGGGGTGACCGTTGTACGTGAACCCGTGTAGGAACAGCGCGCCGTCGGCGAGGTCGAGCACGCGGGACCCGATCAGTACCGCACCCATCGGAATGTATCCGCTGGTGATGCCCTTCGCGGTGACGATCATGTCGGGCTCGATGCCGTACCGCTCGCTGGCGAACCAGTGGCCGGTGCGCCCGAATGCGGTGACGATCTCGTCGACGATAAGCAGAATCTCGTTGCGCCGCAGCACTTCCTGCACCCGCGGCCAGTAGTCGTCCGGCGGCGGCACCATTCCGCCGACGCCGAGCACCGGCTCGCCGATGAAAGCAGCGATCTTGTCGGCGCCGATACGCGCGATGCGTTCTTCCAGTTCGCTGACGAGAATGTCGGTGGCGTTCTCGCCGTGCGCGAGGGTGTGCGGCTTGCCGAGGAACTCGATGCCAGGGATCAGCGGCCCGAATCCGGCACGCAGCTTGTCGATACCGGTTGCGGCCAACGATCCCGCACCCATGCCGTGATAGCCGCCGCTGCGGGCCAGGATGATGTTGCGCTCCGGCTTACCAGCGTGGAAGTGGGCCAGCCGGGCCAGTTTTATGGCGGTCTCGGTGCCTTCGGATCCACCGTTGGTGAAGAAGACGCGTTCGATGCCGGCCGGCGCCAGGGTGATCAGCCGCTCCGCGAGGCGGATGGAAGGCTCATTCGAGTAATCGCCGAACGACGAGTAGAACTCGAGCTTCGCGATCTGCTCGGCGGCGGCCTGCGCCAACTCGGCCCGACCGTGGCCGACGGGGCACTGCCACAGCCCACAGGTGCCGTCCACGTATTCGTTGCCGTCGACATCCCACAGCGTGGCGCCCTCGCCGCGGTCAAAGATCACCGGTGCGGACGGTGCGCCGATGGTTGTGTGCGGATGGATCAGCAGGCTGATGTCCCGGGAGGCAAGGTCCCGTGCGCGCGACGACGCAGGCCGGGTGATCGTCATCTCTCTAGTGGTCCTCTCGGATGTTCCGCATTGCGCTATTCGAATCTCTCAATGTAGGACGTCGCCAACGCTAGGTTGGGTCCGTCTGTATGTCAATGCTTGGGCTTCAACCTGCAGTTCTTAGCTTTCGGAAGCAAATTCCGGACGGCATCCCTGCCGAGGCGAAATGTTGCCGATTTCGCGTCTTCGATCCTGAAATCGGGACGCGGCCGATGCTCAAAGACGGATCGCGACCGCCTTCGACTCCAGGTATGCGTCGATGCCTTCGCTGCCTCCCTCGCGCTCTTGTCCGCTGTTCTTCATGCCGCCGAACGGCAGTTCGGGGCGTACCGGGAAGGGCTCGTTCACCCCGATGACGCCGAAGTCGAGTCGGTCGAGCGAGCGCCAGATGCGGCCGATGTCGGTCGTAAAGAGGTACGCGGCAAGCCCGTAGTCGGTGGCGTTGGCACGCTCGATGGCGTCGGCGTCGAACTCGAAGACAGCGATGGGCAGCACTGGGCCGAATGTCTCCTCGCTGGTGACCAGCATGGTGTCGTCGACACCGGTCAAGACGGTGGGCTCGAAGAACGCGCCGGTGAGCTCGGGGCTGTCCGGTGTCCATCTTTGGCCGCCTGCCGCCACGGTGCGCGCCCCGCTTGACCGCGTCGGCGACGTGCCGTTCCACCTTGTCCAGGCTTGGGAAGTCGATGAGCGGGCCCACCGTCGGTGCCGTCGGCGGCGCCATGTCCGACGCGCAACGCGGCGACCTTGTCCAGCAGAAGCGGCAAGAACTCGTCGTAGACGGACCGATGGACGTACAGCCGGTTGATCGCGATGCAGCTCTGGCCGGCATTGGCGAACTTCGCGGCGCTGACCCCCGCGGCCGCCGCCTCGAGGTCTGCATCTTCGAAAACGATTGCGGGGGAATGCCCGCCCATCTCCAACGACGTCCTGCGTAGCCGGTGACCTGGCGCGCGGAGCAGCCCAAGCCCCACCTCGGTGGAGCCAGTGAAGCTGATCTTGCGCAACCTGGCGTCCGTCAGCAGCGCCCCGACGACCTCGTTGGGCCGCGAGGTGGTGATCGACTGCAGCACACCGGCCGGGAGGCCGGACTCGCTGACGATGCGGATGAGTTCCGTGCCGATCAGCGGTGTCTGCTCGGCGGGCTTCGCGATGACGGGACATCCCGCGGCGAGTGCGAGCCCGACCTTGCGCATCAGCATGCTCGCGGGGAAGTTCCATGGCGTGATCGCCAATGCCGGGCCGACGGGGCTGCGCATTACGAGGCCGGGACCGCCCGCACCGGACGGGGTGATTCTGCCGTCGGCCCTCCTGCCCTCCTCGGCCGCCCACTCGAGCATTCGTGCGCAGCCCGTGATCTCACCGCGGGCCTCGCCGAGCGGCTTGCCGTTCTCGCTTGTAAGCAGTGCGGCAAGGGATTCGGTGTTCGCGCGGATGGCAGCCGCCGCGGTGCGCAGGTAACCGGCGCGCTCTTCGGCGGTCACCGATCGCCAGGTCTCGAACGCCAGGGTCGCAGCATCCAATGCGGCCAGCGCATCGTGGGAACCCGCGTCCGCGGCCTGCCCGATGACTTCGAGGGTGGCGGGATCGAGCACGTCGAATGTCGTGGACGTGCCGCGCCACTGACCGTCGATCAGCAGTTGGGCGGCGGAACGAGCGGGTGTGACGTCTGGCATACCCCGAAGTGTTGTCCCCGCTGTTGACTTTGTCAACACCAGTCTGCGACTCTTTTGATGTGGCCGACCAAGTAACGATCTGCGAGTGCTTTGCCAGGGACGGGTTGCAGCATGAGGAGCGCTTCATCCCCACCGAGACGAAGCTCGCACTGCTGAGAGCATTCGTCGAGGCGGGCTTCACCCGGATCGAGGCAACGAGCTACAGCCACCCCGATCGCGTGCCGGCGTTCCGTGACGCAAGTGATGTGCTGGCGCGCGTCCAGAGGTTTCCCGGCGTGGCCTACAAGGCGACGTGCCCGAACCCGCGCGCGGTGCTGCGGGCGCTCGCCGACGCCGATGCGGGCCACGGTGCCGACGAACTCAGCCTCCTGGTATCGGCCACTGAGTCGCACACCCAGCGCAACCTGCGCACGACGCGAGATGACCAGTGGCGCAACGTCGCCGAGATGGTCCGGCTCGCTGCCGGCCGGTTCACGCTCGTCGGCGTGATTTCGGTGGCGTTCGGCTGCCCGTTCGAGGGCGAGGTCAGCCCGGGCAGCGTGATCGACGACTTCGCTCGGTTTGTCGACCTCGGCGTGGAGGTGGTGACCGTCGGCGACACCACCGGCCTCGGGACCCCGACGTCCGTCGCCCCGGTGTTCGCGCGCCTGGCCGCCGAGTTCCCTACGGTCCCCGCGGTTGCGCACTTCCACAACACCAGGGGCACCGCGATCGCCAATGCAATCGCCGCGCTGGACGCAGGGTGCCGGCATTTCGACAGCGCCTTCGGCGGGGTCGGCGGACACCCCTCTCAGATCGAGTACGGACAGGGCCTGACCGGCAACGTATCCACCGAGGACTTGGTCAACGCGTTCGAGGCGATGGGCGTGAGCACCGGGTTGAAGCTCGATCGGGTGCTGGCCGCCTCCCGGATGTGCGAGCAGGCCCTCGGGCGTGACTTGCACAGCATGGTCGCGCGGGCCGGATTCGGGATCATGGGCAGGGAGACCGCGCATGTCTAGCCCGGTACTGCTGACCGAAGATCACGACGCCGTTCGGGTGGTGCGAATGAACCGACCGCACAAACTGAATGCGCTCAATACCGAGCTGACCCAGGCATTACTCGACGCGCTCGCCGCCGCCGAGTCCGACGACTCCGTGCGCGCGGTGGTGCTCACCGGCGAAGGCCGGGCCTTCTGCGCGGGCGCGGATCTGTCCGAATTCAAAGACCTCACACCTGGCAATCAGGACGCCGTGCTGCAAAGGGCCGAACTCACCACCCGCACGCAGATGCTGCCACAGCAGATGTCCAAACCTGTCGTCTCGGTGGTTGCGGGCGCGGCCCTCGGCGGCGGCGCCGGACTCGCCATCGGCTGCGACATGATGGTGGCCGCCACCACCGTCTCGTTCGGTTACCCCGAACTCAAGCACTCCATCGTGCCTGCGATCGTGATGACCGGGCTGCAACGGCACGTCGGCCGCAAGCTTGCGTTCGAATTGATCAGCACCGGAAGACTATTGGGGGCCGACGAGCTCGCGGGTCTCGGGCTGGCGAACCGGATCGCCGAACCCGACGACGCGTTCAAGGTGGCGCTCGACATCGCAACCGGGTGGTCCTCGACGCGCCCGCAGGCGATGGCCGCAGCCAAGGGACTGTTCTACCGGGTCGCCGAGCTGCCGTTCGAACAAGCGATGCAGGCAGGTCGCGACGTCAACACGATCATGCGCGGATTCCGGAGCCAGTGACATGCAACCACTTTCGGGAATCACCATCGTGGACTTCTCCCGCGTGCTGGCAGGACCGATGGCAACACAGATTCTTTCGGAGCTCGGCGCCGACGTCATCAAGATCGAGCGGCCGGGTAACGGTGACGAGTCACGCCGGTTCGAGCCCCGACTTCCCAACGGCGAGAGCGCATACTTCTTTGCGTTCAACCGTGGAAAGCATTCGGTGACCCTGAACTTGAAGACGCCGAAAGGCCAAGAGCTTGCCCGTGACCTGATGGCGCAGGCTGATGTGGTCGTCGAGAACTTTTTGCCAGGGGTCATGGACAAGCTCGGGCTCGGCTATGCCGAGGCCGCGGTGCGCAATCCCGGCCTGGTGTACATCTCCAGCACCGGATTCGGCCAGACTGGTCCTTACCGGGACCGAAACGGGTATGACACTGTCTTCCAAGCCCTTTCGGGAATCATGTCGTTGACGGGACACCCTGGCACACCACCGGCGAAGACCGGTATTCCCGTCGCCGACATGGCTTCGGCGCTGTGGATCGCCATCGCCGCACTTGCGGGTCTCGCGGGCCGCGGTGTCAGCGGCCGCGGCGCGCACGTAGATCTCGCGATGATGGACGTACAGGTCAGCCTGCTGGCCCTAGCGGCCGCTCGGGTGTTCGCGCTCGACGAATCGCCCTCCCGCACCGGCACCGAACATCCCGGCAGGGTGCCGTCGGCGGCGTTCGAGTGCTCCGACGGTGGCTGGCTGCACATCAGCGCGAGTGATCAGCACTGGGCGCCGCTGTGCGAGGTGCTCGCGCTCGACGAACTCGCGGCGGATCCCGCCCTGGCCACCAATGCGGGCCGGGTTGCCGAGCGCTCGCGCGTCTCCGATGCACTCCGGGCAGCGATCGCCGCCAGAGGGCGCAACGACCTCGCCGATGCGCTGCGGGCGGCCGGAGTTCCCGTCGGCGAAGTGAAGTCGGTCCCCGAAGTGCTCGACGACCAACAGGTTCGTGCGCGTGCGATGGTTGGTGAGTTCGACCATCCCACCGAAGGCACCTTCCCGGCGCTGCGCACCCCGCTGCTGTTCGATGGGTTCGACGACCCCCGACCGGCCGCCCCGCCGCTGCTCGGCGCGGACAACGACGATGTGCTCGGCCAGCGGCTAGGCCTGACCGACGTCGAGCTCGCCGCGCTGCGTGAGGAAGGGGTGATGTAGTGTCCCAACAAGATTCGGTGCTCCTGCAACGCGGCGACGGCGTCGCCACTGTTGTGCTCAATCGGCCACTCGCGCGCAACGCACTCGACCTGACGATGTGTCACCAACTCCGCTCCGTTTTCGAACAGCTCGACGCCGACGAGAGCGTGCGAGCGGTGCTGTTGCGCGCCGCCGGACCCGCCTTCTGCGCCGGTGCGGACCTCAAGGAGCGCAAGGGCCGCGACGAGAACTGGGTGCGGTCGCGCAGACTGGCCTCCTTCGCGGCGTACGCGGCCATCGAACGCTGCGCGAAACCCGTGGTGGCGCTGGTCCACGGGGCGGTCGTCGGGTCCGGTGCCGAGATCGCGATGAGCGCTGACTTCATCGTCGCGGCGGACGACGTCACCTTCCGGTTCCCCGAGCCGCATTGGGGCACGGTCGGCGCCACGCAACGACTGCAACGGGTGATCGGCAAGCGCAGGGCCAAGGAGTTGCTGTTCACGTCCCGCGTGATGCCTGTCGAGGAAGCGGCCACCGCGGGACTGGTGAGCCGCGTTGTACCCGCCGCAGAGCTAGTGTCGGAGGGCGAGCGGATCGTCGCAGGCATCGCCGGTGCCCCCGCGCTCGCGATGGCCCTCACCAAACAGGCCGTCGACCTGGGCTCGGAGACCAACCTGGAAAACGGAATTCGCATCGAGATGGCAGCGATCGAACGCTGCCTCGCCGACGGCGGCTGGCGGCGCGGCGTGGAAAGCTTTGACGCCTCATGATCGACCTTGCCGCCGTGTGCCCGCTGACTGCAGACACGGCACTGCGCCGCGCCGCGACCCTTGGGCACGATCTCGAGGCCGTCGTGACGCCCGATGCCCGAATCACCTACGGGGACCTCAACGACGAGGTCGCCACGATCCGGGCCGCTCTCGCGGGCTCTGGGGTTGGCCGCGGCGACCATGTCGCGATCTGCCTCGGTAACGGCCCCCGGTGGGTCGCGCTGTTCCTGGCGATCGGTTCGCTCGGGGCGGTCACCGTTCCCGTCAACACCCGCTTCCTGGCGGAGGAACTCGCGTACACACTGCGGCAGTCGCGTGCGGGCACGCTCTTCATCGCGGACCGGTTCCTCAACATCGACTTCGTCGCAATGCTGCGGGAGGCCTGCCCCGGCGTCGACTCCGCCCTGCCCGATGCGGCATTACCCACGCTCACCGATGTCGTCGTGATCGGCGACGACGTGCCAGTCGGCGCGCGCTCGTGGACGGAATTCCTTGCAGGTGACCATGATTCGGTGGAGCCGGCGTGCACGCCGGACGATGTGCTGCTGATCCAGTACACCTCGGGTACCACGTCGTCACCGAAGGGCGTCCTCTTGACCCATCGCAGCATGTGCGCGGACGCGTACTTCTCCGGCACCCGTATGGGGTTGCGCGCCGGCGACCGATTCCACAGTGCGCGACCGTTCTTCCATGTCGCAGGCACGACGCTGTCGATCCTGTCGTCGCTTCAGCACGCCGCCACGCTGGTCACCATGGACCGGTTCGAACCAGGCGCGGCACTTCGCCTCATGGAACATGAACGGTGCACGCACTTCTCGGGCAACGACACCATCGCGTTGATGCTGCTGGGCCATCCCGACCTTGCGCACCACCAGTTGTCGCTGCGCGGAGCGTGGTTGGCCGCGTCGCCTGCGATCGTTCGCCGGGTCATCGACGAACTCGGTGCCACCGAATGTGTGGTCGGCTATGGCCTTTCCGAAGCGTCGCCCAACGTCGCGCAGTCGGCGTGGTGGGAGGACGAAGACGTGCGAGTGGCCGGACGGATGCAACCGGAGCCGGGAGTCGAGGTCCGGATTCGTGACCTCGACACCGGCGCGGACTGCCCGCCGGGGCGGTCCGGGGAGATCCTCGTGCGCGGCTGGAATGTGATGCTCGGATACTTCGACAGACCCGCCGAAACGGCCGAGGCCCTTTCGGCGGACGGCTGGCTGTCCACGGGTGACCTTGGGCGACTAGGTGAGGACGGCAGGCTCGAGTTCGAGGGCAGGGCCAAGGAATTGATCCGCGTCGGCGGTGAGAATGTCGCGCCTGCTGAGATCGAGGACGTGCTGCACCGGCACCCGAAGATCCGGCAGGCCGCAGTCGTCGGTGTGGCCGACCAACGGTTGATCGAGGTGCCGTTCGCCTTCGTAGTGCTCACCGATGGCGCGGCGGCGGAACCAGAAGAGATCCTGCAGTGGTTGCGTGAGCGCATCGCCCGGTTCAAGGTTCCGCACCACGTTCGGGTCGTCGCCGGTTTCGAGGAAATCGGTATGACGGCGAGCTCGAAGGTGCAAAAGAAGCAGCTCGCTGCGCACGCCGAGAAGCTGCTGGCCGAGGAGCGGCTGTGATGAGGATCGAGACTTCGGTAACCCGACTGTTGGGCATCGACCTGCCGATCGTGCAGGCCGGGATGTCCTGGGCGTCCTCGGATTCGGCTCTACCGCTTGCTGTTTCCCGTGCGGGCGGGCTCGGTGTGATCGCCGCGGGACCGATGCGCCTTGCCGACCTCGAGCACGCGATCGACGAGGTCCGCTCCACAACCGCCCGCCCGTATGCGGTAAACCTGCCCCTGTACCGCAAGGGTGGCGCCGACGAGGTTCTCGACCTGATCGAACGCAAGCGGGTTCCGGTGCTCATCGCTTCCCAGGGTGGACCACAGCGATACCTGGCGCGGCTTCGCGCGATCGGCACGGTGTGTCTACACGTCGTGGCCAGCGAGGAGCACGCGCGCAAGGCTGCGGACGCGGGTGTCGACGGATTGGTGGTCGTTGGAGGGGAAGCGGGCGGGCATCCACCGGCCAGCCTGGTGTCGACGCTGGTCATCGTCCGAGCCGTGGCTAGTGCCGTCGACACACCGATCATCGCCTCCGGCGGGTTCGCCGACGGCGCCGGGCTGGCGGCCGCGCTCGCCCTCGGCGCAGGGGCGGCCCAGTTCGGCACCCGGTTCCTCGCCAGCGTCGAGGCGAATGTGCATCCCGCCTACAAAGAAGCCGTGCTGCAGGCGCGGGTTGCCGACACCAGGACGGTCGGCCGCGAACTCGGCATGATCCGCGCCTTGACAAACGAATTCACCACACGCATGGCCAAACTCGAGGACGACGGCGCGACCCACGCCGACCGCGAAGCCGAGTTCACCAGAGCCACGCTCAAGGCCGCGGCGCTGCACGGCGACGTCGAGGGCGGCAAGGTCGAGGCCGGCCAAACGGCGGGCCTGATCGGAGCCACGCTGCCCGCCGCGGAGATCGTCGGTCAACTGGCACGCGAGTACGTCGACACACTGGGGCGTCTCCCCCGCCCGTCGTGACTGTTGCGCATCTCAACAGCAGCCTGTCACAGTGGAGCACATGAGCCAGGACGATGCAGCGGTCGACCCATCGTCGCCGCTGCCGATCGACGAGTTGCTGTCCTACCGCATCGGCCGCGTCGCGAACGCGATGTCCCGTAGTGCCGCGCTGCGCTACCGACGCGAGTTCGACGTGACCCTCGGCGAGTGGCGGACGCTGGCGCTTCTCGGCGCCAAAGCCCCGCTGACCGTCAACAAGCTGGCCCGGCTTACCGCGCTCGACAAAGCGCAGATGAGCCGCGTCATCACCAAACTCAGCGAGCGCGGCCTGATCCTGCGCGAGTACGGGGCCGGGCGGACCACCCAGCTGACGCTCACCCGCAAGGGGCGGTCGGTGTACAAGGGCCTGATCGCGGCGGCCAACGAGCGCAACGACGCGTTTTTGCTCTGCCTGACTCCCGATGAACGCGAAGTGCTGGACTCCGCACTCGACAAACTCGCGACGCTGGCCCGAGCACTCGAAAACGGCGAGCAGCGTTAGGCGCCTGTGTTGACAAAATCAACAGAGGCATAGGACACTCACTGCATGGGTTGCGGGAACTGGCACGCGTGGCCGGCTCGCTATGTAAACGGCCGACCCATGGTGTGGTTTGAGCTCGAGTGCGGGCCCTAACGGCGGATTGCCCCGTCGTCAGAGATCGCCAGCCCTCAAATTCCAGGAAGCACCATGAACACTCATGTCTACGACGCTGTCATCGTGGGTGCAGGCCATAACGGCCTCGTCACGGCCGCCTATCTCGCCCGCTCGGGTCTCGACGTGCTGGTTCTCGAGCGTCGTGCAGAGGTCGGTGGCGCGGTCGCAACCGAGGAACTCTTCCCCGGACACCGCATCTCGAGCTGCTCCTACGTGCTGCACCTCATGCAGGAAAAGATTGTCACCGAACTCGGTCTGCGTGAACACGGCCTGCAGATCTACAACCACGATCCACGCAAATTCCACCCGTTCCTTGACGGCTCGAGTCTCTTCACATTCCCGACAGCGGCGAGGCAGGAGGCGGAGATTGAGCGAATCTCGCCTCGCGACGTGCCTGGTCTGAAGAAGTGGAACGCCTACTGGGACATGATCGGCGGGCTCATGAACCGCTACTTCCTGAATCCATGCCCGCCCACGATGTCGCAACTGCGCAGCGAAATTGCCGGGCGCCCCGAGGGGGTCGCTCTCGAGCGCGCGATCAACGGCAGTCTGCGCGAGATGCTCGACGAGTACTTCGTCGACGATCGGGTCAAGACATGGGCGGCGAATCAGGTCCTGCCGGCTATGAAGAGCATCGACGAACCCGGCAGCCTCATCTCCGCTGCCGCACTGATGCCGAACCGCTTCGGAGACCCGAGGTTGACCGGTATTCCTCGTGGTGGCATGGGGTCGGTCTCGGGCGCCATCGCGCGTGCTGCCCGCGCGGCCGGGGCACAACTGCGCACCGGAGCACAGGTGCGCAGGATTCTGACCGATGACAGCGGCGCGGCCGTTGGCGTCGAACTTGCCGACGGTCAACTTGTCCGCGCACGCACAGTGATCTCAAATGCTCACTTGCTGAGCACAATCGGATTGGTGGACGACGACGGGTTGGCCGCCAGGCTGACGCAGGGCGCCGGACCGGTTGACACGGACTACGCCGCCATGAAGTTCCACGCAATCGTGGACGAGTTGCCCGACTTCGGCCGGTGGCTGCCACCGGGTTCCGACCCGCGGCAACTGGTGCACGTGAATATCTGTCCAGACCTTGAATACTTCGCGAAGTCGGCGCAGGAGGCCGCAGCGGGCCGGCCCACGGACCACCCGCTGATCGCCATGCAGATCCCGACGGTCTATGACGACTCGCTTGCTCCCCCTGGGCACCACATCGTCTCGATGTGGATCCGGTTCGTGCCAACGCATCCGACCGGAACGACGTGGAGCGAGATCCGCCAGGCCGAGGGGCAGAAGATGATCGACGCTGTCACGGCGTACGCGCCGAACTTCCAGCGGTCGATCATCGACTGGTTGCTCTACACGCCGGACGATATCGAGGCGCGGGTGGGAATGATCGGTGGCAACATTCACCACCTCACACACAACGCCGATCAAATGCTCGGTGATCGCGGGTTTGGCAACGGAGGCTATCGCACACCCGTACAAGGACTTTATCTCTGCGGGGCAAGCACACATCCAGGCGGAGAAGTCAGCGGGGCCCCCGGGCACAACGCCGCAGCAGCGATCATCCATGACCTCCGGGGCCGCCGCCGGCCAGCCCGTCAGTACTGATAGGCCTTGGTGCGCAAATACTCCTCGACACCGAACCGGCCGCGCTCGCGGCCGTAACCGGACTGCTTGGTGCCGCCGAACGGTGCGGACGGGTTGAACTTGCCGCCGTTGATGTACACGGTGCTGGCGTTGAGCTGCGCGCCGACCTGCTCGGCGCGGGCGATGTCCGCCGACCAGACGGCGGCGTTCAGCCCGTACCGCGTCCCATTGGCGACGGCAACAGCCTCGGCGTCGTCATCGACCGGAATGATGGTCAACACCGGCGCGAACACCTCCTCCTGCGCGATCTCAGAGGATGGGTCGACATCGGTGAAAACCGTTGGGGTGACGAAGAAGCCGTCGTTCGAATCGTCGGGCGCGCGTGCGCCGCCGAGTAGCAGCCGAGCGCCGGACTCCACACCCGAGTCGATCATCCGAAATGCGCGCTCGCGCTGGGCCGCCGAAACCACCGGACCAAGCGTGGTCTCATCATCCGCGGGATCGCCCGCGCGATACGAGCCCGCCGCCTGCAGCGCGATTCGCTCGACTTCGGCGAGCCTTTCGCGCGGCACGATCATCCGCGACAGCGCCGCACATACCTGCCCACCGTTCGCGTAGCAGCTCGCGACCCCCGCCGGCACAGCCGCGTCGAGGTCCGCGTCGGAAAGGATGACTTGCGCGCTCTTGCCGCCAAGTTCGAGCGCGACCTTCTTGACCGTCGCTGCCGCGAGTTCGGCCACCCGCCGCCCGGCCCGGTCGGAACCGGTGAACGAGATCATGTCCACGTCGGGGTGCGCCACAAGGGCTTCGCCCACCTCGGCGCCCGTGCCGGACACCAAGTTGAACACGCCGGGCGGAAACCCGGCCTCATCGATGATCTCGGCGAGCAGATACGGGCTCAGCCCGGCGACCTCGCTGGGCTTGGCGATCACCGTGCATCCGGCGACCAGCGCCGGTGCGACCTTAAGGGCGAGCTGGTACAGCGGGAAGTTCCACGGTGTGATCGCGCCGATCACCCCAACGGGTTCGCGCCGGATGCGGGAATTGCCGATCTCCTCGATCTCGAGCAGCGTCTCGATCGCATCGGCGGCGTCATTGAAGGTGTGCACGGCGATACCGAACTGGGTGTTCACGGCCTGCGTCCGTGGAGTGCCGACTTCGCCAATGATGCTGTCCAGCACCTCATCCCGACGCTTCTCCAGCCCGGCGGCGACTGCACGCACCAACTCGACGCGCCGCGAAACGTCGGTGCCCGCCCACAGCGGGAAGGCCCGCCTGGCCGCGGCAACCGCGGCATCCACGTCTGCGGTCGTGCCCGCCGGAACGCTGCCGATGACCTTGCCAGTGGCAGGGTTGACCACCTCGATCGCGGCGCCCGACGTCGAGGCGACCCACTTGCCGTCGATATAGGCGCTATCTCGGATGATCAACCCACGCTCTCCTTCTCTTCATGGTCACGCTGATAGTCGGCCAGGTGCAAAAGGTCCTGACGGGGTGGGACGAAAATGTCCAGGTTCAAACAGGGTTCGCCGAGGGGCTCGATGTAGTGCTCCGAACCGGCAGGCACCAGCAGCATGGAGCCGGGGACCATCTCGTGGTGGTACGCCGTCGATGAAGTAGTTACACCGGCCGGTGACGAGGTAGGCCAGCTGATCGAAATCCTTGTGCGAGTGCGGGTTGAGTTGCAAGCCGGGCTCGATGTAGTTCATCACCAGCATCACTTCGTCGGTGACGTATCCGCGCCGTGTCACGCCGGGACGAACCTGTTCGAGCGGCACGTCGTCCCACCGCACGACCTTGCCGTAGAGGTCTTTGCTAGTCACGCTGCCTCCTGAATCCTCATGATTGCGTTGCCTGTTCGCCGGCCGAGCCGGCATATCCGAGCTGGGTCGAGATCCGTTCTGCCGTGCTCGCCAGCGCTTCAGCCATCCGGGACCCCTGCCGGACGGTGATCGCGTCGGAGGTGCCGACGATCGCGAGCGTCGCGCTGATGACGCCTCTGCTGTCGAAGATCGGCGCTGCGATCGCGCGCACGCCCTGAACGACCATCGCGTGCTCACCGAAACCGGTGCGATGTACCTGGTCGATCCCGTCCTGAACTTCGCGGCGCAGATGCGATGGCAGCGCGCCGAGCAGCCTGTCCACGACCTCGCGGTCGGGCAGGAGCGCGAGAAAGACCTGCGACTGCGCCGCGAACGGCGGAAGCTCGCTGCCCTCCCGCACGACCACGTGCACCAGCCCCTCGGTGTCCTCTTGCACGCGCGTCACGACGGCGCCGGTGCCGCCCCACAGGCTGAGCACCACGGTCTCGTGCGCTTGGGTCGACAGGTCGGTCATATACGGCGCGGCGACCTCAAGCACCTTGGATCTGCGCATGGCGACCGCGCCGATCTGCACGGCAAGCGGGCCGGGCGCGAAGGTGCCGTTCTCCTGCCGCTCCACCAGACCGGCGCCGGTCATCGACGACAGGTAGCGGTGCGCCGTCGAGCGTTGCAGGCCGAGTTCGGTGGCCACGTCGGTGGGGCGCACCCGCTGGTCCCTGGCCACCATCCGGAGTATCTCCGCGCAGCGGGTCACCGCCTGGATGTCACCGTCACGCTGCGCGGCCCGCTGGTCCAATCGCGCAGGCTCGCCGGTCTCGGGTGGTGTCGCGGGTGGATCAGCCACGAATCTCGCCTCCAACAAACGTCGATGTTCTGTATTGCAAGACTTGTCACGCTCGATGCGGAACACGTATAACGATATGGAGCAGGTCGATGCCAGTCAAGGCATCGAGGTACCGGCGATTTCGAGAACCGGTTTTCGGATAGAAGAACGCGCGGAGGTATGCCATGAGTGACCAATGGACCGACTCGGCCGACGACGAGGTGGCCGAACTCCTGCGTGGAGCTGTCGACCTGCACGTTCACCCGGCACCGTCCCCATTTCCGCGGCGGCTCTCCCTGTTGGATGCGGTGACGCAGGCCCATGAGGCCGGCTTCAAGGCGATCATCGTCAAGTCACATCACCACAGCATGGTGACGGACGTCCTCGCGGTCGCCGACGCCGTCGGTGGGCTGCCGATTCCGGCGTACTCCGGCGTCGCGCTGAACAATCAGGTCGGCGGAATCAACGCCGCTGCCGTCGAACTCGCGCTGAACCTCGGCGGCAGGATCGTCTGGTTCCCGACCATCTCCTCGGGTCAGCACATCTGCGTGCACAACGAGGAACTGAAATTCCCGCGCACCGCAAAGCCTTTCCGCAAGGACATGCCCACCCGCGTGCTCGACGACGACGGCCAGGTGTTGCCAGTGGTTCGCGACATCATCGACCTCATCAAGGACGCCGACGCGATTCTGTCGGGCGGTCACATGGGTGTCGACGAGCTGGACGCGGTTATCCGCGCGGCGTACGAACAGGGCGTTCGCAAGCTCATCGTCAGTCATCCGAACTTCGTCATCGGCGCCGATCCGGAGCGTTGCGCGAGCTGGGTGGAGTTCGGCGTCAAGTTCGAGCACGAGCTGTGCATGTACGACGACCGCTCGTCGTTCTATCACTGGGAGCTGGACACCCTGCTGGAATACGCGAAGGTGGTGGGCATCGAGTCGACCATGATCGGCTCGGATCTCGGCCAGGCCGGCAATCCCTACCCGGTCGATGCCTACCGCAAGATCGTGCGCGGCCTGCTCGACATCGGGGTGAGCAAGGCCGATATCCGGACCATGGTGGCCGACAATCCGGGAGAGCTGCTCGGTGTTTGACGACGGCCTCAAGGCGCGGATGGCCGAGCGGCCGGTCATCGGCACGTTCCTCAAACTGCCGCGCGCCGAAGTCGTCGAGGTGCTCGCATTGGCAGGACTCGACTTCGTCATCTGCGATACCGAGCATGGTCAGATCAGCGAGACCGACGCGCATACCGTGATCCAGGCGGGGCGCGCCGCGGGTATTGCGGTCACGGTGCGGGTGCCGACGCTGGACCGTGGACAGGTCAATCGACTGCTCGAGGCAGGGGCGGCGGGGATACAGCTTTCCGGGGTGACATCTCGCGCTTCTGCTGTGGAACTGCGCGAGCTGACGAGCTATCCGCCAGCGGGCAGTCGAAGCTTGAGCACCGCACAGCCCGCAGCACGATACGGCACCGTGCCTCTCGCGGATTACCTCGACGGCAGCAACGCCGGCACGCTCCGAATCGGCCAGCTCGAAAGTGCCTCGTACGCAGACCCGTTGGAGGACATGGTCGCGGCGCTCGACGTGGCGTTCATCGGTGTCCTCGATCTATCGGTTGATCTCGGTCGCGCGGGCGACACCGCGGCCCCCGAGGTACGCGCGGTGATCTCGCGTATCGAGGCAGCTGCGGGCGCCACGGGTACGCGTCTCGGCACGTTCGCGGCGACACCGCAGGATGCCAAGGCAGCGCGTGACGCGGGCTACTCCTATATCGCGCTGTCGTCGGATCTGGCGGCACTCACGTCCGCTGCGCGCCAACAGTTCGCGGGATTGGTGGCCAGTGGTTGACCTGAGCACCTCAGTCGCGGGACTGCGGCTGCGCAATCCGGTCATCGCCGCATCGTGCGAGTTCACGATGACCGAAGAGGGCATCCGAGAGTGCGTCGACGCGGGGGCCGGCGCAGTCGTCGCGAAGTCGGTCAACGAATCTCCCGCGGCGGCTAGGCAATTGGATATCGCCGACTACGTACTGCTCGACTCGACGCTGTCCGTGATCGAATGGAGCGGCGCGACAGGCGCCGAGACTCTGTTCAACCGCTCCGGCCTGGCGCAGACGACGGTGGATGACTGGCTCGCGATGCTGGAACGGTCGCAGCGGTACGCCGCCGCAGCGGGTTCAGCAGTGATCGGAAGCGTCACCGTGTCCGGTGCCGAAGCGGCGGCCGAATTGGCAAAGCTGATGGCCGAAGTCGTGCCCGCTGTCGAGATCAACGTCGGCGCACCGCACGGCAGGGAAGCCGACGCGGTCCGGCAGATCTCCGATGCCGATGGGGTGTCGCATTACGTCCGGACCATCCGCGCCGCGACCGACGCCCCATTGATCGTCAAACTGCCCGGCCAGAGTGGAGACATCCTCGGCATGGCCAGGGCAGCCGCCGACAACGGCGCCGATGCCGTTGCGCTGATCGGCAGGCTCAACGGCTTCGTGCCGAATGTCGACACGTGGGAACCCGAGATGGGGTCGTGGGGTGCAGTCGGCGGACAGTGGATGTTGCCGGTCAGCTTGTATTGGGTTAGTAAGTGCCGCAGAACATTAGGCGAGCATTATCCGCTGATCGGTACGAACGGTGCACGCGATGGTCTTGACGTGGCGCGGTTCCTGCTTTCTGGCGCGCAGGCCGTCGAACTTGCCAGTGTTGTGCTGATGCGCGGACCAGAGGCGTTGAGGGAGACCATCAGCGACCTGAGGGCCTATCTCGACTCGAAGCAGGTCGGCTCACTGGATCAGATCGTTGGAGCCAGCGTCAGTCAAGCCAAGGAGTACGCCGATCTTGCGCCACTGGACCCGCCCCGCAGGCCCTGGCGTCACTCCAGGTAGACGGTCTTCGCCGAATCGTAGGCCGGCGCATCGAAGCTGACGAACAGCGCACGCTGCCCATTGTCGATGAGGTATTTGTGCGGCACTCCCGCGGGGATCGACACGTAACTTCCGACGGTGAGGTTCTGTTCCTCATTCGGTGTTACGACCCGGGCGCCGCCGGAGAGCAGGATCAGCGAGTGATCGGCGTCGGGATGTAAGTGGTTCTTCAGATCCGTGACCATGTCCACGAGGTTTACTCGGAGTTCGGGCGTCTTGGCCAGGGTCCAACCGCGGTCGCTAGGGTCGTCCCAGCTTGGCGGGCTGGCCATGATTGACTCCTGAGTTCTGACGAGTTCAGAGGCAGCCCGAGACTCAGGCCCGAATGGTCCTGAATTTGCCTCGTGCAGCGCCACTTTCGGTACCTCGAAGCTGACGGCGAGCGGCATGGTTCCTTCGACCGGAACCATTCGATATGCGACCCCGCTCGGGATGTCGACGTACGCCCCGGTGGGCGCGAGTTCCTGCCGATCGAGGGATTCCAGCCGCAGGGATCCGTCGAGGACGACCAGCATTCTCCGGCCATCGTGCGCGACCATCGGAGTCTCGCCGTCGACTCTGACCAGGCTACTGCGGGACAGCTCCGTCTCATGCATCAGCCATATCGACTGTTGCAGGACGTGTTCCGTCGGCGCAGCCGATAGCAGGTCCGCTTGTCTGAGGAGCAGCAGACCGGGCACGGCCGATGTTGCGGACGACTCTGGAGAGCTCTCTTGGCCCGTCGATTTCGCTTCGGGACCACAGCCCACCAGGGCGAGCATTGTGACCGACACTGTGGCGGCGATCAATTGGCTTCTGGACCAAGTCATTGGCTCGCTCGTTTCGTCGCGCGGGTGTCCTACGCCTAGCAGTGTGAACGCCTCTGTTGATATTGTCAACAGAGGGGAGTTGCGCGCTCAGTATTCCATCGCTACAACGCGTCGCGTGCCTTGTTTACCTGCGGGCCAAGGTCTTTACATCTTGACGCTGGGCAAATTACTCGCCTGCTCGATCCAGGACCGGAGTTGGTGCTCGTCAAGTTCGTCGTCCTCGCGGATGTCGAGGTAGCGCACTTCGTCGTGCTTGGAGGCCTTGGGTGGCATGGGGTCGAGGGACGTTCCTTTGAGGAACTGCACCTGCACGTAATTCGTGTAGCAGCGAAATGACAGGAACCAACCCTCGCCCTTATAGCCGTAGAACGGTTGGTTCCACTTCACTGCCTTGAGCGCATCGGGAGCCACGGCCACGATGAGTTGATCGAGACGCTTGCCGATATCACGTTTCCACCCGGGCATGGCTGTGATGTAGTCACGTACCGGGCCGGGTCCCTCACCTTTTGGTACCTGCGGGTTGCCGCCGGAGAGCAGCTTCGGCGCCTTCTTCTGACCGGCCATCACACGGTCTCCCAGGAGAAGTCGTCCGGATCGGTGAAAGTGCCCACTGGGCTACTGACGGCGATGCGATGCGACCCGGTGCCATCGGGCGAAACGCCGGCGGTCTTGGCCAGGTTCCGGCGACTGTAGAGCGCGAGGGTCACCGGACTCGACGCGCCGGCGAACTGAACGTACATGCGGCCGAAGCTTTTTGCCTTATCGAGCCCATGCTCGATGTAGAACTGCTTGCTCGCGGCAACATCGGCCACTCCCAACTGAAGGACGAACTCGTCGATCCGACGCGTCGCGGGGCCGCGGTCCTTCTTCGACGACGATGCGACCGTCCAGATGGTGCCCTCGGGGCCGCGTACGACCCCGCCGTAGCCCCAGAACGACTTCTTGGGCGGCTTTACCTCCGTCGCGCCCGCCGCGAGAGCGGCGCCGACGAGAGTGTCGACCGTCGAGGGTTGCGACACCACAAGCGACAGCGTGAACCCGCGGAAGCCGGTCGTCGGCGCCTCAGACGCGCGTGCGCTCACTGGCAGATCCGCACCGAAAGCGGCGGTGTGGAAGGCCTCGGCGGCCGCGGGGTCGGGTGTTTCGATGACTACGGATTCGATACCAGACATGATTTGAGAGTAACACTCTCAAATTGAGAGTGATAGTCTCAGAGCGTGACAGGCCAGGCCAGGACACGGTTGGCGCGCGCCGCTGTCATCGAGGCCGCCCGCGATCTGTTCGTCGAACGCGGTTACGGGACAACGACGGTCGAGGCCATCAGCGCCCATGCCGACGTGCCGCAGGCCACCGTCTACCGGCTCTTTTCCTCCAAGCGCGGCATCCTCAAGGCGATCCTTGACGTGTCGATCGCCGGCGACGACGCGCCTGTGTCGTTGCCGGATCGCCAGAAGGTTCGAGCGCCTCTGGCGGATCCGGACCCGAAGAAACAGTTGGCGGGCTTCGTCGCCGTCGCCTCCGAGGTGAATTCGAGGGCCGCTCCGATCTACCGCGTCCTCGTCGGCGCGTCCAGTTCGGATCCCGGCGTCGCTGCAATGCTCGAGGACGTGAACCGCCAGCGGCGCACGGGTCAAGGGCAGGTTGTGCGATCGCTTGCTGGTGCCGGCGCGTTGCGCCCCGGCCTACGCGAGCGCGATGCGGCCGACGTCGTCTATGCCCTGATGTCGCCGGAGATGTACCGGCTACTTGTATTGGACAGGGGGTGGTCGCCGCAGCGATACGAGCGCTGGCTCACCGGAACCCTCATCGATTGTCTTCTCCCACCGAGCTAAGGCGCGCGCCGGAACGACGGGTCGACCGAAACGCGATCAGTCGTGCAGTTCGCGCAGCACCCTGTAGAAGGCGCTCTTGGCTTCGAAGCCGATGCCGGGAATCTCGGTGAGTCCCACCCGGCTATCCGAGATCACCGCGCTGTCGGCGAAGCCGCCGGTGGGCTGGAATTCCCCGGGGTAGGACTCATTGCCGCCCAGCTTCAGTGCCGCGGCGATGTGCAGCGAGAACTGGTGCCCGCCATGGGGAATGCAGCGCCGTGCGGACCAGCCGTGCTGGCGCAGCATGTCTTGAATCCGCATGTATTCGGTCAGCCCGTAGGCCAACGCGGGGTCGACCTGGATGTAGTCGCGGTCCGGGCGCATCCCGCCGTAGCGCATCAGATTGCGGGCGTCCTGAACCGAGAACAGGTTCTCGCCGGTGGCAATGGGCCCGCGGTACTGCTCGGAGACGATGGCGTTGAGCCGGTAATCCAGCGGGTCGCCGACCTCCTCGTACCAGAACAAGCCATAGGGCTCAATCGCCTTGGCGTACTCCAGCGCGGTCTGCAGGTCGAAACGGCCGTTGACGTCGACCGCCAGCCGCGAACCATCACCATCGAGGACGTCGATGACCGCTTCGATGCGCTTGAGGTCCTCGGCTAGGTCGGCGCCGCCGATCTTCATCTTGACCACGCTGTAACCCTCGTCGAGGAAGCGGCGCATCTCGTCCTGCAGATCGGTGATGGTCTTGCCGGGGGCGTAATAGCCGCCGGCGGCGTAGACGAACACCGAGTCGTCAGGTTGGCCGTCGCCGAAGCGCTCCGACAAATAGCGGTACAGCGGTTTCTCGGCGAGTTTGGCCGCCAGATCGAACAGCGCCATGTCCAAAACACCGACCGCGACCGAGCGTTCGCCGTGCCCGCCGGGCTTCTCGTTGTTCATCATGATCGGCCACGCCCGCGTCGGATCAAGGTTGCCAGTCTCATCCAGCAGGCTTTCGGGTGCGGCATCCAGCAGGCGAGGGATCATCCGGCGGCGCAGGATCTCCCCCGCCGAGTAGCGGCCGTTGGAGTTGAAGCCGTAGCCCACCACCGGCTCACCGTCGCGGACCACGTCGCTGACGATCGCCACGATCGAACAATCCATCGCGCTGAAGTCGATCCACGCGTTGCGGATCGACGAACTGATCGGGACGACACCCTCGTGGATGGACACGATCTTCATCCGATTCCTCACTCCTCGTCGCTGAAGACGACCTCACGCTTACGTCGTACGGCCGGGAGAGCCGCGATGACCAGCGCGACCACGGCGAGGGACAGCAACACAGCCGAGATGGGCCGCGTCACGAGCACGCTGGGGTCGCCCCGGGAGATGATCATCGCCCGCCGCAAGTTCTCCTCCAGCAACGGCGCGAGGACGAAGCCGAACAGCAGCGGCACGGGCTCGCAGCCCCAGCGGATGAGCCAGTAGCCGAGCACGCCGATGATCGCGACAACGTAGACGTCCCAGGGGTTCAGCCCGAGGGAGAAGCAGCCGATAGTGGCGAACGCGATGATCGCCGGAAACAGCACCTCGTACGGCACCGAAATCATCCGCACCCAGAGGCCGATGAGTGGGAGGTTGAGCAACACCAGCAGCAGGTTGCCTACCCAGAACGACGCGATCAGGCCCCAGAACAGCGCCGGCTCGTCGTTGATGACGTTTGGTCCAGGCGTGATCCCCTGGATGATGAACGCGCCGACGAGCAGCGCCATCACCGGGTGCGCCGGCAGGCCCAACGTGAGCAGGGGGATGAAGGAGGTCTGCGCTGCGGCGTTGTTCGCCGATTCGGGCGAGGCAACGCCCTCGATGGCACCCCGTCCGAACTTCTCGGGGTGCTTCGACACGCGCTTTTCCACCGAGTACGACGTGAACGCCGCCAGGACGTGCCCCCCGCCGGGCAGAACGCCGAGCGCGGAGCCCAGCGCGGTGCCACGGAGCACCGGCATCCGGATCCGGCGGAAGTCCTCGCGGCTGAGCCACAGCCCCTTCACCTTCTTGGCCACCACGGTCTGGGTCTGCCGGCGCTCCAGGTTGCGGATGATCTCGGCCAGGCCGAACAGGCCGACCGCGATCGAGACGAAGTCGAGACCCCCGTAGAGCTCGCGGACGCCGAAGGTGAACCGCGGGACTCCGCTGGAGAAGAGATCCTGGCCGACGGTGCCGAGCAGCAGTCCCAGCACGATCATCGCCAGCGCCTTGAGCGTCGAGCCGCTGGCGAGCGAGATGGAGACGATCAAGCCGAGGACGACGAGAGAGAAGTACTCGGCCGGGCCGAACTCGAGCGCCACGGAGGCCATCGGCGGAGCGAACAGCGCGACGAGGGCGGTCGCGACGGTCCCCGCGAAGAAGGAGCCCAGCGCCGCTGTGGCGAGTGCCGGCCCGGCTCTGCCCTGTCGCGCCATCTGATGCCCGTCCAGTGCGGTGACCGCGGCCGAGGATTCGCCAGGCAGGTTGATCAGGATCGCGGTGGTCGAGCCGCCGTACTGTGCGCCGTAGTAGATGCCGGCAAGCATGATCAGCGACGCGATCGGGTCGAAGCCGAAGGTGATCGGAAGCAGCAGCGCGACGGTGGCGGTCGGCCCGATGCCCGGGAGCACGCCCACCATGGTGCCGAGTGTGACGCCGAGCAGACAGATCAGGATGTTGCTCGGCTGAAGGGCCGTCTCGAGTCCCAGGAGCAGTCCGGAGAGATCCACGACTCAGCCACCCAGCCAGTCGCCGAATAGCGGCAGGCGCAACTGCAGCAACCCAATGAAGATGCCGAGGCTGAGCACCGTCAGGCCGACCGAAATGGCAAGGGCCTTCAGCGGACCGGTGCGGTGGCCTGCCAGCGCGGCGAGGAACGTCGTCACGAACAGCGTCGGCGCGAGCCCGAGCCCCTCGACGGTGGCGCCGAAGAAGACGATCGCGGCCACTAGCATGCCTCCGCGCACCCAGGGCACCGGTCCGCGCTGTTCCTCCGCCTCGCGCATGTGCGGGTCACCGCCGCGGAAAGCCTGCACGGCGATGACCGCGCCCAGGAGTGCGAGCAGGCCGCCGAGCGCGACCGGCACGTAGCCGGGGCCCATCTTCAGCGCCGACCCCATCTCGTACCTCCCGCCGGCGAGGGCGAAGGCGAGGCCGATTGCGATGAAGGTGCCACCGGCCAGCAGGTCCGGGACAGCGGGCCGGCGGGCCGGCGTGCCCGACGACGCCGGGCCGTCGCTCATCCGGTCTTGACCCCGGCGGCCTCGATGATCGGCGTCCACAGGTCGATCTGCTCCTGGAGCTTGACCGTGTGGGCGTCCGGGGTCGCCTGATCCTCGGCCACCGGGGAAGTGCCGAGATCGGCCATCTTGTCGATGACGGTCTGGTCCGCGAGAGCCACCTGCAGGGCCTCGGTGAGCTTCCCGACGACCTCGTCGGGAGTATCGGCCGGCGCGTAGAGTCCGTGCCAGACGCCGACTTTGACGTCCGGAAGACCCGCTTCGGCCGTGGTCGGCAGGTCCGGAAGCGCCTCGACCCGCTCCGGGGTGGTCACCGCATAACCCTTGATCTCACCGGACTGGATCTGCCCAGCGGTGTTGGTCGTCTGGTCGCACATGAAGTCGACCTGGCCGCCGACCAGATCGGTGAGCGCGGGCCCGGTGCCGTCGTACGGGACCTCGGTCAGGTCGACGCCCATGGCTCGCTCGATGAGCAGCCCGCACAGTTGGGAGGCCGCACCGACCCCGGCGTTGGCGAGGGAGACTTTGTCATTGTTGGCCTTGACGTAGGTGACCAGCTCCTGCAGCGTGTTCGGTTCGAAGTCCTTGCGGGCGACGATCGTCATCGGCACGTCGGTGATCAGGCCAACAGTCTTGAAGTCCTCGAGCGGCTTGTATTGCAGGTCGGGGTAAAGCGCGGGCGCGGTCGACATGCCGATGTGGTGGACGAGCACCTCGTAGCCGTCGGCCTTGGCGTCGGCGACCTGCCCGGCGGCGACAGTGCCACCGGCGCCCTCGACATTCTTGACCACAATCTGCTGGCCGAGCTTCTTGCTCATGGGCTCCGCGATCAGCCGGGTGACGGTGTCGGTCGGTCCACCGGCCGAGAACGGCACCACGAACGTGATCTCCTCCTCCGGATACGCCGCGGGTTCGCCGCCTCCCCCGCTGCAGGCGGCGAGGCCGGTCACGGCCAGGGCGGCAACACCCGCGAGCGCCCAGCGCGGCGTGCGCAGGTGCGACCGCCTTCGATCTGAACTGGCGACAGACGTAGTCATGGCAAGCTCCTTCGTCGGATAGAGGCCGTCGGGATGAGGCCTGGGTCACACTTTAGACCTCGATACGTAAACTTATAAGATGTGAGTTGTAACTGATGAGCGATGCTAAACTCGGTGTGACCAGGGCACAAGCCCTGTTTGTTGCTCTGGTCACATCGCGACCGATGGACGGAGCGCACGTGACGACACCGGCGGTAGCCAACGTCTTCTCGAGCAAGGCCGACGTGGCCTATCACGAGCTGCGGGGTTTGATCCTCAATGGGGGGCTACCGGCGGGGTCACGGTTGGCGCAGTACGAGCTGGCCGAGCGGATGCGTATGAGCATCACGCCGGTTCGCGAGGCGATTCGGCGGCTCAGCGGCGAAGGTCTCATCGAGATCGACATCCACAAAGACGCTAAAGTGTCGTCGATCGGCGCGGATGAGGCGCGTCAGTTGTTCGAGGTGCGGCTTGCACTGGACCCGGCCGCGGTAGCGCTGGCCGCCGAACGGCGCACTGACGACGACATCACGCTGATGCGGACGACGCTGGCCAAACTTGTGCCGGTGACTCGCGAATGGGGCGAAGAAGGGCTGGTGGCGCACAGCGCCTTTCACCGCGCACTGTATGTCGCGTCCCATAACGACGTGCTCATCAGAACGCTTGACGACCTGTGGGACAAATCCGACCGCTACCGCCGTCTGGGCCTGATGCTGCCCGCGGGCGACGAGCCTCGCATGATCGATTTCCATCAGCACCAGGAGATGATGGAACTCGTCATCGCGCGTGACGCAGCCGCCGCAGAAGCGCTTGCGCGGCGCCACATCCAGGACAGCCTGACCGCCTCGGCGATCGACGCGCTCGAAGAACACCTCCACGCCCCTCAATCCGCCAGCGTCTAAGGAACTTTCGACGATGGGCGCGCACCCGGTCCAGCCCGTGACTATCGTCGATTCCGGTGAAGTTCCGCGGCGGCGGAACGTACCGCTTCAGTGACAGCGTCAACGATCGGGCTGTCGAGTTTCCAGCACTGCCAGTAGAGCGGCACGTCGAGGTGCACATCGGACACTCGCACGAACGAGCCGTCTTTCAGATGTGGTGCGGCGAGGCTGTCCGGGTACATGCCCCAGCCCAGACTTGCGCGCACGGCCGCACCGAAACCCTCCGCGGTCGGCACGAAATGATGCGGCCGGGCAATGTGGCGGCGAAATGCCTTGCGTACCAAGTCATCTTGTAGTGCGTCGTCACGGTTCCACGCCAACGACGGCGCCACGGACACCGCATGCCCGGTAAAGCCATCCGGCAGATACTGCTTGACAAAGGGCTTGCTGGCCACCGGGATATAGCGCATCACGCCCAGCGGCCGCACCCGGCAGCCCGGAACCGGCGTGCGCTCGGTGGTCACCACACCCATCACCACACCCTCGCGGAGCAGCCGCGCTGAGTGGTCCTGATCCTCGATCCTGATGTCGAACAAGACGCCCCGCAAGGCAGCGAACACCCCGGTGAACCAGGTCGACATCGAATCTGCATTGACAGCCAACGCAATTCGGGGTGTGCCGTCTGCGCCACCACCCATCTCCGCCAGCGCCTCGGACTCCAGCAGACTCGTCTGCGCAGCCAGCCGCAGCAGCGGAGTGCCGGCGGCCGTTGCCGAGCACGGCTTTTCACGCACCACCAGCACCTGGCCGACGCGCTGCTCAAGCGCCTTGATCCGCTGACTGATCGCCGACGGTGTGACATGCAGCCGCGCCGCAGCCGCATCGAACGACCCGTGCTCGATCACCGCCGCGAACGCGGCCAACTGCTGGCCATCGATCTTCACATTAGTCAGCCTAATGGGTCGCAGGAATCATTAGCCATGCTGATCCTCTCGCGACATCGTTCCGGGATGCAGCGTTTGTCGCTGGTCCGATCGGGTATTGCGGGTGGATGAAGTTCAACAAGGACGTCGACCAGAGCGAACACGACCTCGACAACGACGATGAGGTCGCCGGATCGCGCAAAGGTAAGTCCGACCGACAGGACGGTACCTACGTCGGTCGAACATTCAACGACGATGCATTGGATGTTGGCGAGACTGGCGCAGAGGCTCGCAGCGAAGAAGGTCGCGATGAAATATGGTTGCGAAGCGCCCGGTGACGACACCACGAGCAACCGCGCCGTGCCAACCATGGGAGTCGAGGAGGAGTTCTTTCTCGTCCACCCTGTCAGCAGAACCCTGCAGCCAGCCAGCGCCAGGGTGCTCGCCCGGGCTACGCCAAGCCTCGGCGATTTGATCGCCACCGAGTTCACCCGATATCAGATCGAGGTGAAGACACCGCCGTGCACTGACGCCATGCAGCTCCGGGCAGAGCTCCTCAGGCTGCGGGCCGGAGCCGCGGCTGCCGCAGCGGATGAAGGCCTGCACATATGCGCTTCTGGCACACCGGTATTGGCCGGCGCCGAGTCGGCTGCGGTCGCCGATCACCCGCGCTACCGCGCCGGCGTCGAGCAGTACCGCGGAATGCTCGACGACTTCGCGATTTGCTCCATGCATACACACATCGACATGCCCGACCGTGAGCTTGCCGTGCTGGTCGGCAACCACCTCAGGTCGTGGCTCCCGCTCCTGGTGGCGTTAAGCGCCAATTCGCCTTTCCACCAAGGGAATGACACTGGCTACTCCAGCTGGCGCGCCGTGGTCAGAAGTAGATTTCCGTGCCTTGGCCCTCCTCCGTACGCCGAATCATTGGCGCATTACCAGGAACTCGCGATCGCCATGGCCGAATCCGAGGCGATGCTGCACGCCGACATGCCCTTCTGGGACATTCGTCCCAACCCTCAAGTGCCGACTATCGAGATTCGGGCGATGGATGTCAGCGCCGATGTCGACGACACCGTGGCTCTGGCCGTGCTGATCAGAGCTCTCGTGTGGACGGCGGCGGCCAGCGTGCGCAACGGTGACCCCGGTCCCCGTCCGTGCAGCGAGCTGCTGCGCGCGGCGTATTGGCGTGCGGCAAGGGATGGTTGGTCGGGCAGCGGTGTCGACGCGCTGACCGGGCACATACTTCCCGTTGCGGCGCAGGCGGATCGGCTCCTCGGTTACGTCCGGCCTGCGCTGGAAGAGCACGGTGACCTACACCTGGTGACGGAGTTTCTCCGGCGCCTCGCAACGCACGGAGGCGGCGCCGAACGACAGCGTGTCTCCGCGGATCACCACGGGCTCACCGGCGTGGTGGACGATCTGGTGGCCGTCACGGAGCGAAGGTGATCACCAGAACGTCCCGCTGCGCCGGCTGACTAGGGTCGACTGGGCGGATCGGCGAAACTCCGTGCAGGGTCCGACGATCGTCGCCCACCAGCAGCGCGCCGGGCTCGCAGAGCGTCGTCGCGAGCAGCTGCTCGCCGTCGCGATCGAACACTGAACTCTCGCCGCCCACCGCGTTGCGTCGGCCGACCAATAGGGAGCTGACAAGCGTGACCCCATCGCGGTGTAGGCCCTCCGGCGTGGCTTGTCCGTCGCTGTCGGCGGTTGCGATCACCCGAAAGGGATGCACCTTGGCGGTCCACACGGGCAGGTCTTTTAGGGCCGTCGCCAGCCGGCCCAGGAATTGCAACACACCGTGCAGCAGCGGATCGTTCGCAAAGCGGTCGGTCAACGGTTCGAAGTGGCGGTCTCTCCCGACGTAGAGCGGGTTGGAGTTCTCCGGTTGCGCGAACTCGTGGTGCGGCATCAACGTCGCGGTCCGATCGGCCGGCCAGTAGGCGAACCGACCGTAACGGCGTAGCCGCTGGAAGCCCAGTTCGGCCGCATAGCTGTCCGGCGCCAGCCGCTCCCAGTGCGAGGAGAACTCGGCCCACGCGTCCTCGTCCGCGCCGAGGCAGGCGTTCACCTCGGCCGCATCCATCAGGCACGCGCCTGCCGACGTCAGCCGACCAGCGACATCATCAACCGCCATCACCCCCCGATGCCCCGGTCGGCGGGAGTTCAAACGGATCAGCGACAGAATGGCCGCGCGGACCGTCGCCGGTGGTTACCGCTCGCGAGACTTACACCAGGGTCGTGATCGCGTGGGATTCGACGACCCTGGTGTACGCCTCGCGAGGTACGACGGCTAGAGCGAGTCACTTGCCGAACGGCTAGTGCGTTGCTTGACTGTTGCCCAGGAGGTGCGGCATGACGTCCGCAGGAGTCGGCGGTGCCGACTACCCGGTTGACACTCGGCAGAGGCTGCTCGATGTCGCCAAGGTGCTGATCAGCCAGCACGGCTTCGCCGGCACCTCGCTGCAGATGATCGCCGACGACCTCGGCTTCACGAAGGCGGCCATCTACTACCACTTCCGCGCCAGGGACCAGCTGCTCATCGCGTTGATGGAGCCCCTGCTGCAGCAGATCCGTCATGTCGTCGAGACAGCGGAGAGTCAAAGCACGCCACGCACTCAGATGGACGCCATGGTGCGGGGCTTCGCCGGTGTCGTCGCCAAGAATCGGTCGCTCGCCGCAATCATGGTCTTCGATCCGAGCGTTCACCGCGTATTGCAGTCACAGCCGGACTGGGGCGACCTGATCGGGCGTCAGCTGATGCTGCTCATGCAACTCGAGTCGGGCAACGCCGGAATCATCAAGGCCACTGCCGTTTTCACCGGCCTGGCCGGAGCGGCCACCGGCGCACCCATAGACATCGACGAACAGTCCCTGATAGAGCACCTCGCTGAAGTCGGGCGCCGAATTCTGGGACTGCGCCCACCACGTCGCCGAAGCCATGAGCAGGCTGACGCTGACTCGACGGCCCGCCGACTTCCTGAACCCGCTCCGGGTCGATGGAAGGATGTCCTGACCGAGGCATGACCGCGCAGTCGCGGCAAGCGTTACGTGCCTTCCGTCGCACCGCTCTTCGCGGCGAAGATCGCCCGTGCCGCGACAGCGACCGCGCGTGCTCGGGCGGTCGTGCGCACTGCGGTCGATCGAGCCAGCACGACGGGCAGGCCGGGCGCGTCACCCTTGATCGGTACCGCAGCGACCATCCCGCCGTCGTAGGTTCCTTCGGACGCGGGCTGCTGATTGAGGATCGAGTAGCCATGACCACGCGCCACGAGCCCGCGCACCGTCTCGTAACTGGCCGACCGGTACCGGATGTGTGGCGTGACGCCCGCATCGACGAGCAGCGTTTCGAAGTAGTCACGGCTTTCCGGTAGATCGAGCAGCACCATGGGCTCATCGGCCAACTCGGCCAGGTGCACACCTCCGGAATTGGCGAGCGGATGGTCATGGGCGAGGGCCACATACGGTGGCGCGACAGCGAGCACTTCAGCGTCGATTCCGGCGCCAAGACCCAGGTCGTAGGTGAGGGCGACTTCCGCGGAGCCGTTGCGCAGCGCCGCACGCATCGCGTGGGCTTCGGTTTCAATCACATCGACTTGCAGGTCGGGGTGTTGTTCGCCGAGTTCTGCGATGAGCCGCGGCAGGATGAACGGGCCAAGGGTGACGAAGCAGGCCAGCCGCACCCGCCCGCGGATCTGATCGACATGGCCACTTGCCGAGTCGAGCACTTCTTCCATGTGATCCAGCAGGGCGCGGGTGTCGCGCAGCATCTCCTCACCCGCAGCGGTCAGCACCAACCCGCGGGCCCGATGCCGGATGAACAACTGGGTGCCGATCTGATGCTCGAGTTGCGAGACCGCAGCCGATACCGCCGACTGAGCGATGTGCAATTCGTCCGCAGCCTTGGTCATGCTCAAGTGGCTGGCGGCCTTGACGAAATAGCGCAGCTGAATCAGCGTGACATCCGGTTGTCGCGGCATCGCGTCACTCCTTGAGGGCAGGGGTGGCAACCCTGCGACGATCACACCACAGCGGCTGACACTGCGTCGCTTCTGAAGCCAGGACCGTTGGGCCGGCAGAGGTTTTCGGGGCTCAAGATGCGGGCGAGGACGGCCTCGTCGATGAGGGCCGAGCGCCGTACCAGGTCCGGTATGGACGCGCCGGTGGCGATGGCTTCGGCGACCAGTGCGGTGGCAGCCTCATAGCCAAGCAGCGGGTTCAGCACGGTGGCGATACTGGCTGATCCCAGCACGGCGTCCCGCATTCGTTCGGGATTCGCCGTGATCCCCTCGATACAGCGCTCCCCGAGAACCTTCACCGCCGCCGTGAGGTGGTCGAGTGAGGACAGCAGCGCACGGGCGATGATCGGTTCGAACGCATTGAGCTGCAGCTGTCCGGCTTCGGCGGCCATCGTGATGGTGAGATCGTTGCCCACCACCTCGAACGCGACCTGGTTGACGACTTCGGGAATGACGGGGTTCACTTTGCCCGGCATGATGCTCGAACCCGCCTGTACGGGCGGAAGATTGATCTCGCCGAAGCCTGCGCGTGGACCCGAGGACAAGAGCCGCAGATCGTTGCAGACCTTCGAAAGCTTCACCGCGGTGCGTTTGGTGACCCCAGACAACTGCACGAATGCGCCGACGTCGGAGGTGGCCTCGACGAGGTCGCCTGCGGTGGTCAGCGGCAGCCCGGTGATGCGGCGCAGTCGATCGCATACGAGTGCTGCATATTCCGGATGTGCGTTGAGTCCGGTGCCGATCGCGGTGCCGCCCAGGTTGATCTCGGCGATCAGTATCGATGCTTCGTCGAGCCGGTCGGCATCCTCGCCGACGGTTACCGCGAACGCCCCAAACTCCTGGCCGAGTGTCATCGGCACCGCATCTTGCAGCTGGGTCCGTCCGAGCTTGAGCACGTCGGCGAACTCCGCGGATTTGGCGGTGCAGTGCTCGACAAGTCCTCGCAGCGCTTGCGCGAGCGATCGGGTAGCAGTCCCAAGGGCGACCTTCAGCGCGGTCGGGTACACATCGTTGGTGCTTTGTCCACGATTGACGTGTTCGAGCGGATGAACAATGTGGTAGTCACCGCGGCCGTAGCCGAGGATCTCCAGAGCGCGGTTGGCGATCACCTCGTTGGCGTTCATATTGGTCGAGGTCCCAGCCCCGCCCTGGATCTCATCGACCACGAACTGGTCGTGCAGTGATCCCCCGCGGATCTCGGCACAGGCAGCGATGATCGCGGCGGCGATCCCGGTGTCCAGTTGTCCCAGTTGCTGATTGGTCTCCGCGGCGGCCTGCTTCACCGATGCGAGTGCGACGACAAGATCGCGGCGACGCGAGATGGGGACCCCACTAATGGGAAAGTTCTCGAGCGCACGTGCGGTGTGCACACCGTAGTAGACATCCGCGGGAACTTCCCGCTCGCCGAGCAGATCGTGTTCGATGCGGACGGTGGCTTCGGACACGTTCACGTCCCAAGCAGCCGGTGACGGAGATGGGTGTGGGAGGCGGCATCGACGACGGTGCCGGCGAGGGCGAGCGCGCCGTGTGCGATCGCCGTTTCGGCTGCGGCCGTGAGGGTGGCGGCGGCGAATTCAGGTTGATGGTTGACCGCAGGCAGCGAGTCGATGCCGATGTAGGGGTGTATCGCGGGCAGGGTCTGTGAGACGTTGCCCATGTCGGTGGACGCTCGGGCCATCATGCTGTCGGGTCCCGAGTTGAAGCGCCGACCGGCCGCGGTTGCCCGTCGCTCGTAGCATGCGAGAAGGTCTTCGTCGGTGCGGAACTCCGCGTACGGTTTGGACTCCGGTGTCACGGTGAGCTCGGCGCCGGATGCCAGCGCGCCTGCCTCGAAGCACCGCATGACACGGGGCTCGACCCTGGCCAGTTCGGCCAGTGTTTCGGCGCGCACATACCAACGCCCTTCGGTGTGTTCGGCAATGGCGTTGGGCGCCTCGCCGCCGCGGGTCATCATGCCGTGCACCCGCACCGACGACGCCAGCTGCTGTCTAAGCAGGCCGATCGCCACCTGCGCGATGGTGAATGCGTCGGCCGCGTTGATGCCTCGCTCTGGATAGGCGGCGGCGTGCGCCGACTTTCCCTTGTACTCAATGTGGCTGTGCGACACGGCATACGGTTGTGCCCGCGCCACGTCGACCGGGCCGGGGTGGACCATCGCGGCGGCGTGCTGCCCGCTGAAGCCATCGCGTTCGAGCAGTTCGATCTTGCCTCCCCCGCCTTCTTCGGCTGGGGTGCCGATCACCGTGAGGGTCAATCCGAGATCGTCCGCGACAGGCGCCAGCGCCAGCGCCGCCCCGACGGTGATTGCGGAGATCAGGTTGTGGCCGCACGCGTGCCCTAGGCCGGGTAGTGCGTCGTATTCGGCGCATAGCGCGATGTGCAGATCGCCGCCGCCGATCTGAGCGGCGAAAGCAGTTTCGAGGCCGCAGTAGTGATCGGCGACGCTGAATCCATTGTCTGACAACCGTTCCGCGACCCGTCGTGCTGAACGGACCTCTTCCCATGCGATCTCGGGGTGGTCGTGAAGGTCGCGGGACAGCCCCACCAGTTGCGGGTGAGCGGCGGCGACGCCATCGGCGATCACGTTATCGATGCTTTTCACAGGTCCCCAGGCACTCCGTAGGACGGTGCGCGGGTCGGGTCGACTCCACGCACCCGATAGTCTTCCTTCTGCGGCTGCCACAACCGCCACAGCTCGATCAGGTCCGCGACCGGATCGTCGGCGTAATCGACGCGCAGATCGGTCACCGGCCACGAAACGTTCTCCACCACAGCCAGACCCGCGGAGTGCACCGGGCCCGCCTCACCGCCGGCGGCCATGGCGGCGCGCAGGCCGTCGAGCAGGCGGTCTTCGAAGGTGGCCGCACCGCTGTTGGTGTAGCCGGCCAGCAGCTCGGTGATTACGTTCTCGTCCTTGAGCAGATTGCCTGCCGCCGCGGCTTGATTGCCTTGCGTGTGGGTGTGCACACCCAAGCTCTGCGTCCCGGAGTGCACCGAGGTGTTGCCGCGTTGGTCGACGACGGTCAGCTGCCGGTAGTCCGGGAATTGTTCTTGTGTCAGTGCGGCTTTGATGGCCGCATCGGCGTCGGCGCCACCGGCGAGCGCGTCGAGTACGCGTGGGCCAAGTGCCGGGTTGGTGATGTTCTGCGACGCGACCACCCCGACGGTCGCCCGCACATGAGCGCAGCGCGACGCGACCGCGGGACTCGACGAACAGATGACAATGCCGAATGCGCCTGTGGCGGGGTCTCGGGCAACGAGGGAGAAGGTCATTCGTCGGTGTCCTTTTCGCTTATGACCGCGGTGGCGTCGATCTCCACCAGCCACTCGGGCCGTGCGAGTGCTTCAACGACGAGCCCGGTCGAGACCGGGTAGACGCCTTTGAGCCATCGCCCCATGATTCGGTATACCGTTTCGCGATAACGGATGTCGGTGAGGTACACGGTGACCTTGACGATGTCCCGCAGTGAGCTGCCCGCCTCGTCGAGGAGCATCGCGATGTTGCTCATCGCTTTCTCGGCTTGCGCCGCGACGTCGCCGATGCCCACCGACTCTCGGGTGTCGAGATCCTGGCCGATCTGTCCACGCAGGTAGACCACTCCGCCTGCGACAACCGCCTGGCACAGATCGTTGTCGAGGTTCTGTTCTGGGTAGGTGTCCTTGGTATTGAAAGCACGGATCCGCTTGTGTGTTCCCGGTGTTGTCGCCTCGCTCATCGGGCTATCCGCTCGTCGGACGGCGCGGACGCTTTGTACGCCAGGTAGCTTCGTTGGATCGCGATCTGGTCAGCGAGATATTTGGCGTCATGCCACACACCCCAGATGAAGCTCGATCCGCGCCGGGATTGCCACGGGAGTCCCAGAAAGTAGATTCCGGGCTCTGACGATATGCCGCGCTGATGATTCGGCTGGCCCTTCTCGTTGAAGGCGTCCACCTGCAGCCAGCCGTAGTCGAACGCGAAGCCGATGGCCCAGATGATCGAGGTGATGCCTGCGGCGGCCAAGTCGAGTTCGAGGATGGGGTTGATGACGCAGTCCGGCTCCGGGCCGAGGACGCGAGCATGCGGTTCCTCGGGCAGGTCCAGGCGGTTGCGGGCGATGTAGGCATCGGCCTCGTCAAGCATCGACAGGTAGTTGGCGTCGCCGTTGACGATATTGGTGCGAAGGTCGTTGGCGAAGTGCATGATTCCGTTCTCGAACGCACCTGACATTCCCAGGAGGGTGATTCCGTTGGACGCCAGGGCGCGGAAGTCGACGGTGTGTCCGCCGTACGCACCGCTGACCGCGATCGTGACATGCTCGGCCCCCCGCGGGGGTGCCGCCGCGTCCCATTTACCGAGGACTCCAAGCCACCAGCAGAAGTCGCGCCCGCGGTACCTTCGCGGCGGCCGGTCATGCGGGCCGACCGCGAGGTAAACCTGGCGACCCGACCGCTGCAGTTCGTCGGCAATCTGCACACCCGAAGATCCCGCGCCGACAACCAGGACGGCGCCTGCGGGGAGGTCCTGGGGGTTGTGGTAAGAGCTGGAGTGGATTTGATGAATTCCGCTGCTGTCAGGGATGACTCGCGGGATGATCGGCTTCTGGAACGCTCCTGTCGCGGCCACGACATAGCGTGCGTGGATGGTCCCCTCCGACGTTTCCACGTCGAAACCCGCGCCTTCGGTGTTCCGACGTACCGAGGTCACCTCGACGCCGGTACGGATCGGCGCGTCGATCTTCTCCGCGTACGCCGCGAGATAGTCCGCGACCTCATCCTTCGTGGCGAACGCATCGGGTTCGGTGTTGAATTCCTGACCCGGGAAGCGGTCGTGCCACGCGGGGCCGTTCGCCACCAGGGAGTCCCACCGCCAGGTACGCCATCGCTCAGCGACGCGCTCACGTTCCACGACAACATGCGGTACGCCGTGCAGACCGAGATGCTCACTCATCGCGATACCCGCTTGACCCGCGCCGACGACGAGAACCTCGATGTCTTGGTTCGACATCCCAACCTCCACTGCTTGGACAAACTTGTTTGGTAGTTCCATGATTCAGCCGCCGATTCCGCGGTTGGCGGATTGGTCAACTGCGTTTGCGCACAGCCAGATTCATGCGTTGACCGGGCTCAACTCGCTCGGCGCGAGCGTCGTCTTACGGGCAAGCGCGTAGTAGATCGGGCCGGTAGCAACCAGGCCGATGATCCAGCTCAGGTCCGCTCCGCCGAGCTGGTCCGCGACCGGGCCGGTGTAGAGCGGGGTGTTCATGAACGGGATCTGTACGACGATGCCGATGATGTAGGCCAGGATCGCCTTGTTGTTGAAGCGGCCGTAGATGCCCCCATCGGGCGCGAAGATCGAGTCAAGGTCGTAGTTGCCGCGGTGGATCAGATAGAAATCGATCAAGTTGATCGCTGTCCACGGCACCAGGACGACCAGCAGAGCCAGCACGATGTCAACAAAGTGCGAGATGAAGTCGCCCGAGACACCGATCGCGAAGTACGCCGACACGATCATCACGGCGGCCGACAGCACGACGCGGGTGCGCGCGGTGGGAATCCATCGCGCCACGAACGTCTGCCCGCAGGTGATCAGCGAAAGCACGGTGCCGTAGAGGTTGAGCGCGTTGTGGCTGATGACCGATACCAGGAAGAGCACCAACAACAATGGCCCAAGGACGCCGGTCGTTTCGTCAACTCCCGCCATGACGTCGTCTCCGGGTGTCATCGCGAGTGCGACAACGGCACCGAACACGAACGGCAGGATCGACCCAAGGGTGCACCCCAGATAGGTGGCGGTGAAGGTTGCGCGCACGCCGACGTTGGCAGGCAGGTACCGCGAGTAGTCCGACACGTAGGGAGCGAAAGCGATCTGCCACAAGGCGCCCAGCGAGACCGTGGCCAGGAAGCCCGCCGTCGTGTAGCTGCCCTGAGTCCAAAATGACGCAGGCACGCCTTGCACGAATATGGCGATTACGCCAACAACGATGCCGATGCCCAGGACCACCGTGGCAATCTTGTTGAGCGCGTGGATGAATCGATAGCCAATCACGCAGATGAGCCCCGAGCCGATCGCTCCGAGAATGATGCCGGCCGACACGGGGATGGCCTCGGCGATCCCGTGTAAGGACTGGCCGGCCAGCACGATGTTGGATGCGAAGAATGCCAGATACATGACGGCCGCGATCACGACGACGATCAGCGCACCGTATGAGCCGAACTGGCCACGGCTTTGGATCATCTGCGGGATGCCCATCTGCGGGCCTTGCGCGGAGTGCAGCGCCATGAAGACACCGCCCACAAGGTGGCCCAAGATGATGGCGACGACGCACCAGAACAGGTCAAGGCCGAACACCGTGATGCCTGCGGCGCCCGTGACGACCGGAAGCGGTGCGATGTTGGTCCCGAACCACAGCGTGAAAAGATCACGAACCTTGCCGTGGCGATCTTCCGGAGGCACATAGCCGATGGTGTGCTTCTCGACGACGGACTGGTCTGGCATGGCGGTCTCTCCCAGATGTGAGGTGGCCCACCCATCGTCTTGCGGCACGGGGTCAGATGACAAACAGCGGTTTCCGGTAAGGCGCATCTGTTTTTCAGATGCCGCGGGTCATGTCTCGACGTCGACTTGATCGATGTCGAGGGCGACGAGGGTCGGACGCGGAACTGTTCGGCCCCCGGGCCCTTGGGGATGCACCCGTCGTAGTGTGGGAAAGACGAGCCCACCGAAGCGTCGGTGGTCATCGCAGTAGTGGACGGCGCGGGCCCACCGGCCGATCGGGTGGGCAACGTAGTCATGCCGGCGGATGAGCCCCGCGGCGTCGATGTAAAACGTCTGTCGCCGGGAATGGGTGTGGATGCCCGGTGGGAAGCTGACGTCGAGGCGGCGCCACTGCTCGCCGGCCTCCGGCCAGTTCTCGCACTCGGTGACGATGACCCCGTCGCGAGTCAGAAGCATCGGCGTCGAAAGATAGTTTCCACCACGCATATCCGGCGAAGTACGCGGCATCGAGCGCATCCCAACGGAGGTTGCGACGCAGTCCGCTGAGCCCGGCGAAGGCGGCGCGGGGGTTGGACCTGGCTGTGGGAAGCCATAAAAGACGGCGCGCTGTTCTGCCGGCTCGATCCGCCGTCACGTTGGCCATTCGGTTTCCCGGGAACCGCGAACGCAGCAGACCACCAAATCTGCCGCGGGCGGTAAGTGCAGTCACGGCCCTCCACCGGTGAAGCCCGCCATGGGCGGTGAGGACTTCGTCGAGAAGACCGCTCATGTCTGCGCCAGCACCGTGGTGAGCACGCGCGCGTCGCCGCGGACGGTCGCAGCCGACATTGCTTGTTCCACAGTCAGCGCGCCGGCCGCAAGACCCAGAACAATTGCCGGCTCGGCTTCGAGGATCGTGTCGGGACGCCGGTCGGGTTGGAGAGTGACGTGCGGGCCGTCGTTGTCGATCCGCAAAGTCATGAACAGACCGGCAGCCTCGATGCCCAGCTCAATGGGACGCTTTGAAGTCCGTCCGCGCAGCAGCGCTTCGAGCGCGAGAGCGAGCCACCGCGGTTGCGTGGGATCGCCGCCTGGGCCGCGGGCCATCAGCGGGAAGCTCCATCGGATGAGCGCTTCCACCGCGTCACGGAGTTCACTGCCCCACGGGGTCAGGGCATATACGACCCCGCGCGTCTGGCCTATTTGGCGTTCGATCACGCCTGCCGATTCCAGGGTGCGCAGGCGATCGGCGAGCAGATTGGTGGCGATCCCGCCGAGCGAGGCCACGAGTTCGCCGTAGCGCATCGGGCCGACAAGGAGCTCACGCACGATCAGCAGGCTCCAGCGATCACCGACCACGTCCAGCGCGCGAGCGAGCCCACAGAACTGCCCGTATGAGCGGACCGGCTTCTGCTTGACTTCTTCCATGACACTTGATGTTATCAAGTTCACTTAAAGAAACGACCTACTCCACGAAAGGGGTTGTCAATGTCTGCCGGTCCGGTCACGCCTTCCGCGTCATCGATCGCGACACCACTCGAGGCGCTGCGTGCCGCCGGGGAAGACGGCGATGCGGATGCGATCGCCGAGCTGTTAGCGCCAGACGTCGTCTTTCACTCCCCGATGACAGACCGGATACGGTTCGAGGGCAGGGACGAGGTCGTCGCACTGCACCGCGACATCTTCGCCGTCCTCGAGGACATCAACACCACCGAACCGGTAGCCCTCGGCGATACCGGCACATTCACGTTTCGCGCTCGCGTACGCGGGGTGGAATTGGAAGCCGCAAATGTGGTGCGCTGCAACGAACAAGGACAAATCGTTGACATGAAGGTTTTCGTCCGTCCGCTCCCCGGACTTGCGACACTGTTCGCGACGTTGCCGCCACGGGTTTCGGCGAGACGTCGCGGACGCCTCAAGGGCACGCTCGTGGGGATTCTCGCCCGGCCCCTGGCCTTTTCGCTACGCATCGCCGACCGTTTTACGCCCGCATTCCTCTAGGCGGCGCGATAATCGAGCGGCCACGCGACGTCAGTTCCTTCGGAAAGAAAGTGAGACAACTCGTGGGTGACCACAGCACCATCGGCACGTGGGATCCCGTTGTCACCCCGTGGCACCTCGATGAGCACATCCCTGCCTTCCCGGTCCCGTCCAGCGCGACCGAGACGATCTGGCCGGCCCTTCCGGTCGGGCCCGTTCCCGCCCGGATGGACGTGCTCCACGAGACGGTCGCCGACGCGGTGGCGCAGATCGCCAGGCCGCTGGTGCTCTCCGGTGACTGCCCAACTGCCAGAGGAATTTTGGCCGGTCTGCAGCGGCGTCATCAGGACCTGGCCGTGGTGTGGCTGGACGCGCACGGCGACTTCAACGACCCGGAAATATCGATCAGCGGCTACATCGGCGGCATGGCACTGGCGATGCTGACCGACCGAACTCCCGAGCTGTTCGGCGATGCGCTCGGGCTGCGGCCAGTGGCCGACACCAACGTCGTGCTCGCCGACGCCAGGGACCTCGACCCCGCCGAGGGCGACGCCCTGACCGCCAGCGGTGTCCGGCGCGTGCCCGCCGACCCGGCCGCGATCACCTCAGCCCTCGTCGGGCTCGGCCGCACGCCGGTCTACCTGCACCTCGATATCGACGTCATCGACAGCACGCAAGTGCCCGGCGCACGCTTCCCCTCAGGCCCCGGACCCTCCCTCACTCAAATCGAAGAATGCCTGACCGCCGCCTGCGCCACCGCCAACGTGGTAGCTGCCTGCATCGTCTGCGCCTGGCTTCCCGACCAGGTCGGCAACCAGACCACACGCGAGACCATCACCCGGCTCGCCGGAGCACTCGGCGCTGACCTGGATTGGCACGAGCCCGCCGCCCGCTGACAGTTTCATCAGTCGTCGCCCACCTCGACCACATGCACGTGCACGCCCATCGCCGCGATTTGTTCCAGCTGATGAGGATCGGCGGTGGAGTCGGTCACCAGATGATCAATCTGGTCGAGCGGCACCATCTTTGCGAACGTGACCTTGCCGATCTTGGAACCGTCGACGGCGACGACGACTCGTTGGGCGTTGGTGGCCATGGCGATCGCCGTCCGGGCTTCGGCCTCATCGAAGGTGGTCGCGCCGACCTCGGCCGACATCCCATCGGCACCGAGAACTGCGGTCCCCACGGTGATCACCTGGAAGGCATTCTCAGACATCGGCCCAACGGCCTCAAGGGAATTCGCGCGCACCAACCCTCCCGTCGCGATGACCTTCATATGAGCGTCCACCGCACAGTCGGCCGCGATCGTCAACGAATTCGTCACGATCGTCATCTGCTGTCGTCCCTTGAGCGATCGGGCCACCTCGCTTGTGGTGACTCCGCCCGTGAGCGCGACCGCTTGCGGGCCCGCGGGCACGAGGGCGGCGGCGTGCTGTGCGATGCGCCGCTTGATGGCGATCATCCGGTGATCACGAAGCCGCACCGGAATCTCGCTGCCGCTCGGGTCAAGTGCCCGGGCCCGTCCATGGGTCCGCACCAGAAGTCCCTGATCCTCGAGTTCGCTGAGATCGCGGCGCAGCGTCGCGGCTGACACGCGCAACTCGGCGCAGAGCACCTGGGTGGCGACCTCGCCGCGGTCGCGAAGAAGCGACAGCACTTCGCGCATACGGTCGGTGCGCTTGATCGACATCGCTGACAACTCCCTCGAACTGTGGCGGAAACGATCAGTTTTACTGATCATTTCGCGGTTTGCCATTGCGCGCTTTGAGCGAGTTTCTCATGATCGACGCGTGACCTTGACCACAACCACCGCCCACCTGCTGGCCGACACGGTCGGCCGTCACAAGGCGGGTGAGCCCGTTGGCATCTACTCCGTGTGCTCAGCGCATCCAACGGTGGTGCAAGCGGCCATCGAACAAGCGGCCGCCGACGGCAGCTACGTGCTCATCGAAGCGACGTCGAACCAAGTGGATCAATACGGCGGCTACACGGGTCTGCGTCCTGCAGAGTTCCGGGAGCTGGTCCTCGGCTTAGCCGATCGGAGCGGATTCGCGCGTGACCGTGTCGTGCTCGGTGGCGACCACCTCGGCCCCAATCGTTGGCAACGCGAATCCGCCAGTACGGCCATGGCCAAGGCCGAGGTGTTGATCGCCGCGTATGTCGAGGCGGGATACACCAAGATCCACCTGGACTGCAGCATGTCGTGCGCCGACGACCCGGCCGTGCTTTCCGACGATGTCGTGGCGAGCCGCTGTGCACGGCTGTTGAAGGTGGCCGAGGAAACCACGCGCCGCCTCGAAATCGACGGCCCCGTGTATGTCATCGGCACCGAGGTGCCGGTCCCCGGCGGAGCACACGAAACACTCGACCGCCTCGCGCCGACGCCCGCCGACCGAGCCCGGCGCACGATCGCCGCACACCGGGCCGCCTTCGCCGAACTGGACTTGGAGCGGGTGTGGCCGCGCGTCATCGCCCTCGTGGTCCAACCCGGTGTCGAGTTCGACCACCTGAACGTCATCGACTACGAACACACTGCGACCACAGACTTGCGCCGCGTCCTTGACGCCGAGCACAACCTCGTGTTCGAAGCGCATTCGACCGACTACCAACGGCCTGCGCAACTGCGCGAACTTGTGGTGGACCACTGGGCCATCCTGAAGGTCGGTCCCGCTTTGACATTCGCGATGAGGGAGGCGCTGTTCGCGTTGGCCTTCATCGAGGCGGAACTCGTGCCTCGGACGTCGCGATCGAACCTGATCGAGGTTGTTGAACGCGCGATGCTCGCCGAGCCCGAGCACTGGCGGGGCTACTACGACGGCGATCCGATCGCCCAGCGCACATCTCGCCGCTACAGCTATAGCGACCGGCTCCGGTACTACTGGGCCGATGACGAGGTCGACACCGCCCGACAGACGCTGCTGGCGAACCTCGATCGGGTAGGCATCCCCCTTCCGTTGATCAGTCAGTTCCTACCAGTCCAGTACAGCCGGATACGCGCCGGCGACCTCGAACCCGTCGCGCAGTCTCTGGTCATCGACCGAATACGCGACGCGATGCGCCCCTACGCCCGCGCATGCCTGACCACCGGAGCAGCCCGATGACTGATTCGTCCGAGCCCGCCCAGAAAGACGGTGGGGCAACCATTCTCGAGATCGGGCAGCAACCAGGGGCCTGGCGCGAGGTCGGGGGCCACGCCGACGCGGAGGCCGCCGAGTTCCTTCGCGGTATCGCCAGTCGTCCCGACCTCCGGGTCATCCTGACCGGGGCGGGTAGCTCGGCGTTCGTCGGCGAGATCGCGGCGCCCGCCCTTCGGCGCCATCTGAACCGCCGGGTCGAAGCCATCGCGACGACGGACATCGTCGCAACTCCTCTCGACTTCTTGGAGCGCCACACTCCGACACTGATCGTGTCTTTCGGCCGGTCGGGTAACAGCCCCGAGAGCCTCGCGACCACCGCGCTGGCCGACGAACTCGTCGACGACGTCTGGCATCTCATCTTCACGTGCGACCGGGACGGTCAGTTGGGCCGTGCCCACCGCGGGCGTGCAAACTCTCTCGTCGTCTACATGCCGGAACGCACCAACGACTCCGGCTTCGCGATGACGTCCAGTTTGACGTCGATGTTGTTGTCGTGCCTTCTGCTACTAGGCCCCGCGGGGCGTAGCGACGTCGAGGCCTTGGCCCGCGCAGCCGAACACGTTTCGGCCCTCCAGCCCGACATCCGGACCCTTGCGCAAACCAAGAAACAGCGATTCGTCTTCCTCGGCAGCGGACCGTTGGAGGGCCTCGCGCGGGAATCGGCGCTCAAAATGCTGGAACTCACCGCGGGTGAAGTGGTGACGTACTTCGACTCACCACTCGGATTCCGGCACGGCCCCAAATCAGTTCTCGACGGGGACACGCTCGTCGTGGTGTACGTCTCGACCGACCCGTACACCCGGCGCTACGACCTCGACATCATCGCCGAGATCCGTTCGCAACTCGGCAAAGACGCCGTCATGGTGTTGAGCACCGAACCGATCCCGACGGCGCTCGGGTCGGCTGTGCTGCTGCCCGGTCTCGATGGCCTCGAAGACGCGATGGTTGCGCTCGCTTACCTGGTGTTCGCGCAGTACCTCGCGTTGTTCACCTCGCTGGAATACGCCAAGACGCCGGATAACCCGTTCCCGTCCGGCGAAGTCAGCCGAGTCGTGCAAGGCGTCACCATCTATCCGATGTCCACCGACAAGCGGAAGGGTGATCGACGATGACCTGTTATCTCGGGGTTGACGGCGGCGGCTCGAAGACCGCGTTCGCGTTGATCGACGCGACGGGACAAGTCCTGGCCCGTGCCACGGCGCCGACGTCCTACTACTTCAACGACGGCTTCGACGTCGTCGAACGTGTTCTGAATCAAGGTGTTACGGACATCTGCGCAACAGTAGGGATCCAAACCTCCGACATCGACGCGGCATTCTTCGGGATTCCAGGCTACGGCGAGGCCAGCGGTGACGTCGAACGCCTCGATGCAGTTCCCGCGCGTGTGCTCGGCCATGACCGCTATAGCTGCGACAACGACATGGTTTGTGGCTGGGCCGGCTCACTGGCCTGCAAGGACGGCATCAACGTCATCAGCGGCACTGGGTCGATGACGTACGGCGAACGGCAAGGCGTCGGACACCGCGTCGGCGGCTGGGGAGAACTGTTCGGCGACGAGGGTTCGGCGTATTGGGTTGCCACGCAAGGATTGAACGCATTCAGCCGGATGAGCGACGGCAGGCTCGCGCGTGGACCCCTCTATGCGATCATCAAGGAGCGTCTGCAGCTCGCCGGTGACCTCGACGTCGTCAGCCTGGTGATCGACAAGTGGTCGGGAAGCCGAAGTTCCATCGCCGCCCTTTCGGGCACGGTCTGCGAGGCCGAAAGGGCCAGTGACGAGGTCGCTGCGGGGATTCTCTCCGCAGCCGCTGCCGAACTCGTGACACTCATCGAAACGACCAGAACGCTGATCGGGTTCACCGACCAGGAAATGGTGCCGGTGTCGTACTCGGGCGGAATGTTCTCCGACGAAGGCTTTCTGGCGCTGTTTCACGCCGCACTGCAGGACCGGCCCGCCAAGTACGACCTGCAACGCCCGCTCCTGGACCCGGCGGTGGGTGCCGCCCTTTACGCCGCCAAACACAGCGGCCATCCGTTGTCCGCCAGTTCCCTGCACCAACTCGCAAGTAACCCAACATAATCCGCGAAGGTGATGACAACATGACCGACACATCGGCTGTCACGCATACCCGCAGCTGGATCTTCTACGCCACGCTGCTTGTCCTGTTCTGGGGCTTCTGGGGCGCGTTCTCGGCACTGCCCGCTACGAAGTACGGCTACCCCAACGAGATGATCTACAGCATCTGGGCGCTGACGATGATCATTCCGGCGGCCTTCGCGATGCGGGGTCAGCGCTTCGACCGGCGGCCCCAAGCCACGATCTATGGACTGCTGATCGGGCTCACCGGCGCCGGCGGTCAGCTACTGCTGTTTCAGGCGCTGACCATGGGCCCGGCGTATCTGATCTTTCCCATCGTCTCGATCTCGCCGGCAATCACGGTGGTGATGGCCATGGTCCTGCTGCGCGAACGCGTCAGCACCCTGGCCGCCGTTGGACTCGTCGCGGCGCTCGCCGCCATTGTGTTGTTCAGCATCACCAGCGGCGATTCCGACGGGTCGTCCGGCCCATGGCTTCCGCTTGCGATCCTGATCTGCGTGGCATGGGGTGTGCAGGCCTACTTCATGCGCAAGACCGCGACCATCGGCGTCAACGAGGCCACCACGTTTGGCTGGATGGCGATCAGCGCGATCATCCTCATTCCGGTCGCCCTGTTCTCTCTTGGGGACATCCCCATCGACTTCCCCTGGCAGGCACCGGCATTGACCGCAGGGACACAATTACTCAATGCCGTCGGCGCGCTGTTCCTGGTGATGGCGCTCAGCCGCGGCAAGGCCACCATTGTCGCGCCAACCACCAACGCGCTTGCGCCTGCGCTCACCATTGTCATCTCACTCATCGCCTACCAGACTTTGCCAACGCCCTACGGTGCCATCGGAATCGTGTTGGCTCTCGTCGGCTCGACGCTGATGGTCTACAGCGATGAGAAGCGCGGCGAAGCGCCCACCGCTGCAGTGCTGAAATCCTCGGCTGCGAGGAACAACACGTGAAACCCACCATCGTCATCATCGGGGCCGGCAGCGTCGAGTTCACCCGCGAGCTTCTCGGAGACATCCTGTCGTTCCCCGAGCTCGGCTCGGCGCGGGTCGTGCTGCACGACATCGACGCCGAACGTCTCGAGACCGCGGAGGCGATCGCGCGAGCCACCGCCCGCGCGGCAGGCGCTCACCCTGAGGTGTCCACCAGCACCGACCGTCGCCGCGCACTCGACGGCGCCGACTACGTCATCAACGTCATCCAGGTCGGTATGCACCACGCCACGGTGCGCGACTTCGAAATCCCGTCAAAGTACGGGCTGAAGCAGACCATCGGCGACACCATCGGCATCGGCGGAATCTTCCGCGGCCTGAGGACCTTTCCGGTCCTGGCAGACATCGCGCGGGATATGGAACAGGTGTGCCCGGACGCCTGGTTGCTGAACTACACGAATCCGATGGCCATGAACATCACCTTCCTGCACCACGTCGCTCCGAGGCTGAAGGTTCTCGGACTGTGTCATTCGGTGTACTGGACGATGGTCGGCCTGTGTGAGCTGATCGACGTGCCCTACGACGAAGTGTCCTACTGGTCGGCTGGGGTCAATCACCAGGCCTGGGTACTGCGATGGGAGCGTGCGGGCCAGGATCTGTATCCGCTGTTGGACCAGCGCATCGCCGCCGATCCCGAACTGCGCAGGCGCGTGCGGATCGACATGTACCGGCGTCTTGGCTACTACCCAACCGAGACGAGCGAACATTCGAGCGAATACGTCCCCTGGTACTTGCGTCATCCCGACGAAGTCGACCGACTGCGGATCAACGTCGGTGAGTACGTCTCCATCAGCGAGGCGAACCTCGCCGAATACCACCGTGTGCGAGCAGAATTGGCGGACACCGACACGCTCCCGATCGATACGGGCTCCACTGAGTACGCGCCGCAGGTGATTCACTCCCTGGAGACGGGGACCACGCGGGTCATCTCGGCCAACGTCGCCAACGACGGGTTGATCACCAATCTTCCCGACGGTGTGGCCGTGGAAGTCCCGACGGTGCTCGACGCCCTCGGTGCGCATCCCATGAAGGTGGGCGACCTGCCGCCGCAATGCGCCGCGCTCAACCGCAGTTTCCTTGGCCCAGTGGATCTCGCGGTGCGCGCCGCCGTCGACGCCGACCCGCGGCTGGTGCGCGCGGCGGCCATGGTCGACCCCAACACCGCCGCCACGCTGACCGTCGATCAGATTTGGAAACTGTGCGACGAGCTGACAACGGCTCACGGCGACCTCCTACCCGAGCCGCTGCGCTCGACGCTGGCGCTGTGAGAGCAGGCCGGCCGTGAACGGATCTCATCCCCAAAAGTCGCCAACAAAGGAGTGTCTACCGTGATTCGAAGCCGGTTCTGCATCGCAATCGTCGCCACACTCGCCCTTGTTCTCACCGCGTGCGGTGGTGGCGGCTCTTCGCCGTCGGGCCCTACCGAGATCGCCGTGTGGCACGGGTTCCAGGACACCGAAGGCGAGGTCTTCAAGGGGTTGATCGACGAGTACAACAAGGCGCATCCCGACGTTCGGATCAGTGAGCTCTATTCCAGTAATGACCTTGTGTTGCAGAAGGTTCTGACCGCGGTGCGCGGCGGCAGTCCGCCCGACATCGCCTACATGTTCGGATCGTGGTCGCCGAACATCGCCAAGATCGAACAGGTCGTCGACATGTCCACTCACGTCTCAGAGCCGGACTGGCAATGGGATGACTTCTACCCGGCCGAGCGGGAGGCCGCGACCGTCGGGGACAAGATCGTCGGTGTGCCGGCGCTGGTGGACAACCTGGCGATCGTCTACAACAAGAAGCTCTTCGCCGATGCGGGGATCGCCCCGCCGAGCCCGACCTGGACCTGGGACGACTTCCGGTCGGCGGCCGCCAAGCTGACCGACCCGGCAAACGGACAGTACGGCTGGCTCATTCCCGCCGACGGAAGCGAAGACACTGTGTGGCACTACCTTCCGATGCTCTGGGAAGCCGGCGGTGACATCCTCTCGGCGGATAACCAGCACGCCGTCTTCAACTCCGAAGCCGGGATACGCGCGCTGACCGCCCTGCAGCAGATGGCCGTCACCGATAAATCGCTCTATCTCGACACCACCAACGAAAACGGTCCCAAGCTGATGAACAGCGGCAAGGTCGCGATGCTGGTAACGGGCCCGTGGGATTTGAGCCAGCTGTCCGACATCGAGTACGGCGTACAGGTGATGCCGACCTTCGCCGGCCCCGGTGGCACCCATCAGACCATCGCTGGTCCCGACAACTGGGTGGTGTTCGACAACGGGGACTCCAAGAAGCAGGCGGCGATCGACTTCATCAAGTGGTTGACCGCTCCCGAACAGGTCAAGGCGTTCTCCTTGGGAACTGGCGATCTGCCCACCCGCATCTCGGTCGGCCAGGACAATACGGTGGTCGACAAAATGAACGAGAGTCTGCCCGGCACGAAGACTTTCGTGGAGAATCTGGCCAACGTGAACAAGGTCCGACCGACCGTCGAACAGTATCCCGCGATCTCCGAGGCGCTGGGACACGCGATCGTGTCGGTGATGCTCGGCGAGGAGCAACCCGCAGACGCTTTGAACGCCGCAGCCAAGGCCGCCGACGAAGCACTGGCCGGTAAATAGGGTGCTGACACTCCTGCGACGGGTCGGCCGCACCGAGAACGTGGCGGGGTGGGCACTGGTGAGTCCGGGGGTGGTGCTGATCGGCGTCTTCGGTCTGCTGCCGGTACTCATGTCCCTGCAGCTGTCGTTTCAGCAGTCGGACCTGCTGACGCCGCAGACCCCCTGGGTGGGTCTAGAGAACTACCGCAAGCTGGCCGACGACCCGGTATTTCTCGACGCGATCAAGCACACCATCATCTACACCGCGCTCTTCGTTCCCGGCACGATGTTGGTCGGACTGTTTGTCGCCGCGGCGATGAACCGGTCGGTGCGGTTCATCTCGGTCTACCGCACAGCCGCGTACATCACCATGGCGGTCTCGACCATCTCGCAGGGCATCATCTTCCTGTGGCTGACCGACCGTGACTACGGTCTGGTCAACGCGGCCCTGAACGCTGCGGGCATTCCGTCGCAACCCTTTCTCGCATCTCCGTCGCAGGCGCTGTACGTCATCGTGGCGATGACCATCTGGGGGTGGACGGGCTTTTCGGTCATCGTGTATCTCGCTGCGCTGCAAGGAGTTCCTGCCGAGCTACATGAGGCCGCGGCGATCGACGGAGCAAGTGCCTTCACCCGCTTCCGCACCATCACGGTGCCCCTGCTCGGCCCGGCGAACCTGTTCCTTTTGGTCTGGCTGACCATCAACGCATTGCAGTTGTTCGACGAGGTCTACGCCACCACGCGGGGCGGGCCGCTACGAGCCACCACTGTCATCGTCTACTACCTGTGGGACCGCGCCTTCGTTCAGTTCGACGCCGGCTATGCCGCAGCGATGGCCTACGCGTTGTTCGTCGTGATCCTGGTGATCACCGCTGTCCAGTTCCGCATCGCTCGTAGGTATGGGCACACGTCATGACCACCACACAATTGCCGCACACCGAAACGACGGCGCCGCCCCCGCAACCGGAGAGACGACGCCTGAGGCTGCGATTGCCGTTCAGTCCGTGGCATCTGGTGTTGATTCCGCTGGCCTTCATATTGCTCGTGCCGCTGCTGTGGATGCTCGTCACCTCGCTGGAGACCGAAGGTGAGGCCAACCGCTTTCCGCCGGTGCTCATACCGGAGCGGCCGCGGTTCGAGAACTATTCCGAGGCCTGGGCCGCGGCCCCGTTCGGCCACTTCTTTCTCAATAGCGCACTGGTAACCCTGGTGGTGCTGGCGAGCAACCTCGTCATCTGCAGCCTCGCCGGATACGCGTTTGCCCGCATCCGATTCCTCGGTCGCGGAGCGCTTTTCGTCACGTTGATGGCCACCCTCATGGTGCCGTTCCAGGTCACGATGATTCCGGTGTTCCTGATCGTCAAATGGTTCGGCGACAACATCTGGGCGGGCCTGGGGATCGACCACATCGGCGCGTTGATGTTGCCGAACCTGGCGACCGCATTCGGCATCTTCTTCCTGCGTCAGTTCTTCCAGACGGTCCCGGTGGAACTCGAGGAGGCCGCGCGGGTGGACGGGACGTCACGGCTCGGTGTGCTGGTCAAGATCGTGCTGCCACTGTCCCTTCCTGCGCTGTCGACGTTGGCCGCGCTGACCGTTCTCACCTCCTGGAATGACTTCCTGTGGCCACTGATCGTGATCACCTCGCAGGATCAGATGACGGTGCCCTTGGGACTCAGTTACTTTCAGGGCGCGCATCGTGTCAACTGGCCACTGTTGATGGCGGCGAACGTGATGAGCCTGTTGCCGATGCTGCTTGTATTCATCGGCGCACAACGGTATTTCGTTCAATCGGTGGCCAGTACCGGACTTAAGGGCTGAAGGGAGTAGCGCCATGGCGGAGGTAGAGTTCCGTGATGTCACGCGGCGTTACGCCGGAGGAGTGGTGGCGCTCAACGGGCTGAATCTGACGGTTTCGGACGGGGAGTTTCTGATCCTCGTCGGACCGTCGGGATGCGGCAAGAGCACCGCCCTGCGTCTGCTGGCCGGTCTGGACAAGCCGACCACAGGCGAGATCAGAATCGGCGGCGCAGTGGTCAATAACCTGGCCCCAGGCGAGCGCGACATCGCGATGGTGTTCCAGAACTATGCGCTGTACCCGCACATGTCGGTGTACCGCAACCTGGCGTATGGCCTGCGGCAGCGTCGAACTCCGCGAGCCGAGATCGAGCGGCGGGTCCGCGAAACCGCTGACCTGTTACAGATCAGCGAACTGCTCGACCGCAAACCCGGCCAGCTCTCGGGCGGTCAACGCCAGCGAGTTGCCATGGGGCGCGCGCTCGTTCGCAAACCACAGGCGTTCCTCCTCGACGAACCGCTTTCGAACCTGGATGCCAAGCTTCGCAACCAGGTTCGTGGCGACCTGAAGCGTTTGCATCGCGAACTTCCTGTCACGTCCATCTATGTGACCCACGACCAGGTCGAAGCGATGACGCTCGGGGACCGGCTATGTGTGATGTCGGGCGGCGAAGTGCAGCAGATCGGAACCACCGACGACATCTACAACCGTCCGGCCAACACGTTCGTCGCCGCTTTCATGGGTAGTCCGCCGATGAACCTAATTCCAGCCGCAATAGGCTCCGGGACGCTGCATATCGGCAGCGCCGCGGTGACGACGGTGTCCTCCCCGGACGGGCCGGTGATCGTCGGCGCGAGACCCGAGCATTTGCAATTGCACAGCAGCTACGCCGACGGCATGGTGCCTGCTCGAGTCGACTTCGTAGAACCGCTTGGCAGCCATGTCCTGGTGACGACCGTTGTTGATGTCAGAGACGATGCTGCCGCGGGTGCGACGGCCGAGGCGCGGGTGATCGTCCAAGCGCCCGCGGGCACGGAGTTGGAGTCCGGTGCCCGGGTCGGCCTTGTGCTGCCGGCCGAGCGTACCTACTTCTTCGACAGCGAGACGGGAGTCGCAGGACGCCATCGGGAGCGAATTTCACTCTGAGGCGGTCATGACTTGTCGCCGAGCAACTGATGACCGAACGCGTCGCGGAGCCAACTGCGGTAGCGCTTTAACCGTTCAATCGTCTGGTCTCAGGCGGGCCGACCTGCTCCAGCAAGCTGTCGGATTAGGCGTATCTCGTTGTCGTCATGAGCCCGTCCGTCGGGGTGTATCAGATCGCTAAACCAGGTTTCTGGAACGGCTGTGTATGGCTGCTGCCATGAATCCCACGGCAGATACGTCTGCGTCCGTCCGGCGACGAAGCCCCAGTTGTATGCGCCGACGTTGCGCCTCTTGGCGACCGGAAGGATTCCTTCCACGGTGCTGCCGAGGTTTCGTGCCAGGTACTCGGTACACAAGATCGGTCGTCCCAGCGGAGTGAGTTCGTCGATGCGGGCCTCGAACTCGTCGGGATCTCCGTAACTGTGGAAGCTGATGATGTCGGAGTGCTCGAGTTGAACGCTGCAGATCGTGCTGCGGCTTGCTGAATTCCGCCAGTGCCCCTGCCACACACCACTTGTCAATGGCTGTATCGGATTGACGGCACGCGCCCACTGGAACACATGCGGGAGAAACGCCGCGACAAGTTCTTGTTTGTCCTCGTGTTCGACCTTGCGGTAATCCTTCGCGGGATTGTCGGGCTCATTCCACACGTCCCACCCGAGGACACGAGGATCCTTGGCGAACATGCCGACCACCCCGGTGACATAGCTCTGCAGCACGCGGGTGTAGGCCGGATCCTGCAGACGGTGAGCGCCCGGGCTCTGCACCCACCCGGAGTTGTGAACTCCTTTTATCGCCGCGCGTTGACGGCCCGCCCTCGGCAAAGGGTCCCAGCATGAGTCGAAAAGGACGAAGAGCGGTTTGATTCCGTGGCCGGCCGCGATGCCGACGAACTGGGACAGTCGCTGGGCGAAACCCGCCCGATCGGTAGCCCACAACTGGTCGTGGAGGAAGACCCGCATGGTGTTCATTCCGATTCGCTTGGCCACACTGAGCTCGCCCGCGATGCGCTGGGGGTCAAAGGTGCCCGCCTGGAACATCTCGAGCTGGTTCACGGCGGTCGAGGTGACGTAGTTGGCGCCGAGCAACCACCCCTGGGCCGCGTACCACGCGTTGGCGCGGTCAGCCGACCACCGGCCAGTCTCGGCATAGCCGAGAGGCAACTTTGTCAGTGTCCCGGCTGCTGCGAGGTACAGCGGGAGCTTGAGGACTGTTCGCCGGCGCACCACGTTGACCATAGTGGCCGTGGCCTAATTGACGCCGCATCCGTTTGATGCTGCAACACAACAGGTTTCGAATCGTTATCTTCTGGGCTTGATTCGCGATCACGACTGCGGACTCACGAGTACACAGCCTCGGCCGCTGTCGCGATGCTGGCTGCGGCCCATGGCGAGCCTTCTCGCTGGCACGTACGGCCATGGGGACCCGTTTTCTTATTTCGTGGTCAATTCGACAACCAGATGGTTGTGCGTGGTCACTACGTCGCTGTCGGTTAGTCGATCGGTTGTTACTACGGCTCTGCGAAGTAGCCATCAACGACGGACCAGCAGCACAGAATGATTGGCGTCGCCGAGCACCGGATGGTAGTCCGGCCAAACGAGTCGGACGAGGTCTTCGGCGTCGGCGCTGCCAACTACTGCTAATTGGATGGAGCCGCTCCAGCACTCGTCGTGCAGCATCCGTCCTCCGCGCGCGGCGACGGTTTGCACGTGAACGTCCGGATAGCGTCGTATCCAGCTCTCGCGTCGCGTGTCGATCAGGAGGACCGGTGCCCTGCGCAGCCGTCCTTCCTCCATCGCGCGGTGTACCACCTCGTCATTATCGGGCTCGTCGTTTTGCACGGCAGCGATCCAACCGGTCTTTGTCTGGGGCGCCCCACCGGATCGGACGATCGCGACGGGGCAGTGCGAATGCTTGACAAGGGCGGCCGCGGTCGATCCGAGCGGCGTGCGTGTGCAAGGTCCCTTTTCCTCTGATCCGACGCACACCAGCGCGGCCCTCCGGGATTCATCGATGAGCACACAATCGGGGCGTCCGTGCACGGCTGCGGTTTCGAGGTGGACTGGCCGTCCCACGTCCTGGACGGTCGTTACGGCCCGATAAAGGGCCGCTTCGGCTTCTTCGGCATCGCGGGTGACGGCGCCAACACATGGGCGGTACGCGTGCTTTGCGACGCTGACATGTACGAGGCGAAGGGGTACGCCGAGACTGAGGGCCTCGGCCACCGCCCAGGTGGCGGCATCAAGTGCGGCTTGGGACCCGTCGATGCCGACAACCACCGAGCGGCCGTGCTCTGTCATCGCCATCGTCGTGCCTCGGATCTGTTCGCGGAGTTGTCCATCCGAGCAGAAAGACGGTCCGCGTTGCGAATAAGTCTTGCAGTGCGGGCACGGTAACCAACTGCGCGTACGCGAATAGCCGACTCCTTCACGAGCGATATCGGCCAAACGCGTTGCGCCGCTGGCAAACCCAATGGCTCGCTGCCGGCCTGGCATAACGGTGAAGAATGCCCTGGAGTGCTCTTAGGTCGTGGCAACCGCAAAACATCGTCATGCAAGAAGTTGATCGACCGGCTCAATCTCACTATCACCGCCGAAGCATTTTTCGCGATCATCATCATGTCTGGGATGGTCCAGTGCTGCGGTCCATGTCAACGACCGATCTGATTTAGATGAGTGCCCGTCACCGCTGGCATGGTCATCGTCAACACGACGAGGCCGCTCAAGCGGACGGCGGCAGCGAACGTCCGCATCGCTCGCTTAACATGCGAGCCCGACGATATAGTTGGTGTCCTCATCGTTGACGTTCCTCTCCTCACGGGTGTCAGGTCGGCGCCCGAGACCTCGGTGCCCGTAGTGCTGTTGCGACGGCACGGATTGGACTGCCGTGCAGTCGATACGTCGAATGTCGCGGTGCTGCTCTTCCCCCGGCCACCACAAATGTGTTGTCGCACCGGGTCGCAAGTCAACCTGCGGGTCGCCGTTCCGTTCGGACAGTTTCTTTCGCCGATTCGGAGCTACTGGTTTAGCCGGAAGGACTGGCCCGCGATGGTCTCGAGTGGCACACCACAGGGGGCGTCAGGGATCGGTGCGGTGTCCACATGCGGCGTCTTGCCGTTGGGTAGCGCGGCCGGCTCGGCGGGCGTTGTGGCCGCCGTCTCTTGAGGCCTGGATGGTTGCGGTGTGGCTTTCTCCAGGAATCGGAGCAGTTCGACGGGGAAGGGAAGCACCAGGGTGGAGTTCTTCTCGGCGGCGACCTCGACGACGGTTTGCAACAGTCGGAGTTGCAGCGCTGCCGGGTGTTCGGCCATCACCTCGGCTGCCTGAGCCAGTTTGTCGGATGCCTGCAACTCACCGTCGGCAGTGATAACCCGCGCCCGCCGCTCCCGCTCGGCCTCGGCTTGGCGAGACATCGAGCGCTTCATCGAATCGGGCAACACCACATCCTTGATTTCGACGCGGTCGATGTGGATGCCCCAACCCAACGCGGGGCTGTCGATCATCAACTCCAGACCTTGGTTGAGACCCTCGCGGTTGGAGAGCAGGTCGTCCAACTCGCTCTTGCCGATGATTGAGCGCAGCGAGGTCTGTGCGAGCTGCCCCACCGCGGACATGTAATCCTGCACGTCGACGGCTGCGCGTACCGGGTCGGCGACATTGAAGTAGATGACGGCATCGACCCGGACGGTGACGTTGTCGCGGGTGATGCCGTCTTGGGCGGGTATCGGCATCGTAATGATTTGCATGTTCACCTTGTCGAGGCGATCGACGATCGGAACCAACCACGTCAGTCCCGGCCCGCGAACGGCCGATTGCACCCGTCCGAATCGGTAGACGACGCCGCGTTCATATTGCTTGATAACGCGCAGGTTCGATCCCAGCCAAAGCACAGCAAGGCCCAACGCTCCAGCGACTGCGTAGAGGACGATCATGTTCTTCTCCAGTTCCGCCCGGGTCTCGGTGGTCGTTGGAGAGCTCGGGCTCGAATAGCGGTGAAACGTCAGGCCGCTTGACACAGCGGTGTTGCGATAATGGTCGACGGCGCCACGGATGCGTCGGCGACCTCGATCGGGGCGGTCAGCGCGGGGGGACCTGAGGGAGGGTCGGTCCCGCAAGCGATCGTGATGCCGGACGGCGCGGTTCGCGGCGGCGGCCGGCGCTGCTGGGTTCGGACTTCGGCCTCGGTGAGCATGCGTGGTCCTATCAATATCAACCCCGCGAGCGCGGCCGCAGCCAGCAGCATTCTGGTCCTCGCCCGCTGACGGTGACTCGTTTCCGGCTGCGGCTCCTGACTGTTGAACAGCCGAGCCAATTCCGGGCTCTCCCACCGTAGTCGGCGCTCGATCTCGCGCAGGGCGTGGAGTTCGTCGTCATTGAGCATGCCGCATCTCCTGAACTTGCCCTACCACGGCGCCGTTGCTGCGTTCCTGGCCCAGACGGCGCAACGCTCCGCCTTCGGACTCCCAACGCTGCTGTGCCAACAGTGCGTGTCGGCGATCTTGCGCTTCCCGCGACCTGATCCCCAGCAATTCGTCGGGAGTCAACTCATTGTCGGGTTTGGACGCCGTCATCACAGCCGTGTACGCGCGGGTCGGGTTCGTGTGGGGCGGAACGACCAGGAGCACCAGCTTGCCGAACCCATCGCCGATCAGCGACAGAATGTTGGTCGACGTCGTGGCCGAGCCCTCGAGAATGATGCTGCGTCCCCTGAACTCCATCCGCAATGATTCTGGCGCCCAACTGGTTTCGTCGTAGATAACCCGATCGACGGACCCGACCCGCGGCGACAGGACTGCGAGCAGGAGCGGAAGTTCGGTGAACAGTTGATTGGTTCGCGGCCACCACGCGCCCTGCACAGACCCGCAGGACTGGTGGGCGGGCTTCAACCGCAATCGGAGATAGCCGATTCCCGATCGGCGCGCTTGCGCGGTCGTGAACGGCAGAATTGGGGCGGACATGTGTGCGGCCTCCCGCCTGGACTTGTGCGGTGAATGGGGGCTGATCGTGGTTGCGCCGCGCCTGGGTGGGCCTCGAGGGATCAGCCGTGATGGGATCACGTAGAGAGGCCGGCGAGGTTGGTGGTACTCGACTGAAGGGCGGAATGTAGGCATCGGAACGCGATCGCGGACTTCCTTGATACCGCCATCGGTTACGACACCACGCGAGGCGCTGTCTAACGTTTGGGTAGTCGTTGTGTTCATGGCTGCCGTCCTGTGCCGGGCCGCCAATCGTCGAACGCGCTCGGCGGCAGCAGGTCCAGGTGAACCTCGTAGGCGCTCCTGCCCGGCGGTGAGGGCGGCAACGTCGTTGTGCAGCCGCGCCATCTTCAGGTCGAGTCTGTGCGCGGCTTCGGCGGCGTCAGTCAGTTCGTTGAGCAGTCGGGGCGGCACGACGCACTCGTACTTGGTGTAGATCCTGTGCTCCAGGCTGGCCCAGAAGTCCATCGCGATCGTTCTGATCTGAAGTTCGACTGGCACCCGTTCGACCCGGTCGCCAAGAAGGACAGGGAGCTGGATGATCATGTGAAAGCTCTTGTAGCCGTTGGGCTTCGGGTGGGCAATATAATCCTCGACCTCGATCACGGTGACGTCGGTCTGCTGGCTGAGCATCGTCGAGATCCGGTATGTTCCGAAAGGACGCCGCAGGTAACGCGGACCCCGCAATATCGAGGATGTTGATGCGGATGTCGTCGACGGTGAGCGGGCAGCCGAATACGCTGTGCCTTGCGCCGGATGCTGTCGAGGGTCTTGACGCGTGAAGAGACCACCGCGATCGGACAGTAACCATCCCGGTCGGTGAGGTTGTTCTTGATCATGCTGACCTTGGTGGTCAGCATCGAGATCGCAATCCGATACGGCAGTGCGAACCGCGCGAATTCAGAGCTCGAGGGCCCGACCTCCGCGGCCGCCGGTAATCCAAGGGCCATGTCGTGAACATCGCCGACCGTCACCGTTACCTACCTCTCGTCGTTGAGAAGCTGTTAATATAGAGGAAGTATATCCGTTAAATATAAGAAAAGGTAAGGCTGCGGTGGACGAGGAAACAGACTCCAAGGCCGGGGGTAGGCGACGAGATCGCTTGCCGCGCAACCGGCAACGTGAACGAGTGCTTCAGATGGTGCGTGAGCACCGCGACGCGATTGACGCCGTCGAGCTCGCTTCGCGCATCGGGTTGCACGTCACCACGGTGCGCTTCCACCTAGACGCGTTGTGCGACGAAGGAGCGATCGAACGCACCCGGATATACCGGGACGGCGTTGGTCGTCCACGCACCGGATACCGCGCCGTCGAGGAACGCCTGGATTATCGGATACTCGCCGAGATCCTCGCGATGGAACTGGGAGAGACGGCGGAAACACGCGCTCGGCGTGCCCAGCGCGCCGGACAGAAATGGGCTGGCCGGATCGCGGGTTCGCAGGACGAAGCCGTTGGCGGCCAAGATGTTACGGACACCAGCGGAGGTTGGTCACCCGTTGGATCGAGGAGCGGTACTCGCCACTGAGGTTTTCAACCGGATGGGGTTCGACCCCGAACTGGCTGCAGAATCCGAACCAATGGCTTCGCTATCGGCCGACAGCAAGCAGATCGTCGGACGCGAGCGCGTCATTCGGCTGCGCGCCTGCCCCGTACGGGATTTGGCTCGAGCCCACCCCGAGGTAGGGTTGCGGCAATCCACCTGGGATTGCTGCAGGGTCTGCTCGACCACGCCGCTACCGCCGCTGGACAACCCGGCACACGCAAGCAATGGTCTGTCGGCCAGGCTGGACCCGTTCGTCGAACCAGAACTGTGCATCGCCAGGTTGAACGCCTCGCGACGATCCACGCGTGATTGAAGGGCCGCCGCAGCGATAGAGACCGCGGTGTTCCCGCGACAGCTCCGGTGCGACTTCGATCGATACGAAACTATCGCTGCCACAGGAGTTGTCGTAGGTCGGGCGTAACACCACCAGTGCGCCGGTGACGTAATGCACCGCCAACTCCCAATAAGCGTCCTCGACGAACAGCGCGCGGCGGCGAGTGCGAAAAACTGTGCGTCAAAGAGATCTGAGGCGAGGATGGCACGCGAAAATCGTCGGATTGGCTGTGACCCCGCGTATCCGGCGGCGACGAAGGCGGCCAATGTGCGTCGCGCAGGTATGGGCGGGTGAGGTTGTACAGCACGGGCTTTGCCGCTGGTAAGCGTAGAGCCGCTAGAGTTTGGTCATCACGCACACCCACCCGGTTCGGGCCGCGCGGCCGTCGTGTTGTGGGCGATGATCGAGGCAGTCATGATGTTGCCCGATCAGGGGTTTCGCTGTGGGCGGGGACAGCTGGGTGGGGTCGGCGTCGGCGACGCGTGCGTGCCGAGGGCTGCGCGTCGTGCACCACCACGCAGCACCGGTCGGTGGCCGGATCGAGTTCGGCGTGTGCGAGCGGGTGACCACAGCCTGCGATGAGCCCCTCGACGAGGCGTAAGTTCAGCCCGCACACCACGTCTCGGTGGTCCTGAGCGACCAGATGAAACGGGCAGTTCCGTAGATTGATGCGGCCGTCGTCGTCGGCGTAGGGCAGGTAGCCGCAGTTGCGCAGTGCCCCGATCACGTTTCCCCCGGTCTCGGCGCCAGCCTGCCGGCCGGCCTCATGCGCGGCGCTGTTCACGGCCTCTTGCACTGCTCCGCTGGTGTCCTGCTCGACGGATGCGACGAGTAGGCGGGCGAGCAATTCGTAGTCGCGGGGCGGCACGCTGACGGTGATTCCCGCGCGGCTCGGGTGTAGAGCTTCGCCGGGCGCCCGGCCCCTGGTCCCCCACGCCCAGCGGGCCGTTGGTAGCTGACAGTCAACAGGCCGGCTTCGGCCAACTCGTCGAGGTGGTAGGCCGCCAGCGTGCGTCCGATCGACGCGGCGGCCGCGGCCTGCTCACGCGAAACCGGTGCGTCGCTCTGGATCACGTACTCGTACAACTGCGCCGCAACGGATCGTCCAGGTGACTCAGCCATTGAGCGCGGCCAGGTCGGCGGTGCGGTTGATGGACATGCCTCAACTCTAACACCAAAAAGTATTGACAAATAGGTGCGAGAGGCAGATTCAAAAATAGCTCTGATTGGTTTTACAAAGGAGATGATGACTGCTTACATCGCTAACCGCTCAGCCGCCCGCACCCCCTCCGAGGTGCTGCGACGCGCTCGCTCCGATCCGGCCTACGCGGCGTTCCTGCTGCTGCGGATCGGATTCACAGTGCTGCCGATCGTGATCGGCTCGACAAGTTCACCAACGTGCTCACCAAGTGGGAGGTCTACCTGGCTCCGTGGATCGTGGACATGAGCCCGATCAGCGCGCACCAAGTGATGCTGGTGGTCGGAGTGATCGAAATCGTGGCCGGCATCGCCGTGGCGATCAAGCCGCGATACGCCGCCTACATCGTCGCCGCATGGCTGGCCGGCATCATCTTCAACCTACTGAGCTACCCCGGCTTCTACGACGTGGCGTTGCGTGACGTTGGACTGCTGCTGGCCGCGCTGACGCTTGGGTGGTCTGGCCTTGGTGTACGACGTGCCCTGGCATCGGCGCACCACGTCAGACACCGATTCGACTGTCGCGTAACCGATCAGACTCAGTGCTCCCTCCGTTCATTCCGTCGCCCCTACGCCTGCGACGGTGGACGGAGAGACCTCCGTCTACCGGAAGGAACCCGCCATGCGTTCTAACGCGGCACTCCATTTGTGCAAATCACCAGACCGAGATCTGGCTACTGCGAAGATGCTGCAGCTGCTTTCCTTCGTGCTCTGGGGATTTCGCTGGACTCGGAGAGCCTGCCGGCACACGCTCGGATGGTGCGCGGCTACGCCGACTGTTCACCGTGCTTCGATCTGACTACTTCCCCAACGACGAGACTCCGACGATTCGTCTTTGCGCACTCCCGTTGCGATTGGTGTGCGAGCGTTTGCTGCTGTTCGTCGGTATTGTGCACATCGGTTTCTGTCGGTGAGCGCTCATCGGTTTATCAAGCTCGCTGCGTGGCTGAGCATTCGCTGTGACTCAATCAGGAACGACCCAAACAGATCGCTGATGGCTAGCTGGCAGTGCGCGCGATGGGGTGGTCATCGAGGCTGAGCACAGTTGCTGACTCTGCGAGGTGTGCAATCTGTGGGATGGGCGACTATCGCTTCCGCTCTGCTGGGAGACGCTGCGCGATGAACCTCGATGGCGCTAGGATTCTTCGCGCTCCCAGCCTACGCCTGTGTTGATGCTAAACCGAACAGGCATGTCATGGCCCAACGACGAAACTCAGGTACGCCGAATCTATGACGCGCGATGCTCTCAAGACGGCACTCGGTCTTCGTCGATCGCATCTCGCCCCGCGCGTGAGCGAAGCCGCGCGCACCTCGACATGGTGCAAGGACATCGCTACGTCCACTGAGCTACGCAAGTGGTACAGCCCGACCCGCGCTGTTCGAGGAGTTCGCTCGTCGTTACCGCGACGATCTGAGCGACTGCGCGAGCTGCCGCCTTGAGCTCTGCGCGATTTGCGAAGAACGAGCGCTGACGCTGCCCTGCCGCGGAGAACGCTGACCTGAGCGAGCTGCGGTCCTCGCCGCTCTCGTCAGCTCGGCAGCGCTCCCTCGCCGGCTGATAGGCTGCACTGCCGCTGGTTCACGCGCTTGATGTTGTTTCTTCTTCTCGCCACTGTTCTGAGACTCGATTGCTTTGCGCCGGTGCCTTTCGCTTTGCGCGCCGCTTGCTCCGTCGCGCGCGTACTACGCCGCGCAATCGCGACGCGATCAGTTCGCGTGGGAGCCGGCTCGGGCTGGATAGGCAGGATGACTCTGCCGTGGTCGAGATCGCAGCCTAGACGAATGTCGATGCGTTCTCGGTATATGTATAGGTAGCCGGATCGTGGCGCAGACGGGCGCTGACTCGCTCTAACTCGGCTTGGCTGTCTTGGTCACTTCAGGTTTTGTACTCCGATAGGCGCTAACTGCGGCCGTCGAGACGGCCCGAGTGCAGATAAATCTGAAAACCGCCCGGTTTCAACAACAGCGCGTTTCCGGCTCGCAAGAGCGACCACAGCAGAGCGCGTCGCTACTAAGTTCGCCGATCGATAATTCGGCGACCGCTCACTGCGGACGCGATCGTCATCTTGTCGATCCGTTGTGAGTTGGTTCTGTCGTCTGCTTCTGGCTATCGCTTCGATTTTTTTAAGAGCTTTTCACTCTTTTATAGCATTTTTTCTTTCAGTTATAGCGTTTTGTGTGATGTTTCCTGCGTTTTCTTTGCTTTCTTCTGCGTTGCTTTCTAATCCTTGTGACTGCTTCATTCTATTTACTCTGATGTTGTTGCGTTTTCGTTTTCTTCGATCGCCGTGACTCTTTTCTACCGATTTCGCGTGCTTTCTGTCTCTATATTTCTTTTTATAGATTTATCTCTGTAGTGCGTCTTTTTCGTCTTCTCTTCTGCTCGCGTGTTTTTTCTCTATTTATTTGCATGCGCTTTGTGCGACTAGCTTTCTCTATCCTGGCGGCCGACGTGGGATTCGGTGCGCATCCGATCGGCCATGTGCGGGTAGTGCAGCTCGAAAGCTGGTCGCTCCGAGCGGATCCGGGGCAGTTCGGTGAAGTTGTGCCGTGGCGGCGGGCAGGTGGTGACTCACTCCAAGGAGCTGCCGTAGCCCCACGGGTCATCGACGACGACGACTTCGCCGTAGCGGTAGCTCTTGAAGATGTTCCAGACGAACGGCAGCATCGATACGCCGAGGGTGAACGCCCCGATCGTCGACACGATGTTCAAGCGTGGTGAATCCGTCGGTGGGCAGGTAGTCGGCGTAGCGGCGCGGCATGCCTTCGTTGCCCAGCCAGTGCTGCACCAAAAAGGTGGCGTGGAAACCGATGAACGTCAGCCAGAAGTGCAGCTTGCCCAGCCGCTCGTCGAGCAGCCGGCCGGTCATCTTCGGGAACCAGAAGTAGATGCCGGCGTAGGTGGCGAACACGATGGTGCCGAACAGCACGTAATGGAAGTGCGCGACCAGGAAATAGGTGTCTGTGACGTGGAAGTCGATCGGCGGGCTGGCCAGCATGACCCCCGACAGACCGCCCAGCAGGAAGGTGACCATGAAGCCCACCGAGAACAGCATCGGTGTCTCAAACGTCAACTGCCCGTGCCACATCGTGCCGATCCAGTTGAAGAACTTGATTCCGGTCGGGATGGCGATCAGATACGACATGAATGAGAAGAACGGCAGGAGTACTGCGCCGGTGGCGAACATGTGGTGCGCCCACACCGCGGTCGACAAGGCTGCGATGCTCACGGTGGCGTACACCATGGTGGTGTAACCGAAGACCGGTTTGCGGCTGAACACCGGAACGATTTCGGTGATGATGCCGAAGAACGGGATCGCGACGATGTACACCTCGGGGTGGCCGAAGAACCAGAACAGGTGCTGCCATAGGATCACCCGCCGTTGGCCGGGTCATAGATGTGACCGCTCAGGTGCCGGTTGACCGCCAACCCGAGCAGCGCGGCCGTCAGCAGCGGGAACGCGATGAGGATCATGACGCTGGTGACCAGGATGTTCCAGGTGAAGATCGGCATCCGAAACATCGTTATCTCGGGCGCGCGCATGCAGACCACGGTGGTGATCATGTTGACCGCACCAGGATGGTGCCCAGGCCGGCGATGGCCAGGCCCATGATCGACAGATCGGCGCCGGCCCGGGCGAATGCAACGCGTCGCTGAGCGGGGTGTAGCCGTCCAGCCGAAGTCGGCTGCGCCGCTCGGGGTGAGGAAACCGGCGACGGTGATCAGCGCGCCGACAGATAGAGCCAGTAGCTGAGCGCTTTAGTCGCGGGAACGCCACGTCGGGCGCGCCGATCTGAAGCGGCAGAATGCAATTGGCGAAACCGAACACGATCGGGGTGGCATACAGCAGCAACATGATCGTGCCGTGCATGGTGAACAGCTGGTTGTACTGCTCATTGGACAAGAACTGCAAACCGGGCGCGCCAAGCTCCGAGCGCATCAGCAGCGCCATCAACCCGCCGGCCATGAAGAAGCCGACGAGGTGACCGTGTACATGATGCCCAGCAGCTTGGGGTCGGTTGTCGTGAGCACCCGGTACACGAACGAGCCCTTGACTCCCGCCGCGGCGGGAACGGCCGAGTAGGTGTCAGTTCGACGACGGTGCTCACGGTGTGCCCAGATCGGCACGGGGCCGGGCTATCTCGTTCGCCATGTGCACCAACTCCTACCGCATTCCTATTTAACGGACTATAGCCCGTTAAATAGGTTTGAGGTAAGGGGACGGTAGTCGGTGCGCCGAGGCAACGCTAGGGCGTATAGCGCTGGTTGAGAAGTTGGTGCTGCGTCGGCGCACATTTCATCGATCACCTCGGCTGCTGGGCGCACGGTTCGCAACATCGCCACGCCTTGTCCGGCGTTGCTTGGCGCCATCCGGTGATCGTCTGCGGCAATGGCCGCTGCCAGTGCCTCGTGAGCGTGTGGGTCGGCGGACAGTTCTTGTTCGTGGCCATGCCAGTGGTCGGTGTATCTGTTGCGCAGCACTCGTTCTGGGATCTTCGCGGGCTAAGGATAGCGCTGCGCGATGTCGAAGACACGAGTGGTCACGGTGTCGGTGTTCTGCGCTGCGAGCAGCGCGAAGCGCGCATTGTCGGACGACAGTGTTTCGGTGCAAGCACAGAATGCGGTGCTCAGCTATGCTCCGGAGGCACCGGCTGCTAGAACGGCGGCTAGGGCGCGGCCGCAGGACACTCCGCTGGCGGCTAGGACCGGGACGGACTGGTGATCGAGGATGGCTGCTAACAGCGGCAGGGTGCTGACGCTGGGTTCACTGTGCTCACCTGCTTCGGCTCTCCGGGCGATCACGACATCGCTCTGGCTTCGACTGCGCGCATAGCGGCTCGCAGGTTGCTGGCTTGGGTGCTTGCGGCGATCTCCGCGTCGTGCGCGCGCTGAACTCAGGAAAAGTCCTCACCGAAACTGACTGACAGCAGTGCTGGTTGGGCGTTGATCGCTGCGCTGAGCATCGGGGTTCGCGTGTGACCACTCACTCCACCAGGCTGATGCTGAACGGGCGGCTAAGCTCGCGCAGATGCTCGAGTTGCTCATCGAGCTGCAATTCTGAACTGGCGCTACTGATCTCGACCATGCTGAGCTCGCTGGCCACGAGACCGCTGCTGCTAGCGCACCTCCTGCTACTCCACCATCGGCGCGTTGAGAATCGGCACTTCAGGCCGTCGCCGCGACCAGTCAGTCGACATGTCGTCACAGTATTTCCGCCGCACACGTGGATGTCAGAGCAGCCCGGACAGGTCGGGTTCGGTGATGCGGACGATCCGGATCCGCCACAGTCTTTCGGACGCACTGCCCTGCAGATAGCGCCAGTCATAGGCACCGGGACGGTCGCGGGCGAACTCCTCGCGCAGATGTATCGGGTCGTGGCTGTTGACGAGGACGAACGACTCGCCGGCGGCCAGTGCGTCGAAGCGGGCGAAGATCGTCGGGTGCCGTTGGGGTTTGGGTATCTGGCGCACATCCAGCTCGTCGGCGTCATCGGTTGCGTGCGGATTCGTAGAGGATCATGAACACATACTATTCCTACAAGTACTAATTGGAGTAATGTCGCGAGCATGACATACGTGATCGGCCAACCGTGCGTCGACATCAAGGACCGTGCATGCGTGGATGAGTGCCCGGTGGACTGCATCTACGAGGGCGCACGGATGCTTTACATCCACCCCGACGAGTGCGTCGACTGCGGTGCGTGTGAGCCGGTATGCCCGGTGGAGGCGATCTATTACGAAGACGACGTGCCCGAACCTTTGAGGCCGTACATCGAGGAGAACGCCAAGTTCTTCACCGACATCCTGCCGGGGCAGACCGATTCCCTGGGCTCGCCGGGAGGAGCAGCGAAACTCGGTGTCGTGGACGCCGACACCCCGATGGTGGCGGCTTTGGCGCCGCAGGGCGACTGATGCCGACCGACGCTGCCGCGAAACAGTCGGGGCTGGGCGTCCCGGGACGCCGAGACGTCATCTTGCAGTTATTGCGGGCCTCGGCCGAGCCGCGCAGCATCGCCAGCGTTGCCGATGAGCTCGGCGTACACCCGAACACGGTTCGGTTTCACATCGACGCGCTGGCTGCGCGCGGGGCGCGTCGAACAAGTCCTGGGTGACTCCGCCGGTCGCGGCCGTCCGCCGATCCTGTTTCGCGCCAGCCGCCGGATGGACCCGACAGGGCCGACGAACTATCGGCTGCTCGCCGCCATTCTGACCGGCTATGTGGCCCGCGACCCCGATGCCGCGAGCATCGCCGCCCAGTTGGGCCGGTCGACGAGCCCCGCACTGGTGGCATCCTCCGCGCAGGGCCGCACGCCGTCGAGAACCCGCGCGGTCACCGAACTGGTGGAGTTGTTGGCGGAGTTGGGTTTTGAGCCCGAACCCGCTGACGGCCGCCGCGCGCGCGAGATCCGGTTGCGGCACTGTCCTTTCCAGAACTTGGCCGAACAACACGGCGAGGTGATCTGTTCTGTGCACCTGGGCCTCATGCAGGGTGCACTGAGTGCGATGCGGGCACCGGTCCACGTGGATCGTCTCGACCCGTTCGTCGAGCCCGACTTGTGCGTGGCGCATCTGGTAACCGCGCCGACCCGTGATCGAGAGTCGTCATGACCGAGCTCGCCATCCGGGTGGCTGCTGCGGCCACGCTGATATGGCTGGGCATGGTGTTGGCGATCTCCTTCCTGGAAGCACCGCTGAAGTTTCGCGCCGAAGGTCTTGAGTTGCGGGTGGGCCTGGCGATCGGCCGGATCGTGTTTCGGGCCCTCAACATTGCCGAGGTCGCCTGGGCAGTGGTCATCGCGGTATGCCTGATCGTCACCGGAGTATCCGGCCCGGTGCTCGTACTCGCTGCACTGACAGCTGTACTGCTCGGCGTGCAGCTGCTGGTGGTGCGGCCGAGGCTCAACCGGCGCTCAGCGCGCGTGCTGGCCGGCCACGACGCACCCCGCTCACGCGCGCACCGCGCCTACATCGGGTTGGAGGCACTCAAACTCGCCGCGCTGCTCGCCCTCGGTGCCGCCTTCCTGGCGGGATGACGATCCCGGCAGCGACCAACCGAAGGAGAACACCATGACCGTTCATCAGCCGGTCCTCGAGGCGCTAGGCGATCACGACTATCTGGTCCGCTTTGCGCAGGACGGGGACACCGTGGTGGTGCGCATGCACGCCGACCCTGCCGTGGTGGCGCAGATCGGCGACGACGAGCACCGCGTCGTCGAGGCGACCGCGGCCTACCTGATCGCGCGTCAAAGCGCCGAGGACCTGCCCGAGCAGGTCGACCTCGACACGGTCGCCGCCGCCTACGACGGTTATGTCGCCGACCTGCACCGTCAGCTGACACCGCCAGCGGGTCACTGAGAACCGGGACAGCCCCATGGACAAGGTCTCACTGACCGCGCTAGCCCGACAGCATCTGGCCGCGCGCACGATGCCCGCAGCGGCCGCAGCGCGCACACCGTGTACGGCGGACACCAACACACGTTGCGACAAACCCTGATTGCCTGACCGCGGGCACCAGCCTCGACGACCACGAGAGCCCCGGCGAGGCCACACTGCAGGTGCTGCACGGATGCGGTTCGGCTGACCAGTCCTGACACCGCTCGACGGGCGCCCGTCACGCACGGCTGACGCGTCGATGACTGGTCGTGTGTCACGTCGCAAATCGGTCAGCGCTACGGCGAAAGGACCTATGACACGATCCGGCGACACAGGATTCGAGGACTGTGAGGCGTCGGGGGGCTTCTGGTTACGCTGGGTGATCGGTTCGGCCTGGGGAGCGGCTCGTGATCACGTTAGACCGCCTTGTGAACGTGCTGGGAAGCTACGGCGTCCGGTTGCGGTTCTGCCCAATACCGCGGTCCACCGAGTTGCGCAGCGTCGTTATGCATGAGCTCACCGAGAATCGCACCGTAGTCGGCGACGTGCTGCTCGGCATCGGTGCGCGCTCGGTCAAGGAGGCGGTGCGCTGGGCCGCCTCAGCCCGCGCGGTGGTCGTGCTGATCCGCGACGGCGACGATGACGACACCGCATTCTCCGGCGCGGCCGAGGGGGTCGCGGTGATGGTGGTCGACCCGGCGATGACGTGGAGCGAGTTGGCCGCGGTCATCTATGGACTGGTCCTGGAAGGCCGCGAAACCGAATCTGGCCGCGGCCCAACGGATCTGTTCGCCCTTGCCGACAGTTTGGCGGAGGCCACCGGCGGCGCGGTCATCATCGAGGACCGGCTCTCCTGCGTGCTGGCCCATTCCCGACGGCAGCAACAGGCCGACCCGGCGCGGGTGGCGACCATCGTCGAGCGACAGGCACCGGAGCAGTTGCGCGCATTCTTTGACGCACGCGGCGTGTACACACATCTGGCGGCCTCCGACGAGCCGCTGTTCGTTACCCGCGACGCCGACCATGGGATGACCGGACGCATGGTTGTGGCGGTGCGGTCGGGACGCGAACTCATGGGATCGGTGTGGGTGGAGTGCACAGCGCCGTTGAAGGGGGTTGCGCTCACAGCGTTGGCCGACGGAGCCCGCACCGTGGCCCTGCACCTCTTGCGCTCCCGTGCCAGCGCGGATCTGGAGCGCCAGGTCGAATCAGAACTGGTGATCCGGCTACTGGAGGGCACCGCCGATGCCGCCACCGCGGCCAGCCGACTCGGCCTGCCCCAAACCCTGTTGCGGGTGATCGCGGTGCAGGCATTCATCGGCACCGAACGAGACGCCGCCCTGCTGCTGGCGTTCGAACGCGCCACCACCGGGTTCGGCTGGTCCCGGCCCGGGCGGAGCGCCCTGGCCGGGAACACCGTCTACACGCTGCTGCCCGGCGACGAATCAGCGACGGCGCGGAAGTGGGTTGCCGGTCTGCAGGCAGCACTTCCCGAGCGGATGACGGTGCTCGCCGGCATCAGCGGGCCTGCCGAGGCGGCCGACGTCGTCGCGGCCCGCCACGAGGCCGACGAGTGTCTGGCGCTGCACGAGGTGCGGCCCCACGGCGCCACGCCACCGGCCTACGACGAGTCCTGGGACGACATCCTGCTGCAGCGGCTGCGCACCGCGGCGCGCTCAGGTCGAGCCCCGAACCGCGGACCGGTGGCCGAGCTGCGCCGCCATGACCTCAACCACGCAACCGACTACGTGCCGACGCTGCAGGCCTGGCTTGAGTCCCAGGGCGACCCCACCGAAGCGGGCAACCGTCTAGGCGTACACGAGAACACCGTCCGCTACCGGCTGCGCAAGATGGCCGAGATCACCAATCTGCAACTCGACGATGCCAAGAAGCGGCTTGCCATGATGATCGAACTCGCCGCCACCAACACCGACTGACAGTGCGTGCTGTCGAAACCCGACAAAGCACCGCGGCGATGTTGTCTAAGTGAGGCAAACCCTGCAGCAGCATTCGCACGACCATGGAGTTAAACCGATGGTCGAGCTGTGGAGGTGGGTGAGCAAGCGACTCAGAAGGAAGGTGGTGGGGAGGGGGTGAGGGGGGGGGGGGGGGGGGGGGGGGGGGATGGAGACCTTCACCGTGCGCCTGCCCCGGTGGCCCATTCTGCTGCGGCTGACCGGCCGCGATCCACTCGTGCGCACCGCCGATCGAATCGAGGCGGTGGTGTTAGTGCTGGCAGTCGTGGTGTCGCTGCTTGCCATCCCGATCACCGCCGCCGTGGGCACCGCGGTCTACGACTCCCGCCGTCAGGCCTACGTCGAGCAGATCGATACCCGCCACACCGTGAACGCCACAGTCACCGACGTGCCTGCCTCCCAACAAATCTTGCGTACAGGCACCATCTCCGTGTCGGCCAGATGGACTGCGGCCGGCACCGAACACGCCGGCACGGTCAAGGTCCCATCGACAACCAAAACTGGTGAGCCCATTGAGATCTGGGTCGACAACATCGGAGCGCAGGTCCCCGCACCGACCCCAACCACCCGCGCCGCCGCGGAAGCGGCAATGGGCGCGCTCGTGATCTGGATATGCGTGGCCGCCATTGCAGCGACCGTGTTCACGGTGACCCGGGCCGTTTGCGACCGCATCCGCTTCACCGGATGGCAACACGACCTCGACCACTTGGTCGGCAACGGCGACGGCCATCAATATCCGGGCCGCACTCGGACGGTGATGCTGCTCATGGCGCCCCGAAATCACCCGCCCCGCACACGCATACCAGGTGCATCAGACCCCGCTGCACGCCCAAACGCGCTCCAGCGCCGGAATCTGACGCACGCGCTCGCGAGAGGAGATGCGTTGCCGGACACAGCGGCCCAGTAGATCCCGAAACAACAACCCCGACCGAAAGGCACCGACATGACGCACACGCGACCCGCACCGGCGACGACAACCGATGCCGGCATCCCTGTGGAAAGTGACGAGCACTCATTGACCATCGGCCCCGACGGACCGATCCTGCTGCACGATCACTACCTGATCGAGCAGATGGCCGCATTCAACCGCGAACGCGTCCCCGAACGTCAACCACACGCCAAGGGCAGCGGCGCCTTTGGACACTTCGAGGTCACCAACGACGTCAGCGCGTTCACCAAGGCAGCGGTATTTCAGCCCGGCACCACCACCGAGACGGTAATCCGCTTCTCCACCGTCGCCGGTGAGCGCGGCAGCCCAGACACCTGGCGCGACCCCCGCGGCTGGGCGCTGAAGCTCTACACCACCGACGGCAACTACGACATCGTCGGCAACAACACCCCGGTCTTCTTCATCCGCGACCCACTCAAGTTCGGCCACTTCATCCGCTCGCAAAAGCGCCGCGCCGACAGCAACCTGCGTGACCACGACATGCAGTGGGATTTTTGGACACTCTCACCGGAGTCCGCGCACCAGGTCACCTACCTGATGGGCGATCGTGGCATCCCCTCGACGTGGCGGCACATGAACCTGTACGGCTCGCATACCTACATGTGGATCAACGCCAAGAGCGAAAAGTTCTGGGTCAAATACCATTTCATGACCGACCAGGGCGTGGAGAATCTCACTCAGACTGAGGCCGACGAGCTGGTCAAGCTCGACACCGATCACCACACCCGTGACCTGTTCGACGCGATCGAGCGCGGCGAGCACCCGTCCTGGACGCTGAAGATGCAGATCATGCCGTTCGACGAAGCGAAGACCTATCGGTTCAACCCGTTCGACCTCACCAAGGTGTGGCCGCACGGCGACTACCCGTTGATCGACGTAGGCACGCTGACGCTGGACCGTAACCCCACCGACCATCACAGTCAGATCGAGCAGGGCGCCTGGGAGCCATCAAAGATGGTGCCCGGTATCGGGCCGAGTCCGGACAAGATGCTCCTGGGTCGGATGTTCGCCTACGCCGACGCCCATCGATACCGTATCGGCGCGAACTACAACCAACTCCCGGTCAACGCACCCCATGCGCCCGTGCACAGCTACAGCACCGCCGGCCACATGCGCTATCGGCGGGCACCCGACCCGGTGTACGCGCCCAACTCCAAAGGCGGCCCGCATGCCGACACCGCCCGCTACGGCGAGCCCGCGGGCTGGCACACCGACGGTGACATGGTGCGCACCGCCTACACGCTGCGCGCGCAGGACGACGACTGGGGCCAGGCCGGCGCCCTGGTCCGCGACGTCATGGACGATGCCGAACGGGAACGCCTGGTGGACAACGTCGTTGACCATCTGCGGGCCGGAGTCAGCGAGCCGGTGCTGCAACTCGTCTTCGACTACTGGCGCAACATCGACCGCGACCTCGGCGATCGGATCGAAAAAGGTGTCCGGCAGTGAGCCACCCATCGCCGGGGCACGGCTCGGCCGCAAACGACGCTCGGGACGGTGAACCCCCGATATTCTCGAGCATGCGTGTCGTAGTGGACCGTGATCGCTGTGAAGGCAATGCCGTCTGCGTGAGAATCGCGCCCGAGGTGTTCACGCTCGACGATGACGAATGCGCCACGGTCGCCGCCGATCCCGTACCCGTCGAGCAGGAGACGCTCGCCCAGCACGCCATCGCCGAGTGCCCGCGCGCGGCCTTGTCCAGCAAAGACTAGGCGCCGCAAGATGTGACGAAGAATGCCGGCGTACTAAACCGTCGGTACTGCGCGCCGCCACCCGACCGCCGACGAGTCTGTATTGATAGGCGGTGTCGGCACGAAACACGGCCAAATCGAGAACACCTCCGTTACCGGGTTGCTCACGATCGCCGAGATCGCCACTCTGCAACTCGATGACGCTAAAAGACGGCTGGCACGGTGATCGGACCGGCGGCCGCCGACACCGACCAACAGTCTTGTGCTGTCGCAACGCGACAAAGCGCGGGGGCATCGTTGTTCGCCGCGGGCAAGCCCGGACAAGCAATCCGGACCACCATGGAAGTTGAAGCCAAATGGTGTGAAAGATGGAGGCCTGATGGACGACGGGCAGCGCTACCGCGATCAATCCTCGCAGCCCGTGCGCGCCTTGCTGGGCCGTCGCCGCCGAGCCGAGAGTGCTGAGTCCACGCGGTGCAGGTCAAAACGGCGTCCGCGCCGAGCCCCGCGGCGAGCGCCCCGCACCTCCTCCACGCGCCGACTACTGGCCCCTCAGTTTTCAAAGCGACTCGCCAACAGGGGCTTTCAATGACCGTCTCACGTCCGCATGATCGCCCGATCAGCGCCCACGCCGCGGCTGACGAAGGCATGGAAACCTTCACGCTGCGACTTCCCCGATGGCCCATCTTCGGGCTGTTTCGCCGTAATCCCCTGCTACGTGCCAGCGATCGGGTCGAGGCACTAGTACTGGCGCTGGCCGTCATGGTGTCGCTGCTGGCCGTCCCGGTCGCCGCCGCCGTCGGCACCGCCATCCACGATTCACACCGCGACATCTACGCCCAGCAGCACCACAATCGCCACCTCGTCACCGCGACGATCTCCGATGACGCTGCTGCCCAGAACATCTCGCGGACCAATACCGCCACCATGGCGGCCCGGTGGTCAGCCGCCGGCACCGAACACACCGGCGCGGTCACGGCGCAATTGGCGACCGAGCCCGGCGACCACGTCGCGATCTGGGTCGACAACAACGGCGCACTGACCGACGAACCGACCCCGACCACCCGCGCCTCGGTGGATGCGGTGACGGCCGCGCTGTTCATGTGGGCAGGCGTCACAGCTGCTGCGGCGCTCCTGTTCGCCGGTACCCGTGCGGTATGTGACCGTATCCGCGCCGTCAGATGGCAAGACGCTATCGACACCCTGGTGGAAAACGACCCGCACAAACCCACCCAGCCCTAAACCGGCGCCAATCCTTAAGTAGCCCATTCATTCACGAGTACGGGAGAACTCTCATGTCCGCACCACCGTTATCCTTCGAGACCACCCAAGCTCGCCGATGGACGATCACACATCCCCGATTGCGGTTGAAGCCTGCACACCGTTCTACGGGCGTTGTGCAGGGCGGCTGGTGGCCGCTAACCAATCAGCTGTACATCGAACTTGGGCTGCTGCTCGCGGCGTTGTCGTCGCGGTCGGGGACCATCGAGCGGGTCATCTACGACGAGAACAGCTGGGCCTCAGCATCATTGCGGATGGAGTTTCGCAGCCACAGCGTGATCCTCGAGCCCAGCAACACCACGCCGAACACACTGACTGTCGGCGGCAAGAAGTTCGGAACGCTCGTGCTGCTGGTGGTTCCCCCCGACACCGACCCGACCGCTGCGCACGCCGCGGTGATGGCGGCAGCCGACCCCGACGACGCGTCCACCGCCGAGGAACTGCTGGCGATTGGGATGTGCGCGACGCACGACGACCGTCCTGGTGCGTGACGAACGGCCACGGTGGGTCCGACGACGAAACACTCACGCCGTGGGGCATCAGCGCGGCGAACGTGCAGCATTCCGTTCGGTAGCCATCACTAGGGATTGCTCACTACAGTTGGCGACTGCTTACCCGGCTCGCGAGCGCGCCCGCAAAACTCGGCTTGGCGTACCGACGCGATCGAGGGACAACTCGCGCAAATCGGCATAGATGCGACTCGATTTGTACATTCGCACCCAGCATGACGATCGAACTGCTTCGTATCCTGTAGCCGATGCGCCAGAAAAGAGAGCATAGCCACGCCGGAACACCCGGTAATCGGCGTTCGTGTCGCACTTCTGGCAAAACGGCTGAGAGAAATGGCCGTGGGTCAGGGCTTGCGCTTCCGCACAGTCGGAGTGGAATCTATGCCCTTGGCGCGCTTGGCAGCTCGGCGCTCCTAGATGGACGTGCGGGCTTTCGAAGACTCTTGCCCGGCGATTTGTCAGCCATTGTCGCTCCTTATACGAAGTGGCAACCACCTGTCCCGACCATACGTGAGAAAAAATAAAAAGCTACCTACCTTAGTAATTCGTGTTTTTCACGCGGCTTGTAGTCCCGACCATACGTCAGAAAAAATAAAAAGCGACCTGCCTTAGTATTTCGTGCTTTTCACGCGGCTTGCACTCATCCTGCGGGGGACCGGCACTATCACAAAGCGGCATTGTCGAATCGCGACAACCCCGCGCCGGCTGCTTGTTGGATTCCGGCAAACGCTTCCCGCCTGGTCCAGGCCACCATGGAGATATCAGCGAAAGTTCAGATGTGGAGGTTTGTGATGGGCGGCGGCGAGCGCATTGACGGCGGCCCCCGGTCGGCGATCGTCGTCGGCGCGGGAATCGTCGGGTTGTCGACGGCGTGGTTCCTACAGGAACGCGGACTCGATGTCACCGTTGTGGACCGCACCGGCGTCGCCGCCGGCGCATCGTGGGGCAATGCCGGCTGGATCTCACCGGCATTGACCCTGCCGCTGAACTCACCGGCGGTGCTGCGCTATGGGATGCGCGCGCTGCTCGACCCGGCAGCCCCGCTGCACATCCCGATGGCCGCCGACTCCGCGCTCGGGGTCTTCTTGATGCAGTTCGTTGCCAACTGTCGCCGATCGTCGTGGAAACGCGCGGTGCGCGCCAACGTGCCGCTCAACGAGGAAGCCATTGAAGCCTTCGATGTGCTCGTTGCCAACGGGGTCGACGCACCGGTGACCGACGCTCCGATCACCGCGTTGTTCCGCAGGACCGAGCAGGCTGAGCGCATGGTGCGCGAACTTCGCCACCTCGAAAACGCCGGGCAGGCAGTGTCCGTCACCGGATTGGCCGGCGCGGCGCTCCGCGAACAAGTGCCCCTCGCGTCGCCGACGATCACCGCCGGGCTGAACATCAACGGTCAACGCTTCGTCGACCCCGGGCGCTTCGTCCAGGCGCTGGGTCAAGCGGTCGCCGACCGCGGCGCAACGATGCGCACAGTGGAAGTTCGCGGCGTGTTCAGTTCCGGCAGCGGGGTCATGGTCTACCCGCGCAGCGGGAAGCCGTTGAGCGCCGACGCCGCGGTGATCGCCACCGGCGCATGGTTATCCCGGCTGGTAGGCAACCGGGTGCGCGTTCCGGTGCAAGCAGGACGCGGCTACTCGTTCACCGTGCCCGTAGACCGACCCATCCCCGGGCCCATCTACCTGCCCGACGTGCGGGTGGCGTGCACTCCGTACCACGGCGCGCTGCGGGTGTCGGGAACCATGGAGTTCCGCGACCCACACGAACCGGCCATACCAGCAAGAGTGGGCGCCATCGTCGCCTCCGCCAGCCCATTTCTGGACGGGGTGCGCTGGGCCGAGCGCAGCGACATCTGGGTGGGGCCGCGCCCGGTCACCCCCGACGGGCGTCCTCTCATCGGGGAGGTGTCACGCGGGGTCTACGTCGCCGGTGGCCACGGCATGTGGGGACTGGCGCACGGCCCGGTGACCGGCCGGCTGCTTTCCGAACAGATCACCACCGGCAAGCAACCTGAAGCGCTGCGCGACTTCGACCCGCTGCGGCGAACCGGCCACTAGCGCACCGAGACCGACGGTCCACCACACCCGTGATCACCGTCGTCACGGGCTCCCGAGTCGTCAGGGGCGGCGCTTGTGCCACGGCCCGCCCCTGACGACAACCCCCTACCTCAACGAAAAGGAACGACCCACAATGACTAGCACCGAACGCCTTTGGATAACTCGCGAGGCCCACACCCGCCTGAAGACCGAACTGGCTGCCCTGCGTTCACGGCGTGGCATCGAAGTCCCTGAGGACTTCATGGACTATGACGACAACCTCATGGCCAACCACTTGGCGCGACAAGCACGCATTCACCAGATTCAGGAGCTGTTGGGCAATGCGGTCGTCGGTGAGGACCCGCCCGACGACGGCATCGCAGAACCGGGCATGGTCCTGACCGTGCGTTACGACGACACCGGCGAGATCGAAACGTTTCTGCTCGGAGTGCGTGGTGTCGAAGACGCCGACATCGACGTGTACTCGGTGCAATCACCGCTCGGGGGCGCGATCGCCGGCGCACACGTCGGCGAACAGCGCACCTACTCCATCCCCAACGGGGCTAACCTGCCCGTCACGCTTCTCAAGGCGGTGCCTTACGGGAGGCATACGCCGAAACCCGCTCGCCCACAGTCTGTCCCACCGCGGTGCAGCCGCCCGCGAGCAGCCGCTGCGCTGAGGGACTCGTGCACCGAAAGGAATTGACATGGCCACTACGACCCGTGTCTGGATCTCGCCGCAGGCCCACGAACGGCTGCACCGCGAACTGGACACCCTGCGTTTTCTGTTCTCCGCCGGAGTTGCCGATGGGGATAACGACGACAACGCCGCCGCTGTGCGACGCGCGTGGGAGAGACGGATGCAACAGATTCATGACCTACTGATCAACGCGGTCGTCGGCGAAGATCCACCGGACGACGGGATAGCTGAACCCGGCATGGTAGTCACTATCCGCCGCGACGCCACCGGGGACACCGAGACATTCCTGTTGGGCGTCCACGGTGCCGAATACGCGGACATGCCCGTCTATTCCATCGAATCCCCGGTGGGCGCCGCCATCGCAGGCGCCCGACCCGGGCAACGGCGTGCCTATCAACTGCCCAACGGCATTCCCTTGGCGATCACGCTACTCAAAGCAGTGCCATACGGCCTTCATATCGCTGACCTGACCCAGCCCGCACCGCAATGAGTGCGCAAACGGTCAAAACCGAATACCCGCAAGGGGTTAAGAGGAATTCCCATGTCTCCAGCAGCTCCGACTTTCGGCACGCTGAACGATCAGCTCAACAAGGCACACCACCGAATCCGCGAGCTCGAAGCCCGCGAAGCTGAGCTTCTCGCCCAACACAGCGCCCTATGCGCCGTCATCACCGAACTCACTCACGACGATCACGCACGCACCGCCGCCGAACGGTCCGAGGTCTGTTCTACCGCGACAAGACCTGCTCCACTGTATGACCGCGGTTGATGCCCGCACCCCAACACAACTCGTCGTGAACACATCGCACACAACGGAAGGCAGTACATGCTAAACATCCCCCGCCCATCAGCGAGCCGACCAACCATTGGCACTCTGCGGATGCGGTTGAAGCCCGCACACCGGTCCTGCGGGTTTGTCCAGGGCGCCTGGTGGCCCCGATCAACAGAACTAGCCAGGGAACTTCCCACACTCCTGGCTGCACTCTCGTTACGGGTCGGGTCAATCGACAGTGTCCTCTACCACGAAAGTAACTGGTCCCCAGCACCACTGAGCATCAAACACCGTGGCGACCAGGTGATCGTCAGTGCCCACCAAGAGTGGCCGAACGTCGTATCTGTGTTCGGTCCGCGGTTCGGAAGGTTGGACCTGCTCGTGGTACCCCCATACACCGAACCCACCTTCGCCTACAGCGCTGTGATGGCCGCCGCCAGCGTCAACGATGCGTCCACACCTGACCAACTACTCGGAATCAGGCGCCGCGCCGACGAGCGCGTGCTCTCCCCCATCGCGCTTGAGCGATGGGAGGCAGACGGAGGCGCGCTTCCACTTCCATCCCAATCGCAACGTCAGATGCAGGACGCCTGAGTACCTGCTCGATCCGAAGGAACCTAACGATGCAAAACGCAAGGCATCCCACGCAGACATCGACTGCCCCAACTGAACTCACCACTGCCACCCGCGACGATGCAGATTCGAATCTCAGCGGGTTAGCGCGGCGTACATCGAGGTACTGGATCGGTTCGGCCGCACTGGCAGCGGGCTTCGGCGCCGTCGTGGCGTCGATCACGCTCACTTCAACACCGGCCGGACAAGGTCTCACACTAGGGTTCGGGGCCTTTATCGCCTTCTTCGCGCTCCTGTCACTACTCGCCCGCAATCAGACCCCCACTTATTGGGGACTTTTCGTGTCCGGCTTCGTGCTGTTCCTGCTGCCCTGGCTCGGCGAAGGATTCGTCCCTGATCCAGCAGCCGCGCGGACAGCATGGGTGGTCGGATTCCTCACCATGGCCCTCGGCGCTGCCGGATGGCTAAACAGCAGGCCGCCAACCATATACGGCATCAACGAGAACACCAGCAGCCAGACAACGCCCAGCGCTGTAGCTCGTTGGATCAGCAGAGCAGCACTTGTCGTCGGACTTGGCACCGTGGTGCTGGGCGCCACGGTCGCACAACCGTCCCCGGCCGCGGTCGCTGCCATAGTCGGGTTGGGTAGCTTCACGGCGGTGATCGCGGTGTGGTCGCTGCTCGCGACCGACCCCACACGTGACTACTTCACCCTCGCCGTCGTGGGCATTGCTTTGTTCCTGACGCCGTGGCTCGCTGGCTTCGCCGATGACCAGACCGCATGGGCCGCATGGGTTCCGGGATTTACTGCAACGATCCTCGGTGTGGGCGGATATCTGCGCGGTGAATCGCTTGACTTTGCACGGACTGTCCGTGACGACGCCCATGCGCAGTACCTCCAACGATTCCGCTGACGCACAACAACGTGCTGATGTTGAAGCTGTGAACTACCGCCCGAGGGTGTCATGGAAACAGCGATGTCACGTGTCGACTTCGGTTGTTTCCCAACCCATTAGACGGCGAGTGATGGCGCTTGATGCGCGCGCGTCGAGTTGAAATAGGTCACCCAGGAAGCCGAAGTGTTCGGATGCTTTCGACACCGGGATAGTCTCGCAGGGCAGGCCAAGTGTGTCGCCGATCGTCGAGGCAATAACTTTGGTAGGCACCCCTTCATCGCCGACCGCGGGCTAGCAAGGAATGGGTATGCCCGGTGAACATGTCATGGCCTCGATCTCAAAACCCCTCGCCAGTCTCGAAGTATCCCGCCCTACAGAACGTGCTCAGCCGAACCGCGACCAAGAGTTATGGGATTCGCGCCAACCCCAGGTGCTGGATCGCTAGGAGGACGCGGTGGAACACCACCCCGCGCGAACCCGCGCGGCGGCAACTTACGCAGGGATGATGCGAACCCTTAGCGAACGAGTGGACGTGGCTGTGCCACAACGGACTTGGCACCCGGGAGGTAGCCGAGGTCCGCACTGATGGCGGCGGCGCTCCGCAACACTTCGGGCAGCAGATCGGTGACCCGCTCCGGGGTCAACCGGGTGCTGGGTGCAGTCAGCGACAATATCGCGGTCAGCTCGCCGGCCGCACCGAACACCGGCACTGACATCGTGCTCACTCCGGGCAACGTCTCCTCGAAGGCGCACGCGTACCCGGCGGCGCGCACCGACTGGACATCCTCGATCAGCGCTTCGGTGCTGGGCGGGTTCACTGGTGTGAGATCGGTCCCGTGGCGCTCGGCCAGGATTCGGCGGATGTCCTCGTCGCTACGGACGGCCAGCAGCAACCGAGCCGGAGCACCGCTCCACAACGGTAACGGCCGCCCGATGTCGAAGTGCGCCCGCAGCGGCGACTCGCTTTCGACCTGATCGACATGGAGTACCTGGTCGGCGAGACCGACTGAGATGCCGACGGTTTCGCCGGCGCTGTCCCGCAGAGCGACCATGTGCGGCAGTGCGGCCTGTCGGACGTCCACGCGGCGCTGGTAGGCCATTCCGAGCGCAAGGGTGCGGGCGCCGAGATGGTACTGCCGCGTCGTCGGATCCTGTGATGCGAGTTCGGTGGCGACGAGGTCAGTGAGTATGCGTTGCACCGCGCTCTTGGAGAGCCCGGTTTCCTCGGCGAGTGCTCGCACGGATCGCGACTTCTGAGCTGCCGCGAGCGCGTCGAGGATGTGCACCGCGCGCTGCAGAAGGCTCTCACTGCGCTCCACGACTCTCCTCCCCACTTGACATGTGGCCTCCGCCACAGCAACACTGAGTTCTGTCCCACCTAGCGAGTTCATGTCCCATTTTACGGGACATCGACCATGGTGGCAAGTGCGAAGGAGCACGACGATGGACCAGTCGGATACAGCGGACGATTCCAAGATCCGCAAGATCGCGGGGGCGAGCCTGCTCGGCTCCGTGGTCGAGTGGTACGACTTCTTCCTCTACGGCACCATGGCGGCGCTGGTGTTCAACAGCCAGTTCTTCCCGGAGTTCGACCCGCTGGTCGGAACCATGATCGCGTTCGGGACGTTCGCCGCCGGCTTCGTGACGCGGCCCCTCGGCGGGTTCATCTTCGGTCACTTCGGCGATCGGATCGGTCGCAAGCGGATGCTGGTGCTGACCATGCTGATCATGGGAGTTTCCACGTTCGCGATGGGTCTACTGCCCAACTACGAAGCCATCGGCATCGCTGCCCCGATCCTGCTGCTGATCCTGCGGATGCTCCAGGGCATCGGCCTCGGTGGCGAGTGGGGTGGCGCGGTGCTGCTCTGTGTCGAACACGCACCAAACGGCAAGCGAGGCTGGTATTCGAGTTGGCCCCAGTTGGGTGTGCCGATCGGCCTTCTGATGTCCACGATCGCCGTCACCGTCGTCACGATGTTGCCCGATGCGGCGTTTCAGAGCTGGGGCTGGCGGGTGCCGTTCCTGATCAGCATCGTCCTGGTGATCGTCGGTCTGGTGATCCGAATGAAGATCGACGAGCCACCGGCATTCAAGTCTCTGGAGGCCGCCGATAAAAAGGCCAAGCTCCCGCTCATCGAAGTCTTCACCAAGCATCCAAAAGTGACACTGCTGGCCATGGGGGCACGGGTCTCCGAGAGCGTGACCTTCAACGTCTACAACGCGTTCCTGTTGACCTTCACCGTGACCGTCATGCACCTCGACAAGTCAATCGTCCTCAACGCACTGCTGGTGGCCGCCGTCGTCGGATTCTTCGTCATCCTGGGCGCCGGCAGGATCTCCGACCGCATCGGACGTCGGCCGGTGTTCGGTATGGGGGCGTTGATCGCCCTGGTAAGCGCGTTCCCAATCTTCTGGCTCGTCACCACCGGTAACCCGTACCTGATCACCTTGGGCGTCGTCATCGGCTGGGGTATCGCCGCGTGCATGATGTTCGGCCCCGAGGGCGCGATGTTCGCCGAGATCTTCCCGACCCGCGTCCGGTACTCGGGGATGTCGATCGTCTATCAGATAGGTGTAATCCCCACCGGTGCCGTCGCGCCACTGATTGCAACGTCCCTCGTCTCGTACTTCGCCGGCTCGGTCTGGCCGGTCGCGGTCTACGTCATGGCGATGGCCCTCATCACTTTGGTTTCCCTCTACTTCCTGCCGGAAACCCATGAGCGCGATATCAACGACGTCCGCCGTACCTCGCCCGACGGAAAGCTCGTGAACCACGACCTGTCCGCGACGCCGGCAAAGTAGCAGCGAAGGACAATCCAAGTGACACAGGACAATACCGATACGGCCCGCACCAACGACTCGGAGACGCGGCGCCCCGACGTGCTGCTCATCCTCGCCGACGATATGGGCTTCTCGGATATCAACAGCTACGGGGGCGAGGTACACACCCCGGCGCTGGACCGCCTGGCCGAGGGCGGGGTGAAGATGACTCAGTTCTACAACACCGCGCGGTGCAGCCCGTCACGGGCGTCGCTGCTCACCGGTCTGCATCCCCATCAGGTCGGCATCGGCATCCTCAACTTCGACGACACACCCGACGGTTACCCGGGTAACCTGGCCGAGGATTGCGCCACCATCGCCGAAGTGCTTAGCGAATCCGGTTACGCGACTTATCTTTCCGGAAAATGGCACCTCGCAGCCGATATGGACAACCCCAACAGCGCGTGGCCCACCCGGCGCGGATTCGACCGATTCTTCGGGACCTTGGAGGGCGCAGGCAGCTTCTATCAGCCGCGCACACTGGCCCGCGACGAGGAGAACATCGAGCACGAGGCAACCGCCGACGGGTGGTTCTACACCGACGCGATCACCGACAATGCGGTGCAGTTCTTACGCGACCACGAAGCCGAAAAGCCCGATGATCCGTTCTTCATGTTCCTGTCCTACACAGCGCCGCACTGGCCGTTACATGCGGACAGCAGCGATATCGCCAAGTACGCCAATCGCTTTGACGACGGCTGGGACAGCTTGCGGGAGCAGCGACTCGAGCGGCTCGTCAAGGCCGGAATCATCGACCCGGCATGGCGCCTCTCCGAACGCGATGAGCGGGTGCCGGCATGGGATGACAGTCCTGACAAGGAGTGGGAGAGCTCCCGAATGGAGGTCTATGCCGCCCAGATCGACCGGATGGATCAGGGCATCGGCAAAGTGCTCGAGCAGTTGGAGGCCACCGGCCGACTCCAGGACACGCTGGTGGTGTTCCTCTCTGACAACGGTGGCTGCGCCGAGGAGATGCCGCCGGAATCGGTGAAGGACTTCGTGACCGCCTTTGTCCCGCTCAAGGAGGTCTCGCGCAAGGGCGGAAAAGTGGTGCCTGGCAACGTACCCGGCCTGCGTCCGGGACCCGAAGAGACCTACCAAAGCTATGGGCGCGCATGGGCGAACCTGTCCAACACCCCGTTCCGCGAGTTCAAGCACTGGGTGCACGAAGGCGGGATCTCGACACCGCTCATCGTGCACTGGCCCGAGGGACTCGCTGACGCCGCAGGCAGCCTGTGTACCGTGCCCAGTCAACTCGTCGACGTACTGCCCACCATCGCTGAAGTTGCCGGGGCGACCTATCCGGGCCGGCGCAACGACCGCCCGATCCCGGCCGCGGAAGGGCGCAGTCTGCTGCCGGTGCTGCGCGGTGAGGCCGACGCCGACCGCGATCTGTTCTGGGAGCATGAGGGCAATTGCGCTGTGCGCCGGGGGAAATGGAAGCTGGTTCGCAAGTACCGTCAGCCGTGGGAACTCTACGACATCGAGGCCGACCGTACCGAACTGAACGATCTCGCGTCAGGGCACCCCGATCTGGTCAACGACCTGGAGGCGGCCTATCAGACGTGGGCGGACCGATGTGGGGTCATTCCCCGGGAACGTGTCCTCCAGATCTACGCCGAGCGTGGCCACGGGCTACCGGAGGAGTGACGCGGATGGCTGACAGACGCTTTCCGCGTTTCGTCTACCGACACGGCGAGGAACCAGATCCACGGTTCACGCTGGCCAATGAGCGCACGTTCCTGGCTTGGATCAGAACGGCACTCGCACTGGCGTTGGTGGCCTTCGCACTGGACGTGGTCACCTCGGCCTTGGAAGTGCCCGCCCGTCGGCCGGCTGCGGTCGTGCTCATCGCGCTCAGCGGTGTCATCGCCGTCGTCTCCTGGGTGCGCTGGGCGATGGTGGAGCTCGCATTAAGGCGCAGGGAACCGCTGCCGGCGCCGACCTTGATGGTCTCCCTAGTGGCGGGTGTTCTGCTGGTCACCGGCTTGCTCGGCGTGGGGTTCGCGGCGGCATGAGCGCCCAGGTGGATGACAGTCCGGACCGCACCGTCGGCGACGGCGGGCTGGCTGGGCCGCGCACGTCGTTGGCGTGGAGACGGACCGCGTTGGCCTGCGTGGTCGCGGCTCTGGCGTCGTTGCGTTTCGCCTTGGCCTGCCGCGCGGACGGCGTTACCGAACTCATTGCCATCGTCTTGGCTGCGTCCGCTGGTGTGCTGGCGATAGTGGTTGTCGTACAGTCGACTTCGGCAAGTCGACTGGGAACGGCCGACACCCGTGATGGCAGCTACAAGCTAGTCATCGCGGGACTGATCGCCGCGTTGGTAGTCGCTCATCTGCTGGGCGTGCCGGATGGCTGCGGCGTGTGACCGACTACATCGGGGCCCTGGACCAGGGCACGTCCAGCACACGGTTCATCGTCTTCGATCGCAACGGCACCCCGGCCGCCATGCGCCAGCTCGAGCACCGTCAGCTGCTGCCTGGCCCTGGTCTGGTCGAGCACGACGCGGCAGAGATCTGGCGTAACACGACCCTTGTGATCGCCGGGGCACTTGCCGACGCCGGTCTGCGCGGTGCGGATCTGGCTGCGCTCGGCGTGACCAACCAACGCGAGACCGCCGTGGCCTGGAGTCAACGCACCGGGCGACCCTTTGGAAACGCCGTGGTGTGGCAGGACACCCGTACGGCCGTCGAGATGCAGCAGTTGGCCGACAGCGAATTAGGGCGAGACATCCGACGCCGTACCGGGTTGACCCCGTCGGCCTACTTCACTGCCGGCAAGTTCGCCTGGATGTTGCGCAACGACGAAACGCTGGCCATTGCAGTCGAATCCGGCGAGGCGATGCTGGGCACCGTCGACTCCTGGCTGGTGTGGAACCTCACCGGTGGCCCGCACGGTGGTGTGCACGCGACCGACGTCACCAATGCCAGCCGCACGATGCTGATGGACCTCGAAGGACTGTGCTGGGATCCGGCCCTGCTGGCGATGTTCGGCGTGCCGGAAAGTGTGTTGCCGTCGGCGCGGGGTCGCGGTCGCCGCCACTCCTAGAGGGATGGACAGCGCTGGCGAGAGCTGCTGAACGAGCAGTCACCTGGCTCGCTCACCGCACAAACAGGGTTGACTAGCAGTGCAGCATCACGCGAAAGCAGCGCAGCGGCAATACTCGCTACAGCTGTCTATGACAGCAGGAGCACCAACGCGGCGGCCGTCGGTGCGCCGATAACGCCGCCCTTGCGTCAGTTAGTAAGTTGGTTATTGCGCTGTGCTGCAACAGTTTCGCCTCCACTGCGTGACGAACAATCTCGCTAGTATCCACGTTCGGTGCGTCGGCGCCGGTGATGATTGCCGGCCGGGCGTCTGGTCGCCCGAGGGTGGTTCGTCGATGTCAGAAACCACCGACCACTGAACCGGCCGATCGGTTACGGCCGACGAACAAGGCAGTGGCAATCACCCGAGCATAGGTTCACTCGAGGCCCAAGAGGTTGTTGGAAACGTGGATGAGGTGCCGTCGCATCTCGGCTTGGGCTGAATCGGGGTCACGATCGCGGAGCGCATCGACGATCGCCGTGTGTTCCTCGTGATAACAGGCCCGGCGGTCCGGCGTGAACGCACGTCGCTTGCGGGTGCCCCAAACCGGCAGTGCCCGACAAGCATTGAGCACGTCGTACATGTTCATGAGCAGCCCGTTGTGCGCCGCTTCGGCGATGGCGCGATGTAGCTTGCCGTCCCAGTTCTCGAACCCCTCGTGATCATGACTGCGCCCACCCGCCTCGAGAATCTCTGCGATGCGGTCGATGTCGGTCTGCGTCGCCTCGCGAGCGGCGAGCGCAGCGACCTGCGGCTCCAGCGCCATCCGGGCCTGCATGATCTCGGCTGGGCTGGTGTCGGCCGGCGCTCCCCCCGAACCGCGCATGGCGGATTCGGTCAGGAATGTGCCACGTCCGACGTGGCGGATCACCACACCGTCACGCTCAAGAGCGTCGAGGGCTCGGCGCACGGCAGAACGCGGAGCAGCGAGCTCTTCCACGAAGGCGCGCTCGGTGGGCAGTTTGGATCCCGGCCGCAAGGTGCCGTCCTGGGCGCCCTGGGCAAGGAACGTGCGAATGGCCTGCTCAACCAGCATGCGTCCATCATAGCCACGGCATGTGACCAATCAAGACCAATACTGAACTATGAATTGCCGCCTAAACGCCACTGGACAGTGACCTGCGATACAGATATGGTCACCTCATGGCCAAATTGGTCGGATTGGTTCAGATTGGTTTAGAATGAAGTTGGTGACATTCTCCACTGGAGCGGGGCCTCGCGTCGGCGTTGTCGATACCGACGCTGGTGAGCTACGCAATATCAGTAACCTGCTGCCCGCCGGAGCCGGCCTGCTCGAGGTGATCGAGAACTGGGCGATCTGGAGCCGCGACATCGCTGATGCGGCACCGGGACTGCCGGCACAGCCGCTGTCGTCTGTGCGGCTGCTGGCCCCGATCCCCACTCCGCGGCGGGACATATTCTGCGTCGGCAAGAACTATCGCGAACACGTGGCGGAGTTCGGTCGATCCGGCTACGACCAGCCCGACCGGTCCGAGGCCCTGCCGGAGGACCCGGTCGTGTTCACCAAGGCGACCACCTCGGTGACCGGGCCGTTCGACGACGTGGATCCGCACCATGGGGTGACCGACGAACTCGATTACGAAGTGGAGTTGGCCGTCATCATCGGCAAAGAGGGCCGCGGCATTTCCTATGCCGATGCTTTCGACCACGTGTGGGGTTACACCATCATCAATGACGTGACCGCCCGCGATCTGCAGCGGCGCCACAAGCAGTGGACGATCGGCAAGTCGCTGGACACCCATTGCCCGATGGGACCGTATGCGGTCAGCGCCGACGAGATCGCCGACGTGACAGCGTTGCGGGTCGAAAGCCACGTCAACGGACAGGCTCGGCAATCGGCTCTGGTGAAAGACCTCATCTTCGACATCGCCGAACTCATCCGAGTGCTGTCGGCCGGAATCACCTTGCTGCCAGGCGATGTCATCGCCACCGGCACACCGGCCGGGGTGGGGATTGGGTTCGACCCACCGCGCTTCCTCACCTCCGGCGACGTTGTCGAGGTGGCGATCACTGGCTTGGGCGCGCAGCGCAATCGGATCGGTTGACCAATTTCCCGTCCGGATCATCACGAATACGAACAAGGAGTCATTGTGAACATCAACGGCAAAGAGTTGGCAGTCGAGATCGAAGGCCCCGAGGACGCACCCGCGGTAGTGCTGGTGCACGGGCTCGGTGGCACGTCGAACTTCTACCAAGTTCAAGCTCAGGCACTCGCCGAGCGCCACCGCGTCATCCGCATCGACTCGGCCGGTGCAGGCCGGTCGGCCAATGCCGAGAACATCAGCATCAACAACCACGCCGAGGACATCGCAGGCGTACTCGACGCACTGGGCATCGAGTCGGCGGCGGTCGTGGGGCATTCGATGGCCACCCTGGTGGTCCGCGAATTCGCGACCAAGTACCCGGAGAGGGTGACCAAACTCGTTCTTCTCGGCGCGGTCCGCGAACCAGCAGAGCCCGGCCGGCAAGCCCAGCGTGATCGCGCAGCCGTCCTGCGCGACAAAGGCACTGCGGCGGTGGCGCCCGGAGTGGTTGCCAACGGGCTGTCGGAGACAACCCGCACCGACAAGCCAGAAGTCGCGGCCTTCGTTCGCGAGATGGTGATGCGCCAAGACCCCGAGGGCTACGCACGCAACTGCGAGGCTCTCGCCGCCGCCACCGACCCCGGACCCGTCTCGTCGACCACCGCCCTGCTGCTCATCACGGGCGACGCCGACAAGGTGGGCCCGCCCGAGGCCAGCCAGGAAATTGCCGACGCCCATGGCTCGGCAACCGTGAAGGTCCTCCCCAACGTCGGGCACTGGACTGCTGTCGAGGCCGCAGGCCCGGTGACCGATCTCCTGGTCGAATTCCTGTAACCCCCACGGCCTCAACGAGGAGCCCTACCATGCCCATTCCCTCAACGAAGATCCTGTTTCGTGGCGTCAGCATTCTCGATTCGACCGGCGCCGACCCGTACCCAGGCGACGTCCTGGTAGAGAACGACCGCATCCTGACCGTCGGCACCGTCGATGATGACCAGACCGAGGGCGCGCGTGTTATCGAAGGGCGGGGACGCACGCTGATGTCCGGGTTGTGCGACGCGCATACCCACTTCTCATGGAACAACTCAGCCGATCTGGAAGGCTTGGGCTGTACCCCGACAGAAGAACACCTGCTGTTCTGTCTGGAGTCGGCCAAGACCTTCCTGGATTACGGCTACACCATGTGCGTGGGTGCGGCCTCGGCGAAGGAACGCCTCGATGTCGTTGTTCGCGACGCCATCAATGCCGGCCGCTTTCCGGGCCCGCGCTACCTGGCCAACGGTCCGGAGATCGCGGTCACCGGCGGAGCGATCATCCGGTCGATCACCAAGTTCGCCGACGGCCCCGAAGGCATGCGCAAGGCCGTCCGCGAACTGGTGGCCGTCGGAGTCGATCAGATCAAACTGTCGATGACCGGTGAAGAGATCGCCGACATGCACGCCGACGATACGTACTTCTCCGAGGAGGAGTGCGCCGCCGCCGTCGCCGAGGCACATCGCTTCCACAAGCGGGTGTGCGCACACGCGCGCAGCGCCGAGAGCGTGAAGATGTGCCTGCGCAACGGTGTCGACATCATCTACCACGCCAGCTACATCGATGACGAGGGCATGGACATGCTGGAGGCGAAGAAGGACTCCGTCTTCGTCGCCCCGGCGATCAATTGGTTGGTCGCGACACTGTACGAAGCATCTTCATTCGGCTTCCCGCAGGAAGCCGCCGAAGCCGTTGGCTACAAGCGTGAACTCGACTGTGCGATAAAGGGACTGCAGGAGATGCATCGCCGCGGCATCAGAGTCCTGCCCGGTGGGGACTACGGCTTCGCGTGGACCCCCCACGGCACCTATGCCCGCGATCTGCAGCACTTCGTCGAACTGCTGGGCTTCACTCCAATGGAAGTCATCCTCGCCGCGACGGCGCAGGGAGGCGAAATCATGTTGCGGCCCAACGAACTCGGGAAGGTCCAACCCGGATACCTCGCCGATCTGCTCCTGGTCGACGGCGACCCCCTCAGCGACGTCACGATCCTGCAAGACCAGGACCGGCTGCACTACATCATGAAGGACGGCAGGTTCCACAAGGAGCCAGCCGGATCCGCTGCAACCACCACCTAGATCTGTCGGAGTCCGGTGAGCCGAAGACGGACCACATATCTCCCCCAACGAGGCAATGTGGTCCGTCTCATTCACACGGGCATCGGCCATCTCCGAGAGTCAACGGATGACGCTTCTTATATGCCAAACATGCCCCCGCGCTGACGTTCCCGACGGCGGCGCCTTCCGACGAGCTCTCGACAATCAAATCGCCGAGCACTGCCCTGTCGAAACCGGTTTGATCCGTCATGTCCTATGCCTCGGTGGATGCCCCGAAGACGGGGTCGCCGCGCTCGACGGTCCCGGCCAGGCGCGAGTCCGCTTCACCAATCTCACCGCCACCGATGCCAAAGCCCTCATCCAGGCCGCCCGCGGCCACGCCGCATGCGAGAGCGGCGTTCCAGGCGACTGGGTCGTACCCGCAGAGCTCCAAGGTCGGATCAGCTCGGTGACCATCAAACGTCAAAGCCCGAGCACACCAACGCCATAGCCGCAGGCGGTTCGCGACAAAGCCCGACGGCCGTTTACGGCCGCCGCCGAGTAGCTATTGGGCCACCGATGCATAACTGGCCCAGCGGTGCCGCCGCTGGCGCCGACAGAGTCACAGATTCAGATCAAGAAAGCACTGCTCGAACGGCGCCAGAGGTGTAGATCGTCAAACTTCGTGTCGTTTTGCGATACCTCTAGCTGCGGGTCTCGTGTTTTGCCACTGAGATGTCAGACGGCTTTTGCCATCTAAATGTCGAATCCTAGAACCAGACGGTTGTGCGAGTCGCGGCCGAGCGGCCGCCGGACCGCTGTTTGTGTGTAACCCGGCGGAGATCCGAACTGCCGGCACGGACGGCGTGACGGCACATGTCGTCGCTCACGACCCCGGGTGCCCACGCGCGGCGCCAAGACCGCGGCCACCGCCGTGGCGCTGGCCCACTCGGAGCAGTAGTTTGCCTGCCAGACGGCCTGTTTCGAGGATCCGGTGAGCTTCTTGCACGTCGTCGAACGCCAATACGCGGTCGATGCCGATCGTTAGCGCGCCTCGGTCACGGGCGTCGCCGATGTAGGCTTTGGCTGCCGTGAGGCGATCCGGGAACTCCACGAGTTCGAAGAGATCGACGAACGCCACGGATTTGCGGTCCAGCGCCACCAGGGGCACGTCGACCCGTGCCGCACGGATGTCCGGCGAGGTTTGAGCGCCGTAGCACAGAACGTGGCCGAACTGTGCGGTTGCCTCGATCAGCGCAGTCAGTAGGGGCCCGCCCACGGTGTCGTAGACGACCTTGGCACCGCGCCCACCCGTGATCGTCGCGACGGCGCCTGGGAGGTCTTCGTCGTCGGTGGCGATCGCGTGATCAGCACCCAGCACGATTAGTTCGGGCTTACGTGCCGTGGTGCGTGTCGTGGCGATCACGGTGGCACCCAGGTCATGCGCGATTTGGATCAGAGCGGTGCCCACAGAGGAGGTCCCAGCAGTCACGATCACGTTGTCCCCCTGGCTGATTGGCACCTTGGTAGCCAGGGTGTAGGCCTGCAGGCTGGCCATCCACGTCGCGGCTTCCTCCTCGTCGGACCGGTCGTCGGCGATGTGGACGAGTGCTTCGATCGGTACGTCGGCGTGCGTGGCGTAGGTTCCGGTGCCCACTGCCGGTGACTGGATCGGCAGGATCGCCACCCGATCCCTTACCTTGAAACCGTCGACCCCTGGTGCGGTCTCAGTGATGCTGCCTACAGCCTCGACGCCGAGCGTCGCCGGCAGGGTGGGCGCGATGACGTAGTGGTCGCGGCGAAGCAGTGCCTCGAAGCGGTTCACTCCGATCGTGTGAATCTCGACCCGTACGTGCCCGGGCTTCAACGCCCCCAGCTGCAACGGCACCATCTCCAGTACCTCGGGTCCGCCGAGTCGGGTGAACTGCACCCGACGCATCCCCGAGACGGCATCGTTGGAACGTGATTCGTCAATCATCAAAGTTTTCATAATCTTTCGCTCCAATTGAGTCGGTACCCGTATCGCCGGTGTCGGGCGTGATCCCGACCATGCGACACACTGTGTAACTAATGCAGTTACAGAGTAAGCTGATGTAATCGAGTTGGTTACAGTCAAGTGGGGCGGACCTACGGCGCGCCGGCAACGCAGAACACATTGCCGTCCGGATCGGCGAGGACCACCCACCCGAAATCCGCGCTTGCGCCATGCCGGCTCACTTCAGTGGCGCCGGCAGCGATCAGCCGGGTCACATCGCGCTCCCTGTCGAGAGAATGCAGATCAAGGTGCAATCGGTTCTTCCATGGCGCCGGGTCGGGCACCTTCTGGAATCCCAGCCGCAGGCCTTGAGGTGAGGCGACCGTCGCGAACTCCCCGGGCGCTGCGACAGTCACCTCGCCGGCCATGGCCCCGGCCCACCACAGTGCCAGCCGCTCGGGGTCGGTGCAGTCGACGGTCACCATTGCAATGTCGAGCGTGAGAGATTCGGTTTGCATCGATATTCTCCATTTCGGTTTGTGGTTCTAAGGCCGTTGCCAAGCTGGGGTGAGGTACAGCAGCCGGTATTTTTTCGCGCAGTGATTCGAGTTTCTGCCCGAGAGCTGAGTGTCTGATGCCCTAACCGGTTGGGAACGTGCGCACACCGAGTCTTATTGCGGCTCTGCGTTATTCGTTGTTGGGTGGGTTATGCAGTCCGGCGGCTTTAGATGTTGGCGCCGCCGTCGATGATGAGGTCGGAACCGGTGAGGAACGACGACTGGTCGGAGGCCAAGAACACGGCGCCGGCAGCGATTTCCTTGGCGTCGCCGAGTCGCCCGAAGGGTGTGGTGATGCTGGCGGCTCCCTCGTCGCCGAGTTCTGCCAGGAGATTGCTCATGCCAGGAGTGGATACCGGTCCGGGGCACAGTGCCGAGACGCGGATACTGCGGGGCGCCAGTTCGAGTGCCCAGGAGCGGGCGAAGTTGCGGATCGCCGCCTTTGTCGCGGCGTACACACTCATCCCGGGCTGGCCGCTGATCCCGGCGATGGAGGACATCAGCACCACCGACGCACCGTCGGGGAGGAGCGGCACGGCTTTCTGGACGGTGAAGACGAGGCCTTTGACGTTGTCATCGAAGGTGGTGTCGTAGTGCTCCTCGGTGATTTCGGTCAGGCTGATGGGCCGTCCGCTGCCGGCGTTGGCCACCAGCACATCGAGTTGGCCGCTGCGTTCGGTGATGGTTGCATATATTGCGTCGAGGGAGGCGAGGTCGGAGACGTTGCCGACGATGCCGATGACGTCTGCGCCGGTGTCGGACTTGATGTCGGCGACTGCGGCGTCGACCACCTCGGTGCGGCGCCCGGTCAGGTAGACCTGGGCCCCTTCCGCGGCGAAGCTGCGAGCGGTCTCCAGGCCGATGCCGGCGCTTCCGCCGGTGATGAGCGCGACCTTGCCGTCGAGTTGTCCCATTGTGTTTGTCTCCTTGTTCAGGGATGGTGCGATGTGCTGGTTGGGATTAGGAAAAGTTGGCGGGTCCTGGCTTTCAGCTGAGGTCGATGCGGTCGGCGAGCTGCGTGAGCAGGGGACGCAGCGTGTCCTCACCCAGACCAGCCAGCAGGGTCCGCGCCACCCCGAGCTCGGCGAACTGCCGCAGCTGCACGACGATCCGATCGAGGGCTGCGGTGTCACCGGCGGCCGCGGCCGCGAGTTCGGCGGGATCACCGGGGTAGGGCACAGTCACTTCGATTTCGGCTGGATCGCGTTGCAGCCGTTCGGCTTCGGCATTCATGATGTCCAGCAGCGGGCTGAGCTGGTGGGGTTCGGTGATGCTGGGGAAGTAGCCGTCTCCGATCTCGGCGGCTCGGCGTGCCGATCGGTTGGAGCGGCCGCCGATGACGATCGGTACGGCGCGGCCGGCCGGCTGGGGCAGGCTGATGGCGTTGTCGAAGTTGGTGTAGGTGTTGTGCACGCTGGCTTTGGTGTCGCGCCACAGGGCGCGCATCGCCTCCACGTAGTCGTCGTGCCGGCGGCCGCGGTCGGCGAACGGGACGCCTACGGCGTCGAACTCCTCGGCGAGCCAGCCCACCCCGACGCCCAGCAGCAAGCGCCCTTCGCTGAGGACGTCCAGTGTGGCCGCCTGCTTGGCCAGCACGACCGGATTGCGTTGCGGCAGAACAATCACGCCGGTACCGAGCTTGATGTCGCGGGTGACGGCGGCGGCAAAGGCCAGCCAGGTCAGCGGGTCGGCAATCTCGACCTCTTCAGCCCCACCCATCATCTTGCCGGATTCGTCGTACGGGTATTCCGTCTCGTAGCCCGACGGCATCACGACGTGATCAATAGCCCACAGCGACTCCAGTCCCAACTCTTCAGCCAGGACGGCAGTGGCGCGGGCCTGCGCTGCGCTGGCTCCGGCACCGACATTGACGGCGAACAGTCCTAGCTGCATAACGTGAAACCCCTTGATTGGTGGTCTGATTGAGTGCGTTGAGCTGACGGCCGCATGTCAGGCGCCCAAGCGCGGCCTGCCGGCGAGCTGGACGGTAAGGCGAAAATCGTCCACAGGCCGACCCATACGGCTTTGTAACTGGTCCTGTTACAGGTAACATACGTAACAGGGTTGGTTACAGTCAAGTCGGGCGTTGCGGCGACCCCGGCGAGGAGCGGAACGGGTACTCGGGATGAGCACGAACAGCAGGATGAGTTTGGCGGTGCACGTGTTGACGTGGATCGCCTTCGATCGCCGCGGCTCCGACAAGGAGGTGGGCACCTCGCGACGCATCGCGACCAGCGTGAACACCAACCCGGTGGTGATCCGGCGATGCCTGATTGGCCTCCGCGAAGCCGGTCTGGTGGAATCGAGCCGCAGCCGCGGTTGGACGCTGACCAGGGATGCGTCGAAGATCACCCTGCTCGATGTCTACAACGCCGTCGGGGACGGGGAGATCTTCGGCATGCACGCCTCCCCGCCCGATGCCGAATGCTATGTGGGATACGGGATTCAGCCCGTCCTCACCCGCGTGTACGAACGCGCCACTACCGCCCTGTGTGACTCGCTGGCCACCGCGACCATCGCCGACATCCTGCGCGACACCATGGCCGAATTCGAAACCGGAAGCGGAGCGCAGATTACGCGTGGCCGCTAAGACCTCTCCCTCAAACCAGCTCGGTGACTTTCTGCGCGCGCAACGAGCCCGCGTCAGCCCCCACGAGGTCGGCCTGCCCGCCGTCGCGGGCAGACGGGTCCTCGGCCTGCGGCGCGAAGAGGTCGCCGTCTTGTCCGGAGTCAGCGCCGACTACTACGCCCGCCTGGAACAAGGCCGCGAACGCACTCCCTCCGCCCAGGTCGTCGACGCGATCTGCCGCGCACTACACCTGACGGCGGATGCACGCGAACATGCTTTTCGACTGGCGAAGCTCTCCCCCACCGCCGAACGCACCGCCGAGACCGTCAGCCCGGAGCTGCTGCAGACCATGGCCGCATTCCCCCACGCGGCCGCCTACGTCACCAACCCAGCCTTCCGGGTTCTGACCGCCAACCCGGCCGCCACCGCCCTGATCACCCCACTGCAGCGGCGCGACCCCAACGTCCTGGCAGCACTATTCGTCGACCCCGCCGCCCAGGACTTCTACCTCAACTGGAGCGATGTCACCAAAGCCTCGGTCAGCGCCCTGCGCATGTCCCAAGGCGCGGCTCCAGCGGACCCGGAAGTCGCAGCACTCATCACACGGCTGCACCGCGACAGCGCCGACTTTCGCCAGCTGTGGGACGACCACGCCGTAGCCGGCCTCACCGTGACACAGAAACAAATCCGCCACCCCGACGTGGGGATGCTGCAGCTGAGCTACCAGACCTTCGATGTCCGAAGCAGCCCCGGTCAGCAGCTGACGGTGGCCACCGCGGCACCCGGATCCCCCAGCGCTGACGCGTTGGCCCTGCTGGGAGCGCTCGACGCCACCCGCCGCCACGAGCGCATCTAGCACTTCCGCGACTGGTTCCTAGGTGCAGCGCACCCAGGAAGACGCGCCCTTCCCCAGCAGTGGCGCCGCCGGTTGACTCGGTGTCACCACCAATTCTGGGAAGGCACACCATGAGCATCGTCCTGATCACCGGAGGCAGCCGCGGTATCGGCGCGGCCACCGCATTGGCCTGCGCCCGCCGCGGCATCGGCGTCATCCTCACCTATAACAGCAACCCCGACGCCGCTGCCGGCGTCGTCGACCGCATCACCGAAGCCGGCGGCACCGCGGTCGCGTTGAAACTCGAAGTGGCAGACAGTACGTCGTTCCCGGCGTTCAGTAAGGACGTCCGTACTGCACTGCAAAGCATTTGGGGCCGAAGCAATTTCGACTACCTGGTCAACAACGCCGGCTATGGCCTCTACAACCCGATCGCCACCGTCACCGAGGCACAGTTCGACGGACTGTTCAATGTCCACCTCAAGGGGCCGTTCTTCCTCACCCAGACCTTGCTGCCACTGATCGCCGACTGCGGCCACATCGTCAACATGACCAGCGCTACCACCCGTGTGGCCACTGCCGGAGTGGCGCCCTACGCAAGCTTCAAAGGCGGACTCGAAGTGCTCACCCGATACCTGGCCAAAGAACTCGGCGACCGCCGAATCCGCGCCAATTCGATCTCCCCGGGAGCCATCCGCACCGAACTCGGCGGCGGGCTCAACGACGAGTTCGAAGCCCTACTCGCCGCCCAGACCGCACTGGGACGTGTGGGTGAACCCGAGGAGGTCGGCACCGCCGTGGCCAGCCTCCTAGCCGACGACAACCGCTGGATCAACGCCCAAAACATCGAAGTCGCAGGCGGCTTCAACATCTAACCGGAAAAGAGACCACCACCATGCTCGATCACATCTTCCTCTCGGTGAGCGACCTGGATCGCTCCATCGCCTTCTACACCGCAGCACTCGAACCCCTGGGCATCACGACCCGCCTGGACTACGACGGCAAGGACGGCCCGCCAGGGCACCCCGACCTCAAAGGTTTCGGCGCAAAGGGACGGATGATCTTCTGGCTTCGCCACGGCACGGTCGAGGGCCGCGCCGCCCATGTGGGGTTCGTTGCCGACGGCACACCACAGGTCGATGCCGCCTACGCGGCCGCCCTCTCCGCCGGCGCCACCGACAACGGACAACCCGGAGCCCGTCTGCACTACGACCCGCGCTACTACGCCGCCAATGTGCTCGACCCCGACGGCTACAGCCTCGAATTCGTCTACAAGAGCTGGCAGCACTGACCATGCCCACCGTGATGATCTACGGAGCCACCGGATACACCGGCCGCCTCACCGCCGATCACGCCGCCGCAGCCGGACTCGATCTCGTCCTCGGCGGACGAAACCACACTCGCCTGGCAGCACTGGCCCACGAACTCGGTTCCCAGCACCGAACATTCGACCTCCACGACAACGAGGCAATCGACGCCGCGCTGTCTGACATCACCGTCGTCCTCAACTGCGCCGGGCCCTTCATGCGAACCGCGACACCACTGATGGAAGCCGCGATCCGCACACACACCCACTACCTCGACGTCGCCGCCGAACTCGACAGCTACCACCTCGCCGAAACACTCGACTCGACCGCCCGCGACGCCGGAGTCATGTTACTTCCCGGAAGCGGCGGCAGCGTCGCCATGCTCGGCTGTCTGGCCGGCCGCGCCGCACAACGCGTCAAGAACCCCCAGCACGTGCACATCGCGCTGCACGTCGCCGGGTCGATGTCCCGAGGATCAGCCATCAGCGCCACCCAGAATCTCACCACCGACTGCCTACAACGTCTCGACGGTCAACTCATAGCCCGCAACCCCGACGACCGACGCAACTTCGACTTCGGATGCGGACCGACATCCTGCTCTGCGACAACACTTCCCGACCTGGTGACCATCTGGCGAGCCACAGCCATCCCCCACATCGAGACCTTCGTGCACGTCACCGGAGACGCCTTCCCACAAGGTGACCTTGCCACCCATCCCGAAGGCCCCTCAGCCGAGCATCGCCACGCCAACCGCTACCACGCCGCCGTGGAAGTCACCGGAGCGGACGACTCAGTGGCGCGCTCAGTCCTCGACACAGTGAACGGATACACCTTCACACCCATGGCCGCCGCCGAAGCCGCACGCCGAGTTCTCAGCGGCGAACAACACCCTGGATTCCACACCCCCGCTGGACTTTTCGGCACTTCCTTCGCCGAGACCATCGCCGACACCCACATCACCGACCTCTAAGCGCACGCCCGCCGGCAGGCAGGTTCAACTGTGGACGATGCGCACAACAAGTATCGCCCCGCATCGACTCTGGCGTCCAAAACGCAGGAGCGGAACAATTGCACTAGCGCCGACTTGCAACAACGAAAGCCCAGAAGCAATAGGGCAAACCCAAGAGTTCAAAGCCCCGCGATTCCACTCACGGCAGTCCCCGGTGCCGCGGCGCCGCACCCACCGCTCTACTGACTACAGCGCAGCCAGGCCAATCGTCAGACCCTTTGCCATCCGCGATGTCGAATCGACATCGTTCGACATTTCAAATGGCAAGCCGCCATCGAGAATGGCAACCTACACAAGCACAGGGGTGTTCGCCTGATGCTGGTACCTACGCATTAGCGCTACTAATGCATATGAAGAATCATTAGCTGTACTGATCCTCGCCACCGCCCTAGCGTCAATGCCATGAGCTCGCCCCTTCTCATCGGTTTCCTTGCCTCCTTCACGCTGATTGCCGCGATCGGCGCGCAGAACGCCTTCGTGCTGAGGCAGGGCATCCGACGCGAGCACGTGCTTCCGGTGGTCGCCGTCTGCACCGTGTCCGACATCGTGCTGATCTCGGCAGGCATCGCCGGCTTCGGTGCACTCATCAGCGCCCACCCGAACGTCGTCGACATCGCCAAGTTCGGCGGCGCCGCGTTCCTGATCGGCTACGGCCTACTTGCCGCACGTCGCGCCCTGCGCCCGTCTGCATTGACGCCGTCCGAATCGGCTCCGGCCCGGTTGATCGAGGTTGTCGTCACCTGCCTCGCGCTGACCTTCCTCAACCCGCACGTCTACCTCGACACCGTCGTGCTGCTCGGAGCGCTTGCCAACGAGCACCGCGATGACCGCTGGATGTTCGGCATCGGTGCCGTGACCGCCAGCGCAGTCTGGTTCGTCAGTCTCGGACTCGGCGCGCGGAGGCTTGCCGGCCTGTTCGCCACGCCATCGACCTGGCGCATCCTCGACAGCCTGATCGCCATCATGATGATCGGACTGGGCCTTTCCCTGGCACTCTCGTGACATATTTAGCGCATGGCGGTCACCCAACCTGCTCTCGGCCTGCGCGACCGCAAGAAGATCAAGACGCGCGAAGCCATCCGCCGCGCCGCCATGCGATTGATCAAGGCCAACGGCTACGCGAGCACCACCATCGAACAGATCGCCGAGGCCGCCGAGGTTTCGGCGAGTACGTACTTCCGGTACTTCCCCAGCAAGGAGATGGTGATGATCGCCAACGACCTCGACCAGGTGACGGTCGACGCGCTGGCGAAGCAACCCCCGGAGCTGTCGTCGGTGCAAGCGTTTCGGCGCGCACTGGAGACAACGCTGGCCACCCTGTCCAAGGATGAGTGGGAGTTCGAGCGCGACCGTCAACTGATGGTGTTGACGATCCCCGAACTTCTCACCGCCCAATTCGACGAGTACCGCCGCACCATGACAAAGCTGGCGGAGGCCGACTGCCGTCGACTCGGGCGCGACCCCGACGATCTCGAAGTCCGAATCTTCTACGGTGCGCTGGCCGGCGGTTTGATGGCGGTGCTCGACCGCCCGAAGGACGTGGCCAAGCGGATGTACATGGCACTGGACTTCATCGAAGCCGGGATGCCGCTGAAATGACCTCCTCGCAAAGGGCCGTCTTCATCACGGGCGCCGCCGCTGGGATCGGCCGTGCCACCGCGCTCACGTTCGCACGCAACGGCTTCACCGTCGGCGGCTACGACATCGACGAGGTCGGGCTCAAAACCCTCGCCGACGACATCGACCAACTCGGCGGCACCGCCTTCACCGGACATCTCGACGTCACCGACACCGACGAAATGGCCGAGCGGGTGGGCGAATTCGCCAAGGCCGCCGGCGACCGGCTCGACGTGATGGTCAACAACGCGGGCATCCTGCTCGCCGGCCGCTTCGAGGACCTCGAGGCCCACGCGCACCTCAAGGAGATCGACATCAACACCAAGGGCGTCGTCAACGGTCTGCACGCCGCGTTTCCGTACCTGCGCGAGACACCCAACTCCGTCGTGGTCAACCTGGCCTCCGCGTCGGCGATCTACGGCCAGGCCGAGCTCGCCAATTACAGCGCGACCAAATTCTTCGTGCGCGGCATCACCGAGGCGCTCGACATCGAATGGCACCGCTACGGCATCCGGGTGATCGCCATGTGGCCGCTCTACGTGCAGACCGCGATGACTGACCAAATCAAAACCGGCACAACAGAATCCCTCGGTATCCGGCTCACCGCCCAGGATGTCGCCGACGCGATCGTGGCAGCGACCGAACCGTCCTGGCTGCGCAGAGCCATCCATCAGGTCCACTTCCCCGTCGGATCCCAGACCAAGGTCATGGCCGCCGGCTCCCGGTTCTCCCCCGCGTGGCTGACCCGGCTGGTCAACAAGCGACTGGCACACTCCTGACATGTTCAAGCTCACCGTCGAAGACGTCTTCGTCATCAAAAACCGCGGCGTCGTCGCCACCGGCCGAGTCGAAAGCGGCACACTACGCGTCGGGGACACCGTGAGCATCAACGGCGGGCCCGGCGTGCCGGTCGACGCCATCGAGCACTTCCGCAAGTCGATCGACGAAGCCAACGTCGGCGACAACATCGGTGTGCTGTTCAAGAGCATCGACAAGGGCCAGATCGACCGCGGCGCGGTACTCACCTCATACGGCGAGGCGACACCGATCTAATCGCCCTGAGCGCAACCGGTGACCGCGCGCAGGGCCACACATACTGTCCGGCCATGAATGAGGACTGGCTCGCCGTCATCTTCGGCCTGGCATTGCTGGCGCTGGTGTTACTCGGCGCGATCCCCGGCAGCGTGATCCCGTGACCGAGCAGACCACCACCCACACAACAGACACCCGCTCGTCGGGCATCGGCTATGCCGTCGCCGGTGTGCTCGTCGTCCTCACGATCGGCGCTGCCACCCGTTTCCTCGAGACCCAGGTGCCGCAGTGGGCCGACGGCACACCCTTCGAACGGGTGGCCAAGTCGATCGAATTCCCGGTGTACGCAATCGCTTTGGGCCTTCTCGGAAACTTCGTGCTCTCGAAGCTCGCGCTGCGAGACGCGCTGTCGCAGGGCTTCCGCACCGAGTTCTTCATCAAGACAGGTCTGGTGCTGCTCGGCGCGTCGATCAACCTCAAGGTGCTTGTCACCGCGGCAGGCCCGGCCATCATCCAGGCGCTGCTGTTGATCACCATCGTGTTCGGCTTCACCTGGTGGCTCGGCGGTCGGCTCGGCCTTGACGACAAGCTGCGCGCACTGCTCGCGTCGGCCGTCTCGATCTGCGGCGTCAGCGCGGCCATCGCGGCCGCGGGCGCCGTGCAGGCCAAGAAGGAACAACTGGCCTACGCCGCGTCGCTGGTCATCGTGTTCGCGTTGCCCTCGATCTTCCTGCTGCCGTGGCTCGCCGACGTACTCAACCTGTCCGATGCCGTCGCCGGCGCATGGATCGGCGGCAACATCGACACCACCGCCGCCGTCGCCGCGGCCGGTGCGATCGCCGGTGAGGACGCCCTGCAGATCGCGACCATCGTCAAGACCACCCAGAACGCGCTGATCGGTGTGGTCGCGATCGCGCTGACGGCCTACTTCGCATTGAAGGTCGAGCGCAAGTCCGCCGACGAGGCGCGCCCGTCCATCGGGCAGTTCTGGGAACGGTTCCCCAAGTTCGTGCTCGGCTTCATCGCCGCCTCGATCATCGGCACGCTGTACCTGCAGTGGGGCGGGGACAAAGCCGCGATCACGACCGTGAACGACCTGCGAACCTGGTTCCTGATCTTCGCGTTCGTCGCGATCGGCCTGGAGTTTTCGCTGAAGGGTCTGCGGGAGGCCGGCTGGCGGCCGGTCGCGCTGTTCGCCTCGGCGACCGTCGTCAACATTGTCGTCGCGCTTGGCCTCGCCACCGTATTGTTCGGCAACTTCGAGGTGGGTTAGCTACGCTCGGCCGCGTGCGGCACGCATGGTCCCGGCGAAGTTTCCTCACGATGACTGCGGGTGCGGCGCTGGTCGCCGCGTGCGGCTCCGAGAAGCCAGGCGTCGTCGCCGACGACGGCTCCGTCACCGTCAAGCACGCGTTCGGCGAGACCAAGATCCCCGCGCCGCCCAAGCGCGTGGTGAGCGCGGGCTTCACCGAGCAGGACGACCTGCTGGCCGTCGGCGTCGTGCCGATCGCGGTGACGGACTGGTTCGGCGGCGAGGCGTTCGGCGTATGGCCTTGGGCACGACAGAAACTCGGCGATGCAAAGCCGGTGATGCTGAACCTCAACGACGGCATCCAGATCGACCCGATCGCGGCGCTGCGGCCCGACCTGATCATCGCCATCAACGCCGGCCTCGACCAGGACACCTACACCAAGCTGACGGCCATCGCGCCGACGGTCGCGCAGACCGGCCAGGACGCGTTCTTCGAGCCGTGGAAGGACCAGGCCAGCACCGTCGGGCAAGCGGTGTTCAAGCACGACGATATGCAGGCGCTGATCGCCGGCGTCGAACAGAAGTTCACCGGGGTAGGCACCAACAACCCTGCATTCGCCGGGAAGAAGGCGCTGTTGTTGCAGGGCACGCTGGGCCGCGATGGCGCGCAGGTGATGACTCCGGGCTGGCGCAGCGACTTCCTCACCCAGATGGGTTTCACCGTCGCCGACGACGTCGACGCGGCCGACGTTCTGATCTGGGCCACCGAGACCGACGATGAACAGGCCGCGCTGCTCGCTGATCCGGCCATCGCGAAGAAGCGCAACGTGTTCACGGGCAAGGAACTGGCCGGGGCGATCGCGTTCGCCTCGCCACTGTCCTACCCGCTGGTGGCCGACCAACTGCCGCAGCGCATCGCCCAAGTGCTGGCCTGACAAGATATCCGGGTGACCGCCCCCAGCACCCAGACCGACCACCGCGGATTCGCGACGACCGGATCGGCCTACTATCCGATCCTTGTCGCCGTGTTCACCGGGCTGGTGCTGATCTCGAACGTCGCGGCCACCAAGGGCGTCGCGTTCGGCCCGATCATCGGCGACTGGTCGCTCATCCTCGACGGCGCGTTCATCTGCTTTCCGCTCACCTACGTCATCGGTGACGTGCTGTCCGAGGTGTACGGGTTCAAGGCGGCCCGACGCGCCATCTTCATCGGGTTCGCGATGGCATTGCTTGGCGCACTGATGTTCTGGCTGGCTATCGAGATGCCGCCGCTGGACGCCGGCTACCAGGCTCACTTCGAGGCGGTCCTCGGTCTGTTCCCGCGCCTGCTCTTCGCCGGGTTGGCCGGGTTCATCGTCGGGCAGACCCTCAACGCCTGGGTGGTGGTGCGCATCAAGGAGCGCACCAAGGAGAAGCATCTGTGGGCACGGCTGATCGGGTCGACGGTCGTCGGCGAGTTCGCCGACACGCTGGTCTTCTGCAGCATCGCCGCAGGCGCGATCGGCATCAGCACCTGGCGCGACTTCATCACGTATCTCGCGATCGGCTGGATCTACAAGACCGCGGTCGAGATCGTCGTGCTGCCGGTGACCTACCGCGTCATCGCGTACATCAAACGCCGCGAACCGACGTATCAACCCGCCATCTAGGCGCATTTGTCTGCTTTGCTGTGCGGCCTATCGCACCATCGTGTTCAATTGAATGCGTTTGCAGGGCGGAGTATGAATGGCGCGCATCTTTCTTAGCCACTCCAGCAAGAACCTGGCCGAAGCCCAGGCGCTTCGGCAATGGCTGATCGACCCGGAACGCGAGGAACTGCGGCTGTCCGAAGGGGACATCTTCCTCGACGCCGACCCAGACGGCGGCATTGCTGTCGGTGAGCGCTGGAAAGAAGCGTTGAGCGCGGCGAATCGTCATTGCGAGGCGATTATCTGTTTGCTGTCGAAACACTGGGAGACGTCCTCGGAGTGCATCGTCGAGTTTCGTGTTGCCGAGAATCTGAATAAGCAGATATTCATCGCACGGCTTGAACCCGCGCCAGGGGAACGCTTTGTCTCCACGTGGCAATGGTGCGACCTCTTCGGAGGCCGCACGACCACCGAAATCACATTGGACGACGGCCGATGTGTGGAGTTTTCCGACGACGGTCTGGCACGACTGCAACACGGAATCGCAGAAGCCGGCATCGGCCCGGAATCGTTCACGTGGCCACCGCAGGACGAATCCGGTCGATCACCGTATCGAGGATGGGATCCGTTCGAGGAGAAGGACGCAGCCGTTTTTTTCGGCAGGGACACGGCGATCATGCGCGCACAGGAGGCCGTGCGCGGGATGTGGCAGTCGACCGAGAGTTCGTTGTTCGTCATCCTCGGCCCCTCGGGTGCGGGCAAGTCGTCGTTCTTGAAGGCCGGGCTGATGCCGCGACTGCGCCGCGAGGATCGCCGCTTTCTGTTGCTTGGCACCATGCGCCCCGAGCGCAACGCTCTCGCGGGCTCCGACGGATTCGCCAAGGCGATCCACACCGCGCGGGCTGACCTGGGGCTGAGATCTCCAAGCCTCGGTGCACTCAAGCGCAAGTGCACTACGGGCGACACCGCTGGAATCGCCGAGCTGCTGCAGGAGATCAGCGACGCCGCCGCGGCGCGTTTCGAGGCGGTCGATCCGGCGAAGCCGCCACCGCCACCGGCGCTGGTCTTGCCCCTTGATCAAGCAGAGGAGCTCTTTCGCGCACGAGCGAGCGACGAAGGCGAGGAGTTCTCCCGCGCCGAGCCCAACGATCAGGCCGAACGCTTCCTCCACATGTTGCGTGACCTCATCACGCAATCCCATGGGCGGTACCGCTTGATGGTCGCAGCGACCATCCGGACCGACCGATACGAGGCGATGCAGACCCACCGTGCGCTGAAGGGCGTCGGCACAGTGCTGTTCGACGAGCTGAAACCCATGCCGCCCGACCAATTCAGGGAAGTCATCACCAAGCCGGCCGCCCGCGCCGCCGAGAAGGGTCATCGCGTCGAGTTCGCGACCGATCTGGTCGACGCGCTGCTCGAAGAACTGCGCGAAGGCGCAGACACCCTTCCGCTGTTGTCGCTGACACTCGCGCGCCTGTACGAGGACTACGGCAAGGGACGCGAGATCACGCATAAGAACTACACGGACATGGGCGGCATGTCCGAGGTGGTGCAGAACGAGATCGATTCGGTGCTTTCGGGCGACGCCGATCAACGCCATCGCGATCTTCAAGAACTGCGGGCCGCATTCATTCCCAACCTGGTGAGAATCAATCCGAAGAACGATCAGCCGATGCGCAGGGTCGCGCCCCTGGCGGATCTTCCCTCCAGCAGCCATCATCTCATCGAGAACATGGTGGAAAGGCGGCTACTGGTCAAGGACCACCGGCGGATCGGCGAAGACGGGAGCACCGAAGAAGTCGTCGTCGAGGTAGCGCTCGAAAGCCTGTTGCGGCATTGGACGCAGCTGGTGGTCTGGCTTGAGGAACGCCTGTTCGACCTCAAAGCCGCTGACGCCATTCTGCGTGGCGCCGCGAACTGGGGGGAGAACGAGTGTGAGGCTCGCTACCTCGTGTTGTCGGGCACCCGGCTGCAGGCTGCCGAAAAGCTCGCTGACAGTGGTGATTTCGCGAACCATCTAGCAGATGCTCGGGAGTTTCTGAAGGCGTGCCGCGCCGCGGAGGACGAGGAGGTGCGCGAGGCGCAGAGAGCGCGGCAGGCCAGAATCGAAGAGGCCGAGCGCAAGGCGCGCGATGCCGAAGAGAAAGCGCAAGTCCAAGAGACGCTCGCCAAAGAGCAAGCGTCTCGCGCCGAGGACATTCGTCGCTGGTCAGGGATTCTCGCCGGGGTCACCGCGGTCGCCGTTTGCGTCGCACTGCTTGCGGGATTCTTGTATGTGCAATCAGAGAGCCGCCTGCGCGACACGACGGCGCTCAAACTGGTCTCGAGTTCGCAAGCCATCTTGAGCGGGGCCAGTTCAGGCGGCGATTCGAGGGCCTTCCAACAGCTGGCGGCCGCCGAACACCTGAACAACCGGCCGGACGAGGGCGTCATCCGAACCGCTGTTGCCAAGAAGGCAAGCACCGAGAAGATCATCGACGCGGGCCACGGTCTGTACTCAATCGCCTTTAGCCCCAAAGGTAATCGCGTCGCTGCGGCGGGCATCTCCAATGACATCAAGATGTGGGACACAGCAACAGGAAAGCCGGTGTTTCCGACGCTCGTCGGCGACCAGGGTGACCGCATCTATTCCATCGCGTACAGCCCAGATGGTGATCTCCTCGCCGCCGGCGGCGACGACGGCACTATCCAGCTTTGGAACGTGGGCACTGGGCGCCCGATCGAGCCGACACTGCGAACCGCACGGGGCGCGGTGCGCACCCTGTCTTTCAGCGCCAACGGTCGATGGCTGGCCACTGGCAGCGGCGACGGCTCGGCGCGACTCTGGGATATGCGTACCCATACGTCGCGAGAGCTAAAGGGCCAAAAAAGCGTCACGAACGTAGCTTTCGATCCAAGGGGTGAGATGGTCGCGACCGCGGGCGAGGATGGATCGATCCTGTTGTGGCCTACCGAAAGCGCAGATGCACCCCGGACACTCAAGGCTGGGTCGCCCGCCGCAGTGACCGATGCTGCAGTGACCAATGTGGCATTCGATCCGGACACTCCCGTGCTGGTATCGACGGGTAAGGACGACAGCGTCCGGATGTGGAATCTCGAAACCCTGACGGAGATCGACACGGCAACCGGCCATCAGGACGACACGTTCAGTCCCGCGTTCAGCCGCGACGGCAGGCTTGTAACGGCGAGCGCTGATCACACGATCCGGCTTTGGGACGCCTACGAATTAGTGCCACTTGCGATACTCGATGGCCACCAAGACGCCGTGCACGGCGTTGCGTTCAGCCCGGACGGCCGCCACGTCGCGTCGGCGAGCCTGGACCACACCGTGCGCCTGTGGAATGTGGCAGCAGCACTCCCGCTCGGTGAAGGGCGCGAGGCAACCACCGGCGTCGCTTTCCACCCTGAAGGAAGTTCACCAGATGCGGTGACCACCAATGGCTTTGGCACAGTCGACATTTGGAACACGTCGACGAAAACGTCTATCGGCCTCAGGGGTCACGAAGCCAGGGCGACCGCGGTGGCGGTGAGTAACGACGGGATCATCGCCACCGGCGGAACCGATGGACTCATCAAGCTGTGGGACGCACGAACACACGACCCGATCGAGCCGCCGATAAACGCCCCCGATGACGATGTTCGTGACGTGGCCTTCAGCGCCGACGGCGGTGAGATCGCCGTGGCCGCTGACCGCTTCGTTCAGTTGTTCAACGTCGATACCCGCGCGCCGATCGCTCCGCCGCTCGAGCACTCCGAAGGGGTGAACAGCGTGGCGTTCAGCCCCGACGGCACCACCATCGCCACGGCCAGTGACAACGACTCCGTCACGCTATGGACCACAGGCGGTGACCCGACCCGGCGGGAGCTGGGCCGTCACGACAACGATGTTCTCGACGTCGCATTCAACAAGGACGGCACGCTGATCGCCACCGGAGGTAAAGACAACACCGTGCGCTTCTGGAACCCATCGTCGTCGGACCCGGCATCGGACGCCAAGCGGCTCCTCGGCCATCAGGCTCCCGTCCGCTCCGTCGCCTTCAGCTCCGATGGCACCCGGCTGGTCAGCGCGAGCGAGGACAGGACCCTGCGGGTGTGGGACACCATCGACGGCCATGCGGTGGGAGAACCGCTCACGGGCCACGACGGAGCTGTGCGAGGCGTGGCCTACAGTCCCGACGGTGCTCTCATCGCCTCTGTCAGCGACGACAAAACGGTTCGCCTGTGGCCAGGAACGGTGAGCACAGAAATGCTGTGCAACAAGCTCACGCAGAACATGAGCACCGGCCAGTGGGACGAGTGGGTCGCCGCCGGCATCGATTATGAGAAGCCGTGCACCGACCTTCCGGTGCGGCACGACCCCGGCGGCTGAGCGCTCACTCTGAGCCTTCGATAAGGCTCCTCTGGCAAGCCTCATAGAGCAGCAGCTTTCGTTGCTACTCGCGGGTAGGTTTGGGATATGAGCATCACAGCGGACGTGATGGACGTGGCCAAGGACACCAGCCCCATCACCTTGCATGACTACGGCGACCAGGCGCTGCTGCTTGAGTTCGAAAGCACCGCCGAGGTATTGGCCTGGAGCGCCGCGGTCCGAGAAGCCGATCTGCCTGGCGTGCTTGACGTCGTGCCAGCCTCGCGCACGGTGCTGATCAAGCTGGCCGGGCCGCGTTACCAGGCCCCGACGCGGCAACGACTGGCAAAACTGCAGGTGGCCGCCGATGCGCTGACGGAGGCCACCGACCAGAGCGCGGACGTCGAGATCGAGGTGGTCTACGACGGCGAGGATCTCGACGAGGTGGCCCGGCTCACCGGATTGACGCCCGATCAGGTGGTCGAGGCGCACACCGCCACGCTGTGGCAGGTCGGATTCGGTGGCTTCGCACCGGGTTTCGCCTACCTCATCGGCGGCGACTCCCGACTGGCGGTGCCGCGGCGCGCTGACCCTCGGACCAAAGTGCCCGCGGGGGCGGTCGGACTGGCCGGCGAGTTCAGCGCCGTGTATCCGCGGGAGTCGCCGGGCGGCTGGCAGTTGATCGGGCGCACCTCCACAGAGATGTGGGACGTCGACGCTGATCCGCCCGCGTTGCTGGTGCCGGGGATGTGGGTCCAGTTCCGGGCGGTGACGTCATGACCATAACGCTGGAGGTCCTGCGCACCGGGCCCCTGGCGTTGATCGAGGACCTCGGCAGGCCAGGGTTGGCGCACATGGGGGTCACGCGGTCGGGCGCAGCGGACCGTCGGTCGCACACGTTGGCCAACCGGCTGGTGGCCAACCCCGGTGAACGCGCCACCATCGAGGTGACCTTCGGTGGGTTCTCCGCGCGCGTGCGCGGCGGCGACGTCGCGATCGCAGTGACCGGCGCCGACACTGATCCCGCGGTCAACGGAAAACCGTTCGGAACCAACAGTATTCAGTACGCCCGCGACGGCGCGATCATCTCGTTGGGGGCACCACACTCCGGGTTACGCAGCTATCTGGCGGTGCGCGGAGGGATCGACGTGTCCCCGGTTCTCGGCTCGCGCTCCTACGACGTGATGTCGGCGATCGGGCCGCTGCCCCTGCAGCCGGGCGATGTGTTGCCGATCGGCGCGCACACCGACGAGTTCCCGGAACTGGACCAGGCGCCGGTGGCCGCCATCGAGGACGACGTGCTCGAGCTGATGGTCGTGCCCGGTCCTCGCGACGACTGGTTCATCGACCCTGATGTGCTGATCCGGACGAACTGGCAGGTCACCAACCGCAGCGATCGAGTCGGCATGCGGCTGGTCGGCATGCCGCTGGAATACCGTTGGCCGGACCGCCAGCTGCCGAGTGAGGGTGCCACGCGCGGTGCAATTCAGGTGCCGCCGAACGGTTTTCCCGTGATTCTGGGACCAGATCATCCGGTCACCGGCGGCTATCCGGTGATCGGTGTGGTGGCCGACGACGACATCGACAAGCTCGCGCAGATCCGGCCGGGCCAGACCGTGCGGCTGCACTGGTCGCGTCCGCGCAGGCCATTCGAGGGGTAGCCGGGTAGCGAACGCTACTGGTAGAACGGCAGTGTGCACACCCAGGACTTTGGTGCTCCTCGCGTGCGCGCGGTCCACACCGCCCGCCTGGTCCACACCTCTGATCTCGACAACGAGACCCACGAGGACGCGCGCCGGATGGTTATCGAGGCCTTCGCCGGCGAGTTCACCGACGCCGACTGGGAGCATGCCCTCGGCGGCATGCACGCGATGGTCTCCCACCACGGCGCACTGATCGCCCACGCCGCCGTCGTCCAGCGCCGCATGCTGTACCGCGACACCGCGCTGCGGTGCGGCTACGTCGAAGGCGTGGCGGTGCGAGAGGACTGGCGCGGCCAAGGGCTCGCTGGGGTGGTGATGGATGCCGCCGAGCAGGTGCTGCGCGGCGCCTACCAACTCGGCGCGCTGAGTGCGTCGGAGGCGGGCCGCCCCATCTACACCTCCCGCGGCTGGTTGCCGTGGCGCGGCGCGACGGCGGTGCTTGCGCCTGCCGGCATGACGCGCACCCCGGACGACGACAACGGCGTCTTCGTCCTGCCGGTGAGCGTCGAGCTGGACACCACCGCCGAGATCGCCTGCGATTGGCGCGACGGCGACGTCTGGTAGCGCGCGTACGTTTGATGAAGTGACCACTCCTTCTCCTCAGGACTTTCGTCCCAGCCCGGAAACGTTCGAAAAGCTGTATCGCGGGGAACCCACCTTCGAGGGTGGCCCCGCACCGGCCGGGATCCCGTGGGACGTCCAGCAAGCCCAGCCCCGACTGATGGAACTCGAAGCGCTGGGCGGCATTTCGGGTGACGTCCTCGACATCGGCTGCGGCCTTGGTGACAACGCGATCTTCCTCGCCTCGCGCGGCTACCACGTAACCGGACTCGACGGCTCGCCGACCGCCATCGAAGAGGCGCGACGACGCGCCGCCGACGCAGGCGTCGCGGTGACGTTCGCGGTCGCGGACGCCACCAACCTGACCGGATATGACGGTCGATTCGACACGGTCGTCGACAGCGCCTTGTACCACTGCCTCGACGAGGACGGGCGGCGCGCCTATATCGCGGGTCTTTACCGCGCGACCAGGCCCGGCGCGCGTCTGCACCTGGCCTGTTTCTCCGACGGCAACATCAACGGCGTCGTCGCGCCGATGGGTGCGATTCCAGAGTCCAACATCCGCGACACCCTGACGGCCAACGGCTGGCGCATCGACTTCCTCGGCTCCACAACGTATCTAGGTAACGCTGCGGGCTTTCGCGGCGGTGAGGACGGCATCCCCGAGGCACTGGCCGACCAAATGCCACCCGAGGCGCTGGAGCAGATCCGCTCGGTGACCGAGCGGTTCACCAAGATCGCCGAACTGCTCGACGGAGACCGGATACACCTGCCGTTCACCGTCGTGCACGCGCATCGCGTCGACTGACCGCCCACCTCACATCGAACCCGCCGGCATGGTGAGCGGAAGTTCACGGCGGGGTTATCGCCAGGCACTTTCGGGCAACAAAGCCTTCCTAGCGTTGTCGCCATGTCACATCGCATCACCGACTGGGATCCCGAGGACGTCGTGGCCTGGGAGGCCGGCAACAAGAAAATCGCCCGCCGCAACCTGATCTGGTCGGTGGCCGCCGAGCACATCGGCTTCTCGGTCTGGTCCATCTGGTCGGTGATGGTGCTCTTCATGCCCGAGGCGGTGTACGGCTTCACGGCAGGCGACAAGTTCCTGCTCGGGGCCACCGCCACGCTGGTCGGTGCCTGCCTGCGCATCCCGTACACGCTGGCGACCGCCACGTTCGGCGGCCGCAACTGGACGGTGTTCTCGGCGTTCGTGCTGCTGATCCCGACGATCGGCACCATGTGGCTGCTGGCCAATCCCGGTCTGCCACTGTGGCCGTACCTGCTGTGCGCGGCGCTGGCCGGTTTCGGCGGCGGCAACTTCGCCTCGTCGATGACGAACATCAACGCGTTCTATCCGCAGCGGCTCAAGGGCTGGGCGCTGGGCATCAACGCCGGTGGCGGCAACATCGGTGTGCCGATGATCCAGATCGTCGGCCTGCTCGTCATCGCCACCGTCGGCAACCAGCAGCCCTACTGGGTGTGTGCGATCTACCTCGTCGCCCTCACCATTGCGGGTATCGGCGCCGCGCTGTTCATGAACAACCTGGAGCAGCACAAGATCGACCTGACCGCCATGGTCGCGATCCTCAAAGAGCGTGACACATGGGTGATTTCGCTGCTATACATCGGCACCTTCGGCTCGTTCATCGGCTTTGCGTTCGCGTTCGGGCAGGTTCTGCAGATCAACTTCGCGGCGGGCGGGCAGACCGCGGCGCAAGCGTCATTGCATGCCGCGCAGATCGCGTTCATCGGGCCGCTGCTCGGGTCGCTGTCGCGGGTGTACGGCGGCAAGCTGGCCGACCGCATCGGCGGCGGCAGGGTGACCCTCGCGGTGTTCACCGGCATGATCCTTGCCGCCGGCGTCCTGGTGGCGGTCAGCACGCTGGACGACGGCAGCCCCGGCGCTGCGACAGCCGCGACGATGATCGGTTACGTGGTCGGTTTCATCGCGCTGTTCCTGCTGTCCGGCATCGGCAACGGTTCGGTGTACAAAATGATCCCGTCAATTTTCGAAGCCCGCAGTCGCTCGCTCGACGTCAGCGAGGCGCAACGCGCGCACTGGTCGCGTGCCATGTCGGGGGCGTTGATCGGTTTCGCCGGCGCGGTCGGCGCGCTCGGCGGCGTCGGTATCAACCTGGCGTTACGCCAGTCCTACCTGAGCAGCGGGTCGGCGACCTCGGCGTTCTGGATCTTCCTGGCCTTCTACGTGCTGGCCTCGGTGGTGACATGGGTCATGTATGTCCGTCGTCCCACGTTGGCCCACAGCGGCCGACACGTCGAGGCAATGGCCGGTTAATGACCCCGAAACACGACGGCTCTACACATGGGACATGACGAGTGAGCCCGACTGGGCACCGCTCACCGGATTTCGGGTGGCGGTGACCTCTGCCCGACGCGCCGAGGAACTCGGTGCGCTGTTGGAGCGTCGCGGCGCCACCGTGACCAGCGCCGCGGCGATCACGATGCTGGCGTTGCCCGACGACGACGAACTGCACGCTCACACGGCTGCGTTGATCGACGCGCCGCCCGACATCGTGATCGCCACCACGGGCATCGGATTCCGTGGCTGGGTTGCGGCCGCCGACGGCTGGGGCCTGGCCAACGATCTGCTGGCCGCCCTCGGCAAGGCACGCATCGTCTCGCGCGGGCCGAAGGCGACCGGTGCGCTGCGCGCCGCGGGCCTGCCGGAGGAATGGTCGCCGGATTCCGAGTCGTCACGTGAGCTGCTGCAGTATCTGGTCGAGGGCGGTATCGCCGGACAGCGCGTCGCCGTACAACTGCACGGGGCCACCGACGACTGGGATCCGTTCCCGGAGTTTCTCGACGAATTGCGTGCTGCCGGCGCCGAAGTGGTGCCGATCCGCGTGTACCGCTGGCATCCCGCGCCGCGCAACGGCGAATTCGACCAGTTGGTGGAGGGAATCGCCGACGAACGGTTCGACGCGGTCAGCTTCACGTCGGCACCCGCCGTCGCATCGGTGCTGATGCGCGCGACAGAGATGGGCATCGAGCACCGGGTGCTCTCGGCGCTGCGCACCAACGTGCACGCGATGTGCGTGGGTCCTGTCACCGCGCGGCCGTTGGTGCGGCTGGGGGTGCCGACGTCGTCGCCGGAGCGAATGCGATTGGGCGCGTTGGCCCGCCACATCACCGACGAGCTTCCATTACTCCAGTCACGCACGGTGCGGGTGGCCGGGCATCAGCTGGAGATCCGCGGTACCTGCGTGATGGTCGACGGTGTGGTCAAGCCGCTGTCCCCTGCGGGAATGGCGACGATTCGCGCGCTGTCCCATCGCCCTGGCGCCGTGGTCTCGCGTAACGATCTGCTCCGCGCGCTGCCCGGCAGTGGCACCGACACCCACGCGGTGGAGACTGCCGTGCTTCGGCTTCGAACAGCTTTGGGCGACAAGAATATTGTGTCGACAGTGGTGAAGCGCGGCTACCGGCTGTCGGTGGAGGACAATATGGCGTGCGCACTATGAGCTACTTGCTGGTGGCACACGGCACCCGCAAGCAGGGCGGCGTGGCGATGGTCGGCGATCTCGCCGAGCAGGTGTCATCGGTTCTGGGACAGCATGTGCACGTCGCGTTCGTCGATGTGCTGGGCCCGACGCCGTCCGAGGTGCTCGCCAGGATGCCCGACGAGCCGGTCACTCTCGTGCCCGCGTTCCTCTCCCGCGGCTATCACGTCACCACCGACATACCCGAGCACGTTCAGGCAAGCGGACACCCCGACGTCACCGTGACCGAGGCGCTCGGGCCTGGACCGCAACTGGTGCGGGTGCTGGCCGGCCGGCTCATTGAATCCGAATGGCGCCGTGACGATTCCGTGGTGCTCGCCGCGGCAGGTACTTCCGACCCTGGCGCCCAGCGCGACCTGCACACGATGGCGACCTGGCTGTCGGCTATCACGGGCTCGCGCGTCGAGCTGGCGTTCGCCGCCACCGGAACGCCACGGGTGGCCGACGCGGTGGACGCGGTGCGCCGACGAGGGGCTCGCCGGGTCGCGGTGGCGTCGTATTTGTTGGCTGAAGGCTTGTTTCAAGACCGGCTGCGGGCCAGCGGCGCCGATGTCGTGACAGAACCGCTCGGCACACATTCCGGGCTGGTGCGGCTGATCGCCAACAGATTCCGCCGCGCTCGGGTGCCGATCGCTGCCTAGGCGCCGACCTCGACGTGGCCGTCCACGATCCGCGTCGGGAACACCGCCAGTGATACCTCGGGATCGTCGAGACAGCTGCCGTCCGCAAGCGCGAAGGCCTGCTTCTTGATCGGCGACTGAACGGTCGCCCGGCCGCCGCGGTCGCCGACAATTCCGCGCGACATCACCGCCGCACCACTGAACGGGTCGATGTTGCTCACCGCGTGCAGTGAGCCGTCGTCGAGCCGGAACAACGCGGCCTGCACGCCGCCGGGCAGGAGCACCCCGACCCCGCGATTCGCGGTCAGAAAGTCGTAGCGGCACGCCGCCGTCCACACCTGGACGTCATTGAGCAGAGTCATCTTTGGGCTACCTTCGGCATTCCGATGGGGACCTTGCGGCCGGATCGCTCGGTGAACTCGACCGTCGGGTCGGTGACGTCGGGGGCGTTGACGAACGACACGAACCGCGACAGCTTGTCCGGGTCCTCGAGCACACCCTTCCACTCGCACGCATAACCCTCGACATGCCTGGCGATCGCGTCTTCGAACTCCGCGGCGAGGCCGAGCGAGTCGTTGCAGACCACCTCACGCAGGTGGTCCAGGCCACCGTCCATCGCCTCCAGCCACGGCGCCGTGCGCTGCAACCGGTCGGCCGTGCGGATATAGAACATCAGGAACCGGTCGATGTAGCGCACCAGCGTCTCGTCGTCGAGGTCGCCTGCCAACAGTTGCGCGTGCCGGGGCGTCATGCCGCCGTTGCCGCACACATAGAGATTCCAGCCCTGCTCGGTGGCGATGACTCCGACGTCCTTGCTCTGCGCCTCCGCGCATTCACGCGCGCAGCCCGAGACGGCCATCTTGATCTTGTGCGGTGCGCGCAGGCCCCGGTAGCGCTTCTCGATCTCGACGGCCATGTCGACCGAGTCCTGTTGGCCGTAGCGGCACCACGTGCTGCCGACACAGCTCTTCACCGTGCGCAGCGCCTTGCCGTAGGCGTGGCCGGATTCCATGCCGCCATCGACCAGTCGGCGCCAGATCTCCGGCAGCTGGTCCACCCGCGCGCCGAACATGTCGATGCGCTGTCCGCCGGTGATCTTGGTGTACAGGTCGAAGTCGCGGGCGATCTCGCCGATCAGGATCAGCTGCTCGGGCGTGATCTCGCCGCCGGGTGACCGCGGCACCACCGAGTAGCTGCCGTTCTTCTGGATGTTGGCGAGGAAGTGGTCGTTCGAATCCTGCAGCGACGCCTGTTCACCGTCGAGGATGTGCTCGGAGCTGGTCGAGGCAAGGATCGACGCAACGACGGGTTTGCATATATCGCAACCCTTTCCGGTGCCGAAGCGTTCGATGAGTTCGGTGAAGGTGCGCACAGAAGTCGCAGAGACGATCGAGAACAGTTCGGCCCTCGACTGGCTGAAGTGTTCACACAGCGCCTTGGACTGCTCGACACCTTCGGCCTCCAGCAGCTGCTTGAGCAGCGGCACACATGAGCCGCACGAGGTGCCGGCCAGAGTGCATTTCTTCAGCTCGGGGACATCACAGCAGCCCCCGGCGATGGCCTCGGTGAGATCGCCCTTGGTGACGTTGTTGCACGAGCAGATCTGCGCCGCGGGCGGAAGCGCGCCGACGCCCAATCCCCCTGCGCCACCCTCAGCTCCAGCGGGCGCAATCAACGCCATCGGGTCGCCGGGCAGCTGCTCGCCGACCATCGGGCGCAGCACGCCGTACGACGAGGCGTCGCCAACCAGGATCCCGCCGAGCAGCGTCTTCGCATCGTCGGACAGCACCAGCTTGGCGTAGGTCTGATTGACCGCGTCGTTGACCACCACTTCGAGGCAGTCCGGTGTGCGACCCATCGCATCGCCGAAGCTGGCGACGTCGACGCCGAGCAGCTTGAGTTTGGTCGACATATCGGCTTCTGGGAACTCTGCACCACCGCCGAGCAGCCGGTCCGCTACCACCTCGGCGCTGGTGTAACCGGGGGCGACCAGACCGTAGCAGCGGCCCTCGATCGCGGCCACCTCACCGACCGCGTAGATGTTGGGATCCCTTGTCGCGCAGGACAGATCGGTGAGTACGCCGCCACGCTCGGCGGTTTCAAGGCCGGCGGCGCGGGCCAGCTCGTCCCGAGGACGCACACCCGCGGCGAAGACCACGACGCCGGCATCGATGACCGTCCCGTCGCTCAGCTTCACCCGCACCGCGTCGTGCTCAGCGGACCGCCGGACGGGCCTATTGCGTTGTGCCGGCTCGATGGCTTCGGTGCCGACGCCGACATGCACCGCGATGCCAAGGTCGCTCATCATCCTGCCGAGCAGGGCGCCGCCGGCCTCGTCCAGCTGTTGGGCCATCAGCCGTGGCGCCATCTCGACGACATGGGTCTGCAAGCCGAACTGGCGCAACGCATTAGCAGCCTCAAGGCCGAGCAGGCCACCGCCGATCACCACACCCGCGGGCGCATGGCCGGCGTCGACTGCACGCAACGCGTCCGCGCGGATCGCGTCGAGATCGTCAAGCGTGCGGTACACGTGACACGACGGAAGATCGTGTCCTGGCACCGGCGGGACGAATGCGTACGAGCCGGTGGCCAGCACCAGCGCGTCGTAATCGAGGCGCGCACCGTCCGCGGTCACCACGGACTTGGCGTCCCTGTCTATCTCGGCGACCCCGCTCCCGAGCCGCAGCTCCACCGCGTCGTCGCCCAGATAGTCGTTGCCAGGCAGGGCGAGCAGCGCGCGGTCCCAGTGCTCGGTGTAGCCGGTGAGCCCGACCCTGTCATAGGCCGCGTCGGCCTCCTCGGCGAGCACGGTGACCCGCCATTCGTCGTCGGTGTCGCGCGCACGCAACGCCTCGACGAACCGGTGACCGACCATGCCATGGCCGACCACCACGACGTTTCTTGATGACCGCATGTAGGAAGGTTAGGCAGCCGATATTGCCGCAGTGTCGCCTCGTGTGAAGCGCCCATCACGGTCTGCTCACCGCCGCCGAAGTCCGTGTGTGAGCCGGGTCAGGCCAGCGCCGCGACGATCTCTGACGTGTAGAACTCGCCGATGACCTGACCGCCCGGCGGCGGTCCGTCGACGGACACCCACGCGCCCGTCGCGCCCGCAAGTCGCGGACCCTGCACGGTCGCGGTTCCCGTCCCGTTTCTGTCGGTGAACAGATCGGCGACGGCGACCCCGGGATCGCCTGCCGTGCACGTGCGCTCTCCCGCCCGCGGAACCTGGATCAGCCTGACGGTGTAGCGGGTGTTGGGCGCCGCGACGCCAAGGTTCACGTGGGCGCTCACCTGGTTCGCGCCGGCCATGCCGATCAGGGCCGATCCGCTGCCAGTACCGGTGGCCGACACCCAATGCGGCTGGACGAAGTTGCAGTTCCGGAACAGGCTGCTCAAGGGCACCGAAGTGCCGCCGCTTGTCGCAGGCCCATCCGCCGCGGCCGGTGCGGCGCCGACGACGCTTGCCGCCGTGACAAGGAAAGCGGCCACGGCCGCAACGCCATTCGGTTGATGCATTGCACCAACACTAATTGACGACAGCGATAGCCGTCGGGGCCGAGGGGAAGGCTAGGCCCAGCGGGCCAGTATCTCCTCGGCCTTGGCCGACAGCGCGCGCTGCAGGAACGGGCCAAAGCTGATGCGGGCCACCCCGAGCGGTCCGAACGACGCCGGGTCGTCCTGCTCGGGAAGGCTGATCGCGTTGATCGGCAGCGGCAGCTCAGAAGTCAAGCGCCGCATCGCATCCGGCTCGTGGCGCCCGACGGGATACAGCACGTCGGCGCCGGCCTTGGCGGCTTCGGTCAGCCGCGCGATCGCCCGGTCGACGCGGTCCGCCTCGTCACCAACCCCACGAAGGAACAGATCGGTGCGGGCATTGATCACCACGTGCACGCCGGTGGCGTCGGCAGCCTCGCGAAGGGCGCCGACGAGTTCGGCGTGCTCACTGGACGACCGCAGCCGCCCGCCCTCTTTGTGCACCGTGTCCTCGAGATTGAAGCCGACGGCGCCCGCCTCCAGCAGGCCGGCGATGAGGCCGGCAGGCGACTCGCCGTAACCCGATTCGAGGTCGACGGACACCGGCACGTCGACCGCCGCGGTGATCTGCTTGACGCGCGTGACGACGTCGTCGAACGCCATGCCCTCGCCGTCTTCCTTGCCGATCGAGTCAGCCAGCGGATGGCTGCCGATGGTGAGCGCGGCGAACCCGGCGTCGACCGCAAGTTTGGCCGACCAGGCGTCCCAAACCGTCGGCAGGATCACCGGGTTTCCTGGCTGGTGCAAAGCCAGAAAGGTCTCGGCTCGATCCTTGAGAACTTGGTCCGACATTGGTCTACCTCCACTTCGACGACGTGATCTGTCTCACTCTGAACTGCATGATGTGGCTACCATCGGGTGTCGTACTGTGATTCCTGACACCCTTCAGCCCAAGGAGGTCAATTGTCCGCCACAACCGAACTCACCGAACTGCACGAGCTAATCGGCAGCCTACGTCGGTGCGTGACATCGTTGGCGTCGAAGTACGGGGACACCCCCGCGACGCGACGCATCGTCAACGACGCCGAGCGCATCCTCAACGACATCGACCGGCTCGACATCGACGCTGAGGAGTTGGAGCTCGGCAGTGGTTTGAGTCATCATCGCCACGGCGGGGAGCGAATCCCGATCCCGGACACCCCCTACAACGCCGACTTCTGGGGCGACGAAGGCGACCGAGGCGTCACCGGCTAGATCCGCAACACCGAAAGGGAAAAGTGAGCGCACCCACCGCCGACCGCAAGGCGACCGGCGTCTTTTCGCCGGGCCGTGCCGAGATCCCGCAGCGCACCCTGCGCACCGACCGGTGGTGGCAGTCACCGTTGGTCGTGGATCTGGGCTTCGCCGCCTTCGTGATCTACGCGACGGTGCGGGCATTTCTGCAAAACAATTACTACGTAGCCGAGTACAACTACCTGACACCGTTCTACTCCCCGTGCGTGAGCACGGGTTGTGTGCCGGAAGCCAGCCACTTCTGGCCGCAGATCATCCCCGACGTGTGGTGGATTCCGTACGCCGCGTTGTCACTTCCGTTCCTGCTGCTGTTCCGACTGACGTGCTACTACTACCGCGGGGCCTACTACCGTTCGGTGTGGCAGTCGCCCACCGCGTGCGCGGTGGCAGAGCCACACGCGAAATACACCGGTGAGACCCGGCTTCCGCTGATCATCCAGAACACGCACCGGTATTTCTTCTACATCGCGGGCATCATCTCGGTGATCAACACCTACGACGCGATCGTGGCGTTCCACTCTCCGTCCGGCTTCGGATTCGGTCTTGGCAACATCGTGCTCGTCGTCAACGTGGTGATGCTGTGGATCTACACCTTGTCGTGCCACTCCTGCCGCCACATCGTCGGCGGTCGTCTCAAGCACTTCTCCAAACATCCGGTGCGGTATTGGATGTGGAGCCAGATCAGCACGTTGAACAACCGCCACAAGCTGTATGCGTGGATCACGTTGGGGACGCTGATGCTGACCGACTTCTACATCATGCTGGTCGCCAGCGGGACAGTTTCTGACCTGAGATTCATTGGCTGACAAGCGTATTCGCAATCTAGTGAGGACTATCAATGGTTGAGGTCGAACGGCACCAGTACGACGTCGTCGTGATCGGTGCCGGCGGCGCGGGTTTGCGTGCGGTCATCGAAGCGCGCGAACGTGGCCTCAAGGTCGCCGTGATCACCAAGTCGTTGTTCGGTAAGGCCCACACCGTGATGGCCGAGGGCGGCTGCGCCGCCGCGATGGGCAACACAAACCCGAAGGACAACTGGCAGACGCACTTCAAGGACACCATGCGCGGTGGGAAGTTCTTGAACAACTGGCGGATGGCCGAACTGCATGCCCTCGAAGCGCCCGACCGCGTGTGGGAGCTGGAATCCTATGGGGCACTGTTCGACCGGACCAAGGACGGGCGGATCAGTCAGCGCAACTTCGGCGGGCACACCTACCCGCGGCTGGCGCATGTCGGCGACCGCACCGGCCTTGAGATCATCCGCACGCTGCAGCAGAAGATCGTCTCGCTGCAGCAGGAGGACAAGGCCGAACTCGGTGACTACGACGCCCGGATCAAGGTGTTCCACGAGTGCACCATCACCGACTTGATGAAAGACGGTGACCGCATCGCCGGCGCGTTCGGTTACTGGCGCGAAAGCGGCAACTTCATCCTGTTCGAGACCCCCGCGGTGGTGATGGCCACCGGCGGCATCGGCAAGTCGTACAAGGTGACGTCCAACTCGTGGGAGTACACCGGTGACGGACATGCCCTTGCCCTGCGGGCGGGCGCGACGTTGATCAACATGGAGTTCGTCCAGTTCCACCCGACCGGCATGGTGTGGCCGCCCAGCGTGAAGGGCATCTTGGTCACCGAGGGTGTGCGCGGCGACGGCGGGGTGCTGAAGAACTCCGACGGCAAACGGTTCATGTTCGACTACATCCCGCCGGTGTTCAAAGGCCAGTACGCCGAATCCATCGACGAAGCCGACCAGTGGCTCAAGGACAACGACTCGGCACGGCGTACGCCTGATCTGCTGCCCCGCGACGAGGTGGCCCGCGCCATCAACTCCGAGGTCAAGGCGGGCCGCAACTCGCCGCACGGCGGCGTCTTCCTCGACATCGCGTCGCGGCTGCCCGCCGAGGAGATCAAACGCCGGTTGCCGTCGATGTATCACCAGTTCATGGAGCTGGCCGAGGTCGACATCACCAAGGAGCCGATGGAAGTCGGACCCACCTGCCATTACGTCATGGGCGGTATCGAGGTCGATCCCGACAGCGGCGCCGCCAAGACGCCGGGGCTGTTCGCCGCGGGCGAGTGCGCAGGTGGCATGCACGGCTCCAACCGGCTCGGCGGCAACTCGCTGTCGGACTTGCTGGTCTTCGGCCGTCGGGCGGGGCTTGGCGCCGCCGACTACGTGCGGGCGCTGACCGATCAACCCGCGGTTTCCGAGGAGGCCGTCGCCGCCGCCGCGAAGCTGGCTCTTGCGCCGTTCGAGGGACCGAGCAACGGCGACGCTGTCGAGAACCCCTACACCCTGCAGCTCGACCTGCAGGACACGATGAACACGTTGGTCGGCATCATCCGCAAGGCCGACGAGGTGTCCGAGGCGCTTACCAAGCTGACCGAGCTGCGCGAGCGGTACAAGCGTGTGCAGGTGGAGGGTCATCGGCAGTTCAACCCCGGCTGGCACCTGGCGATCGACCTGCGCAACATGCTGTTGGTCAGCGAGTGTGTGGCCAAGGCCGCGCTGGAACGCACCGAGAGCCGAGGCGGCCACACCCGCGACGATCACCCGTCGATGGACGCCTCGTGGCGCAAGGCTCTGCTGGTGTGCCGGGCCGAGGGTGACGTCGTCGTCCCCGACGTGACGATCACCCGCGAGGAGCAGGTCCCGATGCGCGGGGATCTGCTCGAGTTGGTCGACATCGAAGAGCTCGAGAAGTACTTCACCCCTGAGGAACTCGTCAACCACCCGGCAAGGAGAAGCTGATGGCTTACCAAGCGAAGATGCGGGTCTGGCGTGGCGACGACGACGGCGGCGCGCTGCAGGACTACTCCGTCGAGGTCAACGAGGGCGAGGTGGTGCTCGACATCATCCACCGGTTGCAGCAGACGCAGGCCGGCGACCTGGCCGTGCGGTGGAACTGCAAGGCAGGCAAGTGCGGCTCGTGCTCGGCCGAGATCAACGGGCGGCCAAAGCTGTTGTGCATGACTCGGATGTCGACGTTCGACCCGGCCGAGACCATCACCGTCACGCCGCTGCGCGCCTTCCCAGTGGTCCGCGACTTGGTCACCGACGTCTCGTTCAACTACGAAAAGGCCAGGGAGATACCGTCGTTCACGCCACCCAAGGATCTGCAGCCGGGCGAGTACCGGATGGCGCAGGAGGACGTGAACCGGTCGCAGGAGTTCCGCAAGTGCATCGAATGCTTCCTGTGTCAGAACACCTGCCACGTGGTGCGTGATCACGAAGAGAACAAGAAGGCGTTCGCGGGGCCGCGATACCTGATGCGCCAGACCGAACTCGACATGCATCCCCTTGACACTCTGGAACGTCGCCCGGAGCAGGCCCAGGACGAAAACGGCCTTGGTTTCTGCAACATTACCAAGTGCTGCACCGAGGTGTGTCCCGAGCACATCAAGATCACCGATAACGCGTTGATCCCGCTCAAAGAGCGTGCGGTGGACCGCAAGTACGACCCTGTCGTGTGGCTCGGAGACAAGCTTTTCCGGCGACGGTGACGGCTCGAGAATTGCTGCACGAGCACCCCTGAAAGAACTTGATACGCTCGGCGAGGCCGAGGAGCGGGAGAGGCGCAAGAACAGCAGCCCGCTGATGCCGATCAGCCTCTGACTCCGGTCGCGCCACCCCTGCCGCACCGCAGTCGGCCGATGAACCCGAGATTCCCGATCGCCTCGAAAAGTAGAAGAGGGTGAGCCTGCCTTCTGCACACCTGACGGAAAGCCACCGCAAGACCTCTGGGCAGTCCTCTGCACTACGTCGGGGCCGCTGCCATGAGCGCGGACAACCGGCTACGGAACGCGTGGTCGTATTCGACGACACCGAACCAGGCAGGTCCGCGGCGGATCTCGCGGCGGTTCGGGCCTCGTTTGCCATGACCAAAGAGGGCGAGCCCCTGTGTAGTTACGTCGGTCTCACCAGGGGAATGATCGTCGATGTGTCATGTCCCGAGTCGCAAGTGGAGGCGGGCAAACAACTTTTCCGCACGGTCGTCCAGCGCATCAAAGACATCTGACGTGGGTAGTCTTCGAAGAGCGGCCAATCCACGACGAAAGGCAGCCCTGTGAACATGCGAGAGCCCCACAGCATCGAAGACATTCGCACCGCGATTCGCGAGCTCACCGCCCGCGCCGAGCTGGCCCGCAAGGAAGGCCGGCCCGATGACGCGGCCGAGATCGAGCAGCGCATTCAGGGCTACCGCGAAGAACTGGGCGCGCGGCCTTAAGGCGAACGAGCGACGGCTGGGTTAGCCGCCCAGCCGTCGAAATGTGCTGCGGTGGAACACGATCGGTGCCACGTCGGCATGCACGGTGATGCCGCTGACACGCAGGATGACGATCGTGTGGTCCCCCGCGGGGATCAGCTGCTCGATCGAACTCTCCAGCCATACGCTGGTTCCTTCGACAAACACCGCACCCGATTCCGTCGACGAGGTCTGAAGACCCGCGAACCGGTCACCGGTTTTTGCGGCGAGGGTACGCGCGGCCTCGTCGTGCGATTCGCCGAGCACGCTGATACCCAGATAGGGCAGGCCCTTGAGCTTCGGCCAGGTCTCCGAGGTGTTCTGCACGCAGAACGACACCAGCGGCGGTTCCAGTGAGACCGGCACGAACGTGCTGGCTGCGAGTCCCACCTTGATCCCTTCGACCTCCGCCGCGATCGCGATGACGCCGGACGGAAAATGCCCGAACGCTTCCCGCAACGTGGTGGGGCTCAGATCGGTGGTGCTCATCGATTCCATCTTCACACGTCTGCGCGGGTGGTGGCGATGTCCAGGGCCAGTCCGCCACCACGTCGATTGACACCAGCGCCCCGAACACAATTGCGATCTACCTGAACAGAGATACCGGGCCGCTCATTCCAACAAGGTGTCGCGATATCTACACCAGGGTCGTGATTAACGGGGGGATCACGACCCTGGTGTACAGATCGCGACTGCCTCGCGGGTCTTGATCGTTGATTCTGCGCGGAGGGTGTTGGCTACTCGTCTATCCCCGCGCCCGACGGCAGGCGCCGCCCTAGTCGGCCCAGCGCTGTGCTTCGACCTCCGCCGCGAGCGGCGAGTGCAGCGGCACTTCGAGACCGTCGTAGATGCGCGGCTTCTGGGTGGCCAGCCATTCGATGGCGCCGAGCAGCCGGTTCGCCGCCGTCGTATTGCCGCCGTCGGCGCGGGTGCCGCCCGGCACGTCGGCGCGGCTGACGATGGTCAACTGCGGGTCGCCGTCGACGATCACCCGATGATCACCGACGCCCTCGTCGGGTTGCGGCCAATGCGGCGCGCACGACGAATGAATGCGGGTGATGTGGTCGATCACGATGCGTTGGCGTCCGCCGGACCAGCCGATGACCTTGAGCCAGAACGCGCCTTGGGTGCCCTTCTCGAACCGGCCCATCACGGTGTCGACCGACTCCTCGAGCGGAAGGCGCTCGACTTCCTCGGTGATGTCGTCGATCTCGATGCCGAGACCCCTGCCGATGAGCCGGACGTTGCCGCCCCACACCATCGTCGGAATCGACGGCAGCAGCATCATCGGCACGTCATCCATCGACCCGCCGAATCCGCACGACACCTTGACCGCGAACGGCTGGTTGTAGGTCGAGTAGTCGAAGATCTCCTGGCAGTGAATCGTCTTGATCCTGGTGCACAGTCCGGCGGCGGTCACCGCGAGCGCATCGTTGCCCCAGCCCGGGTCCACTCCGCTGACGAACAGCGAAGCGCCACCTTCCTCGGCGGCCTGGTTGAGCCGGTCGACCCACTCCTGCGGCGCCGAGCGAGGGTCGTATAGCGAGTACAGCGACGGCGTCACCACATGCTTGCCTGCGCGCAGGCATCGCTCGATGTCGTTGACCGCCTCGTCGGGGCGGATGTCACCCGACGCCATATAGGCGACCGCGTCGCAGCCGGCCAGTACCGCGTCGACGTCGGTCGACGCCGCGACGCCGGTCGGCGAGTCGAGCAGCGAGAACGTCGCCGCGTCCTTACCGTCCTTGTCCGGCGACGACGTGATGACGCCGGACAACTGCAACCCGGGGAAGGCGACCGCCGACCGGATTGCTGTGCCCCCCATATTCCCTGTTCCCCACACCGCGACTCGAAGCACGTGAACACCCTAACGGGCGCCATAGTGAGCAGCCTCACAGTGTGCCAAACGGGCACGTCAGGGTGGGATTTCGGGCTCCGGCCAACCATTGGGTTGGTTAGCCGGTGGAAATTGCTCACAGTCGCTTTGTGTTGAAGTTACCGGACGGTATAGTTGGGCACAGTTACTGGTGGGTAACTTAACCGAAGTACCCAACCATAAGTGGCATTCTCGACGAGGAGGAAACGTGAGCCACTATAAGAGCAACGTACGTGACCAGGTGTTTAACCTGTTCGAGGTGTTCGGCGTTGACAAGGCACTTGGCGAGGGTGAGTACAGCGACCTAGACGTCGATACCGCCCGCGAGATGCTGGGCGAGATGGCCCGGCTGGCCGAGGGTCCGATCGCCGAATCGTTCGCCGACGGCGACCGCAACCCCCCGACCTTCGACCCCAAGACGTTCTCGGTGACGCTGCCCGAGTCCTTCAAGAAGTCGGTGCGCGCCGTGCAGGACGCCGGCTGGGACCGCGCGGGCCTCGATGAGGCGCTCGGCGGCATGCCGATGCCCAAGGCGCTCATGTGGGCGCTGCACGAGCACATCCTCGGCGCCAACCCCGCCGTGTGGATGTACGCGGGCGGCGCCGGTTTCGCCAACATCATGTATCACCTCGGCACCGAGGAGCAGAAGAAGTGGGCCGTGCTCGCCGCCGAGCGCAACTGGGGCTCCACCATGGTGCTGACCGAGCCCGATGCCGGCTCTGACGTCGGCGCAGGCCGCACCAAGGCCGTCAAGCAAGAGGACGGCTCGTGGCACATCGACGGGGTGAAGCGCTTCATCACCTCGGGCGACTCCGGCGACCTGTTCGAGAACATCTTCCACCTGGTGCTGGCCCGCCCCGAGGGCGCAGGCCCCGGCACCAAGGGCCTTTCGCTGTTCTTCGTGCCGAAGTTCCTCTTCGACTTCGAGACCGGCGAGATCGGCGAGCGCAACGGCGTGTACGTGACCAACGTCGAGCACAAGATGGGCCTGAAGGTTTCGGCCACCTGTGAGCTCTCGCTCGGCCAGCACGACAAGCCCGCCAAGGGCTGGCTCGTCGGCGAGACGCACGAGGGCATTGCGCAGATGTTCGATGTCATCGAGCAGGCCCGAATGATGGTCGGCACCAAGGCCATCGCGACCCTGTCGACCGGCTACCTCAACGCGCTGGATTACGCGAAGAACCGCGTGCAGGGCGCCGACATGACGCAGATGACCGACAAGACCGCGCCGCGCGTGACCATCACGCATCACCCCGACGTGCGTCGTTCGCTGATGACCCAGAAGGCCTACGCCGAAGGGCTGCGCGCGCTGTACCTGTACACCGCGACGTACCAGGACTCGGCGGTGGCCAAGGCGCTCCACGACATCGACCCCGAGCTGGCGGTCAAGGTCAACGACCTGCTGCTGCCGCTGGTCAAGGGTGTCGGCTCGGAGCAGGCGTACGCCAAGCTGACCGAGAGCCTGCAGACCTACGGTGGTTCGGGCTTCCTGCAGGACTACCCGATCGAGCAGTACATCCGCGACGCCAAGATCGACTCGCTGTACGAGGGCACCACGGCCATCCAGGCGCAGGACTTCTTCTTCCGCAAGATCGTCCGCGACAAGGGTGTGGCGCTGGCACATGTGGCCGGGCAGATCGAGCAGTTCGTCAAGAGCGAGACCGGCAACGGTCGGCTCAAGTCCGAGCGCGTGCTGCTCGCGACCGCGCTCGAGGACGTGCAGGGCATGGCCGCGACGCTGACCGGTTACCTGATGTCGGCGCAGGAGAATCCGGCCGAGCTGTACAAGATCGGCCTTGGCTCGGTGCGCTTCCTGATGAGCGTCGGCGACCTGGTCATCGGGTGGCTGCTGCAGCAGCAGGCGGCCGTGGCCATCGAGGCGCTCGACGCCGGTGCCAGTGGCGAGGACCGCGCCTTCTACGAGGGCAAGGTCGCGGTGGCGTCGTTCTTCGCGAAGAGCTTCCTGCCGCTGCTCACCAGCACCCGCAGCGTGATCGACGGCCTCGACAACGAGGTCATGGAACTGGACGAGGCGGCCTTCTAACCTTCTTCGACCGCTTCGAACCAAATGACCCCCGGTCTCTTCCCGGGGGTCATTTGCGTTTGTCGGGCGGCTTTCGGTTCGCGAGGCGTACACCAGGGTCGTGCTCGCGCGAAATTCCACGACCCTGGTGTGCGTCTCGCGAAGTGGCGGGTCCACGCGCGGACCGGCGATCGGCCCTACCGCTGCCATAGTCGGGCAAGCTGTACGAATGACGAACGCCCCTCGCGCCGTTCTGCTCGTCGCGTTGTTGGCAACGACCGGGTTGACGATCGTCCTCGGCGTGACGGACCCAGCCGCTCCGCTGTCCTACCCCACCTGGTTTCTCATCTGGAATCTGTTTCTGGCGTGGATTCCGGTGTGCTTCGCCGCCGGGTTCGCCGCGGTGCGTGGCCGTGCATGGCTACTGCCGCTGGGCCTGGGCTGGCTGACGTTCCTGCCGAATTCGCCGTACCTGGTGACCGATCTGGTGCACCTCGGCGAAGGCGTCGAGTTGTGGCGCCATGTCCTGCAATACGGCTTCGCGGCATGGACGGGCATCATCCTTGGCGTGGTGTCGTTACGCCTTGTCCACGACCGCATCGAACGTGACTTCGGCCGTCTCTACGGATGGGCGGCGGTTATCGTCTCGATCGGACTGTGCGCGATCGGCGTCGTCATCGGACGGTTCGCGCGTTGGAACTCTTGGGATTTGGTGACGCGGCCCGATGCCGTGATGGCGACGACTCTCGAATGGGTAAGTTCCCCTTTCACCTACGTGCAGTCCACCGGCGTTGCGCTCGCGGTCGCGGCTTTCTTCGGGCTGGCGTACCTGACCATCTGGGCACTGGTCAAGAGTTGAGGTAGGTCACCACCGCGAGCACGCGGCGGTGGTGCCCCTGGCCCGGCGCAAGGTCCAGCTTGGTGAAGATGGCGGAGACATGCTTTTCCACCGCGCGCTCGGTGATCGAAAGGTGTTGCGCGAGGCCGTTGTTGGAATGGCCTTCGGCCATCAACGCCAGCACCTCGCGCTCGCGCGGCGTCAGCCGGTCCAGGGCCGACGACGTGTGCCGGTTGCCGAGCAGTTGCCGCACCACCTCCGGGTCGAGTGCGGTGCCACCCGCGGCGACGCGCCGCACCGCGGAGTCGAACTCGGCGATGTCGGTCACCCGGTCCTTGAGCAGATAGCCGACGCCCTCGGGACGCCCGGCAAGCAGTTCGGTGGCGTACCTGGTCTCCACCCACTGCGAGAACACCAGCACGCCCATTTCCGGATGCGACCGGCGCAACGACACCGCGGCCACCAAACCCTCGTCGGTGTACGTCGGCGGCATGCGGATGTCGACGACGAAGACATCGGGTTTGAATTCGTCGACCACGCCGAGCATTTCGTCGGCGGTGCCCACCTTGGCCACCACGTCGTGGCCGCGTTCGACGAGCAACTGAGCAAGGCCCTCACGCAGAATTACGCTGTCCTCGGCGACCGCGATCCGCGTCATTGCTCGGCTCCCGGTGGCACCACGACGGCGACGACGGTCGGGCCGCCGTCGGGGCTGTGGATCTCCAGTCGCCCGTCAAGCATCGCCAGCCGGTCGGCGAGTCCGGTGAGGCCCGAGCCGTTCCCGACCTGTACGCCACCGGAGCCGTTGTCCTGCACGGTGATTCGGAGCTCATCGGCGTCACTGCTCAGCCGCACGGCGGCCTGGCTGGCGCCGGAGTGCTTCGAGACGTTGGCCAGCAGTTCGGCCACGCAGAAGTACGCCATGGTCTCCACCCCGATGGACGGTCGCACCGCGAGGTCGACGGTGACGTCGACCGGGATCGGATTGCGTGCCGCGAGGGTCTGCACCGCCGGGCCGAGCCCCAGATCCAAAGCGGGCGGGCGGATTCCGCGGACCAGGTCGCGAAGCTCGGTCAGCGTGTCCCTGGTGTTGGCCAGCGCGTCGGAGACCAGCTCGCGGGCCGTCGCCACGTTCGAGGTGGCCAGGTGCTCGTCGGCGCGGGCCAACGCCATCGCCACGGTGATCAGCCGCGCTTGGGTACCGTCGTGCAGATCGCGTTCGACCCGCTGCAGGGTGGCCGCCGCATCGTCGACAACACCGGCGCGGGCGTGTTCCAGTTGGGCCACGCGCCGCTCGCGCTCGGTGGGCCCGAGCAGCGTGCGCGCCAGCCACACGTGGGCGCGGCTGATGCCCAGCATCACCCAACCCATCAGATACAGCGCGACCACACCCGCGACGGACAGCAGCAGGTACACCCACAGCGAGTCGACCGGCTCGCCGAGGGAGACGACCGTCTCACCGGTGGTCAGCCACAGCACCGGCGACGCCACCAACGCTGCCGAAGCCCCCACGCCGACGATCACGGTGTAGCCGATCGGCGTCATGAGGACGGCGTCGAGTGCGACAAATCCCAGACTGCGCCACCCCACCGCGTCGGTGAGGGCGACGGCCACCGTCTGCAGGCGGCCCTTCGGCCGGGCGAAGGGCGGCGGGGCGTCGATCACCGCACCCGTCAGCCGGGCCAGCGCCCGGTACAACCGGTTCCATGCCCGCCCGCTCATCACCACCAGCGCCAGCAGTGGGATGCCGACGAGGGTGACGATCAGCAGCCCGGATGCGAGCCCGGCCGCGAAAATGAACGCGATGCCGGCGACCGCGAGCACGCTGACGAGCACGAAGTACAGATACGTCCGCCATGCGGCGCGGCGAATCGGGGTGAGAAGGGTTCGGGTCCAGTCCAATTCGGTGGATGCGGTGGGCGGCGCGGTCGTTATCACGCCAACCATGGTGTCCCGGCACGGTGGCCGCAATCGACCGTGGTGTCTGGCGGATTCGCGGTGGGGCTACCTACACCACACATAAAAGGGCGGGTTCGGGAGGACACTTGGGTGCGTCTCATTATTCTCGCGCGTCCGGCTTTCATCCCTTATGCCGGCTCTTTGGAACTGTCACTCCCGAACCCGTCGTGCGATCGATCGTACGCTTGTGACTGTCATCACACCAGAGGAAATTCGGGCGCTATTTGTCCTTCGTTCGCAGCAGCGCGCGGGTCCGTTCACGGACCTCCGGCGAGGCGTCGAAGACGACGGCAGAGAACTCCTCGACCCCCGCCGCGCTCAGCTCATCGAGCCGGTCGGACACGGTGGCCTCGTCGCCGATGATCGCCGCGTCCTCGGGTGCCGCATAGCCTTCGCGGTCCAGCATCGCGCGGTAGGACGGCAGCTGCCCGTAGATCGCGAACTCCTCGGCGGCCCGCTTGCGTGCGCCGTCGACGTCGTCGGTGACGCTCACCGGTAACGACGCCGCGACACTCACGTCCGACTCGGACCGGCCGGCCTCGGCGGCCGCCTCACGCAGCGCCGGACCGATGTGTTCGGCCAGCGTCTTGGGGCCGGTCATCCAGGTCAGCGTGCCAGCGGTGCGCCGTCCCGCGAGGCGCAGCATCTGCGGGCCGAGGGCCGCGAGGTAGACGTCCGGTGTCGGCGCCCCAGGCATCTGCAGCGCCGCGCGCGTCGTCCAGAACTCGCCTTCGGCTTCGGCGGGCCGGCCCTCCAGCAGCGGAAGCAGGCCGTCGAGGTACTCGCGCATCTGGCGTACGGCCTTGTCCCACGACACGCCCCACATCTGCTCGGCCACCATGCGGTGGCTCATGCCGATTCCGAGCGTGAACCGGCCACCGCTGATCACGTTGAGGGTGAGGGCACGCTGGGCCAGCTGCGTCGGATGCTGAACCTGGATCGGAATGACACCCGAGCCCACCTCGATCGTGTCGACCTCGCGCAGGGCGACCGCGAGCAGAGTCGTCAGGTCCGGGTCGTAGGGCAGCTGGGCCAGCCAGACTCGTCGGAAGCCCTCGTCGCGCAACGCCGCGAGGCTCTGCACGAAGGCGTCGACCGGCGAGCGGCCGCTCGTGTCATTGAGTAATCCGACGAGGGACAGGCTTATCTGCATACCCACCATCGAAGCATCCGACGGCCAAAAGTTAGAGCCCCGTGTTGACGTCGGGTCGGGGGGTCAGACGCCAACACGGAGCTATCCCATGTATCGACGGTCCCGACGAGGCCGTTACAGCGCTCGCGAAAATTTTTTTCTAAGCCTCGAGAATCGCCGCGACGCCCTGCCCGCCTGCCGCGCAGATCGAGATGAGTCCGCGCACCGGCTGACCGGTTTCCTGCTTTTTCTCGGCGAGTTGCTTGGCGAGTTGGGCGACGATGCGTCCGCCGGTGGCCGCGAAAGGATGGCCCGCCGCCAGCGAGGAGCCGTTGACGTTGAGCTTGGACCGGTCGATGCTGCCGAGTGCCGCATCAAGACCGAGTCGCTCCTTGCAGTACTCCTCGGACTCCCAGGCCTGCAGATGCGCAAGTACCACCGACGCGAATGCCTCGTGGATCTCGTAGAAGTCGAAGTCGCCCAGGCTCAGACCGTTTCGGGCCAGCAGCCGTGGCACCGCATAGGTGGGCGCCATCAGCAGACCGTCCTTGCCGTTGACGTAGTCGACCGCCGCGGTCTCCGCGTCGACGTAGTAGGCCAGCGGTTCGATCCCGTGCGCGGCGGCCCACTCGGGCGTCGCAAGCAGCGACACCGACGCACCGTCGGTCAGCGGCGTCGAGTTGCCCGCCGTCATCGTCGCGTCGCCGGCCTTCACCCCGAACACCGGTTTGAGGGAAGCGAGCTTCTCTGCCGACGAGTCAGGCCGCAGGTTGTTGTCGCGGTACAGGCCGAGGAACGGCGTGACGAGGTCGTCGAAGAAGCCGCGGTCGTATGCGGCCGTCATGTTGCGGTGGCTGGCGGCGGCAAGTTCGTCCTGATCGGTGCGCTTGATGCCCATCGCCTTGGCGGTGATGGCCTGATGCTCGCCCATCGACAGTCCGGTACGCGGCTCGCTGTTGACCGGGATCTCCACGCCAAGGGACGCGGGCAGCTTGCCGACGAGCTTGAGCCGGTCGACATTGGACTTGGCGCGGCGCATGCCGAGCAGCACCCGGCGCAGGTCGTTGCCGAAGGCGATCGGCGCATCCGAGGCGGTGTCCACCCCGCCGGCGGCGGCGGCTTCGTACCGCCCGGCCGCGATGCCGTCCGCGGCGGCGATGGTCGCCTGCAGGCCGGTGCCACAGGCCTGTTGAATATCGAAAGCGGGGGTATACGAGGACAGTGAGCTGCCCAATACGCATTCGCGCATCAGGTTGAAGTCGCGGCTGTGTTTGAGTACCGCGCCCCCGATCACCGCGCCCAGCGTCTCGCCGCCGAGGTTGTAGCGGTCGATGAGTCCACCCAGCGCCGCGGTGAACATGTCCTGGTTGGAAGCATTGGCATAGGCGCCATCCGACCGGGCGAACGGAATCCTGTTCCCCCCGAGAATGGCGACCCGTCGAGAATTGGTATTGGCCATGGGGGCCATCCTACTCACCGTTCTTACTCTGGAGTAAGTTAGGGCTATGGCTACCGATCTGTACTCGCAAATCGTCCACTCGGCGCCCGGATCGTTCCTCGCCAAGCAACTCGGCATCCCGGCGCCCGAGACGCTGCGCCGCTACCGTGCCGGCGATCCGCCGCTGGCAGGAACCCTGCTGATCGGCGGCGACGGTCGCGTCGTCGAGCCGCTGCGGGCCGCGCTTGCCGAGGACTACGACGTGGTGTCGAACAATCTCGGCGGCCGCTGGGCGGACTCGTTCGGCGGGCTGGTCTACGACGCCACCGGCATCACGGATCCCGCCGGGTTGAAGGGGCTGTACAAGTACTTCACCCCGCTGCTGCGCAACCTCGGGCCGTCCGGCCGGGTCGTCGTCGTGGGGACGACTCCTGAGGAAACGGGCAGCATCGGTGAACGCATTGCGCAGCGCGCGCTCGAGGGGTTCACGCGCTCGCTCGGTAAGGAAATGCGGCGCGGTGCGACGGTGTCGCTGGTGTATCTGTCGGCCAACGCGAAGCCCGCGGCGACGGGACTGGAGTCGACGCTGCGGTTCATCCTGTCCGGCAAGTCCGCCTACGTGGCCGGGCAGGTCTACCGTGTCGGCGCGGCGGATTCCGCGCCGCCTGCGGACTGGGACAAGCCGCTGGACGGCAAGGTGGCGATCGTGACCGGCGCCGCCCGCGGTATCGGTGCGACCATCGCCGAGGTGCTCGCGCGGGATGGGGCGAAGGTGGTGGCGATCGACATGAAAAGCCCAGCCGGCGCATCCGATTCCCTTGGCCAGACCGCGTCGAAGGTCGGCGGCACGGCGCTGACGCTGGACGTCACCGCCGACGATGCGGTCGACAAGATCGTCGAGCATCTAGAGGCGAACTACGACGGGCGCGCCGACATTCTGGTCAACAACGCCGGCATCACCCGCGACAAGCTGCTTGCCAATATGGACGAGGCCCGGTGGGACGCGGTGGTCGCCGTCAATCTGCTTGCGCCACTTCGGCTTAGCGAGGGCCTGGTAGAAAACGGCGCTATCGGCGAGAGCGGCCGCATCGTCGGGCTGTCCTCGATGGCTGGCATCGCGGGCAATCGCGGGCAGACCAACTACGCGGCCACCAAGGCGGGCATGATCGGGCTGACCGATGCACTGGCGGACGCGTACGCCGGCAAGGACATCACCGTCAACGCCGTGGCACCCGGCTTCATCGAAACCAAGATGACCGAGGCGATTCCGCTGGCCACCCGCGAGGTGGCGCGTCGGCTCAACTCGCTGTATCAGGGCGGACAGCCTGTCGACGTCGCAGAAGCCATCGCGTATTTCGCCAGCCCCGCATCGAATGCCGTCACCGGCAACACCATCCGGGTGTGCGGCCAGGCCATGCCGGGAGCCTAGGGTGACGCAACCGTCCGGCCTGATGAATCTGCTGCGCGCGGCGGCGGGAGCGTTGCCGTTCGTGCCGCGTGGCGACTCGCTGCCCGACCGCACGCTGACCGTCGATGAGCTGGCCATCGACCCTGCCAACGTCGCCGCGTACGCACACGTCACCGGGCTGCGGTTCGGCGATGCGGTGCCGCTGACCTATCCGTTCGCGCTGACGTTTCCGACGGTGATGTCGCTGGTGACGGGTTTCGATTTCCCGTTCGCCGCAATGGGTTCGGTGCACACCGAGAACCACATCACTCAGTACCGGCCCATCCTGGTCACCGATACCGTCGGCGTGCGGGTGCATGCGGAGAACCTGCGCGAGCACCGCAAGGGCCTGCTCGTCGACATCGTCACGGACGTCAACGTCGGCAACGACACCGCGTGGCATCAGGTTACGACGTTCCTGCACCAGCAGAAGACCAGCCTGTCCGACGAGCCGAAGGCGCCGCCGCAGAAGCAGCCGAAGCTGGGTCCGCCGAACGCCGTCTTGCGCATCACGCCTGGACAGATCCGGCAGTACGCATCGGTCGGCGGGGACCACAACCCGATCCACACCAATCCGGTGGCCGCCAAGCTTTTCGGATTCCCGACCGTCATTGCGCACGGGATGTTCAGCGCTGCAGCCGTTTTGGCGAACATCGAGGGCCAGCTGCCGGACGCGGTGAAGTATTCGGTGCGCTTCGCCAAGCCAGTGGTGCTGCCTGCCCGCGCCGGGCTGTACGTCGACCGCAACACCGACGGCTGGGAACTCACTCTTCGGCACCTCACCAAGGGCGACCCGCACCTGAAGGGCACCATCGCCCCGGCTTGAGTTCCGCGGGCTTGACCTGAAGTGACGTTTAGGTTCTACCGTCGCGTGATGACCGACGAGGACGCCATCAACGCCACACTTTCGGAGTACGTCGCCGCCTGGCACCGCAACGATATGGATGCGTGGGGCGAGTTGTTCACCAAGGACTGCGATTTCGTCACCAACACCGCAGTGTGGTGGAAGGGCCGCGACGAGAACGTGGCCGAGCACAAGGCCGTCGCGGCCTGGGTCCATGCCGAGAAGCCGAAGTACGACCTGCGTGTCGCTGACATCACCGTGCTCGCCGACGGGTCGGCTTTGGTACATGCGCACTGGGAATGGCCCGGCTTCACCGATCCGTCGGCGGCCGGGCCCGTCGACCGCGCCGGCCACATCACCATGGTGATGACCAGGCAGACCGACGGGCGGTGGTTGATCCGCGCCTCGCAGAACACCAATCGGGTCTAGCCGCGCGCTCTCATCGCAGCCTCGACGCCCGACTCCGACGGCTTGCCCTTCAGCCCGCGCCAGAACAGGTTGATCATCAGCTCGGCGGCCTCGTCTACGTCGGCGTCGCCGGTGCTGACCCGGTTCGCCACGGCTTCGCCCGCACCCACCAGCGCGACCGCCATCATGTCGAAGTCGGTGTCCGGCTCGGGGTTTCGCGTGCCCGACGTCAACAGCCTGCCGACGAGATCGATGATCCGCTCGCGGCCCTCGCGCACCGTATGCGCGAACGCCTGCGAGCTGGTGGCCTGGTTGTAGAGCACCATCCACGACGCACGGTTGGCGTCGATGTAGTTCAGGAACGCCAGAACGGCGTTGCGCAGCAAGTCCTTGGGACTCTGCGTGAAGTCGATCTTGTTGCGCACCTCTTCGACGAACCGGGACAGCTCGCGGTCAAGGCACGCGCCGAACAGCTCCTCCTTGGAGCCGTAGTAGAGATACAGCATCGGCTTGGAGATCTGGGCCTGGGCGGCGATCGCGTCCATCGAGGTCTCGTGATAGCCGTTCACCGAGAAGATCTGCACGGCGGCGTCGAGCATCTGCTGCTCGCGCACCGCGCGCGGCAACCGCTTCGTTCCACCTGCCATCACTAGAGAGTAAGCAATGCGCGGCCAGTCAGGGCAGAAGCTCGGCTCTGCGCTGCTCTTCCCATAGCGCCATCCTGGTGCGCGCGGGTTCCCCGATGGTGTCCATGACCAGCGGGATCAGCAGCTCGGTGAGCAGGAACCCGGCCGCCATGCTCTGGTAGGTGGTGCCGACCGTGCTCGACGCGGCGAGCACGACTTCGGCTTCTGGCGCGACCGGGCACGCAAGGTCGTCGGTGATGAGCAACACCGCCGCGCCTGCGCGGTGCACCCGAGACGCCAGTTCGGCGGCGCTTCGTTCATAGCGGTCGTAGTCGAACAGCACGACCACGTCGGTGCGCGACAACTCGAGCAACACCCCCAGGTCGCGACCGCCGGGGTCGTCGAGCGCCTTGACCCCGGGGCGCAGCTGCTCCAGGTGTGCGGTCAGGTGCAGGGCCAGCAGGTGCGAGAAACGGCCCCCGTGCAGATACACCGACCGGCGGGTGTCGGCAAGCAGCGTCACGGCCGCCTCCAGCGTCGACGCCGGCAGCTGCGCCAATGTCCGTGCCGCACAGTCATTTTGGGCGCGCATCTGCTGCAGCAGCCGATCGAGCATGCTGCCAGCGGCCGGCGCGGCCGGCAGACGTGTGATCGGACCGCTCGACCTGGCGGACAACTCAGCACGCAGCGTGACCTGCAGATCGGTGAAACCCTCGAATCCGAGCGACTGGGCAAACCTCAACACCGTCGGCGGGCTGACCTCGGCCCGCTCGGCGAGCCTGGCCGCGCTGGCCAGCCCCGCGCTCGGATAGTCCGCGAGCAGCGCCCTGCCCACCCGCCGCTCGGCCTTGCTCAGCGTCGGCAGCGCGGCGCTGGCGCGTGCCTCGACGGTTTGCTCGGTCACTGGACTCACCCTGTCACGAGAGGGTGCGGCGTCATCGTCAGGTCGTGCATCGAGATGGCGGTGACGCTTTCCGGCGGCAGCGGCTGCCAGTCCAGGTCGCCGAAGCCTGTCGAACCGATCACGATCGTCCGCTCGTCGGGCCGCGCCCACCGCAACGCGAAGTAATCCTCAAGGTGCTCGGCAGGCAGTTCGGCAGCGGTGATCTCCTCGATGTCCTCGTCCGGCAGGCGGCTGCGGGCGTGGGCGTGCACGGCGATCAGCTGGTCCTCGCCAAGCACCAACGCGTTGAGGCTGGCGTCCGGGTAGCACTCACGCAGCTGGGCCACCGCCCGGCGGACCGCCTCGACGAGGTTCGGCGCGTCCGGCCGGTGTTGTCGGATCAGCGCGAAGTAGCGCTCGCTGTCGGTGGTGCCGCGCAGTGCGGCCGTGATCGACAGATCGAGAAGCTCGTCGACGGGACCGGTCGGCTTGATGGAACCGTTGTGCGCCATGGCCACCCGGTCGGCAAGGAACGGGTGGGAGTTCTGCGGCTGTACCGCGATTCCGGTGGTGGCCCACCGCAGATGGACCAGGCTCGCGGCGGAGCGACGCTCGCTGGTCGCCGCGACGAACGCGGGATCGTCCACTGCGCTGCCTGCGGAAACCTCGACCCGCGGCTCCTGGCCCGCCGTGGCGACGGTCGCGATGCCCCAGCCGTCGCCGTGGATCTTGGTCAGCGCGACGAAGTCCTTCAGCACATGGGCGCCGACGGCATCCGAGACGGCAATTGGCTCTGCGGAGACGACACCAAGCAGCCGGCACATCCTGGCGACCTCCGATCCCGAAATTTTATAAATGAATCCTCTAGCGCTCATCTTAAAGATTGTGAAACATTTATGACATATCGAGCTCGGAGACTCAGGATGACTGAGGAGGTCCACCACCGGTGATGAGTGTCGATGAACTGCGCGCGAGCGGCGTCGAACTCGTCGCGGGCTCCATCACCGACCTGGCAGGGGTCACGCGGGCCAAATACGTGCCGCTGCGCAGGCTCGACGCATTTGCGCGCGCCGGGATGGGCGTCTCACCGTCGTGGAGTGTCTTCTGCGTCGACAGCGGCATCGCGTTCACACCCAGCATCGGCGTCGTCGGCGATCTGCGAATCCGGATCGATCCAGCGGATCTGCGCCACGTCGACGACGGCGTGGCCTGGGCGCCGGGCGACCTGCACGACCAGCAGGGCAACCCGGCGCCACTCTGCGTACGCACACTGCTCGCGCGCACCGAACAGGCCGCGACCGACCGCGGCCTCGTGCCGCTGGTCGGTGCCGAACTCGAGTGCACGATGCTGGCCGCCCGACGGCAACCACGCGTCGGCCGAACCGTGGTCGCCCTACGGCATGCGCACGTCGCTGGACCGCTCTGCCTTCCTTGTCGACCTCACCGTCGCCGCCGAGCGCGCGGGTCTGAGCATCGAACAGCTCCACACCGAATACGGCCACGATCAGATCGAGATCTCGCTTGCGCCAACGACTCCCGTCGCCGCAGCGGACGCAGTCATCCTGGCGCGGATCGTGATCGGGCGGGCAGCAGCACGACACGGGCTGAAGATCTCTTTCTCGCCGGTGCCGTTCGAGGGAGAAGCGGGCAACGGGGCCCACCTGCATCTGTCGCTGAGCGACGACGCCGGCCCGGTGTTCTCAGGAGGAGACGGCCCGCACGGCGTGCGGACGCAAGGACAGTCGGCCATCGCGGGTGTGCTCGACGGCCTGCCGGATCTGCTTGGCGTGTACGCCGGTTCGGTGTTGTCAGGATCGCGCCTTCAGCCAGGCAACTGGGCGGGCGCCGCCAAATGCTGGGGCCTGGAGAACCGCGAGGCGGCGGTCCGGTTCATCGCAGCGACCCAGGGCAATCCGCGCGGCGCGAACGCGGAGCTGAAGATCATCGACCCCAGCGCCAACCCGTACCTCGCGGCCACGGCGCTGCTGGGCAGCGCACTGCGCGGCATCGAGAAAGGGCTGGAGTGCCCCGCCGAAGTGCCCGACAACCCATCGGAGTCAAGCGCCGCACCTGCGCCCCTGCCCACCGATCAGCGGGCCGTGATCGAGGCGCTGGAATCCTCCGCCATCGCCGCGGAGCTGCTCACACCCGCGGTCGTCGAGGGTCTGGTTGCCGTGCGGCGCCACGAAGCTCACCACATACGGCGACCGAGCCCCCGCCGAAACCACTCGGGCGCTGCGTCTGGCGTGGAGCTGCTGACCCGCTGACCCTGTCCTGAGGAAGGAGACATCGATGACTACGAGCACACCCCAGGAGGTTGACCAGCTTCCACGTCGCCGCCTGCCGTTCTGGGTGGCCCTGGCGTTCTCGGTCGCGCTGGTCGGCCCGACCCTGGCGATGTCGGGAAACGGTCAAGGCCTGATCGCGACTGTCGGCAAGGCCATCCCGCTGGTGTTCCTGATCGGCCTGGTCGGGGTCTCGCTTGTCGGGTACAGCTTCGTCCGGCTGACCAGGCACCTCAATCACGCCGGGTCGTCATACGGTTTGGTTGGCGGCACCATCGGCCCGAGGACGGGATTCTTCGCCGGTTTCGCGATGCTCGGCGCCTACTGGGCATTCTCCATCGGCACCCTGGCGTTGACCGCGGCGTTCACCAACGCGTTCATCGCACAGCTGCAGGCGGGAAATGAAAACCCGTCCCAGGCGCCATGGCTGCTGATCGTGGCGGTGGCCGCGGTGATCTCGTTCCTGTTGGCCGGCCGCGACATCAGGCTGCTCGCCAAGATTCTGCTCGCGATCGAGGGGCTCGGCATCCTTGCGATGGTCGTGCTGGTCGCCGTGATCTTCGCGAAGGGCGGAGCGCCGTCGACAGGCATCGACTTCTCGGTGTTCTCGTTCTCCGGCGGCGACGTCTCGTCATCTGCGGTGATCACGGGCGTGGTCGCGGCGTTCCTGTCCTGGGCCGGCTTCGAGGCGTGCGCATCGATGGGTGAGGAGACCGACGACCCTGGCCGCAACATTCCGCGAGCGCTGGCAGGAACGCTGCTGCTGACCGGTGCGCTGTTCGTCCTGGTGATGTTCGCCCAGGTCGTCGGATTCGGCACCGACCAGGCCGGGCTCGACGCCTTCCAGAGTTCAGGAAACACGTTGGGCGACTTGGGCGGTACGTACGTCGGCCAATGGTTCTCCCTGGTGATCATCTTCACCGCGATCGTGTCGGCGTTCGGCTGCCACCTGGCGACCTCTGCGACCTCGGGACGGATGATCTACGCGTTCGCACGCGACGGCTTCGGCCCGAGATATCTGGCGCACATCCATGCCGAAACCGGTGGGCCACGGCGCGCCACGTGGCTGGTCGTCATCGTCGCGCTGGTGGTAGTCCTCATCTGCGGCGCAGTCGACTGGCCCGATATGGGTACCGGCAACGACGCGATCGACACCTACTTCCTGTTCGCGGTTGCGGGTTCGGTGTGCCTGATGGTCTGCTACCTGCTCGTCGAGATCGCCGCGGCGTGGTTCGTCGGCTCACCGAAGTTCCTCAGTGTGCATGGCGGCAAGGGCAAGGTGCCCGGCATTGTGCTGCCGCTGCTGGGTGCGCTGGTCATCGTGGTGGTGCTGTGGTTCAACGTCAAGGTTGCCGAAACATGGTCGGCGGCACCGCTTCTCGGCCTGTATTGGTGCCTCGTCGGATTGGTGGTTGCCATCGCCGCATCGGGTATCGCCAAGCGCGTCGGCCAGTCGCTATCGGCCGAGTTGAATCTGACGCCGTGAGCACGCTTTACGACCGCGACGAGGCCGTGATCGCGGGCATCGAGAAGTTGCGGTTCTTCCCGCTGGAGGTGGTGTCCGGCCACGGCTCGACCCTCGTCACACCGGACGGCCGCGAACTGCTCGACCTTTCGGCGACGTGGACCGCGTGCGGTCTTGGCCACGGCCACCCCGCCGTCGCCGAAGCGGTCAGCAGAGCGATCCGCGATGCGCCTGGCGCAGGCGCGCTTTCGGCGGTCCATCCCGATTCGGTCGGCCTCGCCGAGGATCTCCTGGCGCTGGTCCCCGGCAGCGGTGAACGGCGGGTGTACCTGGGTCACGCCGGCTCGGACGCCAACGACGTCGCGCTGCGCGCCTGCCGGCACGCCACCGGGCGGCGCACGGTCGTGGCGTTCGAGCACAGTTACCACGGTGGCGTCGGTGTCGCGATGGGTGTCTCCGGAGTGCATGTCGACGCCGGCGCACCACCGGACGCCGACGTAGTATTCCTGCCCTACCCCAATCCTTTTCGGCCCACCGGTGATGACGTCATGGCCGACGTCGAGGAGTGCCTCACGCGTGCCGAGGGGCATCTGGCCACCGGCACCATCGCCTGCCTGATCGTCGAGCCGATCCTGTCCGACGGCGGACTTGTCGTGCCTCCCGACGGCTTCCTGGCACGGCTGCACGAGGTGTGCCGACGCCACGCGGTGCCGATGATCTGCGATGAGGTCAAGATGGGCCTCGGAAGGCCCGGCACGCTGCATGCCTTCGAACACGACGGTGTGGTGCCCGACATCGTGACGTTCGGCAAGGTGCTCGGCGGCGGTCTTCCGCTGTCGGCAGCCGTCGGGCCAGCGGCGATCCTCGACGAACCCCCCGCCGCGGCCCTTCTGACCACCGCGGGCAATCCGGTGTGCACCGCGGCAGGCCGGGCGGTGCTGGCCACCGTCGTTGGCGAGCACTTGGCCGAGCGGGCCGCGAAAGTCGGTGCGGCGCTGCAGGAAAAGCTGCGTGCGCTGGACTCCGACCGGATCGGCGACGTCCGTGGCCGCGGGCTGGCGATCGGGCTGGAACTCGTCGACCCCGCGACCGGCGACCGCGACACCCGACTCGCCGCGCAGGTGGTCTACCGCGCGTGGGAGCTGGGCGCGGTGGTGTACTACGTCGGCGGCAATGTTCTGGAGATCACGCCGCCGCTGGTGCTGACCGAGCAGGAGGCGGACCGGGCCGCCGAGATTCTTGGCGACGCGATCACCGATGCGGCCGCGGGAAACGTCGACGACAGGGAGGTCGCCCGCTATGCCGGTTGGTGAGCTCGGCGACGTGTTCGAAGGGGTGGCCGGCGACGTGCCCACGCGGCTGGCTGACCACCTGCGCGGTGTCCAACTTGTCGACCACCATGTGCACGGAGCCTTCGAAAAACCGGTAGACAGAGCGGGATTCGAGGCCGCCATCAACGAAGGGTCGACCGACCCTGTGCCGTCGTTCATGACGCAGTTCGATTCGCCGCTCGGCCTTGCGATCCGGCGCTGGTGCGCACCGCTGCTCGGCCTCGAGCCACACGCACAGGCCGATGACTATTGGCGACGCCGCAGCGAGCTGGCCCCCGACGAGCTGGCCGGCCTGATGCTGCGGGCCGCGGGGGTGTCCCGGTGGATCGTCGACACCGGCTTCAAGGGTGATCTCATCACCACACCGGAAGAGCTCACCCGGCTCAGCGGCATCCCGTCGTCGTCGATCCTTCGGCTGGAGCGGCTTGCCGAGGACCTGCTGGAGACCGGCACGGATCCGCACGATTTCCCCGCCGCGTTCCGGTCGGCACTGCAGAACGCGGCGGACTCGCCGGAAACCGTGGGCACCAAGACAATTGCCGCGTATCGCACATCCTTCGACATCGACTGGTCACGACCGACCGATGCGCAGGTGATCGACCATGCCCGCGAACTCGCCGCAAGAGGCGCGCCACTTCGCGTCGACAGCCCCGTCTTGATCGCCTTCGGTGTATACGAAGCCGCGGACCGGGGGCTGCCCATCCAGGTGCACGTCGGATTCGGCGACCGGGATCTGGACCTGCACCGCACCGACCCGCTGCTGTTGCTGCCGCTGCTGCGCAGCATGCCCGCGGTCCAGGTGCTGCTGCTGCACTGCTACCCGTTCCATCGCCAGGCCGGCTATCTGGCGCAGGCCTTCGATCATGTCAATTTCGATGTGGGACTTGCCATCAACTACCTGGGGGTGCGCTCGACGGCGCTGGTCGCCGAGGCGCTGGAGACCGCGCCGTTCGCCAAACAGCTGTACTCCTCGGACGCCTTCGGCCCGCCGGAGCTGCATCTGCTCGGCTCGGTGTTGTGGCGCCGCGCCATGGGCCTCGTGCTCGGCGGCTGGGTGAACACCGGCGACTGCACCGAGCAGGACGCCATCAAGATCGTCGACATGATCGGCGTTCACAACGCCACCAGGGTGTACAGGCTGTGAAGCACACGACGGCACCGCTTTTCGAGGCGGTGCGTCGTTTCGTCGAGCGCGACCAGGCGCCGTTCTACAGTCCCGGCCACAAGGGCGGCCGCACGCTCGATCCCTGGTTCCGGGAACACATTGCGGCCGTCGACCTCAACAACCTGCCCGACCTCGACACCCTGCATTGCCCGGAAGGTCCGATCCTCGATGCCGAACGGTTGATCGCCGACGCATGGGGCGTCGGCGCGAGCTTCATCCTGGTTCAGGGCTCCACCGGCGGCAACATCGCCGTCGCGCTTTCGACGCTGCGGCCAGACGAACCGGTACTCGTTCAGCGCAACGCGCATAAATCCGTGCTCGCCGGGCTGGTGCAGGCCGGGGCCAGGCCGATCTGGCTCGAACCACAGTGGGACGCCCGCTTCGGGGTGGCGCACGGACTCGACGCCGGAGTCGTCGAGCAGGCGTTCGCCGCGAGTGGGGCGAAGGCACTCTGGGCGTTGCATCCGACGTACTACGGCACCACCGCCGACATCGCCGCGCTGGCGGGCCTGTGCGAGCGTTTCGGGGCCCGGCTCCTCGTCGACGGCGCCCACTCACCACACTTCGGCTTTCACCCCGATCTGCCGGTGGCGGCCGAACGGGCTGGCGCGGCGGCCACCGTGCAATCGGTGCACAAGATCCTTTCCGGGCTCAGCCAGGCGGCCGTGCTGCACATCGACCCGGCCGCCGTCGATCCGGCGACGGTGCGCCGCGCGCTACAGCTCATCCAGACCACGAGCCCGCATTTCGGGATCATGGCCTCGATCGACCTGGCCCGCCAGCAGATGATGCTGTCCGGCCGCGAGATGCTCGACGCCACGCTGGACCGGGCGCGGCGCGCGGCCACCCGGTTGGCCGCGATACCGGGCCTTCGGGTGCTGCGGGCCGACGACGCCACCGGTGCGGGCACCGGATTTCATCAGCTCGACGAGACGAAACTGCTCATCGGCACAAGCGAATTGGCCGCGGACGCGCGCGATATCGTCGCACGGCTCAACCATGTGCATGGCGTGCAGCCCGAGCTGAGCGGCCCCGGCCACGTACTGTGCATCACCACCATCGGCAACACCGAGACCGACATCGACCGGCTGACAACGGGTTTCGCGGAGGTCGCGAGCCATGCCGGGATACGGCAGGCCGGCAATGACGGTGCGATGATCGCCGACCTGCTTGCGCTGCGCGCCGAGACGGTGCTTACGCCGCGTGAGGCGTTCTTCGCCGCAGAGCAGGCGGTGCCGCTTTCGGAGGCGACGGGCAGGGTGGCCGCCGACGCCATCACGCCTTACCCGCCGGGCATTCCCCTGGTGATGCCCGGTGAACGGCTGACAAGGCACGTCGTCGACCTGCTGTTGGCGCTGCGCGCTGCAGGCACTCCGATCAGCGCGTCGGACCCCGCCCTGGACGTCGTCAAAGTCGTTCGCTGACTGAAGCTTTCAGCACTTCGGATGGGGACCCTTCACCGACGCCATCCGCAGCACCGACGCATCCACCCCTGACATCGTCAGCTCCCCCGCCGCAAGGGCCTTCTCCAGCCGGTCGAGCACTGCGGGCACCTCACCGGTGGTCACCCACAGCGCCGTGTCGGCGCCCGCCTGCAGTGAGCGCAGCGCGGCATCGGCCACCCCGAACCGGTCGGAGATGGCCTGCATCGAGGACAGGTCGTCGGTGAACACCGGACCGTTGAACCCCGGGCCGCCGTAGTCGCCGGAACGCAGCAGCGCATAGGCGGCCGGGCTGAGGCTGGCGGGATCGCTGCCTGTCAGGCCGGGCACCTGCATGTGGCCGACCATGACGGCGACCGGCGCCTGCGTGGTGAGCGTCCGGTACGGGATCAGGTCGGCGTTCTGCAGGTCGGCGATCGGCGGGGTGGTGACGCTGCCGGTGTGCGAGTCGCCGGAGCCGTGGCCGTGTCCTGGGAAGTGTTTGAGCACTGGGAGCACACCGGCGTCGCGCAGACCCCGTGCATAGGCGCCCGCATAGTCGGTGACCGCGGTCGGGTCGGCACCGAACGACCGGTCACCGATGACGGTGTCATCGGGGGCGTCGGTGATGTCGACCACCGGCGCGAAGTCGATGGTGATGCCAAGGCCCCGCATGGCCTGGCCCCGCTGCAGCGCGACCTGGTACACCTGCTCGGGCGTCTGGGTCTGCGCGAGCACCCGCGGCGACGGCTGCGTGCCGATCAGCGGCGCCAGCCGCGACACCCGGCCGCCCTCCTCATCCACACTGACCGCCAGCGGCAGCGGCGTCGCGGACGCGCCGATGTCGGCGACCGACCCGTCGGAAAGCATCGACAGGTCGGTCCAGCTCCCGATCATGATTCCGCCGACGTGATGGTTGCCGACGACGGCGCGGGCATCCGCGGCGTCGGTCACCCCGACCGTCAGCAGCTGCGCGAGCTTGTCTCGGGTCGACATGTTCGCGAGCAGCGCGGGCCCTTCGCCGCACGCCGGCACGCCGGGAGCAAGCGGCTCCCCGGCCGGCGGCGCGGTGGTCGCGGCCATGGTGGGAGAGGGCGTCGACGACGACTCGGGCTGCTCGGCGGGCGAACAGGCCAACAGCAGACCGGGCAGCGTCGCCAAAGCACATAGTGTGCGGGGCAGGGGCATGGGCTCCGAGACTAGTAGGCCTGAAAGTCTCGTTCTATGCCTTGGTCGTCCAGCCACGTGCGGTCGCCACGCGCCATGATGGCGTCGACGTGCTCGCACACCAGGTCAACGACGTCGGCGGCCGGGTCTGCGCCGAGAGCGCCACGAAGTTTGGTGAATTGGTCGGGCGCGACGGTGACGGTGTACTCGTAGCCGTCCAGGTGCGCCCGGTCTTCTCCGCTGAACACCAGCCGCCCTTCGCCGTCGTATCCGACCCACACAGACGACGGGCCCGAGCGCCAGAAAAGGCGTTCATCAGCGAACATGGGCCGCATGCTACGTTGACCGCATGGATCGGTTCCTCGTGCCCGCTGCGGCCAGCATCGTCGTCGGCCTGCTGCTGGGCGCGGCGGCCATTTTCGGGGTGACGCTGATGGTGCAGCAGGACACCAAGCCTCCGCTGCAGGCCGGCGACCCGGCGTCATCGGTGCTCAACAGGGTCGAGTACGGCGACCGTACGTAACTTGGCCACGCCGCTCTCGCGGCGCTGGCTGTGGGTGGCCGCTGCGGCGGCGCTGATCCTGACCTTCGCCCAGTCGCCCGGACAGATCTCGCCCGACACCAAACTCGACCTCACCGCCAATCCGCTGCGGTTCCTGGCGCGCGCGTTCAATCTGTGGAACAGCGAGCTGCCGTTCGGCCAGGCGCAGAACCAGGCCTACGGCTACCTCTTCCCGCACGGCACCTTCTTCCTCATCGGCGACGTGCTCGGGCTGCCCGGCTGGATGACGCAGCGGCTGTGGTGGGCGCTGCTGCTGACCGTCGGGTTCTGGGGCCTGTTGCGCGTCGCGGAGGCTCTTGGCATCGGCAGCCCTTCTTCCCGCATCATCGCCGCGGGCGCGTTCGCGCTGTCCCCGCGGGTGCTCACCACCCTTGGCGCGATCTCGTCGGAGACGCTGCCGATGATGCTCGCGCCGTGGGTGCTGCTGCCGGTGATCCTGGCCATGCGTGCCGAAGGCTCAATGCGACTTCTGGCCGCCCGTTCGGCGGTGGCCATTGCGCTGATGGGTGCCGTCAACGCGGTGGCCACGCTGACGGCCTGCCTTGCCGCGGCGATCTGGCTGGCCTCTCATCGGCCGAACCGATTGTGGCTGCGTTTCACCGCGTGGTGGCTGGCGTGCGCGACGCTGGCCGTCGCGTGGTGGGTCGTCGCGCTCGTGCTGCTCGGCCGCATCAGCCCACCGTTCCTGGACTTCATCGAGTCCTCCGGGGTCACCACCCGGTGGATGTCGTTGACCGAGATGTTGCGCGGCACGGACGCGTGGACACCGTTCGTCGCGCCCAACGCCACCGCGGGGGCCTCGCTGGTGACGGGGTCCGTCGCGGTGCTGGCGACGACGCTGGTAGCGGCGGCCGGACTCGCCGGACTGGCGATGCGGACGATGCCTGCGCGCGGCAGGCTCGTCACCATCTTGCTCGTCGGCGTCGTGGTGCTTGCGCTCGGATATTCGGGCGGGCTGGGATCGCCGGTGGCGCACCATGTTCAGGCGTTCCTGGACGCGGGCGGCACACCGCTGCGCAACATGCACAAGCTCGAACCGCTGCTGCGGCTGCCGCTCGCGCTGGGGCTGGCGCATCTGCTTGGCCGCATCCCCCTGCCTGGCAGTGCGCCGCGGCGGGTGTGGGCCGACGCGCTCACCCACCCCGAACGTGACAAGCGGGTCGCGGTCGGCCTCGTGGTGCTGGTGGCGCTGGCCGCCGCGACGTCGTTGGCATGGACCGGAAGGCTCACCCCGCCTGGGTCTTTCACCGCGATCCCGCAGTACTGGCACGACACCGCGGACTGGCTCGACGAACACAACACGGGTGGGCGCGTGTTGGTGGCGCCTGGCGCACCGTTCGCCACCCAGGTCTGGGGCGCGAGCCATGACGAGCCACTGCAGGTGCTCGGCAACAGCGCGTGGGGTGTGCGCGACTCGATACCACTGACCCCGCCGCAGACCATCAGGGCGCTCGATTCCGTGCAACGACTTTTCGCCGCCGGCCGCCCGTCCGCCGGTCTCGCCGATACGCTTGCACGGCAAGGTATTTCATACGTGGTAGTGCGCAACGACCTCGACCCGGAGACCTCGCGATCGGCGCGTCCGCTGCTGGTGCACCGGGCCATCGAGGGGTCACCGGGGCTGACGAAAGTGGCGCAGTTCGGCGAACCGGTCGGCCCTGGAACCCTCGAAGGGTTTGTCACCGACAGCGGGCTGCGGCCCCGATATCCGGCGGTGGACATCTACCGGGTGGACGCGTCGATGCCGGTGGTGCCATATCTCGTCGACACCGACGCGATGGCCCGCGTCGACGGCGGCCCGGAAGCGCTGCTGCGGCTCGACGAGCGTCGCCGCCTGCTCGGCCAGCCACCGCTGGGGCCGATGCTGCTGACCTCCGACGCCGAGCGGGCGGGGCTTGTTGTTCCAGTGGTCACCGTGACCGACACCCCGCTGGCGCGCGAAACCGACTACGGCCGCGTCGACGACCACTCCTCGGCGATCCGGACCCCCGACGATCCCCGGCACACCTTCAACCGCGTACTCGATTACCCCGCGGACGGTGCCGACATGGTCTACGGGCAATGGGACGGCGGCCGGCTTTCGGTGTCGAGTTCCTCGTCGGACTCCACCGCGTTGCCCAACGTCGCTGCCGCCGCCGGTCCCGCGGCGACCATCGACGGTGACTCGTCGACGAGCTGGGTGTCCAATGCGCTGCAGGCCGCTGTCGGCCAGTGGCTACAAGTCGACTTCGACCATCCGATCACCAACGCGACGATCACCATCACGCCGAGCGCCACCGCGGTGGGCGCCCAGGTCCGCCGGCTGGAGGTGTCGACCGTCAACGGCACCACCACGCTGAGGTTCGACGAGCCAGGCAAACCGTTCACCGCGGCGCTGCCCTACGGTGAGACACCGTGGGTGCGGATCACCGCCGTCGGGACGGCCGATGGCTCACCCGGCGTGCAGTTCGGCATCACCGACTTCACCATCACCCAGTACGACGCCAGCGGCTTTGCGCACCCGATCAATATGCGCCATACCGTGTTGGTGCCCGGACCGCCGCCGAATTCATCTGTTGCACAATGGGATCTGGGCGCAGAGCTGTTGGGCAGGCCTGGCTGCGCCGAGAGTCCGCGCGGGATCCGGTGCGCCGCGGCGATGGCGATGTCTCCGGAGGAGCCGGTGAACCTGAGCCGCACCCTGACGGTGCCCGAGAAGATAGACGTGAAGCCGACGGTGTGGGTGCGGGCGCGGCAAGGCCCCAACCTCGCCGACCTGATCAGCCAGCCCGGCACCGCGAGAGCCACCGGTGACGCCGATCCGATCGACGTGCTCGGTTCGGCCTATGCCGCCGCCGACGGTGATCCGGACACCGCGTGGACCGCCCCCCAGGGCGTGGTGCAGCACAAGACCGGCCCCACCCTCACCCTGAAACTTCCCGCCCGCTCCGAGGTCGCCGCGCTGCGGGTGACTCCGAGTTCCTCCGAACTGCCCGCCCATCCGACGATGGTGGCGGTCGACCTCGGCGACGGCCCGCAGGTGCGGCCACTATCGGGCGACGGCCCGCAGACCATCGATCTCAAACCGCGCGTCACCGACACGGTCAAACTGTCGATCCTGGACTGGAGCGACGTCATCGACCGCACCGCACTGGGTTTCGACCAGCTCAAACCACCGGGCCTGGCCGAGGTGACCGCACTCGACCCGCACGGAGCTCCGATCGCCGCCGCGGACTCGACGCGCAACCGGGCGCGGGCGATCAGCCTGCCGTGCGGACGCGGGCCGATCATCGGCGTAGCCGGGCAGTTCGTGCAGACGTCGGTCACGACGACCGTCGGTGCGCTGCTCGACGGGAAGCCGGTTGCGGCGCAGGCGTGCCGGTCCGAGCCCATTACGCTGCCTGCTGGCCAGCAGGAGTTGCTGATCAGCCCCGGCGCCGCCTTCGTGGTCGACGGCGTGCAGCTGGCAGGGCCTCTTGCCGACCAATTACGCACGACGGCAATGACTCCCGCGCAGACCGGGCACTGGCGCGCCGACCACCGTGAGGTCGATGTCGAGCCGTCGCAGGCGGCCCGGGTGCTGGTGGTGCCCGAGAGCATCAACCCCGGATGGGCTGCGCGCACCGCTGACGGCACCGCGCTCACGCCGATCACTGTCAACGGCTGGCAACAGGGCTGGGTGCTCCCGCCGGGCACCGCGGGCACGGTGACGCTGACGTTCGGTTCCAACTCGCTGTACCGGGCCGGTCTGGCCGGCGGGCTGGCACTGCTCCCGCTGCTGGCGCTGCTGGCCTTCCTCCCTGTGCGGAGGCGACGCGATCCCGACGAGCCTGCATTACCGTGGCGGCCGGGGCCGGCGGCGGCCGGCGTCGCGGTGCTGGCGGCGGGCGCGCTGATCTCGGGCATTGCCGGTGTCATCGTCGTGGCAGCGGCGTTGGGCGTGCGTTATCTGTTGCGGAGGCGTGAGAAGCTTTGCGACGCAGTCACAGTCGGCACCGCGGCGGGCGGCTTGATCCTCGCGGGCGCAGTGCTCAGTCAGAACCCGTGGCGCTCGGTCGACGGCTACGTCGGGCACTCGACGGGCGTTCAGCTGCTGGCGCTCATCTCGGTGGCGGCATTGGCGGCCTCGGTAGTGGAGGTGAAATCGAATGCTGTCCGCACGCCTGCAGGCGATCGTGGAGGCGCTCCCGTTGAAACCGGGGTTGCGGGTCCTTGAGATCGGTTGCGGGCGAGGCGCCGGCACGCGTGAGGTCGTGGGCCGCGAACTAGCCCGCGAAACGTGTGACTGGTCAGCGCTCTACCACGTCCGGGGCTATCAAACCTACGCCGCCAGTGTTGCCGGCGACCCCATCGAATCGGTGGCCGCCGGCGAGGAGCGGCGAGACCTCGCCAACGTCCTCGGCGACGGGTTCATGTCGCGGTACTGCCGTGCGTTTCTCGCCCTCGCGCTGTACATGCAGGGCAAGCTGGATGAAGCGCTCCACATGCTGCACTCAGTGGTTGACGAGGCGCAGGCCGCCGAGGACCGCTCGATGGAGACATTCGGCCTCATAGGTGTGGCGCAACTGTTCGCATTCCACGGCGATTCGGCCCGAGCACGGGACGCAGCCGCAGCCGCGCTGGAAACCGCGGCCGCGATGGGCGGTTTCCATGAGGACACCACGTACATGGTCTTGGCTAACGCCGCCCTCGCCAGCGGCGATTCCGCGGCCGCCAAGGACGCCTGCGATCAGGCCTGGCGGCACACGTATCCGCTAAAAGAACTCTTCCTCAGAAACCTGCTTCCCATGGCCGAGGCTGAAATGGGACGCGGTGATCTCGTCACCGCGCGACGCTGGGCGGACGACACCGTCGCGGTTGTACCAGGCTGGCACAAGATGGTGGCGCTGACAGCTCGTGCCCGAGTCGCCATCGCGCAGGGGGAGTCGGATCAGGCCGAACGCGACGCCCACGACGCACTCGCGATCGCCGAGCAAACGAGAGGGTACCTGCTTGACACACTCGAATGCCTCGCAGCACTGGCCGCCGGGACCAACCACCAACATGCGGCGCGGCTACTTGGCGCGGCCGAAGGCATTCGGCAGCGGCACGGTGAAGTTCGCTTCAAGGCTTTCCAAGCTGTGTACGACTCCTCAGTCGCAGCTGTTCGAGAAGCATTGGGGGAAGCCGCCTTTCAGTCGGCTTGGGCTGAGGGCGCGGCATTGTCCACCGAAGAGGCGATCGCCTACGCACAACGTGGGAGGGGGGAACGGAAACGGCCGTCCAGCGGCTGGGAGTCATTGACACCTGCCGAACGCGACGTCGTGCGGCTCGTGTGCGACGGGCTGGCCAATAAGGACATCGCCGCCCGGCTGTTCATCTCGCCACGCACCGTGCAGACCCATCTCACTCACATCTACACCAAACTCGGGATCAGCTCTCGCGTGCAACTCGTTCAGGAAGCCGCCCGCCACACCTGAGCTGCTGGGCGCCGCGGTGTACACCGAGGAGGCGATCACCTACGCACAACGTGGCCGCGGCGAACGCAAAACGCCCGAGAAGCGGATGGAATTCACTCACCGCATCAGAGCTCGACGTCGTCCGACTCGTCAGCGAAGGACTCACCAACAAAGACATCGCCACAAGGCTTTTCATCTCGCCACGCTCCGTGCAGACCCACCTCACCGATATCTACAACAAACTCGGAATCGCCTCACGGGTACAACTCGTCGAAGAATTCACCGACACCCCGTTGCGCGACGACGCGGGCAAGGCGCACAGGTCGGCGGTGCGCGACGGGGTCATCGCGAGGCGCCGGTCATTGGAGGACGCCGAATAGCCGGACGATCCACAGCACCTGCCAGACGATGGCAACGGTCACGAAGGCAATCTGGTAAGTCTTGTTGGCCACAAAGATGGCGATGACCGCGCAGACGAGCATCAAACCCTGTCGGGCCAGGTACTCCGGCCCGAGCGCATGGAAGTGCTCGGCCCCCTTGACCGCGGTATCGATCAAGTCGATCGTGAACATCGTCGCCAGTAGCCCGTAAAACCACTTTCGGCGCGACTCGAAGTAGTCCCGGAAGCCGTCGTAGTCATCCATCTTGTCGGGATACAGAAGCGAGGCTATGGCGACGAACAGGATCGCGTAGAAGAGCACGAAGAAGTACAGCTCGAATGTCCACACCTGGATACGGGACAACCCGAACTCATACCACCAGAAGTGGATGATCGCCGAGAGCATGAACACAGTCCAGCCGATGTGCACGGCGTAGACGTGCTCGCGCTTCGGATGCTGCACGAACCGCGTCATCCCGTTGACAAGCCGGGCCAGGCTTAGACCCAGCACCATCCCGATGATGATGCGGACGTGGACAAAGACATCGGATGCGGCTCCTGCCACGCTCGATGAGCCTAGCGCGCGAGGGGCTCGGGCACGCTCGTAACTGAACTATCCAGTGGCGGCACCGGCGTGGAGTTGCGATACTCCCAGCGCCGCAACGCGACTCGGCACGGCGACTCCACAAGCGCATAGCTCACCGCCGCGATCGCGAAACCGAACACCAGCGTCAATACCAGCACGACAGGCATGTGTCCGTTGAACGGGAACTCACCGATGATCGGGAACACCATCGCTAGCGCGGCCAGGTGCCAGATGAACAACCCGTACGACCATCGACCCAGTGTCACCATCGTCCGGCTGCCCAGTAGCCGGTGCGGGGTGTCGGGGCGGTCCAGCACCAGCGGTGCGAGCAGCGCCCCAGCGACCACGGCGCCCATCACCGTCTTCACGGTGAACTGGCTGACCGTGCCGGGGGTCAACCCCTCGGGGCCTGCCAGCGGGGAGGCCGCCACCAGGAACGCGACCGCGGCGATGCCCGCCATCAGCACCCGCCGTCTCGCCAGCCGGTGCGGCCAGCTGTCGGGGGTGACGGTCAACTCGGCAAGCAGCATGCCGGCCGCGAACCACGAGAAGAAGGCGGGCGGCCAGTTCATCGGGTTGACACCGTAGGGCGCGTCGAACGGAATGAGCGCCCATCCGAAGCTGGCCACCGCCGTCGCGGCGATCACCGGAATCCTGGCACGCACCGGCACCCGGCGCGCCAGCAGCGCCAGCACGGGCAGCGCCAGATAGAAGCTGACCTCGACCGACAGGCTCCACATCTGGGTCAGGCCCGCCGTCAGAGTCAGCGGCACGTAGATCTGGGTCAGCGACAGGTTCGCCAGCCACACCGTGAAGTCGGCCTTGGCGTCGGGCAGCAGTAGCAGAATCACGACGACCGCAACGAGGTAGCCCGGCATGATGCGCACGATGCGCGAGCGCAGGTAGTGCCCCGTCGGCGGGACCGCTCGCAGGCCGCGCGCGGCGGCCGCGTGTCCGCGCCACAGCAGGAACCCTGACAGTGCGAAGAACACGGCGACCGCGAGGTCGAACCGGCCGAACAACCGGCCCGTCAGCCCGCCGGTGTGTCCCGTCTGAAATGCGACGTGCGTCACCACGACGCCGACGGCGGCGCATGCGCGCATCCCCTCGACCGCGGGCAGGAAACTACGCCGTCCGCCGGGGTCGGAGGGTCGGGTCACGACGACCAGTGTGCCTGGCGGGCAGTACACCCCGAAAATGGGTCATCGTGCGGCCGCCGGTTGAGGCGCTCGTAGTAAGCGACGGCCTTAGGCACGGCTGTTAGGGTCGAACGGGTTTGCGGGACACCCGCAGGTGAAGGAGGCACGGTTTGAACCGCGCAGTAGCGCTGCGTATCGCAGCGTGCGGAATCATGGGGCTGGGGGCCGCCCTCCTGATCGCCGCGCTGTTGCTGTCCACCTACACCACCGGCAAGATCTCCAAGATTCCGCTTGACCTGGACGCCACGCTGATCAGCGACGGCACGGGTACCGCGTTCGATCCGGCTTCGCTCAACGGCGACAAGTTCGTCATTGACCGCAATGTTCCGATGTCGATGCAGGAACAGGTCAGCGTGGAGACGCCGTCGAACGCCGAGTACATCACCCTGCAGGTCGGCAACACGTTGCGGCGCACCGACAAACAGCAGGACGGCGGCTTGCTGCTGGCGCTGGTGGACACCGTGACGGTCAATCGCAAGACCGCGATGGCGGTGTCGAGCGAAAGCAATCCGGGCGGCGCAGTGCAGAAGCCGCGCGCGATCGAAGACGATCAGCCGCCGACCAACATCGCGCTGCCGCACGACGGGCTGGCCTACCGGTTCCCGTTCGATACCGAGAAGCGGACCTATCCGGTCTTCGACCCGATCGCGCAGAAGGCCTACGACGCCAACTACGACGGCGAAGAAGACGTCAACGGGCTGACCACCTACCGCTTCAGCCAGAACGTCGGCTACGACGCGGATGGCAAGCTGGTCGAACCGATCAAGTACGCATCCCTCTACGACGACGACGCCGACGCCGAGGTCACCGCGCGCGCATCGCTGTGGGGACTGCCCGGTGACCCCGAAGAACCGATCACCATGACGCGCTACTACGCCGCAGAGCGCACCTTCTGGGTGGATCCGGTGTCCGGAACCATCGTCAAGAAGGAAGAGCACGGCTACCACTACTACGCACGCGAACCCCTCAGACCAGAGGTGACGTTCGTCGACTACAAGGTCACCTCCAATGAGGAGACCGTCGAGTCTCAGGTCGCCACCGCACAGGACGAGCGCGACCGGTTGGCGCTGTGGGGCCGCATCCTGCCGATCACGTTCACCGCGCTCGGATTGGTCACACTGATCGGCGGCGCGCTGCTGGGATCGTTCAGCATGCGCGCGGAGTCCGCGCTGATCGACCCCGGCCTCGACGAGGCCGATCACGGATTCCTGGACACCCAGGGCATACAAGTACCCGGCGCGGAAGCCAAGACCGAGAAGCTGCCCGCGCAGCGACCGACTGATCTGCCCCCGGACAGACCGGTCTGATCGCCCGATTCACCCGCTTGACGGCGCCGGCGTATGCGCTGGCGCTGTCCCTGGTCGTGGCGGCGCCACTGCTGGCGCCTGGCTATCTGTTGTTGCGCGACGCGGTGTCGACACCGCGCTCGCACCTGTCCGATGCGGCGCTGGGACTGACGGAGGCCGCGCCGCGGGCACTGCCGCAGGACTTCGTGGTGGTCCTTGCTTCGTCGTTCCTCGACGGCGGCGTGGTGGTCAAGATCCTGCTGGTCGCCGGGCTGTGCTTGGCCGGCTGGGGGGCCGCGCGACTGGCCGCGCAGGTGCTGCCCGAGGCCGGGCTGGCAGGCCAATGCGTTGCAGTGACCATCGCGATCTGGAATCCCTATGTCGCGGAACGACTTCTGCAGGGCCACTGGAGCCTGGTGGTGGGCTACGGCTGTCTGCCGTGGGTGGCGGCGGCGATGCTGCGACTGCGTACGTCGATGGCCACGCCATGGATGGGGGTGTGCGCGCTGGTGTTCTGGACGGCGTTGGCCGGGCTGACGCCGACCGGGTCGATGATGGCGGCGGCGGTCGCGTTGACGTGTGTCTTCGCACCGGGCGAAGGGCGACCGCGGTGGGTGTGCGCGACCGTGTCGCTGGGCGCGGCGGTGTTGGTGGCGCTGCCGTGGCTGGCCGCGGCGATGGTGGCCGATTCGCTGGCCTCGTCGCAGGCCGAGGGCGTGCCGGCATTCGCTGCCCGCGCAGAGCCTGGTCTTGGCACCCTTGCGAGCCTGGCCAGCCTTGGCGGAATCTGGAACGCCGATGCGGTACCCGCTTCGCGGACAACGCTTTTCGCGGTGGTGGCGGCGGTGGTATTGCTCGGTATCGTGGCGCTGGGACTTCCTGTGGTGCTGCGCAGGCCGGTCGCCCGCCCGCTGCTGATCCTGGCGGCGGCCGCCGTGGTGATACCGGCGGCGATGGCGACGGGACCGGGGCTGGCGTTCGTCGAGGCGGCCGTGCGTGCGCTGCCCGGCCTCGGTGTGGTGCGTGACGCGCAGAAGTGGGTGGCCCTTGCGGTGCCGGGCTACGCGCTGGCAGGCGCAGCGGCCGTCGTCACACTGCGGGGCAGGCTTCCCGCGGCGGCGACGGCGTTGATCTGTTGCGCGGCGTTGGTCGCCACGTTGCCGGACTTGGCATGGGGAGTCGGGGGCAAGGTGTCCGCGGTGCAGTACCCGCCCGGATGGGCTGCGGCAACGGCGATGATCAACGCGGACCCCCGACCGGTGGCGGTGCTGCCGGTCGACAGCATGCGCCGCTTCTCATGGGCTGGCGATGCCCCTGTGCTCGATCCGCTGCCACGCTGGGTGCGCGCGGAGGTGCTGACGACCGGTGACCTGACGGTGGCGGGGCGCACGGTGCCCGGCGAAGGCGACCGTGCCCGCGAAGTGCAGCGGCTCGTGCTGACGGGTGCCGACCAGCAGACGTTGGCCGATGCCGGTGTCGGCTGGGTGGTCGTCGAATCCGATGCTGGGTCAACGCCTTTGGCGCTGCCCGTGGCCTATCGCGATGAGCACCTTGCGGTTTACCGGGTCGGAGGGGACCAGCCGCCGGCGCCGGGTCGCGGAATCGTGCTGACGGCGCACTGGGTGTGGCTGGCACTGCTGCTCGCGGCCGCCGGAGTCGCCGCGGCGCTACCGGTGCGTGCCAGACGACGCCGCTGACGTCCCCACACTTGGGTTGTCCGCGTTTTCCGGATCGACGATCGGCGCAAGATCGATGCCACGGGTTTCTGGCAGCACGGCGACGGCCAGCAGGCCCGCCACCGCGACGACGATCATCGCCCCAGCCAGCAGGACCGTTGAGCCGCCCGCCAGGCTGACGAGACCGACCGAGATGACAGGGGCGGGACCCGCGAGCACCGCGCCGGGGATCTCCCGGCCAAGCGCGAATCCGCTGAACCGGTACGCAGCTGGGAACAATTCGGAGTAGAAGGCCGCCTGGGATCCGAACATCGCAAGGCAGCCGCCGAGCGCCAAGGCAAACCCGAGCACAACGAGCGCGGTGTTGCGGGTGTCGAGCAGCCAGAAGAACGGGAATGGGATGATCGCACAGAATGCGCTGACCGCGATGTAGACCGGTTTGCGGCCGGACCGGTCGGAGATCGCCCCGACGAACGGGATCGCCACCGCACCGACCGCGCAGCCCACTAGCACCGCAATGAGCGCAACAGTTTTCGCGACGCCTTTGCCTGCGATGTAGTTCAGTGAATACGTCTGCACGACATAGATGTTGAAGGCCAACACACCATTGGCGACCATGACAAGCAGCAGTCGTCTCGGCATGGCCTTGATCAACATCAGTGCGGGCACCCTGGTGCGGGCACGCGCGTCCTTCAGTTCGGTGAACACCGGTGATTCGGGCACCCGGAGGCGGATCAGCAGTCCGATGCCGACCACCACGATGCTGAGCAGGAAGGGAATTCTCCAGCCCCAGCTCATCAGCTGCTCCTGCGGCAGGGTGGCGACCCCCGCGCTGACGGCGGCCGCAAGGCCGATACCGATGAACACGCCGGAGGCGGGCAGGGATGCGAAGAAGCCCCGTCGTTTCGTTGGCGCGAATTCGGCGACCATCGTCACCGCACCGACGTATTCGGCGCCGACGCCGAGTCCCTGCAGCAGCCTGCAGATCACCAGGAGTATCGGGGCCAGCATGCCGATGGCCGCGTACGTGGGCAGCAGGCCGATGACGACCGTGGCGACGCCCATCAGCAGCAGCGTGCACACCAGAGAGAACCGCCGCCCGTAGCGGTCACCGATGTGGCCGAACAACATGGCGCCGAGCGGCCGTGCGAAGTATCCGACCCCGAAGGTGGCGAAGGCTGCAACCGTGCCTGCGGTCTCGGAGAACTTGGGGAAGAACAGCGTGCCGAAGACCAGCGCTGCGGCCTGACCGTACACCGCGATGTCGTACCACTCGATGATGCTGCCGATCACCGTGCCGGGAATGAGGCGGCGTCGGGATTCTTCCCAGATCTGGTCGTGTTGCTTGGTGGCGGTCATGATCGGCTCCTCCTTGAGCTCTTATCCCCGATGTGGGTGGACCACGTTCTGTAGCGGGCGCCCGGCGGCGAGCCGGTCGATGTTGTCGGCAATGACCGCGTAGCGGCGGCGCGGCAGCTGGGTGGTCCAGGCACTGGAATGGGGTGTGCACCACACGTTCGGCAGCTCCCACAGCGGCCAGTCGGCCGGTGCTTGGTTGCGGTCGCCAACGCCGACGCCGACGCCGGGGTAGGCGTACCACACGTCGAGGATTGCCCCGGCAATCTCGTTGTCCTGCAAGGCCTTGTAGAGTGCGGCCGCATCGACGATCGGCGCGCGGGAGACGTTGACGAGCACCGCGCTTGCGGGCATCCGGGCCAACGCCTCGGTGTCGATGAGGCCGGTGGTCGCGGGTGTGAGCGGGCAGGCCAGGACGAGGTAGTCCGCCCGCTCCTGGACCTCGGGCAAGCGAGCCGACGGCAGGACCTTAGCGAACGTGTCGGGTTCGGCGTTGTTGTCAACGGCGATCACGTCGACGCCGAAAGCGGCTGCGCGGGCAGCGATCGCGCGTCCGATGCGTCCATAGCCGACGAGGCCGAGGGTCTTGCCGAAGATCTCGCCGTGCGGGATGCGGTGCCGGTACAGCGAAGGCCACGCCTGCGGGCTGAACGAGTCCTGCAGCTCTGCGGCACGGATTTCCCACTCGAGCAGACGGGCAAGGACGAACTCGGCGATTGGAGCTTCGTGCTCGAATACGTTGGCAACCATGGTGTTTGGCTGCAGGTCGGCAAAGTCAACCTGGTCGAGGCCTGCGCCAGGAATGTGCAGCAGCCGAAACGGCGGTGCCTGCCCGTCTGGCCGGGAGAACCGCAGGGAGACCACGACGTCGTCGGTCCCGATCTGTTCGTCGGACACAGCAGAGTCGGCCGCGGCGGCAGGCAACCCCACCACGTCGCAGGGTGTCGCCAATTGCCGCCGCAGGTCCGCCTCGTGGTCGGCGGCCTCACCGATCAGGAAAATCTTCACCGCGGACCGCCAGGGCGTAAACCGGCGGCGGCGGCGCGCAGGATGGCACGGACGGCGGTCTCGGTGACAGGTGCGGGATTGCCTGCGCGGCCGGCGTCGTGGGCGTCGGGGGTGGTCGCTGGCGCGTCGGCGGTCGCGATCGTCACCCCTCGCTCTTCGTCGTGCGGTCCGAAACCGACCGCGTCGAGGCGAACCGGAAGTCCGGCGCGCATGGCGAGGTCCCATAGGTAACCGGCCAGCTCGCGGGTTCCCAGCGCGTCGGCGATTCGGCCCAGTTGTTCGGGGGCGTTGCAGATCAGGTGGTCGGTGACGTATGGCAGAACTACGGCGTGCGCGATACCGTGCTCGACGCCGTAGCTGCCGCCGAGCATGTGTGCGATAGCGTGCTGGATCGCGAATCCGCCTGTCAGTGCAGCCCCGGAAAGGTAAGCCCCATAAAGCATTTCGTTACGTAGACCGAGGTCGTCGGGGTCCTCTAGCAACGCGGGCAGCGTCGTCGCGACAATCCGCGCGCCTTCGACCGCCGCCGGCGCAAGCAGCGGGCTCAGGCTGGGCAGGTAGACGGCGTCGATGCAATGTGCCAGCGCATTCATGGCGCTCGACGCGCTCGTCGACGGCGGCAGCAACACGGATAGCTCTGCGTCATACACCACGACCGACGGGCGCATCGCGAGGCTTTCATACATGCGCTTCACGCCGCCGGAGGTCATGCCGCAGAACCCGGTCATTTCCGAGCCGGAATAGGTGGTGGGGATGGCGATGATCGGCAGGCCGGTTTCGTATGCGATGCCCTTGCACAGCCCGATAGCCGAGCCACCGCCGATCGCCACCAGGCAGTCGGCGTCGCTGCTTGACGCCTTCTGCACGCCGCTGCGAACGAGCTCGACAGGCACCTGGCTCACGGCCTCAGGCAGCAGTCCGGCGCAGCGGTCACTGATCGCGGAGGCGAAGCGGTCGCCGAGGGAAGCACGCCCCGGCGTCGTGACGATCAACGCCCGGCTGGCGCCCAGCCGGGCGACCTCATCGGAAAGGCCTGCGGAGGTTCCCGGCCCGAAGACCACCCGCGGCGGGGTGGCGTTGTGCACTCCCGCGGGGTGGGCAAAGCTGCGCAGACCGCTCACCAGTCCACCACCGTTCCGTCGGCAAGCACGGCAGAGCTGCTGTGCGGAACCTCTGGCTGGAAGGGATGTTTGGCGGCCTCGCGTTCGTCGACCTCAATCCCGAGCCCGGGTTCGGTCGGCACCTGCCAATGGCTGCCGATCCGCTTCATCGGCGTGGAGACCACGTCGTCGTACCAGCCGACTGCACCACTCATCTCCTCTTGGATCACGAAGTTCGGTGTGCTGACGGCGAAATGCAGGGCGGCGGCACCGGCGATCGGACCGTTGGGGTTGTGTGGCGCGACCCCGACCATTTCGGCGTCGGCCAGCGCCGCGATCCGCTTTCCCTCGAGCAGTCCGCCGGTGTGGTTGAGGTCTGGTTGTGCGATGTGCACGGCTTTGGCCGAAAGCACGGGGAGGAACTCGCGCAGCCCGACCAAGCGCTCCCCGGCAGCGATGGGAGTCGTTGAGCGCTTGGCGATTTGCCGCAGCGCCTCGGTGTCGCCAGGCTGTACCGGCTCCTCGCAGAACAGGGGCTGATAAGGGGCCAGCACCTCGATGTATTGAAGGGCCGCCGCGACGGACGCGGGGCGGCCGTGGAAGTCGACCATGATGTCGACGTCGGGTCCGACGGTGTCGCGCAGAGTCGCCATGAGTTTGTCGACGTGCCGACGCTGCGCCGCGACGGTCAGGTGTCCCCCGTAGGGGATGATGACGACTTTGAGTGCGTCGTAACCCTTTTCGACAACGGCGGCGGCCTTCTCACGTGCCTGTCCGGTATCGGCGGTGTCGTACACCGAGCTCATGTCGCCGAGGCCGAGGTGGGTGTAGACGCGCACCGAGTCACGGGTTTGGCCACCGAGCAGGCGCCAGACCGGTTGACCGACCGCCTTGCCGAAGATGTCCCACAGCGCGTGTTCGATGCCACTGATCGCCGTCGCGCCGATGATGCCGAGGCGGTAATAGCTGTGCTTGGTCAGCACCCGCACGATCTGCTCGATGTCGCGGGGGTCGCGGCCGACGATCAACGGCGTCAGGTCTTCGATCGCCCCGAGGACGGCTCGCGTCTTCCAGTTCAGGCTGGCCTCGCCCCAACCGTAGAGGCCGTCCTGGTCGGTGCGGACCTTCACCAGGATCCAGTTCCGCAGCTCGGCGTTGACGACGGTCGTCTCGATGGAAGTGACGTGCATTCGGGCGTGCTCTCCGTTTCGTGTGTGTAGGCCACGCTACGAGCGCACAATAATTACGTCCAATTCTTTGTCTCGATCTATTGATTTGATTTGCTTATTACGGTTGGTTGAAGAGGTGGACCGTTCCGGACTCGAATGTTTCGTCGCGCTTGCCGAGGAACTGCATTTCGGTCGCGCCGCCGAGCGCTGCCACATCAGCCAGCCGGCGATGAGTCAGCAGATCCTTCGGCTCGAACGGGCGCTGGATGTGCGCCTTGCGCACCGCAATAACCGGACGGTGTCGCTGACCCGTGCCGGCGACGCGTTCCTCGGAGAGGCCCGCACGTTACTGAGGCAGATGAATAACGCGGCCGCGCTGGCTTTGCGCACCGATCGCGGTGAGGTCGGCCGGCTGCGACTGGGGGTGACGGCGCCGGCCCTGTATGTCGTGTTCCCGGAGATTGCTTCGCTGTTCCGTGAGCGGTTACCCAACGTCGGGCTGGAGGTGCGTGAGATGACGACGGCCGAAGAGGAACACGCACTGCGGCGCGGGGACCTCGACGTGGGTTTGGTTCACCCGCCGCTGGACGATGCGGGTCTGGCGGTGGAGGAGATCGGTTCTGCGCCATTCCATATCGTGCTGCCCGTTGGCCATCCACTGACCGCGCGCAAGTCGCTGGAGCTCGGCGACCTGGAACGCGAGCAAGTGGTGATATTTCCTCGCCAGATCGCTCCGCACCTCTACGACACGGTCCTGCTGCTGTGCCAGGAGGCCGGCTTCAGTCTCAAGATCGCGATGGAAGCCTTTCCCGCCCAATCGATCATCGCGCTGGTGGCCGCGGGCGTCGGCGTCGGATTCATCGCATCGCAGACCCAGCGGCTCGACCGCGCGGGTGTCACCTACCGGCCGATCCATGGCCCGCGGCCGCATCTGAGCATCGGGGTGGCGTACCACGCCGACGAGACGGCCCCTACTGTGCGGACGTTCCTGTCCGTCGCCAGGGAGGCGGGACGGGCCATGCGGTGACTAAACGACGCCGCTGACGATCCGGCCCGCGCGCACCGACTCCAGCACCGTCCCCATCGCCTCGGCGCTGAGCTGCCAAGAGAATTCGCCGCTACGGGCCTGGGCCTTGGCGCCGAGCTGCTCGCGCAACACCGCATCGGACAGCAGCCGTTCGAGGCTGTCGACCAGTCCCTTACGGTCGTCGACGAGCAGTCCGGTCACGCCGTCGACGATCGAATCCGTCAGGCCACCCGAGCTGCGGTAGCCGATGGTGGGCACGCAATGCTGGCCGGCCTCCGTCACCGCAAGGGCCCAGCCCTCTTTGCGCGACGGCAGCAGATGCACCCAACACTCTTGCAGCACACGGTGTTTGGCCTCGTCGTCGACGTGGCCATGGAACGTGACCGCATCGGAGATGCCGAGCAGCGCGGCGTGGTGGACAAGCCTGCGCTGCCACCAGCCGCCGCCGACAATGTCGAGGTGCAGCTCCGGCATCCGCGGCCGCAGCTCGGCGACGGCGTCCAGCGCGTCCTCGATCTGCTTGTGCGGCACCAGCCGCGACAGCACCGCCACCCGCGGGGTGCTCGAGCGCGGCGCGGTGAGCGTGTGCGCCGGCGCCTCGTCGAGGCCGTTGCGGACCACAGCGATGTGGTCGGGATGCACGCCAAGCCCGGTCAGATCCCGCGCCGACGGCAGTGACACCGTGACGTATTGGTTGCGACGGTGCAGCCATGGCGACAACCGCGATTCGACGAACCACCCGAAGCGGGCCATCGCCGGGCCAGCGACCGGCCACTGCTCGCGGTGGCAGTGGTGCACCAGAATCGCAACGCGGCGGCCGTAGGCGAGGCGAGCCAGGAACGGAATTCCGTTCTGCGTGTCGATCACCACGTCGGGCCGGACCTTGCGCAGCGGTCCGAGCCCGATGCGGGCCAGCACCATCGCCAGCCCCGCCCAGATGTAGACCGAATAGGGGCCGCCCGCGCGATCGACAGCTACGCCGTCGATGACCTCATGGCGCGGCGCGCCCGGATAGCGCGCGGTTCGCAGCGTGACCTTGACGCCCGACTGAACCAGATGAGCACCGATGCGCTCCAGGTAGGCCTCGCTGCCTCCACCCTGGGGGTGGCCGGTGTCGCGCCAGCACAGCAGCAACACGGAGCGAACCTGCGCACGCGTGGAGCACAGACGGGTTCCGTGGGCAGACATCGGTGCCAGAGTAGCCGCTGTTTAAGGTGGCCAGGATGGCGGCCACAGACCTCTTTGCCCGGCGGGCAACACTGTCACGGTCGCTCCGGCTGCTCGGCGAATTCCGCTTCGAGCAGCGCGACCCCGCCCGCTTCTACGGCGCGCTCGCCGACGACACCGCCGCGATGGTCACCGATCTATGGCGCGCGGCGAACGGCGCACCTGCGACGGGCCGCACCCTGCTCGACGTCGGAGGCGGGCCCGGCTACTTCGCCGCCGCCTTCGCCGCCGCCGGCCTCGATTACATCGGCGTGGAGCCCGACCCCGCCGAGATGCATGCGGGGCCTGCGGCAGGGGGTACGGCCACCTATGTCAGGGCATCGGGCACGGCGCTGCCGTTCGCCGACTCCAGCGTGGACATCTGCCTGTCGTCCAACGTCGCCGAGCACGTGCCGCAGCCGTGGCGGCTCGGCCGCGAAATGTTGCGCGTCACCAAGCCGGGCGGCTTGGCGGTGCTGTCCTACACGGTGTGGCTCGGACCGTTCGGCGGCCACGAGATGGGCTTGACGCACTACCTCGGCGGCGAGCGGGCCGCGGCGCGCTACCTCCGCAAACACGGCCACCCGGCGAAGAACAACTACGGCTCGTCATTGTTCGCGGTGTCGGCGGCCGACGGTTTGCAATGGGCGGCGGCCACCGGTGCACTGGTCGCCGCATTTCCCCGCTACCACCCGCGATGGGGCTGGTGGATGACCGGTGTGCCGGTGCTGCGAGAGTTCCTGGTGAGCAATCTGGTGCTGGTCTTGCGCCCACCCGGATCGGTTGACTGAAACAGGTTCTTGTTTTTGGCCGCGATAGGTAATGTGGCGCTCATGACGCAGAGCGTGGAGACGGCCTACAAAACCGAGTACGACAAGCTGTTCATCGGCGGCAAGTGGGTCCAGCCGTCGACATCCGACGTGATCGAGGTGTTCTCGCCCGCCACCGGCGAGAAGGTCGGCCAGGTGCCGGTGGCCGCCGAGGCCGACGTCGACGCCGCATGCGCGGCCGCCCGCAAGGCATTCGACGAGGGCCCGTGGCCCAGCACGCCGCCGGAAGAACGGGCAGCGGTGATCGGGCGGGTGGTCAAGCTGCTCGAGGACCGTGCCGACCTGTTCAAGCACCTGCTCAAGCTCGAAACCGGTCAGCCCGGCGTCATCGTCGACATGATGCAGTACGGCGCGGCGCTGTCCACGCTGCAGTTCTACGCAGGCTCGGCGGACAAGTTCACCTGGAGCGATATCCGCGACGGCGTCTACGGCCAGACCCTCGTGCGTCGCGAACCCATCGGGGTCGTCGGCGCCATCGTCGCGTGGAACGTGCCGCTGTTCCTCGCGGCCAACAAGCTCGGCCCAGCGCTGGTGGCCGGCTGCACCGTGGTGCTCAAGCCCGCCGCGGAGACCCCGCTGTCCACCAACGCCCTCGCCGAGGTGTTCGCCGAGGCCGGCCTGCCCGAAGGGGTGCTGTCGGTGGTGCCAGGTGGCCCCGAGACCGGGCGCGCGCTGACGGCCAACCCCGAACTGGACAAGTTCACCTTCACCGGCAGCTCCGCGGTCGGCAGGGAAATCGGCAAGCTGGCCGCCGAGAAGCTCAAGGCGTGCACGCTGGAACTCGGCGGCAAGTCCGCGGCCATCCTCCTCGAGGACGCCGATCTGGATGCCACGCTGCCGATGCTGGCGTTCTCCGGTGTGATGAACTCCGGACAGGCCTGTGTAGCCCAGACCCGCATCCTTGCGCCGCGGTCTCGCTACGACGAAATCGTCGAGAAGGTAGCGGCTTTCGTATCCGCGATGCCCGTCGGCCTTCCCGATGACCCCAATGCCGCGATCGGCCCGCTGATCTCCGAGAAGCAGCGCGAGCGCGTCGAGGGCTACATCAAGAAGGGCGTCGAGGAAGGCGCGCGGCTGGTGACGGGCGGCGGGCGGCCCGAGGGCCTTGACGGCGGCTGGTTCGTGCAGCCGACGGTGTTCGCCGATGTGGACAACTCGATGGCCATCGCGCAGGAGGAGATCTTCGGCCCCGTGCTGGCGATCATCGGCTACGACACCGAAGAGGATGCCGTGCGCATTGCCAACGATTCGGTGTACGGCCTGGCGGGCAGCGTGTGGACCACCGACAACAAGAAGGCGATGGAGATCGCGTCGAAGATCCGCACCGGCACGTACGCGGTCAACATGTACGCGTTCGATCCTGGCGCGCCGTTCGGTGGCTACAAGAACTCCGGCATCGGCCGCGAGAACGGCCCGGAGGGCATCTCGGCCTACGTCGAGCACAAGAGCGTGCTGCTGCCGTTCGGATACACGCCGGAGTAACCCGGCGGGCATCGCGAGACTACGGTTTGTGATGGATTTCGCGCCAAATCCGTCATAAACCGTACTCGCGGCGCAATTTTCATCCACGTTTCGGTTGCCACGACTGTGTGTTTTCGTACCCACCGACGGCGTGTCGCGTACGTAACCGCACACTCGGCGCAATTTTTCTAGAACGCATCCTCGGATAGATCCATGATCGTCAGGTCGACGTCCTCGACGATCCTGCGGTTCGCGGTGAGCCGCGGCAGCACGTTCCTGGCGAAAAAGGCTGCTGCGGCGACCTTTCCGTCGTAGAAGGCACGGTCCCGATCCGTCGGATCGCCGTCGAGCGCGGCCAGCGCGATCTCGGCATGCTGTAGCAGCAGCCAGCCGATGAACAAGTCGCCGACCGCGAGCAGGAACGAAACCGACTCCAGCCCAAGCCGATACACCTCACGGGCGTCGCGCTGCGCACGGACCAGGTACCCGGTCATGGCGGTGACCATGGCCTGCACATCAGCAAGCGCCGTGGCCAGCAATGCTCGCTCCTTGGCCAACTCGCGCCGAGCGGCGTCGCTGCCGAGGAAGCTCTGGATCCGGTCGACCACGTGCCCCAACGCAGCGCCATGGTCGCGGGCGATCTTGCGAAAGAAGAAGTCCTGCGCCTGAATTGCGGTGGTGCCTTCGTACAGCGAGTCGATCTTGGCGTCCCGGATGTACTGCTCGATCGGATAGTCCTGCAGGAACCCCGAACCGCCGAGGGTCTGCAGCGACTCGGTCAGGCATTGATACGCGCGCTCCGAACCGACGCCCTTGACGATCGGCAGCAGTAGATCGTTCACGCGGTCCGCCATTTCGGCGTCGGCGCCCGAGACGATCTCGGCGGCGGCAACGTCCTGATGGGCGGCGGTGTAGAGGTAGAGCGCCCGCAGGCCCTCCGCATACGCCTTCTGGGTGAGCAGCGCCCGTCGCACATCGGGGTGATGCAGGATGGTGACCCTTGGTGCGTTCTTGTCGGCCATCTGGGTCATGTCGGCGCCCTGCACCCGCGCCTTGGCGTAGTCCAGCGCGTTCAGGTATCCCGTCGACAGGGTGGCAATCGCCTTGGTGCCCACCAGCATTCGCGCGAACTCGATGACCTTGAACATCTGCGCGATGCCGTTGTGGCGTCCTCCGACCAGCCAACCGACGGCGGGCGTACCGTGCTGGCCAAAGGTGAGTTCACACGTCGCTGAGGCCTTCAACCCCATCTTGTGTTCGAGGCCTGTGACGTATACGCCGTTGCGCTCACCGAGGTCGCCGGTCTCGGGATCGAAGTGGAACTTCGGCACGATGAACAGGCTCAGGCCCTTGGTGCCCGGCCCTGCGCCTTCTGGCCGTGCCAGTACCAGATGGGCGATGTTCTCGAAGAGATCGTCGGTGTCGCCACTGGTGATGAACCGCTTGACGCCGTCGATGTGCCAGGTGCCGTCGGGTTGTTCGACCGCCTTGGTGCGCCCGGCCCCGACGTCGGACCCGGCGTCGGGTTCGGTGAGCACCATGGTGGCACCCCAGTTGCGCTCGATCGCCAGCGTCGCCCAGTGCTTCTGCTCGTCGGTGCCGACGCTGTACAGAACGTTGGCGAACGACGGGCCCGCAAGGGTCATGAACGCCGCGGGGTTGGCTCCGAGGCCGAACTCGTTGATCGCCCAGGTCAGCATCGACGGCGCAGGCACTCCGCCGACGTTCTCGTCGAGGCCGATCCGGAACCATTCACCGTTGTGCCAGGCCCGCACCGAGTTCTTGAACGTCTCGGGCAGGCTCACGGTGTGCGTGGCCGGGTCGAAGGTCGGCGGGTCGCGGTCCGCCTCGGCGAAGGACTGCGCGAGCGGTCCCGTGGCCAGCCGGGACGCCTCGTCGAGCATCTGGTGAACCGATTCGACGTCGAGGTCGCCGAATTCGCCTGTGGCCAGCACCTTCTCCAGGTCGAGCACCTCGAACAGGTTGAACTCCAGGTCCCGCACGTTGCTCTTGTAGTGGCTCATCGTCCTGTCCCTCGATCGCTACGGGCTGACCGTGGGGCTGTGTCCGACCGACGAGCGCGGCTTGGTCGGCCGCGGCTGGTTCTGCGCGAATCCCGTGCACGTGCCGAGGTGGCCGCCGATACACGGAACTCCGTTCATCGTCGGCACCGGGCCACCGGAAATAATCGTGGGCGCCCCGTTGTATCCGTTGTTGTCCGCGGGCTCAGCGTTCGCGCACGGGGCAGCGATGAGCGCGGCGACCAACGGGCCAACCAAAAGCGAACCACGCACCGGCTGAGCGTACGGCTCCGAACCCCGGCTGAGCTGCGAACTCACGATTATGCTCGGCACCATAATCATGTCTAGAAAACTAATCGGGCATGTCGTTGCTTCCGGGCACGTTCACCTGCTGTTAAACCTCTCCTGCATGTGATGTGGAATACATCCGTTGTGTACGTGCGTTATGACTTCTATGCTGCAAACCATAGAAAGTGAGGCGCGCGATGTGGGTCGTTGAGATCAACTTCGTCGGCCACCGGTTCACGCACGAGGTGCATGCTCCCCGCCGGCCGGTCAGCCGCTTGAGCCCGCGCACCATCGGCTGGCGGTTGTCGCAGCTTCGCCACCCACGCGCGGCCTGACGTCCGCCACTGTCGGAGGTTCGATCTGACTGCCAACGCGACCAAACCACGCACCAAGCGCGGCGCGACCCGCACCAACATGTTGATCAGCGCCGCCGAAGTGTTGCGTGAAAAGGGCGCCGCAGGCGTCACCATCGACGAGGTGCTGGCCCGCAGCGGAGCGCCGCGAGGCTCGGTCTACTACCACTTCCCCGAGGGACGCAATCAGATCCTGACCGAAGCGCTGCAATACGCCGGTGAGGCGATCACAGAGGTCATCGACGAGGCGGCCACCAACGGCGGGCTGTATCTGGTCCGCCAGTTCGTCGAGTTCTGGGAACGGCTGCTCGTCGAGAGCGAGTTCACCGCTGGCTGCCCGGTAGTGGCCGCTGCCATCGGCTCGGCGGAGGAGGAGCCCCAGCTGACCACCGTCGCGGGCAGCATCTTCAGCCATTGGCGCGACGCACTCACCCGCGCGTTCGTCGCCGACGGCTTCGACGAGGCCGACGCGGGATCCCTTGCCATCATGTGCATCGCCTCGCTTGAGGGCGCGGTGGTGCTGTGCCGGTCCACCCGCCGCGTCGACCCACTGCTCGACGTCGCCCAGCAGCTCGAATTCCTGATCAAATCAAGGGAATTCGTTCAGAGGTACGGTCTGCCCGACCACCGTTAAGCGGCACGCCAGCGGGCGCAGACGAACTCGCCGTTGACGGCCGATTCGGCAAGCACCCATTCGGAGCGGATCGGCAGCACTCTCGAGCCGCCGGCCAACGAGCACGGCGCGTACGTCACAATCATCTCGTCGATCAAGCCTGCCGAAACGAACTGCGCGGCAACATCTCCGCCGCCGACCACCCAGACGTCCTTGCCCGCAGCCGCGGACACCAGCTTTGGGTGCAACTCGGCGACGTCGCCGTCGAACGTCTGCACAGGATGCCCCTCGGCGATGATGTGCGGCCGATGCGTCAGTACCCACGATGGCTGCTCGTACATCCACGCGCCCGGGTGATTCTTGACGATCCATTCGTAGGTCGCCGAGCCCATCACCACTGCCCCAACGGATTCGAAGAACGCGTCGTAGTGGAATGGCCCGTCCTTGTCGATATCGCGGGTAACGAGCCAGTCCAGGCTGTCGTCCTCGTCGACGATGTAGCCGTCCAGGCTGGAAGCGGTGTAGTACACGGTGGCCATGTCAATTTCCTCTCATCCATTCGAGCGGGTCGCCCCCGCCTGCGTGCACTCCGTGGCGCGCCAGCATCGTGCGGGCCAACTGACGCCGGTGAGCCGAGTAGGTCAGCACGTGCGCGACAATGCCGTACAGCTGAAACGATTCCGGAGGATCGCAGAGCGCGTCGATGATGGTGTCGCCGAGCCGGTGCTGCTCACTGTAGTCGGAAACCATGGCACTCCAACGGTTTCCGATGTCTTCATGATGCGCAGCCAACTGCTCGGGTGTGGTGTTCTCGGGTTGCGTCGTCTCCCGACCCGGGAAGTCGCGGCCCTCGATGGTGGCAAGCCAGACTTCTTTCGCCCACACAGTGGCGCCGAGCACCGCACCGACACTTGGCTCAGGGCCGTCCCATTCCAGGACCACTTGCCCCGGTGAAACATCTTGGTTCCATTGGTCTTTCGACAGCGCAGCGGCCACACCGATGAGGTAGGCAGTGTCGGCCACGTCGTGCGCCACCATCAGTTGAGACACGTCTGGCTCCTTCGTGTCGCCGTCGCTGTCCAGCCACAGCGAATGCGGCGGATGAAAGTGCAGGCCGTTGGGCGCCGAAAGCCGGAACTCGACGCCTGCCGCCTGGGACGGCGGCACCCCGTACGTGCGGCGGAACGCGCGGGAGAACACCTCTGACGAAGACCAGCCCTCGTCGGCCGCCACCGCTGTCACGCTCTCGCCCCGATGCAGACGCCACGCCGCGCGCTCGAGCATGATGCGTCGCCGCATCGCGGCGGGCGGCTCACCGGTCAGCCTGCGCACCTCACGCGAGAAATGGAACTCCGATGCGAAGCTGCTGCGGGCCATGTCGCTGACGTCGGTGTTGTCGGCGTCGATGACCGCATCGAGCAGTTCCCGTAGCCGATCCCGGCGTGCTCCCTCGCTCACGGTTATCGAGTATCGTCGCGCGCCCGACAGATGGACATGACGATTCTTGCTCTGCTCAGATGTCGAGCACCTCGTTCACCCTGGCCTCGAGGTCGACACGATCACCGAATTCGGCCAGGTTGATGCCGAAGCGGCCGGTCAGCGCTTCGAGCACGTCGGCTGCGTTGTCGAACCGGATGCGTTCACTCTCGCCGCCACGGTGAATGGCCAGGTGCCGTCCCCGCAGGTTCCAGCGCGCGTCGTCGGTGATCCGCGCAGCGGACAACCCGACGACGAACTTGGACTTCGGTTGCGTCGACACATACCAACTTCCGACTTCGAGGTCGATCAGCGGTTGTGGGCGGGTGGTGAAGGTGTAGAGCGCATGCCATTCGCCACGAATTTCGGTTTCGAGCACCAAGCCGTCACCGTGTTCGCGCAGCCGGTACGGCTCGTGGCGGGTTTGTTGCACCGGTCCCGCCTCGAGCCGGATCGGAGAGGTGAGGGTCTGCCCGCCGAATCCGACGTCGACGAGGAACGGGCCGTCGACACCCGGCACGGTCACCCCGAGCACCTGATGCGTCTGGGCGGGCAACGGCGCGTCATCGGGTTGCATCCACACCACTCGGCCGGCAAACCGCTCGACCCCGTAGCCCACCTCGTCGAGGACGTACCCCATCAGGCCGTTCTGCTCGTAGCAGTAGCCGCCTCGCCCGCGCGCCACCAGCTTGTCTTTCAACGCGGCGGCGCCGAGGTCGGCGACCGGGATACCCATCAGCGGGTCGAGGTTCTCGAACGCGATGGCCTGGTTGTGCGCGGCCACCAGCGCGTGCAGCGTCTCGAGCGTCGGCTCCGACGAACCCTGGTACCCGGTCCGGTCGAAGTACGCGGCGAGGTCGATGGTCATCACCACATCCTGCGACCTGAACGCGGGTTGAGGTCAATTTCTGCGGTGGGACACTGGAGACATGGTGGCGCATTTGACCGAGGACCTTCGCGAAGATCTACTCGCCCGCTGGTCGGAGTCACATCGAAAGCACCACACCGTCACGCATCTGAACGAGATGCTCGACGCGATCGGTGCGCTGTCCGACGCCGGGCTGTCCTTCGACAGGGAGGCCGTCGAGCTGGCCGCCTGGTTTCACGACGCGATCTACGAGATCGGCCGCGACGACAACGAAGAGCGCTCGGCCGACCTGGCGCGCGAGCTGCTGTCGTCCTCGCCGATCCGCGACGAGGTAGCGCGGCTGGTGCTGGTCACCAAGACACACACCGTTGCCGACGACGACATCAACGCCGCCGTCTTATGCGACGCCGATCTGTCGGTGCTTGGCAGTGCTCCGCTTCGCTACCGCGCATACGCCGAAGCGGTCCGCGCCGAGTACGCCGACATTCCCGACGATGTGTTCAAACCCGCACGGGCGCAGGTGCTTACCGCGCTGTTGGCTGGCCCGCTGTTTCACACCGAGCCAGGGCGCTCGCGGTGGGAGGAGCGCGCCAGGCTCAACGTCGCCGAGGAGATCCGAGAGCTCATCGGCTAGGCGCGACCGGTCGCTATCACCATCGGCTGTTCGACGATCGTCGCGCCGTCCGTCACGTACGCCTGCGCGCCATCAACGAACTGCTTCTCCATCGCCGACTTCTGCTGCTTCGTGGCTTGCTCGACGAAGGCGGCCATCGGGGTGAGGTTGATGTACCACCAGACGAACTCAGCGGGCGGCGGCAGCCGGAAGGTGGTGGTCGAGACTGACGCCGATACCTCACGCAACCCCGCCTCACGCAGCAAGGCGGCGACCGCGTCGGGGTCGTCCATGGCGAACACTGCGCTCACAAAGCCGCCGAGGTCCGGGCTGATGTGCTCGACGATCGCCTGCTCCATCGCCTGGTAGACCGGTTGGATCCGCCCCGGCGTGGTGACGACAACCCGGCCCGAAGGCACGAGTACCCGTCGCATCTCGGAAATTGCGCCTGCCCGGTTGTCCATGAACATCAAGCCCATCTGACACAGAGCGACGTCGACCGACGACTCGGCGATGGGCAGCGCCGCAGCATCCGCCACTCGCCAGTCGATCGCGTGCGGCGCAGGAACCGACTTCGCGACGTCGATCATGTCGGTCGCGATGTCGATGCCGATTACGGTTCCGCCTGCACCGACCCGCTCAGAAGCCAGGCGCGAGATCAAGCCCGTCCCGCACGCAACGTCGAGGACTCGCTCGCCGGGTTGCAAGTCCGCCACGCGCAGGAACTCTCGCGACACCGGCGTGGCGATGGCGGGTACGAAGTCGCGTTCATAGTTCTCGGCGGCCGTACCCGTGAAGTGGCGATAGGAGACTGAAGACATGCCAAGACGGTAAGGACGTCGACGATGACTCCGCATCGGCCAAATCGCCTATCTACAGAGGATGGGTCAACCGACCCATGGGGTCAGATGAGGTGATGCTCGTAGGCATAAGCCGTTGCCGCAGTGCGGTTGCTGACGCCGAGCTTGGCGTAGATGTGCTCGACGTGACGGGCCACGGTGTGGGGGCTGAGCACCAGCTTCTCGGCGATCTCACGATTGCTCCGGCCTGCGGCCATGTGAGTGAGCACCTCTCGTTCGCGGACGGACAGCGTCGTCGCCAGATGCCTGCGGCGAGCCAGACCCACCGCCAGGGAGCTCACATGCGCAACGTCAGAAGTCGCGCCGAGCTTGCTGAAAGTATCTCTGGCGCTGTCGAATTCGATTTCCGCGCTCGCTTGGTCGCCGAGGACGGTACACGCGAGGCCACGCAACACCGCGGCCTTTGCCGCGTCGTACGGCATCTGCAGCTCCTGCCACGTTTGAGCGGCTACCCGCAGCTCGGCCAACGCGGCCGGCGCCTCACCCGCTGCGAGTAGCACCGACCCGCGGGCTTGAATAGCCACTGCATGCAACACGACCGACGACGACCGGGCGGCGACGGCCGCCAACTTATCAGCGGCCGCACCGGCGGTGGCGAAATCTCCTGTAGCCCGATATATTTCGACGGCGCTGGATAGCAGAGACGGCCGTGGACCTGGGCCGCCGCACTCGTCCATCGCGCGCCGGATCATCGCTGCGGCGCTTGCGCCGTCGCCCCGTGCGAGCGCCAGAAGCGCCAACCCTGGCATCGGGTCATAGCCGTGCCGGCCGGCTTGCCGATATAGGGTCTCGGCGCGCTCAGAATCGCCGAGGAGCCGATGCATCTCGCCTTCTTGGTAGAGAGCCAGACCTATCGCCGGATGCGGCGGATTGGCGAGGGACCGGCTCGCGCTCTGCGCGCTCGCCATGGCCGCCTGCCAGTCCCCTGTGGCCTGTTCGAGCTGCGACCTGTGCACAAGGCACTGCCCACGGAACGGCACCATGCCGGGCCGCGAATCGCACCATCCGGCAAGCGCATTCGTCCACTCGGAGGCCCGCCGCAGATCGAACAGATCCATGCACGCAAGAATCACCCCGCAATACACGATGCCGGTCGCGATCGGGCCGAGCTCGTTGGCGGTCACCGACACCATGATGTTGTCGAGCCGTGCAATACCCGTGTCCGGCTGACCCACGGCGATGAGCGCCTGACCATGCGCGAGCGCGCCGAATGCACGGAGATCCGCGTCGCCGAACCGCTCGCCGATCTCGGTGGCGCGGACCGCCATCGCGAGCGCCCCGGCAGCGTCACCGCCATCGATTTTGACCAGGCACCGAGGAATGAGGACATAGCCCGAGGCTGGACAGTCCAGTGCGCGCTCCGCAACCAGCCCCTCCGCGCGGGACAGCCAACCGTTGGCGGGCGCCGCCTGGCCCCGCATCAGCAAGCCGAACCCGAGCCAGAACGCATAACGGGCGGCCTCGCCCGGATCACCTGCCGCGTACGCGGCACGGTGCGCGGCTTCCCAGTGTTTGGCGCATTCGTCGTCGGCGCCGAGCAAATACGCCTGGATCGCCGCTCGTTCGCTGTCCGCCGCACCGACCGCCGGCGTCATGTGTCCAGTGTCAGCTTCCCGTCCACTTCGGCGGGCGCTTCTCGGCGAACGCGACCGCGCCCTCCTTCGCGTCGTTGCTGCTGAACACCGGCATCAGGATCTTGGTTTGCGCGCGCCACATCTCATCGGGGGCCCAGCTGCGGGACTCGACGATGATGCGCTTGGTCGCCGCGACGGCCAGCGGGCCGTTCGCGGTGATCTTCTCGGCGAGGGCGATCGCGGCGTCCAGTGCGTGACCGGGCTCGGCCAGCACGTTGACAAGGCCCAGCTCATGCGCGCGGACGGCGGGCAGGTTGTCACCGGTCAGCGCGAGTTCCATCGCCACCGCGTACGGGATCCGCTGTGGTAACCGCAGCAGGCCGCCACCGCCGGCCACCAGTCCCCGCTTCACCTCGGGGATGCCGAACGCCGACTCCTTCGACGCCACGATCAGATCGGTGGCCAGCGCCAGTTCCGTCCCGCCTGCCAATGCGTAGCCCTCGACCGCCGCGATCAGCGGTTTGGCCGGCGGCCGCTCGGTGAATCCCATTCCGCGGCCCTCGACCACGACGTTCTCCCCGCGGGCGAACGCCTTGAGGTCCATGCCCGCACAGAACGATCCGCCGGCGCCGGTCAGCACACCGACCGAGAGGCCGGCGTCGCCGTCGAGTCGGTCCATCGCATCGGCCAAGGCGCGGCTGACCGCGGCGTTCACCGCATTCTTGGCCTGCGGCCGGTTGATGGTGATGATCAGGATCCGGTCTCGCTGCTCGACAAGGACCACGTCTTCGCTGTTGTCACTCACGCGGCTGATCGTAACGACTTCGGCGCCAGGGCATCGGCGGTAGCCTGCGGTCATGGCTGCCCGCGAAGCCATAGGCTAAACTAGAACACGTTCTAATTTCTGAACTCAGGGGGACGCGTGACCTCGACCGATATCGAACCGTCGGAACTGACCAAATGGGACCCGAGCCTGACCGAGCGGGTGATGGGCATTATCCGGCCGTTCCTGCGTCGGTACTTCCGCTCGGAAGTTCGCGGGCTGGAGAACATGCCAGCGGGCGGCGCGCTGGTGGTCTGCAACCACTCCGGCGGGATCCTGCCCATGGATGTGCCCATTCTGTCCGCCGAGTTCTACGACGAGTACGGCTATGACCGGCCGATTTACACGCTGAGCCACGACATGCTGATGACCGGCCCGACCGGCGACTTCTTCAGGCGGATCGGCTACATCAGCGCCAACCACGCCAACGCCGACGAGGCGCTTCGCTCCGGCGGCCTTGTCGTGGTCTTCCCCGGCGGCGACTACGACGTATACCGGCCGACGCTGACCGCCAACAAGATCGACTTCGGAGGTCGCACCGGCTACATCAAGGCCGCCCTCAACGCGGGGGTGCCCATCGTGCCAGCGGTTGGCATCGGCGGTCAGGAGACACAGATCTTCCTGTCCCGCGGCACTTGGCTGGCCAAGCAACTCGGGCCCATCGCGCGGCTGGCGCGAGCCAAGATCGTGCCGATCTCGTTCGGCTTCCCGTTCGGCCTGAGCGTGGTGATCCCCCCGAACGTTCCGCTGCCGTCCAAGATCGTGATGCAGGTGCTGGCGCCCATCGACATCGTCGCCCAGTTCGGCGAGGATCCCGACATCGACGAGGTCGACGGCCACGTGCGGCACGTGATGCAGCGTGCCCTTGACGAACTGGCGTCCCAGCGCCGCCTGCCGGTTCTGGGCTAGCCGCGATGGCGTCCCTTGACCGGCTCACCGAAACGCTGGGTCTGGTCGCCACGATGCGGCGGGCCGGCCTGATCGCGCCGCTGCGACCCGACAAGTATCTGCGGATCGCCGCGGCGATGCAGCGCGAAAACATGGGCATCACATCGGGATTCGCCAGCGCCGCGCAACGCTGCCCGGACCGGCCCGGCCTTGTCGACGAGCTGGGCACGCTGACATGGCGCGAAATCGACACGCGCGCTGATGCATTCGCCTCCGCGCTGCAGGTCGTCGCTTCGCCGAAAGTCATCGGAATCATGGCGCGCAACCACCGCGGCTTCGTCGAGGCGCTGATCGCTGCCAATAGGATCGGTGCCGACGTGCTGCTGCTCAACACGTCGTTCGCCGGTCCTGCGCTGGCCGAGGTGGTGGACCGCGAAACGGTGGACGCCGTGATCTACGACGAGGAGTTCGCGCCCACCGTCGACCGCGCACTGGCCGACAGTCCGGCGACCACCCGGATCGTGGCCTGGACCGACACCGCCTGCGCGGGGCTCACGGTGGAGAAGATGATCGCCGACCACGCAGGCCAGCAGCCGCGGCGCTCGGGCGACAAGAGCCGGGTCATCCTGCTCACCTCCGGTACCACGGGAACACCCAAGGGCGCCAAGCACTCCGGCGGTGGGCCAGGCGTGCTCAAGGCGATCCTGGACCGCACTCCGTGGCGTGCAGAAGAACCGGTCGTCATCGTGGCGCCGATGTTCCACGCATGGGGTTTCTCGCAACTCGCGTTCGCGGCCTCGATGGCGTGCACCATCGTGACCCGCCGCAAGTTCGATCCGGAGGCCACTCTGGAGTTGATCGACCGCCACCGGGCCACCGGGCTGTGCGTGGTCCCGGTGATGTTCGACCGGATCATGGAACTGCCCGACGAGGTACGGTCCCGCTACAGCGGACGGTCGCTGAGGTTCGCCGCCGCATCGGGCTCCCGTATGCGCCCCGACGTCGTCATCAAGTTCATGGACCAGTTCGGCGACGTCATCTACAACAACTACAACGCCACCGAGGCCGGCATGATCGCCACGGCCACGCCGCAGGACCTGCGCGCCGCACCCGAGACCGCGGGCAAGCCCGCCGAAGGCACCGAGATCCGCATCCTGGACGGCGAATTGCGCGAGGTGCCGACGGGTCAGACCGGCAGCATCTACGTCCGTAACTCCACCCAGTTCGACGGCTACACCTCGGGCCGGACCAAGGACTTCCATGAGGGGTTCATGTCGTCGGGCGATGTCGGCTACCTCGATGACGCCGGGCGGCTGTTCGTGGTCGGGCGCGACGACGAGATGATCGTCTCCGGCGGCGAGAACGTCTATCCCATCGAGGTGGAGAAGACGCTGACGGCGCATGAGTGCGTCGCCGAAGCGTCGGTGATCGGTGTCGACGACGAGCAGTTCGGCCAGCGACTGGCCGCGTTCGTGGTTTTGAATGACGCCGGTTCGGTAACCCCGGAAGAACTCAAACAACACGTTCGAGAGAATTTGGCGAATTACAAAGTGCCCCGTGAGATCACCGTCCTAGACGAACTGCCCCGCAACAGCACCGGCAAGATCGTGCGCCGCGACCTACTGGCCCGTGTCAACGGTGGGTAGGCGCCGGCATCCGCTGATACGCGCGGTCGCAGAGCTCCTCAACGCCGCGAACGGGGTGCGGCCGCTGGCGCGGGAGGGCTACATCACCCTGCCGGTGTTCGCGTTCGGCTGGTCCACCACCGAGCTGTCGCCGCTGTACATGGCGGGCTCGATGCTCGACGCGCTCCGGCGCGGTGTGCGCGGCGACTTCAAGGGGCCGCGCGGCCGAATTGCCCTGCTACTCACCGCGATCGCGTGGGGACTGTTGTGGCTGATCCACCGCCGCAACGTCGCGTCGGAGCCACACTTCGAGGAGCCGCTGCGCGAGGCGCTCGGGGACGACTACGAATCCGTGGCCGCGCAGTCGCAACCGGCACGGCGCCGCAGGTACATCGGCGTGCCGCCCAACGATTTGATCCGCCGTCGCTATGTCGAAAAGGCGGGCATCGTTCAGTACGGCCCGCATCCGCGGGTGAACTTCGCCGACATCTGGCGGCGCACCGACCTTCCCCGTGACGGCAAGGCGCCGGTGCTGCTGCAGGTGCCAGGCGGTGCATGGGCGATCGGTATGCGTCGCCCGCAGGCCTATCCGCTGCTGAGCCACCTGGCAGACCGCGGCTGGGTGTGCGTTTCGATCGACTACCGGGTCAGCCCCAAAAACACCTGGCCCGACCACATCGTCGACGTCAAACGCGCACTGGCGTGGATCAAGGACAACATCGCCGACTACGGCGGTGACCCCGATTTCGTTGCGATCACCGGCGGTTCGGCGGGCGGGCACCTCGCGTCGCTTGCGGCGCTGACGTTCGACGATCCGCAGTATCAGCCGGGTTTCGAGGACGCCGACACCTCGGTGGTGGCCGCCGTGCCGATCTACGGGCGCTACGACTGGGTGTCCACACAGGGCTCTGGGCGCAAGGAGTTCATCGCCTTCCTGCAGAAGTTCGTGGTCAAGAAGCGCTTCGCCGAGAATCGAAAGGTGTATTCGGACGCGTCGTCGATCAATCGGTTACGCCCCGACGCCCCACCGTTTTTCATCCTCCACGGCAAAGATGATTCGATAATTCCGGTACCCGAGGGCCGCGAGTTCGCCGAGGAGCTTCGCAAGGTGTCGACGTCCACCGTCGCGTACGCCGAGATTCCGCACGCCCAGCACGCGTTCGACTTCTACTACGGCTCGCCGAGGGCGCACTACACCGCAAGAGCGGTCGAGGAGTTCCTGTCCTGGGTGCACGCCAAGCGGGGTGTGGCGTCGAATGGCCACTTATCGCACACTAAATCGCCCGAAGCGTGACATAACTGGCCACTGGGCGAGTTTCGGCGCCATCGCGGTCTCGATGAGCGCTTCTGTGCGCGAGCAGACGTAAAAGCACCGTTTACGCCGGCGTGTCGGGTGCTTTTGCGTCTGTCGCGGGAGTAGGTTACGGCGCCATCGCGGTCTCGACGACCGTCAGTTCTTCGGGAAGACCTGCAGCACGGCGGATTTCGATGATTTCCTCGACCATCGCGTCGGTCAGCTCATGCGGATCCAGCAAGGTGGCGCCGTCGGAAAGCACCGAGATATTGAGCTGATCGACGTAGCTCCACACAGTGATGTTCAAGCCGCTGCCGGTCGTGAGCGGGCCGACAGAGTAGAGCTCGGTCACGAGCGCACCGCCAACGCGCCCGGGCTCCCGCGGGCCGGGCACATTCGAGATCGGGATGTTGAGCACCTTGTTCTGGCCGTCCTTGCTTGCCAGCCACCGGAACAACCACTCGGCAGGCGCGGGTGGAAAGTACGCCGACCAGCGGCTGACCAGTTCCGGGCCCATAAGGTTATGCGTTTCTTTGGCGTCGACCGCCGCGTCGTGCACGGCCTGGACGCGCTCGAGTGGATCGTCGAGCTCGATGGGTACCACCATCATGACGCCGGAGAAGCGATTGCCCGAGATGCGCTCCCTCGAGAAGTCGAAACTCACTGGGACAGAAGCCAATAACGGGTGGTCGGCGTGGCCGTCGTACTCGAGCGACAGCCGGCGTAGCGCCCCCGCCGAGATCGCCAGCACCATGTCGTTGATCGTGACGCCAAGATGCTTGCCCGTCTCCTTGACGTCGGCGAGTGCCAAGGTGGCGGTGGCGAACTTGCGTTGCGCGTCGACGCGATGGTTCATGAACGACGGTGGCGGCGTGAACGGACGGGTCAGCTCCGGCGAAAACTTCTTCGAACTCTTGCGCACCCGGCTGATGCCCTGCGCCGTATAGCGCATCACCCCCGGCAGCCGGCCGATATGCCGCACGTGGTCGGCGATCGCCGTCCGCACGAGTTCGCCCTTGGTCGGCGCAGGCTCGACGGCATAGGAGTCGCGGTCGGCCTGCGTCCTCTGCTCGGGATCCATCCCGCGCGCGAGCAGGTTGGCCGACGCGACTCCGTCGGCGAGCGCGTGGTGGATCTTGCCAAGCACTGCGATGCGGCCGTTGGCCAATCCTTCGATGAAATACATCTCCCACAGCGGCCTGCTTCGGTCCAGTGGGGTGCTGGCGATCCGGCCGACCGCCTCGTCGAGCTGGCGGCGGGTGCCGGGGCTGTCGATGCGGTACGGCCGGACGTGGTATTCGAGGTCGACCTCGCAGTTCTCCCGCCACATCGGGTGGTGCATCTTGAGCGGGATGTCGACGAGTTGATAGCAGAAGGGCTCGAGCTTGTGGAGCCGACCGTTAATGACCTGACGGAATTCGTCGATGCCGAACTGACGGCCCTTCAGCTCGGAGATGTCGATCACCGCCAGCTTGAGCGTGTGCATGTGCACCGTCGGCGTCTCCGAGTACAGCAGCACCGCGTCCCACCCGCTGAGCCTCTTCACCGCAACCCCTCCTACGTGGAGGCTATATAACCCGCTTGGCCCCGACGAGTGTCCGGTTTCGGTGAATCTGGTTGAGGAACAGTCCGATTGCGGTCGCCATCGACCCGGTGCGGGCGCCGTCGATCATGTCGAACGCGTGCCCTGCCCCCGGCAACTCGATGTAGCTCACCACCGAATGCGACACCGCGCGCAGTCGCTCGACGAAGCTGCGGGCCTGTGCCACGGGAATGACGGTGTCGCCGGTCCCGTGCACGACAAGGAACGGCGGCGCCTTGGGATGCACCCGAGCGATCGGCGAGGCCGTGCGGAAGATGTCCGGGTGTCGCGAGCTCGTGTGCTTGACGACGACGCGCTCGAGAAAGTCCATGAACCTGACGCGCTCGGCGGTGGAGCGGTCCTCCCAGTCATAGCGCCCGTAGATGCCGACGACGGCGTCCACCGAGGTGTCAGAACCTTCGGGCAGCTCGGTCTGCATCTCCTCGTCGTTGATCGTGAGTCCGGCCAGGGCCGCCAAGTGCCCGCCCGCAGAAGAGCCGGCCACCGCGACGAAGTTCCTGTCGCCGCCGAACTTGTCGACATTGGCGCGGGCCCACGCGATGGCCGTCTTCACATCGGTGATGTGGGCGGGCCACCGATGGTGAGGCGCCACCCGGTAGTCGATGGACAGGCAGACCCAGCCAAGCTCGGCAAGGTGCGACATCAGCGCATACCCCTGCAGCATCCTGCTGCCGTGGATCCACGCGCCGCCGGGCACGAAGATCAGCACCGGTGCTGGCTGGGCGGGCAGATCCTTGCGCCGCCACACGTCGAGAAGCTGCGCAGGGTTGCTGCCGTACCGCACCGAGGTGCGGAACACGTTGCGGCGCTGCTGCCGCAGCTTCCACAGCGGTGGGGCGCCCTCCGGGGCCGGCCACTGGATGTCCAGGTCCTCGGCGCGCACCACGCCGCGCAGCGCGGCATCGGCAACCGCGTGGGTGGCGTCGCGTTCGATCTTGCGCACCTCAGCGTTGCCAGGGCTAAACCACGATTTCGCGGTGGCACCGAGGAAGTCCGGCATGTGGCGGTATCCCCACACGCCCATGGCCGTCATACCGCCAAGCGGCTCAAGGTGTTTCCCGATGACAGGGATGGACGCCGACGCGACGCTCATCGCCATCACGTAGTCGGCGGGACCGGCCCGCAGCAACCACTTCGCGCGCGTCCACATGTCGGGTCGTGCCGTCATGGCGCGACTGTACCCCGCACGGGGATTCCCAAACGACAACATTTGGAAGATGTCTACTCATGACACTTTCAAGATCAGCTGTGACCTGGGTCGCATCCGCGCTCGCGAGACGTACACCAGGGTCGTGATCGCGCGGAATTCTACGACCCGCGTGTACGCCTCGCGAGGTGCCCGCGGCTCGGCGAGTGTGGACTTGAGACACGCTCGTCTCGCGAAAGGCGTGCGGGTAATCCACGTTCGCCGCCAGACCGGCCAGACTGGCTAGACGACGGCGATGGCGTCGATCTCCACAAGCATCTCTTCGCGTGGCAGGCCAGTGAAAACCGTTGTGCGACATGGCAGCACTGCGCCGCTGGTGTTGGCCGCGACGAAGTCGCCGTACGCGTCGTTCATCGCCGCGAAGTCCTCGCGCTTGGTGAGGTAAACCCGCAGCATCACCACGTCGTCGAAGGTCGCGCCGCTGGCATCGACGATCGCCTTGACGTTCTGCAGCGTGCGGGTGGTCTGCGCCGCCACGTCTCCGGGATGCAGATATTCGTTGGTCGCGGGATCGACCGGCCCCTGGCCGGAGACCTGCACGAACGGTCCCTTGCGCACGCCCTGGGAGAAGGTGTGCGCAGGGGCGGGAGCCTCAGGCGTGAAGACGGCAACCTTGTCGGTCATGTCGAACCTTTCTTGTGGTCTAAGCGGCCGGGGACCAGCCGAGCTCTTCTGAAATGGCGTCGGCCGCCGCGCGCACCTGCGGCAGAGCGGCCAGCACCTGCCCGTGGGACAGCAGCAGGTCGGGCACGGACATCGACACCGCGGCCACCACGGCACCGGTGCCGTCGCGCACGGGGACACCGATGCAATTGACAAAGCTCTCGTGTTCCTCGTGATCCTCCGCGAAATCCTGGGTCGCAACCAGTTCCAGCTCCGCGAGATATGCCGCCGGCGTAGTCGATGCTGCGCTCGGTGAATTTCACGTAGTCGATGCGCTCGGCGATCTGCCGCCATTCCGACCGGGGCCTGCCAGAGACCAGCACCTTGCCAACCGCGGTGCAATGCAACGGGGCGGGGCGCCCGACGCGGGAGTACATCCGCACACTCTGGATCGCATCGAACTTGTCGATGTAAATCGCCTCGCCCGACTCGTACGTGGCCAGGTGGACGGTCTGCCCGGTGCTGGCGTTCAGTGTGCTCAGATGCGGGCGCGCCACGGTCCGCACGTCGCGGTGCTCCAACGCGCGGTTGGCGAGCTCGAAGAGCCGCGAGCCCAGCACGTAGCGCTGGCCGGGGTCCCGCCGCACGACGCGTTCGGGCTCCATCGTGCGCAGCAGTCGCATCACCGTCGACTTGTGCACGTCGAGCCGGCTAGCAAGATCCTCAAGGGATTTCGGGCCCTCACTGAGCTCGCCGAGAATGATCAACGCGCGAGAAAGCGACTGGCTCATGCGCTCACGTGTCCCGTCGTCGCGTAGTCCAGTGCTGCCCACTGCGCCGAATCCAGCGCGGCGAGTTCGGTGAGCCGTGCGCGCGGCGGCAACTCCGCGATATCGCCGTGGCCCGTCAGCGCCGCGGCAGCGCAGAGATGCCCGAGCCGGATCCGCGCCTCGTGGCCAAGGCCGTGCAGCAGGCCGGCGAGGACGCCGCCCGCGAATGCGTCCCCGGCACCGATCCGCTCCACCACGTCAAGGCGCAGCGCGGGCACGTCGACCCGCTCGTCGCCGCAGAACCCGGTGACCGTGTGCGCATCGTTCTTGACGATCAGGTGCTCGGGTTCTGCGAACATCGCCCGCAGCCGCGCCGGGTCGTCCGTTCCGAACACGGTCAGTGCCTCGTCGGCGCCAACGAAGACAATGTCGCTGCGCCTGGCGTCCCGCGCCAGCACGTCGGCCGCATCGGCCGCCCGGGCGGCCCACAGCGCGGGCCGGTAGTTCACATCGAAGCTGACCAACCTGCCACGCCGCGGCATCGAGACCAGTTCGTCGGTCAGCAGGGCCGCCGATTCCGACAGTGCGGGCGTGATGCCGGTGATGTGCACCAGCGCAGCGTCGTTCAGCAACCGGGTGGCCGCAGCGGCGGTGAGGTCGTCCGGCGAGAACGCGCTCGCGGCGGATCCGGTGCGGTAGTACAGCATCCGACTCTCGCCTTCGGCCAGGTCGGTCGCCGCCGAGGAGCCGCCGCCACGTTCCTTGACGTACAGCGCCGTCGGGCGCGTTGGGTCTACGACGACAGCGTCGACATCGATGCCCCTGCGCGCGAGGTGGCCGACCAGATAACGGCCGAACCCGTCGTTTCCGACCCGGGAGATCCAACCGGCGTCGACATCCAGCTGGGCCAGCACCGTGGCGACGTTCGCCTCTGCGCCACCTGCCGACCGGTCGAAGGTCGCGGAGTCTTCCAGTGGTCCCGGCCGCGCGACCAACACCGCAAGGCCTTCGCCGAGGGTGACCACCCTCGGACGGGCCGGTGTCGGCGAAATCACATCAATCCCCTTCGGGCACTTGCGGTCACTTCCGGTCTGTTGCAGACTAACCGCGGTAGACAGATTACGCAATGTCTATTGCATATCGCGCAACGTAGGAGGTCAGGCTGTGGATATCGCCGCCGTGGCTGCGCTGGACGACCAGATACTGGGCCCGCAGCACAAGGGTTTTCCCCAGGAGGCGTGGGGCCAGACCGTGCGCGACTTTCTGGCGGGCGGGCCGAGGCTGGACCAATTGTCGACGCCGTTGTTGACGGTCGAGCGGGCCGCGATGGAGTCGAACGTCGCAGTGATGGCCGAGTGGACCCGGTCGTCAGGGGTGGAGCTGGCCCCGCACGGGAAGACGACGATGGCGCCGCAGATCTGGTCGCGCCAGCTCGACGCGGGGGCGTGGGGCATCACCCTTGCCACGCCGTGGCAGGTGCAGGTGGCCCGGTCGTTCGGAGTCGGCAGGATCATGCTGGCCAACGCCGTGGTGGATCCCGTGGCGTTGAGATGGCTGGCCGCCGAGCTTCATGCGGATCCTTCGTTCGAGTTTTTCAGCTGGGCCGACAGCGTGCAGACCGTTGAGCTGATGGACGGCGTGCTCGCGTCGGCCCCGAATGGGCGGCCGGTCAACGTGATCGTCGAACTGGGCGGGCCGCACGGGCGCACCGGCGCGCGCACCGTCGAGTCGGCCCGCGCGGTCGCCGAGGCGGTCCACCGGTCGACACGACTCACGCTTGCCGGGGTTGGCGGATACGAGGGCGCGCTCAGTCATGACCGCGAGCCGGCCGGGCTCTCGGCACTGCGTACCTACCTCGACCGGATGGGCGAGCTGCATCTGCAGCTCGGTGCCGCGGGCCTCTACGGCGCGGGCTCGATCGTCACCGCGGGCGGAAGCGCGTACCAGGACGTGGTGGTCGAACAGCTGGCGCATCTGCCTGCCGAGCAAGCCGGCACCTCGGTGGTGCTGCGCTCTGGGGCCTACGTGATCCACGACGACGGGTTCTACGCAGGCATCTCGCCGCTGATACCCGGCAGGGTCGAACGTCCGTTGCGCTCGGCGATGCACGGCTGGGCACGCACGGTCTCGCGGCCAGAACCGGAGCTCGCCCTGCTCGACGCGGGCAAACGCGATCTGCCGTTCGACGAGGGAATGCCTGTGCCGCAACGCGTGTCGGGTACCGGGACACTCGGCAAGAGCGAGGTCACCGCGCTCAACGATCAGCACGCCTTCCTTCGGCTGCCCGGCGGTACCGCCGACGACGTCCCCGTCGGCACCGTGGTGCGGTTGGGGCTCTCCCATCCGTGCACCGCATTCGACAAGTGGCGGCTGATTCCTGTCGTCGACGACGCCGACGCCACGAACCCGCGCATCGTCGAGCTCATCCACACCTTCTTCTGATCAAGGAACGCCCATGACCGACCTATTGATTCGAGACGTCGATGTCGTCGACGGCACCGGCGCGGACAGGTACCGCGCGGACGTCGTCGTCGACGGCGGCCGGATCACCGAAATAGCCGGCCCACGTACGGTTTCGGGTGCCGACCGCGTGATCGACCCGTCCCCGGGGTGCGTGCTCACACCGGGATTCATTGACATGCATGCGCATTCAGACCTGCGGCTGATCACCGACCCAGGACACTTCCCGAAGATCAGCCAGGGCGTGACCACCGAGGTGATCGGCCAGGACGGCATCTCATACGCGCCGATCGACGACGCTGCGCTTGGCTTGATCCGGCGGCAGATCGCCGGGTGGAACGGCAATCCCAGCGATCTGGACTTCTCATGGCGCAGCATCGCCGGTTACCTCGACCGGCTCGATCAGGGCATCACACCCAACGCCGCATATTTGGTGCCGCAGGGCACCCTGCGCCTGCTCGCGGTCGGCGCCGACCAACGGCCCGCCACGCCCGCCGAGATCACGCACATGCAGGAACTGCTCGCACAGGGCATGAGCGAGGGCGCGGTCGGCATGTCCAGTGGGCTGACGTACACGCCGGGGATGTACGCGGACACCGCGGAACTGGCCGCACTGTGCACGGTGGTCGCCGAGTTCGGCGGGTTCTACGCACCGCACACCCGGTCCTACGGCGCCGGTGCGCTCGAAGCGTACGCGGAGATGATCGAGCTCGCCCGCACCACCGGCTGCGCACTTCACCTGACGCACGCGACCATGAACTTCGGCGTCAACCGCGGTCGCGCACAGGAATTCCTGGACATGGTCGACGCCGGGATCGCCGACGGCTGCGATATCACCATGGATACCTATCCCTATCTGCCGGGCTCGACCACCCTGTCCGCCCTGCTGCCAAGCTGGGCGATGTCGGGCGGCCCGGATGCGGCGCTGGACCGCCTTGCCGATCCGCAGGCCCGTGAACGAATCACCAAGGACGTCAACGTGAACGGCTCCGACGGCTGCCACGGTGTCACCGTCGAGTGGGAAACCATCCAGATCAGCGGCGTGGCCAACAGCGACCTCGACGAGTACGTCGGCAAGACGGTGGACGCCATTGCCGCCGACCGGGGACTGGCTCCCGTCGAGGTGTTCTTCGACCTGCTCCTACGCGACCAGTTGGCGACCAGCATCCTGCAGCACGTCGGCCACGAAGAGAACGTGCGCGCCATCATGGTGCATCCACGGCACATGGGCGGCAGCGACGCGATCCTCGTCGGGGAACGGCCGCACCCCCGCGCATGGGGAACGTTCCCCCGCTACCTCGGTCACTACGTCCGCGAAGTGGGCCTGCTGGACCTCGAGGAGTGCGTCAACCACCTGACCGGCCGTGCCGCACAACGGCTTCGGCTGGCCGACCGTGGCTTCGTACGTGCCGGATACGCCGCCGACCTGGTACTGCTCGATCCTGCCACGGTCACCGACACCGCCACTTTCTCCGAACCCAAACAGCAGGCACGCGGAATCAGCCACGTCATCGTCAACGGCGAATGTGCCATCGACGAAGGCAAGCCCACCGGACGACTGGCCGGTCGCGCCCTGCGGATGGACACCACCAGGAAGCACACCCGATGAGCGCAATGTCCACGATTACCGCGGACCGGGCGCTCACGGTCGTGCGCGCACCCGAGATCCCGGACCCGGCTGCCCTCGCCAACACCCTTGCCCGGGCTGGCATCCGCGCGGTCGAGCTCACGTTCACCACACCAGGGGTACTCGACCACCTGCGTGCGGCGTCCGGATCTGATGCGGTGCTCGGCATGGGCACCGTGCTGACCGCGGACCAGGCCCACGCCGCCATCGATGCGGGCGCCAGATTCCTTGTCACCCCTGGCGTCAGGGCCGACGTCGCCGCGGTCGCCACCGACAGCTCGGTCCCCGTCATCATGGGTGCATTCACGCCGACCGAGGTGCTCGTGGCGCTGGATCTCGGTGCGGCCGCGGTGAAGATCTTCCCGGCCGGTGCGCTCGGCCCCGGCTACTTCAAGGACCTGCGCGGCCCCTTCCCCGACGTCGCGCTGATTCCTTCAGGCGGGGTGAACGCCGGCAACGCGGCAGACTTCCTGGCGCGCGGTGCTGTCGCGGTCTCTGCGGGCACCGACGTCGTCCCGCCACAGCTCGTCGCGTCCGGAAATTGGTCCGAGATCGCGTCTCGTGCTGCGACATTCGTCAAATCGCTGAACCGAAAGGCCTCGTCATGACATCCGCCGTCGAATGGCTTCGCACCACAACGCCTGGGCTGTTGGTGCTCTGCGGGCTTGCCATCGCCATCCTGCTTTTCACCATCATCAAGGTGAAGCTCGAGCCGTTCATCGCCCTTCTGCTCACCGGCCTCGGGCTGGCCCTGGCCGCCGGCCTTCCTGTCAAGAACATCGTCGGGACCGCGATCAAGAGCGGTGATTCGTTGCTGGAGACCGGATTCGGCAGCATCCTCGGTCACATCGCGGTCATCATCGGGCTCGGCACCGTGTTGGGCGCGATCCTCGAACGATCCGGCGGGGCCGACGTGCTCGCACGCAAGCTACTCGGCATATTCGGCGAACGCGGCGCCCCCGTCGCGATGGGCCTACTCGGCTTGATCTTCGGCATCCCGGTCTTCTTCGACATCGGCATCTTCGTGCTGGCGCCGCTGATCTATGTGACGGCCAAGCGCGGCGGCAAGTCGTTGGTGCTGTACGTGATGCCGATGGTGGCAGGCCTGTCGATGACCCACGCGTTCCTGCCTCCGCACCCCGGACCTGTCGCGCTTGGCGGGCTGCTCGAGATCAGCCTCGGGTGGCTGATCCTGATGGGATTCGTCTGCGGCATCCCGGGTTTCATCGCGGCGGGCATCGTGTGGGGCACGTACATCGGCAAGCGCGTGATTGTGGAGGTGCCGCCGGAGTTCCTCGTCGAACGCGACAGCGGTCCTGACGACAACGAGCCGTCGTCCTCAACAGGAGGCTCGGGAACTGTCGTGCAGGAAACCCGTCGGACGGTCGCCACCACTGAGCCATCGGTCGGCACGATCGTCGCGATCATCGCCGTACCGCTGGTCCTGATTCTTGGCGCGACGTTCGGCACGATGCTGCTCGACGAGGGCTCCGGGCTGCTGCAGGTGCTCACGTTCTTCGGCACCCCGGCCGTCGCGCTGCTCATCGCGGTTCTTATCGCGTTCTATGTCCTCGGCGTCCGGCGCGGCGCGAGCGTGCAGGAACTCAGCGTGCTGACCGGCGAGTCGCTGCGTCCCGTCGGCATGCTGCTGCTGGTCGTCGGCGCGGGCGCGTTCTTCGGAAAGGTCATCTCGGCCACCGGAATCGGCGACGCGCTCGCTGACACCATGTCGGCAGCGGGACTGCCGGTGATCGTGCTGGCCTACGTGATCAGCTGCGGGCTGCGCATCGCGCAGGGCTCGGCGACGGTGGCCATCGTCACCACCGGCGGCATCGTGGCACCGCTGGTGGCCGAGGGCAATTACTCGCAGATGGGCGTCGCTCTCATCGCCATGGCGATCGCGGCGGGCTCCATCATCCTGAGCCACGTGAACGACGGCGGGTTCTGGATCATCGCGAAGTACTTCAACATGACCGTCAAGCAGACCCTGCAGACCTGGACGGTGCTGGAGACCATCCTTTCCGTGGTGAGCTTCGCGGTCGCGGCGGCCCTGTTCGCCCTCTTCGTCTGATGGGCTAGGTTCAGTTGACGACCGTCAACTGCGAAGAGGACCACCACTGTGACCAGGTCAGCGTTAGCCATCTCCGAGGAACACAACGACCTGGCCGAGGCCGCCATCGGGCAGCTGAGCCGGCTGAACAGCCGAGCAGCCGCACGCGCCACACTCGATGAGGGCTCGGCTCATCCCGCTGACATCTGGTCGGCGGCGGCAGAACAGGGGTGGACCGGTCTCGCTATCGCCGAGGAGCACGGCGGCTCGGGCTTCGGCCTTGCCGAACTAGCGGTCGTGCTGGAGGCCCAGGGCCGAGAACTGTGCCCCGGCCCCTTCCTTCCGAGTGTGGCGGCGGCACTGGTGATCGATCGCTGCGCAACGGATTCCCTTCGCGCGCAACTCCTTCCCGGGCTGGCCGATGGGACTACCGTCGGAGCGCTCGCGCTGTCGGGCAATGTGACAGTCGGCGCCGATCTCGTCGTCACCGGCGAGAGTCCCGCGGTGCTGGGCGCACCCGATGCCGCGGTCCTGGTGATCGCCGCGGGTGAGGACGTGGTGGTCATAGACGCTGACGCCAATGGGGTCTCCGTCACCCCGCTGGAGTCGATGGACACCACCCGCAGCGTCGGATCGGTGGCTCTGCGCGGTGTCACGGCCACCGAGGACCGAGTGCTGCGCGGCGCTGCACGCAAGGCGCGCACGGTGTTTCGGATCTTGGCGTCCGCCGAGGCCGTCGGCGTCAGCTGGTCGACCCTGGAGATGGCGGTCGAGTACGCAAAGGTGCGCGAGCAGTTCGGCAGGACCATCGGCACCTTCCAGGCGGTCAAGCACCACGCCGCCAACATGCTGGTGAACGCCGAGGAGACCACGGCCGCGACGTGGGACGCGGCGAGGGCCGACGACTTGGACAGCGCGTGGTTCCCGGCGGCGGTGGCCGCATCGCATGCGATCCGCACGCAGATCTTCAACGCGCAGAACAACATTCAACTGCACGGCGGTATCGGTTTCACGTGGGAGCACGACGCCCATCTGTACCTGCGCCGCGCCCGCACGCTTGCCGCGATCATGGCTGACGGTGCCGATCCCCTGCTGGACGTCGTCGAAGCGCAGCGCAGCGGCCAGGCCCATGGCGCGTCGTTCACGCTGCCGCCGGAGGCGGAGGAGCACCGCGACAAGGCGCGCGAAGCCGTCACCGCGCTACGGTCGCTGGCGCCCGAGAAGCAACGCGACTTCCTTGTCGACTCCGGCTATCTGGTGCCGCACTGGCCCAAGCCGTGGGGGCGGGCCGCCGATGTGCTCGAGCAGCTGGTGATCGAGGAGGAGTTCGCCGATATCAAGCGCCCGGACATGGGCATCACCGGCTGGGTCACCCTCACCATCGCCCAGGCCGGCACCGACGATCAGCGTGAGCGTTGGGTGGAGCCGGTGCTGCGCGGCGAAGTGATGTGGTGTCAGCTGTTCTCCGAGCCCGGCGCGGGTTCGGACGCCGCCGCGGTGCGCACATCGGCCAAGAAGGTCGACGGCGGTTGGCGGATCACGGGCCAGAAGGTATGGACCAGCCTTGCGCATATCTGCCAATGGGGCCTTGCCACGGTGCGCACCGATCCCGACGCCCCCAAGCACGCAGGCGTCACGATGATGGCGGTCGACATGAAAGCGCCTGGCGTGACGGTCAATCCGCTCAAGGGCCTGACCGGACATGCCCATTTCAACGAGGTCTTCTTCGACGACGTCTTCGTCCCGGACGAGGATGTCGTCGGCGACGTCAACAAGGGCTGGCTGGTGGCGCGCGCGACGCTCGGCAATGAGCGCATCTCGATCGGCGGCGGTTCTGGCGGCGCAACCGGTTTCACCACCGACGACCTCATCAAGCTGCTCGACAGTGCACCCGCCGACGTCGCCGCCCAGAGCGTGCGCAGGGCGGGCGAGGTCATCGCCGAGTCACACACGCTGCGGCTGCTGAACCTGCGCAGGGTGACCCGCGCGATCGCCGGGGCCGAGCCAGGGCCGGAGGGCAACGTGACCAAGCTGCTGGTGGCCGAGGCCGGCCAGCGGCTGACCGAGCTGGCGATGGAGCTTGCGGGTTCGGCGGCCGTCGTCGGGCAAACCCCGACGCTGATGCAGGCCTATCTCGGCAACCGCGCGATGACCATTGCGGGCGGCACGTCGGAGATCACCCGCAACACCATCGCCGAACGCATTCTTGGCCTGCCGCGCGATCCGTTGCTCAAGTAACAGGGTTCGCTCGGCAGATGTAGGGTTTCACCCGATTCCTCGCGTGCCGGTGTCGGCGCACACTGAGGGCGTGGACGGTTTTGCCAGCTACATCCGCCGCGGCGGGCTACTGGCGGTCGGGATCGCACTGAGCGCCTGGATAGCCCTCGCGCCCGCGACAGCGTTTGCCGAGCCTCCGCAGCCGGGATCGCCTACCGGTCATGCCGACGAACCCATGCCCCTGAATGGCCGATACCTGTTGAACCGTGCGCTGGACAGGCAGACCTTCAACGGTTCGCCGGCTCCGGCAATCCCGTTTACCAGTGAAGTCACCTTCGCCACCACGTGCGATGAGGCGCGGTGCATCGCCCGCTCGAGCCTCGTCGCGCAGAACCAACCGGTCGACTTTGGATGGACCGGCACGCAGTGGCGGTCCGAGCAGCACTTCGGCTGGACGTGCGAAGGCCAGACCGCGCCCGCAACCGTCACCTACACACTGACACCCAATGCGAACGGCACGTTGTCCGGCGACCGCACGGCCGTCGTCGATTCGCCGGGCTGCGGCACCCCGCGGGGACCCGGTGTGGTCATTTCGCCGCTCACCGGTGCGCCCGTCTAACCGGGCGACGAGTGTGGAGTCAAGACACGCTCGTCTCGCAACAGGCGTGCGGGTAATCCACGTTCGGCGAGCGTGAGGGCTTACTGGTCTGTTTCGCCCATCAACGCGCCCAGTTCGGCCCGGGTGTGGATGCCGAGCTTGCGATAGACCTTGGTGAGGTTGGCTTCGACCGTCTTCGCGCTGACGAAAAGCTTGGCCGCCATGTCACGGTTCGTCATCCCGGTTGCCGCCAGCTCGGCGACGCGCCGCTCCGACGGGGTCAGCGCGAGGTCGCGGCCGCCAGGGGCGACGTTGGTTCGCTCCAGCTCCGCCCGCGCACGGGCCGCCCACAGCGGACTGCCGAGCTGCTCGAACGCCCGCAGGGCAGCACCGAGAGTGTCTGCCGCTGGCTGCTTTTGGCGTTGCCGACGCTGAAGCTGCCCAAGAAGCAGCTGGGTGCGGGCGCGCTCGAACGGCATCGGCAGCCGGTCGTGTTCGACGAGGGCCTGGCGCGCAGCCTGTTCGGCGGTGTCGAGGTCACCCCTGGCGGCCAGCACCATGGCCCTGCACCGGCCCCCGATCGCCAGCATCCACGACCTGTCGAGCCTGCGACCGTTTTCTTCGAGCTTCGCGATCACCGGCTCGACTTCGTCGGACCGGCCGACGGCAACAAGGGCTTCGACCGCATCCGCGACAAACCAGGTGGTCATCAGCTCGGTGCCGGGCGGCACGGTGCCGAATCGGGACAGCGGGGACCGCAGTGCCTTCACCGCGGCGGCGTGATTGCCGAGCGAAACCTCCAGGAATCCCAGGATCATCAGCGGCCAGTCCTCGATGCCCGGGGATCCGCATCGCCGCGCAGGCTCAAGGGCTTCGCTCACATACGCGCGGGCATCGGCTTCGCGACCAGTGTGGGCGGCGACGGCGGCGCGGACGATCCCCGCGATGGCCAGCGGGTGATCGCCCCCCAACTGTTGGGCACGCTCCATCGCGTCTTCGGCGACTTCCGCCGCCTCCGCGAGCGCGCCGCGCCAGATGTCGATCAATGTGTTGTGCACCGCGACGAACATCATGTCGCTGTCGGTACCGCGCTCGAGGCAGCGTCGTCGCAGCGATTGGATATGGGTGTGCGCCTCATCGAGGCGCCCACACCACCCGAACACCTGGGCGGCGGTCGCGCTGGCGCGAAACGGAATCGGGACGTCGCTGTCGTGATCCTCGAGTTCCAGCGCCCGCAACAGATTTGGTTCGTCGACCCCGTGGCCGCAGAGCGCCTCGACGGTCACACAGTTGGCGATCGCCTGACTGATCAACCCGGGAAACCCGATCTCCTCGGCAAGCGTCACCGCCCTGCGGGCATGTTGTAACGACTCGCCGTACTCACCAGCGTTGGCTTGCGCGAACGCCAGCATCAGCAGGGTTCCTGCCAGCACAGCGGCATTGGACTCCGCGTCATCGAGCGCGGCCTTCAACAGGTCCGCCGACTCGGCGAATGTGTTGTCGTAAATCCGGATTCCGGCAAGCAGATTCAGCGCAAGAGCGCGCAACGTGCCCGGAGGCAACTCGGCAAGGGCAGGCTCGAGGACGGCCTGCGCCTTCTCGGTGTCACCGGCGCGCAGGTGATGATCCGCCGCCCGCATCCGGCGATACGGCTCGCCCCCTCCGAGGCTGATCGCCAGGTCGGCGAGTTCGGCCGCCGCCGCGGGAGCGCCCCTGGCCCGCGCCGCGTCGGCCGCGTCGTCAAGCGCCTTCAGCAGGTCCGGGTCCGTCTTGGACGCGGCCAGCGCCAGATGCCTGGCCTTCAGCTCGGGTAAAACCTCCACCTCGGAAAGCGCACGATGCATCTCGCGGCGGCGCGCCGGGCTGGCGTCGGTGTACACCCCGTGGGCCAGCAGTGGATGGCGGTACCGGACGCGGTTGCCGACGATCTCGACGATGCCCTTGCTCTCGGCCTTTTCGAGGAGAGCGGTGGTGCGCTCGACGGTGGCACCGGTGGCCCCCGCGACGATCTCCACAGTCGGATCGGCGACGCACGCGGCGGCCAGCAGCGGGCCGTGGGCGTCGGCGTGGAGGTCTCCGACCCGCATCCGCACCAGATCGGTCAGCGTCCGAGGCAGTTCCTTCTGCACACCTGGTGACTGGCTGCCGAGCGCATGGGCCAACTCAAGGGCGTAGAAGGGGTTGCCCCCGGACACCTCGGCGATCTGCACCATGGTCGGCCGGGGGAACGACCGCCCGAGGCGCGCGGACAACAACTCGTGAAGGCCACCAAGGCTCAGCGGGCCGACCCTGATCCGGCCGATCCCATCCACGGAGCCCAGTTGTAGCCACGACATCACGCTGTCGAACTCGGACTCCGATCGCTCGGTCAGCACCAGGCCCGCCCGGCCCCTCAGCCTCCTGGCGACGAAGGCCACCACCGCTTTGCTGGACGGATCGAGCCATTGCAGGTCGTCGATTCCGATGACCACCGGGGTGTCCCTTGCCAGGGTCTCGACGACCGAAAGCACGGCCGCGGCGACCACGTGCTGGTCCGTGGGCGGTCTCCCGGCGACGTCGCGCAAGAGCACCCGGTCCATCGCGAGGCGCTGCACGTCGGGCAGTGCGGCGAGCACATCGGCGGGGACGTCGCCGAGGATGTCGGCAACGGTGCCGTAGGCCATCACCGACTCTGCTTCCCACGCCCGTGCGGACAGCACACGCCATCCCCTTGCGCGGGCCTGCTCCAGCGCGGCCAGCCAGAGAGTCGTCTTGCCGACCCCCGCATCACCCTGCATGAGCAGGCCGGTGGGTCGGGCTTCCGCCTTGGTCAGAAAGTCAGCAATCGCGCGGAACTCCGCCGAACGACTGACAACTCCTAAAGACACACGGCCATCATGGCAGTCAGCAAACTATCCAGCCGTGAAAACAACGGTTGTCAGAAAAGCGGCCTCATGGCGCGACCGACGCGCGCAGCTTGCCTGGCGGCGCCGGTTCGAAAGCGCGGGCGAGGTCGTCGAGCTGGACCGGTTCTGACACCAGTGCAGCCCACGGGTATACATCACGCGTTTCGCCGAGAAACTCGACCGCCTGCGCCAGGTGGCGCGGTTCATAGTTGTGCACGCCGGTGATCGTCAACCATCGCCGCACAACCGATTCCGGGTTCATCGGCACTGCAGGGCCGGGCATTACCGAGCCGGCAAGAACCAGCACGCCACCGACGTCGAGCCGCCAAAGCGCACCGCTGATCGCTTCCGGCGAGCCCGAGAAGTCGATGGCGGTGTCAACGGGTCCCCCGGAATCCGGTGTGCCGCCGAAGCCGTCGACCAGTTCCAGCCGCGATCGCTCGATGTCGCTGACCCGCACACGCGCACCTGCCGCCGCACACGCCGCCGCCGCGGTCAAGCCCAGCATGCCTGCACCGCAGATCAGCACGCGTTTCCCGGCGATGTCACCGGCGGCCTCCATGGTGGCCATCACCGTCGCCGTCGCACATGCCGCTGGGGCCGCGACCGCGTCGGGCATCGTGGCGGGCACCCGAACCACCGCGATGCCGCGGGGCAGCACGATGTGCTCGGCGTACGCCCCCGACAACGGCCAGTCGCCGTCGAAGGGCTCATGGCCGACCTTGCGTACGGTGTGGCACTTGGCGGTCCGGCCCGAACCGCACCGATCGCACTGACCGCACGCAACGGTGACGGACCAGACGACGCGGTCGCCAACGCGGAGCTGGTTGTGATCTCCGAGCGCGACGACCTCTCCGACCGCCTCGTGGCCGAGCACCGAAGGACATGGCGCGTCGCGCCGCCCCGACACGGTGTGCAAATCGCTGCCGCACACCGTGGCCAACCGCACCCTCACCAGGGTGTCGCCGTCGGTGAGGTCGGGTACCTCGACCTTCTGTAGCTCAACGCCGGTGCCGACCCACACCGCGGCCGTTGTCACACGAGGCGCGAACGGATCCATCCCGACAACCTTTCGATGGCGTAGACGATCACGAAGATCACAATCACGATCGCGCCCGCGACGTCGAAGTTCAGCGTGCGGATCGATTCGAACAGCAGATAGCCGATGCCGCCCGCGCCGACGATGCCCAAAATCGTTGAGGTGCGGATGTTTACATCGAACATGTAGAGGCTGGAGCCGACCATGGACGGCATGGCCTGCGGTATGACGGCGGAGAACAACGTCTTCGACCACCCGCCGCCGACCGAGCGCACGGCCTCCATCGGGCCCGGGTCGATTTCCTCGATGGAATCCGCGACCAGCTTGGCAAGGAACCCGATCGATCCGATCGCCAATGCGCACGTACCCGCGATGGGACCGAGCCCGAGCGCGGCGACGAAGACCACCGCAAGGATCAGCTCCGGGACGGCGCGAACCAGCAGAATCCAGCTGCGGGCAAACCAATACACGCTCGGGTGCGGCGTGACGTTTCTCGCCGCGACGATGCCGAAGGGGATCGAGAGCACGATGCCGATCGCGGTGGCCACCACACCGATCGCCACGGTCTGCGCAGCCGCGGTGAACAGGTCGCTGCCCAGCGCGTCGAAGTTCGGCGGAATCATCCTTGCGAACACCTCGACCGACGGGCCCACCCATGTCAGCAGGGACACCGGGTTGATCTTCAACACCACCAGCGCCAGGATCGTCAGCCCGATCAGGCTGAACGAGAACACGAATCGCGCGATCCGGTCGTTTCGGGGATTGGACTGTGACGGGGTCAGCAGCATGCGTCGCACACCGATCGCAACCAGTTCCATCGCCGCGATGATGACGAGGATGACAAGGACGATGCCAAGCGCCCGCGGGTAGATCAGGCCGCGCAATGCGTCCTGCAGCGCGAACCCGATTCCGCCCGCTCCGACGAACCCCAACACCACCGACATGCGCAGGTTGATGTCGATGCGGTAGATGAACGTGCCGATCCAGGATGGGATGACCTGTGGTACAACGGCGTTGAGCATCTCGCGGAAGTATCCGACCCCGGTGCTGCGCACCGCTTCGCGCGGGCCTGCATCGGTCTGCTCGATCGCGTCGGCGAACAACTTGCCGAGCATGCCGATGGAATGCAGCGCCAGCGCGAGGATGCCTGGCAGCACCCCGATCCCGAGCGCGCGCACGAAGAGCACCGCGAACAGCAGATCGGGCATGGCCCTGCAGAACGTGATGAAGGCCCTTGCGACCGCATACATCGCGGGATGGGGGGTGGTGTTGCGGGCGGCCATGAACGCAAGGGGCACCGACGCGATCGCGGCAAGTACGGTGCCCAGTACGGCCATCAGCAGCGTCTCGAAGGCCAGGTACCCGATACGGCCGGGATCATCAAGGCGTGGCGGGAACATCCGGTCCAGCAGCCTGCCGACCTCGTCGAGCCCGTCCAGCAGGGTGGCAGGCGCGAATTCGATGTACCACGCGGACACGAGTGTTGCGATGAGAGCCGTCACCACCAGCGTGGGCAGCATGCCGGGCAGCGGCGGGCGGCTGCGCCCGCGCTTGGGTGAATCCGGTTGGGCGGGACGCTCTTGAAGCGTCGTGCTCACGACGTGCCTGCGACCCGCGTCGAGGGTTCGGCGACCGTGGGGTCTACGCGTTGGTAGATCGCCATCACCTCGTCACGTGTCATGCCGACCGCGGGCCGGTCGAGCACCTTTTGGCCGTTGCGCAGGCCGACAAGGCGATGCGCCCAGCCGAGGGCGAGGTCGACCTGATGCAGCGTGCACACCACGGTGAGCTTCTCCTCGATGCAGATCTGGAAGAGCAGATCCATCACCACGCCGGCGTTTTCGGGATCGAGCGACGCGACCGGCTCGTCCGCCAGCACGAGGCCCGGCGCCTGCATCAATGTGCGGGCGATGGCCACGCGCTGCTGTTGCCCGCCGGACAGGGTGTCGGAGCGGCGTTCGGCGAACTCGGCGAGACCGACACGATCGAGATGTCCAAGCGCGTCCGCACGCATGCTCTTGGGGTAGGTCAGCGCCCCGTAACGCGGAAACTTCAGCTTGCCAAGACCCCCGATGAGCACGTTCTCCAGGCAGCTCAGCCGGCCGACCAGGTTGAAATGCTGGAACACGAAGCCGACGTTGCGGCGCAGCGCCCGAAGCTGGGCACGTGACGCCTCATCGACGCGAGTCCCTCCGACCTCGACGGTGCCGGCTGTCACCGGGTGCAGGCCGTTGAGGCAGCGCAATAGTGTGGACTTTCCCGACCCCGAAAGCCCCAGCAGCACAACCATTTCACTGCGATACACGTCCAGCGAGACATCGTCGAGGGCGAGGTTGTCACCGAACTTCTTTGAGACGTTCTGGACCGAGACGACGAGGTCGTCGCCTGCTACGCCAGGGTTGTGCAGGTCGGTGGCGCTCACGGTCAGCCCTTGCACTTCTCAGAGCCGGTGACCTGACAGACCTTGCGGACGCCCTCGTAATCGGAGTCCGCCGCGGTGACGACGCCCCACGCGCGCTCGTCGGTGATCAGGCAGCCGTCGCCCTCGCAGAAGCCATCGGCCTCGAGCGCCTCGGCGTTGACCTTCTCCGTGAACAATGTCTTGAGCTTCTCGATGGCCTCTGGGCCCAGCGAATCGTTGGCGGCGAAGACGGAGCCCGCGATGGTCTCCGACTTCCACACGGTCTTGAGCTGACCCGGTTTCAGGTCGCCCTTCTCGATCATGGTCTTGTCGACCATGGTGTCGAACGCGAAGCCGGCGTCACAGTCTCCCGAAGCGATCGCCAATGCGGACGCGTCGTGACCGCCCGCGTAGATCGGGGTCATCGCGGCCGAGATGTCGGCCTCGGAGCCCGATTTGATCACCCCCTCCTCGATGAGACCCGCAGAGGGATAGAGGAAACCCGAGGTCGAACTGGGATCGACGAAGCACACCTTCTTGCCTGCGAAGTCCTTCAACCCGTTGACCCCGCCGTTGTCCGACTTGGCCAGGCCGTATGACTTGTATCCCGGCGCTTCGCCCTTCTCGCCGATGACCGCGCCGAGCGGGGTGATCTTTGCGCCGTTGATGCCCGCCACGACGTAGGCGAAGGGACCGAAGAATGCCAGGTCGACGTTGTCGGCGATCATGCCCTCGACGACGCCCGCATAATCGGACGCCTGGACGAACTCGACCTTGGCGCCGGTTTCCTTCTCCAACAGCTTGATCAGCGGGTCGTAGCTGGCCTTGAGGTCAGCGGAGTTCTCGGCTGGCACAGCGGCGAGTGTCAACGTTTCCGGAAAGCCTTGCGCGGTTTTGGCGTCCGACCCGGAGTCCGAACCAGAACACCCCGACAGCGCGAGCGTGATTCCGGCGGCAACCGAGGCGGCCTTGAGTACGTGGCGGTGAGGACGAGAGGTCATTGAGGTCAATCCTTTTCGGGTGAGGTCGGGTCAGGCGGGCAGGATGAGATCGGCGAACTCGGTGACCGAGGCGACGACGTGGGTGGCTCCGGCGTTGCGGAGTTGGCGCTCGTCGTGGGCCCCGGTGAGCGTGCCCGCGGCGATCGACGCACCGGCGCGCAGAGCGCTTTCGACATCACTGCTGGTGTCACCGAGCACGGCGACATTGACGACGCTGTCGACGCCGAGGCGCATCAGCGCGGTGAGGATCAGGTCGGGGTACGGACGTCCCCGCACACCGTCCCCCGGGGCGATCACCAGATCGGCCAGCGACTGCCAGCCGAGCGCTGCCAGCAGCTTCTCCTGCGTGGTCCCGCTGAAGCCCGTGCTGAGGGCCACCCGGATGCCGGCCTCGCGAAGTCGGGTGATCGCTTGGGCCGCACCGTCAATCGGTGCCGCCTTGCCCTCGTCGATGAGGGCGGAATAGGTGCGCTCGAACTCGGCATTGGCGTGCTGCGCCAACTCTTCTGTGCCGAAGAGGGCCCGAAAGACGGAGATCTTGGATTGGCCCATGGTGTCGATCACGTACCGCCTGGCCTCATCGCGCTCGGCACCCGATTCCGCGAGTCCCGCAGCGGTCGCGGCCGCATCGAACGCCGCGAGGACCAGCCCGTCGTCGGCGACGGTGGTGCCGGCCATGTCCACGACGGCAAGCTGAATACTGCTGCTTTGCATAGGCTTTCCTCTAGTTCTCGGTGTTACAGCGCGATAAGGTCGGCCGTTTGTTCGGCGATGGCAGGCCCCAGGGTCATGCCGCGGCCACCAGGACCGGTGATCACCCAGACGTCGTCGTCGGGCTGCGTCCGGCACACCAGTTGGTCGGGGTCGATGCACTGGCTGTAGACGCCCGCCCACCGCTGGCGAATCGGGGGAAGCGCACGGCCGAGGAACTGCTCGACGAGGTCGACGAGGTAGGCGTAGGGCTCGTCGGACACGTCGAAGTTGAACGGCTCGGCGTACTCGTGGGTGTCGCCGATTGTCAGGCCGCCGTGGAGTCGCTGCACGCACAGCAGCTGCATGTGATGCTCGCCTGCGACTGGTTCCTGGGACTCGTTGCGCCGCAGTGCATCCAGGGCGTCGCCGGCGAATGCGGGATAGTAGCGGAAGCTGTCGGCGTCGGCGATGGCCGTGGTAAGGGGCTCGCCGAGCGGTTCGGTCTGCATCATCTGCAGCCGAACCCTTCGGATGGGCAGATCGCCGGCGATCTCACGGACAAGGCCGCCGTGCGCCGCACCGGTGCATATCAGCACCACGTCGCCTTCGTGGCGATCGCCGTGGTCGTCGGTGACGGCGGTGCCGTCCACGGATCTCGCCTCGGTGCCGGGCCGGAAGGTGTACCTGCCGGTGGCTGCCAGGTGGGCACGGATCGCGGGCAGCGCTTGGCGCGATTCGACGGCGGCGTCGCGCGAACAGTGCAGGCCTGCCAGGTATTTACCCCGCAGCGCCGGGTTCAGCGCGCGCACGTCGTCGGGCTCCAGGAAGGTGAAGCCGCGGCTTTCTGCGTCGGCGCGGGCCACCACCTCTTCTGCGACGGCCACTTCCCTCGGCGTGCGCAGCAGCGTGAGCGATCCGCATGGCCGGAAGCCGATGCCGGGAATCTGTGCGCCGAGCTCTTCCCACAGCTCGCGCGAGCGCAGGGTGATGCTCAGCTCGGGGCGGGCCCGACCGGATACCCAGACAAGGCCGAAGTTGCGCACCGTCGCGCCGCGCGCCTCTGCCTCGCGTTCCAGCTGGACCACCCGGTGGCCGCGGTGCACCGCCTCGACCGCGTGCGCGGTGCCGAGAATGCCGCCACCGACGATCGTCACCCGCATGGCGCATGACCATGCCCAGCGCCCGCGACCGGGTCACGACCTGCCGGTGTTGGCAGGCAGAACAACAGGTTAAGAATTGGTATAGACCAATTCCTGGTACGGTCGTCCCATGCCCGCTGTCGAGGAAGTCGGTGCGTTGCTGGAGTCGCTGCGCGGCGTGTGGGACGAGGACGCGGTCGACGAACTGGACCATGCGCTGCAGGCCGCGGCCAGGGCCGTCGACGACGGCGCCGACGACGAACTCGTCCTTGCCGCAGCGCTGCACGACCTTGGACACAGCCCCCTGCTCGGCGGCGACTGGATTCGCCACCACGACACTGCCGCCCGCGACTGGTTGACCCCCCGGTTCGGCGAGCGGGTGGGCTGGCTGGCCGGTGCCCACGTCGCGGCCAAGCGCTACCTGGCACTCACCGACGCCGAATACGCCGCGGCACTGTCCGACACGTCTGTCGACTCGCTGCGCCACCAGGGCGGTCCCGCCGTGGACCCGTCGTTGGTCGACCACCCCTGGTGGCCCGACGCACTGCGGCTGCGACGCTACGACGACGCGGCCAAGGACCCCGACGGCACGGGGCTGCCGATCGACGGTGTGCTCACTGTGGCCGAACGCGTGCTGGCACAACGGGTTTCCCGGTGAGCGCGCCACAGCGACTCTCAAAGCCGTACCTGGTGCGCACGGCCGTCGACGACATCCTTGCCGAGCTCGCCGAGGGCGATGCCGTGCCCCCGGAGCGGGAACTGGCGGTGCGGTTCGGGGTCTCTCGCGAGACCGTTCGCCAGGCCCTGCACGAGCTGCTCGTCGAGGGCCGCATAGAACGGCGCGGCCGCGGCACCGTCGTGTCGCAGCCCAAACTCATTCAGCCGCTGTCGATGCGGTCCTACACCGAAGGCGCTGCCGAGCGCGGGCGGGTTCCCGGCCGCCTTTCGGTGACATGGGAAACCGTCGATGCGACGCCGGATATGGCGCAGGCCCTTTCGATTTCGCCCGGTGACGGCGTCATGCACCTGGAACGGGTGCTGCTCGCCGACGGTCAGCGGATCGGTTTGGAGAGCACGTATCTGCCGCAGGTCCGCTTCGCCGGGTTGACCGACACGTTCGACCCGACGACGTCCTTGTACGGGGCGATCAAGGCGATGGGTGTGCAGTTCGGATCGGCAGTCGAGCGGGTCGAGACCGCGCTGCCGTCACCGCGGGAAGCCGAGCTGTTGGGTACGACGACCGCGATGCCCGCGCTGCTGTTGAACCGCCGCACGCTCGACACCGAAGGCCAGCCCATCGAGCGTGTCCGCGCGCTCTACAGGGGCGACCGCGTCGCGTTCGAGGCACTGCTGACCGACCGATAGTGGCGGCGGTGCGCTCCCGGCCGGACACCGTGTTGTCGATGAAACGCGGCGCTGAACGCGTACGGGTTGGCGTAGCCGACGCGCGCGGCGACGGCGGCCAACGGCACGTCGGTCTTTTGCAGCAGGTCCGAGGCGAGGCAGAGCCGCCAGCACGTCAGGTAGCCCATCGGTGACTCCCCCAACGTCCTGCTGAACCGTCGGGACAGCGCCGAGCGCGACGAACCCGACTTCTGCGCAAGCGATTCCAGCGTCCAGGTGGCGGCCGGGTTGTCGTGGATGAGTTGCAGCGCCCGGCTCACCACCGGATCCTTGTGCGCACTCACCCATGCGGGCGAGACGTCCGGGTTGGCCTCCATCCAGTCCCGGATCGCGGTCACGGCAAGCAGATCCAGCACGCGGATCACGATCGCGTCATGGCCCGCCCTCATCTCGTGGCTCTCGATCGTGAGCATTTCCGTGAGCACCGACATGTGACCACTTGCGCCTGCCACGATCACCTCCGGCAGGCCCGTCAACGCCCGTTCGCACACGCTCCCGCCGACGTCGTAGGTGCCGACGACGAGATGACGCGGCCTCGGCTGTGCGGCATCACCTCGCAGACGCACCGCCGTCGTAGCGACCACGACGTCGCCGGGCCTGACCGACCGGTCCCCCACCAAGGCGCCCCCACCGATCGGCACGACGACGTGCAAGGCCGCACGCTGGGTCAGGTCCAGCTGCCAGTCGTCGATATCGATGTCGATGTGTCGGGCCTGCGGGCACGCGTCCTCGAAAAGCGTCGCCAGGGCATCGGGCATGCGTCCACTGTAGCCGTCGTGGGACGGATGCGTATCGAATGGGGAGTATCAGGCATTGTCCGTCCCGAATTTCGACGCTTCAGTGGTGGGTATGGCAGAAGCACACACGCTCGGGTTCGTCGGCACGGGCGCACTTGGCGCCGCGCTGGCCGCCGCGGCCCTCGACCACGGCATTGCCACATCGGTGTGGAACCGGACGCCTGGCAAGGCCCGGCACCTTGTCGACGCCGGTGCGACGCCGCGGCCGACGATCGCGGGCCTCGTCGGGTCGTCACGGGTCGTCGTCATCGCCGTCAGCACCTACGCCGACGTCCGCTCGATCCTGGATGACACCGCGAACGTCAGCGGCCGCACCATCGTCAACCTGTCGTCAGGAACGCCCGACGACGCCGTTGCCCTCGCCGTCCAGGTCCACCGCCGCGGCGGCCGCTATCTCGACGGTGCGGCGATGAGCGGCACCCGGCTCGTCGGCGAACCGAGCGCCACGTTCTTCTACAGTGGCGACCAGGAGGCGTTCGACGACGCGCGAAATGTGTTGGCGGCCTTCGGGAAACCGCTGTTCCTCGGCGCCGATCCGGCCATTGCATCCGGTTACGACACAGCGGTTCTCGGCATGATTCTCGGCTTTCTCACCGCGTCGTATCAGGCCACCGCGCTGCTGCGCCGCCAGGGCATCGGCACCGAGAATTTCCCGTCCGTGATCCGTGATTACTGGCCTTTCGTGCTCGATCAGTTCAGCAGTCATGAAGCGCAGATCCGCACCGGTTCGATCACTCCTGACGACGGCACGATCGACGTCTACATCGATGCGGCCCAGCACCTGATCGACACCAGCACGTCACTCGGCGTCGACACCACTGTCGCCGAGGCGATTTCGGCGCTGTTGCGGCACACCTCGGACAACGGCCACGGGGCCGACGGCTTGCCGTATCTCGCAGAGACCATCGACACGATCGGAGTACGTCCATGACCACGTTCGAAGACATCCGCGGCGACGTTTCGTCGATCATCTCCGACAGCGTCTACACGACCATGACAACCGTCGACCGCAAGGGCCGTCCGCGGTCAAGGGCCTTGATCGTCGTGTGGCAACTCGACCTGCCGGAGCCGGTGGGCTGGCTTGGCACCTTCAAGACACCGATCAAGGCCTCACACATCGCGAACAACCCACACGTCGGGACGGCGTACTGGAGCAAGCGGGAGGACGCCGCCTACCTCGACACCGTCGCCAGCTGGGTCGACGACCCCGACACCGCGGAGGCGGTCTGGGAGATGTACCGGCATGGCAGCCCGCGGGGGGTCGGGTACCAGCCGAGTCAGTTCTGGACGGGGCCGCACGATCCGAAGTTCAGCGTGCTGCGCCTCGACCCGTGGCGCGTGCAGGTGCTGCCTGCCCGCGATCTGATGGCCGGAAAGCCATCCCGCATCTGGACCAGGTAATACTGGTGGAGTGCCCCCGATCGACTTCCATCCCGACCTGCGCCGCGTCGCCCGCGTCATCCCCAAACAGGTGATCACACCGGCGACGCTGCCGATCGTGCGGTTGGCCACCAGGCTGATGGGGCGCCACACCCCGGACGACGTCGAGGTGTTGACCCTGACGTCCGGTGTCGGAGTGCGGCTCTACCGTCCGACCGGTCCGAGCCGGACCGGACCCGCGCTGCTGTGGATCCATGGCGGCGGGTACTTGATCGGCAGCGCCGCGCAGGACGACCAACTGTGCCGCAGGTTCGCCAGCGAACTGGGCGCGACGGTGGCGTCCGTTGACTACCGGTTGGCGCCCGAGAACCCCTACCCGGTGCCGCTGGAGGACTGCTACACGGCGCTGGCGTGGCTGGTCGGACTACCGTCGGTCGATCCGGCGCGGGTCGCCATCGGGGGTGCCAGCGCCGGCGGTGGGCTTGCCGCGGCGCTTGCCCTGCTGGCCAGGGACAGGGGCGAAATACCCTTGGCCGCACAGCTATTGGTATATCCGATGCTCGACGACCGCACCGTGGACCGCGACGACCTCGACAATCCTGGACACCGGCTGTGGAACCAATCCAGCAACAAGTTCGGGTGGGCGTGCTATCTGGCCGACGCGGATCCCGACGTCGCCGTTCCCGCGCGCCGCGAGGATCTCAGCGGGCTGCCGCCGGCCTGGATGGGGGTCGGCACGCTGGACCTGTTTCACGACGAGGACCTCGCCTACGCCGAACGGCTGCGGGCCGCGGGGGTGCCGTGCCAGGTCGAGGTGGTGTCGGGCGCATTTCACGGCTTCGACGGCATTGTGCCCAAAGCCGAAGTGTCGCAGTCGTTTTTCAACAGCCAGTGCGCGGTGCTGCGCGAAGCGTTCGCACCCGCGGCGGCCTAGCCGCCCGTATTCGGGGCGTGGCGTAGTCCGTCGAGGATGATGTCGAGCAGGCGCTGAGCGCGAAGGTCCCATTCGGCTTCGTCCAGATTGGTGAGGAAGCCGAGCAGCAGGATGACGTCGCGGGCGTCGGCGTTGTCGCGAATCTGCCCGTGTGCCTTGCCGGCATCCAGGAGCGCGGTAATCGCATCGCCGATGGGCCCGATGCTGTGGCCTGCCAGGTCGCCTCGCACCGCCGCCGTCGCGGCGGCGAACACACCTCGCTTGACCTTGGCGTACTCCGCGACCTTGCGAAGCCACCGGGCGAACGCCTCGATCGGCTCGTGTTCGGCCAGCAGGTCAGGCGCGGCGGCCACCAGCGCCTCGACATCCGCTCGATAGACCTCCGCGAGCAGGGCCTCCCGAGTTGGGAAGTGGCGGTAGAGCGTGCCTTGGCCGACGCCCGCCGCCTTGGCAATCTCGTTGAGCTTCAGGTCATTTGACGCGACAACGTAGTGGCGAGCGGCATCGAGGATGCGCGCTCGATTCTGCTGCGCATCGCTGCGGCGGCGCGGTGGCGTCATCGGCCCACCTGGCTAAGCGGACACGTGTCCGCTACGGTGGAGCAGTAAGAGGACACGTGTCCACTTTAGCCCGAGGAGCGCAAACAATGGCATTGATTCCGTCAAAGGTCGTCGCCGTCACCGGGGCCAGCAGTGGGATCGGCGAGGCGACGGCCCGTGTGCTCGCCCGGCGTGGGGCATCCGTTGTCCTCGGCGCTCGCCGCACCGACCGGCTCGAGCAGATCGCCGCCGATATCCGCGACACCGGCGGCACCGCCGTCACCTGCGCCGTCGACGTCACGCGATTCGCTGACGTACAACGGCTCGTCGAGAAGGCGGTCTCGGAGTTCGGACGGCTCGACGTGTTCGTCAGCAACGCCGGGATCAGCAAGATCGGACCACTGTCGAACCTCGACGTCGACGGTTGGTCTTCGATGATCGACGTCAATCTGCGCGGGGTTCTGCACGGAATCGCCGCGGCGTTGCCGGTATTCCAGCGACAAGGCCATGGTCACTTCGTCACAACGGTGTCTGTCGCGGGACTGCGCATCACCCCGGGCATGGGTGTCTACGCGGCCACCAAGAACGCGGTAAGGACGGTGCTGGAAACGCTGCGCCTCGAGTCGACCGACGGAGCGGTGCGAACCACGTCGATCTCGCCGGGATTCGTGAACACCGAACTCGACGGCACGATCGACGACCCAGCCCTGCGGGACGAAATCCGGCGCAATATGGACGATTTCGGGCTTACGTCCGACGCGGTGGCCGAGACGATCGCGTTTGCCATCGACCAGCCCACCGACGTCGAGATCGGCGACCTCACCGTCCGGCCGACGGTCCAGGGCTAGCCAGGGACAGTCTGGCCAACGACAGCGCTGATGTCGTCGAGTTCGAGGAGGTTCCAGCACGTCGCCGCGACCCGTTCGGCACCGGCTTGTCCGACGACCGGTGAGGCCAGCGCGAGGAACTTGTCCTCGAGTTGCCTGTCGCTCATCGGGTTGTCGGGGGTGCCGAGATTGTGGGCGATCTCGCGCTCGAGCGTGCGACCGTCCCGCAGTGTCAGCACGACGCGTGCTGAGTCTTTCGTCTGTGCTGCCTCGGTATGGACACAGATCCGCTCGCGTAGCCGGGCCAGTGCCGGGTCGGCGACGCGCTCGTCGGTGAACTGGTCGAGCAGAGCGGCGCCATCGGCGAGCGCGACTGCCAGAACGTGATAGATGCTGAACTTCCCCTCGAGTCCCGTGCGCGGCTCGGTCAATCCGGTCGTGGTTCTCACGTAGTTGTGCACGTAGGCATCGACCGACACGACGTCGGCAGCGCTCACACCGTGCTCGGACCGCAACTCGAGAAGGGCCTGCGCAGGCGGGTGGGTGAGCGAGCCGCAGGCGTACGGCTTGAAGCCGTCGTCAGGGAGGTACCAGGTCTCGCCGAGCCCCTCGACTGCTCGCTGCGGCGCGGGCTCTGGAGAGAACAGGTGCAGGAACCCGCGGTGCCCCTCGATGGACTCGGTGCTCGAGGTGAATCCGTCACGTGCGAGAAAGCCCGAAAGCAGTCCGTCCATCGCGGCCTTGCCTGCGTGCAGCGATTTTCCCATCGACCCGTAGACGACCTTCATCCCCGCCGCCTGGGTGGCGCCAGTCCCCAGCGCCGCGAGCACCTGATCCGGGGAGAGGTCCAGCAGCCGCGCCGTGGCGACCGCCGCCCCGATGTGTCCGACTGTGCCGGTGACATGCCAACCCGCGTCGTAGTGGCCCGGTCCGGCCGCCACGGCGACGCGGGTCTGCACCTCGAAACCGGCGACGAACGCTTCGATGGCGGCCATGCCGGAAACCGGCACGAGTTCAGCTGCCGCGGTGATGGCAGGCCACAGCGGAGCGCTGCCATGGATGGTCGTCTGGTCCGGGTTGAAGGTGTCGTCGAAATCGAGAACGTGTGCGGCTATCCCGTTGGCCAGCGCCGCGTAACCGGCGCCGGCGCGCTGGCGGGTACCCACGATGCCCGCCGAGCGCGCCCCTTCGCCGCTGTCGAGCGCAGCGATCCCCGCGCGGACTCCGCCGCACTCCGGTGTCGCGGAGCCCGAAATCGTGCATCCGAGCCAGTCGACCATGCAGCGCACCGCCTGGTGCACGACGCCGGCGGGCAGATCGTCGAACCTGATCCCCGCTGCGAACACGGCGAGCGCCTGGCTCACCGAGTGGTCATCTGTCACCCGTCCGCCTCAGTCTGTAATACGGAAAGAAATTCTGTTATACAGACTACATGGGAACTGCACTGTCGGACTACGACGACCGGACCTCCGTCGAGACACGGACCCTGCTCGACTTCGTGATCAACACCGACGCCCGCGACGTGCCCGCCGAGGTACTGCATGAGAGCACCCGCTGTCTGCTCGACCACCTTGGCCTCGCCATCGCCGGTGCCGCCGAACCCGCAGCGAGCATCGCAGTGGCGCAGTCTCGCCTGCTTGGCGGTGAGCCCCAGGCCACCGTCCTCGGCACCCGTCACCGGCTCCGCGTGACAGACGCCGCGTTGGTAAACGGAATCGCTTGCCATGCATTGGATTTCGACGACACACACGTGCCGACGATCTTGCACCCGACGACGCCGCTGTATGCCGCGGGCGCGGCACTGGCCGAATTGCGGGGGTCGCGGGGTATCGACCTGCTGGCGGCCCACTCCCTCGGTTACGAGCTCGCCGCCCGCGCAAGTAACGCTCTTTATCCCGAGCACTACGACGCGGGCTGGCACATGACAGGCACGACGGGGGCCCTCGCGTCTGCCGCGGTAGCCGTCAGGCTGCTTGGCCTCACCGGCGCGACCGCGACGCACTGCCTGAGCATCGCGGCGACCCAGGCAGCGGGTCACCGCGAACAGTTCGGCACCATGACGAAACCCTTCCACGCCGGCCACGCGGCCGCCTCGGGCGTGTGGGCCGGTCTGCTCGCGGCGGGCGGATTCACCGGCGCGCCGGATCCGTTGCAGGGCCGCAGAGGGATGTTCACAGTGATGTCGGCGACCAGCACCCCCTCCGACCTCGTCGATGGGCTCGGCGAGCGGTGGCAGATCTTCGACAACGGCGTGAAGCCCTACGCGTGCGGAGTCGTCATCCACCCGGCGATCGACGCGGTGCGCGACCTCGCCGTGCACAAGGGCCTGAGCGCCGACCGGATCAAAAAGATCACGCTCCGGGTGCACCCGCTGGTCAAGGAACTCACGGGCAAAACCGATCCGCGCACCGGCCTCGAAGGCAAGTTCTCGGTGACGTTCGCGTGCGCCATCGCGCTGCTCGATGGCAGGGCAGGCGAAGCGCAGTTCTCCGATACAGCCGTCGCCCGTCCCGATGTGCGGGCGCTGATGGCTCGGATCGAGGTCGTGCCGGACGCCGACGTCCCGCACACCCAGGCCGGGGCCGTCGCGCTCACCGGAGCCGGTGCGACGGAACAGACTTGGGTCGATCACGCCCGTGGCACACCGGGCAACCGGCTCACCGACGACGAACTCGCCGAGAAGTTCCACGGGCTCGCCGACGAGGTACTTGGCCGCGATCGTGCGTCGCAGCTGGCCGACGCCGCCTTCTCGCTTGCCGAGACCGGCGACGTCGAGGCGATGCTCGAGCTCACGACGCCGCAGAGTCGCTGACCACCTGCGCACCGTCGCAGTCGACGGTGACGACGCTGCCGGTGAGATCCGCGGCATTCGCGAAGGACAGCGCAGCGACCTGATCGGCGATCTCGCCGCGGCACCTGCGCACATGCTCATCGGAGGCGTCCGCGTCTATCCCAGGTGACACCGCGTTGACGGCCACTCCTTCTCCCCGCAGCGCCGCCGCGAGCGCGAGTGTGAGGCCAAGCAACCCGTGCTTCGCCGCCGAGAGGTGCACCCGCTCGGGATCGCCTGCCATGGCGTTGCGGCCGAGGATGTTGACGATGCGGCCGCCGGGGATGAGCGCGGGCAGTGCACACCGGATGCACCGGAATGCGCCATCGAGCGTGACGGAGAGGACCTGATGCCAGTCCTCTTCGGTGATGGTCATGACGCTCTGGCGGGGACGGTAGGAAGCGTTGTTGACAAGGACCCGCAACGCGCCGTGCGCGGCCACCGTCTCGAACATGCGTCGCACTGCAGACGGGTCGGTGACGTCGGCGGTGACCGCGAACGCGTGGCCGCCTTCGGCACGGATCGCGGCGACAACCGCTTCGGCCTCCTCCGTGCGTGCCCGCGTGTTCACCGCGATCGTAAGTCCCTCTCGGGCAAGGCGTTCGGCGATGACGGCGCCCAGCCCGCTCCCTGCGCCGGTAACCAGCGCGATGTCAGCCATCGGCAGTCGGGACGGTCAGCACGAGCAGCTCCGAAACATCGGCGAGCTCGTCGAGCCGCCAGCACGCAGCCAACAGCCGTTCGCTGCGCTGTGGGCCCAGGACCGGGCCCACCAGCCCCAGGAACTTCGCACTGAGTTCGTCGTCGCCCAGCGGTGCCGCAGGAGTTCCGCGGTTTCCGCGCACCTGGATCGCCAGCGACTGGCCCGAGGCGAGAGTGATCTCTACGTCGGCGTCCTGCTTCCCAAGCGCAGGGTCTGCGACGACCTTCACCCGGTCGCGCAGCTCGAGCAGGTCGGGCCGGGTCAGGACATCGGCGGCCAACTCGTCGGTCCCGACTCGCCGGAATGCCACCGCCGCGGCCGCACAGTGGCGCAGGCTGAACTTCGCCTCCATGGGTGTGGTCGGCCGCGGCTTGTCGGTGAAACGCGCCGCGGGGGTGGAGACCCGAACGTCGATCACCGTGACGTCTGCCGGCGCAACGTCCTCGGCGGTCATCAGGGCTATCACCCCGTCGATCATCGGATGGGTAAGGGAGCCACTCGGATAGAGCTTGTGGCCGTTGCTGGTGAGGTTCCACGTCTCACCGAGTCCGGTGCTGATCTTCTCGGGAGCCGGGTCGGTGCTCATCACCGCGAGATACCCGTAGTCGCCTTCGAGCGCGTTGGCGCCCGCGGTCAGATGGTGCGCGGCGAACGTCGCCGCGAGCACGCCGTCCATCGCGGCCTTGCCCGGATGCATGCTCTTGAGATCGCTGCCCGCCATGATCCGCAGCCCAGCGGCCTGGGCGGCACCGGCGGCGATCGCGTGCTCGACCCGCTTGTGGTCCAGCCCCATCGTCCTGGCCGCGGCGGCCGCCGCTCCGACATGACCGGAGGTGCCGGTGACGTGCCATCCGACGTCGTAGTGCGTCTGCCCCGCCGCGTGTGCGACCCGCGTCTCGACCTCGAACCCGAGGGCGAAACTGGCAAGCGCCTCTCGCCCCGACACTGGCCGGGTATCGGCGACCGCGAGGATCGCGGGCCACACCGAGCAGCTTCCGTGCACTGTGGTGCCCGGTGGGTTGTAGACATCGTCGAGGTCGAGCACGTGCGACGCGAACGCGTTGAGGAAGGCGGCGAACGGAGGCGAAAACCGGACGGGGGCGCCGACCACCGTCGCGTCGCCACCACCACCACTACTCGTGACGGCTTCGCGAACGCGGCGGGTGGCATCGTCAGCCGAGCCGGCCACCGTCACCCCGATGTGGTCGACGAGCGCGCGCCTCGCCCCGTGGCGGACCGGTTCGGGTATCAGCTCGCCGTCGTGCTCTGCGACGAATCTCGCCAGGAGCGATGTCTGCCCGCCAGCGGTCACTGATCCTTCCTCAGGCCGAGCCCTTGCAGCAGGCCACCGACGATGTCGGTCTGCTCCTTGAGATATGCGGCGAACTTGTCGTCCTGGAGGTTCTGCGTCACCAAGCCGTCTTCCTTGATGAGGTTCTTCCAGTCCTCGGTCTCGACCATCTTCGTCAGGTCGTCCTGATACTTCTGTACGGCGTCTTCCGGCATCTCCGGCGCACCCATCACGGCGCGGAACTGAACCGGCACCTTCGCGGAATCGATGCCCTGCTCCTGTGTTGTGCTCACGTCGGGGAACGCGTCGAGACGCTGGCTACCGATGACGGCGATCACCTTCAGCTGTCCCGCCTTCACCTGCTCGGCAACGTCAGAAGCGCTGCCCAGCATGATGTTTGCGTCGTTTCGCAGCAGCGCGGTGATCCGCGAGCCGGTGTCTTCGAAGGACAGGAACTTCCAGCGCGCGTCGAGGGAGTCCTGCAGGACCAGCCGCGTCAACGCGTCGTTGGCGGTGCTGGAGCCACCGGCCTGGACCAGCGAGTCGGGGCTCTCTTTGGCTCGTGCTACGAAGTCGGCGAACGAGTTGAACGGCGACGTGGCGTTGGTGACGACCAGTTGGGGTTCGGTCGCCACCAGCGAGATCGGGGTGAGTTGTGCGAGTGTGACTTTCGCGTTCGCGACGGTCATCGGTGTAGCGAGCCAGGTCGGAGTGACCTGAGCGATAAGCCCCGCATTTCCCTTGCGCTCGACCATGTACGACATCGCACCGATGGAGTCGCCCGCCGGGACGTTGCGGACCGGCCAGTTGGTGTCGATGATCTTGTTTTCGTACATCACCTTGATCATCTGGCGGGTGAACACGTCGCTCCCGCCGCCGACGGCGTTGTGGGTCACGACCTCCACCGGCCCGGACTTGCCACCACCACCGCCTCCGCCGCTGCCCGAGCTCCCGCACGCGGCAAGCGCCACCAGCGCCACCAGCGCGACCACGATGGTCATTGGTTTCCTGATACGGCTCATGTCCGTTTCCTTCCTGGTGAAAATCGTTGGAGTCAAGCGAGTTACGCGTCGATCTCGATGACTTGTTCGCGCACTTTTCGAGTCCGCCCGAACGCGAGGACGATGAACAGCACGACGGCCAACGCGATAAGGGTCGCCGAGATCGGCCGCTGCAGGTAAATGATCGGGCTGTTGTCCGAGAGCAGCAGCGACTGCCGGATCGAGTTCTCGGCGATCGGGCCGAGCACGAACGCCAACACCAAAGGGGCCGGCGGAATGTCGAGTTTGCGCATGACATAGCCGAGGAGCCCGAACACCACCAGCAGGCCGACGTCGAAGATCGAGAAGTTCACGCTGTAGACACCGACCACCGAGATCAGCAGGATCGCCGGGTACAACACCTTGTACGGCGTATTGAGGAGCTTTGCGAAGAACGGGACCATCGGCAGGTTCATCACCAGCAGGGCGATGTTGCCCAGGTACATGCTCGCGATGATCGGCCACACCACATCGGCGTGTTCATGGAAGAGCAGCGGACCCGGGTTCAGCCCGTAGAGCACGAGGGCTCCGAGAAGCACTGCGCCCGTGCCGGATCCGGGGATGCCCATGGTCAGCAACGGCACCATCGCACCTCCGGTCTCGGAATTGTTCGCGGCCTCGGGTGCCGCAACGCCCTCGATCGAACCCTTGCCGAACTCCTCAGGCGTCCTGGACGTCTTCTTCGCGATGATGTAGGAGACGAACGACGCGACGGTGGACCCGGCGCCAGGCAGAATGCCGATCAAGAAGCCCACGACACCGCCTTGAAGCATGGCAGGCGTCGACTTCGCGATGTCCTTTCTGGACGGCAGCAACTCGCGCATCTTGCTGGGCACCTTGAACAGTTTCTTTTCGGTCTTGTCCTCGATGTTGACCAGGACTTCGCCGATGGCGAAGATGCCGACGGACAGCGCGATGAACTCGATCCCACCCGCAAGCTCGATGGAGTCACCGGTGAACCGGGGCTCGCCAGAGAACAGGTCTGTGCCGATGGTGGACAGGAACAAGCCGATGAACATCGCGATGAAGCCCTTGAGCATCGAGTCGCCCGCCAGCATGATCACCAACAGCAGCGCGAAGACCATCAGGGCGGAGTACTCGGGCGGGCCGAAGTTCACGGCGAGGTCGGCCGCCAGCGGAGCCAGGAAGGTCAGCCCGATGACCCCGAGCGTGCCCGCGACGAACGACGCGATCGCCGCGATCCCGAGCGCCTTTCCTGCGCGGCCCTGCTTGGCCATCTCGTAGCCGTCGATGCATGTCACCACCGACGACGATTCACCAGGGATATTCAGCAGGATCGACGTGGTTGAGCCGCCGTACTTGGCGCCGTAGTAGATGCCGGCCATCATGATCAGACCGGTCGCCGGGTCGAACCCGGTGGCCAACGGCAACAAGATGGAGATGGTGGCCGGTGGTCCAAGGCCGGGCAGGATGCCGACCAATGTGCCGAGCAGGCATCCGACGACGAGCCACAACAGATTCGTCGGCGTAATCGCGGCCTGCAGGCCCTGGAGCAGGCCGTCGACCGCGTTCATCGGCAGGCTCCAGGGGCGCCGACTTCAGCCGGGCACTCGGCGTAATTCAGTACCACAGCGTGCCTCCAGGAAGTTGCACCTCGAGCAGGGTGTCGAACAGCAGATACATGGCCGGTGGCAGCAATAGCAGCGCGACGATCAGCGGGATGGACCTGATCCGTTCGATCACGACGATGACCAGCAGCACCAGCACCTCCCCGGCGATGAGGAACCCGAGCGGCTCGATGAGGAATGCGCAGAGCACCAGTGCCAGCCACACCACGAAAGCGCGCAGCATCGCCCGGGGCTGCAGCGAGAGCGTCGGGGCGTCGCCGCCGCGTGCTCTTGCTCCGAACAGCCAGACCGCCGACAGGGCCAGACCAAGGCCGATCAGACCGATGGTCAGCAGCACGGGAAGGTAGCCGGGGCCGGGTTCGTTGTTTGCGCCGCGGAACGCGAGTTCAGTGCGGCTGCGATACAGGAGCCAGGCACCAAGGCAGGCGATGACCAGACCCAGTACTACATGGACCCGGCGAGTCAGCTGCTCGTCGCGGGCGTGGTCGACATCCGCGCCGACCGGATTGTCGGTGGGCGGGTCGACGTGTCGTTCCACATCTTCGTCGGCGTGGCGGGCGCCGACTTGAGCAGTGGGTTGTACGCCCTGATCCATGCGAACCTCTTTGCGAGTCGATGTCTTCATGACGGAAACAATTTCTGGTAATAGGAAACCTAGGAGGGCGCGACGGATGTGTCAAGCATCACTTTGGCGACGCGGCGTGATGTGTCGGGTCGGCAAATGCCAGGGCAGATGACGGTAGGCTTCTTCTATGCAGAAGATACGACCGGAGAGCGATACCGGGCCGGCATATCCGATCGCATCCGTCAACAACGCACTACTACTTCTTCTGCTGTTCCGTGAGCAGCCGAAGGTGCGGTTGACCGACGCCTGCAAATATCTGGGGGTCGCCCACTCGACAGCGCACCGGCTGCTGGCCATGCTCGCCCACCACGGTTTCGTTCAGCAGGAGCCGGTGACGAGGGCTTACGTCGCGGGTCCCGCACTGGTCGAGGTCGGGCTCGCCGTCGTCGGTTCCCTCAACGTGCGCGAGCAGGCTCGACCGATGATGGAAGCCCTGGCCACCGAACTCGACGAGACCGTCCACCTCGGCGTGATGGAAGGCGACCAGGTCCGCTACGTCGATGGGGTGGAGTCCGAGCGCGCACTTCGGGTGGTTGCCAGGACGGGGACCCTTGCGCCCGCACACTGCACATCGCTCGGCAAGGCGCTGCTGGCTCTGATGACCGATACGCAGGTGGCCGAGCTGTACCCCACCTCCGCCGAACCGTTCGCCGCTCGCACGGAACGGTCGATCACCACGCAGGCGAGGTTGATGAAAGAGGTGGCAAGAGCCAGGGCGCGCGGGTACGCGGTCAACGCGGGTGAGACCGAGGACGACGTAGGTTCGGTGGCTGTCGCATTCCGGGACTTTGCGGGGCGCCCCGCCGCCATCGCGGTTGCCGCCCCCACGAGCCGGCTTGGTGCGCAACGGGTCTCGCGCATAGGTGACCTGCTGATCCAGACCATCACCGGGGCTCCTGAATCGCCGGCGGCCGCTCAGGCGCCTTCGGGGTAAGGGGTCCGGCGGGCGCTGACGATGCCGGCTCCTGCGGTGACGAACATGACGGCGGCCAGCAGTGCGAAGGCGGTCTCGACACCCCAGAGCTGTGATGCCGCGCCTGCCGCGGCAAGCACGGAGGCCTGACCGACGCGGTTGGTCGCCACGCGAAGGCCAAGCGCCGACCCGCGGCTGGTGTCGTCGACCAGGTTCACCACCCAGTCCATCGTCGTCGTCTGGGACAGTCCAAGCGCGAAGCCCAGCACTGACATTGCGATCATCATCGGCGTCAGGTGGTGGCTCAGCCCGACGACGAGCAGGCACGTCGCCGCGACCACCGTGGCGACCACCGTGAGGCTCAGCGTGGGGATGCGGCGGACGAAGATGGGAGTCGCTGCCCGTGCCAACAGCGCCCCGCTGGAGCTGATGCCGAGCAGAATTCCGACCTGCGAAGAGGTCAGCCCGACGGCGGCACCGAGTAACGGGACATAGACCAAGAGCAGATCGATGCCGCTCTTGGCCGAGAAGCTGGTCATCAGCGCGGCAGGCATTCCAGGTCGCCGCAACAGCCCCCATACCTTCTCGGCCCGGCCCGTACGCACCGTCGACTGCTGGATCCGGGTCCGCATCGCGAGCACCGCCACGGGCAGGGCACTGACGAAGACCCAACCCGCCACGAGAAGAGCCGACGAGGTCGAACCGAGGCTGGGTTCGTCGCTGTGGCCGATGATCACGCCGCCCAGAACGGGGCCGATGATCTGCCCGAGCGCCGACGCTGTCGTCAGCGTCCCGAACCGGCTGATTCGCGCCAGCGTGCTTTGGGCCTGGGCCATGATGCTCTGCCCGCCGATGGTGGCCGACATGTGACCGATGCCCAGCGCCGTGGTGGCCATCGCCAACGCGGGAATCGCCTCCGCGAACATGAGGCCGAACGCCGCTGCTGCGGAGATTGCGAGACCGACGCCGAGCAGGACCGCGGGGTGGTGCCGCTCGGTCCACCGGCCGAAGCCGACGGCGAGCAACATGGGCGGCACGGCGAAACACGCGGCAGTCAGGCCCAGCGTGGTGCCGTCGGCGCCGAGGGCCAGCAGCCGGTAGGTGGACACCGGGCGTGCCAGTGTGACCGCCACCTGGAGCAGGAAGATGCAGGTTACGGTGCCGACGAGCCACGGTGGCGGGAGAGAACGTTCCTTGAGGCGAACCACGGCTCAACCAGGCTCCGGCCCGGGACGACCCGGGCACGGCAGCCGCCGGTCAGAACTTCCAGCCACGCTCCGGCGTGGCCACGTCGACCTCCACGCCATCCGGATCGCGGAACTTGAAGAACCGGGGCGGGTCGGCCTGCTCGGCGCCGTAGACCTCGATGCCGCGGTCCTTCAGCGCGGTCACCACCGCACCGGTGTCCTCGATAGTCACGCCGATGTGGTTGGGACCCATCGCTCCGTAGGTCCACTCGGAGCGTTGGATGTCCGGATTGGGCTGCAGCAGCGAGTAATTGACCTCGCCATCGCTGAGGTCGAGCGCCTTGCCGGGGTAATGGCCGGGAGTACGGGCGTCTCCAAGGCGCTTGAAGCCGAGGACGTTCTCGTAGAACTCGGCGGTCTTCTCGAGATCCTGGACGACGATTCCGAGGTGTCGGATGCGCACTGCTTTCTCCCTTTTCTGTGGTGGTGGCCATCTTCCGTAATGTAGAAATAGTTTCTGCAAATCAGACTGTAAGCCGCAGGGCCCGCCCACGTCAATGACCCGAGTGGTCACGGACGCGTGCTGGTCTGGCTATTGGGTGGGTACGCCGCCGACGATCGTCGCGGTGACCATGCCGGCATCGAGTTCGGCCAGCACCTCGGCGGGCTGCGCCGCGAGCACGCATACGTCTCCTGGCTGACCGGGGGCTATGGTGCGGTGCTGCGTCGGCCGGTCAGAAGTCCCGAAGAACATCGTCAAAGCCTCACGCGCCGAGACACATTCGTCGGCGCCAAGCACAGCACCGGCTCCGGTGGTGCGACGGATCGCGGCGCGCATCACGGCCCACGGGTCGGCCTCGCCGAAGGGCATATCGGTGGACAGCGCCACCGGCACCCCGGAGTCCTTCAGTGAAGCCAGGCGCCACAACTCGTGCTGCTCACCGGCAGGCACGTCGGCGAGGTACTGATCGCCACGCTCGGCGACGAAGTTGGGCTGCGTCACCACCGTGACGCCCAGGTCCGCGAGGGCGGCAATGCTGTCGTCGGGAACCACCGCGGCGTGTTCGATGCGGTCCTGCGGGTGGGTGCCCGCCGTTCGCAGTGCCGCGACGGTCACGACGAGCTGTGCGGCCGTCACGCAATGCACCGCGACGGGAGCGTCTTGGGCGTGGCGGTTGGCGATGAACTCGGTCAGCCCGTCGAGGTCGAGATCGGCGTCGTGCAGGATCCGCTTGCCCGGCGCAAGGCAGTGCACACGCTGGCGCAGCTCCCCGTGCCGGTGCGCCTCGATCAACTTCACGACGTCGCCGACGTCGAAATCCGGTGTGGCGTCGGTGACGCCTGTGACGCCGTATCCGCACAGCATTTGGCTGACCTCCGAAAGGCCGGAGTCGTCTCGCTGCAACGTGTCCGACCAGTTGCGGTCCGAGCTGCGCAACCGACCGTCGGGATGATCGGCAAGACCGACACGGTCAAGGCCCGCCGAGTTCAGCGTCCACAAGACGCCGCTGCGGTGCTGGACACGCACGGGCACCGGCGGCGACACCGCGTCGAGCACCACGCGATCCAGCGGTCCTGCGACCGCTTCGTGATAGCCGATCGCCCTGATCCATCCGTCGCTGCGGATCTCGGCGTGGTGCAATGCGTGCGCGAGATCTGCGCGGCTGTGCACTTCGGCGGGGCCCACCCGTGTCGAAGTCAATGCGGCGGCCGCGGACCGCAGATGGACGTGGTGATCGTGCAGCCCTGGGATGACCGTTGCGCCGTCGGCATCGAACACCAGCTCGTCGGGGTGCGCCGCCAGCTCGTTGCCGACCTCGCTGATCCGGTCGTCAAGCCGGATATCGGTGGTGGTGCCGTCCAGGAGCGTGGCGCGCTGAATCAGCATGGGGCCAGCGGTCTTTCGTCCAGCACCGCATACCCTGCGGCGACGGCGGCCATCGACATCTCGATCAACTCGCCGCCGCCCCGGCGCAACGATTCGGCAACGGCCAGCGCGGCGTGCAGGCCGGTCAGCGGGTCCGCGATGGCGTCGCCGCAGAACTCCGGCTCGGTTGGCGTGCCACGGACCAAGCCGCCGGACACCGCGGCGTCGTCGCCGAACGCCACCCAGTCGGCACGTTGGCCGTCGGTGCCGTGTCCGGTAATTCGCAGCCAAATCCGCCCGTCACGTGGCTCGACATCCTCCGGCCCAAGCCCGCGACGGGCCAACGCCGCGGGGCGTGACGATTCGATGACAATGTCGGCGGTCGCCAGCAGGCGTCGCAGCGCGGATGGCTCATCGAAATCTGCTGTATACAAACGCTTTCCGCTGTTCATCCAATCGAAGAACGTCAAAGGGCCGGCCCGCGTCCCGTCGGGCCTGCTCGGGCTCTCGACCTTGACGACGGTGGCGCCTGCGCGCAACAGCAGCTGACCGCACAGCGGGCCCGCCCACATCGCGGAAAGGTCGACGATCAGCAGACCGGACAGGTCGCGCGGCGCGGTCGCCGGGCCGAGGCGTCGGATCCGCGGTGGCGCCCAAGGTGTTTCGCCGAGTGCGGCGACCGGCAGCCCGAGCAGCCGTGCCCGTTCGGTGACCTCGGCGGCGTCGCGGTCGGCGATCCAGCCCTGCACTGCCTGCCACGGGTCGACGACCGCGTCGGATTGCAGCAGCGCCGGAATCGCGTCGACGTCGTCGGGGCGCGACAATGTGAGCGCGCACCATCCGTCCCTGCTGGCCATCAGCCGCGTGGCACCGCCTGCCGAGATCCGGTCGGCCGGTGTCAGGCCGAGGAGTGCGGCGCGACCGGTGAGGAGTTCGTCGGCGTCGACTTCGACGCCGGTGAGGGCGGTGAATTCGTCGCCCACCCGCCGGGCCCGTGCGAGCACGGCGGCAGGTATCGAGACGCCCAACATGCCTCCATTGTGCGGTTTCGGCGCGGCCACCGGCGCTGAGCGCCGGTACGCGCGCCCAAATCGCTAGAACTGGACGGCCGTGAACTGCCAGTCCAGTACCTGGCGGGCGGGTTCACCGACCGCGAACACCAGCGAGCGCAGCTTCAACGCACCGCCGCGGCCGTCGGGCAGCGGCACCGCCTCGTCGACATGCAGCTCGCTGTAGAGGGTGTCGCCCTCGTGTACGGGCCCGGTGTGGTCGCAGGATTCCCAGCCGAGCACGGTGACAAGGTTCGGCAGCACCCGGGTCGCCTGCGCGAGCGCCAACCCGATGGTGTGCCCACCGTAAACCAGCCGCTGCTGACCGACACGCCAATCATGATGGGTAGCAGCGATGTTCAACGTCAATCGGGCGAGCTCGGGCGCGCTGCTGACCACGTCGGCGGTGCTGTGCAACACCGAGCTTGCGATGCCCGCATCGAACCCGGCTCCTGGCACCCTCTCCCGAAAAGCGTTGGCGTCCCAGCCCGCGGTCGGGTCCGGTGTTGGAGCGGGGTCGGCGCCGATCGCCGACAGGTCGTCGGCATGGCCGGTATCTGCCGCTCCGTCGCGCAGCGGCACCATCGCACACCGGTAGAAGTCCAGCACGAGCCTGCCGACCTGATCGACGGTGGTCATCCGCAGTGCCGCGAGGCCGGTGGCCGCCCTGCCGGGTTTGGCCGAGTTCTGCTTCAGGGCCACCACCTCGGTGCGGGTGAACAGCGAATCGCCGATCACCGGGAACCGGTGAAACCGCAGCCCGCGGTAGAACAGGTTGGCCTTGACCCGCTGGGTGACCAGCGTGCTCTGGCCGATCGCGACGTCGCACACCAGCCCCGGGTGCGCCAGCGCCGCGGTCGCGCCGGTCACGGCATAGGCCAACTGGGCGTCCAGCGCCAACCGGAGGCGATCACCGAGGATCGACTGATGGACGGCCGCGGCGCCTGTTGTCAGCGTCATCGAGGGCGCGGTATCGAATACCTGGCCGACCTGGAGGTCCTCAAAGAAGGGGCCACCGGCAATTTGGCCGTACAAAGTCACAGCTGCCCATGCTGGCATTAGTAGCGACTTCGTGTCAATATGGCCGTACATATGTTGAATGCAGAAGAGACCATGCTGGTCGATACGGTGCGGGCGTTCGTCGACCGCGAGGTCAAGCCGACCGTGCGCGAGGTCGAGCACGCCAACGAGTACCCCGAGGCGTGGATCGAGCAGATGAAACAGCTCGGCATCTACGGGTTGGCGATCCCCGAGTCCTACGGTGGAACACCCGTCTCGACGCGGTGCTACGTGCTCGTCACCCAGGAACTGTCGCGGGGCTGGATGAGCCTGGCCGGCGCGATGGGTGGGCACACCGTGGTCGCCAAGCTGCTGGACCTGTTCGGCACCGAGGAGCAGAAGCGCACGTATCTGCCCGCGATGGCGAGCGGCGAGGTGCGCGCGACGATGGCGCTGACCGAACCGGGCGGCGGGTCCGATCTGCAGAACATGAAGACCACCGCGCGACCTGACGGCAGCGACCTGGTGATCAACGGCTCCAAGACGTGGATAAGCAATGCCCGCCGGTCGGGGCTGATCGCGCTGCTGTGCAAGACCGACCCTGCGGCCAAGCCCGCACACAAGGGCATCTCGGTGGTCCTCGTCGAGCATGGTGACGGTTTGACGGTGTCGCGGGATCTGCCCAAGTTGGGTTACAAGGGCGTGGAAACCTGCGAGCTTACGTTCGACGACTACCGCGTGCCAGCCACGGCCATCCTCGGCGGCGAACCGGGCACGGGCTTCGCGCAGATGATGAAAGGCCTTGAGACGGGCCGCATTCAGGTGGCCTCGCGAGCCCTTGGCGTGGCAACCGCGGCGCTGGACGATGCGCTGCGCTACGCGCAGGAGCGGGAGAGCTTCGGCCAGCCGATCTGGAAGCACCAGGCGGTCGGCCACTATCTGGCCGATATGGCCACCAAGCTCACCGCCGCCAGGCAGCTCACGCTGTACGCGGCCGACTGCTACGACAGCGGCGAGCGCGCCGACATGGAAGCCGGCATGGCCAAGCTGTTCGCCTCCGAAGTGGCGATGGAGATCGCGCTGAACGCGGTCCGGATCCACGGCGGCTACGGCTATTCCACCGAATACGACGTCGAGCGCTACTTCCGCGATGCGCCGCTGATGATCGTCGGCGAGGGCACCAACGAAATCCAGCGCAACGTGATCGCCGGACAGCTGGTGGCCAGGGGCGGGCTCTAGTTGAGAACCGAACCGGCGTATCAGGCTCTGCGCGAACGGATTCGCGACGAGATCGCCGCGGGTCGGTATCGCGATGGCGCCAAGCTGCCGACCGAGTCCGAACTGATGGAGCAGCACGGGTTGTCCCGCCAGACGGTGCGACGGGCGTTCGTCGACCTTGTCGCCGAGGGCGTGGTGTACCGGGTGCCCGGCCGCGGCACGTACGCCAGCGAGTCGGGCAGGCGGTACCTGCGTCAACTCGGCTCGATCGACGACCTGATGAGCCTGTCCGACGACACCACCATGGAGGTGCTCAAGGGGCTGCGGCGGCGCGTCGACGTCGACGCCGCGAGCCGATTGAGGCTGGACGACGACGTGGTGTACACGGTGGCGTTCCGCAGGCTCCACGACGGCGTGCCGTTCGTGTCGACGACGGTCCACCTGACGCCCTTGGTGGCCCAGCGAGTGCTGACGTCGCGCGAACTGTCCGGTGGCGCGGTCGGCACCCACACCGTGATCGGGCTGATCGAGCCGCACCTCGCCGAGCCGATAGCCGAAGCGGCGCAATCGATCACAGTCGCGGCGGCCGATGAAACGGCAGCGGATGCGGTGGGCTGCGCGGTTGGCCATCCGATGCTGCGGGTGGACCGCCTGTACTCGGACACCACAGGTCGCCCGGTCGAGCTGTCCGTTAGCCATTTCCTGCCCGAGCAATACACCTACAGGGTCACGCTGCGCAGATCGGACTGAGCCGACGGGTAGAAGCCGCTCGCCCACTCCCGCAAATGCTTGAAGTCCTCGGCCTCCGAGGGCGCGAGCACAGGGTCATCCTGGTATCGCTGATGTTGCCAGATCGGGATGTCGTCGGCCAGTAGGCGTTTGACCCCAAGCAATCTCTCGTCGTAGTCGAGGTCCTCCGATACCCAATACGTCGCGAAGATGTCGATGGTGCTGTCGTCGACGGGGGTCGGGCAGACGGACACGATCTGCCTTCCGTCACCGTGGTCCTCACACTTGAAGCCCAAACCGACGCCGTACCACCACACTTCGACAGGATCGCCACCTCCGAACACCAGCTTGGCGCGCCACGTCGAGGCGTTCGAAGCTGCGGCGACGACGGTCGGACTCAGCGGGACACGGTGCACGAACCGGTGGTGCTGCACGTCGACGGTGTTTTCGACGACCAACTGCGGCGGCACGGCGATCCCGCCGAAGAACTGCTTCTCGTCGGGCCCGATGGGCCGGAAGTAGTGCGGTCCGCCGGGGCCGTTGAGTTCTTGGTACATGTCGGGCACCGGCCAGAGCGGGTCTGACTGCGTGGCCCCATGCCAGATGTAGATACATTCGTTGAGCTCGGTGACGGACCAGCACCGCACCGTCGGGTCGTCGACAGGGGACGGTTCGTAGGGAATGCGGACGTTGCGGCCGTCCGCGCCGCTCCACACCCAGCCGTGCAGCGGACATTGGATGCCGCCCTCGACCACACAGCCGCCGTGCGACAGGTCGGCGCCCAGGTGCCTGCAATGTGCGTCGAGCACACGGACCACACCGTTGAGATCGCGGAACGCGACAAGGTCTTCGCCGAAGTAGTGGAGCGCCATGACGTCGCCGACGTCGAGGTCGGCGCTCCAGGCCACCTGGAACCAGCCGGTGGGTCGCATCTTGGGCGAACCCATGCGGCCCAGCGTGCCACTTCGGCGGTTTCGGCGTGGTCAGTCGCGCTGACCGCGACCAAGTGCGCCCAAATCACCGCAGTTCGTCGACCAGGCCCCACCGCAGGGCCGTCGCGGCGTCGATGCGGCGCCCTGACAACACCAGATACGCGGTGCGCCACCGGCCGATGCGCCTGGTGATGCTGACGGTCCCGCCCGCGCCGGGGAGCAGGCCAAGGCTCAGCTCCGGGAGGCCGAAGGCCGTGTCGGGGTGTGCGCGCACCCAGCCGCAGTAGGCCGCCATCTCCAGCCCGCTGCCCAGCACCTGCCCGTGCACGTCGGCGCGACAGCTGCGGCCCAGCCGGGCGGTCAACTCGTCGAGCACCAGCGCCGGGCTGTGCCGGGTGCGGGCCAGATGCGCGCTCGCGGGGTCGGTGAACGTGCCGAACTCGGCGAGGTCGCCTCCGCTACAGAACGACGGGCCGTTGCCGGACAACACCACCTCGGTGACGGAGGGATCGAGGCGGGCGACCTCGAGCGCCTCGAGCAGCGCGCCGCGGGCATCGGTGGAGAACGCGTTGTGCCGCTGCGGACGGTTGAACCGGATGTCGAGCCGGCCGCCGTCTCGCTCGGCCTGCACCGGATCCGCGATGTCGGGCATGACGGCCGGTCCCCGTTCGGCGAGCCAGCGCGCGAACTCCTGGCCCGCCTGCAGCGTCGAGTAGGCCAGCGATTCGGTGATGACCCCGGCGAACGCGGACCCGGCTGGGTCGCATGCGCGCAGCACGTCGTCGCACACCGCGGCGGCTTGTGTCCACCGTTCACACCGCTCGGCAAGGTCGGCGAGCGTAGCGGTGACAGACTCGACCGTCACGCAGCGGCTGTCATCGGACTCGTGCTCGGTCAGCGTGAAAGTCGCGTCGTCGGAAGGGGATCCGACGGCGACCACGATGCCGCCGGCTAGCTCGACCTGATTCACGAGTACTTCTTGATCAGCTCCTGCTTGTACAGCTTGCCGGTGTCCGTGCGCGGCAACTGTGTCTCGAATGAGATGGACCGCGGACACTTGTAGTGCGCCAACCGGTCCCGTAGCCACGTCGACAGCTCGTCGGCGAACTCGTCGGTGGCATCCGCCGGGTCGAGCGTCTGCACGACGCCCTTGACGGATTGCCCCATGTCGTCGTCCGGAACGCCGAACACCGCGGCGTCCAACACCTTTGGGTGCGTGACGAGCAGGTTCTCGGCCTCCTGCGGGTAGATGTTCACCCCGCCCGAGATGATCATGTGGTGCTTGCGGTCGGTGAGGAACAGGTAGCCGTCCTCGTTGAGATAGCCGACGTCGCCAACGGTCACCCAGCCGTGCCCGTCCCTGGACTCGGCGGTCTTGTCGGGATCGTTGTGGTAGACGAAATTGACTGCGCCCATGTCGAAATAGACTTGGCCCGCATCGCCTGCAGGTACCTCGTCGCCGTTCTCGTCGAGGATGTGCGCCACCCCGAGCAGCGGTTTGCCAACCGAGCCGGGATGCTTGACCCAGTCGTCGGCGGAGATGAACGTGATGCCCGCGCCCTCTGAGGAGGAGTAGTACTCGTCGACGATGGGGCCCCACCAATCGAGCATCTGTTGCTTGATGTCGACAGGACACGGCGCCGCGGCGTGCACCACGCGCTGCAGGCTGGACACGTCGTACGAATCACGCACGGACTCAGGAAGTTTCAGCATCCGCACGAACATGGCGGGGACGAACTGGCCGTGCGTCACGCGGTGGCGGGCAATGGCGGCGAGGCATTGCTCGGGATCGAATTTCTCCATCACCACCACGGTTATGCCCATCGCGTGCGCGCTCATCGTCCACAGGCACGGCGCCGTGTGATAGAGCGGGGCTGGGCTGATGTACACCGCGTCGCCGGTGATACCGATCGCCATCAGCAGACCCGACAGCACGTTCGGCATCTCCGCGGGCGGCAGGTGCGACAACTCGCGGCGAATTCCCTTGGGACGCCCGGTCGTTCCCGAGGAGTACTGCAGCAGGTCGCCTTCGATCTCGTCGGCGATCGGGGTGACAGGTTCGTCGGCAACACACTCGGGGTAGCGCTGCCAGCCGTCCAGGTCGTCGTCGGCGATCATCAGCAGATCGGGCAGGCCGTTCGGCAGATTCTCGGCCAGCCCCTCGCACACCTTGCGCATTGCCTGCGATCCGATGACAGCCTTGGCGCCGCAGTTGTCGATGATGTACGCCGCCTCTGGCGGGGTGAGGTGGGTGCTGATCACCGCGTAGTACAGCCCGCTGCGCCGCGCCGCCCACATCACCGTGTGCAGGTGCTCGTTGTTCTCCATCAGCACCGCGACGGCGTCGCCCTCGACAAGGCCTGCCCGCCGGAAGCGGTGCGCGAGCCGGTTGGCCCGCGCCTCCATCTCCGCGAAACTTACCTGCTTACCCGACGGGTGCAGGATGACGGCAGGCCGGTCGGGGTGCGCTTCGGCGTGTTCGCGAATCTGCATGTGACGACTGTACGACGCCCGAACTTGACAGGTGTCAAGTGGGTCGCAGTAGGCCGACGCGAGGTTGTATCAGCCTTCGGCGAGGCGGTGCTTCAGCGCGTCGAACTCGTCCTTGATGCCGGTCGGCAACTTTTCGCCGACGAACTCGAACCACTCCTCGATCAGCGGCAGCTCGTCCCGCCACTCGGCGGCATCGACCGCAAGCGCCAGATCGACATCGGCCGGGTCGACGTCGAGGCCGGACAGGTCGAGGTCCTCGGCGGTGGGCACGGTGCCGATCGGCGTGGTCTTGCCACCGGCCTTGTGCTCGATCCGCTCGACGATCCACTTCATCACGCGGCTGTTCTCGCCGAAGCCCGGCCACAGGAAGCGACCGTCGTCGCCGCGGCGGAACCAGTTCACGAAGAAGATCTGCGGCATCTTCGACTCGTCGGACTGCTTGCCGATATCGATCCAGTGGGCGAAGTAGTCGCCGACGTTGTAGCCGAGGAACGGCAGCATCGCCATCGGGTCGCGGCGCACGGTGCCGACCTTGCCTTCCGCGGCCGCGGTCTGCTCGGACCCGAGCGTGGCGCCGATGAAAACGCCGTGCTGCCAGTCACGCGCCTGGGTCACCAGCGGCACCGTGGTCTTGCGGCGGCCGCCGAACAGGATCGCCGAGATCGGCACACCCTGCGGGTCGTCCCACTCTGGGGCCAGCGTCGGGCACTGCGACATCGGGGTGCAGTAGCGCGAGTTGGGGTGCGCCGCCTTCTCATCGGAGTCGGGCGTCCACTCTCGGCCCTTCCAGTCGATCAAGTGCCGCGGGTCGCCTTCGAGGCCTTCCCACCAGACGTCGTTGTCGTCGGTCAGCGCGACGTTGGTGAAGACGGTGTTGCCGGCATCGATGGTCTTCATCGCGTTCGGATTCGAGCTCCAGTTGGTGCCGGGCGCGACGCCGAAGAAACCGAACTCGGGGTTGACCGCGTACAGCCGGCCATCCTTGCCGAAGCGCATCCAGGCGATGTCGTCACCGACGGTCTCGGCGCGCCAGCCGGGGATCGTCGGCTGCAGCATCGCGAGGTTGGTCTTGCCGCATGCCGACGGGAACGCCGCGGCCACGTAGTAGGCCTTGTCCTCCGGCGAGATCAGCTTGAGGATCAGCATGTGCTCGGCGAGCCAGCCCTCGTCGTGGGCCATCGCCGACGCGATGCGCAGCGAGTAGCACTTCTTGCCGAGCAGCGCGTTGCCGCCGTAGCCGGAGCCGTAGCTCCAGATCTCGCGGGTCTCGGGGAAGTGGCTGATGTATTTGGTGTCGTTGCAGGGCCACGGCACATCCTTCTGGCCCGCCTCGAGCGGAGCACCGATGGAATGCAGCGCCTTGACGAAGAAGCCGTCGGTGCCCATCTTGTCCAGCGCGGCCTGGCCCATCCGGGTCATCGTGCGCATGGATACGACTACATATTCGGAGTCGGTGAGCTCCACACCGAGCTTGGGGTCCTCTGCGCCAAGCGGGCCCATGCAGAACGGCACCACATACATGGTGCGTCCGCGCATGCAGCCGCGATACAGGTCGGTCATGATGCCGCGCATCTCGGCCGGTTCCATCCAGTTATTGGTGGGCCCCGCGTCGATCTCGCGCTCGGTACAGATGAAGGTGCGCGATTCCACGCGCGCCACGTCGGACGGGTCGGACAACGCCAGGTAGGAGTTCGGCTTCTTCTCGTCGTCGAGGCGCTTGAACGTGCCAGCCGCCACGAGTTGCTCGCTGAGGCGCGCGTTCTCCTCTTCGGAGCCGTCGGCCCAGACGACGCGGTCAGGCTGTGTGAGTTCGGCGACCTCCTGGACCCAGGCGAGCAGCCCTTGGTGCTCAGTTGGTGCGGTATCCAGACCTGGAATGGTCGCTGCGGTCATCGAAATCTCCTGTGTATGTTTCAGCCGGCCGCTCGAGCAGCGCGTGGCCGTCGTTCCTCCAACTGAGGTTAACGTGGGTGACATACCCGCGGTAAAGCAGGAGTATGTCCGATCACTCACAGGAACGATTCAGATTGGCGATTCTGCTGGTTTAACCGATTCAGTAATTCGGCGTTTTGTTTTCGTCAATTCGCCGATTCGGATTTATCGGCGGCCAAAGCGCCCGTCGATCCATTCGCCGGCTCGGCCGCCGTCGAGCCGTAGAGCTCGGTCCGTACTGCCTCCAGCGCCTGCTGAAACGGGGGTAGCCGGCGGTCCCGCACGGCGGCGGCCCGAGCCGTCTCGATCGCGTGTTCACGCAGTTCGGCATCGATCTCGGCGATCCGGTCGGCGGCCGCCGCGCTCTCGGATTCTTCACGGGCGGCCAGTTGGGACGTCAGCGCCGTCTCGGCGGTCAGCACCCGGGTGGCCACCCGCTCCTCGACCGAGGACTTCAGGGCGGTGGTGACGTCGGTGATCCAACGGTCAAGGACGCCACGGTCGTGCAGCAGCCCGCGGATACCCACCACCCAGACCGTGAGCGCCAGGCCCACCAGCCCGCCGACCACCAGGCCCGCGATGGTCAGGCCCGGCGCCAGCCCGGCGAACAGCCGAGTCACCACCACCGCGACTCCGAGCCCGAAGCCCGCTCCGAGGATCATCATCAGCTGGGTTTCCAGCCGTCGGGACTTCAGCGGCGGCGCACCGACCTCGGGACGCGGCGGCGCTTCGGCCGGGGGCGGCGCATCCAGGCCGAGTTCGCCTGCCATATCACGCAGATGTGTGGTGATGCCCTCGTCCACCTCCTCGACGACTTCTTCCGACCTGGTCCGGACGTAGCCCGCAAACTCGCCGAGGCCGCGCCGGGTCACGCTCGACGCATCCTCGGCCAGCTCGGTGCGCACCGACGCGCACCGGTTGCGGGCGAAATGGCCGAGCTGCACCCGAGCCTGCTGGATCTGGCTGCGCAGGGCGATACTTCGCTCGGATTTCGACTGCCTTCGGTCACGCTGTATGTCGTCACGATTCTTGTGCAGCGCGCTCACCCGCGCCTGGCGGTCCGATCCCGCGCCGTCGGACTCGTAGCGCCCGATCACGGTTTGAAGTCGACTTTCCCACGCGCGCAAGCGGTTTCGCCGCCCGACATCGGGGTCACCGAGCCGTTGCGTGAGCAGTTCGACGAGCTCGTCGAGTTGCGCGTCACCAAGGTCTGGCGCGGCCGCCGCCCCCACCCACTGCACATGCTGATACCGCGGCGCACGCGCGGCCAGCAGCGCACGATCCGCGGCCAGCACGTCGCGCCAGTTGCGGTGCGCATCGATCTTGGAAACCACCCCGACGATCAGATCGGTGTTGTTGGTCGCGAGATCGATGAGCGCACAATCGGATTCGGTGATCGGCACAATCGCCGACACCACGAACACCACCGCAGCGGGTGCCTCGGCCGCCCCAATCTCGTCGGCCTCGACGAAGGTGTGGTCGGGCATCCGGTCCCGCAGCGCGGCGATCAGGCTGCTGGTTCCCGCCAGCCACGGACCGGTGACCAGCACGACGTCGAGGGGCTTCACGCCCGGCGCACCGAGTGCGGGGTCGATCGCGGTGACCAGGGCGTCCGCCGACGCGATCGGATCGCTCATCGAACCCGGCCCAGCAGCCGCAGCGACCCGCGCGAGATATCGGCGCCACAGCTCCGGTGCAGTGCATCGACCGGGCCGCGACTGTACCGGCGCCAGCGCACAGCACGGCGCAGATGCGACGCCGCGTCGTCGCCGGATTCCACGCGCACGCCCGCCGCTTCGACCACCTCGACCGCCGCCGCCATCACCGTCAGAACCGTCTCGTCGGCCGCAAGGAACTCGGACAGCCGGTCGTCGCCGGATCGCATTGCGAGCGAACGCAATTCGGCCAGCGCCGCGGCTACCCGGCGATACCGCACCGGCGCCGCCGCTGCCGCGATGTGGGCGGTGACGCGGTCGACCTGGCTGAGCCCGCGCAGCAGGGCGGGCAGCGCGGCGGCGGGAGTGCCCGCACCGATCGCCACCACGGAGTGGGCGATACCGAACCTGTCCAGCGCGTCGAGCAGCCGACGGCGAACGTCGCGCGGCAGCGGATGCAGGCCCTGCACGAACGCATCGGTCGACGTCAGATCCGCAGGCTGGCTGACAAGCGCGTGCAGCGCGGAGATCAGCTCACCGTCGAGATCGGCGGTGGCCAGCAAGGCGACCATCGGCACCGTCGGCACGCCGGTCAATGCGCGGTAATCGGCGGCCCTGCGATGCGCGAGCGTCAACGGCCCGTCCGCGCCGAAGCCGGTCAGATCGGCCTTGTTGAGCACCACCAGAGCCGGCCGATCCGACCGCAGCATGGCGTGATCCTCCGGCTTGAGCGTCTCGGCGACCACCACGACATGCAGGTCCGCGGCGGCGTCATCGGGTTCCACGGCCACTCCTGCCGACGCCAGAGCACAGGCGACAGTGCCGCGACCCACACCGTCGCGACCCAGGACCGCTACGCGTAGCGGGGCAGAGACACGCCTGATGACCGGTGTCAACGCAGGATTACAGCTCTGCTCAGCGAATCGAGTTAGCGCGTCGACGAAAATGCGGTGGCCTTCCCATTCCCTTACGGTTACCAGCGGTGTCCACCGAAATGTTGGCACCTGCGAACGTCCAGCGAAAGCGGTAGGCCCGCCAGCCTGTGGGCAACCGCATCGCATACCAGCACAAGGCAACTGTTGGGTATCAATCTGTACCACGATGCGGGTACTCAAGCCCCGATGAGCGACCATGGACGGATGCATGCGCGCGGGTCCGACGTTGCCGGTTTGCCGGCTCCGGACGACGCCCCCTCTGCGCAGCACCTACATCCCCGCGTCACCGCTTACCGTGCCCGACGCTCGGCGCTCTCCGGCGGCCAACAGGCAGTGTGGGAGCGGCGGTGGCACGAGCTCGGGACGTATGCCCGCGACGCCGACGGGCCAGCCCCGTTGCTCGACACCGAGGCCTGGTTCGGGCGGTCGGCGCCGGTCGTGTTGGAGATCGGCTCGGGCACCGGTACCTCGACGCTGGCGATGGCGCAGGCCGAGCCGCACCTCGACGTCGTTGCCGTCGAGGTGTACCGAAGGGGCCTTGCGCAGCTCCTTGGCGGGATCGACCGCGAAGGCGTCACCAATATCCGGCTGGTTCGCGGTGACGGTGTCGACGTGCTCGAGCACATGTTCGCGCCTGGCTCGCTGACCGGAGTCCGGGTCTTCTTCCCCGACCCGTGGCCCAAGGCGCGCCACCACAAGCGGCGGCTGATCCAACCGGCCGTCGTCGCGCTGATCGCCGACCGGCTCTGTGACGGCGGGGTGCTGCACGCCGCGACCGACCATCCCGGATACGCCGAGCAGATCGCCGAGGTCGGCGACGCCGAACCCCGGCTGCAGAGGGTCACGGAAACTAAAACGCTGCCGATCTCGGTGCACCGACCGGACACGAAGTACGAGACCAAGGCCCATCATGCGGGCAGCGCCGTCGCCGAACTGCTCTGGGAGAAACGACCATGAGCCTCACCGAGGACATCCGGCAGGCAGACGAAGTGGCCACCGCGCCGCCGGCGCCAGTGACGGAGGCCACCGCGCGGGTCTTGTTGGTGTGGGACGCGCCCAACCTGGACATGGGTCTCGGTTCGATCCTCGGCGGCAGGCCGACCGCCGCGCATCGGCCCCGGTTCGACGCGTTGGGCAGGTGGCTGCTGACCCGGACCGCCGAACTGTCCGAGGACTTCGCCGACGTCACGCTTGAGCCGGAAGCCACCGTCTTCACGAACATCGCGCCGGGCAGTGCCGATGTGGTCCGCCCATGGGTGGAGGCACTGCGCAACGTCGGCTTCGCGGTCTTCGCGAAACCGAAAATCGACGAAGACAGTGACGTCGACGTCGACATGCTCAATCACATCGCGCTTCGGCGCGCCGAGGGCCTGGCCGGAGTGTTGGTGGCCTCGGCCGACGGGCAGGCATTCAAACAACCCTTGGAGGAAATCGCCCGCGACGGCATCGCCGTCCAGGTGCTCGGCTTTCGCGAACATGCCAGTTGGGCCTTGGCGTCGGAAACGTTGGAGTTCGTCGACCTCGAGGACATCCCCGGCGTCTTCCGGGAGCCGCTACCGCGGATCGGCCTGGATTCCCTGCCCGAGCAGGGCGCATGGCTGCAGCCCTTCCGGCCGCTGTCGTCGCTGCTGACCTCGCGCGTGTGACGGCCTCACAAAGTGAAGCGTTAGGAGCTTAGGTGTTCGCCTGGTGGGGCCGGATGGTGTACCGCTTCCGGTACATCGTCATCGCTGTCATGGTCGCGCTGTGCGCGATCGGCGGCGTCTTCAGCCTGGATTTGGGCAAACACGTCACCCAAAGCGGCTTCTTCGACGACGGCAGTGAATCGGTCAGGGCGTCGGTGCTCGCCGACGAGGTGTACGGCCGCGACAGGTCCAGCCACATAATCGCGGTGTTCACTGCTCCCGAGGGCAAGACCGTCGACGACCCGGAATGGTCGAAGAAGATTGTCGGCGAATTGGACAAGAACGTCGCCGATCACCCCGACCAAATGCTGCCGTGGGCCGGCTACCTGAAAGCTCCCAACGCCGAGGCCGTCCGCAAGCTCGCCACCGACGACAAGACCAGAACTTTCGTTACGTTGCCCCTCAAGGGTGACGACGATGACGAAATCCTGACCAATTTCAAGACCGTCCAGCCTGATCTGCAAAATATGGACGACGGCAAGGTTGAGCTCGCCGGGCTGCAACCGGTTGCCAGCGAGCTGACCGGCACCATCGCCAAGGATCAGCAGCGAATGGAAGTGCTGGCGCTGCCGCTCGTCGCGGTAGTGCTGTTCTTCGTCTTCGGCGGTGTGGTCGCGGCCTGTCTGCCGGTCTTGGTCGGCGGCCTGTCGATTGCCGCTGCGCTGGGCATCATGCGGCTCATCTCGCTGTTTGCCCCGGTGCACTTCTTCGCCCAGCCAGTGGTCACCCTGATCGGTCTTGGTATCGCGATCGACTACGCCCTTTTCGTGGTCAGTCGATTCCGTGAGGAACTGGCCGAGGGCTACGACACCGAAACGGCAGTGCGGCGAACCGTGATGACAGCAGGCCGGACAGTGACCTTCTCCGCGGTGTTGATCGTCGCCTCACTGGCCGGCCTGCTGCTGTTCCCGCAGGGCTTCCTCAAGTCACTGACCTACGCCGGCATCGCGTCGGTGATGTTGTCGGCGATCCTGTCGATCACCGTGCTTCCCGCGTTGCTCAGCATCCTGGGCCCCAACGTCGATGCGCTCGGGGTGCGCACGCTGTACCGAATTCCGTTCCTGCGCAACACCGAATTCACTCGCAGGATCATCGACTGGTTCGCCGATCGCACACAGAAGACGCAGACCCGCGAAGAGGTCGAAAAGGGGTTCTGGGGCAAGCTCGTCAACGTCGTGATGAAACGGCCGGTTCTGTTCGCCGCGCCGATCATCATCATCATGATCTTGTTGATCATTCCGCTGGGCAAGTTGTCCCTTGGTGGGTTCAGCGAGAAGTACCTGCCGCCAACGAATTCCGTGCGGCTGGCGCAGGAGGACTTCGACAAGACGTTCCCCGGCTTCCGCACCGAACAGATGACGCTCGTCATCCAGGACGCCACGCCCGCGCAGATCGAGGAGATCGAGCAGAAGGCATCCGCCATTCCCGGTTTCACCGGACAGTGGACCCCACGCGTCGCCAACGACGAGGGCACCAAAGACCCCGACGTAACGGTCATTCAGAACGGCCTCGAGGTTCGCAACGACGCCGCCGAGAAGATCGACGAGCTGCGCGCCATCCCGCCCCCCAAGGGGGTGACCATCTGGGTTGGCGGAACCCCGGCGCTGGAGCAGGACAGTGTCCACAGCTTGCTCGACAAGGGGCCCTTGATGCTGCTGGTCCTGATCAGCACCACGACGCTGTTGATGTTTCTGGCGTTCGGATCGCTGGTGTTGCCGATCAAGGCGGCGGTGATGAGCGCGCTCACGCTCGGGTCGACGATGGGAATCCTGACCTGGATATTCGTCGACGGGCACGGATCGGGTCTCCTGAGCTTCACAGCGACACCGCTGACCGCGCCGGTGATCGGCCTGATAATCGCGGTGATCTGGGGTCTGTCGACGGACTACGAGGTGTTCCTGGTGTCCCGCATGGTGGAAGCTCGTGCGCGCGGCATGTCGACCGCCGAAGCCATCCGGATCGGCACCGCGACCACCGGTCGGATCATCACGGCCGCGGCGCTGATCTTGATCGTCGTCGCAGGCGCATTCGTCTTCTCCGACCTGGTGATGATGAAGTACCTGGCGTTCGGCCTTGTCGCAGCACTGCTCTTGGACGCCACCGTCATCCGAATGTTCCTGGTGCCCGCGGTCATGAAGATGCTCGGTGACGACTGCTGGTGGGCGCCGCAATGGATGAAGCGCATCCAGGAACGGCTGGGCCTCGGCGAGATCGATTTGCCCGACGAGCGCAAGCGCCCCGGAAGGCCGGTCCACCAGAGCGAAGACGCTGCGCTGGTGGGCGCCGGTGCACCGCGGGGGTCCCGGCCGCCGCACGATCCGACCCACCCGGCAGTCGGCACGGCCCGCGCCAAACCGGTCCGCGTTCCCGCCGGGCCACCGCGCGCCGCAGGCACTTCGGTGGCGGGCACCACCCGGATCCCCACTGCCGCCCCGGATGAGCCGCCGACGACCCGGCTTTCGAAGCAACGCGCCCCACAACAGGCACCGGCGCAGCCTGCGCGCGAAGACCGCGAGGTCGAGTCGTGGCTCGGCGCATTGGGGGGCGGCCCGAAGCCTGCCCCGCCGCCCCGGCGGCGGCCGCCGGTGCCCCGCGCACGGCCCGGCGACGAGCCGACAACCGCCATTGCTGCTCAGCGTCCACAGGACCCTGAGTCGACGGAGAAGCTGAACACAGGTGAGAAGGAGAAGAAAAAGGAAGAGCGGCGCCGCGGCGGCGGGCTCAGCGCACAGGACCTGCTGCGCCGCGAAGGTCGGCTCTAGCTCGAACGTTGCACACTCGGCTGCGTCGATTTCGCGAACATGCGAGCTGGGCGCTAGCGTCGGATACCTTGGAGTTCGGCGATCGGCGAAGACATTGCTGGTGTTTCCGCCGAGCCACCGCCCTAGCAGCGCCGGGGCTGCAGCCATTCCGGCCGCTGAGTGCGGGGACAACAGAACTTAGTAAGGAGCTTTAGGTGTTCGCCTGGTGGGGTCGAACGGTGTACCGATTCCGATACATAGTCATCGGGATCATGGTCGCACTGTGCCTTGGGGGCGGCGTATACGGGATCAGCCTCGGGGAGCACGTCACCCAAAGTGGCTTCTACGACGACGGCAGCCAGTCGGTAGCCGCGTCGATAGCCGCCGACAAAGCCTACGGACGCGACCGAACGAGCCACGTCGTGGCGATCCTGACGCCGCCCGACGGTAAAAAGGTTGACGATCCGGACTGGATGAAGAAGACCACCTCCGAGCTCGACAAGCTGGTCGCCGACCACCCCGATCAGATCGAGGCCTGGGTGGGGTGGCTGAAAGCGCCCGACACCACGCTCGCGACCGTGCAGCAAATGAAGACCGAGGATCTCTCGAAGACATTCGTGAGCATTCCGCTCAAGGGTGACGACGACGATTCGATCCTGAAGAACTATCAGGTCGTCGAACCCGACCTGCAGAAAATCAACGGCGGAAATATCCAGCTCGCCGGGCTGAATCCCCTGGCCAGCGAGCTTACCGGCACCATCGGCGAGGACCAGCAGCGCGCCGAGGTGGCCGCGATCCCGCTCGTGTGTGTCGTGCTGTTCTTCGTGTTCGGGGGTGTGATCGCCGCGGCCCTACCCGGCGTCATCGGCGGCCTGACCATCGCTGGCGCGCTGGGCATCATGCGGCTCTTCGCCGAGTTCATGCCGGTCCACTTCTTCGCGCAGCCCGTGGTCACGCTCATGGGCCTCGGCATCGCGGTCGACTACGGCCTGTTCATGGTGAGCCGGTTCCGCGAGGAGATGGCCGAGGGCTACGACACCGAGGCCGCCGTGCGCCGCGCCGTGATGACCTCGGGTCGCACGATCATGTTCTCTGCGGTCATCCTCGTGGCGTCGTCGGTGCCGCTGCTGCTGTTCCCACAAGGCTTCCTCAAGTCGATCACCTACGCGATCATCGCATCGGTCATGCTCGCGGCGATTCTCTCGGTCACCGTGCTGCCCGCCGCGCTGGCCATTCTCGGCCCACGGGTCGATGCGCTCGGCGTCCGCTGGCTGCTGAAGTTCGCCCAGCCCGACACCGTCGCGCCCGTCGCGGGCAACCCCCGCACCAACACTCTCGCTCTTGCGTCGATCCCCACGGGCCTGCTACTTCCGCCGGTGGGCATCGCGCTCGGACACCTCGCGCGCAAGCGCATCAAGCAGACGGGCGAGCAGGGCGCCCAGTTCGCGCTGATCGGACTGGTGCTCGGCTACTTCACGCTCCTTGCGGGGCTCACGTATGGCGTCATAGCCCTCAAAGATGCCGACGTCATCGGCTCGGCGTTGTACTGGGTGCTGCTCGGCGTGGTGATCTTCGTCGCCGTGGTCGTCGTCGGCGTAGCGCTGGCACGGTACGTCCCGCTTGCTCGCACCCCGATCGTCTGGTGGCTGAACTGGCTCGCGGAGAAGACGCAGAAGAACAAGACGCGCGCCGAGGTCGAGCAGGGTTTCTGGGGCAAGCTCGTCAACGTCGTGATGAAGCGACCCGTCGCCTTCGCCGCACCTATCGCCGTCGCCATGATCGTGCTCATCATCCCGCTGGGACAGCTGGCACTCGGCGGCATCAGCGAGAAGTACCTTCCCCCGGACAACTCGGTCCGAGTAGCGCAGGAGGACTTCGACAAGACCTTCCCCGGGTTCCGCACCGAGCCCCTGACGCTGGTCATCCAGAACACGGACGGCCAGCCGGTGACCGACCAGCAGGTCGCGGAGATCCGAAATAAGGCGATGACGATCACCGGGTTCATCGAGCCGGACGGCGACCCGTCGAAGATGTGGCAGCCACGCGGCGGCGAATCGAGCGACCCGTCGGTCCGCGTCATCCAGAACGGCCTTGTCGACCGCAACGACGCCTCGAAGAAGGTCGACGAACTACGGTCGATCGCACCGCCTCGCGGGACCACCGTATCTGTCGGCGGCACACCGGCTTTGGAGCAGGACAGTATTCACAGCCTGTTCGACAAGCTGCCGTTGATGGTGGCCATCCTGATCGTCACCACGACGGTCCTGATGTTCCTCGCGTTCGGTTCGGTGGTGCTGCCGATCAAGGCCGCGGTGATGAGCGCGCTCACGCTCGGCTCGACGATGGGCGTGCTGACGTGGATGTTCGTCGAAGGCCACGGCTCGGGTTTGATGAACTACACGCCGCAGCCGCTGATGGCACCGATGATCGGCCTGATCATCGCGGTCATCTGGGGGCTGTCGACCGACTACGAGGTGTTCCTGGTGTCCCGCATGGTGGAGGCCAGGGAACGGGGCATGTCGACGGCGGAGGCCATCCGGATCGGTACGGCCACCACCGGCCGGTTGATCACCGGCGCTGCACTCGTCCTTGCCGTCGTCGCCGGTGCGTTCGTGTTCTCCGACCTGGTGATGATGAAGTACCTGGCGTTCGGCTTGCTCATCGCTCTGCTGCTGGACGCGACGATCGTCCGGATGTTCCTGGTGCCCGCGATCATGAAGCTGCTCGGCGACGACTGCTGGTGGGCACCTCGCTGGATGAAACGCATCCAGGAACGCCTCGGGCTCGGCGAGACCGAGCTGCCCGACGAGCGCAAGCGGCCGATGGCGCGCGAACCGGACGAGGCGTTGGTCGGGGCGGGACCCGCTGCGCCGCGGCCTCGACCGCCGCATGACCCGACCCACCCCGCCGTCGCCGGGGGTTCCTCGCGGACGGCTGCAACGACGCGAATCCCGACGCCTGCGCGCACGAACGCCCCTTCGGTGGCGGGTACCACCCGGATCCCGACGAGCCCGCGCGGCGGGCAGTCCGCGCCTCATGACGAGCCGCCGACCACGCGGCTTTCGATGGCCAAGAACGCCGTTCGCAACGTCGTCAACAACGCCACCCAACGGAACCAACCTGCTCCGCCTCCACCTCCGCCTGCACCGCGTGAGGAACGCGAAATCGAGTCATGGCTCGGCGAACTGCGGGGCGCGCCGCCTGCCGGCGGTAAGCCGACGCCGCCTGCACCGCCGCCACGCCCGCCACGGCCTTCAGCGGACACCACCCGGGCGATGACCGAGCAACGCGCTCGCCAGCCGCGGCCCCAGCCCGGTAACGAGCCGACGACGGCGATTCCGACTCCGCGCCAACAAGATCCGGAAGCAACCGAGAAGCTCAACACCCCAGAGGACGACGAGCGCAAGCGTCGCGGCGGCGGGGTCAGCGCACAGGATCTGCTTCGACGCGAGGGCAGGCTCTAAGGCTTGTCGACGGCGTCGGCCTCGGACTTGACCAACGGACCGTCTTCGGCTTCGAGTTCGGCCTCTTCGGCCTCGGGATCGGGGGCCAGCAGCACCCGCATCGCACTGTTGGCGAACGCGACGGCGGGCACCGCGAGCAGCGCGCCGACGATGCCGGCCAGGACGGCTCCGCCCGTGATGGCGAGCACCACCGCCAGCGGATGGATCGACACCGCGCGGCCCATCACCAGCGGCTGCAGCACGTGCCCCTCCAACTGCTGCACCGCGATGATCAAGCCAAGCGTGATGAGGGCGAAAATCCAGCCCTTGGCGATCAGCGCGACGACGACAGCGAGGAACCCGGCGATCACCGCACCGACGAGCGGGATGAACGCGCCGAGAAATACCAGCGACGCCAACGGCAGTGCCAGCGGGATGCCCATGATCGCCAGGCCGGCGCCGATGCCGACGGCGTCGACGAGCGCGACCAGGAACGTCGCGCGCACATAGCCGATCAGCGTGTGGAAGCCCGCGCGGCCGGCGTCGCGCGCCCGGTCTCGTACGTGCACGGGGAAGACCTTGGTGACGAACGCGAAGATGTTGCGGCCGCCCTGCAGGACGAAGATCAGGGTGAACAGCATCAGCAGCGCGCCGGTGACGATCTCGGTCAGTGTGGCCGCGGTCGCCAGCGCCCCGCTTGTCAGCCGGTCCTGGTTGTTCTGCAGCGCGTCGATGGCCGACTTCCTGGCCTGGTCGATCTGTGCATCGTCGATCTTCAACGGCCCCTCGTGCAGCCACGTGCTGACGCCCTCGATGCTCGCGGTCACTTGATTCGACAGCGCGGGCACACCCTCGACGAACTGGGTGACGACGAACGCCAGGATCCCACCGACCACCGCGATCCCGCTGAGCAGGACCAGCGCCACCGCAACGCCACGCGGTGCGCCGCGGCGGTCGAGGAAGTCGACGGCGGGCAACAGCAACGCGGTCACCATGGTGGCCAGCAGCACCGGCACCACAAGCACCTCGAGCTTCTTGACCGCCCATAGCAGCGCGACGAACGCCGCCAGGATCACCAGCAGCCGCCACGCCCAGGCCGCCGTCTTGCGGACAATGGGCGTCACCGATTGATCGGCGATGGAGTCCACAGACGGTCCCGCTGGCATTCCGGTAGCGTAACGGCCTGCGGAGTTAACTCCGCGGATCTGCAGAATCGACCACGCCACGCCTTACCCTGTTAGGCGTGTCCCACGACGCGCCTGCGAGCAATGCCCAGGCGGGCAAGACCAGCCAGGACCGCCCTGCCAAGGGCAAGTACTGGTGGCTGCGCTGGGCCCTGATCGCGGTCGCGGCGGTGGTGCTGTCCGTCGAACTGGTGCTGGTGTGGGACCAACTGGCCAAGGCGTGGAAGAGCCTGTACTCGGCGAACTGGTGGTGGGCGCTTGCCGCCGTGGTCGCGGCGATGGCGTCGATGCACAGCTTCGCTCAGATCCAGCGCACGCTGTTGCGGTCGGCAGGAGTTCGCGTCAAGCAGTGGCGCTCAGAAGCAGCGTTCTACGCGGGCAACGCGCTGTCGACGACGATGCCGGGCGGACCCGTCCTTTCGGCCACCTTCATCTACCGGCAGCAGCGGATCTGGGGTGCTTCGCCGGTGGTCGCGTCGTGGCAGCTGGTGATGTCCGGAGCCCTTCAGGTGATCGGCCTTGCCCTACTCGGCCTTGGCGGTGCCTTCATGCTGGGCGCGTCGAAAAACCCACTGTCGCTTATCTTTTCGCTCGGCGGTTTCATCGCGATCATTCTGCTGGCACAGGCGGTGGCGACAAGGCCCGAGCTGATCGACGGTATCGGCGTCAAGGTGCTGTCGTGGTTCAACTCGGTGCGCGGCAAGCCCACCGACACCGGCCAGGACAAATGGCGCGAGATGCTCGAACAGCTCAAATCCGTGCAACTGAGCCGCCGCGACCTCGGCGGGGCGTTCGGTTGGTCGCTGTTCAACTGGATCGCCGACGTCGGCTGTCTGCTGGCCGCCTGCTACGCCACCGGTGGACATCCGTCGATTGCCGGTGTGACGGTGGCGTACGCGGCCGCCCGCGCGGTCGGGGCGATTCCGCTGATGCCGGGCGGGCTGCTGGTCGTCGAGGCCGTGCTGGTTCCGGGGCTGGTGTCGTCCGGCATGTCACTCGCCGCCGCCATCTCCGCGATGCTCATCTACCGCCTGATCAGTTGGATCTTCATCGCCGCGATCGGCTGGGTGGTGTTCTTCTTCATGTTCCGCACGGAGAAGGACATCGACCCCGACGCCGCCGGCACCGAACAGCCAGGACCACAACCATGACTCGCGATCGGAGAGCATCACTTGCGAATCCAAACGGCCGCTGCTGTTTTCGGCGCCATCACACTGCTGGCCGGGTGCTCACCGTCGACCGAGCCCGCCCCTCAAACGTCTGAAACGTCGGCGGCGCCGACCACGGCATCGTCGCCAGCACCCGGCGGGCCGCTGCGGGGGCCGGAGCCGTCGGTGGCGACGCCGTTGTTGGCCAGCGTGATATCCGCGCCCATCCCGGTGCCCGGCAGCGACGGCAAGGTCCACCTGGCCTATGAACTTCAGGTCACCAACGCGCTCTCCCAGGACGTGACGCTGACGTCGGTCGCCGTCCTCGATCGCGATGTCGCACTGATGACCCTGTCCGCCGAGAAGCTTCCATACTGGACGCGCATCATCGGATCGCCAACGCCGACAACGAAAGTCGGGCCTGCGCAATCCGCGGTCGTGTGGCTCGACGTTGTTCTCGACAAGGACGCCGCCATCCCCGAGAACCTGATGCACGCAGTCGGTATTTCCGTCCCAGAGCCGATGCCGCCGCTGTTCCCCGCGACGATGACGGAGCACGTCGCGCCGGTCACGGTGCAGACCCGCAAGCCCGTGGTCATCGCGCCACCGCTGGTCGGGCCGCGATGGCTGGACGGCAACGGCTGTTGCGGGATGGGGGCGCACCGGATGGCGCTCAATCCGATCAACGGCCAACTGTGGGCCGCGGAGCGGTTTGCGATCGACTACGTGCAGCTTGGCCCCGACGGCCGCATGTTCGAGGGCGATCGCACCAAGCTGGAGAGCTACCCGTACTTCGGCGCCGAAATCCGCGCTGTCGCCGACGGTCCGGTGGTGGCAGCTGTCGACGGGCTGCCCGAGCAGGTGCCCGGTACGGACCCCACCGGTCTCGCGCTCGACCAGTACGCGGGCAATCACATCGTCCAGGACCTCGGCGACGGCAACTACGCGCTGTACGCCCACATCAAGACCGGCGAGGTCAAGGTCAAACCCGGGGATCACCTGACCACCGGACAGGTGATCGGCTTGGTCGGCAACACCGGCAACTCCGATGCGCCGCACCTGCACTTCCATGTGATGAGCACGCCCGACCCGCTGCGGTCCGACGGGCTGCCCTACGTCTTCACGTCCTTCAAACTCGACTCGAGGATGGCGAATGCGGACGCCCTCGGCCCGCTCCTGGACGGAATACCTGCGCCAATGCAGCCTGGGTTCCCCGCCCGTGACGAAAGTAATGTCCTGCCAATGGAACTCGATGTGATGACCTATGCCGATCGCTAGCAGCGAGCAGACCCGGCCGGCGCTGGTGGCGCTGACCACCGACATCGTGTGTGTTGTCGTGTTCGCCTCCATCGGCAGGCGTAGCCACGCCGAAGGACTGAACCTGACCGGAGTCGTCGAGACGGCATGGCCGTTCTTGGCAGGCACCGGAGTCGGCTGGCTGCTGACGCGCGGATGGCGCAGCCCCGCTGCGGTCGTGCCAACCGGGGTGGGGGTATGGGTGTGCACGGTGGTGGTCGGAATGCTGTTGCGCAAGGCGACCTCTGCGGGCGTCGCGCCGAGTTTCGTGGTGGTCGCCTCGCTGGCGACGGCGCTGCTCCTGCTCGGCTGGCGCGCCGCCACCGCGCTGATGACGCGGGGCTGAATCTAAGGCAGGTCCGAATCCGACGGCACCAGCGGCGAAGTCGACACCGTCAACGTCGCGCGCAAACCGCCGAGTGGCCCGTCGGACAGCTCGATGCGCCCACCGTGCAGGGCCGCCTGCTGTGCGACCAGGGCGAGCCCGAGACCTGAACCCCCCGGTGCGGCCGTGCTGCCCCTGCGGAACCTGCCGAGCACGGTCTCGTGCTCGGCGGCGGGTAGCCCACGCCCGTTGTCGTCGACCGTGATGGTCAGGGTGCCGAGTTCGCGGTGCGCGTTCAACACGATGCGGGTCGCCTCACCGTGCGTGATCGCATTGCGCACCAGGTTGTCCACCGCGAGGCGCAGTCCGCCCGGCCACCCCCAGATGGTGCCGATGTCCTCGACCTCCACCACGATCTCCACAGCGCCGCCGGGGCGCAGGTTCTCCCTGGCCACCCGATCCAGCAGGTCGGTGACGTCGATGGGTTCTCGGTCCTCTGCCTGAGCCAGCTGGCCCGAGGCCAGTTGGCCGAGCGCGGTGATGATCGCCTCCACCCGGCGCTGCGCGCGCGAAAGGTCCTGCACCACCTCGGCGAGCTCCTCGGCAGGCAAGTCGTGGATGCGCAGCGTGTCCAGGTCCGCACGCATCGCCGTCAGCGGGGTGCGCAACTCGTGCGCGGCGTTGGCGGCGAAATCCTGGGCGGCCTGCAGCGAGTTGGTGGTGGCCCGCTGCGCGGCGGCCAGCCGGCTCAGCATCGCGGTCATCGCCTCCGACAGGTCCTCCGCCTCGCGCACACCGCGCACTTCGGGCATGTCGTCGCTGCCCTGACCCAACTGCTTGGTGTGCTCGGTCAGTTTGCGCAGCGGCCGGATCGCCGGGCCTGCCAGCAGCCAGCCAAGGCCGGCGGCCAGCAGCACGGTGCCCACGCCGATCACCGTGTAGAGCGGAATCCGCGCCGGGCTCAACAGGATGCTGTCGGCGCGGATGCCGATCGACATCAGCACGCCGCCTTCCTGATCCACTGGAAGCGTGCGGACCCGGTACTCGACGCCGTTGACTTCGACCGTTGCAGTGCCAGGATCCAGCTTCGGCAGCTGGAAACCACGCTGGAACACCACCTGACCGGACGACCGTGACCGCCCCGTCGTCAGCACCCCGCGGCGCGGGTCCTGCAGCTGCTCGGGATACATGCTGGCGTCGACGATGGAGTCGAGGCGCCGATCCAGTTGCGCCGCATCGTTATTCGCCAGCACCACCGACGTCAGGATGGTGAAGATCGCGACAACCGCGGCGGCGGCAGCAGCTGAAGCGATGGCCACCCTGGTGCGCAGCGACGCGGACCGGATGCGTCGAAAGACGTTCAAAAGTTAGGACTCGTCACTGTGCTCGATGCTCGCCTCGCCTACGGCTCGTCTCGCAGCACGTACCCGATCCCGCGAACCGTGTGAATCACCCGCGGCAGGCCATCGCGTTCGAGCTTGCGCCGCAGATAGGAGATGAACACGTCGGCGACGTTGGTGTCGACGTCGAAGTCGTAGCCCCACACCAGCTCGAGCAGCCGCTGCCGAGAAAGCACCACGCCTGCGTTCTCGGCCAGCACCGCGAGCAGATCGAACTCACGCTTGGTCAGTTCGATCCGCTCGCCGCCGACGAACACCAGCCGCCGGGCGGTGTCGATAGTCAACGGCCCGACCGTCATCGTGTCCGACGGTTGATCCGAATGGCTCGAGCGCCGCAGCAGCGCGTGCAGCCTGGCCACCAGCTCGCCGAGATCGAACGGCTTGGTCAGATAGTCGTCCGCGCCCGCTTCCAGTCCGGCGATGCGGTCGTTGACCGTGTCACGCGCGGACAGCACGCAGATCGGAATGTCGTTTCCCAGCGCCCGCAGCGCGGTGACGACCGCGACACCGTCGAGTTCTGGCATCTGGACATCCAGAACCAAGGCGTCGTGCGATTCGTTGGAAAGTAGCCGCAGCGCTTCCTTGCCGGTGGCTGCGACCCGAACGTCAAACCCCGAATGCCGCAATCCGCGGGCTACCGAAGTTCGCACGTCCGGGTCGTCGTCGACCATCAGCACCATCCGGCCGGTGCTCTCCTGCACGGATGGCAACTGCCCAACCGGCACGCGGACTAGCTGTCCGCGATGCCGTCACCATTGGTGTCGCCGCAGCGGTTCTTCAGGTCGACCAACGGCTGGCGGATCCCGGTCAGTTCAGCCTTCACCATGGGGTTGGCATCCAGGTACTGCTGCACATCCTCACGGATGTCATCACGGTGCTGGCCTTCGAGGCTGGTGAAGAAGAAGTTGACGTCCGGGTGCGAGAACAGATACGCCGACGTGGCCGCCGAGACACCGGAAGCAACCCCGGCAAGGTCGGCTGCGGTGCAGTTCGGTGGCTCTGGTTGCGCTGACGCCGAGGGCAGGGCACCAAACAACATCGCACCGGCGACTGCGCCAGCGCCTAGAGCACCAGCTACCGCACGCCGCGCGGTACGGGCCGAGAGCAACATGGACAAGCTCCTTCATCGGAAGTGGAGAGGCCGAAACCCATGGCGGTTTTCGACGTGTACCAACTAGAGACAACAGTGAAAAGCTAAGCAGAATTGACGCCGACTTTCTTGCCTTGCGGCTAACCCGTCGCGAGAAAGTTGGAAATTGCAGCTCAGCGGCCTCACCTGCGGTGCTGCCCGCGTCGTCCGAGACTAGGGCAGGCCCGCGATTGAGGGGCCTGGCAGCGGTCCTGCCCCCGGTGAAATGGCCGAAAGCGGATTGCGCTGCGCCGGCACCGCGGCGCTTGGCACGCCGACCGACTGCGCCGAGGGCAGCCCTGCCGGCAAACTCGATGGCAGGGCGCCGCCCTGCTGCTGCGCGGCCTGCATCAGGCCCATCACCTGCGGGATGGTGAACGGCAGTTTGCACCGGCCCGACAGGCTCGTCAGCGGTTGCTGCAGGGTCTGCATGTCCTTGGCCACCTGAGGATTGGCATCGAAGTAGTTCTTCAGTGCGCCCAGCGAGGCCGGACCGCCCTGCTGCTGGGAGATCGTCGTCAGCGCCTGATTGGTCTGCGGGTGCGAGTCGAGGTAGTTGCCCGTCGACGTGGCCACCGAGCCGATGGTCCTTGCGACTTCGCTTGCCGCACACGGGTCGGACGCCGCGGTCGCCGACGGCACCGCCAGTGCGGCCACCACCGCACCGCCTGCTGCCGAAGCACCGAATACGGCGTAGAGGCTGCGGCGCACCGCCTTGGTGCTGGTGTTCATGGACAACTCCTAACGGTTTGCGAACGCTTTCGCTTCTTCGCAAACGACTCGCGATCGACGGCAACGGGTCCCCCGACCAACACAGCCGGCCGAAACGGCCAGCCACATATTGCCATCCCGCTCACCGGCGAGGCCAACCGAGCGAGCAAACCCGCAGGTAAGCGACAGGAAGCCCGCAGCTCGCGTAACACTCGACGGCGTGCGCGCGAGAGAAGCGTTAGAGCACGGTTAGGGCGTTGCTGAGGCCGCGGCACTCTACCTCACGCTGATATAGGCTCTCGCAAGGCAACGCCGGGCAGAAAGCGGGGAGTTCGCTATCCAGCAGTTCATGATGCGCTTGAGCGGCAGCCTGCGCAGATATCGCTGGGCGGTGTTCGCGGCGTGGCTGCTTCTCCTCGTGCCCTCGGTGTACCTCGCGTTGAACCAGTCGGATCACCTCACCGGCGGTGGGTTCGAGGTCGAGGGTTCGCAGTCGCTGCACGTGCAGCGCGAGCTCGAGCAGTACTTCCCCGACCAGGGCGCCTCGCCCCTGGCGTTGGTTGCTGCCCCGAGGGCCGACGCGTCGTTCGACGATATGACCGTCGCGGTCAACACGCTGGAACGGATCGCCGCCGAGGTGCCGAGCGTCAAGGTGATGCCCAACCCGCAGCAGCCTCCTCCGCAGCCGGACCGGCCCTACGTCATCACCCTGCAGCTGGACTTCGACAACACCGGCGCCGTGGACGTCGCCAAGCAACTGCGGGAGAAGACCGGCGTCAACGGCGAACGACCGGGGGAAATCGAAAACGGCAAGGTCCGCCTCTACGTCATCGGCCAGGGCGCGCTCGGCGCCGCCGCGACGTCGGCCACCAAGCACGACATCGCCCAGGCCGAGCAGTGGAACCTTCCGATCGTCCTGATTGTCCTGCTCGCGGTGTTCGGGTCCCTTGCCGCGGCCGCCCTTCCGTTGGTGTTCGGCATCTGCACCGTCGTCGTCACCATGGGACTCGTCTATCTGCTGTCGATCTACACGACGATGTCCGTGTTCGTCACGTCGACGGTGTCGATGTTCGGCATCGCGCTGGCCATCGACTACTCACTGTTCATTCTGATGCGGTTCCGCGAGGAACTGCGCGCCGGACGCGACCCGGAACAGGCCGCCGACGCGGCAATGGCCACCTCCGGGCTGGCGGTGGTGCTTTCGGGTCTGACGGTGATCGCCTCGGTCACGGGCATCTACCTGATCAACACCCCGGTGCTGCAGTCGATGGCCACCGGCGCGATCCTCGCGGTCGCCGTTGCGGTGCTGACGTCGACGACGCTGACGCCCGCCGTGCTGGCCACCTTCGGGCGCGCGGCGGCCAAACGGTCGTCGTATCTGCATTGGTCGCGCAGGCCCGAGACGACACAGTCGCGATTCTGGACCCGGTGGACCGGATGGGTGATGCGGCGCCCATGGGTGTCGGCGGTCGGAGCGTCGATGCTGTTGTTGGCGCTGGCGGCGCCGGCGTTCTCGATGGTGCTCGGCAACAGCATGCAGCGGCAGTTCGACCCCACCCACGAGATCCGCGGCGGTGTGAACGCCGCGGCCGAGGCGCTTGGCGCCGGTGCGCTTGGCCCGATGCGCGTCCTGGTGACCTTCCCCGGCGGCGCCGCATCCGCCGGACAGAACGCACCCGTTCTCGATGCGCTGCGCCAGCGAATGGCCCAGGCGCCCAACATCGTTTCGGTCGCGCCGCCGGTGTTCGGCACGGACCACCGCAGCGCGCTGCTCTCGGCCGTGCTGTCCGTGGATCCCGAGGACATGGGCGCCCGCGAAACCGTCGACTGGATGCGTCAGGAACTGCCCCGCGCGCCAGGGGTGAGCGGCGTGAACGTCGACATCGGCGGGCCGACGGCGCTGATCAAGGACTTCGACGACCGGGTCTCGGCGACGCAGCCGTTCGTGTTCTTGTTCGTCGCGACGATCGCGTTCGTGATGCTGCTGGTCTCGATCCGGTCGGTGTTCCTTGCCTTCAAGGGCGTCTTGATGACGGTGCTGTCGGTGGCCGCCGCGTACGGCAGCCTGGTCATCGTCTTCCAGTGGGGCTGGCTGGAGGAGCTCGGATTCAAGCAGATCTCGTCGCTGGACAGCACCATCCCGCCGCTGGTACTGGCGATGACGTTCGGGCTGTCGATGGACTACGAGATCTTCCTGCTGACCCGCATCCGGGAGCGGTTCCTGCAGACCAACAACACCCGTGACGCGGTCGCGTACGGGGTGAGTACGAGCGCGCGCACCATCACCAGCGCCGCGCTGATCATGATCGCAGTGTTCATCGGGTTCGCGTTCGCAGGCATGCCTCTTGTCGCGCAGCTCGGCGTGGCGTGCGCGGTGGCGATCGCCGTCGACGCCACGGTGGTGCGTCTGGTTCTGGTGCCCGCGCTGATGGCGATGTTCGACGAATGGAACTGGTGGCTGCCGCGCTGGCTGGCCCGCATCCTGCCGTCGGTGGACTTCGAGAAGCCGCTGCCAAAGGCCGACATCGGCGATCTTGTCATCATCCCCGACGACATCTCGTCGCTCGCCGCTCCCGGTTCCGATGTCCGAATGGTGGTCAAGTCCGCAGCCAAGCTCAAAAACCTTGCGCCCCAGACTATTACCGTCGCCGATCCGCTGGCGCTCGGCAGTCGCATCAAATGCGGCAAGTCAGCGGTGCGTGCCAAATCCGCCCGCGTCAACGGCACGCAGCGCAACAGCAGCAACGGCGACACCGTGAAAACGACGCTGCCGGTGCACCCGGTGACCATGTGGCGCGGCCGGTTGTCGGTGGCGCTCGACGCGTTGGAGACCGAGGCCGACTACGACCACGCGCCTGTGGAGCGGCTCGGTCCGGTGGAGACCACCAACGTTCAGCTGCCGACCGGTGATCGGCTGCAGATCCCTACCGGCGCCGAGACGCTTCGGATGAAGAGTTACCTGATCATGTGCCGAAACCGGGCACGGGACTACGCGGAGTTTGCCGATTTGGTCGACTCGATGGAAACTCAGACCGCTGCGGTAGTGCTGGCCGCGATGGACCGGTACTACTGTGGACAACAGTCGAGAAAACAATGGGTGGCCACCCAGTTAGTACGCAGGCTTGCCGACCCGCAGCCCGCGGACGAGCACGACACCAGGATGTCGGGCCCCGAAGCGGAGGCGGACTGGGCCAAGGTCAGGGAGCGCTGCCTGTCGGTGGCCGTGGCGATGTTGGAGGAGGCGAGGTGACGGTGGCCCCCGAGGTCCGGGACGGACGCCGCGACGCTGCCTCTGCGCCCAACCGCCCCGCGGCGGCCAAGCCGGCGCGGCGGCCGCCCAATGACGACCGGCCGGTGGAGTTCTGGCCGACCGCCGCGATCCGTGCCGCCCTGGAAACCGACGACCTGACCGTCTGGCAGCGCATCGTCGTCGCCATCAAACGCGATCCCTACGGCAGGACCGCCCGTCAGGTCGAGGAAGTGCTGGAAACCGTACGGCCATATGGCGTTTCCAAGGCACTCGCCGAGGTGCTGACCCGCACACGCGAACATCTGGAAGCCAACGAGCGTGCCGAGGTGGCCCGTCATGTTCAGGTGCTGATGGAGCGGTCCGGTCTCGGGCCCGCTGAGTTCGCCTCGCGCATCGGTGTGCCGACCGAGGAGTTCACGACGTACCTCAGCGCGGCGACCAGTCCTTCTGCGTCGCTGATGATCCGGATGCGGCGGCTGTCGGATCGGTTCGCCAAGATGCGGACCCAGCGCACGGGCGGCTGATCGGCCGATGCCAGCGACCTATGCGCTGATCCCGGGAGCGGGCGGCGAAGCGTGGTACTGGCACCGGGTTTCGCCGCTGTTGACCGAACGCGGCGCCAACGTGATCACGGTCGGTCTGCCGTTCGACGACTCCGCCGATCTGACCCGTCATGCCGAGATTGTTTCCGACGAGTTGGTTGGCGTAGCAGGGCCGGTCATCCTCGTCGGCCAGTCGATGGGAGCGTTCATCGCGCCGATGGTGGCCGAGCGACGTCCCGCAGCGCTGATCATTTTGGTCAACCCATTGGTGCCCACACCGGGTGAATCCGTCGGGCAATGGTGGGATGCCACCGGTCAGAAGGCGGCGATGGTCGACCACTTCGATCGAATCGGGTTGGGCCGCACCGAGTTCGACATGTTCGAAGATTTCTTCCACGACGTGCCCGAGCCGGTTCGTCAGGCCGCGCTGAGCAGGCCGGAACCCGCGATGTCCGACACCCCGTTCGAGCAGCCGTGGCCGTTGCGGCGCTGGCCCGACGTGCCGACGCGGGTGATTGCGGGCAGCGACGACCGGATGCTTCCGCTGGACTTCCAGCGGCGCGTCACGCGCGAGCGGCTCGGGTTGGATGTCGACGCCATGGGTGGCGGGCACCTGGTGGCGTTGAGCAGGCCCGACGAGCTGGTCGATCGGCTGGAGCAGTACCGCGCCGAGGCAGGGCTCTAGGCATGGGCGATCTCGAGCTGATTCTGCGGGAAACACGCAGTGTGGCGATCGTCGGGGCGTCAGCGAACCCGATGCGCGCCAGCCACGATGTGTGGACATACCTCAAGTTCGCCAGCGACTACACGCTCTACCTGGTGAATCCGACGATCAGCGAGGTCGACGGCACACCCGTCTATCCATCGTTGGCTGATCTACCGGTGGTGCCCGATCTTGTCGACGTGTTCCGGCGCCGCGACCATCTGCGCTCGGTGCTCGACGACACCATCAGCGTCGGCGCCAAGACGCTCTGGCTGCAACTCGGCTTGGCCGATGAGCAGATCGGGCGCGACGGCACCGCGGCTGGACTACAGGTGGTGATGGACCGCTGCCTGAAGGTCGACCACGCGCGGATACTCGGCTAGCGCGAGTGGATCGGCGACACGTCGTCGACCAGCCAGCGCCCGTCCTGTTTGGACAGGGTGATCCGGAGCGCCAGCACCGCGCTGTCGGGCGGCTGGCCAGGGGCCTGCTGCGTGCCCCGCATGATCACCGCCACGCTGGCATCCGTCGGCCCGATCGCTTCGATACCCGCCGACACCGTACTGGCCTGTGCCGAGATGTTCCGGCTCGTCAAATCCTTTGCCACGTTGGTGAATTCGCTCTTGAACGTCTCGGCGCTCTGCGGTGACATCATCTCGGTGGCCCGGTCAATGGATGCGGTGGGGCTCTGCGGGGTGAAGGTCGCCGACGCCTCCGAAACGCTGCTGGCGATGCCGACCACCTTGGCGGTGTCGTCCCTCAGGGTGCGGTCGGGCACCGTCCAGTTCAGGTAACCGACCACCACCCCCGCGACCAGGGCCGCGGCCGCGAGCGCGGCCACGCCCAATCGCAGAAGGGGACCGTCGTCGTCCGTGCCGACCGTCACCCCGTCGCGGCGCGCAAGCGCGATGTTGACCGCGACACCCTCGATCACCAGCAGGCACAGCACCGAGCACACCGACACCCACCACAGCGGCCACGCCAGCGCGATGCCGACGTACACCAGGCCGGCGATGGCCGCTATCGGGGCAACAATGTCGAAAGCCAGTACGCGCCAACGGTTTCTCATCGGACTGGCTCCAGGCGCGAGATCAGCAGCTTACCGTCGACATCGGAGACGTCGAGCCGCAGAGTCCAGCGCACGGTCTGCGGTTTTTCCGTGCCGGCCGTCTCGCTGACCGACGTCGCGACCACCATCACGGTGTCGGTGCGCGACGCGGACTCCGACAGCTCGGGCTGGGGTTTCGGGGCTTCGGCACCGCCGGGGCCCGGCTGCTCGTTGTGAAGGGATTCGACCGCCACCGAGTCGATCTGGCCGGTGGTGCGCGCCTGCAGTTTCTGCACCAGCTGCCGGTACGGCAACACTGACGAGTCGAAGTCGGCGTTCAGTTGCCCGACGGTGCCCTCGTGCAGGGTGTTCATGTCGGCTTCGACGGTGTCCTTGTTCATGTTGACCAGCACGCTGGTCCAGTCGGCGGCGGCCTGCATGGCGCGCGCGCGGTACCGGAGCTCGTCGTCGTCGCCGCGGTGCTGGGTCCAGATCAGCGTGGCCAGCGCGACGGCAGCAACCGCGATGACGCCGAGGACCACCGAGCCGATCCCGTAGCCGGTGAAGACTCCGCCGCTTCTGTCCTCAGGTTTCGGCGTTGGCTCGTCGTCGGGCATGCGCGAGAGGCTACCGGGCGTTGCCCGAGGACCCCGTCCCGCCGGTGTCACCCGCGCCGAGCGTGCGGTACCGCAGCTGCACAGCGCCGGACGCCGCGAACGGCCGCGTCTGCACCAAGCGCAACCGGGGACCCGCCGCCGTGAACAGCGGCAGCCCGGCGCCCAATACGACCGGGTACACGACCAACCTGACCTCGTCCACATATGGCAGCAGGGCGTTCGCCGCCTGCGGGCCTGCGAAAACCGCAACAGGGCGCCCGTTGCCGGCCTTGAGCTCCGCGACCTCGGCGGGCAGGTCGGCACCGATCCGCTTGGCCGGGCCCCAGCTCAGGTCCGGTTCGCCGTGCGACAACACCAGCTTGGGCACGCTGTTCATCAGCGCGGTGTGCTCGCGGTCGACGGCGCGACCGGTCGGCCCGTCCTGCCAGTACGGTCCCAACAACCGGTACGTCGTGTGGCCGAAGATCATCGCGTCGATGGCGCGCAGTTGTTCGGCCATCAGCTCGTCGACCTCGGCGTCGGGCACATCGGTCCAGTCCAGATCGCCGTCGGGTCCTGCGGCGTACCCATCGAGGCTGACCTGGGTGGACAAGAAAATTTCAGGCATATCCATATAGACCCGTCAACAGCCGGGAACTGAGCGCGGCTGCCACGTCTGGAAGGATGTTGGAGTGACGGTAGAAGCCACCAGCTCGGGTATCGACCTGAGCCACGTCGACCCCGATGCCCGCCCACAAGACGATCTGTTCGGCCACGTCAACGGCCGCTGGTTGACCGAGTACGAGATGCCGGCCGACCGCGCCACCGACGGTGCGTTCCGCACGCTCTATGACCGCGCCGAGGAGCACGTCCGTGACCTGATCACCGAAGCCGCTGCCGTGCGCGCCGAGAAAGGCACCGACGAACAGCGCATCGGCGACCTGTACGCCAGCTTCATGGACGAGAAGACGGTGGCCGAACGCGGTGTGCAACCGCTGCTGGACGAGCTGGCAGGCATCGACGCCGCCGACAGCCCCGAGGCGCTGGCCGCGGTGGTCGGCAGGCTGCAACGCACCGGCGTCGGTGGCGGCGTCGGCAACTACGTCGACACCGATTCGAAGAACTCCACCCGCTATCTGGTGCACCTGAGCCAGTCGGGGATCGGGTTGCCCGACGAGTCCTACTACCGCGACGAGCAGCACGCCGCGATCCTGGCCGCTTACCCCGGGCACATCGCCGCGATGTTCGCGCTCGTGTACGGCGGCGATCACTCCGATACAGCGGCGAGGATCGTCGCCCTGGAGACCAAGCTGGCCGCTGCGCACTGGGACGTCGTCAAGCGCCGGGACGCCGACCTGACCTACAACCTGCGCACGTTCGCCGATCTGCCCGCCGAGGCACCCGGCTTCGACTGGGCCGGCTGGGTGACGGCGTTGGGCACCTCGCCCGAGGCAGCAGCGGAAGTCGTTGTCCGCCAACCTGATTACCTGACAGCGTTCGCCGCGGCCTGGTCCGGTGAGGATCTCGAGGACTGGAAGCGGTGGCTGCGCTGGCGCGTCATCCACGCGCGCGCCGCCCTGCTCACCGACGAACTGATCGCAGAGGATTTCGAGTTCTACGGCAAGCTGCTGTCCGGCACCGAGCAGATCAGGGACCGCTGGAAGCGTGCCGTCTCGGTGGTGGAGGGCCTGATGGGCGACGCCGTCGGCAAGCTCTACGTCGAGCGGCACTTCCCGCCGGGAGCCAAGGCGCGGATGGACGAGCTGGTTGCCAACCTGCGCGAGGCATACCGGGTCAGCATCAACGACCTGGAGTGGATGACGCCGGAGACGCGGGAGAAGGCGCTGGCCAAGCTCAACAAGTTCACACCGAAGATCGGTTATCCGAAGAAGTGGCGCGACTATTCGCAGCTCGTCATCGAACGCGACGACCTGTACGGCAACTATCAGCGCGGCTACGCCGTCGGCTATGACCGCGAGCTGAACAAGCTGGGTGGGCCCGTCGACCGCGACGAGTGGTTCATGACGCCGCAGACCGTCAACGCCTACTACAACCCGGGGATGAACGAAATCGTCTTCCCCGCAGCGATTTTACAGCCGCCGTTCTTCGACGCCGAGGCCGACGACGCCGCCAACTACGGCGGTATCGGCGCGGTCATCGGCCACGAGATCGGCCACGGCTTCGACGATCAGGGCGCCAAGTACGACGGCGACGGCAACCTGGTGAACTGGTGGACCGACGCTGACCGGGCCGAGTTCGGTTCGCGGACAACGGCGTTGATCGAGCAGTACGAGGAGTTCGTGCCGCGTCAGCTGTCCGACGGCCACCATGTGAACGGCGCGTTCACCGTCGGCGAGAACATCGGCGACCTCGGCGGGCTCTCGATCGCCCTGCTCGCATACCGGCTCTCGCTGGCGGGTGAGCCGGCGCCGGTGATCGACGGGCTGACCGGCGAGCAGCGGGTGTTCTTCGGCTGGGCTCAGGTGTGGCGCACCAAATCGCGTGACGCCGAGGCGATCCGGCGCCTGGCGATCGACCCGCACTCACCGCCGGAGTTCCGCTGCAACGGCGTCATCCGCAATATGGACGCGTTCTACGACGCGTTCGACGTGAGCAAGGACGACGAGCTCTACCTGGAACCCGTACGCCGCGTGCGCATCTGGAACTAGTTAGAACATCTGCCAGTCGGAAGCGCCATCGGGCGCGTTGTACATGCCCGTGGAGTTCTTGATGACCACCGGGTCGCCGCTGCCGAAGTTGTCGTAGAACCACTGCGCGTTCGCCGGACTCAGGTTGATGCACCCGTGGCTGACGTTGCTGTTGCCCTGGGCGCCGGTAGACCATGGCGCGCTGTGCACGAAGATTCCGCCGTTGTCGATACGCACGGCGTCCTGCACCTTGAGCTTGTAGCCCTCGGCGGCGGTGACCGGGACGCCGTAGGTGGACGAATCCATCACGATGTCGGCGAACTTCTCCAGCACGTAATAGGTGCCGTTCTTGGTCTCGTAACCCTTCTTACCAAGCGACACCGGGAACGTCTTCTCCAGCTTGCCGTTGCGCACGACCTGCATCTCCAACGTCTTGTTGTCGATGGTCGCGACCAGCTGCTCGGGGACCGTGAAGCTCGACTTGGTGCCGCCTGCGTCGATGCCGACAACGGTCCCGGCGGGCCAGAAGTCCTGCGGACGCCAGCGCAGCTGGGTGTCACTGGTCCAGTAGAACCGGCCGGGCACCGGCGGGACCGACGAAATGTGGACGGCTTGTTCGGCCAGCGCCCGGTCGGCGATCGGCCGCTGGAAGTTGATGTAGATCGGCTTGGCCGCGCCGGCGATGGATCCGTTGGTCGGGTTGAACGTCGGCGGCGCGAACACCGGCTCACCGACGTACGGTGTCGGGTTCTGCCCTGCCGGGGTGCCTGCTGGAATGACCTGGGGCGCCGCGAACGGGCCCGTAGGAACCGGAAGGAACGGGTTCGCCGGCGGTGCAACCGCCAACGGATCGGCGGGCGGCGCAGGCGGCGCGAACGGATCCACCGGAGGCGGCACGGGAGCCGCTGCCGGGTCGATCGGTGCAGGGGGCGGTGGTGGGATCTCGGGCTGTGCCAGCGCGGATGGACTACCCAACGCCGTCAATCCAACCAGTCCGACCGCGAATATCGCGCCGACCAGTTTCCCTCTCGTCCGCTGCCGCATACGTCACCTCCAGTCACACACAACTTCGTCCAGTCTCGCACAGCGCGCAGAGCAGCTATCGCCATGTGGGTGCTGCCAAATCCCCGACAATCGGCCGGTCAAGGCCGCTGAGCTGCTGTATTTATCGCCTCGGGGAGCGCAATGTTACTTCGCGCTCGTTGCCGGGAGAACGTCGAACAGGCCACGGGTGAGCACAACGCCTGCGAGTGCGACGAGCACCAGGACGCCCGACGCCGCGATCATGGCGGCCAGTCCGGCGTTCTCGTAGAGCAGCCCACCCGCCAGCGACCCGGCCATGATGCCGATCTGGAAGGCGGCGATGTACAGGCCGGACGCGCCGTCGGGGTCGGCGGGCGCGCTGCGCATGGCCGCCGCCTGCAGCATTGGGGGCAGGGCCGTCGACGCGGCGCCCCACAGCACGATCGCGGCGACGCCGAGGCCGAGCGTCAGCAGTCCAGCCCGGTGGTCGAGCGCCAGCGTCGTCAACACGGCGAAGGCCAGCGCCAGCGCGCCGAGACAGCCGACCACCGACGCCCTCGGCCACCGATCAAGCGGACGCGCCATCGCGCCCATCGCGGCAAGGCCGGCGATTCCGAACGCGGCCAGCAGCCAGGCCAGGTGCGGGCCGCGCACGCCGACGACGTCGCGGATGATCACCACGATGAATGTGTAGGAGATGAAGTGACCAGCGACGCCAACCAGGGTCAGGGCCGACAGCGTCACCAGTCGGCTGTTGCGGTGGTGGCGATCGTGGCGACGGATGGCCTCGACCTCGTCGTCGGACATCCTCATCGCGGGCAGCGTGGCCAACGCCGCGACCGTGACGGCCGCGGCGGCGATCGTCACGACGACGACCGCGAGCCGCCAGCCCCACAGCTCACTCATCGCCGCCGTCACCGGGTTGCCGACGACGAGCGCCAGTGCCGTTCCGGCATACACCGCGGTGGTGGCACGGCCGGCATGCGAGGCAGGGACAAGGCGGACGCCGATCGGCGCGATCACCGACCACATCAGCCCGTGAGTGAGCGCGCACAGCACCCGGCCACCGGCCAATACCGCGAAGTTCGGGGCGAACGCCGAAATCAGTTGGGACGCAGTCAAACACACCAACGTCATCAGCAGCGTGCGGCGCCGCGGCCACTGCGCGGTCAACCGCACCAGCGGCACGGTGGTCAGCGCAGCGACCAGGGCGTAACTGGCCAGCAGTGTGCCGACTAGCGCCTCGCTGACATCGAAGTCGGCTGCGATCGCAGGCAATGCGCCGACAGGGAGGATCTCGGCGGTGACATAGACGAACGCGGCCGCGGCCAGCACCGTCAACTGAACGCCGACGCGCGGCGTCCACGCGCGGGCGGGACCGTCGACAGCCATCGTGGGAAGTCACGGTAGCGGCTCGGCGTTACAGTTCGCGGATGCCGAGCTGATTCGAAGGGACAGATGCGTAATGGTTGCTATTCCCAGTGGGTACGAGACGCTTTTGGAGCGTCCGCTGTACGGACACCTCGCCACGACGAGGCCCGAAGGCAACGCCCAGGTAAACCCGATGTGGTTCGACTGGGACGGCGAAAAGATCCGCTTCACGCACACCAACAAGCGGCAGAAGTTCCGCAACATCGCCGCCAACCCCAACGTGTCGATGTCGATCATCGACCCCGAGAACGAGTACCGGTATCTCGAGGTGCGCGGGGTGGTCGAGGAGATCGTGCCCGATCCGACGGGCGCGTTCTACATGCACCTCAACGACCGCTACAGCGGCCCGATGACCGAGCCGCCCGCTGACAAGGCCGACCGGGTGATCCTCGTGGTCCGCCCGACGGGGTACAGCAAGCAGTGATCGTTGCCTTCAGCGTGAGCCCATTGGGCGGCGACGACAGCGTGGGCGCTGCGGTCGCGGAGGCCGTCCGGGTGGTGCGGGCCTGCGGTCTGCCCAACGAGACCAATGCGATGTTCACGAACATCGAAGGCGAATGGGACGAGGTGATGGCGGTGGTCAAGCAGGCCGTCGAAGCTGTCGCTGCTGTCTCACCTCGGGTGAGCCTGGTGCTCAAGGCGGACATCCGGCCCGGCCACACCGGCCAGCTCACCGCGAAGGTGCAGCGGGTCGAAGAGGCGCTGGGCGGTTAGGAGCGGACCAGCCGCGCGATGGCGGCCGACGCCTCGGCCAGCTTGGCGTCGGCCTCATCGCCGCCATCGGCGACGGCCTGGGTGACGCAGTGTCCGAGGTGCTCGTCGAGCAGGCCCAGTGCGACCGACTGCAGTGCGCTGTTGACGGCGCTGATCTGGGTGAGGACGTCGATGCAGTACTTGTCCTCGTCGATCATCTTCGCGATGCCGCGAACCTGGCCCTCGATCCGGCGCAGCCGCTTGGCGTAGTTCTCCTTCTGCGGCGAATAACCGTGTGGCGCAGTCATGTCAGCCTCCCAACATCTGCTTCATTTGGCCGAGCTCGGCCTGCTGCGTGTCGATGATCGTCTGTGCCATGCGTTTGGCGTCGACGTTCGCACCGTTGGCGATTTCGGCCTTGGCCATCTCGATCGCCCCCTGGTGGTGGCTGATCATCGACTCCAGCCATAGTTTGTCGAACTCGGGGCCGTTCAGCGACACCAATTTCGTCATGGTGCCCTCGTCGACCATGCCCGCCATCGGTCCGCCGTGCCCTTCGTGACCGCTGCCCGCGTCGGGGTTCTCTTTCCACTGCACCAGGAACACCTTCATCGTTTCGATCTCGGGCTGCTGGGCGGACGAGATCTGCTGGGCCAGCGCGACGAGTTCGGGATTCGTGGAGCGGTCGGGGACAAGGGCCGACAACTCGACGGCCTGCTGATGGTGCGGAATCATATTGGTCGCGAACGAGACGTCGTCGGCGTTGAAGCCTGCGGGCTGACCCGTGATGACCGGCTCTTCGGTGTGCTCATGATCGGTGTGGCCGTCGGAGGCCGGGCTGCTACACGAGGACAGGAACACGGCGGCTGCGATGGCGGCCAGGACCGCGAGCACTCGAGCGGGCAAGGACGTCATGGTCCCACTGTACTGCATACCCCTGCGGGGTATTGTTTAACGGTTTGGCCGGGTGAAACGCCGGAGGCATACTAAAACGATGCCCTCAGGACCTTCAGCTCCGGATATCAAGCCTCGCAGTCGCGACGTCACCGACGGCCTCGAGAAAACCGCGGCTCGCGGCATGCTGCGCGCCGTAGGCATGGGCGACGACGACTGGGCTAAACCGCAGATCGGTGTCGGCTCGTCGTGGAACGAGATCACCCCGTGCAACATGTCGCTTCAGCGGCTTGCACAGTCGGTCAAGGGCGGCGTGCATTCCGCAGGGGGCTACCCGCTGGAGTTCGGCACCATCTCGGTGTCCGACGGCATCTCGATGGGCCACGAGGGCATGCACTTCTCCCTCGTCTCCCGCGAGGTGATCGCCGACAGCGTCGAGACCGTGGTGCAGGCCGAGCGCCTCGACGGCACCGTGCTGCTGGCCGGCTGCGACAAGTCGATCCCCGGCATGCTGATGGCTGCCGCCAGGCTCAATCTCGCCTCGGTGTTCTTCTACAACGGCTCGATCATGCCGGGGCTTGCCAAGCTCACCGACGGCACCGAGAAGGAAGTCACCATCATCGACGCCTTCGAGGCAGTGGGGGCGTGTGCGCGAGGGCTGATGTCGCGCGAGGATGTGGACATCATCGAGCGGGCCATCTGCCCCGGCGAAGGCGCGTGTGGCGGCATGTACACCGCCAACACCATGGCCTCGGCCGCTGAGGCGTTGGGGATGTCGTTGCCCGGCAGCGCATCCCCCGTTGCCATCGACAAGCGGCGCGACGAATACGCACGCAGGTCCGGTGAAGCGGTGGTCGAGATGCTGCGCCGCGGCATCACCACCAGTGACATCCTCACCAAGGAGGCGTTCGAGAATGCCATCGCCGTGGTGATGGCATTCGGCGGCTCCACCAACGCCGTGCTGCACCTGCTCGCCATCGCGTGGGAGGCCAACGTCAAGCTGACGCTCGCGGACTTCACCCGCGTCGGGCAGAAGGTGCCACATCTGGCCGACGTGAAGCCCTTCGGCCGCCACGTGATGAAGCATGTCGACGAGATCGGCGGCGTCCCCGTCGTAATGAAGGCGCTCCTGGATGCCGGTCTGCTGCATGGGGATTGCCTGACGGTCACCGGCGAGACCATGGCCGAGAACCTCGCCCACATCGAACCGCCGGACCCCGATGGCAAGGTGCTGCGGGCAATGAACAACCCGATCCACCCGACCGGTGGCATCACGATCCTGCACGGGTCGTTGGCCCCCGAGGGCGCAGTCGTGAAGTCGGCAGGCTTCGACTCCGACGTGTTCGAGGGCACCGCAAGGGTTTTCGAGCGCGAGCGTGCAGCACTTGATGCACTGGAAGACGGCACCATCACCGCGGGCGACGTCGTCGTGATCCGCTACGAGGGCCCCAAGGGCGGGCCAGGCATGCGCGAGATGCTGGCCATCACCGGCGCCATCAAGGGCGCCGGGCTCGGCAAGGATGTGCTGTTGATGACCGACGGCCGGTTCTCCGGCGGCACCACCGGGTTGTGCGTCGGACACGTCGCACCCGAGGCCGTCGACGCCGGGCCGATCGCCTTCGTGCGCGACGGCGACAAGATCCGCCTCGACGTCGCCAACGGCACGCTGGACCTTCTCGTCGACAAGGACGAATTCGAGTCGCGCAAGGTCGGATTCGAGCCGCTCCCCCCGGTGTACAAGACAGGTGTGCTGGCCAAGTACACCAAGCTGGTCGGCTCGGCGGCGACCGGCGCGGTCTGCAGCTAGCCAGGCGGGGTCGACAGGTCAGCCCCGGGGCGGCACCAATCCGGTTCGCGAGATGTACACCAGGGCTGTGTTCGCGGCCGAAATCACGACCCTGGTGTTGATCTCGCGACACGTGACGTGACGCCGGCGGGGTAACGGTGCGGCAACGAACTGACGTCGACTCCAAAGAGCACTCTAACCACAGCCGTCACATTGTTAACATCGCTCGGTGCGAGTGTCCCGGCGTGACGCACTGCGGTACGCCGCCGCAGCGTCGGCGCTGGCCGGGCTCAGTGCGGCAACGGGTGCCCGCACACCCACTGCGGCGGCCGCCGCTCCCACGCTGATCGACTACGCGATGCGACAGATCCCGGCACAGGACATCCGAGCCGCCGGTCACGCCGGGGTGATCAACTACGTCGCGACCTCGCGGCCCGGCTCGTCCTTTGGTGCCAAACCGATCACCCTGCCCTACGCACAGTCGCTGAACGCCGCCGGTTTGGTGATCGTCAGCAACTACCAATACGGCAAGCCGGGCGGGACAGCGCCGTCGGACTTCACCCGCGGATACGCCGGAGGCGTCGTCGACGCGCGCACCGCGTGGCAGCTGCACAGCGCCGCCGGTGGCGGCCAGAGCGCACCGATCTTTTTCAGCGTCGACGACGACATCGACCGCGAGGCGTGGAACGGCGTTGTGCTGCCGTGGTTTCGCGGAATCAACTCGGTGATCGGAGCGCAGCGCACCGGAATCTACGGCGGCATCAAGGCGTGCCAGTGGGCTGCGGCCGACGGCGTCATCGGAAGGTCACGGTCGCCCGGCCACGTGTGGGCCTGGCAGACGCGGTCCTGGTCGGCTGGCCAGATATACCCTGCCGCAGTCCTTTACCAGCGCGTCATCGACACCGCATCCAATCCCGGACCGGTGGTTGGCGGCATCCGCGTTGATGTCAACGACGTGCTGGCCCAGGACTGCGGCCAGTGGAACTTCCATCCGTAGCGATGAACTATCCAACCGCAAGCTTCACGACCCGCAACCCCTTGAACTTCTCGGCTGCCACGACGTAGACGTTGCCATCGCTGTCGACGGCGATGTCCGCCGGACTCTGAATACCGCTGAACGGCAGCTGGACCCAGTCACCGCCACCGGCAGGCCGGCGGGTCGACGGGTCAGCCCCGGTCGGCACGCATCCGGTTCGCGAGACGTACACCAGGGCTGTGTTCGCGGCCGAAATCACGACCCTGGTGTTCATCTCGCGACACGTGACGCGCATTAGGCATGCGCGGCCTGCGCACTTGACAAACCCAGCGTGACGCAGTTCACTCGTGGAAACCTTTCCATGGAAACGTTCCCACGAGAGTGAGGGAGTCCCGATGCCCGCACCCGGCATCACGATCCGCGACGTCGCCGCGCGCGCCGGGGTATCGCTGGGAACCGCCTCCCGCGTACTCTCCGGCAACCCGGCAACCTCGCCCGATGCCCGCGCCCGCGTCACAGAAGCGGCCGCCGCACTCGGCTACCGGCCGAACGCGCAAGCCCGCTCGCTGCGCTCGACCCGCACCCATGTGCTGGGTCTGCTCGTCTCCGATGTGCGCAACCCGTTCTTCGCCGACATCGCCCACGCCGCAGAACAGGCGGCGCTCGAAGCCGACTACGTCAGCCTGCTCGGCAACGCCAACGAGAACGTGGCTCAGCAGGACCGCTACATCGAAACGTTCCTCACCCAGCGGGTGGACGGCGTCGTGCTGGCGCCGCAGGGACCGTCGGCCACCCTCGAGGCGCTGCTCGCCAGCCGAATGCCGCTGGTGTTCGTCGACAGGAAGGTGGACGGGTACGACGTTGCGAGCGTGACCACAGACAGTCGCGATGGACTCGAAGAAGCGATCGCCCATCTAGTGGCAGCAGGGCACCGCCGCATCGCGTATATCGGCGGGCCGCAATCGATCTCGACGGGCCGGGACCGACATGACGCATTCATCGCCGCGCTCCGCCGCCATGATGTGGCAGTCGACCAGGAACTCATCACCTTCGGCGACTTCCGGTTGGCCAGCGGCACCGAGGCCGCCGAGCGACTGCTCGCCTTGTCCGAGCGCCCAACGGCGATCCTGGCCGCCGACAACCTGATGGCCGAGGGCGCGCTCACCACGATCCGCAGGCAGGGTCTGCGGGTCGGGGCCGACGTCGAGGTGATCGCGTTCGACGACATCGAGTGGTTCGAGCACATGGACCCCCCGATCTCGGTCATCGCGCAGGACGCAGGCGCCGTCGGCCGGTGCGCCGTCGAGTTGCTGCTCCGCGTCATCGCCGGCGACGAGCCTGAATCGGTGGTGCTGCCAACGAAGTTCATCGATCGCTCAGGAGCGGGCCGTGGCTGACGTCTATGTCGTCGGCAGCCTCAACGCCGACCATCGCGTTCGGGTGAGCCGCATCCCCGAGGCGGGCGAAACCATCCTCGGCTCGGACATCGTCGTCGGACCGGGCGGCAAGGGCGCGAACCAGGCCGTCGCCGCATCGCGCGCCGGTGCGGCCGCCACCATGATCGGCGCGTGCGGCGACGATGCCGACGGTGACGTCGTGCGCGCTGCGCTCACCCGCCAAGGCGTCGACAGCCGCCACGTGCACATCGTCAAGGGAGCGCGAACCGGCCGCGCGCTCATCACCGTTGACGATGACGGTGGCAATGCGATCGTGGTCTCCCCCGGCGCGAACGCCCGGCTCACCGAAGCAGACGTCAGCACGGGCCTGCAGCACATGACCGCTGGCGACATCATGCTGCTTCAACTCGAGACACCCGAAGCGATGGTCCGGCACGCCGCGCGCACAGCTGCCCGCGCGGGAGGTGTAGTGGTGCTCAACGCCGCTCCGGTGCCGGGCTCGATCGACGGGTTGTTCGACCACGTCGACGTTCTGGTGGTCAACGAGCACGAGCTCGCCGGCATCGCGCGCCTGCTGCCCAACCAGGACGCAGACGACATCTCGCTGCTGGCTGCCGCCTCCGGCGCCAGCGTCGTGTGCACGGCGGGCGCCGACGGGGCCGATGTCCTGCATCGGGGCCGCATCCATCACATCGACGCACCGCAGGTCGAGGCCGTCGACACCACCGCCGCCGGTGACACCTTCATCGGGTACCTGGCGGCCGGGCTCGCCAACGACACCGCCGATCTGGTCGGGGCCAGTGAGAGGGCCGTCAACGCCGCCGCCATGGCGGTGACCCGCGAGGGCGCCATCGACTCCATTCCGTTCAGCACGAAAGGTCAAGCATGAGAATCGCATTGGGCAACGACCACGCGGGATATCCGCTCAAGGAGTACGTCCGCACGGTGCTCGAGGACCTCGGTCATGACGTCATCGACCGTGGTGCGCCGAGCGAGGCGCCGGTCGACTTTCCCGACATCACCTTTGCCACCTGTGATGCGGTCCGCAAGGGCGACGCCGACCGCGCCGTGCTGGTGTGCGGCACCGGCGCGGGGGCGATCATGGCGGCCAACAAGATTGCCGGCATCCGCTGCGCGCTCGGGCATGACGTCTATTCCGCGCATCAGAGTGTCGAGCACGACGACGCGAATGCAATCGCGATGGGCGCGTGGGTAATTGGGCGCGCGACCGCCGCTGAGGTGCTTGCCGCCTTCCTGAACGCCCGTTTCGACAACGACGACGACACTGTTCGCCGAGTTCGCAAACTGCATGAGCTGGAACGCACTTCTGCGCGTGAGCTCGCCGACCAAATCTGACCGCTATCAAAGGAGATACGCAATGAGCACCGCCATCGGCGACCTTCGAAACCAAGCCGAACATGGCTCACCTGGCAAGGTCAAAACCGCGCTGGGGGCAGCCGCAGGAACATGCGTCGAGAACTACGACTTCGTCGCCTACGGCACCGCGTCTGCGCTCTACTTCGGCGACGCGTTCTTCCCGGAGTCCGATCCCACCGTCGGCACGCTGCTCTCGTTCGCGACACTGGGCGTCGGGTTCCTGATGCGGCCCATCGGCGGCTCCGTCGGCGGGTACCTCGCCGATCGGTTCGGCCGTAAGCCCGTGCTGGTCGGGGCGCTGCTGCTGATGGGCATCGCGACCTTCGGGATCGGGCTGTTGCCGACGTACGCGCAGGTGGGTGTCCTCGCGCCGGTCCTGCTGGTCACCATCCGCGTCATCCAGGGTCTGGCATTCGGCGCCGAGTGGGGCGGTGCGGTGATGATGGCCTACGAACACGCGCCGTGGCGCCACCGCGGCCGGTTCGCCGCGATCCCGCAGGCGGGCAACCCGCTGGGGATCGCGCTTGCCAACATCGCCTTCCTTGCCGCGGCGCCGCTGGACAGCGACTGGTCATGGCGCATCCCGTTCCTGGCCAGCGCGGTGCTCATCATCGTTGGCCTTTACGTGCGCCTGAGGCTCAACGAGTCGCCGGAGTTCGAGCAGGCGAAAGCCGCAGGCACCATCGTGCGCAATCCGTTCTTCACCGTGATCCGCGAGGACTGGCGAAACATCCTGCGCGTCATCGCCCTTCGGGTCGTCGAGTCGTGCGCCTACTACCTGACCGCGACGTACCTGCTGTCGTACATCACCAAGCAAAACTCCGAGCACCGCACCATCGCCCTCACCGGTGTGGTGATCGCCAGCATCATCGCCGTCGGCACCACCTTCGGCGCGGGCACCCTGACCGACCGGATCGGGCGGCGACGTGTCTATCTCGCAGGCTGCCTGCTCGCAATCTGTTTCGGCATCCCGATGTACATGATGACGAACACCGGTGAGCCGTTCTTGATCGTGCTGGTGTTCATCATCGGCATCGGCATCATCCACGCCGCCCTGACAGGGACGCAGGGTGCCTGGTTCGCGGAGCTGTTCGCCACCAAGACCCGCACCTCGGGCGCGTCGATCGGCTACCAGGTCGCCGCATCGATCGCCGGGTTCGCGCCGTTCCTTGCGGTGATGCTGGCGGGTTCCTTCGGCTGGATCGGTCCCGCCCTGTTCTACGTCCTCGTCGGGCTCGTCGGCCTGGCAGGAGTGATCGCCACAGCGGAGACGTGGGGACCGAGGCAGCGCGCCGAGGTCGATGCGATCATCAGCGGTGACACCCGGTCGTCAGGGGCCGTTCTATGAGTTCCCTATGCGTCTGAGGAGACGGCGCGGAGTCGCGCATAGCGTGAACTTCGATGTTGCCGTTCAGTTTCACCAAAGCCGCCGACGAGGATTCGGCGCTGGCCGCGGGGGCCTCCGGTGCCCGCTATATCGCGGGCGGCACGACGCTTGTCGACCTGATGCGAGAAACCGTTGAGCGGCCCGAGGCCGTCGTCGACATCAACGCGCTGCCGTACCGGTCCATCGAACTCGGACCCGCCCGGCTGCGCATCGGATCTCTGGTGCGGATGTCCGAGCTGGCCGCTCATCCCGGCGTGCGCAGGCAGTTCCCGGTGATCGCAGAGGCGTTGGAGCTCAGCGCGTCGGCTCAGCTACGGAACATGGCCTCCATCGGCGGCAACCTCATGCAGCGCCCGAGGTGCTTGTACTTCCGTGACGTGTCGGCGGCGTGCAACCGGCGTACACCGGGTGCGGGCTGTTCGGCGATCGGTGGCCGCAACCGGACGCATGCCATCCTCGGCACCAGCGACCAGTGCGTCGCCACCCATCCTTCGGATCTCGCTGTCGCGCTGGTTGCGCTGGACGCCCTCCTGATCACGCGAGACAGCAACGGGGAACACCCGATCCGGATATCGGAGTTCTTCCGCCAACCCGGCAGCACGCCCGACCGGGAACACAACATGCGGCCCGGTCAGCTCATCGTCGCCGTCGAGGTGGCGGTCAGGCCGGAATCGCAGCGATCGGGATACCTGAAGGTGCGAGACAGGGCGTCGTACGAGTTCGCGCTCACCTCGGCCGCGGTGGCAATGGATATCCGCAATGGAATCATTCGCACCGCTCGGGTGGCGGTCGGCGGAGTGGGCACCGTGCCGTGGCGCCTTCCCACCGTCGAAGGAGCCCTTACCGGTCGCCCGCCCAACGCCGAGCTGTTCGCAAGTGCCGCCGCACGTGCAGCGGACGGGGCTAAGCCGTTGTCGGAGAACGGGTTCAAGGTCGAGCTGATCAAGAGAACGGTGCAGCGCCAGCTGGCAACCGTGGCGGGCCTACCGTGACGCGGCCGATGCCGGCAGCCCTGCTGGCCGGTCAGCCGGTGACCCGCGTCGACGGCAGGCTCAAGGTCACGGGGAAGGCGCCGTACACCGCCGACCACGCGATGCCCGACCTCGTCTACGCCGCCCTTGTCGGGAGCACGATCGCGCGCGGCACGGTGGAGCGCATCGATTCCGCTGCCGCCCAACGGATCCCTGACGTGCTGCGGGTGATCACCGACTTCACCGGCGTCACGCTTCCTTTCGACGCACGACAGGTCGCATCCTTTGGCCAGCCCGTGGCCATCGTGCTGGCCGCCACCGTGGAGGCCGCCACCCACGGCGCCTCGGTCGTCGACGTGCGCTATGCCACCGGCGCGCAACCGTCGACCGACATCGACGCACCCCAGGTGGCCATGGAGCCCGGCAAGACCGAGCGGGTCCGCGACTACGCGCGTGGCGACGCCGACGAGGCGATCCGCGAAGCGGCCGCCGTGTCGGACCTGCGCTACGCCATCGCCCGCAACAACCACAACCCGATGGAAATGCCTGCCACCATTGCGAGTTGGGACGGCGACCGGCTCACGGTATGGGACAAGGTCCAGGGCATCACCTGGGCGTTGGAGGCCTACTCCGAAGCGTTCGGGATTCCCGCCGAGCAGATCAGGGTGATCTCGCCGTTCGTCGGTGGAGGCTTCGGCGTCGCGGGAAAAATCTGGCCGAACCAGATACTGGCGGCGTTCGCGGCACGGCAGATGCGCAGGCCCGTCAAGCTGGTGTTGAGCCGCAAAGAGTTCTACACCGTCGCCGGCTACCGGCCGGCCAGCAGGCAGCGGCTGGCGATCGGCGCCGACCGGTCGGGCCGCATCCGCACTATTATCCACGAAGGCCACACCGAGAACTCGCGGTACGAATCCTTCGAAGACGGCATCGTCGGCGCGGCACGGTTCATGTACAGCTCACCCAATATGCGTTCGGTGTATCGCAGTGTGCCGCTTGATATCAACCCACCCACCTTCATGCGCGGCCCCGGCACCACCACCGGCATGTTCGCGCTCGAATGCGGCATGGACGACCTGGCCGTCCGGCTCGGCGTCGACCCCATCGAGCTGCGAATCCGCAACGAACCCGAGCGTGACCAGTTCGAGAACGTGCCGTTCTCGACCCGGCGTCTTGTCGACTGCTTCTCCCAGGGCGCGGCGACGTTCGGTTGGTCCCGGCGCAATCCGACGCCCCGCGCGATGCGCGACGGGCACCAGCTGATCGGAATCGGCACGGCGGCAACGGTTTACCACACCCTGCGCGGACCGTGCGCCGTGTCGGCACGGATCAATGCCGACGGTACGGCCGATGTGGGCAGCGCCACCAGCGACATGGGTCCCGGCACGTACACCGCAATGACGCAGGTCGCCGCTGACGCGCTCGGGCTGCCCATCGCCAGGGTCCGGTTCGCCCTTGGCGACAGCAGGCTGCCCGAGGCACCCGTGCACGGCGGGTCCCGGACGATGGCCAGTGTGGGGTCGGCCGTCGCGCACGTCGGCGCGGTGTTGCGCGACCGTTTCGTCCGCACCGCCGTCGTCGATCCAGGGTCACCACTGAGTGGCCTGCGACCTGCCGATGTGGGCGTCGCGGGCGGACGTATGTTCCGCACTTCCGAGCCGGCGCGCGGCGAGACTTACCAGGACCTGCTGCGTCGCCGTGGCTGGAAAAGCCTTTACGCGCAGGAGACTTGGTCACCCGACGACGCCGACCAGCGCTTCTCGATGCATGCCTACGGCGCCATCTTCGCCGAGGTCGCCGTCGACGAACTGCTTGGCACGGTGCGGATCCGTCGCGTCCACGGGTGTTACGACGCCGGCCGCATCATCAATCCCAAACTGGCGCACAGCCAGGCGATCGGCGGAATTATCGGTGGCATCGGGATGGCGCTACTGGAAGCCACCCACCTCGATCATCGCGACGGACGCATCGTCAACGCCAACATGTCCGACTACCTCGTGCCCGTCAACGCCGACATTCCCGCACTGGACGCGGAGTTCTTGCCTGCCGAGGACACCATTGCCGATCCTCTCGGGGTGAAGGGCCTCGGTGAACTCGTGATGGTGGGCGTACCGGCGGCCATCGCCAATGCCGTGTTCAACGCGACCGGCAAACGGATCACCGAGCTGCCGATCACTCTGGAGAAACTGCTCTGAGCTCCTAGGTGTCGGCCTGTTCCTTGATGACAGCCACCGCGAAGCCGTCCCAGTCCTTGGTGCCGACCGTCTGAATCGCCGCGACGTCCAATTGCGGATGCTCGCCCATCATCTCGAGCATGTCGCGCACGGCTCGGGCCTGATGGTCGTCGTCCACGGGGTCCAGCACCCGGCCCATGCGAGCGATGTTGTCCACCACGATGACTGAACCCGGCGCACCCAGCTTCATCGCCCACTCGACGTAGGCGACGTTGTTCTCCTTGTCGGCGTCGATGAAGATCAGGTCGAACGGCTCACCGCGGTCGGCAAGGGTCGGCAGCGTGTCAAGCGCGGCGCCGACGATCACCTCGACCCGGTCCGCGACGCCCGCGCGCTCGAAGTTCTTCCGCGCCACCTCCGCATGCTTGGGTGCGAACTCGAGCGTGACGACGCGGCCGCCCGGCCCGACGCCGCGGGCCAGGTTGATGGTGCTGTAGCCGGCCAGCGTGCCGATCTCCAGTACCCGGCTGGCGTGCGTCATCGTGGCCAGCAGCGCCAGCAGTTTGCCGTGTTGTGCCGACACCTCGATCTCAGGCATGTCCGCGGCTATTCCGGCTTCCCTCGCAGCCCGTAGCGCGTCGTCCTCGGTGCGCAACACGGTGTTGAACATCTGGTCAAGGGATTTGGGGTCGGGAGTGCTCACACCACAAACGGTACCGCTAGCGCACGCCCTCCTTGGCGTACACGACCCTGAGCACATGGCCCACCTCCGGGCCCATCACCGCGGCGGCGAGGTCGCAGAACGTGGCGACGAACTCGGGCCCGTGTGGCGGCTCGGCGTCACTGAGGTGGTGGGCGATCTCGTGCAGCACCACCAGTTCCCGAAGCGCCCAACTGATCCGCCGGTCGGGCACCGCCATGGTGGCGGCGTCGTCCGAGCGCTCATAGTGTGCCGCGGTGGCGGCACGGCGTGCGCGCACGGCCAGTGGACCCGCAGCGGGCCATCGTTCGCGGACGCCGGGGTGCGCCAGCACGTCGTCGACGTAGCTCCGGACTGCTGGCAGCGACGCGAACCGAGCTTCCGGCGGCAGCGTCAACGCCGTTCCGAAGAAGTCGACCGATCGGCTGCCGTGCTCGCTGGCCCTGTCGAACAGCGTGCGGACGAACTCTTCGGCGGCGTAGACCTTGGCGCGTTGGGTGTCGCGGGGCGTCACTTCCGCAGTGCAGAGCGGGCCCCGGACAGCTCCTGGCTGCCGCCAAGGCGCGCCTTCCTGCCAGCGCGGTCACCGGCGCGCCTGGCCGCCGACGAGTATCCGGCCGTCGCGCTGGTTGCCCGCCATGTGCCCCGCGCCGCCGACGTGTGGCGGTAGAAATCCTTCAGCTCGATATCCTTGTTCCGCAACGCAATAGCGGTTCCCGGCTGGCTGTCCCGCCCCTTGGTCGCTTCCTGCTGCGCCTCTTCCCGGGCCTCGGACAGTCGTTTGCCGACGCGGGCACCGAAGGCCAGCTGAAAGTTGATCCGCGCAGTGATCGTCGGCGTCGGCCGGTGAGCGCCGGAGGCGATATAGGTTTCCGAGGCCTTCACCATCTGCATCACCAGGCTGGCGTACAGCGCGTGGCTGGTGTCGATGTCCTCGGCGAAGCCGTATGCGTAGACGAAGGTCGAGTTGGACGCGACGTCGCATTTGACGTCGTTGGCGTTCGCGATCACGACGAACAGTTGCACATAAGTGCGCAGCCCCCGCTGGCCCGCATTGCCGATGGTGATGGTGCGCTGCACCGGCATCTGAGAATGAGTTCGCTTCTCCGAGTGCGACCGCGCCACCGCAAGGTCGATCGACGTCGCGGTGGCCAGCCTCTGCGCGGCGGCCATGAAGGCGTCGGCCTCGTGCGGGTTGTCGGTGCCCTCGGCCTGGCGCAGCAGTGCCGCGATGCGCGCCAGCATCTTGTCGTCGCTCATGGCGCCAGATTAGGGCAGGAGTCCGACGACAACTGCTCCGGCACGCGGCCCGCATTTTCTAGCCATCGTGGGCTAGCAACGACAGCGTGCGGACTGCCGCGAGTCATTCGGTTCGCTGTCGGCAGCGGCTGTCCTGGCGACCCCAAAGGGCTGAACGCGTTAACTGGGGGTGTCCCGCCAGTTACGGACAGTTACGCTAGATCTGTTTCATACCTTAGGTATTAATCAACTGCGGCGTACCTCCGGCGTAGTGTCTGATATTTGCTGTTTGCGACAGGTCTCGTTCAGTAGTTTTCAGGCATGTGGTATGTTATGCGATATTAACGCTTCAGTCAGCGTATAGAAGTTAGCCCGCACTCATGGACGTTTGTGCTACAAAAGCGCCTATTCTCTGCGGTTGTAGGCAGGATCAGCCTTGGCCTGAATGCTTGCTATAGGCAACAACACTAGTTGCGTTATCAACGACAGCATGGCCCAGTCGGTGCACCACGCCGCTTTGCTGGAATTTCGGTGTCATAGTCATCCGCAACGACGCCTTCACGGCGCGTACAGGGGACTCAGCTGGGGGGGCAATGACTACAGCGAATGGGATTGGTCGAGTTTCGGACGACGGCAACGCGTCGCTTCTTCGCCCTTCGGTGGCGGCCGACGGCTCGACCGCACATGAACCACGGCCGGACAGCATGCGCGGGACCGCACCCGAGTCTGCAATTTTGGCAAACGCCGCTCGGCAGCGGACCCGGGTGAACTCGGGCTATTCAAGATTCATCGGGCGAGTGGGTGCGCTGGCAGTGGCGCTGGGGATTGGCGGGGCCATCGCGACCAACCCCGGGATCGCGCGTGCCGACGATTCACCGCCGTCCGCCGGCACCGACCAGCCGTCATCGGTGGAGAACTCCGAATCGTCGTCGACATCTTCTTCGACATCCGCCCCGCAATCGCCATCCACCCCGTCGTCGAGCCCTATCGGGCCGCCCGCCGGTTCGGTCGACCCCCACGACACGACCGCGAAGGCGGCGACGTCGGAGGCCGAGACGGCGCTCGACGACGGGGTGGTGGTCCGCAGCTCCGGCGGCGCACACACCTCGGATGACGACAACAAGTCTGACGACGATCCGGAGGAGCCGACGATTCCGGAGTCGACGGAACTCGACGATGCCGACCACGGTGCCGAGGAACCGTCGGTGCCACCAGACACCACGCCACCGGCGGTCTCGCCGGAAGTCTCCGATGAGCGCCAAATCTCTTCTGCTTCAACGAAAGCCAGCACACCGGAGGCCGCGCCACCGGCCACGGCTCTGACCGCCACCACCGTCACCTCCGACGAACCACGGGCAACGGACGCTGACGGCGTCGCAGCACGGCTCTCCACCGTTGATGCCGCGCAGATCTTCGACCAGGCCGCACTTTCCGTCGCTCACATCGCCGCCGAGCCGCCCGCCGCGCCGGACCCGATCGGTGCGCTCATGGCGGTGCCCCGAGCACTCATCACCGTGGCGTTTAGCATGGTCGATGCCGTCCTGACGCCGTTCCTCGGCCCGATTCCGACCACGCCTACTCCCGACGCCCCGCTGCTGTTGGCGGTACTGGGCTGGGTCCGGCGCCAGTTCGCCGAGGCGTTGCAAGTTGGACCGTATGCGCCCACCGCACAGACAGCCGTCGCCGCCGTGGCTGAGGGCGTTCATCCACCCGGCGAGCCACTCGAGGACCCCGCGGGACTACCCGCCGATCTCGAACGCACCACCCTGGTCTCGGGCTTGGACCAGCCGACGGATTTTCGTTTCCTGCCCGACGGCAGCATCCTGATCGCCGAAAAGGGCGGCGCGATCAAGCTTTACCACGACGGCCACGTGCATGGCGAGCCGCTGATCACGCTCGCGGTGCTGCCGACGGACACCGATGAGGAGCGCGGCCTGCTCGGAATCGAGGTCGATCCGGACTTCGAGAACAACGGCTTTATCTACGTGTCGTACACCACCACGCAGAATTACGACCGGCTATCGCGCCTCACGGTCACGGGCCACACGGCCGACCCCGCATCAGAGGTCGTGCTTCTGGAGTCCGACCAGCTGGGAAACGTGTTCCATCATGGCGGCGAGGTCCAGTTCGGACCGGACGGCAAGCTCTACTGGGCTATGGGGATGAACACCAACAACCCTAATTCCCAAAACCTTTCGAATGTGCACGGCAAGATCCTGCGGCTGAACCCCGATGGCACGGCACCTGCGGACAACCCGTTCATCGACACACCGGGTGCCGTCGACCAGATTTGGGCCTACGGTCTGCGCAACCCGTTCCGGTTTACCTTCACCCCGGACGGACAAATGCTGGCCGGCGACGTCGGCGGCGATGCCTTCGAGGAACTCAACGTCGTGACGAAGGGCGCCAACTACGGCTGGCCGTCTGCCGAAGGCGTCTGCGACGGTTGCGGGTTCGCCAACCCGATCTACACCTACGCGCACACACCGCCGCCCGCGAAGGCAGGGTCGATCACGGGTGTCATGGTCTACACCGACGACACACTTGGCGCGCAGTACCAGAACAAGGTCTTCATCGCGGATTACACGCTGGGCTGGATCAAGGAACTCACCTTCGACTCTACCTACACCAGCTTCATCAGCGAACGGATGTTCGACGATCAGGCCGGCACGACGGTCAAGCTGTTGCAAGGTCCGGATGGAAACATCTACCAGCTGAACATCTTCCCTGGTGTCTTGTCGATGATCGCTCCCTCCGGCGGCAACCGGGCCCCCAGCGCGGTCATCACCGCAACACCAAGCAACGGCCTGTCGCCGCTACACATCAGCTTCTCGTCCGCGGGCTCCAGCGACCCCGATCCCAACACCACGTTGACCTACAGCTGGAACTTCGGCGACGGCACGACCTCGACTTTGGCCAACCCGACCAGGACCTACACCGTCAACGGCCCATACGACGTGACCCTGACCGTCAGCGACGGTGAGAAGACCGGCTTGGCAACCCAACGGATCGTCGTCGGCAGCACGGCGCCGACCGCGGAAATCCTTTCCCCGGTGCACAATTCGCTGTACGCCGCGGGCGACACGATTTCGTTCAGTGGCATCGGCACCGATGCCGAGGACATGAACGACCCCGGCGAGGTCCTGCCCGACAGCGCCTACAAGTGGACCGTCGTGTTCCACCACGCCGACCACGTGCACCCGTTCCGCGACAACATCGTCGGACCCACCGGCACCGTCGCGATCCCGCGTAGCGCCGACAACATCGACACCACGTTCTACCGGATCACGTTGACCGTCACCGACAGCAGCGGCCTTTCGACGTCCCAGTCAGTGGACGTCAAGCCGCGGCTGGTCACATTGACGATCAACGCGAACGACCCCGATGCGACATTCACTGTCGACGGCATCCCGAAGAAGGGTTCGTTCACCGAACAGGCGGTAGTCGGTGTCGAACGCGTACTTGGTGCCGTCTCACCGCAGTACGTCGACGGCGGTCAGTTCATCTTCGGCAGTTGGTCCGATGGACAACCTCAGACTCACACCATCGTCACGCCGGGCGCCAATGCGAGCTACACCATCAACTACGACGCGCTCGGCCTGCCGCCCGCTCCGTGGCAACAATCCGACATCGGAGGTCCGTCCGCCGCAGGCTACTCGTCGTACGAAGACGGAGTGTTCACCGTCCGCGGTGCGGGCAATGACATCTGGGACGACACGGATCAGTTCCACTACGTCTACCAATCGTTCAGCGGCGATGGGACGGTTATCGCCAGGGTGACCTCCCAAACTCCCACCGACGGGTGGGCCAAGTCGGGCATCATCATCAAAGAATCGGCAACTCCCGACGCGAAGTACGTGCTGCTGGCCGTCACACCCGAGCACGGCGTCACGTTCCAGTACAACTTCAACGGCGACGGTGGGTCTGCGCCGTATACCTTCCCCGACGGCTGGCTCAAGCTGGAGCGCGAAGGCGACCTATTCCGGGGTTACACCTCTGCGAACGGAACCGACTGGTCTTTGGTCGGCCAGACCACGGTGCAGATGGCCACCGACGTGACGGCCGGACTGGCCGTCAACTCGCACGAGTTCTCCACGCTGCTCAACACCACAACATTCGACAACGTCAGCGTCAGTGACGGCTCATCGACCCCGGGCGGGTTACCCGCACCATGGACCGGTGGCGATGTCGGTACACCCGCGCTGGTGGGCTCCTCGACCCACGCCGGGGGCGTATTCACCCTCAACGGCGGCGGCAACGACATCTGGGCCGACGCCGATCAGTTCCACTTCGTCAGCCAGACGCTCACCGGCGACGGTGAAATCGTGACCCGGATCACCGCCCAGGAAGACACCAACGAGTGGGCCAAGAGCGGGGTGATGATCAAGCAGTCCACCACAGCTGGATCGGCCTACGCGCTGCTGGCGGTGACCCCCGAACACGGCGTCGTGTTGCAGGACAGCTTCAACCGCAGCATCGCCGCTGCTGCCCCGGCAGCCACCACCTGGCTCAAACTGTCGCGCGCCGGAGACGTGATCACCGGTTCGGTCTCCGCCGATGGCCAGGTGTGGACTGAAATAGGTTCGGCCACGGTCGATCTCGACGGCGATGCGGTAATCGGTTTGTTCGTCACCTCCCACGACGGCGGACAACTCAACACCACAACATTCGACAACGTCAGCGTCAGTGACGGCTCATCGACCCCGGGCGGGTTACCCGCACCATGGACCGGTGGCGATGTCGGTACACCCGCGCTGGTGGGCTCCTCGACCCACGCCGGGGGCGTATTCACCCTCAACGGCGGCGGCAACGACATCTGGGCCGACGCCGATCAGTTCCACTTCGTCAGCCAGACGCTCACCGGCGACGGTGAAATCGTGACCCGGATCACCGCCCAGGAAGACACCAACGAGTGGGCCAAGAGCGGGGTGATGATCAAGCAGTCCACCACAGCTGGATCGGCCTACGCGCTGCTGGCGGTGACCCCCGAACACGGCGTCGTGTTGCAGGACAGCTTCAACCGCAGCATCGCCGCTGCTGCCCCGGCAGCCACCACCTGGCTCAAACTGTCGCGCGCCGGAGACGTGATCACCGGTTCGGTCTCCGCCGATGGCCAGGTGTGGACTGAAATAGGTTCGGCCACGGTCGATCTCGACGGCGATGCGGTAATCGGTTTGTTCGTCACCTCCCACGACGGCGGACAACTCAACACCACAACATTCGACAACGTCAGCGTCAGTGACGGCTCATCGACCCCGGGCGGGTTACCCGCACCATGGACCGGTGGCGATGTCGGTACACCCGCGCTGGTGGGCTCCTCGACCCACGCCGGGGGCGTATTCACCCTCAACGGCGGCGGCAACGACATCTGGGCCGACGCCGATCAGTTCCACTTCGTCAGCCAGACGCTCACCGGCGACGGTGAAATCGTGACCCGGATCACCGCCCAGGAAGACACCAACGAGTGGGCCAAGAGCGGGGTGATGATCAAGCAGTCCACCACAGCTGGATCGGCCTACGCGCTGCTGGCGGTGACCCCCGAACACGGCGTCGTGTTGCAGGACAGCTTCAACCGCAGCATCGCCGCTGCTGCCCCGGCAGCCACCACCTGGCTCAAACTGTCGCGCGCCGGAGACGTGATCACCGGTTCGGTCTCCGCCGATGGCCAGGTGTGGACTGAAATAGGTTCGGCCACGGTCGATCTCGACGGCGATGCGGTAATCGGTTTGTTCGTCACCTCCCACGACGGCGGACAACTCAACACCACAACATTCGACAACGTCAGCGTCACGGCAAATGACGATGCAGCCATCAGTGTCTAAGGCGCCACTGCGGGTCGATCCAACAATCTCTCCGCACACCGAAGGCAGCCCCTATGACATTGATTCCACGAGGTCTCCGCTTCGCGGCGGTCGGCTTCATGTGTTACCTGATACAGCTCGGGTTGGTGCACGTCCTCCACGGCGTCGTCACCCTGTACCTCGCCGACGTCTTGGCCTTCCTTATTTCCGCCCAGGTGAATTTCACGCTGAGTCAGCTGTTCACCTGGAGAGACCGCAGAGACACCGAAAGTCTTCCGGTGCGCTTCGTCAAGTTCAACGCCAACGCATTGGTGTCGGTGACCATCGTGAACGCCACGGTGTTCTGGCTCTTGGTGCAGACAGGCCTTTCATTATGGGCGGCAATGCTTCTGGCAAATGTCGCCACCGCCTGCTGGACGTTCTTGATCAACCACTTTTTCGTGTTCAGAGCCGAACAAGAGCAGAAGTCCGAATCGTTGGAGGAAACCGACATGACTGTCTTGCCGATCGCGGCGCAGGTGCCGAGCATCGCCCTATTCATGCCCGCATTCAACGAAGCGGATAATCTCGACGGCGTCGTCGGGCGTGCCTACGAGTTCTTCGACGGAATGGGCATCAGTGAACGGGCCGTCATCGTCGTCAACGACGGCTCGACCGACTCGACACCGACGGCGCTAGCCGACATCGCGAGCCGGCACCCCATCGAGGTAGTCACGCACGAGACGAATCGCGGCTACGGCCGTGCTCTTCGCTCGGGCTTCGAGGCCGCGCTGGCAACGGGACACGAGTGGATTGCGTACTGCGACTCCGATGGCCAGTTCGACCCCGCCGACTTGGCGATGCTCATGGTGGCCGCGCATTCGCACAAGGTCAACGTGGTCCTGGGTGTGCGTGTCAAGCGGGCGGACAACCTGGCACGGCGGGCCGCCGGTCGCGGCTGGCACGGTGTCAGCAGGCTCGTCCTGAAGTACGACGCCTCGGACGTCGACTGTGGTTTCAAGCTGCTGCACCGGACGGCGGTCGCGGCGGTGTCCGCGGAGTTGCAAAGCGACTATGCCGCAATATCACCCGAGTTGCTCGCGCGCCTGTGCCGGGCCGGCCACCGCATGGTCGAGGTGCCCGTGCCGCACTACCCGCGGGCGAACGGCAAGCAGTCGGGACTGGACCCGAAGGTCGTCCTGCGCTCGTTCGGCGACCTGTATGCGGTTCGTCGCGAACTCGGAATGGATCGGGCACTGAGGACTGACGCGCAGCGCACCCCGCACTACCTACCGGCGGCCGGCCAGGAGGCGATGTGACCATCGCCGAGCAGTCCCGTACCGACCCCGCCGAGGAGCAGGTTGAGCCCGTTGCCCCCGACCACACCGTCCGGTGGGTCGCCCTCTTTGCGGCGCTCACGTCGATCGCGGCCTATTGGTACTTCGCCAGCAAGGGCATGGCACTGGGCTATGCGGATTCGATCTCGCACCTGCAGATCGCGTCCCGCACATTGAACAGTCCGACCGCGGGGTTCGCCCAGTTGGGCGGGGTATGGCTACCGCTGCCGCACATCCTCATGCTGCCGCTGATCTGGTTCACGCCGTTCTATTACAGCGGCTTCGCAGGCAGTGCGATCAGCATGGTCAGTTACGTCGTCGCATGTGTCTTCGTGTACAAGATGGCGTTCGGACTCACCCGCTCCAGGATCCCGGCACTCGGTGGCCTAGCGGTCTTCGCGCTCAATCCGAACATCCTCTACATGCAGGCGACGCCGATGTCGGAGTTGCTCCTTTTCGCCTCGATGACCGCGACGGCGTACTACGTCCAACAGTGGCTCCAAACCACCGAGCACGACGAGAAGTACCCGTACCTGTTCGCCGCGGCGGTTGCGGCGTTCATCGGCTGCCTGACTCGCTACGAGGCCTGGGCGATCACCATCGTGATCGGAGCGATCGTGGTCTACGCCGCGTGGCGACAGTACGGGCGCCATGCCGTTGTGGGCTTGACCTTGTCGTTCACGTTCGTGGCCGGTGCGGCCATTGCACTGTGGGTGGGTTGGAACCTGCTGATCTTCGGCAACCCACTCAACTTCCAGAACGGCAAGTACTCAAAGCCATCGCTGTGGGTGGGGGAGGGTGAACGCGCCGTCGGCGATCTCGAAATCTCAGCCAAGACCTACTGGTATGCCGTGGTGGAGGACCTCGGCATAGCGGTTGTGGTGTTGATGATCGCGGGTGCGATCGCCCTGTTGGTGTTCCGCCGCCGGATCGACTCACTGCCGGTGATGGGCCTGCTGTCTGTCGCGCCGTTCTTCGTGCTGGCATTGTTCGTGGGCCAACGACCGCTTCACGTCAGACAGATCACCGGAGATCTGTACAACCTGCGATTCGGATTGCTCATGGCGGTCCCCGCAGCGATTCTCGTCGCGTATCTAATCAGCCTGCTGCCGTTGAAAACGTGGCTGGTGGGCCTCGTCGTGTCGGTCGCGTGTGCACTGCTGCCTCTAGTGCCCGGTGGTCCGACACGCATAGTCACCGCCCAGGAGGGAAGTGAATTCGGATTCTCCAGCGTCGCAGTGGAAACCAGTGACTTCCTTCGCGAAAATTACGACGGCGGGGTGCTGCTGATCGAATCGTTCGGCAACGAGTCGATCTTATTTCACGCGAGGATTTCGCTCACGAACAATGTCTACGAAGGCAGCTATCGATTGTGGGATCCTGCGCTAAGCAATCCGCCTGGGCAGCAGATCAAGTGGATCGTGATGCGAGGCGGTACCGGTCCCGACCAGACCCACCAAGAGCTTTCCGGCTCATCGAAATTGAACGATTACCACGAAGTGTTCCAGAACGAGCTTTACACCGTCTACCGGGTCAAGGGCTGATGAGAATGCTGAAATCAAAGAACGACGAGCCGACACGCCATACCGCGGCCACGGTCATCAACACGGGCCAGATGGCAGTCTTCGGTGTGCTGGCCCTGCTGTTGGTGATCGGATTGATCGCGAGCCCGTTGACGGTCGCCAAGATCGCCGTTGCATCGGTGCTCATCTTCTTCGCGATCTTCGTGGGCCTGGTCAAGATGGGACTGTGGTATGCCTCGACGCGGTACCGCTACCCCGACTACGAGATTCCATCGGTGGACGACCTCACGCTTCCCCACTACCTGGTGTTGATCCCGATGTTCCGGGAGCCGGACATGGTCGAGCCCATGGTCCGCGGCATGACGGGCGTGCGCTATCCGAAGAACAAGCTTCAAGTCATGTTGCTGGTCGAGACCCGTGAAAGGGATTCTTCGACGCGCGATGTGATCGACGGACTGACGCTGCCGGACTTCGTCGAGGTGGTTGAGGTTCCCGATATCAAGCCGTACGGCAAGCAACGCGCGCTGAACTTTGGCGCCCACAAGGCAATTGAGGACGCGCACCAACTCTCCCGCAAGGACCGAGCCAGCAGGCTCTGCGTCATTTATGACGCAGAAGACCGACCCGAACCCGATCAGCTACTGAGAGCTGTCGGCATGTTCCGGGCGTATGACCGGATCGACTCGAAAGTTGTTTGCCTGCAGGCACAACTGGCATTCTCTAATGAGACGAGCAGCTGGATTTCGCGGCTGATGTGGGTGGAATACCTCGTTCATTTCCGTTGGGTACTGCCGGGCATGGCGTGGCTTGGTCTGGTCCCCCCGCTGGGCGGCACGTCGAATCACTTCCGGCTCGAGTTGCTCACCCGAGTCAGCATCGACCCCGCCCAGCAGCCACCCGGGGTCCAGTGGGCCGGCATCTGGGACATGTTCAACGTCACCGAAGACGCGGACCTGGCGGGCGCCCTCGCGCTGCACGGCTTCAAGATCGCCATGCTGGACAGTGTCACCAAGGAAGTGGCCACCACACGCACCAGGGCCCTCATCGGACAGAAGTCACGGTGGCTCAAGGGTTACATGCAAACGGGGCTGATTTTCACCCGCAGTCCAATCCGCACGATGCGCAAGATGGGTCCCGTCCGCTGGTTGGTCTACGTCCTTTTCCTCATCGGCACCCCACTCTCGATTCTGTTGAGCGCCCTGTCGTGGTTGCTGACATTCGCGTACTTCTCGACGCGATCACCGGCTATCGAACAGCTCTTCCCGGGTCTGCTTCTCTACCTGGGCGTCTTGCTTTTGGTGTTCGGCAACTTCGCACTTTTCCTTCAGCACGTGGCGGCCGCGACCAAGTACGAGGGCTTCACCACCGTGAAGTACATGCTCCTTGTGCTGACCGGTATCTGGCCGATGATCACGGTGGTGTCACTTGCGAAGGCTTCTTACGAGCTGGCCAATCCCCGAATGCGCCACTTCTGGGACAAGACCGAGCATGGCCATGACCTGCACACCCTCGACGAAGCGGTCGGTGGCCTGCGGGGAATCGATCCCGTCAGCCGAAAGTCCTCTGCTACAAGAGTTTCCGATCGAGATGACGTGGACTATGTTGCCGCAGCCGAAACAGCCTGAGTCATCGTCGGAAGGCCCGCACCTCGTCCGACGAGCGACGATGATATCGAAACCTTCCAGGGTGCGGCCGGTGCTCACACGCCGTGAGAGGGACGTATTGGTCGCCTGGATTCATGACGACAGCAAGGAGCTGGTCGCGTGTCGCCTCAACGTCTCCGCCGCGACGGTGCGTACGGTATTGCAGCGCATACGAGCCAAGTACGCCGCGGCAGGTCGACCCGCCACGACGAAGGCTGCGCTGGTAGCGCGTGCACTTCAGGATGGACTCGTCCAGATCGACGAGCTCTGACGTCATTTGGTGACGAAGCCGTCCAGCGCGCTGACCAGTTGCGGTGAAATCGGATCCTGCTTGGCGTAGTTGGCGATGTTGTCGCTGGGGTCGTCACGCAGCACGTGGTTGACGCCCTTGAGTTCGACCACTGTGAGCGCAGTGTGCTTGAGCGCGTCGATCAGCGGACGGATGGCGTCGCAGCGAGCCTGGGCATCGGAGTCCGAACACGTCAACAGCACCGGAGTCCCTGCGGGCACGTTGGCAGCCAGCTCGAGCGGGTCGATCCTGTCCGCAGCCTCGACGGCCTTGACGTTGCCCGGATTGAGGATCGCGCCGAGCCCCTCAGGTAGTTGCGCTGGTGCGGTGCCCTTGGTGCGGACCTCGTCGACGGCGGCCAGCCAGGCCGTCAACGTCTCGGGGCTGCCGCTGCCGCGCACCCTGCCGGTGATGATGTCCAGATACCTGCCGGGCAACGGCTGAAAAAGGCCGAGCGAGTGGATCTTTGGGGCTCCGGCCGCAGGGGCGCCGGCCAGCGACAACGCGTGGATGGTGCCTTCGCCGAGCGCGTAGACCGAGATGCGGGCCTTGTCGGTACCGGCCTGCTCGGCCAAGAACCGCACCGCGGCGTCGGCGCCGAGGGTGTAGGTGGCGCTGACGACGTCGGCAGGCCTGCTGGCGTAGGGGCCGAGACCGGTCTTGCCGGTGCCGACCTTGTCGTAGCGCAGGCTGGCCACGTCGCGGTCACTCAACAGCTCGGCCAGCTGGCGCATGTTGCCGATCGCGCCCGCGACGTTGTTGTCGCCGTTGCGATCGGTGCCGCCGCTTTCGGAGATCAACAGCGCGGCGGGTCGTGGGCCGGTGTCGCCCTCGTGCCGGTAGGTGCCGTGAATGGTGAGGCCGTCGGCGTCGAAGGTGACGTCCTGGTCGACCCAGCCCTGCGGCTTCTGCTCATCGGATGAGCAACCGGTCAGCAAGAGGATCAGTGCAAAGCCAATAGCGGCAATAGCTTTCAAAGTTTGGCCTCGATCCACGAGGCGACGTCGTCGAGCACGACGGCGCGTTCAGGTTCGTTGAACACCTCGTGGTAGAGCTCCGGATAGACCTTGAGGTGGGCGTCCTCGGACGCCACGCACTCCATGAGGTGATGGCTGCCGGCGACGGGGATCAGCTTGTCCTGTTCACCGTGGACGACCAGCAGCGGCGCGGTCAGCGCGGCGGCCCGGCGCGGCATCGTCTCACCGACGGACAGCAGCGCCTTGCCGATGCCCGCGGGCAGCTTGCCGTGGTGCACCAGCGGGTCGGCGTTGTAGGCGGCCACCACCGCGGGGTCGCGGGACACCGCGTCGGTGGGGAGTTCCTCGACGGGCAGGCCCGGCATGATCTTGCCGAGCGCCTTGGCGACGAACACCTTCACCGGCGACAACCCGTCCTGCGCGTCGACCGCTGGGCCGGACAGCACCATAGCGGTGTAGTCGTCGGGGTGCTCGACGCCGTAGGCGAAGACGATGCCGCCGCCCATGCTGTGGCCGAGCACGATGCGCTTGAGGTCGGGATGGTCCTTGGCGGCGATGCCGACCAGGGTGTGGAAGTCGTCGGTGTACTCCGAGAGGTCGCGAAGGTAGACGCGCTTGCCACCGGACCGGCCGTGCCCACGATGGTCCAGCGCGTAGGTGATCAGGCCGGACTCGCCGAATCGCTGCGCGACGTGGTCGTAGCGGCGGGCGTGTTCGCCGAAGCCGTGGGAGAGCACCACGACCCCGCGCGGGGCGGTGTCCGGGGTCCACACGTCGTAGACGATGCGGACGCCACCGACGCCGTCGAAGCTCCGTTCACTGCGGGTTGCGGCCATCAACGAAGATTAATGAGTGCTTGGCCCGCCTTGTCACTGGCTCTGCGTAAGCTCTGTGCCGTGAGCGTCCTCGCGCACGAAACCGACGATGAATTCCTGGTCCAGGCCGAACCGCACCGGCGTGAGCTGATGGCGCACTGCTACCGGATGACCGGCTCGCTGCACGATGCCGAAGACTTGGTGCAGGAGACCTATCTGCGGGCGTGGAAGGCCTACAGCGGGTTCAAGGGCCAGTCGTCGCTGCGGACCTGGCTGTACCGGATCGCGACGAACACATGCCTGACCTCGCTGGAGGGTCGTGCGCGCCGGCCACTGCCGACGGGCCTTGGCGGTCCCGCTTCTGACCCGACCGACGAGCTGAACAGGCCCGAGGTGACGTGGCTCGAGCCGCTGCCCGATCTGTACGACGACCCCACCGATCCTTCGACGATCGTCGGCTCACGGGAATCGGTGCGGTTGGCATTCGTCGCGGCGCTGCAGCACCTGTCGCCGCGGCAACGGGCGGTGCTGGTGATGCGCGAGGTGCTGCAGTGGAGGGCCGCGGAGGTCGCCGACGCGATCGGCACGTCGACCGCGGCGGTGAACAGCCTGCTGCAACGGGCCAGGGCGCAACTCGATGCGGTCGGCCCCAGCGAGGACGACCAGCTGGCCCCGCCGGATTCGCCGGAGACCAAGGACTTGCTCAATCGCTACATCGCCGCGTTCGAGGACTACGACGTCGAGAAGCTGGTGGAGATGTTCACCCAGGAGGCGATCTGGGAGATGCCGCCGTTCGACGGCTGGTATCAGACGCCGCCGTCGATCGCCGCGCTGATCAAGGTGCACTGCCCCGCCGAGAAGGCAGGCGATATGCGGCTGCTGCCGACGACCGCCAATGGGCAGCCCGCTGCCGGGCTGTACATGCGCAACAAGGAGACCGGCGTGCACGAGGCGTTCCAGTTCCACGTCATCGACCTCGGCCGCGACGGGATATCGCATGTCGTGGCGTTCGGCGACGCGTCATTGTTCGCGAAGTTCGGCCTGCCCGACACTCTCTGATCGCCGATTGGCCACTTATGGCACGCCCCGCCATCCACGGCCGTGACACAACTGGCCGCTCGGCGCGGCTCAATCCTCTAGACGTGCGTCGAGGTTGACGCTCGCATACTCCGGCCAGCCCGCTGCCCGCATCGCGTCACGCACGCGCAGGAGAAAAGCGCCTGGCCGGTAGCGCAAGATGTCGCGGGTCAGCCGGATGATCGTCCACCCCTGTGCTTCGAGATCGTTCAGCCTTTCGATGTCGCGAGCGTGCTCGGCCGGCCCGGCCCAGTGTTGAGGTCCGTCGTACTCCACGCCGACCTTGAATTCGGGCCAACCCATGTCGATTCGGCCGACGAAATACCCAAACTGGTCGCAGACCAGGATCTGAGTCTGCGGCCTCGGGAATCCCGCAGCGATCAACAGCAGTCGCGTCCGCGTCTCCTGCGGCGACTCCGCACCACCGTCCATGAGGTCGACCGCATCGCGCAGCTGAAAAAGACCGCGAGCGCCGCGGTGCCGACCGATGAGGACATCGACGTCGTCAGGCTTGAGGCCGGTGGCGTTTGCCAGCGCATCGAGCCTGATCACCGCCTCGGTCAGACGTCCTCGGCGCCCGAGATCGAATGAGGTGCGTGCGGGAGTGGTCGTCGATATACCACGGACGGCGCACACCTCGTCATCCGCGAGACTCTCGCGATGGATCAGAATGCCGTCCACGGGTTTGCCGTTGCGGCGATACAGCTCCGCGGGCAGGTGCGGGTCGATCCATTTCGACCCGTGCAGAGCAGCGGCCGACAATCCCGCGGCCGTCGCTTGGCGTCCCGACCACAACCACGCCGCCATCGCCCGCGTCGTCGCGGTGAGCACCGCACCCTTTTCGATGTAGACATTGCGGTGGATGGCGTCGTTTCGGCTGGCGAGCGTTCGTCTGGTGACAGTGCCCGCCGCCAGCGCCTCGGTACCCAGGAAGGGCAGCTTGTTCATGCGCTCACGGTGGCCGCAGCACCCGACAACTTTGCCCAATGGCCACTTACGTCACGCCAGTTATCCACAACCGTGACATAACTGGCCGTTCGTCGTATCGCAGCAGCTCAGCGGGCTTCTTGACACGTGTTCTGTAACGTGTTCTATGATCGCCAGCTATGAAGACCAAAGGCGCTCTGCTGTGGGAGCTCAACTCGCCGTTCAAGGTCGACGAGATCGATCTGGGCGATCCCGTCGACGACGAGGTGCAGCTTCAGGTACACGCCGCAGGCATGTGCCACTCCGACTATCACCTGACCACCGGCGCCACCCCGATCGGCCTGCCCGCGCTCGGTGGGCACGAGGGCGCCGGCGTCGTCACCAAGGTCGGCAAGAACGTGACCGGCATCGAAGAGGGCGACCACGCCATCCTCGCGTTCATCCCGGCCTGCGGCACCTGTCCGCCGTGCCTCAAGGGCTTCCGGTCGCTGTGTGACCGCGGTGCGGTGCTGCTCGGCGGCAAGGCCATCGCCGACGGCACCAGTCGCGTGCACGCGGGCGGCACCGAGGTGTCGCCGATGAACCTGCTCGGCACGTTCGCCCCGTACATGACCGTGCACAAGGACTCCGTCGTCAAGATCGACAAGGACATCCCGTTCGAGACGGCCGCCATCATGGGCTGCGCGGTGCCGACCGGTTTCGGCTCGGCCACCAACGTCGCCGACGTGCAGCCCGGTGAGACCGTGGTGATCGTCGGTGTCGGCGGCATCGGCATGAGCGCGCTGCAGGGCGCGGTGATTTCCGGCGCCAGGACCGTCATCGCGATCGACCCGAACGACTGGAAGCGCGACCAGGCCATCAAGTTCGGCGCGACTCATGTCTACCCGTCGATGGCCGAGGCGATCGGCCCGATGATCGACGTCACCCAAGGCCTGATGGCCGACAAGACCATCATCGCGGTCGGCGAGATGCGCGGCGAGTACGTCGAAGAGGCCATGATCCTGACCGCCAAGACCGGCACCTGCGTGGTCACCGGCATGGGTTCGATGATGGATGTCGACGTCAAGCTCAACCTCTTCCTGTTCACCATGTTGCAGAAGACGTTGAAGGGCAACATCTTCGGCGGCGGCAGCTCACACGTCGAGACCCCGAAGCTGGTCGGCCTCTACAAGTCCGGCCTGCTGAAGATCGACGAGATGGTGACAAGCACCTACTCGTTGGACAACATCAACGACGGCTACGCGGACATGCTGGAGGGTAAGAACATCCGCGGCGTCGTCAAGTTCACCGAAGCGGACTGGTAGCCCATCTGTAGGCTGGGGAAATGGCAGCCCCAGCCATCGAGATCCGGCGCGCAGGCGACCGCGCGAACACGCAGATCGCCTGGCTCGACTCCAAGCACTCCTTCTCCTTCGGCAGCAATTACGACCCCGACAACACGCACCACGGCCTGCTGCTGGTGAACAACGACGACATCGTCAGCCCGGGCATGGGTTTTGACACCCATCCCCACCGCGACATGGAGATCGTGACGTGGGTGATGCGGGGGTCGCTTGTCCACCAGGACTCCACCGGCCATTCGGGCGTGATCTATCCCGGTCTGGCGCAACGGATGTCGGCCGGCAGCGGCATCCTGCACTCGGAGAAGAACGACTCCTGGACGCTGACGGGAGCGCAGGCGCACGACGAGCCGGTGCACTTCGTGCAGATGTGGGTGGTCCCCGACGAGGCCGGCATCACGCCCGGGTACCAGCAGCTCGAGATCGACGACGAGCTGCTGCGCGGCGGCCTGGTGACGATCGCATCGGGAATGCCCCAGCACAGCGACGACACCGCGATCACCATCCGCAACAAGTCAGCTGCGCTGCACGGTGCCAGGATGCGGCCCGGCGATACCGTCGAACTGCCACAGGCGCCGTTTCTGCATCTGTTCGTCCCCCGCGGGCAGGTGACCCTCGAGGGTGCCGGCCCGCTGAGCGAAGGTGATGCCGTGCGGTTCACCGCCTCGGGTGGCCAACGCGTCACCGCCACCGAGCCCGCCGAGATCCTTGTCTGGGAGATGCATGCGGGCTTGGCTGCGGCATAACCGAATTGGGCTCGTCACGGTCATGGTGCTGGTCGCCGGCTGCTCGACGGACCCCGCCCCGACGCCGCAGCCACCGGCACAACCACCCGCGTCAACCACCGCGACCGTTGCCACCGACCTGGTTCCCGTCACCGTGGATCTAGACGAACCCCATCAGGCGTTGATACCTGCCGGCTGGACGCTCACCGTGTGGGCGCGCACGTCCAAGCCGAGGCTGGCGGCCTGGACACCCGACGGCGCGCTCCTGGTCTCGGTGCCAAGCTCCGGGCAGGTGCTGCACTACGCGCCCGGCGACGGCGGCCCCCGCGAGTCGGTGCTGCTCGACGGGCTCGACCAACCACATGGCCTGGCGTTCAACGGCAATACGCTGTACGTCGCCGAAAGCGACCAGATCGACACCTACGACTACGCCGACGGCGCCGCCACCAACCAGCGCACCGTCGCCGCCAATCTGCCCGACGCCAGGAGCCTCGACCTGCGCGGCGCGTACTCGCACGCATTGAAGAGCGTTGCCGTGAGGCCCGACGGCTCCGTGTACTTCTCGATCGGTTCGACGGGCAACATCTCCGCTGATGACCGCACCGCGAGCCCTCCGCGCGCGACCATCATGCGGATCCCGCCCGGCGGTGGCCCGGCCCAAGCGTTCGCCACGGGCGTGCGCAACGGAACCGGGCTGGCGATCGCCCCGGACGGGTCGGTGTGGACGGCGGTCAACAATCGCGACAACGCGGCCGACCCGCAGACCGGCGAGGTCACCATGGACTACGTCAACGACCATCCGCCCGAGGCCGTCGCCAAACTGACTCCCGGTCGTGAATTAGGTTGGCCCTACTGCAATCCCGATGGGGGTCCCGCGAACCTACCGCTCATTCGCGACGTCCAGACCAACGCCGACGGCAGCGCGCTCGACTGCGCGGCCCTGCCGCCCGTCGAACAGAGCCTCGGGGCGCACGCAGCACCGCTCGGCATGAGCTTCACCGACGGTGTGCTGCCTGCCCCGTACGCCAGTGGCGCGCTGGTCGGCGTGCACGGGTCGTGGAACCGCGAACCTCCTCGTGCGCCGGAGGTGTCGTTCTTCGCATGGCGCAACGGCGGTTTGGGCAACCAGCAGACGTTGGTCGGCGGTTTTCAGGCCGACGACGGAACACGCTGGGGCCGCCCGGTTGCCGCCGTCACGGGTCCCGACGGCGCGGTGTACATCACCGACGACTACGCCGACGCGATCTACCGGCTGGCCCCCTCCGGCCGCTAGCGGACCGGCGTTCCGCGCGTCGTGTTCTTCCGGCCGATGACCCCGACGTAGATCGCGATCAGGACTACCGCGACGATGATGCCGACGAGGAACGGAATGATCTCGAATCCGCCGTTTTCGTTGGTGTATCCCAGCTTGTAGGTCACCCATGTGCCGATGAAGGACCCGAGCGCACCGAGCAGGATCGTCATGATGACGCCGATGCTCTGCTTGCCGGGCATGATGAGCCGGGCGAGCGCGCCGACGATCAGTCCGACGACGATCGCACCGATGATTGTTCCGATCATTTCTGTTCCTTTGCGTTGGGCCGTTGAGAAGTTGTGTGGCTGCCTTGCGATTACCCCTTTCTGGGCAATATCACCCGAGTTCGCAGCGAGATCAGATAGTGATGCAGTTGTGACGAAAGTTGACAGTGTGTCTGCTGTGGCTAATGTTGGCTTGTCCCAGCTGTCTCACAGGAAGGTCGACGGTGTCGATTCCGGCCGCAAACTTCCGGCGCCTCGCGGTATGTGCCGCGGCGCTGATGCTGTGCGCGGCGCTGGCGACGACGGCTGGTGTCCACAAAGCCCACGCGGCGAGCGGCAAGGACCTGCTGTCGACCGCGATCGCCAACACCCGCGGCTCGTACCTGGTTTACAACTTCGGCGGCGGTGCGCCAGCGCCCATGCTCAACGCGGGTGGTGGCTGGTACGAGATGAGCAACGGCGGCCACTTGATGATCATCAAGGCCGCGTCACAGCGACTCACGCCGCGACTGCTCGTCGACTCGCATTCTGGCTACCAAGCCCGCTGCGAACGAGATCCGCGTGCGCGCACCGCCGAGGGGCTGTGGCAGGCCTCCGAGATCTACACCCCGCACCAGGCGTGGCAGGCGCTGGGGCAGCCGACGATTGCGATCAACGCCAACTTCTTCGACGTGCGCGGGCAGCGCGGCGGCTCGTGGAAGTCGACCGGATGCAGTTCCCCGTTAGGCGCCTACGTCGACAACACCCGCGGCCAGGGCCGGGCCAACGCCGCGGTCACGGGCACCATCGCCTACGCGGGCAAACAGGGCCTTTCTGGTGGCGGCGAGAGCTGGAGCGCGTTGTCGACGATGATCCTGCCGGTCGCCGGCGCGCCATTTGTGGTGCCGCCCAAGAACACTCAGGATTTCGACGCCGCCACGCCCGTGATCCAGGGTTTGGTCGACAAGGGCACGCGGTTCGTCGCGGTCAGCGGCATCGGCCTCCTTGCGCCAGGAGACACCGGGCAGCTCAACGACGGCGGGCCCAGCGCCGCTCGTACCGCGCTTGCGTACGCGAAGGACAAGGACGAAATGTACGTCTTCCAGGGCGGCAGCTACACACCCGACCAGATCCAGGATCTGTTCCGCGCGTTGGGCAGCGATACCGCGGTGCTGCTCGACGGCGGCGGGTCGTCGGCGATCGTGCTGCGCCGCGACACCGGCGGCATGTGGGCAGGAGCCGGCGTGCCAGACGGGAACTGCGACACCCGCCAGGTGCTGTGCGATTCGCGCGAGCGCGGCCTGCCGAGCTGGCTCGCGTTCAACTAAGCCGCGGCTTTCTCCGTCGATCCTGGATTGTCGGCGCCGGCCTTGACGTCGTTGCCGTTGTCGTCGTCCACCTTGGCGTGCTTCGGCGTGGTCGGCTTAGCGGTTTCCTGCGCCGCCGGCTTGTCTTCGTCCGTATCCGGCTTGGCGTGCTTGGGCCCGGTCGGCTTGTCTGCGTCCTTCTGGTCGGCGTCCTTTTGGTCCGTGGACTCGTCCTTATCTGCGGGCTTATCTGCGGGTGCTTCCTCGTCCGACTCTTCCTCGGCAGGCTGCTCTTCGTCGACAGGCTCTTCCTCCGTAACCTCTTCGTCGACCGGCACTTCCTCCGTCGGCTCCTCGACGACCGGCTCCTCTTCGACCGGCACCTCTTCGACCGGCACCTCTTCGACCGGCACCTCTTCGACCGGCACCTCCTCCGCGGGCACCTCGGAATCCTCTGTTGCGGTGGTTGTTTCGTCGGTTTCTTCGGTCGTCGACAGGGTCAGCATGCGCGCGTTCGGATCCGGCAGATCGGTCGCTTCCGCCAGCGCCATCGGGTTGGTCGCCGCGAGCGGGTTCAGACCCTCGAGGATGCCCTGGATCAGTGCGCCGAGGTTGCCCAACGGGTTGAGGCCGCCGGTGAGGAATCCGAGCAGGTTGGTGAGCACGTTGGGCGTTGCCGCGGTCGGGTTGCCGCTGAAGAATTCCTTCTGGATTCCCTGGACCAACTGGTTGAGGATGACGCCAACCGCATGGCCCCAGTCGACATTGGGGAACGAGAAGAATCCAGTGGGCGTCCCCGCGTCGGTCAATGTCCGTTCATAGGCACCGGTCACCGGATTGAAGACCGCATCGGTGTAGCCGAGATTGATCGCGCTCGCCAACGCGGGCGCAACCGCATTGGCCAGCATGCTGAACGGGTTGACCGCTCCCATCCCGAGGGTCAGCACGCTCGTGAGATCCGAAAGCAAATACAACGGTTCGAGGAGCGGAAGGGTTGCCGATGGAATGGTCAAGTACAGATTGATCTTCAGCGGGCCGGTGAGCACCCCGCCGAGGATGTCGTCGAGCTGCGACGTGAGCTGCTCGGTGACCGTGTCGAGGGTGAGGCCCCGCAGGATGTACGTCGGAAGTAGCCCTGCCATAAGGTTATTCGCGAGCGAGAACGGGTTGGGCCACGCCGCGAAGTCGGAAAGCGGATCGTACATGACCGTGCCGTCGACCTTGATGGGAATCAAGTTGGCGCCGCCAAGGCGCAGCCCGGTATTGAGCAGCGGTATGCCGCCGCTGCCGCTTACCTCGGTCTCCGGAGTGACCGTGTCGATTCCGAGCAACCCCGCCAACGGGTAGAAGCGCGCGAAAAAGCCGCCGTTGGCGCGGCCGGGGTTGCGCAGCAGGATCATTGGGAGCACCGTGATGCTTCCGAGCAGCGGATGTTCGGACGCCGTCGGTCCGCCGCCGGGCTGATTGGCCAGGTCGGCCACCACCTGCTCGTAGGCCATCCCTGCGGCGAACGCCCCGAGCCCGAATCCGACCACGGCCGACACCCGGACCTCGGCGATATCGAGGTCGGGAATGCTGATGCCAAGTCCATTCAGTAGACCGACGACGGTGGGCCCGACCAGTGGCAGGGAGCCAAGCAGGTCCGAGAGCCCGACCTCGAGGTCCAGGTACGGCGAATTGTTGATCTCGCTGGCAACCGAATTCGGCAGCCCCGGAACCCATCCCAGGTCCGCACCCAACATCTTCAGCAGGGTGAACGGTGGCCCGGCGGTGATGATGTTCAGCCCGGGTACGTTGAGGTCCGACAGGTTCAGGACATCGCCGAGATCCAGTCCGAGCAGGCCAAGCAGTCCGCCGAGGGTGTTGGGGAGTGCGCCGGCCACGAGATCGCCGACGAGATCCGCGGCCGCCTGTCCCAGTGGCGCCAGCAGCGCGGCGACGACGCCCGAGATATCGATCGGGAGTTCGCCGATGATGTCGTTGAGAAGGTTCGCGGGTAGCTGTCCGAGCAGGCCGCCCAGCAAGGTGTCGAGTACGGCGTCCGGACTGAGGCCCGCGGCCTGGGCCAGCGCCGCGGCGTTGAGGTTTTCCACCAGCGCCCGGATGAGCACGTCGGCGATCGCCTGGCCGGAACCGTAAACCGCAGAGCCCAGCCCGCCCGTGAGATCAGGAATATCACCGGGTGCGGGCCATGGGTTGATGGCGGCCATCAGATCGACGTCTTCCGCGAGCTGGTGAACGTGGTCCCGCGGCGGCGGGGCGACCCCGACGGTCAGCGCGGTCGCCGTCACGGTCGCGACGCCCATGGTCGCGATCTTCTTCGCGCGGCCACTCTTCCTGCGGTGCTTGCCTGCCATCTGACCTACCCTTTCGGCCCCCAACCGGGCATCTCGCCATGGACAATAACAGAGGCGTTAATTTGCGGGACGCAGTTCGGGAGGAATCTTCCTACGCGTCGAATGGCGTGCCCGCAAACACTATTTTGACGCTCTCGTCGATTAGTTGCCGCAGCACAGGACGTAATTCCACAATCGGAGATCGCTCGCTCAGCGCATCTGCGCATTCCGTCGCCACGCGGCCCTCAGAAATCAGTATGGGTTTGCCAGGTCGTTTCGTTGCCAAATGTCTGCCCAGCAACCGGACGGCATCCGGTGCCGCTGTGACTCGTGCCACATCACGCCCTATGGCGGGTGCCGACGACTCCCTGCGAGCACGTAACGGGTCGTTAGCTGGTCTGCAGAACTTTGGCCGCCGCGGCAGACGTCTGTCCTGCGTACCCGCCGCCGAACAGCGCGACGTGAGCCAGCAGCGGGTACAGCTGATGCACCGCCACCCGGTCCTGCCAACCCCTGTGAAGGGGCCGGCGCTGCTGATAGCCGTCGAGCACCGCATCGAGAAACGGGCAGCCGAACAGTGCCAGCATCGCCAGGTCCGTTTCCCGATGCCCGCCGTGGGCCGCGGGGTCGATGAGCGCGACGCCCTCAGATGTCCACATCACGTTCCCGCTCCACAGGTCGCCGTGCAGCCGGGCCGGCCGATCGTCGTCGTCGAAGGCGCCGGCCTCGCACCGGAGGATCACCGCGGCGACGGCCTCGCGCGCCGATGCGTTCAGGTGGTGCGCCGCGCGTTCGGCCATCGGGGCCAGACGCTCGCGGGCGTAGAAGGTGCCCCACCGGTCATGGTTCACCAACGACATCGGCAGCGGGTTGTGCAGCGGGCCGAAGTACCCCGGTCCTGTCCACCCGGCGGGCGGCGAGCCGAAAGCTTGCGCGCCTGCGTCGTGGGTGCGAGCCAGCCGGCGGCCGAATTCGTACGCCGCAGTGTGTGTCGGCGCTGCCGCGTCCAGCTGCTCGAGGGACAGGCTGTCATCGTCGTAGTCGATCACGCGGGCGCAGGGCACACCTCCCGTCACGGCGGACAGCCATCGCAGCCCCGCGGCCTCGCATGCGAAGAAGTCCGCGGGTGCGCCGCGGCGTCGTTTGACGAACGTCGGCATGCCTACGGCTGGCGAGACACCCGACGCAGCACCAGGTCTTGGGCCCTGGTCGGCAGGTTCGTCATCAACGCCACCTGGAGCTTGTTGGCCAGGCCAACGACGTAACGGGCACGGGGCCTGCGAGCGGTGAGCGCCTCCTCCACAACAGCGGACACCTTCTCGGTGGGCACGGCGATCCGCTGCGACATCGGGATCATCTTCTTCATACCGGCGATGTGCTTGGCGTACAGGTCGCGGTGCTGCGGCGTGAGGCCCGCCTCGAGCTCGGAAACCATGGTGTCCGCGGTGCGCCACATGTCGGTGTCGGTCTGCGCAGGCTCGATGAGGACGACGGGAATCTTCCAGGGGCTCAACTCCATTCGCAGCGCGTCGGCCGCGGCCTCCAGCGCGAACTTGCTCGCCGCGTAGGCGCCGATGAGCGGCATCGACAGTCTGCCGTTGACGCTGGAGATGAACACGACGCGGCCACCGGACTTGCGCAGCCGCGGCAGCACCGCCTGCGTCACGGCAAGCTGTCCGATTACGTTTATTTCCAGCTGTTTTCGCCAATCGTCGGCGGTCAGGGTCTCCATCGCACCGCCGAATGCTACGCCCGCGTTGTTCACGATCGCGTCGAGGCCATCGGGCAGCGACTCGTCGAGCGCGGCGATGTGGTCGGCATTGGTGATGTCGAGGATCACCGCGGAAATGCGTTGCGGATTGCCCTTGGTGACGGCTTCGGCGTCCTGCTCGCTGCGGACACCGGCGATCACCTCCCAACCACGTGCGGACAGATGATCGACGAGGGACTTGCCGATACCCCGGGCTGCGCCGGTGACGAGGACTGTTGGCATACCGCGAGACTATCCCTGCGCGATTTCCGGCGGCCTTGGCGGACCGAACCGGAAGATCCCCGCGCTGACGGCCACCGCCACCGCGGCCAACACGATCACCGGGGCGACGGTGAATCGTGACATCGTCGCGCCGACCACCGCGCCGGCACACATCGTGGCGACGACGCTGTAGCGCAGCTTCTCGCGAGCGCCGGTGCCGCCTGGCAGTCGGCTGTCGAAGCCGATCCCGACGATCGTCGACGTCAGGACCGTGGTGGACAGTTCCTGGATACCGAACTGGCGCGCGGTGGCGTTCTGGATGCCGAAGGTGACGGCCAGCCCCGAGATGAGGATCAGCTTGGTGTTGTCCCGGTAGTCCAGCACACCTGTGCCCGCCAGGATTGAAAGTGTCACCAGCAGAACGACTTCCACGCAGAGCGCGACGGTGAGCCAACGGCGGACCTTGGCAACAGGCCGGTGACCGTCAGCCGCTGAGAGACCGGGGATTCGATGGGCACGACCGAAGTCTTAGACCCGCGGCGTCAGATCCAGCGACGTGACTGTCGACATCTTGGTGATGAGCCACTTCGCGTCGCGGCGCTCCATCGTCAATCGGTACGACAGGTAGCGCAGCGACGGGATGTTCTTGGTCACCGGGCTGGTTGCCACCGAGTTGGTGTAGACGATCGCGGTCGCCTCGGACTGCGTCAGCGTCTCCACGGCCGCGCCCATCACCTGCGTGGTGTTGGTGACCTGGGCCTGCTTGTTGGGAGCCACGATCGCGTCGATGTATTTGCGGTATTCGTTGGCGAAGTCGCCGCCCAGGTAGCCCGCCGAGCGATCCGGCAGCGAGTCCATGTTCTCCGGTGTGTAACTCCACAACGTGGTGATGGCATTGGCGGCGGTTCGGGCCACGTCGAGCTTGATATCGACCTGGGCACGATCGGTCAGGTACGGCTGCACCGTTGCGGCGGCGAAGGCCGCAGCCGCGACGAATAGGGCGGCGGCCGCGGCGGCCGCAATCGCCAGCCGCTTGCCCGCTGGCCGGTGCGGAACCAGGATCACCTCGGGGTCAGGAACCTCGGGAGCTTCGGGAACCTCGGGCGCGGAATCCTCTGCCGATTCAGCAGTCTCGACAACCTTGGCGGCCCTGCCGGCCTTGCCCGTCGGCTTGCGCGGGGCCGGCTTGGCCTCTTCGACCGCGACTTCGGGCACCTGTTCGGTCACCTTGGGGCGTCGCCGCCACCACCGACGCGCAGGCTGCGCAGCCGTGGTCAGATCACCTGAATCAGCTGGCTGATCTTCCACTGCTGTCCTTCCTTGATAGCCGTTGCAACCCAACGATTTCCGCTCTCGACTGTCGACTTCCCGTCGGCTGTGCGCTGGCTGATCTTCGTGGCAACCAGGATGTCCGCGCTGCCGTCGTCATTCCAGCGCTGCACGCCCGCTTCGAGGACGGTGCCCTGCGTAGGCTCCGCGCGTGCCACCTGAATCAGGATCTCGTTTTCCTTCTCCTTGAACATCTTGCCGAACTCGCCGGTGCCCTGCGCCAGGATCCGGTCCATGTACGCGTTCGCGTTGAACGGATCGACCGTGGTGTACGCGGACATGAACTCACGCACGTAGCTCAGCGCGGCGGCGTCCTTGACCGTGGCCCTGCGATCGGTCTCGTGATTGATCAGCATCAGCGTGCTCGCGGTGATGGCGGCCGCGATCAACAACGTCGCAACGGTCGCGATGACCGTAAGCCCCCAGCGCCGCGGTGGCTTCGGGGCGATGTCGAAGAAATCCGGCTCACCGGCATCGACCTTGCGCCGCGGGCTCATTGGATGGCCTGATTCATCTGCGGCTTCTTCAGGACGATGAGGTTGGCGATGCGCCAGTGCCCGTCACTCGACTTCTCGAAGTCCACTCGCACGGTGGCGGTGATGAACTTCAGGTCTTGCGGGTTCACCCCGCGCTGGCCTTGCATCGCCATCAACATCGATGCCTTATCCGGTGCCGCAGACAACACCGCGCTGCTGACCGCCCAGTATTCGTTCGTGGTCGCGCCGGCCTGCTGCACTGCCTGCTGCTGGGCGATCAATTGTGGCCGGTAGCCGTCGGTGGTCAACCCCTGCGCGTTGGAGAAGTCCTGCTGCAACGTGTCCACGTTGTAACTGAGCATCTGTTCGACCATCCGGGGTCCCTGCTCGGCGATCTGCGCGTGGGCCGTATCGACGGCCTTGTCGTTCCGGTACACCACCAAGTAGCTCAGCCCCACGCCCGCGGCGCATGCCAGCGTCGCGGCCACCAGCGCCACCGCGACCGGGCGGCGGGTAGTGCGCTGCGGCCGGTCGACGACGTGCACCTCGGTTCGCAGCAGCAGGTCGGCGAAGGTGCGGCGGCGACGATCCCATAGCGGCCACAGCCACCCGATGAACAGCGCAGCGGTGTCGAGCAGATGCACGACGTCGCGCAGAACCAACCGCACCACCCCGACAGCGGTGCCGTCCCGCTTGCGGACCGCGATCCCGAACAGTGCCCTGCCAAGGCTCCATCCCGTGATCGTGGGCAAGAACAGCCTGTTGACCGCCATCACCAGGAAGGTCAGTGCCCCCGCGCCGACCAGCACCCACCACAGCCAGCCGCGCTGCGGGGCGGTCAGTGCCTGCAGGGCCATCGTCGCGATCACCGCGACGCCGAGCAGCACGTCCACCGCGAACGCGCCGGCACGTGCGGGCCACGACGCCAGCGGCGCCGTCGCCGTGGTGTCGTCGGCGGGTGCGTCGGGTGTCGCGTCGAGCACGGCCGTCACGAGGAGGTGACCTGATCCAGCTTGGCGACTTTGTATGTGCCATCGGCGGGGGCCATCTGCAGCCGCAGTCGGTAACCCTGCTCCTGGTCGGCGGCCTGCGAGTTGGTCACCTTCACCCGCACCGCCACCAGCACATCGACCGAGCCGTCGTCGTTGTGTCTCTCGACGGCGGCACGGATGTCGGAGACCGCTACCTTGACGTCGGCGGCCTGGTAGGCCTCGACCATCACGCTGCTGTACAGGCTGGCCTGCGCGCCGAAGTCACCGGTCGAGCATTCGATGATCTTGCTTTGCGCAACCGTCATCGTGGCCGTGTCCGGGGCGTGGGTGGCCGCCACACAGTCCTTGGCCGCCTGCAGGGCCGCCGCGTCGGCGCGCGCGATGGCCTGACTCTGGTCATTGGACCGCAGGGCCAGGTACCCGCCCACCGCGGCCGCGGCGGCCAGGACCAGCAGGCCCGCACAGATGCTTGCCACCCATCCGGTGCCGAGCCGCGACGGGCGGCGAGAAGTGCCTGCGTCCTCGACGATCTCAGTGTCTGGTTCGATGGGGTCGGGCTGGCCTGCTGTGGATACTGCTAACGACTCGTCTGGCGCATCAGCATCGGTGGGGTTCAGCTGGCGGGAGCCAGCATCTCCTTCCATCCGTCGTCTCCTGGGTTACTCGAGTTGCTGACGTTGTACCTGACGCCGTCAGGTCCGACCACTTCGCCACTGGACGGGCTGTAGACCGCGGTGGAGCCAGGTGGTCCTGGTGCCGGAGTGTACGTACACGGGTTGGGTTGTTGTCCACTGCACTGGACCGAACCCTGACCGGGCGGGCTCAGCGGGTCGCTGATCGGTGCGGGTGACGACCCCGACGGCGACTGCGGCAACTCGGAGGCGGCCAGCGGGTTGATGCCGTTGTTGACCGTCGGTGCCGGGATGACCCCGCGACCGGGATTGACTCCCTGATCGCAGCGCGCGCCAGGCGCCGGGCAGGACAGGATCTGGTTCGGGTCGCCGTACCAGGGGTTGGTGCCAAGCGGCACATACGGCTGATCGCTGCGGCACTCCCGTGGTGTCGCCGCGCGTTTGCCCGGTACGTCCGCACACGGATAGTTGCGCGCACCGCGAACCACGTTGGCCTGGTAGTCCTTTGGAATCTTGCAGTAGGTGCCCGTCGGCAGCGGCCGCATGCTGGTGTCGGACGGCGAGCGCCACTCCGAAGCAGGCAGGAAGCCGGTCAGGCACGGCGGCGGCTGGTTGATCGACAGGGCAAGCGGCAGCTGGCCGAGGTCTTCGAACAGGGTGCCCGCCTGCGCCACGGCAGCGCCCTGCGGCAGGATCACCAACGTCTGCTCGAGGCCCTTGTTGTAGCGCTTGAGCATGTCGATGACGACCGAAAGATTGGCAAGGGTCTGCGGCAGCGAGTCACGAACCCCGCTGAACACCGTGGATACCTGGTCAAGCGTCGGCGGCGCGTCCTGCAGCGCGCTGCGCAGCGCGGCGTCCTGCTGGGCGGACTGCGAGGCCAGCGTGTTCAGGTTCTGCGACCATTGCTCGATCGCGTCTCCGGATTGCACCTGGCTGTCCAGGATGGGCCGTGAATTCGCGATGATGTCGTTGACCTGGGGCAGGTTCTCCCTGAATCCCGACGCGAGGTTCGTGGTGGAGTCGACCAGCCGCTGCAACGACGGGCCCAATCCGCCGACCGCATTGGCGGTTTCGGTGAGCAGCCCGTCGATCTTCTCCTTGGGCAGTACCGCCAGCCCTTCGTTGGCGGCGTCCAACGCGGGGCCGACTTCACTGGGCACCGACGACCGGTCGACGGGGATCGTAAACCCCGGGTTCAGGTATTGACCGGGGTTACCGGTCGACACCAGGTCCAGGTACTGCTCGCCGATCGCCGACACCGAGTGGACGTTGGCGGTCGCGTCGGCGGGGATCTTGTAGCGGTCGTCGATGCTCATCGTCGCGATCGCGCCCGTATCGGTGGGTTCCACCGAAATGACCTTGCCGATCTGGGTGCCGCGATACGTGACGTTGGATGTCGCATACAGGCCGCCGGAGCGGGGCAGTTCGGCCTTCAGCTCGTACTGGCCGATGGCGAACGGCTGCAGCGACGGTATCCGCAGGTAGTACCAGCCAAGGACGGTCAGCGCGACGATCGTCAGGATGGTGAACAGCACCAGCTGAATCTTGATGAAACGTGTCAGCACCGCTCACTCACCCCTCTCTACCAACGGTCCACCAGGTACGTCGTGCGGGTTCGGGGTGAACCGCACATCCGGGATCATCGTCGCCGGGTCGCGGCCCCATGCCTGCTCGAGTGCGCGCAGCATGCCCGAAACGCCTGTGCCGGACAGGATCCCGTTGTCCAGCGCGGACAGCGTCAGGTCGACCATCAGCGACACGTTGAGATAGTCGCCGCGGACCACCTTCGGCACGTTCTCGATCGAGAATGGTGCGGTCAGCATCAGCTTGAGCGCACCGATCAGGTACGGAGACGCCCGACCCAACTGCTTGAGCGGTCGCTGCAGCAGCTCCAGGTTGGTGTTCAGGTTGGCGCTGGCCGGCGCGAGTGCGTTGTCGGCGGCAAGGCTGATCCGGCCGAGTGCCTCCACCGCGTCGGCGAACAGATCGCGGGTTTCGGCGAAATGCTTGATCAGCGGCGGGAACTCGGTCAGCACCCGGTCGAGGGTCTCGTTTCGCTGACCGACGATCGAAAGCAGTCGGTCGGTCGAATCGATTGCGCGCGTGATGTCTTGGCGCTGTTGATTGAGCTCGTCGGTGAAAGTGTCCAGCTTGTTGAGGAACTCACGGATCTGATCGCCGCGGCCGTTGAGCACGTTGAAGATCTCGGTCTGGATCACTTCGAGGTTCTGGATGCCTCCACCGCGCAGGATGGTGGCGATGCTGGCGAGCACGCGTTCGGTGGTTGGGAACGACGCGCTGTTCTGCAGCGGAATGGTGTCGCCGTTGCGCAATGGCTGCGACGACGGGTCCGGCGGCGGGTCCAACTGCACGTGCTGACTGCCGAGGAGGCTGGTCTGGCCGATCTTGGCCAGCGCGTTCTCCGGCAGCTTGATGTTGGGCTGCAGGTCAAGGGTCAGCGTCGCGACCCAGTTCTTCAGCTCGATCGACCGGACCCGGCCCACGTAGACGTCGGCGACGCGGACCCGGCTGTTGACGTTGAGCGCCAACGTATCCGGCATCTGCACATAGATCGTCATCTTGTCGCCGCCCGTGCCGGGGCCACCGGGAAGCGGCACGTTCGCGATGCCCTTCCATGACCCGCACGAGCTGAGCACCAGCGCGACAGCGCTCAATGCGACGGTTCGCCGGGCGACCTTGCTCCAGTTGCGCATGCGCATCATCCACCCGCCTCGGCTGGTAGTGGCGGTCCCACCGGTGCGGCGGGAGCCGCAGGCGCGGGTGCCCCCAGCGGTGAACCACCCGGATCACCGGGGATCACACCTGGAGCCGGGCCAGGAGGCGGCCCGGGCTGCGGGTACCACGGCGGCGGCAACGGGGTGTTCTCGCTGTACGCGTTCGGCGGACCCGGCAGCCTGCCGTTGTTGACCCCGAACGCAGGCGGTGCGGGCGGCGCGACGATGTCGGGCCCGCCCATCAGCTCGCCCAATGACTCTGGCGTCAGCATGTTGGCCGTAAACGGTTGCACTTCAACGCCTTGCATGCCAGGGGCAACGGTCCAGCCCGGCTCGTGGTTGCCGTGGGAGAACAACGTGTCGCGGGACCAGATGCCCGGCACGGTGGTGTCCTTGTAGCCCGGCGCCGGCTGCAATCGCGGCTCGGAGTAGGCGATGTGCTTGGGGAGCGTCATCGCGCTGCTGAACTGGTTGACACCGAACGGCGGGAAGTTGAACTTGATCGCGTCGAGGATCGGCGCCAGGTACTGCGCACACATCTCCGCGGACTCCTGATAGCCGAGCCTGCTGCCCGCTTGAATCGAGCTGCAGACGAACTGCAGTGGGTTGGCGAAGTTGTTGATCACCGGGATGCCCATGACGCCACCCGTCACCGGCGACACGATGTTCATCAGGTTCGCGCCGAGCGTCGGGAACACGTGCAGCGCGGTTTCCAAACCGTTGATCGAATCCGGTTGCAGGATCGCGTTTGTCACGTCGGCCAGGTTGTTGACGTCGTGGACCAGCACTTCGCTGTTCTCGTCGAGGAAGCTCCGCGTGGTGGCCAACAACCTGTTCAAGTCCTGCAGCGCGGTGGCCAGTTCCTGGTCGGTGTTGGTGAACGCGTTGGTGAACTCCGCCAAGTCGTCGTTGAGTGCGACGAACTGCTGATCACTCTGGTGCAGCGCGTTGACGAACAGCGCCAAACTCTTGACGACACCGAAGAAGTCACCGCGACGCTCGTTGAGCGCAAACAGCGCCTCGGACAACGAGTTCAGTGTCTTGTTGAGCTGCTCGCCCTTACCGGCGAAGCCGTCGGCGGCGGATTCGATGATGTCGCCGAACGGGCCCTTGGGCTGTTCGGGTGTGGGGCCGAGATCGGTGAGGATGTTGTTGATCGAGTCACGCAGCTCGTCGTACTCGACCGGCACCTGGGTGCGGTCGATCGGAATGACGGCGTTGTCGCCCATCTCCGGGCCGCCGGTGTACGGCGGCGACAGCTGGATGGTGCGCGACGCGACCAGGCTGGGGTTCAGGATCGATGCGGTGGCGTTGGCAGGCACCTTGTACTTGCTCTGCCAGTTGAACGTCACCTTCATCTTGTCGCCCGCGGGCTCGATGCTGTCGATGGTGCCGACCCGCACACCCATGATCTGCACCTTGTCACCGGGGTACAGCGCAAGCGTGTCCTCGAAGTAAGCCACCGCGGTATTGGTGGTCAGCTTCCGGTACAGCTGCCAGCCCACGACGCCAGCGACCAAGGCCAACACAAGAACGAGCGCGCCGATGATCACCGAAGCCCGCGATACACCGCCGGGCAGCTTCAGGTTTCGGACGTTGAAGATTGTCGACATCGGTTACACCCCCTATCCCTGTGACCCTGGTGGGAGGTACGGCGGATTGCCCGGCAACGGCGGGACCCCCGCCGGACCCGCATCCGGGCCTGGCCCTGGTGGGGGCGGTGGTCCCGTCAAGGCGGGCGGCAACGGCGCGATGCCCGGCGTGAAGTCCGGCGGACCCGGCAGCGGGCTCAACGGAACCGTGCGCCCTCCCGGCGGTCCTTCTGCGATCGGCGCGGGCACACCGGGCATATCCGGTGGCAGCTGGCCGGGGATCGCCGCGGCAGGCACACCGGGTGTGAATCCCGGACCGTGCGCATTCGGCGCGGACGTCGCCACGTCGGGAGGCCCGAACGCAGGCCCGCCGAACGGACCGATGGACAGGTCCGCACACGGCAGTGGGTTGTCGGGCCGCGGCAGTCCGTCGGCGACGGCGGGCGTGTACGAGCACGGTGAGCCCTTGAGCACACCGGGTCCTGGATGCTCCGGAGTGCCTTCCAGCACAGCGGGTCCCGGCGCGGGGGCGCCGTTTTCGAACCGCTCGCCGTTCGGATCGGGGAACCGCCACGCGGGCAGGCCGGCATCGCCCCAGAACTTCTCGGGATCGATGCCGCGCTTCTTGAATGCGGCGTCGACGAACGGCTGCAGGATCTGGCCAGGCAGCAAGTTGACCAACATGACCTTGAAGTACGGGCCCGACGCGACCGCTTCACCGAGGGAGGCAACGAAATTGGCCACCGTCGACAGCGTGTCCATCAGGTCGAACCTGCGCTCCTTGAGCACATCGCTGACCGTGCGCAGCTGTTCGAGCACGTGGTTCAGGTTGGGGTTGTCGTCGATGAAACCCTCCACCTGAGCGGAGAACTGGCCCACCCGCTCGAGCAGCATGCTCACGGCGTAGTTGCGCTCGTTGATCGCGGCAAGCAGACCCTGCGCGTTGACCAACAGCTTGTTGATCTGCTCGCTGCGGTTGCCGAGGATGCCTGCGATCTTGTTGGCGTTGACCAATAGATCCTTGATCTGGTCGTCGCGCTTGCCCAGCGTGTCGGAGAACCGCGCCACACCGTCGAGGGCGGCACTCAGATGCGGATACGTCTGGTCGATGGTTTCCGACAACACGTTGAGCGACCGCTTCACGGTCTGCGTGTCCCATTCGGACGCCGCCTTCGTCACGTCGAAGAACGCGTCGTAGATCTGATACGGCGTGGTCGTCTGTCCCAGCGGCAGTGTTGCGTTGGCGCGCAACGGGTCCGAACCACGTGCCTCGATCTCGATGTTGCGGCGGCCGAGGATGGTGTCGGTGCGGATGGCGGCGCGGCTCTCGGTGCCGATTTGCGTGCCGTCGAGCGAGAAGCCGATAACGACCTTGTCGCCTTCGATCTCCATGGACCGCACGTTGCCGACGTCGACGCCCGCGATACGGACCTTGTCACCGTTGTTGAGGCCACCGGTGTCGGAGAACTGCGCGTAGTACGTCGGCGTCGCGAACAGCATCGGCACGCTGGCGAAGCTCTGCCCGACGCCGATCACGACGACCAGGATGACGATGCCCATCAACCCGTTTCGGACCCGGTTCGACCCCTCGAGAGTCCTCATTGCGGCGTGCACCTACCCGATGGCTGTGAGAACAGCTTGACGGTGCGCACTGGCCCTCCAGGCTGTAACCCGTTCATCTTCAACGAGATATCGCAGGAATAGAAGTTGAAGAAGTCGCCGTAGATGCCACCGGCGCGGCCGATGATCTTGAACGCGGTCGGCAGCCTGACCAGGATGTCGTTGAGCTGGTCCTTCTGGTCGACCAGCGGCTGCTGGGTGGCCTCGAGATGGCCGACCGTGCTCTGCAGCAGCGGGCGGTTGTCGGCCAGTAGGTCGGCGATCGTCCCTGCCGCGTCGCTGATGTCGGCCACCGAGTTGGCGATCGGATCGGAGCGGCTGTTGAGCCCGGAGATCAGCGCCTCGAAGTCCTGCACCGTTTCGTCGAACTGCTGCTGATGCTTGACGGTGGTGTCCAGCACCGTGTTCAGGTTACGGATCACCTCGCCGATGGCCTGGTCACGCTCGGCCAGCGCCGACGTGAGCGACGCGGTCTGGTCGAGGATGTCGTTAATGGTGCCGCCCTGGCCCTGGAAGATCGTGATGATCGACTGCGCGATGCTGTTGACCTTGTCGGGGTCCAGCGCGCGGAACACCGGGCGGAACCCGCCGATCAGTGCGTCGAGATCCAGCGCGGGTTCGGTGTGTTCGATCGGAATGGTGCCGCCTGCGGGCAGCCGCTTGTCGCTGGCGCCGCGCTTGAGCTCCATGTACCGGTCGCCGATCAAGTTGAGGTACCGGACCGAGGCCGTCGTCTCCTCGAACAGCTCCAGCGAGCGGTCCACGTCGAAGTCGACCTTCACCTGCGATCCACCATCGACCAGCTCGACCTTGGAGACCTTGCCGACCTCGACGCCTGACGCTCGGACGAACTGGCCCGCGCGGAGCCCGCTGGCGTTGGAGAAGACGGCCGTGTACCCGGTGGTGCGATCGAACCGCATCTGCCCGAACACCACGATGATGAGCGCGGTGAAGAGCAACAGCACCAACGAGAAGATGCCGAGCTTGATGGCTGTACCGGTGATTTTCATGGATTGATCGTGTTCTCCCCGATCTGGCGTCCCCACACGTACTCGATCAGGATCGGCTGACCGAGTTCGAAGTGGTTGTACGGAGCGATGGAGGCACCGGTGTCCATGACCAGATACGGCGCCGGCCACAGGTCACGCGTGATCGGTTGCCAGCAGCCCGGCCTACCCTCAGGCCCGCCCTTGGCGTTCACCCGCGGCAGGTTGTCGGGATAGACGTACGGGTTGCCAGCACCCATGAGTTCGGACAGCGTTTGCAGCGAATAACCGTTGCCGCCAAGCGATGCGGCGACCTTGGGCTCTACGTCGTGGAAGTTGCGAATCGTGCAGAACAGCGCCGGGCTGTACTTGTCGAGCGTCTGCGATGACGGGATCAGGTCCTCGGCGCCGCGCACCAGGTACGGGCCACCGCGCTCGAACACGTCGCCACCGGTGTTGCCGAACCCGACCGCGGCCATCAACGCCTGATCGATGTTGCCCTGCTGCTCGTTGAGGGTGCGCGCGGTGGTCACCGCGTTCTCCAGCCCGTCGAACAGATCGGGCGCGGCGTTGGAGTACACCTCGCCGAGGTCGGCGAGTCCTTGGTTGAGCTCGCGGATCTGGGGCATCCGCGCATTGACGTCGGCCAGGATTTCGTTGCCCTGATCGATCGACTGGCCGAACCGATCGCCCAACCCGTCGAGGGCTTCGGCGGTGGCCGCCAGTGTCTGGTTCAGCTTGATCGGGTCGACCTTCTCCGATACCGAAACGACCGTCTCGAACAGCGTGTTGAACTCTGTTGTCACCGACGTCGCGTCGATCACGTCTGAAGTCGTAATGCGTTGGGCTGTCGGGCTTTCCGGCGACGAGAAGGAGATGTACTTGTTGCCGAACACCGTGGTGGCGCTGATGTCGGCGTTGACGTTTCTCGGGATGTACTTGAAGTACTCGGGATCGACGTCAAGGGTGATCTTGGCCCTTGGCTCGCCATCGATGTCGACTTCATCGACGGCGCCGACCTGGCCGATCTCGACCCCGTTGTAGGTCACCTTCGCGCCGGTTTCCATCGAAAGACCTGCCCGCGCGGACATCATCGTCAGCTTCTCGCGGCCAAGGAAGTCGCCGCGGAACTGGAAGTACACCAACACAATCGCGGCGATCGTGATCAGCGTCAGCACCAGGCCGGCCAGCTTGTACGGCGGGGTGCGTGGGGTGTTCAGCGGCGCGGTCACGGTGCTATACCGTCAAGTTGAAGTTCGGGTCGACGCCGTAGAGCGCCAACGATGCGAACAGGACCACACAGACGATCGCGACCAGCGAGGCGCGCATCGACCGGCCGACGGCCTCGCCGACGCCGACGGGGCCGCCGCTGGCGTAGAAGCCGTAGTAGCAGTGGTTGAGCATGACGATCACCGAAATGATGATCGCCTGCACGAACGACCAGAACACGTCGTCAGGACGCAGGAAGGTTCGGAAGTAGTGCTCGTAGGTGCCGATGGACTGTCCATAGAAGAACGTCGTGGTCACCTGTGCGGACAGGAACGACATGATGATCGCCATCGCATACAGCGGGATGATCACGATGAAGCCGGCCATGATTCGGGTGGACACCAGATACGAGATCGACTTGATGCCCATTACCTCGAGGGCGTCGATCTCCTCGCTGATCCGCATGGCGCCCAGCTCGGCCGTCGCGCCAGCGCCGACGGTGGCGGCCAGCGCCTGGCCCGCGACAACGGGTGCGGCGATGCGCACGTTGATCAGCGCGGCGAAGAATCCGGTGAAGGCCTCGACGCCGATGTTCCCCAGCGATGCGAAACCCTGGATCGCAACCAGCGACGACCCGGACAGTGTCACGAAGCCGACGATCGCGACGGTGCCGCCGATCACCGCCATTGCGCCGGTGCCCATGCCGATTTCGGCGATCAGGCGCAGCGTCTCCTTGCGGTAGTAGCGCAGTGCGTGCCCGATCGAGCCGATCGCGGTGACCACGAACCACGCGACATGACCGATGCTGTCCAGCCCGCGCGCGGGTGCGGTGACCAAACCACTCCCGGCGCCGAACGCCCGCGGGAACCGAGAACGCAGAACTTGAGTCGTCGTCACGTCAGTTCCCCGTTCCGAATCGCACACCGATCGTGGTCAGCACCACGTTGACGGCGAACAGGGCGATGACGCAGAGCACCAGCGTCTCGTTGACCGCCGTGCCGACGCCCTTCGCGCCGCCAGCGACTGTGAGGCCGCGGTAGCACCCGACCAGTCCGGCGATCAGGCCGAAGGTCATGGCCTTGACGACCGAGATCAACACCTCCGGCAGGCCGGTGACGAGTGTGAGCGTGGAGACGTATGCGCCTGCCGACACGTTCTGCAGGTACACACCAAAGATGAAGCCGCCGACCAGACCGATGGTGATCACCGCGCCGTTCAGCAGCAGCGCGACGAACGTCGAGGCCACCACGCGGGGCACGACCAGCCGGTGGATGGGATCGATGCCGAGCACCTCGAGTGCGTCGATCTCTTCGCGGATGGTGCGGGCACCGAGGTCCGCGCAAATAGCAGTGGAGCCGGCCCCGGCAACGACAAGAACCGTCACGAGCGGACCCAGCTGCGTGACGGCGGCCAGCGCCGCGCCCGCTCCCGAGATGTCGGCCGCGCCGAACTGCGTCAGCAGGATGTTGAGCGTGAAGATAAGGAGCACCGTCAGGGGTATCGACACCGCGACGGTCGGCAGGAAGGCGACCCGCATCAGGAACCAGCTCTGCAGGATGAACTCTCGCCACTGGAACGGCGGCCGGAACAGTCCTTTGGCGGTCAGCACGCACAGGCGAACGAAGCCGCCGATGGCGGTGAGGCCGGGCCGGGCCTGATCTCGGATGTAACCGGCTACGCCAGTCGACGCCGTCATCGGTGCCCTCCCACGACGAAATCGTGACTGTCGTGGCGCAGCGGCAGCACCTGTCGCACGCCCCCTCCTTGCCCCAACCCGGTGTGTGTGACCACCGTCTCCCTACTGACGGGTAGTAAGACAGACCACAGGACTGTACCCGATGCAATCCCCGCCGTGCACCGCATCGGCAGGATTGGCTCCGTAACCGTTAGCAAACCGACCCCCCGGTCTTAATTGTCTTGCGCCCCAGCAGAAACCGTTGGCAGAGTGGAACTTTCGCCAGCGTCAATCTGATTCGCGGTTCCAAATCGTGCACGCAGTTCGGTTTTGAGGACTTTGCCGGCGGGGTTCCGCGGCAGTGCGTCGACGACCTCGATCGCCTTCGGATGCTTGTAGCGCGCGAGCTGGTTGGTCAGGAACTCGTCGAGGTCCCCGAGATCAAGAGTTCCGCCGGCGGCAGCGGCGAGCGCCACCACTGCAACGGGCACCTCGCCCCACTTCTGGTCCGCACGTCCGATGACCGCAACCTCGGCGACCGCGGGATGGCCGGCAAGGACGTTCTCGACCTCGGCGCAATAGATGTTTTCGCCACCGGAGATGATCATGTCCTTCTTGCGGTCGACGACCCAGACATACCCCTCCTCGTCTTGGCGGACGAGATCGCCGGAGTGGAACCAGCCTCCTGCGAACGCCTCCTCGGTGGCCTTGGGGTTGTTCCAGTAGCCGACCATCAAGGTTGGTGCGCGATAGACGATCTCGCCGACCTGGCCGACGGGCACGTCGTTCATGTTCTCGTCGACAACGCGCGCGGCCACCGTCGGGATTACCTTGCCCACCGAGCCGAGCTTGCGAATTGCGTCGTCACCCAGCAGCATGCAGGTCACCGGCGACATCTCCGTCTGCCCGAACGCGGCGAGAATACGGGTGCCTGGGAATGTCTCAGACATGCTGCGCAACAAGGTATCTGACGCCGGAGCTGCGCCCCACGACAGTGTCCGCAACTGCAGCCTGCGTGGATTGGACTGCTGCTCCGCGCACACCGCTTGCCACTGCGCGGGCACCAGGAAGATGCCGGTGACCCCTTCGGTTTCGAGGACCCCCAATAGCTCGCCAGGGTCGAAGGCGCCCAGTGGGTAGATCACCGTCGGCCGGCCGAGGAGCATGCCGGGGATCATGTTGGCGATGCCCGCGATGTGGAAGAGCGGGACACCGATGAAGCCGACGTCGCTGTTGAGGTCGGCGCCGCTGGTGAACAAGAAGGTGGTCGCCTGCCCGGCGAGGTTGTTGTGGGTGAGTACCGCACCCTTGGGCTTACCGGTGGTCCCGGACGTGTACATGATCAGCGCTGCGCTGTCGTCGGGGATGTCGACGATAGGAGCCGCGCGCCTTTCTTCCATGAGAACGTCGTCGTAACCGAGCACGGCATCGTCGGTACCCGCGCCGGCCACGATGACCGTATTCAGCGTCGAGTCGATGTCACGGACCGCGGTGGCGACGCCTGCCAGCACCGACTCGGTGATGACGACCTCGGCCTGGCAGTCGCCGACCAGGAACGCGATCTCGGGCGGGGTCATCCGGAAGTTCACGGGCACCGCGATGGCGCCGAGCTTGTTGATCGCCAGAAACGATTCGATGAACTCGGTGCGATTGAGCATCAGGATCAGCACGCGGTCGCCGAATGCGACTCCGCGGCGGCTCAGCGCACCGGCCAGAGCGGTGACGCGCCGATCGAGGTCGCCCCAGGTGGTAGTCCTGCCGAGAAACCGCAGCGCGGTGGCTTCGGGCTGCATCAAAGCGTGCCTGGCGAGCTGATTGGTCCAGTTCTGGCGGCGCGCCAGATTCGGCTGCTCGGTCAGGGACTGCTCGGTCAACGGCTACTGCTTCCTTTGCGGCGGGTTGCGCGTCGTTGATATTTGATCAAACATTGAGTTGCCCCGGTCACACTATGGCCTCGGCGGCTCGGGGACAACCCCACGCCAGAAGCGGCAGCAGAACCGGAGAAAGCCCGTGAACGCACCCGCCAGATCGCTGCGGACCCCGCGGGGCGCGGTGCGGCGCGAGCAGCTATCCGACGAGGTAGCGGCCCGCTTACGGACCGACATCATGACCGGCACGCTGCGGCCGGGCACGTTCATCCGGCTCGATGAGACGGCCGCGCAGCTGGGGGTCAGCATCACGCCGGTGCGCGAGGCGCTGCGCACGCTGCGCGGGGAAGGCATGGTGCAGCTCGAACCGCATCGCGGCCACGTCGTGGTGCCGTTGACGCGCGGGGACATCATGGACATCTTCTGGCTGCAGGGCACGATCGCCAAGGAGCTCGCCGCGACCGCCGCGGAGCAGATGACGGCCGCCGACGTCGACGAGTTGGAGGAGCTGAACGACGCACTCGCCGCGGCCGTCGAGCAGGGCGAAGCCGAGGCGGTCGTCGCGGCGGAGTTCGTGTTCCACCGGGCGTTCAACCGGGCGACGGGGCGGATCAAGCTGGCCTGGTTCCTTCTCCATGTCGCGCGCTACCTGCCAGGGCAGCTGTATGCCTCGGATGCGAAATGGGGGGTCGCCGCGGTGGCGCGACACGGTGAGCTGATCGCGGCGCTGCGCCGGCACGACGTTGAGACGGTGGTCCGGCTGACCGGCGACGAGTTCGCGGACGGTGGTGTGCGGCTGATCGCCCGGCTCGAAGAGATCGGGCTGTGGAGCTGAGTCTCACGCCCGGCCCGGCGCGGCTCCGCCACCCAACTACTCCTACTGCCCGCCTCTATGCGACAAAGTCGCACTTTGCGACAGTGTCGCAGCGAGGCGGGCACGCGGGCATGTCGGTGGCGCCTGGCACATTTCGGCCATGCCACCGAAGCTCCGCCTAACGACCATCGAGCTCCGCTACGCGCTCACCATGTTTCTCTTCCAGCACGGTCCGACGACTGTCGCAGCCTTGATCGATGCGCTGGATTTCCAGGGCTTCGAGATTCCGGGACGAGCATCTAAGGCTGTCTCGGACGCCTCCGCCCCGACCTCAGCCGTGGCAGAGTCCGGCGCCTCAGGCGGGGTCTTTACGGTCCGGGTGAGATGCCGCGTGCCACCGAGTATCGGATTCATACGCGGGTGCTCGCGCTCCGAGAACAGGCCGCCGCGCTTAGCGCACGCGACAACGAGGCGTTCTGGGATGCGTTACCGGCGTAGCAGCTAGGAGCTGGCGGCCAGCTGCTCGGCGCGGGCCTTCAGGTTGTCCGCCAGGTAATCCAGCGTGTCGCCAATCGCCTTCTTCACCATCGGCTTTGGGAACGGCAGCTTGGTCTCCACCTCGAGATCGACCGTCAGCAGCGACGTCGCGCCGATAGCGACCACCGAGAACTTCTGCTCCTGCTTGTCGAAGTGATCGCCCTGCTGCAGCACCGTGTAGATCTGGTTCTCGCCCGGGTAGTACACCGCAGTGATGAACGTGCCCGCCTGCCCCTGAACCACCACATCGAGCCGCAGCTGGCTAGGCCTACCGTCCTCGTAACGGGCCAGCACCCAGCAGCCCTTGATCTCCTCGTTCCACAGCGGATAGGACTCGAAGTCCGCCACGATCGCCATGATCGCCTCTGCGGAGGCCGCAACCTCCACGGTCTTACTCACCAACGGCATTGGGCGAGCATATCGACTGCAACAGCGCGCGGATCTCACCAGGAATAGGAACGGGCCTGCGGCTCTCGCGGTCGACATACACATGCACCCAATGGCCGACGGCCGCAACGGCCTGACCCTCACCGAAGAGCCCCAGCCGATACGTCACGCTGCTGTCGCCCAACCTCACCACCGCCAGCCCGACGACCAGCGGGTCTGGGAACTTCAACTCCGCGAAGTACTTGCAGCCCGACTCCGCGACCACCCCCAGCCACGTGACGGCCAGCGGATCGATCCCGCAGTTGGTGTTGATCCACGCGTTGATCGCGGTATCGAACAGCTCGTAATACACCGCATTGTTGAGGTGCCCGAACATGTCGTTGTCGGTCCATCGGGTCAGCACCGGCCAATGCACGGCAAAGTCGCTGCTGGTAGGCAACTCCTCGCGGGCGGTCATGGCTGCAGTGTCCCATCAGGCAGCGGTCGCGATGCCTTCGCGGTGCAGCGCTGCCACCGTCATGGTGCGCAGCCGCCGCCCCACTTCGAACTGCTTGCCCGGCAGCCTGCGGGCCACCATCCGCAGATTCACGGTGTCCACCTCGATGCTCTCGACGCCCATCAGCGACGGCTCATCGAGCAGAAGTGGCTGCAGGTGATCGTCGCGTATCGCCCCCAGTCCCTCGACTGGTTCAGCGACTTGACGATCTGCCCGTTGGGCACCGTGACGACTTCACCGTCGCTGGTGCGCAGTTTGGTGACGCGCAGCGTGACGTCCTCGACGGTGCCAACCGCCGTGCCGGTGGCAACGGTCAGCTCGACCAGGTCGCCAAACCCGTACTGCTTCTCGGTGATGATGAAGAAGCCGCTGAGCAGATCCTGGACGATGCGCTGGGCCCCGAAACCAAAGGCCGCGCCCAACACCGCCCCCGGGCGCCACCGAGGAGATGACCGAGGCGACCGCCCTGCGGTGTTTCACGCTCTCGGGTCGCAGCGTCGCGTCGCCGTCTCCGCGATCGAGCCGCCGGCTGATCATCTTCGCCACCCACCGGATGACGCGCGTCGCTATCAACGCGAACACCACCACCAGCGCGATGTGCAGCCCTTTTGTCAGGAACTATTGGGATATCGATGCGTATGTCGTGGACATACTCGCGTCCGGCTTCCCGCATCGGCGGGGCTGTCAAACACTCGCACTTGTATGATGAGTTGTCTACTTATTACACTAGTTGCATGTCTGACCGCATCCGCCACCTCAAGCTGTCCCACGTCGTCCTGCCGCTGGAAAACCCCGTCAGCGACGCCAAAGTGCTCACCGGCAGGCAGAAGCCGCTGACCGAGACCGTGCTGCTGTTCGTCGAAGTCACCACCGAACAGGGCCTCGAGGGCATGGGCTTCAGCTACTCGAAGCGCGCCGGCGGGCCCGCCCAGTACACCCACCTTGCCGAGATCGCCGAGACCGCGATCGGCCAGGATCCCTCCGACATCGACCGCATCTACCAATCGCTGCTGTGGGCAGGCGCATCGGTCGGGCGCTCCGGCGTCGCCACCCAGGCGATCGCGGCACTCGACGTCGCGCTGTGGGACCTCAAGGCCCGCCGCGCGGGTTTGCCACTGGCCAAACTTATTGGTGCACATCGTGATTCCTGCCGGGTATACAACACCTCCGGCGGCTTCCTGCAGGCATCGGTCGCCGAGATCAAGGAGAAGGCCACCGCGTCGCTGGCCGCGGGCATCGGCGGGATCAAAATCAAAGTCGGCCAACCGGATTGGAAGACCGACCTCGAGCGGGTGGCAGCGCTGCGCGAACACCTCGGCGATTCGCCGCTCATGGTCGACGCCAACCAGCAGTGGGACCGCGCCAGAGCGCGCCGGATGTGCCGCGAACTGGAGGCGTTCGACCTCGTCTGGATCGAGGAGCCGCTCGACGCGTGGGACGCCGTCGGCCACGCCGACCTGAGCCACACCTTCGACACCCCGATCGCCACGGGCGAGATGCTCACCTCGGTACCCGAGCACATGGCGCTGATCGACGCGGGCTACCGCGGCATCGTTCAGCCCGACGCCCCGCGGATCGGCGGCATCACGCCGTTCCTGAAGTTCGCGACGCTGGCCGCACAGGCCGGACTCGCCCTGGCGCCGCACTACGCGATGGAGATCCATCTGCACCTGGCCGCCACCTACCCCACCGAACCGTGGGTCGAGCACTTCGAGTGGCTCAACCCGCTTTTCGACGAGCGCATCGAGATCCGCGACGGGCGGATGTGGCTGCCCGACCGCCCGGGACTTGGGTTCACCCTCAGCGACCGGATGCGGGCCCTCACCAAGGAGACGGCGGGGTTCGGCACGCGATGATCTGTCAATGACCACCACGCTCGCCCAGCGGGTGGTCGCCGGGTTGAAGGACAAGATCCTCGCCGGCGACCTGCCGCCCGGCCACAAGCTGCCCTCGGAAGCCGAGCTCATCGACGAGTACGGCGTATCGCGCACCGTGGTCCGTGAGGCGGTGACCCGGCTGCGGGCCGAGGGGCTGGTTGAAACCTTCCAGGGCCGCGGCTCATTCGTGCTCGCCATGCCTGAGCCGACGCAGTTCTCCGTCGAGGCCGCCGCCATCCGCACGCATCACGACGTGCTCGACATGGTCGACTTCCGGCTCGGGATCGAGTGCGAAGCCGCCGCACTGGCCGCCGCCCGCGTCGATGACCCCGCCGCCCAACAGATCCGAAACGCCCTCGAAGCGTTCGTCAGAGCGGAGCCGCACAACCAGGTCGAGGCCGACTTTGCGTTCCACAGGGCGGTCGCGGCCGCCAGCGGCAACCGCTTCTACCTCGACCTGCTCGACTCATTCGGTCCGATGATGATCATGCTGCCGCGCACGCGGCTCGGGGACGCCTACTCGCTCACCGACTCCGGTCACGTCGACCGGGTCCTTCGGGAGCACGACAACATCGCGGCCGCTGTCATCACCGGCGACGCCGACCTCGCCAGGGCCGCCATGCGCGTCCACCTCGGCAACACCCGCCGACGCCTCGACGCGCGTTGACGTACGCCGCTTCAACAGGTGCCGGATCACCGGCAGCAGCACCAGAATGACGAAGATCGCCAGGATCGTGCCCGAGATCGGTCGGGTGAAGAACCCGGTCGGATCGCCGCCGAAGATCAACAACGACCGGCGGGTGCTCGACTCGATGATGGAGCCGAGTACGAACGCCAGCACCATCGGGCCGGGGTCGAAGCCCGCCTTCTTCATCAGATAGCCGACGATGCCGAACGCCACCATCACAAAGATGTCGAACGTCGAGTTGTTGATCGTGTACACACCAAGGATCGTGATCAGCGCGGTGATCGGCGCCAGCACCGCTGGACGCACCCGCAGAATGCGAACGAACAACCCCACCAACGGAATTGAGAGGATCAACAGCAGCAGGTTGCCGATGTACATCGAGTTGATGACGCCCCAGAACACGTCAGGGTGTTCGTCGACGAGTTGCGGGCCCGGCGAAACGCCGAGGATCAGCAGCGCACCGAACAGCATGGCCATCGACGCATTGGCGGGCAGCCCGATCGTCAGCAGCGGAATGAACGATGAAGTGGCCGCCGCGTTGTTGGCCGTCTCGGGCGCGGCCACACCCTCCACCGCGCCGCGGCCGAACCGCTCGGGTGTCTTGGAACGGCGCTTCTCGACGGCGTAGGCCACGATCGACGAGAGCACGGCGCCGCCACCGGGCAGCACGCCGAGCACGAAGCCGATGATCGACCCGCGACCGATGGCTCCGGTGGACTGTTTGAGGTCCTTACGCGACGGCCACACGTTGCCGACCTTGGCCGGCGCCTGGATCTTGCGGTGCCGCTGCTCGAGGTTGTAGAGGATCTCCCCGACACCGAACAGGCCCATCGCCACCACGACGAAGTCGATGCCGTCGGCAAGCTGCAGGCTGTCGAACGTGAAACGTGAAGCGCCGCTGAAGCTGTCCCGCCCCACGGTGGCCAGCAGCAGACCGACGCATCCGGCGATCAGCGCCTTGAGCTTGTTGCCGCTGCCGATCGTGGCGACCAGCAGCACACCCAACAACGCGAGCGCGGCGTACTCGGGCGGGCCGAAGTCAAGGGCGATGCTCGCCACCACGGGGGCCAGCAGCGTCAGCCCGATGATCGAAATGGTCGCGCCGACAAAGGAACCGATCGCCGCGATGCCCAGCGCGGTGCCGGCCTTGCCCTGTTTGGCCAGCGCGAAACCGTCGAACACGGTGACCACGGACGACGCCTCACCGGGAAGGCGCAACAACACCGAGGTGATGGTGCCGCCGTACTGTGCGCCGTAATAGATGCCCGCGAGCATGATGATCGCCGACACCGGATCGATGGTGTAGGTGATCGGCAGCAGGATCGCGATCGTGGCCGCGGGGCCCAGCCCGGGCAGCACACCGATGACCATGCCGATCAGCACACCGATCAGGCAGTAGAGCAGGTTGTGGGGTTCGACGACGACGGCGAAGCCGTCCAGAAATGCGTTCATATCCATGGTTCTAAAAGCTCTAGAAGGCGATCAGGTGAGGTAGCGGGATGCGCAACCCGTAGAGGAACAACAGATAGAAGGCCGCGGTGGTCAACACGCTGATCACCACGGTGTTGCGCCAGCTCTCACCGCCGAGGAACCGCAACCAGATCACGCAGAGTGCCAGCGCCGGAATCTCGAAGCCGGTCAGCGGCATCAGCACTCCGAACGCGACGAACGTGACGATACCGACCACGGGAAGCACGCTGCTGCGCGTGAAGGCCTCGGCGTCGGTGAGCCCGCGACCGGCGACGAGCAGCAGCACAGACAACGTGGCGATCACCACGCTGACGATGAACGGCCACATTCCCGGACCGGGCTCGCGCATCGAGCCGAGCCCGTAGCCGTAGGACAGCGCGGCGCCACCGACCCCGACCGCGATCCCGACCAGCGCGCCGACGACCTGATAGACGGGCCCGCCCGCGGGCGGACGCTCATCCTCTCGCTCGTGGGCGACCTCGGCCTCGATCTCGGCGAGCAGGTCGCGGGTATGCGGGTGCGCGTCAGGGGTACTCATGGCTACGTGCTCAGGCCTCGTCGCGCAGATTGATGCCGTACTGCTTGACCAGGTCGGCGTAGCGCGTCTGGTCCTTCTGCAGCTGCGCGAGCACCGCGTCACCCGGCTCTTCCATCGGCGTAAGGCTGTTCTGCTTGTTGAAGGCCTTGTAGTCCTCGGTCGCGAACGTCTTCTTCATGGCGTCGGCGATCGTGTCCCGGATCTCCTGTGGGGTGCCTTTGGGCACCGTCATGAACCGGTACTGCGCCACCTCGACGTCGAGGCCCTGCTCCTTGGCGGTCGGCACCTCGGGCAGGTACTCGATGCGCTCGGGGCCGAAGACCGAAAGCGGGGTCAGCTTGCCCGACTGGATGTTCTCGATCGCCTCACCGACCTGCAGCGAGGCCACGTCGATCTGGTTGCCGAGCACCGCGGCCAACGCGGGTGCGCCGCCGTCGAACGGAACGGCCTGGGACTCCACGTTGGTCGTCTTGAACAGCAGCGCGGCGGCCAGTTGCGCGCCGGTGCCGACGCCCGTGGTGCCGTATCGGACTGTGCTCGTTGCGTTTTCGAGGTCCTTGAGCGTCTTGTAGCCGCTGGCGGGGCTGGTGACGAGCACGTAGTCGTCGCGGGAAACGCCGTAGACGACGTCGAAGTCGTCGATCTTGGTGACCTCGTCGGGGCTGACCGCCAGCGGCGTGATGGCGAACAGCGACGCGTTCTGGATCGCGATGGTCGAGCCGTCCGGCTCGGCGTTCGCGACTTCGGCCGCGGCGAGCGCGCCGTTGGCGCCCTCACGGTTGATGACGGGGAAGGATCCACCGAGCTCGTCGCTGAGGCCCTTGGACACCGCGCGGCTGATCAGGTCGCTGGACCCGCCTGGGGATGCGCCGACGTACATCTCGACCGCGCCCGACGGATAGGCTCCGCTGCCGCCACCGCCCGTACTGGTCTCGACCCCACCACAGGCGGTCAGCGTGAGAGCGGCGGCGGCCGTCGCCGCGAGGCAGGCCCGCACTCGAGTGCGGCGGAGGGCGGCGATAGTCACCATGGAATTCGACTCCTGTGTCGGTGTGGCCAAGCGGCCGGTGTGGCCGTCGTCACTCCATAAAATAGGGACCCGCAGCGATACCTGTCCAACTCCTATCCAGCATGAATTGATGCCTTTCCTGCATCGCTGGTGTGCGCTAGAACCAGCCGTCGCGCATTTCGAGCGTCGTGCGGTCGAGGCTTTCCAGCAGATCGAGTTGCGGCGCGGTCTTTGGCAGCTCGTAGCGGAAGAAGTAGCGCGCCGCCTGCCGTTTGCCGTCGTAGAAGTCCCCCGACTGCCCGTGCGTTGCGACGAATTGCTCCAGCCATATCCACGCGATGATGAGGTGGCCGAACGCCTCGAGGTAGGTCACGCTGTTGGCCATCGCGGCGTCGACGTCGCCGGAGGCGAACATGCCCGTCGTGACGCCGACCAGGCGCTGCCACGTCGAGTCCAGCTGTGCGGCGAGGTCGGCCGGCTCACCGCCGTTGGCGTTCGCCGCGCCGACCGTCTCACTTATCGCCTTGCCGAGTGCGACGAGGCTGGCGCCGCCGCGCTGGGTCACCTTGCGGCCCAACAGGTCGAGGCTCTGTATTCCGTGCGTGCCCTCATGGATCGGGTTGAGCCGGTTGTCGCGGTAATGCTGTTCGACGTCGTATTCGCGGGTGTAGCCGTATCCGCCGTGCACCTGGATCGCCAGGTCGTTCGCCGCAACGCACCACTGCGACGGCCAGCTCTTGCCGACCGGCGTCAGGATGTCGAGCAATAACCCCATCGCGTCCCGTTCTTCGTCGGACTCCGCGCTGTTCTGGATATCGACCAGCTTCGCGCAGTACAGCAGCAGTGCCATGCCGCCTTCGACATAGGCCTTCTGCGCCAACAACATTCGCTTTACGTCGGCGTGTTCGATGATGGGAATCTGCGACGTCGACGGATCCTTGGCCGTCAGCGGGCGGCCCTGCGGTCGTTCGCGCGCGTACTCCAAGGACTTCAGGTAGCCGGTGTAGCCGAGCGCTACCGCACCCAACCCGACACCGAGGCGTGCCTCGTTCATCATGTGGAACATGTAGGCGATGCCGCGGTGCGGCTCTCCGACGAGATAGCCGACAGCGCCTGCCTTTCCGCCGGGACGGAATTTTCCTTCGCCGAAGTTGAGCACGGTGTTGGTGATGCCGCGCTGGCCCATTTTGTGGTTCAGCCCGGCCAGCACCACATCGTTGCGCTCACCGACGGCGCCGTCGGCATCGACGAGGAACTTGGGCACGATGAACAGCGAGATGCCCTTGGTACCCGGCGGACCGCCCGGAATTTTGGCGAGCACGAGGTTGACGATGTTGTCGGTGAGTTCATGCTCGGCCCCGGAGATCCACATCTTGGAGCCGAACAGCCGATAGCTGCCGTCGTCGGGTTCGGCACGGGTGAGGATGTCGGCTAGCGACGACCCCGCCTGGGTCTCCGAAAGGGCCATCGTTCCCGAGAAGCGTCCCGCCATCATCGGCTTGCAGAACGCATCGATCTGTTCGGCGCTGGCGAATTTCGCCAGCAGGTTGGCGTTCGCGATCGTCAGCATGAGGTAGCCCGTGGTGCTGACATTGGCCGCCGAGAACCAGGCGAAGCCCGCCTCGGCCACCGTCATCGGCAGTTGGGCGCCGCCGAGGGCCTGGTCCATGCCCATGCTGATCAGGTCGGCCTCGGCGAAGGCGTCCAGCGCCTGCTTGACCTCAGGAATGACGGTCACCTTGTCGCCGTCGAAGGTGGGCTCGTTCGCATCGCTGGTCTTGTTGTGCGGGGCGAAGTACCTGGTGGCCAGCTGCTCGCACAGATCGAGGACGCCGTCGAACGTCTCCCTGGAGTGCTCGGCGAACCGCTCCCGCTTGGTGAGCTCGTCGACCCGCAGCCACTCGTACAGCAGAAAGTCGAGGTCGCGCCTCGAGAGCAGGGTGGATTTCATCCGTCCATCCTGGCCTCCCGCTGCGCCTCGATGCGCCGTATAGTTCGTTCAGTTCGTACTGAACGAACTAGGTGGAGGTGTGCGTGACGCCGCAGGAGGCGGAGTTCGTCGACCGCGTCGGCCTGTTCTTCGAGATGACCGGCGGGTCGCGGACCCTCGGCCGGGTCTACGGCTGGCTGCTGATCTGCGATCCGCCGAAGCAGTCGTTGACCGCGCTCGCCGAGACGCTTTCGGTCAGCAAGGCGTCGGTCAGCACGGTTGCCCGCCAGCTCCAGGACGGCGGCATGATCGAGCGGCTGCCCAGTTCCAGCCGCCAGCACCACTATCGGGTGACGCCAGGCGGATTCACCACGGTGATGAAAGTGCAGATGTCCCGGATGGGATTGGGAATCGAAGCCGCCGACTACGGCTTGTCCTTCGTAGACGACGACCGCAAGGAACAGCGCGAGCGCCTCGAGGACCTGCGCGACTTCTGCCAATTCAGCGCCGAGTACTACCGCGAAGAGTTCATGCAGCGATGGATCGACTACCGGGAAAGCAGGAGGAACGGATGACGAAGCAGCTGTGCAGGGTCGACTTCAGCCGCGTGGCATGGAAGTCCGTGGAGTGGACGAACTTGGTGACGCTGTATCTGCGGGCATGCGAAAGCCGGTTGCCGCAGCCGATTCTTGGCGACCGTGCCGCTGCCGAGGCCGTCGACCGCATCGACTACGACTTCGGCCGCATGCACAAGGCCGTCCAGCCGTGGTCGAACCAGTACCTGGTCGCCCTGCGCGCGCGCACGCTCGACGACTGGGCCACCGACTTCCTGCGGCGCAATCCCAATGCCGTTGTGCTGCACCTGGGTTGCGGGATGGACACTCGGGCGTTCCGCCTTGACGTGCCGGCCGGAGTGGATTGGTTCGACGTCGATCAGCCGGACGTCATCGACCTTCGGCGCAATCTGTACGAGGACCGCGACGGCTACCGCATGATCGGCTCGTCCGTGACCGATGCGCACTGGCTGGAGCAGATACCGACTGGCCGCCCGGTGCTGATCGTCGGCGAAGGGCTCCTTCCGTACCTGACCGAACGCCAGGTGTGGGAACTGCTCGAGCGCCTGACCGACCGGTTCGGCAGCGGTGAGCTGTTGTTCGACACGCTGTCGCCGATCGCGCCGCGACTGTCCCTGCTGTTTACGGGCGGCATCATCAAGTGGGGCATCCGCAATGCCAGGGAGATCGAGACGTGGAACCCGCGGCTGCGGTTCCTCGAGCGCAGCTCAGCACTTTCGGGCTTCGAGAGGATTCAGCACGCGCCGCAGCGGCGGCTGTACCGGGTGCTGAACGCGACGCCGGTGCGCAACTACGACGTGCTCAACCGCTTCGCGTTCTGACCTATTCGCCAGGCAGCGCGCCGACGTCAACACCCAGCGGTGAGTCTGTCCGGACCGCTTCGTCGCGGATCAGGCCGCGCAGCAGCGCGGTGCTGAACTCCACCGCGATCTCCTGCGCCGTGCGCCTGCCGTGCGGGCGCAGCCAGCGGTAGGAGCCAAGCGTCATCCCGATGTAGCCCAGCGCCAGCACGTGCGAGTCGCAGTCGTAGAACTCCCCGCTGGCGATGCCGCGGTCGATGACATCGCGAATGTGCTCGTAGACCTGGGTCTCGGCCTGCCGGATGTAGGCGACCTGGTCCTCGGTGAACCACTCGGTGATGTACGGGCCCTCCTGGAAGTACACCGCCGCGCGCTCGATATTGCCCGCGATCCCGACAAGCAGCCGCCTGGTGAAGTGGTAGATCGTCTCGCGGGCCGAGGCCGTCGGGTCGTCGTGCACCGCGTCAACGGTGAAGTCGGCCGCGCCCTTGTAGATGTCGTAGAGGATCAGCGACTTGCTGGCGTAGTAGTGGTAGACCGTGGCCTTGTTCAGCCCGACGGCGTCGGCCACGTCGTCCATCCGGGTGCCGTGATATCCGCGGGCGGCGAACAGTCTGGTGGCGACGGCCAGCAGCTCCTCGCGACGGGACATCCCGTTGGTGGTTGAGGCTTCGGATGACATGGCGACTCACTATAGGCAGGATCAAACAACTGGTTGGCCAGTTTATGTCTTCAGGGTGTCGTGCCGACCGCGGCGGGTCTAGACTTGCGCGAAACCAGCCGTTTCGCGAGAGGTGATGACGTGGATCCGAATCCCGACTACGACGCGAGCGACGAGATCGAGTACGGCGTCAACTGGTGGGCGTGGATTCTGCGCGGCGTCTATCCACCACCCGCCTATCCACCGGTCTAAACCCCAGTACTACGCGGCAGCCGCCTTGACTGCGCGGCCTACTTCAGCGCGCAGTGCCGTGTATTCCGGTGAGCGCCGCAGCTCCTCGGCATCAATCCCGGTGCGCGGCAGCGGAACTGGCAGATCCAGCGCGACCTGCCCTGGGCGCCGGGTCAACACCACGATTCTCGAGCCGAGGAACGCTGCCTCGTCGGCGCTGTGGGTGACGAACACCGTCGTGCGGCCCGACTCCGCGCTGACCTGACGGACGTCCTCCTGCAGCCGCTCCCTCGTCAGCGCGTCCAGCGCCGCGAACGGCTCGTCGAGCAGGAACAGGGGCGTCTCGGCGGCCAGCGCCCGCGCGATCGCGACCCGCTGCTGCTGACCGCCGCTGATCTCCCAGATCTTGCGGTCGGCGGTGCCTTCGAGGCCGACGCGTTCGAGCAGCTGGTCCCGCCGTTCGGTGCGGCGCCCACGCGGCACCTTGGCGTACTTGAGCGCAAGGTCCACGTTGCCGCCGACGGTGCGCCACGGGAAAAGCCGCGGCTGCTGGAAAACCACGCCCGCCGTCACACCTGGCGTCGGCGGCGTGCCGGACACCGCCACCGTGCCCTCGCTTGGCGACTCGAATCCGGCCAGCAGCCGCAGCAGGGTGCTTTTGCCGCAGCCCGACGCGCCGACCAGGACAAGGAAGGACCCAGGTTCCACGGTCAGGTCGACAGGGCCGAGCGCAGCGACCTCGTTATGCCCATGGCCGTAGCGGTGCGACACTCCGCTGATCCGAACAGCGGCGTTGTTGCGTTGCGGGACATCGGCTTTGACATCACTGAGTGAGGACACTCGGCAAGCCCTTGGTATAGATGGCGTCCTGGAAGGTCTGCAGCGAGGCCGCCGAAGGAATCTGCTTCTGGTCTGCGAGAAACTGCGAAGCGCTCTGCAGGTTTGCCGCGATGTTGCCCGGTTTGCCTTCGGAGCCAAGCCATTCCGTCGACGCGACCTCCGCGGGGGTCAGGTAGACGCCCTGCTTGATCTGGCCGGCGACCTCGTCGGGGGACAGCCCGATCTCGGCGGCGATGGCCTTGGCGGCCGCGGCAGGATCGTCGTGAATGAGGTCGAGGGCGCGGGCTTCCTGCTGGCGCCAGATGTCCACCACCTCGGGATGCGCGGCCGCGAACTCGTCGGACACCACACCGAGGTCGAGCGTCGGCTTGCCGTCCTTGGCCAGCTGCCTGCTGGTGATCAGGTCCTTGCCCGTCTTGCGCAACTGGTCCAGCGTCGGCAGCCAGGTGTAGGCCGCGTCGATGTCGCCGCGCTCCCACGCCGCAAGGATCGCCTGCGGCTGCAGGTCCACGAGTTGAACGTTGCTGGCGGACAAGCCATTCTGATCCAGCGCGGCCAGCACGCTGTAGTGCGCGGTGGATGCGAACGGGGTGGCGATCCGCTTGCCCCTGAGTTCGCCGATCGTGTTGATGCCGGTTCCGTTGCGGACCACAAGAGCCTCGTTGTCACCGGCGACGTCAAGCACGAACGCGACCTTGTAGGCGATGTTCAGCGGCGCGGACAACCCGCGCGCCACCGGGCTGGACCCCAGCGCGCCGAAGTCCAGTTCCTTGGCGATGAACGCGGTATTGACGTCGGCGCCGGAGTCGAACTTGGTCCATTTGATGTTGTAATCCGGCAGCGCCTCTTCCAGCCAGCGGCTGTTCTTCACGATCAGGTCGCCGCTCGGAAAGCTTTGGTAGCCAACGCGAATCGTGGGTTTGTCGGCCTGCTGTCCGGGCTGGTCGACCGCGCAGCCGGCCAGCGCCAACGTGGCCACAGCCAGTGCGCCCAGCAGTGTCTTGAGCTTCATATTTTCCCTCTCCATGGGACAGCGCGCCGTTCGATGGCGCGCAGCAGACCGTCGATGATCAGGCCGGAGATGCCGATGGCGAAGATGCCGACCAGCACGACCGGGGTGTTGTTGTAGTTGCTCGCGTCCTTGACCAGGCCGCCGATGCCGGGGATGCCGTTGAACAACTCGGCGGCCACCACGGAGGAGTACGCCATGCCGACCGCGAGCCGGATGCCGGTGAACGTCTCTGGCAGCGCCGAAGGGACGACCACGTCGCGGATCACTTCGGCGCGCGATGCGCCGAGCGCGCGGGCTGCCTCCTGCAGCCCGACGGGTGCGGCGACGACGGCCGCGGTGGTGGCCACGGCGGCGGGTGGCAACGCCGCAAGCGCCAGCAGCGTGATCTTCGGGGCCTCGTCGATGCCGAGCCAGATCACCAACAGGAAGAAGTACGCCAACGGCGGCAGCGCGCGCAGGAACGTCAGCCACGGTTCCAGCACGCTGCGCACCCAGCTGACCGATCCCATCACAAGGCCGAGCAAGACGCCGAGGACCACACCGATGACGACGCCGGCGAGCACCCGCCGCAACGTCATGTAGAGGTGCTCGCCCAGCAGGTATCCCCCGTAGCCGCGGGTGCCGTCGTGGGTGGTGGAGACGTCGAGGAAGGCGCGCCACACGGTGCTGGGGTACGGCACGAACGTCTGATTCCAGATCCCGCTTGCGGCGGCGAGCTGCCAGACGGCGAAGAACACGATCAGCGACAGCACCGGCAGCGCCGCACGGGTCAATCGGCCACGCCACTTGCCTGACGGCGCGGCAGCAGGCGGCGAGTCTACGAGCGACCCGTCGGGGGCGATATCAACGAATACCGACACCCCGACACTCTGGCGGCTTTGTCAGTGCCGGTGAATGTCTGCGCTCATCGAGAGTGAAACTCCCGGCGTCCGTGACAATCGATGCGTGCGCAACGTCCCGGTCGATGGCCACGCCTCCGGTGCCGTCGACCGCGACGAGCTGACGTTGACGACGTACAACATCTGGTTCGACCCCTCGTATGCGCAGGAGCGCTACGCCGCCATCGCCGACCTGCTGTCCCGCGACGAGCCCGATGTCATGGTGTTCCAGGAAGTCACCCCGGCCGCGCGCGACCTGTTCCTCGCCCAACCGTGGATTCGCGAGCACTATCTGCGCGCGGCGGTCGTCGGCGGGCGTGCCGGTAACTACGGCATGTTGCTGTTGTCCAGGGTGCCGGTCACCCGCGTCACCTACCGGCGGGTGCCAATCCTGCTGTCGCGCGGCGTGCTGCGCGCCGAGTTCACGCTCAACAACCAACCGCTGGTCATCTGTTGCGTGCACCTCGACAGCGGGAAGTCCGCGGCGCGGCGCAGGGGCTGGCAATTGGGCGCGATCTTTCGTTCGCTGCGATCAGCCGAGAATGCGGTTGTCCTCGGCGATTTCAACATGCGTGATCACGAGAACGGCCGGATCCCACCGCCGTATCGCGACGTCTGGCCCACACTGCGGCCCGGCGAGGACGGCTTTACTGAGGACACGTCCATCAACCACATGCGCTTCGACATGAAGGACAAGCACCGGCACGTCCGTTTCGACCGCATCCTCGTCAAAGGGCCAGCGTGGTCGCCGGCAAGCGTCGACCTGCTGGGCACCGAACCGGTCTCCAGCGCTCTTCCGCGCGTGTTCCCTTCGGATCACTTCGGCGTGCGATGCCGACTGGTCCGCGGCCGTCCTACTAGATAGGGCGCACCGTCGATTTGGGCCGACTCTTTACACTTACGTATTCCACTCGTCCACGACGAGCTGAGTCGGGGGGCTCTGTTGCGCCCCGACCGGACCGTGACAAGAACCTAGATCGGATCGAAATCGATGATCATCGGGATCCCGAGAGAGTCGCTGCCTGGGGAAACGCGGGTTGCCGCGACCCCGCAGACGGTTGGCCAACTTCTCAAACTGGGCTATGAGGTAGTGGTCGAGGCGGGCGCGGGCGCCGCCTCGAGCTTCTCCGATGCCTCCTACGAGGAGGCCGGCGCCAGTGTCGGTGCTCCCTGGGACGCAGACGTAGTACTGAAGGTGAACGCGCCGGACAGCGCGGAGATCGCCGCACTGCGCGACGGCGCCACCCTGATCAGCCTGATCTCCCCCGCGCTCAAGCCCGAGCTCGTCGAGCAGCTGGCCACCCGGCCGATCACCGTGCTGGCCATGGACGCCGTGCCGCGTATTTCCCGGGCCCAGTCGCTGGACGTGCTGTCGTCGATGGCGAACATCGCGGGCTACCGCGCCGTCATCGAGGCCGCCAACAAGTTCGGCCGGTTCTTCACCGGGCAGGTGACCGCGGCGGGCAAGGTGCCGCCGGCCAAGGTGCTCGTCGTCGGCGCGGGCGTGGCCGGCCTGGCCGCCATCGGCGCGGCAGGCAGCATGGGCGCCATCGTGAAGGCCACCGACCCGCGGCCCGAGGTCGCCGACCAGGTCAAGTCCCTCGGCGGGGAGTACCTGTACGTGGACAAGGAGGCCGCCGAGATATCGGCGACCGGCTACGCCAAGGAGATGGGCGACGACTACAAGGTCCGCGAAGCACAGCTCTACGCCGAGCAGTCCAAGGACGTCGACATCATCATCACCACCGCGCTGATCCCCGGTAAGCCCGCGCCGCGCATCATCACCGCCGACATGGTCGCCTCGATGAAGCCGGGCAGCGTGATAGTCGACATGGCCGCGGCCAACGGCGGCAACGTCGAGGGCACCGTCAAGGACCAGGCGATCGTCACCGACAACGGCGTGACGATCATCGGCTACACCGATCTGGCCGGGCGGCTACCCGCGACGGCGTCGCAGCTGTACGGCACCAACCTGGTCAACCTGCTCAAGCTGCTCACCCCGGAGAAAGACGGCCAGCTCACGCTGGACTGGGACGACGTGGTGCAGCGCTCGGTGACGGTGGTGCGAAACGGCGAGACCACCTGGCCGCCCCCGCCCGTGCAGGTGTCGGCGGCGCCCGCCGCTGCCGCGGACGCCGCGCCAGTGGAGACCAAACCGGCCAAGAAGCCGATGACCGTCGCGCGCCGTCTCGGGGTGACCTTCGCGGCCGCGGCGGTGCTCTTCGCCCTCATCGCGCTCTCGCCGTCCGCGCTGCAGGTGCACCTGACGGTGTTCGCGCTGGCCATCGTGATCGGCTACTACGTGATCGGCAACGTGCACCATGCGCTGCACACCCCGCTGATGTCGGTGACCAACGCGATCTCCGGGATCATCGTCGTCGGTGCGCTGTTGCAGGTCGGGCACGGCATCTTTACCGGCGGGGCCGTCATCACCGCGCTGGCAACCGTGGCGATCCTGCTCGCCAGCATCAACGTCTTCGGCGGCTTCGCCGTAACCCGCCGCATGCTGGCCATGTTCTCGAGGAGCTGACATGTTCACCCTGGAAACCACCGCAACCGCGGCGTACGTCGTCGCAGCCCTACTGTTCATCCTGGCGCTTGCCGGGCTGTCCAAGCACGAAACATCTAGGGCCGGAAACACTTTCGGCATCGCCGGAATGGCCGTCGCCCTGATCGCGACGATCGCGCTTGCGCTCGCCCGCCACATCGAACCCCTTGGCCTCGCACTGCTGGCCGGCGCGATGGCGATCGGTGCCGCGATCGGTCTGTGGCGCGCCAGAGTCGTCGAGATGACCGGCATGCCCGAGCTGATCGCGCTGCTGCACTCGTTCGTCGGCCTGGCCGCCGTGCTGGTCGGCTGGAACGGCTACCTGCATGTCGAGGGCGACTCCACGGGCGCAGAAGCCGTGGCACTCGCCGGGGAAGGCATGCTCGGCATCCACTCGGCCGAGGTTGTCATCGGCGTCTTCATCGGCGCGGTGACGTTCACCGGCTCGATCGTGGCCAACCTCAAGCTCTCCGCGCGCATCAAGTCCGCGCCGATGATGCTGCCCGGCAAGAACATCCTCAACGTCGGCGCGCTGGTGGTTTTCTTCGCGCTCACGGTGTGGTTCGTCATCGACCCGCAGCTGTGGCTGCTCATCGCGGTCACCGTGCTCGCGCTGCTGCTCGGCTGGCATCTGGTCGCTTCGATCGGCGGCGGCGACATGCCGGTCGTGGTGTCGATGCTCAACAGCTACTCCGGCTGGGCCGCTGCGGCGTCGGGCTTCCTGCTCGGCAACGACCTGCTGATCATCACCGGCGCGCTGGTCGGGTCCTCCGGTGCGTACCTGTCGTACATCATGTGCAAGGCGATGAACCGGTCGTTCATCTCCGTCATCGCTGGCGGCTTCGGGATCGAGGCCGGGCCGGCAGGGGACAAGGACTACGGCGAACACCGCGAGATCGACGCCGAAGGTGCGGCCGAACTGCTTTCGTCGGCCCACTCGGTGATCATCACGCCGGGGTACGGCATGGCCGTGGCCCAGGCCCAGTACGGCGTCGCCGACCTGACCCGCAAGCTGCGCGACCGCGGCGTCGACGTCCGGTTCGGCATCCACCCCGTCGCGGGCCGCCTGCCGGGCCACATGAACGTGCTGCTGGCCGAGGCCAAGGTCCCGTACGACATCGTGCTGGAGATGGACGAGGTCAACGACGACTTCGACAGCACCGACGTCGTCCTTGTCATCGGCGCCAACGACACCGTCAACCCGGCGGCGTCGGAAGACCCGACCAGCCCGATCGCAGGCATGCCGGTGCTGACGGTCTGGAACGCCGCGAACGTGATCGTGTTCAAGCGGTCCATGGCCTCGGGCTACGCCGGCGTGCAGAACCCGCTGTTCTTCCGGGAGAACGCCCAGATGCTGTTCGGTGACGCCAAAGACCGGGTCGACGCGATCAACGCGGCGCTCTCGGTGACCGAGCACGTCTAGGCCCTCAATGCCCGTCGACCGGTTGTTGCCCTCCGACGACGCCGTAGACCTGATCGCGCTGACCCGCGAGATCGCGGACAAGCTGCTCGACCCGGTCGTGGATGGGCACGAGAAAGCCGAAACCTATCCCGAGGGCGTGTTCGCGCAATTGGGCGCCGCCGGGCTGCTCAGCCTGCCGCAGCCGGAGGAGTGGGGTGGCGGCGGTCAGCCCTACGAGGTCTATCTGCAGGTGCTCGAGGAGATCGCGGCGCGGTGGGCGGCCATTGCGGTCGCGGTCAGCGTGCACAGCCTGTCGTCGCATCCGCTGCTGACGTTCGGCACCGACGGGCAGAAGCAGCGGTGGCTGCCGGGCATGCTGAGCGGCGAGCAGATCGGCGCCTACAGCCTGTCCGAGCCGCAGGCCGGTTCGGACGCGGCGGCACTGCAGTGCAAAGCGGTCAAGGCCGACAGTGGATACGTCATCAACGGCTCGAAGTCGTGGATCACGCACGGTGGACGCGCGGATTTCTATACGTTGTTCGCGCGCACCGGCGAGGGCTCGCGGGGCATCTCATGCTTCCTGGTGCCGGGTGATCTGGCCGGGCTGAGTTTCGGCAAGCCAGAAGAGAAGATGGGACTGCACGCGGTGCCGACCACCGCGGCGTTCTACGACAACGCCCTTCTGGAGGCCGACCGGCTGATCGGTGAGGAAGGCCAGGGCCTGCAGATCGCGTTCTCGGCGCTGGACTCCGGCCGGTTGGGCATCGCCGCGGTGGCCGTCGGGATTGCGCAGGCCGCACTGGACGAGGCCGTCGCCTATGCCAACGAGCGAACCACGTTCGGCCGCAAGATCATTGACCACCAGGGGCTTGGCTTTCTGCTCGCCGATATGGCCGCCGCGGTGGCCAGCGCGCGGGCGACGTACTTGGACGCGGCGCGCAGACGCGATCTGGGCAGGCCCTATTCGACGCAGGCCAGCGTCGCCAAGCTCGTCGCCACCGATGCCGCGATGAAGGTCACCACCGACGCGGTCCAGGTGCTCGGCGGTGTCGGCTATACCCGCGATTTCCGCGTCGAGCGGTACATGCGGGAGGCCAAGATCACCCAGATCTTCGAGGGCACCAACCAGATTCAGCGCCTCGTCATCGCCCGCGGATTGGTCACCTCTTAGCGCGAACAGACGCAAACCTGCCCATTCTGGCGTGAAATTGGGCAGGTTTACGTCTGCTCGCCGGAGGAAGTCACCGGCTCCGGTGGTGAGGTGACCGTCACCTGGGTACCCCATCCGACCTCCGAGCTGACGTCCATCGACCCGCCCATCGCATCGAACCGCGCGAGCAGCGAGCCGAGCCCGATGTGCCCGTCGGCGACATAGCGCTCCACCACGGCGGGGTCGAAACCTTTTCCGTCGTCGGCGACGGTGAGGATGAGGCGGTCACCCTGTCGCGACAGCCCCACCCACACGGTGCCGGCGCGGGCGTGCTTGTGGATGTTGGCAAGCAGTTCGCGCGCCGCCCGGTACATCAGCTGCTGCGACTCGGGCTTGCCGACATCGTCGAGCTCGGCATTGACGGTGTATTCGCCGCGACTTTCGAACTGCCGCAACAATTCCCGAATGGCAGGCGTCAAGCCGAGCTGGGCGAGCACCTGGGGATGCAGTTGTGTCACCGTCGACCGCAGTGCGGCAGCGGTCTCCTGCAACGCCGTGTGCACCGCCTCCAGCGCCGGGTCCGAGTTCCGTTCGCGCACTTCGTCGAGGTCCAGCCGGGCGGCGAGCAGCGTCTGCAGCGGGCCGTCGTGCAGATGCTCGGCCACTTCCCGGTTGTGCCGTTCGTCGGCCTGCATCGCTTCGGAGACCAACTGGCGCCGCACGTTCTGCAGGGCCGTGACGCGTGCCCGTCTGCGGGCGAGCACGAGGCACAACGCCGTCGTCGCCACGGCCGCCCACACCAGGAATCCGAAATGCGTGTACACGATGTCGGGAAGGCCGACCGAGTCATCTCGTTTGGAGTACACGACCCACACCGCCAAATAGCAACTGGCGGTGCCGATTCCGAGGATCGCCGTCAGCGTCGGCCGGTCCTGGAAGGCCACCGAGATCGGCAAGAGGAAGAACACCGGGAGCAGCGCGGCCGTCGCGCCGCCGGAGACCAGGCACAGCACGACCAGCACCAGAACGTCCACCGCGGTCGATGCCCAATCCGCCCAGCGCGGCACCGGCCCGCGCAGCACGACGATCACCCACACCGCCGCGGCGACCGCGTAGAGGCCCAGCACCACCGCGTAGACGCCGGGCAGCCAATGGTCGACTTCCCAGATCCACACCAGCAGCGCGATCAGCCCGATCAGCGGCAGGCGCAGGAATGCGGTGACGCGCACGGGTTCGGTCGCGAAGTACTCCGTGATCCGGTTCAACGGAGCTATTCCAGGAGCTTGCGGCGCATCGCCTCGGCGACGGCGGCACCGCGATCGTTGACGCCGAGCTTCTCGTAGAGCCGCTGCACGTGGGTCTTGACCGTCGACGGCGCGAGGAACAGCTCCTTGGCCATTGCGGGGACACTGCTGCCCGCGGCGATCATGCTCAGCACTTCGCGCTCACGCGGACTGAGCACCGGTCCGTCGGGTTCGGCCCGTTTGCGGATCTCGCCGGCCAGCCCGGCAGCCAGAATCGGTGCGACGACGTCGCGGCCCTTGGCGCAGTCCAACACGGCGGCGACCAGCTCGGATCTGCTCGACTCCTTCGGCAGGAAGCCGGCCGCACCGTCCTGTAGCGCCTTGTAGACGATCGCGGACTCGTCGTGGGCCGAGAGCAGCAGCACCCGAGTCGGCAGTTCGTCGCGTTTGACGGCGGCAGCGACCTCGGAGCCATCCATGCCAGGCATCCGGTAATCGAGCAGCGCCACCTGCGGTAAATGGGTCCTGATGGCCTCGAGCGCGGCCAGGCCGTCGTCGGCCTCGGCAACCACGTCGACGGAACCGCTCGAGATGAGTGCGCGCACCACACCGTCGCGGAACATCGGGTGGTCATCACCCACCACCACCCGCACCTTTTCGCTGGTCACGCCGTCGACCACGACGTTGAGCTTCCCACAGCCACCGCCCGCATTCCCCCAATTGGAGGACAAGCGGTTCATCCCATCCGGCCTCCGATTGCCGGACATACAACGCAGTTCGCAAGCGGCAGTCTTATGTCATCGCCGCAGAACACCGGCGCAGAGAACGAAAACCGAACTGACACAGGAGAATTGAAATGAACGTCACCACCAAGCACTTCGCCCGCTTCATCGCGCTGCCCGCCGTTTCCGCCGGGATCATCGCAGGGGCCGCCCTCGGACTGGCAGGTACGGCCAACGCGGCGACCTACGACTCCCCGTCGCCCAGCATCGTGGCGACCCCGAACGTGAAGGCTCACCCGGCCCCCAACGCGGTGCCCGGCCATCACTGGCACCACGGCATGTGGCACCTGTCCACGCTGGATCCGAGCTACACCCGCTGATCACCCCAGTCCAGACCCTCCCCGCATCGACCCCGGGGAGGGTCTCTTAACCAGCCGCCTCTTTACCAGCCACAGGAGATTTCAATGACCACCATCCGCCGCCTCGCCCTACCCGTGGTGTCCGCCGGGGTCCTCGCAGCCGCCGCACTCGGCCTTGCGGGCATCGCCAACGCAGGCACCTACTCGTATACGCCGACGCCGCGACCCGGCATGGTCGCGACGCCCAGCACCATCGCCCGGCCTCCGGTCGTGGTGATGCCCGGGCACCGCTGGCACAACCACGGCTTTGTCATCGACGTACCGGCAGGCGAATAGCCGTCACCAGAGCGGGATGTCGATACCGTGCTCCGACTCGGGCCGCGGTCCGAAGTACCGTCGCTCCGATTCGTCGTCGATCTTGACGTCGTTGATGCTGGCCTCCCGCCGCGACATCAGGCCCTCGGGGGTGAACTCCCACAGCTCGTTGCCGTAACTGCGGTACCACTGGCCGTCGGCGTCATGGCACTCGTATTGGAAGCGGACGGCCATCCTGTTCTCGCGGAACCCCCAGAGGCTCTTGCGCAGCACGTAGTCGAGTTCGCGTTCCCATTTTCGGGTGAGGAACGCCACGATCTGCTCACGCCCGACGACGTGCTGGTCGCGGTTTCGCCACTGCGAGTCGGGGGTGTACGCGAGGCTGACGCGTTCTGGATCGCGGGTGTTCCACGCGTCCTCGGCGGCCTGCACCTTCTGGATCGCGGTTTCGAGGGTGAACGGCGGGAACGGCGGACGGCTTTCGGTCATACCCAGTTCCTACGCTCGACGCGACGGCGATGTTCCAGCTTTTTACGGGTGTCATATCGTGACGGGCATGGACTTCGCGATGTCGGCCAAGGCGCAGGACTTCCACAAGCGGCTTAGCGCCTTCATGACGGAGTTCGTCTTCCCGGCCGAGAAGGCGTACCACGACTACCGGGTAGCGGCTGGTCCTGACGACCACACGGTTCCTCCGGTGGTCGAGGAACTCAAGGTCCTGGCCAAGGAGCGCGGGCTGTGGAACCTGTTTCTGCCGTCCATATCGGGCCTGACCAACCTGGAGTACGCGCCGCTGGCCGAGCTCAGCGGGTGGAGCATGGAGATCGCACCCGAGGTGATCAACTGCGCCGCCCCCGACACCGGCAACATGGAGACCCTGCACCTGTTCGCGAACCTCGAGCAGAGCAAGCAATGGCTCGAACCGCTGCTGGCCGGCGAGATCCGCAGCGCGTTCGCGATGACCGAGCCCGCGGTGGCCTCCAGCGACGCCCGCAACATCCAGACCACCATGCTGCGCGACGGTGACGACTACGTCATCAACGGCCGCAAGTGGTGGATCTCGGGTGCGGCCGACCCGCGCTGCAAGATCCTCATCGTGATGGGTCGCACCAACCCGGATGCGGCCAGCCACCAGCAGCAGTCGATGATCCTGGTGCCGGTCGACACCCCAGGTGTGTCGATCGAGCGGTCGCTGCCGGTGTTCGGCTGGCAGGACCAGCACGGGCACTGCGAGGTGTCCTTCGACAACGTGCGCGTCCCGGTGGGAAACCTGCTCGACGAGGAGGGCAGCGGGTTCGCGATCGCGCAGGCACGGCTCGGCCCTGGCCGCATCCATCACTGCATGCGTGCGATCGGTGTGGCCGAGCGGGCGATGGCGCTGATGATCGACCGGGTGCAAAAGCGCATCGCATTCGGCAAGCCATTGGCCGAGCAGGGTGTGGTGCAGCAGCAGATTGCCCAGTCCCGCAACGAGATCGACCAGGCCAGGCTGTTGTGTCACAAGGCGGCGTGGGTGATCGACCAGCACGGAAACAAGAGCCCAGAAGCTCGCCAGCTGGTGGCCGAGATCAAGGCGGTGGCGCCCCAGATGGCGTGCAACGTCATCGACCGGGCGATCCAGGTGCACGGCGCCGCCGGTATCAGTGACGACACCGTGCTGGCCCGGCTGTACGGCTGGCATCGGGCGATGCGGTTGTTCGACGGGCCCGACGAGGTGCACATGCGCACCATCGCCCGAGCAGAGCTCGGCCGCGAGAAGTCGGCGTTCGCTGCGGCGGTGACTCAGTAGTGGCTATCGATGTCGGGGAACTGTCGGGGGCGTGGAACTTTCGCGATGTCTCCGAGGAGACGGGCATTCAAGCTGGCCGGTTCTTTCGGTCGAGCGAGCTGAGCGGGCTCACCGAGGGCGGGCGTGAGCTGCTGCGGCGGCTCGGCATCACCGACGTGGCCGACCTGCGCTCCCCGCGGGAGATCGAGCGCCGCGGACCAGGGGCCGTCGGGGAGGGCATCGAGGTGCACCTGCTGCCGTTCCCCGACGTATCGGCGGTCGACGGCGAAGCTCCGCACGAAGCCACATTCCAGAAGATGATGACCGAAAAGCCCGACGACGAGGACATAGCAGTGGCGGCCGGGCGCTTCATGACCGAGGAGTACCTGCGGTTCCCGACACTGGGCGGCGCGCAACGCGCTGTGCGACAAGTGGTTTCGCTGCTATCCGACGGGCGTCCGGTGATCGCGCACTGTTTTGCGGGCAAGGACCGCACCGGGTTCACGGTTGCGACAGTGCTCGAAGCGGTTGGCGTCCCACGCGACGCCGTCCTCGCCGACTTTCTGCGCAGCAATAACGCGGTGCCACAGCTGCGTGACCAGATCCTGGATTCGGTCCGCAGCCATTCGGAGACCGATGAGGTGATCACCTTCGCCGAAGCGCGGTTGACCGAGGAGGTGCTTGGCGTGCGGGAGGAGTACCTGGATGCCGCGCGACGGTCGATCGAGGTGAACTACGGCGGGCTGCGCGGTTACCTCACCGCGGCCGGGGTGAGCGAAGAGGACGTCGCGCGGCTGCGCACCGCTCTGCTCGACTGACGTCCACGATTTACGTAACGCCACGGCGGTATTCGGGCCGATTCTCCGCCATAGCGTTACGCAAATCTGTCGGAGCCCGGCGGCACACTCTCCGCCATGGGGATGAGGGAGCCATTCATCGGCAGCGCGGCGCTGGCCGCTGGCGCACTGACGCGACATGACCTGCGTACGCGGTATGTCGCGATCCATCACGACGTGTACATCGCGAAGGACAGTGCGAGGACCGCCGTGCTGCGCGCGAAAGCATGCTGGCTGCGAACGCGGGGGCACGGTGTGCTGGCGGGGTTTTCCGCATCGGCGCTACACGGTGCGAAATGGATTGACGCTGGCCTGCCTGCCACGGTCATCGACACCAACCGCAGACGCACGCCAGGTGTCACAGTATGGGCCGTCGCAATCGACGACGACGAAATCCAGTCGATCGACGGTATGCGTGTCACAACAGCGACCCGCACGGCGGTGGACCTCGCCTGCCGGTACCCGCTCGATCGCGCCGTCGTCGCCATTGATGCGCTGGCTCGGGCGACACGGCTCAAGGTGCCCGACATCGAGTTGGCGGCGGCGCGCCATCCGGGCCGCCACGGCCTCGAGCGGGCACGCAAGGCGATCGAATTGGTCGATCCTGGTGCGGAATCCCCGCAAGAGACCCGGGTGCGTCTCCTGATCATCCGGGCCGGCTATCCGCCGCCCGAGACGCAGATCCCCGTCTACAACGAGTACGGCGTGCTCATCGGCGAGGTCGACATGGGGTGGCGCGACCTGAAGATCGCTGTCGACTACGAAGGCAAGCATCACCGGATGAGCCGCGAACAATTCGACAAGGACATCAGACGGATTCGCGACCTGACCGAAGCGGACTGGATCGTCATCCGGGTGACCGTTCAAGACACCGAAGCAACGATCCTCCGCTTGCTCGCCGATGCCTGGGCTAGCCGGACGAGCCGCTGACAGCGGGCCGGCTACTGGGTGACGTATACGCCCGTCACCCAGGCCACCGTGGCAAGGAGCGCACCCGCTAGTTCCACCCCCACCGACAACGCAACGCCCTTCACCGCGTGTTTGGTCGACGTCCACGCCACCCGCTGGTCTCGGCGGTTGGCCAGCTCGGCAAGAAACACGCCGAGCACGAAGCCAATCACCAAGCCCACCACCGGGATTACGAAGAACCCGATGATGCCGAGCACCCCACCGGCCACCAGGCTCACCGTGCGCACGTCCGCGGCCCGCATGCGCTTGACCGGCCAGGTGTACTTGATCAGCGTGGCGACCGCCAGCAGCGCCGTCGCCACCCCGAGGGTCACCCAGCCGGTGACGTTGTTCTCGAAGACGGCCCACACCGCAATCGCGGCGAATACCAGCAGCGTGCCGGGCAGCAGTGGGATGAGGATGCCTGCCAGCCCGACGGCGATGGCAAGCGCGACAAGGACGATTCCGCCGGTGCTCACGGCTCGAATCTAGTGCGTCACGGTCGTTTCGCGCGCACCCATTGCAGGCTGCCGACCGTCTTTGTGCGCACGCCGACGAGGCCGAGGTCCTCGAGCAGGTCGCCGAGCTCGTCCTCGCCGAAGAAGTGGGCACCGCCGTCGGGCAGGAACCCGAACACCGCTGGCAGCAGGCGCCCGACGGTCGGCACCATCACCGCCATCCGGCCGCCTGGCCGCAGCACCCTCGCTATTTCGGCAAGGGTCGCCGCCGGGTCCGGTATCAGCTGCAGCACCGCGATGGAGACCGCCGCGTCAACGGTCTCGTCCCGCAGTGGAAGCTGCTGCGCATCGGCCCGAAGGAAGCCGACCTGCGGCCCCGCCTGCGCGCTGACCGCCCGCGCCAGCATCGGTTCGGAGACGTCGATACCCAGCGCCAGCCCGTCGGGACCCGCGGCGCGGGCCAACGCAGCGGTGATGTTGCCGGGGCCGCTCCCGACATCGAGCGCGACGCCGCCGGGCGGGATGCTCAGCCAGTCGGTCGGCAGCTGCCCGAGCGCGGTCAGCCTGCGGGCCACTGCCTGCCCGGTGTCGTACAGCAGCGACCCGAGCTCAGAGGCCCACACCGCCTGGATGGCCCCGGTGTTCTTCGGCGGAGCGTCGTCGGTCGCGGGCTCCTCGCCGAGCAGGTCCAGGTACCCCTTGCTGATATCGGGGTTGGCGGGCGGGTCGGCCAGCAGGTCCAGCGCCCTGCGCAGTGCGGGCGGCAATGCGGTCATCACTTGATCGGTCACATTTCCACGCTACGCCGCCGATTCAGGCGCCCAGCTGATCAGCGAGATTCAGAAAATCCGTTGCGGTGACGTCGAACTCACCGTCGTCGACGCTGTGCGCTCGCCCACCCGGGCCGAACTCCAACGGCCTGGCGACATAGCCAGTCTTCAGACCCGCAGCGCGCGCCGCCCGCAGATCACCGGGATGGGCTGCGACGAGCATCAGTTGATCGGGTCGCACACCGAGCAGGTCGGCGCACCCGAGATAGGCCTCGCGGTCGGGCTTGTAGTGATGGAACAGTTCGGCCGAAATCACGCAGTCCCACGGCAATCCGGCCCGCTTGGCCATGTTCGTCAGCAGCGACATGTTGCCGTTGGAAAGCGTTGTGATGACGAACTTTTCCTTCAACCGGGCCAACCCGCCCACGCTGTCCGGCCACGGGTCCAGCCGATGCCACGCCCGGTTGAGGTGGTCGACGTCGTCGTCGCTCGCCGTGATCGCGGCCGAGCGCAGCAGGTCGTCGAGGATCATCCGGTGCAGGTCGTCGATTCGTGTCCACGGCAGGTCGCCGCGACGCACTCGATCCATCGCCGGGGCATACCCTGCGCGCCAGTTGTCGGCGAAGGTAGCCCAATCCTGTTGCAGCCCATGGTTTTGGCCGAACTGCTCCAGCTCGCCGATGAGGCTCGAGCGCCAGTCGACGACGGTGCCGAACACGTCGAAGGCCAACGCCCGCACGCTCACGGCTCCAGCACGACCTTTCCGAGCACCCCACCGTCGGCCAGGCTCTGCAACGCCGCCCGCCCCTCCGCCAGCGGAAACCGCATCGGCGGCGGTGGCCGCAGCCCGGCCTTGACGAGTTCGCCGACCCCGAATTCGAACACCGCCTGCGATCCTGGCTTTCGGTTGACGAACTCGCCGTACCCGACGCCGATGACCGCGACGTTGCGCAACAGCAACCGGTTGACCTTGACGGTGGGAATCGCACCCGCGGCAAAACCGACGACCAGCAAGCGGCCCTCGGTGGCCAGCGCCCGGATCGCATCGTCGAACGGCTCGCCACCGACCGGGTCCACCACCAGATCGACGCCATGGCCGTCGGTGCGCTCGAGGACCTCCTTGAGCCAGCCGTCGGTCAGCGGCAGCACCTCGTCGGCGCCAAGCGACTTCACGAAGTCCATCGCCTGTGGCCGGTGCACCATCGCGATCACTTTGGCGCCCAACGCCTTTGCGATCTGGATGGCGGCCGTGCCGACCCCACCCGCCGAGCCGAGCACCAGCACCGTCTCGCCCGCCCGCAGCGCGCCACGCTTGGCAAGCGCGAAGTACATCGTCTGGTAGTTGCCAAGCAGGGCGACGGCTTCCGCGTCGTCAAGACCGTCCGGCGTGGCGCGGATGCTGGCCGGCGGTACCGCAACCCGTTCGGCCCAGCCGCCGAGCATGGCCAGCGCCGTCACCCGTTGGCCCTGCGTGAATTCCGACTCGTACGGCGCGGACCGCACCACCCCTGCGACCTCCATGCCAGGGATGAACGGCGGCTCCAGCCGCAACTGGTATTCACCGCGCAGGAGCAGCAGATCCGGGAAGCTGACCCCCGCCGCGCCGACATCGATGACGACGGTGTCATTGCCCCCGACCTCGGCCGGATCGTCCACGTCGACGTAGGCCAGTCCCGAGGGACCGGAGAGCTCCTGCGCTACAAGCGCTTTCATCCGTGGTTCAGCCGAGGCTGAAGGTGGCCCGCTGCGCAGCGGACAGGTCGGTGATCTCGCCCCACTTGGCGGCGACGTCGTCGACCGAAGGAACGCTGGTGAATGTGGTGCCTTCGTTCTGAAAGAGCGCTGCCCTCTGTACTTTGCCGCCGCCGACGATGAACACCGACGCCGTGTCGGGCAGCTCCTCGGTGCACAGGTAGGCCACCACCGGTGCCACGTACTCCGGCGTCAGCTTCTCGAACACCTCGGGCGGCAGGATGTCCTGCGTCATCCGGGTGGCCGCGATCGGCGCGACGGCGTTGGTCTTGATGTTGTACTTGGCGCCCTCTTGGGCCAGCGTATTGATCAGCCCGACGAGGCCGAGTTTGGCTGCGCCGTAGTTGGCCTGGCCGAAATTGCCGAACAACCCACTGGTCGAGGTGGCGACGACGACGCGGCCGAAACTGTTCTCGCGGAAGTGCGGCCAGGCCGCACGGATCACGTTGTATCCGCCGTACAGGTGCACCTTGAGCACCGCGTCCCAGTTCGCGAACTCCATCTTGTGGAACGTGCCGTCGCGCAGGATGCCGGCGTTGCTCACCACACCATCGACCTTGCCGAACTCGTCGAGCGCGGTCTTGATGATGTTCTCGGCGCCCTCTTGCTCGGCCACCGAGTCGTAGTTGGCCACCGCACGCCCGCCGGCGTCCTTGATCTCCTTGACCACCTCGTCGGCCATGTTGTGGCCGGCGCCCGTCCCGTCACGGGAACCACCGAGATCGTTGACGACGACGCTGGCGCCCTCCTTGGCGAGCGTCAACGCGTATTCGCGCCCCAGCCCGCCTCCGGCCCCGGTGACGACGATGACGCGATCCTGCACTCCTGGCATGAGGTTCCTTTCTAGAACAGGCGTCTAGCTAGCTTCCAAGCCTTCTCTGTATACGGGGGATAGATGAAGGCAGCGACGTCGGGTCGGGTCGGCTTCGTCAGCACGGACTTGCGGTGGCTGAACTCCTCGAAACCGAACTTGCCGTGGTAGGCGCCCGTGCCGGACGGTCCGACACCACCGAACGGCAGCTTGTGGGTGGCGAAGTGGAACAGCAGATGGTTGATCACCATGCCGCCTGCGGACACCTCGCTGACCACCCGGTCGCGAACACTCTTGGTCTTGGTGAACAGGTACGCAGCCAGCGGCTTCGGCCGCGAATTGACGAATTTGATTGCGTCGTCAACGGATTGGACGGTGACCACCGGCAGGATCGGACCGAAGATCTCATCGGTCATCAACGACTCGCCGGGGTCGGGATCGACAACGACGGTGGGCTGAATGCTGATGGTGGATGCATCGGAGCCGCCGCCGATGACGACGTCGCCCTTGGTAGCGGCCAAGGTGGCGGTGAGCCGATCGAAGTGACGCTGGTTCACGATGCGCTTGCCGCCCGGGTTCTCGGACTCGAACGTCGTGACAGCCGCCTTGATCTTGTCGACGAGTTCGTCGCGGATCGATTGTTCGGCAAGGACGTAGTCGGGCGCGATACAGATCTGACCCGAGTTGATCAGCTTGGTCCATGCGATGCGCTTGGCCGCGACATCGATGTCGGCGTCGGCGGTGACGATGACGGGGCTCTTGCCGCCGAGCTCCAGCGTGACGGGAGTCAGCTGGGCAGCGGCCGTTTCGTAGACCTTGCGGCCGATCTCGGTGCCACCGGTGAACAACAGGTAATCGAAGCCCTGCTCGATGAGTTCCTGGCTGCAGGCGCCGTCGCCCTCGATGACCGCGATCGCGTCGTTGTCGAGGTACTTCGGCACCAGCTCGGCCATCAGCGCCGCGGACGCCGGCGCCACCTCGGACGGTTTGAGGACCACGGTGTTCCCAGCCGCGATCGCCCCGATGGCTGGCCCGATCGTCAGCGCGAACGGGAAGTTCCATGCGCCGATGATCAGCACCGTGCCGTAGGGCTCGTACTCGAGCCACCCGCGACCCGGCAGCTGCGACAGTTCCAGCCGCTGGTGCTTGCGCTTGGCCCACTTGCCGACGTTCTTCGCCGCGATCTTGGCTTCGGTGGCGGTGCCCGCGATGTCGGCCAGCCACGCCTCGAACGGCGAGCGGCCGAGGTCCGACGCGAGCGCTTCCGCGATGGCGGGCTCGTTGTCGACCATCAGCTTCTCCAGCGCGCGAAGCTGCTGCTTGCGCCACTCGATGCTGCGGGTCTTGCCCGTCGCGAACGTTTCGCGCAACCGGCGGACGACGGCCGGAATGTCAGGTTGGGTGGCTTGCGCCGGAGGGGCGACGGATTCGGTGGTCATGGTGGGTGTCCTTCCTGACCCGAGGAATCACCCGATCCTAACCAACCGGTTGGGCCGCCAGAAGGCCCAGCCTCTGAGCGCGAACGCGCAGCTAGTGCGACTTCTCCGCGGTGACGAACGTCGAGAACGAGTCACCGTCGGTGTCGACCAGCTCAACGGCGCGCCCGAGGCGACGCATCTCGTCCTGCGAGGCGATGCCCCTTGACTGCCAGCCACGGTCGGCGAGCCACACCGCGACGTCGGCGCGGTCCGGATCCTCGTACGTCAGCTCGCCCACATCGATGGTGTCGTCGATGCCGAATTGGGTGGCCAGTCGCGCGAACCGTTCCCGCATCCGCTCGCGGCGATCCTCGGCATGGATTCCGACCGTCTCGGCCGCGATCCGGCTGCCAGGGGCGCTGAGGTCGTCAAGCTGCTCGAAGAGCCTGTCCTGGGCGTCGGCGGGCAGGTACATCAGCAGCCCCTCCGCGAGCCACGCCGTCGGCAGGCTGGGGTCAAAACCCGCTTCGCGCAACGCTTTCGGCCAGTCGAAGCGCAGGTCGATGGCGACCTCGCGGCGCGTCGCGCTCGGTGTCGCCCCGTGCCTGGCGAGGGTGGCCGCCTTGTACTCGAGCACCTTGGGCTGGTCGATTTCGTAGACCGTGGTGCCGCCAGGCCACTGCAGCCGGTAGGCGCGGGAATCAAGGCCCGAAGCCAGGATGACGATCTGGCGGATGCCCGCCGCGGTGGCCGCGGCGAAGAAGTCGTCGAAGAAGTGCGTGCGGACCGCCTGGTAAGCGCTCATGTGCTCGACCATCGCCGCAAGTTCGGCGTCCGCGTCGGCGACCTTCGCGACGAACTCCTCGTTGAGCATGAACTCCCACATCCCGGTGCCCGCGTCGGCGACAAGGATCTTGGCGTACGGATCGCGGATCAGCGGGTTGTCCCTGTCCGTTTCGGCGGCGCGAGCCGCGGCCACCATGACCGCCGTAGCGCCAACGCTGGTCGCGATGTCCCAGCTGTCGTCGTCGGTACGCAATGAGCTCATTGGTGTTCCATCCGTTCGGGCGCGCAGCAAGCACTGATTTCGTTCGCAATGCTATCTAATAAGTTAGCTGTGCTATCCGAATTGTGGGCAACGTCACCGCCAGCGGGTCCATTGCCTGGTGGAGCGGATTATTCGTGCAGATTCCAGAGTTTGTTGGCCATCAGCAGCTCGAACTTGTGCACGACGGCCGTGAGCTCGTCATGGTTGCCGACGAAGCCCGCGTAGAAGCCCATCCCCCACATCACCGCCACCAACATCTCGACGAGGTGGTTGACGTCGGTGTCCGTGGTGAGCTCGCCACGCTCGATTGCGTCGTTTACTGCCCATGCCACGAAGGCGCGCGAGTTCTTCAGCGAGTCATGCTCGTCGCCGCTCAGGTCGGGGTGCCGCTGGGACTCCAGCACCGAGGTGACGAGAAATGCTGCCGCAGAACGGTCTTCGGATTCGGCCTGCATCGCCGCGCTGAAGAACGACGACAGCCTGCGGAGCAGACCGGTTTCGCTCTGCGCCCGCGACATACCCGCGCTAACAACTTGCGTGTTGGTTTGCTCGACGACTTCGTGCCAAAGCACTTGTTTGCTTGCGAAGTAGTGGTTGATCGCGGGCCGTGTCAGATCGGCCCGGATCGCTATCGCCTGGAAGGTTGCAGCGTCGTATCCGAGTTCGCTGAAAACCTCGCGAGCGGCCTGCACAATGCGTTCCCGCGTTTCAGCGGCCTTCGCTGCGGGGGGACGCCCTGGTCCCCGGCTAGCGGTATGTTGCGGCACGGTCAAATTGTGCCACAGCTCACTGGCCGGACCATCCGGTATTCGCACTCGGAAGCATCGGCATGTCGTTCAGCAAATTTTTACGCCCGCGAGTGCGGATTCCGTCGTAGAGACAGGGCGGGGTGACGAACTAGGGTCGCGTCCCATGGCCAGCGTCGTGTCCCGCGAGGCGTACTTCGAGACCGGACTCGAGGTGCTGTCCGACCGCGGCTACGGCGGATTGAAGCTGGCCGAGGTGTGCAACCGGCTCGGCGTCACCTCCGGCTCCTTCTATCACTACTTCCCCAGTTGGTCGGCATACACCCGGGACCTGATCGCGCATTGGATGGAGGCGCGCACGGTGCAGGTGGTCGAGGCGGTGCGGTCCGAGCCGAACCCACGCCGCCGCATCGACACCCTGATCCAGGTCGGGTTGGGCCTGCCGCACCGGGCGGAGGCCGCCATCAGGGTCTGGAGTTCGGTCAACGAAGAGGTGTACGCCGTGCAGGCCGCGGTGGACCAGCAGCGCTTCGACATCATGTTCGAGTCGGCGTTCGAGATCCTGCAGCACAAGCGGCAGGCGCAGATGTTCGCCGCGTGGGGGGTGTACCTGCTGGTGGGCTATGAGCAGGCCACCCTGCCGCGCGACGACGACGCGTTGGAGTGGATCGCAGGCCGCTTGCTCGATGCACTCGACTCCGGTGGATTCACTTCGGTGCCCGACGGTGACTAGGGCAGCGCGGGCAGCGGCGGAGGCCAACGAACCCGTCGGCCATGTCGTCGCGCTGCTGCGTGAACGGCTCTACGGTGCCATCTCCTGCCTGGCCACGCTTGCGGTGTTGGCTCGCTACACCACACCGGACACCAGCGGGTGGGCCAGGATCCTCGACGTCGCGGTGGCCACCGGCGGACTGTGGGCCGCCAGCCTGCTCGCCGACTGGGTGGCCCACCTCGGCGTGTACAGCGGCGCGCCGAGCAGGCGCGAGGCCCTGCGGATGTTCCAGTCCTCGGCGCAGATCCTCGAGGCGGCGCTGCTGCCGATCGTGATCCTGGCGACCGCGGCGTTCGATCTGGTCGACACGGACACCGCCACATGGATCGCGGCGTGGGTCCTGGTCGCGGAACTCGGGGTGATCGCACTGCTGGCCGTGCGAAGGACCGCGCTGCCATGGTGGCAGCAGGCGCTTGCGGTGGCCGGCCTCGTCTGTATCGGCGTTCTCGTGCTGGGAATCAAGATCCTTGCCCACTGAGACCGCCGCGGTGCTGCGCCACGTATTGCTACGGATGCGTGCCCGCGACCCCGAGTTCGACGCGCTGCGGCGGGCCGGGCGCGCGGCCGTCATGCTGCCGATTTCGGCGGCAGTCGCCTTCGCCGTCGGCGGCGGCTCGCAAACCCCACTGTTCACCATCTTCGGGGCCGTGGCGCTGCTGATCCTTGTCGACTTCCCCGGCAACCGGCCTGCGCGCGCGCTGGCGTACGGCGGCCTCGGCTGCAACGGCGCGATCCTCATCGCGCTTGGCACGGTAGTCGCGCCCTATCCGTGGCTGAGCGTCGCGGTGATGTTCGTGCTCGGGGTGGCGGTGATCTTCGCCGGGGTGCTCAGCGAGATCGTCGCCGCCGGCCAGCGCGCAACGCTGCTGATGTTCGTGCTGCCAGCATGCACGCCTGTCGGCCCGCTGTCGGAGCGGCTGCTGGGCTGGGTGATCGCGCTGGCGCTGTGCGTCCCCGCGGCGCTGTTCCTGTTCCCGCCCCGCCATCACGACGACCTGCGCAGGCACGCGGCCATGGTGTGCAACAGGCTGGCCGATCGATTGGAGGGCACCGCCACGGCGCGTGACGTCACGAAGGCGATGAACGCCCTCTACGAGACCTTCATCGGCGCCGACTACCGGCCCGTCGCGTTGACCGCGGGCAGCCGCGCGCTGGTCCGGGTGGTCGACGACCTCGGCTGGCTGTCCGATCAGGTCACCGACGACACCGGCAGGCTGCTCGGGCCGATGAAGGCACCCGCGGTGCGGGTGCTCAGGGACTCCGCAGCGGTGCTCAGGTTGCGCAGCCCTGCCGCGCGGGCGGCCCGCAGCGACGACCTGCGCGAGGCGCTCATCGAGCAGCGCTCGACGGCGCAGGGCACCTACCGTGACGACATCGCGCAGATGCTGAGTGAGGCCGACGATGCGGCCGCGGTCGAGGTGGGCCGCGCGCAGCTGAACCGCCGCACCGTGTCGGCCACCATCGCGGTGACGGGCCGTATCATCCGCAACGCCGCGGCCGCGGACGCCAGGCCGGTCTGGGCCCGGGTGCTTGGCCGCCGGTTGCCGGAGACCGGCGCAGCGGACTGGGTGATGCCAGAAACGGTCGCCGTCGCCGCAATCACCAAGGGATTCCTCGGCACTCGGGCCGTGGTGCTCCGCAACAGCCTGCGCACCGGGCTCGGGTTGGCGCTCGCCGTCGCGGTGACACACGTGTTCCCTGTGGAGCACGGATTCTGGGTGGTGCTCGGCGCGATGTCGGTGTTGCGCAGCAGCGCGTTGACCACGGGCACGCGGGTGCTGCGTGCGGTTGCGGGCACGGCGGTGGGTTTCGTGTTGGGAGCGTTCGTCATCGAGCTGCTCGGCGTCGACCCCGTTGTGCTCTGGATCCTGTTGCCGCTGGTGGCTTTCGGCTCGGCGTATGTGCCCGAAGTGGCGTCGTTCGTCGCCGGGCAGGCCGCGTTCACGATGATGGTGTTGATCAACTTCAACCTGATCGTGCCGACCGGCTGGCAGGTCGGATTGATCCGCGTCGAGGACGTGGTGGTCGGAGCGCTGGTTGGCGTCGTGGTGTCGGTGTTGCTGTGGCCGCGAGGGGCGAAAACACAGGTGTCCAAGGCCATCGAGGACGCCAGGGCGATCGGGGCGAAGTTCCTCAAGGCCTCGGTGCTGCGGGTGACCCGCGGCGCATCGGAGTCGGCACAGGATCAGGTGATCGCACTCAGCCACGAGGCACTAGGCGCGTCCCGCCGGGTGGACGACGCTGTGCGCCAATATCTTTCGGAGACGGGCGGGCCGACCGACACGCGGGCACCGGTGGTGCGCGCGGCCAACCGCGCGATCAGGCTGCGCGCGGCAGCCGAACTGACCGCCGACGTGGTCCCCCCGCCACTTGGCGTGTATCCCAGGACGCGCGAAGTGCTCGAGGCCCACGCCGACCTGATCAGCGCACGGGTGGCTGGCGAGGGCGGCCAACGCCTGGAATCGATCAGCGACGACTTCGTGCTCGCGTTGCGCGCCGACGCTCCCGACGACGAATTGGCCGTTTCCGCGGCGCTGCCGCTGGCGGCCACCGCGGCCAACCTCGGCGAGCTCGAACTGCTCTACCCAAAGCCGGCCAAGCCGGTTGACACCGGAAAGGACTGAGCGGTGCGCGTGCTGCTAGTAGGCCGGGCGGGGATCGGTCTGCTCGTGATTGTTATCGGTCTGCTGGTGTTGGGCTGCTCGGACGGGACCGGCGGCGGGACACCGCCGGCGCAGAGCACCGAGAGTTCGGTGACGAGTTCTGCGCCTCCGGCCCCTGCACTGGTGGCGGCAGCGGCCGCCAAACCGGCCCTACTCAAGCGCAGCGAGCTCGGCGAGATCATCGGGGACACCGACCTGCGGCAGGTCCAGAGCCACACCAAGCCGTGGCAGAGCGGCGAGGGCGCGGACCCGCGCGATTGTGCGCCCCGGCTGCTGTTCAACGAAGCGGTCGCGGCGAACGGCTACCAACTTGCGGTTGGCGAGACCAACCGCGGCGCGCGGGGGCAGATCGCGCAACAGCTGATCACCGTCTTCGACAATCGCGATCAGCCCGCGAAGGTGGTGGGTGATCTTGCGCGGATGTTCGGATATTGCGCTGCGGGTGAACCTTTCAGCACCACCGCCGGCGACGTTACCCAGCATTGGATGCCCGGCCCCGTCACCAGCGATGCGACCGGCCCGTTGAGTGACGCCAACCGTTCCGGCGCGGGCGCGCAGCGGCAGGAGCCCCCGCCACGCAACTGCTATCACGCAACCGTGGCGCGCGCCAACGTCGTGGTGGAATCCGTCGTATGCGGCGATGGTGACTCCGAAGGACAGGCCAACGCGATCATCGATCGCATCGCGGCCAAGTTCGGCGAGTAAGCATCACCGCGAGATGAGTTGGGCCATCAGGGTTTCCAGCGCGGCCGCGGCATCGGGGGGTATTGGCCGGTCGGCTTCGGCGTCGACGACGGTCTTGGCGTCCACCGCCGATGCGTTGGCCGTCTCCTCGACGGTGAGCTCGGCGTGATGTCTCGCGGCGTAGAGCCGTTGGCTCAGTGGGGCATCCGGCGCGCGCGCGGCCAGAATCGTCAGCTCGTTGTAGGTGCGTCGCACGTCGCTGAGTAGCAGTGCGATCTCCGAACCGGTCGCGCTGCGTGCGCCCTCGGCGGCGGCCGCCTGCACTCGGCGCAGCTCGGCGAGCAGCACACCCGCTTCGGCGGCGAAGGTTCCACTGGTGAGCGATGGCAACTTGGACACTCTGGCCTTGATGCCGTTGAGGGCCAGCTCGAGCGCATCGAGCAGCACCGCGACGCGCACACTGTCCGAGATCACTTCGGTGCTGTCGTCCTCGGGAATCGCTGCGCCGTAACGGATCCGGGTGAGCGTGCCGGGGGCCCAGTTGAGTGCCTTTTCCAGCTTAGCCCTGGTGCTGTCGCGGGGCCATCGGCGGCCTCGCTCGAACGCGACCAGGTTGCTTTGGCCGATGACCTTGTCGTCGCTGAGTTTTCGTTGGGAGAAGCCGAGCTCTTCGCGTCGGGCAGCGGCCGCGGCACCGGCGCGTGCGACACCGGGGTCGGTCAGGTGAGCGGTGTCGTCATCGTCGTCGGAAACGTCGTCTGATCCGTCGTCGAGTCCTGTCACGAAGGCGAAGGTGACTGGGATGCCGTCCTCGTGGCCGATGTGGATGGTGAGCCCGTCAGTGATGGTGAGCCGGTCGATCGGCTCACCGCCGACAAAGGTGCCGTTCGTACTTCGGGTGTCGGTGGCGGTCCACGTCGCGCCGTCGAACTCGACGAGCAGGTGGGTGCGTGAGACGCGCTGGTCGTCGATGCGGATTTGTGCGGGCAATTCGCGGCCGATGGTGATGGGCGCCTCCGCGGGTGACACGGTGTGCGGCGCTGCGTGCCCGCACGTGATGGTCAGGGCCGGCGGCTCGTTCTCCGCGTTCATAATCGCGTTCAACGCTACCACTGTGCGCTATCACAGTGCTTTCGCAATGCTATTGCAATGGCCGCCCTGGGCGGTTCGCTACCAGGTCCAGACGCCGGGGTCGTTGGGCGGGTAGCCCGCGCAGATGTCGGTGCCGTGCGCGGCAACGCCCTTGTTGTTGAAGAACAGCTTGGCCCAGTTGCCCCAGCGGGTGGCCACCTGCTCGTAGTACACGTTGGTCGCGGTGTTCTCCGAATACTGACGGCGCGCCGCGTAATCCAGTGAGAAGAACCAGTAGATCCGGTCGCGCGCGCTCTGCTGCACATCGGCGGGCCGGTTCTTGTAGTCGGTCATGTACCGCTCGTAATAGACCGGGTCGGTGTCGCGGACCGCGGCCATGTACTGATCGACCGTGCAGGTGGTCTTCAGGATCCGGTTGGGGATCGGATAGTCGTCGGTGGCGTCGGCTGCCGCCACCGCGGGAAAGAGCATCGCCGCACACCCTGCCACGGCCATCGCCATACTTGCTTTGCGTAACACGTTGTCCTCTTTACTGTTGCGCGGCTTGGTCCAGAATCGGCATCTTGTCGGGGCAGTAGCTGCGCAGCGCGGCGCCAAGGAACTGATAGGCCTGCTCGGTGGTGGTGTCCTTGGCCAGATTCCGGTGCACGAACACCGCGGCCTTGTTGGCGTCGTTGTCCAGACCGTTGTTGATCCGCTTACAGGCGAGCTTGGCGATCCACGCGTTGTAGTCCTTGCCGTTGTAGATGCCGTAGATGTGCAACTCGTTGTTGAAATCGGTATCCACATCGGCGTGCGCAGGCGCCGCCAACACCAACCCCGCTGCGACACAGGCGATTCCGATCGCCATCCTCATCACGTGGGAGCCCCTCCGCGCGTTGACAGTCCTCGTTCCGCCGCCACGGCGAACACTGAACGGTACGGTACGGTACTGGCCCCGGCGGCACAAGACTTTGCCGCTGTGAATCCGGCGTCAGACGGAGCGAGTCAAGCTGGGGATGATGACGTCATCGACTAGCGCCTTCACTGTGCGATCGGTCGGTGGGCGCCCAGGAATGATGGACCGAAAGATCAGATAACCAGGCAGAACGTCCCACAGTTCGTCGCTGATAGCCGCTTTGTCAATCTCCCCACGGTCGACGGCCTGCCTCAGCACATGGTGGATCACCGCGCGCCGCTGCTCCATGAACTGGTTCTCCATCACGTCGCTGAGCGCGGGGTTCCTGGACACTTCGACGAGCACAGCGCGCATGGTGCCCGCGTGCTTGCGGGCCTCCTGGCACACGGTCTGCCCTAACCGCAACAGGTCGCCCCGCAACGTGCCGGTGTCGGGCGGAACCGCGACCTGGCGAATGCCCTCGATGAACGCGGCCAACACCAGTTCGGCTTTCGACGGCCACCGTCGGTACACCGTGGCCTTGCTGGCCCTCGCGGTCGCCGCAACGGCGTCCACCGTCAGGCGGTCATACCCGTGTTCCTGTAGCAGCCGCAGGGTCACCGCGAGCAGCTCCGTCTCGCGGGGCGACCACAGCGATGGGTCCGCGGGGTGATCCGCAATCTCGGTCACGGTGCCCACGATAGAGCACCAGTTGTCAATTCTTTGTGACGAATTCGCCTTCCGATCCCGATTGACTGTTGACCAAAATCGTATTTTGGTCAAGAGTGGAGGAGGCAGATGGGAGGCCTCCGATGCCCGAAGCGCAACGGGAGCGTGCAGACCGGATCCTCGATACGGCGAAGGATCTGCTGCTGCGCTGGGGCTATCGGCGGATCCGCATCGACGAGATCGCCAAACGGTCCGGCATCGGCAAGGGCACGGTCTATCTGCATTGGCGCACTCGCGAGCAGATGCTGACCGCGGTCGGCTCCCGTGAAACCGCCGAGATGATGGACGTCGTCATCGACGCGATGCGGGCCGATCCGGCGGAGGTCGTGCCGCACCGGCTGATGCGCCGGATCTTCCTCGAGGCGATGAGCCGTCCCGTGCTGCGCGCGATCTACACCCAGGACCTCGACACGATGGATGCCCTGGTCGGTGACCGCTCCCAAAAGGCAATGGAGGGAGCTAATTTCGTCGGCTGGAGCGAGTATTTGAAGATCGCCGGCGAGCATGGATTGCTGCACCGCGAGCTCCGCCAACAGGACGTCCACTATCCACTTACCAGCACGGTCTTCGGGTTCTTCGCCGCCGAACCTCTGCTGCCGGACGAACTTGACCTGAGCCTGCAGGAAAAGGCGGACCATCTGGCGGCGACGTTGCGGCGCGCGTTCGAGCCACCGCGTTCTCCGCCGCGAAAGCAGGTCGAGGCCGCCGCCGCAATGGTCATCGCACTTTACGAACGACTCGCAGCAGAGTTCCGGACCTTCGCATATGGAGGAGCAAGATGATTCGAAGCAACGACGACAGTTGGGATTTGGCCTCGAGTGTCGGCGCGACGGCCACGATGGTCGCGGCCCAGCGCGCCATCGCATCACGCGGGCCGAATCCATTGATCGATGACCCGTACGCCGAACCGCTGGTCCGTGCGGTGGGCGCCGATCCCATCGTGCGGCTGCTCGACGGTGAGCGCAACGACGACGGTCCGGCATTCGACGAGCAGCAGATCGCCGAAGCCATGGCCGTACGCACCCGCTTCTACGACAACCTGTTCACGACGGCAGCCGCGGCCGGGGTGCGTCAGGCGGTGATTCTCGCTTCTGGGCTGGACACCCGCGCGTACCGGTTGCCATGGCCCGCCGGGACGGTCGTCTACGAACTCGACCAGCCGGCGGTGATCGCGTTCAAGACCACGACGTTGGCCGAGTCCGGCGCTCAACCGACGGCCGAGCTGAGGGCGGTCGGCATCGACCTGCGTGACGACTGGCCAAAAGCACTGCTGGAAAGCGGCTTCGACTCATCATCGCCGACGGCGTGGATCGCGGAAGGGCTGCTGATCTACCTGCCCCCGCAGGCTCAGGACCAACTGTTCGACAACATCACGCAGCTCAGCGCGCCCGGCAGCCATCTGGCCACCGAGTATGTGCCCGACGCCTCGGCGTTCTCGGACCATCGTGCGCAGCAGGGCTGGGGTAGCCTTCGCCGGTACGGCTTCGACATGGAGCTCACTGATCTCGTCTACGACGGCCGGCGGAGCTCCCTGAGCGAGTACCTGACCGCTCGCGGCTGGGAGGTGACGGTGCAGAGCTTGGCAGAGGCGTACGCCGCCAACGGCTTTGAATTGCCGGACGACGAGATGTTCGCCGCGTTCGCCGACGCCCGCACCGTCAGCGGGGTACTGAGTCCGATGCCGCGATGAGTCAGCGCATTTGGCCGGCGCCGACATATGGAAAGGGGCTGGTGAGCAGTTTGCCCTCGGCGAATCGCGACAGCCGAAAGTCCTCAGCGGGGATGTCGGCGTCGGAGCTGATTCCGTCGATGACGAGATCGGCGATCAGACGTCCGACGGCAGGGGCGATCTTGAAACCGTGACCGGAGAATCCCGCCGCAGTGATCAGGCCGTCAATCGGTGTACGCGAGATCACGGGGTTGAAATCGGGTGTGACGTCGTAACATCCGGCGTAGGTGGAGGCTATTGAGGGGTTCGCGAGCCCCGGTAACCGCGTTCCGACCTTGTCGATCGTCATCTCGATGAAGGCGTCGGTGGCCCGATTGAGGTAGTTGTCGGGATCTGCGGGCTCGAGCTCGGCGAGATCGGAATTGCCGAACAGGATCTGACCGTCGGATCCCTCAGGCCGAATGTACTGCAGCGACACGAGGTCTGAGAACACCGGGATGTCGCCGAGGTCCTGGCCGGGATCGATGAGCACGATCTGTTCTCGATGCACGGTGATCGGTAGGTCGATACCGTCGGCGGCCAGCAGCGGAGCCGACCAAGGGCCTGCGGCGACCACGACAGTGTTAGCGGAGATGTCGCTGCCGTCGGCAAGGCGTACCCCAATGGCACGTCCCTTGTCGGTGACGAGCTCGGTGACGGTGGTGCCCTGCCGCAGACGCACGCCGTGGCGGCGGGCAGCGGCGGCGAACCCTTGCGCGGTTTGATAGGCGTCGCCGTAGCCGCCGCGCGCTTCCCATGCGAAGGCTGCGAACGGCTCCAGATCGGCTACCGGCCAAAGTTTTTGGACGTCGTCGCGACTGATGTCTTCGGTTCGCACGCCGACTGCGAGCTGCGCGTCCATGGAGGCACGGATAGCCTCGACGTTCTGTGGACCGACCCCGACGACGTAACCCGTCTGATGAAAGCCCACGTCTACTCCGAGTATTTCTTCGGCGTTCTCGAACAGGTCGAGGCTGCGGGTGGCCATCGCGGCGAGTGACGAAACCCCATAGTGGCAGCGGACCACGCCGGAGGATTTCCCGGTACCGCCGGAACCGACAGTGTCACGTTCGACGATGGTGATATCGGTGATGCCGCGTTGGGTCAACGACCATGCCGCTGAGCAGCCTTCCAGGCCACCGCCGACGATCACGACATCGGTGGTGATAGATGCAGACATGTAAATCGCTTTCCTTTGAAATGTCTAGCCCATGTAGGGGTAGGTCCAGTCCAACGCGGGTGCCATGCTCTCCTTGATGAATCGGCCGGACAGCCAACGCTGCAGAGCCAACGGAGAACCTGTCTTGTCGTTCGTGCCCGATCCGCGGCCGCCGCCGAACGACTGCTGGCCCATGGTGGCTCCGGTGGGCTTGTCGTTGATGTAGGTCATGCCTGCCGCGTCTCGCAGACGGTCCAAGGCGACGGTGAGCGCTGCGCGGTCGCTACCGAAGATGGAGCACGTCAGCGCGTACTGGCTGGTGCTGTCGACGAGGTCGAGCGTTTTCTCCCACTGGGCATCGTCGTAGACGTACACGCTGAGAAAGGGACCGAAGAGTTCCTCGGACAGGGTGAACGAGGCGGGGTCGTCGGTGCGCACGATCGTCGGCGGGACGAACCAACCGTGCTCGGTCGATGTGGTGCCGCCCGTGAGGATCTCGTGGTCGGCGCTGTTCTTGACGCGGTCGATGGCGCCCTGCAGGCGACGCACCGCTGTCTCGTCGATGACAGCGCCGACGAACGTCCGGTGGTCGGCGACGTCGCCGACCTGCAGTCCTGAGGTGGCGGCGATCAGTGGTTCCTGAAGCCGGCGCCACAGGCTGCGGGGTATGTAGGTGCGTGAGGCCGCCGAGCACTTTTGCCCTTGGTACTCGAAGGCTCCACGCACCAGCGCGACCAGGAGCGCCTGCGGGTCGGCGCTGGGATGCGCGATGACGGCGTTCTTGCCGCCGGTCTCCCCCACCAGCCGCGGATAGCTGCGGTAGGTGTCGAGGTGTGCTGCGCTGGCGCGCCATAGGCTGCGGAACGCCGCGGTGGATCCGGTGAAGCTGATGCCGGCAAGGTATTCGTGGGCTTGGGCGATGGCGCTGACGAACTGTCCGTCGCCGTGCACCAGGTTGATGACGCCGGGCGGCAGCCCCGCCGCTTCGAAAAGGCGCATGACGACTTGGCTGGACAGCGCTGACTTCTCCGACGGTTTCCAGACGACCACGTTGCCCATCAGGGCGGGTGTGGCCGGCAGGTTGCCCGCGATGGCCGTGAAGTTGAAGGGCGTCAGGGCCAGTACGAAACCCTCCAGCGGGCGGTGATCCATCACGTTCATCACGCCGGTCACCGAGAACGGCTGCGTTTCGAAAATCTGCGCGGCCAGTTTGACGTTGTAGCGGAAGAAGTCGATCAGCTCGTTGACGTCGATCTCGGCCTGATGAAACGTCTTTGACTGTCCCAGCATCGTTGTCGCAACAAGCTCGTCGCGGAACGTACCGTTGGCCAGTTCCGCTGCGCGCAGGAAGATGGCAGCGCGATCCCACCATGGAGTCCGCGACCAGTCGTGGCGGGCGGCCAGCGCGGCGTCGATGGCCGCGTGGACATCATCGGGACCGGCAACTGGGATGCGTCCGAGCGTCAGTGCGTGCTCATGGGGAGCGACGACGTCGGTGGTCGCACCGAGCGGACGGCGCTCACCGGCAATGACATTCGGCAATTCGCGCACTTCGGCTCTGACGGCCTCAATCTCCTTGAGTACCCGGGTCGCTTCCGGTGAGCCGGGCGCATAGTCGAGCGTCTCGACATTGACCGGGTCGGGTACCCGCGGGTTGGCGGTCACGCTCATGGTGAAGAGTGTCATGGATTCGTCCTTTCAGGGTTATCCGGGAACGGGGTCGGCGATCATGTTGTCGCACACGACTTTTGTGAATGCGCCGCTTGGACTTTCGGTCCAGACATGACGACCGTTGGCAGCGACAGAGATGGGTTGTTGACCCGTGAGCCGGGCAACCACGTAGGCGGCGGAAAGGAGAGCGACGTTGCGCACTATCCCGAGTGGGAGCAGCGTGCGGGTCTCAGCGAAGGTGGCGTGCTCGCCGGCACGCAGCACGATGCGGGTGTCGGGGGCGACGGCCTGGGCGGCGATCGCCGCGGCGATGTTGTCGAGGTCGTCGGACCCGACGACGGCGACGGCGCGCGCACGATGCGCACCGAGGCGTTCCAGTAGCCGCCTGTCCTCGCCGTGGCCGACGACAACTGCTGGAATACGCAGGGCACGAACCAATCTGAGGCTGGGAGCGGCCGGGTTGCGCTCCACCCCGACCACGTCGATTCCGAGATCGACCAGTTCGCGGCAGAGCCGCAACCCCACCTGGCCAAGGCCGATCACAATGACGTGCCCCGAGCGCGGCAGTACCCGCGGGCCGATGAGGCCGACAAGGCGGGGACTCAGGATGCGGTCGACGAACCCCGCGGTCACCATTGCGGTCAACAGAACGGTGGCCATCATCGCTGCCGCAGACACCACGGCGTAGAGGCCATGGCCTTCGACAGCGGGACCGACGGTCGTGACCACGCGTACCGCCTCCAATAGGCCGGTGCTCGGGTCGTGATGTTTGGCCAGGACCAGCCAGGCCCAGTCGGCGAAAATGATCGCCACGACGCCGAGCAGTCCCGACAACAGCATTCGAGTGCCCCGGTCGTGGGTGCGCAGCAGTCCGGTGGCGTACGCCAGCGCCGCCTGTAACCGTGACCGCGAGGACAGGCCTTGCAGGACGGTTCGGGTCGCGCCGCAGTCGTCGGCCATCACCGCTTCCACGCCCTGTCCGACGCTGGTGATGGCCAGAAAGTTCTCGCCGAGGCAGGCGCCTGCCAGCACGGGCGCCGCTATGTCAGCAGGCGAGGTTGCGACGCAGTGCGGCAAGACTGCGCGCAGACGCGCGGCCACCGTGTGGTCGAACATGGTGACGATGAGGGGAATGTGCGGGACATAGTGTGCGGCGCTGAGTGCGTACCGCAGGGCCACCACGTCGTCGTGGGTGACAACGGCGATGCCGTCGTAGGTTTCGGCTTGCAGTGCACCCTGAAGTGTGGCGTCATCGGGGGTGGTCAGCACCGTGGTGGTGTGCCCGTCGCGCGCCAACAGCGCGGTCATGTGACGGGCGAGGTTGGATTCGCCGATCAGCAGAAATGATTGTGCGGCTACTTGCGTCATCGGGAAAGTGTGTCGCGCTACAAGCGATCAGCCACTGACCAATGAGCGGACGAAGAGCATGAGATTGGCAGGCCGCTCGGCCATCCGTCGCATCAGGTACGGGTACCACTGCGTGCCGTATGGCAGGTAGACGCGGATCCGGTATCCCTCATCGGCCAGCTGCTCCTGCACATCGCGACGCACTCCGTAGAGCATCTGGAACTCGAAGTCGCGCTTGCCCAAGCCGAGTCGACCGGCTACCGACTTGACGTGGTTGATGCACGAGTCGTCATGGGTGCCGAACGCCGGGTCGGGTAGATGAGCCAACGCCCACTCGGTGAGGTATCGGTACTGCGCGGTCACCTCCGCGGCGTCGCAGAGGGCCTTGTCGATCGATTCGAGGAAAGCGCCCTTCACCAACCGGATACGCGGCTTCACCGCCGTGAAGGAGGCGAGGTCATCCGGGGTCCGGCGCATGGCGGCCTGGATCGCGACCCTGGTCTCGGTGTAGGTCGGCAATACCGCTCGAAACGCTTCCAGTGTCGCAGGGCCCACCGAGCTGTGCTCCATATCGACCTCGACCGTGACGCCAGACTCAGCACCCGCGTCCAGAAGTGTCTTGAGGTGCCCCTGGCACACCGCCGGATCCAGTGCGATGCCCAATTGGGAAAGTTTCACCGATACCGTTGCCCCTGGAGCGTCGGCGGCGATGCGGCGAATGGCCTCGACATACGCCTCCGTCGCCACAGTGGATTCGGCTAGCTCGCTGACGGTTTCCCCGAGCAGGTCCAGGCTGACGTCGATGCCTTTGGTATTCAGGTCCTGGGTGGCCGCGATCGCGTGATCGAGCGTGGTGCCGGCCACGTAGCGTGACACCAGCAGGTTGGTGTGGCGATTAGCGCTCACTATCTGTTCGAGGCGCTTGCTGTTGGCAGCTAGCAGGAGCGGCTTCTTGATCATGGATTTCCTTATATGGCGAAAGATGTTGTGACAGCAGTGTTTCTGACGTAGCTACGGTGTCGGGGGACCCACCGTTGCCGCCTTGTTGTGTGCCGCACCGGGCATGTCGCTGGGCACGTCGTTGCCCAACGCGCGCTCGAGCGGCCGCATGTCCGCCACGGTCGTGCGTACCCCAGGAGGAACGGTGCTGATCACCGGCTCGGCACGCAGCTGCCTGAGCAGGCTGTAACAGACCCCGACCATCACGACGAGGAATGGGACGCCGAGGACGATGACGCTGGTCTGGATTGCCTCGAGCCCTCCGGCGAGCAGCAGCGCGATGGCCACCGCGCCGATCATCGAGCCCCACGTCACGACCAGCCAGGTCCGTGGGTGTAGCGATCCGCCCTGGGACTGCATACCGAGCACCAGCGATGCCGAATCGGCGCCTGCGACGTAGAAGAGCAGGATCAGGACCACGACGACGATTGCGGTCATCGTGGAAAGTGGCATGGCATCGAGCATGGTGAACAGCGTGTTCTCGACGCCGCTATCCAGCGAGCCCGCCATGTCGGCGGCGCCGGTGAGCTGGAACCGAATGCCCGTGCCGCCCATCACCGCAAACCAGATGGAGCTCACCAGTGTCGGCACGATCAGGACGCAAATCACGAACTGGCGGATCGTGCGGCCGCGCGAGATGCGGGCCATGAATACGCCAACGAAGGGAGCCCACGACATCCACCACGCCCAGTAGAAGATGGTCCAGCCGGCGAGCCAGTCACCGCCACCGAAGGCTCCCGTGCGGAAGCTCATCGGCACCAGATTGGTGAGGTAATCGCCGATCGATTCGGTGAAGTTGTTGAGCAGGAAGATCGTCGGCCCTAGCACGACGACGAAAATCAGCAGACCCAGCGCCAAGCCGGCGTTGGTGTTGGCCATCCACTTGATGCCCCGCTCGGTGCCGCTGACCGCCGAAACCACGAACGCCGCAGTCAGAGCACAAATTACGACGATGGCGACAAGGTTGCTTTTTGGAGCGTCGAAGACCCGCGTGAGGCCGCTGTTGATCTGGATCGCGCCCAGTCCGAGCGAGGTTGCCGCACCGAAGGTTGTGATGAACAGCCCGAAGATGTCGACTGCCCGCCGGGCTGGCTGACGCGGGTTCTTCCTTGGGAAGACGATCGAGCTGAGCAGGTTCGGCTGCCCCTTGCGAAAGGTTGCATAGGCGAGAGCCAGCCCGACCACACCGTATAAAGCCCAGGGGTGTAATCCCCAGTGGAAAAGCGTGTACTGCATGCCAAGGGCGGCGGCCTCGGGGCTCTCGGCCTCGGCCATATCCATTGGAGGAGTCAACAAGTGGGACAGCGGCTCGGCCACCCCCCAGAAGATGAGGCCGATGCCCATACCGGTCGCGAACATCATCGAGATCCACGACATGGTGCTGAACTCGGGGCGCTCGTCGTCGCGGCCAAGGCGGATCCGCCCGTAGCGGGAGAGCGCGAGCAGAAGCATCAGCACGACAAAGCCCGCGGTGGCTAACACGTAGATCCACCCGGTCGAGTCAATGATCTTGCCAAGCGCCGCCGAGGCGGTGTCTGCGAGAGAGGTCGGGGACAACACTCCCCACAACACGAATCCGATTGTGATCGCCATAGCGGTCACGAAGACCACTTTGTCTACCGGTGCATCGACGTCGGCGGCGCGGGGATGAGTCCGGTCATCGGCGGGATCAGCGTGGACGTAGCGCTGATCGGGTTTGCTCATAGTGGGGCCTCACTTGTTGCAGTTGTCCCGCATAACACTTTGTCTCGTCCAACAGAACAGTATGAGCTACATCACTGTCAAGGGATGCTGCCGTTAAGTTTGTGTTCCGCGCGGCCCTAGCTGCACTGGTCGGGCGTCAGCCGAATTGAAAATCGCCACGACTCAGCCATTGACAGCGAGCGGGAATCGCGCCCTACACTTGTCTCGCTATCCGGGATAGTCGCATAGACCGGCACACGAGCGGAGAACCGTCTTGAACAGCATTACGTCTCCAGCGGACCTCGAGTTCCTCGTCAAGGGTCGCGCCGTCGGGTACAGCCTGGAAGCCCCGTTCTACGAGAGCCGCGAAATCTTCGACCTCGATCTGGCGGCGATATTCGCCAAGCATTGGCTGTTCGTCGCAACCGAGGCGGAGATTCCAGAGCCGGGCGACTACGTGACAGTGGATATCGGCCCTTCCTCGGTCATCGTCTTGCGTGACGACGACGGGGGCGTGCGCGCCCTGCACAACGTGTGCCGTCACCGCGGCTCACGGATCCTCGATGCCCCATGCGGGGCGGTCGGCAACCTTGTTTGTCCGTATCACCAGTGGACCTACCGGATCGACGGGAGCCTGATTTTTGCGGAGTCTCAGCCCGAAACGCTCGACAAGGGGCGCTTCGGCCTGAAGCAGGTCAACGTACGGACTCTGGCGGGCCTGGTGTTCGTCTGCCTGGCAAGCGAGGCGCCTTCGGACTTCGACGAGGTGGTCAGCGCCATTACGCCGTACCTCACGCCGTACGGGCTGACGGACGCCAAAGTCGCGCACCAGATCGATATCGTCGAGCAGGGCAACTGGAAACTGGTGATGGAGAACAACCGTGAATGTCAGCACTGCGACGCCGCGCATCCAGAACTGATCACCGCTTATTTCCCCCTTTTCGGTTACTCCGAGGACGACATCACTCCTCGGCTCCGTCCCCTCTTTGCCCGCTACCAAACGGCCGCGGCGAGCCTGCAGTCGGCCTGCTCGGCGAACCGGTTCCCCCGCGGTGACCGGCGAGAGCTGGACACGCGTGCCACCGGCTTCCTGATTTCGCACACCCCGCTTGACGGTGCCGGGGCCTCGTTCGGGCCAGGGGGCGAACAGGTTTCGCGAAAGCTCATGGGATCCATCGGCAACGCCGCGTTCGGCGACCTGGCCATACACATGCAGCCGAATTCCTGGTTCCATTTTCTCAGCGACCATGCGGTCGTCTTCCGGGTACTGCCACTCGGGCCCGACAAAACCGTCGTGCGAACCACGTGGTTGGTTCACGGTGACGCCGTCGAAGGGGTGGATTACAACCTCGATGCCCTGACAAAGGTCTGGCTGGCGACCAACGACCAGGACAGCGCCTTGGTCTCAAGGACCCAAAAGGGCGTCGCGAACCCGGCCTATGTTCCGGGACCCTACTCGTTGGTCGAAGACGACGTCGAGGCCTTTGTGAATTGGTACATCGGGCGGGTGCAGCAGCACCTGGGCGTATGACCATGCGGAGTCAAGCGTGAGCACCGCGCAAATCCCCTGTGCGCGTGGAGGTTTGTTGCCACCACCGTGGGCTCCTGACTGCTGGGGCGACGAGGAGCAGGCGGTTCTGGTGTGTCGCCGGGTTGTCGACATCACCCACGACGTCAAGAGCTTTCACTTCGAACCGGGCGCAGAGTGCGTATTCAGCTTCCAGCCCGGGCAGTTCATCACGCTCCAGCTCGATATCGACGGCGAGCGGTTTGCTCGCTGCTACACCATTTCATCGCCGCCCACACGGCCGCATCTGCTCTCGATCACGGTGAAACGAGTGATCGGGGGCAGGGTGTCAAACTGGTTGCACGACAACGTCACCGGCGGCATCCGGATTACGGCTCAGGCGCCGTTGGGTGGCTTCACGATCGGGGGCGAGCTGGCCCCCAAGTACCTGTTCCTGTCCGCAGGCAGCGGTATCACTCCCGTCATGTCGATGACCCGGACCCTGTACGACCTCGGTTCCGACGCAGACGTCCTCTTCGTTCACAGCGCGCGAACGCCTGCCGACATCATCTTCAGGCACGAACTCGAAGCCATCGCCGCGGTGATGCCGAACATCCGGGTCGTTCACGTGTGCGAGGGTGACTACCCTTCCGAGCGCTGGATGGGACTTCGCGGTCGCCTTTCGACGCCCATGCTCCAGGCCTTGGTGCCCGACCTGGCGGAACGTGAGACGTACACGTGTGGACCCACTGCATACATGGCCGCGGTGCGCGGAATCCTCGGCGAAGTCGGATACGACATGCGCAAGTACCGCGAGGAAAGCTTCTCGTTCGAGCGGCTGCCACCCGAATCGTCGGCGCCGTCCATGGAGGCAGGGAACGTCGATGCTTCGCCTCCCGGCGGCACCGAAAACACCTCTTACAGCGTTGAGTTCGTGCGCAGTGGTCGCTCCGTCACCTGCGGAGCGGATGAATTCGTTCTCGACGCCGCGTTAGCCGCGGGGCTCAGGCTCCCCTCATCGTGCACCCAGGGCATGTGCGGATCCTGCAAGACAACCATGTTGTCAGGAGAAGTGGACATGGCGCACAACGGTGGCATACGTCCTAGGGAAGTTGCCCAGAACAAGATCCTCGTCTGTTGTTCGAAGCCCCGCAGCGACTTGCGCATCGACAGTTGATCAGGCGTCGTGACCAGCACCCCGTCGGCGGCCGACCATCCTGTGCGCGCTGACTTGTATCGTTCTTCCATGGTGAACAGCCGCGCTGGGCGAGACAATTCCGTCCATTCTGTGGACCGTGCGATCTCGATCCTTCAGGTGTTGGCACGCCATGGCGCCGCCGGCGTGACTGAAATTGCTAACGAACTCAACGTGCACAAGTCGACGGTTTCGCGGCTTTTGACCACCCTCGAGTCGCGTGGGCTTGTCGAGCAGAGCTTCAATCGCGGCCGCTATCGCCTCGGCCACGGCGTGGTGCAGCTGGCGGCCGGGACGACCAAGAAGCACGACCTATCCCTCATCAGCCGCCCAATCTGCCAGGATCTCGCCGAGACCGTCGGTGAGACGGTCAACGTGGCTGTCAACGACGGTCCCAGCGTGGTCAGCATCGACCAGGTGATCGGGTCCTCCACAGTCACCACGATGAACTGGGTCGGACAGCGAACGCCGATACATGCGACTTCGGCAGGCAAGGTCTTCCTCGCATACATGTCGCCCAACGACGTCAAGGCCACGTTGGCCGGAGGTTTGGAACGCTTCACAGAGCACACAATCGTGGATGCCAGGATCCTCATGCAGCAGCTGGAGACGGTTCGGACCCAGGGCTACGCACAGACGCTCGAAGAACACGAGGTCGGGTTGGCAGCCGTCGCTGCTCCGATCCGCACACTCGATGGCCAAGTGATCGCGGCCCTCACCATCTCCGGGCCGACCTTCCGGGTCAACGAGCACACGATCCCCGTTGTTGCGCCACACTTGATCTCCGCGGCAGCCGTGATCTCCGAACGCAACGGCTATCCGAAGCCGGGCTGACATCGTCACGTTCGTGCTACCCGAGCGGCGAACGTGGATTACCCGCACGTCCGAGACGATTTCGCGTGCCACAACTCCACACTCACCGCGGAACTACGGCTCCTGCAGCGTGCTGACGAAGTTGTCGTCGAGGTACTTCGTGGCAAGGTAGCCCCCCGGATCGGCAAACGCTGCAACAGCATCGGGGCCGTCGAAGATCACCATCCGCCCGGAGTAGGTCGAAAAGGGTTGCGGCAGCCCGGCGTAGCCGCCATTGCCGGCCGCCGCGTCCGTGCGAATGAGCACCATCACGTCCGTCTCGATCGAGTAGATCTGGGTGAGGTCGGTGACGGGACGGATCGAACCGGTGTCCACGGGTGTGCGCACCAGGTCCGGGTTGTACCGGAAGCCGAGGGACTCCAGATAGTCGGCGGCGAACGAAGGGGTCAGCACCTCGGCGACACCGGCATCGGAAATCGTCACTGCCTCAATCGTTTTGCCGTCGAAGTCCGGGTTCTGATTCCGCAGGTCCCCCTGCAGGGAGTTGATCGAGTCGACCAGGTCGTCGGCCTTGGGCTGCTGGCCGAGGATCCGCCCGGCCCAGTTGAGCTGGCTCTGCCAGTCCCAGCCCTGGGTTGCCTTGTCGACCGGACGGGTGACGGTCGGCGCGATCTCAGCCAACTTGCGAAAGGTCGCGTCGTCGATGTCGCCAGTGGCCAGGATGAGGTCGGGGTTGGCCGCAGCGACCGCGCTGGTGTCGATCGCCGAAAGCACCGCAGGATTGCCCTTCACCGCCGACTGCTCCCAACTGGGCAACCGGCCGTTCGGCGCGGTCATCGCGACGGGCTGGACGCCGAGAGACAGCACGGCATCCGCGTCGCCGGGCCCCAGCGCGGCCACCGCCCGCGGCGCCGCCGTCACCTCGGTGCTGCCATGCACATGGCGGAATACCTGCGCCTGATAGGCGGGTTCATCGGGCACGCGGAACAGCACCATCGAAGTGATCGCCGCGATGATGACGGTGACCAATGCGACCGCGCCGATGATCAGCCCGCGGCGTCGTCCGCTCCTGCGCGGACGCGCGACGGGTAGCGGCGGGGCGGTGCGCCAGGGCTGGGTGTGCGACCCAGGAACCGGGTTCCCGGCGAGGGCTTGTGTTGCGGCGGCGGCTAATTCGGGAGCGCTCTGGTAGCGATCCTCGGGCTCCTTGGCCATCGCCTTCGCGATGACGGCGTCGATGCCCGCAGGCAGCGTCGGGACCAGCTCGGTGACCTTCGGCGGCTCCTCGAAAAGGTGGGCCGCGGCCACGCCTGCCATGCCGCCTTCGCGGGAGCGGAAGAACGGCGGCTTGCCGGTGAGCAAGTGGTACAGCGCGCAGCCAAGCGAGTAGATGTCGGCGCGGTGGTCGACGGCAATGGCCTTGAGACATTCCGGCGCGGTGTAGGCGATGCTGGCCATCACGGTTCCGGCCCTCGTGAGGCCGACAGCATCATCGAGTGCGCGGGCAATGCCGAAGTCCGCCAAGAAGACTCGTTCATCGTTCGCGGCGAGCAGGAAGTTGGCAGGCTTGATGTCGCGGTGCACGATGTGGCGGCGGTGGGCGTAGTCCAGCCCTGCGGCGACCTCACCGATGATCCGGACCGCGCGCTGCGGGGTCATACTCCCGTTGCGCGTCTCGGAGTCCGCGTCGCTGCCTGCGACGTACTGCATTGCGATCCACAGCCTGCCGTCGTCGGTTTCGCCGCGATTGTGGACCGCGACAATGTTGGGATGGTCCAGCGTCGAGGCCAGGTCGGCTTCGCGCAGGAACCGGGTGCGGATCTCGTCGTCGCGGGAGAACTCCTCGGACAGCACTTTCAGCGCATCGCTGCGCGGCAGGCTGGGATGGGCGGCGCGATAGACGGTGCCCATGCCGCCGGAGCCGAGGACGGCCTCGATCGTGTAGCCGGCGACCACCGTGCCGATGCTCAGCGCCATCAAGAGGCCATCAGCATGGCGTACTGCGCGGCGGCTTTCTGCCTGGCGTCGCGCACCTGGGCGGACTGGGCCTCGATGGCGAACCGGTCAACGGTCGCCAGGCAATAGAAGTTCGCGGTCCGGCCCGCGGAGAGGTCGAGGCAGCGGCTGGTGGGCAACTGGTTGACGGGGTCGACGGGCTTGCCGGTCGCGCTGACTTCTTCGTAGAAGCCGTCGACGACATCTTGCGCCCCTTGCGCGTCGCGGGCTTCGTAGACGGCGGTCGCCGCGTTGGCCTGACGTGTCATGCCAGCAGTGTCGAACAGTGCCGCCGAGCGGGTGGGGTCGGTCTGGAATTGCAGTGACCCGCGCGGTTCGTACACCGCACGCTGGTTGACGCTGGCGACGTTGACCGACACGGGCAGTGTGCGGGCCAGCAAGCCGGTCGGGTCGATCGGCAGGTCGGCCAGCTTGGCGGAATCAGTTGGCGTGAACTGGTCGATCAGCGGGCCCTGCTGGTCAAGCGTCCCCGCAATCAGCCCGGTCGCGACGGACACGTCGGACGCCTCGGCGCTCTGCACGAACACGTACGGCCCGCGCGCGGTGAATGCGCGCACCACCGTTGCCTGCGCCGTGGCGTGGCTGAAGCCGGCCGCTTCGGGATGGCCGGGGATCGGCGCGGGTTGCACGGGTGGGTTCGACACGGCTTCGGTGGCAGCGGCCTTGCCGAGTTCGGTGGCTGCGGCGGTGGCGGCGGGCGGGTCGGGGAATCGCAGCACCGCATTGCGAAGCACCTTGCCGGAGCCGTCGCGGGCGGTCGAGAAACCGGTGACGAAGTTGTGCCGGGGCGCGATGGCGGCCAGCGCTTCTGGCAGCACGAAGTTCAAAGCGTTCGCGTTCTTGAGGACCAGCGCGCTGTCCGCGTACGAGCCGGTCAGGCCTGGGTCGACCTCCCACGGCCCGGTGACGTAGTTGGCCATCCGCTGGCCCTCGACGATCGCACCGATCTCCGGCGTGCCTGCGGTGCCCAGCGGGGCACTCGGTTTGGTCGGGTAGTTGCCGACATCGAGCAGCGCGATGTCGACGGTCCCCGGTGAAGGGCCGTCGCTCGCTTTGACGGCCGCCCCGGTGATCACGCCGCTGCACGACGCCAGCAGCGCGGCGACCGCGGCAAGCGCGGCAACCGCCGAAATGGATGGACTCTCCACACCCCCGCGCATACCAGCGAACCTACTCGACTCCAGGTGAGAGGTAGCGTCGTGCGGATGAGCGAGGTCGTCGTGCTCGGTTCGGGTTTCGCGGGCCTGTGGGCGGCCCTGGGTGCGGCCCGGCGACTCGACGACCTCGGCGCCGCGCACGGCGATGTGACGATCACGGTGATCAGCTCGCAGCCGTACCACGACATCCGGGTCCGCAACTACGAGGCAGACCTGGCGGACTGCCGCATCCCGCTGCCGGAGGTGTTGGACCCGCCCGGGATTGGGCACCTCACCGCCGACGTGACGGCGATCGATGCGGCATCGCATACGGTGACCTCCACGCTTGGCACGCACAGCTACGACCGGCTCGTGGTCGCGCTCGGCAGCCGGGTGGTCAAGCCCGACATCCCTGGTCTGCGTGAGTTCGGATTCGACGTCGACACCTACGACGGGGCGATGCGGCTGCAGCGGCATCTCGCGTCGCTTGCCAGCGGCCCGGCTGCGGCCGCTGCTGTCGTCGTCGGGGCTGGACTGACCGGCATCGAGACGGCGTGCGAGTTGCCTGCCCGGCTGGCGGCGCTGTTCCCCGACATCGAGCCGCAGGTCATCTTGGTCGACCACAACCCGCGCGTCGGCTCGGATATGGGGGACTCGGCCCGGCCGGTGATCGAGGCGGCCCTGACCGCCAACGGGGTGCGCAGCAGGCTCGGGGTCCGTGTCACGGCGGTGGATTCCAGCGGGGCCACCCTTTCGACCGGCGAGAAGCTGGCCGCCTCGACCGTGGTGTGGTGCGCAGGCATGCGGGCCAGCCCGGTGACCGAATCCCTTGGCGTCGAACGTGACCGTCTTGGCCGGGTGCCGGTCGACGACTACCTGCGCGTCATCGGCGTGCAGGACGTGTTCGCAGCGGGCGACGTCGCGTCGGCGTGGATGGACGACGCACACGTATCGGTGATGTCCTGCCAGCACGGTCGGCCGATGGGCCGGTTCGCCGGATACAACGTCATCAGCGATCTGCTCGGTGAGCCGATGCTGCCGCTTCGAATCCCTTGGTATGTCACGGTTTTGGACCTTGGCCCGGCCGGTGCGGTGTACACCGAAGGCTGGGATCGCCTGGTTGCCGCAAGCGGCGCAGAGGCCAAGGCCACCAAGAACGTCATCAACACCCAGCGAATCTACCCGCCGCGCAACGGAATCCGCGCCGACATCCTGGCCGCGGCCGCACCCACCCTGCAGGCGCGGCCCTCGCACTAGTTCAGCGGCCGGTGCGGCATCAACGCGTTCGGCGGGACGTTACCGAACTTTCCGGCGTTGAAATCCTCGAGCGCCTGGATCACCTCGGACTTCGAGTTCATCACGAACGGGCCGTAGTGGAACACGGGTTCGCGGATCGGCTGGCCACCCAGGATCAGCACCTCCAACGCGGGTCGCCGCGACTCTTGCTTCGGCTCGGCGTTCACGCTGATGCGGTCGCCGGGGCCGAACACAGCCAGCTGGCCTTCGTGGATCTGGCGACCGACGGGCCCGACGGATCCGCGGCCCGACAACACGTACACCAGTGCGTTGAAGTCGCGGTTCCACGGCATGTTCAGCTGCGCGTCGGGCTCAATGGTGGCGTGCGCGATGGTGATTGGCGTATGCGTAGCACCGGGGCCCTGGTGGCCGTCGATGCCGCCTGCGATGACGCGGACCAGTGCTCCGCCGTCGTCGGATGCCAGCAGCTTGACCTCGGTGCCCTCGATGGCCTGGTACTTGGGCGCCGCGAACTTGTCCTTGCGCGGCAGGTTGACCCACAGCTGGACGCCGTGGAACACGCCGCCGCTTTCGACCAATTCGGCGGGCGGGGTCTCGATGTGCAGGATGCCCGAACCGGCCGTCATCCACTGGGTGGCACCGTCGGTGATCAGGCCGCCGCCGCCGTGCGAATCCTGGTGCGCGAAGCGGCCGTCGATCATGTAGGTGACGGTTTCGAAGCCGCGGTGTGGGTGCCAGTCGGTGCCCCTCGGCTCGCCGGGCTGGTACTCGATCTCGCCCATTTGATCCATGTGCACGAACGGGTCGAGGTCCGCGGCGCTGACCCCGGCGAATGCGCGCACGACGGGAAAGCCTTCTCCCTCGTATCCGCGCGGCCCTGTGGTGATCGACCGGACCGGTCGCTCGGTGTCGGACGGCGCGGGCGTGGTGATCCTCGGCAGTGTCAATGTTTCGGCTGTGATAGCAGGCATGCCACCTCTAACCGGACCATGGTCCGTATTATTCCGTCAGCCGAGCACGGCGAGTGCGGCGGCACGGGCGTCGGCCGCAGATGCCGCGGCCAGCACAGCTTCGGCCGCGTCGCGGCACTGCTGAAGCGTGACCTGCGCCAGCTTCGCGCCGACCCCCTGGATCGCCGCGGCCGCGGCCGACAGGGACGTCACACCCAGCCCGGTCAGCACGCAGGCGAGCAATGGATCGGCGGCGGCTTCGCCGCAGACACCGACGGGCTTGCCCGCCGCGGCGCCTGCCCGGACCGCCATCGCCACCAGCGCGAGCACGGCGGGCTGCCACGGATCGGTGAGCGTGGCCAGATCGGCCGACATGCGATCGGCGGCCATCGTGTACTGCGCCAGGTCGTTGGTGCCGATCGACAGGAAGTCGACATGGTCGAGGATACGGTCGGCCAGCAGCGCCGCGGCAGGCACCTCGATCATCACACCCGGCGTCAGCCCACGTGAACGGGCTTGTGCCGCAAAGCGTTCGGCTTCGGAGGCGGTGGCGATCATCGGGGCCATCACCCATGGCTGGTTGCCGGTGTGTTCGCCGGCGGCCGCGACGGCGTCCAGTTGCCGCGCCAGAAGTCCTGGGTTGCGCTCCGCGATGCGGATGCCGCGCACTCCGAGGGCGGGGTTGGCCTCGTCGGGATGCCCTGCGAACTTCAGCGGCTTGTCGGACCCGGCGTCGAGTGTCCTGATCACCACTTTGTGCCCGGCGAAGGCCTCGAGCACTTCGCCGTAGATGTCGGCTTGCTCGTCGACGGTGGGCTCGGTGTCGCGGTTGAGGAAGCACAGTTCGGTGCGAAACAGCCCGACGCCTTCGGCAGGGGTGTCACGGGCGGCGCGTGCCGCGGCACCGTCCTGGACGTTGGCAAGGATCGCGACGGAGTGCCCGTCCGCGGTGGCGCCGGGACCCGACCAGTGCGCGGCGAGCTCGGCGTCCCGCTGCGCTTGGGCAACAGCCTGCGCGGCGGCGTCAGCGTCCGGCGACACGGTGACCGTGCCGAGCGTGCCGTCGACGAGCACCATCGTGCCTGCCGCAACGGCGTCCAGGCCGGTCACCGCGACCACGCACGGGATGCCGAGCTGACGGGCGATGATCGCGGTGTGGCTGGTCGGCCCGCCCAGCGTGGTGGCCAGTGCGACAACCAGTTTGGGATCAAGGCCCGCAGTGTCGGCTGGCGCGAGGTCTTCCGCGCACAGGATCGAAGGGACATCGGGCACGGGAACGCCGGGTTCGGGTAGCCCGCTCAGTTCTGCGACCACGCGATCGCGGATGTCCCGCAGATCGGTGACCCGTTCGGCCATCATGCCGCCCAGCTGGGTGAACATGTCGACGAACTGGTCGACCGCGAGCCCCACCGCGCGCACCGCCGGTATCCCGCCTTTGATGTGCTTCTCGGCGGCGCCGAGCCAGGCACGGTCCCGCGCGAGCGTCGCGGTGGCGGCAAGCACCTCCGAAGCGGCGCCCGTCGCATGCGCGGCGCGTTCGCGGAGCCGGTCGGCGACGGCGCTGGCGGCCGTGGTGAACCGCGCGGCTTCGGCGGGCCGATCGCCTTCCGCTATATCGGCGGCCGATGCGTCGTCGACGACGGGCAGCCTGCCCGGCCGGATCACAGGGGCGTACTGAACACCCGCGACGACCGGCACACCATGCAGAACGGTCGCGAGTGACGTGGGCGGAGATGACGTGGCCATGTGAATCAGGTTACAAGAAAATATTGACAAGTCAACACAAACAGGAGTAAAACCAATTAGAACAACAAGTAACCGGGCCGATACCCACACAAACGGAGACTCATGTACGCCGAAGAGCGTCAGCAAGCGATGGCCTCGCTGGTGATCGCGCAGGGCCGCGCCTCGGTGACCGAGCTGGCGCAGACCTACGACGTGACCACCGAAACGGTTCGACGAGACCTGGCCGTCCTGGATAAGGCGGGGGTGCTGCGCCGCGTGCACGGCGGGGCGGTCCCAGTGCGGGCACTGCACCTCGTCGAGCCCGGCGTCGGCGAACGCGAGACCACTCGCGCCGAGCACAAGGACGCCATCGCCGCGGCGGCCGCCGAATTCTTCCCGCTCGCCGGCGCGAGCGTGCTGCTGGACGCAGGCACCACCACCGCACGCATCGCGGCCCACCTGCCCACCGACCGCGAGCTCGTCGTCGTCACGAATGCCGTGCCGATCGCCGCCCGGCTCGCAGGGACGCCCTCGGTCTCCCTGCAGCTGCTCGGCGGTCGGGTCCGGGGCCTCACCCAGGCGGCCGTCGGTGAGCAGGCGCTGCGGGTGCTCGACACACTGCGCGTGGACATCGCGTTCATCGGCACGAACGGGATCAGCGTCCGGCACGGCCTTTCCACACCCGACAGCGACGAGGCCGCCGTCAAACGAGCCATGGTCAGCGCCGCGAATTATGTTGTGGTGGCCGCGGACTCGTCGAAGGTCGGCAGGGAGGACCTGGTCAGCTTCGCTCCGATCTCGAGCGTCGACACGCTCATCACCGACTCCGAGATCAGCGACGCCGACCGCGACGAGCTCGCCGGGCAGGGCGTCGAGGTGGTCGTCGCATGATTGTCACCGTCACCCCCAACCCGAGCATCGACCGCACGGTCACGCTCACCGCGCCCCTGACCCGCGGAGCCGTACACCGGGTCACCTCGGTGACAACCGAACCCGGCGGCAAGGGCGTCAACGTCGCACGGGCATTGACGCTGGCCGGCCTCGAGGCCGTCGCGGTGCTGCCCGCACCCTCGACCGACCCCCTGGTGGACGCGCTGCAGGCCAGCGCGGTGGCCTTTCGCCGCGTGCCCACCACCGAACCGGTCCGGACGAACCTTGCGATCACCGAACACGACGGCACCACAACCAAACTCAACGAACCGGGCGCCGTGCTCGACATCGCGGCGCTCGACGCGCTCACCCAGTCGGTGCTCGCCAGCGCGGAAGGCGCCTCCTGGGTGGTGCTTTCGGGCTCACTGCCGCCCGGCGTGCCCGACAGTTGGTACGCCGACATCGTCTCGTACCTTCGCCCGTACCCGTGCCGGGTCGCGGTCGATACCTCCGATGGGCCGCTCGCGGCGCTGGTGGACTCGCTCGGCCGCGCCGCCCCGGATCTGCTCAAGCCGAACGCCGAGGAACTTGCCAGTGTCCTGGGCTATTCGCCGCAGGCGCTGGAAGCCGCTGTCGCGCAGGGTGATCCAGAGCCCGTCGTCTCCGCAGCCCGGCAGCTGGTGGATCGTGGCGTCGGCACGGTGCTCGCGACCCTCGGAGCCGCTGGGGCCGTGCTCGTCGACGGGACCGGCAGCTGGATGGCCACGCCTCCACAGATCGTGCCGCGCAGTACCGTCGGCGCCGGTGACGCTTCGCTGGCCGGGTACGTGCGCGCGGCTGCTGGCAATGCCGTTGCACCACAACGACTCCAGATGGCCGTCGCGTACGGCAGCGCTGCAGCCAGCCTGCCGGGGTCGGCGCTGCCAACCCCGGCACAGATCGACCTCAACGCCGTTCAGGTAACAACAATCAATCCGAAGGTATCGCCATGACACGCTCTGATCATTCGATCATCACCACCGATTTGGTGTTGCTCGACGTCGACGCCGGCGCCGACAAACAGTCGGTAATCGGCCGGCTCGTCAACGGGCTGGCATCCGCGGGTCGCACCACCGACGCCGACGGCCTGATCGCCGCCGCGATGGCGCGCGAGGAACAGTCGGCGACCGGGCTGCCGGGCGGCATCGCGATCCCGCATTGCCGCTCGCCGCATGTCGACACTGCATCGATCGGGTTCGCGCGGCTGAAACCTGCCGTCGACTTCGGTGCGCCGGACGGGCCCGCCGACCTGGCGTTCCTGATCGCGGCCCCGGAAAGCGGCGGCGCAGAGCACATGAAGCTGCTGTCCAGCCTGGCCCGTGCGCTGGTGCGCAAGGAGTTTGTCGAGTCGCTGCGCCACGCATCGACCGCCGACGAGGTGGTCGAACTGGTCGACGGCGTGCTGAATCCGGCACCTGCTCCGGCGGAGGCGCCGAAGCCCGCTGCGCCCGAGAAGGCGAAGACGCTCGTCGCGGTGACCGCGTGCCCGACCGGCATTGCGCACACCTACATGGCGGCCGACTCACTGGTCGCAGCGGGCAAGAAGGCCGGCGTCACAGTGCATGTGGAGACGCAGGGCTCGTCGGGCAGCACGCCGTTGGACCCGTCGACGATCGCCAATGCCGACGCGGTCATCTTCGCCACCGACGTCGGCGTCAAGGACAAGAACCGCTTCGCTGGCAAGCCGGTCATCGCCTCCGGTGTCAAGCGCGCCATCAACGAACCCGACAAGATGGTTGCCGAAGCACTCACGGCCGCAACCAATCCCAGCGCCGCCAGGGTGCAGGGCGGCGGTGAGCCCGCGGCGGCGTCGGCACCGGCCGGCGGCGTCGGATGGGGTACCCGCACGCGGCAGATCCTGCTCACCGGTGTGAGCTACATGATCCCGTTCGTCGCGGCGGGCGGCCTGCTGATCGCGCTCGGCTTCTGGTTCGGCGGCTACGAGATCGGGGACGTAGCCAACGACATCGCGCTCAACAACTCGCTGACCAATCTGCCCGACGGTGGATTCGGCCAGTACCTCGGCGCGATTCTGTTCAGCCTAGGATCCCTCGCCTTCTCGTTCCTGGTGCCAGCGCTGGCCGGCTACATCGCGTTTGCGATCGCCGACCGGCCAGGCATCGCACCGGGTTTCACCGCTGGCGCGGTTGCCGTGTTGGTCAGCGCCGGGTTCATCGGCGGCATCATCTTCGGTCTCATCGCCGGCTTCACCGCGCTGTGGATCAGCAAGATAAACGTGCCGAAATGGTTCCGCGGCCTGATGCCCGTCGTGGTCATCCCGCTGTTCGCCACGCTGATCGTCGGCTTAGTGACGTTCTTCCTGCTCGGACGCCCGCTCGCGTGGGTGAACACCAGTCTGACGAACTGGCTCACCGGCCTATCGGGCACGTCGGCCGTCGTGCTCGGCATCATCCTCGGTCTGATGATGTGCTTCGACCTCGGCGGCCCGGTCAACAAGGCGGCGTACGCATTCGCCACCGCGGGCCTGACAGCAGCCACCGCCGCGTCGTTTGAAATCATGGCGGCCGTGATGTCCGCGGGCATGGTGCCGCCACTGGCAATGGCGCTGGCTTCTACGGTTCGGCCGCAGCTGTTCACCGAGCCGGAGCGGGAAAATGGCCACGCCGCTTGGCTTCTCGGTGTGTCGTTCATCTCCGAGGGGGCGATCCCGTTCGCGGCCGCAGACCCGCTGCGCGTCATCCCGTCGATGATGTTCGGCGGCGCCGTCACCGGCGCGCTGAGCATGGCGTTCGGCGCAACCTCACGCGCACCGCACGGCGGCATCTTCGTACTGTTCGCCATCGACAACAAGCTCGGCTTTCTGATCGCCCTGCTGGCGGGCACGGTCGCGGCAGCCGCGGCAGTAATTTTCGCCAAACAGTTCGCCAAGCCCAGCGTCAAGGTCGAGGATGCTCCCGTACTCGCCGCGGCCTGATTCTTTCTTTCGCCACCACTACCCAAGGAGAACGCGCAATGCCCGCTAAGACCGTCATCGTCGGCTCGGCCATCGGATTACATGCCCGGCCCGCGGCGATCATCGCCGAGGCCGTCGTCAACGCCGGGGTTCCGGTGACCCTTTCGCTGGACGGCGGTGAACCGGTCGATGCCGGCTCGGCGCTGATGATCATGACACTCGGCGCCGGCAACGGTGCCCAGGTGACCGTCTTCTCGGACGACGAGAACGCCCTCAAGACAGTCGCCGAGTTGGTCCAGCAGGACCTCGACGCCTGACACCATCTCGCCGGTCGCCCGAACGTACGACCTGCGGCAAGGCGGGTCAGCGCGTCTGCCCGGGAAAGAAAGCGGAACAGCTACCTCCAGACCCCCAGTACGATTGCCTGCGTGCTAACGGCCACTGGGCTTGACGTGAGAATTTGCGCCGCCCGAGACGCGGTTCCTGGTTTGCTGTGGGCGCGCCAGCACACTTTCCGGATCGGTGTGCTGCTTGCGGCGCTGACCCTGGCTTTGGTGAGTGCCCCGCCGGCCACGGCGATCGAGCCGCCGTCCATCGACGCCGCCGCCGTGCCGCCCGACGAGACGGGCCCAGACCAGCCGATGGAGCAGCGGCGCGTGTGCGCTGCCCCGACGACGTTCCCCAACTCGAACTTCGCCGACCGGCCCTGGGCAAACGACTACCTGCGCCTCAGCGAGGCCCAGAAGTTCGCAACGGGTGCCGGCGTAACTGTCGCAGTCATCGACACCGGCGTGAACGGCTCGCCGCGGGTGCCCGCGGAGCCAGGCGGCGATTTCGTCGACGGAGCCGGCAACGGCATGAGCGATTGTGATGCCCACGGCACCCTGACCGCCTCGATCATCGCGGGCAGGCCTGCACCCACCGATGCGTTCGTCGGCGTTGCGCCCGATGCCAGGATCCTGTCCCTGCGGCAGACGTCCGACGCCTTCCAGCCCGTCGGCTCACGCACCGATCCGAACGACCCGAACACGACCCAGACGGCCGGCTCGCTGCGCAGCCTGGCGCGCGCGATCGTGCACGCCGCCAACAGTGGTGCGCAGGTCATCAACATCAGCGAGGCCGCCTGCTACAAGATCACCCGGCCGATCAACGAAAGCGGCGTCGGCGCGGCGATCAACTACGCGGTCAACGTCAAAGGCGCGGTGATCATCGTGGCCGCGGGCAACACCGGGCAGGACTGCAATCAGAATCCGCCGCCCGATCCGGCGGTGCCAGCCGATCCGCGGGGCTGGCAAGAAGTGCAGACCATCGTGTCGCCGGCGTGGTATTCGCCGCTGGTGCTGACGGTCGGGGGCATTGGGCCCAACGGCCAGCCGAACACGTTCTCGATGTCGGGGCCGTGGGTGGGCGCCGCGGCGCCCGCGGAGAACCTGGTCGCGCTGGGGTATGACGGCAACCCGGTCAATGCGCTGTCGGGCGAGGACGGCCCGATTCCGATCAGCGGCACCTCGTTCGCCGCGGCGTACGTGTCCGGCCTGGCGGCGCTGCTCAAGCAGCGGTTCCCCAACCTGACCGCGGCGCAGATCATCAACAGGATCACCGCGACGGCGCGGCATCCTGGCGGCGGCGTCGACAACTACGTCGGCGCAGGGGTGGTCGACCCTGTCGCGGCGCTGACGTGGGACGTCCCGCCCGGCCCCAAGACCGTGCCGTACAAGATCAAGCAGATTCCGCCGCCGGTCTATGTGCCGCCGCCGGACCGCGGACCGATCACCGCGGTGGTGGTGACGGGGGTTGCGGTGGCGCTGGCGCTGGGGCTCGGCGCGCTGGCCCGAAGGGCGTTGAGGCGCCGATGAAGACTTTTCTTGGGGTGTTCGGGCTGCGGTTCACGACGGGGCATGCCCTGTGGGCGGCGGCGCTGATCCCGGCGGTCATCTTGCTGTTCATCCAGATCGGGCGGCTGTGGATCGGCATCACGGTGGCGGTCATCATCGCGCTGGTGGCGGTGCTGACGGTGCGCGGCCGGCGGTTCACGGGCTGGATCGCGGCGCTGTTCGCGTGGCGGCGGCGGCATAAGCAGGCGCCCGCGGTGCCGTCGGCGCCTGCGGTCGGTGCGACGGTGATGCCCGGCGATCATGTCGCGGTGCGGTGGCAGGGCGATCACCTGATGTCGGTGATCGAGCTGATCGCGCGACCGTTCACGCCGACGGTCATCGTGAACGGGGAGGCGTTCACCGACGACGTCGTGGACACCCGACTGGTCGAGGATCTGGTCGTGGCGCACTGCCCGGATCTGGAGGCCGACGTGGTGTCGGCGGGATACCGGGTGGGCAAGACGGCGCCTGCGAACCTGGTGGCGTTGTACGAGCAAGTGGTGGGGCCGTATCCGGCGCCTGCGAATCGGCGGACGTGGATTGTGCTTCGGGCGGACCCGGACCGGACGCGAAAGTCGGCGCTGCGCAGGGAAACCGGGGTCGCGGGTCTGGCGAGGTATTTGGTGGCGTCGACGACGCGGATCGCAGATCACTTGGCCAGCAACGGTATTGATGCGAGGTGTGCGCGCAGTTTCGATGACTTCGATCGGGCGACGGAGATCAGCTTCGAGAAGGAGTCGTGGTCGTCGATCAAGGGCCGCAGCACGTTCACGGCGGCGTACAGTGCCCCGGGCGGCCCGGACGTGTGGTGGTCGGCGCGGGCGGATCACACGATTACGCGGGTACGTATTCAGCCGGGGACGGCGCCGACGACGACGGTGCTGTTGACGACGTTGGCGAATCCGGCTACACCGCGGGGGTTTTCGTGTTTGTTCGGCGGGCAGCGTGCGGCGTTGCAGGGCGAGAGCCCGGTCAGGGATCGGCACTATGAGCTGCCGATCGGGTCGGCAGGGGTGCTGGTCGGGGAGACGGCGGACCGGTATCCGGTGTACATGCCGTTCGACGACGTCGACGTGAGCATCAACCTTGGCGACGCGCGGCTGTTCACGCAGTTCGTGGTGCGTTCGGCGGCCGCTGGTGCGGTCGTCACGCTGGGGCCACAGTTCGGGGAGTTCGCTGGGTTCATCAACGCCCGGATCGGGCAGGTGGCCAAGGTGGCGTGGCCGAACTCGACGACGTATCTGGGGCCGCATCCGGGTATCGGCCGGGTGGTGCTGCGGCACAACTTCATCGATACGCCGACGGCACCGTCAGCTGCCGATTCGGCTGATCAACCCGCGTGAGGAAAGCCGCTACCAGATGGCTCTGGAACAATGATGGATAGTTTGCTGGACAGGGCGTCGCAGCGGCGCCCTGAGGAGGGGTAATGGGGGACGAACTACGGGTCGAGCCCGCGGATCTGACGGCGAAGGCGGGCGCGCTAACCACCGAAACCAGCGACCAGTCTGCAATGCCGACGGCGCCGTCGGCGTTCACGTTTGTCCAGTCAGCAACGGCTCAGGTGGTCGCAGGGGCCAACACGTTGAAGAACTTCGTGGCGTCGGGGAACGCGGAGGCCAATCGGTTGGCTGCGGTGTTCAACGCCGCGGCGAGAACGTACAAGACGGTCGATGACCGTGCGTCCGAGGCGCTGAATCAGTTTCCGCCGCAGCCAGTTCCGAACGATCCTATTCCGATCACCCCGACGCTGCCGCCTCCCGTGCCCGCGGTCGAACAGCCGCCGTTGATGCCCGCGATGGCCGGCGGCGATACCGATGGCTACATGGACGCCAAGGCGGCGGCGCAGATCATTCACTCGGGCAATCCCGGACCGATGAGGACGTACGCGGGCGACGCTCGCGACTTCGCGAGTGCGCTGCGGGACCAGTCCGATGCGTTCTCAATGGATGGAGTTCATTGGGAGGGCACGGCGGCGGAGGCAGCGGGCAATTCCTTGCGCCAGCACCAGGAGTGGTTGAACAAGATCGCCGAGCAGTACGAGTACCTCGCGACGCAGGCGGAGGACCTCGCTGCCGCGCAGGAGAAGTGGGCGGACCAGCATCCGACGGTCGAGGAGATCGAAGAGGTCGAGCGGGAGATGCAGACGGCGATTCAGAACAAGGACCGCCTCGCGTTGCGCGTCGCGCAGGACAAGTACGGCGCTCTGTACGCCAAGTCCGAGGAAGTGCGGGTGGGGTACAGCGCTGACGTGACCGGCAAAGGGTTGTTGGGTGTGCCGAAGCCGCCGAGTGGCGCGGCTCCGGTCGGACCGGTGTCAGGGAACGGGGACCCGCGTAAGGCGGCTCAGCCGAATGACGGAGGGCCCGGTGGCCCGCAGCAGCCCGGTTCCGGCGGGGGTAGCGGGGGCGGACCAGCGCCGCAGCAACCTGCGGGTCAGCCGTCACCGATGTCGTCGGGGGGCTCGCCTCAGCAGCAGGATGGCGGGCAAAAGTCGGGTGGCGGCCAGCCGCCCGGTGGTGGTCAGCCGTCGGAGGGCGGGAAGCCTCCGGGCGGCGGTGCTCCCTCGGGTGGAGGGCCTGGCGAAGGCGGAAGCGGCGGAGGACCACAGACGGGCGGTCCGAAGTTGCCGACGGATCCGAGCCTGCGGCCTGCGGCGGCGGGTGGAGGCGGGTCGGGTTCCGGAGGAGGCGGCGGCGGTGTGGGGTCCTTACCGATGACGGGGGCGGTGACGGCGGAGACCGTTGCGCCGGCGCCGATGGTCGGCGCGGGACCGGGACCGTCGGCAGGGTCGGCGGTGAGTTCGGGCGCGATGGCGGGCGGTATGGGTGGCATGGCGCCGATGCACGGGGCGGGCATGGGCGGTCGGGCCGCAGGAGAAGAAGCGCAATCCGGCCGTGGCGCAGGACGAGGAGTTGTACACCGAGGACAGGCCGTGGACGGAGGCCGTGATTGGTAACCGTCGACGCCGTGGGACTCCGGAAGAGAAGGAGTCGTAGTGGCGGACGATATGCATCCTGAGGTCGCGGCGGTGTTGAAGCAGGCGCAGCGTTTGCAGGCGTTGATGGACGAGCAGCTGAGCAAGATGGACAGCGAATCGTTCACGGCGACAGATGAATCCGAGACGGTCGAGGTGACGCTGAATGGGCATCACTGGCTGAAGGATGTGTTCATCGAGGATGGGTTGCTGCGGTTGGGCGCCAATACGGTGGAGCAGCGGTTGAACGAGGCGCTGCAGAATGCGACGGCAGATGCGACGGCGTCGATCGATGCGGACCGGGAGCGGCTCGATGCGGTGGTCGCGGAGATTACGGCGGATATGACGGATGAGCGGGACTAGGGGCGGTCGAACTTGCTGTTTACCAGCGCATCGACGGATTTCTCGGCTTCAACAGGTCGGGCCGTATTCGGGATTCGCGAAGTTTGGCGCGGAGGGCCGTCTGAATTCTTTCGTAAGCTGTTAGGTAGTGCCGTCGGTAGCATGCGACTGGATAGGCCTTCAAATTGTGGGGGTGGACGTATGGGTCCGCGTGATTCGGTAGGGCGCGCATGACTTCGCCGCCTCCGGGTCAGTGGGGTCCGCCCCCGGCGGGCCCCCCGATGGGGCCGCCGTACGGTTCGCCGTCCTTGGGGACCGCAACAACCGCCAGGACCGCCGAGACGTGGCAACGGCTTGAAGTGGGTGTTGGGCGCGGTTGTTCTGCTCGTCGTGGTCGCCGTAACGGTCGGTGCGACATTGCTTTTCACGCGCGGAGGGTCGGCTAACAACTCACCAACTGCCACTTCCTCCGCGCCAACTACGTCCGGTGTGGCCTCCGATGTTGCAAGTGCGAATGACACCGGTCCTGTAGAGATCATTACCGAGGATCCAACCTGCTCCAGGTGGAAACCAATCGCAGATGCCCTATCGGAACAACAGGCTGATTGGTTGAACCGAGACCCTTCGATTCCGGCCAGCTCTTGGACCGATGACCATCGCCGGACCTTCGAATCGATAGCGGAAGCGATGCGTCGAGCTGCCGATCAGACAGTCACGCTGGCGAAGGCCACACCCCACAGGGTGATGCGTGAACTCTATGAACAAACCATTGCTTACTGGCGGGCGTATTCCGATGCGATTCGCACCTATACATCTCATGACGACAATTTGGCCATCGTTGCCAGCGGTACCGGGAGCGCGATTGGCCTGATCTGTGATGCGATCGCTTACGACTCGGCTGCGTCTGCGGCCGTCTCTGCCGCATCGGCACCGGCACCGACACACCTTGCAGCTCTTGGTGATCCCTCAAACCCCGAGCGGTTCATGCCTTCTGCCGACAGCACTTGCACGGACTGGCTGTCGGTTGAGCCTCAACTAGAGAGCGCTTCTGCACCCTGGCAACGAGTTCAAGATATGGCCGCGAGTCAGTGGAGTTCGGCGGACAGACTGGCGGTCAGTCCGTTTATTCCAGAGGCGCTGAATATCGGTAGGCATATGGAAGATCTCGCTACCCGGACAGCCAACGGTTACGTCGAGGACTTCGCGGCCCTTGGTGCTCAGTATCTACGCGGCTTCTCGGCGGCGCTACCGCGGTACACAAGTGCCGATAGCTATCTCTATGCAACAGTAACGCGCCTGACGCAGGCGATTAATGCTGCGTGTAGGGCAGTAGGTGGTTAGCGATGGCAATGCCAAGGCCTCCTGGCGAGTACAGCGATCGAATGACCAGCGGTGCCGCGTGGCCCGATATTAATGAGGACGAACTACTTAGACGCGCCACAGAACTCGATAATCTGAGGAACAGGCTCGACGGGGTCATTGGAACATGGCACGGACAGCGAGCGGAGGTCTTCAACCCAAACACTTGGTCGGGCAGCGCAGCGGATGCTGGTGATGCGTCGGCAAGCAGAATCATCGACAAGATGGCCCAGCTACGCGCGCACGTTGACAAGGCGGCGGCCTGGTATCGACGGGTCGCAGATATCATCGCGCAAGCGAAGGCTGAGATAACGAAGAACGTTGAAGATGCCCACGCCACAATCAGTTCGATTGCGACGGATCCAGATCGCACGAGCAAAGAGCGCACTGATGACATCGAATCTCTAATCGCAGCGACTAACGCCTTGAATGCCGGGGTCGTGTTAAGGCACGCAGCGCAGGTGCCGGATTTCAATACTTGGACGCCCCCGCCCACGACACCTCCTGCTGGAGCGCCGCCTCCAGCGCAACAAGCTTCCCCGAACGATCGTGGCATTTCTGGACCGAGCGCCGACTATCAACCTCAATACATTGCCCCGACCGCTAATACTGGCGGTGGCCGTGCCCTTTTCGACCCTACCGGTCCCCCTGCCCAAGTTGGCGGGCCATTGCCCGTCGAGCCTATGCCTGCCCACGCACCGGACACCGGCCCGCCCACATCGCCAGCACCCGGCAGCGTTGGCTCTGGAGGAGGCGGCGGCACGACTTCCACTGCCGGCGGCGGCGGCTCGCCCGGTGGCGGCGGAGGTACGACTTCAGGTCCCTCATCGGGTACGTCTGGTCCCAATTCGTCCGGCGGCGGGACGCCGCAGCCGCGAATCCCGCTGCGGCGACAGGCAAAAGGAATGGCGGGCGGCGGGACGCCTGCAACCGCGAATCCCGCTGCAGCGACTGGCAACCCAGCCGAGCCCTCTGCTGCGGGAGGCGCTCCCGCCGCAAAGGCTGCCCCGGTCCAACCCGTCACGCCGCAAACCCCGCTCAGCGCACCCGCCGCTGCCACCTCGCCCACTCCGACCCCCACCCCACCACCATCGCCCACCGCACCTCCCGCTCCCCCACCCCCAGCGGGCGTCTCCACCTCCAGCGGCGTTGGCGGCGGCGGCATTCCGGGCAGTGGCGCAGCCGGCCCCGTCGGCGCAGCACCTGGCCCCACCCCTCCAAGTCCCCCCGTGCCTCTAGGCCCGCCCACCACTCCGCCACCCGCAGCACCCACACCCGGCGCCGCTCCCGCCGGCCCCGTGGGTCCCGGCGTCATGCCCGCCTCGACCTCCAACACCTCCGCCGCCGCGGCGCCCGCTCCCGTACCTGTCTCGACCGCACGCGCCGAGCGCGACGCCATCGCGGCCGCCTCCACCGCCGGCGCCCTGCGCCGCCAGACCGGCGGCAACAACCCGCTTGAGCTCGCTCGCCGCATCGGTGCCGCGCTCAACGTCGGCATCATCGACTTCGGTTTCTTCTGGGTCACCGGCGTTACCACCGACGGGCGCATCGTCGTAGCCAATAGTTATGGCCTGGCCTACATTCCCGACGGCGTGAATCTGCCCAACCAAGTCCACATGGCCACCGCCGACGAATCCATTCCCATCGACGAGCGCGCCAAGTGGGCCACGTACCCCATCCTCGCCGTCCAAGGCTGGGCCCAACACCACAACGTCCCGCTGCGCGCTGTCGTCGCCACCGAAACCCAATTCGCCGACTTCGACCCCGGCGTCGCCAAAATCATTCTCCAACCCGACGACATCCCCGACAGCGGAACGATGGAGGGGCGCAACCGGTTAGAGGTCATCAGCCCCCAAACCGCCGCCCACCTCGCATCCATCAACGACATGAACCTCACCGAACAATTGCCACCGGCCCCCGCCGACATCAACCCGCCCGCAGACGAAACCCACGCGCTGTGGTTCGAAGTCGCCAAACCCTTGATGAGCACCAGCACGCAGCGCGGCGTCGCACACTTACAAGCCTTCGTCACCTACGCCGACCATGCCCAGGAGCTCGCGGTCTACCGCGCGCACACCGCCACCGATGCCGTCACCCAACGCGCAGCCATCGCCGATTGGGTCTACTGGCAACACCTCGGCGTGCTGATCTCCGACGCGATCAGCAGCGTCGCGTCAGTTTGACCAAACTAGTTGTTGGTCGGTGGTTTTGGCTCGAATGGTGTGTACCACCACCATTCAGCGCGCTCACCGAGGGGACCACGGCACGGCGCCACCGCGGGCGGGGGCCGCGTTGGTGCCCGGGCCAGCGATCCTGAGCTCAGTTCGCGACCCTCACTGTCAGTGACAGTGAGCCGGTTGGCGGGTCCGGTGATGGTGATGAGGCCGCGATGGTGCAACCGATGATGGTAGGGACAGACCAGCACCAGGTTCGACAGCTCGGTTTCCCCGCCGTCTTCCCAATGCCGTATGTGATGCGCATGCAGACCACGGGTCGCCCCGCAGCCCGGCACCGCGCATGTGGGATGACGGTGCTCGAGCGCACGGCGCAGCCGGCGGCTGATGGAACGCGTCGCGCGCCCCGACCCGATCACCTGACCGTCACGTTCGAACCACACCTCACATGTGGCATCACACAAGAGGTATCGGCGATCAGAATCGGACAGCAGCGGACCCAGATGCAGTGCAGCGATCCGTTCCTTGACGTCTAGATGCACCACCACCGTGGTGCGATGCCCGTTCGGGCGGCGCGCCGCCTCGGCATCCCACCCCGCATCAAGCAACCGCATAAACGCATCAACGTTGTTCGGCAGCGGCGGCCGCTGATCTGACGCTTCCGCCTCCTCGCCGTGATCGCGCTTCCACTCCGCGAACAGCGCATCACGATGAGACGCCAAGGCCGCATCGAACTTGGCCGCCTCCAGAGCCGGAAGCCGGATCCTGTAGCACGAGCCGTGCTCATCGCTGGTCTTGGTGATCGAGGCCTCCGGCTCGGGGCGAGGGTCGGGTTCGGGTCGCGGTTCGAGCTTGATCGCCGTGCGCAACTGACTGACCGTGGCCACCGACGCCAACTCCGCATAATGCTCATCGGAACCCTCGCCCGCGCGCTTGGCGATCACCCCGACCTGATCCAACGACAACCGGCCCTCCCGCATCCCCTCCACGCAGCGCGGGAACTCCTGCAGCCGTTCCGCGACAGTGGTGATCGTGTGCGCAGTCGTCGTTGATAAACCCAACTTCCAGGCCACCATCGCCGACACCGACCGGCACCCAGTGACGCTCCACAGTCCGTCTCGATCGATCTCGGCGATGATCTCCACAATGCGCCCATCGATCGCGTTGCGCTGACCGGCAAGCTCCGAAAGCTCCTCAAGCAACGCATCAAAACGCTCTAGACGAGGGACCACCGTGGCGCCGTACGTCGAAGACATGACCCCATCATCTCAGCAGGGTCCGACATCTGCGCCTGCTTAACCCGGCGCCAAACCTGAGGAGGCCGCCGCCCCAATCTTGATCTTCCGAATCGCCTCGGCCGACGCCTCGTCCCGCGTTTGGTATTGCTGCGCAGCCGAATTCACGTTCTCGCCATACTTGCGCGCGCCGTCCGCAATAGCCGTCATCGCCGCCGCGACATCCGTCGCCGCCTTGTTGCAAGCCGCAGCCGTCTCCAACTGCGGCACCGCGCTGGCCGCGTCTCGCAATGGCACATCGGCCTGCACCTTCGCCAAACCATCGCTAGCCTGGCCGAACGCCGCACCGACGCTACGCAATACATCCGGATTGACCTTCAGGACATCGCCGCTCACAAGTTGATCCCCTCATCCGATTCGGCCGGCCGTGTTGGTGGTGCAGGTGTCCGCGGCGGCGCGGGAGGTGCCGCCTCTGCAGGCGGCTCACCGGAACCGCCTGTCTCCGGCGCTCGTTCATTACCCGGCTGCCCCGCCTCCGCGCCCGGCTCCTCTTCCCGTTCCGGCTTCTCCTCGGCGCGCTCAGCCCGCAGCGCCTCATCGGCCGACGGCTCGCCCTTCGACGAGTCACCCGAGCCGCCCAGCTGACCCACTTGCTGCACAGCCTGCTGCACGCCCTGCATCACAGCCTGCGGGAGCGCCGCCGCCATCCCCATCGCCTGCATCGGCAGCTGCGCGGCCTGCTGCGCCATCTGCATCGGCATCCCCATCAACTGGCCCATCTGCCCCATCGCCCCACCCTGCGAGGCAGCGGCATTCTGCGCCCCACCCGCGCCGCTCGCTGCCGGCGCACCGGCGGCCCCTGGTGCGCCAGGTCCACCCGGCAGCTGTGCCGCCTGCTCCGCGATGCGCTTTCCCAGCATCTCGTCGGTCTTCTCGTAACGGTCCGCCGCGTCCTTCACGCCGTTGGCCGTCTTCGTCGCATCCTCTTTAAGCAGCGGCAGCCCAAACACGATGGGCGCCTGGATCGACGGCACCTGGCCGATGATCGCCACCGACAGCGGATCCGAACCTGTTAAAGCCGTCGTCGGCGGCGCCGGTTGCAGACCTTCCAACGCCGTCAGCATCTCGTTACCACCGGCCCTCACGGCATCGGTGTCGATGTACAGCGGCTCCTCCGTCATGAAAACAGCCTCAGAACCGCAGGTTCCGCAGGATGTCGTAGACGCTGGCGATCCACAACAACATCGGTATCACCGCGGCAATCGCTGCGCCGTCGAGCAATTCGAGAATCCGCTTCGTCACCGGCGACACGCGGCGCACGCCATCTGTCGCCCCGACCATGATCAACGCCACGACCGCGAGCGCCCCATAGACGCTCAGGATCATCCAGGCGCTCTGCGGATACCACATGCACAGCTTCACCATCACGCCCGTCGGGACCACCACCGCAGCCGCCAACAGCGCCCATGCACACCAGCGGTCCGCGTACAGCCTCGACCGGAACCCACAGATGACCGCCACCAGGCCGGCCACGATCATGCTGTGCATGAAGAAATGTCCTTGCACCACAACGGCAACCGCACCGACCGTCAGGACCAGCGCACCGGCACTGAGGAACCCCGCCAGCAGCTTCTTCGCCAGCCGACTGCGCTCACTCAGCCGCGCGGCCGAATCGGGCACCGAGGCGATGATCGCCTGCCACGTCGGCGTCTCCTCGTCGAACGCCTCCGGCGTCGCGACGGGATCGAGCAGTTCCTCGTTCGCCACCGACTCACCCGGCGCCGGGATCGGCGGCAACGCAATCCGTGCGACCGCCACCGTCAGCTTCGCCGCGTTCGTGATGATGATCAACCCGAACGCGATCGCGCCCGCGGGCACCCAGTACTGCCATCCGTAGCCGTACGCAACCGCGGCGCCCGTCATCGCCGTCGCCGTGACCGCCAGGAACGACGCCAGCTCCGCACGCCTTCGCGGCCCACCCCGCGTCGCGAGAGTCAGCAGCAGTACCACCGCCGCCGCACCCGCAATCTGCGGCGCCCCAAGCGATTCGACGCCGCGCGGTAACGGCACACCCAGCGCCACCGCCGCCGCCAGCACGGGCACCGCGCCGACCATCAGGCTCTCCGCCATGTCGATGTTCTCGTAGCGGTTCTGCGACACCACGCTCGCAACAAGCAACGCCAAGCCGAACACGCCGAGTGCCACCGACCACCAATAGCTGCGCCCGGTGTCCGCCCATGCCAGCATCGACATCGTCGTGATCACCACCGCAGCCAACGGAACCGCCAGCCCGACAAAGCGATTCAGCGCACGCCGGTCGAATTCCGGTGACTCGTCGAGCACCGCGATCGCATCGATGACGTCCTCGACCAGCGGCCGGTACCGCTCCGTGCGGCTGACCGTCACCAGCGTCAGCAGCGCACCGTCCACTACCCCGGAGTCGTCCAGCGACTCGTTGAGCCGCAACGGTGGTGCGCCAGGGCGTGCGAACGTCCACACCCCCTGCGTCGCGAAGTCGAAGCCCGCCAACACATCCGCAGGCGTGTCCTCCAACAGATCGGCCAGCACCGACACCGTCTCGTCGATATAGGTCTCGATCGGCGCCGACGCAGGCAGCACCAAATCGGTCATCCGCTTACCGGTCAGGACCGTGACTCGAGTGGTCGATGGCCGGCCGGGCGTGACGCTCGACGACGACGAAGCCGGTGCGGCGGCGGCTGTGGTCAACGCCGCTCGAGCCTGTCGAAGTCGTCGGACAGTCCCGCGGCCAACTCGACAATCCGCCGTCGGAACGTGCGGCTCAACAGGTCGAGCTGGATCTCGGTGCCCGCCGCGATGTGCTTGTCATACGGCAACACCACGACCCGTCCCGGCGGCACGTGGCGTTCGAACTGCTGCACCAGGTCGGCCACATCGATGTTCGGCTTGCCGGGCACGACGTGGTTGATCACCACGCATGACCGGCCGAGCAGATCCTGATATCCGTTCTGCCGCAACCAGTCCATCGTCACCGCAGCTTGGCGTGCACCGTCGATCGACGCGCTGGCCACGATCACCAGACCGGACACCGTCGACAGCACTCCGCGCGCCGCCGGCTGGAACAGGCCCGCCCCGCAGTCGGCGAGGACGAGGTTGTAGTACCGCGACACGATGTTCGTCGCGCCCTTCCAGTCGTCATCGTTGAACTCACGACGCGCCCCGCTGTACTCCTCGGACGACAGCACCTCGAGATTGGAATCGTTCATGCTGGTGTACGCACGGATGTCGTTGTAGCGCGATAGTTCCTTGTCCGACAACAGATCTGCGACCGTCGCGGCCGACTGACGCCCGGCCCGGTCGGCCAGGTTGCCGCCATCGGGATCGGCGTCCACGGCCAGTATCCGGTCACCGCGGATCTTGCTCAGCGACGACCCGAGTGCGACCGTGACCGCCGTCTTTCCGACGCCGCCCTTCAGGCCGAAAACGCCGATCTGATACGAGTCGCGCGCGTTTCGGCGAATCCGCGTGTGCAGATCCATCTCGTAGAGCTCGTCGGGCGACAGGCCCAGGTTGATTCGCGTCAGCATGTAAAGGATGTGCCGCCAGCCGCGCTGCGACGGCATCTTGACCGCCGACCGCACACCGACGTGTGACAACGCGTCGATGGCCCGGTGGTTACCGATGGTGGCCGCCGATGTCGGCGCCGGCTGACTCGCGAGTGCCTTGCTGGGCCGCCGGGTCTCACTGTCGGCGAAGTGCTGCGAAGGCGCTGGTGCCGATGCGGGGCGCGGTGCCGGTGCTGGTGCAGGGCGCTGCTGTTCGTACCGCGCACCCGCGGGCGCCTTCGACTGCGGCATCCGCATCATTCCGTTGTTCGGAACACGCTGCGGCCCAGTGGATTGCGTGGGTGGCATCTGAGTGGTGACCTCAGTCTGCCGAGGTGGTGGAGCAGTGGCGGTCTGCGCGCGCGGCGGCGCGACCGGCATCGGTGCCGGCGCCTCCTGGCGTCCAGGCCCACCGGTTGGCATTGGACCCGCAGACCCCGGCGCAACGGTCTCTAGGTCGGTGTTGGCGGTTTCCTCCTCGGCCGGCGGTGCCGCATCCGGGGAGTGGAAGAGCCGGTCATAGTCGGCCGACATGGATACCTCTCATTACTTGATCGCGCCGGGGCGCACGAGGTGGGCGAGCAATCATCTGTGGTGACTCGCCCACCACCGTGCGTCGCCGACTATCCGAACGAACCCGCGATGCCCTGATTGACATGGGACATCGTCTGACCCGCGTCGCGAACCGCATGCGACAGGCTCTGCAAGGCCTGATTCAACTCGGCCGAATTTGTATCCCAACGGGTTTGGGCCTCCTGCCACGACATCGATGCATCGCCTTCCCACTGCCCCGCGAGCCGGGCCAGTGAGCTCCTGCCCTCTTCGAGCAGGCCCTGGGTCTGCACTACGGAACCATCCAGGTCACCGGCACCACCCTCGATGCCGCCAAAGTTGTAAAGCATTTCTGGCACGTTATTCTCCGTTCTCTGTAGTGGTCAGGGTCAGCCGAGCTTCATCTGGTTGGCCAGATTCTCGCTGAGATCGAAGTCGGCGGTGTCGTATTGCACGCCACCCTGCTGGACGTTGTGCGAAATCTCCGTGAGGAGGTTCGTCTGCTGGGTCGAGGCCTCTTCGAACCGCGTCAGCGCTTGCTGTGCGGCTATACCTGCTGCACCCTGCATCGTGGCAGCCAGCCCGGCCGCCGTCATACCGACCTGGTTCAGGACGGTCGTGAGCTGGCCGGCGATGCTGTCGAAATTGCCGCTCGACGATCTGCGGGGTGCGGGTGTCCATGATCGCGCTGGTCAGCCCGGCGGTCATCGCCATCGGCAGCCAGGCCGCGCCGAGCGTGTGCCGGTCGGGCATGCCGAAGGAGACGTTGGACGCGCCGCAGGTCATGTTGAGGCCGTGCTCGTCGCGGATCTGCCGCATCGCCTCCAAGGTCACCAGGGAGTTGCCGGTGTCGGCGCCGATCGGCATGGCCAGCGGGTCGATCACGAGGTCGGCCTTGGCGATGCCGTACTCCTCGGTGGCCACCCGGACGATCTTGGCGACCAGGTCGAGCCGCTTCTCCCACTCCATCGGGATCTCGTCGTGGTCGTTGGGCAGCGCGATCACCGCGGCGTCGTACTTCTTGACCAGCGGGAGGATCGCGGCCATCCGGTCGTCCTCGGCGGTGATCGAGTTGACCAGTGCCCGGCCCTGGTAGACCGACAGACCTGCATCGAGCGCCTCGACGACCGAGGAGTCGATGCAGATCGGCAGGTCGGTGAGCGACTGCACCATCTGGATCGCCTTGGCCAGCAGCTCGGGCTCGTCGGTCAGCGGGACGCCCATGTTGATGTCGAGGACGTCGGCACCGCCCTCGACCTGGGCCTTCACGTCCCGCTCGATCGCGGAGAAGTCGCCGGCCCGCAGCTGCTCCTGGAAGATCCGGCGTCCGGTCGGGTTGATCCGCTCGCCGATCAGGCAGAACCGCCGGCCGTGGCCGATCACCACCTCCCTGGTGGCGGACCGGAGGACTGTCTCGTGCTGCTCCGTCATGCGGGGACCTGCGCCCGGCGCTGGGTCATCAGGGCCTTGGCGCGCTTGACCGTGGCCGAGGCGTCGGCGGCGTAGCCGTCGGCACCGACCGCGTCGGCGTACTCCTGGGTGACCGGGGCGCCGCCGACCATCACCGAGACCTTGTCGCGCAGTCCGGCCTTCTCGAGGGCGTTCATGTTGGCCTTGAACATCGGCATCGTGGTGGTGAGGAACGCCGAGAAGCCGACGATGTCGGGCTGGTGCTCCTCGATGGCGGCGACGAACTTCTCGGGCGCGACCTGCACGCCGAGGTCGATCACCTCGAAGCCCGCGCCCTCGAGCATGATGTTGACCAGGTTCTTGCCGATGTCGTGGACGTCGCCCTTGACCGTGCCCATCAGGAACTTGCCGATCGTCTCGACACCCGTCTCGGCAAGAAGGGGCCGGAGCCGCTCCATCGCTCCCGCCATGGCTCGGCCGGCGATGAGCATCTCCGGGACGAAGAAGTCGCCACGCTCGAAGCGGGCCCCGACCTCCTCGAGCGAGGGGATCAGCGCGTCGAAGAGCAGGGTCTGCGGCTCCATGTCGAGCGCCAGTCCCTCCTCGGTGAGCTCAAGGACGCGTGGTGCGTTGCCGACCAGCGTCTCGTCGTAGAGACCCTTCAGGACCTCGTCAGGTGTGGTCATGCCACGCCCTCCTTCGTGGTGGTGGTGGGAGTGCTGCCCCGCAGCAGCCGGGAGAGCTGCGTGGCCTGGGACGACAGGCTGCGGCCGAGCTCGTCGAGCCGGTCCTCCAGCCGTTGGGTGGGTCCCGAGATGCCGATGGCCGCGACGACGTCGCCGCGCGGACCATGGACAGGTACGGCGACGCCGGTCAGCCCGACCTCGAGCTCGTCGCGGGTGACCGCCCAGCCGCGCTTGCGGGCGCGCGTCGCGTCCCGGCGCATTGCTTCCGGCTCGACGACGGTGTCGTCGGTCATCCGTTCGAGCCTCTCTTGTGGCACCGGGAGCGCACCCCACGCGTAAAAGACCTTGCCGAGCGCGGAGGTGTGCGCCGGCACCTCGACCTCGGTCCAGTCCCGGGTGCCCAGCAGGAAGCGGGAGTCGACCTGGGCCACCTGGACCACCTTCTCGCCGCGCGTCACCGAGAGGTGCACGGTCTCGCCGGTCTGGTCGCCCAGGGCCTCCATGGTCGGCCGGGCCAGCCGGACCAGCTCCTCCCACGGGTCGTGGCGGGCGGCGTACAGCCAGAAGAGGCTGCCGGCGACGTAGGACCCGGCGGTGTCCCGCTCGAGCAGTCCGGAGCGCTCCAGTGCGGCGAGCATCCGCGAGGTCGTGGACTTGGCGAGCCCGCTCGACTCCAGGATGTCGGCGAAGCTCAGCGCCTCGTCGGCGCGCACCACGGTCGCGACGAGCTGGGCCGCACGGTCCAGAGCCTGGGTGCCGCTGCCGGTGCTCAGGTCGGGCACGGCCGCCTCCTCGGATGGGGGGGTTCCATTCAGGTTCCATGATGTGGAACTGTGGTCCCACATGATGAGGTTAGACAGGAGGACCGATGTTCCGCAACCAGATGCCGCGCTACGAGGTGCTGTCCGAGGAGGCAATGGCCACCCTCGACAAGGGCTGGCGCCGGCTGATGAGCGAGATCGGCGTGGAGTTCATGGACGACCGGGCCCTCGACCTGTTCCGCCAGGCCGGGCAGCGCGTCGAGGACAAGACGGTCTTCCTCGACCCCGACTTCGTGCTCGAGCAGGTGGCGAAGGCGCCGCGCGAGTTCGACCTCCAGGCCCGTAACCCCGAGCACTCCGTGCACATCGGCGGCGACTCGATGGCCTTCAGCGCCGTCTACGGACCGCCGTTCGTCCGTGAGGGCGACGTACGCCGTGACGGCACCATGGAGGACTTCCGCAACTTCGCCCGGCTGGCCCAGAGCTTCTCGGTGCTCGACTCGGCGGGCGGCGTCGTCAACGAGCCCAACGACACCCCGCTCGACAGCCGACACCTCGACATGACCTACGCCCTGCAGACGCTCACCGACAAGGTCCACATGGGCAACGTCGTCTCCGGCGTGAACGCCGCCGACACCATCGCGATGAGCGAGATCGTGTTCGGCTCTCGGGATGCGATCGAGGAGACCCCCACCCTGATCTCACTCATCAACTGCAACTCGCCACTGCGGTGGGACGACCGGATGCTCGAGGCCCAGTTCGAGTACACCTCGGCCAACCAGCCCGTGGTGCTGACGCCGTTCATCCTGATGGGGGCGATGTCACCGGTCACCATCCCGGCGGCCCTGGTGCAGCAGATCGTCGAGGCGCTGTCGGGGATCGCGCTGTCCCAGCTGATCCGGCCCGGCGCTCCCGTCGTGTTCGGCTCGTTCCTGTCCAACATCGACATGCAGTCGGGGTCGCCGACCTTCGGCACGCCCGAGTCGGGCATCGGGCTGCTGTGCACGGGCCAGATCGCGCGCCACTTCGGGCTGCCGTTCCGCACCGGCGGCGGGCTGACGTCCTCGCAGGTGCCCGACGCCCAGGCCGGCTACGAGGCGCTGATGACGATGCTGCCGACCTTCCTGGCCGGCGCCAACTGGGTGATGCACTCCGCCGGCTGGCTCGAGGGTGGCCTGGTCGCCGGGTTCGAGAAGTTCGTCATCGACGTCGAGCTCGTCCAGATGCTGCAGCACGAGTTCACCCCGCTGGAGATCGACGAGGCGTCCATGGCCTTCGACGCGCACGAGGAGGTCGGGCACGGCGGCCACTTCCTGGGCGCGATGCACACGATGGAGCGGTTCCGCACCTGCTTCTACCGGCCGATGCTCTCCTCGTCGGAGAACTACGAGCGGTGGATGCGCAACGGTGCCAAGGACACCGCCGCCCGGGCCACCGAGCTCTACAAGAAGAAGCTCGAGGAGTACGAACAGCCGCCCCTGGACGAGGCGATCCGCGAGGAGCTCGAGGCGTTCGTCGTCCGCCGCCGGGCGGAGCTGGGGGACTGACCATGGACGCAGCGATTTCTGGCGCGCGGCCCAACGAACCGGTCGGCGACTTCGTGCTCACCCTCGCCTGCCCGGACCGGCCGGGGATCGTGCACGCGGTGACCACGTTCCTCATGCGGCACGGCGGCAACATCATGGAGAGCCAGCAGTTCGGCGACCAGCAGGCCGGGCGGTTCTTCATGCGCATCGACTTCGAGGTGAGCTCGCCGATCGACGCCGAGGGGCTCCGCGCCGACTTCACCGCGACCGCCGAGGAGTTCGGCATGGACTACGAGCTGTGGTCCGCGACGGCGCCGTACCGAACCGTGATCATGGTCTCCAGGCAGCTGCACTGCCTCAACGACCTGCTGTTCCGCACTAGCAACGGCGACCTCCAGATCGAGGTGCCCGCGGTGGTCTCCAACCATTCCGACGCGGAGCCGCTGGTGAAGTCCTACGGCATCGACTTCCACCACATCCCGGTCACGCCGGACACCAAGCCTTCCGCCGAGGCCGAACTGCTGGAGCTCGTGGACGGCCTCGGTGTGCACCTGGTCGTCCTGGCCCGCTACATGCAGATCCTGTCCGACAACACGTGCCGCCGGCTGAGCGGCCGGGCCATCAATATCCACCACTCGTTCCTGCCTTCGTTCAAGGGGGCGCGCCCCTACCACGCGGCCTTCGAGCGCGGGGTCAAGCTGGTCGGCGCCACCGCCCACTACGTCACCCACGACCTCGACGAGGGACCGATCATCGAGCAGGACGTGACCCGCGTGGACCACACGCACAGCCCCGAGCAACTGGTCGCCGCCGGCCGCGACGTCGAGGCGTCCGTGCTCTCCCGGGCGGTGCGCTGGCACTCCCAGACCCGGGTGCTGCTGCACGGCAATCGGACCGTGGTGTTCCGCTGACCGGTGAGTCCGAGGTCCAGTCCCGGGCCGCGGACCGACGCAAGCTGCGCTTCGCGCTTCCTCGCCCGACGCCTATGGCCGCGTTAGGTCATACGGATGGAGCAGACGGGTGCTCTGTCCGTATGACGTAACGCGCTGGCACTCACCCCACGGCCGACGCTTGACCGTCGAGCCCGACGGGACCGTCCGCGCGCTCAACTGAAAGCAGGGCGTGCACGCGCGAACGACAGCGCTCGGCGACGTTGACGACCAAGTCGCGAACGCCACACGCTGAGGCGATGGAGCACGTCGCGATCGTGGGGGCGGGCCCCGCCGGTCTGGCAGTCGCCGGCGAGCTGCGGCGACGGGGGATCGACGCTTTGGTGGTCGAGCGGACAGTGGACGTGGCTTCAGCTTGGCGCGCCAGACACGATCACCTACGCCTCAACACACATCGCGCGCTGTCTCACCAGCCTGGTATGCGGATCCCTCGCAAGTGCGGCGCTTTTCCGAAACGTGACGCCTACGTCGCCTACCTCGAGCGGTTTGCCTCACCGCTACGCATCCGATTCAACACCGCTGTGTCGCGGATCGACCGGTCCCCGGCCGGCGGGTGGAGGTTGTCCTTGCCGGATCAGGCTGGGGTCACCGCGACCCACGTCGTCGTGGCCACGGGGCCTGACGCGGTGCCAGTGATGCCGAGCTGGCCCGGGCTTGTCGGCTACACCGGGGACATCTACCACGCTGGGGAGTTCCACAATGTCTCGGACGTGGCGGGCAAGGATGTCCTGGTCGTCGGGGCGGGCAACTCCGGCGTGGACCTGCTCAACCACCTGGTCGGCAGTTCCGCTCGTCACCTGTCGCTCTCGGCACGGTCCGGAATGAACATCGCGCCCAAGACCTTCGGCGGCGTCCCGACTCACGTTTCCTCCGTGGCCGGCAGGTGGCTCCCCACCCGCACGCAGGACCAGATGTTGCGCGTGATGCAGGCCCTCGCGTTCGGCGACCTCACCAAGTACGGGTTCCCGCGTGCGGAGCAGGGCGCTTTCAGCCGCGTGATCGAAGACGGCGTGACTGTCGCCGTCGACGACGGGTTCGTGAAGGCGTTGAAGCGTGGCCGTGTTTCCATGAAGCCAACTATCGTGGGCTTCGACGGCCCCCGGGTGTCGTTCGAAGACGGAACTGGATGCACCCCCGATGTCGTCATCTGCGCCACTGGATACAGACCCGACCTGACACGGCTCGTCGGACACCTGGTTGACCTGGACGAACTCGGAATGCCGCCTTTCGTCGGTCCGACGGGCTCACCCGATCTGCTTGGACTCTGGTTCTTCGGATTGGATCGCAGCATCTACGGCAACATGTTCATTCACCGCCGCCAGGCTCGTGGGCTGGCCCGCCTGATCGCTGGCAGCGCACCGGCGAATAGCCCAAAGGGAGCATGGCATCGGCACGGCTCGCGGGAGCATGCTCAATCTTTCCGCCCGTCTCAGGGAGGCGAGAATGCACAGTGACGAGACGCCCGAAGTCGCGTTGGCCGAGCCCGCCGTCGAGGACACGTCGGCGACCTTCGAAGGTGGCGTCATCGGCCACATCGACGGACTTGTCTGGGAAGACACGACCGGCGTGGACATCGTCTGCGTCACCATTGACGTGGGCCAGGTCGCCGTGCCGGTGGGCCATGATGAATGGCGGGGCGGGGGCCTCGTCGAGCTCGGCTACGACAAGACTCAGGTCGCGTACGCACCCTTGCTGGACCGGCTCCAGCACCTAGAGTCCACCGACGCGATCGACGTGGTCGCCGACCACTACTCGCTCAACTTGGCCGGGCCGCCGCCGGGGCCGGATCCGCAGCCGTTGCCTCCTTGGTGGAACCCGGGAAGCGACAGTGACCGAGATAGTTAAGAGCGTCCTGAGTGGTTCCTGGACGCTCATCCTCGGCTGGGTTCTGCCCACTTCGCTGGGGCTTACGATGTTCGGGCTCATGGTCCTGCCGAGCTTGACCAATGTCCGAGTCTTGGCCGAGGTGTCGAACGCCGACGCCGCCAGCCAGGCCATCGTCTTGTTGTCGGCCTCCCTCATCCTCGGGCTCACGCTCGCCAGCCTCGCGACACCCCTCTACCGCGTGCTCGAGGGATACCTGCTGTGGCCTTCGTCCTGGGCGGCGAAACGGACCGCCAAGCAGGTCACCCGCCGGCGACAGGCGGCTGAAGAGGTCACCAAGGCGCAGGGCGATGGAGGTCGACTGGACCTGCGTGGAGCCCTCGCGCTGGAGCGTTTCCGGAGGTACCCGGACGACGAGGGGCAGATCGCTCCCACCCGACTGGGGAACGCGATCAGAAGGTTCGAGTACTACTCCTACGACCGCTACCAGATGAGCTCGCAGCTGATGTGGAACCAGTTGCGCGGCGCCTCCTCCGAGTCAGTGGCGAAGGATGTGGATGAGGCCCGTGCAGGCGTCGACTTCTTCCTGTGCTTGCTCTACGTCCTTGGCGCAGTGTCCCTGTCTGCGCTGCTCGCTCTGCTCAGCGACCAGCGCCAAGTCGCAATCCTGGTGGTGGCGGCAGTCAGCAGTGGCGTAGCGGCCTGCGCGTGCTATCGACTGTCCGTGCTCGCCACCGACGCATGGGCCAGCGCGGTCAAGGCGATGGTCGACATGGGCAGGGTGCCTCTTGCCGAGGGGCTCGGCTTGAGGCTGCCGACCACCCTTGCCGAAGAGCGTGAGATGTGGCAGCAGGTGGGGTGGTTTCTCGGCTACCACTTCGAAGCCTCAGCTGTTGCGAACCTTGACCAGTACCGGGCGGTCGGGAGTGACGAGAAGACAACGGGTGAGTCGTAATCCGGAACGCGAGGCATCCTGGCGACGTCCCACCCACGTGCGTGCGGTTCGGACAGTCACCCTTGCCGCCGGGATCCTGGTGCTCGCCGGTTGCGGCGACGAGTCGCCGAAGGAGCAGACCAAGACCGAGACCCAGTCGGGACTCACGGGCCAGGTTCAGCTGGGCCCGCAGTGCCCCCTCGAGACCGCAGACGAACCATGCGAAGACCAGCCAGCCGCGAACGTCGACGTCACCGTTTCCGTGCAGCTCCCGGGCGAGTCCTACACGGCCGGAGAGGTGGTCGCGCGCGCGACGACGGACGCCGATGGCACCTACCGGGTCGTGGTCGCACCCGGCGAGTACGTCGTCACTGCCGACGCCGGCATGTCGTGTGAGCTGATGGACGCCCGCGTGACAAACGGCGCGTACGCCACCGTCGACATCCCCTGTGACACCGGCATCCGCTGACTATCCGGTGGCCGGCGTCGGGGTGGTGGACGACTGAACGGTGACCGCTTCCTGCGACGGCATCAGGATCCAGAGGATGGGGTAGATCAGGATCTGGCTGCCCGGGATGACCATGAGCACCAGGACGAAGAGAAGTCGTGCCGTCCACGGTCCGATGCCGAAGCGCTGGCCCAGGCCTGCACACACGCCGCCGAGGACCCGCCCCTGCTGCGGTCGGATCAGGCCGCGGGTGGCGAAGCTCTGGTGGATGTCGTTCATGTGAGGGCAACTCCTTCGTGGGTGTGAGGGCCTTTCCCTCACCCCTTCACTGTGCGCCAGCGAGGCAGCCGGCGCATCGGGCGGAGCCCTGCATTGACCCTGAGACTCGGCGCCCCGCGGCTCAGGGTTGTCGCGCCATAGGGTGAACCGGTGCATGGTCTCCAGCGCGGCGCAGAGATTCCTGATGCGCTCGCTCCGTACCTGGAGGTGGACCGGTCCCGGCCCAGGCACGAGTGCTGGGTGACCGGGCACATGGTCGCCGGGCTCGACGGCACGGCGTCCGTGGGTGGTCGAGTCGGTTCGCTGTCCACCGCTCCAGACCAGGCGCTGTTCCGCAGGATGCGGCAGATCGCGGACGTCGTCATGGTGGGTGCGGAAACGGTCCGCCGCGAGGGGTACGGGCCGGTGCGGCTCACCGAGGAGGCCCAGACACAGCGCCGGCGGCAGGGACAGGGTCCTGTCCCGCCGCTCGCCGTGGTCAGTCGGTCGCTGGCATTCGACTGGACGGCCAAGGTGTTCACTGATGCGCCCGAGGACGCCCGCACCCACGTGATCACCTGCGCGGCGGCGGATCCGCAACGTCGGGCCGAGGCCGAAGAGGTCGCGACCGTCGTCGTGGCCGGTGAGGACAGCGTCGAACCGGCAGCCGCACTGCAGGCGCTGGCTGAGCGCGGCCTGCGGGTGGTGCTCTGCGAGGGCGGCCCGACGTGGCTCGGTGAGCTGGTGGCAGCGGACCGTCTCGACGAGCTGTGCCTCTCGATCTCCCCGATCATGGGCGGTGACCCCCTCCCGGTGTCCGTGACCCCAGCGGGTGCGGGGCTGGCCAGGTTCGAGCTGAAGGGCGCCATGGCAGAGGGCGACACCCTCTTCCTGCGCTACGAGCGGGCAGGGTGATCCACGTGGGCGATGACGCCTTCGACACGTTGATGGCCTCGACCGACCCGCCGCTGATCGTGCTCACCACCGTGGCCGAGGACGAGCGGGCCGGGTGCCTGGTCGGCTTTCACGCGCAGTCGAGCATCGCGCCCCAGCACTACTGCGTGTGGGTGTCGAAGGCCAACCACACCTATCGCGTGGCCCTGCGCGCCAAGCACTTCGCGGTGCACTTCCTCACCGCCGCAGACCTCGTGATCGCAGAGCGGTTCGGCACCCTCTCTGGTGAGGACACGGACAAGTTCGCCGGCATCGACGTCGATCTCGACGAGAACGGCGTACCACTGCTCCGAGCATGTCCGAATCGGATGTCGCTCGAACGCATTGCCGTGCTCGACGACGGCAGCGACCATGTCTGCCTCACCACCCGGGTGTGCTCGGCAGCTGGCGGGGAGAACTTCGAGCCGCTGCGCGTCTCGAGTGCCACCCATCTCGACCCGGGCCACGACAGTGATGAGCGGGCGATCCAGCCGTAACAGCTTGAGCGGGAGTACGGTGCGCGCATGACGGCGGTCGACGACTCTCAGACCGCTCCCGCGTCGGTGCAGTCGGTTGACCGAGCGCTCACGATCCTCGAGCTGCTGGCTCGGGACGGCGAGGCGGGGGTCACCGAGATCGCGGGCGAGCTCGGGGTGCACAAGTCGACGGCGTTCCGGCTGCTGGCGACGCTCGAGTCGCACCGTCTGGTCGAGCAGGACGGCGACCGCGGCCGCTACCGGTTGGGCGTGGGCAATCTGCGGCTGGCCGGGGCGACGACTGCACGGCTCGACCTGGTCAGCGAGGCGAGGCCCGTGTGCCGTCAGCTCGCTTCCGACACCGGGGAGACCGTCAACATCACGGTCCGGAGCGAGACCAGCGCCCTCTACCTCGACCAGGTGGCCGGCAACAGCGCCCTGCAGAGCCACAACTGGGTCGGTCAGCACATCCCGCTGCACGCCACCAGCAACGGCAAGGTGCTGATCAGCGAGCTGAGCGAGGCCGACCTCAAGGCGGCGCTGCGGGACCTGCCCAGGTTCACCGACGCCACCGTGACCAGTCGCAAGAACCTCAAGTCCGAGCTCGAGCACGTCCGTGAGACCGGGTACGCCGTCGCTGTCGACGAGCTCGAGGTGGGACTGACCGCGGCGGCCGCGCCGATTCGCAGCGCCCACGGCGACATCGTTGCCTCGATGAGCATCTCGGGGCCGACGTTCCGGCTCACCGACGAGAAGCTGGCAGAGACGGTGCCGATGCTCGTGGCAGCGGCGACGGAGGTCTCCCACCGGCTCGGCTGGGGGCAGCGCGCATGAGCAACGGTCGGGTTACGTCAAGGTTGGGACTCTTGACGTGGCGGGCTTGGTAGAAGATTCTCCGAGATTGAAGACCAGTTGCGGAGACTGCAACTGGTTGCGAATCACGCAACACCGTGCCAACGGTGTGCGGGGAGGAGCGCCGGGTGCCTGACCTCTACGTCGACGGATCGTGGGTGAGTGCGCTCGCAGGCGGGCGGCGCACGATCATCTGCCCCGCCGACGGGTCGACGGTCGGCGAGGTCGACGAGGCCGGGCCCGAGGACACCGCCTTCGCCATCGACGCGGCGCACCAGGCCTTCCACGACGGACCCTGGCCGACGACGTCCGCCCGTGAGCGCGGCGACCTGCTGCTGCGTACGGCCGACCTGCTCGAGCGCGACGTCGACGCCGTCGCCGAGGCCGAGTCCGCGGACACCGGCAAGCGCCTGGTCGAGAGCAGGTACGACGTCGCGGACGTGGTGTCGGTCTTCCGCCACTACGGCCGCACCGCGGCCGAGGACGCCGGCCGGATCGTCGACACGGGGAACGCCGACGTGGTCAGCCGGATCGTCCACGAGCCGCTGGGTGTCTGCGGCCTGATCGCGCCGTGGAACTACCCGCTGCTCCAGGCGAGCTGGAAGGTCGCCCCCTGCCTCGCGGCCGGCAACACCTTCGTCCTCAAGCCAAGCGAGCTCACCCCGCACACCAGCATCCTTCTGATGCGTCTCCTGGAGGAGGCCGGACTGCCGACCGGGGTCGGCAACCTCGTGCTCGGCGCCGGTCCCGCGGCCGGCGCACTGCTGGCCGAGGACCCCCGGGTCGACCTGGTCTCCTTCACCGGTGGCGTCCAGACCGGCCGGCGCATCATGGCCGCGGCCGCCGCCACGGTGAAGAAGGTGGCGCTGGAGCTCGGCGGCAAGAACCCCAACATCGTCTTCCCTGACGCCGACCTCGAGGTGGCCCTCGACTACGCGCTCACCGCGGTCTTCCTCCACTCCGGCCAGGTCTGCTCGGCCGGCGCCCGGCTGCTCGTGCACGAGGAGATCCACGACTCCTTCGTCGATGCCCTGGTCGACCGGGCTCGCACGATCAGGCTCGGCGGGCCGCACGACCCCAAGGCGGAGACCGGCCCGCTGATCAGCGCCGCGCACCGCGACAAGGTGGCGGCGTACGTCGCCGCCGGCCTCGCCGAAGGCGCCACCCTGCGCTGCGGCGGTGCGCCCCCCGACGACCCGCAGCTCGACGGCGGCTTCTACTACCTGCCGACCGTCCTCGACGACTGCACCAGCGCGATGTCGGTGACTCGTGAGGAGTCCTTCGGCCCGGTGCTGACGGTCGAGACCTTCGGCAGCGAGGACGAGGCGGTCGCGATCGCCAACGACAGCATCTACGGCCTGGCGGGGGCAGTATGGACCCAGGACGCCGGCAAGGCCCAGCGGGTCGCCGCCCGGCTCCGGATGGGCACCGTCTGGATCAACGACTACCACCCCTACGTGCCGCAGGCCGAGTGGGGCGGCTACAAGCAGTCCGGCATCGGCCGCGAGCTCGGCCAGGCTGGTCTCGAGGAGTACCGCGAGACCAAGCACGTATGGCACAACGTCCGGCCCCAGGTACAGGGGTGGTTCGCATGAGGGACCGGTACGACGTCGTCATCGTGGGCGGTGGCTCGGCGGGATGCGCCCTGGCGAACCGGCTCTCCGCCGACAGCGGCACCAGCGTCCTCGTCCTCGAGGCCGGCCACTCCGACTGGAAGCTCGACCCGTTCGTCCACATGCCGGCCGCGCTGCCCTTCCCGATCGGCAGCCGCTTCTACGACTGGCGCTACCACACCGACCCCGAGCCGCACCTCAACAACCGGAGGGTCTTCCACGCCCGCGGCAGGGTGCTCGGCGGCTCGTCGAGCATCAACGGGATGATCTTCCAGCGCGGCAATCCCCTGGACTACGAGCGCTGGGCCGCCCAGGCGGGGATGGAGGAGTGGGACTTCGCCCACTGCCTGCCCTACTTCAAGAAGATGGAGACCCGCCTGCTCGCGGACGGCACCGTCGGTGCCGACGCCTGGCGCGGCGGCGACGGCCCGCTGGTCCTGGAGCGTGGACCGGCCGTGAACCCGTTGTTCGGCGCGTTCTTCCAGGCGGTGCAGGAGGCCGGACACCACCTGACCGACGACGTCAACGGCTACCGGCAGGAGGGTTTCGCCCGGTTTGACCGCAACATCCACCGGGGCCGCCGCCTCTCCGCCGCCCGCGCCTACCTCCACCCGGTCCACCGTCGGCCGAACCTCACCGTCGAGACGCTGGCGATGGCCACCGGGGTCCGCTTCCAGGGCAAGCGGGCGGTCGGCGTCGACTACCTGCGGGCCGGCCGGCTCCGCCGTACCGTCGACGCCGGAGAGGTGATCCTCTGCGGAGGTGCGATCAACACCCCGCAGCTGTTGCAGCTCTCGGGTGTCGGCGACGAGTCGCTCCTCTCCGGCCTCGGCATCGACGTCGTCCAGCACCTGTCCGGAGTCGGGGAGAACCTCCAGGACCACCTCGAGGTCTACATCCAGCACTCCTCCAAGCAGCCGGTCTCGATCCGGCCGGGGCTGCGCTGGCGGGCCCGACCAGGGATCGCGTACCAGTGGCTGGTCCACCGCCGCGGGCTCGGCGCGACCAACCACTTCGAGGGCGGTGGCTTCGCGCGCAGCAATGACCTCGTCGACTACCCGAACCTGATGTTCCACTTCCTCCCGGTCGCCATCCGGTACGACGGCTCGGTGCCCGCCGAGGGCCACGGCTACCAGGTGCACATCGGACCGATGTACGCCGACACCCGCGGCTGGGTGCGGATCCGCTCGACCGACCCCAGGCAGCACCCGTCGATGCAGTTCAACTACCTGTCCACGCCCACCGACCGGCGGGAGTGGGTCGAGGCGGTCAGGGTGGCCCGCGACATCCTCGGCCAGCCCGCGTTCGCGCCGTACAACGACGGCGAGATCTCTCCCGGTCCTCAGGTGGACACCGACGAGGAGATCCTCGACTGGGTCCGTGCCGACGCCGAGACTGCCCTGCACCCCTCGTGCACGGCGGCGATGGGAGTCGAGGAGAAGTCGGTCGTCGACCCGGCCTCGATGCGGGTGCACGGTGTGGAAGGGCTCCGCGTCGTCGACGCCTCGGTCTTCCCGTTCGTGCCCAACGGCAACATCTACGCCCCAGTGATGATGGTCGCCGAGAAGGCGGCCGACCTCATCGCCGGCAACACACCACTCCCACCGGCCGACGTGCCGTGGTACCGCCACGGCAACGGCAGCCCCCTCTACCCACCCGGCGACCCGCGCAACGACCAGACGCTGCGCACGACCGAGGAGTCCTCATGACCGCCATCACCGATCCCGCGCCCGCGACCCGAGTGCCGCCCAGCGGCGACGCAGCCCTCACGGTGCGGAACCTCTGGAAGATCTTCGGCAAAGGCTCAGACCGGATCATCGGCACGCCGGACGCCGACCTCTCCCGCGCGGACCTCAAGGAGAAGACCGGCTGCGTCTGCGGCGTCAAGGACGTCTCCTTCGACGTCGCTCCCGGCGAGGTGTTCGTCGTCATGGGCCTCTCCGGCTCGGGCAAGTCGACTCTCGTCCGGCTCCTGACCCGGCTCATCGAGCCGACCGCCGGCGAGGTCGTCATGGACGGCCGCGACATCGTCTCGGCCAGCGAGTCCGAGCTCCGCGAGCTGCGGCGTACCCACACCTCGATGGTGTTCCAGCACTTCGGGCTGCTGCCGCACCGGCAGGTGCTCGACAACGTCGCCTACGGGCTCGAGGTGCGCGGCATCGGCAAGAAGGAGCGCCGGGCCAAGGCCAGCGAGATCGTCGAGCTCGTCGGCCTCAAGGGCTACGAGAAGTCCTACCCCGACCAGCTCTCCGGCGGCATGCAGCAGCGCGTCGGCCTGGCCCGCGCCCTGGCCAACGACCCCGCGCTGCTCCTCTTCGACGAGCCGTTCTCGGCGCTCGACCCCCTCATCCGGCGGGACATGCAGAACGAGGTGATCCGGCTCCACCACGAGCTCGGCAAGACGATGGTGTTCATCACCCACGACCTCGCCGAGGCGCTCAAGCTCGGTGACCGGATCCTGATCATGCGCGACGGCGCGATCATCCAGATCGGTACGCCGGACGAGGTCGTGGCCCGCCCCGCCGACGACTACGTCAAGGACTTCGTCTCCGAGGTGCCCAAGTCACATGTGCTGACTCTGAAGTGGGTGATGCGCGAGCCCAGGGACGGCGAGTCGCTCGAGGGTCCCGCACTGCCGGTCACCACCATCGTGCGCCAGGCGGCCCGAGCGGCGATCGCGTCGGAGCACCCGGTCCGGGTGATGGACGGCGACAAGTTGGTCGGCGTGGTCGACGAGGACGACATCATGCGGGTCGTCGTGGCGGAGGAGGAGGTGTGACCACCACCGCCCCGGCGCCCGCCGCTCCCAAGCCGGTCGAGCCCGGCGCCGCACCGCCGGTCGCCGAGCGCGAGCGCATCAGCCGCTGGATACCGGCAGCTGCGGTGGTCGCGGTCTGGATCGTGATCTGGTTCTTCACCGACGGCACCGACACCCTAGCCCTGCCCGGGACCTCGCGAACGGACCTGCACGACCGGCTCACCGAGTTCCAGAACGACCTTCTCGCCGGGCGCGAGACCAACCCCCTCATGCAGTTCACCAACGCGATCGCCGACGCGCTGCGCAGCGCCGTCGAGTGGTTGCAGCGGATGATCGTGCGGCCCAACTTCCCGCGCCCGGTGCCGGAGGTCGGCTGGCTGGGGGTCACGGCCCTGGCGACGTACGTCGGTCTGGCGGTGGCCAACTGGCGGATCGCCCTGCTGGTGCTGGGCTCGTTCCTCTCCTTCGGCGTCTTCGGCTACTGGCAGGACTCGCTCGACCTGCTCGTCGCGGCCTGCGCAATCGCCGTCTGATCGCGCACCGTGAAGTCATCCGCCCCGCCGCCCACGAGGCCGTGCGAGTCGCGCATGATACCGCGGATCTCCTCCTGCGCCGCCACCATGTCCTTTGGCGAGCTCGCGCTCGCGAGGATCTGGCCGAGAAAGACCATCCCGCTCAGCCGCGTCCTGTGCAGTGGTGTACGGAACGAGGAGAACGTCGTCCTGGTCGATGCCACTCGCCGTCTGTCCCTTGGGCGCGAGCACACCCACCACCGTGAACGGCACGTTGCCGAGCTGGATCTCGCTGCCTACGGGATCCGTGTCGGGAAAAAGATTCTTCACCACCGTCGCGCCGAGCACCGCCACCTTCCGCTTCGCGCGCACATCATCGTCGGTGAACAGATCCCCGCTCGTGACGCCCCAGTCGCGAATCGTGAGATAATCCGTCGACACGCCGTTGATCTCCGTGCGCCGTTCCCCTTGCCCGTAATGATCTGCGTGCGCGTCACGATCACGGGCGACACCGCCGCGAGCATGGTCGCGTCACTCTTGATCTTGTCCGCGTCGGCCACTGTGAGGCGATTGAAGGTCTGCGCACCCTGGCTCGCGCCCCCGCCGCCGTGCTTCCAGGCGTGACGACAATGAGGTTGGTGCCCAGATTCTTGATCTGCGCTTCGATCTGCTTCTGCGCGCCATTGCCCAACGGCCACCATCACGATCACAGCGCCGACGCCGATCACGATGCCGAGCATGGTGAGCATCGTGCGCATCTTGTTCTTGAGGATGCTCCCCGTAGCCATGGTCAGAAGCGATTTGGTCTTCATGCTGCCTCCTTCGTTTCGCCGGCGACATTTGCGCTCGCCTCGGCGTCCATCACGAGCAGATCTTCCGCTGCGCAGCGCGGCTGCGCGACAATGCGTTCCTTGATGATCCGCCCATCGCGCACCTCGATCACGCGATGCGCGTACTGCGCAATGTCCGGCTCGTGGGTCACGATGATCACCGTGATCCCCGCTTCGTTGAAAGCCTGAAAGAGCGCCATGACCTCGACTGACGTTCTGCTGTCGAGATTTCCCGTTGGCTCATCCGCGAGCAGCAGCGTCGGCTGCGTGACCAGCGCTCGCGCGATCGCCACACGTTGCTGCTGCCCGCCCGACAGCTCGCTCGGCTGATGACCCAGCCGTTCGCCGAGCCCGACACGCGTCAGCGCTGCGGTCGCGAGCGCGCGAGTGTCGGTCCATCGTCCCGCGCGATCGTAGAGCAGTGGCAGCTCCACGTTCTCCACCGCACTGGTACGAGGAAGGAGATTGAAGCCCTGAAAGACGAAACCGAGCTTCCGGTTTCTGAGATCGGCGAGATCGTTGCGGCTCATCCCATCCACGCGGATGCCGTCGAGCACGTAGCTCCCCGCGGTCGGGACGTCGAGGCAGCCGAGAATGTTCATGAGCGTGGATTTCCCCGAGCCCGAGGATCCCATCACCGCGAGCAGCTCGCCCGCGTTGACGGTGAGGTCCACACCCCTGAGCGCGAACACTTCGGTCTCGCCCATTTGGTAGACCTTCTTCACGCCGCTGATCTCGATCACTGGTTTGGACATGTGAGCTCTCCCGTTGGCGACTAGAAGGGACCTGAAGGACCGCCGCGACGACTCGTGCCTTGTGGCTGCAGCGGGTTGGTCGCCGTCGCGCTCGGCGTTGTGGTGCCTGTGCTCGCGCCGATCACGATCTGCATCCCTTCCTCGAGCGCTGTTCCCGTTACCTGCGTGCGTGTGCCGTCGCTCAGCCCCGCGTGCACGCGCAGCGGTTTGAGGGTGTTCGTCGAATCGAGCATCCAGAGCGTCGACATCGTCGCTTCGTGCACCTTGCGCGTGCTGTCACTCGCCACGCCCGTGGCGCCCGCGGCCACGTTGCGAACTGTGGAGCTCGCACGGGCCCTCCTCGGAGCGCTCGCGCTGTCGCCCGCTGCGATCGCGGGCTTGAAGCGCAGCGCCGCATTCGGCACGGATAGCGCGTCGTTGGCCGAGCCGGTGACGAACTTCACCGTCGCGGTCATCCCTGGGAGCAGCTTGCCGTCGGGGTTCGCGACCGCGACCACCGCCGTGTAGTTCACGACGTTGTTGACCGTGGTCGAGTTGATGCGCACCTGGCGCACCGCACCCGTAAACGATTGGCCGGGATACGCCTGCACGGTGAAGGTGACAGGCTGGTCATCCTTGATCTGCCCAATGTCGCTCTCGTCGACGGTCGCGAGGATCTGCATCTCCGAGAGATCCTTCGCGATCACGAAGAGCTGCGGCGCCGAGAGGCTCGCGGCGACCGTCTGCCCGACATCCATGTCGCGCTCGACTACTATGCCGTCGATCGGTGCGTAGATCGACGTGTACGAAAGATTCTGGCGCGCCTTGTCGAGCGCGATTTGCGCCGACGTCGCGTTCGCCTTGGCGAGCTGATAGTTGAGCTGCGCAGTGTTGAACTCGGGATCCGTCACGATCTTCTGATCGTGGAGGATCTTGTTGCGATCGTACTCGAGCTTGGTCTGGGTGAGCGTCGCCTGTGCGCGCGACACGCCGGCCTGCGCGTCCTCGACGGCCTGCTGCTGCAGCGTCGGGTCGATACGGGCGATGAGCTGCCCCTTCTTCACCTTGGAGTTGAAGTCGACGTAGATCGCCGAGATCTGACCGGAGACCTGCGTGCCCACTTGCACCGTGGTAACCGCGCCCAGAGTTCCGGTTGCGGCGACGGTCGCCTCGATGTTTCCGCGCTGCACGGCGGCCGTGCAATACGCCGGCGCCGCATCGGCATGCGCGCGGCGATAGAGGACGTATCCACTCGTGACTGCTGCCATCGCCACAATGGCGACCGTGATCAGCTTCTTGTTCATCGTCTCTCCTTGCAGTGCGACGATCGTCGCGGTGAAGCTCTGTGGAACCATTGCACGTTCGCGTGTGCGCGAACTCCGGTGCTCAGCGAGTGCGTCTCTCGAGTCAGCGCGCGACGGCGTGTTCAGCCCCGGCACAGCTATCGGTACTGGCTGGCGTCGGTGCTCCCGAGCCATTCGCGGTCAGCGCGAGCACTGGCGCGACCTCCACCGCTTGCGCCTTATCCAGCGCACGCGAGGAGCTCCAGGCCCAGGTCGCCGTGTGGAGCAGCACCAGAACCGATGCGGCCAGCACAAAACCGGTGAAACCCTTGTTGAACGTCGACATCGCGGTCTCTCATCTCGTGAAAGTGTTGCATCCAGTGTCGGAGCCCGCGCGGCTCGCGGATCTGCCCTCCCGACATGTGAATTCTACGTGTTCCAGCGACGTAAGTTGCTGCTGTGTCACCACTTGCACGCTCGTGTTCCGAATCGACCCGCCGGCGTCATGAGTGGCACCTGACGACTTCGACGCAGCGGTCGACGGAGAGAAAAGCGCCTCGCAAACGGTCGATTCGCGCGGCGCGTGCAGTTCGTGCACACCAGCGTGCCGCTGGAGACACCAACCCTCGCGCGTGCGTCCAAAGCGCATATCCTTCCTTCGTGATCAATACAGAGGGCGGCAGCAACCACGATCCGCGTGACGAGACGGCCAGAAACGGGTCGTCGCTCGAGCACTTTCCGCTCACTCGGCGCGACATCTCCTTCATCGTGGGCTTCTGGCTGATCTACGCGCTGCTTACGATCGCGAACCACGCCTTCGATCCTGGACCGCCCGATCGGCGGCCCGATGGGACGCTCACGACGTGGATCATCATTGCGCTCGCCGAAGCGGCGGTATGGGCGATCCTCACGCCACTCATCGTATCGCTCGCGGGGCGTGCGCGATCGGAGCGGACATCGCGAGCTACGACATTTCTCCTGCTGCGCTGCTCGGCGTCGTCATCGCGCTCGGCGTGAGCGTGTTCGGACACGAGCTCCGGGACGTTCTGTTGCGCGCCCCGATCCGCCCGCGGGATCGAATCGCGGGCATGGCCCTCCACTCTGGTTCGGATTTCTCAACGCGCTCGTCATCTACCTCGGCGTGCTCGCCGCCGGGCCTCGCTCGCGCGTACTCTCTTCGGCTCGGCGCGCGGCGCGAGCAGGCGACGCAGCTGCAGGCGCAGCTCGCCGAGGCGCGGCTCGAGGCGCTGCGCAGCCAACTCGATCCGCACTTCCTGTTCAACACGCTCAACGCGGTCTCATCGCTCGTGGAGCGCGATCCGCGCGGCGTGCGTCGAATGATCACGCGGTTGAGCGAGCTGCTGCGCTACAGCATGGAGGACGCACGCGAACCGGAGATCACGCTGCGACGGGAGCTCGATCTGCTCGATCGCTATCTCGACATCATGCAGGTGCGCTTTCCCGGGCTCAACGTGCTGCGCCTGCTCGATGACCATGCGCTCGACGTGATCGTGCCGAGCATGATCCTCCAGCCGCTCGTGGAGAACGCGATCAGGCACGGGGTGGAGAAGATGCCGAGCCGGGGCGCATCGAGATCGCGGCGCTCGTCGAGGGCCGACGCTCGTGCTGCGAGTGAGCGACAACGGGCCGGGTCGATGAGCCGCGCGCGATGCGTCGAGCGGGGGCGTGGGGCTGCGCAACACGCGCGCGCGGCTCGAGCAGCTCTACGGCGCGGATGCGCGATTCTCGTTGACGCGAAACGCAGAGGCGTTGACGGTGGCGGAAGTCCGGCTTCCGGCGACGCGCGACCGCGCGGAGCTCCGCGTGGAGGGATCCGAATCAACGGGCGATGACAGAGCTGACCATCCGGAGCCGGTGCCGGTAATCGGGCGCTCCGCCCATTCGCGTGCTCATCGTCGACGACGAGCCGCTCGGCCGGCTTCGCGTGCACGACCTCGTGCGCGAGGCGAGCGGGCGTCGAGGTGGTCGGCGAGGCGGCGGACGGCGAGCGGCGGTGACGGCGATTCGCGAGCTCAATCCCGATCTCGTCTTTCTCGACGTGCAGATGCCGGGGTAGACGGCTTCGACGTCGTGAAGGAAGTCGGCGTCGAGCGCGATGCCGCCGACGATCTTCGTCACGGCGTACGACCGGTACGCGCTCGAAGCGTTCGACGTCGCTGCGCTCGACTACCTCGTCAAGCCGTTCGACGACGAGCGATTCGAGCAGGCATTCCGGCGCGCGCGCACGATCGCCGCGAACGAGAGAGTGGACCGCTGCGCGAGCGCAGCTGCTCGCGAGCCTGCAGCGACAGCCGGCAACTGGTCCGCAGAAGCGCGAATGCCGAAGCCCGGCGACCGCTGCTGAGCGCTGACGCACCTCGAGCGGCTCGCGGTCGAGATTCGCGGGCAGGTGAAACCGATCCAGTCGTGCAGATCGACTACATCAGCGCGGCCGGGCCATACGCGGAGCTGCACGTCGCCAACCGGCGACACGTGATTCGCGAGACAATGCAGACGCTCGAGGAGCGCTCGATCCGAATCGAGTTCATGCGGGTGCATCGATCGGTGATCGTACGGCTCGAGCTCATCGAAGCACTCCAGCGCGGCGCGGGCGGCGACGACGAGCTGCCAGATGAAGGGCGGCGCACGGATGCGCGTCAGCCGCACCCGACGCGAAGGCCTCGAGCGCTGGCTCGGGATCGCCCCGCGCGATTGAACCCCGTGCAGCGGCGGAGCCGTAGGGTGGCCTTCGCATGACGACTCCTTACAAAGCGACACTCCTGAACGATCTCCCCCTCGCGACGCGCGGCGATCGCGGCGCTCAGCGTGTTCGTGATTGCGCTGCACGTCGTCGTCGGACTGGCTCTCACCATACGGATTCCAGCGCGACGAGTTCCTCTACATGGCAATGGGGCGGCATCTGCGATTGTGGCGGATGGACTTCCCGCCATTCATCGCGATTCTGTCGCAACTGGAACGCGCACTGCTCGGTGATTCCATCGTCGCGGTTCGGATTCGCGTCGTCGGTGGCCGACGGGCTGCTCGTGTTGCTCGCCGCGCTCATCGCGCGCGAGCTGGGCGGACGAAAGGCCGCGCAGCTGCTGACCGCAATCGCGGTGGCCTTCAGCCCGCTCTTTCTGCGCACGGGCGGTCCTCTTTTCAGCCGGTGATCTTCGATCAGCTCTGGTGGACGCTTGCGCTGTATGCCCTCGTTCGCCTGGTGCGCGAACGCGCGAAGCAATGACACGCTCGACACGGCACCGCGATGGTGGATCGTACTCGGGGGTCGCGTGCGGCATCGGGCTGCTCACAAAATTCAGCGGTCTTGTTCTTCGGTGCCGCGCTCGTCGCGGCGATACTGGATCGCTCCGCAGCGTCGGGCGATCCTGACGCCGTGGCCATGGTTGTCTGCGGTCATCGCGTTCGCGATGGGAAGCCCGAGCATCACCGGACAGCTGGCGCTCGGCTATCCGGTCGTCGGCCGAATGAAGACACTCCAGGGCTCGCAGCTCACGCACGTGAGCGATATGGTCGTTCGTTCTGGGTCAGTTGCACTGGGGGCCCGGGCTTTTGCTCGCGCTCGTGGGTGCGCTCGCGCTCGTGTTGTCAGCGCTCAATGCGGCCGTTCCGCGCCGTCGGCTGGACGTGCATCGGAGCCTTCGTGCTGCTGCTAGTGCTCCACGGAAAGTCGTACTACATCGGGCCAATCTACCCCACGCTCTTCGCTGCAGGCGCGGTCGCTTTCGAGCGGTGGCTTGCATGGCGCAGCGGCGGGCAGGGCGATGGCCGCGCGCGGCGCGGCGATCACCATTCTGGTCGCGTACGCGTGCATCGCGCTGCCGGTCGAGCTGCCGATTTTTTCGAAGGAGACGACTGCGGTGTTCGTCAGCGGGTCGGGGCTGACATCCACGGCGCGCACCAATCAGGGAATGCAACTCCGGCTTCCGCAGGACTACGCCGACATGCTCGGCTGGCCCGAGCTCGTGAAGGCCGTGGCGCACGTGTACGACTCGCTGCCGCCGGAGAAACGCGCGCAGGCCGTGCTCGTTGGAGAGAATTATGGCGAAGCGGGTGCAATGGAGTTTTATGGACCGAGGCTCGGGCTCCCGCGCGTGGTGAGTGCGGCGGGGAGCTACTGGTTCTTTGGCCCGGGCGAGAAGCCCGGGACGGTCGTGATCTCGCTCGGCGTGACGCAGCACGACATGGAGCAATTCTTCGGAACCGTGACGTTTGCGGGGAAGGTGCTCAACGACTGGGGAGTGCCGGAGGAGCAGGACGTGTCGATCTATGTCGGCGAACAGCCGAAGGCCACGTTGCAGCAGCTGTGGCCCACGCTCGCCGGACGAAATTGAGCCGATCCAAAACGGGCG
>CAVQFK010000022.1:0-1183677 GCA_963711755.1 uncultured Actinomycetota bacterium
GGTACCGAAACCGGCGTCCTCGGCGCGATCATCGCGTGGACCATCGCCGGTGCCGGAATGTTGATGCTGGCCTTTGTCTTTCAGCGTCTGGCAATGCGCAAACCGGACCTGGATGCGGGGATCTTCGCCTACGCCAAAGCCGGCTTCGGTGACTATGTCGGGTTCAACTCGGCCATCGGGTACTGGGCATCCGCCTGCGCGGGCAACACCTCGTACTGGGTGCTCATCACGGCGACGCTGAGCGCGGTGGTGCCGGGCTTCGGTGACGGCGACACGGTGATCGCAGTAGCCGTATCTGCCATCTGTGTGTGGCTGTTCGCGTTGCTCGTGATGCGCGGTGTCAAGGATGCCGCCGTCATCAATTACATTGTCACCATTGCCAAGATCGTGCCGATCCTGGTGTTTATCGTGATCGCGATCATCGCGTTCAAGGCGGACGTCTTTGCCGACAACTTCTGGGGCGCCGAGAGTTACTCGTTCGCTTCGATTTGGGACCAGGCCACCGGCACGATGCTCATCACGGTGTTCGTCTTCCTGGGCATCGAGGGTGCCAGTGTCTACTCGCGGATGGCACGCAAGCGGGAGGACGTAGGACGCGCCACCGTCATCGGCTTCGTCAGTGTGCTCAGTGTTTTCGCTCTGGTGACGCTGATGTCGTATGGCGTCATGCCGCAGAGCGAGTTGGCCGGCGTCAGCCAACCTTCCATGGCTGCGGTGCTGGAATCCATTGTCGGACATTGGGGATCGATCTTCATCCGCGTCGGTGTCATCGTGTCGGTGTTGGGTGCGTATCTGGCCTGGACGCTGATGGCCGCCGAGGTCCTCTACATCCCTGCCAAGTCGGACGACATGCCGCGATTCATGGCCCGCACCAACAGCCACGGCGCACCCGTCAGCGCGCTGATCATGGCCGCCGGGCTGATCTCGCTGCTTCTCGTCGCGTTGTTGTTTGCCGCCGACGCGCTTGATTTCATGCTGGACCTGACTGCGGCGCTGTCGCTGATTCCGTATCTCTTGGCGGCGGCCTACGCGCTGAAGTTGACCGCCACTCGCGAGACGTACGGTGACGGCAAATCGCTTGTTCCAGACATGGTCATCGCCGCGGTCGCGACGGTGTACACCTTGTTCCTGATATACGCCGCGGGTGTCGACAAGCTGCTGCTGTCCTGCATTTTGTACGCGCCGGCAGCCGCGCTCTACGTCAAGGCGCGGCGGGAACGCGGACTTCGTGTATTCCGACCATTCGAGGCGGTGCTGTTCGGCGTGATCGTCCTCGGTGCGGTCGCCGGTGTGGTGTTCTTGGCAATTGGGACGATCGAAATTTAGCGGCCTTCGCGGCGAGAGGAACGACAAGTGACGAATCCGTCCGCCGGATACGGCGTCCACTCTGAGGTCGGCAAGCTGCGCAAGGTGCTGGTGTGCTCGCCAGGCCTGGCCCATGAGCGCCTCACCCCGACCAACTGTGACGAACTGCTTTTCGACGACGTGCTGTGGGTGCAGAACGCGCGTCGCGATCATTTCGACTTCATCGACAAGATGCGCGACCGCGACGTCGAGGTGGTCGAGCTGCACGACCTCCTCGCCCAGACGATGGACATCGCGGAAGCGAAAGACTGGTTGCTTGACCGCAAGATCGTTCCGAACGAAGTCGGCTTGGGGCTTGTCGACGACACCCGCGCGTTCCTGGACTCGTTGACGTCCCGGCGGCTGACGGAGCTATTGATCGGCGGCATGTCGACCCGCGATCTGCCTTCCGAAATTCAAACGGGTTATCGGGCGCTGGCTCGTGAAGCCACCGGCGTCACCGAGTATTTGATGCCACCGCTGCCCAATACGCTGTACACCCGCGACACCACGTGCTGGATCTACCAGGGGGTCACCCTCAACCCGTTGTTCTGGCCCGCCCGTCACGACGAGACGCTTCTGATGAAGGCCATCTACCTGTTCCATCCCGACTTTGTCGGATCGACCGTGTGGTGGGGCGATCCAGAAGAGTCGTGGGGCATGTCGACGATCGAGGGCGGCGATGTGCTGGTGCCCGGCAACGGCGTCGTCATCATCGGGATGAGCGAACGGACCTCACGCCAGGCCATCACGCAGGTGGCCGCCAAGTTGTTCGCAGAGAACGCGGCCGACAAGGTCATCGTCGCCGGCATGCCGAAGCTGCGCGCGGCCATGCACCTGGACACCGTGTTCACCTTCGCCGATCGCGACGTGGTGACGCTGTACCCCGACATCGTCGACTCGGTGCAGACGTTCGTCCTGCACCCCAGCGACGCCGACCCCGGTGTCGACGTCGAGGAAGCCACCAAGCCCTTCGTCGAAGTGGTGGCGGATGCACTCGGGCTCGACGCGTTGCGGGTGGTGGAAACCGGTGGCACGAAATACGACTCGGAACGCCAGCAGTGGGACAGCGGCAACAATCTGGTAGCCGTCGAACCCGGCGTGGTGTTCGCCTACGACCGCAACACCCACACCAACACCCTGCTGCGCCGCGCGGGCGTTGAGGTGATCACCATCGTCGGTGCTGAGTTGGGCCGGGGCCGCGGCGGAGGGCACTGCATGACGTGCCCGATCACCCGCGATCCGGTCGACTGAACGGGTTACTAGAACACGTTCCAGTTCGGCTGTTAGCCTGGTCGGCAGCTTCACGAAAGGAGCAGCCGTGACGGCAACTGGCGGTCCCCTCGAAGGGCGAGTGGCATTCATTACCGGAGCCGCGCGCGGTCAAGGCCGCGCGCACGCGATCCGGCTGGCCAGCGAGGGCGCCGACATCATCGCGATCGACATCTGCGGTCCCATCTCGCAGACCATCACCTACCCGCTCGGCACATCCGAAGAGCTGGCCGACACCGTCGCCGAGGTCGAGGCCACCGGCCGCAAGGTGCTGGCCCGCGAGGTCGACATCCGCGATCTGGCCGCGCTGCAGCAGGTGGTGGCCGACGGAGTCGAGCAGTTCGGCCGGCTCGACATCGTGGTGGCCAACGCCGGCGTGCTGAGCTGGGGCCGGATGTTCGAGATGTCCGAAGAGCAGTGGGACACCGTCATCGACGTCAACTTGAACGGGACGTGGCGAACCATTCGCGCCGCGGTGCCCGCGATGATCGAAGCAGGCAACGGCGGGTCGATCATCATCGTCAGCTCATCGGCCGGCACGAAGGCCACTCCCGGCAACGGGCACTACTCGGCGTCCAAGCACGGCGTCGTCGCCATCACCAACGCGTTGGCGATCGAGGTGGGGGAGTTCGGGATTCGGGTGAATTCGATTCATCCCTACTCGATCGATACACCGATGGTGGAGAAGGAAGCGATGATGGCGATCTTCGGCAAGTATCCGCAGTATCTGCCCAGCTTCTCGCCGATGCCCTTCCATCCGGTCAACCACGACGGCAAGAAGGGGCTGCAGGAATTCATGACGCCCGAGGAGGTTTCGGACGTGGTGTCGTGGCTTGCCGGTGACGGCTCGGCCACGATCTCGGGCAGCCAGATCGCCGTGGACCGCGGCACCGCTAAGTACTAGGCGCCGATCAGGCGGGCAGCACCAGGACCGGCACCGGGCTGTGTCGCAGGATCTTCGTACCGCGAGAGCCGAGGAACACTCTGGCCAGTCCGCCCGCCGGTGACGTTCCGATGGCGAGTAGATCGCCATCCTGCCATTCCGCGGCGTCGATGGCGTCATCCCACCCGTGCCCGGCGGCGACTTGCAACTCCACGTCATCGGCGACGACGCCGTCCGTCTTCAACCCCACCAACGCTTCTCGCGCTTGGGCGGCCCAGGCCTCGAGGATGGAGTCCTCCGCCCGCAGACCGACCTCCGGCGGATACATGGTGCGGCCGCGCACCGCGAATGTGACGACACGCATCGGCACGTTCAGGCGTTGCGCCAGCGCCGCAACGCGTTCCACCACATGCACGCACTCGCTGGTGGCTGGGAAGGCGCACGTGATCCGTGACAGCCCACCGCCTTTGGAAGCGCGGTAACCGCGCGGGCTGATCGCCAGCGGGATGGGTGAGGAGTGCAGCAGCCTGTCGGCGGTGGACCCGACGACCACCTGGCCGTGCTTGCCGTCCGACGACGAGCCCAAAACCAACACCTCGGGGGCGAGCTCCTCGATGGCGTTCAGCAGCCCGCCGGACGCCGAACGGTAGGCGACTTTGTGATAGCTGACGTCCAGCCCATCGGCCAGCGAGTCGATGTACTGCTGCGCCTCCGTTGCCGACTTCGCCGCCAGTTGGTCGGCATACTCGGCGTATTCGGCATCGATGCGGGCGATCGACGGCGTCATCCACGGCCGAGGTACCACGGTGACAACCGTCAGCGCGGTCCGCAGCGTCTTGGCCGCCTCCACCGCCAGGTTCAACGCGGACCGGCCGCCTTTGCCCGCCAGATAGCCGACGGCAACGGTCACAGCGACTCCTTTGGCGGGAGGAGCACTTCATCTTCAGTCGGCGCTGCGGTGGGGATGAGGCCGTCGCCGCCGTCATTGAGCGCGCTGTGGTGGCGGCTCCAGAAGACGTAGAACAGCAGTGCCACCGCGACCCACGCACCGAACCAGACCCACGTGTACCAGGCCAGGCCGGACAGGATCCACAGGCACGCGAGCACCGACAGGACGGGGGTGACGGGATACAGCGGCACCTTGAAGCCGCGGGGCAGGTCGGGCTCGCGGACCCGCAGGATGATGACCCCAACCGACACCACGATGAACGCGACCAGCGTGCCGATCGACACCATGTCCAGCAGATAATCCAATGGCACAAAGCCGGCCAGGATGGCAACCACGACCGCGACGATGATGGTGTTGTTCACCGGTGTCATCGTGCGCGGGTTCACTTTCGCGAACAACGACGGCAGCAGCCCGTCGCGGCCCATCGCGAACAGGATGCGGGTCTGGCCGTACATCACCACCAGCGTGACCGAGAAGATCGAGATCACTGCGCCTGCTGCGAGGACGATGCTGGCCCAGGTGCTTCCGGTGATGTTCTCCAGAATGATCGAGAGCCCGGCCGTGGCCTGCTCCTCCGAACTGAACTCCGCGGTGGGCTGTGACCCGAGGGCCGAGAACGCCACCAGGACATAGACCGTCGTGACGACGATCAGCGCCGCGATAATCGCGCGGGGCATGGTCTTTTGGGGATCCTTCACCTCGTCACCGGCCGTCGAAACGGCGTCCAGGCCGATGTAGGAGAAGAAGATGGTGCTCGCGGCGGCGGTAATGCCGGCGACTCCAGAGTCCCAGAAGCCGGCGAAATGATCGGTGTTGAATGCGGTTATCGCGATCACGATGAACATGCCGAGCACGCCGAGTTTGATGACCACCATGATCGTGTTCACCATGGCGGACTCGCTGGCGCCGCGGATCAGCAGCAGCGCACACATGATGATCAGGATGATGGCGGGAAGGTTGACCATGCCGGGGTCGGCATCCCAGGGCGCGGCCGACAGCTGGTGCGGGATGGTGACACCGAACAGGTTGTCCAGCAGGTTATTCAGGTAGCCGCTCCATCCCACCGCCACCGCGGATATGGATACCCCGTACTCCAGCAGCAAGCAAGCGGCGACGCCCATGGCGACGAATTCGCCGAGCGTTGTATAGGCGTAAGAGTAGGTGGAGCCCGACACCGGCACGGCCGATGCCATTTCCGCGTAACAGATCGCGGACAGGCCTGCCGCGATGCCCGCGATGATGAACGAGATCACCACCGCCGGGCCCGCTTCCGGCACGGCCGCAGTCAGCACGAAGAAGATGCCGGTGCCGACGGTCGCGCCTACACCGAACATCGTCAACTGGAATGTGCCGATCGTGCGGTGCAGGTGGTCGGCGGCACCATGGGCGACCGGCGCACCGATCACGGGTCGGCGCCGCCGCATCTGCTCGGACAGGCTTATCGACGGGGCGGTCATGGTGCCTCCTGTGGGGCTATAACTCAGTACCGGACAAGTGTGAACCTGTGTCGGCCAAAACGTCGGCTAACTGACCAATCGCCCAGTCGATCTCCTCGGCGGTGATCACCAGCGGAGGAGCAAAGCGCAGCGTCGAGCCCTGCGTGTCCTTAACCAGGACACCGCGTTCGGCCAGTTTCATGCTGATCTGTTTGCCGGTCCCGAGCGCAGGGTTGATGTCCACACCCGCCCACAGCCCCATGCCGCGCACCGCAACGACGCCGCGCCCGGTGAGGGCGCGCAGACCAGCGTGCAGGCGCTCACCGAGTTCAGTTGAGCGGGCTTGAAATTCGCCGCGAGCAAGCATCGTCACGACGGTGGTGCCGATGGCTGCTGCCAGGGGATTGCCGCCGAACGTCGAGCCGTGCTCACCAGGGTGCAGCACACCGAGGATGTCACGGTTGGCCACTACGGCGGACAGCGGAACCACGCCGCCGCCAAGGGCTTTGCCGAGGAGATAGATGTCAGGCACCACGCCCCAGTGCTCGCACGCGAACGTGCGCCCGGTGCGCGCCAAGCCGGATTGGATCTCGTCGGCGATCATCAATACGTTGCGCTCGGAGCACAGTTCGCGCACCCGCGGCAAGTAGCCGGCGGGCGGCACGATGATGCCCGCCTCACCCTGGATGGGTTCGATCAGCACGGCCACGGTGTTGTCATCGATGGCGGCTGCCATCGCGTCGGCTTGCGGGTCGTCGGGGCCGAATGGCACCGCGCGGAAGCCCGGTGTGTACGGCCCGAACCCCCTGCGTGCCGTCTCGTCGTCGGAGAAGCTGATGATCGTGGTGGTTCGGCCATGGAAGTTGTTGTGCGCCACCACGATATTCGACTCGCCGGCAGGCACACCCCTGACGTCGGTGCCCCACTTGCGGGCGACCTTGATGCCACTCTCGACGGCTTCGGCGCCGCTGTTCATCGGCAGCACCATCTCCTTGCCGCACAGCGCCGCCAGTGCTTCGCAGAACGGTGCAAGGCGGTCCGAGTGGAACGCTCGGCTCACCAGCGTGACGGTGTCGAGCTGCGCATGGGCGGTCGCGGTGATCTCGGCGTTGCGGTGCCCGAAGTTGACCGCCGAGTAGGCCGCAAGGCAGTCCAGGTAGCGGCGCCCCTCGATGTCGGTGATCCAGGCACCCTCGGCGCTGGCCGCGACCACCGCCAGCGGGGAGTAGTTGTGCGTCACGTAGCGATCGTCGAGGGCAATCGCCGCGTCAGTGCGTGTCACAGCATCAAGAATGGTCACGGATGTACCTCCAACGTGCAGCATTTGACGGATCCGCCGCCCTTGAGGAGCTCGGATAAATCGACACCGATGGGTTTGAAGCCAGCCGCGCACAGTTGCTCGGCGAACCCGGTTGCGGCCGCGGGCAGGACGACATTGAGGCCGTCGGACACGGCGTTGAGGCCGAGCACGTCGGCGTCGGCGCCTGCGACCTCGATAGCGTCGGGGAACAACTCGAGCAAGCGTGCGCGCGCCGCTGCGCTGAACGCGGGCGGGTAGTAGGCGATCGTGGTGTCGTCGAGCACCGCGAGCGCGGTGTCGAGGTGATAGAAGCGTGGGTCGACGAGCTCGAGGCTGACGACCGGCATGCCCACGATCGCGGCGATCTCGTCGTGGGCCCGACGATCGGTGCGGAAACCATAGCCGGCCAACACGATTGAGCCGACGACCAGCAGGTCGCCCTGGCCCTCATTGAAATGGCGGGTGTCGGCGGGCGGAAAGCCGTGGCGAGCCATCCACTCCGCGTAGGCGGCGGATTCACCGATGCGCTGCGGGTAGGCGAACCGGGCGGTGACGGCTTTGCCGTTCACCAGCAGACCGCCATTGGCGGCGTACACCATGTCAGGAAGGCCGGCGACGGGCTCGACCAGCTCGACCGTGTGGCCGAGCTCCTTGTAGGTCTGGCGCAGGGTCTCCCATTGGTTCAGCGCGACATGGGTGTCAACAGGGACCGAGGTGTCCATCCACGGGTTGATGGCGTACTCGACGGCGAAGAAGGTCGGCGGCGTCATCGCATAGTGGCGGGGGCGAGGAATGCGCGTCATAAAACAACGATATTCGGGATCGATTTTGCAATCAATCGTCGGTTGTTGCGTATTGACCTGCGATTCGTTGTGTCAGATGTAGAATCACAGCGATCTGTTGCGCGGAGGTGATCATGGACCGTTTGGACGAGACCGACGAGCGCATCCTTGCCGAGCTCGCCAACGATGCGCGAGCGACGTACGCCGAGATCGGGGAGCGGGTGAGCCTGTCGGCCCCTGCGGTAAAACGGCGGGTGGACCGACTGTTGGACAGCGGTGTGATCCGGGGCTTCACCACGGTTGTCGACCGCAGTGCGCTTGGCTGGACCACCGAGGCGTACGTACAGGTATTCCGCCACGGCACCATCGCTCCAGAACAGTTGCGCGCCGCGTGGATCGACATTCCGGAGGTGATCAGCGCGGCCACCGTCACCGGCACCGCCGACGCGATGCTGCACGTGCTGGCCAGGGACATGCGCCACCTGGAAGAGGCGCTGGAACGGATCCGTTCGGCCGCGGACGTCGAGCGCAGCGAGAGCATCGTCGTGCTGACGAACATCATCGACCGGGACCGCAGCTAAGCGGGGTGGCGGACATATCAATATGCGCATCGTGTAAAAACTGCCCATGAGCACCAGTGGGGGAATCGTGATCGTCGGGGGCGGGTTAGCCGCGGCGCGCACCGCTGAGCAGCTGCGCCGGTCGGAGTACGCCGGTCCGGTCACCATCCTCAGCGACGAGGACCACTTGCCGTACGACCGGCCGCCGCTGTCCAAGGAAGTCCTGCGCAGTGAGACCGACGACGTCACGCTCAAGCCAGCGGAGTTCTACGACGACAACGACATCACCGTGCTGCTCGGTAAGGGGGCACGGTCCATCGACGTCGCCGCGCAGACGGTCACGTTGTCCGACGGCGGCGAGCTCGGCTACGACGAGCTGGTGATCGCAACAGGCTTGGTGCCCAAGCGCATTCCGTCGTTCCCGAACATCGAGGGTATCCACGTCCTGCGCTCGATCGACGAGAGCCTCGCCCTGCGCCAGCAGGCCGCGTCGGCGCGGCACGCGGTCGTGGTCGGCGCGGGGTTCATCGGCTGTGAGGTGGCCGCGAGCCTGCGCGGGCTCGGCGTCGATGTCGTCTTGGTCGAGCCGCAACCATCGCCGCTGGCCTCGGTGCTGGGCGAGGAGATCGGATCGCTGGTCGCACGGCTGCACCGCGCGGAAGGGGTGGACGTGCGGTGCGGGGTCGGCGTTGCCGAGGTCCGGGGCACAGAGAAGGTGGAGAAGGTGGTGCTCGGCGACGGCACCGAACTCGATGCCGATCTCGTCGTGGTCGGCATCGGATCGCACCCCGCCACCGAGTGGCTCGACGGCACAGGAATCGATGTGGACAACGGCGTGGTGTGCGATGCCTCCGGCCGTTCCAGTGCGCCGCACGTCTGGGCCATCGGCGATGTCGCGTCGTGGCGGCACAACTTGGGACACCAAGTGCGCGTTGAGCATTGGAGCAACGTTGCCGACCAGGCGCGGGCCCTTGTGCCTGCGCTGCTCGGGCAGGACGCCCCAGCCGCCGTTTCCGTGCCGTACTTCTGGAGCGATCAGTACGACGTCAAGATCCAATGCCTTGGCGAACCGGAGGCAGGCGACGTCGTACACATCGTCGAGGATGACGGCCGCAAGTTCCTGGCGTACTACGAGCGCGACGGCGTGGTGGCGGGCGTGGTCGGGGGCGGGATGCCGGGCAAGGTGATGAAGTCCCGCGCCAAGATCGCCGCGGGCGCACCGATCGCCGACGTCCTTGGCTAAGCGATTTCGGCGCGCTCAGTGGCGCTGAGCGCACCAAAGCGCGCCGAAATCACTGCTAGAACTCGCCGAGGTAGAAGCGGCCGCCCTGGTCGTCCGTGCAGTGCGCCATCTTTCCGTAGGACTGCTGCGACGGTTCCTCGATGACGGTGCCGCCCGCCTCCCGCACCAGGGCCACCGCGGCGTCGATATCGGCCACTGCCCACATCGGGACGGTGACCGCCCTTGCGCTGCCTCCTGCGATGCCTGCCATCGGGTGGGTGTCGTTGACCTGCCAGCCGTCGTTGATGGAACCCGGCTCGAACACCCAGAACAGCATCCTGCTGTAGAACGCCTTGAACTCCGCGGAGTCGGGAACCTCGTAGGTGATGTACGAAAGCTCGCCAGGGCCAGCACCATTGAGCTCAGGACGGCGTGTGCCCGGCGCAGGGGAGAATACGGCGAACGAGGTGCCCGCAGGGTCGGTGGCATCCAGCACGGTGCCGAAGTCGAACTCCTGTAGCTCGCCCACCTGACCGCCGCCGTCGAGGATCGACTGGCGGGCGCCTGCCAGATCGGCTACCGCGTAGCAGCAGAGCATTCCCTGGGCTAGGGGGACGCTGAAGATCCCGATGCGTTGCTTGGTGTTGGTGACCTGATGGGTCGCCGGATCGTACGTCCAGCCCAAGACGTGGCCGTAGAAGGCCGCGGCCCGGTCGGCGTCCGGCGTCCACACCGAGACGTATCCGACGTCCCCGTGCTGAATCGGCGTCGCCGCGCCGGTGGGTGGTCCGCTGAGCATCCACCGGTGCCCGAAGGGGTCGACGATGGTCGCGTTGCGGGCTTCGTAGTTCTCGCCGGGCTCGCGCTGCACCTGCGCGCCACGTTCCCTGGCCCGCTCCAGTGTCGCGTCGGTGTCGGGCACGAACAGCATCAGGCTCACCGAAGACACTTGCGGGTCAGGCGCTTTGAGCCCAAGCTCGGGATATTCGTCGGCGAGGTAGAGCACGCCGCCGCCGATCGCCAACTCGGCATGGCCGATGCGGCCGTCGTCCATCTCGTACGGTTCGCCGACGACCGTCGCGCCGAAAGTGTCGACGTACCAGGCGATAGCCTCGCGAGCGTTGGCGACGGAGAGGTACGGCACCGCTGCCGGGCGTGGTGGAACAGATGCCACCGTGGTTGTTGTCTCGGTCAGGTCTGCGATTGCGGTGTCGGCGCCACTCATTTCCACTCCTCGGGTTCGATTTGGAAGCGACAGTGCAGATTCCAGGCGTGAGCGCAGCCGGGCCGCGAAACCCGGATCGGGCGCAATCGGAAGCTCGTCGCCATGCAGCACGGACATCGGGTCGTAGCTGTTGTTCATGACGTCCCTCCTTCCGGCTCCGGATACTGCTTCTTGAATGCCCGGCGGGCCCGTACCAGCAGCGCCTCCGTGGCGTGCACGGTGCGTCCGATCAGCTCGGCGCACTCGGGCACCGAGCAGTCGTCCATGTAGCGCAGCGCCAGCACGGTGCGGTGCTGCTCGGACAACTTGGCCAGCACGCTCTCCGCCACGATGCGATCGAGCTCGACGTCCCAGTCGTCCGCTGGGTCGACGGGCTCGGGCAGTTCGGCTACCGGCACGGAGAGCCGGTCGTGCCGACGGCGGTAGTGATCGGCGAGCTTGTGGCGTGCCACGCCAAGCAGCCACGGCACGGTCATCGGCGGCGGAACATCCTTGCGGGCGGCGTCCATCGCCGCCAGAAAGGTTTCCGACGTCAGGTCCTCGGCGGTTCCGCGGTCGCCGCAGCGCCGGACGAAGTATCCATAAACAACCGGTAGTGCTTCGTCGTAGGCCGCGAGCAGTTGCCGCGGAGCGTCGGTGCCTTCGGTTTCGGCGCTCACACCCTTATCGTCGCCGCTGGCGCCCGAACTCCGACGCCCCATTGCGAAGTTTTATTCTTCGGTGATTCGGATGATCGTCTTGCCATGGGTGGGACGTTCGGCGAATGCCGATGCCGCCTCTGCCAATGGGCGCACCGCTCCGACGATCGGACGCAGCCGCCCGTCGCGTAGCCGGACCTCAAGGGCGGCGAGACCGGCGCGATCGGGTTCGACGACGAAGAAGACCGCCCGCGCGTCGTCGGGCCGCACCCGCGGGGGTTCGGCGATGGTGACGAGGGCGCCGCCCGAACGCACCAACTGTGCCGAGCGGTCCAAGATCTCGCCGCCGATCACGTCGAACACCACATCGACTTCGCCGATGTCTTCCAGCCGATCCTGTTGCAGATCCAGGAAGGCGTCGGCCCCGAGACCGAGCACCGTGTCCTTCTGTGCGGTGCGCCCGCTTCCGATCACGCGTGCTCCCACCTCGTGTGCCAGTTGCACGGCGATCGAACCGACTGTTCCGGCGGCGCCGTGAATCAGTACCGTCTGACCAGCTGTCAGCGCCCCGTGGCCGAACAACCCCTGCCACGCGGTCAGTCCGGACATCGGCAACGCCGCAGCCTGCGTGTGATCGATGCCTGCCGACAGTGGCGCGAGGTTACGAGCCTCGACCGCGACGTATTCCGCGAGGGTTCCGTTGCGGGCCCAGTCGGTGAGGCCGAATACCCGCTGACCGACCTCCAGACCGGTTGTGCCGTAACCTAACTCGGTGACGACGCCCGACAGTTCGTGCCCGGGAATGGTTGGTGTGCGATCACGCCCCGCGCGGTCCACCCACGTGCCCGGCCACTCGAGTTCGTCCTTGGTGAAGCTTGCTGCATGTACGCGGACGACGACGTCGTTCTCCGCGGCGTGCGGGTACGGCATCTCGGCCAGCGAAAGCCCCGAGATGCCTGCTGCGCGGTCCCGCGCGACGATCGCTTGCATATCCAAACCTCGTTTCCTGTGGTGAGCGTCAGCCAGCATGCTTGCGGACGCTGGGGTGGCGCAGATGATCGCGCGCGATGATCTCGTCCGGTTCGAGCATGGTGATCATGTCGACGCCGGGAGCGCAGATGCACACCGCGATAAAGCGAGTCCACTCATTCTGCTCCAGGTTCGCGGCCTGGTAGTGCACCACGTCGCCGCCAGGTTCCCAGAACGCTTGACCCGCAACGATTTCGCGTGGTGCTTCGCCCTCGAGTTCGAACAGCATTCTGCCCTCCAGGACATAGCCGAACACCGGTCCGGAGTGGCGGTGCGGCGCCACACCGGCGTCCGCGGGTGGGAGTTCGACAAGTTGCGTCATCCCATGTGCACCTTCTGGAATCCAGGGCGGGGTGGCGGATAGGAGGTCTGTGACCTTCACGTTCCCTGCTGCCAACATGATCTACCCCGGTCCTAGTGGCAAGACGATCTCGCGGTGCTTGACGGTGGCGTCGGCATTCGGGACATTCACCTTCGGGCGGATGTCATCGAGCCAGTCCAGATGGTCGATGCCGACCGTGGTGTGCGGCGTCGCGTGAGCGGGGGAACTGAGGCCGAGGATGGCCGCGGCCACGCCGGCCGCCACAACGGCGGCTGATTTGATCTTCTTCATCGGAGTGCCTCTTCTGTGTTGGTAGTCCCTCCATCACAGCAACCAGGCGTCATCAAGTCCAACGAATGTTATTGATCTATTCCATCTATGAAATAGATAGAGTGCGAGAATGGAATTTCGCCAGCTCGAGTACTTCATCGCCGTCGCCAGCGAGATGAACTTCTCGCGCGCCGCTGCGCGAGTGCACGTCGTGCAATCCGCGCTCTCGACATCGGTGGGCAAGCTGGAAAAGGAACTGGGGGTCGAACTGTTCGACCGGTCCAAACAGCAGATCCGAATGACCCCGGCCGGCGAGCTCTTTCGTGAGCACGCGCGCCGGGTGATCGACACCGCGCGGCTGGCCAAGGATTCGATCAGCGACTACCGCGGCGAGCTGTCAGGCACTGTTGAACTCGGATCGCTCATCTCCTTCGGCGCGCTCGACGTGCCCCGGGTGCTTGGAGAATTTCATCGCACCTACCCCTATGTCCGAATCAGGCTGCGGCAGAGTCAAACCGGCTCCATGGCGTATTTGTCCGCGATTGCCGACGGTTCGCTCGACCTGGCGTTGGTGTCGGCACCGGACCGGTTTCCGGCCCGCATCGAGATGCGGCTGCTTTCCGAGGAGCCGATGATGTACGTCTGCAGGCCCGACCATCATTTGGCCCAGCGTGACCATGTCGGGCTTACCGAGCTCGCCACGGAAGACTTGATCGGGTTCCCCGTCGAGTTCGGTCTGCGGCGACTGGTCGACGACGCGTTCGCCGAGGCGGGCGTTACACCGCAGACACCCTATGAAGTGTCGGCCTCGTACTCGATCGCCGCAGACTTGGTTCGGCAGGGTCTCGGCACCATCTTCATGCCCGCCAGCGAAGCGGCCCGCTATCCCGACCTCCGGGCGGTGGCGGTGCGGCCTGCGCTGATCTGGACCATCTACCTCGCCTCGGCGGGACCTTCGAACATCGGGCCTGCCAGCGCCAAGCTGGCGGAGCTGCTTCTCGCGGCCTGCCCGTCACCGTAATTCGCGCACGGGCGGTCAGGGTCGCTTCAACGCGTCCAGCCCCGGCCGGACCGTGTCGAATGAATCGCCGAGCGCCTGCTCCAGCGAAACCGACTCGTCGGCAAGCCAGTGTTCGTAGGCCGAAAGCGCGACGCCGAGCATGGTCCACGCGACGGTCTGTGGGACGAGGTCGGCTGCCTTGGCGTCGAGCCGCCGCGCGACGAATGCCGCGACGACGGCTCGCCAGCCGGCATACATCGTCATCGAATATGCCTGCAGCGCAGCGGTCTGAAGAATGACGCGCATCCGCTGCCGGTGCCGGGCGGTCTCCTGCTCGTCGAAGCTGTTGAACGCCAACAGCGCTGTGCGCAAGGCGTCACCGACGGGCACGTCAGGGTCCAGATCGGACAGCAGGTCCCGCATGTGGGCGAGGTGCGCGTCGAAATCGCCCCAGGGCAAGGCGCTTTTGGACGGGTAGTAGCGGAACAGCGTGCGGCGGGCGATTCCTGCGGCCTCGGCAACGTCGTCGACGCTCACCTCGTCGAAGCCGCGCGCCGCGAACAGATCGATCGCGACATTGCTGATGTGGTCCCAGGTGGTCGAGCGCCGACGGCCGACACGATGCCCGGATTCCGACCCCACCGCTTGCCCCCTTTCATTTCGGCACTCGATGCCATATTATTGCGATCTCGATCACAATTGTCGAGATCCTGTGTAACGAAAGGTGGACGCTAATGGAGCCGAATCAGCAGGTCGAGACCGAAGAGCTGGTCACTGAGACCCTCGTCGAAGAGGTGTCGATCGACGGGATGTGTGGGGTCTACTGACCCATGCCGGCGCCTGTGGTGTTCGATCCGGATGTCAGCTGGCGGCTACACCGTCAGGTAGCCGTCCGGCCCGAACCGTTCGGTGCGCTGCTGTATCACTTCGGCACGCGCAAGTTGTCGTTCCTGAAGAACCGGACGATCGTCGAGGTGGTCAACTCACTGAGCGATCACCCCGACGCCAGAGCCGCCTGCCGCGCCGCCGGTATCGACGACGCGCAGCAGGCCCCCTATCTGCATGCACTCGGTGTGCTTGCTCAATCGAAGATGCTGGTGCCTCAATGACGTCAACCCAACCAGTCCCACGCCTCGTCGAGCAGTTCGAGCATGGCCTGGACGCCCCGATCTGCCTGACATGGGAACTTACCTATGCCTGCAATCTTGCTTGCGTGCACTGCCTTTCGTCGTCGGGCAAGCGTGACCCGCGCGAACTGACGACACAGCAGTGCAAGGACATCATCGATGAGCTCGAGCGCATGCAGGTGTTCTATGTCAACATCGGCGGCGGCGAACCCACTGTGCGGCCTGACTTTTGGGAGCTCGTCGACTACGCCACCGCCCACTCCGTCGGGGTGAAGTTCTCCACCAACGGGGTGCGGATCACGCCCGAGGTCGCCGCGCGGCTGGCCGCCAGCGACTACGTCGATGTACAGATCTCCCTCGACGGTGCGACGGCAGAGGTCAACGACGCGGTCCGGGGCAACGGCTCCTTCGCGATGGCGATCCGCGCGCTCGAGAACCTTGCCGACGCCGGCTTCAAAGACGCCAAGATCTCGGTGGTGGTGACCCGCCACAACGTTGACCAGCTTGACGAATTCGCCGCTCTGGCAGCGCGTTACGGCGCCACTCTGCGAATCACCCGGCTGCGCCCATCGGGTCGCGGCGCCGACGTGTGGGATGACCTGCATCCGACCGCCGAGCAGCAGGTGCAGCTGTATGACTGGCTGGTGGCCAAGGGCGATCGCATTTTGACCGGCGACTCCTTCTTCCACCTTTCGGGGCTTGGCGAGCCGGGGGCGCTGGCCGGCCTGAACCTGTGCGGCGCCGGTCGCGTGGTCTGTCTCATCGACCCGGTCGGCGACGTGTACGCGTGCCCATTCGCCATCCACGACCGCTTCCTTGCCGGAAACATCCTGTCCGATAACGGTTTTGACAACGTCTGGAAGAACTCGCCGCTGTTCCTCGAACTGCGCGAACCGCAGTCTGCCGGTGCATGCGGTAGCTGCGGACACTACGACAGCTGCCGCGGCGGATGCATGGCTGCGAAGTTCTTCACCGGTCTGCCGCTCGACGGTCCCGACCCGGAGTGCGTGGAGGGATACGGCGCGCCCGCGCTGGCCCGCGAGCGGGACAAGCCCAAGTCGAGCGTCGACCACTCGCGCAGCGCGCCGGTCATGCTCAAGCTGCTCACCAAGCCGCCTGCTCGGCTCTGTAACGAAAGCCCGGTATAAGTCATGGCACGGGAACAGTGGTTTGAAACGGTAGGCATCTGCCAGGAGGCCGCCAAAAAACGCCTACCCAAGTCGGTGTATGCGGCGCTCGTGGCGGCCAGCGAGAAGGGCGTGACCGTCGCCGACAACGTCGAGGCGTTCGCCGAGCTGGGGTTCGCACCACATGTGATCGGTGCGCTGGAGAAGCGCGACCTCGCAACAACCGTTATGGGACAGGATATTTCGCTGCCAGTGGTGATATCGCCGACGGGTGTGCAGACCGTGCACCCTGACGGTGAGGTCGCCGTGGCACGGGCCGCCGCCGCGCGCGGCACCGCAATGGGCCTGTCGTCGTTCGCCAGCAAGCCGATCGAAGAGGTCATCGCCGCCAACCCACAGCTCTTCTTCCAGGTGTACTGGCTCGGCGGCCGCGACGCGATCGCCGCGCGCGTGGAACGCGCGCGCGAAGCCGGTGCGGTCGGCCTGATCGTCACCACCGACTGGAGCTTCTCGCACGGTCGCGACTGGGGTAGCCCGAAGATCCCCGAAAAAATGAGCGTGGGCACGGTCGTGCGTATGCTGCCGGAGCTTCTGAGCAGGCCCCGGTACCTCGCGCAGTGGGCCAAGAACATCCGCCCGCCGGACCTGCGGGTGCCCAACCAGGCCCCGCGCGGCGAACTCGGTCCCCCGTTCTTCGCCGCCTACGGCGAGTGGATGGGCACCCCCCCGCCGACCTGGGAGGACATCGCCTGGCTGCGCGAATTGTGGGGCGGTCCGTTCATGCTCAAGGGTGTGATGCGCGTCGATGACGCCAAACGTGCGGTGGACGCGGGCGTTTCGGCAATCTCGGTGTCCAACCACGGCGGTAACAACCTGGACGGGACGCCGGCGTCAATCCGGGCACTTCCTGCCATCGCCGAGGCCGTCGGCGACGAGATCGAGGTGTTGCTGGACGGCGGCATCCGGCGCGGGAGCGATGTGGTGAAGGCCGTCGCGCTGGGCGCGCGGGCAGTCATGATCGGCAGGGCGTCCCTGTGGGGTCTGGCCGCGAACGGTCAGGCGGGTGTTGAGAATGTGCTCGACGTGTTGCGGGGCGGCATCGACTCGGCACTGATGGGCCTTGGTCGCGCGTCGGTTCACGATCTTGTTCCCGGCGATGTGCTCGTCCCGGCGGGCTTCACCTGCGCTCTCGGCGTCCCAAGCAGCCCGGACGCCTGACCGACCTGCTGTCGGCACCGCAGAACGACCTGGGACAGGCGTGGCGGAGGGGACTGGCGTGGCACCCCGGTTGTCGGCCGGGAAAAGTTTTCGGAAATCAATTGCTGCGCATGCGCCAACAATTGGCGCACGCCAGGTGAATTCGGCCTACCATCGGCGGGTGGCTTTTCCCAGCGAGCTCGGGAACTCAACGTCGAGGCAGCTGCAGAGCACGTCACCCACGTTGATCGTTCCGGTCGGCTCCACCGAGCAGCATGGTCCCCACCTGCCGCTGGACACCGACACCCGCATTGCCACGGCCGTGGCCCACGCAGTAGCGCAACGGCTGGCCGACGGCGATGCGCAGCGCTGGGTGCTGGCACCGGCGATCGGGTACGGCGCCAGCGGCGAGCACGAGGGCTTCGCGGGCACCGTGTCGATCGGCACCTCAGCCCTGCGTCTTTTGCTGGTCGAGTTCGGCCGATCGGCAGCTCAATGGGCGTCACGCCTCGTCTTTGTCAATGGGCACGGCGGTAACGTAGAGGCGTTGGCCGCAGCCGCGGCTTTGCTTCAGTACGAGGGTCGCGACGTAAGTTGGTGTTCGTGCACCGTGGCGAACGCCGACGCGCACGCCGGCCACACCGAAACGTCTGTATTGCTACATATTTCGCCGAAGGATGTCTGGATCGATGAACGGCTGCCAGGAAACAGTGCGCCGTTGGCCGATCTGATGCCCAGCATGCGCCGCGGAGGCGTGGCCGCGGTCAGTGAGGTGGGTGTGCTCGGCGATCCCACCACCGCGACGGCCGAAGAGGGCAAGCGCATCTTCGCCGAGATGGTCGACGGATGTTTGCAGCGAATCACCAGGTGGGTGCCCGATCGGGACGGGATGCTGACATGACGGGACCCCGACTGCCTGACGGGTTCGCCGTGCAGGTGGATCGCCGGGTGAAGGTGCTCGGCGAGGGCTCCGCGCTCCTCGGTGGTTCCCCGACCCGGCTGCTGCGCTTGGCGCCCGCCGCGCAGACGATGCTCAACGGCGGCAGGCTCGAGGTGCACGACGCGGTCAGCGCACAGCTCGCCCGCACGCTGCTCGACGCGACCGTCGCCCATCCGCGGCCGGCGACAGGGCCATCACATCGCGATCTCACCATCGTTATCCCGGTGCGGGACAACATTTCTGGCCTGCGCCGGTTGGTGGCAACCTTGCGCGGACTGCGGGTCATCGTGGTCGACGACGGCTCGGCCTACGCGATCCAGACGAACGACTTCTCCGGTATGCATTGCGATATCCAGGTGCTGCGCCATAGCCGCAGCAAGGGCCCGGCGGCGGCGCGCAACACCGGCCTCGCGGCGTGCAACACCGACTTCGTGGCGTTCCTGGACTCCGACGTGGTGCCGCGGCGCGGGTGGCTGGAGGCGCTGCTCGGTCACTTTTGCGACCCCGCCGTCGCGTTGGTCGCGCCGCGCATCGTGGGGCTGCGACAGGCCGACAACCTGGTCGCCCGCTACGAGGCGGTGCGCTCGTCGCTCGACCTCGGCCTGCGCGAGGCGCCGGTGATGCCCTACGGCTCGGTGTCGTATGTCCCGAGCGCGGCGATTATCTGTCGCCGGTCGGTGCTCAAGGAAGTGGGCGGATTCGACGAGACGCTCAAGTCCGGCGAGGATGTCGACCTGTGCTGGCGGTTCATCGAGGCAGGCGCGCGGCTACGCTACGAACCCGTCGCGATGGTGGCCCACGATCACCGCACTCAACTGCGAGAGTGGTTCGCGCGCAAGTCTTTCTACGGTGAATCCGCCGCTCCGTTGACGGTCCGCCATCCCGGCAAGACGGCTCCGCTGGTGATCTCCGGATGGACGCTCGTGGTGTGGATACTGCTGGCGATGGGATCGGGCATCGGGTACCTGGCGTCGATGGTCGTCGCGGCGATCACCGGCCGTCGCATCGCCAGATCGTTGTCGACGGTGGAGACCGAGCCCAAGGAAGTTGCCGTGGTGGCTGCGCACGGCCTGTGGTCGGCCGCCCTGCAGCTGGCGTCGGCGATATGTCGGCACTACTGGCCGATCGCGTTCATCGCGGCGCTGCTGTCGCGACGATGCCGTCACGTGGTGCTGGTGGCCGCGATCATCGACGGCGTTGTCGACTGGATCACTCGCAACGGCAACGCCGACGACGAGACCAAACGGGTCGGGCTGGTCAGCTACATCCTGCTGAAGCGACTGGACGACATCGCCTACGGCACCGGCCTGTGGATCGGTGTGGTGCGCGAGCGCAATGCCGGGGCGCTCAAGCCCCAGATCCGGACCTGAAGTGGCACCTTGCACAGTTCCTATCCTGCTCCTCGCGTGCGCAGCGACGTCCTGATTGTCGGCGCAGGCAGCGCAGGATCTGTTCTGGCCGAACGGCTTTCCGCCGATCCGGCATGCCGCGTCACCGTCGTCGAATCAGGTCCCGGACCCTCGGACCCCCGCGTGCTGGCCCAGATCAGCGACGGCTTACGACTGCCGATCGGCGACGCCAGCTCGGTGGTGCGCCGGTACCCGACAACACTGACCGACGCGCCGAGACGACGTGCTCAGATCATGCGCGGCGCGGCGGTCGGAGGATCGGGAGCGGTGAACGGCGGCTACTTCTGCCGCGGCCTTCCTTCGGACTTCGACGGCTGGGGACTGCCGGGATGGGCGTGGGCCGACGTCCTGCCGCACTTCACGGCGATCGAAACCGACCTGGATTTCGCCAACGCGCTGCATGGCTCCGACGGTCCGATCGCGGTGCGAAGGGTAGCCGAATTCGATGGCTGCACAGCGGCATTCGTCGAATCGGTAACTGAATCCGGCTATCAGTGGATCAACGATCTCAACGGCGCCGCACCCGAGGCGCCGTTGCCGCCGGGTGTCGGCGCGGTTCCGCTGAACATCAACGGGGGCACCAGGGTTGGTCCCGGCGGTGCATATCTGCAACCGGCGATGGACCGCACCAACCTGACGTTGCTCACCAACACCCGGGTCGGCCGCATCCGGATCGTCAACGGGCGGGCGGTCGGGGCGGAATGTGTCGGCGCCGACGGCAGGACTGACCTGACAGCCGACCGAATCGTGTTGTGCGCAGGGGCGATAGGATCCGCGCACCTGCTGATGCTGTCCGGTGTCGGGCCGAAGGAAACGTTGCGAGAGGCCGGTGTGCAGGTACTCGTCGATCTTCCCGTCGGCAGCGCAAGTGTGGACCATCCCGAATGGGTGGTTCCCGTGGACTGGTCCGCGACACACGATCTGCCCCCACTGGAAGCGGTCCTGACGACCGATGATGGCATCGAAATCCGGCCGTATACAGCGGGATTCGGTGCGATGATCAGCGGTCGGCGAGACGATCCCGCCGACCGCCCGCATCTCGGGGTGGCGTTGATGCAGCCACGGAGCCGGGGCCGGGTCGGCCTCGCGTCCGCCGATTCCGAGACGTCGCCGGTCATCGAACATCGCTACGACAGCGAGCCAGACGATGTCGCGGCGCTGCGCGCAGGCACCGAACTGGCTCGCGAACTTGCCGCTTCGACGGCGATGGTCGGCGACCACTCGTGGTCGACGTCGCAACATCTGTCCAGCACTGCGCCAATGGGACTCGACAGCGATCCCGCCGCCGTCGTCGACGAGCGGTGTCGCGTTCGCGGCGTCGAGGGACTATGGGTGGTCGACGGCTCGGTGCTTCCCACCATCACCAGCCGCGGTCCGCACGCCACCATCGTGATGATCGGTCACCGGGCCGCCGAGTTCATCGTCTAAGCGTCGGGCGGTAAGCCGCTGCACGAAGCGGAACTGTTCGCCGTCCCGGCCCGGGGCCCAGAGCGCAACGAACGCAGCGGCGACGGCCGACACGACGGAGACCACCATCAGTGACAGGTCCATCGACTCGATGAACGCGGTCTCGGCAAGGTCCGCCACCCGCGCTCCTTGCGGTCCCATCTGGCCGGCGATCGCCAGGGCCTGGGCAAGCGAGTCGAGTGCCGACTCCCGAACATGGTCTCCGAACTCGGCAAGCCCCGGCGCGAGGGCCTTGTTGTACTCCGCGGCCAGCACCGACCCCGCGACCGCGATGCCGATCGCTGCGCCCACTTCGCGCGTCGTGTCGTTGACCGCCGACGCGACGCCCTGTTTCTCGTCGGGCACAGCGTTCATGATCGCCGAAGTCGTTGGTGCAACACATAAGCCGATACCGGTGCTGGTGATGAGGAAGGGCCACACGAGGTCCGAGTAGGTCGACCCCGCGTCGAGATAGCGCATGCAGAAAAGTCCAGCCCCGATGAGGAACAAGCCAAGCGCGACCGCCGTGCGCAGCCCGATCTTGGGCAGGTACAGATGCATCGTCGCGCCAAGCACCATGATCGGCACCGCAATGGGCGTAAGCGCGAACGCCGTCTGAAGCGGGCTGTAGCCGAGGATCAACTGCATGTATTGCATTGCGATGAAGAAGAATCCGAAGTTGGTGAAGAACAGGATGGTGATGCCGACCGACCCGATGGCGAATTCGGGCCTGCTGAACAGGCGCACGTCGAGGAGCGGATGGCTGCGGCGCAGTTCGACCACCACGAACGCCACCGCGAGCAAGACGCCCGCGGCCATGGCGCCCCAGACGACCGGGTGCGTCCATCCGCGTACCGGTGCTTCGATGACGCCGAACACGAACACCGCGACGGCCGCACCGATCAGCGCCGCACCAACCCAATCCACCGCAGTGGCGGTTTCGTCGCGGGAGGAAGAGATGGTGCAGGTCGCGACGAACATGAGCAGCCCCGCGGCTGCGAACGCGTAGAAGATCGACTGCCAGGAGAAGAAGTTCAATAGCAGCCCGGTCCCCATGAACCCGAAGATTGCTCCCGAACTCGCAACCCCGGCCCAGATGCCGACGGCCTTGTTGCGTTCGGACTTCGGAAAGGCGGCGGTCAACAGCGACAGCGTCGCAGGCATGATGAACGCGGCGCCGACGCCTGCGACGGCGCGCGCGACGATGATCTGGACCGGGCTGTCGAGAAAGACTGGAGCGATCGATGCCAGCGAGAAGATCGCAAGGCCGACGAGCAGTGCGCCTCGCCGCCCGTACCGATCGCCGAGCGCACCTGCGGGCAGCAGCAGACAGGCCAGCACCAAGGTGTAGCCATCCACCACCCACGTGAGCTGGGTCTGCGTTGCCGCGGTCTCGCGCGCGATGTCGGGAAGCGCCGCGTTCAGCGCCACCATCGAGGAGATCACCAGCAACACGTCGAGGGCGGCGACCGTCAGCAACCAGAAGCGCGCGAACGTGGCCGGGCGAGCGGTATCGGCGTCGATATCCTGATCAGACCGGGCGAGCGTGTCGACCATTCGGCGTCCCTCCTTCGGTGGACTAGTTTTGAGACTAACAGTCTCGTAGCAAGACTAATAGTCTTGTTCTGCGTTGGAGGTGGTGTTACCGATGACGGTTCCCGAAGTCACTGCCACCGGTGACCCGCGGCCGGCCCGTTCGCGGGCCCGCCTGCTCGATGCCGCCGCGGCGCTGCTGCGTTCGGGTGGTCCGAGCGCGGTGACGATCGATGCGGTCACGCGCAGCGCCAATGTCGCGAGGGCGACTCTCTATCGCCACTTCGCCAGCGCGAACGATCTGCTCGCCGCGGCGTTCATGAGCCTGCTGCAGCCCGCGCCGATGCCGCCGGCCGAAGGCAGCCTGCGCGATCAGCTGATCGCGGTGGTCGTGGGTTGGGCGGAGTCGATCGCCGAGGTGCCCGCGACGTTGACGGCCATGACCTGGCTGGCATCGGGCCCCGACGCCGGTGTGTACTCCGAGGTACGGGACTCGGATGTGGTCGGCACCCTGAGGACCCGCATCATCCAGATGTACTCAGCACCGTTCGAAGCGTTTTTCGAAAGTCCGCAGGCCGCAGCGGAACTCGACGAGGTGGACCACGTCCAGGCGATGGCCCTGCTCATCGGTCCGCTGATCCTCGGAAGGCTGTCCACGTTCGCCGATTTCGACTATCGCGGATGCGCGGAGGCCGCGGTCGACGGCTTCCTGGCCACTCACACCAAGGAGGGGCCGCCCGCTACCGCAACGAGTAGCGAATCGGCAGGTGTTTGAGCCCACCGACGAAGGTGGTCGCCGTCAGCTCAGGCTCGCCAGCCAGTTCGATCGATTCCAGGCGCGGCACCAATTCGGTGAACAGGCTGTTCATCTCCATCCGGGCCAATGCGGCGCCGAGGCAGAAATGCACGCCGTATCCGAACGCGACGTGCTTGTTGGGATCGCGGCCGACGTCGAATCGGAATGGTTCGTCGAATACCTCCTCGTCGCGGTTGCCGGAAACGTATGCCAGGTAGACGGATTCGCCCTTCGCGATCGGCACGCCGCGAACCTCAGTGTCTTCAGCGGCAGTGCGCATGAACTCCTTGACCGGTGTGGTCCAGCGGATCATCTCCTCGACCGCGGTGCCCATCAGATCGGGATTCTCACGCAATCGCTTTAGTTCGCCTGGGTTTTCAATGAGCGCGTGCAATCCGCCGGAGATGGCGTCCTTGGTCGTGTCGTGGCCCGCGCTGGCGACGATCACGTAGTAGGACGCCGTGTCCACATCCGACAGCGGTTCACCGTCGATGCGGCCATTGGCGATTGCCGATGCCAGGTCTTCGGTCGGGTGTTCGCGGCGCGAAGCGGTCAATCGTCCGAAGTAGTTGAAGAAGTCGGCGAGCACCGCGAGCATGTCCTCGGGCGATTTGCCGCGCTGGAACTCCTCGTCGTCTCCGCCGAACATCTCTTGAGTGAGCATGTGCATCCGCGGGAAGTCCTCCTCGGGCAATCCGAGCAGCGACATGATCACGTATAGCGGGAAATTCACTGCGATCTCGGTGACGAAATCGCATTCGGGTCCGATCTCGTGCAGCTTGTCGACATAGCGCTTGGCCAATTCGTCGACCCGGACCTTGAGATCGCGCATCGCCTTGGGGCGAAACCAATCCGCGCCGATTGCACGCACTTTGCGGTGATGCGGGTCATCCATGTGAATCAGGGTGCGAAGGCCCATGCCCGCCTCGAGCTGCGCCTTGAGCACATCGTCGGCCTCAGCGGTGGCGAGCAGCGGGCGCGGTTCGGAAAGGAACAGGTTGTTGTCGCGTTCGATCGCCATGATGTCCGCGTGCTTGGTGATCGCCCAGAACGGCCGGTACGGCGGATTGTCGACCCAGGCGACGGGGTTGTTCGCCCGCAGGTGGGTCAGTGCCGCGTGCAGCCGAGCGTCGTCGGCATAGGCCTTCGGATCGGCCAGCACTTTCGCGGCATCATCCATCGTCGGCGTGCTCATTCAAAGCTCCTGTCTGCCGGGGCTGCGGCCAAAACTTGACGGGTGTCAAGTCGAGTGTATGTGACGGCGGCCACGTAAGGGAAGGGATGGGTCGATCCGCTGCCCACTAGGCTCTAACGCCGTGCCGCCAGCATCGCTTCGCCGTCCCGGTCGCTGCGCGCTGGCGCTCGCGCTCGTCGTCGTGCTTGCCGCGGCATGCAGCCGTGGCGCCGGCGAGCCGCACCAAACGCCGATGGATCCCGGGGTGGTGCGAACCACCGCGGGTCTCGTGCACGGCGGCGTCGCGGACGATCATCGCGAGTTCTCTGGAATCCCTTACGCCGCACCGCCGGTCGGGCCGCTGCGGTGGCAACCGCCCGCTGCGGCACCGGCCTGGACAGGCGCGCGCGACGCGACCCGCCCTGGCATGCGATGCGTCCAGGACGCGGCCACCGACCTCGACCCCGGCCGCGTAAGCGGCGAGGACTGTCTGAACCTCAGCGTGTGGACGCCGCCGCCGTCGGATGAGCTGCGCCCCGTACTGGTGTGGATCCACGGCGGCGGCTTCGCCAACGGCAGCGGCGACGTCTACAACGCGCGACGGCTCGCCAGCCAGGGCGACATCGTCGTGGTCACCATCAACTACCGGCTCGGCGCGCTCGGATTCCTCGCTCATCCCTCGCTCGGCCCGCCGGGAGCGGTCGGCAACTACGGGCTGGCCGACCAACAGGCCGCACTGCGGTGGGTCCGCGACAATATCGCCAACTTCGGTGGTGATCCCGGCAAGGTCACGATCGGCGGCGAATCGGCGGGTGGCATGTCGGTATGTGACCACCTCGTCGCGCCGGGGTCGGAGGGCCTGTTCCGGGCGGCGATAATCCAGAGCGCTCCGTGTCAGGCGCAAACCTCCTTGCCCGTCGCGGAACAGCGCAGCATCGACTACGCAACCAGCCTCGGTTGCGGCCCAGGCGATTTGGCGGCGCAGTGTCTGCGGAGTCTGCCCGTGGAAAAGCTGAGCGGAACGCCGCCCGCGTACTCCGATTTTGGCGGCGTCTTGCTGACCGGCCCAATCAGTGGCACCACGGTGCTGCCGGAAGACCCCATCACTGCGTTCGGTCAGGGGCGGGCGGCTCGAGTTCCGGTGATGATCGGCAGCAATCGCGACGAGTTCACCATCTTCGTCGCCGGGCAGTACCTGAGGCAGGGCCAGGCCTTCGACGCGCAGCGGTACCCGCAGCTGCTGTCCGAAACGTTCGGCGCCGACGCCGCTGCGGTCGGCGAGCGCTACCCGCTGGATCGATTCGACGGCAGCGCGCCGTTGGCCTACTCGGCGGCGGTCACCGATTACGCGTTCGCGTGCGCAGCGGACCGGATCGCCGACGACCTGGCCAAGGACGATCCGGTGTACCCCTACGAGTTCAACGACCGCAGCGTCCCGGCACCAGAGGTGTTCGGGCACTTACCCTTCCCGATCGGCGCAGGCCATTCGCTCGAAGTGCGCTACCTGTTGGACGTTGGCGGAGAGCAGACGTTGAATCCGGAGCAGCAGGCGCTGTCCGACCAGATGATCGACTACTGGTCGGCATTCATCGCCACCGGATCGCCGAGCGCCGAGGGGCAGCCGGACTGGCCCGCAGGCAAGCTGATGTCGCTGCAGCCGGACGGCAGTCACGTCGTCAGCGGCTTCGAAGAGACGCATCAGTGCCCGTTCTGGGCGAGCGTAAAACGCTGACCACGATCGCGCCGAGATCCACGTGGCGCGATCCACTGTGCACTTTCCGACGAATTGTTCGTTTCGCCCGCCCCGGCCAGCGTTAGAGGCACAAACTGGACTCCGTCCGGAAGGAGGCCCCGTGGCCGATGCGAGCGAATCGACGCCTTAGCTGGCGGGTCGGTGATCGATATGGGCACTGCTCGCACACGGGAGACCAGGGCTTCGGTGGCGTGGCTGCGACGGTTCGCCCGCACGACGCCTGGCATCGTCGGCATGATCGCGTTCATCGTTGCCGGCCTGTGTGTTATTGCCGGGCTGGTGTGTGGGGGCCAACTCGATCGGCGGATCGCCGAGAGCAACGCGGTGCTCGACCGATCTGAGCCGTTCGCATACTCCGCGCAGAATCTGTACGCCGCGCTGTCGGCCGCCGACGCCGCCGCCGCAGCAGAGTTCCTTTCGGCAAAGGAAACGGCCCCGGTCCGGCAGCGCTATCAACAAGCACTGGCTGACGCGTCATCGGCGCTGGCGGAAGCGACTGCTGGATCCACCGATATGGCCACCCGCACAGCGGTGGCTGAATTGACGGCGCAACTGACTGCCTACACGGGATTGGTTGAATCGGCTCGGGCCAACAACCTGCAGGGACATGTGATCGGGTCCGCATACCTGCGGGAAGCGTCGTCGTTGATGCAGATGACCATCCTTCCAGGCGCCGAGAAGATCTATACCAGCAACCTCGCCACGGTGGACCAAGGCCAAGGAGCCGTAAGTTCAACGCCCAGAGCCAGTCTCGTGCTGCTGGGACTGACCCTTGGCGCGATCTTCGCCGCCTCTGCGATTCTCGTCAGCAGGACGAACCGTCAGTTCAACATGGGCCTGGTCGCGGCGGCAGTTGTGGTGTTGGTTGTGGGCGGGTGGATCGTGGTGGCCACCCGTCTTGCCGCGGCCGACATCGAGCAGGGCCGTACCGAGGGCGCTGCGATGTTCCGGCAACTCGCGCAGGCTCGCATCCTCGCCGAGAAGGCCAGGACCGACGAGACCCTGGAGCTGATCGCGCACGGGGACATCACCGAGAGCGAAGAGTCGTTCTACAGCCACATTGACGATCTGAGTTCGCGGCTCGGCTCGGGAGCGTCGGACGCGGCCGATGCTGTCAGCAATTGGACTGCGAGCCACCGCAAGGGGGTGGACGCGTACAACAACGGCGATTACATCGCCGCCGTCGAGCAGGCGATCGGCTCCGATCCGAACGCTTCGGCCGCTCAGTTCGCGCTCGTCGAAGCCGGCCTGCGCGACGCGATCGAACAATCCCGGGCGACATTGCGCGACCGAGTGACGGCGGCAGGTAAATGGTTGTCGTGGAGTCCAACCGGGACCCTTGCGCTCATGGTGGTTGCCGCCACCGCAGCAGTCGCGGGGTTATGGCCGCGGCTCAAGGAGTTCCAATGAGATCGCGAGTTGTGTTGGCGGCGCTCGCATTCGCGTTCGCCGTCGGATGTGGGTCATCTTCGTCGCCGCCGCCTACGGTCACGGTCGCGCCGGTCGACGTCAGGCCGTCGGGTGCACAGGAGGTCGCGTCCGTGCCGGACCCGACAACAGCGCCCGTTCCTGCGAATGACGATTGCGATCGGGAAGCGAGCCTCTATCCCGGTCCAATGCCAGCGCCCGGCGCCATGCCGCCCGGTTCGACGATGGCAAAGATCGCGGAGCGTGGACGGCTGATCGTCGGTGTAGACCAGAACACGAACCTGTTCGGCTATCGCAACCCGTCCTCGGGGCGGTTGGAGGGCTTCGACATCGACGTCGCCCGCGAGGTCGCACGCGCCATCTTCGGCGATCCTGACCGCATCGATCTGCGGGTGTTCGAAGCGGACCAACGCGTGCCTGCGTTGCAGTCCGGTCAGGTGGACATTGTGGTCAGGACCTTCTCGATCACCTGTGAACGCAAGGACGAGGTCGCATTCTCCACCACCTACTTCGTCGCCAATCAGCGCATCCTCGCGGTAAAGGGTTCGGGAATCGAATCCTCTGCAGACCTTGCGGGCAAACGGGTTTGCGCGGTGCGGGGCACGACGTCGCTTCCCGCCTTGTCCGAGCTGGACCCGAGGCCAACGGTGTTCGCGGTGAACAACTGGACCGACTGCCTCGTGATGCTGCAGCAGGCGCAGGTCGACGCGATCAGCACTGACGACTCCGTGCTGCGGGGGCTCAAAAAGCAGGACCCGAACGTGGATCTGGTTGGTGGCAGCCTCGGCCTCGAGCCCTATGGCATCGGGGTCAAGAAGGAGAACAGCGACCTGGTCCAATTCGTCAACGGTGTGTTGGCCGACATGCGTGCAGACGGAACATGGCAGCGCCTCTACGACAAATGGCTGCTCGAATTCGGGCCTTCGCCTGGCCCGCCGACCGCGCGCTATGAGGATGGACCGCCCTAATGCGAGATGCCGAGCCGGGGTGCGGTGGGACGCAGAGGGCGCCAAGCGGCGGTGCGACGGGACCTGGACGCGCAGCCCATACGGCGTTGACGAAGTCTGGCACCGGTCGCGGACGCCTGGGTGCCGGCGTCGTCTCGATCCCGCCGGTTCCGAAAGGTGATCCCTCCGCTGCGATTCTGACCGATCCGCAGGTACCGGAGCGGCACCGGTTCTGCGGCAACCACAAATGCGATGAGCCCGTCGGGCGCGGAAGCGACGGGCAACCAGGAGCCACAGAGGGCTCCTGTACGTACTGTGGTACGCGGTTCTCCTTCGTGCCCAAGCTTTCTCGCGGCGATGTGGTTGGCGGCCAGTACGAAATTCAAGGTTGCATCGCGCACGGCGGTCTCGGTTGGATCTACCTGGCGATCGACCGCAATGTGAACAATCGCTGGGTGGTTCTCAAGGGCCTGGTGAACTCGGCCGACGCCGGTGCCATGGCCACCGCCAAAGCCGAGGCCCACGCCCTGGCACAGGTGGATTACCCGAACATCGTCAAAATCCATAACTTCGTCGAGCACGCTGACGCCACTGGCGTTCCTGTCGGTTACATCGTCATGGAATACGTCGGCGGTACGTCGCTAAAGCAGCTCCGCAAGGCCGCCCCGCTACCTGCAAGCCACGCGGTGGCCTACGTCGTCGAGATCGCACCGGCAATCGAATATCTGCATACCCAAGGGCTGGCCTACTGTGACTTCAAGCCGGACAACGTGATGCAGTCCGACGAGCAGCTCAAGCTCATCGACCTTGGTGCAGTTGTCGCCATGGATGACGAGGAGAGTTCGATCTACGGCACTCCTGGTTATCAAGCGCCGGAGATCAGGTGGACGGGCCCTACCGTCGCCAGCGATGTCTACACGGTCGGGCGGACCCTCGCCGCACTCGTGACAGATATTCCGCAGGAGCGCGGACGTCTCGTCGAGGAGCTGCCGGGGCCGGCGACCGTGCCGGTATTCGCCGAGCACGAATCGTTGTACCGTGCCATCGTCCGCGCGACCGACCCGGCCCCGGAACGACGCTTCTCGTCGATAGACGAGATGGCCGACCAGCTCACCGGAGTGCTGCACGAAATCGCGGCAGCTGAAACCGGTGTCGCGAAGCCGCGGCGGTCGAGCTATTTCAGCCCGCAGCGCATGATCTACGGCGTCGAAAGAGACGTGCCGCTGGATCCCGCAAGTGTGATTGCCGCACTGCATGTTCCGGTGGTCGACGCGAACGATCCCGGTGCCGCAGTGCTGGCCACGACGAGTGGCACGGCACCCGCCCAACTCGATCAGGCGCTCCACCTGGCGATGGGCGGCGCGCGCCAGGGCGACAGTTCCTCGGTCGAGATACCGCTACGTCTGGTTCGTGCGTCGCTCGAGACCGGCTCGGTGACCGATGCCCGCAGCCGGCTCATCGAACTGGAGTCGACGACGCCAGGAGACTGGCGGCTGAAATGGTACGCCGGACAGTGCGCACTGCTTGAGGGCGAATTTGACAAGGCCGCAGCAGATTTCGATGCGGTACTGGCTATGCTGCCCGGCGAGCTCGCCCCCAAGCTGGCGATCGCGGCGACCGCCGAATTGCGCGACGCACGCGACGACGCGCTGCGCTTTTACGAGACCGTATGGCGAACGGAGCATAGCTATTACAGCGCGGCATTCGGCCTGGCGCGGCAGCACATGCTCGTGGGGGAACGCGCCAACGCGATCGCGGCGCTGGACCAGGTTGCTTCCTCGTCGGCGCATTACACCGCGGCGCGCTCCACCGCGATCGAAATCCTCCTGGACCGTCACGCCTCCGAAGACCTGGACGAGCAGACGCTGCTCGATGCCGGTGAGCGGTCGGCGGCACTGCGCCTCGAGTCGGCCGCCAAATCGGCGAAGATTCGGCTTCAGGTGTTCGGGGCGGCGCTGGACTGGCTACGCGCCGGGAACACAAGCACTGCGACCCAACTGCTCGATGTCTCATTCGACGAGGCCGGAATCCGGGCCGGGATGGAGCGCGCGTATCGCGACCTCGCGCGAGAGACGACGGGAGTGTGGGACCGCATCGCAATGGTGGAAAAAGCGAACGCGATTCGGCCAAGGACACGGCTATGAGCAATAAGGGAATGCGGTTGTTGTGGCCGTTGACCGGCCGTTCGGAGGAGATGCTTGCTATCGAGGCCACCTTGGCTTCGGACGTGTCCGGGATCGTGATCTCTGGCGCAGCAGGTGTTGGAAAGAGCCGAATCGCCCGTGAGGCGTTGTCGGCCGCCGCGTCACGGGGATACGAAAGTCGCTGGACCGTAGGCACAACCGCCGCGCGGGCGATTCCGCTGGGTGCTTTCACCGCATGGGCACCGTCGGGAGTCACCGACACCGTTTCGTTGGTGCACGGGGTGACCGAGTCGCTGACGACAGCGCCAACGGGCAGCCCGGTAGTTGTCGCCGTCGATGACGTAAATCTGCTCGATGATCTGTCGACATTCGTTGTGGAGCAGATCGTGCAAGGTGGCGCGGCGAAGATGGTGCTCACCGTGCGCGACGATGAGCCGATTCCCGCCGCGGTACAAGAAATTTGGCGGGTAGGCGAGTTCGACCGCCTCGATCTCGCGACTCTGTCCCTCGACAAAACCACCACGTTGTTGTCGGCCGCTTTGCGGGCATCGGTGGATCCGGATGCCGCTCATCGGCTTTGGGCGCTGACTCGCGGGAATGCTTTGTACTTGCGCAACATCGTCGAGCAGGAGGTGGCCGATGGCCGGCTCGAAGAGCAGCACGGATGCTGGCGGTGGATCGATGATCCGGTGGTGGCACCCGGCCTGGTTGAGCTGATCCAATCCCGCATCGGAGAGCTGCCAGGGCCGGTTGCCGATGTGATCGATGCACTGGCCGTCGGAGAGCCGATCGAACTGCATGCCCTGACGCGCATCACCGATGCGGCGGCCGTCGAGGAGGCGGACACTCGTGGCCTCATCACGCTCGAGCCCGTCGATGGCGGCCTAGAGGTGCGCGTGGCGCACCCGCTCTACGGCGAGGTACGCAGAAAGCGCGCGGCGCCGACCCGGCTGCGGCGGCTGCGGGGCCTGGTTGCCGCCGAACTTGCCGCATCCGACGATCGCGACGACGTCCAGGTCGTCGTGCGCCGGGCAACGCTAAGTCTTGACTCCGACCTCACCCCCGATGCCGACCTGCTCGTCAGGGCAGCCAATGGCGCGGTGTGGCTGGCGGATCTGCACCTCGCCGATCGACTCGCGGAGGCGGCAATCCTCGCCGGCGCCGGAACGGAAGCAAACTTGGTTCGCGCGCACGCCCTCTCGTGGCTCGGCCGTGGTCAGGAGGCCGATACGACACTCGCCGAGATTCGCACCGGCGAGTTGACCGATGACGATCGTGCCAGATTCGCGTTCCTGCGGGCCAGCAACTTGCTCTGGGTGCTCACCGACCCCGCTCGCGCGAAGAAGCTCATCGACGACGCGTCGCACACAGCTTCGCCGCTCGCCCGCAGCTATATCGACGCCTTCCTCACGGTCTACTGGTTTGCCATGGACCAACCGGGCTTGGCAATGCAAGCGTCGAAAGACCTGGCGTTGGACGATCTACCCGCCGTTGTTGACGCCGAGATAGCTTGGGTGCTTGCGGCTATTGCCGCGGATGCGGGGCGCACGGCCGAAGCGGTGGCCGTCGCGAACGCGGGATATACCGGCGCGGCACGATCTTTCGACGCTCCGCAGATGAAGTTCAATATCGCGGACGCACATGTCAGCGCACTGCTGTTGTCCGGTCGGGTGGGGGACGCTGTTGATGTGGCCGAGCGGGCCCGCGGGCAGGCAGCCGATCTTCCTGGGGCGGCGCACTTGCTCGGTGCTGCGCTGGCAGGTCGGGCCGCGCTCGGTTCGGGTCGTCTCGACACCGCCTCATTGCTTCTGGAACGGGCAGCAGATGCGTTGTCCGACTTGGGCTATGCCGTCGGCTGGGGGTACCGCTATCACCTTCCACGGATAACTGCGCTCGCCGTACTGGGTTCGGCTGACGACGCCGCCACCGCGCTTGACGCGCTCGATAAGGTGCAAAGGCCTTTTCGGCCGCTGGACTATGAGTACAGTCTGGCCCGGGCGTGGGTGGCTGCCGGCCAGGGCGCCGTCAGTGAGGCGATTGCGCTCTCGTTGTCCGCGGCCCAAAGGGCTGGAGCCAATGGGCAATTCGCGGCAGAAGTGATCTGCCTGCAGACCGCCACGCAGTTCGGGGACCGGACGGGCGCCCCGCGCCTGCGTGAGCTCGAGGCGATTGTCGAGGGTCCACGCGTCGGCCTTGCCGCCCGGTTTGCCGGGGCTCTGCTCGACGGCGATGCCGCTGAATTGGCCGCGGTGTCCGAGGCCTTCGAGCAGATGGGCGATCTGATAGCGGCCATGGATGCGGCCGCGCACGCGGCCATCGTGTATCGCCGTCAAGACCTGCGGGGATCGGCGCTGCGATGCTCGACGCGCGCGGATGCGCTGGCCGAACAATGCGGCGGCGCGGACACGCCGGCGCTTCGTGGGGCCAGCGAGCAGTTGCCGCTGACCGATCGCGAACTCGAGATCGCGATGCTCATCGGTGAGGGGTCATCCAACCGCGAAGTCGCCGCGCGCCTGACACTTTCCCTGCGCACTGTCGAAAACCACATTTACAACGCCATGGCAAAGACCGGAACCACCAGCCGCGACGAACTCGCCAACCTGGTACGCCGGCGATGACTTGAGTGCTCGAGATCGTAGGTGAGTAGTACCGCGCCGAAACCGAGCGAAATCTGAGTGGCGTGCTACCGGGCTCGTCGCATCGAACACGCCTGACGCTTGTGTTGCGGAATCACTGCAAACCACCGAATCCGCACACGCACTCAAGAAAGGCAGACCATGAAGAACATCCTCGTCACCTCACTTACCGCTGGCGCGCTGGCAGCGGCGGCGCTCGGACTGACGGCGACCGCCAACGCCGCCCCGGCCGGCCCATCGGACGCCGATACCACCATCAACCAGCTGCGTGCGCAGGGTTTCGATGTCATCGTGAATCGCACCGGGACCGCTGCGCTGGAGCAGTGCACGGTCAGCGCGGTTCGCCCCGGCCAGACCTTCTCGCGCAGCGATACCGGGTCCGGTCTACCCGGATCCGCCTTCGACATCGTCACCACGGTGTCAGGCAAGACGGTCTACGTCGACATCGTTTGCTGACATCCGATCGGATCGTGCACGCCGGCAATTAATCCGCTGTTTTCGTGCTTCGACCAGCAATAAGGGCACAGAATGCATGGGGGTCCGAAAGGGGGGACCATGACCGACCGGAGCGAACGTACGTCCCGCGTTTCGCGGGCGTCGGCCCGGCAGCACCAGGAGTTGCGGGACGCGCGCCATCAAACCGCGGCGAGCCGCGAGATCCTCGCGGCTCTCGGCCGCTCGGCCGCAGATCCAGGAGACGTGCTCGACACCGTCGTCGAGTACGCCACGCGCCTGTGCGGCGCGCGGGCGGCGCAGTTGTTCCTGCTGGAGGGTGACGTGTACCGGCTATCGCGGGTCGCAGGCGAAACGCCCGAGGAGTATCGCAACTACCTGCGGGATCACCCGATTGCCAGGAACCGGATGTCCACCGTCGGCCGCGCAGCCGAGGACAGGTGTACCCACCAGATCCCCGATGTGCTCGAAGACGCCGAGTACGGGCGCGATGACCTCCAGCGTCGTGCCGGATTCCGCACTCTTCTCTCGACGCCGATGATCCTGGAGGACGAGGTTGTCGGCGTGCTGTCGTTGTGGCGAACCGAAGTCGCGCCCTTCAGCGACCGTGAACGTGAACTCCTCGAGGAGTTCGCGGTCGAGGGCGCAATCGTGTTGCGTCAGCTCGAGCTGGTGAAGGCACTCGAGTCCAGAGGCGCCGAGCTGGCCAGCAATGTCGCGCAACTGGAAGCTCTGCGGGAGGTCGGCGAAGCCGTCGGATCCAGCCTCGACCTGGACGAGGTACTGGACCGGATAGTCAGCAACGCCGTCCGGCTCACCGGGACCGACGGCGGTTCGATCATGGAGTACGACGAATCGAGCGACTCGTTTCACGTCCGGGCCGCGTTTGGCAGCAGCCCGGACCTACTGAAGCAGTTGCGCGCCATCACAATTCACCGGGAAACGACGCTGGTGGGTCGAACCGCGCTCGAACACAAGCCGCTAGAGGTGCCCGACCTGGCGAAGGCGCAACTCGACCCTCATCTGGACATTCTGTTCCGTGACGGCTGGCGCTCGGTGCTCGCGGTCCCAGTGTTGCGCGGCGAGAAGATGGTGGGCGTGCTGGTGATCCGGCGCCGGAGCACCGGGACGTTCCCTCCCGACATGACCGAGCTGCTTCAGACCTTTGCCACCCAGTCGGCGTTGGCCATCGTCAATGCCCGCCTGTTCCGTGAGCTGGAGACCAAGACCACCGAACTCGAGGTCGCCGGGCGCCACAAGTCGGAGTTCCTGGCCAGCATGTCCCACGAACTGCGGACACCGTTGAACGCGGTGATCGGGTTCTCCGAAGTGCTGCTGGATCGCCTCTTCGGCGAGATCAACGAGCGCCAGGCTGAGTATCTGCGCGACATCTGGAATTCGGGCCGCCACCTGCTCGAGTTGCTGAATGACATCTTGGACCTGTCCAAGGTCGAAGCCGGTCAGATGTCCCTCGAGCCAAGCACATTCGTGGTCGGCAGCGCTTTGGACTACGCCCTGGCGATGGTGCGCGAGCGGGCGACTCTGCATGCCATCACCCTCACGGTCCAGGTCGCTGACGACGTCGGTGTGGTCGAGGCCGACGAACTGCGATTCAAGCAGGTGGTCCTCAATTTGCTGTCGAACGCCGTCAAGTTCACTCCCGACGGCGGCAGCGTCTCCGTCAGCGCCTACCGAAAGGGGGCCGAGCTCAACGTCACGGTGACCGACACCGGCATCGGGGTGCCTCCCGAAGACCAGGAACGAATTTTCGAGTCCTTCCAACAGGGCCGTCGGGGCGCTTCGAAAGAGGAAGGCACCGGCCTAGGACTGACGCTGACACGACGCATCATCGGGTTGTTCGGAGGTCGGATGTGGCTGGAGAGCACCCCAGGCGAGGGAAGTACATTCGGCTTTGCGATTCCTGGTGCGCTGCAGCGACAGGATGTGACGTCGCCGGGGCAGCACGAACTTCCCGTCGCAGTCCTCGTCGACGACGATCGGGCTTCGTTGGATCTCATCTCCGCCTACCTCGACGGCTCACCGATTCGGGTGCTGCGCGCCAGGGACGGTGTCGAGGGTCTCGAGCTGGTCCGCCGAGCACTGCCGGCCGCGGTCGTGCTCGACATCAAGCTGCCGCGCCTTGATGGCTGGCAGGTGCTCACCGAGCTCAAAGCAGATCCCGTTACCGCCGAGATCCCGGTGGTCATCGCCTCGGTCGTCGACGATTCAGCCCACGGCATGGCACTGGGTGCAGCTGTTTATCTCCGCAAGCCAATCGGTCGCGAGGAATTGGTCGAGGCGCTACGACAGGTCGGTGCCCTGCGATGAAGCGCCGCATTCTCGTGGTCGAGGACAATCCGTTGAATCTCAAACTTGTTCGCGACGTGCTCGAGCTAGCTGGCTACCACGTCGTCGAGGCGCAATCCGGTGAGCAGGGCCTGCACATCGCCAAGGAGGATCCCCCGGATCTGGTGCTAATGGATCTCCAACTGCCGGGTATCGACGGGACGGAGACGCTGCGCAGGTTGCGGGAGGGCACGCTTGGCCCTGACGTGCCTGTCGTCGCGGTGACGGCCTTCGCGATGGCCGAGGACAAGAAGCGGGCAGCCCGCGCAGGCTTCGATGGATACATCGAGAAGCCGATCAGCGTGCGCGCCCTGACAGGCCAGATCGAAGCGTTCCTCTCCGGGGCGAGCGAAGCGACGGGACCGGCGAACTGATGGCCATTTCCGCGACTGTACTTGCTGTCGACGATCAGCCGCCAAACCTGAGGCTGCTCGATGCGGTTCTTACCCCCCGCGGCCACCGAGTTATCACGGCAAGATCGGGCGCCCAGGCGCTCGCATTGCTCGAGACCGAAGACGTCGACATCGTATTGCTCGACATCGTGATGCCGGAGATGGACGGCCACGAAGTCTGCCGGCGGATCCGCTCCACTCCCGCAACGGAATTCCTTCCAGTCGTGATGATCACCGCCAGCGGAACCGAACAACGGCTCGCCGCCCTCGAATCGGGCGCTGACGATTTCGTCGCCAAACCCTTCGACAAGAGCGAGCTGCTCGCGCGGGTGGCGTCGCTGACGCGGATCAAGCGCTACCACGACACCATCCGGCGGCAGGCCGATGAGCTGGCCGCCTGGAACGCCGAACTCGAAACTCGGGTAGCCCAGCAGGTTTCGGAATTGGAGCGCACCAATCGGCTACGCCGCTTCCTGTCCCCGCAGTTGGCCGAACTGGTCGTCAGTGACGAGCATCTCCTTGAGAGCCATCGGCGCGAAATCGTGGTCGTCTTCTGCGATCTGAGGAACTTCACCCCCTTTGCCAGGAACAGTGAGCCAGAAGAAGTGATGGGCGTACTCCGCGAATACCACGCGGCCATCGGTGCGTTCGTCCACGAATACGAAGGCACGCTCGAGCGATTCACCGGTGACGGGATCATGGCGTTCTTCAACGACCCTGTCCCACAGGACGATGCGGCCGAGCGGGCAGTTCGGATGTCGATTGGCATCCGCGACGCCGTGCGCGAGCTCGCCGAGCGCTGGTCACGTCGGGGTCATGACCTCGCGCTGGGAATCGGCATCGCCCAAGACTTTGCCACACTCGGCCGAATCGGCTTCGAGGGCCGGTTCGATTATGCCGCCATCGGCAGTGTCACCAATCTCGCGGCCCGACTATGTTCCGATGCCGGCTCCTGGCAAGTGTTGGTCACCGACCGCGTGCTCGCAGCCACTGAGCACGTGTGCGTGGCCGAAATGGTGGGTGACGTTGCGCCCAAGGGATTCAGCCGCACGGTGCGAGTCCACAACATCAGCGCGCTCGATGATTACAAGTAGGTGAGCACATGACACAACTACAGGTCCCCAACCCACGAACCCAGGCTCGACAACTTTCGGGCCTCGACGAAGACGAGCGCTACCACGTCTTCGACGATCTGCAGCTGACGATGCGGTCCGTCTGGGAGTCGATGAGGCTCGAATTGGAGGACGAGTCCGTCGTGGTGGTCCCCTCGATCAGCATGGAACGCACCACACCCGGCAGCGGCACCGTCATGCAGGCATTGGAGGAGCGTGCACTGTTCCTGCTGCTGCTGCTCCGCCAGCCGCGGCTGCGCATGATCTATGTGACCTCGCAGCCGGTGCCCGAGTCGATCATCGAGTACTACCTTGGTTTGCTGCCAGGAGTGATTCCCAGCCATGCCCGCGCCCGGCTCACACTGGTTCCTGTCGGCGACGCGTCGGCGCTACCGCTGAGCGCGAAACTGCTTGCGCGGCCGCGGCTTCTGCGGGAGATCCGGTCGCTGATCCCCAATCCGGAGCGCAGTCACTTGATCCCGTACAACACCACACCGCTCGAGCGCGACGTCGCGCTGAGCCTGCGGATCCCGATGTACGGCGCGGATCCCCGTCTCGAGGACCTCGGCAGCAAGACCGGCTGCCGGAGGATGTTCGAGGAACTCGGGGTGCAATGTCCGGTCGGGGCCGAGGACCTCCACACGGTCGACGACATCGTGGCGGCCGTCCAAAGCATGCGCGTGCGACGGCCGTCGCTGCGCCAGGCGATCGTGAAGCTCAACGAGGGCGTCTCTGGCGCGGGCAACGCCATGATGGACCTGAGCGGGCTGCCGGAGCCTGGATCGCCGGACGAGGCGACCGCCATCAGCGAGCGCGTGCTGAGCATTGCGCCAGAGGCGGAGACCCTTGCGGTTGACGTGTATCTGGCCGCCTTCGAGAAGAACGGTGGCATCGTCGAGGAACGCATCACCGGAGAAGCGCTGACCAGTCCGAGTGTCCAGATGCGGGCACTGCCGGACGGCACCGTCGAGCTGTTGTCGACCCACGATCAGCTCCTTGGCGGCGCAAGCGGTCAGAAGTATCTCGGCTGTGTGTTCCCCGCCAATCCCGACTACGCCGCGGCCATCGGAGAGCCAGCCATGGTGATCGGAAGGCGCCTCGCCGAGCTTGGCGCTCTCGGCAGATTCGCGGTGGATTTCGTTGTGGTGCAAGACGATGCCGGCACGTGGACGCCGTACGCGATCGAGCTGAACCTCCGCAAGGGCGGGACCACCCATCCGTTCCTGACCCTGCAATTCCTCACCGACGGCAGCTACGACGGCGCTCGCGGGGTCTTCGTGACCCCCAGCGGCAGCAGCAAGTATCTGGTCGCTACCGACCACTTCGAGGACGAACGGCTTAAGGCGCTGACCGTGCGGGAGCTGTTCGACGTCGTCGTGCGTCACGGTCTGCATTTCGACCAGGCGCGGCGGACGGGAGTGGTGTTCCACATGATCAGCTGTCTCACCGAGTGCGGTCGCGTCGGTCTGACGGCGGTCGGAGACACCCCCGAGGACGCCTGGCGAATCTATGAGCTGGCGCAGTCCGTGGTCCTGCAGGAGGCGCAGCAGGCACTCGAGGAAGGCTGCGTTGTCGGTTGACTCTGCGTCCGGGTACTGACGATCCCGTCTGGTACGTCGCGTATGGATCGAACATGCGCGCAGCGCGTTTCAACTGCTATATCTCCGGTGGACGGCCCCAGGGTGCGCGCCGCACCTACCTGGGCTGTCGCGATCAGTCGCCACCATTGCGAGACATCGGGATCCATCTGGCAGGTGGCCTGACTTTTGCGGGCAGATCAACGGTGTGGGGTGGGGGAATCGCGTTCTACAACCCGCTTGCCGGTGGCGAGCTGGCGGCCCGGGCCTACCAGATCACCTTCGGACAGCTCAGCGACGTGGTCGCCCAGGAAGCCAAGCGACCCGTCGGCGGTGACTTCGTGCTGGACGACGGCGTAGTCGACGGAAAATGGCGCGTTGGCTCCCGCACCTACGAGACCCTTCTGCACCTGGACGTCCGGGAGGGGTTGCCGATGTTCACCATCACGTCCCTGCAGGACCTCGAGCCCACACCGCCGTCGGCTCCCTACCTCCGCACGATGCTCGACGGACTCGGCGAGGCATTCGACTGGACCACGGACGAGCGGGTGCGCTATCTGTTGCGGGCACCCGGCATCACCCCGGCCTGGACCGCGAGCCGACTCGTCGCGCTCGGCGACGGCGACCCCCAAGCGTGAAATGCTCACTGTCATGCCGACTCCAGATCCGTTGACCTACGCCGAGCAATGGGTGCAGGCCTGGAACGCCCACGGCATCGACGTCGTGTTCACCTCGCCGGTAGCTGCCAGGGTGCTGCCTGAGACGGGGGGAGTGGTGCGCGGCAAGCCTGCGTTGCGGGATTACTGGATCCGAGTGATTTGGGCGCGCGTACCCGCGCTGGGCGACGGTTAGCGCGCCGAAACCGCTAGGCGGGGGTGACCCAGCAGGTGATGTCCGCGTGCACCACCTCGGTGTCTGCCCTGTCGACCACGCTGACCGGCACCACCACGTCCGTACCTTCGGTGATCGACGGGAAGTCCGGTGGCTCCAGCCGGGCCTGAGCCCGCAGCGACGTGGTGGCCTTCTCGAGGTACGCCACATTCATCGCCTTGGGGATCCAGCGGTGGCTGGTCGGCACCGTGGCCTCCATCAGCATGCCCATCGCCATCTCGGCGGCGTTGCACGACGCGATCGCGTGCACGGTGTGCAGGTGGTTATAGAGGAAGAACCACTTGGCCACCGCGACCTCGGCGAAGCCGGGCTCCATGTGCACGACGTGGGGCATGATTGAGGCGAAGTAGGGCACCCGCACCATCGCCGCGGCCGAGAACAGACGGGTGCCGCCCGGGCGGTCCGCTAGGCGTCTCCACATCTGATAAGTGGTAGTCGGGCCTGTCATAGCGGCCTACCTTACTCTGGAGTAAGGAAGCCTGGTGGTTCCCTTGGCCAGGGATTTGGACGAGGCCGCCGGTCTAGGGCATACTGTTCGGGTTGCCTTGAGCCGGGTTCACGCCTGGCCGGGGCATACGACCAGCGCTCAAACGGGCGCATCCGGTCCCCACCTCGATCGTGACGTTTTTCCGCCGCGAGCGAGTGCGCGTAGGGCGACACACCCGACCGCGGGGACCGGTGAACCACAGACAGAAGAACAGCGGCGGCATCCCAGCGCGAAGTGCGCCGGAAGAGATAGCGCCCGACTGGGTTTTCCCAGCTGGGCCCAGCATGGAGTGAGGTAGGAGAAAGCGTGGCGGGACAGAAGATCCGCATCAGGCTGAAGGCCTACGACCACGAGGCGATTGACGCCTCGGCGCGCAAGATCGTGGAAACGGTCACCCGAACCGGCGCCAGCGTGGTCGGACCGGTGCCGCTGCCAACCGAGAAGAATGTGTACTGCGTCATTCGGTCCCCGCATAAGTACAAGGACTCGCGGGAGCACTTCGAGATGCGTACCCATAAGCGACTGATCGACATCCTCGACCCGACGCCGAAGACCGTTGACGCCCTGATGCGCATCGATCTGCCGGCCAGTGTCGACGTCAATATCCAGTAGGAGACCCAAGAGAAATGGCTAGAAAGAGCATTCTGGGCACCAAGCTGGGCATGACGCAGGTGTTCGATGAGAACAACCGGGTCGTGCCGGTGACGGTCGTCAAGGCCGGTCCCAATGTCGTGACGATGATCCGCACGCCGGAGCGCGACGGCTATTCCGCCGTGCAGCTGGCCTACGGCGAGATCAGCCCCCGCAAGGTGAACAAGCCACTGTCGGGCCAGTATTCGGCCGCCGGTGTCAACCCGCGTCGTCACATCGCCGAGTTCCGACTCGACGAGGCCGCCACTGCGGAGTACGAGGTCGGTCAGGAGCTGACCGCCGAGATCTTCGCCGACGGGGCTTTCGTCGACGTGACAGGCACCAGCAAGGGCAAGGGCTTCGCGGGCACCATGAAGCGCCACGGCTTCAAGGGCCAGGGCGCCAGCCACGGCGCACAGGCGGTGCACCGTCGTCCCGGTTCGATCGGTGGCTGCGCCACCCCCGGCCGCGTGTTCAAGGGCACCCGGATGTCGGGCCGCATGGGCAGCGATCGGGTGACGACGCAGAACCTGTTGGTACACAAGGTCGATGCCGAGAACGGCGTGCTGTTGATCAAGGGCGCCATCCCCGGTCGCAACGGCGGACTGGTGATGGTGCGCAGCGCAATCAAGCGAGGCGAAAAGTAATGGCTGCCAAGACTCTCAAGATTGACGTCCACACCCCGGATGGCAAGAAGGACGGCTCCGTCGAGTTGCCCGCCGAGCTATTCGACGTCGAACCGAACATCGCGCTGATGCACCAGGTCGTCACCGCTCAGTTGGCGTCCAAGCGTCAGGGCACGCATGCGACGAAGCGGCGCGGCGAGGTGCGCGGTGGTGGCAAGAAGCCATACCGGCAGAAGGGCACCGGCCGGGCGCGTCAGGGCTCCACGCGTGCACCGCAGTTCACGGGCGGCGGCGTCGTGCATGGCCCCCAACCGCGTGACTACAGCGAGCGCACACCGAAGAAGATGATCGCCGCCGCATTGCGCGGGGCGCTCTCGGATCGGGCCCGCAACGACGCGATCCTGGCGATCACCGAGTTGATCAGCGGTCAGACTCCATCGACCAAGACGGTCAAGGCGTTCCTCGGCACGTTGACGGAGGCTCGCAAAGTGCTGCTCGTGATCGGTCGCACCGACGAGGTCGGCAGCAAGAGCGTGCGCAATCTTCCCGGTGTGCACGTGATTTGGCCCGATCAGCTCAATACCTACGACGTGCTCGATTCCGACGTCGTGGTGTTCAGCGTGGAGGCGTTGAACGCCTACATCAGCGCCAACACCAAAACGGCGCAGGAGGTTTCGGCCTGATGGCAACAGTGACTGACCCCCGCGACATCATCCTGTCGCCGGTCATCTCGGAGAAGTCCTACGGGCTGATCGAGGACAACGTGTACACGTTCGTCGTGCACCCCGACTCGAACAAGACGCAGATCAAGATCGCGATCGAGAAGATCTTCAAGGTCGAGGTCGAGTCGGTGAACACCCTCAACCGGCAGGGCAAGCGCAAGCGCACCCGCGCCGGGTACGGAAAGCGCAAGAACACCAAGCGCGCCATCGTCACGCTGGCCGCGGGCAGCAAGCCGATCGACCTGTTCGGAGCGCCGGCCTAGCCGGCGGGAAGCAGAGAGACTTAGAGAATCATGGGAATTCGCAAGTACAAGCCGACGACCCCGGGTCGTCGCGGTGCCAGCGTCTCCGATTTCGCCGAGATCACTCGCGACCATCCGGAGAAGTCGCTGGTTCGCCCACTGCACGGCAAGGGCGGCCGCAACGCACACGGTCGGATCACCACCCGGCACAAGGGCGGCGGCCACAAGCGCGCCTACCGCGTCATCGACTTCCGTCGCAATGACAAGGACGGCGTCAACGCCAAGGTCGCGCACATCGAGTACGACCCGAACCGCACCGCCAATATTGCACTGCTCCATTTTCTTGACGGCGAAAAGCGCTACATCATTGCGCCGCAGGGGCTCTCGCAGGGCGACGTCGTGGAGTCGGGTGCCAACGCCGACATCAAGCCGGGTAACAACCTGCCGCTGCGCAACATCCCCGCCGGCACCGTGATCCACGCCGTGGAACTGCGGCCAGGCGGCGGCGCGAAGTTGGCTCGGTCGGCAGGCTCAAGCATTCAGCTGCTTGGCAAGGAGGGCACTTACGCCTCCCTGCGCATGCCGTCCGGTGAGATCCGTCGCGTCGACGTGCGCTGCCGCGCCACGGTCGGTGAGGTCGGCAATGCCGAGCAGTCCAACATCAACTGGGGCAAGGCCGGCCGCATGCGGTGGAAGGGCAAGCGGCCCACCGTCCGCGGTGTCGTCATGAACCCGGTCGACCACCCGCACGGCGGTGGCGAGGGTAAGACCTCCGGCGGCCGTCACCCGGTCAGCCCGTGGGGTAAGCCAGAGGGCCGCACCCGCGACCGCAACAAGCAGAGCGACAAGCTCATCGTTCGACGCCGGCGCACCGGCAAGAAGCACCGGTAGGAGTAGACGATGCCACGCAGCCTCAAGAAGGGTCCGTTCGTCGACGACCATCTGCTGAAGAAGGTCGACGTTCAGAACGAGAAGAACAGCAAGCAGGTCATCAAGACCTGGTCCCGTCGGTCGACCATCATCCCCGACTTCATCGGGCATACCTTCGCGGTGCACGACGGCCGCAAGCATGTCCCGGTGTTCGTCACCGAGGCGATGGTCGGGCACAAGCTCGGCGAGTTCGCACCGACCCGCACGTTCAAGGGTCACATCAAGGACGACCGGAAGGCTAAGCGCCGGTAATGACTACGACGACTGAATATCCGACCGCGGTCGCCAAGGCACGCTTCGTGCGTGTCTCGGCGTCCAAGGCGCGCCGGGTCATCGACCTGGTGCGCGGTAAGTCGGTGACCGATGCGCTGGACATCCTGCGGTGGGCGCCGCAGGCCGCCAGCGAGCCGGTCGCCAAGGTGATCGCAAGTGCCGCGGCCAACGCGCAGAACAACGACGGTCTGGACCCGTCCACCCTCGTGGTGGCCACGATCCACGCCGACGAAGGCCCGACCGCCAAGCGCATCCGGCCGCGCGCCCAGGGGCGTGCGTTCCGAATCCGCAAGCGCACCAGCCACATCACGGTGATCGTGGAGAGCCGCCCGTCGCGTGAGGACCGCACAACGACGCAGTCGACACGCTCGCGGCGCGCTCAGGGCAGCAAGGCTGCCGCCGCCAAGAAGGCACCGGCGACCAAGGCCGCCGCTGAGACCACGGCGCCGGACACCAAGGCTGCCGCCAAGAAGGCTCCGGCCAAGAAGGCTCCCGCCAAGGCCGCCGCGAAGACTGCAGAAGCTTCTGACGAAGCGAAGGAGGGCTCAGAGTAGTGGGCCAGAAAATCAATCCCCACGGCTTCCGGCTCGGTATCACCACCGACTGGAAGTCCCGGTGGTACGCCGACAAGCAGTACAAGGATTACGTCAAGGAAGACGTGGCGATCCGACGACTGCTGGCCACCGGTCTCGAGCGGGCCGGCATCGCCGACGTGGAGATCGAGCGCACCCGTGACCGGGTCCGCGTCGATATCCACACCGCGCGCCCCGGCATCGTGATCGGGCGCCGCGGCACCGAGGCCGACCGCATCCGAGCCGACCTCGAGAAGCTGACCGGCAAGCAGGTTCAGCTGAACATCCTCGAGGTGAAGAACCCCGAGTCGGTTGCTCAGTTGGTGGCTCAGGGTGTGGCGGAGCAGCTTTCGAATCGCGTGGCATTCCGCCGCGCGATGCGCAAGGCCATCCAGTCCGCGATGCGCCAGCCCAACGTCAAGGGCATCCGCGTGCAGTGCTCGGGCCGCCTCGGCGGCGCCGAGATGAGCCGCTCGGAGTTCTACCGCGAGGGCCGGGTGCCGCTGCACACGCTGCGTGCGGACATCGACTACGGGCTGTACGAGGCCAAGACCACCTTCGGCCGCATCGGCGTGAAGGTCTGGATTTACAAGGGCGACATCGTCGGTGGCAAGCGTGAGCTGACCGCCGCGGTTCCGGCCGGTGCTGACCGTCCGCGCCGTGATCGTCCGTCGGGCACCCGTCCGCGTCGCAGCGGCGCGTCGGGCACCACCGCGACGAGCACCGACGCCGGTCGTGCTGCATCGGGTGTCGAGGACGCGCCGGCCGTCGCTGAGGCGACGACCGGAACCGAGGCCGCTGCCGGCGCCGCAACTGAGGCGCCGACAGAGAACACGGAGAGCTGAGTCATGTTGATTCCGCGTAAGGTCAAGCACCGCAAGCAACACCACCCGCGTCAGCGCGGTATTGCCAGTGGTGGCACAACGGTGAGCTTCGGCGACTACGGCATCCAGGCACTGGAGCATGCCTACATCACCAACCGGCAGATCGAGTCCGCTCGTATCGCCATCAACCGACACATCAAGCGTGGCGGCAAGGTGTGGATCAACATCTTCCCGGACCGTCCGCTGACCAAGAAGCCCGCCGAAACCCGCATGGGCTCCGGCAAGGGTTCGCCGGAGTGGTGGGTGGCCAACGTCAAGCCGGGCCGCGTGCTGTTCGAGCTGAGCTACCCCGATGAGCAGGTCGCGCGCGACGCGTTGACCCGCGCGATCCACAAGTTGCCGATCAAGGCACGCATCGTTACCCGAGAGGAGCACTTCTGATGGCAGTGGGAGTGACGACGGGCGAACTGCGCGAACTGACCGACGACGAGTTGAAGGAACGGCTGCGCGAGTCCAAGGAAGAGCTGTTCAATCTGCGCTTCCAGATGGCCACGGGTCAGCTGACGAACAACCGTCGGCTTCGCACGGTGCGTCAGGAAATTGCGCGCGTCTATACGATTCTGCGCGAACGTGAACTGGGCCTGGCTTCCGGGCCCGCAGGTGAGGATTCGTGATGGCAGAGACACAGGCCAAGGGGCCCAAACACACCCCGCGCACCGAGAAGCCGCGCGGTCAGCGTAAGACCCGCATCGGCTACGTGGTGAGCGACAAGATGCAGAAGACCATCGTGGTCGAGCTCGAGGACCGCGTGCGTCACCCGCTCTACGGCAAGATCATCCGCACCACCACCAAGGTGAAGGCGCATGACGAGAACGGCATCGCCGGTGTCGGAGACCGGGTTTCGCTGATGGAGACTCGCCCGCTTTCGGCCACTAAGCGCTGGCGGCTTGTCGAGATCCTCGAAAAGGCCAAGTAGACCGAACGCACTAAGCCCCCGCACGCGTGATGCGTCGGGGGCTTCTTGCTGTATCCACCCGCCGAAACTGTCCCCGGGCTTCGCGTGGGCCCAGAGAGATCGCGGATTCGCCTCACATTGCGATCTGTGAGCAGTCTCGGCGGTGGGGCAATGCTGCCGCTGCGAGCTCGAATCAGCGTGATGGTTTACGGCCTGCAGACCATCATTGATCGCGACAAGTCCCGCGCGAACGACAAGTACGCCGAGTTCGTCGAGAAGGTCCAGATCGAGAGTGCGCTGGGAAACCTGTCCGGCCACACCGGTTTCGACTTCTCCACGCTCGATCTCGATGACAACGTGGTCGACGCCGACGTGCAGGGCATCCGCGGCCTGTTCGATGCGATCTTGGAGGCGAAGGACGGCGCCCCGGTGACTGTGCGCGAGGCCGCACAGATCTACGGCGTCTCGATGGGCGCACCGGTGGCTGTCGGCACTCCGTCCGACGTCGCCGACCAGATGGAGCAGTACCTCGATGAGGGCGGCTGCAACGGCTTCATGATGCTGGCCACCGACACCCCTGGATGCTTCAACGACATGACCGAACTGCTGGTACCCGAGCTCCTGGCGCGGCCGGTACCGCACGCGTTATCCAGGAACCGCACTGCGAGAAAGCCCCCAGGAGTACTAGTCGCGCCCCGATTCGACGTAGTGGCCCCCGCCAAACGATGGCGGGGGCCTTGTTGTATCCACCCCGGCGTCTGTCGCAAAACGGCCGCTGGACAGATGTGTAAAAGTTGGACCTTGAACTCACTGCACAAATCACCTACAGTTGCGTAAATCACACTGGTGGTGCCTGCGGGCCCAGGAGAGGTGGAAGCGTGACAACGAGCACTACGTCGACGGAGACCGCACTCGCGGGCGGTGTGTCGGTCCGCAAAGTCGCCTTTGCGAGCTTCATCGGCACATGTATCGAGTTCTTCGACATGTATGTCTTCGGCACCGCGTCCGCGCTGGTCTTCGGTGTGTTGTTCTTCCCGTCGCTTGATCCCCTTGCGGGAACGCTCGCGTCGTTCGCCGCATTCGGGGTGGGATTCGCGGCGCGGCCTCTCGGGGGAGTCATCTTCGGGCACTTCGGTGACCGTTTCGGCCGCAAGGTCATGTTGGTCCTGAGCCTCGTCTTCATGGGTGTGGGGACGACGGCGATCGGCTTGCTGCCGACCTATGCTCAGATCGGCATCTGGGCGCCGATCCTGCTGGTCGCCTTCCGGTTGTTGCAAGGTGTAGCGATCGGCGGGGAGTGGAGCGGTGCGGTGCTCATGGCTGCTGAGCATGCGCCGCCTGGACGGCGGGCCTTCTATGCCAGCTGGCCGCTCTGCGGGGTTCCTGTCGGATTGGTGCTCGCCAACGGGGTCTTCGTTCTGGTGAACCAGCTCCCGAAAGATGCGCTGATGAGCTGGGGCTGGCGTATTCCTTTCCTCGCCAGCGCGGTCCTGTTGGTAATTGGTCTGTACATCCGCGTGCAGATTTCGGAATCCCCGGCATTCAAGGCCGTACGCGACCGTGGCCTTGAGGCACGATTCCCAGCCGCTGAGGTCGTCAAGCGATCCGGGCGCAGCGTGTTGATCGGCGTTTTTGCCATGGCGGCCAACAGCATTCCTTTCTACATGCCGACCGTCTTCGCACTGAAGTACGCCGTCGAGGTCGGGGGCGCCTCACGCAACAGCGTGCTACTCGCCATCACGCTGGCCGCCGTGGTGCAGATCTTCACGATCCCTCTTGTCGCTGTCCTCGCCGACCGATATGGCCGTCGTCCATTGCTACTCGCCGGCAGCGTGCTGGCCATGGTGGAGGCGTTCCCATTCTTCTGGCTTCTCAACACCGGAAACTTCTACGCCATCCTGTTGGCGATGATCCTCGCGATACCGGTGGTCCATTCACTTGCTTACGCGCCGATGGGTAGCTTCCTGGCCGAACTATTCGAAACCAGGCTGCGCTACAGCGGTTCGGCGATCAGCTATCAGATCGGCAGCATGGTCTGGAGCGGGCCGGTGCCCTTCGTTGCCGCTGCGCTCTTTGCGTGGGCGAACGCATCCTGGCCACTCGCGCTGTACATGCTCATCCCGTCGGCGTTGTCGTTCATCGCGGTGTTCGTCGCACGTGAGTCATTCAACGACGACATCACCCGGGTGAACGGCCAGACCTCGGCACAGGAGAGAAAGTGACACCGCAGGCGAAACAATCTCTGGATGGCAAGGTCGCGATCGTCACCGGCGCAGGCCGGGGCCTTGGCAGAGCAATGGCGCAGGGATTGGCGGAGGCCGGGGCGCGTGTTTGTGTCGCGGCGCGCAGCACGAACGAACTGGACGTGTTTGTCGAAGAACAGGCCGCGGCCGGCAGGAAGGCGATCGCCTGCCCGACCGACATCACCGACGCCGATGCCGTAAACGAACTCGTCGATCGAACCGCGACTGAGTTCGGACAGGTGGACATCCTTGTCAACAACTCGGGGATCGTCGCCACCACTCCGCTACTGGAGCAGGAGCCCGACGAATGGGACCGCATCATCGCCACAAACCTGCGCGGGGTCTATCTGGCCACACGGGCGGTGGGCCGCTACATGGTCCAGGCGAAATCCGGCAAGATCATCAATATCGCGTCGAACAACGCGTTGCACGCGGTCGCCAATCTCGCGGCGTACTCGGCGTCCAAGGCCGCCGTTATCTCGTTCACTCAGGTGATGGCGATCGAGTGGGCCCGTTACGGCATCAGCGTCAATGCGCTTGCGCCTGGCTACTTTACGACCCCGCTCAACGACGATCTGCGCGCCAACGCCGAGCTGACCGATCGCGTCATCAAGACGATACCGACCCGCAGGTTCGGTGAGCCATCGGAACTCGTCCCATGGCTCCTGCTGCTCGCCGGGCCCGCCTCTGATTTCATGACTGGCGAAACCATCGTCATCGACGGTGGACAATCCCTCCGGTAGCGCGAAGGGTCAGTTGGTCGGCCAGCCGCGGCCGGGCTCCAGGGAACCCAACTGCTCTGGGTATCCCACCCGGCCTGGCGGCCTTCGTAGGGTCATGTCGACCGGGCTTGACAGCGCGCCGACGTCGACGCCGTCGGCCGTAAGCCGATCCGCCCAGTCGATGTCGATGAATCCGTTGGCGGCGGCCTCGGCCAGCGTGGCAACCACGGCGACACACACATCCTCGCCGTTGAACAGCTTCTGCCAGTGCGATGCGGGCTGCGCGCCAATGATTTTCGCGAGCACCTTTCCGACCAGAACCTCCTGCCCATTGTCATCGAGGCAGTGGGCGGGCAGATCCACCAGCTGAGCGAAGCGCTCCCAGAACTTCTGTTCCAGAGCGGCCACCGCAAGGTGCCTGCCATCGGAGGTGGGATAGATACGGTAGCGCGGGCTTCCGCCGGTGAGCAGTTCGCGGCCGGGTGTTGGCCAGCCGCCACCTCCTTGGTGGGTGGCGAAGTACCCGTAGGCCATCAGCTGCAGATTGCGCGTCATGGAAATGTCGAGATGGCAGCCCTCGCCGGAAATGTCGCGCTGGCGAAGCGCCAGAAGGATATTCATCACGGTCGGATAGGTTCCGCCGGCGATGTCGGCAATACAGACCGGTGGCAGGGGAGGGTGGCCGTCGCCATCGATCACCACGCCGAGGAGTCCCGTTTCAGCGACATAGTTGAGGTCGTGACCCGCCCTTGTGGCGTGCGGACCCTCTTGCCCGTACCCCGTGATCGAACAGTAGATGACGGCCGGATTGACCTCACGCACCTGCTGGTAACCCAGCCCGAGCCGATCGGCCACACCAGGCCTGAACTGCTCGACGACGATGTCGGCGGCGGCCGCCATGTCGAGCACCCGGTCCCGCGCCGCCGGATCCTTCAAATCGACTCCATAAGCGCGCTTGCCGCGGTTGAGCATCGCGTAGTTGGCGCTCGCTGCCCCGAGAGATGGGCTGTACCCGCGCATTTCGTCGCCCACCCCGGCGCGTTCGATCTTGACGACATCGGCGCCGGCCTCAGCGAGAAACAGAGTTGCCATCGGACCCGGCAGCAGAGTGGACAGATCGAGAACGCGGATGCCCGACAGTGCCAACTCGGCAGTCACCGCCGTGCCTCGCCGACGGCGTCGCCGGTGATGTCGCGCAGCTTGAACTTCTGGATCTTGCCGCTCGGCGTGGTGGGCATCTGATCAACCTCGACCAACTTCTCGGGAATGTGGTGCTTCGAAAGACCCCTGGAAAGCAGGAAGTCCGCGACGTCGCGCAGGTTGGGATGCGTGCCTGGGCGTGCTACGACGACGGCGCAGGCCCGTTCTCCGAGGCGCTCGTCCGGGTATCCCACGACCGCGGCGTTGGCGATATCGGGGTGTTCGAACAGGAGGCTCTCCACCTCGGTCACCGGGATGTTCTCTCCGCCACGGATGATGATGTCCTTGCTGCGGCCGCGAAGAGACAGCCAGCCGCGGTGGTCAATTCGGGCCGTGTCCCCCGTTCTGAACCACAAACCGGGCAGGAATGATTCCGCGGTCGCGTCCTCGCGGTCGTAATAGCCCACTGTCACACCCGGTCCCCGCACCAGCAACTCTCCGATGGTGCCGACAGGCACCTCGACTCCGGACTCGTCAACGATGCGGACCTGCGAACCGTCGAAGACAGAACCGTCGGTGTAGCGGATATCGCCGTCTACCGCAGGGGTGCATGACGTGAGGATGCTGCATTCTGTCATCCCCCACGCAGGTGCGATGTAGGCACCGAGAGCATTTTCGGCATTGTCCACCAACGATTTTGGTACCGGCGCGCCGGCGACGACGACGCACGTCAGTGGGCCGTTTGGGTCCTTGGCGAGCTTGGTGGTCATCATGTCCTGCAGGAATGTGGGTGCACCGAAGAACGTCGTCACACCCTCACTGCGGATGATCTCGGCGGCCCATGTCGCATCCCACCGATCCATGTAGACACCGGTCCCCGCGAGGTGCACAGTGAACAGGACACCCCAGACGAACCCCGAGTGATGTCCCACCGGTGATCCCACGAGTTGAACCATTGGTTCTCCGAAGGTGATCGGCCCGATGTGGTCGGCGAGCGTCTTCACGGCGTAGAAGAGAGTGTCGTGGGTGTGCATGGCACCCTTGGGCTCGCCAGTGGTTCCCGAGGTGAATCCGAGATAGCACAGTTCTGCGGGGTCGGGCTGCTCGAAGGTGCGCTCCGGGACGTCGATGAACGAATCCCAGTTGTGTTCGCCGGATCGCAGGTCGGTGCGTGCGGAGCCGACGACCACGATGTGCTGCAGAGTGGGAATCTCAGCGCGAAACTCGCGCGCAAGCTCGAGGTGGTCAATGCCACGCCAGTGCTGCGGAATGACAAGGACTTTCGCCTTCGATCGCCGCACGATCGCTGCGACGTGGCGAGGCCCGTACGACACCGGTATGCCCGTGTAGATGCCGCCTGCCTCATTGATGCCGAAGATCAGGGCAGAGAACTCGACCCAATTGGGCAGCATGACTGCCACGGCTTCACCCTGTTCGACGCCGAGTGCGTCGAGCCCCGAAGCGACCTGGGTAGCAATGCGATCGAACTCGCGATAGGTGAGTTTCGTGGTGGCACCCGACGTGCGGTACCCCACCAGAGCGGTGCGGTCTGGGTGGGCCGCCGCGGCGGCCGTCAACAGGGAACGGATGGAGCGTTGCCGCCACCACCCCGCGGTCCGGAACTCATCGGCGTGCGCATCGGTGATCGGCGTGTACTGACCGTGCAGCAACTGCATCACGGGCCGGGTCATGATGGCTCCCTTCGCGAACCGGTGTTGAAGCTGGCGAGATCGGCTGCCGCTCGCCGGCGGGTCGCCGATACGCCGCACGCTGCTCGCAGCGAAACCGCATCTCGTAGATGGCGTTCCACTGTGTACTCGGTGAGATAGCCGTATCCGCCGTGGACCTGAAGCGCCGTCGTGCACGCGTCGATGACGCGCTCACACGCGTCGTCGAGCACCGCGGCCGCCTGCCACACAGTGCGACTGGGCGGCCCGAGGACATCCCGCAGCGTCGCGGCGACGCCGGCACCCGCAGTGAGTAGGGCATCGCGAACGTTCGCAAGGGCGATAAGGGGTGCGCCGAACTGTTCGCGCTGTCCGCAGTACTTCAACGCCCAGTCCACCGCCGCATCACCGATACCGGCGATGACAGCGGCGGCCCCCAGGCATAGCCGGATACGTGCGCTGTCTGTGTCGATTCGATCGATCGTGACGTCGGCCTCGCGCAGCGGCGTGGTGATCTCGGCCGATACCGTGAGCGCGCCATCGATTCCGGTACGGCCCACTGGTCGAAACCGCAAGTGGTGCGGCCCAAACAGTGAGGCGCTGCCATCTCCCATCACGACGACCCACGGGTTTTCGCCCGCGGGATCGATCCTGTCGATCCGACCGGCGATGCGCCCGTCGTGGACCTCCAGCCGTGCCGCAGTGGACGCGGCGTCGACAATCGCGACCGGTGTCGTCCCTCGCGTCACGTCCTCGCTCAGGTGGTCCCCGAGCATTTGGATGGCGGCGTGCGCCTGCACCGACGCCCACCCGAGCGCCGGCCACGCCCGGCCCAGCGCCGTGAAGGCCACCGCGGCGAGCTGTTCGATCGCAGCGTCGCCGTTCTCACCGACGGCGAGCGTCCACACACCGAGCTCGGTGAGTTGCGTTCGAACTGCGGCCACCCCGTCGGGGTTGTCATCGCCGACACGATTTCGGTTGCGCGAGGCGAGATCTGACAGCATCGCCTCGAGGTCGGACTGTTCGCCGGAGAGCGCGGGGGCGTTTCGGATCATGTCCAGAAAGTGTCCGCATCGGGGGCACGCCGTTCGGCGAAGGCTGCCGCGGTCTCGTGGGCCTCGTTGGTGGTCAGGTACATGGTGAGGTATTGATCGTGTGCGAGCCGGGCTTGGCCGGAGACGCCGTTGTGGCGGGCCGAGAACGCGGTCTTCAGTCCGGCGATCGCCATCGGGCTGCGGGTGGAGACATCGTGGGCGAGTTCGGCTGCGCGGCTTGGCAGGTCGGTCAGCGGCACCACTTCGTTTACCAACCCCATGGCCAGCGCCTGATCGGCGGTGTACTTGCGATTGAAGTACCACATCTCTTTCGCCCGCTTGCGACCGATGGTGTCCTCCAGATACCAGGTTCCGTATCCCGCATCGAAACTGCCGACCATCGGACCGACCTGCCGGAAAACCGCATTCTCGGCGGCGATGGTTACGTCGCACACGGTGTGGAGGACGTTGCCGCCGCCGACCGCGAATCCGTTTACCGCCGCAATGATCGGTTTTGCGATGGTGTCGATCGCCTGATACACGTCGATGATCGGCAGCACCTGGGATTGGTCAAGTGAGGTGGTTTCGTCGTGCTCGCCGCCGATGCAGAAGAATTTGTCTCCCGTTGCCGTGAGTACCGAGGCGCGCAGCGACGGGTCGAGACGCAGTTGGCGCAGCGCATCGAAAAGCTCCAGGCAGGTCTGGTGGCGCAACTTGTTGCCCGCGTCGGGACGGTTGATGGTGATCGTTAAGACAGGTCCGTCCTGCTTGACGATAATGTCGGTGTAGGTGGTCATTGATTGCGCTCCTTGCCGATCCGAAATCCGTTGCCGGTCTTGGTACCGAGGTAGCCGGCGGCGACCATCTGGCTCAGTAGTGGCGGCGGGGCGAACCGGGGATCGAGGGTTGCCTCGTAAGCGCTGGAGGTGGCGTGGTGATGGGTGTCGAGGCCGATCAAGTCGAGCAGTTCCAATGGCCCCATCTTGTAGCCCAAGCCGAGTTTGACGGCCGTATCGATGTCCTCGGCGCTTGCGAGGTCGTTGTCGTATTCGGCGATCACGTCGTTGAGATAGGGCATCAGGAGATGGTTGATGAGAAATCCCGGCCGGTCCTTGACCACGATGGGGCTCTTGCCAAGGGCGCCGACGAAGGTCTCGAGTTGCTGGACGACAGCTGGATCGGTTTGCAGGGCATGGACCACCTCGACGACCTTCATCAGGGGCGCCGGATTGAAAAAGTGCAATCCCGCGAACCGCGCTGGATTGCGGACGCAGTTGGCCAGGAACGTCACCGACATCGCCGAAGTGTTCGTTGCGATAATCGCGTCGTCGGCGACGATGTCGGCGGTTGCGGCCAGAAGGTCACGCTTGATGTCCGCATTCTCGGTGACTGCCTCAATGACCAGCTGGCTCCGGGCAAGGTCGCCCACTTCGGAGGTAGTCCGGATGCTGGCGAGCGTTTGATCTTTTTGTGCCTCGGTGATCTTGCCGCGTGAAATGCCGCCATCGAGAAGGCCTGCGATGGCGGCCAATCCACGATCGATCGTGCCCTGGTCTACTTCCAGAACAGTGACGTCGTGGCCCGACATGGCGCAAACCTGCGCGATTCCCGAGCCCATGGTGCCCAAGCCGAGAACCGCGACGTGCTGGATATCAGACATCTGATGCCGTCCTTACTCACAAACCGAATAGCCGGTTGTCTTCGTAGGTGTAGAAGCCGCGTCCGGTCTTGCGGCCGAGATCACCGGCGGTGACCATTCGCGCAACCATCGGGGGCGGAAAGAATCGGGCGTCGCGCAGCTGTTCGTAAAGTCTGGTTGCGACCTGCTGGTGGATGTCGAGGCCGACGATGTCGAGCAGTTTGAACGGCCCCATTGGATGTCCAAGCGCACCCGTCACTGCGGTGTCGATGGATTCGATGTCCGCCAGTCCCGATTCCAGTGCGGTTATGCAGCTGTTCTCCCAGGGGATCAGGAACCGGTTCACGATGAACCCCGGGCGGTCCTTGGTGATCACCGTCCGCTTACCCAACGAGGTCAAGAATTCCACGGTGGCGTCGTGCGCCCAGTTGGCGGAGTGGCGACCGTCGGCGACTTCGACCAGCTTCATCAGGGCCGCGGGATTGCAATAGTGTGTGCCGACGACACGTTCGGGATGGCGCGAGCCGGCGGCGATCGCGGTAACCGATAACGTTGATGTGTTGGTGTGCAACAGCGTTCGGTCGCTCACCACGTCGTCGAGTGCGGCAAGCAACTCCTGTTTGGCAGTCAGGTCCTCATAGATCGCTTCGATCACGACCCCGGCACCGGCGATGTCGGCTAGCTCGGTGGTCGGGTGGATCAGCGCGGTTGCCTCGTGGGATTGCTCCTCAGTGAGCTTGCCGATCTTCACGCTCTTGGCGAGAAAGCCGTTGATCGTGTCGACACCGCGCTTCAGGCTGTCGGGGTCGACGTCGTACAGGATGGTTGGGTAACCGGCGCGCGTCGTCACTGTCGCGATCCCGGATCCCATTGTCCCGGCGCCCATCACCGCCACGACTGTGTTGTTTGACATGTCATCTGCTCCTGTGGGGACGTGGGTCTGGTGATGACGGTAGGTGCGGCGTCATCGTTCTGACGATGTCGCGGCCGATCAAGATCCGCTGTACTTCGTTTGTGCCGTCATAGATTTGGGTGACCTTCGCGTCGCGCATGCAGCGTTCGACAGCGATCGCCGTCAGATCCCCGTGCGGGCCGAGGATCCGCATCGCGTCACGGGCGACTTGCCAGCCGAGATCTGTGCAGGCCTGCTTCATGATGGCGATCTCGCCCGGTTGTGCGGAATCTCCTTGGTCGACACGGCGCGCGACCGCCAATAGCAAGAGCCGGCCCTGCAGAATCTTTCCTCGCAAGGTGGCAAGTGCGAACAGGACTTCGTCCGGCAAGCGGCCGCCATGGAGCCGGAACAACACCCGCAAGGTCCGCGCGTATGCGGCGCGGGCGAGGCCGACTCCCTGTGCCGCTGCGCTGATTCGGGACTTGATCACCGAGTTCATCAGGACCTGCCAGCCGCCGCCTTCTTCGCCCAGCCGGTCCGCAGCGGGCACCTCGACTCGGTCGAAGAACAGCTCGGCCGTACTCGACCCGTGCATGCCGAGCTTCTCGAGTGGCTTGCCTCGCGATAGTCCCGGCCGCCGGCCGTCGACCACTAGTGCAGTGATGCCGTCGCGGCCGCGTGACCGATCGACGGTGGCGAAACAAACGATCACGTCGGCGCGATCGCCGGTAGTGATGAATGTCTTGCTGCCACTGAGCAGATACTTGTCGCCGGACTTGACCGCGAGGGTCGTCAGGCTGGCCGCATCGCTGCCCGCATTCGGCTCGGTGATCGCAAGCGATCCATACAAAGTCCCCTCGACGAGACCAGGAACATAGCGTTGGGCCAGGTCCGGTGAGCCAGCCGTCAGGATGGGAAAGGCGGTGTGCGTCTGCGTCATGTAGACCAAGCTGGTCGCTGCACAGCCTGCGGCGATCTCCTCGACCGCGACCGCGTACGCCACGTTGGTATCGCCAGTGCCGGAGTATTCGGCGGGGAAGAGCATGCCGCCCAGCTTGGCTTTGGCCAACGCCTGGTAGCTCTCGTGGACGAAGGCGTGATCGCGATCGGCCGAGGCGGCGCGCGGTGCGACCTCACGGGCGACAACTTCACGGGTGAGGGCGCGGATCTCCAGTTCGCGCGTGTCCAGCAGCGCGTCCGCCGCGGGCTCGTCCAGTGCCGATTGGAAGCCCACATAGGCAGCCGGATCATCCTCGATGTCGAAAACACCTTCTGTGTCGGTCATCTCAGCGATCCAAAGTCTGGCCGCCGCTTCTGGCGAAACGCCGCGATGCCCTCACTGGATTCCGCTCCGGCCACCGCCGTGGCGGCCAGACGCGTCTCCAGCGCCAAGGCGGTATCCAGCGAACTGTCTAGACCCTGGTCGACGGCCTGGAGGATCGCGCGGCACGCGTCGGGGCCGCGGCCGGCGATTGTCTCTGCGATGTCGATTGCCGACGGCAGGAGTTGGTCGAGCTCGACAGGGGGCACCACGGTGATCCCGAGTTGAAATGCGTGATCGGCGCTGATGCGCTCGCCGGTCAGCATGACGTAGCGGGCCACGGCGGGACCGACGATCCGGGCGAGGCGTTGGGTCCCGCCGAAGCCGGGAATGAGGCCGAGGCCTGATTCGGGAAGAGCGAACGACGCATTGGTCGAGGCGACCGCGAACGAGCAGGCGAGCGCGAGTTCGAATCCGCCCCCGAGAGCGATTCCGTTGACCGCGGCGATGATTGGCACCGGGCATTGCTCGATTCGGCGGATGACTTCCTGCCCTGTGCCAAGAACGGCTCGCGCCTGGTCGTCGGTCGAGTCCTCCAGTTCATCCAGATCGGCGCCGGCGCTGAAGGCTCGATCACCGGCGCCGGTAAGCACGATCGCCCTTACGGTCGACGACTCCACAAGCGACGAGATCGCGTCCCAGATCTGCTGCAGAATTTCCGTGTTCAACGCGTTGTGTACCGCAGGCCGATCGATGCGGAGCGTCGCGATCGATCCTTCGCGATCGACCACGACGGCGCTGCGGACGCTCGTGTCTGTCACGCCAGCTCCTCGTGCTTGCTGTTGTCCTGGACGGCTCCGCGTTCTTTCAGCCACGCTATCTCGGTCTCGACGAACCCAAGTTCGGTAAGGACTTCCGTCGTATGTTCGCCAAGGTCCGGAAATCGCCGGTGAGGCGATTGGGTCATCGATGCGAACCGGAATGGGCTGCGCACGCTGCGGAAAGGATGCTCCTCGTCGAGTACCGGCAGTAGCGACCGGCGGGCAACGACTTGAGGGTCGGCGACGACTTCAGACAGACCCTGGACAAGCGAACACGGAATGCCTGCGTCTCCCAGTATCTGTCGCCAATGGTTCGCGGGCCGCTCGCGCAGTCGATTGCTCACCGCACCGGTCAGTTCGTCTCGATGCGCGCGGCGGCCCGCGTTGTCGGCGAGTTCGGCGCGCTCGGCGAGATCGGCGAGGTCCACCGCCACGCAGAACCTGCGCCACATGGCGTCGTTGCCGACGGCGATCACCAAGTCGCGGTCGGCTGTCGGGAATGATTGATAAAGCGCCAGAACAGAATCGGTGCCGCCACTGGGAGTGGGCTCGGGCTCACCAGCGAGATGCGCGGCGATGCGAGGTGCCATGACGGCAAGCATCGAGTCGAGCAGGGATACGTCGATGAGGTCGCCAACGCCCTCGGTCCGTTGGCGGACCGCTGCGGCGCTAATAGCGAGTGCTGCGCACATTCCGGTCACCACATCCGACAGCGCGGTCGAGACGCGCTGTGGTGGACCACCTTTGCTGCCGGTGACCGTCATAAGGCCCGATCTGGCCTGCGCGGCAAGATCGTAGCCAGGCAGCGAGTTGTCGGGTCCGTCCAGACCGAATCCCGACATCGCGCAGTAGATCAGCCGCGGAAACCTCGTTCGGAGCTTTTCCGGGTCGATGTCGAGCGAGGCGAGTTTTGCGGGATTGAGGTTCTCCATGAATACGTCGCCGTTAGCGATGAGCGCTCGCAGTGTGGCCATGCCTTCGGGAACACGCATATTGACGACGATCGACCGCTTGTTGCGGTTCGCCGACGCGAACCAGGCCGATGCGTTTTCGATGAATGGCGGTCCCCAGGAGCGCGCGTCGTCTCCGCGATCCGGGCGCTCGACCTTGACGACATCAGCGCCCAGGTCGGCGAGGTACATAGACGCGGTCGGGCCAGCGTAGGACGTTGTCATATCGATTACCCGCAGACCTGACAGTGGCCCGCGCGGCTCGTTGCGCACTGCACCGGGCGCATCCCGCGCTGAATTGTGGGTGGGCATACAGCCGCCTTCCGATGGTGCCGCTGTCAACGAGCGACAGTAGCTCAACGGTAGGTTATTAGACAGATAGGGTCAAGGTCCGACTTTTACTCGCACGCCTATGGAGCCTCGACGCGGCGCCGACCGACACAGTCTCGAGTGCCGGATATCTAAATGTTCGACAGTGAACAGGTACGCTAGATCCATGCCACCCAAGGTCGAAACAGATCCGCAGCGCACGCCGACACGGACCATCGGCCAGCGGGTGCTGCGCCCGCGGGAGCAAGTTGAGGAGCACATCCGCCTGATGATCCTGTCCGGCGAGCTCAAAGGTCGGGAGATGTTGCCCCCCGAGGCCGAGTTGGCACGACAGTTCAATGTCAGCAGAACGACGTTGCGCGAAGCGCTACGTTCGCTCAGCACAAAAGGACTCATCTCCAAGATCCCTGGCGCGCGAGGGGGAAACTTCGTCCAGTCCGTCGACCACAATTCGCTGGGGTCCGTGGTGGTCGACTCTCTACACAACCTTCTCGAACTGGGCAGCATCGAGCACATGGAGGTCGCAGAGGTGCGTCAGTACCTCGAGGTGCCCGCCGCGCGACTGGCCGCAACTCATCGCACTGACGATGAACTCGCACAGTTGCGCGACATCGTTCGTCAGCAGAAGACGGCCACGGTGGATGATCCCGAAGTCCCCAAGCTCGACGAGAAGTTCCACTCACTGATCGCACAGGCGTCGGGTAACCGGGTGCTCTCCGCGCTTGTCGCGGCGCTGCACCACGAAACCGAGCCGGTGCACTACCTGGACCTTTCCCCCGAAGTCGGGCGGACGACGGTGCGCCAGCACAAAGTGATCGTGGAGGCGATCGCGGCCAAGGACTCCGATGCGGCAGAGGCGGCCATCGTGGAACATCTCAGCTACCTGCGCGTACACCTCGCCGACGGGAAGAAGACGGCCCCGCGCCCGCAGTAGAACCAGGGCGACAATCCTCGGCCCGTGCGACAGTCCTGACTCAGGTCACCACCAAAACCTTTGCCGGGCAACGATTGTGGGTCGCGCCCGAAAGGCCCTGCGGCCCGTGATTGTCCTGTGGTCATTGTGCTGGCCGCTGCCATCTCTGTACACTCCAGTTAATGTCCTACAAATAAAGATATGTTTGGCGCCGGAGGAGATCCCAACGGACCGCGGTCGTGGCCAGCGAAGGGTGTGAGCACCAATGGAAGAACTGGCGTTCGTCGGTGTCGGGGCGATGGCGACACCAATGGTGTGGCGGTTTCTCGAGCGGGGGTGGCGGACTCACCTTGTTGACGTTCAGCCGATACGGACTGACCCCTTTCGCGATCACCCGCACGCGGTGCTCCATCGCAGCGTTGATTCGATTCCGGATGACGCGCGCTTCGTGGTGCTCAGCTTGCCGTCGGCAGCGGCCTTGCTCGACGTCAGCGCGGAGCTGTCGGCACGGCCGTGCCGATCGCAATCGATCGTCATCAACACGTCGACCACTGGGATGGCTGCGACACGCCGTGCCGCCGCCGACCTCGTCGCGGCGGGGTATTCGTTCGTCGACGCACCGGTCAGTGGCGGCCCAACTGGGGCTTCGCAGGGACGACTCACCGTGATGGTGTCCGGCAACGCAGAGTCGGTGCACCGTTGCGCCAACGTATTCGAAATACTTGGGCGCGCAATGACTGTGGGTGACGAGCCGGGCCAGGCGCAAGCGATGAAGATCGCCAACAACATGTTGTCCCTCGGGGCGCTGGCCGCCACCGCCGAGGCGACCGTGCTCACCCGCAAGGCGGGGATACCTCTCGACGTCGCGATCGGTGTCCTCAATGTGAGCTCGGGCCGCAACTCGGCCACCGACGACAAGTTCCCGAATCACGTCATGACGGACCGCTTCGACTGGGGATTCCCCGCCTCGGGGGCGGTGAAAGATGTTTCGCTTTTCGCCGAGCTTGCCGATGATCTCGGGGTCACCGCGCCCCTCGCGAACGCCATCCTCGATTGCTGGAGACAAGCGGTGCGCGACGGCTACGGCGAGCAGGACTGCACCCGCATCGTCACAATGTACGAGCAGCTGTCTGCACTTGCGGATGAGGCCGGCGGATCATGACACACCCTGTCGGTCAAGATGCTACGACGTTGTGGCAGTCCATCCGCGAAGCCGTGAACTCTGCCGGCGCTACCACTTTGGAGCGCGCCGCCGGATGCGTCGCAGTGGCGTTGGGGGAGATGGTTGTGTCCGCCCGCACCGCAAAGCACCGCGATGTCGCCGCGGCGCTATCCGCAGGGCACGGCCCGTGCACAGTGACAGCGGCATCGCAACGCGCCTCCATCACCGGTGCCGCCACCGCGAACGCCTACCTGATGCATGCCCGCCTCACCGACGATTCGTATCGTGTCGCCGCACACCCCGGGCTCGCTGTCGTTCCAGTCGGATTGGCCGCCGCAGAGTGGGCCCCCCGCGCCCTCGATCGCCGCGTCGACGGAATCACGCTGTTGCGATCCGTGATCGGCGGATACGAATGCGCGTGCCGTCTGGCCGATCAACTGCTTCCCGTTGTCTCGCAACGTGGGTGGCGCGTGACGTCGGTGATCGCACCCCTAGCTGCGGCGGCGACAACCGCGCTGTTGTTGGAAATGTCTGACGAGGTCGGCATCGCTGCGTTGGGACTGGCATCGGCGGCGTCCGGCGGGCCCCTCGGAGTTGTCTCTGTCGACGGTGATGGCTGGCGACTGCAGCCGGCGCTGGCTGTGCAAGCGGGCGTATCCGCCGCGCTCGCCGCGCAGGCGGGCCTTCGCACCGGGGACGACGCGCTGACCGAGCACCACGGGTTGTATGCCCAGTTCGGCTACTCGGGGAAGCCTCAGATGCGGGATCCGGCACAAGGGATTCACCGGGTGACATTCAAGCGCTATCCCGTTGCCATGTATGGGCAGTCGATCTTCGACGCCCTGCGGACAAGTCCGCCGATCAACGGGCAAGTCGACGAAATCACCGTCGCTGTGTCGCCATTCGCCGTCGAGTATGGCGGGCAGCGTCGGGCGTCGCCGAATTCGATTTCGAGTATTCCAGGAATCGTGATGGCAGCAATCGACGCCTTACACCCCGGACTGGAGTTCGCGCATGAGCCGGATCGACGGCATGTTGAAGTAGTTGGCGACGCTGCACTATCGGAATTGGCTGCGCGAGTAGGGATCCGGCTCAAAGACGGGACGCAGTTGGATTTTGCGGGCAACGGAGACACCAGCGGTTGGGATCTCGCCGACTTCGATCGGCACTGCCAGGACCTCCTTGGTGAACAAGGGGTGGAGATCTCTGAGGCTGCGGCGGACCTGTCGGGGCGAGGTGAGGTCGACACGCTTCTGGATCTGTGGCGATCCGCTTCACCAGGTGTCCGTTAGCGTTCGTCAGGCGTTGGATTCGGGGCGGCGGTACCCGGCACCACGATGGTGCCGCCGTCGACGACAACCGTGCTTCCTGTGGTGCTCGCCGACAGATCCGAAAGCAGGAAAACGACCATCGCGGCGATCTCAGTGGGGTCCACCGGGCGGCCAAGCGGCACCGTCCGATCGATGAGCTCCTTGGCCGCCGATGCTTCCAGCCCACTTCGCTGCTGCATCTGCTCGAGACGGCCTCGGTATCGATCGGTTGCCGTGGTGCCAGGAACTACCGCGTTGACTCGTATCCGACGTCCCGTCAGCTCGGCTGCGTAGTGTCTGCTCAGCACCTCCACCGCCGCGTTGATGGCACTGACGTGGGGTGACTGCGGCCAGTACCGCATGGAGGCGACCCCGGAGATGTTGACGATGCTTGCCCCTTCGCGCAACCGACTCAGCGCCGCTTGCACAACGGATTCATAACCAAGCAACTTGAGTTCGAATAACTCGAGCCATGCTGATCGGTCCGGGTGACCGTGGTCGATCGAGAACGCGGAGGCGTTGTTGACCACCCCGTGCAGCGTTCCGAATCGATCGACGGCAGCGGCGACTGCCGTCTCGCCTCCGTTGGCATCGCGCAGGTCAGCCTGAACGAAACCGATTCGGTCCCCATCAAACTCCGCGCTCGCTTTCGAGATGGACGCCGGCGTGCGCGCGGCCACCATGACCGAGGCGCCTTCGTCCAGAAGTAGGCGTACGGTCGCCATGCCGATGCCGCGCGTGCCGCCGGTGACGAGAAAGGCCTTACCGGCCAACTCCAGGTCCAAGACACACCTCCAACGTTGATTAATGTCTAACTTTATACAGCATCGTCGACGCGGGTTGCAGGATCGGCGAATAGTGCCTGCTCATAGCGGGTAGATCACGACGATATGTCGGACTGTGAATGCTCAGCCTTGACGCCAGAGCGATGCGTTCGTTAATGTTCGACATATGCAACGCATCGAGTGTAGGCGCTTCTGCAGACTGGTCCCATCGTCGCGAGGGAGAAACCATTGAACGCCGCGAGTAAGCCGTGGGACGGTGTGATTCCCGCCGAAGATGTCGCCAGCTATGGCAGAGAGTTCGATCGGCAGGACCGGCCGCTGACCGTCGGCACGCGTCCGGCGATCTTGGTCATCGATATGACCCGTGCATTCGTCGATTCCACCTACTCGACCGGCTGGAGCCCCACCGGGTATCCCGCCGTGGATGCGATCGCCGAGTTGCTCGCCGCGGGCCGGAAAGCGGGGCTTCCTGTCTTCTTCACCAAGGCGTATGCGGACGCGGATCATCACCCGCTGCCCGTCGAGCGTGGAAGGTGGAAGTTGAACAGCGATCCGGCGCCGTTGCCACCCGGCACGCCGCCAGGCGACGTCATCGCGGAGAAGCTGACACCGGAACCGGACGAGATTGTCATCAACAAGGGCGGCAAGCCGAGCGGATTCTTTGGTACTCCGTTGGCCTCGTATCTCGTTCACGCAGGCTGCGATACGACGATTGTCACCGGCATGACCACGAGTGGGTGCGTGCGCGCCACCGTGCTGGACGCGTTTCAACACAACTTTCATGTCGTTGTGCCGTACGAATGCTCGGCGGATCGCAGCCAAATATCGCACAAGGTGAACCTCTTCGACATGCACATGAAGTACGCGGATGTCGTCAGCCTCAGGGAAACCATCGATTACATCAGTAGCCTCGATCGGCAGTCGGCGGAGAATGCCCAGCCGTCGGTGTCATCCGGATTGTCCTGATACCGAACAAATTTCAACGACCAACGACCCCCAGAGAGAATCGAAGACATCGTCATGCCCAACGACATCACGTTGTTCGACTACAGTCCCATCACCGAGCGAGCACCGGTCCGATGGCCAAACGGCAAGCGGGTCGCGTTCTATGTCGGACTGAATGTCGAACACTTCTACGTCGACCTGCCCGGCACCGCGCTCTACGACTCCACCACGTCGTTGCTTCCCGACGCCCTGAACTATGGCTGGCGTGACTACGGCCCGCGGGTCGCCATCTGGCGCCAGTTCGAGGTCTTCGACAAGTACGGAATACGCGCCAGCGTGCTGCTGAATTCCGATGTCGCAGAACGGTATCCGCAGATCATTGAAGCCGGAAAGGCCCGAGATTGGGTGTGGCTGGCACACGGCAGCAGCAACAGTGTCCTGCACACGGGGCTGTCGATCGAGGAGGAACGAAGCGCGCTGCATTCAATCGTCAGCACGATCGAGAAACACACCGGCCAACGTCCGCGTGGCTGGATGGGCCCCGCGCTCACCGAGACCTTCAACACCCCTGAATTGCTCGCCGAACTCGGCCTGAGTTATGTCCTCGACTGGACTAACGACGACCAGCCCTATCGGCTGAACGTACCTGGCATGCTGAGTGTTCCGTACACGGTCGAGCTGAACGACCTCGGCATCTTCATGGGCAAGGGTTTGACCGGCCCGGCCTTCGTGCAGATGGTCAAGGACCAACTCGACCAGCTGTACGCGGATTCCGCAGACAGCGGCCGGGTGATGGCGCTTGCCCTGCACCCGTTCGTCATCGGTCAAGCGTTCCGGCACCGCTATTTGGATGAGGCCCTGAATTACGTCGCCAACCATCCAGGCGTATGGATGACGACCAGTGATGAGATCGCCGATCATTACCTCAGCGCCTAGTCGCCGTTGTCCTTGGCTTCACGCCATGCCCGCTCGAACGGCAACCGCCATGCATGGGGGGCGATGAGCTGATGGATCGCGTTGGGACCCCAGGTACCTGGCTGGTAGATCTTGGCAGGCGGCGGGTCTCTGAGTAGGTCGGCTGAGCGCTCCCACAGCGACTCGATGCCCTCCGCGGTCGTGAACAACGTGTGGTCTCCGCGCATCGCGTCCAGGATCAACCGCTCGTAGGCCTCCAGCACGTCGTTGACCGTGTCGATCTCCTGGGTGGAGAACTGCATCGACAGCTTGTCCAGCTTCATGCCGGGGCCGGGCCGCTTGCCGTAGAACGACAGCGACACCTTGGAGTTGTCGGCGAGGTCGAACGTGAGGTGGTCCGGTCCCTGCGCCCCGACGCCGGAGCCCGAAGGGAACATCGACCGCGGCGCCTCTTTGAAGGCGATGGAGATGATCCGCATGCCTTCGGCCATCCGCTTTCCCGTCCGCAGGTAGACGGGAACGCCCGCCCAGCGCCAGTTGTCGATGCCCACCTTGAGCGCTATGAACGTCTCGGTATCGGAATCGTTTGCCACACCTTCTAATTCGCGATACCCGGTGAACTGGCCGCGTACCACGTCCGAGCACTTCACCGGCAACATCGACCGGAACACCTTGTTCTTCTCCTCGCTGATGGCGCGGGGCTCGAGCGCGGTCGGCGGCTCCATCACCACGAACGCCATGACCTGGAACAGGTGCGTGACGACCATGTCCTTGTAGGCACCGGTGCTCTCGTAGAAGTTGGCGCGCTCGTCAAGGCCGAGGGTCTCGGGAATGTCGATCTGGATGTGGTCGATGAAGTTGCGGTTCCAGATCGGTTCGAACAACCCGTTGGCGAACCGGAACGCCAAGATGTTCTGCGCAGCCTCCTTGCCAAGGAAGTGGTCGATCCGAAAGATCTGCTTCTCGGCGAACGTCTCGTGGACGAAGTTGTTGAGCTCCACGGCACTGGCGAGATCGGTGCCGAACGGCTTCTCCATCACGACCCGGGAGCGGTCGACCAGATTCGCGTCCTCCAGTGTGGTGATCACCGCGCGGGCGGCCTTGGGCGGCACCGAAAGATAGTGCAGGCGACGCACTTCGGGCCCCAGCTTGGCCTCGGCGTCGGCGACGGCCTTGGCCAGCGCTTCGGGGCCCGCGCCCTGCGGCACGTAGGTGACCGTCTCGGCAAATTGCGTCCACTGATCCTTGCTGAGCTTGTGCGTGCCGAAGTCGTCGATCGCCGACTTTGCCAGTTTGAGGAACTCGTCCGTGGAGATGTCCTCGAGCGACGTGGCGACGATCTCGATGTTGGGCGCCAACTCGGACATGTCCAGATAGGCCAGGCCCGGAATCAACTTTCGTCGCGCCAGGTCGCCCGTCGCGCCGAACAGCACAACCACATGCGGATCGACCGCGACGTCGTCGTAACGGTTGGGGCGTGAGCCGGGTGCGGGATACGAGATCGTTTGCGGTTTGCTTGTCGCCACGTTCGGCATACTTCCACCGTGTCACCGTGCCCGCACGGTCACCCGGTGTGCGGCCACCGCGAAGTCATAGTCCGGACAGCAAGCGGCCACCCCATCTTCACGGCGTGACCCGCGCCGCGATGCCGTCCAGTAGTTGGCGCAGTCCGGATTGGAATTCGGCGAGGGGATCGTTGTCGCCGGCGTCGAACGCCCCGTCCTCGAGCGCCGCGGCCAAGGCCGGGTAGCGCTCGGCGTCCAGCACCCGCCGCAGCAATGCCGGATAGTCAGGACCCTCGACGTGGCCCGCGGCCTCGATGTGCAGCGCTGCGGCGCCGCGGGCGAAGTGCAGGATCGCCATGACCGCCGCCAGCTTGTCACGCTCGGAAAGACCCGTCCCACCTACCGCGGCCAACCCGGCATCCAGCCATGCCAGCTGCCCGGGATCCGCCGGTGGGCTCACCGCCGCGGCTTGCAGGATCCACGGGTGCTGGTGATAGACGTCCCATAGCCCGACGGCCCAATCAGCAAGGGCGCCACGCCAATTCGCCCGGTCGATGCTGCCCGGCGGCGGCCCGGTTCCCGACGACAGCATGAACGTCACCAGCTCGTCCTTGTTGGCCACATGCCGGTACAGCGACATGGTGCCGCATCCCAGCCGCTCCGCCAGCCGAGCCATCGACAGCGCGGCAAGGCCGTCGGCGTCCGCCAGTTCGATGGCGGCCTCGACGATGCGTTCCCTGCTCAGTCCGCGCGTACGGCGGCCGGGCGGTGCGTCACCCCACAAGATCTCAAGCGCGCGGGGCAGCGGCTCCTCACCTTTGTTCATCACGGGTCAGGGTAATCCACGAGCGACCAGTTTGCGTATGGCGTACGCTAACGCGTATGACATACGCAACGCGTGCGCCCGCCGGAAAATGGTTGGCCCCGGCCCTTGCCGTGATCGTGGTCGGCTTCCTGGCGTTCTCGCTGCCGCCCTACTTCACCGGCGGTACCCGGGTGCCCGCCACGTTCGCGTTGCACTATCCGCTGCTGGTGGCGCATGTGATGCTCGCGAGCGTGGCGATGGTGGCCGCGGTCGTCCAGATCTGGCCGCGGCTGCGGCTCCGCCATCGGGTGCTGCACCGCCGGGTCGGGCGGGTGTACGTCTACACGGCGATTCCGGCCGCGGTCTGTGCCATGGTGATTGGGGCCGCCACGCCGTTCGGCCCGTTCCTTGCCGTCGGCAATGTCCTGCTGGCCGCGCTGTGGTTGTGGTTCACCATCAACGGCTACCTCGCCGCGCGTCAGAGGCGTTTCGCCGACCACCGCAGGCACATGATCCGCAGCGCCACCCTCGCGCTGTCAATCATCTCGAACCGGATTTGGACACCAGTGCTGTTCATCACGCTTGCGCCGTTGCAGGACAGCCTCTTTGGCGGAAACGACGAGCACTACCTGTGGTTCGTTGCCGGGCTCGGCGCCTGGCTGGGCTGGAGCATTCCGCTGCTGGCGGTGCAGCGGTGGCTGAACCGCAAGCCGGTAATAGCACCGTCGTCAATTTCGGAGTTGGCCGACCCGCGAGCGGTGTAGTCTCCGGGGCCATGGCCACGGAATTCAAGGGCAAGATCGAGCTGGACGTTCGGAATTCCGAGCCCGATTGGGGTCCGTACGCCGCACCGACGGCTCCCAAGGACGCGCCCAACGTCTTGTACCTGGTGTGGGACGACACCGGCATCGCGACGTGGGACTGCTTCGGCGGGTTGGTTGAAATGCCCGCGATGAGCCGCATCGCCGAACGGGGTGTGCGGCTCTCGCAGTTCCACACCACCGCACTGTGCTCACCGACCAGGGCTTCGCTGCTGACCGGACGCAACGCCACCACCGTCGGAATGGCCACCATCGAGGAGTTCACCGACGGCTTTCCGAACTGCAACGGACGCATCCCGAACGACACCGCGCTGCTCTCGGAGGTGCTCGCCGAAAACGGCTACAACACCTACTGTGTCGGCAAGTGGCATCTGACGCCGCTGGAGGAGTCCAATCTGGCTTCCACCAAACGACATTGGCCGCTGTCGCGGGGCTTCGAACGCTTCTACGGCTTCATGGGCGGCGAGACCGACCAGTGGTACCCCGAACTGGTCTACGACAATCATCCCGTCGCACCGCCCGGAACGCCGGAGGACGGCTACCACCTGTCCAAGGATATCGCCGACAGGACAATCGAATTCATCCGCGACGCAAAGGTGATCGCACCCGACAAACCGTGGTTCTCCTACGTATGCCCTGGCGCGGGACACGCGCCGCATCACGTCTTCAAGGAGTGGGCCGACCGCTATGCCGGCCGCTTCGACATGGGCTACGAGCGCTACCGCGAGGTCGTGCTCGAGAACCAGAAGAAGCTCGGCATCGTGCCGCCCGACACCGAGCTGTCGCCGATCAACCCGTACGCCGACGTCACCGGGCCCAACGGGGAGCCGTGGCCCGCGCAGGACACGGTGCGAGCGTGGGATTCGCTCGGCGACGACGAGAAGCGACTGTTCAGCAGGATGGCCGAGGTGTTCGCAGGCTTCCTGAGCTACACAGACGCCCAAATCGGCCGCGTCCTGGACTATTTGGAGGAGTCGGGACAGCTCGACAACACCATCATCGTGGTGATCTCCGACAACGGTGCCAGCGGCGAGGGTGGACCGAACGGCTCGGTCAACGAGGTCAAATTCTTCAACGGCTACATCGACACCGTCGAGGACGGCTTGAAGCTCATGGACGACCTCGGCGGGCCGGAGACCTACAATCACTATCCGATCGGCTGGGCGATGGCGTTCAACACGCCCTACAAGTTGTTCAAGCGCTACGCCTCGCACGAGGGCGGCATCGCAGACACCGCAATCATCTCCTGGCCCAACGGAATTGCCGCGCACGGGCAGGTGCGGGACAACTATGTCAACGTCTGCGACATCACCCCAACCGTGTACGACCTGCTCGGCATCACCCTGCCCGTTACCGTCAAGGGCTTCCCGCAGAAGCCACTTGACGGCGTGAGTTTCAAACTGACGCTTGATGATCCGGGGGCGCCCACCGGCAAGGAGACCCAGTTCTACACGATGCTCGGCACCCGGGGCATCTGGCACAGGGGATGGTTCGCCAACACCGTGCACGCCGCATCGCCTGCCGGTTGGTCGAACTTCGACAAGGACCGCTGGGAGCTATTCCACATCGAGGCCGACCGCAGCCAATGCCATGATCTGGCCGACGAGAATCCCGACAAGCTCACCGAACTCATAGAACTGTGGTTCAGCGAAGCTGCCAAGTACAACGGGCTGCCGTTGGCCGACTTGAACATCATCGAAACGCTCACCCGATGGCGGCCCTACCTATCGGGAACCAGGGAGTCGTACCTCTACTACCCAGGCACCGCCGACGTCGGCGTCGGGGCCGCCGTCGAGATCCAGGGCCGGTCATTCGTGGTGATCACCGAGGTCACGATCGACACCGCCGGCGCAGAGGGCGTGTTGTTCAAGCACGGCGGTGCACACGGCGGGCACGTGTTGTTTCTCCAGGACGGCCGGCTGCACTACATCTACAACTTCCTCGGTGAGCAAGAGCAGGAGCTGTCGTCGTCGGACCCGGTGCCGCTGGGCAAGCACACTTTCGGCGTGGCTTTTGCACGCAGCGGCACCGTCGAAGGCAGCCACACCCCGCTCGGCGACGCCACGCTGTTCATCGATGACACCGAGATGGCATTGCTCAATGGCATGAAGATTCATCCGGGAACATTCGGGCTTGCCGGTGCGGGCCTGTCCGTCGGGCGCAACACCGGTTCGCCGGTCTCGCGCGCGTACAAGGCACCCTTTCCGTTCACAGGTGGCACCATCGCTCTAGTGAACGTAGATGTCTCGGGCAAGCCTTACGCGGATCTGGAACGCGAATTCGCGCGGGCTTTCGCGACGGATTGATGAACCGCGCCGGATGGGCGGCGCTCGCGCTGGCCTGCGTGCTGGCGGCGTGTGTCCGTACCAGTGACGGGGTGCCCGTTGCCGGTCAGAACGCCGCGACCGCCACGTCGTCGGCGCCGTCGGCGACGGTGCGGCCGAGCGAGGAGGCCGATCTGACCGCTCCCGGCGTCGTGCCAACCACGCGGGCACCGGTCGCGCCGGACGCCGTCGCCTGCGCGCAGGTGATCAAGGCTCCGGTGCGGATGACCGCCCAGGTCGAAGACCCGCAGGCGCCGACGATCACCGTCGGCGTCCCGGACGGCTGGTCGATGACGTCGGGGTCCGGCGATGTCGGTGGCCGGTTGGCAGGCCCACGCGGGATGGAGGCGACGGTGACGATCGCGCAGACGCAGTTGGACCCGGCGGCGGCATTCCGCAAATACGCCGACGACCTGATGGCGGAATCGGCGGTGAGCAGCGTCAGCATCCTGCCGGGTGAGCTGTGCGGGTTCAGCGGGCAGGAGCTGATGGGCGCGTGGTCGGACACCCCGCAGAACGCGGTCGAATTCGCCGACCGCATCGCGCACATCTGGACCAACAGCGGAAGCAGCTATCTGGTCGCGGTTCACGTGCAGGCACCAACGAGCACGCCGGGTTTCGACGAGGCCGCAGATGTGCTGACCGAGGACTTCGAGATCGGCCTGCCTTGACGGCGATGCTCACCGAGCTCGTCGAGCTCCCTGGCGGGTCGTACCGGATGGGCTCGACGCAGTTCTATCCGGAAGAGGCGCCTGCGCACACCGTCACCGTCGACGCCATCGCCGTCGAACGCCACCCCGTCACCAATGCCCAGTTCGCCGAGTTCGTCGCCGACACCGGCTACGTCACCGTCGCCGAGCAGGAACTCGACCCTGCGCTGTACCCGGGGGCGGCACCGCAGGACCTGGTGCCCGGCGCGCTGGTCTTCACGCCCACTGCGGGCCCGGTGGACCTGCGTGACTGGCGGCAGTGGTGGAGCTGGATGCCGGGGGCCTGCTGGCGGCATCCGTTCGGGCCCGCCAGTGATAGCTGGAACTTCAATGATCGGCTCGACCATCCCGTCGTGCAGGTCGCCTATCCCGACGCCGCGGCCTACGCGCGCTGGGCCGGCCGCAGGCTGCCCACCGAGGCCGAATGGGAATACGCCGCGCGCGGTGACGTCGCCGCGGTCTATCCGTGGGGCGACGAGCCCGCGCCCGGCGGACGGTTGATGGCCAACACCTGGCAGGGCCGGTTCCCGTATCGCAACGACGGCGCGCTTGGTTGGGTCGGCACGTCGCCGGTAGGCACGTTCCCTGCCAACGAGTTCGGGCTTTCCGACATGATCGGCAACGTGTGGGAGTGGACGACGACGCAGTTCACCGCACACCACCGGCCCGACGAGCCGGTCCAATCATGTTGCGGCCCTTCGACACCCGACCCGGCGGTCAACCAGACCCTCAAGGGCGGGTCGCACCTGTGTGCGCCGGAGTACTGCCATCGCTATCGCCCCGCCGCGCGCTCACCGCAGTCGCAGGACAGCGCGACCACGCACATCGGGTTCCGCTGCGTGGTTGGCGTCGATCAGTAGACGAGGATCGCGAACACGGTGCACAGCACCAGCCCGGCCATCACCGGCAGGAAGCACTTGCGCGCAAGAGTCAGGACCGGCACTCGGGCGAACCCGGCCACCGCGATGAGCGATGACCACGCGACAAGGGTGCCGCCGCCGGACCAGATGTTGCCCATCTGACCGATGGCCGCCAGCGTGGTCGGGTCCATGCCGACCGCTGGGCCCAGCGCACCCGACAACGAACCGGTCAGGGGCAGGCCGCTGAACCCGGATCCTTCGAGGCCGGCGATCAGGCCGACGAGCAGCACGGCGAACGACGTGACGAACGGATTCGGCGACAGGTGCGCTTGCCCGGCGGTGATGAGATCGAACAGGAACGCCGGGCCCTTGGCGTCCTCACCCAAGCCGAGGATGGCGGCGGAGTAGTCACCGTTGCCGATGAAGAAGAAGCCCGCGATCGGCAGCACGATGCCCATTGCCTTGAACGCGAAAACCAGCCCGTCGACGACGTGGCGCGACGACGTCTCGAGGAAGTTGCGCTTGTCGTTGGTGGCCGCCGCGGCGAAAAGCACGAGTGAGGCGATGCCGCCGACGATGGCCGCGGCATCCCCACCCTTGAGCGGCGGCACGACCGACGTGAACTTGCCCAACAGCAGGTACACGATGAAGCCGAGGTACACCAGCGGAACCAGGCAGGCAAACACTTTGGCGGAGAGAGCCTTCCGTTCCGGTTCGGGGTCGACGGCCGGTTCGGTGAGCACCACGGTCGCCGTGGCGGTGGGGGAGTCGACCGGCGCACCGACGGGCGCGGGCTCGCGCGGGATGCGCTCATGGCCGATGCCGCCGGAGGGGTCGGTGTCCTCGGGTGACTCGAGACCAAGGCTGTCGGCCTCGTTCTCCCATTCGGCAAGTAGCTCCGGCGACGGCTTGCGCCATGTGCGGCGCTGGGTGACATAGGTGATGGCCAGGGCGGTCACGCCGACGATCAGCGAAAGGACGAGGGCCTTGTCGGCCACCGCATCGGGGTCGACGCCCGCGGCCTTCGCCGAGATGCCAGGGGCGACCTTGATGATGTAGTCCGACGACAGCGCCATGCCCTGACCCGCGATGGCGATCACCATGCCGACCGACAGCGGCGAAAGCCCGGCTCGGATCGCGACCGGGATGAGCACCGCGCCGACGAGCGGCACGGCAGGGGTCGGCCAGAAGAACAGCGAGATCACATAGGTGACGACGGCGAGCACGATGAAGCTGCTGGTGCCCGCGCGCATGACCCGCCGGAACGGGAGGACCATCAGCCGGTCGGCCCCCATCTGACGCAGCGCTCCGAGCATCGCGGTCACCAACGCGATGATCAGGAAGATGTTGAACAGCTCCTTGGCCGCGATCAGGCTGGCGTTGAAGATCGACGAGAGTCCCGTGATGAAGCTGCCCGAGAAGGCCCACGCGGTCAGCATGGTCGCGGCGACGGCGGGCACCACGATGTTCTTGCGGATCGCCATCGTGGCCAGAATGACGACGATGCCTGCCAGATATATCCAATGGGCCGCGGTTAGCTCTACGTCCATTCCGGGGACCTTTCGTTGAAACTGCTCGGGTGGCTGTGCAGTTTGTTGCAGGAATGGTGGTCTCGGTCACAGCTTGGGTCAACGACAACAGTGCACAGCCGCGATGGCCTTCGGATGTGCAATATGCTCGGATCTTGTCGACGGTATGTCCTGTGGTTTCCGCGAGGTAACGATCTCGCCTGACAGCGGTGGCACCGATCGGATGTGCATATTGACCCGCCCAAGCCCAGCTGCGGTGTGCACCTTGGCCCGTCGCGCGGCTCCACATCACGGCTGGCAAATGCGACAGTATCTGTGATGCCCACGCCCGCAACGAGTTTCGAGAACCGGCACGGTCCGCACGCCGCGGATGGTGAGAAGGGCACACCGCTGGCCCTTTCGGCGCTGCTGGCCGGCACGCTGGTGGGCACCGTCAGCAACAATGTGGTCAACGTGCCGCTGGATGCGGTGCTGGACGATTTCGGCGCCCCGCTCGGCAACGGGGTGTTCGTCGTGGTCGGGTTTCTGCTGACCTTCTCGGCGACGGTGCCGCTGGCCGGGTGGCTCGGCGACCGGTTCGGCAGGCGACGCGCCTACTGCGCTGCCCTGCTCGCCACCGCGGTCTGCGCCGTCGGCGCGGCCACCGCGCCGTCGCTGGCATGGCTGATCGTGTGGCGGTCACTTGGCGGCATCGCGGCCGCCGCGTTCGCGCCGGCAGTGATGGGCCTGATCGCGTGGCTGTTCTCCGGTGAGCATCGCGGCCGCGCGATCGGGGCATGGGCATCGGTGAACGGGATCGGCCAGGCGGCAGGGCCGTCGATGGGTGGCCTGGTGGCCGACGCGTGGGGATGGCGTTGGGTGTTCGTGCCACTGGTGCCGGTGGCCCTTGCGGGGTTCGTGGGCACCCTGCGCTACGTGCCGCGGCAGCGCGGTGTTCGGATGCCGTTCGACCTCGGCGGTGCGGCGGCGTTGACGGTCGGCTCGGCGCTGCTGATGCTCGGGCTCGCGCTGGTCTCACAGCCGAACCTTCAGGCGTGGGTTGCCATCGGTACGGTCGCCGCTTCGATTCCGGTGCTCGCCTGGTTCGCATGGCACTGCTCGCGGGTGGACCACCCCTTCGTCGACGTCCGGCTGGTGGTCGAATCACGGTTCGCCAGAAGCTCTCTGGCCGCTTTCGTGCAGATGTTCTGCCTTGGTGCGACGCTGCTGGCGGTCCCGCTCTACCTGGTCGGCAGGTCGTCATCGGTGGCGGCGGCAGGCCTGGTGCTGTTCGCGGTGCCCGCGACGATGGCGGTGCTGGGTCCGCTGGTGGGCCGGTGGCTGGACCGGCTTCGACCGCGCAGGGTGCTGCGCACCGGCCTTGTGGTGCTCGCGATGAGCCAGGCCGGCCTCGCGATCGCCATGGCGGTCGCCGGGCTGCCCGTGCCCGCCCTGGTCGGCGTCCTGATCGTGACGGGGATTGGCGTCGCGCTTGTCCAAACCCCTGCGACGACGGGGTCGACTCGATCGCCTGCAGGTGCGGCGGGCACCGGCCTCGGGCTGTACAACCTGATTCGGTTCGGCGGGTCCGCGGTGGGTGGCGCGTGGGTCGCCGTTGCACTCGACTTCTCAAGTTTTCCAACGCTATTCGCCGTGTCCGCCGCCGTCGCGGCCCTGGGGCTGGCCGGATCATTCCTTGGGCCCGACCCGCAACCGGTCTGACGTCAGCGGAAGCTGGCTTCGCGCTCCAGCGCGCCGTGCACTTCGTTGAGCAGGTCCAGCCGGATGGCCAGCCACACCGTGAACTGGTTCTCGGGTTCGCGAATGTCCATGGCCAGCATCCGCGAGATGCGGTCCAGCTTGGCCAGCATGGTGTTTCGGTGCACGTTGAGCGCCCTTGCCGTGGCGTTCACGTTCCCGCCGTGCGCGAGGTAAGAGCCGAGCGTCTCGAGTAGCTCGGGCCCGGATTGCAACGGCCCCAACACTTCCCGTATCAAATGACGGCTGTGCTCGGTGTCGGCGACCTGAGCCAGTACCGTGTAGCTGCGCAACTCGCGATACGACGTCGCGCCACTGCGGTGCAGACGCCGAGCGATGCCGAGCGCGACACGCGCCTCGCGATAGCTCTCCCGGATGTCCCCGGCGCCGCGGGCCGGGCGACCGTAGGCCACCGGCGCGCGCTGCCCGCGCCGCTTCTCCAGTTCCAGCGACATGGCCCTGGCGTAGTCGGCCATCTCGTCGACCATCGCGCCGTCCTGCTCGGCCCGCAGCGTGCGCACGACCACCAACACGTCTCCGATCACTGTGACGTAGGCGTGCACCGAGGGATGTGGCGCGACGCTCGCGGCGTAACGGGCGAGGCGTACCAAGCTCGCAGGCGGGCCCTCCGCGCGGTTCGGCAGCATGCCCGGTGCGACGAAAACCCCGAAGCGCGAATCAAGTTCGATGTCGTGATGTTCGGCCCGCGCGCGCATGTCGTGTTCGCTGGAGAAGCTGCCGTGCACCAGCGCCTGAACGAAATCGCCGCGGGCGCGCTCCTCGGCCTCGTCGACGCTGCGCTGCCGCAACATCTCGGACCCGACGATCGCGGTGGCCTGCTCGGTAAGTACTGCGTGCCGCGCGAGGTCATGGCTACCCGGTTCGGGATCCGGAACCAGGATCACCACCCAGCCCTCGAACGCCTTGCCGAGCCGTATCGCACTGGCAACGCAGGTCCAGACACTGTCGTGCGGACCGGCCACCGGGTGGGTGCGGGTGTCGTGCCCGTCGGGCCTGCGCGCGGCGGCGGGTAGCTCTGCGGCGAGCATCACGTCCACCGACGCGGCGAGCGCACCAAGCGCCTCGGGGGACAGCCCGTGGTGCGCGACCACATGGCCGCGCGCATCCAGTGCCACCGCAGGGTTTCTGGCCAGATTGGACACTTCGCGGATCAGCGTCTGCAGCCCTGCGCCGCGGTGGAACAGGCCAGCCAGTGAGGCGTGCACATGCGTCGAATACCGCATGACGTGCACTTCCTGGTTGAGGGCGCGTTCGGCGAGCAGCCGGTTGAGTGCGGCGAACCCGACCGGCAATCCCATCTCGATGACGACCAGGCCCTGCGGGAGCCCGGCTCGCGCGACGTCTGCGGGGACCGACCCGTCCACCACCAGCGTGGTCGCCCCGCGCGCGGCAAGCGCTGACAGTGCGCCGGTGTTGCCGACCAGCGCCTCCGGGCGTGTGTACACCGCGACGGCGTCGAGCGGATCTGGTTGGGAGAGCACCTCATTGAGCGGCAGCACCCAGTTCAGTTCGAGGTCGAGCCGGTCGGCGCCTGCGAACACGCGCGCCCCGGACATCAGCGCCTCGTCGAGGAGCCCCTGCACCGTCATGCGTCCGGTGTCGGTGTGCGATCCCGTCATCTGAGCACCCCGCGTTCGTCGATTCGTCCTGAGTACAGGATCGCGTGCACTGGGGCTATGTGCAGGATGACCATGCAAATGCCTCCCGGGGGGTCAAGTTGACCATCCCACAATCGGTGGTTGGCGGGTAGAAATTGCCGCCATGCACCAGATTCATCGGATTACGTTGGACGACGCACTGCCGCTGCTCGCGGCCGGCCGCGCAAAGGCCGAGGAGATCGGCGTCAGGCAGACACTGTGCGTCTGCGACGACGGCGGCAACGTCCTTGCCCTGCACCGCCTGCCAGGGGCCAGGCTCACGGGGGTGGAGATCGCCATCGCCAAGGCCTTCACCGCAGCCGGCCACGAACGGGCCACCCACCTGTTCAACGAGCCACCGGACGGACCGGCACTACCCGGCAACGAGGCCTTCGGGATCAGCCACATGCTGCCAGGCAAGTTCGCCATCTTCGTCGGGGGCTTTCCGCTGGTGTTCGACGGTCAAATCGTCGGAGGGGTGGGCATCAGCGGTGGCAACGGCGCGCAGGACAAGGCCGTCGGAGCGGCGATCCTTGCCGAGTTCGAATCGCTGACCGCAGCCGTCGCGCGGCGCTGACGCTGTGCATGTTGACCGGCCAGCGGCGCAATCGCCGGTGATTGTGTCCGTGGCCCGGCACTGGCCTGCTAGCTAACGTCCTTGATACCCAAGAGGTTTCACCAACTTGTCTATGAAAGGGACTACTGCGATGACCCAACTCCTCGGGCGTGACGAATTTCGCGCAGAACTCGAGAACGCGATCAAGGGTCGCGAGGCCAAGAACGCGTCGTTCAGCAAGGCCTGGGCGGACGGCAAACTGGCCAAGCACCACTTCGCGCGTTGGGCGGAGAACCACTACCACTACGTCGGCCCGTTCGCCGACTACCTGGCGAACATCTACTCCAATACGCCCGACGAGTTCACCGGTGCCAAGGACTTCACGCTGCAGAACATGTACGAAGAGGAACTCGCCGACATCCGCCACACCGATCTGCTGATCAAGTTCGGCGAGGCGTGCGGGACGACCCGCGAGCGCATCGAGGACCCGTCGAACATGAACCCGATCACCAGGGGCCTGCAGGCGTGGTGTTACGCGGTTTCGGCGCGCGAGCACTTCGTGGTGGCAACCGCCGCGCTGGTGGTCGGCCTCGAATCGCAGGTGCCGAGCATCTACACCAAACAGATTGTGCCGCTGCGAGAGGTATACGGATTCACCGAGGACGAGATCGAATTCTTCGATCTGCACATCACGTCCGATGTCGTGCACGGCGAGCGCGGCTACCAGATCGTGCTCGACCACGCCGATACCCCGCAGCTTCAGCAGCGTTGCCTGCAGTTGGTGCGGTGGGGCGCGGAGATGCGCTTCTCGTACACCAAGGGTCTCTACGACTACTACGTCGCGACCGATCTGGAAGCCGCGGCCGTCTGAGATGACCGCGCAGTGGGTGGCGGTGGCGACGACCAAGGAGCTTGGTCGTCGCCGCAAGCTACGCGTCGAGGTCGACGGCGTTGCCATCGCGCTGTTCGAGGCGGCCGGACAGGTGTACGCATTCGCCGACACCTGCGTGCACCAGGACCGCTCGCTGGTGAAGGGAACGCTGTTGCACGGCAAGGTCATCTGCCCCGGCCATCAGTGGCAGTTCGACCTGGAGACCGGATACGAAGAGAGTCAGGACCGCTGCCAGCCCACCTATGACGTGCGGGTGGAGGCCGACGCCATCTACGTCAGCCCGACACCGCGGGCAACCACGTCCGTGGCCGCCGCAAGGGAGGCTCAGGCATGACCACCAAGACATTCGTCACCGTCGGTGCGGGCCAGACGGCCGCGGTCGCGGCCCGCACACTGCGCAGACGCGGGTTCGACGGGCGTATCGTCCTGATCGGGGACGAGCCGTACGCGCCCTACCAACGGCCACCGCTGTCAAAGGAATTCCTCTCCGGTACAGACACTTTCGAGTCGCTGCTGCTGTTGCCACAGGCCTGGCTGGCCAGCAACGACGTCGATATCGTCACGGGGACCGAGGTGACCCACGTCGATCCCGGCAGTCGCACCGTCGAACTCGCAGGCGCGGCACCCATCGTCGCGGACGCGGTGCTGTTCGCCACCGGCGGGCGGCCGCGCACCCTGCCCGTGCCGGGTCCGCGGCCGGACTTGGTGCACTATCTGCGCACGGTCGACGATGCGCAACGGCTGCAGCGCACGCTGGCACCCGGACGACGGCTGGTGTTGATCGGCGCTGGCTTCATCGGCCTCGAAATCGCGGCTACGGCACGTGTTCTCGGAGTCGATGTGGTGGTTCTGGAGGCGGCCGACGTGCCGCTGGCCGGCGTTCTCGGCGTTCAGCTCGGTGAGGTGTGCGCCAGGTTGCACCGCGACAACGGTGTGGACATCCGCACCGGCACGGTGGTCAGCGGGCTGCGCACTACCGACACCGGGGTGGTGATCGACATCGCCGGCTCTTCTGCGCTCGAGGCGGACGTCGTCGTGGTCGGCATCGGTATCACCCCGAATGTGGCGGTGGCCGCCGCATCCGGACTGACGATTGACGACGGCATCGTGGTGGACGCCGCGGGCCGCACCTCGATCCCGAATGTCTACGCCGCGGGTGACGTCGCCCGGCGCTACTCCGAACGCGCCGCGGGTCATGTGCGGGTCGAGCACTTCGACAACGCCAACAAACAGGGCGTCGCAGTGGCCAACGCGATGCTGGGCCGTGACGCGGTCTCCGACGATGCGAGCTGGTTCTGGTCGGACCAGTACGGCCACAACATCCAATCCCTCGGCGCCGCAACGGCCGAGCTGACCATCCGTGGAAGTGTCGATGATCTCGACTTCACCGCGTTCTACACCGACGGCGGCGTCGTGTGCGGCGCGTTCACCGTCGACCGCGGGGAAGACGTAATGGTGGCGCGCGAACTGCTCGGCAGGCGCGTCGACCTCGCTGCGCTGACCGACGAGGACATGGATCTATGGGAGCTCGTCGAGCCCGAAGAGGTGATGAACCGATGACCGACGGCGCCAACTTCATCGACGGCCGCTGGGTGCCCGCCGTATCCGGTGCGACGTTCGAGCGCCGCAACCCCGCGGATCACGACGACGTCGTCGGGGTGTTCCCGGCGTCCGCCGCCGCCGACGTCAGCGCTGCCGTCGACGCGCTCGACAAGGCCGCCCCCGAGTGGGCGGGCACCGCGCCGGAGCGCCGCGCCGCGATCCTGGAATCCGCTGCGGTACAGCTGGAATCGCGTGCGGCACAGCTGATCGCCGAACTGGTCCGCGAGGAAGGCAAGACCACCGCCGAGGCGACGATGGAGGTCACCAGGACGCCTGCCAACCTTCGGTTCTATGCAGGGGAAGCCACCCGCACCACCGGTATGACCTATCCGGTGGCAGGCTCGAATCTGGTGTTCACACTGCGCGAGCCGGTCGGCATCGTCGGTGCCATCACGCCGTGGAACTTTCCGCTCAACATCCCGTCGCGAAAGCTCGGGCCTGCTCTTGCCGCCGGAAACCCCGTGTTGTTCAAGCCTTCTGAGCTCACTCCTTTGATGGGCCAACGGCTGGTGGAAGCGCTGCTGGATGGCGGTCTGCCGCCGAACGCGATCGCGCTGGTGCAGGGTGACGGCGCAGCGGGCGGGGCCGTCGCCGCCGACCCGCGCGTTGCGGCGCTCACGTTCACCGGCTCCACCCAGGTCGGCAGGCTGATCCACCGCCAGATGGGGCCCGAGCGCCGCGTCCAGCTGGAGATGGGCGGCAAGAACCCCGTCGTGGTCGCCGAGGACGCCGATCTCGACGCCGCAGCGGCGTTGATCCTCAAGGGCGCATTCGGGCTCAGCGGCCAGGCGTGCACCGGCACCAGCCGAGTCATCGTGCTGGATTCGATCCACGATGCCCTGCTGGCGCGGGTCGTCGCGAAAACCGAAGCGCTGAAGGTCGGTCCTGGAGGGCGGCCGGGTGTCGACATGGGCGCGCTCGCCAGCGCCGCACAGTTCGAAAAGTTCCTCGGCTACGTGCGTGTAGGGGTCGAAGAGGGCGCCACCTTGCGCTGCGGCGGCACTCCGGCAGGAGACGGCGGCTACTTCGTCAGGCCCGCGGTGTTCGCCGACACCCAGCCGACGATGCGCATCGTCCGTGAAGAGGTGTTCGGCCCGCTGGTCGCCTTCCAACGGGCGGCCTCGCTGGAGGACGCCGTCGACCTGGTGAATGCGACCGAATTCGGTCTCAGCGCCGCCATCGTCACGCGCGACCTCGCGGCGGCGACGCACTTCGCGCGCCATGCCAGGAGCGGCCTGGTCAAGATCAACCAGCCCACCACGGGCATGGCGATGAACGCTCCGTTCGGGGGGTACAAGTCCTCGAGCACCCAGACCTTCAAGGAACAGGCCGGCGGGTCGATGATGGAGTTCTACACACTCTCCAAGACCGTCTACCTCAACCCTGCCGTCTAGTCCCAGGAGTCATTCGTGGAGTTCCAGCGAGTCGCCCGGTCCGGGCAGGTGTGTGAAGGCATGGTGCGGCGGTTCTTCGCCGGCGAGCACGAGTTCGCGGTGGCCCGACTCAACGGCAAGGCCTATGCCACGTCGAACTACTGCACGCATCTGGATTGCCTGCTGTCGTCGGGCAAACTGGTCGACGACGGCATCGGATGTTCGTGCCATGGCAGCGCGTTCGACCTGGAGACCGGCGAGCCGATCTGCCCGCCTGCGACCGAACCCATCAAGACCTTTCCCGTAGAGGAGCGCGACGGCGAGATCTTCGTCGGCTTCGAACCGGGTGAGGTGCCTGCGGGGCCGCGGCGCCGTCGCAAGGGCGCGTGATGGTCGCCGCGCCGCGACCACCGGCGTTGTCCGCGGGCGGCATGGTCAGCGCCAGCCATCCCGCGGTCAGCTTCGCGGGCGCCCGGGTGCTCGACAGTGGCGGCAACGCGATCGATGCGACGCTGGCCATGGCCGCCATGGCGTGGTTGGTCCTTCCCGGCCAATGCGGGATCGGCGGTGACGCTTTCGCGATCGTGCGGGAGCCCGACGGGCGGGTCTGGACGATCGGCGGCTCGGGGTTCGGGCCCGACGGCGGCACCCAGGAGTTCTACCGTGACAAGGGGTTTGCGGCGATCCCGCTCGACGGCGCGCTTGCCGTCGCGGTGCCCGGCACACCCGCAGCGGTGACCGCGATGCACGCCCAAGGCGCCACCATGACGCTGTCCGACCTGTGGGAGCCCGCCGCCCGGCTCGCGGAGAACGGCGTGCCGTGTTCCGCCAAGACCGCCACCGATGTGCACGAGGTGCTGCGCGCGATCCTCGCGGACGACGGATTGGCCGCGGTCTACGCGCCGGCCGGCTCGGCTGTGCACGTCGGGACCGTCGTTCGCCAGCCCGATTACGCGCGCACGATCCGCATGCTGGCAAGCAACCCAGGCGCCTTCTACACCGGCGAGCTGGCCGAACGAGCCGTCGCCGCGCTGCGCGAGGCGGGCGCACCGTTCAGCGGTGACGAATGGGCAGCCGGGGCAACGGTTTCCGCCGAAGCGCCGCTGCAGGGACGCTACGCAGGAGCGACGCTGCACCAGACGCCACTGCCAAGTGCCGGCTGGATGGTGCTGCAGCAGGCGGCGCTGTGCGACGGCGTCGTCGGTCACTCACCGTGGCTCAGCGCTGACGCGATCGACTACCTGGCCAGGTCCGCGCGGATTGCGTTCGAGGATCGCCTGAGCCTGTGCGGCAGTGCGAACACCGGCGCCGCGGAGGTGTTGGTGCCCAGCCGGATTGCCGAGGCGCGGACGCGACTGTCCGACGGCGTCGGCAAGCCGTTCGCTGTGCTCGGTGGTGACACCACGTCAACCGTCGCCGTCGACAGCGACGGGCGTGCGGTCAGCTTCATCGGATCGCTGGCATTGACGTTCGGCGCGAAGTTCACCGTGCCTGGCACCGGCGTGGTGCTCAACAACAGGCTCGGCCGCGGCGGCTACCTCATCGACGCGCACCCGAATGCCGTTGCGCCACGGCGTAAGCCGCTGCACACCCTCAACGCTTGGATCGCCACCGACGACGCGGGCGAGCTACTGCATATCGGCAATACGCCCGGCGGCGACGGTCAGGTGCAGTGGAACATGCAACTGCTGTCGCACCTACTCGACCACGGGCTCGACCCTGCCGAGGCCGTGTCCGCGCCGCGGTTCACGGTTTTCCCTGGCTCGGATGCCGATGTGATCGGCAGGCCCGCCGAGTTGCGGGTCGAGGCGACGATCGCCGAGGCCACCCGGCAGGACCTCTCCTCGCGCGGCCACGATGTCGTCGTGCAGCCGCCGTACGGTGCGGGCGGTAGCGCGCAGATCATCTCCCGCGACGAGCGAGGCATCCTGTCCGGTGCCGCCGATCCCCGGCAGGAGGGCATCGCGCTCGGTGTCGACTAGGTGCGCGACCGCACCGGCTCACCGAAGCGGACCACCAGCCGCCGGTACGCGCCGGGAGCCAGCGCCCGCACGGTCGGTGCGATCCGCAGCCAGCGCGGCACCCACTGTTCGGCGCGGCCGTTGGCCACGGCACGGACCACGGCGTCGGCGACCGCGTCGGCAGGTACGGGTCTCGGCCGCTTCCGCTCATACGGACGGCCCCTCGTTTCGAAGAAGCTGGTGTCGACCACACCTGGCACGACGACACCGACGTCGACCCCTGATCCGGCGGTCTCGGCCCGCAGGCTTTCGGCGAAGGCGTCCAGGCCCGCCTTGGTCGCCGCGTAGACCGCCTCGCCCGCGACGCCGGTGCGCCCGGCGATAGAGGTGACGAAGCAGACCGCGCCGCGTTTGTGCTCGACCATCCGCGGCAGCAGCGCGCGGGTGAGCTCGATCGCGGCGACCAGATCAACCTCGACGAGCAGGCGGATCTGCTCGACGCGCATCGCCGTCAGTGGTCCGCAATAGCCGAAGCCTGCGTTGTTGACCAGGACGTCGACCCGGCCGAACGCTGCGAGCGCCTCGGCGGCGAGCCGCTCGCGTTCGGCCGGAATGGCCAGGTCAGCGAGCAGGGCACGGCCGCCGACCTCGCTGGCGACGGCGATGGTGCGGTCCGGATCGCGGCCGTGCACCAGCACGCGTGCGCCCTGCGCTGCGAAGCGGACCGCCGCGGCGTGCCCGATACCCGTCGAGGCGCCGGTGACCAGCACGACGGCGTCGGACAGTTGCATGGCACCATCATCAGTGCCGAGTGTGGGATTGAGGCACGTTTGATCCGCCGAACGCGTGCCGGTAATCCACGTTCGCGCCCGACCAGCGGCGATTTGGTTCCTTGCAGGTCGTCACCTAGAATCAACGGGTTGCCTTGGGCAGACCTCGGCTCTCCTTACGGAAAGCCCTGCGTGCTCTTAGGGAAACAAAGACCGCGCATGTTCAGGTCGGAATCTGGCATGCATACGTAACCAGGTCGAGGAGATCGAGTGATTCAGCAGGAATCGCGGGTGAAGGTCGCCGATAACACGGGCGCCAAGGAGATCTTGTGCATCCGTGTGCTCGGTGGCTCGTCGCGGCGCTACGCCGGCATCGGCGACGTCATCGTGGCGACCGTCAAGGACGCCATCCCCGGTGGCGGCGTCAAGCGCGGTGAAGTGGTCAAGGCCGTCATCGTGCGCACCGTCAAGGAACGCCGTCGCGCCGATGGCAGCTACATCAAGTTCGACGAGAACGCCGCGGTCATCATCAAGGCCGACAACGATCCGCGTGGCACGCGCATCTTCGGCCCGGTCGGCCGCGAACTGCGCGAGAAGCGCTTCATGAAGATCGTTTCGCTTGCCCCGGAGGTGGTGTAAATGAAGATCCACAAGGGCGACACCGTGCTCGTCGTCTCGGGTAAGGACAAGGGCGCAAAGGGCAAGGTCCTGGTGACCTACCCAACGCGCAACAAGATCCTGGTCGAGGGCGTCAACCGGATCAAGAAGCACACCCCCGTATCGAGCACCGAGCGCGGTGCATCCTCGGGCGGCATCGTCACCCAGGAGGCGGCCATCCACGTGAGCAACGTGATGGTGCTCGACTCCGACGGCACGCCGACCCGTGTCGGGTTCCGCGAGGACGAAGAGACCGGCAAGAAGGTCCGCGTCGCGAAGACCAATGGCAAGGACATCTGAGATGACCACAGCTGAAAAGACAGAAAAGGCGCTGCCGCGCCTCAAGCAGCGCTACCGCGAAGAGATCCGCGAGACGCTGCAAAAGGAGTTCGGCTACGCCAACGTCATGCAGATCCCCGGCGTGGTGAAGGTCGTCGTCAACATGGGCGTCGGCGACGCCGCCCGCGACGCCAAGCTGATCAACGGCGCGGTCAACGACCTGGCGCTGATCACCGGCCAGAAGCCCGAGGTCCGCAAGGCCCGAAAGTCCATCGCGCAGTTCAAACTTCGCGAGGGCATGCCGATCGGCGCGCGCGTGACGCTGCGCGGCGACCGGATGTGGGAGTTCCTGGACCGCCTGACCTCGATCGCGCTGCCGCGTATCCGCGACTTCCGCGGCCTGTCGCCCAAGCAGTTCGACGGCACCGGCAACTACACCTTCGGGCTCAACGAGCAGTCGATGTTCCACGAGATCAACATCGACGACATCGACCGCCCCCGTGGCATGGACATCACCGTCGTCACTTCGGCGACGACCGACGACGAAGGACGAGCGCTGTTGCGGGCGCTGGGCTTTCCGTTCAAGGAGAACTGAACAGATGGCAAAGAAGGCTCTGGTCAATAAGGCCAACAAGAAGCCCAAGTTCAAGGTGCGCGGCTACACCCGTTGCAACAAGTGCGGCCGCCCGCACGCGGTTTACCGCAAGTTCGGGCTGTGCCGCATCTGCCTGCGCGAGATGGCCCACGCCGGCGAGCTGCCCGGTGTGCAGAAATCCAGCTGGTAACCAGCACTCAACTACAGACCAATCCAAAAAAGTTGCGGTAGGCCCCTAACGGGGGAACCGCCGCGAGGAAGGTGAACCGGCTGTCATGACTATGACGGACCCGATCGCAGACTTCTTGACACGTCTGCGCAACGCCAATTCGGCGTACCACGACGAGGTGACCCTGCCGCACTCGAAGATCAAGGCCAACATCGCCGAGATCCTCAAGGAGCAGGGCTACATCAGCGACTTCCACACCGAGGATGCTCGGGTGGGCAAGTCGCTGGTGGTGGAGCTCAAGTACGGCCCAAGCCGGGAACGCAGCATTGCGGGACTGCGCCGGGTGTCCAAGCCCGGTCTGCGGGTCTATGCGAAGTCCACCAACCTGCCAAAGGTTCTGGGTGGCCTCGGCGTGGCGATCATTTCCACGTCGTCCGGCCTGCTCACCGACCGTCAGGCAGCACGCCAGGGCGTGGGCGGCGAAGTCCTCGCGTACGTCTGGTAGCGGGATAGGAGAGCAGAGCTATGTCGCGTATTGGAAAGCAGCCGGTCGTCATTCCCAGCGGGGTTGACGTGACGATCGATGGGCAGAAGGTGTCGGTCAAGGGACCGAAGGGCACGCTGGATTTGGCGGTCGCGGAGCCGATCACCGTGTCGCGCAACGACGATGGCGCCATCGTGGTTGGCAGGCCGGACGACGAGCGGCGCAACCGCTCGCTGCACGGGCTGTCGCGCACGCTGGTCGCCAACCTGGTCACCGGTGTCACCGACGGTTACACCACCAAGATGGAGATCTTCGGCGTCGGCTACCGCGTGCAGCTCAAGGGCAACACCCTCGAGTTCTCGCTGGGTTACAGCCATCCCGTGCTGGTCGAGGCCCCTGAGGGCATCACCTTCGCAGTGGAGACGCCCACCAAGTTCTCGATCTCGGGTATCGACAAGCAGAAGGTCGGCCAGATTTCGGCGAACATCCGCCGCCTGCGCCGCCCGGACCCCTATAAGGGCAAGGGCGTTCGCTACGAGGGTGAGCAGATCCGCCGCAAGGTCGGAAAGACAGGTAAGTAAAAATGGCTTCTACCACAAAGGATCAGGCGTCAGCCACGCGTAAGCCGGTCGGGCAGAGCGTGTCCGAGGCCCGTCGGGTCGCTCGGCTGCGTCGGCATGCCCGGCTGCGCAAGAAGATCTCGGGTACCGGCGAAACGCCCCGCCTCGTGATCAACCGGTCGTCGCGGCACATCCACGTGCAGCTGGTGAACGACCTGACCGGCACCACGCTGGCCGCCGCGTCCTCGATCGAGGCCGATGTGCGGGCGGTCGACGGCGACAAGAAGGCCCACAGCGTGCGGGTCGGTCAGCTGATCGCCGAGCGCGCCAAGGCCGCAGGGATCGACACCGTGGTGTTCGACCGCGGCGGGTACACCTACGGCGGACGGATCGCGGCGCTGGCCGACGCGGCGCGCGAAGGCGGGCTGAAGTTCTAATGACGAAGAGCAACGGAAGGACTGCATGATGGCCGAGCAGGCAGCAGGAGCAGCCGGGCCACCGACGTCCGACAACAGGGGCTCGCGCGGTGACCGTGACGGCCGGGGTCGTCGCGACGACCGCGGCGGCGGCCGGGGCGGTCGCGACAGCGGCGAGAAGAGCAATTATCTCGAGCGCGTCGTCGCGATCAACCGTGTCTCCAAGGTGGTCAAGGGTGGCCGGCGGTTCAGCTTCACCGCCCTGGTCATCGTCGGCGACGGTAAGGGCATGGTCGGTGTCGGCTACGGCAAGGCCAAAGAGGTTCCCGCCGCGATCGCCAAGGGCGTCGAGGAAGCGCGCAAGGGCTTCTTCCGCGTTCCGCTGATCGGCGGAACCATCGTGCACCCGGTGCAGGGTGAGGCGGCCGCAGGTGTGGTCATGCTGCGCCCGGCCAGCCCAGGTACCGGTGTGATCGCCGGCGGTGCGGCGCGTGCAGTGCTGGAATGCGCTGGCGTGCACGACATCCTGGCCAAGTCGCTGGGCAGTGACAACGCGATCAACGTGGTGCATGCCACCGTTGCCGCGCTGAAGCTGTTGCAGCGTCCCGAAGAGGTGGCGGCCCGGCGCGGGCTCTCCATCGAGGACGTCGCACCCGCGGGCATGCTGCGGGCGCGGCGGGAAGCCGAGGCGCTGGCCGCTTCGGCCGCGCGTGAAGGAAACGCATAACCATGGCAGAGCTAAAGATCACCCAGGTGCGCGGCACCATCGGTGCGCGCTGGAAGCAGCGTGAGAGCCTGCGGACGCTGGGATTGCGCAAGATCCGGCAATCGGTGGTCCGTGAGGACAACCCGCAGACCCGTGGGCTGATCAACACCGTGCACCACCTCGTCATCGTTGAGGAGGTCTAGAAAGATGACCATCAAACTTCACGACCTGCGCCCGGCGCCGGGGTCGAAGACCGCGAAAACGCGCGTCGGCCGCGGTGAAGGCTCCAAGGGCAAGACCGCGGGTCGCGGCACCAAGGGCACCAAGGCCCGCAAGAACGTCCCCGCGGCGTTCGAGGGTGGCCAGATGCCGATCCACATGCGGCTGCCCAAGCTCAAGGGCTTCAAGAACCGGTTCCGCACCTCGTACGAGGTCGTCAACGTCGGCGATCTCGACAGGCTGTTCCCCAAGGGCGGCGACGTGGGTGTAGACGAACTGGTGGCTGCGGGCGCGGTGCGCAAGAACTCGTTGGTGAAGGTGCTTGCCGACGGCAAGCTGACCGTCAAGGTCAACGTCACCGCTCACAAGTTCAGCGGCAGCGCACGCGAAAAGATCACTGCCGCAGGCGGTTCCGCGACCGAGCTTTAGCTCGCGCGAAACGCTGGGCCCCGCACGCTACGGCGTGGCGGGGCCTCTGCGTTTCGTTGGGCTTATTGGCCCCAGTTGAAGCAGCCCACACCCGGCACGCAGCCACCGCCGCCGCCGGGGCCGCCGTGGCCACACACGCCGGCGGCGGTACAGCCGCTGCCGCCCTGGGGACCGCCGGAACCGCAGGTTCCGTCGGGCGTACACCCGCTGCCGCCGCCGGGACCGCCGTTGCCGCAGACCCCATTTGCGCAGCCGTCACCACCGGGCTGCAACGGGAACTGACTGATCGACGTGCCTGCTGTCGCGGCGAATGTCTCTGCCGCGGCTACCGGAGCCGCGGCGATCGCCGTCGCGGCCGCACCCGCCATTACCAGCGGAGCAATGAAATTTAGGATCGCCCTCATGTTTCCGGTCTACCACCAGATCGGAGAAAGTTAAACACCCTAATTGGAAAATCTGTGAGTCAGCCGAGTAGCGGAATCACGTCGGCCGCGAGCCGCTCCATCTGCTCGCGATCCTGCGCGACGTTCTCGCCGACGGGGTTCAGCAACACCATCTCGGCGCCGGCTTCGATGACGTCGCGAACCCCGCGCGCCACGTCCTCGGGGGTGCCGGACACCGGAACCGCCTCGATGCCCGGCATCTCGCCGTAGATGCGGTGCAGTCCGGCGACCACGCGTTCGCGGGCACGTTCCGCGTCGTCATCGACCATCAGGTAGACCCGTTTGCCGATGGTGAAGCCGGCCGGGTCTTTGCCTTGCTTGTCGAGTTCTGCTCGCACCGTCTTGACGACTTCGGCGAAGCTCGCCGTCGTCGACGAACCCGCGCCGAGGAACGCGTCACCAAGGCGCACGGAGCGGGTAATCGCCTTAGGAGCGTTGGCGCCGAACCAGATTGGCGGATGCGGCCGCTGCACGGGTTTGGGCTGGATCGGCAATCCGTCGATATCGCGGAATCGGCCGTGATACGTGACCTTCGGTTCGTCGGACCACGCCGCCTTCATCACCTCGAGGCCCTCGGTGAAGCTGCTGATGAAAGTTGCCCCGTCCACCCCGAACGCCTCGAACTTTCGGAAGCCGCCACCCGGTGCGACACCGAGGTCGAGCCTGCCGTTGCTGAGCCGGTCGACGGCGGTGACCGCCGATGCAAGTTGCAGCGGATCATGCAGCGATGTGATGAGCACCGCGACACCGAGCCGCAGCCTGGTCGTGCACGCGGCGGCGTAGGCCAGCAGTTCCAGCGGGGCGATCAGCGGTGCTGCCCCGATCGTCTGCTCCAATGTCCAGCCGCCCTCGAAGTCAAGGTCCTCGGCTCGGGTCACGTAACTCTTGAAGCCTTCCGCGTCGAAGCCGTCGGCGTCACGCTGGGGGAGCGATATGGCGAACCTCACGCCAACACCGTACGACCGCGCCGACCTTCCCTCGCGAGCAGACGCAGAAGCGCACTGCAGGGGGCGAAATCATGCGTTTCTGCGTCTGCTCGCGGCAATTGGCGAGTCGGTACGCTCGGAGGATGTTCTCATTCCTGCCCGGCATCCCCGGCACCGACGACCTGCGTGCGCTGGCCCGAAAGGTGGACACCGCCAGGCACCGTGGCGTGCCGGACGGCTGTCTGCTCGAACTCGACCTCCTTTCGGTTCCGAACGAAACCGGTGGCTTCGATCCCTTCGCGATGATCGCCTCCGGCGGCAAGCCGCTGCTGTTACGTGAAGCCGTCGCGGCGATACACCGCGCAGCGAAGGACGACCGGGTGGCAGGCCTTATCGCCCGCGTTCAGATTCCCGCCGCCGCTGCGGGTCCTGTGCAAGAAATACGTGAGGCGATCGCGGCCTTCAGCGACGTCAAGCCGTCGCTGGCGTGGGCCGAGACGTATCCCGGCACCCTGTCGTATTACCTGGCGTCGGCGTTCCGGGAAGTATGGATGCAGCCGTCGGGCACCGTGGGACTGGTCGGCTTCGCCACCAACGCGATGTTCCTGCGCGATGCACTTGACAAGGCGGGCATCGAGGCGCAGTTCATCGCGCGAGGCGAATACAAGTCCGCTGCAAACCTTTTCACGCAGGATCGCTACACCGAAGCCCACCGGGAGGCCGACGGCAGGCTCATCGAAAGCCTGCACGCACAGGTGTTGCAGGCGGTAGCCGAGTCGCGCCACATCGACCCAGCTGACGTCGACGCGCTCGCCGACAAGGCGCCACTACTGCGGGACGACGCCGTGACGGGCCGCCTGGTCGACCGGATCGGTTTCCGCGATGAGGCCTACGCGCGCATCGGTGAACTTGTTGGCGCACCAGGCATTTCACCGGAAACCGGCGACGCCGACTCCGACGACGCACCGCCGCGGCTGTACCTGGCGCGGTATGCGCGGGCCGCCTCGTCGCTGGCCGTCCCGTCGATGCCGCCGATCCCCGGCCGTAAGGGCAAGCCGACCATCGCCGTCGTGACGTTGCACGGCCCGATCGTCAGCGGCAGGGGTGGCCCGAATCTGCTCCCGTTCGGCAACTCGAGCGCTGGGGGCGACACCATCGCCGCGGCGCTGCGTGAGGCCGCCGCCGACGACTCGGTGGCGGCAATCGTGTTGCGGGTGGACAGCCCTGGCGGTTCGGTAACTGGATCGGAAACCGTTTGGCGCGAGGTGAATCGGGTGCGCGGTCAGGGCAAGCCCGTGGTCGCGTCGATGGGCGCCGTCGCGGCATCCGGCGGCTATTACGTGTCGATGGGCGCCGACGTGATCGTCGCGAACGCAGGCACGATCACCGGCTCGATCGGCGTGGTGACCGGCAAGCTCGTCGCCCGTGAACTCAAGGATCGGATCGGCGTCGGCTCCGACTCGGTGCGCACCAACGCCAACGCCGACGCCTGGTCGATCAATCAGCCGTTCACGGACGAGCAGCATGCTCACGTCGAAGCCGAGGCAGACCTGTTCTACACCGATTTCGTCGACCGCGTCGCCGCTGGCCGCTCCATGAGCACCGAAGCGGTCGACGCGATCGCGCGAGGCCGCGTGTGGACGGGAGCCGATGCCAAGGAGCGCGGCCTCGTCGACGAACTCGGCGGGTTGCGCACGGCCATCACCAAGGCCAAGGTGCTGGCCGGGCTCGAGCCCGACGCCGACGTCCGAATCGCCAGCTATCCCGGCTCGTCGCTGCTCGACATGCTGCGGCCCAAGCCGTCGTCACAGCCCGCCGCGGCATCGCTGCCCGACGCTGTTGCGGCGCTGGTCGGCCGGTCGTTGGCGGGGGTACTTGTCCAGGCCGAGCGGTCGCTGACCGGCGTCAGCGCACTCTGGCTGGGGGACTACCGCTTCTAGACCGGCCGCGTTGTTAATCGTCAAGTAACAGGAATCCCTTGATGTTCGCCGCGGTAGGTGGTTAATCTTCGGATTGTCAACAAAACTACGACCCTGACCCCTGGGCCGTTGATCACCACCTGCCCGCCGTGTGTGGGGCCGCCGGCCGGGGACAGTGTCCGACAGTGTCAATGACACGAGGAGGATCCCGATGGGCGTCCCCGACCAGCCTTCGCAGCCCGTCTCCACCGAAAACGTGCCTCCTTCTGTGTTGAAGAAGGCGGTTGCCGCGTCAGCCATCGGTAACGCGACGGAATGGTTCGACTACGGCATCTACGCGTACGGCGTGACCTACATTTCGGCGGCCATTTTCCCAGGGGACACCGCGACCGCCACGTGGTACGCGTTGATGACGTTCGCCGTGTCATTCCTCGTCAGACCCCTCGGTGGGTTTGTGTGGGGACCGCTCGGTGACCGGATTGGGCGCCGTGCGGTGCTGGCGATCACCATCCTGATGATGTCGGGCGCCACCCTGTGCGTCGGCCTCGTCCCGTCCTACGCCGCCATCGGATTCTGGGCGCCGGTGCTGATGGTGCTGCTGCGCATGGTCCAAGGGTTTTCGACCGGCGGCGAGTACGGCGGTGCCGCCACCTTCATGGCCGAGTACGCACCGTGCCGCAGGCGCGGCTTCTACGGCAGCTTCCTGGAGTTCGGCACGTTGGCGGGCTTCTCGCTCGGCGCGCTGCTGATGCTCGGATTCTCGTTGGTGCTCAGCGACGACCAGATGAGCACCTGGGGCTGGCGGCTGCCCTTCCTGGTTGCGGCCCCGCTGGGTCTGGTCGGCGTCTACCTGCGGTCGCGGCTTGAAGACACCCCGATATTCCGCGAGCTTGAGCAGGCCGGTGAAAAAGAAGAGCGCACCACCACCCAATTCAAGGATCTGATTGCCGGCTACTGGGGGCCGATCCTGCGGCTTGGCGGTGTGGTCGTTGCACTTAACGTGGTGAACTACACGCTGCTGAGCTACATGCCGACCTATCTCGAGCAGTCGATCGGCCTGTCGTCGAGCATGTCGTTGCTGGTGCCGATCATCGGCATGCTCGCGATGATGGTGTTCCTGCCGTTCGCGGGTGGCTTGTCGGATCGTGTTGGGCGCAAACCGTTGTGGTGGTTCTCGCTGGTCGGGTTGTTCGTCGCCGGTGTGCCGATGTTCATGCTGATGGGTACGAGCGCGATCGGCGCGGTGATCGGGTTCGCGGTGCTCGGCCTGCTGTACGTGCCGCAGCTCGCGACGATCTCGGCGACGTTCCCCGCCATGTTCCCGACGCACGTGCGTTTCGCCGGATTCGCGATCGCGTACAACGTGTCGACGTCGATCTTCGGTGGCACCGCACCCGCGGTCAACGACTGGCTGGTCAACAGCACCGGCGATAATCTGGTGCCCGCGTACTACATGATGGCGGCATGTGTCATCGGCGCGATCGCCATGATCAAGGTCCCCGAGACCACCCGCTGCCCGATGGACGGCACGGAGACCCCCGGCACCGCGGGCGCGCCGCCGCAACTCGACTACGAGAAGCACCCCTCCAAGGTCTAGTAGCCTTCCCGCCGAACGTTCCGTACCACTCGAATTCTCGCGATTCGTCGACTGGCACGGAACGTTCGCGCGTCTGGGGGCTCAGCCGAGCTTTGCGACCATGCTCAGCGCCTCCCGTGCGCGGACGGTGCCCTCCACATCCGTGAACCGGCCGATGTCGTAGAGCACGACGTGCTCGCAGCCGGCCTCCCGGTACCGCTCGAGCTGCTCCCGCACGTCCTCAGGGGACCCGTGCAACACGGCGCCGCGCACCACACTGTCGGGGATGCTCGCCAGCATCGCATCCGCCTGCTCCGGGGCGATCTCGTGCGGCACGTAGCCGCCGGGCAGCGGGTAGGTGGCACCGTGCTGGGCGAAGCCCGCGCTACCCCGGTAGAGCGCGACCGCGCGAACCGACGGATGTTCCAGCAGGGCAAGACTTTCCGCTCTGGTTGGGGCCAGCGCCGTCCACAGGAACACAGTGGGGGTGATCTCCGCGGGGTCCCGGCCTGCGGCGTGGGCGTGCTGGCGCACCACACCGAGCTTCTCGGCGTACGACTCAGGCGGCAGGCTCGTCGGGATCCAGCCGGTGCCGTAACGGGCGGTGAGCTCAAGCATCTTCGGCCCGTGCGCGGCGACGTACACCCCGAACGGCGAGGTCGACGTGAGCGCCAGATCCGGTCCACCCTGTTCGATCGGCCCGCCGGTACGCAGTGCGTGCAGCGTCTGCAGGGCGGGTCGCATGTAATGCAGCCTTCCGGTGCGCTCCCTGCCGTGGTCCAGCCGGAACGGCAGCAGCTGACCGGGATCGCCGACCCCCAACCCCAGCGCCATCTCGCGCCCGGCCAGCCAGCCGATGGAGGCGGCCGTGTGCGCGAGCGCCACGGCGCTGCGCCGCACGGGGTCCGTCACGGCGACGCCAAGCCGCACTCGACGGCTGGTCACGGCCGCGGCAGCGAGCACGGAGAACGGATCGAGCACCCGGTGCGGGTCGGCCAGCGCCGACGGTCGCGTGCCGCGGGGGAACCAGCCCTGCAGGTGGTCGAGCATCCACACCGCGGTGATGCCGTCCGCGTCGTCGGCCCACCGCACGTCCTCGAGTGGGTCCAGGTCGGGGTGCACGGAGATGCCCATCCCGATGGTCAGCACAATTGCGCCTTTCTCGTCAATGTTGGTTCGTCACGTCCGCGAGGACACCTTCGGCCGCCGGTTCGTCACTGCGCTCGCGCAGGAACAGGGCGGCAACGAAGGAGACCGCGGCCGTCGCGGTCATGTAGACGGCGATCGCGGGCCAGTCGCCGGTTCGCTCCAGCAGAAACGTGGCGACGATCGGCGCCAGGCCGCTGCCAAGCACGGTGCCCATGGTGTAGCCGATCGACATGCCCGTGTAGCGCACGCCGACCGGGAACACGTGTGCGAACAACGTGGGCATCACCCCGTAGTTCGCCGCGTACGGGATGAACAGAAGCGCGAAGCCCAGCAGCATCAGCGGCATGCTTGCCGTGTCGAGCAGCGTGAACCATGCGTACGGCATCACCGCCATGCCCACGATTCCTGCGAGGAAAATGCGCCTGCGGCCGATCCGGTCCGAGAGCCAGCCGAAGAACGGGATCGCCACGATGATGAGCACGTTGACCACCGTCACCAAGGTGAGCAGCACGTTGCGAGTTGCGCCGACGTGCTCGGTGCCATAGGCCAGCGAGAACACTGTGCCGACGTAGAAGGTGACGCCAGCGGACAGGTAGGCCAGGCACATCAGCACCACCCTCGCCCGGTGGGTGCGCAGCACGTCGAGGACGGGGGCCCGACGTACGTCGCCCGAGCTCTTCACGGCCTGGAACTCGGGACTCTCGGCGAGCCGGAGCCTGATGAACAGGCCAAGTGCCACGAGCACCGCGCTGCAGAGGAACGGGATGCGCCAGCCCCACGCCTGGAAGTCATCGTCGGGGAGCTGCGAGACGACAAGGAACATCAGGTTCGCGAGCAGCAGTCCCCAGCCTGCGCCGGTGTTCACCACCGAGCCGAAGAAGCCACGCCTGCCCGGCTGCGCGTGCTCCACACTCATCAGCACCGCACCGCTGTACTCGCCGCCGAGCGAGAAACCCTGCACGAGCCGGACGACGACCAGCAGCACGGGTGCCGCCACGCCGATCTGGTCGTAGGTGGGCAGTACGCCGATGGCGAACGTCGCCGCGCCCATCATCGTGAGTGTGAGCACCAGCATCGCCTTGCGGCCGATTCGGTCGCCGAAATGCCCGAACACCATGCCACCGACGGGTCGCGCGACGAAGGCGATCGCGAACGTCGATAGCGCCAGCAGCGTGCCGACGAGCGGGTCGAACTGGGGGAAGAACTGCTTGTTGAATACGAGCGACGCGGCGGTGCCGTAGATGAAGAACTCATACCACTCGACGGCGCTGCCGATCAGGCTCGAAATCAGGACCTTGCGCGCGTGCTTCGACGTGCGGGCGTCCTGCGACATGAAACCATCACCTCCATTCGGGCGGCAGGGCCGCCATGCTCAGCGGGAGGTGACCGCGCTCACCGCGTCGGCCCAGACGCTTGCCGCCTCGTCGACCTGATCGCTGTTCACCACGAGCGCCGGGATGAACCGGACGACCTGACCCCAAGCACCGCAGGTCAGTAGGAGCAGGCCTCGCCGGGCCGCCTCCTGCTGAGCGGCGGCGGCGGTCACCGGATCGGGTTTGCCTGCGGCGTCACGGAATTCGTTGCCGATCATCAGTCCAAGGCCGCGAACGTCGGTGATCTGGTCGTGCTTGTCCGCGACCAGTTGCAGCGCCTCTTTGAGCTGGGCGCCACGGCTGGCGGAGTTCTCGACAAGTTGCTCGGCGCTGATCACTTCGAGGGTGGCCACCGCGGCCGCGCAGGCCACCGCGTTGGCACCATAGGTACCGCCCTGCGAACCCGGCCAGGCCTTGGCCATCAAGTCCGACGACGCGGCGATCGCGGACAGCGGGAAGCCGGACGCCAGCCCCTTAGCCGTGACCAGAATGTCCGGCCGGGCGTTGAAATGGTCACCGCCCCAGAACTTTCCGGTCCGGCCAACGCCGGTCTGTATCTCGTCGATCACCAGCACGATGCCGTAGTCGTCGGCGCGCTGACGCAACCCGGCGAGGAACCGCTCGTTGGCAGGCACGTAACCGCCCTCGCCGAGCACTGGTTCGACAAAGAATGCCGCGGTGTCGGCGGGTGCGCTGAGCGTCTGCAGCACATAGTCCAACTGCGCGAGCGCGAAGTCGGTCGCCTGCTCCACCGGCCAGCCGAAGTGGGTGGGGTCCGGGAACGGCGCCACGTGCACGCCCGCCATCAGCGGGGAAAAGCCGGAGCGGAACTTGGTGCCGGAGGTGGTCATCGATCCCGCCGCCACAGTGCGGCCGTGGAAGCCACCGTGGAAAACGATGACGTTCGGCCTGCCGGTGGCCTGGCGACTGAGCCGGAGTGCCGCCTCGATCGCCTCGCTGCCCGAGTTCGCGAAGAACATGCTGTCCAGCCCGGGCGGGAGGACTTCGCCCAATCGCTCGACCAGCGTCAGCAGCGGACGGTGCATGACGGTGGTGTACTGCGCATGGATCAGCGTGCCGACCTGTCGCTGCGCCGCTGCGACCACGCGGGGGTGGCAGTGGCCGGTGCTGGTCACGCCGATCCCGGCGGTGAAATCCAGGTATCGGCGGCCGTCTTCGTCGTACAGCAGAACGCCCTCACCGCGGGCTGCGAGCACGCCGGTCGCCTGCTTGAGGATCTGCGAGAGCTGAGAGGACCTGGCCACGGTGTTCCCCTTGTGTGTCGCCGTTAGATTGTCAACAATCAGAGTATCTGAATCACATAGTGGCGAAAAAGGGGTTTCCGTGGACGCGCAGCACGAGGCGAGGATTGTCGACGCCGTCGAGAAGCGGTTGTTTATCGACGGCAAGTGGGTCGACGCGGCGGACCGACGGACCCTCGATGTCATCGACCCCGCGACCGGAAAGACGCTGTGCGCAGTGGCCGACGCCTCGCCGTCGGACGGCCGGGCCGCCCTCGACGCGGCCGTCGCCGCCCAGCCGGCCTTTGCCGCGACATCCCCGCGGGAGAGGTCCGACATGCTCACCGGGGCGTTCGAGTTGCTGCATGAGCGGATCGACGACCTTGCGTGGTTGATGACCTTGGAGATGGGCAAGCCACTGGCCGAGGCGCGCGGCGAAATTGCTTATGCCGCAGACTTTTTCCGCCACTTTGCGGGCGAGGCGGTACGGATCGACGGCGGCTACCAGACGTCGCCTGCGGGAGGAGCGCGCTTCCTTGTCGCCCGCCAACCGGTCGGTCCCTGCCTGCTGATCACGCCATGGAACTTCCCGATGGCGATGGGCACCCGCAAGCTCGGGCCTGCGATCGCCGCGGGCTGCACCAGCGTGATCAAGCCGGCTGCTCAGACCCCGCTGTCGATGCTGGCGCTGATGGACATCCTGGCCGAGGCGGGCGTGCCTGCGGGTGTCGTCAACTGCATTACCGCATCCGACGCGGGTGGAGTGATGGAGCCGCTCATTCGCTCCGGGCTGGCGCGCAAACTGTCGTTCACCGGTTCCACCGCCGTCGGCCGGCTGCTTCTCGAGCAATGCGCGGAGAAGATCCTGCGCACCTCCCTGGAACTGGGCGGCAACGCGCCGTTCATCGTGTTCGAGGACGCCGACCTCGACGAGGCGGTCGAGGGGGCCATCGCGGCCAAGATGCGCAATATGGGCGAGGCCTGCACGGCGGCCAACCGGATCTATGTGCATACCTCGGTTATCGACGAGTTCGGTCGCCTGCTGGCCGACCGGATGGCGGCGCTGCCCGTGGGCCGCGGCACCGAAGACGGTGTCAAGGTCGGCCCGCTGATCGACGAGGCGGGGCTGCGAAAGGTGCAGTCTCTGGTCGCCGACGCCGTCGAGCGTGGCGCCACCGTGCTGACCGGGGGAGCGGCGCCCGGCGGCAACGGGTTCTTCTATCCGCCGACGGTGCTGACCGGGGTGCCGCGCGAGGCCAAGATGGCCGATCAGGAGATCTTCGGTCCGGTCGCCCCGCTGACCCCGTTCGACTCGGAGGCCGAGGTGATCGCCGCCGCCAATGACACCGAATATGGCTTGGTCTCTTACGTATTCACCAACGACCTGCGGCGCGCGTTGCGAGTGGCCGAGGCCCTCGAGACCGGCATGGTCGGGCTCAATCAGGGCGTCGTGTCCAACCCCGCCGCCCCATTCGGGGGGGTGAAGCAGTCCGGGCTGGGGCGCGAGGGCGGCGCCGTCGGCATCGACGAATTCTTGGAGACGAAGTACATCGGCATCGCGATGGGTTGACCCAAATACCGCCCAAACGGACAAACGGGCGCATAAGTACGAGTGGAACCCGCCAATTCGTCGATCTCGGCGAAAGTTGATCGCGGTTACCCGCCGATGGGCTCGGCCCGGTTGATGATCGCCTCGTAGCAGAGCCGGTGGATGGCGTCGTCCATGTGGGCGATCAGCAGGCGGTCCGTCAGCCCGCGGTCACCGGACCGGATCGCGGTGGCCAGATCGCGGTGCTCCTCCTCGCGGACCTCCGACTTGGCGTAGGTTTCGTCCAGCGCGTGGATGCACATCCGGGTCTCTGTGATGAACGTCTGGTGCATGCGAGACAGCCGCGGGCTGCAGGCCAGCTGCACCAACCGCTCATGGAAGCAGATGTCGAGCTCGCTGACCTCGGCGGGCGTTGCGGCAGCGGCCATTTGATCGACGATGAGCAGCAGCGCGTCACCGGCGGCGACATGGTCACCGTCGAGAACCTTGCCAGCCGCGGCCCGTTCGATCGTCTGCCGGGCGAGGTACATATCGCGCACGTCGTCCGGGGTCATGTCTCTGACGAAAAGGCCGCGATTGCGGATGGCGACGAGCAGCCCCTCCTGGGTGAGGCGCTGCATGCCCTCCCTCAACGGCCCGCGACTGACCCCGAACCTGCGGGCCAGATCGGCCTCGCCCAGTTGGGTTCCCGGCTTGAGCTCGCCGTGTCCGATGGCCCTGCGCAACTTGTCGGCGATGATGCTGGGCGTCGACTCCTGGGCGAGCGGCCCGACGTAGCTGGTCATCGGTCACCTCCGAACAGCGTGCCGAGCCCCGGCAGCGCGGGCACCGGGCCGAGCAGTTCCAGGCCCTTCCACACCGTCACCTGGTTGGCGGTGAGCACCGGCTTGCCGACGGCGGCCTCCAGCTTGTCGATGATCGCCAGCGTGTGCATCGCGGTGTCAGGGACCAGCACAGCTTCGGCGTCCGGATGGTCGGCCGCGGCGACCATCGCGACCACCTGGTCGGGCTCGAGCGTGCCTACCTCGGCCGCGGTGTAGATCCCTTGACTGCCCATCGCCACCACGTCGACGCCGCCGGCGGTGAGGAACCGCACGAAGTGCCTGGCCACGTCGTCGGGATAGGACGCGGCGACCGAGACGCGGCGGATGCCGAGGTGGCCAAGCGCGTCGACGAACGCGATCGAGGTGGACGACGCCGGAACGCCTGCCGCATTCGCGACCGTCGACACTTGATCGCGGGCACCCTGGGGGCCGAACACGAAACTGCCCGAGGTGCACGCCCACATCACCGCGTCCGGCTTCTCGTTGGCGAGCTGTGCGGCGCCTTCGGTGAGTCGCGCGTCGCTGCCGAGGTCGAGCAGGGCGTCGACCTGGTGGGCGTCCTCGCCGACCGAGGTGATCACCACCGGCAGCCGCACCGCGCCGGCTATCCGGGCCTCGAGCGCGGGAAAGTCGTCCGCGGCGCTGTGGCCGGGATACAGCAGGCCGACCGTCACCATGTTCGTCTCCTGGCTGATCGATCCGGAATGGGTGGATTGTCAACAATATTAGCGTGCGGGGTGTAAGACGTGTGCTAACTCAGCAGCCGCAGCGCCGACAGCGTGTAGGCCCGCGCCGCGATTATCAACTCCTCGATCGTGACGGACTCGTCGGGCCGGTGGGCCTGGGTGTTGACGGAGCCGGGACCCAGCACCACCACGGGTACGCCGAGATCGCGCGCGACGAATCCGCCGTCACAGGCGGCCGTCCAACCGCCGGGTGGCAAATTTGGCCCACCCGCATCGCCCAATGCCTCGTCGACCGTCACCGCGAGCGGGGAGTCGGCGGGCGTCTCGAACGCCGGCATCTCCATCGGCATCGTCACCTCGACTTTCAGGCCGCGATCGCGCAGCCGCAGACGGGTCACGCGATCGCGCACATCGGCCAGCACGGTGGCGGTTGACTCGCCGGGCAACAGTCGACGGTCGGCGATCACCACGCATTCGGCGGGCACAATCGATCCGCTTGTGCCGCCGCTGATCTGCCCGACGCTCCAGGTTGCCGGCCCGAGCAGGTGGTGGGGCCGCTTCGCGAGTTCGCCGTGCATGCGTTCGATCTCGGCAACCACGGCGGCCGCGCCGTAGATCGCATTGGCTCCGTCGTCGGGTTTGCCTGCGTGGCAAGCGGTTCCGTGGATCTCAACCCGCAGATAGGAGGCGCCGCGGGCACCGACGACGGTCTGCAGGTCGGTGGGCTCCGCGGTGATGCACCCCAGGAACCGGGTGCTCGCCGACTCGACGTACGCACCGATGCCGAGTCCGGTCTCCTCCTCGTCGACCAGCGCCGCCAGTTCGACGGGTCCGCTCAGCTCTGCGCCCCGTAGCGCCGCGATGGCCGAAAGACATGCCGCCAGAGCGCCCTTCATGTCGGAGGCGCCGCGGCCGTAAATGCGGCCGTCCTCGACGACTCCGCCGAACGGGTCTTTCGTCCAGCCCTCGCCTGCAGGCACGACGTCGGTATGTCCGAGCATCAGCAGCCCGGGCCCGTCACCACCGGGTAGCGTGACACGCACATTGTTGCGGCCCGGCCGCACCGCCACCTCGCAGACGTCGAGTCCGAGTTCGGCGGCAGCTCCGGCGAGTACCGCGACCGTCGCGCCCTCCTCGCCTGGCGGGTTCTGCCCTTCGGCTCGAAGCAGCGATCGCGTGAGCTCGACAAGCTGTTCCTCGTCGATCTTGTCGAGCACCGCCCGCTCCGCCGCAGTCGGCGGCACGTCAGTCCTTCCCGAGCAGGTCCACGGCGCGGCGCAGCCGGGCGACTCCCTCGTGGATCCGGTCGGGAGGGGTGGAGGCGAAACACAGCCGCAGCGCATCGGTGAACCGGCCGGACGGTGAGAACGCGGAGCCGGGGATGAACGCGACGCCCTCGGCGAGCGCAGGCTCGAAAAGAGCTGTGGTATCGACATCTTCGAGAGTCACCCAGCAGAAGAAGCCGCCCTGTGGGTCGGTCCACCGCGCGCTGTCGCCGAAGTGCTCACGCAGCGCCGCCTGCATGGCTTGCTTGCGCCGCTTGTATTCGACCCGCTGCGTCGTCAGGTGATTGTTCAGATGCCCGCCGGTCAGAAAGCCCGTCAGCAACCGCTGCGCGGGCAGGTTCGTGCATGTGTCCATCGCCTGTTTGGCGTTGATGAGCAACGGTTGCAGCTCGGGGACGGTGTCGACCCAGCCGACTCGCAGCCCTGGCGCAACGATCTTGGAAAAGGTGCGCACCGCGAACACCAGCGGATCGCCGCCGCCGAGTTCGCGCAATGTCGGCAACGGCTCACCCTCGAAGCGCAACAAGCCATATGGGTCGTCGTCGATCACCATCGCCCCCCACTTGGAGGCCAGTTCGAGCACGCGCAGCCTGCGTTCCAACGAAAGCGTTACGCCGGAAGGGTTCTGGAAGGTCGGGATCGTGTAGATCGCCTTTGGCGTGCGTCCCGCCGTCGCGACCAGACGTTCGAGCGCGTCGACGTCCATGCCGTCGTCGTCGGTGGGGATCTCCAGCAGCGTCGCGCCGTAGGACAGGGCGGTCGCACTGCCGTTGGTGTATGTCGGGGACTCAACGGTGACGAGATCACCCGGATCGACAAAGATCTTGCAGAACAGGTCGAGTCCTTGCATGCCGCCCGCGGTGATCGTCAGCCGGTCTGGGGTGGTCTCATCACTGGTGCCGCGCAACGTCTCCAGCAGCGCGGCGTGCAGCGGTGGATCTCCTTCGGTTGCGGCATAGTCATACGCGTCGGGTGCCTTCAGTTCGAGTGCCGCGATCCCGGCCAGAATTTCGGCAGGTACGGCCTCAGATGCGGGGCTTCCCATGGCGAGTCGAACTATGTCGTGACTTTGCTTGTGCAGCAGCGACGTGCTCGAGTCGATGACCGATCCGACCAACCCGGCGGCACGGGCGGCAAATGGCAGCGTCGATGTTGTCACGGGTTTACCTCCTGACCGTGAGTTCCTGTGGCAGATCGGTCAAGCGTTCGACGCCGGTGGCGGTGACAACCACTGGTTCGGACATTTCGTAGCCGAAACCGTTCGTCCACATGCCCGGAATGATGTGCAGCGCCATCCCGGCCTCCAATTGCGTTGTCTCACCGGACCGCACGCTGATCGTTCGCTCACCCCAGTCCGGGGGATACCCGATGCCAATCGAATAGCCGAGCCGCGAACCCTTTTCCATCCCGTGCGCGCGGATGGTCCGGTCGAAAGCCTGATGCACGGCGTCCACCTCGACGCCGGGCCGGATCGCGACCAGCGTCGCCTCCATGGCTTCGGCAATCACCTTCGCTGTTTCGGTGAGCTCCGTTGGGGGTTCGCCTAGCATCACCGTCCGCGCCAGCGGCGCATGGTAGCGGCCGAACGCGCCCGCCAATTCGATGGTGGTGGCCGCGCCCTTCTCGAAGGGCCGGTCGGTCCAGGTGAGGTGCGGCGCCCCGGCCGATTGACCGGTCGGCAGCATCGGAACGATGGCGGGGTAATCGCCGCCGTGTTCCTGTGTTCCGGTGGCTTGGGCGGCCAGGATCTCCGCGACGACGTCGCACTGCCGTCGTCCTGGCGCAACGTTGTCAAGGGCGACCCGCATCGCGCGTTCGACAATGGAGCCCGCGATGCGCAACTGCCGCACCTCGAACGGCGACTTGACGACCCGTACCCAGTTCACCAACTCGGCCGAGTCGACAAGCCGGTGCGCTACAAGCCCGCGCTCAAGCGCGAAATACGCACGCGGGGAAAAGAAGTGGGCATCGCACTCGACTCCGATGAGCTCGCCGTCCGGTACCAGCATGCGGATCGAGGTGGAAATCCAGTCGAATGGGTGCACGCCAGGCCGGTGCACCAGTTCTTCGGGATAGCCGTGGATGTGGTCGTCGGGCAGATTGCACGTGTACGTGGCGCCCGCCGCGTCTTGCGCCCGCGCGAACAGGTGCGGCGGACCCTCTGCCCCGACAAGCAGGCACTGCGGGGTGTAGAAGGACCACGCGTTGTAACCGGTGAGATAGAACAAGTTCGCCGGATCGCACACCACGAGTGCGCTAAAAGCCCTCTGCACCATGGCTTCCCGGACACGTCGCAGCCGCTCGGAGTACTCCTCTTCGGTGATCAGGTCGGCCATGGTTACGACTCCAACAACCGCTGACCGGGGCCGACGGCCTTGCGGCCGATCACGCGCAGGGCCGACCAGATGGTGACCTGGTTGGCCGTCAGCACCGGCTTGCCGAGCTCGGCTTCCAGCGTGGCGATCACGTCGTATGTCGGCAGGTTCGTGCAGCTGATGAAGACCGCTTGGGCGTCGTCGGTGTTGGTGTCACGCACCAGCCGGGCCGTGACGTCGTAGGGCACCGTCCAGATGTCGGAGATCAACCCGAATCCTGCGGCTGCGACTACCTCGACCCCGGCCTCGGCGAGGAAACTCGAAAGGCCCACCGTCAGTTCGACGACATACGGTGTGGCCGTGGCGATCCTGGTGAGGTCGAGATGACGAAGCGCGGCGAGTAGCGCGCCGCTGGTGGTGACCGCGGCCGGTGCGCCGGCATCGTGCATCGCGGCCATCAGCGCGCCTTCGCCGTCGAGGCCACCGACGAAGCTTCCCGACGTGCACGCGTACGCGGTAACCAGCGGGGAGACGGCGTGAACCTCGGTGACCCCACGCGCGATCAGCGCCGGGTCGGAGATGTGCACCGCCATTTCCATGGTCGCGGCGAACGGTAGGTAAGGCAGGCGGGTGATGTGCAGGCTCACGTCGTCGGGCACCCACCGCCACAGCTCCCGGTCCAGCGCGAAGTCATGGGGTACGACGACACCGATCCCGGTTTGATGCAGTGGCGGCGAATGGCCCATGGCCCCAGTCTGGGGGGCGCGCCCCGCCGAAGGCAAGCCGATTGTTGACAATCGTACGGTTTGATTCCTAGCCTCGGACACGTGCCTCGAACACGACCGGCTGTCGCGGTCCTGTGCGAGAACGCGACCGACCGTCCACCCGGTCTCGACGGACTGGAGGTGGAGTTCCGCTACTGCGCCGCCGACGGGCTTGCCGAGGCTGTGCGCGGAGCGCAGGCGCTGCTGCTCTGGGACTTCTTCTCGACGGCCGTCCGTGACGTTTGGCCCGAGGCCGAGCACCTCGAGTGGATACACATCACCGCCGCAGGCGTGGACTCACTGCTCTTCGATGAGCTGCGTGACTCCCGCGTGGTGGTGACCAACGCGCGCGGCGTGTTTGATCGGCCGCTTGCTGAGTACGTGCTGGGAGCGCTGATCGCCTACGCCAAGGACAGCCGCACCAGCTTCGAACTGCAGCAGCGCCACCAATGGCAGCACCGCGAGACGCGCAGCATCAAAGGAGCGACCGCCTTGGTGGTCGGCACAGGGGGCATTGGGCGGGAGATCGCCAGGCTGCTGCGAGCGGCGGGGCTGGTCGTGCGCGGGGCCGGTCGCCGAGCCGCCGCAGACGACCCCGACTTCGGCGAGGTGATCTCCAGCGACGACCTGGCCGCGGAGGCCGGTTGGTGCGACCACCTCATCCTGGCCGCGCCGCTGACAGCCCAGACTCGCGGCCTGGTTGACTCCGCGGTGCTTGACGCCATGAAACCGGATGCACACCTGGTCAACATCGCAAGGGGACCGATGGTCGACGAGCCGGCACTCATTGCCGCATTGACCGAGCGGCGCATCGGCGGAGCGACGCTCGACGTGTTCGAAACCGAGCCGCTGCCGCCGGAGCACCCGCTGTGGGACGCGCCCAACGTGACCATTACGGCGCACATGTCCGCCGACGCGGTCGGCTGGCGCGAGACCCTGGCCGCCCAGTTCGCCGCCAACGTCCGGCGCTGGCTGGCAGGCGAGTCCCTACTCAATGTGGTGGACAAGAAGCTCGGCTACGTGTCGGCGGGTCCGGCCCGATGATGTCGGCGTCGGAGCTTGTCCAGGGCTACCGCAACAAGACGATCTCACCCGTCGAGGCCACCGAGGCAGCGCTGGACGCGATCGACTCGTACGACGGCCGGGTGAACGCCTTTGTACTGGTGGACCGCGACGGCGCGGTCGCGGCCGCCAAGTTGTCCGAGGCTCGCTGGCAGTCCGGAGAGCCGCTCGGACCCGGCGACGGCGTCCCGACGTCGATCAAGGACGCGCTGTGGACGCGGGGGTGGCCGACGCTGCGCGGCAGTGAACTCATCGATGCGGCGGGGCCGTGGGATGAGGACGCACCCTGTGTTGCGCGGCTGCGGGAGACGGGGGTGGTCATCCTCGGTAAAACGACAACGCCGGAGTACTCGTGGAAGGGTGTCACCGACTCTCTACGGCACGGCCCGACGGGCAACCCGTGGGACCCCACCAAGACATCCGGCGGATCCAGCGGCGGCAGCGCAACGGCCGTCGGCCTGGGTATGGGGCCGTGGTCGGTCGGCACGGACGGCGGCGGGTCCGTGCGCATCCCCGCGGCGTTCACCGGAACGGTCGCGCTGAAGCCGACGTACGGCTTGATCCCGTTCTATCCGCCGAGCCCGTTCGGGACGCTGTCGCATGCCGGGCCGATGACCCGGACCGTGCGGGACGCTGCCGCGCTGATGGACGTGATCACCGGATTCGACGGGCGCGACTGGGCGGCGATGCCGACACCGACGACGTCGTTCCTGGCTGGACTCGACGACGGCGTCGCAGGCCTGCGCGTCGCCTACTCACCGAATCTCGGCTTCGTTCAGAACGATCCAGAGGTGGACGCCGCCGTCCGGGCGGCGGTCGAGGTGCTCGTAGGCGCTGGCGCGCAGGTGGATGAAGTCGATCCGGGGTTCAGTGATCCGGTGGAGGCCTTCCACGTGTTGTGGTTCACCGGTGAGGCCAAGGTGTTGGAATCCTATGGCGCTCTTGACGAGTTGGCCGACCGCATCGATCCCGGACTGCACCGCACCGCGACCATCGGCGCAACCTACTCCGCGTCCGACTATCTGGACGCCATGGCCGTCCGAATGACGTTGGGCGGGTTGATGGGCCGATTCCACAAAAGCTATGACGTGCTCGTGACGCCCACGCTGCCGTTGCCCGCGTTCCCTGTCGGCCAGGACGTGCCCGACGGTTCGGCATCGCCGGACTGGACGAGTTGGACGCCGTACACCTATCCGTTCAACCTGACCCAGCAGCCTGCGCTCAGCGTGCCGTGCGGGTTCACTGGGGCGGGACTGCCGATCGGCTTGCACGTCGTCGGCGCCCGGCACGCCGATGCGCTGGTGTTGCGCGTCGGCCAGGCGTACCAGTCCGTCACGGACTGGCATCTGCGTACACCCGGATTACTTGCCGAGGAGGCTTGAGATGAGCAGGCTGATCACAGTGTCGCTGGACCAGCGCGGGGTGAAGTGTGTCGCGCGAATGCTTGACGACGAAGCGCCCCGTACCTCGGCCGCGGTGTGGGATGCGCTGCCATTGTCGGCGCCGGTGTTCCACGGTAAGTACGCCCGAAACGAGATCTACACGCTGCTACCGGCATTCGCGACGGTCGACCCCGGCAAGGAGAACACCACGATCACCCCGATCCCTGGTGACCTGTGCTGGTTCTCGTTCGACTCCGACGATCTGGGGAATCCGGCCTACGGCTACGAAAACACCACGGGCACAGGAACAACCGGGGCGATCGTCGACCTGGCCCTCTTCTACGGGCGCAACAACCTGCTGATCAACGGGGACCAGGGTTGGGTGCCGGGGAACGTCTTCGGGGCCATCGTCGAAGGACTCGATGAGATGGCCGCCGCTTGTCAGGACCTGTGGATGGGCGGGGTACGCGGGGAGACGCTGAGCTTCACACGGGCCTAGCCGTCGAGCGGCCGCTAGTGCGCGCTGCGCCAGCCGCGCGGCGACGTGCCGTGGATGCGACGGAACTGCCTGCTGAAGTATCCAGGGTCGGACATCCCGACCCGCCTGGCCACCTCGCCGACCGGTAGGTCGGTGTCGGCGAGCAGGTTGCGGGCTTCGGCCATGCGGCGTTCGATGATCCACTCCTGCACGGTGCGCCCAGTGCGACGGCGCACGACGGTGGTCAGATGGCCTGGCGTCATGCCGACCTCGCACGCCACGTCCCGAAGCGACATCGGTTCGGCGTGGCGCCGGTCGATCACCGCGAACACGTCGGCAAGCAGCGGTTCGCCACTGCGCCGCAGGTCGCCAACCACGTCGTCGGCCAACCGTGCGATGTCGATCAACAGCAGTGTCAGCAGGGCAAGCGCCGCCTGCCGGTAGCCCTCCCTGCGGGCCGCGAGCTCGCTCTCGATCGAGTCGAACACGTTGTCCCACACCGGCTGTCGCTCGACGGGCACATCGAGTTGCAGCAGCCCGCTTGGCTGACCGTGTGCAAACGGGAACAGCAGCGGGTGAACGCGCCACGCCGGCCACGGCGATCGCCCGTCTCCGTCGAGCAAGGCGGGGTCGAAGAACACAGCGACACCCTGATCGCGGTCGGCCACCCATCCCGGGTCGACCGCGACCCCCGGCGCCACCACGTAAACCACTCCGACGTTGTCGGCGTACCACAACACCGGAAAGTCATGAATGTGCACACCATGCTCGAGAAGTTGGCCGTGTCCGGAGCGGACCACCGCGACCGGAGGCGTGTCGTTGTCAGATCGGAATTGGTAGACCGGCACACCGTCGCGGTGTCGGACCAGCCGGCTTGCCAGGGGCATGTCACCAAAGATAGTCCAATTTTTACCGACTATCACCCAACACACCTGCCCACCACCGGACAACGATGGGTCATATGACCGAATATCGTCCAGATTCCGCGACCAACCACGATTACATACCCGCCGCCGGCCACGACGCGCTGCTGCCTGGCTACGACCTGCTGATGCGTCTGCTGGGCATGAACACTGTCTACAAGAAGCTGATCGCGCAGGCGGAACTCCGTGACGGGATGCGCGTGCTGGAAATTGGCTGCGGGACCGGCAATCTCACGACACGTACCAAGCGCGCCTGCCCCAGCGCGGACGTGACGGGCTCAGATCCCGATCCAAAGGCGCTGGCCCGGGCGCAACGAAAGGTGCGGGGAATGGCGGGCATTCGCTTCGAGCGCGCGTATGGGCAGGAGTTGCCCTACGGCGACGGCGAATTCGATCGAGCGCTCTCATCGATGATGCTGCACCACCTCGACGACGATGTGAAAGCCAAGACCGCTGCGGAGCTGCACCGAGTCCTGCGGCCGGGCGGCACACTGCACATCGTCGATATCGGCGGCAACATGTCGGCTCACGAAGGTTTGGCTGCGCGCTGGATGAAGAAGAGCTCCCACGCCGCAGGCAACCTCGGGGACGCGATTCCCCGGCTACTGCGCTCGGCCGGGTTCGACGCCGCCGAAGTGGGGACGCATCGCAATCGCGTCATCGGACGGCTGACGTTCTATCGCGCGACCCGCCCGGCCTGACGCGATTTGTGGAGCCGCAGCCGCGCTCAGCGCGGTTGCGGCTCCACAAATCACTGCTGGCGCAGGTAGGTATAGACGCCCGCGAAGTTCTGGTTGACCTCATCGGGAACGGGCACCGGCCCACCGAGAGCTCGTGCACCCCAAGCGATCTGGGCGGTTCGCTCGACCAGCGCGGTGACGTGCAGTGCGCGGTCGGGCCGGGGTGCCACGGCCACCAGACCGTGGTTGGCGATCAACGCGGCAGCGCGGCCCTCGAGTGCCTTGACCGCGTTGTGGCCGACGTCCGGGGTGCCCGACGCCGCGTAGTCGGCGCAGCGGATGTCCCCGCCGCAGTACACCGCGAACTCGTCGATGCATGCCGGGATGGGCTGATGGGCGACCGCGAACATGGTGGCCCACACGGGATGGCTGTGGATGACCGAGCCGATGTCCTCGAACGCGCGGTAGCACGCCAGGTGCAACTGCATCTCCGTCGACGGCCCCCTGCCCTCTTTCGCGGCCAGCACGGCACCGTCGGGGTCGACGAGCACGAGATCGTCGAGCGCCATGTCGTGGTAGTCCACCGACGACGGCGTGATCACCAGGTTGCCGTCTTCCCGCCGCGCCGAGATGTTGCCTGCCGTGCCCTCGACAAGGCCGCGCCGCAACATGTCCTTGGCCGCGGCCAGCACCGCGGTTTCCGGGTTCTCGACGAATCTCATGAGAGCACCTCCGGGTTGACGATGTTGGTGGGCCTCCGTCCAGCAAGGAGCGCGTCCAGGCCGTCGGCGACCATGCGCGCCTGCCGGGCCTCAGTGTTCCATGTGGCCCCGCCGATATGCGGCGTGAGCACCACGTTGGACATGCCCACAAGAGGATGATCCGCTGGCAGCCGTTCGCCGACGAAATGGTCGAGGCCCGCGGCGGCCACCTTGCCGTTGCTCAGAGCGGCGACCAGCGCCTCAGTGTCGTGCAGCTGGGCGCGGGCGGTGTTGAGGTAGACGACGCCGTCGCGCATCCCGGCGAACTGCTCGGCGCCGATCATCCCGACGGTGTCATCGGTGACGGGTGCGTGCAGCGAGACGATGTCGGCCTCGGCCAGTAGTTCGGTGAGCCCGTGCTTGGCCTCGTCGTGGTACGGGTCGTAGGCGATCACGTTCACCCCAAGCCCGGTCAGGCGCCACCGCAGCGCACGAGCGACCGCACCGAGGCCGACCAGCCCGGCCGTGCGCCCCGCCACTTCCCACGACCGGAACCGCTGGTAGGGAATGGTGCCGTCGCGGAACACCTGGTCCGCCCGCACATCTGCGTCGGCGGGCAGCACGTGCCTGGTGGTCGCGAAGAGCAGCGCGATCGCCATCTCGGCGACGGCGTCGGCGTTGCGTGCCGGCGTATGCAACACCGGAATGCCCGCCTTCGTCGCGGCGTCGATGTCGACGTTGTTGGGATCGCCTCGCGTGGCGGCCACGGCCCGCAGCGGCAGCTCGAACACCGGACCGCTGACCGAATCACTCTCCACGACAAGCACATCCGCGCTTTCCGCCGACGCCCGTTCGGCCAGCTGCTCTGCGGAGTAGATCCGCAGCGGCGTCTGGTCGATCCACGGGTCATAGACCACCTCGGCCAGTTGCCGCAGCCTGTCGAAACCCTCGCCACGCAGCGGGGCGGTCACCAGGGCGCGAAGTCGTGTCACGACTGCTCATGCTGGCGTACGGTGACGCGCGTGTCAGCCAAAGACGTCACAATCGGCATCGACATCGGCACCACCGCCGTCAAGGCCGTCGCCGCCGACGAGGACGGGCGGGTGCTGGCACGAACCCGTATTCCGCATCAATTGCGGGTGCCTGCCCCGGATCGCCTCGAACACGATGCCGACGAAGCCTGGCGCCGGGGCCCGCTGGCGGCCCTTGCTGACCTGGGCCGGCCCGACACCAAGGCGGTGGCCGTGACGGCGATGGTGCCGTCGCTGACCGCGGTGGACAACAGCGGCGCGCCCGTCACCCCCGGCCTGCTGTACGGCGACAGCCGGGGCCGCTCACCGGGGGCCAACGAGGGCGCGATGCTCGCGGGCGAGACGATCGAGTTCCTGCGCTGGACGGCTCGGCAGGCGCCCGATGCGGCCGGGTACTGGCCGGCGGCGGCCGTGGCCAATCACGCACTCGCGGGCCTTGCCGTCGTCGACAACTCCACGGCCAGTACGGCCTTCCCGCTCTTCGATGGTCTCGGCTGGGACGACGCGGTATGCACGGACTGCGGGGTGGCGGTGGATGCGATGCCGGGCATCGCGATGACGGGCACGGCCGTCGGTCAGGTGCACGAGAGCGACGCGGTGCTTGCGGCGGGGTCGGTCGACGCGCTGTGTGAACAACTGGTCGCTGGCGCGGACTCCGAGGGCGACGTCCTCGTGATCTGCGGTACGACGCTGCTGGTGTGGGTCACCGTTGGCGAGTACCGAGAGGTCCAGGGCCTGTGGACATTGCCTCACACCACGGCCGGCAAGAGTCAGATCGGGGGCCCGAGCAATGCCGGCGGACTCTTCCTCGGCTGGGTGGATCGCCTTGTGGGACAGGGTAACCCGGCGGCAGTCGACCCCGGGCGGGTGCCGGTGTGGTCGCCGTACATCAGGGGCGAACGGGCGCCGCTGCACGACTCCGATCGGCGTGCCGCACTCGACGGTCTCGACCTCACCCACGATGCCGCGGCGTTGCGGCGGGCCGCATTCGAGGCGTCGGGCTTCGTCGTGCGCCGGCTCATCGAGCTCAGCGGCGCGCCCGCGACACGCATCGTGGCCGCCGGCGGCGGGACGCGCGTCGAACCATGGATGCGTGCCATCGCCGACGCCACCGGCCTGCCGGTGACCGTTTCGGGGGTACCCGAGGGCGCGGCGCTCGGCGCGGCGTTCATCGGCCGGCTGGCCGCAGGTCTCGAATCCTCGATCACCGACGCCGCTCGCTGGGCCTCGACCGATCGCGTCGTGGACCCCGATCCCGCATGGGCGGCACCGATGCAGGAGCGCTATGCGCGCTTCCTCGAGTTGGCCGACGGTTAGACCAGCACCGCGCTGACGTAGCTGAGGTTGGCGAACAGCGTGATGGCATCGTCGTCCGGGAACTCGAAATCGTTGGCGGCGTACGCCTCCCGCATCGACTGGATGGACACGTCCCAGCCGTATGCGGCCAGGTACTCGGGCACGTGACTGCGTTCGCCCTGGTAGATCAGCTCGGGCATCTCGATGTCCGAACCGTACTTCTTCATTCGCTCCGCGAGTCGCTGCGCACGCTCGTCGGAGAACATCTCCATATCCGGAATGTGTTCGGTGGCCACCCGGCTGCCAGGCACGCTGAGCGCGGTGATGTTGTCGAACAGCTTGTCCTGCGCCTCAGGGGGTAGATAGATCAGCAGCCCCTCCGCTATCCATGCGGTAGGCACCCCAGGGTCGAAACCGTTGTGCTGCAATGCTGTCGGCCAATCATCCCGCAAGTCGATGGCGACGGTGCGCCGGTCCGCGGTCGGGGTGACGCCGAGATCGGCCAGCGTCTTGGACTTGAACTCGATGACCTCCGGCTGGTCCACCTCGAACACCGTCGTCCCGGCGGGCCAGTCCATGCGGTAGGCACGCGCGTCGAGGCCTGCGGCCAGGATTACCGCCTGGCGCACGCCGGCGGCCGCGGCATCGGTGAACAGCTTGTCGAAGTGACGGGTACGCACCGCCATGCCTTCGGCGGCCCTGCGCAGGCTGAACTCGGGATCCACTGCCTCCAGGTCGATCTCACCGTCGAGCACCTTGACCATGAACTCCATGCCAACCGCTCGGACCAGCGGTTCGGCGAATGGATCGTCGATCAGACCCTCACGGTTCGCCACCGCGCGCTGTGCGGCCACCATCGTCGCGGTTGCGCCAACGCTGGACGCCAGATCCCAGGTGTCGTTATCGGTGCGGGCCATCATGCTCCTAGTCCAAGAGTGGCGGATAGATAAACAATATTGGTCATCGTCTGGCCGGTCTCGTCGTCGGGCATGGTAAAGCCGTTGGCCGCATAGAGTTCCGGTGTGCCGCTGGCGGCGACGTCCCAGCCGTGTGTGGTGAGGTAGTCGATGACGTGGTTTCGTTCACCCGGGTATACGAGTTCGGCCATGTCGACGTTCAAGAGTTGACGCATGCGTTCCTGGCGTTCCTGAGATTTCGCGTCCGAGAACACGCTCATATCCGGCACCTGCTCGGTGGCCAGCCTGCTGCCTGGCGCGCTGAGCTCGGTGATGTTGTCGAAGAGCCGGTCCTGGGCCTCGGGCGGTAGGTAAACCAGCAGTCCCTCCGCGATCCATGCGGTCGGCGCGGTGGCGTCGAAACCGTTGGCGCGCAGCGCTGCCGGCCAGTCGTCGCGCAGGTCGACGCCGACAGCGCGCAGCGTGGCGACCGGTTCTGCGCCCAGGCCTGCCAGAGTGCGGGTCTTGAACTCGATGACCTGTGGCTGGTCGACCTCGTACACCACGGTGCCTGCCGGCCACGGCAACCGGTACGTGCGGGCATCTAGCCCGGAGGCCAGGATCACCGCCTGGCGTATCCCCGCTGCGGTAGCGGCGGTGAAGAAGTCGTCGAAGTACCTGGTGCGCACCGCCATACCTTCGGCCATCACCGTCATGCTGAAGGCAGGGTCGTCGGAAAGGTCGATCTCACCGTCCACCATCTTGACGAACGCCTCGACGCCGACGGCCCGCACCAGCGGGTCGGCGTACGGATCGTCGATCAACGGATTGGGGCCCTTGGAGGCCAACGCGCGTCCGGCGGCGACGCCCGTCGCCGTGGCGCCCACACTGGATGCCGGGTCCCACGTGTCGTTATCGGTTCTAGCCATGTGCCTACTTTCGTCTCGCGATGACGGCCAATGAATTACGCAGCGGGGCAAGCTCGTCGGTGTCGGGAAACGTCTTGCCGTAGTCGCGGAACACCTCGGGCCTGGGGCGGGAGCTGACCTGCCAGCCCTGACCGCCGAGGTAGTCGACGACGGAATTGCGCTCACCCGGGTAGAACAGGTCGGCGAGGTTGACGTCGAATCCGTGCTTCTGCCACTCGGACCGCAGGGCGGAGGCGCGTTGAAGACCCGCGCCAGCGTCGGGGTGGTACTCGGTGGCCAACTGGCTGCCAGGTGCGCTCAGCGCGGTGATGTTGTCGAACAGCCTGTCCTGCGCCTCGGGGGGTAGGTACACCAGCAGGCCTTCTGCGCTCCATGCGGTCGGCAGGGTGTCGTCAAACCCGTTGGCGCGCAGCGCTGCCGGCCAGTCCTCGCGCAGGTCGATGCTGACGGCGCGGCGTTCCGCGCTTGGCGCAGCCCCGATCTGGTTCATCGTCGTGGTCTTGAACTCGACAACCTGGGGTTGATCGACCTCGTAGACGACGGTGCCCTCGGGCCATGGCAACCGGTACGGCCTGGAGTCCAACCCCGAAGCCAGGATGACCACCTGCCTGATGCCGCCCGACGTGGCGGCAACGAAGAAGTCGTCGAAGAACTTCGTGCGCACCGCCATCACCGTGCTCATCAGATGCGCGGCGCTGCCCTCGCCGGAGTCCGGCAGGTCGATGTCGCCGTCGAGCAGCCGGGTGAAGAAGTCGATGCCGACGGCGCGCACCAGCGGGTCGGCGAACGGGTCGTCGATCAACGGGTTCGGTTCCCTGCTCGCCAGCGCCCGCGCCGCGGCGACCATGGTTGCGGTCGCGCCGACACTCGACGCGGCGTCCCAGCTGTCGGCGTCGGACCGCGTCATCGGCCCGTCAGTGCGCCGTCGATATAGCGCAGGTTGGCGAACGGGGCGTCGCCGTCGAACGGCGGCAGGTCGTTGGCGGCGAAGAGCTCGTTGACGCTGCTGCCGGTGACCGCCCAGCCATGATTGGCCAGGTAGGGCTCGGCGGAGTTGCGGTCTCCGAGGTACACCAGCTCACCGATGTCCAAATCGAATCCGTGCTCCCGCCAGCGTTGCGCCGCCGAGCGCATGCGCTCGATCAGCTTGTCCTGATCGGCCGGGTCGACGTCGGGTCCGCTTTCGGTGGCGAACCTGCTGCCGGGTGCGCTGAGCTCGGTGATGGTGTCCAACAGCCGGTCCTGGGCGTCCGGTGGCAGATAACCGAGCAGGCCCTCGGCACTCCACGCGGTCGGTTGGGTGCGGTCGAAGCCGGCCTCGGCCAGCGCCGTCGGCCAGTCGAAGCGCAGGTCGATCCCTACGGTGTGGCGGTCGGCTGTCGGCTCTGCGCCGAGATCGGCGAGCGTGCGGGTCTTGAAGTCGATGACCTCGGGCTGGTCGATCTCATAGACCGTGGTGCCCGCGGGCCACTTCAGCCGGTAGGCGCGCGAGTCCAGGCCCGACGCGAGGATCACCACCTGACGGATGCCCGAGGTTGTCGCGTCGAGGAAGAACTCGTCGAAGAACTTGGTCCGGATCGCCATATTGTCGGTCATCCGCTGCATGCCGGTTTCGGCATCGTCGGCGTCGAGGTCTTGGGGAAGCAGGTCGCCGGACGCCAGCCGGGTGAACAGGTCGACGCCGACCGCGCGCACCAGCGGCGCGGCGAACGGATCGTCGATCAGCGGGCGCTCGGCATTGGTTGCCATCGCACGGGCCGCCGCGACCATCGTCGCCGTCGCTCCGACGCTGGATGCCAGATCCCACGTGTCGTTCTCGGTGCGTGCCATCCCCTGACCCCTGTCTCCGTCGTACAAACCAGTACAAAGCCGTTACTTAGGTGGCTTAACGAGCCGTCGCCGACTGTACGCTTCGAAGCTGAAGGCCGGCTTAGTCCTTTCGGTGCATCTTTCGACGCCATCGGATTCGGGTCGGCGCAACCTCGACTGTTACTCTCGTAGACTGTTTGACGTGTGACTCCGCAGGCTGCGAGCCTGCCGGGGCGCCGCGCAAGACTTAACCAGAACGCTGGTCAGATCCAGCCCCATTCGCACGCCGCGTCACACAGCTCGGCTGCGCAGGAGGAAGAGTGCTCTCGGCTTTCATCTCATCGCTGCGGACAGTCGACCTGAGGCGAAAGATCCTGTTCACCCTGGGCATCGTCATCCTGTACCGGGTTGGCGCATCGATCCCGTCTCCAGGCGTGAACTACCCGAATGTGCAGAAATGTATCGCCCAGGTCAGCGGCGGTGATTCGGCGCAGATCTACTCGCTGATCAACCTGTTCTCCGGTGGCGCGCTGCTGCAGCTGACGGTGTTCGCGGTGGGCGTAATGCCCTACATCACCGCGAGCATCATCGTGCAGCTGCTGACCGTGGTGATCCCGCGGTTCGAACAGCTGCGCAAAGAAGGTCAAGCCGGCCAGGCCAAGATGACGCAGTACACGCGTTACCTGACGATCGCGCTGGCCATCCTGCAGGCCACCAGCATCGTGGCGCTGGCGGCCAACGGTGGCCTGCTGCAGGGCTGCACGCTCGACATCATCCAGGGTCAGAGCGAGGGCCTGAACATCTTCACGCTGGTGGTCATCGTGCTGGTGCTGACCGCAGGCGCGACGCTGGTCATGTGGATGGGCGAGCTGGTCACCGAGCGCGGCATCGGCAACGGCATGTCGCTGATGATCTTCGCCGGCATCGCCGCCCGTATCCCGATCGAGGGCAAGACCATCCTGGACAGCCGCGGCGGCATGGTGTTCGGCCTGGTCTGCTTCGCGGCGCTGGTCATCATCATCGGCGTGGTGTTCGTCGAGCAGGGGCAGCGCCGCATCCCGGTCCAATACGCCAAGCGCATGGTGGGCCGCAAGATGTACGGCGGCACGTCGACGTATCTGCCGCTCAAGGTCAACCAGGCCGGCGTCATCCCGGTGATCTTCGCGTCGTCGCTGATCTACATCCCGCACCTGATCACCCAGCTGATCTCGAGCGGTAACCCCAACGCCAGTACGGGGTGGTGGCAGAGTTTCGTGGCCAACTACCTGACCGACCCCAGCAGCCCGGTCTACATCGCGGTCTACTTCGGCCTGATCATCTTCTTCACGTACTTCTACGTGTCGATCACGTTCAACCCCGAAGAACGCGCCGACGAGATGAAGAAGTACGGCGGCTTCATCCCCGGCATCCGGCCCGGCCGACCAACCGCCGACTACCTGAAATATGTGCTCAGCCGGATCACCCTTCCCGGCTCGATCTACCTGGGCGTGATCGCCGTGTTGCCGAACCTGTTCCTGGAGATCGGCAACACCGGCGCCGTACAGAACCTGCCATTCGGCGGTACCGCGGTTCTGATCATGATTGGCGTCGGGTTGGATACCGTCAAACAAATCGAGAGCCAGCTCATGCAACGCAACTACGAAGGGTTCCTGAAGTGAGAGTCGTTCTACTCGGGCCGCCTGGCGCGGGCAAAGGCACTCAGGCTGTGAGGCTGTCCGAGAAGCTCGGCATCCCGCAGATCTCCACCGGTGACCTGTTCCGCGGGAACATCAGCCAGGGCACCCCGCTCGGCGTGGAAGCCAAGCGTTACCTCGACGCGGGCGACCTGGTGCCATCGGAGTTGACGAACAAGCTGGTCGAAGACCGCATCGAGCAGTCCGACGCCGCTGACGGATTCATCCTCGACGGCTACCCCCGCTCGGTGGAGCAGGCCCAGGCGCTCGACGAGATGCTCAAGAACCACAACACCAAGCTGGATGCGGTGCTGGAGTTCGCCGTCTCCGAGGCCGAGTTGTTCGAGCGGCTGAAGTCCCGCGGCCGCGCCGACGACACCGAAGAGGTCATCCACAACCGGATGCAGGTGTACCGCGACGAGACCGAGCCGCTGTTGGAGTACTACAGCCACAACAACCTGCAGACGGTCGACGCGGTTGGCGCGCTCGACGAGGTGTTCCAGCGCGCGCTGCAGGCCCTCGGAAAGTAATCGATGATCGGCCTCCCAGGCCTGCGCAACCGTAAGGCCGTTGCGCAGCGCAGTGCGGGTGAACTCGACGCGATGGCCGCGGCGGGCTCATTGGTCGCCACCGCACTGCTTGCCGTGCGGCACGCCGCCGCGCCGGGGGTGTCGACGCTTGCGCTCGACGAGATCGCCGAAACGGTCATCCGAGACGGCGGAGGAACCCCGTCGTTCCTCGGATACCACGGATTCCCTGCCAGCATCTGCGCGTCGGTCAATGACCGTGTGGTGCACGGCATTCCGTCGGCGGCTGAAACTTTGGCGCCCGGTGATCTGGTGTCCATCGACTGCGGCGCGATCCTCGACGGCTGGCACGGCGACTCGGCGGTCACGTTCGGCGTCGGCAAGCTGATCGACGTCGACGAGGCGTTGTCTCAAGCGACTCGGGAGTCCATGGAGGCAGGCATCGCCGCGATGGTGCCGGGCAACCGGCTCACCGACGTCTCGCACGCCATCGAGGTCGGGACGCGCACCGCCGAAGCGCGCTACGACCGCAAGTTCGGCATCGTTGCGGGGTACGGCGGTCACGGCATCGGCAGGCAGATGCACATGGATCCGTTCCTGCCCAACGAGGGCGCACCCGGTCGTGGTCCGTATCTGGCACCGGGGTCGGTGCTGGCCATCGAACCGATGCTCACGCTGGGCACGACGAAGACCGTTGTGTTGGAAGACGAATGGACGGTCGTCACCGCCGACGGGTCGCGCGCCGCGCATTGGGAGCACACCGTCGCGGTCACCGACGACGGGCCCAGAATCCTCACGCTGTAGTACGGGGTTCGGCAAACGCTGCGCGCGGGGTCCGCGCGCGACGCATAGTGAACCAGAACACCACCAACGTCGTATCAAAGACGGAGGTTGGTAATGGATGACCCAGAGGCCGCGATGATGCGCGTGCTCTATAACGAGCATGCCGGCGCCTTGTGGCGATACGCCCTGCGGCTTACTGGGGATCAGGCACGTGCGGAGGACGTTGTGCAGGAGACGCTGTTGCGGGCGTGGCGGCACCCGGAAGTGACCGACGATGTCGATCGGTCCGCGCGGGCGTGGCTGTTCACCGTGGCACGGAACCTCATCATCGATGAGCGCCGCAGCGCACGGTTCCGCAACGAATCCGGCACCGGCGACGTGGAACAGGTGGCCGATCAGGCTGGCCCCGACGAGGTGGACTCCGCGCTCGACCGGCTGTTGCTGGCCACCGCCCTGTCCCAGCTGTCCGAGGATCACCGCGCGGTGATCCGCCGGGCGTACTACCAGGGGTGGACGACCACCCAGATCTCCGATGATCTCCAGATCGCGGAGGGCACGGTGAAGTCACGGCTGCACTACGCGGTGCGGGCCTTGCGGCTCAACTTGCAGGAAATGGGGGTGACACGATGACACAATTCGGTGTACCCCGAGGCGGTGATGTGTTGGACGGCGATCGCTATCTGACCTGGGACGCGGCGTACGTCCTTGGGTCGCTGTCGAGCGCCGAGCGCCGTGAATTCGAGACCCATCTCGAAACGTGTGAGCGGTGCCGCGCTGCGGTCGCCGAGCTGAGCGGAGTTCCCGCGTTGCTGGCCAAGCTGGACTTCGAGGACGTCCGCGCCCTCGACGAATCCCAGCCCGACACCCCGCCGTTGCGGCCCGAGGTGCTCGGGTCGATTCTCGACAAGGTCCGGTGGCGGCGACGCCGTTCGCGGTTGTTGATGTCGGCTGCCGTTGCGGTGGCCGCCGCGCTGCTGGCGGTCGGGCTGGTGATCGTGATCCGTCCGGAGGCCGTCGGCCTTCAGACGAATGCGCCACAGGCCGCGCCAGGGCTCGAGATGACGAAGGTGTCCGAGACGCCGATCAACGCCGCCATCACGATGAGCGGTTACGGCTGGGGCACCCGCATCGACATGGCCTGCACCTACGGTGACTGGGGTCAGCGCGACGCTCCGCCCCAGTCGTTGGGCATGGTGGTGGTGGGCCGCGATGGCAGCCGCGACCAGATTGCGACGTGGCTCGGGCTCTCCGGCGCCACCGCGCTGCCGAGCGCGAACACACCGTTACAGATGAATGAAATCGCTGCCGTGCAACTGGTTTCGTCGGATTCCGGACAGGTGCTACTCGAACGTCATCTGTGAATTGCCTGAAGGGTTGAACCCAACTCCTTTGCCAGTCGTGTCTGTGGGTAGGGCACGCGAAAGCAGGTGAGGAATGGCAAGCGGACATCGAGTTGTCGATCACATCGTCGGGTATCTAGCCGCGAGTGGTGTAGACCACATCTTCGGTGTCGACGGTGCCAACATCGAGGACCTCTACGACGCCGCATCCTTGTCTGACGACATCACCGCGGTGCTCGCCAAGCACGAATTCTCCGCTGCCACAATGGCCGACGGTTACAGCCGCAGCGGTGCCGGGCTCGGTGTGGTGGCCGCGACGTCGGGCGGGGGATGCCTGAACACACTGCCAGGGTTGGGGGAGGCGTTCGCCAGTCGCGTGCCTGTCCTGGCGCTGATCGGCCAGCCGCCGACGACGCTCGACGGCCGCGGATCTTTCCAGGACACCAGCGGCCGCAACGGAGCGCTTGACGGCGAGGCGCTGTTCTCCGCGGTTTCGGTGTTCTGCCGCCGGGTGATGACACCGCAGGACATCGTGCAGGCGTTGCAGGACGCGATCGCGGCGGCCCGTACCGGCGGACCGGCAGTGCTGTTGCTGCCCAAGGATATTCAGCAGGCTCAGCTCGGCGTGAATGGCGGCGTCGGAAGATTCGAGAAGGTCGCCAGTCAGCTTGGTGATCCAGACGCGATCGCGTCGGCGCTGCGGCGTGCGGACGGCCCGATCACGATCATCGCCGGTGAACAGGTCGCCCGCGACGATGCCCGCGGCGAACTCGAGAAGCTGCGGTCGATGTTGCGCGCCCGCGTGGCGTGCGTTCCCGACGCCAAGGACGTCGCGGGCACGCCGGGAATGGGATCGTCGTCGGCACTGGGAGTTACCGGAGTGATGGGCCACCCCGGAGTTGCACCCGCAATCGCGGGCAGCGCGCTGTGCCTGCTCGTTGGCACCCGGATGACGGTCACCGCACGCGCCGGCCTCGACGACGCGCTGGGATCGGTGCCGGTGTACTCGATCGGCTCTGCGGCGCCGTACCTGCCGTGCACCCACGTGCACACCGAGGATCTACGTGGCTCGCTGACGCTGCTGGCCGCGGCGTTGTCGGGGCACGGCAGGCCGGCCCACGTGCGGGTGCCCGACGAGGTGCCGCGCGCCGAACTGAAGCCGCCGGCATTCGACGGTCCCGGTGTGCGCTACCGGGAGGCGATGGCGGAGTTGGATGCCGCATTGCCCGACGGGGTTGACATTGTCGTCGACGCAGGCAATATCGGCGCATCCGCGATCCACTATCTGCCTGCGCGGCGGGACGGCCGGTTCATCGTCGCGCTCGGTATGGGCGGCATGGGCTACAGCTTTGGTGCGGGTGTAGGCATGGCATTTGGTCGCCGCCACAGGACCGTGGTCATCGCCGGTGACGGCTCATTCTTCATGCACGGCATGGAGATTCACACCGCACTGCAATACCGGCTGCCGGTGACCTTCCTGCTGTTCGACAACCACGCGCACGCGATGTGCGTCACCAGAGAGCAGCTCTTCTACTCCGACGCGTACAGCTACAACCGGTTCGGGCCAAGCCGGCTCGGCGCAGGGCTGGCGGCGATGTTCCCCGACCTGCCGTCCACGGACGTCTTCAACATCGGCGAGCTTGGTCCTGCGCTGAGCGCCGCGCTCGACACCGATGGCCCGTCCGTGGTCAGCATCGAATGCTCGGCCGACGAAATCCCCCCGTTCGCAGCTTTTCTCGGCGGCCGAGTTACTGCCGCCGCGAACCTTTCCACCAAAAAGGAGACACATTCCGATGTCGTTGCCCGCACTTGATGACATAACCACCCACCGAGGAAGCCTCGAGCCCATCAACGACGTGATCCGCATCGAGACGTCGCCCCGCGAGAAGGCCACCCCGATCATCATGGAGATGATGCGGTCGGTGTATCCGCACGACGAGGTGTTCGGCGAATTCTGCACCGTCAACACGTATGTCGACTGCCCGCCGAACGAGTTGTTCGACTACATGTCCGACACCCGTTGCCTCGAGGAGTGGACATACAGCTTGCGCGGGTTCACGCCGACCGATGAGCCCGGCCTGTGGCTGGCCTACGACCGGCTGGGCTCCGAAACCGAAATCTATACCCGCACTTACGCAAACCGCGCCGCGATGACGGTGGACTACCACTGCGCGTGGGATCAGGGCAAGCACCTGTGGATGGTGTACCTGATGCGCATCGTCGACGCGCAGGTCGTCTTCAACAAGCCGGGCTCGGTGGTGTTGTGGACCAACTGCCATCACCCGTTCTACGACAACAACCCGTATCCGGAAGCGTCGCCGCCGAAGCGTCCGGTCTGGGTCGGCGACTTCTGGGACATGTTCGGCGCAGGGCATCTGCTTGAGCTGAACAACCTCAAGGCCATCGCCGAATACCGCCATCGCAACGGCCTTCCCGTGACACCCGACTGGATGAGATGAGTAACGCATGAACAAGCAACAGGCCGTGAGTCTTCTCGACGTCTCGACGTATCTGCCAGGCGAACCCATCGGGGCCGACTACTACGCACAGTTCGCCGACTCGGATGACCTGAGGGACAACTTGATGTTCCGGGCACCGAAGTTCCGCCATCACGTGGCCGAGGATGAGACGGCGGTCGACATGGTGGAGCGGGCCGCGGCCGGCCTGATCGAGCGGCACGGCCAGGACACCATCGCAAACATCGACGTACTGATCACCCACACCCAGATGCCGGATATGCCGTTTTACGGCGGTGGTGGAGCCATGGCCCATCGCCTCGGCATGAAGCCGAACTGGGTGTTGGACCTGCACAACGGGGGATGCGCGGCGTTCGTGCTCGGGCTGAAGGTGGCCCGAAACCTGTTGGCGGCGGGCGAAGGTCGCACGGCACTGATCGCCGTCGCGCAAAATGCGGCCGGACAGATCTTCGACCAGCCGATGGTGCGGCGCAAAGCGCAGTCGTCGGTGCCGGGCGACGGCGCTGCAGTGGGCTTGGTGACGGTGTCCGACGACTCGCCTATCCTCGACATCGAGTGCCGCACCTTTGGCGAGTACGCCGGTGACATGACGATCGCGGTCGACCCGCCCCGCAAGTGGTGGCAAGCGGGCCCGGGGGAGGGTTGCATCGGGTTCACCGAAAGCAAGATCACCAAGGTGCTGGCCCGCGGCAACCGGCAGGTGCCCGAGGTGTCCTACGCGGTGTGCGATCGAATCGGCCTCAAGCCCAAGGATCTTGACCTGCTGGTCACCAATCAGCCGAACCGGGTGTTCCTGAGGAACTGGCGCGACGCGCTGGAACTGCCCAAGGAACGTCACGTCGACACCTTTGACGAGTGCGGCAATCTGTTCGCCGCCGGCATCCCGGTCAACCTCGACCGGGCGATTACCAGCGGGCAGCTGAAAAAGGGCGACGTCGTGATGATGTCGGCGTTCGCGCATGCGGGTGACTTCGCGGGCGCTGCAGCGGTTCAGTGGGGCGGGCGGGACTAATGGCCGCCGAGAAGCGGGCCCTGACCGATGCTGTCAGCGCGTTACCCCACGCAGTCGATCCGTTCGCGTTGTCGCTCAACGAGAGTCCGTTCCCGCCGCTGCCGGGGGTGAGGTCCGCGCTGATCGAATCGATCGACGCCGCCAACCGCTATCCGGAGTATCTGCCGGAACGGTTGCGTTCGTTGATCGCCGATCACGTCGGGATTCGCGACCAGCAGGTGGTCATCGGTGAGGGCGCAACGGGTGTCATCCTGCAGGTGCTGCACGCGATGACGAGCCCGGGCGAGTCGATGGTGATGACGTCGCCGACGTTCGACGGGTATCCGATTTTCGCGCAGATGGCGCGATTGCGGTCGGTCACGGTGCCGTTGGACCAGCACGGCCACCACGACCTGGACGCCATGGCTGAGGCGGCCAGCCAGGCGCGGGTCGTGGTGGTGTGCCGGCCGCACAACCCGACAGGGACGGTGGAATCCGTTGCCGATATCGAGCGGTTCCTGCAGCGGGTGCCGCAGGACACCGTGGTGGTGCTTGACGAGGCGTACGTCGAGTTCCTGTCGGCCGACTTCCGGATCGATGCGCCCGCGCTTGTCGAGCGCCATCCCAATGTCGTGGTCCTGCGGACCTTCTCGAAGGCATACGGGCTGGCCGGTCTGCGAATCGGCTATGGGTTCTGCGCATCCGAACTCGCAGGCAAGCTGTGGACCATGCAGCTGCCCTTCGGGACCGGGATCACCAGCCTGGTGGCCGTCGCGGCGTCCTATGACGCTGAAAACCAACTGCAGCAACGTATTCGAATGATCGCGGCCGAGCGGCGCTTAATGCGGATGCGGCTGCGTGCGATGGGTGTCTACAGCACCGACGCGCATGCCAACTTCGTGTATCTGCCTGCGCGCGGCCGGCCGTGGCGTGACGCGTTCGTCGATACCGGGTTGAAGGTCCGCAACTATGCGGACGGCGGTGTGCGGATCACGGTCGGCAACCGGCAGTCCACCAGGGCGGTGCTGTCGGCGGTAGCGGCGGTGGCGTCCCGCTGATCTGCCCGGCGACTGCCGGTCCATGCGGTATGAAGAGTCGTGCCCTCGCAACCGCCGTGGCCCGACAAGCGGGACCCGATCGCGCTGGCGCGCGCCAATTGGGAACGCTCCGGCTGGGGTCATGTCGCGGACGGCATGGTCGCGGTGACGTCGGTGATGCGGGCACACCAGATCCTGCTGGCCCGCGTCGAGACCGCGCTGCGGCCATACGACCTCAGCTTTTCGCGCTACGAGCTGCTGCGGCTGCTGGCGTTCAGCCGCGCGGGCGCCCTACCCATCACCAAGGCATCCGACCGGTTGCAGGTCCACGTCACCAGCGTCACGCACGCGATCCGCAGGCTCGAAGCCGACGGGCTGGTGGAGCGGATCCCGCATCCCACCGACGGCCGCACCACTCTGGTACAGATCACCGAGCTTGGTCGCTCGACCGTCGAGGACGCGACCGTGACACTCAACGCCGAGGTGTTCGGCGACATCGGCATTTCCGACGAGGAGTCGCGGGCGCTCGCCGACTCCATCGAAACACTGCGCCGCCACTCGGGAGATTTCTAAGCGTCTGTCCCTGGTTGCTCGGGGGCCCCACGCGCGGGAGAGGGCAGCGGGATGGTGGCCGTCACCGCGGTGCCCGCGCCGGGCCGCGACCTGATGTTGAGTCGGCCGCCGACGATTTCTGCGCGTTCGGCCATCGAAAGCAGCCCGTAGCCGCCCATCTCGTCGCTACCCAGCGGATGCTCGAAGGTGTCGAAACCGATTCCGTCGTCAATGATTTCGAGCCGGGCGGTGTCGCTGTCGACAAAGAACGTCAGGCGCGCTCGATCGGCCTTTGCGTGTTTGACCACGTTCTGCAGGCATTCCTGGGCGATGCGGTACAACGCGATCTCGATGTGGTCGGGCACCCGGCTGTCGTCGAGGTCGACCTCGATGCCGATCTGCGGGATCGACCGCGCCAAACTCGCCAGCCCGCCTGCCAGGCCGAGGTCATCGAGCACCGGCGGCCGCAGCCCACCAATCGCCGCGCGGGCCTCCTGCAGAGTCAGGTCGACCAGCTCGCGGGCCTTGCCCAATTGCTCGGCCATCATCGCCGGATCGTCGACGGCCTGCGTCGCCGCGTCGAGCCGGTAGGACAGTGTGACGAGCCGCTGGGAAATGCCGTCGTGGATGTCGCCTGCCAGCCGGCGCCGCTCGAGCTCTTGGGCCTGGATCACCTGCTCGACGAAGTTCTCGTGGGCACGCTCGCGGGCCACCAGCTGCCGGTGCAGCCGCGCTTGATGCAGCGCACCAGCGATCAGCCTGCCGATCACCAGGAGCAGTTCGACGTCACGTTCGGTGAACTCGCGGCGCTCGACGGTGTGCACATTCAGCACTCCGACCAATCCGAGGGGGTCGGTCTCCATCGGAACGGACACCATCGACGTGAAGTCCTTGCCGCGCAACGATTCAAACGGCATGTATCGCGGGTCGGTCTCCTTGTCCTGCGTGATCACGACGGGCTCACGGTGGCTGGCCACCCATCCTGAGATGCCCTGCCCCAGCGGCAGCCGGATCTTGCCCACCTCGGCGTCGAACGGCGGTGTCGCGCCCGCCAGCGTCAGCGACCGGTCGGAGTCGTCGAGCACGTGCACGAAGCACACATCGCTTGCGGTGGCCGCGGTGATCATCCTGGCGGCCGCGGCGGCAAGTGGTTCGACGCCGGGGCCCTTCGACGCGGCCTGGATGAGTTCGCGCAGCAGGGCCAGCTCGCGGTCGGCGTCGACGAGGTCACGGACGGCGTTGGACCGCCGCGCGTGCGGCCTCATTGGTAGATGCCTTCGCGCAGTGCGGTGGCCACGGCGCCGGCGCGGTCGCTCACCCCGAGCTTGCGGTAAATCGACCGCAGGTGGGATTTGACCGTCTCGTCGCCGATCACCAGCTTGGTGGCGATGGCCCGGTTGGACAGGCCGGTGACGACGAACGACAGGATCTCGCTTTCCCGTTGCGTCAGGCCCTGGCGGGCGCCGGGCCAGAACTCGTCACGCTGCATTCGCGCTGCGGTGTCGACCGCCCGGGCCGCCATGCCCGGATCGATCGCGGTCTCGCCGCTGTGGACGAACTCGAGCTGACGCACCAGATCGTCACTGCTGATGCTTTTGAGCAGATAGCCTGCCGCGCCGACCCGCAATGCCTGGAAGAGGTACTGCTCGTCGTCGTAGACCGACAGCATCACGACCTTGCGCCCAGGATCGCGCTGGCGCAGCTCCTGACACAGGTCCAGCCCGCTGGAGCCCTGCATCCGGACATCGGTCAGCACAATGTCGGGCTGGAGCTCGTCAACGACGCTGAGCGCTCGCTCAGCGCCAACCGCCTGCCCAACCACCTGGACGCGCTCTGAGAACGCCGCGAGCATGGCCTTGAGGCCCTCGATGACCATTTCATGGTCATCTACCAGCACAATCCGCACCGGCTCAGCCGTGACCACCATGGCGTCAACCTTAAGACCGTCACCCGACCGGGGGCCGCAACTTGGCCTGCCCAATCCCCCGTGCGGGGGACGCGACGCCGATGTGACGTGGGCCACCCTGATGGGGTGACGATCGCACAGGAGCAAACGTTTCGCGCTGGCCGGTTCTGGTGGGACTGGTCGCGGCCGAGCACTGCAAGTGTGTCTCCGCTGCGCGCGGTGATCTTTGACCTCGATGCACTGGCCGATATTGAATCCGACGGTCATCGCGTGGTGTTCAACGCCGCCTTCGCCGCACACGGCCTGGACATCAGCTGGACGGTCGAGCGGTACCGCAAGCTGCTGGCGCTGAGCGATGAACGCCAGCGTGTGGCCGCCGAACTACGGGCTCGAGGGGTCTGCACGGAATGCGACGTGCTGAACAAGCTGCTCGTTGAGGAGATCGTCGCCACCAAGACGGCGATGTTCGAGGAAATGATCGCCGACGCCGACCTGGCGCCGCGGCCTGGCCTGCACGATTTCGTCATGGAGGCATTCGCCGCAGGGGTGTCGGTGGCGGTGGTGACAAGTGGCAAGCGCAGTTGGGCCGAGCCGTTGGTGCGTCAGCTCGTCGGCGAAGGACTCATCGAGATGGTCGTGACGGCCGACGATGTGGCGAAGTCCATGCCGAGCCCCGAGCCGTTCCACCACGCCTTGTGGGAGCTCGGGATATCCGCGGAGAATGCGCTCGCGCTTGCCGGGTCCGCTTCGGGGCTGCGGGCAGCCAACGCCGCAGCCCTGGCCACCGTCGTCATCACCGGCGATGGCACGCCCGATCTGCCGGCCGCAGCGGCGGTACGCCCGGACTATTCAGGCACTGACCCGCTGCGCCTAGCGGATTGCCAACGCCTGCACGGCCGCTGGTGGGCGGCGCGAAAGCAGTCCGCCGCATAAAGTTTGTTTGCCTCAACGGTCGGTGCTGCGGTCCAATAGCGCCGATGAATACCGCACGCCTGACTCTGCGACGTTGCAGCCAACTGGTGCTGGCGACCGTGTTCTGTGCCGCCTCGTGCCTCTTCGGGAGTGCTGGGCTCGCATCGGCCGAGCTACCTGGGCGGCTCGACGTCGGTGGCCTGGTCCGCACCTACAGCCTGCACATTCCCCCTGGCCTCGAGCATCCGGCGGGTCTTGTGGTGAATCTGCACGGCGCAGGCGGGGTCGGATCCAGCTGGCAATGGGAGACGAACTACGACGCCGCCGCCAATGCGCACGGATTCATGGTGGTCTACCCCGACGGCATCGACTTCAGTTGGGCCGACGGCCGCGGTGCGTCGGTGCCCGATCGCCAAGGGGTCGACGACGTCGGGTTCATCACGGGCCTGGTCGCCAAGCTGACCTCGGACTTCGGCGTCGATCCCGGCCGCGTGTACGCCACGGGCATGTCGGCGGGCGCGTTCATGGTCAACCGGCTCGCCTGCGAACGCGCCGACCTCTTCGCCGCCATCGCCCCGGTCGCGGGGACCCTTGGCACGAACGTCGGGTGCGCACCGTCGCAGCCGGTGGCGGTGCTGGAAATGCACGGCACCGCTGATCCGGTCGTGCCGTTCAACGGAGGCCCCATGGTCGGCCGGGGCGGCGCAAGCGACATCATCTCCGCTCCGGCGATGGCGGAGCGCTGGCGCCAGGCCGGCGGACCGGTGGAGTTCCGCCAGATGGATGGCCTCGGCCATGTCTGGCCCGGTGATGCCTCGGCGTTGTCAACGCAGTTCTTCGCCAGCCATCCGAGGTAGCCCGCGAGCGCACACCTACGTACGTTCTCAGGCCAAAAATGTGTACCAGGTTGAGCGCTCGCCGACGACGGTTCCAATTAATCTAAGGGCGGCCGTCGACCATTGCCTCGGCCCAGGCGATATGTCCTTCGAAGCCAAGCGATTCCGCCATCGCGCGGTAGCGATTCACCAACTCACGGTAGGTGTCGGCATCGCCGCGGGCGCGGGCCAGCAGCGCCCGTAGCCGCACTAACCAGATGTTTCGCAACGCCAAACCGTCCTCGGCAGGTGCCGCCGCCAATCGCTTGATCGCTGCTTCTGCTTCGACCACGTCGCTATCGGCACCGCGATCGAGCAGGGTCTCCACCAGAACGCCCGTCGCGGTAACGCCCCACGCCAGCAGTCGGCTCTCGCGGAACAGATGGTCGACGGCGGCGCGTATGAGCGGGATGGCCTCACCGCGGTCTCCGCGACGAGCCCTTTCACGCGCCACGTACACATTGACGAGCGGGCGGTCCCCTAGGTTGTGTCGTTGTTGTTCGAACACTTCGCTGACCTCGGCCAGCAACGCCTGTCCGCGGTCGCGCGCGTCAGCCGATTGACGGTGCACCAGTACGAAACCCAGCGCCATCCGCGCGAAGGCCAACGCCATATCGTTGCCGGCTCGTTCCGCAATCTGTAGCGCATCCTCGATATCACGCAGCGCGCGGTCGTCGGGGGCCAGCGCGCCGTTCGTTATCCCCGGGAAGTAGCCCAGGGCGACAACCGCAGCGTAGGTCAGGGGATCGGTGCTGTGTGCCATGGCCAGCCCGTGGCGCAGGTCGTCGTGCCATCCGGGACGACCCAGGCAATAACTGGCCAGCGCACGCGACGTAAAGGCGAGTGCCAACGGCGAACCGAAGATGATGTTGCCTCTCGAGGGGTCACCGTCGGCAAGGTCGACAACTCTTTGTGACCACCGCAGCACGTCGGAATACTCGCCGCTCTCAATCTTGGCGTAGATCGCAGGGAAGGACAGCCCGACTGTCAAGGTTGGATCGCCGAGCGACTCGATGAGGGCGACGGCCTCCGATGCCAGCCGCGACGCCTGACGAATCCGGCCCTGATATGCATGATCCATCACCAGGCCGGCCATGCCGATGGCCAGCGATGCCTTGTCCTCGGCGGAATTGCACAACTGCCGCAATTCGTCGACACGGGCGGTCGCGCCGTGCGCACGGGCTCGATAGGCAGTCCCGCACAACATCGTGCGAGGGGAGATGCCCATGGCGGCCCGGTTCGGATCATCGGCGGGCAAGGCGTCGGCGATCTTCAGGGCGCGCTCCCAACCGAGTCGTGCTGCGGCGATGTCACGGTTGGTCGCCCACTTTGCCGCGCGCATGTGCCAGCCGTAGGCGGCGTGCAGATCACCTGCGGCCTCGAGATGTTCGGCGATCAGCGCAGCGTTCTCCTCCACCGCGCCGGGCGCACGCTCTTGGATCGCGGCGGCCAGTCGCCGGTGCACCTGGGCGCGATCGGATTTCAGCTGTGACTCGTAGGCCACCGTGCGGATCAGCGGGTGGTGGAAGGCGTACTCGGCGCCTGAGTTGAACCGCACCTGATCGATCAGCTCCGCGCCCAGTAGCTCATCGAACACCGGATCGATGCCCAGCGTCGCGAGCAGTTCGGCGTCGAAGCGGACGCCGATCACCGACGCGGCGTTCAACGTCTGCTTGGCTGGGGTGTCCAGGCGGTCGATGCGGGCCTCGATAGCCGCCTGCACCGTGGCCGGCACGGCGACGTCGGCGACATCGGCGCGACAGAGGTAGCCGCCGCGCTCGCCGGTCAGCACGCCACGCTGGGATAATTCGCGCACCATCTCTTCGGTGAAAAACGGGTTCCCCGCGGCCCGGTTGGCGATGATCGCCGCCAGCTCACTGACCGACGGATGCCCACCCAGCAGCTCATCCAGAAGTGCTGTGGTGTCCGAACCATCCAGCGCGGCAAGGGCGATCGTCCGGGCACCATGCACTCGCGTCAGCGCTCCCTCGTATTCGGGGCGCGAGGTGATCAGCACCATCGACGACGTTCGCGGGACGTCGGTGAGTAAATCGGCGATCATTGACTCGCTGACCGCATCGATCCAGTGCGCATCCTCGACGATGAGCAGCGCCGGTTCGCCGCGGGCCAGCGACGCGGCGTTGATCAACGCGGTCAACCGGCGCCGACGGGCATCCGGGTCGATGGCGGGCAGCGGCACATCGGGGTCGGCGATGCCGAGCAGATCGTCAAGCAGCTGTAAATCCTGCGGTTCGGCGTCGGGCACGTTTTCCCGAACCCGAGCGCGGGCGGGTTCGCCGTCCAGCGCGCCCACGCCGGTGCTCGCGCGCAGCAGCTGGGCCACCACGCGGAAGGGAATGTCACGGGCGTGGGCTTCGCAGAAGGCCCACACCACCTCGACGCCGCAACCGGCCGCCAGGGCAGCCGTCTCCCGGGCCGTCCGGCTCTTGCCGATGCCCGGCGGTCCGACCACGTTCACCACACCACCGCAGCCGCCGATCGCGCGGTGCACCATCGCGTCGAGGGCCGCCATCTCCCAGCGCCGACCGACCAGGCCCGCCTCGGCGCGTCCGCCGCGGCCATCGCGCGGGCTGATCGCCACCAGTCGACGCACCGGAACCGGCTCATCAGCCCCCTTGATGTGCGCCCGCTCGGGTTCACCAAGCAGCACGAGGTGTTCAACCAGCCGCGCGGTCGACTCGGACAGCATCACGCCGCCCGGCGGCGCCACCGATTCCATCCGCTGCGCCATCCCGACCGTCTCGCCGGTCGCGGCGTATCCAAGCGATCCCGAGCCGATCTCACCGGCGATCACCCGGCCCGAATTCAGCCCCACCCGTACCTGCAGCGCCACCGCGTCGCGACGCTGCACCTCGATGGCCAACTGCTTCATCTCGTCCTGGATTGCCAGGGCGGTCACACATGCCCGAAAAGCATGATCCTCCAAGGCCGTTGGGGCGCCGAAGATTGCCATCACGCCGTCACCGGTGAATTCCACGGTCCCGCCATAGCGGTGCGCCACCGCCGCCGACCGCTCCACGACTTCGGTCATAAGTTCGCGGAACCTCTCCGCATCCACGGCGGCTGCGATGTCCATTGAGTGCACCACGTCGGCGAACAGCACCGTTACTTGCTTGTACTTCGCTGTGTCACCCGAAACCGCAAATGGCGCACCGCACTCGTGGCAGAACTTGGCGTTCTCCCGCAGCCCAGTGCCGCATGATGCGCATGCCACGCCCGCCGTCATCCGATCTCGCTCTCGACCATCCCCTCGGCCCACGCGATATGTCCTTCGAAGCCAAGCGATTCCGCCAGCGCTCGGTAGCGACTCACCAAGTCCCGGTAGGCAACGTCGTCGCCGTGGGAGCCGGCCAGCAGCGCGCGCAGCCGCAGCAGCGTGATTTCGAGCATTGCCGAACCTTGATCGGCACGCAGGTTCGCCAACCAGTCGATTGCCTCTTGGGCTTCGGCCAGGTCAACGGCAGCGCCACGCTCCAGCAGCGTCTCCACCAGAAGGCGGGTGCACAAAATGTCAGATCCGATCCGTCCTGCCTGGTGCAGCTCGTCGACGGCATTGCGCATCACCGGAAGGTGAGCATCGCGGTCGCCGCGGCTGGCCCGCTCCCGGGCGGCCAACGACTCGGCGACGGGGATCAGGAAGGGACCATGCTCGCGCAACATGTCGCGGACCTGCGCCATTACCTCTAACCCGCGGTTACGGTCGGCCGCGGAATCCCGGTTCAGCAGCGTGCCGCCCAGCGCTTGCTCGGCCAAGCATTGCGCGTGATCGTTGCTGGCCTCCTTGGCGACCTGAACCGCCTGCTCGCTCGCGAGCACTATGGAGTCATCGGCCCGAAGCACCCCGTAGAGAACGCCCAAGCCGTAGGCCCAGGCGACGACGAAGGCGCGGGTTGTCGGGTCGGTGTTCTGGGTCATCACGACAGCGTCCTCGAGGTCTTGGCGCCACCCGGGCCGGTCAAACCACCACCGAGCGACGCAGCGAGCTGCCACCGCGGCGGCCAGCGGTGATCCCACTCCGAAGCCGGCGCCCTTGGCGGGATCACCCCCGGCCAGGTCGACGACGGTCTGAGACCACCGCAATATCTCGCCGAATTCACCGCTATCTGCCCAGTTGACGAACGCCATGACCGCCAACGCCATGGTCAGGGTGGGATCGCCGATCGCCTCCAGCAGTGCCATCTGTTCGGATACAAGTCGCGACCCCTCACGCGAATGCCCGGTGTACACCAGCTCGGTGGCCAGTCCGGTCATGCCGATGGCGAGCGAGACCTTGTCCCCGGCCGCGGTGCACAACTCACGCAGCTCCGCGAAGCGGCTCGCGCTTTCCTGGAGAGCTCGGGCGTGAAAGTCGGTGGCGCACAGCATGGTGCGGGGGGCGATGCGCATCGACAGTCGGTCGGGGTTGTCGTCGGGCAGCGTGTCGGCGATCCGTTGTGCGCGTTCCCAACTGCGCCGGGCAGCGTCGAGATCGCGGTCGGTTGACCACGCGCCGGCGCGCATGTGCCAGCTGTAAGCAGACTGCAGCTCGCTGGCAGACTCGAGATGTTCGGCGATCAGCGCGGCATTTTGGTCGGCTGACTCCGGGTTTTTCGATTCGATGGCCGCGGCCAGCCGCCGGTGCCAGTGAGCGCGATCGGATGTCAGCTGTGATTCGTAGGCCACCGCCCGGATCAGCGGGTGCCGGAAGGCGTACTCGGCGCTCGGGGTGAACCGCACCTGATCGATCAGCTCCGCCGTGAGCAGATCGTCAAACGCAGCATCGACGCCCAGCGTGGCGAGCAGCTCCGCTTCGAAGCGGGCGCCGATCACCGATGCCGCATGCAACGTCTGCCTGTCCGCGGTATTCAGCCCGTCGATGCGCGCCTCGATAGCCGCCTGCACCGTGGCCGGCACGCTGAGCTCCGCAACATCCGCGCGACAGACGTAGCGACCGTGCTCACCTGTCAGCACGCCGCGCTGCACCAGCTCGCGCACCATCTCCTCGGCGAAGAACGGATTCCCCGCTGCCCGGTCGGCGATGATCGTCGTCAGCTCGCCGACTGAGGGATCCGAACCGAGCAACTCATTCAGCAGCGCCGCGGTGTCTGAATCACCAAGTGGAGCAAGAGCTATCGTCTGTGTGCCGTGCATTCGCGTCAGCGCCCCGTCATATTCGGGGCGGGAGGTAGTCAGCACCATCGAAGGGGCGCGCGGTATGACGGTGAGCAGGTCGGCCGCCATCGACTCGCTGACCGCATCGATCCAGTGCGTATCCTCGATGATGAACAGCGCCGGCTCGTCGCGCGCCAGCGACGCGGTGTTGATTAGTTCGGTCAACCGGCGCCGCCGCGCATCCGGGTCGATTTGGGGCAGCGCCACCGCGGGGTCGGCGATGCCGAGCAGATCCTCCAGTAGCAGCAGATCCTGCGGGTCGACTTTGGGCGGCATAGCGGCCTGCAACCCCGCGCGGGCGGCTTTGCCGTCGAGGTCGGCCACGCCGCTGCTCGCTTGCAGCAGCCGTATCACGGCATGGAACGGGACGTCACGAGCATGCGACTCGCAGAAGACCCAAAACACCTCAACCCCGCGACCGGCTGCCAGTGCCGCGACCTCCCGGGCCACCCGGCTCTTGCCGATGCCCGCCGGTCCGACCAAATTCACCACCTCACCGCGGCCGCCGACCGCGCGGTCCACGAGGGCGTCGAGGGCCGCCATCTCCCAGCGCCGACCGACCAGGCGCGCCTCTGCGCGCCCGACCGGTTCATCGCGCGGGCCGATCCCCGTCAGCCGCCGCGCGAGCACCGGTTCGTCGGCCCCCTTGATGTGCACCCACTCGGGTTCGTCCAGTGCGACGGTGTGCTCGACCAATCGCGCGGTCGACTCCGAGAGCATCACTCCGCCGGCCGGCGCCACCGATTCGATCCGTTGGGCAAACCCGACCGGTTCGCCGGTCGCTGCGTAGCCCAGCGACCCCGTGCCGATCTCACCGACGATCACCCGGCCCGAGTTCAGGCCCACCCGCACTCGAAGATTGACACCGTCGCGGCTCTGCACATCGGCCGCCAACCGGCTGGCCTCCTCCTGGATGGCCAGCGCGGCCAGGCATGCTCGAAAAGCGTGGTCCTCCAAGGCAGCTGGGGCGCCAAATAGGGCCATCACCCCGTCGCCCGTGAATTCCACGGTCCCCCCGTAGCGGCGCACCACCGCCGCCGACCGCTCCACGACTTCGGTCATGATTTCGCGGAACGTCTCGGCATCCACGGCGGCCGCGATGTCCATTGAGTGCACGACGTCGGCGAACAGCACCGTCACCTGCTTGTACTTCGCTGTGTTATCCCCGACGGCAGTTGGGGCACCGCATTCGCCACAGAACTTGGCGTTCTCGCGCAGGCCAGTGCTACACGATGCGCACGCCACGCCCGACGTCATCCGAGTACCGCCGCCCCAGGGTCCCGAGTACCCCAATTGCCCAAGAATAGGGGGTTCAATAGCAAAGAACGGCGTTATTGACCCGAGGGTCAGCGATGCAGTTCTTCGCCAGCCACGCCCGATAGCCCGCGAGCGCACACCTACGGACGGTCTCAGGCCAAAATGTGTACCAGGTTGAGCGCTCGCCGACAGAGCTAGCCCTTCCGCAGCATCTCGATAACCGCGCTGAAGTCCTTGTCGGCATGGTCGGCATTGAATTTGGCGTAGATCTCGGCGGCGTGCGTGCCAAGCGGAGCCGTGGAGCCCGTCGAGCTGACCGCATCCATCGCCAGGCCGATGTCCTTGTTCATCAACGCGGTCGCGAATCCCGGCTTGAAGTCGTTGTTGGCTGGCGACGTCGGAACCGGTCCTGGCACAGGGCAATTCGTGTGCACGGCCCAGCAATTGCCGGTCGCGCCGGTGATCACGTCGAACAGCGACTGCGCGGAAAGGCCCAACTTCTCGGCAAGCACGAACGCTTCGCCGACGGCGATCTGCTGCACGGCAAGCACCATGTTGTTGCACAGCTTGGCGGCCTGGCCGGTGCCTGACGCGCCGCAGTGAATGACCTTGCCCGCCATGGGATCCAGCACCGGCCTTGCGCGTTCGACGGCGGTGTCATTGCCGCCGACCATGAAGGCGAGCGTGCCCGCGGTCGCCCCCTTCACCCCGCCCGACACCGGGGCGTCGAGCTGCGCGAAACCGCGGTCGGCGGCCTGCTGATTGATGGTGCGCGCATCGTCGACGGAGATCGTGGACGTGTCGATGAACAGGGCGCCGTCCTTGGCCGCTGGCAGTATCTCGGCGTAGCACTTCTTCACGACGTCGCCGTTGGGCAGTGAGGTGATCACGACGTCCGCGTCGGCCACCGCGGCGGCACCGCTGTCGAAGACCACCGCGCCCTTGTCCGCCGCTGCGTCCTTGAGCGTGGGGACCGGATCGAAGCCGTGCACGGTGTGACCTGCGGTGAGTAGGTTGGCCGACATCGGGCCGCCCATGTGGCCCAACCCCAGGAACGCGATCGTCGTCATGTGGATCTCCCTGCCTATGCGGTCGCGCGGGCCCGGGCCGCTTCGGCCCGACCGATGACCACGCGCATGATTTCGTTGGTGCCTTCCAGGATTCGGTGCACGCGCAGATCGCGGACGATTTTCTCCAGTCCGTACTCGCGCAGGTATCCATAACCGCCATGTAGCTGCAACGCCTGATCGGCGACCTCGTAGCACGCGTCGGTGACGTAGCGCTTGGCCATCGCGCACAACTCGACCTTGTCGGGATGGTTACTGTCGAGCGCGGTTGCCGCACGCCACAACAGGATTCGCGACGTCTGCAGCTCGGTGGCCATATCGGCGAGCGTGAACCGGATAGTGGGCTCGTCAAGCAGCGAGCCCCCGAACGCCTGCCGGTCGGCGAGATAGCTTGCCGCTTTGTCGTAGGCGGCCTGTGCGCCGCCCAGTGAGCAGGCCGCGATGTTGAGGCGACCGCCGTTGAGCCCGTTCATCGCGATACCGAAACCGGTACCCTCGCCGTCGGCGCCGCCAAGCATCGCGTCGGCGGGTACCCGCACACCCTCGAAGATCACCTGGGCGGTGGGCTGCGCGTGCCAGCCCATCTTCAGTTCGTCGGCGCCGAAACTCAGCCCAGGCGTGTCCTTTTCGACAACGAACGCCGAGATGCCGCGGGGCCCTTCGCCGCCGGTGCGGGCCATCACGATGTAGACGTCGGATGCGCCGGCGCCGGAGATGAACTGCTTGACCCCGTCGATGACGTAGTCCTCGCCCACGCGAACGGCCTTGGTGCGCAGCGCGCTCGCGTCGGATCCGGCGCCCGGCTCGGTCAGGCAGTAGGAGGCGATGGCCTCCATCGACGCGAGCTTGGGCACCCAGGTCTTGCGCTGTTCGTGGGTGCCGAACGAGTCGACCATCCAGGCGCACATGTTGTGGATCGACATGAACGCCGCGATCGTCGGATCGGCCTTGGCGAGTTCCTCGAAGATGCGCACGGCGTCGAGCCTGCGCAGCTCGCTGCCCCCGGCGTCGTCGCGGCAGTAGATCGCCGCCATGCCCAGCTCGGCGGCCTCGCGCAACACGTCGGTCGGGAAGTGCTTGGTGGCGTCCCATTCCAATGCGTATGGCGCGAGGCGCTTTTCGGCGAACGCGGCTGCCGTCTCGGCGATCACCCGTTCGTCGTCGTCCAGGCCGAAGAGATCCATGAGGATACTTGCGCTATTTCATTGTCGGGATGACGAATTCGGCACCGTGGCTGCCCGCCGGCCAGCGCTGCGTCACCGTCTTCACCTTGGTGTAAAAGATGATCGACGACGGCCCGTGCTGATTGAGGTCGCCGAAGCCCGAGCGCTTCCAGCCGCCGAAGCTGTGATAGGCAACCGGCACCGGGATCGGCACGTTCACCCCGACCATGCCGACCTGGACCCTGGACACGAAGTCGCGGGCGGTGTCGCCGTCGCGGGTGAAAATCGCTACGCCGTTGCCGTATTCGTGCTCGGTCGGAAGCGCCAGTGCCTCTTCGTAGTTCTCCGCGCGCACGATGCACAGCACCGGGCCGAAGATTTCGTCGGTGTAGATCGACATGTCGGGGGTGACGTGGTCGAAGAGGGTCGGCCCGATGAAGTAGCCGCCTTCGAGGTTCGCATCGCCGAATTGCAGGTCGTCGCTGGTGCGTTCGCGGCCGTCGACGACGGCCTCCGCGCCCGCTTCGACGCCCTGGTTGATGTAGTCCTTCACCCTGGCCAGCGCGGCCTCGGTGACCAGCGGCCCGTAGTCCGCCTTCGGGTCGAGGCTGTGGCCGACCCGCAGATTGTTGACCCGCTCGATCAGCCTGGCGCGCAAGCGATCTGCGGTTTGCTCGCCGACGGGCACCGCGACGCTGATCGCCATGCATCGCTCGCCTGCGCTGCCGTAGCCTGCGCCGATCAGCGCGTCAACGGCGTTGTCGAGGTCGGCGTCGGGCATCACGATCATGTGGTTCTTGGCGCCGCCGAAGCACTGCGCCCGCTTGCCGTGCGCCGCTGCGGTCGAGTAGATGTACTGCGCGATGTCGGAGCTGCCGACGAAACCGACCGCCTGGATCTCGGGGTGTTCGAGGATCGCGTCGACGGCCTCCTTGTCGCCGTGCACGACCTGGAACACGCCGGGCGGCAGGCCTGCCTCGATGAACAACTCGGCCAGCCGGACCGGCACCGATGGGTCACGCTCGGACGGCTTGAGGATGAACGCGTTGCCGCACGCCAGGGCGGGCCCGGCCTTCCACAGCGGGATCATCGCCGGGAAGTTGAACGGGGTGATCCCGGCGACCACGCCGAGCGGCTGGCGCAGCGAGTACACATCGATGCCGGTGCCTGCGCCCTCGGTGTACTCACCCTTGATGAGGTGCGGGATGCCGACGGCGAACTCGATGACCTCGATGCCGCGCTGGATGTCGCCCTTCGAGTCCGCGACGGTCTTGCCGTGTTCGACGGACAGCAGTTCGGCGAGTTCGTCGACGTTCTGGTTGACCAGGTCGATGAACTTCATCATCACGCGGGCCCTGCGCTGCGGGTTGAATGCGGCCCAAACCTTCTGGGCCTCCGCCGCGCCTGCGACCGCGGCGTCGACATCTGCAGCCGACGCCATCGGCGCGGTGGCCTGCACCTGCCCGGTGTTGGGGTCCATCACGTCCGCCGTGCGCTTCGACTGGCCGGTGGTCCGCTGGCCGTTGATGAAATGGGAAATCTGTGTGGTCATGAGCTTGCCCCTCGCCGGAATGGCTGAATACTTGGATATCCTAGTATCTGGTGCCGGACGCACGCAAGGGGCCCGACAGTGCGAGCAGCGCCAGCGGAAGCAGCACCGCGATCGTCAGCGCCGTGGTCTCGCCGACTGCCTGCGACGTCGTGTGGTGGTGCTGATGGGTGAGGTGAAACAGCAGGTGGGGGATCGCGAACAGCAGATAGGCGGCCAGCGCCGTGCGGACCATGACCGTCGACATGGTGAATGCGGCGACGGCCGTCACCAGCCCCAGTGCGAGGTTCATCGCGCCGTAGTCGCGCATCAGGTGCTCGGCGAACGGCGGGGCCAGATCGACCCATGGCACGTTGTCGTAGAAGAACCGCGGCGCCAGCGTCGCCACCAGGCCCACCGCCACTTCGACGAACGTCAGGAACCACATCCCTGCGCGCAACAGCCGGTAGTTCATCGCTGCTCCTGTTCGGCCAGGTACTCCTCGAAGGTGATCGACCCCGCGGCATGCTGTGGTGCCACGTTCTCGCCGGCACGTATGGCGCGAAACAGCTTGCCGGGCAGCCACACCGGCACGATCGGTCGCCTCTTGCCTACCATCGACAGATAGCTGCGCGCGAGATCGCCGACCGGGCGGACCTGCGGGCCTGCGAAGTCGGGTGCGCGCCCGGCAGGTTCGTCGAGGGCCAGGTGGGCCAGCCGCTGGCCGACCTCCCGGACGTCGACCGGCTGGAAGCTCGCGCCCGCGGGCACCGCCATCACCGGCGGCGTGGACAGCAGTCGCAGGATGACGGCGATCAGGTCGTGAAACTGCGTGGCGCGCAACACCGTCCATGGCAGACCGGAGGTGGCGATGAGGCGTTCGTCGGCGAGTTTTTGCCGGTAGTAGAAGAACGGCAGCCGGTCGACGCCGACGATCGAGATATACACGAAGTGCGGGGTGCCCGCCCGAGCGGCCGCGGCGACCAGATGTTTCGCGGGGTCCACACACGCCACGATCGTGTCGACACCTGCCACCGCCGCATCGAGCCCGTCACCGCTGCGCACATCGCCGGTGACGTGCTCGACATCGCGACGGCCGTCCCGCCGTCCGCGGCTGAGCACCCGCACGTCGGCGCCCGCGGTCAACAGGTGGTCGACGACATGACGGCCAACCGTGCCGGTGCCGCCTGCTACCAGGATTCGGGTGGTCACACCCTTATGAACCGAACAGCCCCACCGGATGTGACAACTGCCGGCCAAGGAACGCAAGTTTGTCGGGGTTCGCGACGATCCGCAGCGCGGAGACCCGGTCGCCGACGGTGTCGAAGAACAACACCCCCGCCAGCGTCGGGCCGACGAACCCGAGCACCGCCTGCTCCCCGTTGAGCTCGGCGTCGAAGTCGAGGCGCACGTCGGGAAGTGGGCGTCGCATCGCCCCTGCGAGATAACGGGCCACCCGCTCACGGCCGGCGACGATGCGCCGTGCCGCGGCTATGTTGCCGCCACCGTCGGCGGTGGAGGTCGCGTTGTCGGCAAGCATCGCGACAAGTGCGGTGACGTCGCCGCTGCGCGAGGCGACGAGGAATCGTTCGACGACGCGCCGCCAGTGCGCGGGATCGGGGCGGAACCGGGGCGCCGGTTGGCCGACGCGTTGTCTTGCCCTGCGGTGCAACTGGCGGGCGTTGGCTTCCGAGGTCTCCAGGATCTGTGCGACGTCGCGGTGGCTGTAGGCGAACGCTTCGCGCAGCACGAACGCGGCGCGTTCATCGGGGCTCAGCCGCTCCAATACGGTGAGCAACGCGATCGACACCGAGTCGCGCTGTTCGGCGGTTTCCAGCGGGCCGAGTGCGCCGTCGCGGGTGGTCACCGGTTCGGGCAGCCACGGGCCGGGATAGCTCTCTCGCCGGCCGCGGGCGGACGTCAATTGGTTGAGGCACAGGTTGGTCACCACTTTGGCCAGCCAGGCGGGCAGCGACCTGATGGCGGTGCGGTCGACGGTGTGCAGCCGCAGATAGGCGTCCTGCACCGCATCTTCTGCCTCACTTGCCGAGCCCAGCAGGCGATACGCCAGCCCGAACAGCTGCGGGCGCTGCGCCTCGAACTCCTCGGCGAGGTGGGTCATGAGTGCCAGCCTGCCACTACCTACCCAGTCATAGATGAACCGCTGGCCGCGGTGACGGGCGCGCCGGTTTTGGCGGTCACTTCGTCGATGGTCACGCCGGGGGCCAACTCGACGAGGGTAAAGCCGGTGCCGGAGACGTCGAGCACGGCCAGGTCGGTGATCACGCGGCTGACGACGCCACGCCCGGTCAGCGGCAGGTTGCACACCGACACCAGTTTGGCGGCACCGCTTTTGGTGGTGTGGTCCGTGAGCACCAGGACCCGACGTGCGCCGCTGACGAGGTCCATGGCGCCGCCCATGCCCTTGATCATCGAGCCGGGGACCATCCAGTTGGCGAGGTCTCCATTGCAAGCGACCTGCATGGCACCCAGCACGGCGACGTCGACGTGTCCGCCGCGGATCATCGCGAAACTGGTTGCGGAGTCGAAGTATGAGGCGCCCGCGACCACGGACACTGTCTGCTTGCCTGCATTGATCAAGTCGGGGTCGACGTCCTCGTCGTACGGAAACGGACCGACACCCAGGATGCCATTCTCGGCGTGCAGAGTGATATCCGAGCCTTCGGGCAGATAGTCGGGAACCAGTGTGGGCAAGCCGATTCCGAGGTTGACGTAGTCGCCGTCGGTGAGTTCGAGTGCGGCTCGTGCGGCCATCTGGTCGCGGCTCCAGCTCACTGGTCGGCCTTTCTCATGCGGGTCGTGCGCTTTTCGATGTCTTTGCGCGCAGCCTGCTCTGGGCTGAGTTCGACGATGCGGTTGACGAAGATGCCCGGTAGCTGGATCTCGTCGGGTCGCAGCTCGCCGACCTCCACGACGCGTTCGGCTTCGACGACGGTGACGCGACCAGCCATGGCGGCCGGTGGATTGAAATTGCGTGCCGCCGCGTGGAATTGGCAGTTCCCGGCTTTGTCGGCGACGGCGGCGCGGATCAGCGCGTAGTCGGTGACGATGGCTTCCTCAAGCACCATTTCCCTACCGCCGAAGGTGCGTATCTCCTTCTTGGGGGAGGCCAAGGCGACGGCGCCGTCGGGGTGGTAGCGCCACGGCAGCCCGCCGTCGGCGACAAGTGTGCCGACCCCCGTGGGGGTGAAGAACGCGCCGAGTCCGCTGCCGCCCGCACGGAGCCGCTCGGCCAGAGTTCCCTGCGGAGTGAGTTCCACGGTCAGTTCGCCTGCCAAGTATTGGCGGCCGAATTCCTTGTTCTCTCCGACGTAGGACGCGATGACACGGTTGATGCGGCCGGCTTCGAGCAGCAGTCCGAGCCCGGCGCCGTCGACGCCGCAGTTGTTGGACACGATGGTGAGATCGCTTGCGCCCTGGTCGAGGAGCGCTTCGATGAGGAACCACGGGATGCCCGCCAGGCCGAATCCGCCGACGGCCAGGCTCGAGCCTTCGGAGATGTCGGCGACGGCTTCGGAGGCCGAGCCCGCCAGCTTATTCAGCGTCATGTTGGGTCCCCGACGATCACTTGACTGTCTCGAACACCGCGGCAAGGCCTTGGCCGCCGCCCATCCGGCCAACGGGCGTTCGTATCGGACTGCAGATCACCACATCGGACATATCTCAGACGCTAGGAGCGCAGATCAAGATTCTGAAATACTTATATACGACCGATTGATAGTCCAGGAGTCCTAATAATGGAGCTGCGCCACCTCAGGTATTTCCGTGCCGTCGCCGAAGAACTGCACTTCGGACGGGCCGCCAAGCGGCTGCACATCGCGCAACCGCCCCTGTCCCAGCAGATCCGGCAGCTGGAACTCGAACTGGACGTCGCACTGCTCACCAGGAGTACGCGGAAGGTTGAGCTGACCGAGGCGGGCGTGGCCTACCTCAAGCGGGTGGTCGCCATCTTGGACTCGGTCGACGACGCGGGTCGGCAGGCTCACCGGGTGGCCAGCGGGATCGAGGGCCAGTTGGCGATCGGATGTGTCGGATCGGCAACATACTCGTTGCTTCCGCAATTGGTCCGGGCATTGCGCGAGGAGTTTCCGGGCATCGAGGTGAGCATTCGGGGCGAGATGTTGGCGCCCGCGCAGATTACGGCGCTACTGAGCGGCGACATTGATATTGCGTTGCTACGCCCACCGATTGACCATCCCGGTATCGCGTACGAATCGGTGCGTCGCGATTCGCTGCTTGTGGCGGTGCCTGCTGGTCATCGCCTGGCGTCTGCGGACAGTGTGGCTTTCGACGAGCTGCGCGACGACGAGTTCATTGTGCATGCGGGACAAGGCCGTTCGGTGATGAGTAGCCTGCTGCTGTCGGCCGCGGTCGGCGCGGGATTTCGACCTCGGATCCGTCACGAGGTGGAGGAGACGTCGACTCTGGTCACGCTGGTGGCCGCTGGCGTAGGGGTGGCGATCGTGCCGGCGCCGACGGCCGAGTTGGGTATCTCCGGCGTCACCTACCGGCCGCTGCGGCCAGCTTCGTTGGGGGTGGACCTCCTGGCGGCGTGGCTGCAAGACGCGCCGACGCCCACCATCGGTCACGCTCTTGCGGTGCTGCGCCGGGTCACCCGAGTGGACAACTCGGGGCCGACCGGCTGACGCTGCGCGGATCCGGCTGCGGACTCCTGCTGCGCTAGCCGACTATCTCCGCAATCCCTCGACAAACGCCTGAGTCTCATCCCACGTGGGCAGCAGACCCGATGCCTGCACCTGTTCGAGCGTCGGCGCCTCGGCGTCGCGGTCGGACAGCACCATGTTCTCCACGGCGGGCCAGGCGATGCCGATCGCGGGATCGAGCGGGTTGATGGTGTGCTCCCGCCCAGGGTTGTAGCCGGCCGAGCACAGGTACATCACCGTCGAATTATCTTGCAGCGCAAGGAAAGCGTGACCGAGGCCTTCGGAAAGGTATATCGAGCGGCGGTCACGGTTGTCGAGCAGCACCGCGTCCCAGTGGCCGAATGTCGGTGAGCCGACCCGGATGTCGACCACCACGTCGAACACCGAGCCGTGCAGGCACGTCACGTATTTGGCCTGGCTCGGTGGCACCTGCGCGAAGTGCAGGCCGCGCAGCACACCGGCCGCCGACACCGAGCAGTTCACCTGATGCAGGTCGAATCGATGGCCGGTAGCCGCGCTGAACGACGTATCGGTGAACGACTCGTAGAACACCCCTCGGGAGTCGGCGTGCAGCGCCGGGGTGAGCTCCCACGCACCGGGCACCGCTAGCTCGCGCACCTTCACTGGCCGCGCTCCGCGTAGGTCGCCTCGACATCCTCTTTCAAAGGGCGCCACCATGATTCATTGCTGCGGTACCAGTCGATCGTGGCACGAAGGCCTTCCTCGAAGTCGGTGTGCTTTGGTGCCCAGCCCAGCTCGTTGTACAGCGCCGACGGATCGATCGCATACCGCAAGTCGTGGCCGACGCGGTCGGTGACGTGGTCGAAATCGTCGGGGTCGCGGTCCATCAGCCGCAGGATCGTGCGCATCACCGACAAGTTGTCCCGCTCACCTTCCGCGCCTATCAGATACGTGCGGCCCAGCTGGCCGTCGGCCAGAATCTTCCACACCGCGCTGTTGTGGTCCTCGACGTGGATCCAGTCCCGCACGTTGGCGCCGGCGCCGTACAGCTTGGGCCGCCGCCCGCTCAACACGTTGGTGATCTGGCGGGGGATGAACTTCTCCACGTGCTGATACGGCCCATAGTTGTTGGAGCAGTTCGAGATGGTCGCCCGCACACCGTAGGACCGCACCCACGCCCGCACCAGCAGGTCCGCGGCGGCCTTGGTCGACGAGTACGGGCTGGACGGGTTGTACGGCGTCGACTCGGTGAACCGCTGCCCGCTGCCCAGCTCGAGGTCGCCGTACACCTCGTCGGTCGACACGTGGTGCAGCCGGACCGCGTGGGTGCGCACCGCCTCCAGCACCGTGAACGTGCCGATGACGTTGGCCCGCAGGAACGGCTCGGGCTCGGCCAGCGCGTTGTCCACATGCGTCTCGGCCGCGAAATGCACCACCGCGTCGGCCTCGGCGACCAGCTTGGACACCACCTCGGCGTCGGTGATGTCGCCCTGCACCAGCCGGATGTCGTTCTGGACGGGGCCCAGCGACTCGCGGCTGCCCGCATAGGTCAGCGCGTCAAGAACGGTCACCGAGTGCTCGCCAACCGCACTGTGCACAAAGTTAGAGCCGATGAAACCCGCGCCGCCGGTGACTAACAACCGCATGGCCAAAACCCTAGTCGAGCGTGGGTCAGCCCTTCAGCTCGAGCGGTCCGGCCAACTCCGTCAAAGTCGGCAGTAGCTTGTCCGGCCCGCCGAGAACCTGGATGGTCACGTGGTCGGCACCGGCGTCCAGGTGCTCGGTCAGCCGCTTGGCGATGGCGTCGGCGGTGCCGTGCGCGACGACCGCGTCGATCAGCTTGTCGCTGCCCGGCTTGGCGATGTCGTCGTCGGTGAACCCCAGTCGCTTCCAGCTGTTCAAGTAGTTGGACAGGTTGAGATAGAAGTCGACGGTGTCGCGGCCGATCTTGCGCGCCTCCTCGGCATCCGTTGTCAACACGACCTTGTGCTCGGGTGCCAGAAACACGGTGTTGCCGATGGTGTTTCGGGCCTGACCGGTGTGCTCAGGAGTTGTCAGGTATGGGTGAGCGCCCGCGCTGCGCTGCGCCGAGAGCTTGAGCACCTGCGGTCCCAGTGCGGCGATCACGCGCCTGCTCGTCGGCACTTTCGCGGCGTCAAGCACGTCGAGGTATTCGACCAGCACGTCGTACGGCTTGCGGTACTCCTCGGTGTGCTCAGGGTGACCGATGCCGATGCCGAGCAGGAATCGGCCCGGGTAGGCGTCCTCGACGCGGTGATAGGCCTCTGCGACCTGTTCGGCAGGCGCCGTCCAGACGTTGATGATGCCGGTGGCCACCTGCAGCGTCTCGGTGCGTTCCAGGATCGGCTCGACGTAGTTCAGATCACCGGCAGGAGACCCGCCGATCCATAATGCGCCGTAGCCGAGTTTCTCGATCTCCTCGGCCTGCTCGGGCTTGGGTGCTCCGAAGGTCCAGACGCCGAAGCGGCCGAGGTCGGGCTTGAGCTCAGTCATGTGTTCCCCTCCTGCTCGAAAAGTCAGTTGAGGCCGAGTGGTCCAGCGAGTTCGGCCAACGCAGGCACCAGCTTGTCAGGCGAAGTGAGAACCTGCACCGGCACGTGGTCAGCGCCGGCGTCGAGGTGCTGCTTCAGCCGCGCTGCGATGGCGTCGACCGTGCCATACGCGACGACAGCGTCGACGAGGCGGTCGCTGCCCGGCTTGGCGACTTCTTCGTCGGTGAAGCCAAGCCGTTTCCAGCTGTTGAGGTAATTGCCCAGGTTGAGGTAGATCTCCAGGGCCTTGCGGCCGACTGCGCGCGCCTTCTCGGCGTCAGTCGTCAGCACCACCTTGTGCTCGGGCGCGATGAACGCATCGGGGCCGATCAGCTCTCGCGCCTCTGCGGTGTGCTCCGGCGTCGTCAGGTAAGGGTGCGGTCCTGCACTGCGTCGCGCGGAGAGCTTGACCACCTGCGGACCGAGCGCCGCGACCGCCCGGCGGTCCTGCGGCACGCCGTACTCGTCGAGCTTGTCGAGGTACTCGGTGAGCGCGTCGTAGGGCTTCTTGTACTCGGTGTGCGCCTCGGGATGCCCGACGCCGATTCCCAGCAGGAAGCGGCCGGGGTAGGCCTTGTCGATCCGGTGGTAAGACTCGGCGACGGGGCCGGCATCGGCTGTCCAGATGTTCACGATGCCGGTCGCCAGCTGCAGCGCGTCCGTCGCGCCGAGAATCGGATCCACCCAATCCAGTTCGGCCGGCGGCGACCCGCCCGCCCAAATCGCCCCGTAACCGAGGTCCTCAATCGCCCGCAGTTGTTCGGGGGTCAGTTGCTTCCACTGCGAGTAGTGACCGAAGGCGCCAAAGGTGCCGAGATTGGGTTTCGTCATGGTTGCCTCAACCCTCTGCCGGGTCGTGGCTATTCCGCAGGTTCGGGAAGTTCGATCGGTGTCGTCGATTCTGGGGACGGTGCGACTAGCGGCAGCAGCACGATGAACTTGGTGTGCCCCGGCTCGGACTCCACCCGAAGATCGCCGTGGTGCTTCTCGACGACGATCCGGCGGGCCAGGTCCAAGCCGAGGCCGGTGCCCTCGCCGAACGGTTTGGTTGTGAAGAACGGATTGAAGATGTTCCCGACGATGTCCGAGGGGATGCCGGGGCCGTTGTCGCAGATCTCGACGCGAATCATCTCTTCGTTCTCACGCATCGTGCGTAACGTCAAGGTGCCGGCGCCGTCCATCGCCTGGATCGCGTTGTCGATGATGTTCGTCCAGACCTGGTTGAGATCGCCTGGGTAGCAAAGCAATTCGGGTAGTGCCCGGTCGAGTTCCTTGTCCACCTTGACCGGGCCGTCCTTGCCGATCTTGTCGCCGAACATCATGATGGTGCTCTTGATCAGCTCGTGGACGTCGGCGCTCTGATACTCGGCGCGGTCCATCTGTGAGTACTGCTTGGCGCCTGCCAGCAGCGCGGAGATCCGCTTGCTCGCCTCCCCGATCTGGTTCATCAACAGCTCGGTCTCAATGGTGTAGCGCAGCCAACCGATGGCGCCCTGCAGCGACGCCGTGGCATCGACCTCGTCGACCGACGCCGAAACCCGTTCGAGCCAGTCGATGTCCAACCCGGCGTCGACGAACGTCGGTGCGTACTCCCATGCGCCGATGATGTTGCGGTGCTCGAGCCAGTCGCCGATCTGCTCCTCGCGGTCAGAAGCCTCCAGCGCGTTCAACTCGACATTCTTGGACTTGGCGACCTGCTCGGCGACCTCGTCCTGAATGCTGATCAGCACGCGAAGGGCTTCTGGGGAGAACTTGCCGTCGGCCAGCATCGCCAGCTTGTGTCGCATCCCTGCGACCTTCTCGCGTAGATCCGCGACCGCGCGTGCGGTGGCCGCGGCCGGGTTGTTGAGCTGGTGGGTGAGGCCCGCGGAGAGCTGACCGAGGGCCAACAGCTTCTCCCGCTGGCCGATGATCTGGCTGGCCCGACGACCGCCGACCATATGTCCCTCGAGCAGATGCACGGCCATCGGGAACTCCGATTGCATGAACCCGGCGAAGGCGGCCGCGTCCAGCACAAAAAACCGGGACGGCTTGGTCACCCGCACTGATGCTGAGTAGACACTTTCCGCGCCCGGTATGTATGCCGACCAGGCGCCGCAGTACACGCCGCGCTGGGAGGTGCGGCCGGTCTCGATGTCCACGCCGCCCGAACGTATGGACATCACCAGTTCGCCGTCGATCAAGACGTAGAAGCAGGTCGCCGGGTCACCCTCGGTGACGACCGGGCCCGGCTCAAAGGACTGGATGTGCCCGTTGTCGCACAGGATCTGCAGCTGTTCGTCGGTCAGCGCCTCGAACAGAAATAGCGTCCGCAGCTCGTCAGGCAGGCATTTATCGCCCATTGCAGCTTCTCTCTAAGACTCGGCCAGGTAGCGGTGCACCAACATCACTGCCATCGATCCTTCGCCGACAGCGGCTGCCACTCGTTTAGCGGATTCGGCACGCACATCTCCTGCAACAAACACACCCGGCACACTTGTTTCCAAATGGTGCGGCGGACGGTCCAGCGTCCATCCACACACGTCGCGCAGATCGGGTCCGGACAGGATAAAGCCGTGGTCATCGCGGGCGACCACACCGTCGAGCCAGTCGGTGCGGGGTTCTGCGCCGATGAAGATGAACATGCGGCCGCAGCTGAACTCCTCGCGTTCGCCGGTTCGCCTGTTCTCCAGGCAGATGCCCTCCAGGCGGCCATTGCCCTTGACAGCATGAACGACCGTGTTCGGCAGCTCTTTGATCTTGTCGTTGGCCCTGATCTGCTGGATCAGGTAGTACGACATCGAGTCCTCGAGGGTGCGGCGGCTGACGATCGTCACCGACTTGGCCGTCCTGGACAGGAACATCGCGGCCTGGCCTGCCGAGTTCGCCCCGCCGATGACGTACACCTCGTCGTCGTCACAGTCCGAGGCCACCGAGGCGGCCGCACCGTAGTAGACCCCAGCCCCGGTCAGCCCGGCACAGCCCTCGGCTGTCAGTTGGCGGTATTCCACACCCATGGCGAGGATCACCGCGCGTGCCCCGATCGCCCGGCCGTCGGACAGATGCACCGTCCTGGCCGCGCCGTCGATTTCGATCGACGTGACTTCGGCGGCGGTGATCAGCTCCGCCTCGAACTTCTCGGCCTGCCGACGGGCTCGCTCGGCGAGCTGTGAACCCGACAACCCGTCGGGGAAGCCCAGGTAATTCTCGATGCGCGAGCTCTGCCCGGCCTGTCCGCCGGTAGCGGTGCGTTCGATGAGGACGGTCTTGAGCCCCTCGGATGCGCCGTACACCGCGGCGGCCAGACCGGCGGGGCCGCCGCCGATGACGACCAGTTCGTAGAAGTCCTCGGCAGGGGTGGTGGTCAGCCCGAGCGTTGCGGCCAGCTCGGCGTCGGTGGGGTCGACGAGCGTCTCGCCCTGTTCGGTGATCACTACCGGCAACGTCATCTCATCGCGGCCCGCCGCCTCCAGAAGCTGCTTGCCCTTGGGCTCGTCGGCACGAAACCACGTGTAGTACAGCCGATTTCGGGCCAGGAACTCGCGCACTTCCGACGACCGCGCATTCCACGGGTGCCCGACGATCTTGGTGTGGGGGATGGCCCGGTCACCGGTTTCCCGCCAGGCCGTCAGCAGCGCGTCGATCACCGGGTAGAGCTTTTCCTCGGGCGGGTCCCACGGCTTGAGTAGGTAGTGGTCGAGGTCGACGACGTTGATGGCGTCGATCGCCGCATGGGTGTCGGCGTACGCCGTCAGCAACACACGTCGCGCCATCGGGAAGATGTCCATCGCCTCTTCGAGGAACTCGATGCCGCTCATCTGCGGCATCCGGTAGTCGGCGACGAACACTGCGACGGTGTCACCGCGGAGCTTGAGCTCGGCGAGGGTTTCCAGGGCGTCGGGTCCGGATTCGGCGCGCACGATCCGGTAGTTCTCGCCGTAGTGGCGGCGAAGGTCGCGGGCGACCGCGCGGGACACCGCGGGGTCGTCATCGACGGACAATATGACGGGTTTACGGGCCTGCGAGACGGGGGCACTCATCGCTTATAAGTATGCGCTCGCCGTCCAGCCGATATGCCGTCAGGATGTCGGCGGTGCCACCGGATGTGAATTCTGTTCGGCCTGCTCGATCGGCGCCGGACCGCCGGTGCTCTTGGGGTTGAGCATCGCGGCCACATCGATGCCCGACGTCTTGAGCGCTTCGACGATCTTGGCGACCGCCAAGGGGCTGACGCCGAGCAGGCCGCCCACGGCGTCCTGGGTGTCGCCGGAGCCGCCGATGATGGACAGCCGCTCGATCTCGGCCAACGGCGTCGCTGCCGCCTCTGTGGCCTTGACGACCGACGCCAGCACGTCGGGCAGCATCAGCATGCGAGCAGCTTCGGCGGTGTAGCTGTTGAGCGCGGCGGCGATCTCCTTCTTGCCGGTCGCCTCGGCGAGCAGCTTGGCTTCGATGCCCGCGGCCTCGGCCTGTTGCTCGACACGCAACGCGTCCGCGAGTTCCTTCTTGCCTGCCGCCTCGGCGACCAGTTTGGCCTGGAGGCTGTCCGCCTCGGCCTGTTGCTCGACACGCAACGCGTCGGCCGCGGCCTTGCGGGCGTCGGCGTCGGCCTGACCGGCTCGCCGCTGCGCCTCCGCCTGAGCCTCTGCGGCCAGGATCGCCGATTGGCGCTGGCCTTCGGCGCGGGCGATGTCGGCCTGGCGCTGCGCCTCGGCTGGCGCGATCACGTCGGCCTGCAGCGCGGCCTGGGCCTGCTCGCTGCGGCGCTGCTCGACCTCGATGCGTGCGGCGACGCGCGCGGCTTCGGCCTGCTCTGTGGCGATGCCGACGTCCTTTTGCGCGCGCGCGTTGGCCAGCGGGCCCGCCTGGTCGGCCTGGGCGTTCTCGGCCTCGGTCTGCGCGCGCAATCGGGCCAGTTCGACGTCGCGCTTCTGGTTGGCCGTTGCGATCGCGGTGTCGGCCTCGGCCTGGGCGATCGAACCCTCCTGGCGCGCCTTGGCGGACTGGACCTGGGCGTCGCGTTCCGCCTGGGCGGTGCCGACGGCGGCGTCGCGCCTGACTTCGGCGATGCGCCGCTGACCCAGCGACTCCAGGTACCCGTTGCGGTCGGAGATGCCCGCGATCTTGAGGACGTCGACCTCCATGCCGATGCGGGCAAGGTCGCTGCCGGCCTCTTCGACCACGCTGCGGGCCAGGGTGTCCCGGTTGGAGTTCAGGTCCTCGACGGTCATCGTTGCGGTGATGCCGCGCAGGCTGCCTGCCAGGATCTCGTTGATCTGTCGCTGCAGTTCGTTGAGGTCGGAGGTGAGGAAGCGCTGCACCGCCGTCTGCACCGCCTCGTCGGCCGAGCCGATACGTACCAGCCCGACGGCCTCGACGTTGACGGGAACGCCGTTGTTGGACAACGCATTCTGCAGGTTGATGCTCACGTTGAACGGTTCGAGCGACATGATGTCGACCCGCTCGATACCCGGCATCCTGAATCTCGCACCGCCGCGGACCACCTTCGGTTGGCCGCGGCCGGTGAAGACGGCGACCTCGTTGGGCGGCACCTTGATGTAGTTCTTCACGTAGATCAACGGCAGCACAACGAGCACCAGGATGCCGGCGATCGCCGCGATCACGATGATGATCAGGGTGGACACAATTGTTGGCCTTTCTCGCAGTTCGTCAGTGCTCGGGGACCGCGACGACGTGGACGAAGTCATTGTCGACGTCGGCGATGTAGATCGGGGTGGACTTGGTCAGCGCCGCGGGTTCGCTGCTCTTGGCGCGCGAGCGCACCCGGTTGCCGTCGGCGTCGACGAACGACACCTCGCCCCAGCCGTCGACAGGCACGTCGAGGGTGACGGTGCCGAGCAAGCCGATGTACGACGACCGCCCCCGATGGGAGTTGGCCTGCTGCCTGCGCATGTAGGGCAGCAGCAGCCCGTTCAGCGCGACCACGAGAACGGTCGCGCTGCCGCCTGCCACCAGTGCGGCAGGCAGTGCGCCAAGACCCGACCAGGTACCCACCAGGCCACCGGTTCCTGCGCCGAGTAGGGCGGCCGACAGGCCGGTCAGGCTCAGGAACGGCATGCCGTCGCCGGGGCCGATATCGGTCAGCAGAAGTGCCGAAAGCACCGCGATGCCGCCGACGACGAACGCCGCCACGTATGCAGCTGTCAACGGGCGTCCTCCGGGCGGGCGAGTAGTGGTGTGCTGGCACCATTCTGGTAGCTAGCACGGGTGCGCGGTGCAGCAATTCCAGCGATTTTGGGCGGGGCCACTCCAGGAGTACTATTGACCAACGGTGCGGCTTCCGCGCCGGCTCTTGCGTGCCCTGTGTCCTGGAATTGTTGGAATTCTTAGCTACTGGCTCACGTTATGTGGTCGGAGTGAACACTGCGCCGGCAAGGCGCCAACAATCAGGGACAACGGAGGATATGGCCAAGAAAGACGGTGCCATCGAGGTTGAGGGTCGCGTGGTCGAGCCCCTGCCCAATGCGATGTTCCGCATTGAGCTGGAGAACGGACACAAGGTCCTTGCCCACATCAGCGGCAAGATGCGGCAGCACTACATCCGCATCCTGCCCGAGGACCGCGTCGTGGTGGAGCTGTCTCCCTACGACCTTTCTCGGGGCCGCATCGTTTACCGGTACAAGTAACTAGACAAGAACAGGATCGACAAGCCGTGAAGGTGAACCCGAGCGTCAAGCCCATTTGCGATAAGTGCAGGGTGATCCGCCGGCATGGGCGGGTCATGGTGATCTGCTCCGATCCGCGCCACAAGCAGAGACAGGGCTGACTCAAGCCCTGCACCCACAACTGAATGATGACCTCCCAGTACCACTGAGCGGATACGCCGCTCGTCAGCGATGAGCGCTCGCGCGAAGAGCATCATCCAACGTCCGGCACGGAGGCCGGGCCCCGCGAGGCGGGAACGGACTGGGACCAGACCTCCGCACAGAAGAAGGAACACTGCCTGATGGCACGGCTAGTGGGCGTTGATCTCCCGCGCGACAAGCGCATGGAGATTGCCCTGACCTATATCTACGGCATCGGCCGTACCCGCTCCCAGGAAATCCTGGAGGCCACCGGCATCGACCGGGACCTGCGCACGAAGGACCTGACCGACGATCAGGTGACCCAGCTGCGTGACTACATCGAGGGCAACCTCAAGGTGGAGGGTGATCTGCGCCGCGAGGTGCAGGCCGACATTCGCCGCAAGATCGAGATCGGCTGCTACCAGGGCCTGCGGCACCGCCGCGGTCTGCCGGTGCGTGGCCAACGGACCAAGACCAACGCGCGCACCCGCAAGGGCCCGAAGCGCACCATCGCCGGCAAGAAGAAGGCCAGGTAATCCCGGATGGCACAAGCAAAGAAGGGCGCTTCTCCCAAGAAGGGGCAGAAGACCCGTCGCAGGGAAAAGAAGAACGTCCCGCACGGCGCCGCTCACATCAAGAGCACGTTCAACAACACGATCGTGTCGATCACCGATCCGCAGGGCAACGTCATCGCCTGGGCATCCTCGGGCCATGTCGGCTTCAAGGGATCGCGCAAGTCGACGCCGTTCGCCGCGCAGCTGGCCGCCGAGAACGCTGCCCGCAAGGCGCAGGAACACGGTGTGAAGAAGGTCGACGTGTTCGTCAAGGGCCCCGGCTCGGGCCGCGAGACCGCGATCCGTTCCCTGCAGGCCGCCGGACTCGAGGTCGGCGCAATTTCTGATGTCACCCCGCAGCCGCACAACGGCTGCCGTCCGCCCAAGCGGCGCCGGGTCTAGCGGGAATAGGAGAAAAGACTCATGGCTCGTTACACCGGACCCGCCACCCGCAAGTCGCGCCGGCTCGGCGTCGACCTCGTCGGCGGCGATCAGTCGTTCGAGAAGCGTCCCTACCCGCCCGGCCAGCACGGCCGCGCCAGGGTCAAGGACAGCGAATACCGCCAGCAGTTGCAGGAGAAGCAGAAAGCGCGCTTCACCTACGGCGTGATGGAAAAGCAGTTCCGCCGCTACTACGAAGAGGCCAACCGCGTCTCGGGTAAGACCGGTGAGAACCTGCTGCGCATCCTGGAAACCCGGCTGGACAACGTCGTGTACCGCGCCGGGCTGGCGCGCACCCGCCGGATGGCCCGCCAGTTAGTCAGCCACGGCCACTTCACCGTCAACGGCGTCAAGGTCGATATCCCGAGCTACCGGGTGTCGCAGTACGACATCATCGACGTGAAGGACAAGTCGATCAACACGCTGCCTTTCGAGGTGTCGCGGGAAACCGCGGGCGATCGCCCGATCCCGGGCTGGCTGCAGGTGGTCGGGGAGCGTCAGCGCATCCTGGTGCACCAGCTGCCCGAGCGGGCCCAGATCGATGTGCCGCTCGCCGAGCAGCTGATCGTCGAGTTCTACTCGAAGTAAAGACTTCTGGCCGTCCGGATGGCGGCCGGATTACGCGACATCAAATAGCGGTTGTCGCGAAGGAGGAAAGAAACCATGCTGATTTCTCAGCGACCCACTCTGGCCGAGGACGTCAAGTCGGAGAACCGGTCCCAGTTCGTCATCGAGCCACTGGAGCCCGGATTCGGTTACACCCTTGGCAATTCGCTTCGGCGTACGCTGCTGTCGTCCATTCCTGGCGCGGCGGTCACCAGCATTCGGATCGACGGTGTGCTGCACGAGTTCACCACCGTCCCCGGCGTCAAGGAAGACGTCACCGACATCATCCTGAACCTCAAGGGTCTGGTCGTGTCGTCCGAGGAGGACGAGCCGGTCACCATGTACCTGCGCAAGCAGGGCCCCGGTGAGGTCACCGCGGGTGACATCGTCCCGCCTGCCGGCGTGACGGTGCACAACCCCGAGATGCACATCGCGACGCTGAACGACAAGGGCAAGCTCGAGGTCGAGCTCGTCGTCGAGCGCGGCCGCGGCTACGTCCCCGCTGTGCAGAACAAGGCGTCGGGTGCCGAAATCGGCCGTATCCCTGTCGATTCCATCTACTCGCCGGTGCTCAAGGTCACCTACAAGGTGGAGGCCACCCGCGTCGAGCAGCGCACCGACTTCGACAAGCTGATCCTCGACGTCGAGACCAAGAGCTCGATCACCGCGCGTGACGCGCTGGCATCGGCCGGCAAGACGCTGGTCGAATTGTTCGGTCTGGCACGGGAACTCAACGTTGAGGCCGAGGGCATCGAGATCGGCCCTTCGCCTGCCGAGGCCGACCACATCGCCAGCTTCGCGCTGCCGATCGATGACCTCGACCTCACGGTGCGGTCGTACAACTGCCTCAAGCGCGAGGGTGTGCACACGGTGGGCGAACTGGTCGCCCGCACGGAGTCCGATCTGCTGGACATCCGCAACTTCGGCCAGAAGTCCATCGACGAGGTCAAGATCAAGCTGCATCAGCTGGGTCTGTCGCTCAAGGACAGCCCGGCCACGTTTGATCCCTCCGAGGTTGCCGGCTACGACGTGGCCACCGGCACCTGGAACAGCGACGCCAGCTACGACCTGGACGACACCACGGACTACGCCGAAACCGAACAGCTCTAAGAATTCCGTCCCGGTCCTACCTGATACGGGGGCCGGCCCCAATTAGGAGATAGTCGCAATGCCCAAGCCTACAAAGGGTCCTCGCCTCGGCGGGTCGTCCTCGCACCAGAAGGCGCTGCTGGCCAACCTGGCCACGTCGCTCTTCGAGCACGGCCGGATCAAGACCACCGAGCCCAAGGCACGGGCGTTGCGGCCCTACGCGGAGAAGCTCATCACCCATGCCAAGAAAGGCACGCTGCACAACCGGCGTGAGGTGATGAAGAAGATCCGTGACAAGGATGTGGTGCACACCTTGTTCGCCGACATCGGGCCGTTCTTCTCCGACCGCAACGGCGGCTACACCCGCATCATCAAGGTGGAGGCACGCAAGGGCGACAACGCCCCGATGGCCGTCATCGAGCTGGTGCGGGAGAAGACGGTGACTTCCGAGGCCGACCGGGCCCGTCGCACCGCTGGTTCCAAGAAGGCCGCCCCTGTCGCCGCAGCAGCGGCACCGCAGGCTGCCGTTGAGCCAGAGGCCGCAGTCGGTCCCGAGGAGACGGTCGACGAGGTCAAGGCCGAGGATGCCGCCATCGAGGAGGGTCAGGAAGCCGAGGCTGCCGAAGAGGTCGCCCAGGCTGACGCCGAGGCCGACGACGACAGGCCGCCGACGACAAGGCCGACGACGCCAAGTAACGAAGCACTGAACATGCCCGCCATCGATTCCGGTGGCGGGCATGTTCGTCTTCGGCTCGATATCGCCTACGACGGAACCGAGTTCGCCGGCTGGGCAGCGCAGGCCGGGCAGCGCACCGTGGCTGGCGTGCTTGACGACACGCTGTCCACGGTGTTCCGCACACCCGTGCAGTCGCGTGCCGCGGGCCGCACCGACGCCGGCGTGCACGCGACGGGCCAGGTGGTGCACGTCGATGTGCCGACCGAAGCGCTGCCGCACGCCTTTGGGCGCACCCCTCGCCCGGATGACAGCGAGTTCCTGCCGCTGGTGCGCCGGCTCGCGCGGTTCCTGCCCGCCGATGTGCGGGTGCTCGACATCAGCCGCGCCGCACCGGGTTTCGACGCCCGGTTCTCAGCGCTGCGCAGGCATTACGTCTACCGCCTGTCCACCGCCCCGTTTGGCGTCGCGCCCCAGGACGCCCGGTATGTGACGCCATGGCGAAGGCCGCTGGACGTCGACGCGATGTCCGCCGCATCGCGGGATTTGGTGGGGCTGCACGACTTCGCGGCGTTCTGTCGTCATCGTGAAGGTGCCACGACGATCCGCGACCTGCAACGGCTGGAGTGGACGCAGGACGGCGACTTCGTCACCGCGCATGTCACCGCCGACGCGTTCTGCTGGTCGATGGTGCGGTCACTGGTCGGCGCGCTGCTGGCAGTGGGGGAGCACCGCCGCGAACGAGGTTGGTGCGCAACGTTGTTGACCTCGACGCGGCGCTCGAGCGATTTCGCCGCCGCCCCACCGCAGGGCCTGACGCTCGTCGGCGTTGACTATCCGCCCGACGACCAACTCGAGGCCAGGACCAAGGTCACCAGGGACCTACGCAAGTAGCGGTTTGGGCGCGCTAACGGGCGCTCAGCGCACTTACGCGCGCCGAAATCGCGCTAGATACGGCCGGCGACGAAATCGGCCGCCTGGTTCGCCATGCCCGCGTCGATGTACGCCCTTGCGAGGTGGGCGGGCCAGTTGTCCTCCCACGTGTCCGGATCGGCCGGGTTGCAGATCGGGTCGGCACCGTGGCACAACTCGATGGTTCGCTCGCGATAGAGGGGGTTGAAGTTCGTGATCGGGCCCACCCATGCGATGCCGTTGCCGAACAGCGCAATCGCGGCGATGTGCAGATCAGCGCCCGGCGGCAGCGGGGCCTTGAAGCCGAAGAAGTCGAAGGGCAGCGCGAGCACGACGTCGGTCACCGCAGCGCCGAGTGAGTAGCCGCCGAGCACCAGTCGGGTGTCGGGGCAGTTGTTCATCATGTCCTGGATGTGCCCGCTCATATCGTTCGCGCCGACGTCGATCTCGTTGTCGGCGGGATAGCGGACCGCGTACACGTTGATGTTCTTATTGGACTTGGAACGCAGCGCGCTGACGAACGCGTTGCCAAGTACGCCGACTCCCGCGGATTCCTGCCGGCCGCGGGCGAAGATCACCTCGACCGCCGGGCACGCCGCCGACGCCGACGGCACGAGCGCCGTCGTGCCCGGCAGCACGCTCGGTGCGATGAATGCGGCGACCGCGACCACCACCGCCGCAGTGATCACCAGACCGCGTCGGCCCCAACGGCGAACCTCAAGATCAACTCTCACTCGGCCGATCCTAACTCAACGTTGCTACGAGCTCGTCAATTTATTGCTGGCGCTAAACCCGTGCGGCCACGAAACCGGCCGCCTGACTGATGAAAGCAGAGGATTCGTAACGCGTGTGGGCGAACGGGTTGCGGCCGTCCGAGCAGATCGGGTCGCCGTCGCTACACAGGTCGATCGACCTGCCCGCGAACGACCCCATCGCTGTCAGCGGGTTCCCGAACTTCGTTGCGGGATTGCCGAATACCGCGACTGCGGCGACGTTCCCTGCGGATCCCGCCGGCAGTGGCGGCGCCGATCCGATCTCGCCGATCCTGTTGCCGAGGGGCGGCACGCCGGCCAGCATGTCGACGACGGCCGCACCCTGTGAGTAGCCGCCGAGCACGATGCGCGTTGCCGGGCACTGCTGCGCCATGGTGGCGATGTGCGCGGCCGCGTCATTGGCGCCATCGGCAGTGGTCAGAAAGTCATAACCGGCTGGGTAGTTCACGCCGTAGGTGCCAAGGCTGCGTCCCCCGAGCTGGGGTGCCAGCGCGTCGGCAAGGGCCTGGCCGACCCGGCCGATGCCGGCGGGCTCGCTGGTGCCGCGGGCGAACACGATCTCGACGTCGGGGCAAGCCGGCTGCGCGGACGATACGGCCGGGGTGATGACGGCGGTGCCTGCGGCCAGGACGACGGCAAAGCCCGCCAGGGTCAAGCGGCGAACACGATGAAAGATCACACCGCAGGGTAACAATAGATAGATCGGCTAAACCAATCCTGCCACGAAGTTCGCCGCCTGATTTGTCAGGCCGGCGCTCACATAGTCGCTGTGGGCGAACGGGTTCCGGCCGTCGGAGCAAATCGGGTCGCCGTCCTTGCACAGATCGATTGACCTACCCGCGAACAGGTGCTGCGCGGACGTGATGGGGTTGCCGAACTTCGTTGCGGGATTGCCGAAGGCCGCAACCGCTGCCACGTTGGGGGACAGGCCTGCCGGCAGCGGCGCGCCGAGGTTACCGATCCTGTTGCCCAGCGGCGGGATTCCCATCAGCATGTCCACCACGGCGGCGCCCTGCGAGTAGCCGCCGAGCACGATGCGGGTGGACGGACAGGACCGGACGAAGTTCAAGATGTAGGCCGACGCGTCGTCGGCGCCTTCGAATGCCATCCCGAAGTCGTAACTCGCCGGGTAGTTGACCCCGTAGGTGGTCAAGGTCCGACCAGGGACCTGGCCCCGCAGCGTGTCCACGAAGGCCTGGCCGACGCGACCGATGCCCGCGGGCTCGCCTGTGCCGCGCGCGAATACGACGTGGACGTCGGGGCAGGCCGGCTGGGCGACCGCAAACGGGGCGACGACGATGGTGGCGGCGCACATCAACGTTGCTGAGATCGCCACCAGAGCTGCGTTGGCTGACGACCGAACCACCGCATGGACAGCTTGAACAGCGCGCATGCGGCTAATACTCACATATTGACGCCAATTGGCCGCACCCCATCGGCCAATTGCTCGGTCGCTAGAGCAGCCCCGCGGCGAATCCGGCGCCCTGCGCGGCAAGCCCTGAGGCCACATAGTTGCTGTGTGCGTCCCAGTCGCGCCCGTCCCCGCAGATCGGGTCCCGTGCATTGCAGAGGTCGATCGCACGGCCGCCCCACACCGGGCTGATGGTCAGCGGCGCACCCAGTTTGGTCGACGGGTTACCGAACACGGCGACCGCGGCGACGTGCTCGGGCACGTTGGGTGGTAACGGGCTGGTGAAACCGATCGCAGGGAACGGGACCGCGGCGATGATGTCGATCACCGCGGCGCCCTGCGAGTACCCCCCAAGCACGAGCCTGGTGTTCGGGCAGTTGGCCACCATGTACTGGATGTGGCCGCTGGCGTCGTTGGCGCCGTTGGCGGCGGCCAGGAAATCGAAGGACGCCGGATAGTTGACGGCGTAGGCCCCGACAGACCTGCCGCCGACCCGGCTGCGCAGCGAGTCGACGAACGCCGATCCCACCCGGCCGAGGCCGGGCGTGTCGTCGGTGCCGCGAGCGAACACGACCTCGATGTCCGGGCAATCCTGCGCGTGGGCCGAAGGAACGCCGGGGCCGATCAGCAGCATGCCTGCCCCGATGACGGCAGCGGTCAGGGAGACAATCCAGCGCAAGGGTCGGATTTCAAGATCGATCGTCACCCATTGAGGTTACCGGCGTGCGGCGAGTTTCTCGACGGGATCGTCGGGCAACGAAGGCCCTGCCAGCTTCTCGGCGCGGTCGCCCTGCCGGGCCAGCGCCAAGCCGAGCAGGACCACGGCGCCGCCGATGGCCTGCGTCGGCGTGACGGCCTCACCCACCAGCACCCATGCCGTGAGCACCGCGAACAGCACCTCGGAAAGGCCAACGAGCGATGCGAACCGCGGACGCAGCCGGGAGATGCCCATGATGCCCAGCGAGTAGGCGATGGCGGTGGGGATCAAGGCCAGCGCGATCACCGGCACCATCCACGACGTCGTCAACCCCGCGATAACGGTGTCGTTGGTGGTGAAGGTCATCGGCATCACCCCGGTGGCGCCGAGCACCGCGACCGCCGTGGTCCCGACGATCAGGCCGCCGGTCGCCAACGTGATCGAGTGCAGGCCATCGCCATCGGTGGCGGCCCGATCGGACCACAAGAAGTAGCACGCGGCGCACACGGCGGCACCCAGTCCCCACGCGACACCGATCAGGTTGATGTGGGCGCCGCTGAACACGTTGAGTACCAATATGATTCCGGCAATCGCCATGGCGACACCGGAGAGCGTCAACGTGCTGGGCCGACGCCTGGTGGAGGCCCACAGCCAGCCGACGACCAGGACGGGAGCGGTGAATTCCAGCAGCAGTGCCACACCGACCGACAGGTGCGAGACAGCGTTGAAGTAGCACAGCTGCGCGCCTGCGATCGGGATGAGCCCGTAGGACACCACGGTCCTGGAATGCGTCACTGCCTCGCGGAACCAGCTTGGCTTCACGATGGTCGCGAAGATGACCATCAGCAGCGCGCCACCGGCGAGCCGGGCGGTGACCGCGGCCGTCGGGGTCCAGCCCGCCTCCATGAGTGACCTGGCGAACGGACCCGAGGATCCGAAGGCGAACGCAGAGCCGACGGCGAACAATAGACCGGTCCGGAAGTGGTCGCTGGCGTGGTTTGTGGTCGCCATGTGTGCACCTCCGTAATGTAATGAGTAAAGTGTTCTTTGGTCGTGACACTAGTACCGGAAGGGGTCATGCGTCAAATGCTTTTTAGTCATGACACCCAGCTCACACTGCAGGCCGCATGCGCGCTGATCAACAGCGATCGAGTCGATGGCGAGCAACTCGGGCAGCTGGCCTCCCTCGACGCCTACCTCGACGGGTACGGCTGGACCGGCCGGCGCGACCACGACGACACCGAGCTGGCGTCGATTCACCGGCTGCGCGAGCGGCTCGGCAAGATCTGGGAGAGCGCCGCCGACGAGGTGCGTGCGGTCGGCCAGGTGAACGCGCTGCTCAGCGACACCAAAGCAGCGCCGTGGCTGACCCGGCATCCGGAGCAGCCCGAGTGGCATCTGCACTTGGCGTCCAACCACGATCCGCTGTGGCAGCGCATGGGCGCGGAGATGGCCATGGCGCTGGCCGACATCATTCGTATCGGGGAGTTGCGGCGGCTCAAGATCTGCGCAGCGCCGGACTGCGAGGCGGTGCTGGTGGATTTGTCGCGCAACCGCTCGGGCAAATTCTGCGACACCGGCAACTGCGGAAACCGTCAACACGTGGCGGCCTATCGCGAACGCCGGTCCAAAGAGGGCTAGCGCGGTAGTTTGCCGACATGAAGCGTGTCGTCGTCAGGGTGATCGGCGATGACACGGTTGAGGTCGAGGGCGGTCGGCACCGCGACCGCGTGTTCATCCCGGAGTCCGAGCTCGGCCGGATCACCGGATGGGTGCTCAAACCGGAGGGTCTGTGCCGGGACGACGCGTGTGTGCTGGTGCCAGGGCGCGCCGTGCTGGGGCCGGACGGCTGGATCGACGTGGCATCGCTTGGCGCCGCGGTGGGTCAGCCGGTCGCGATCGAGGCGGCCGCGGGGCTGGCGGTGATCGGACACCCGGCCGCCGAACGCGCCGAATCGTTGGCGTCGCTGACCGCGCCCGACGTGCGACTGCCTACGGTTGCTGGATCGAGCGCGGGCGTCTACGACTTCAGCGGCTGCAAGCGGCTGGTGGTGACGTTCGCGTCGTGGTGCGGCTGCCGTCACGACCTCCCGGCGTGGCAGAGGTTGCAGGATCGGTTCGGCGACAACAACTTCTGCGTGCTGGCCGTGGCCGTCGACGAATCCGCTGACGCCGTGCAGCCGTGGGTGGACGAGGCCAAGGCGACCTATCCTGTGCTGATCGACGCCGACCGCGATTTCGTCGACGCCTACGGGATTCGCAACGTGCCAACCGTGATCTGGATCGACGAGGACGACCGCATCGTGCGGCCGAACGCGCCGGAGTTCGACCACGCGGTGCTGGAACGCTGGATCGTCGACGGCGAAAAACCGTACGATTCCGACGCCGCGGTGCGCGCCGATCAGTTCATGCCAGACGATGACCAGCAGCTGGCCCGTGCCGAGTACCGGCTGGCGCTCGAGCTCTGGCGGCTCGGTGAAAAGGACTTGGCCGAAATACATTTCGTGCGGGCCGGCGAGTTCGCGCCCTACGACTTCACCATCCGGCGCGGCTCGATGCCGTTGCGAGGCCAGGACCCGTTCGGCGAGCCATTCTTCGAGCTGTACAGGGAGTGGGAAGCCGCAGGCCGGCCGTACTACACCGGGCCCGCCGAAAATCAGTGACATCGACCCCCTCGTGGCGCCGTTAGGCTGACCACCAGGGGAGGTAGGGGTGAGCACTCGTCTGCAGGTCAGTGGCTACCGCTTCCTGCTGCGCAGGATGGAACACGCCGTGGTGCGAGGCGATGTCCGGATGCTTGACGATCCACTTCGCGCACAGGCGCTTTCGCTGATCGCCGGTTGTGTATTGGCAGTCATCGCGATCGCAGGCTGCGCCATCGTGGCGTTCGTCCGCCCACAGGGTGCGCTCGGCAGCGCGCCGATCGTCATGACGCGCGAGTCGGGAGCGCTGTACGTCCGAATCGGCGACACCATGCATCCCGTGCTCAATCTGGCGTCGGCACGGTTGGTCGCAGGCAATCCTGCGAGTCCAGAAACGGTCAGTGAAGCCGCGGTTACTGCTGCCAACCGTGGTTCGCTGGTGGGGATTCCGGGTGCGCCTGCCACTATCGCCGATCCTCTCAAGGGCGACGAATCAGGCTGGGCGGTCTGCGATGACCCCGCGACCACGACCGTCGTTGCCGGCGCAATCCAGGCCATGCCCGATGCCGGAGAGAGCGTTCTGGTGACTCCGAAGACCGAAAGTGCGGCCACGACCTATCTGCTCCACGGCGGGTGGCGGGCCCGTGTCGACCTTCGTAATTACGCGGTCGTCCGTGCGCTTGGGCTGGACGGCGTTGTGCCGCGGCCAGTTTCGCGTGTTCTGCTGGATGCGATCCCCGAAGCGCCCCCGATCGCCACGCCCCACATCCCTGACGCCGGATCGTCGGGCCCGCTTTCGACACCGGGGCTCGCGGTCGGTGCCGTGGTGCGGGTGGTCCGCGCGCAGGCATCGGAGTACTACGTCCTGCTCGCCGATGGCGTACAGCGGATCGGCGAAGTGGCCGCGGACCTCATCCGGTTCAGCGACTCACAACACCGTCGCGAGATGATCACCGTCGCTCCGGACGTCATCGGAGCGGCGCCGTTGGTGCACGACCTGCCCGTCGCATCGTTTCCCGACCATGCGGGCGTCACGCAGGATCCAGTGCTGTGTGCGCAGTGGGAAGCCGCACCGTCAGGAGAGGTCAAAACCGCACTGCTGGTCGGTGACTCACTGCCGGTCGCCGGCGGGGCACCGATGGCGCTGGTGCAGGCCGACGGCACGGGGCCCAAAGTGGACAACGTCGTCATGCCGCACAGCCGAAGTGCCTACGTCCGCGCGTCAGGTATCACTGGCCAAGGCGCGAACGCGGGACCCCTGTACCTCGTCTCCGACGCCGGGATCGTCTTCGGCGTGCATGACGACGATGCGGCCACGCGACTCGGGCTGTCGAGCGCCCCGGTACCTGCGCCGTGGCCGGTGTTGGCGTGGTTCCCGCGCGGTCCTGAGCTGAGTGTGCAAGCCGCGTCAGTCGTGCGCGACAGCATCGGGCCGACGTCGTAGCCGGCCCGCCGATGCCGCCAGCGCGATCGTCGCGGCCGATATCGCAAGACAGATCCCTGCCCCTCGAAGTGCAACGTCGCGCGGCCCAGGATCGGGCGGAGCACTTGCCGGTACCGCTGTAGTGCGTGACGAGTATTCGCTGCGGGTCGGCGGGTAGGTACGTGATCCACTCACCGCGGCGAGCGCGTCGACAACACCGTGGCCCACAACGGGATCCCAGCCCGCGGGCGGCCGATGCGTGGTGTCTTCGATGCGTTGCATGACCTGCCGGGCCGTCAGCTCAGGCTCACGCGATCGAACCAGCGCGGCCAGTCCGCTCACCACGGGTGCGGCGTAACTCGTTCCCGAGATCGGCCGTGCGTCGTCGGTTGCGGGCATGGTGTCCACCAGCCCCTCGCCATCGGGATCCAGCGACACCACGTCCTCACCGGGGGCCGCGACATCGACCCAAGGTCCGGCAAGGCTGAACTCTGAAGGTGCACCGTCCGGGCCGACGGAACCAACGGTCAGCACGTACTCGTCGTACCAGGCAGGGCTCACCACGACGTTCAGGTCGTCCCAGTTCGGCAAGCCCGTCCGTGCGGGGTCAACGGCCGGGTTCTGGTCTGGACATTGGCCCGGTCCGCCGACATTTCCCGCCGCTGCGACCACCACGACGTTCTTGACGTCCACTGCATACGACAACGCCGCGCCAAGTGCCCGGTCATCAAGCCCGCCCTCAGCGGGCAGGCACGCCACCGATGACACGTTGATCACGGTCGCTCCCATGTCCGCTGCGGTGCGCACCGCCATGGCGAGGGTGTCGACATCGCCGAACCCGGACCCGGACACGTCGTCGACGGCGCGGAACTTGTTGCTCGACTGACGAACGCTGATAACCGTCGCATCGGGAGCGATTCCGCTGAAAGCGCCGCCGTCGTGCGGATCTGGGGCCGCTCCGATGATTCCGGCCACGATGGTGCCGTGGCCGTCGCAGTCGTCCGTGCCGTCGCCCGCGGAGACGTAGTCACCGCCGGGCATGAGGTGGGGAAGACGACGGTGCCGCGACACCCCGGTGTCGATCACGGCGACAGTCTGACCGGACCCGCGGCTCAGTTTCCAGATGCCGGGCAGGTCGAGCGCTGACAACTGGTTAGCGTCGGGGGCATCGTCGGTGCGGGTGGCGAACGTGGCGCATTGCTGGTGTTGCTCGGTGCGACGAGGTGGGCGAGGTGAGCCAGGCTTGGGCAGGAACGAATTATCCACAGCCGGCGGCGTTTCCGCGGCCGCTGGCGGCGCGGTGTAAACCGGCAGTGCGCCGAGAACTGCCGCGGCAAGGATTCGAATGGAGCGCAGGGTCGTCATGCCAGGCTCAGACCACGAACCAGGCCGTAGAGGCCGACGACCCAGCACGCGAGGGGCAGCACGGCCGCCAGCGAGAGGTACTCCACCACCTCGACCGAACGGCGCAGAACGGGACTGACCGGGTAGCCGTGTAGCCAACCCAGAGCCGCAGCGCCGAAGGCAGCGGTGAGCAGTGTCGCCCAATGGGCCTGTGCTGGTGCGGAAATGACAGTGACCGTGAGCGCGGCCGCAACGCTGACCATCGCGCCTGCGCCGAGGGCGATCTGACGAGGTATCTCCGAATGGGTGCGCGCTCGAAGCAACACCACCAGACCGACGACGGCGGTGAACAGGGATGCGCTCAGCGGCGAACGTCCGCCATCGAGACTGCCGCACGCCACGAGGACACCCCCCAACGCCGCGGCGGCGGACGACCCGATGACCAGACCGGTCGTTGTTTGATGGGCGAGGGCGACCTGCTCTTCGCTGGCTGCCGGAAGCTCGGGGGTCAGCCCGGCGACCATGATCGACAGCCGTGCGGAGAGGCCAAGCACCGTCAGCGAAAGGACGACGAGCAGGGCGCCCGCGGCCTCAACCGGAATTATCCATGCCACACAGATCGCCGCCGTCGCCGCAGCCAGTCCAGTACCGGTGGCAACGGCCGTCAAACTTGTTGTGCCGCAGCGTGTCAGGCGCAGCAGAACGATCGCCGTCGATAACGCGGCGGTAGCCGCGAGCAGGCCGTTGGCGGCCGACGTGCCTGCGGGGACGGCAAGGAAGCCAACCAAAGCGGCGTACACCGCCGCGACCACGCTGAGTGCCGCACACGGCAATGTGTCGTGGGCGCGGCGCTGGGCGACCGCACCGACCGCTGCGGCAGCCGCTACCAGTGCGCCGGTCGCGAGGTGGCCGTACCCGCGGGTGGTCAGCCCCGACCACCACAGCGCAGCCGCGCCAATGCCGGCCGCGCACAACATCGCAGCGACGGCGATGATCCGTGGCGCTGGCCCACGCTGGTTGCCGATGGCGTCCGCAACCATGCGGTGCGGATCCTGCCAGACCGACCGTAGCGCTGGCGCTTCTGCGGCGCTGAGCACGAGGAGGTCGCCGTCGCGAACGTTGTTTTCGTTCAACGTCATCGACTCGTCGAGCAGAGATCCTCCGATCCGCGCGAGCCGCCACCGACCGACCGGCGCAGGGTCCGTGTCGCGGCGGACAAGGTCGACGATCGATGGCAGGAGAAGGCCCACGTCCGCGTCCCTCGGCAGGGCCAGGTCCACCGCCGACGATCCATCGTCGCCCCCGCCGTGAACGGTCAACCGGCACAACGAGTGGGACACGGATCGACCGTAAGCCGCTCAGCACCGGTGGATGTGCAGCAATTTGTCAAGCTGGGGATGGAACCGAACGGCGGATCTCAACGTCCATTGTTCGATGGAGTTCATTCGGGAACCGCGCCTTGAGGCGCCGGCGGTTGTTCACGGTGAGATCGCGGTGCAAAGCCCACCGGACATCCCGAAGGCGGTGCCGGGCAATCCGCTCGCGCGGCTGCTGCCCGTGGCCATGGTCGTGGCCACCGTCGGGATGATGGCGCTGTACTTCACCTCTGGTGGCGGGGCGATGCGCAATCCGATGTTCATGTTCTTTCCGGTGATGATGTTGATGTCGGTGGTCGGCACGCTGGCCTACGGTGCCCGTGGCGCCAACCGCACGTCGGAGCTCAACATGGATCGGCGCGAGTATCTGCGGTACCTGGACACCGTCGATGATGCGATCGCCCAGATCGCCGAGGATCAGCATCGGTCACTGCATTGGCGGCATCCTGAGCCGGAATCGTTGTGGACGCTGGCGGGCGGCATCCGAATGTGGGAGCGCGGCCCTGAGGATCCTGACTTCTGCCAGATCCGGGTGGGGATCGGTGACCAGCCGCTGTGCACAAGGATTGTCCCGCCCGGCCTTGATCCCGCCGGCGAGGTAGACCCCGTCACGTCGGCGGCGCTGCACAGGATGATCGAGCAGCGTGCGATGGTCAGCGACGTGCCGATCGCCGTCGATCTGCGGGACTGTTCGCATCTCATCGTCGACGGCGGTGCTCCCGCCGCGCGAGCATTGCTGCGCGCCGTCCTCTGCCAGCTGGCCATTCTGCACAGCCCCGACGACGTGAAGATCGCGGCCGTGATCAGCGACGAGAACCGCGGAGAATGGGAATGGTTGAAATGGCTTCCCCACCACCAGCATCCACATGGAGTCGACGCGGTGGGGTCGTCTCGATTGGTGTATCGGACCTTCGCCGAGGCATTGGCCGACAGTGGTGTATCGCCGTATGTGGCGGTGATCGTCGACGGTGTGCGGATTGAAGCTTGTGGCACGTCGGAGGGGACGACCGTCCTCGAAGTGGGTCCTGGGCGTTGCGACGCGACCGAGGCGGGCCATCTGCTTCTTACCCCCGGTGCGGAAGCGACCGCCCGGGCCGACGGGCTGACGCCGGTCCAGGCGCTGGCGTGCGCGCGCCGGTTGGCTCCGTTTCGGCCCGCACCTGTCGATGGGACCAAGCGGCGTTCGTCGACCATCGGCTGGGCGGACTTGACGGGTCTCGACGACCCGGGCCGTGTCGATCCGGCCGTGCAGTGGATGCGCGACCACCCGAGCCTGCGGGTGCCGATCGGAATCTCCGAGCACGGCGACCCCGTAGAACTCGATATCAAGGAGGCCGCACGCAACGGCATGGGCCCGCACGGGTTATGCGTGGGGGCAACGGGTTCGGGGAAGTCGGAGTTTCTGCGCACACTGACGCTGGGGATGATCGCCGCGCACGCGCCGGACGTGCTCAACCTTGTCCTGGTGGACTTCAAGGGCGGTGCGACCTTCCTCGGCCTCGAAAGGGCCAGGCACGTGGCCGCGATCATCACCAATTTGGCCGACGAGGCGCCGCTTGTCGCGCGGATGCGGGACGCCCTCGCCGGTGAGATGAACCGGCGGCAGCAGATGCTCAGGGTGGCAGGCAATTTCGCGAACGTCGGCGAGTACGAGCGCGCACGATCACAGGGTGCGGCCATCCCGCCGTTGCCCGCATTGTTCATTGTGGTCGACGAGTTCTCGGAACTGCTGAGCCAGCATCCTGACTTCGCCGAGTTGTTCGTCGCCATCGGCAGACTGGGCCGGTCACTAGGCATGCACCTGTTGCTGGCAAGTCAACGGCTCGACGAAGGCAGGCTGCGTGGGCTGGAGAACCACCTGTCCTACCGGATATGCCTCAAGACATTCTCCGCCAGCGAATCCCGTGCGGTGTTGGGCGTACCCGACGCCTACCATCTGCCGAGCGTGCCAGGGGCGGCCTACCTGAAGACCGCCTCCGGCGAACTGGTGCGGTTCCAAACGGCCTTCGTTTCTGGTCCACCTCCCGACCGGCGGGACGAGGTGCCGGTGGTCCCGGCACAGTCGGCGCAGCCGATGTTGTTCACCGCCATGCCGGTTGGTCCGATCACCGAACCCAGGCCGCAGGCCGCTGAACACACGCCGAGTCGCACGCTGTTCCAGACGGTCGTGGAGCGACTCGCGGACCACGGCACACCGGCCCATCGGGTGTGGCTGCCGCCGCTGGCGGGCTCGCCCACCCTGGACATGCTGATTCCGAGGGACGATCGGCACTCGCCGCTGACTGTGCCGATCGGCATCGTCGACTGCCCGTACGAGCAGCGGCGCGAACCGTTGGTCGCGGAACTGGCTGGGGCGGAGGGAAACATCGCGGTGGTCGGAGCTCCACGCTCGGGCAAATCGACGGTGTTGCGCACGCTGGTGATGGCGTTGGCGACCACGCACAGCCCTTCGGATGTGCAGTTCTATTGCCTGGACTTCGGAGGCGGGGCGTTGTCGTCGTTGCGTTCGTTGCCGCATGTGGGTTCGGTGGCGGGCCGGCTCGATGTCGAGGTGTGCAGGCGCACGGTCGTGGTGATGGAATCCCTGATGCGCACACGGGAGGCACAGTTTCGCCGCCTTGGCATCGATTCGATGGCCGACTACCGGCGACGGCGGGCCGCCGACCACACCGACGCCGCCGAGGATCGGTTCGGCGACGTGTTCCTCGTCGTCGACGGATGGGCCACGCTGCGCCAGGAGTTCGACCGACTGGAAGGCCCGATCACAGCGCTTGCCGCTCAGGGGCTTTCGTTCGGCATCCACGTGGCGATCGCGGCTTCGCGGTGGGCGGAGATTCGCCCGGCCCTCAAGGACCAGATAGGAACCCGCATCGAACTTCGGCTCGGCGACCCCGCGGACTCCGAAATGGACCGCAAGCGGGCCAGGCAGCTGTCCGGGAGCAGGCCAGGACGGGGTATCACTCGCGATGGGCGTGAGATGGCGATTGCGCTGCCTCGCCTGGACGGTGTGGCGAGCGCTGAGGACCTGGCCCAGGCGGTGGTGGCAGGTGCTCAGCGGCTCAGAAGTCGATGGGACGGGCGGTCGGCCCCGCCGATCGAACTTCTACCGGCAGTCGTCGACCATCGTGCCGTCCTTGCCAAGGGCGGCGACCCTTCCGGCCGACGGGTGGTGATCGGCCTCGGCGAGCGCGAGCTACAGCCTGTCACTGCGGATTTCGCCGAGCAGCCCCACCTCCTCGTTCTCGGCGAGGCCGAGTGTGGCAAGACCGCGGCGTTGCGGTTGCTGTGCCGGGAAATCATGCGAACCCGCGATGCGGAGGCGGCCCAACTCGAGATTGTCGACTTTCGCCGCACGCTGCTCGGTGTCGTCGAGTCCGCGCATCTCGGCGGATACACGATGTCGGCGACGGCGCTGGCGTCACGTCTGCCCGCGCTTGTGGACTGCCTGCGGGCGCGTATGCCGAGTGAAAAGGTGACCCAGCGGCAGCTGCGGGACAGGTCCTGGTGGTCCGGTCCCGAGATCTACCTCGTCGTCGACGATTACGATCTGGTGGCCGAAGCGAGCGGGAATCCGTTGGCGCCGATTGCCGACTTTCTACCGCACGCCAAGGATCTCGGGCTTCATGTCGTCGTCGCACGCCGGTCTGGCGGCGCTGCCAGGGCGATGTTCGATCCGGTCCTGGCCCGGCTGCGTGACGGCGGCTGCATCGGCTTGATGATGAGCGCGAGCGCAGACGAAGGCATCCTGCTCGGTTCGGTGCGGCCGTCGTCGCTGCCGCCAGGGCGTGCGACCATGGTTACGCGGGGCCATCCTGATCAGCTCGTTCAAGTGGCATGGAGCGATCCGCCGTGACGGCCGTCGTCGTGGAGATCGGGCCCGGAACTGTCCGAGGCCCCAATGATGTAGAGGTGCAGTGGGTTTCGGCGGCGCTAGAATGCATCGACGACGACATTGCATTGGTCGATGACTGTCCCGTGGCCGTCGCGGACGTGTGGGGTGAGGTGCTCGGCGCAGCGGTCGGGGGATCGGTCGACGAACTCGTGCTGGTCTTTCCGACGTGGTGGACGTCCTCGCGCATCGCGCTTGTGTGCGGCGCCGCGCGCCGCGTCGCGACGAATGTCGCCGAGCTAACGCGCGCGGAGGTTCTTTCCGACGGGCGCGCACCCGTCATCGAGATCACCGACGAGTTCGTGGTCGTGTCCTGGCCGGGGCTCGATGGCATCGGCGTGGTTAATCCGGACGATCCAGGTGCGGTGGCCAGTGAGGTGGGTGCTTGCGGAACCGCCGTAATAGACGCCCCTGTCGGGATCGAGGGTGTGGACCGTCTTGCCGTGGCGATCGCCGAGCGGCTCCGCGCCAATGGTGTTTCGGCCTCAATTGCGGGGCGGGATTTGATGCGTCGCGCCGCCGCGGTGGGCGCGCGCGAAGGAGTCGTGGATGAGGTGCCACCTGGACGCCGTGACCGCCGCGGGGTTGCGGTGTTCGCCGGCGCGGCAGTGTGCGCGGCGGGGATCGGTGCCGGTTTCGCGCTGCCTGGCCCGTCTGCTGTTGGCATGCCGGTGACGTTGTTGGTCGAAGGACGCGTCGGGGTCACGGTGCCTGTCCAGTGGACGGTGCAGCGCGTCACGATGGGGCCGGGATCGGCTCGGGTGCAAGTCATCTCACCGTCAGACGCCGATATCGTCGTGCACGTCACGCAGTCGTCGATCCCATCGCATTTCACGCTTGCGACGGTGGCCGACATGCTCCGGACGGCACTGGCTCAGGAACCGGACGGTGTGTTCGTGGATTTCAACCCCGCTGACAGTCGGGCGGGCAAGCCTGCGGTGACGTATCGGGAGAACCGCGCCGAGCATCAGGTCGTCTGGACGGTGCTCATCGACGATGACGTGCGTATCGCGATCGGCTGCCAGAGCGGGCAGGGCCGCGAGCAGATCGTGCGGGAGGTATGTGCTCAAGCGATCCGGTCCGCGCACGCGGTGTTTTGAAAGCTGCGCCGGAGATGGAACCGAATGCGGCGCCGCAACGTCTGAACTTGGTGACCGTAGGGACAACACGGAAGGACATTCATGACGACTCCGGCAGGAGGATCGCTCAACACCGACTTCGAGCTCATGGCGGCGGTCGCAGGCCAGACCGACGCTCGCAACGAGGAGATCCGCGCGATGCTGCAAGCGTTCATGGGCCGGATGACGAGCGTGCCGCCGTCGGTGTGGGGAGGTGTCGCGGCTACGCGGTTCCGAGATGTGGTGGACCGGTGGAACGCCGAATCGGTGAAACTCCATGCGGCCCTGCAGCGGATCGCTGAGACCATCCGCTACAACGAGCAGACACTGCGCGAGGCCACCGAAGCCCATTCGCATCAAATCGGCACCGTCGGAACCAACCTGTAAGGAGCTCTCGACATGGATAACGTGCTGTCGTACAACTTCGATGAGATCGAATACACGGTCCGCCAGGAAATCCACGGCACGTCCGCCCGGCTGAACGCCGCACTGGACGAGTTGCGCGCCCAGATCGCGCCGCTGCAGGAGATCTGGACGCGGCAAGCCGCGGACGCATACCGCATCGAGCAGGCCAGGTGGGAGCAGGCGGCCGGCGCGCTCAACGAGATCCTGTTCGGTCTGGGCAACGCCGTGCGCGATGGCTCGGACGACGTCGCGGCCACCGATCGCAGCGCCGCGAACGCCTGGGGCGCGTAGCCCCCAAAGCTCTGTGCGGTCCCGTAGGGAGGGGAGCCCTCGGGACCGCACAGTCATGTGTAGAGCCTGATGCGCGGCTGGATGCTAGGCCGCGATCAGCCGTTCGCTCAACGCCCAGAGGCGTTGCGCCGACTCCGGATTGACGGCGTGCGGTGCGACGCCGGGCAACGTTATCGGCTCCGAGCCGAAGGCGACGGTCGCCGGGCTGTTGTTGAGAGGTGCGATGTCGTTGTCCTTCAGGTAGACACCGCCGATCTCGGCAAGCAGAGGACTGGTCGCCCCGAAAACGCTGGTGCTGGCCGCCTGTTGCGGCGTTTTCAGCTCACGGTCGGGATCGATGACGGGCTGGCCGGACGCGTCGAGCACACCCATGGCCCGCAGCTCGTCCTCGGTGATCCACGGTGCCAGGTTGGTGCCGAACGCTATGCCGGGGTGCAGGGCGTAGCCGCGGATTCCCTCGTCGGCCCATCGCCGATCCAACTCGACGGCGAAAAGAACATTGGCGGTCTTGGACTGGCCGTAGCCGAGCATACCGTCGTACCCGGTGGTGAAATGCGGGTCATCCCAGCGGATATCGGATATTTGGTGGCCACCGGATGACACGTTGACGACGCGCGCGCCGTCAGCAGCGCGCAGTGCGGGTAGCAAGCCCATGGTCAGTTGAAAGTGGCCGAGATGGTTTGTCGCGAACTGCGATTCGTAACCGCGGTCATCCCGAACCAGCTGCCCGCCCATGATGCCTGCGTTGTTGATCAGAATGTGAAGCGGTCGGCCGGAATCTGTGTACCGCACAGCGAGGGCGTCGATAGACGTCGGGTCGAGGAGATCAAGTTGAACGATCTCGACGCGCTCGATCCCGGTCAGCGCAGGGGCGGCGCGGTCGGGATTGCGTGCTCCGACGGTGACGGATGCGCCGGCCTTGCAAAGTGCGCGAGTGGTCTCAAGGCCGAGCCCGACGTGTCCGCCGGTGACGACGACGTTTGTGCCGGACAAGTCGATGCCGTGCAGTACTTCGTCGGCCGTTGTTGCCGCGGTGAATCCGGAACCAATGGGGTGTTGCTTTTCAGACATGAATGCCCTCCAACAGGAGCGATGCCGTACGCTGGATTAAGCGGAACCGTGCTCCACTAACTATACGGAACAATGTTCCGGTTATGCAAGGGGGTCGACGTGGTGCGCGCTGACGCGCAACGCAACATCGTCGCCGTGCTGGAAGCGGCCAAGTCGGTGTTCACCGAGTCCGGTGTGGACGCCCCGGTGCGCGAGGTCGCCGCCAGGGCTGGCGTTGGGATCGGCACGCTCTACCGACATTTCCCACAGCGCTCCGATTTGGTGGTGGCCGTGTTCCGGCACGAAATAGACGAGTGCGCCGACGCGGCCGCTGTCCTGACGGCCGAGCAGGATCCCGGCGAGGCCCTAGCGCGATGGTTGCGCCGGTACGCCAGCCTCATCGCGACCAAACGGGGACTGGCTGCGGCGCTGCACTCGGGTGACCCTGCCTTCGACGCACTGCCCGCTTACTTCGACCTACGTCTGCGCCCTGCCCTGCAGGCGCTCCTCGACTCGGCATCGGCCGCCGGTGAAGTCCGCGCCGACGTCGAGCCGAATGATCTGCTGCATGCAGTGGCCAACCTGTGCCTGCCCGCGGATGCCGAACAATCCGGTCATGCCCACCGCATGGTCGACCTACTCATCGACGGCCTGCGATACGGCGCCCGACGCGGCTAACGCAAGCTACGGCTGCGCCAAACAGATTGTGTCGCCGGTTATCTCGAATGTGCCGACGAACGAAGGGTTGTTGTTCAGTTTGATGAGCTTTTGGGCGAGCTGCTCCACGGAGGCGGCTCGCGCTTGCGAGCTCTTGCCTTGGGTTTGGAGCCAGTCGACGCCTTCCTCCACCGAGCTGATCTGCCCCGCTTCGTACATGTTCTTGACCTCGCACGCCTCGTCGTACAACGACGACTCGTCGCTCTTGCCCACCGAAGCGAACGAGGGGCTGAGCTCGGATTCGACTCGCCGCGCCACGGCCGCTTCGTCGACCGCACCTGTGCCGCTGCGCAACTTGAGGAGATTTCGTGCGACGTCGTCGTAGGTAGACGGCGATCGACAGCCGGCGCTGGCACCCGCCGCGGCCACCAGCGCGAGCAACAGACCGACTGATCGGTGATAGCCCCTGGATGTCATGGCGCGCTTCCTTCCGGTCCGACCGGCGAGCGAAATCCGTTTGCCGGATGGAGCGGAGCCTAGGGCGAATTTCAGCCTCCAGGCACGCGTAGTCGACTACCCGTCTTTGCCACGCTGCACGGACACGCGTTACTCGCAGGCGACCCCGTCGCCGTCACGGTCCAAATGCTCGGCATAACCGGCGTCACCCACATAAAGCGGAGTGTCACCTGCGTTGCGCGCTGCGGTGCAGTTCTTGTAATAGACGTCGGCACCAGCCGCCGGCGCCCCGCCGATGACGGCTGCCGTGCAAACAAGTGTCGCTGCGATCCAGATACGAATCATCTTTGCTCCGTTTGATCTTGAATGGGAGTGGGTCGTCCCCGGCAACGCCGTGGTTCGTCCGGCAGCAACGGTATGACTTTTGCGAAACGAAGGAATCGGGGTTTTCCCTACGTTTGCTGAAGCGCTTGCCCCTAGCGCCCTGGAGTCAGGCCGCCGGCGCCTGCAGATAGGACCAGTGCCGGGACAGTCGGCCGCGCTCGTTGCGGTAGTGCGCGACCAGCCATGCCGCCTTGTACACGTCGCCGACGATCTCGGCCCTGGCGAGACGATGCCGCTCGCGCCAGTCCAGGAACCGCAGCCGCCACTCGAAGAACGGTCCGACCAGGTGGCGCAACAGCCAGTTGTATGCGTCCGCGGCGTGGCCGCGGTAATCAGCGTGGACCACCCGGCGGGTCAGCCGCCCCGCTTCCCTTCGCCACGCTCTATGTGTATGTGCTTGGGCCAGAACAAAATTGACCGAATCCAGTGTCGACAACGCCCCGTCGTGGTTAGCGTCGCGAACCTCAGCGGCACGCTGGAACACCGTCGCCGTCGACAGGGCCGGCGCCTTGAGCGCCAGTTCGGTGTGCGGCCGGACCAGGTTCTCCGGTGCACCGAAGTGCGCGAACAGTTCCTGGACAAGCGCATCGTTGCGGGAGAAGTTGACCACCACGCGTTCCAGCCACAACGCGACGATCGCGATCAATCCCAGGAGCATCAGCAGATACAGCAGCCGACCGTCAGCCCACAGCAACGCGTAGTACACCAGCAGGGCGCCGGTCAGCCCGATACCAATCAGCGCGATGTTGCGCAGCTCGCGGCCGCGGTGCGGATACTGCGTGACGTAGCCGAGGTGCAGCGCCTGCCGATCGATGTCGCGGGCGATCTGGACACTTCCGACAATCGCGGGGGGCAGCTTCTCGACCACCGCCAGCGAGCCGAGAAGCCGCTTCTGCAGCAGTCGCTTCGACGCGTAGTTGACGGGTATGGCAAGGAGTGTCACGACAACGGGCACGGCCACCACGAGCGGGGCACACGCCAAGACGATGTCGATCAGCATCGCGCAGAGTCTATGGCTGTCCCCAGCTTGCGCGTGGGCCCACGCGGCGAGTAACCGCGTTTTGACCTGCGGTGACGCCCCCAGGTAAGCTGCCTCGTTGGCGTGCGGAGCGCCGGGTCCTCGGGTCACTGTCGGTCGCCGAGGGATTCCCTTCCGCAATCGCCTGACCGGCACCCGGGACACCGGGGACCAACCCGAGAAGAGAAGGTAACGCTGTGCCTACGTACACGCCGAAGGCGGGTGACACCACACGCACGTGGCATGTCATCGACGCCACCGACGTGGTGCTCGGCCGGCTCGCCGTCGCAGCTGCAAATCTGCTGCGCGGCAAGCACAAGCCGACATTCACGCCCAATGTCGACGGTGGCGATTTCGTCATCGTCATCAATGCCGAAAAGGTCGCCATCAGCGGCGACAAGCTGCAGAAGAAGTTCCTCCATCGCCACTCGGGTTTCCCCGGCGGTCTGCGGTCCCGTGCACTCGGCGACGAGATGGAGAAGCACGCCGATCGGGTCGTCGAGAAGGCGATCCTCGGCATGATTCCGCACACCAAGCTCGGACATCAGATCCAGAAGAAGCTGAAGGTCTATGTCGGACCCGAGCATCCGCATGCCGCGCAGAAGCCGGTGCCGTACGAGATCAAGCAGGTGGCCCAGTGACCGAGACCAACGAGACCACCGAGACTGTCGAGTCCACTGAGACCGTCGAGTCCCCTGAGGCCCCGGAGACCGCTGAGGCTCCAGAGGCCACGGAGACCGCAGAAACCACCGAGAGCAACGGAAACCGTGACCGAGGCCCCGGCCGAAGCCACGCACCGTGAGCCCATCGTGATCGACCGTCCCATCCAGACCGTCGGCCGCCGCAAGGAGGCCGTGGTGCGGGTGCGTCTGGTGCCCGGCACCGGCAAGTTCCACCTGGACGGCCGCACGCTCGAGGCGTACTTCCCGAACAAGGTTCACCAGCAGCTCATCAAGGCCCCGCTGGTCACCGTGGACCGGGTGGACAGCTTCGACGTCTACGCCCACCTCGATGGCGGCGGTCCGTCCGGGCAGGCCGGCGCGCTGCGTCTTGCCATCGCGCGGGCGCTGATCATCGTGCAGCCCGAGGACCGGCCCGCGCTGAAGAAGGCCGGCTTCCTGACCCGCGACCCGCGGGCCATCGAGCGCAAGAAGTACGGCCTCAAGAAGGCCCGCAAGGCGCCTCAGTACAGCAAGCGCTGATCGATCAACGAAACCGCCGGGTATGCGACACGCAACCCGGCGGTTTTCGTTTACCGGACGATGTCTGGTTCCCCAGGGAAGTATTTTCACGCGCGCCAGTAACGTTTGGCGGCGCGAAAGCGGAAGTGTCTATAGAGCGCCCAACCTGTACGTCGGTGAAAATCGCGTTGACGCGGTAGTTAATTAGGGCGTCGCAATTGTACCCTCCAAAGATGTTGTGTTTCTTAGATTTTGGTTTGACTTCGCGTTGATCGAGGAAGCCTTCGGGTGGAAGCAGGGCGCGCCGGGCGTAGGCGGACCGTTTCTGCCGCTGGTGGGCGAGTGCATGTCAGTCAGCTCGTCGGGGGACCAGTCCCGAGCTTCCCGACTGAAAAGGAGTATCAACAATGAAGAGCACCGTGAAGAGGGCGTCGGCTGGCGCTGTGATGGGCGGGGCGTTGCTGTTCAGCGCCGGGCTGGGTGTCGCAAACGCCCAACCGCTCAACCTGCAGGACGGTCTCGTCAATGTGGCCGTTGGTGACGTGACGATTCTCGAGGATGTGAACGTCGGCGTGGCCGCCACCGTGGCCGCCGCGGTATGTGGCATCAACATCTCCGATGTCAACATCCTCGCTGAGCAGGTCGACGCCGACGACGGCCAGCAGACGGTCTGCGATGTGCCCGGCGGTGACGTGATCCTGACGCAAAACGCCGGCACTCCTGGTCAATCCGGCCAGGCCCCTGGCGGCGGCCCAGCTCAGGCCCCCGGAAATCCCACTCCCGGCGGTAATAACTAACCACTAGCACGTCCTCACCGCCCGCATCGTCCCAGCTGCGGGCGGTGAGACGTCGCGCGGTCTCGGTTGGGTACCGATTAAGCGGCGGCGCGGCTGCCGGCTCCGCCAGTTGGCTCTGTGGGCCTCACATATGAGAGGTTTGAGCACATGGGTCGACTGTTCGGCACCGATGGGGTCCGCGGAGTCGCCAACCGCGATCTGACTGCTGAGCTGGCGCTGGCCCTCGGGGCGGCAGCAGCTCAGCGGCTCGGTGCGGCCAGCAGTTCCCGGCGTCGCGTGGCCGTCGTCGGCCGCGACCCGCGGGCCAGCAGCGAGATGCTGGAAGCCGCGGTGATCGCCGGTCTGACCAGTGAGGGTGTGGACGCGCTGCGGGTCGGGGTGCTGCCGACCCCCGCAGTGGCCTACCTGACCAACGCGTACGACGCCGATTTCGGCGTGATGATCTCGGCGTCACACAACCCGATGCCCGACAACGGCATCAAGATCTTCGGCCCCGGCGGGCACAAGCTCGACGACGCCACCGAAGACCGCATCGAGGAGCTGGTCCAAGCCGGTCCCGGCATCCGGCCTACCGGCGCGGACATCGGCCGCGTGGTAGCCGCCGAGGATGCGCTGGATCGCTACCTGCGGCACGTCGGAAAGGCCCTCACCACCAGGCTCGACGAGCTGACCGTCGTCGTGGACTGCGCGCACGGCGCGGCCTCGGCTGCCGCACCGCGGGCATATCGCGCGGCGGGGGCCAATGTCATCGCGATCAACGCTGAGCCGAACGGTCTGAACATCAACGAAGGCTGCGGATCGACGCACATGGAGTCGCTGCAGGCCGCGGTGGTGTCCTACGGCGCCGACCTTGGGCTCGCCCACGACGGCGACGCCGATCGGTGCTTGGCCGTTGATGCCACCGGCCGAGTCGTCGACGGTGACGCGATCATGGTGGTGCTCGCGCTGGCGATGCAGGAAGCCGGCGAGCTGGCCTCCGACACTTTGGTGGCCACCGTGATGAGCAACCTCGGTCTGCATCTGGCCATGCGCTCGGCGGGTATCGAGGTCCGCACCACCGGCGTCGGCGACCGCTACGTTCTCGAAGAGCTTCGCGCCGGGAAGTTTTCGCTCGGCGGCGAACAGTCCGGCCATATCGTCATGCCGGCGCTGGGCACCACAGGGGACGGAATCCTGATCGGGCTACGACTGATGTCGCGGATGGCGCAAACCCGTTCTACCCTGGCCGCCCTTGCCGAGCCGATGCACACGCTGCCCCAGGTGCTGATCAACGTGAAGGTCGCTGACAAGGCGACCGTGGCCGACGCGCTTTCGGTGCGTACCGCTGTCGCCGAAGCTGAAGCCGAGCTCGGTGACACCGGCCGAATCTTGTTGCGGCCCTCCGGAACTGAACAGGTCGTCCGCGTGATGGTGGAGGCGGCCGACGAAGACACCGCGCGACAGCTGGCCGTGCGAGTCGCGGAGAAGGTCAGCGCCGAGCGCTGAAATCCAATGGAACCGGACGGGCCTGGCCCGCGTCCTAGCCAAGCATGGGACAACCAGATGCCGCCCGCGTTGACGTCGCGGCGCTGATCGCCGTCGCACGGCAATACGACGCGGTCGCCGACATGATCGACGGAGCCGTGCGATCACATCTGAGCGGGTTGGCGTTCAACGGTGCCACCGCGGGCCGCATGCACGTCGCCCGCGGTGACGCTCTGCGCTACGCGGTCGACGACGTCGTGGATCAGCTTCGGCAATGGTCGCGGGCGTCCGCCGAGGTCGCCTCGGCTTTGCGCACCTCAGCGGACCGCTACGCTGCAGCCGACACCGATTTCGCACGTCGGGTGGGGTAGCGGTGGCCGAGAAGCTTGATGCCACTGCGCGATTGGCCGAAGGGCTGCTTGCGGTCGACAACGTCCAGAACTACGTGTGGGCGTGCCATCTGCTCGGCTACCAGTGCCCGGACCTGACGTCGCACGCGTCGCAGGTGCGCGACTGGTACGGCAGTGAGGACGGGCTCGATCTGGCGGTGCTGACCGCGGACTGCGCGGCGCTCGAACGCGTGGTCGCCGCGTTGGAGCAGGCACTCGTCCGGCAGGACGATCAGCTCGCCGCGATGACGGGTGCATGGTCCGGCTACGGTGCGGACGCGTCGCGCGAATTCCTGCGCCGCCACTGCGAAGCCTCGGCCTCGGCGGCCGCCGCGGTACGTACCGCAGCCGACGCGCTCGCGTCGCTGCGGGACCGGCTGTGGCAGGCGGTCGACAGTAAAGTCACGGCGGCCATCGCCGTCGACGACCGGGTCGCGCAGCGCGCCGAGTGGCTGGCCGCCGCGCAGACGGTGACGACGGGTGCTGGTGATCGCGCCGCGGCCAGTGAGCTCGTCGATCAACAGGTAAAGCCGTTTGTCGACAACGATATTCGCGCGGACTGGCTGACTGCGATGCGCACTGCGTCGGCCGCGGTCGCGGACTCGTACGAAGCCGCGACGGCTGAGCTCACCGCCGAGTTGGCCGCGGTGTTCGAAGTGCCTGGCGATCTCGGTCCGTCGTGGACACCGCCACCGCGTTCCGACGATGTCGCTCCGACCGCTGCGGCCGCCGCCAGTTCACCGGCTCCGGTTGCCGGCGTGCCCGCGTCGTGGAGTGCACCGCCTGCCGCGACGCCCATGACACCGTCGCCTCCGTCGTTGCCGCCGCCACTGGCCGCCCCGCTCGAGCCCCCGGCGCCTGCAATGGCGCCCGTGGGGTCGATGCCGCCCATGGGTGGTGGCGGCATGCCCGACATCGGAAGCGGCCTATCGGGATTCGGTCAGCAGCTCTCCGACGCCCTCGGCGGACTCGTGGGGTCGGCCGACGGAGCGCTAAACGATGCAGAGCTGGGCGAGGAACCCGACGAACTCGATGAACTCGACGAGCCGGAAGAGCCGGAAGAGCCGGACGAGCTCGACGAACAAGACGAACAAGACGAACAAGACGAGCCAACCGAATCCGAGGAGGTCGAGCCGGCCGCCGACGCCGCCGAAGCCTGCGAACAGCCGCCAATCGAACCGCCACTCGTCGAACCCGGGCCGCCACCGCCGCCGGAGCCTGCGCCAACGCCGGCGCCTTTGCCGCCGCCACCCGAGCCATTGCCGTCACCCGAACCGTTGTCCGCCACCGAGACCCCGTGTGAGATCGCCGCCGACGAGCTGCCCCAGGTTGGGGAGTAGTCCCGCGCCGAATTCGCGAACACCGCCGACTCAACGAGAAAACTCCGGCCCGCGCCGTGGGGCGCGGGCCGGAAAAGTCGAGCAACGGCAAAACGGTGCCGGGTGTATCAACGCCCGCGCGAGTACCCCGCCGAGAACGACGCCGCGGTGTTGGACCGTCCGCCGCCGGTGCGGGAACCCCCGCCGGTGCGCGAACTCCCGCCGCTGCGACCGCCGCCGCCGCCAATGCCGCCGCTGTTGCGGCTGCGCGGCTGACGGCGCGGGCGTTGCTGAGCCGGCTGTTGTGCAGGCCGTTCGATGACGATCGGCTCGCCGAATGTGCGCTCGCCCGGCGCGATTTGATGCAGAACCGGATGCGACGCGCCGCTGAAGCGGGTGATCGTCGGCTTCACGCCCGCCTTGCGGGTCAGCTGCCGAACGTCGGACACCTGATCGTCGATCATCAAGGTCACCACGGTCCCGTCGGCGCCGGCCCGCGCTGTTCTGCCGGACCGGTGCAGGTATGCCTTGTGTTCGACGGGCGGATCGGCGTGCACGACAAGGCTGACGTCATCGACGTGAATACCGCGCGCGGCGATGTCGGTGGCGACGAGCACCCCGGCCGAACCATCGGAGAACGCCGTGAGGTTTCGAGTGCGGGCGTTCTGCGACAGGTTGCCGTGCAACTCGACGGCGGCGACGCCTCGCGAATTCAACTGGCGGGCAAGGTTCTTGGCGCCGTGCTTGGTGCGGGCGAAGACGATGGTGCGACCAGGCGACGCGGCGAGGTCGGCAAGCACGCTGACGCGGGCCGCCTTGTCGACGTGCAACACATGGTGGTCGATCGCGGCCACCGGCGACTGCTCCGAATCAACGCTGTGCACAACCGGTTCGCGCAGGTACCGCTTCACAAGAACGTCGACACCACTGTCGAGCGTCGCTGAGAAGAGCATGCGCTGCCCGTTGCGCGGTGTCTTGTCCATCAGCCGCTTCACCGGCGGCAGGAAGCCGAGGTCCGCCATGTGATCGGCCTCGTCGAGCACGGTGATCTCGACGCCCGAAAGGTCGGCGTGGCCGGACCGCATCAGGTCCTCCAGTCGGCCCGGGCAGGCGATGACAACGTCGACGCCCTGGCGCAGCTTCTGAATCTGTGACTGTGCGGAGACGCCGCCGAAGACGGTGACCGAGCGCAGATTCGTCGCGGCGGCCAGCGGTGCGAGGGACGCGTCGATCTGGGCCACGAGTTCACGTGTCGGGGCAAGGATGAGTGCCCGCGGGCGGCCGGCGACCCGTTTGGCCGGGCTCGCTGTGAGTCGCGTCACCATCGGCAAAAGGAACGCGTATGTCTTGCCGGATCCGGTCCGGCCACGGCCCAAAACGTCGCGTCCGCGTAGCGAATCGGGCAGCGTCGCTGACTGGATCGGGAATGGATTCTCGATGCCGTTGGCACTGAGGACATCGACGACGACCTGGGGCAGCCCGAGGTCGGCGAAAGTGGACATGGTTGGCCCACTGAGGGTTTGAACAGACAAAGTGAAGTGCTCCGAAAAGTTAGAGTGGTCGTCCTGCCCGGCGCGGGTGGTCCCGCGGCGCTCGGTATGACGATCGAGAAGCGGCAAAAGGCAGAACAGACGTTGCCGCTACGAAAGAGTCTACAGGCCACCGACGATCGGCCCTAATCACCTACGGCAGCAGCGCGCGCAGTTCCTCGACGTAGCGCACGGATTCGCGGCGGTCCGCGGAAAGCGGCTGCACCAACAGTGTGGTCACTCCCGCTTCGGTGTAGGCGGCCAGCCGGTCCTTGACGAATCCGCGTGGCCCGACCAGCGATACGTTGCGTACCAATTCGTCGGGCACCGCAGCGATGGCCTCTGCCTTCTTGCCATCGAGATACAGGTCCTGGATGTGATTGGCCACGCCGCCATACCCGTAGCTGGTGGCCAGGTTGTGGTAGAAGTTCTTCCCGCGGGCGCCCATGCCCCCGATGTAGAGCGCCAACTGTGGCTTGGCCCAAGACAATCGGTCGTCGACGTCATCACCGATGGCCAGCGGTGCGCTCACCATGATGTCCAGTGGGCCCAACGAAGGATCGCGGCGGGCGAAACCCGCGCGCAACGCGTCTCCCCAGACGTCGTCGGCTTTGTCCGGCTGGAAGAACACGGGCTGCCAGCCTTCTGCGATCTCGGCGGTGAGCTCGACGTTCTTCGGTCCCAGTGCGGCGATGGTGATCGGAATGCGGTCGCGGACAGGGTGATTGATCAACCGCAGCGGCTTGCCCAGCCCGGTGCCCTTGTCGGCGGGGAGCGGAACCTGGTAGTGCTTGCCTTCGTACTGCACCTTCTCCCGACGCCACACTTGGCGGCAGATGTCGACGACCTCGCGGGTGCGGCCCAGCGGCGCTTCGAACGGCACGCCGTGGAAGCCCTCCATCACCTGCGGACCCGACGTGCCGATGCCCAGCCGGAACCGGCCGTCCGAGACGTAGTCGAGGCCCGCTGCCGTCATCGCCAGCAAGGTTGGAGTGCGGATGTAGATGGGTACGACGCCGGTGCCGAGCTCGATCGTCGATGTCCTGGCCGCCAGGAAACCCAGCTGGCTGATCGCGTCGTAGGAGTAGGCCTCGGCCACCAACGCGATGTCGACCCCGATCTTCTCCAGTTCGACGACCTGGTCGACGGCCTCCAGGAAGCCATCGGCATAACTGAGAAAGATCCCTGTCCGCATCATTGATTTATAGTCCCAACCGGTTGGTTGGCTGCGCTCAGGGCTTCAAAAGCGCGACGACCTTGTTCTCAAGGTCGACCGGATCGTCGGAGAAGGGGTCCATCACAAGCGCTTTGGGCAGCTCGATCTCTGGGTCGGCGAAGTCCTTGTAGGCCTTGTCGCCAGCGAGCATGTGCAGCAGATACCCGGTCAACAACGCCCGCACCGTTTTCTGTGTGCCGCGGTCCGCGCCGGGGAGCCCCACGACTCTGGCCAGGCGCCGGCCTTCGACCAGCCCGCCTGCCGTCACGTCCTTGACGTCGCGCAGCGTGGCCGTGCGCCACACCCGTGCCAACTCCACCGCATTGGATCGCAGCGACATCGGATCACCGGGGTCTGCCAGGATCAGTCCAGGCACCTGCAACGACGTCGCCGGTTGCTCGGCGGGCGGCTTGGTGATGGTCGGGAACAGCGCGGCGACCGCCTGTGGTTTCGCGGGCATGCCCGCAGCGGCGAACACCGCTGCCGACCCGCCGAAGCCGTGACCAACGACACCCAGCTTGCTGGGGTGCACGCTGATCTGGCCCGGCCCCAGCCGCACGCCCGCGATGATGTCCAGTGTCGACCCCAGATCGAACGCCAGGTTGAGCACCGACGGCGCCAGACCGGTCTCGGTGTCGGGTGCGGCGGCGACGATGCCCCACGACGCCAGATGCTCGAGCGTCCCGTGGTAGCGGTTTGCCTTCGCGATCCAATCGTGACCGAATGCGACACCGGGCAGATTCATTCCGGATTCGGGCGTGTAGACCACGCCTGGCATACCGGCAAAGGCCAGGTCACCACGCAAGACGCGGTGCGGGCCGCGCCGGGTCAAAGCGGCGAACAGCTTCTTCGTGCGGGCCACCAGACGACCGTAGCGTAGGAGGCGGTAGACGGCGCTTGCACTACCCTGGATGCCTATGTGTGGAATCGTCGGCTACGTCGGGCAGCGCCCTGCCTGCGATGTTGTGGTCGACGCGCTGCGCAGGATGGAGTACCGCGGCTACGACTCGTCCGGCGTCGCGCTGCTGGACGGCAACGGCGGGCTGACGGTGCGCCGCAGGGCAGGCCGGCTGTCCAACCTGGAAGGTGCGCTCCGCGAAACCGAGGCCGCCAGCCTCGTCGGCAGCACTGGCCTCGGCCACACCCGCTGGGCCACGCACGGCCGGCCCACCGATCGCAACGCGCACCCGCACCGCGACGCCGCGGGAAAGATCGCCGTCGTCCATAACGGCATCATCGAGAACTACGAGACGCTGCGCGCCGAGCTGGAAGCGGCCGCGGTCGAGTTCGCCAGCGACACCGACACCGAGGTGGCCGTCCATCTGGTCGCCCAGCAGTACAACCACGGCGACACCGCAGGAGACTTCACCGCGTCGGTGCTTTCCGTGCTGCGCAGGCTCGAGGGCCACTTCACTCTGGTCTTCGCCAACGCCGACGAGCCGGGCACAATCATCGCCGCCCGCCGCTCCACGCCGCTGGTGCTGGGCGTCGGCGACGGCGAAATGTTCGTCGGCTCCGATGTCGCCGCGTTCATCGAATACACCCGCGACGCCGTCGAGCTCGGCCAGGACCAGGCCGTGGTGGTCACCGCGGACGGTTACCGCATCACCGACTTCGATGGCAGCGATGTGGACGACTTCCGCAAGTTCCATATCGACTGGGACACTTCTGCCGCCGAAAAGGGCGGCTACGACTACTTCATGCTCAAGGAGATCGCCGAGCAGCCCGCCGCCGTGTCCGACACCCTGCTCGGTCATTTCGCGAACGGCCGCATCGTGCTCGACGAGCAGCGGCTCTCCGACCAAGAGCTGCGCGAGATCGACAAGGTGTTCGTGGTCGCGTGTGGCACCGCGTACCACTCAGGGCTGCTCGCCAAGTACGCGATCGAGCACTGGACGCGGCTCCCCGTCGAGGTCGAACTGGCAAGCGAATTCCGCTACCGCGACCCGGTTTTGGATCAGAACACGCTTGTCGTTGCCATCTCCCAGTCCGGTGAGACCGCCGACACGCTCGAAGCGGTGCGGCACGCCAAGACGCAGAAGGCCAAGGTGCTGGCCATCTGCAACACGAACGGCAGCCAGATACCCCGCGAATGCGATGCGGTGCTGTACACCCGCGCCGGGCCGGAGATCGGTGTCGCGTCGACCAAGACGTTCCTGGCGCAGATTGCCGCGAATTACCTTGTCGGACTTGCTCTTGCGCAGGCGCGCGGCACCAAGTATCCCGACGAGGTGGAGCGCGAGTACCGCGACCTCGAGGCCATGCCGGACCTGGTGGCCAGGGTGCTCGACACCGTAGGGCCGATGTCGGCTCTTGCCGAACAGTTCGCCAAGTCGCAGACGATACTGTTCCTCGGCCGCCACGTCGGCTATCCGGTGGCGCTCGAAGGCGCGCTCAAGCTCAAGGAACTCGCCTACATGCATGCCGAGGGGTTCGCCGCCGGTGAGCTCAAGCATGGCCCGATCGCGCTGATCGAGGACAACGTGCCGGTGATCGTCGTGATGCCGTCGCCGAAGAACGCCTCGACGCTGCACGCCAAGCTGATGTCGAACATCCGGGAGATCCAGGCCCGCGGCGCGATCACCATCGTCATCGCGGAGGAGGGCGACGACACCGTCCGTCCGTACGCCGACCACTTGATCGAAATCCCAGCGGTGTCAACGCTTTTCCAGCCGCTGCTGTCGACGATCCCGCTGCAGGTGTTCGCCGCCGGCGTGGCACGCGCGCGCGGTTACGACGTCGACAAGCCCCGCAACCTGGCCAAGTCGGTCACCGTCGAGTAGTGCCGGCACCCAAGGTCGGACACTTCAGGGGCGAGCACGCCCGCGAACATTATCTCGGCGTCTACCACGCAGCCATGGCCGATCTGCCACCGGCGCGCGAACAGGCCGACGTACCAACGTCGTTCGGCACCGTGCGGGTCTACCGATTCGACGGGCCTTCGCAGGGCACGCCGGTGGTGCTGCTTCCTGGCCGCAACGCGTCGACGCCGATGTACGGGGACAACCTGCCGCCGCTGCTCGAGCGGCGCACGGTCTACTGCGTCGACCTGCTCGGCGAGGCGGGAATGTCAGTGCAGCGCCAAACCATCACGGGCCCTGACGATCAGGCGCGATGGTTCGACGAGGCACTGGCCGGGCTGGGGTTGGACAGGGTGCACCTGCTCGGGGTGTCGATGGGTGGCTGGACGGCGGCCAACGCCGCGATTCGGCGTCCGGGCCGAGCGGCGTCGCTGGTGTTGTTGGACCCGGCGATGACGTTCGCGACGATCCCGGCCAAGACGATCGTGGCGTCGATGGCGATGTACCTTCCTGGCGTGCCCGACGCGGTTCTTCGTCGGGTGCTGCGGTGGATCGCAGGCGGCGCCGAGCTCGACGATGCGCCGTTGGTGGCAGCGCTGATCGCCGCCGGATCAACCGACTTCAAGCTGCGCACCCCGATGCCCAAGCTGTTCACCGACGACCAACTGCGCACACTCGACATTCCCGTGCTCGCGCTGATCGCCGGTCGCAGCGTGATCCACAACGCCGAGCGCGCGGCGACACGGGCCCGAAATCTGTTGCCGCGCGGTCAGGTCGAGGTGTGGCCGGACGCATCGCATGCCATCAACGGCGAGTATCCGGCGAAGGTCGCCGAAACGGCCGAGGCGTTCTGGCGTCGAGCCTGAGCTATGCGTGTGAATCCGCCAAATTGTCCTGAACATCTTCAGATTCGGCGGGCTTAGCGCCAAGCCCCAACACCAGACCGGCGACGATCAACGCAATGCCTGCCCACACCGCCGGTCCGGGCGCGCCGGTCAAAGGCACCCCGATGGCCGCGGCCGCGATCGGTGCAATGCCGGTGAGCAGGCCGGCCCTGCCAGCGCCGAGCCAGTGCACGCACGAGTACCACAGAATGAACGCCACCGCCGTAACACCCACCGCCAAGTAGCCGATCGCCAACAGGTCGCCTACATCGAAAGCGGCTGCGGCCCTCCACCCTTCGGTGCTCAAGGCAACGACGGCGAACATCGTCGCCGCGATCCACGTGGTGTGCACCGAAACGCCTTCCGGCCCGTGCCTGACCAGCAGCGGCAGCGCCAGCAGCGTGAAACCCGCCTCGCAGACGAACACGGTCAACGCCCACAGCAGACCAATGGCGTCGGAGCGACCGAGGCCCTCGACCACGATCGCGCCCGCGCTGACCACAACTGCGGCCGCCAAGATCCTGGCTCGCGGACTCCGGCCCTCCAGCAGCGGCCCGATCGCGGCCAATGCGACGGGCACACAGGCCACCGCGACCGCCAGCACCGCAGGCTCGGCATGACGCGACCCGTATACAAGCGCGTAGTTGAACACCACCAAGCCCGTGACGGCGACCCCGATCAGCCACAGCCACTCGGCGCCGCGCGGCCGATGCAACCGGCGCCCGGACACCCGCACCCACGCGACCAGCAGCGCGCACGCGATCGCGTAGCGCAGCGCCTGCGCCGTGTTGAGGGGAGCGTCGGCGAGAACACCGGACACCGCGACGCTGCCGCCGACAAACGTCATACCGAGTGCGCCCGAGATGCTGGCGCGAAGGGTGCTGGACACCATGCCATGCTCGCGCGAAGATGGTCCGACAAACAGCACCAAGGACGGGCCTCTTAAATGGACCAAATTGCGGTTGGCGCGGACTTCCTGCTGCTCGACCCGGCCAACGCGCCCGCCCGCGGTCTCACCGACTGGCTGGTGAACGCGCTGCGCAGCGCCATTGACGACGGGCGGCTGGCCCCTGGCGGCCGTCTGCCCGCCACCCGCGTTCTTGCCGCCGACCTCGCGGTCTCTCGCGGAGTCGTCGTCGAGGCGTACCGGCGGCTCACCGACGAGGGGCTGGTCGGCGGCCGCAGCGGTGGCGGTACCACGGTGCTCGCCCAGCCCGCCCGCGTCCCGGGGCCACGTCCCCGACCCGCGGTGCTGCGGGCAGGACCGCCGCGGCTGCCGCGCCCCCGGCGGCCGATCGGCGAAGGCGTCGACCTGTCCCCAGGCGTGCCCGACCTGTCCGCGTTTCCGCGCAGCCTCTGGTTGCGGACCGAGCGCACCGTCCTGACCGAGACGCCGCCGGAGGAGCTGGGCTACGGTGACCCGCGTGGCCATCCGCGGTTGCGTGCTGCCCTCGCACCGTGGCTCGCGCGCACACGTGGATTGCGGGTAGGACCCGACGACCTCATCATCGTCTCCGGTGTCGCACAGGCCATGGCGCTGCTGGCACAACAACTTTGCCGCGAAGGCATCGACTCCATCGCCGTCGAGGATCCCGGATCACGCGGCGCCGTAGACGAATTCGCGTACTGGGGACTGCGGCCCGTACCCGTTCCAGTGGACGATGACGGGATCCGGGTCGATTGTTTGGCCGCGACGGATGCCGCCGCCGCGTTTCTCACACCGGCGCACCAGTTTCCGACGGGAGTGGTGCTCGCCCCGCACCGCAGGCGCGAACTGCTCTCCTGGGCAGTCGACGCGCACCTGGTGATCGAGGACGACTACGACGCGGAGTACCGCTACGACCGTGCCCCTGTTCCTGCGCTGCACGCCGCCGCACCTGACCGGATCGCTTATGCCGGAAGCACATCGAAGAGCCTGGCGCCTGCGCTGCGGCTGGGCTGGCTGGCCCCGCCGCGCCGGCGTTACGACGACCTCGTCGCGGCCAAGCACGCCAGCGACCTCGGTAGCCCGACCGTGCCGCAGCTCGTGCTGGCCCGGCTGTTGGAAAGCGGTGAGTACGACCGCCATGTCCGGTTGGTGCGCGGCAGGCATCGGGCCAGGCGCGACGCGCTGCTCGATGCGCTGGCGACCGAGTTGCCCGCCGCGTCGGTGAAGGGTGTCGCGGCCGGTTTGCATCTGCTGGTCACGCTGCCGGAAGGGTCGGCCGACGACACGGCGTTGGCCGACGAGCTGCGCGACGCCGGTGTGCTGGTGCATCCGCTGTCCTGGCATCGCCGGTTGCCGGGGCCGCCCGGTCTTGTGCTCGGCTACGCGGCACACAACCCGGATCGGTTGCGGGAGGCTGCGGTGACGATAGGGCGTGTGGTCAGCTGACGCAGGCGCCGGTCGGCACCGGCCGGGTATTGCCGGTCATCGCCAGGTGCGGCGCCAGTTGCGCTTCGGCGAGCGCGAAACCGGTGTCCGGGTGGTCGACCTGCGCGCCGAAGAACATGCCCAAGACTCGGCCTTCCATGTCGATGAGCGGGCCACCGCTGACACCCTCGATGTCCTTCGCCTCGCCGAGGTTGACGAGGTAGGCCTGCCGCGTCACCGTCGTCGTGCGATAGATGTCAGGACCCTTCAGGTCGATGATCTCGTCGACGCGGGCGGGGAGCGCGACGAAGGGGCCGCCCTTGGGAAACCCCAGGACCACGGCGATGGCGCCCGCGGGCGCAGGGGAGCTGGCAAAGCCGACTGGACGTGCGGTGAGCCCCGGCACATCGAGGATCGCGACGTCGGCGTTCGAATCGTAGGAGACCACGTGTGCGGTGAACTCCTTGCCGTCGGCGTCCACGGTGACCGAGTTTGTTCCCGCGACGACGTGGGCGTTGGTGAGCACCTTGGCCGGCGCGACCATGAAACCGCTGCCTTCGAGCAGTTTCTGGCAACTTTCTGCTCGCCCGCGGACCTTGACGACGCTTGGCCGTGCCAATGCCGCGACGGCGTCTTGACTGAGGACCTGCCTGGCAGGCACAAGCGACGCGGACGTGGGCGATTCGCGAACAACCTGATCCACCACCGCGCCGCATCCGGTCAGCACTGCGATGACGGCGAGCATCGCCGCCGCAATCCGCAATCGGCCCATAACTGTGACCGTAGACCAGCGTTGGCACGTAACGTTGTCAGGCGCGGGCAATTCGAGCGGGACGGGAGCTGATGCGGCACTACTACTCCGCCGATGCGATCCGCGCAGCCGAGGCGCCGCTGCTCGCCTCGTTGCCCGAAGGCGCGCTGATGCGACGGGCGGCGTTCGGACTGGCCACCGCGATCGCGCGTGAACTGGCTCTGCTCACCGGCGGGGTCGTGGGCCGCCGCATCTGCGCGGTGGTCGGCTCCGGTGACAACGGCGGCGACGCCCTGTGGGCGGCCACCTTCCTGCGTCGTCGGGGCGCGGCCGCCGCCGCGGTGTTGCTCAATCCCGACCGCACCCACAAGGCGGCACTGACCGCATTCACCCGCGCTGGCGGTGCGCTCGTGCAAAGCATCCCGGCCGCAACCGATCTGGTGATCGACGGTGTCGTTGGTATCTCGGGTTCGGGCCCGTTGCGGCCGAACGCCGCCGAGGTGTTCGCTGGCGTCACCGCTCCTGTGGTGGCCGTCGACATCCCCAGCGGCATCGACGTGCAGACCGGCGCCGCAGAAGAGCCGCACGTGCACGCGGCGTTGACGGTGACCTTCGGGGGCCTCAAACCCGTTCATGCGCTGGGTGATTGCGGCCGGGTCGAGTTGGTCGATATCGGCTTGGACCTGCCGCCTTCGGACATGCTGGGTCTCGAGGCGGCAGACGTCGTCGCCCGCTGGCCGGTGCCGGGCGCCACCGACGACAAGTACACCCAGGGCGTCACGGGAATTCTCGCCGGCTCGGCCACCTATCCCGGCGCCGCGATACTGTGCACCGGCGCCGCGGTTGCCGCCACCTCCGGTATGGTCCGGTACGCGGGAAGCGCTGCCGCCGAAGTGGTTTCGCACTGGCCCGAGGTCGTCGCGGCGCCAAGTGCGAGCGCGGCGGGGCGGGTGCAATCGTGGGTCGTTGGCCCGGGCCTTGGCACCGACAACACCGGCGCCGCCGCACTGTGGTTCGCACTGGAGTCCGACCTGCCGGTGATCGTCGACGCCGACGCGCTGACCATCCTTGCCGCGCACCCCGACCTCGTCGTCAACCGCAACGCGCCGACCGTATTGACACCGCACGCAGGGGAATTCGCGCGACTGGCCGGTTCACCCCCCGGCCCCGACCGCGTCGGCGCCACCCGCAGGCTGGCCGACCAGCTGGGCGTCACCGTGCTGCTCAAGGGCAACGTCACCGTCATCGCCGAACCCGGCGGGCCCGTCTACCTCAACCGCGCAGGCCAGTCATGGGCGGCTACCGCAGGATCGGGCGACGTGCTGTCCGGGATCATCGGCGCGCTACTGGCCGCCGGGCTGCCCGCTGGTGAGGCCGCCGCCGCCGCGGCCTTCGTGCACGCCCGCGCCGCCAACCTGTCGGCCGCCGACCCAGGACCGCATCCCGCCCCGACCTCCGCATCGCGCATCCTCGCGCATGTTCGTGCTGCCATCGCTTCCCTCTAACGAAAAGGAATCGCCATGTCGCGCAAGCGCACTCACGGCCCGCAGATCGCCCCGGCATACACCGGGCGACTGGCGATGGCGCCGGTCCCTTCGCTGCGGTTGCCCGACGAGGCGATGGAGCCCGACGCCGCCTACCGATTCATCCACGACGAACTGATGCTCGACGGCAGCTCGCGGCTGAACCTGGCGACCTTCGTCACCACCTGGATGGACCCGCAGGCCGAGAAGCTGATGGCCGAGACATTCGACAAGAACATGATCGACAAGGACGAATACCCGGCGACCGCCGCGATCGAGCAGCGGTGCGTCTGCATGGTCGCCGACCTCTTCCACGCCGAGGATCTGCGCGACGACGACCCGAACAGCGCTGTCGGCGTATCCACCATCGGCTCGAGCGAGGCCGTGATGCTGGCCGGGCTGGCATTGAAGTGGCGCTGGCGCGAGAAGGCAGGAAAGGACTGGCGCTCGCGCACCCCGAACCTGGTGATGGGCTCCAACGTGCAGGTGGTGTGGGAGAAGTTCTGCCGCTATTTCGACGTCGAGCCGCGGTACCTGCCGATGGAGGAGGGCCGCTACGTCATCACCCCCGAACAGGTGCTGGAGAACATCGACGAGGACACCATCGGCGTGGTGCCGATACTCGGCACCACCTACACCGGCGAACTGGAACCGATCGCCGAGATCTGCACCGCGCTCGACAAGCTGGCCGCCGGTGGGGGACTGGACATTCCCGTGCACGTCGACGCGGCCAGCGGCGGGTTCGTGGTGCCGTTCCTGCATCCCGATCTGGAATGGGACTTCCGGCTGCCGCGCGTGGTGTCGATCAATGTCAGCGGGCACAAGTACGGGCTGACGTACCCGGGCATCGGATTCGTCGTGTGGCGCAGCAAGGAGCACCTGCCCGACGATCTCGTCTTCCGGGTCAACTACCTGGGCGGCGACATGCCGACCTTCACACTCAACTTCTCGAAGGCCGGCAACCAAGTCGTCGGGCAGTATTACAACTTCCTGCGACTGGGCCGCGCCGGCTACGGGCAGGTGATGCACTGCCTTTCGCAGACGGCGCGGTGGCTGGGCGACGGGCTGAGGGACAGCGAGCATTTCGAGATCATCACCGACGGCTCGGCCATCCCGGTGATCAGCTTTCGGCTGAAGGGCAAGCGCGGCTACACCGAGTTCGACGTGTCGCACGCCCTGCGCGCCTACGGCTGGCAGGTGCCCGCCTACACCATGCCGGACAACGCCAACGACGTCACCGTGCTGCGCGTCGTGGTGCGGGAAGGGTTCTCGATGGACCTGGCACGGGCGTTGCGTGACGACACCATCACCGTGCTGGCCCACCTCGACGAACTCAAGCCGGATGGCCACTTCGACGAGCTGCAGCCCTTCGCGCACTAGCTCCTAGCGCCGCAGCGATCCCGGCGGCCAGTCGTAGCCGATCTCGTCGCAGATCGGCGGGATGATGATCAGCGCTCCGCGCGGGCTGCAGAACGGCATCCCCGGCGGCGGCGTCGCCGCAGGGGGAGGCGCACCGACCGGGGCCGGCGGCGGCCCAGCAGGATGCGGCGAGCCGGACCACGGATACATCGTGTTGGTCGTGACGTCGACGATGCCCTCGGAGTTCCAGTACCAGTCGTGGGGGACGTTCCAGTCCCAACTCAGCACCTGACTGCCAGGAGGCGCAGGATCACCAGGAAACCAGTGGGTGCACGTGACACCGGGCGGACAGTTGCCGCCGTTATAGCTGGGACCCTGGGCTTGAGCCGTGCCAAGCCCGGCCACGCCGAGGCCGCCGGCCACCACGAGCAGCATGGTCGCGAACCGCGTGATCCGATTCAAGATCGCTTCCTTTCGTCGGGCGCCGCCCCGTTGGCGTTGCCAGTTGCGGTCCAGTAAAGCGGGCCTGGCCGCCTACCGATCCCAATTTCGGGGCAAAAGCACGCACTTAGTGTCCTCAACCGACCGGCCTCGGCGCTTGAGGCGTATACCGCATATTTGCGGTTCTGGGACAATCGGGGGCGACATGACTACCGATGCCACCGACCTGGGAACCAGCGCCGCGCAGGCGGTTGTCGATCTCGACGCGATCGAGCACAACGTGCGGTTATTGCGCGACCGCGCAGGCTCGGCCCAGGTGATGCCCGTCCTCAAGGCCGACGGCTACGGCCATGGCGCGACACCGGTGGCCCGCGCCGCGCTCTCGGCAGGGGCGGCCGAACTCGGCGTCGCGACTGTCGGTGAAGCGCTGGCGTTGCGCCGCGACGGCATCACCGCCCCGCTGTTGGCGTGGCTGCACCCCCCTGGCACCGACTTCGGGCCCGCACTGCAGGCCGATGTCCAGCTCGCGGTGTCCTCCGAGCGCCAGCTCGGCGAGGTGCTCGCCGCGGCCCAGCGCACCGGCAGCAGTGCGACCATCACCGTCAAGGTGGACACCGGGCTCAACCGAAATGGCGTCGGTGCCGCCGAGTACCCCGCGATGCTGACCGCACTGCGACGCGCGCAGGCCGACGGGGCGATCCGGCTGCGCGGCATCATGTCGCACCTGGCGCACGGCGACGACCCGGACAACCCGTTCAACGACGTCCAGGCACAACGATTGCGCGGCATGCGAACTCACGCCGGTGACCAGGGGGTGCACTTCGAACTTGCCCACCTGAGCAACTCGCCGGCCGCGATGACCCGGCCCGACCTGGCCTTCGACATGGTCCGGCCGGGAATCGCCGTGTATGGGCAGACCCCCATCCCTTCGCGGGGTGACATGGGTTTGCGGCCGGCGATGACGCTGAAATGCCCTGTAGCGCTTGTCCGTTCGTTGAAGTCAGGCGACGGTGTTTCCTACGGCCACACCTGGATCGCCAAACACGACACCACGGTGGCGCTGCTGCCGATCGGCTACGCCGACGGCGTGTTCCGGACCCTCGGCGGCCGCATCGACGTGCTGATCAACGGCGAGCTCCGACGCAGCGTCGGACGGATCTGCATGGACCAGTTCGTCGTCGACCTCGGGCCGGGGCCCGTCGACGTTGCCGAGGGGGACGAAGCGATCCTGTTCGGGCCGGGCACGCAGGGCGAGCCCACCGCTCAGGACTGGGCCGAACTGTTGGGCACCATCAACTACGAGGTCGTTACCAGCCCCCGGGGCAGGGTGGTCAGGACGTACCGCGGTACGCATGCGGCGGGCCAAAGTCGTTGAGTGAAGAGGAGACTGGACGGCCACGCGGCCGCAGGTCCGGTGCGCGCTGGCTGGCAGGGGCAGCAGGCTTGACCGCCGTCGGCACCGCCGCGGGCGTTTCATTCGCACGATCCATGCGCAGGCGCGTCACTGTCGACGACCCGTATTCGGACGAAGATTTCGGGCTCCTTGACGCCGACAGAAGCGTCGTCGTCACCACCGCGGACGGGGTTCCGTTGGCCGTGCGCGAGGTCGGCCCGCAAGACGCGCCCCTGACCGTGGTCTTCGCACACGGCTTTTGTCTGCGCATGGGAGCCTTTCACTTTCAGCGGGCCCGGCTGACCGAGCAGTGGGGCACACAGGTCCGGATGGTGTTCTACGACCACCGCGGACACGGACAGTCCGGCGAAGCCCCGCCGGAGACGTATACGGTCGCCCAGCTGGGTCAGGATCTGGAGGCGGTGCTTGCCGTGATGGCACCACGCGGTCCTGTGGTCCTGGTCGGGCACTCGATGGGCGGCATGACGGTCCTGTCGCACGCTCGGCAGTTCCCGCGCCGCTACCCGAACAGGATCGTCGGCGCGGCACTGATCGCCTCTGCGGCCGAAGGTGTTTCGCGGTCACCGCTCGGTGAGATCCTGAAGAATCCGGCGCTCGAGGCGGCCCGCTTCGCCGCGCGGTACGTGCCGAAAACCGTGCACCGAACCCGCTACGCCGCCAAATCGGTGCTTGCGCCGATTCTGCGGGCGGCCTCCTACGGAGACGAGAAGATCAGCCCGAGCGTCGTGGCGTTCTCCGAGAAGATGATGCACGACACGCCGATCGCGACTCTGGTCGAGTTCCTGCACGCGCTGGAGGTGCACGACGAGACGGCGGGGCTGACCACCCTCGCCAAGGTGCCAACGCTGATCGCGTGCGGCGACCGAGATCTGCTCACCTCGATGGAGTACTCAGAGCAGATGGCGGCGGCGCTGCCGAAGTCCGAGCTGGTGATCGTCGGTGGCGCGGGACATCTGGTACAGCTCGAACAACCCGAGGTGATCGACGACGCGTTGGTCCGGCTCGTCGAGCGCGCCGCACCGTCCAAGCTGGTCGCGATCACCCGACGCGTTCGCGATCGGGTCATGCGCCATGGGTGAGCGCCTCTCGGGCACCGCGGAGATGCCGACCGCCGAGGACACGATTGCGCTGGGGGCTCGACTCGGCGGGCAGCTGCGCGCAGGCGACGTGGTGGTGCTGGCGGGACCGTTGGGTGCCGGAAAAACGGTGCTGGCCAAGGGAATCGCCCAAGCGATGGATGTCGAGGGTCCCGTCATCTCGCCGACGTTCGTGCTGGCACGGGTCCATCGGGCCCGGCAACCCGACGCGCCCGCGATGATTCACGTCGACTTGTACCGGCTGCTCGACCACCAATCCGTTGACCTGCTGGCCGAACTCGACTCGCTGGATCTGGACACCGACCTCGACGACGCCGTCGTTGTCGTCGAGTGGGGTGAAGGGCTCGCCGAACGGCTCTCCGACAGTCACCTCGACATCCGGCTCGAGCGCGGCCCGGAAACCGAAGTGCGCACGGCCATCTGGGAGTGGAGCCGGCCATGAGTACCGTGATTCTGGCCATCGACACGGCGACCCCGGCGGTGACCGCGGGCGTCGTCAGGCGTGACGCCGAGAACGTCGAGGTGCTCGCCGAACAGGTCACCGTCGATGCCCGCGCGCACGCCGAGCAGCTGACGCCGAACATCGTGGGCGCGCTTGCCGCTGCAGGGCTCACGGCCGAGGACCTCGACGCCGTCGTAGTGGGTTGCGGGCCAGGACCTTTCACCGGCCTGCGGGTGGGGATGGCCACCGCGGCCGCCTACGGCCACGCTCTCGGTATCCCTGTGCGCGGCGTGTGCAGCCTCGACGCCATCGGCATCCAAAGAACCGGTGATGCGCTGGTGGTCACCGACGCCCGCCGCCGCGAGGTGTACTGGGCCCGCTACCGGGACGGGGTGCGCGTCGAAGGACCAGCGGTCGGAGCGCCAGCCGACGTGCCAGGCGCCACAGCAGCATTCGCCGAGCCGCCCGTGTACCCGACCGCCGCAGGGCTGGTGCGGGCCGTCGACTGGGCCGCCGACCCTGCGCCGCTGATCCCGCTGTACCTGCGCCGTCCCGACGCCAAACCGTCGGTGGGGAATCGATGACGATCGAATACGGCCCACTGACCCGCGCCGATGCCGCCAGGTGCGCGGAGCTGGAAGCGCAGCTGTTCGAGGGCGACGACCCATGGCCGGCGCGGGCTTTCCTTGCCGAGCTCGAGGCCAAGCACATCCGCTACGTCGCCGCCCGCGCCGACAACAAGGTCGTCGGCTACGCAGGAATCTCCCGGCTGGGCCGAAAGCGACCTTACGAGTATGAGATTCACACCATCGGGGTGGACCCGGTGTACCAGGGCCAGGGCATCGGCAGACGGATGATGACCGACCTGCTGGAGTATGCCTCGGGTGGCACGATCTTCCTCGAGGTGCGCACCGACAATGAACCCGCGATCGCACTGTACGAGAGCTTGGGCTTCGTCAACGTCGGTATGCGCCGCCGGTACTATCGGGCCAGCGGCGCCGATGCCTACACGATGAGACGAGATCCATCATGACAGTGATCCTGGCCATCGAAAGCTCATGCGACGAAACCGGTGTCGGCATCGCCGAACTGTCCGCGGACGGCGCCGTGACGCTGCTCGCCGACGAGGTCGCCTCCAGCGTCGACGAACACGCCCGGTTCGGCGGCGTCGTGCCCGAGATCGCTTCGCGGGCACACCTCGAGGCGCTGGGCCCGACCATGCGGCGCGCGCTGACGGCGGCGGGGGTGGTCAAGCCCGACATCGTCGCGGCCACGATCGGACCCGGCCTTGCCGGCGCACTGCTCGTGGGAGTTGCTGCGGCCAAGGCGTATTCGGCCGCGTGGCAGGTTCCGTTCTACGCCGTCAACCACCTGGGTGGCCACCTGGCCGCCGATGTATACGACCATGGGCCGCTGCCGGAATGCATTGGCCTGCTGGTGTCCGGCGGGCACACCAGCCTGCTGCATGTGCGCTCACTTGGCGAACCGATCGTCGAACTCGGCAGCACAGTCGACGACGCGGCAGGGGAGGCATACGACAAGATCGCGCGGCTGCTGGGCCTTGGTTATCCCGGCGGCAAAGTGCTCGACGACTTGGCCCGCGAAGGCGATCGCGACGCAATTGTGTTCCCGCGCGGCATGACCGGACCGCGCGACGAGCCGTACGCCTTCAGCTTCTCCGGCCTGAAGACCGCTGTGGCGCGCTACGTGGAGGGCCATCCCGACGCGGCGCAAGCCGATGTGGCGGCCGGCTTTCAGGAAGCGGTGGCCGATGTGTTGACGCGCAAGGCTGTTCGCGCGGCCACCGATCTCGGCGTGTCGACGCTGCTGATCGCCGGTGGGGTAGCGGCCAATTCGCGGCTGCGGGAGCTGGCCGAGGAACGCTGTGCCGCCAACGGGCTGACGCTGCGGATCCCGCGCCCGCGGCTCTGCACGGACAACGGCGCGATGATCGCCTCGTTCGCCGCCCATCTGATCGCCGCGGGCGCCCCGCCGTCGCCGCTGGACGTCGCCAGCGACCCGGGCCTCCCGGTAGTGAAGGGACAGGTCGGTTGAGCGTTGCCGAGGACAAGCTTGCCGTCACCGAGTTGCTGTACCGCTACGCGGAGCTGATCGACGCGGGCGACTTCGACGGCGTCGGTGCGCTTTTGGCGCGTGCGACGTTCGGCGGGTCCGGCCCACGGGGTGTCTCGGGTGCGGACAACATCGTCAGGCTGTTCGCATCGACGACGCGCAGATACCCCGATCACGCGAACACGCCGCGCACCCGGCACCTCGTGCTCAACCCCATCGTCGAGTTGCACGGCGACGGGACGGCCGCCGCCAGGTCTACGTTCTGCGTCATTCAGGACACCGAGACCGTGCCGCTGCAGCCCATCGTCGTCGGTCGCTATCGCGACAGCTTCGGCAGCGACGACACCGGCTGGTACTTCACCGCCCGTCAGGTCGACGTGCAGATGATCGGCGACGTGTCCGCACACCTCATGGTCGATCCGGGCAAATTCGACCGGTAACTGCGGCACACTCGCTGTCGTGCACTACGACCTGCGTCTGCGGCCCCCGCAACCCGCCACACCCGGACCGGACGCGTTCTCGATCCATCGCCGCGAGGTGCCGGCCAGTGAGAATCGCGACGGGTTGTCGCTGGCGTTCGTGCACGAAGGTCCAAAGGACGGGGCCGGTTACCCGCTCTTGTTGCTGCACGGGTATCCCGAGACGAAACGCATCTGGTGGCGCAACATCACCGCGTTGGTCGAGGCTGGTTACGAAGTGATCGCGCCCGATCTGCGCGGCTACGGCGATTCGGACGTCTCTGCCGCGGACGTGTACGACCTCGCCGCCTGGAGCCGCGACCTCTACCTTCTCGTCCACGATGTGCTCGGCCACGAGCGGTGTGGCGTGGTCGGCGGCGACCTTGGCGGCGCCATCGCCTGCGATCTGCTGCACCGCTATCCGGGTTTCGTTGACAAGCTGGTGTTCTTCGACTCCGTGCCGCCCTTCCTGTTCCATGACTTCGCCGAAGCCGGCATCGACATCGCCTCGATTCGTGGACTCGCTGACGGACCGACGGCCGACTACCGGCACCGGCAGGGTGCGACGCCCGACGAGCTGGCCGCCGAACTCGACACCGTGGCCAAGCGGCGCAGGTACATCTCCGAGTTCTACGGACACCGGCTGTGGGCCTCGCCGGGCACGTTCACCACGGCCGACGCGGAGTTCATGGCCGAACCGTTTTCCACCGAGGAGCGGTTGCGCGCGGGCTGGGCGTGCTACCAGCTCATGCACGGAAGGACGATGAGCGAGCCACCGATCCTCGACCGCAAGGTCGACATCCCGACCTTGATCCTGTACGGGATGGACGACCAGGTGATCGGCCCCGATTTCCTGCACACCTGCGAGGTGGCGTTCACCAACCGCGCCGGGCCCGTCGTCCTGCCCGGCGCGGGTCATTTCCTGCAGTGGGAGCGCGCGGACCTGTTCAACCCGCTGGTGGTCGCTTTTTTCGGGGACCTCCGGATGGCCCACGCGCGGTAGTCGCGGGGCGACCTTGAGTGCTAGCACTCTCATGTATAGAGTGCTAGGTGGCAGGCGCCCAACCCCTGTTCCGGCACCCGCGACGACGGCGCGAGGCACGGACGTTATGCCGAAACACCTGGTAATTGACAGTTCCGGGGAGTTACCCCGGATCGACACCCGAACTAAGTGGAGGGCTCCATCGTGGCGAGCGTGAACATCAAGCCACTCGAGGACAAGATCCTCGTTCAGGCCAATGAGGCCGAGACCACGACCGCATCTGGTCTGGTCATCCCCGACACCGCCAAGGAGAAGCCGCAGGAAGGCACCGTCGTCGCAGTTGGCCCCGGCCGCTGGGACGAGGACGGCGAGAAGCGGATTCCGCTGGACGTGTCCGAGGGCGACGTCGTCATCTACAGCAAGTACGGCGGCACCGAGATCAAGTACAACGGCGAGGAGTACTTGATTCTGTCCGCGCGCGACGTGCTGGCAGTCGTCAACAAGTAAGCACTCGTGTTCCGCCCCGGAGATCCCCGTACGTGCGGGTGATGTCCGGGGCGGCATGCGTCATACGGAAAGACACTTATGAGCAAGCAGATTGAGTTCAACGAAACTGCGCGCCGCGCACTGGAAGCCGGCGTCGACAAGCTCGCCGACGCAGTCCGCGTGACGCTGGGCCCGCGCGGCCGGCACGTGGTGCTGGCCAAGGCGTTCGGCGGCCCGACCGTGACCAACGACGGCGTCACCGTGGCCCGCGAGATCGATTTGACAGACCCGTTCGAGAATCTGGGTGCGCAGCTGGTCAAGTCGGTGGCCACCAAGACCAACGACGTCGCAGGCGACGGCACCACCACCGCGACCGTTCTTGCGCAGGCACTGGTCAAGGCCGGGCTGCGCAACGTGGCCGCGGGTGCGAATCCGATGTCGCTGGGCCTCGGAATCGGCAAGGCCGCCGACGCCGTCTCGGAGGCATTGCTGGCAACCGCGACCCCGGTGAGCGACAAGAAGTCGATCGCTCAGGTCGCGACCGTGTCCTCGCGTGACGAAGAGGTCGGCGAACTCGTCGGCGAGGCGATGACCAAGGTCGGCCACGACGGCGTCGTCACCGTCGAGGAGTCCTCGACGCTGAACACCGAGCTCGAGGTCACCGAGGGCGTCGGATTCGACAAGGGCTTCGTCTCGGCGTACTTCATCACCGATTTCGACGCCCAGGAAGCGGTGCTCGAAGACGCGCTGGTGCTGCTGCACCGCGACAAGATCAGCTCGCTGCCGGACCTCCTTCCCCTGCTGGAGAAGGTCGCCGAGAGCGGCAAGCCGCTGTTGATCGTTGCCGAAGACGTTGAGGGCGAGGCGCTTTCGACGCTGGTGGTCAACGCCATCCGCAAGACGCTCAAGGCCGTCGCCGTCAAGGCGCCGTTCTTCGGTGACCGCCGTAAGGCGTTCCTCGAAGACCTGGCAGTGGTGACCGGTGCGCAGGTGGTCAACCCCGACGTTGGCTTGTTGCTCCGCGAGGTCGGCCTGGACGTCCTTGGCTCCGCGCGGCGCGTGGTGGTCAGCAAGGACAGCACCGTGATCGTCGACGGAGGCGGCACCAAGGACGCCATCGATGCCCGCAAGGCGCAGCTGCGTGCGGAGATCGAGTCCACCGATTCGGACTGGGACCGCGAAAAGCTCGAGGAGCGGCTGGCCAAGCTGTCCGGCGGCGTGGCAGTGATCAAGGTCGGCGCGGCCACGGAGACCGACCTGAAGAAGCGCAAAGAGGCCGTCGAGGACGCCGTGTCCGCAGCCAAGGCTGCGGTCGAGGAGGGCATCATCCCCGGCGGCGGTTCTGCGTTGATTCGCGCCCGCAAGGTGCTGGACAAGCTGCGTGAAGGGCTGAGCGGCGACGAGGCGCTCGGTGTCGAGGTGTTCGCGTCGGCGCTGGCGGCTCCGCTGTACTGGATCGCCACCAATGCCGGGCTTGACGGCTCAGTGGTGGTGAACAAGGTGTCCGAGCTGCCAGAAGGGCACGGCTTCAACGGCGCCACGCTGACCTACGGTGACCTCGCGGCGGACGGAATCGTCGACCCGGTCAAGGTGACCCGCTCGGCGGTGCTGAACGCCGCGTCGGTGGCGCGGATGATCCTGACCACCGAGACGGCGATCGTGGACAAGCCTGCCGAGGAGGCAGAGGACCACGGCCACGGCCACCACGGCCACGCTCACTAGAAGTTGAACAGGAAGCACCCCCGGCTCAGCGCGCCGGGGGTGTTTGCTATGTAGCGGCCGGATGGATGTCGAGCCATACCGCGCCCCCATGGTCGGATGTTGCTTCGTCGACGGGTGCTTCGCCTGACGACTCTTGCCACTTGAGCGAGCTCAGGCGTCTGTACTCACTAAATACCCTGGATTGTCAAAATGGCTCCGTTGACGCGGGACGCCAGCTAAGTTTGCCCCTCGAAGACATAGCCGCAGAGAGCTGCGGCTCAGTTCGAAAAGGGGGTTACCGATGAACACGTTGCTAAAGAAATTGACGCTCAGCATCGCGGTGCCGGCCGTCGCACTAATCGGTCTGACCGCCGCCCCGGCGAATGCGCAAGACCGCAATGTGCTGATTCTCAACGAGACTCAGCACACGATCGTGCAGTTCTTCGCCTCGAACATCGGCGTCGACGACTGGCAGGAGGACATTCTCGGCGAGGACGTGCTGCCAGTCGGCCAGTCGGTCAACGTCAACATCGATGACGGCACCGAAGCGTGCCTCTACGACTTCAAAGCCGTGTTTGATGACGGCGAGGAGCTGGTGCGTAATCGCATCGATGTGTGCACCATTGGCACCTACCGCTACACGGAAGGCTGAGATTCGAGGTGCACGCCTGCGCGTGAATCGAGCCAGCTTCGTAGCTGGTCCATCAGTGCCACCGGCGCATCGTGGTGAACAAGGTGACTGCTATCAGGAACGATGTGCAGCGTCGCTGTCGGGATTAGCGATTGCAGACGGTGCGCGCGTTCGACGGGTATCCAGCCGTCCTGTGCTGCCCATACGATGCGGACCGGAATGGTGACGGCCGGTAGTCGCTCTTCGTTCTCCTCGAGGTAGCGCTCGTCGTAGTCGACGATCTGGCGGTAGAACGCGGGTTGCCCCTCCTCGCCGATCCAGGGCGTTGTCAGTTCGTCGACGGCCTCCGCCGTGAGGCCACGCAAACTCGCGTTCTCGATGTATGTCCGCACGATCGATTGGTGGATGTAACCCGGAAGCTGGTCCAACAGTCCCGGATTGGACTGCACGAAACGGAAAAACGGAGAGCCGGTTGGTGGAATTGCGACGACGTCGACAAGCATCAGCGATGCGAAGTCGCGGCCGCCGACGGTGTGCGCGCGAATCGATACCGCACCGCCGAAGTCATGGGCGATCACGTGCGGACGCTGCAGGCCCCAGTGATCGAGGACGGCCGCGAACGCTTCCGCTTGCACGCCGAAGTCGACTGGTTGGCCGGCATGCTTGGACGACTGGCCGTAGCCGGGCATGTCCCACAAGTGCACGGTGTAGTCGCGGCTGAGCGCGTCAGCAAAGGGTCTCCACAGCACCGACGAAAAGGGTGTGCCGTGGCAGAAGACAACGGCCGGTCCCTCGCCCCACCGGCCGCAAGCGATCTCGCGCCCTTGCCATTCAATGCGTTCATCAAGGTCCATACAGATTTGTTCCTCCTCGCCCGATCAACGGAAAGTTCGATGTGAGCGAAAACACCGCAGGCTCATGGCGATAAACGGAACGATCGCCTGCGCACGCTCGTTGTTTCCTGCGAGTCGACTGTAGTAACTAAAGGGGGAGTGCTGTGCCGTTGACCCGTGATCACGCGGGCCAGCCTTGGCGTGCGCGTCAACGCGAGATCTTGAGCCGCATGGTTCGGGAAACCGATCCGCCGACCGACAGCCTGCCCCGGATAACCGATCGTGAGCGCAGCAGCCGCGACGATGCGTACTACGCGCAAGTCGGCGAGGTGCTCGATCTTGGCGGGAGCATCGGCGCCATCCTGATGGCGTCCGGGACGCCTGCCACTGCCACGATGGACCAGGTCACTGCCATCGCGTCGGCGTACGGCGTCGAGCGGTGCGAGGTCGACGTCATCAACACGACGATCCATCTCTCCGCCTACCGAGGGCCGTCGTCGCCCTCGGCCAGCACGCTGCACATCGTGCAATCCCGGTCGATGGACTTCAGCCGGCTGGCCGCCGTCGACCGCCTGATCAGTCGGATCCGCGCGGGCGAGGTGCCGCCGACGCAGGCCCGCGACGAGCTCGACGCGATCATCATCGCGCCGCACCCGTACAAGCGCTGGATCGCGACCCTGGCCTGGGGTGCGCTGGCATTCGCGACGGCGGGAACCCTCGGCGCCAGCCTGCTGGCGTGTCTCGTCGGCGCCCTGAGCGCGATGGCGATCGACCGCGTCAACCGGCAACTCAACAGGCATGGCCTGCCCTTCTTCTTTCAATACGCCGTCGGCGGTGCCATCGCGACGGCGCCCGCGCTGGCGCTCTACTGGCTCAGCCCCAAGCTGGGACTGAATTTCGAACCGACGGTGGCTATCGCTGCCGGACTGGTCGTCCTCCTTGCCGGCCTTTCGCTGGTGGGTTCGGTCGGCGACGTCATCACCGGTGCCCCCGTCACCGCTGCGGGCCGCTTCTTCGAATTGGTCATGATGACCGCCGCGACGATCTCCGGCGTCGCGTTGGTGCTGCACCTCGCCAGCCGCTTCGGCGCGCCGTTCGTCGCGATCAGTGCGAGCCCACCGCCCGCCCTGGCAGAGCTGGCCGCGCGCGTCGCATTCGGCGCGGCGAGCGCTGCGGCCTTCGCACTGGCCTGCTATGCCGAAAAATCCGCGGCGATGGCTGCGGCGTTCGGTGGAGCCGCGGGCACCACCGCGTTCCTGCTGGCGCAGGGCGCGGGTCTGGGTCCCGTGGTGGCATCGTTCGTCGCAGCGGTGCCGATCGGTTTGGTCGGGCGGCTGATGGAACGCCGCAACCTCGCCCCACCACTCGTGGTGTCGATCACGGGCATCGTGCCCCTGTTGCCGGGTCTTGCCCTGCTGCACGGCATTTACGCGATTCTCAACGACCAGCACGCCGTCGGGTTCGCTTCGGTGCTGAGCGCACTGGCGATAGGTACCGCGCTCGCCGCCGGCGTCACGCTCGGCGAATGGGGCTCGTGGAAGGTGCGCAGGCGCCGGCTTCAGGTCCGCCGCCGCGTCCGCAGGACACGTCTGGCCGGGCAGTCGGCGCTGAGTTCTGCTGACTAGTCAGGCCCGGCTACGGGCTCTACCCGCCGCCTCGTCGAACTAACGAACACCGCGTCGAGAACTCTTGTGCGCGACGAGATGTTGAGCCGATCGATGGTGCGGGCACGGTTGTGCGCTTTCGTACGCGCCGCTGGCGTGTCGCGTACGAAACTGCACGTTCGGCCCATGGCGCGGCCAGATCAGGTCAGGGAATCGATTCGCGCCGCCCGGCTGTTGTACAAATGCGTGACCATTCGTCTCGGACTACAGATTCCCAACTTCTCCTACGGCGCTCCCGTCGCCGAACTCTTTCCTGCCGTGAAGGCGCAGGCCCTGGAGGCGCAGGCCGCCGGCTTCGACACCGTCCTGGTGATGGACCACTTCTACCAACTGCCGACGCTCGGCGAACCGGACGAGCCGATGCTCGAGGCGTACACCGCGCTCGGGGCATTGGCCAGCGCGACCGAGAACATCCAGCTGTCGACATTGGTCACGGGCAACACCTACCGTCATCCGACGCTGCTCGCCAAGGCCATCTCGACGCTGGACGTGGTCAGCGGCGGCCGGGCGATCCTCGGCCTTGGCGCCGGCTGGTTCGAGCTCGAACATCAGCAACTGGGCTTCGAATTCGGCACATTCACAGAGCGATTCGAGAAGCTCGAGGAGGCGCTGCAGATCATCCTCCCGATGCTCCACGGCGAACGGCCCACCGTCTCTGGCAAGTGGTATCGCACCGAGAGCGCGATCAACGAGCCCCGGTACCGCGACCACATCCCGGTCATGCTCGGCGGCAGCGGCGAAAAGAAGACCTTCAGGCTGGCCGCGCGCTACGCCGACCACCTCAACCTGATCACCCCGATGTCCGAGCTGCCGCACAAGCTCGATGTGCTCAAGCAGCGCTGCGAGGAAGCCCAGCGCGATCCCTCGACCCTGGAAACCTCGACGCTGCTGACCGTGGTGCTCGACGGCCACGACACCCGGCGCGATGTCCCCGAGGCGGTCGGCGGACGCGCCGTGCGCGGCACCGCCGAACAGGTCGCCGAGCGGATCAAGACCAACGTGCTCGACGTCGGCGTGGACGGTGTGATCGTCAATCTGCCTACCCACGGTTACACGCCTGGGGTCATCACCGAGGTCGGAGAGGCCCTCAAGCCGCTCGTCTCGGCCTGAAACCTGAAATCGGTCGCCGGATAGGGCCCTTTGCTGCGTCGTTGTCGGTTTCCACAGCCGGTGGCAAGGTTAATGATCATGAAACGGAATTCGGGCAGATCAAGACGCGGCTGGTTGACGCTGGCGCTTGCGAGCATCGCAGTGTTGGGCGTCCTGACGGCTTGCTCGGGAGCACGCCCGAACACCGCACCAGAGAGCGGCGGCGCGATGACCGCCATGCCGACGGAAGGCATGAAGGACGCCGTCACTGCGCCGGCACCGGCCTTCGGGCCGCCGCCACCGCCCGAAGCGCCGGTCGAAGCCCAGCGCGACGTCGTCAAGACCGCGTCGATGACCGTCACGGTGGACAACACGTCCGAGGCCGCGGACAAGGCCGCGATCCTCGCCGAGGACGCGGATGGCCGGGTGGACAGCCGCTCGGAGGATGCGGGCTCCGAGCGGGGCCTGGCCCGCACCTCGATGGTGTTGCGGGTCCCCGTCGACAAACTCGATGAAGTGGTGCGCGAGCTGAAGACCCTCGGCAAGGTGCTGAACGCCGAGACCACATCCGAGGACGTCACGGCGCAGCGTGTCGACCTGGACGCGAGGATCAAGGCCCTGCAGACCTCGGTGGATCGACTCCTGGCGATCATGCGCGACGCGGACGATCCCGACGCGCTGATCAAAGCCGAGGGTGCGCTCTCGGAGCGCCAGGCGGAGCTGGACAGTCTGCGCGCACAGCGCGATCAGCTCGGCGATCGAATCGAATACAGCACGGTCAACGCCACCTTCGTCGCCGAGCAGGTCGGCGGACCTGCGCCGAAGCAGTACGAAGGGTTCACCGGTCAGATCGAACGCGGTTGGGATGCCCTCGTTTCGGTGGTTGGCAGCCTGGTTCTGCTCCTCGGCCTGCTGCTGCCGTGGTTGGGCGTGATCGCCGTCGCTGCGGCAGTCATTTACGGGGTCGTCCGGTTGGCCAGGCCTCGTCGCACCTCACCAAAGGAGCCTGCGTCGGCAACGGCCGGTGCGGACCGGGGATCGTCGGATGAATCGGCGCAATGATCAGGACGCGCGGCGGATGCCACGCTTGAGCAACATTTCGCGCTCGGCCTCGGACAGTCCGCCCCAGATGCCATAGGGTTCGCCGACCGCCAGCGCATGCGAGCGGCACTGGGTGATCACAGGGCACTGACGGCACATCTCCTTGGCGCGCATCTCGCGCTGTGCGCGGGCACGGCCGCGCTCGCCGTCGGGATGGAAGAACATCCCTGAATCGACACCTCGGCAAAGCCCGGTCATCTGCCAATCCCAGATATCGGCGTTGGGTCCAGGTAGCTGCTGCGGCTGTGGCATTGGAAAACCCCTCTCTGCACACTCTTTTCACACCGTAGGAGTGCGTGAGTCGTGGAACCGATCCGAGCGCAAGTCGCCGATGACTACTCGTGCACACAAACTAGGGGTGCTCACGAAATTCAGTCAATAGCCCGAACATGTGCTCACGGCGATACGTGCAGGCTGAGAATTTACGTCACGTTCATCGCTGGCCCCCGTGGGCAACTCGGGCGGTGGTAGCGAAAGGCCCGCTGGGTGGCCACATCTCGGTGTTTGTGCTGATCGAGCCGACCCGTGTCGCCAACGGATTTCTCGGCGCCCAGTAGGCGGTTGACATCGAATTAACCTGCACAGCACAAACTGTTAACCAATGGCATTTTTCACAGTCTTACTAATGCGTGCCCGGCGGTACCGGGTATTTGCGGGCCGTATTGATAGCGTCCCGACTCGATGAGCGCCGAAACCGGGTTGGCCGACGCCGCATTCGGGGATGATCCGGGCCGCTGGCCACTGCCCGCGGCCACCAATGCGCATCAGCTGTGGCTTCGCGCGGTCGCAGCAGGAGGCCAGGGTCGTTATGCCAGCGCGCTGGCCGACCTGGCGGGCGTGCACCGCATCGCGTCCACCGGCCCGCTGGCCTCGCTCGCGCACAGCACGCGCGCGTCGTTTCTGCGTCAGCTCGGCTGGCATGCCCGCGCCCGCCGATGGGACGGACGGGCGGTGGCGCTCGCCGGCGAGGACAGCGAGGCGGGGCCCGACGCGCTGATCGGATTGGCCGCCGACGCGCTCGGGGTGGGCCGCTTTCCGGCGTCGGCGGCCGCGCTCGCCCGTGCGACCGACCTGTTGACCGGTGCCGCGCCCGCGCGGCTGCCTGTGCGGCTGGCGTGGGTGTCTGCCGAGCTGGCGATGGCCCGCGGCGACAGCGCGACCGCCGTGGGGCACGGGCAACGGGCCGTGGGCTTGGCTGCGCGGCTCGGCTCGGCTCGCCACACCCTCAAGTCGGACGTCATTGTGGCCGCAGCGCTGTGCAGCGCCGGCGAGCTCGAGCCGGCGCGCCGCATCGCCGACGCCGCGCTCGAACGCTCAGGAGATTTGGGCATGATCCCATTGCGTTGGGCGTTGGCATCACTGCTGGCCGACATCGGCAGCGCGAGTCGCTCAACTGCGGAGGTGGCTGCCATCCGCGACGCGGCGGCCGATACAGTGCGGCGCCGCGGCGGCGTGTGGTCGGTCCGGTGACCGGGTTCACGCCCTTGTGAAAGTTATTGTTTAGCTGAGCCAACCACACCGGTACACGTCCGGTTCGTAACGCTGGAGAGATTGCCCACGATGACAATTTCGGGAGAACGTCTCGATGCTGTCGTTGCTGAGGCCGTGGCGGGCAACCGAGACGCGCTCCGGGAGGTGCTGGAGACCATCCGTCCGATCGTGGTTCGGTACTGCCGAGCGAGGGTTGGGGCGACCGAGCGAAGCGGTCTTTCAGCAGATGACGTTGCTCAGGAGGTGTGCTTGGCTGCCATCACGGCGCTGCCGCGCTACAAGGATCAGGGACGACCGTTCCTGGCCTTTGTGTACGGCATCGCTGCGCACAAGGTTGCTGACGCTCATCGCGCAGCGGCCAGGAACAAGTCCGATCCGACTGACGTCGTACCGGAGCGGTTTTCCCTGGATGCGGGCCCCGAGCAGATGGCGCTGGACTCCGAATCGTCGGAACGGATGAACAAGCTTTTGGCGGTACTGCCCGAGAAGCAGCGCGAAATCCTGATCTTGCGCGTCGTCGTCGGCCTGAGCGCCGAAGAGACCGCTGCGACGGTCGGCAGCACCGCGGGCGCGGTGCGGGTCGCCCAGCATCGCGCGTTGGCGCGGCTCAAGGACGAGATCATCGCGACGGGGCGGCACGACCATGCCTGACTTCGGACGCTGGACCGCAAACGGGGGCGACCCGTCGCTCAACGAGATCAATCGAACCGACCGCTTCATCGACGCGCTCTCGGCGGAGCAGCCGGTGTACTCGACCGACGCGGGCGAGGCCGAACTCGCCGGCCTGCTGGCCGGCTGGCGCGACGAGATTCGCGACGCGCCGCTGCGGACCGCCCTGACACCACGCGACGCCGTCATCGCGCTGGACCGCGCTGCGGCATCGCGGCACCGCAGGCGCTTGTCGTTCGCGGTCGTTGGGTCCGTCGCCGCCGCAGTGCTCTGCCTCGGTGGGTTCGGTGCAGTGATCGCGGGCGCCGGGCCCGGCGACCCCCTCTACGGGCTGCGCACCATGCTGTTCGGTGAACAGCAGCAGACCCGCGAAGACCCCGTGATGCTGGCCAGCCAGCAGCTCGCCGAGGTGCAACAGCTGATCGACCAGGGCCAGTGGGATGCTGCCCAGGAGAAGCTGCAGACGTTGACGACGACGGTCGCGACGGTGAATGACGTTGAGCAGAAACAAGAACTGGTCACTCAGTGGCAAGAGATGACGGTCAAGGTCGATAGCCAGGACGCCGCTGCGACCATTCCGCCGAACGTGCCTCCACCGGTGTTCCCCGACGTGCCGGTGCCCGTCACTGTCGGACCCGAAACGACGACGTCGACAACCACGCCCACGTCTCCTTCGGATACCACTACGTCGGTGGCGACGTCACCGTCAGACACCACGACCACGTCGCCGACCACGTCGCCGACCACGACGTCGCCGACCGCGACCACGTCGCCCACGACGACTACGACGTCACCGACGTCACCGACGACGACTACGACCACCACCACGACGCCGGTTCCGGTGACCCCACCGGTTCAGCTGCCGGTTGTCACTTCGGTTCAAAAGCCCCCGTCGACCCCGATTCCGACGCCGCCGCCGAACACGCCGATACCGACGCCGCCGCCCAACACGCCGATACCGACGCCGCCGCCCTATACCCCGATACCGACGCCCACCCCGCGACCCCCGGTCCCGCTGCCCGCGCCGGCATCGCCGCCATCGGTGGCGGTGCAGGAGCCCGCGACGGTGCCGTCGGTGGAACCGCCGGTCGTGGAAGCGCCGGCACCAAGGTCCCCGGTGACGACGACGATCGTGATCCCGGAACCGCAAGAGCCGGCCAGCGGCTAGGGAACGCTAGAGAGGCTTTGCGCCCTCAGCGATATCCGTCGGGTTCCGACGTGGCCTCGTTCAGCGAAGCATCGGCGTAGCCCCGGCAATAATCCCAGGTCACGTAGGCGTCGGGTTCCGGGTCAAAGGCCGGTTCGTGCGGACGTACCGTGCCGTCGACAAGGAGCTGCAACAGGTTGGCGCGCAGCATGTCCCAGTCGTGATAGTGATCCTGCTGGCATTCGTCGCAGCACACCACAAGGCCGCGAATTCCTTTGTGCGCCAACAATGCCTCGTAGACCGCCAGGTCGGCGAGGTCGGCCTCGACTGCCGTCCGCTCCTGCGGATCAAGCGGCTGGCCGGGTTCGAGGGCGTCGAGTGCCGCCGACGGGTCGCACGGGTCATCGGCGAACGGATCGGGCGGCAAACCCGGTGGCAGGTGATCTCGCACGACTCCACATTACGCAGCGGCACAGGTATCGCGCCAGCCGTTGACCGGTACGCCGCATGAGGATCCGCAGCACGGTGTGGAGCCAAAGCTGCGACGTCAATGCCGATAAGATAAGTATTTAGCTCTGCCTACGGGAGGCCCCGCTCATGTCGATTGCTGAAACAAGCATTCCCATCGCCGTCCCGGTGCCCACCGGGGGTGATGATCCGACCAAGGTCGCGATGCTCGGCCTCACCTTTGACGATGTGTTGCTTCTTCCGGCCGCTTCCGATGTGGTGCCCGCCACAGCCGACACTTCCAGCCAGCTGACCCGCAAGATCCGGCTGAAGGTGCCGCTGGTGAGCTCCGCGATGGACACGGTCACCGAATCGCGGATGGCGATCGCGATGGCGCGTGCCGGCGGGATGGGCGTTCTGCATCGCAACCTTCCGGTCGCCGAGCAGGCCGGCCAGGTCGAGACGGTCAAGCGGTCAGAAGCCGGCATGGTCACCGACCCCGTCACCTGCTCACCGGATAACACGCTGGCCGAGGTCGACGCGATGTGCGCGCGGTTCCGGATCTCCGGGCTTCCCGTCGTCGATGACACCGGTGAATTGGTCGGCATCATCACCAACCGCGACATGCGGTTCGAGGTCGACCAGTCAAAGCCGGTCTCCGAGGTGATGACCAAGGCGCCGCTGATCACCGCGCAGTCGGGCGTATCCGCCGAGGCGGCGCTAGGTCTATTGCGCCGCTACAAGATTGAGAAGCTGCCGATCGTCGATGGGCACGGCAAGCTGACCGGGTTGATCACCGTCAAGGACTTCGTCAAGACCGAACAGTTCCCGCTGTCCACCAAGGACAGCGACGGCAGGCTGCTTGTCGGCGCGGCGGTCGGTGTCGGCGACGACGCATGGACGCGGGCAACAACGCTGGTCGATGCCGGAGTCGACGTGCTGATCGTCGACACCGCGCACGCGCACAACCGGCTGGTGCTCGACATGGTGCACCGGCTCAAAACCGTGGTCGGTGACCGCGTCGAGGTGGTCGGCGGGAACGTCGCCACCCGGGCCGCCGCCTCGGCGTTGGTCGACGCAGGCGCGGACGCGGTCAAGGTCGGGGTCGGCCCGGGTTCGATCTGCACCACCCGAGTGGTGGCCGGCGTCGGGGCGCCTCAGATCACCGCGATCCTGGAGGCCGTCGCCGCCTGCGCTCGGCACGGCGTGCCGGTCATCGCCGACGGCGGACTGCAGTACTCCGGCGACATCGCCAAGGCGCTGGCCGCCGGCGCGTCGACCGCGATGCTGGGCTCGCTGCTGGCCGGCACCGCTGAGTCGCCGGGCGAGTTGATCTTCGTCAACGGCAAGCAGTTCAAGAGCTACCGGGGCATGGGCTCACTGGGCGCGATGCAGGGTCGCAGCGGGGCTGGAGCAACCGGGCGCAGTTATTCGAAAGACCGCTACTTCCAGGACGACGCGCTTTCCGAGGACAAGTTGGTGCCGGAAGGTATCGAGGGCCGGGTGCCGTTCCGCGGTCCGCTGTCGACGGTCATCCATCAGCTCACCGGCGGGCTGCGCGCCGCTATGGGTTACACAGGTTCGGCCACCATCGAGCATCTGCAGCAGGCGCAGTTCGTCCAGATCACCGCCGCGGGGCTCAAGGAGAGCCATCCGCACGACGTCGCGATGACAGTCGAAGCGCCGAACTACTACGCCCGCTAACTACTACGCCCGCTAACTACTACGCCCGCTAAGGCCCCGATGAGCGCTTGCGCGAAGAGGAGATGGCACGGTCATGCGTGACATGGTCGAGATCGGCATGGGCCGCACTGCCCGCCGCACCTTTGAACTCGACGACATCAACATCGTGCCGTCGCGGCGCACCCGGTCCTCGCAGGACGTGTCGACCACCTGGCAGATGGATGCCTACCGGTTCGAGATTCCGGTGCTGGCGCATCCCACTGACGCGCTGGTGTCCGTGGAGTTCGCCATCGAGTTGGGCCGCATCGGCGGGTTGGGAGTGCTCAACGGCGAGGGCCTGATCGGCAGGCACGCCGACGTCGAGGCCAAGATCGCCCAGGTGATCGAGGCCGCCGAGAAGGAGCCGGAACCCTCGGCCGCGATCCGGCTGCTGCAGCAGCTGCACTCCGCGCCGCTGGATCCCGACCTGCTTGGTGCGGCCGTCATGCGGATTCGCGAGGCAGGGGTCACGACAGCGGTGCGGGTCAGCCCGCAGAATGCGCAGTCGCTGACGCCGGCGCTGGTCTCCGCCGGTATCGACCTGCTGGTCATCCAGGGCACCATCATCTCGGCCGAACGCGTCGCGCAGGACGGCGAGCCGCTGAACCTCAAGACCTTCATCTCCGAGCTGGATGTCCCTGTGGTCGCCGGTGGGGTGCTCGACCATCGCACGGCGCTGCATTTGATGCGGACCGGCGCGGCAGGCGTCATCGTCGGTTACGGGTCGACCCGCGGCGTCACCACCAGCGACGAGGTGCTTGGCATCAGCGTGCCGATGGCCACCGCGATCGCCGACGCCGCCGCGGCGCGGCGCGAATATCTCGACGAGACCGGCGGCCGCTACGTGCACGTGCTCGCCGACGGCGACATCCACACCTCCGGCGACCTGGCCAAGGCGATCGCCTGCGGCGCCGACGCGGTGGTGCTCGGCACCCCGCTTTCTACCGCCGCAGAGGCGCTGGGCGGCGGCTGGTTCTGGCCCGCCGCCGCGGCTCACCCGTCGTTGCCGCGTGGTGCATTGCTGCAGGTCGCGATCGGTGAGCGACCCTCACTCAAGCAGGTGCTCGAGGGGCCGTCGGACGACCCGTTCGGCTCGCTGAACCTGGTTGGCGGTCTGCGCAGATCGATGGCCAAGGCCGGCTATTGCGATCTGAAGGAGTTCCAGAAGGTCGGACTGACTGTCGGGTCCTGAATTCCCTGTTCAGAGGTGTTCTGCTTTACAAATTAGACCCCCCTGTCTAGAACTTGGCATGCCTTGCGGCCATACTGGGTCGATGAAACCCGACTATGACGTTCTGATCATTGGTTCTGGTTTCGGGGGGAGTGTCACCGCGCTGCGGCTCACCGAGAAGGGCTACCGCGTCGGGATCCTCGAAGCCGGTCGCCGGTTCTCCGACCAGGAGTTCGCCAAGACCTCGTGGGATCTGCGCAAATTTCTGTGGGCGCCGAAGTTCGGCATGTACGGCATCCAGCGGATCCACCTGCTGCGCAACGTGATGATCCTGGCCGGCGCAGGGGTGGGTGGCGGGTCGCTGAATTACGCCAACACCCTCTACGTGCCGCCCGAGCCGTTCTTCAACGATCCCCAGTGGAAAAACATCACCGACTGGCGCGCCGAGCTCATGCCGCATTACGACCAGGCGCAGCGGATGCTCGGGGTGGTCAAGAACCCGACCTTCACCGACGCGGACCGCCTCATGAAAGAGGTCGCCGAGGACATGGGCGTTGGCGATACCTGGGTGCCGACACCGGTCGGGGTGTTCTTCGGTCCCGACGGTGAAAAGTCGCCGGGCAGGACCGTGCCGGACCCGTACTTCGGCGGTGCCGGGCCGGAGCGAACCGGCTGCATCGAATGCGGCTCGTGCATGACCGGCTGCCGCTACGGCGCGAAGAACACGTTGGTGAAGAACTATCTTGGCTTGGCGGAAAAGGCTGGGGCAGAAGTACTTCCGATGACGACGGTGACCGGATTCCAACAGCGGTCCGACGGCGTGTGGGAAGTCCGCACCGGACGCACCGGCATCGGGTTACCCAAACGGCGCAAGTTCACCGCGACCCACGTGGTGCTGGCGGCAGGCACGTTCGGTACGCAAAAGCTGCTGTTCAAGATGCGCGACAAGGGCAAGCTGCCCAAGCTGTCCGACAAGCTCGGAGTGCTGACGCGGACCAACTCGGAGTCGATCGTCGGCGCAGCCACACTGACGGTCGCCCCCGACCTGGACCTGACTCACGGCGTCGCGATCACGTCGTCGATTCACCCCACCTCCGACACGCACGTCGAACCCGTGCGCTACGGCAAGGGCTCCAACGCGATGGGGCTGCTGCAGACCCTGATGACCGACGGCACGGGTCCCGGCGGCACGGATGTGCCGCGCTGGAAGCAGTTGCTAGAGAGCGCCCGTCACGACCCGCGCGGCATCCTGCGGATGCTCAACCCGCGGCACTGGAGCGAGCGCACCGTCATCGCGCTGGTGATGCAGCACCTTGACAATTCCATCACCACGTTCACCAAGCGCGGCAAGCTCGGGTTCCGCCGCTACTCCAGCAAACAGGGTCATGGCGAGCCGAATCCGACGTGGATCCCGGCGGGCAACGAGGTCACCCGGCGCATCGCCAAGAAGATCGACGGCGTCGCCGGCGGTACCTGGGGTGAGTTGTTCAACATCCCGTTGACCGCGCATTTCCTCGGCGGCGCGGCGATCGGGGACAGCCCGGAGCACGGCGTGATCGACCCGTATCAGAGGGTGTACGGCTACCCGACGCTTTCGGTGATGGACGGCGCGGCGATCTCGGCGAATCTCGGTGTCAACCCGTCGCTTTCGATCACCGCGCAAGCCGAGCGCGCGGCATCGCTGTGGCCCAACAAGGGTCAGGTCGACCAGCGCCCGGCGCAGGGCCAGCCCTACCGCCGGATCGCACCGATCCCGCCCGAACATCCCGTGGTTCCCGCTGACGCGCCAGCGGCACTGCGACAGATTCCGATCGAGCCGGTCAGCTCCGCCGGTTAGAGCTGCTCGAGTGTGGGTACTACCAGGTACCCACACGAACAGCGGGAGGTCGAGCGATGCGCACGGCGTATCACGAGGAGCTGTCCGCACTCAACGCACAGTTGGCGGAGATGTGCGGTCTCTCGGCGATCGCTATGGAGCACGCGACGCGCGCGCTGCTCGACGCCGACCTGTCCCTCGCTGAGCAGGTTATCGCGGACCGTGAGCATATTGTGGTGTTGAACCGGCGGGCCGAGGACAGGGCGCTGCGGCTGCTCGCGCTGCAGCAGCCGGTGGCGGGTGAACTGAGAAACATCGTCGGCTCCATCTACATCTGCGCAGACATCGAACGGATGAGCGCACTTGCGGTGCATGTCGCGAGTATTTCCCGGTTGCGGCATCCTGACTGCGCCTTGCCAGACGACGTGCGCGCCAGCTTCACCGAAATGGGCGCCAGGGCAGTGCAGTTGGCAAGAACGGCGCAGGAGGTCCTGATCTCGCGCAATCCCGACAAGGCCGGGCGACTGCATACGGAAGACGACGCGGTAGATGCCGAGCACCGGCATCTGTTCACTCTGTTGATCGACCACAAATGGCAGGACGGGGTGTGCTCAGCGGTGGACGTCGCACTGCTCGGCCGCTACTACGAACGGTTCGCCGATCACGCTGTCGAGATCGGCAGGCGAGTGGTGTTCGAAGCAACCGGTGGCCTGCCCGTCAACAAGCAGATGGCCTAGCGCGCCGTATTCTCGTCCCCGACTTGGGCACAATGAACGGCGTGAACTTCCTGCACCGCCGCCGGGCCCGATTCTTGATCAAGCGGGCGCAGCCGTTCGCCGACGAAGAACTGGTGGCGGTGGCGAACTTCACCTGGGTCGGCAACAGCATGGGTGCTCAGCCCGGTGTCAGGGGCCGCGCCGAATGGGCTGGCGGACTTCCGGATTGGACGCTGATCGGAGCCGGCGCAAGCCGGCTGTTCGTCATCGAGTCCTATTACGTGCGACCAGACAAGGGTAAGAAGCTGGTCGGCCGCTGGCCGCTGACACAGGTGCGGATGGCCGAGGAGAGCTATGAGCGCAAGGTAGGTCCAGTTCCGTTGGGCGCATGGCGGGCCATCCGTTTTGAGTTCGGCGACCGCGAACCCGCAGTGCTGCAGCCGTTCGGCCGGGAGGTGGACGCGCTTCTCGAGGCACATCGGGCCGCGCAATCGGTCACCGCAGGAGACGACATCCGTTGGGACGCGCTGGCCGAAGTGGTGTTGATGACGACATCGCGCGGGCCGTTCGAGGAGGACGTGTTCTTCGTACTGACCTTCGACGACGGTTCTGACCGTCTGATTCCGCTCGGTGAGGGACAGGACCCCCTGACAAGACTGCAGGCCCTGCCGGGGTTCGACAACGAGACCTTCATTCGCGCGATGGCCGTCAGCGAAGAAGGCGTCTCGGTGTTGTGGCGCCGTTGAAAATCAATTGCAGAGATTCTGGCAAACCGGTGCCTTATATTGAGCTGGCTTCTATCTGGGCTCGCAAACCGCGCAGCACCACTCGAGTTTTGAGACGAAGGACTCATGCCATGACGTATCCGCCGCCACCACCGCCCTATAACGCCCCGCAGGGGGGTGCGCCCTTGCAGCAACCGGACAACTACCTGGTGTGGTCGATCCTCGTTACGGTGTTGTGCTGCCTGCCGTTCGGCATCGTGTCAATCATCAACGCGGCCAAGGTGAACGGGTTGTGGGCCTCGGGACAGTACGCCGAAGCGCAATCCGCATCCGAGAACGCCAAGAAATGGGCGATCTGGGGAGCTGTCGCAGGCGTCGTCGTTGGCGTGATCTACGGCCTCATCGCTGTCGTGGGCGGTGGGTTCGCGTACATGTGATGCACGTTCGCTCGCTCGCCGCGCCGGTGGCTGTCGCTGCCGTCGCGGTGGGTGGGTGCGCGGCGATCTGGCTGGCCAACCCGACGGTGCCCGGCGGGATTCTGCCGGTGTGCCCGACAAAACTGCTGCTGGGCATCGACTGTCCGGGCTGCGGCAGCCTTCGAATGATCTACTCGCTGCTGCACCTCGACGTCGCGGCGGCGATCCGCTTCAACGCCCTCGGTCTTGTCGCGATGGTCCTGCTGCTGTGGGCATATGCGGCCTGGACCTACGGCAGGCTAGCGGGCAGGCGGGTGCGCAGCTGGCAGCACCTGCGATGGTCGGCCCCGGTGCTGCTGGTATTGACACTGGCATGGTTTGTGGTGCGCAACTTGGAGTTTGGGCCGTTCGTCGCGCTGCACGTCTGACCTGGAACCGGGCAACTAGAATAGGCGAGTGACATCATCATCGCCCCGCCCTGTGTTGGTGGTCGACTTCGGCGCGCAATACGCGCAACTCATCGCGCGCCGAGTCCGCGAGGCTCGGGTGTACTCCGAGGTCATCCCGCATACCGCCACCGTCGAGGAGATCAAGGACAAGGACCCGCAGGCGGTCGTGCTGTCCGGCGGGCCGGCCAGCGTCTACGCCGACGGTGCCCCGCAGCTTGACCCCGCGCTGTTCGACCTCGGCGTGCCGGTGTTCGGCATCTGCTACGGCTTTCAGGCGATGGCGCAGGCACTCGGCGGGACCGTCGCCAAGACCGGCACCAGTGAGTACGGTCGCACCGAGCTGAAAGTGACTGGCGGAGAACTACATTCGGACCTCCCGAGTACTCAGCCGGTGTGGATGAGCCACGGCGATGCAGTCACCGCGGCACCAGACGGGTTCGACGTGGTGGCCACCAGTGACGGCGCCCCGGTCGCGGGCTTCGAGGACCGCAGCAGGCGGTTGGCCGGTGTGCAGTACCACCCCGAGGTGATGCACACCCCGCACGGACAGCTGGTGCTGAGCCGGTTCCTGCATGAGTTCGCAGGGATCGACTCGACATGGACACCCGCCAATATCGCCGATGCGCTGATCGAGCAGGTGCGCACCCAGATCGGCGACGGCCGCGCGATCTGCGGATTGTCGGGCGGCGTCGATTCCGCGGTGGCCGCCGCACTGGTCCAGCGAGCCATCGGCGACCAGCTGACGTGTGTGTTCGTCGACCATGGACTGCTGCGTGCCGGCGAGCGCGCCCAGGTGCAGCGCGACTTCGTTGCGGCAACCAATGCCAAGCTCGTCACCGTCGACGTTGCCGACCGGTTCCTTGCGGCGCTGTCCGGGGTGACCAACCCGGAGGGCAAGCGCAAGATCATCGGCCGCGAGTTCATCAGGGCGTTCGAGGGCGCGGTGCGAGACATCGTAGAAGGCGGCGTGGATGGCTCTGATGTCGAATTCCTCGTCCAGGGCACGCTGTATCCCGATGTAGTCGAATCCGGTGGTGGTGCCGGCACTGCGAACATCAAGAGTCACCACAACGTCGGAGGCCTGCCGAGCGATCTGAAGTTCAAGCTCGTCGAGCCGCTGCGGCTGCTGTTCAAGGACGAGGTCCGCGCGGTGGGCCGCGAACTAGGATTGCCCGAGGAAATTGTTGCGCGCCAACCTTTCCCGGGTCCCGGGCTCGGAATCCGGATCGTCGGTGAGGTGACCGCCGCGCGACTGGACACGCTGCGCAGCGCTGACTCGATCGCCCGCGAGGAGCTGACCGCGGCCGGCCTTGACAACCAGATCTGGCAATGCCCGGTGGTGCTGCTTGCCGATATCCGGTCGGTCGGCGTGCAGGGCGACGGCCGCACCTACGGCCACCCGATCGTGCTTCGGCCGGTATCCAGCGAGGACGCCATGACCGCGGATTGGACCAGGGTGCCCTACGAGGTGCTCGAGCGGATCTCCACCCGCATCACCAACGAGGTGCCGGAGGTGAACCGCGTCGTGCTGGACGTCACCAGCAAGCCGCCGGGCACCATCGAATGGGAGTAGCGCCCAAGCGATGAGTTTCGTCCCTCTCGAGGGTCGACATTATGTGGGCGACACCGAACTGCTTGCGGCTGCACAACAAGGTGACGAGCCTGCATTCGCAGAACTGCTTGCCGGGTTCCGCAGAGAACTGCACGCGCACTGCTACCGGATGCTGGGATCCCTGCATGACGCGGACGACGCGTGGCAGGAGGTTCTGCTTCGCGCATGGCGCGGTCTGGAGGGCTTCGAGGGGCGAAGTTCGTTGCGCCGCTGGCTGTACCGGGTGGCGACGAACGTCTGCCTCACCATGATCGCGCAGCGCGCCAAACACGGAGTTTGGCTCGAGCCGTACCCGGAATCGCCGGACGATGCCAGCTTGGCCCCTGATGCGCGATTGGAGAGCAGGGAGAACATCGAGCTCGCGTTCGTCGCCGCCGTTCAACATCTGCCAGGCAACGAACGTGCGGCACTGCTGTTGCGGGAAGTGATCGGCTTCTCGGCCCGCGAAGTCGCCGAACTGGTTGACGCGTCGGTCCCTGCGGTCAACAGTGCGCTGCAGCGGGCTCGTCGAATTGTCAACGACCACATCCAGACTCAGGCTTCGCATCAGACCGCCCGGTCGATCGGAGACACCCGGCTGCGGGAGATCGTCGATGGCTACATCGACGCGTTCGAACGTGGCGATGTCCCAACGCTGGTCGCCTTGCTCACCGAGGACGCGACGTGGTCGATGCCTCCGGAGCCGGAGTGGTATCGCGGCCGCGCGGCAATTACGGCATTTCTCGTCGCAGGCCCGATGCGTGTCCGTTGGCGACATCGGACCACCGTCGCCAACGGGCAACCAGCGGTCGGCTGCTACCTCTGGGATGCCGGGCGGCAGGCCTATACGGCGAAGGTGCTCGATGTGCTGACCCTGCGCGGGGATCGCATCGCGGCGGTCACGGCGTTCATCGACGGCCGGCTGTTCCCACGGTTCGGGCTGCCCGCGGAGGTGCCTGCCTGGCGTTGATGAGTTCATCCGCGGCCGTGAGTCATGAGCGGTAGGGCCGCCTGTCCGGCGGCGAAAGCGGAAGGAACTGCTCATGGCGGCATTCACCGGCGCACAACGCTGGGTCATCGGACTCACCTCGGTCGCCTCGTTCATGGTGGCTCTGGACCTGCTCGTGGTGTCCACGGCGCTCAACACGATCAAGGACGACCTCGGCGCCAGCTTGACCCAGGTGCAATGGGCCGTCACCGGCTATGGGCTGGCGTTCGCGGTGTTACTCATGGCGGGTGCTGCCCTTGGGGACCGGTTCGGCCGCAGGAAGGTCTTTACCATCGGCCTAGCGATTTTCGCGGTCGCCTCGGCGGGGTGCGCGCTGTCGCCGACCGTGGGATGGCTGGTTGCCTCGCGGGTTGTGCAAGGAGCAGGGGCGGCCCTGGTGATGCCGCTGGCCGTGGCGTTGCTCAACTCGCAGCTATCCGATGACCAGCGCGGACGGGCGCTCGGAATCTTCGAGGGGCTGACCGGATTGGCCACCATCGCGGGGCCACCCGTCGGTGGCACCGTGGCGTACTTGATCGGCTGGGAATGGGTGTTCTGGGTCAATGTCCCGATCGCGCTGCTGATGATTCCGGTGGTGCGGATGCGGATCGACGAGAGCAGCGGCACCGACGCAGCGCTGGACCTACGCGGGATGGTGTTGGTGACCGGCGGGTGCTTCGGGCTGGTGTGGGGTTTGGTGCGGGGCAACGAATCAGGTTGGGGCAGTGCCGAAGTCGTGGTGACGCTGGCGCTCGGTGCGGCGCTGCTGCTCGCTTTCCTCGGATGGCAGCGACGCGCGGCACAGCCGATGCTGCCGCTGAGGCTATTCGGCAGTCGCACCTTCACCGCGTCCACCGCGGCCAGCTTCCTGCTGTTCGCGTCGCTGTACGGCACCGTTTTCTTCTTGTCCCAGTACATGCAGGTCGGGCTTGGCTATTCGGCGTTGGAGGCTGGGCTGAGGTTGATCCCGTGGACCGCGACCCTGTTGGTGGTTGCGCCGTTGGCAGGCGCGCTCGCCGATCGCTTCGGCAATGAACCCGTCCTGGTGGTCGGTCTGCTGCTCAAGGCGGCGGGCCTTGGCTGGGTGGCGATGGTGGCCACCTCGGAGACGTCCTATGCGGCTCTGCTGATCCCGATGATCGTCGAGGGCATCGGCACGTCGATGGCCATCCCCGTGGTGCAGAGCGCGATGCTCGGCGCTGTCAGGGCGGGCGATATCGGCAAGGCGTCCGGAATCAACGGGGTCAGCCAGGAACTCGGCGGGGTTTTCGGGGTCGCGATTCTGGTCGCGCTGTTCACCACGGTCGGCAGCTATGTTTCTGCGGCGGCCTTCGTAGCTGGCTTCACCATCGCAATCGGTGCCTGCGCCGCGTTCGCGTTGGGGGCGGCCGTGATCATCATGGCCGGCTTGACGGTGTCGGGAGGCGGGTGTTTACTCAGAGTATCGAACATACATTCGAACATAGCGTGATTCAGATGATGCGGGAGGTGCTGCTGTGGCGACAGCGGTTACCCTGGATCAGCGTCGGCTTACCCGTGCTGAACAGGTAGAACACCTGCGTCGCAAGATAGCGGCGGTATCCGGAAAGGTCGGCGGCGGACAGCGGGGCCCGGCGCCGCAGGCCGACCTGCTTCCGGACTCGGAAACTTTGCTGCCGGTGCCCGAAACGCTGGCAGAACTGTTACCGGCGCCGTTGCCGCGCGGGACGGTGGCGGTGCTGTCGGGGGCAAGGTCCCTGTCGCTGAGCATGGTGGCGGCGGTGACGGCAGATGGCGGTCACGCAGCCATCGTCGGCCAGCCCGACGTCGGCCTGCTGGCCGCCGTGGAAATGGGAGCGGACCTGAGCAGGATCGCGGTCATCCCCGAACCGGGAGCCGATCCGGTCGAAGTGGCCGCCGTGCTGATGGACGGCATGGATCTGGTGGTGCTCGGCCTTGGTGGGCGGACGGTGCCGGCCACCCGTGCCAGGGCGGTGGTGGCCCGCGCACGGCAGAAGGGCTGCACGCTGCTGGTCACCGGCGGCGACTGGCAGGGGGCGTCCGCCAGGCTGGAGGCCAGGGTCTGCGGTTATGAGATCACTGGTGCCGGCCGCCCGGGAGTTGGCCGCATCAGCAAGGTGCGGCTGGCCATGCGGGCCATGGGGCGCTCCGCTCGTGCGGTAGGCGGATGAGTGTCCTCCCGCGTTCTTGCCATCTGGTGCATGGACTGGCCCGCGGTCGCCGCCGCTGCCGCTGGCGGTCTGCCTTCGACGGCCCCGATCGCGGTGACGCTGGCCAACCGGGTCATCGCGTGTTCGGCGTCGGCCCGTGCGGCCGGGGTGCGAAGGGGACTGCGCCGCCGCGAATCACAGGCACGGTGTCCGGAGTTGCATGTGGTCACCGCAGACCCGGCGCGCGATGCCCGCCATTTCGAAGAGGTGATCGCCGCGGTGGACGATCTGGTGCCGCGTGCGGAGGTGCTGCGGCCCGGGCTGCTGGTGTTGTCGGTCCGCGGTGCGGCGCGTTACTTCGGGTCCGAGGTGGCTGCCGCTGAAAAGCTGGTCGACGCGGTGGCCGCCGCAGGAGCCGAATGCCAGGTCGGCATAGCCGATCAGCTGTCCACCGCGGTGTTCGCCGCGCGGGCGGGACGGGTCGTCGAGCCCGGCAAGGACGCGCTCTTCCTGTCCGCGCTGTCGATCCGGCAACTGGCCACCGAACCGAGCCTGGCGGCGCCGGGCCGCGACGATCTCGCAGACCTGTTGTGGCGCATGGGGATCCGAAATATCGGACAGTTCGCCGCGCTGTCCCGCAGCGATGTGGCCTCCCGATTCGGTGCCGACGCGGTCCTCGCGCACCGATTCGCCCGCGGCGAGCCCACCCGTGGACCGTCGGGCCGCGAGCCCGCAGTGGAGCTGGACGCGGTGATGAACTGCGATCCGCCGATCGACAGGGTGGATGCCGCGGCGTTCGCTGGACGATCGCTTGCCAGCACCCTGCACCGCGGCCTCGAGGCATCGGGGGTCGGATGCACCCGGCTTGCCATCCACGCCGTCACCGCCAACGGTGAAGAGCTGGAACGGGTTTGGCGTTGTGCCGAACCGCTGACCGAGGATGCCACCGCCGATCGGGTGCGCTGGCAGTTGGATGGCTGGCTGAACAGGCGCAACCCCAACGACCGGCCCACCGCGCCGGTTACCGTGCTGCGGCTGCGTCCCGTCGAGGTGGTTTCGGCCGAGGCGCTGCAACTGCCGTTGTGGGGCGGCATTGGTGAGGAGGACCGGCTGCGTGCCCGTCGCGCTCTGGTGCGGGTCCAGGGTCTGCTCGGACCGGAGGCCGTGCAGGTGCCGGTGCTGTCCGGTGGCCGCGGGCCCGCCGAGCGAATCACGCTGACCCCGCTTGGTGACGAGTTGGTGCCACGGGCCAATCCGGATCAACCGTGGCCGGGTCAACTGCCAGAGCCGTCGCCGACGGTGCTGCTCGATGATCCCGTCGACTTGCTCGACTCCGACGGTAAGCCGGTGCGGGTGACCGGCCGCGGACTGTTCTCCACCGCCCCATCGCGGCTGGCCGCGCCGGGCCGGGACGGACTGCTGTCCTGGTGGGCCGGACCCTGGCCCGTCGACGAGCGGTGGTGGGACCCCGAACAGGCCAAGGCCGGACGTACCGCAAGGGCCCAGGTGCTGCTCGATGGCGAGCCCGCTCAAGCCCTGCTGCTGTGCTACCGGCAGCGGCGGTGGTATGTCGAGGGGATCTACGAATAACTACGGCCCGATGGGGTACCTGTTCAACACCATGACTGCCGTACCTCCAGATCCCGATCCGAGACGGACGCCAGGCCTCGAGCCCGGTGGGGGTGTGGCGCCCGGGTCAACACCACCTGATTCGGCGCAGACCTCCGGCCTGTCGGAGCCCGAGCCGCGTCCCAGGCACAGATTCACACCCACCGCCGTCGCGAGCCTCGTCGCACTCGCCGTATTCCTCCTGCTGTTCGTCGCGACCGCCGTGTACTTGCTAGTGGGCTGACAACAACACCGGTGGGGGAGGAAGGTTGTCATGTCAGTTGTGCACAATTGAATTGTGGGCTACAGTTCTGGCATGGCTGCGATGAGCCTCGACCACCACCTCTGCTTCGCCCTGTATTCGGCGTCGCGGGCGATGACGGCCGCGTACCGGCCGATCCTGACCGAGCTGAACCTGACCTATCCGCAGTACCTGGTGCTGCTGGCGCTGTGGGAAGAAAGCCCGGCAACAGTCGGCCGGCTCGGCGAACGCCTACAGCTCGACTCCGGAACCCTCTCACCGCTGCTGAAACGCCTGGAGGCCAACGGGTTCATCCGCCGCGAACGCTCGGCCACCGACGAACGCCTCGTCGAAATCACCCTGACCTCGGCGGGCCGGAAGCTGGAAAGCCAAGCCCAGTGCATCCCGGAACAACTGTTCTCCTCGACCGGCATGACCGAGCGAGAAGCCGCGGATCTGCGCGAAGCGGTCCGTCATCTCACCGATGCACTCAACGCATCACTACGAAAGGAATCCGCATGAAGACGCTCTACACCGCCGAGGCCCTGGCCACCGGGGAAGGACGCGACGGGAAGGGCCGGACTTCGGACGGCAAGCTCGACCTCGACCTCGCAATCCCCAAGGAGATGGGTGGCAGCGGCAACGGCACCAACCCGGAGCAGCTGTTCGCGGTCGGGTATGCGGCGTGCTTCCATTCCGCGCTGCGGTTGGTCGGTGGCCAGGAGAAGGCCGACGTATCGGATTCGGCTGTGGGAGCACGGGTTTCGATCGGGCAGATCGACAACGGCGGCTTCGGCCTCGCGGTCGAGCTCGAGGTCACCCTGCCCAACCTCGACAAGGACGCCGCGCAACAGCTGGCCGAGAAGGCGCACCAGGTGTGCCCGTACTCCAACGCCACCCGGGGCAACATCGACGTCAAGCTCGTCGTCGCCGACGACTGAGGCTCAGCCCAACCGTTTGGCAAACGGGCCGACTCTGGCGATGAACCGATCGAAGAACACGCCAGGGTCCACCTCAACGCCAATGAGCGCGTTGGGTTCTCGTCCCCAATGTCCGCTCCAGTCGGCCACGGTCATCCCGCGGGTCAGCGTGCCCGTCAGCTCGACGTCGACCGTGGCCGGCCGGCACTGGACCAGATCCGGATCCAATGCCACCGCAGCCGCCAGCGGGTCGTGCAGGTGCGCCAAATAGCCTTCGCCCTGGTCGAAGTGGAACTCGAAGTAGAACCGCATCGCGTCTTCGAGCACCCGAATCAACGGGTTCGACGCCACCGACCGAGTCCCTCTGTCGTCGAGCACACTCATCGGAATCGACGACGAATCCGCGGCGGTGGCCAATCGGCTCAATATCGTCGGTGTCATCGCGGCATGCTCGGTCAGGTTGAGCCCCAACACGATCGGAATGTGCTTCGGCGGGTGCAGGCCCCATGCCGCGCCCCACACGGCGAACACCTCGGCGGCCGCCTCGGGGTCGACGCTGATGTTCCACTCGGCCACCGGCGTGGTGTTACCGCGGTAAGCGAATGCGCCGCCCATGATCACCAGCCGCCGCAACAGTTTGGGCAGCGCGGGTTCGATGCGCAGCGCCAGCGCCAAGTTCGTCAGCGGCCCGACGGCGATTCCGACCAGCTCACCCGGATACGCATGCGCCGCCCTGACCCAGGCCTCCGCGGCGTCATGCGCGGTGAGCTGGCGGTCACTCGACGGCAACTCGGCATAACCCAAGCCCTGCGGGCCATGGGTGTCCTCTGCGGTTCTCAGTCCGATACTGATCGGTTGCTCGGCACCCTTGGACACCGGGATACCGATGCTCTTGCATAGCTCGAGCAAACCGAGATTGTTGCGGCAAACCTGTTGCACGGGAACATTTCCCGCGGTCGACGCGATGCCGACCAGATCGGCGTCGGAACTGGCGAGCAGGTACACGAGCGCCATCGCATCGTCGACGCCCGTGTCGACGTCGGCGAAGACAGGCAGCGGTGCCGCCCTTTCACCCCCCACGCTCACGCCGCCAACGATAGGGCCGTCTGCCTACCAATGCACGCCCGGCACCAGGCGCACCGCCCGTTTGAGCGGGCCCGGCACCCTGATCGACGCGACGGAGCGCGCCGGGCGCTTGGGCCGCCGCGCCGTCACCCCGGCTCCCGGTTCGGCGGGCGGCACCCCACGAGCCGCCGCCGAGTCGGGATAGCCGAGGTACAGCTGGTGCAGAATGCGCCGGGACAGTTTCGGTGTCAGGTAATTGCCGAAGTCGGCCAGTGTGCCCATGGGCGTATCGATCCGCGCGGGCTTGTCCACGAGTCCGCGCACCACCATGGCCGCGGCGTGCTCTGGGCTGATCGGCGGGACCGGGTTGAGCCGCCGCGACGGCACGATCATCGGCGTACTCACCAGCGGCATATGGATGTTGGTGAACGTGATGTGGTCGGACAGCGTTTCGGTCGACACGACATCGGAGAACGCATCCAGTGCGGCCTTCGTCGGCAGATACGAGCTGTACTTCGGGTTGCGGGCCTGCACACCCGCGCTGGACACGTTGACCACGTGGCCGAACCGGCGTTCGCGCCAGTGCGGAAGCAGCGCGAGCACCATGCGCACCGCGCCGAAGTAGTTGACCGCCATCACGCGTTCGTAATCGTGCAGCCGGTCGGTGGAGTTCATCACGGAGCGGCGGATCGAGCGGCCCGCGTTGTTCACCAGATAGTCGACATGGCCGAACCGGCCGAGGATGTCCTTCACCGTGTGCTCGACCGACGTGGAGTCGGTGACGTCGCAGGTGAACGCGTGGGCCTGACCACCCGCCGCGCGGATCTCGGCGACCAGGTCGTCGAGCGCTTCTGCGTTGCGCGCCAACGCGAATACGCATCCGCCGCGTTCGGCGACCGCGATCGCCGACGCGCGCCCGATCCCGCTGGACGCGCCCGTGATGATCACATGCTTGCCAACCAGTGGGCCCGCGGGATCGTCGCGGCGGGCCCTGTCGGGATCGAGGTGCTCGGCCCAGTACCGCCACAGCTTCGGCGCGTACGACGCGAACTCCGGAACAGTTATGCCGGTGCCGCGCAACGCATCTGTCGCGTTCTCGGCGGTGAAGGTCGGGAACAGGTCGACGACGTCGAGGATCTCGGCAGGCACCCCCAGCTGCGTGGCCACCATATTGCGCAGCACCTTGGCGCGCCCGGTGGCCCGCACGATCGGCGCGGCGGCACTGCTCGGCAGCGAGCCGCGCAGCGGCGGCAACCCTGCCGTCCGCGCCACCCCGCGGTAGATACCGCGCAGGCCAATGGTTTTCGGTGCGGTGAGGTGGAAGGTTTGCCCGTCGCGGTCCTCGGCGTGCATGAGATGGACAACGGCTTCGACTACGAAATCCACGGGAACGATGTTGGTTCGGCCGGTGTCGGGCAGCATCATCGGCGTGAACTTCGGCAGCCGGGCCAGCTTCGCGAGTAATCCGAAGAAGTAGTAGGGGCCGTCGACCTTGTCCATCTCACCGGTACGCGAATCGCCGACGACCACTGCGGGCCGGTACACGCGATAGCGCAGCCCCTGGGTCGAGCGGACCAGAAGTTCGGCTTCGAATTTGGTCTGGTGATAGGGCGTCGGCAGATCCTGGGCGACGTCGAAGTCGTCCTCCGTGTACTCGCCCCGGTACGTGCCGGCCACAGCGATCGACGACACATGATGCAACGTCGCGTCGAGCCTGCGAGCCAACGCGACCACCGCACGGGTGCCCTCGACGTTGGCGGCGCGCTGCTCTTCCTCGGCGACGGTGATGTCGTAGATCGCCGCGCAATGCACGACATGGTCGACGGTGCCGAGCTCGGCTATCGCCTCGTCGGTGAGCCCGAGGTCCGCCACGGTGAGATCGCCGACCAGTGGTTTGGCCCCCTCGCCCCACTCGATGGCGAGCCGCTCGAACCTGGCCAGCGACTCCCGCCTGACCAGCACCCAGACCTTTGCGTCGTCGTCGCGAGCCAAAAGCTGCGACACGACGCGGCGGCCAATAAACCCGGTACCGCCGGTAACGACATAGCGCATGCGAGCCATGGTCACCCCTTGTCCGGTCGAGGTCAATAGGGTGTGACGCGGTCGTGGACCGGCCGCTATGGTCCGTCTATGCCGATTGACCCGACCGCCATAGGCGCCAAGACAGACCCGCAGCTCTTCAAATGGACCGACCGCGACACGCTGCTCTATGCCCTTGGCGTCGGTGCGGGTCTCGATGATCTCGCGTTCACCACGGAAAACAGTCACGACATCGAGCAGCAGGTACTGCCAACCTATGCCGTCATCGCCTGCCTGCCGTTCGCGGCGGCGGCCAAGATCGGCACCTTCAACTTCGCGATGTTGTTGCACGGATCCCAGGAGATCCGGTTGTTCTCGCCGCTGCCTGCGGCCGGCAAACTCAGCGTCGTTGCAGAGGTCGCCGATATCCAAGACAAGGGCGAAGGCAAGAACGCGATCGTCATGCTGAAGGCGACGGGCACCGATCCCGACTCCGGGGCCGTCGTCGCCGAGACGCTGACAACGGCGGTCATCCGCGGTGAGGGCGGCTTCGGCGGGCAGCCGGGAGAGCGGCCGGCCGCCCCCGTGATTCCGGACCGCGAGCCCGACGCCAAGGTTGTGTTGCCCACGCGCGAGGATCAGGCCCTGATCTATCGGCTGTCGGGTGACCGCAATCCGCTGCACAGCGATCCCTGGTTCGCCAAGGAGTTGGCCGGGTTCCCCAAGCCAATCCTGCACGGGCTCTGCACCTATGGGGTGGCAGGCCGTGCGCTGGTGGCCGAACTCGGCGGCGGCGACGCGACGAAGGTCACCGCGATCGCGTCGCGATTCACTTCGCCGGTCTTTCCCGGCGAGACGCTGACGACGTCGATCTGGCGGACCGATTCCGGCAAGGCGGTGTTCCGCACCGAGGCGGCGAACCCCGACGGCTCGAACGCGCGCCTCGTTCTCGACGACGGCGCCGCCGAATACCGGGCCTGAGCTAGTCACCGCAGCGCCGCGAAGAACTCGTAGCTGTGCCCGTTGGGATCCCGGACGTACACGGTGCGACGGTCGCCGGCATCGTCGATCTCGCTGTCCCAGCCCATCGCGCGGCCGGACCCGAACTCGACCCGCGAGTGTTCACCGAGGTAGCGCAGGACACCGTCGAACGTGGCGTCGTCGACGTGGAAGGCGTAGTGCCCTGGCTGCGTACCGTGCCGGTCGTCGAAGTCGAACGTCAGCTCGTCGTTGACCTGCACGGGTACGAAAGGCCCTGCAGGACTGGACACTTCGAGACCGAGTAGATCAGCGAAGAACGCGGCCGCGACATGCCGGTCCCGCGCCGTCACAATGGTGTGGTTGAGAACAATGGGCATCGGCCACCTCCCGATATGTATGCGAATCGCATATATTATAGGCGTGAACGAACTGCAGGGTGCTGGCGTGGCGTTGTTCCGGCTCGTCCGGTTCTGGTCGCGACGATGGGTGACCACGCCGCCGAGTCAGGAGACGGCCGAGATGGCGCGGGTGCGCGACATCATGGTGCTGGAGGCGGTCGACGCATCCGCCGCCAAGGTGCAGAGCGTGTCGGTCGCCGATGTCGCCCACGAGCTCGGCATCGACCACTCCGGTGCGAGCAGGATGGTGTCCGAGGCGAGCAGGCACGGGTATCTCGTGCGCGAAGCGGCGGGCGACGACGCCCGCAGGGCGACGCTCACCCTCACGAAAGACGGCGTCGACGTGCTGGCCGCCGCTCATGCGTATCAGGACGACGTCTTCGAAGAGCTGACCGCCGGATGGCCTGCCAAGGACGCCGCGCGCTTCGCGACATATCTGCGGCGACTGGCCGACCAATAGAAATTGCTTCGAACCGCCGATAATCGTCGCGCCCGATTGACAGGATGCTGGCAGGGACGTCCGCACAACGCGGTGCGAGATCGGCGGTAGTTCGGCTATGAGATTGATCGTTGGTTACCTCGCCACATCGGGTGGGGCGGACGCGATGGCGCTGGCTGTGCGGCTGGCCCGAACCATCGGTGCAGAGATCGAGGCGTGCATCGTGCTGCCGCCGGATCGGGCGGTGCCCGCGCTCGTGCCGACCGGTGGCTTTGACGAGCTCCTGGCCGAGCAGGCCGAAAAGTGGCTGTCCGAAGCGCAGGAGTTGGTGCCCGACGATGTCGTCGCGCGCGGCCATGTGAGTTTCGACGACTCGTTCGCCGACGGGATCATTCGAGAAGCCGCCCGGCTTGAGGCCGACGCCATCGTCGTCGGCGGATCGGGCGGTGGGCTGGCTGGCAGCTACTCGCTTGGCTCGGTGGTCAATGAGCTGCTGCACTCCGCGCCGGTGCCGGTGGCCGTCGCTCCGCGGGGCACCCGCACCTCGAAGATCGACCGGGTCCGCGAGGTGACGTGCGCGGTCGGCGAGCGTCAGGGCGCAGACCTGCTGCTGCGCACCGCCGTACGGTTCAGCAAGGCGGCGGGCACACCGCTGCGGCTGGTGTCCCTGGTCGCACTGGACCCGACCTTCGGTTCGCTTCGCGGTGACGAGGAGGCGGTGCGGGAGCGCGCGCTGGCACACGCCCGGCAGACCCTGGATGCTGCGAGAAGTGAACTCCCGGAAGGCTTTCCCGTGACATCGACCATCGTCGACGGGCGCACGGTCGAGGAGGCGGTCAGCAAGCTGGAGTGGCAGGACGGTGACCTGATCATGGTCGGGTCGAGCCGGCTGAGCGTGCCCAAGCGCCTGTTCCTCGGCTCGACCGCCGCCAAGATGCTGCGTGTATTGGAGGTTCCGATGATGGTGGTGCCAAGAGATCAGCTCGGGGCGGCGGACCTGCCGTGAGCGATCCGGAAAAGGAGCTCAAGGTCGCCGAGGAGTCCGCCGGACTGGTTTCCAAGGGACTCGCGGCAGGCAAGGTCGGCACCTTGTCCGGTGCGGTGCTTGGTATTTCGTCGGTGGCGCCGGGCTACACGCTGACGGCGAGCATCGGTCTGATCGTCGCGGCGGTGGGCCTGAAGATGCCCGCCATCTTGATCGCGGGCTTCGTCCCGATGTTCCTCACCGCCTATGCGTATCGCGAGCTGAACTCCCGCGCCCCGGACTGCGGAGCGTCATTTACCTGGTCCACCAAGGCATTCGGGTCCTATGTGGGCTGGATGTGCGGGTGGGGCATGGTGGTCGCCACCATCATCGTGCTGTCGAACCTGGCGGCTATCGCGGTGGAGTTCTTCTATCTGTTCATCGCGCGCATCGTCAACAGTCCCGATATCGCCGACCTCGCGGGCAACAAATTGATCAACATCATCACCACGCTGGTGTTCATCGCGGCGGCAACACTGATCGCCAGCCGGGGCATCACCACCAGCGAGCACGTTCAGTACGTACTCGTCGGGTTTCAGATGACCATCCTTCTGGCCTTTGCGGTGGTGGCGCTGGTGCACGTCGCGGGGGGTGACGCGCCGGCCGGCCTGTCCTTCGACCTGGACTGGTTCAACCCGTTCACCGGGCTTGCGCTGAGCGCCTTCGTGATTGGCGTGACCGGATCGATCTTCGCCTTCTGGGGTTGGGATACGTGTCTGACGCTTGGCGAGGAGTCCAAGGATCCGACGAAGGTGCCCGGTCGCGCGGGGCTGCTGTGCGTTCTGTCGATCCTGCTGACCTACCTGCTGGTCGCGGTCGCGGTGATGATGTACGCAGGCGTCGGCGTCGAGGGTTTGGGGCTTGGCAACGAAGAGAACGCGGACAACGTCTTCGGTGCGCTCGCCGATCCGGTGCTTGGCACATGGGCAGGACCGCTGCTGTTCCTCGCGGTGCTGGCGTCTTCGGTGGCCAGCCTGCAGACCACGTTCCTGCCGGCCGCGCGCGCCATGCTGGCGATGGGTGCATACGGCGCGTTCCCGGAGAGGTTCGCCAAAGTCAGCCCGCGGTTCCTGGTGCCGACGTTCGCCACCGTGGTCGCTGGCGTTATCACCGGCGTCTTCTACACCGTGGTGAGCCTGCTATCCGAGCAGGTCCTGCTGGATACCATTGCCGCGCTTGGCATCATGATCTGCTGGTACTACGGCATCACCGCGTTCGCCTGCGTGTGGTACTTCCGAAACGAATTGTTCAGCAGCGTCCACAACGTGGTGTTCAAGTTCCTGTTCCCCTTGCTCGGCGGCATCATGCTGGCGACCGTCTTCGTGATCTCGGTGCAAGAAAGCATGAACCCTGAGAACGCCAGCGGTGGTGCGATCTTCGGCATCGGCCTGGTGTTCTACATGGGCTTTGGCATCCTGCTTCTCGGCGCGGTGCTGATGGTGATCTGGCGCTTCCGCAGCCCTGACTTCTTCGAGGGCAGAACGCTGGCCCGCACCACATCGGACGCAACCGCCTAGTTCGGCGAGACGCCCGTCAGAATCGCGTCAAGGAGTCCATCGAAACGGGTGCCACGTTCAACGCCCGTCGGAGAGGTCAACACCTCTAACAGCAAGGTGCCAATCAGCGCAGTAGCGATGGCATCGAGGTCAGCATCGACGCGGAGTTCCGCTCTCTCGGTGGCCTGGCGCAGCCGTGTCAGCAGCCCGGCATGCTGCGGAGCGCTCAGCCGTTCGTACAGAGCGCCCTTATCCGACGGACTCGACGCCGCCGCAGCAATGAGTGCGCGTATCAATGCCGCGTTCGATGGGACCGCAATGAAATCGGCGTGCTCGACCAGCCACGATTGCAGGTCGGCTCGGATGTTTCCGGTGTCAGGAACGCCGAATGATCCATCGCGCCCGTAAGCGTCCAGCACCGACTCGGCCACCAAAGCCGCTTTGGACGGCCACCGCCGGTAGAGGGTCTTCTTTCCGACCTGCGCGCGGACGGCAACGCTTTCCATGGACAGTTGTGCGTAACTGTCGACGGCTAGGAGTTCCCTGGCGGCCTTGAGGATCGCCTGGTCCAGCTGGGCGTCTCGCGGCCTACCGCCGCGCTCGTCGGGCATCCGGCGAGCTTAGGCGGCGCCTCGGCATCGCGACCACGCGCCACATGAGGTAACTTGAGTGAGTTACGACACGCATCGTGTCGTAACTAGAGGGACGCGCGCCCCGAAGAAAGGACCCGTCGGTGAACACGCACTCATTGCAGGTGCCCAAGAGTTGGGACGAGATCACACCGGACTGGATGTCCACAGCGCTATCGGACCGGCATCCTGGCGCCACGGTTGAAGACGTGACACTCGAACTGCGCGACGACGGCACGAATCGGCGAGCCCGGTTGGGGTTGACGTATTCGGCAGGCAGCGGTCCCGCGACGGTCTTCGTGAAGGCCGCCGACCCTGCGCATAAGGAACTCATCCGCATGACCAGCGGCATGTTCCACGAGCCACGGCTATTCAACTCGGGTGTGGGTCTGCCGCTGGAGCACCCGGTCGTCTACACCGCCCTGATCGACGAAGACGCCTACGACTTCTTCATGGTCATGGAGGACCTCAACGCGCGCCAAGCCGACCCGCGAGACTCCACCAGACCGTTGTCCGTTGAGCAGGCCGCATCGGGTGTGCGCGGACTAGGTCGTCTGCACGGTCAGTATTGGGGTGAGCGAGTCCTCAACAACCGCGCACTCGGTTGGCTTGAACCGTTTGTTCCCTGGGACGGAATGCAGTACGCGCCGCTTCCGTCGGCACTTGAGCGACTCGGCGCCGATGCCCCTCATGAAGTCATGGCGCTGAGCATCGAGGACCTCATCGAGTCGATCTGGAAGCCGTACATCGCGACGCTGACCGCATCGCCACAGACACTGCTTCACGGCGATCCGCACATCGGCAACACATACGTCCTGCCGGACGGCGAGGTCGGTTTCCTCGACTGGCAGGTGGCTCGGCGGGGCAACTTTTCGCTCGACGTGGGCTATTTTCTGCAGGGCGCCTTGACAATTGGGGATCGCCGCGACAACGAACGCGAGTTGCTTGCAGAATATCGCGATGCGCTCGCGTTACCTGCTGACGAGATGCCGACGATGGACGAAGTTTGGTTGCGCTACCGCGCCTCGGTGGCTCACGGTCTGACTCTGTGGCTGTGTACGGCCAGCGCCGACGGTGGCCTTTGGCAGCGCGCCGAGGTCGCAATCACGTTGGCTCAGCGCTACGCGGCCGCGTACGCCGACCTGGACACCCCTTCGGCGCTCGCCGACATCTCGTCGTCTGCTCGGCTCAACGGATAGCGCGCTCCAACGACGCGAGCGAATCCTCGATGAACGCGATCTCGAACACCGGCACGCCAATGTTGTCGCGGAAGTCCTGCTCCGTCTCGCTCCAGTCGTAGGTGAGCGTGACATCGGTACCCGCGCCGTTCGGGGTGAGGTCGTAGCGCCACCACCAACCGCCGGGACTGTGCCTGCCCGATGCGTCGAGCTGACCGGGCAGCCATGCGATGGTCCTGTCCGTGTCGAATTCGGTTACCAGGTTGTGCATCACGTAGTGGCCGCCGGCGCGGTCGAGAAACATGTTCACCGCGAACATCTGGCCGCTGGCCGTGATGAGTTCGGTGTCAACGGCGTCGCGGACCCAGTCGCCCGGCTCGGTGTCCTTGTGGCGGGTCGGGTCTGTAAGCACGGCGAAAACCTCGGCCGGTGCGGCGGGAATCGTTCGGGTGACGACGTATCGCTCTTGCGTGGGTGCGGTCACTTGGCATCTCCGTTCGGGCCGTAAAGCCGGGCGACGTCGGGCGAGTCGAGCCACTTGGAGTAGGCGGGCGACTTCGGCCACCCGTCCGGGGAATCCTGCCAATCCTCCTGGCGGCCCCACGGCAGGATGTCGACCAACGCGAACGTGTAGCTGAGCTGTTCGGTGCCGCGGCCGTTGGTGTGCCAGGTGCGGTAAACCTTGTCGCCGTCGCGGAGGAACACGTTGACCGCGAAGCCCTCACCCGGCGGAGCGTCGACGTCGGCACCGAACGAACTCTCCGACGACGAATACCAGTCCATTTTGTTGCCGACCTTGGCCTTGTAGGCCAGTGCTTCGTCGATGGGCCCGTTGGTGACAATGACGAAGCGGGCGTCGTAATTGTCCAGGATGCCCAGCCGGGTCCACTGCGTCGTCAGGCTCGTGCAGCCGCCGCACTGCCACTCCTCGCCCTCGAACCACATGTGGTTGTAGACGATGAGCTGGCTGCGGCCGTCGAACACGTCGACAAGCCGGATCGGGCCGTCGGGACCGATCAAGGTGTAATCGGGCATTTCGACCATCGGCAGCCTGCGGCGCTGCGCGGCGATGGCGTCGAGTTCACGGGTGGCGGCCTTCTCCCGCTTGCGGAGTTCGTCGAGTTCTTTCTGCCAGGTCTGCTTGTCGACGACTGGGGGTAGGGCAGTGGCGGTCTGCTCGGTCATGGTTCCTCCCGGGCCTTGAATGGATGTGCTCACCGGTATTGACCAGAGTCGGTCGCGAAAGTCATCGCGTTCCGTTCCAGTCGAGCAGGGTCCAGCCGTCCATCGGATTGCCCTGCACGACGACGTGGCCGGTGTTCGGCAACGGCTGTGACCGCGCGAGTTCGAGCGGGGGATCGGCGACGTTCATCAGCGTCCACATCGCGATCGCTGCGCCGTGCGAAAACGCGACCGGACGCTGCTGGCCGCTGCGGTAGATGGCGTGCACCGCCTCGTCGAAGCGGGCATCGAACTCATTGCCGTCGATGGAGCCGGGTATGCGCGCATTGCGGTTGCCACTGAGCCACTGCTCAAGGGTTTGTAGGTAACCCATTCCCGCGTCGCGCTCGGGTTGGCCCTCGAAGACTCCCGCTTCGATCTCGCGAAGGCCAGGCAGGACGACGATCTGCTGACCGAGTTCGTCGGCCAGCGGCTGCGCGGTCTGCTGTGTGCGGATCATCGATGACGCGTAGATGCCGTCATGCGGTGTTTGGCTCAACGCAATGGCGGCGTCCTTGGCCTGTTGTTCGCCCTTGGGTGTCAACGAAGGGCCGGGCACCGACGTGTCGATGAGCCCGCTGGCGTTGCCCTGCGACTCGGCGTGCCTGACGAAAGTGATGGTGATGACGGGCGCGGCCGCCGATGCGGGCGCCGGCGCGACGGTGGCAGCGAGCAGCAGCGCGACGACGACGGCGAGTGTTCGGCGCAGGAATGTCATCGTTCCTTTCTAGAAGAGATCCGGGGTCGCAGGCGGCACATCGTCGAGAAACGCGGTCACCATCGGCACCAGCACGGCGGTTTCCCCAGAGATACCGATGTGCGACGTCGCAGGCAGAATCACCAAGCGTGCGGCCGGAACCTTCTGCAGCATCCCCGTCGATGCCGCTTCCTCATCGCCGCCACCGCGAAGCTCGAACATCTTCAGTGCGTGCTCCGGCTTCACGCCATCCGCGTCGCCGATGATGACCATCGTCTTCGCAGTGATCGAACGCATCTGCTCGTCGCTGATGTCCTGGTCCTCGGCATTGAGAACCTTCATCTTTTCGAGGTAGGCGTCGAACGCCTCCGCGTCCGGTGTGTGCTCCATGAACGCCGTCTCGACGGGCGTGCCTTCAAACTCTTTGGCGCGCAGGCCCTTGATGGCCTCGGGCACGGACGGATACCAGCCGTCCTTGCGGAAGGTGGCGGACAGCGAGACCAGCTTGTTGACGAGCGCCGGATGACGGATCGCGAGCTGCAGCGCGACCCCGCCGCCTTGCGAGTAACCCATCACGTCCGCGCGCTCGACGTTCAAGGCCCGCAGCAACGCTGCCGCATCGTCACCGAACTGCTCGTACGACATCGCGCGCGAGGTATCCGGAGTGCGGCCGTGCCCTTGCTGATCGAAGACGATCACGGGGCGTTGGTCTGCGAACGCGGACACCCACGACGTCATCGAGTCGGTAGCCATGAAGGCGCCGGGGATGAGCAGCAACGGAACTGTTTTCGACGCGTCGAGCTCGCCATACACCTCGTGATAGAGGCTCAGGCCATTGATCGACAGGTGACCACTGCGCGAAGGCTTCATTCCCATACCGGTTTGACCGGATGGGACGGCGGAACTCATCGCGGGTTATCCCCAATGCCGTTTTCATCCACAGGTTCGGTTGTTGGCGGCTGCCGTTGACGCAGGTGTTCGATAGCGTTGCGGTGTGGGCGAATTCATCACTGGTGAGGCGGCGCGGGAGCGGTTTCGCGTGCTGTCGGATCGGGTTGAGGCTGCCTATGACGAGATGCGTGCGTTGTCCACCGACGCGGTGGGTAACGAGTTTCGTGTCGAGCTCGCTGAGCGGCTGGAGACCCAGGAGCGCACCAATCGGGGGTTGATGTATCGGGTGTTCGGGGACATCGCCGATCCACCCGATGAATCCGGCCTGTCGCCGATGGTCACTGATCGGTTGATGGCACGGTTGCGCGTCTCGCGTGGGGAGATCAAGCGGCGCTTCACGGTGGGCGGACGGATCCGGCCCCGTCGTCAACTGTCGGGCCCACCGCTGCCGCCGGAGTTGCCGGTCGTGGCGGACGCGCTGGCCGCGGGCACGTTGGGTGAGGATCATCTGCGGGTGATCGGTAAGGCCATGGACCGGCTGCCCTCGTGTGTCTCGGTGCAGGATCGCGCCGAGGTGGAGGCCAGCCTGGTGCGCGAAGCACCAAGCATGATGCGGCGTTCGTCAAAATCGTGGGCCGAAAGATCGATGAGATCTTCAACCCCGACGGCGATTTCGATGAAGCCGATCGGGCCCGCCGCCGCGGGATGGTGCTGGGCCCGCAGGGACCCGATGGGATGTCCCGCTTGTACGGCTGGATCGACCCCGAAACCCGCAGCTATGTGGAGGCCTCCACCGCTGCGGTGCGCCCGGGCCGGCACCTACCCGACGGCACCCTGGCCGAGAACCGCCGATGACCGCAGCCCGGCGCAACGCTGCCATGACGGCCTCAAACTCGGGTCTCAAGGCCGGCATCGCGTCGGGCGGGTTGGGGTCACATCGCGGGCATCCGGTGACGGTGATCGTGCGCACCACCCTGGCCGAACTCAACCAGGCCGCCCACGCCGTGCACAACCCGGATATTCCGATGCCGGGCCCGGCGCGCACCGGCGGGGACACCGCGCTGCCGATGCGGGATCTGATCCGGATGGCCACCGACGCGATCCACTATCTGGCGGTCTTCGAGAACCACTCCGATCGGCCGCTGTATCTCGGGTCGTCAACAACGGATCGCCAGTGTCGATCAGCGGATCATCTGCTACTCGCGCGACGGCGGCTGCACCCGACCCGATTGTGTGGCACCGGGGTATCACAGCGAGGTGCACCACAGCCCACCCTGGGCCCACGGAGGTGCCACTGACGCCGACGCGCTGTACTTCGCGTGCGGGCCGGACCACGCCCTGGTCACCGACGGTCATCTGCAGACCACCGTCACCGAACACGGCCGCCTGGCCTGGAGCGACGGCACCACACCACCGCAGATCAACCACGCCCACCACCCCGAGGAGCTTCTCCGCGGCGACCCCGACCCACCTACACAGTGACAGCGACGAGACCATTCAGGGCGTGCGGCAACGGGTCCCGGTGCAGGACGCCGAGGCGCTGAGTCGCGCGGGTGAGGGCCACGTAGAGTTCGGCCGCGCCGCGGGGGCCGTCGGCGAGGATCCGTGCCGGCTCCACCACCAGAACGGCGTCGAACTCCAGACCCTTCGTCTGCGACGGCGGCACTGCGCCCAGCACGTCGGGCGGGCCGATCACGACGCTGGTGCCTTCGCGGCCCGCTTCGTCGCGGACGAATTCCTCGATGGCAGAAGGTAGTTCGTCATCGGTGACCTGCCTTGACCACGGCTGCACGCCGCACGCGCGGACCGATTCCGGTGGCTGAACCGCCGGCGCGAACTCGGCGAGCAGCGCGGCGGCCACGGTCATGATCTCCGCAGGGGTGCGGTAGTTCACCGATAGCGACCGGTACACCCAGCGCCCCGGTACGTAGGGCTCCATCACCGTGTCCCACGATGTGGCTCCCGCTGCTGACCGGCGCTGAGCGAGATCGCCGACCACCGTGAAGGATCGGCTCGGGCAGCGCCGCATCAGCACCCGCCAATCCATTTCGGAGAGCTCTTGCGCCTCGTCGACCACCACATGCCGGTAGGTCCAATCACGGTCCGCGGCAGCGCGTTCGGCGAGTTCACGGGTGTCACGCTCTTCGAAACGCTCCGCGAGATCCGACGCGAACAGGATGTCCGAAGCCAGCAGATGGTCCTCGTCGTCCATCAGATCCTCGCGGGAGGTCAGCAGGTCCAGCACACCGGCGGCGTACTCGGCCTCTGCGGTCCGTCGCCGCTCGGCGCCCTGGTCGGCGGGCTTGTCCCGGCCCAGCAGATCCACCAGTTCGTCGAGCAGCGGTACGTCCGACATCGTCCAGGCCTCGCCGTCGGCGCGCCACAGGGCCTCGTCGGCGCCCGCGGCGCGCAGCCGCTCGGTGGACGTATACAGCTGTGCCAGCAGCGTTTCCGGTGTCAGGATCGGCCACAGTTCGTTGAGCGCGGCGGTGAACTTGTCATGGTCCGCGAGCTCGGTGAGCAGGTTTCTCCGCATCTGCTCCCACGCATCGCGGTCTTCGCGGGTCAGCCAGCCTTTGCCGATCCGGGCTATCGCCCGTTCGGTCAGCACATAGGAGACGATCTCGCGGAACACTGCGCGCGCTTCGTTGTGCGGCTTTCCGCTCGCGCGGGCCTCCTCGATGGCCCACTGGGCGGTCTCGGCGTCGATCCGGACCGTGACGTCCGCCATGTCGATCGGCAGCGGATCCTTCGGCAACCGCTGGCGATCGGCGACTGCCGCCGCAAGCACGTCAAGGATCTTTCGGGAACCCTTGAGCCGCGCGACGTCCGGGGTGTCCTCCAAGGTCACGTTGAGGCCGGGGACAAGGTCGCCGGTGGTGGTGAACACCACGTCGGACTCGCCAAGCGACGGCAGGACTCGGGCGATGTGGTTCAGGAACGCCGGGTTCGGCCCGACCACGAGCACACCGTGGCGTTCGATCCGTTCCCGCTGGGTGTAGAGCAGGTACGCGACGCGGTGCAGCGCCACCACGGTCTTGCCGGTGCCGGGGCCGCCCTCGATCACCAGCACGCCAGGGTGCTCGAGCCGAATGATCTCATCCTGTTCGGCCTGGATCGTCGCCACGATGTCGCGCATCCCCTCGCCGCGCGGCGCGTTCACCGCCGCGAGCAGGGCGGCGTCACCTTGCGCGTCCGCGCCGGGGCGGCCGAGAACCTCGTCGGTGAAATCGACCACTTGTCTTCCGCGGGTGAGGAATTGGCGGCGGCGACGCATGTTCTCCGGGGTTGCTGCGGTCGCGATGTAGAACGCGCGCGCAGCCGGTGCTCGCCAGTCGAGCAGCACCGGCTCGTATTCGCTCTTGTCGTCTCGAAGGCCGATCCGGCCGATGTAGGACCGTTCGCCCGCAACACTGTCCAGCCGGCCGAAGCACAGTCCGCTGTCGGCCACGTTCAGCCGCTTCATCTCTCGGGCCAGCGCGCGCACCTCGGCATCCCGTGTCACGAGTGTCTCGCCAACCTGGACGTCGATGTGTCCTCGCTGCGCCAAGCGGTACCTATCCTTCACGCGCTCGCGCTCGGCGTCGAGCCGTGCGTACAGCCCGGCGACGTATTCGCGTTCGGACTGCAGTTCGTCTTCGTATTCCTGAGTTGTCATGTGCCCTTTACTGTTTCTAGCTCGCGTTCAAGTACAAGTTTGGCGGCGACCTTCGCCCCGTCGGCGCGGATCGTGGCGGCAACGGCGCCTGCTCTCGCGCGTGTCTCGGCGGATAGCGCCGTCTCGAGCGCGTCCGAAAGCGACTCGATCGTCGGTGTCGGACCGTGGTGCGCCGCACCGATGCCCAACTCGGCCACCCGTCCCGCCCAATACGGCTGGTCGGCCGCCTGGGGGACTACCACTTGTGGTGTGCCTGCCATGGCCGCCGTCGTCGTCGTGCCCGCGCCGCCATGGTGCACCACGGCGGCCACCCTGGCGAACAGTGCCTGCTGGTTGACCTCGCCGACGGCAATGCAGTCGTCGCCGTCGTCGGTCAGGGTCAGGTCGGCCCAGCCGCGAGCCACCACCGAGCGGCGGCCGTGGGCCCGGATCGCCTCGATGGCCACGCCGGCGACATCCGGCGACTCGCCCATCGGCATGCTGCCGAAGCCGACGTACACCGGTGGTGCGCCCGCGTCCAGGAAAGCTTCCAGGGCGGCAGGTAGTGGACGTTCGTCGGGCAGAATCCATGCACCGGTCTGGACGACGTCCAGGTCCGGCGTCGCCTGCCACGGGTCAAGGACCGGGTCCGTGGCCAGCCATGGCCTCTTGCCGATGACGTCGTCGCGGACGTAATCACGGACATCGTCCGCCGGAGCAAGGCCGATCGAGGCTCTGTGCGTGTTGAGCACCGCACTGAACATCGCGTTGATGCTCTGAGCGTCGGCCCTCTCCGGCGGGTACGGCCGCCCCGGATACAGCAGCGGCGGTTGGTGCGGCGACGGCAGCATGAGCTGCTGGAAGGTCGCGTACACGTAGCCGATGCCCAGCTTCTCGGCCGCCGATCGCACTCCTGCCGCCGCCGGAATCATGCCGGTCGCCACCAGCGCGTCACATCCCGCCGCCGCCTCGGTGACCGCGCTGGCCGCCTCGAACTGGCCAGCGAACAGGTCGCCGGCCTGCCCGGTGGCCAGCGTGCGCGCCGAATTGCCGACCGGCACCAGTTCGACGCCAACCTCAGCGACCCGCTCGGCGAAGTTCGGCGGCGCGCACACCTTCACCTGCGCGCCGAGTGCCCGCAGCTGCCCCGCGAGTCCCAGCATCGGCTCCACGTCCCCACGCGAGCCATAAGTCGACAACAACACACGCATGCAACTGTCCCGCGCTCCCCTGAGTTCCGCCTTAGGCCTGCGATTTTGCGGCATCACCCCGGTCTTGCCGCAAGTCCCCCTGTGCGTTATAAGTTGAAGTGGGAAGACGGTCGTCGATCGCTCCGAACTTGCTTTCGAACAGATGTTCGATAAACTGCGTAAGTGGGCTGGCATAGCGGGCCGCCGAGCTGGACCGAAATGGAGCGGGTGCTCACCGGCAAACCGCGCCGTGCCGGGTGGCCCATTGACCAGCAAGTAGGTGACGGCGGTGACAGCCCCGCCTGGTCACGCAAGCGCGGCAGCTTTGAGCCGCTTGACGTGGAACGGCCTGCCTCATCGATCCCGTATGCCGAACTGCATGCGCATTCGGCGTACAGCTTCCTCGACGGCGCCAGCACGCCGGAGGAACTCGTCGAGGAAGCGGCCCGGCTCGATCTAAGGGCCATCGCGCTGACCGATCACGACGGGCTCTACGGGGTGGTGCGCTTCGCCGAGGCGGCCAGGGAACTCGATGTGCAGACGGTGTTCGGTGCCGAGCTGTCCCTTGGGGGTGGCGACCGGACTGAGGACCCCGATCCGCCTGGGCCGCATCTGCTGGTGCTGGCCCGCGGGCCGGAAGGGTATCGCCGGCTGTCGCGTCAGTTGGCGACCGCGCATCTGGCCGGCGGCGAGAAGGGCAAGCTCAGCTACGACTATGACGCGCTGACCGAGGCGGCGGGTGGCCACTGGCACATCCTGACCGGGTGCCGCAAAGGCCATGTCCGCCAGGCGCTTTGCGACGGCGGTCCAGAGGCCGCTGAAAAAGCGCTTGCCGATCTGGTTGACCGGTTCGGCCGTGACCGCGTCAGCATCGAGCTGACTCACCACGGGAGTCCACTAGACGACGAGCGCAACGCCGCGCTGGCGGAGCTGGCGCCCCGATTCGGGCTAGGTGTCATCGCCACCACCGCCGCTCATTTCGCCGAGCCGTCGAGGGGCAGGCTGGCCATGGCGATGGGGGCGATCCGGGCCCGCAACTCCATCGACGAGGCGGCCGGTTACCTTGCGCCGCTTGGTGGTTCGCATTTGCGCTCGGGACAGGAGATGGCGCGGATATTCGCGCATTGCCCGGAGGTGGTGACGGCAGCGGCCGACCTCGGCGATCAGTGCGCGTTCGCCCTGACGCTGATCGCACCGCAGCTTCCGCCGTTCGACGTTCCGGACGGACACACCGAGGACAGCTGGCTCCGCCACCTGGTGATGCAGGGCGCCCACCACCGCTACGGCCCGCCGGAGCGGGCTTCCCGCGCCTATGCGCAGATCGAGCATGAGCTGAAAATCATTGAGCAACTGACGTTTCCGGGCTACTTCTTGGTGGTGCACGACATCACGCGGTTCTGCAGGGAGAACAACATCCTTGCCCAAGGCAGGGGATCGGCGGCCAATTCGGCTGTCTGCTACGCGCTCGGTGTCACCAATGTCGATCCGATCGCCAACGAGCTGCTGTTCGAGCGGTTCCTGTCCCCGGCGCGGGACGGGCCACCGGATATCGACATCGACATCGAATCGGACCTGCGTGAGGAGGCCATCCAGTACGTCTACGAACGCTACGGCCGCGACTACGCCGCACAGGTCGCCAACGTGATCACCTACCGCGGCCGCAGCGCGGTTCGCGACATGGCCCGCGCACTGGGATTCTCCCAGGGGCAGCAGGATGCCTGGAGCAAGCAGATCAGCCAGTGGGGCAATCTGGCCGAGGCCACACACGTTGAGGACATCCCCGATCCGGTGGTCGACCTGGCCAAGCAGATCTCCAACCTGCCGCGGCACATGGGCATCCACTCCGGCGGCATGGTGATCTGCGACCGGCCGATCGCCGACGTGTGTCCGGTGGAGTGGGCGCGGATGGAGAACCGCAGCGTGCTGCAGTGGGACAAAGACGACTGTGCGGCAATAGGTTTGGTCAAGTTCGATCTGCTGGGGCTTGGCATGCTCTCGGCACTGCACTACGTCATCGACCTGGTGGCCGAACACAAGGGCATCCAGGTGGATCTGGCCAAACTGGATCTGAGCGAGGCCGCCGTCTACGAGATGCTGCAGAAAGCCGATTCCGTCGGCGTGTTCCAGGTGGAGTCGCGGGCGCAGATGGCCACGCTGCCGCGACTGAAACCGCGGGTGTTCTACGACCTGGTCGTCGAGGTCGCGCTGATCAGGCCAGGCCCGATCCAGGGCGGATCCGTGCATCCGTACATCAAGCGTCGCAACGGGGAAGAACGGGTCACCTACGAACATCCGTCGATGGAGCAGGCGCTGCGAAAGACGTTGGGTGTTCCGCTGTTTCAGGAGCAGCTCATGCAGCTGGCGGTCGACTGCGCCGGCTTCTCCGCCGCGGAGGCCGACCAGCTGCGCAGGGCGATGGGGTCCAAGCGGTCGACCGAACGGATGCGGCGGCTGCGTGGCAGGTTCTATGACGGCATGCGCGAACGGCACGGTATCACCGGCGAGGTGGCCGACCGCATCTACGAGAAGCTGGAAGCGTTCGCCAATTTCGGTTTCCCGGAAAGCCATTCGCTGTCCTTCGCATCGCTGGTGTTCTATTCGTCGTGGTTCAAACTGCACCACCCTGCCGCGTTCTGCGCCGCGCTGCTGCGGGCGCAACCGATGGGCTTCTACTCGCCACAGTCGCTGGTGGCCGACGCTCGGCGGCACGGGGTGACGGTGAACGGGCCCGACGTAAACGCCAGCCTGGCGCATGCCACCCTTGAGAACGAGGGCATGGCTGTGCGGCTTGGCCTTGGCAGCGTCCGTCACATCGGCGACGAGCTGGCCGAGCGGATGGTCGAGGAGCGAAAGAACAACGGGGCGTTCGCTTCTCTGCTGGATCTGACCGGGCGCCTGCAGCTCTCCGTGCCGCAGACCGAGGCGCTGGCGACTGCAGGGGCGCTCGGCTGTTTCGGCATTACCCGGCGGGAGGGACTGTGGGCGGCAGGCGCGGCAGCCACCCAGCGCCCCGACCGGTTGCCGGGAGTGGGGGCGTCGTCGCACATCCCGTCGCTGCCCGGCATGACCGAACTGGAGCTGACCGCCGCCGACGTGTGGGCGACCGGCGTTTCACCGGACACCTATCCGACCCAGTTCCTGAGGGAGGATCTGGACGCCCTCGGGGTGGTCCCGGCGAACAAACTGTTGGAAGTGCCTGACGGAACCCGGGTACTGGTGGCCGGCGCGGTGACGCATCGGCAGCGGCCGGCAACCGCCCAGGGCGTCACGTTCATCAACCTCGAGGACGAGACCGGAATGGTGAACATCCTTTGTTCGCAGGGGGTTTGGTCGCGGCACCGCAAGCTGGCGCAGACGGCGTCGGCGCTGTTGATCCGCGGTCAGGTGCAGAACGCCACCGGGGCAGTGACTGTGGTCGCCGACCGGATGGGAAAGCTCACCCTCTCGGTCGGCTCCCGCAGTCGAGACTTCCGCTAGGCGGCCTCACCCGATGAGTCCGCCTCGTTTGCCGCGTCATCAGCGGGGGAGGCATCGCCGGCGTCGTCCGTGCCTTTCGTGTCTTTCGTGTCTTTCGCGTCGTCGCCGACTTCCCCTGGTCGGGCCACCAGTCCGGTCCGTACCGGTTCGCGCGACTCGGTATTCGTGACCGTGCTCGTGGTGGCATCGCCGTCGTCCGACTCGGCCGCGGGCACTGACGGTTCGGTCTCCGTGGCCTCCTCCTCGGTGGACTCCTCGGGTTCGGTCGCCGGCGTCTCGGTGAGTTCCTCGGTGGGCTCCTGTGGCGTCTCTGCTACCTCTTCGGCCTCGGCTGGCTCTTGCACCGGAACCGTCTCTGGGGCAACCCCTTCGGTTTGCGTGACCTCTTCGGATTCGGTGACCTCCGCAGCGAGGGACGTCGCCGCCTCAGATTCCGATAGGTCCGAACCGGCGTCGGCCGTGTCCTCTTCTGCGGCCATCGCGGCCATCTCTGTGCCTTCGGCGACCTCGTCTTGCACTTCTGGCGGAAGCGAGGCGGCCAATGCACCGCCGGGATTGAAGATGGCCGCTATCGCCTGCGCGATCGAGTTGAAGAACGCGTTCATCTCGTTCATGAAGTTCTGCATCGCGGCCTGCATCTGCGCGAAGAACGCCTGTATGGCCTGGGCGATCTGGCTGCCAAGGTCGGGTCCCGGCGGGTTCCCTGGGAGGGTCGGCCGGTTGGCTTCGATGAAGTCCTTGATCACCTGCGCGGCGGACTTGGCCACCCACTGCATCGTCGTCAAGTCCAGGTAGTAGAGGCCGAAGGAGCCGTCCTCGGTAACCACGGCCTCGATACGGTCACGTGTGGTGTAAATGTAAGAGGGGCCTGCGAATTCGAGATCGCCCCACGCTTTCAGGAAGTCCTTGATGAACTGGGCCTGCTGCTCGGCAGTGACAGCATTGGGACCGCCGGTGGGCAGCCCGTACTCCGTCGCCCAGATTCGCAGGGCGGCGTCGCCGTTGTCGATCATCATCTGCCGGATGGCGATGACCTGTTCCAGTGGCGAGTCCGCCTTCCACGGCTCGTGCGGATTCACGTTCGGGTCGTACTCACCATGGGAGAACTTGGTCGTGTACTGGTACGGGTGGATCGACAGCGCGTCGAAGAAGCCCTGCGCATCGTTGGCGTACATCGTCTCGACGAAGGTCCTGGCATCCATCGTCACGCCCATCCAGCTGGTCACCGCGCCGAGCACACCGGCGACGACCAACGCATCCGGGTTGGCCGCTTTGATCGCCGTATAGGCCTGCTTCAACAGCGTGGTGTATGCCACGGGATCGATCTGGGGAGCCCAGGACGCAATGTAATTCGGTTCGTTCCAGACCTCGTATGCCCCAACCAAATCGCCGTACCGGGCCGCGACCAGGCCGGCGAATGCGGCGAACTTCGTCGGGTCCGGTGCCGCGCCGAAACAACCCAGGCAGCCCTGGCCGTTTTGCCCGCCCCAGTACGGCGTGGCGTTCACCACCCCGAGCACCGACATGCCCCGCGAGGCGGCCTCGTTCACGATGAAATCGACCTTGGACCAGTCGGGCGGGAAGAAGGCCTCCAACGGGTCACCCGGCGGAACCTTGTACACATCGCCCCACGGGACCAGCACCCGCACGTTGTTCACGCCGAGTGACTGCATTTGGTCGAAGGTCGCGCGAATCTCGGCCTGCGACATGCCATAGAGGTCGGAGTCGGCGATGCCGACAGTGGTCGACGATTCGTCGATGGACGTGGTCAGGGTGTAGCTCAACGAGACCTGCCGGAGCTTCTTGTCCGGCAAATCGGTAATCGGGATGAGCATGATGGCCAGGGGCACCATGGCGATAACGGTCGCTACCGCAATCAGCCGTAGTCTGCGAACGGTTCGAGGCCCCATCCATGCTCCTTATGTCCTGGAATCGCGACAGCGAGGGGAGTGATGGGAGCTAAATTAACCTACGCGGTAGTTAATTGTCGCGGCAATTCAGAAACCCGGCTCGACTTCGCCTTTTCCTACTCCCAGGTAACCTTCGGCGCCGTCTAAATGGGGGCGGTGGCAAACCTCAAATCCGTAGCAAAGCTGCAAATCTAGCAACGAAATAACGGCAAATTGCTATTCCAGCAAAGCGGCGCCGATCGCGCATCGCTCCTGGTGGAGCGGCGTTTGGAACACGGATTGAGATTACTAGTGAGTAGAAATCGGATAGTTCTGACGTCTGAATGCAAAGTCAGCAATGTCACTGCCGTAAACCCGCCAGGTTGCGACAACAATCGTTGTCATTTGGCGACGGTCGAGAGTAATCATTTCCACGAGCTACCGTCCCCGCGGCGTTGATCTTGATTTCTTTGGGATGCTGTTGCGGCTCCGAGGCGCACGTCGAAGTCACCGCATCCACTGATTGGATCGGAAATGGCGGGCAAATGCGCCCAGTCGCGGACCGGTGCCGCGGCGTCAGGGCTCGGTGGGTGTCGTCCAGACCTTGTCGACGGTGATCTTGATCCGGGTGCTGTACTCAGCGAACGCGTCGGCCAGCCCGAACCGCTCGGCGTCGGCCTTGTACTTGTTCCAGAACGGTCCATCCTCGCGGCCGTCGGCGTCCACCGCTTCGATGGTCGCCTCACCGCCGACGGTGACGATGCCTGCGCCGTCGCCGTTGGAATCCAGGTTCAGGCTCACCCGCGGATGAGCCTTGACGTGACGGACCTTGGCGGCACTCGGCATGGAGTAGACGATCACGTCGGCTCCATCGAAGTAGAACCACACCAATTTGGGAACGGGTTGGCCGGATTTGGCGACCGTCGTGAGCCATCCGTACTTGTCGGAATCGAGCCTGCTGGAAACCTCTTGGGTGAATTCGACTGGCATGGAAGCGAATGTAGTCTCGCGGGATGACAGCCGAAAAGACGCTGAACCTGTCCGTCGACGAAGTCCTGACCACCACGCGCTCGGTGCGCAAGCGGCTCGATTTTGAGAAGCCGGTGTCGCGGGACGTGCTGCTCGAGTGCCTGGAGTTGGCCGTGCAGGCGCCGACGGGCTCCAATGCGCAAGGCTGGCAGTGGGTCTTCGTCGAGGACGCCGAGAAGAAGAAGGCGATCGCCGACATCTACCGCACCAACTTCAACATGTACCGCCAGATGCCCGAGCCGGAGTACGCCGACGGCGATAGCCGCGGCGAGCGCAGGCAGCTGGTCGTCTCGTCGGCCGAATACCTTGCCGAGCACATGCACGAGGCGCCGTGGTTGCTGGTGCCGTGCCTCGAGGGTCGCGTCGACGAGGCCCCGCAGCTCAGCTCGTCGTTCTGGGGATCGCTGCTGCCCGCGGCGTGGAGCTACATGCTCGCCCTGCGTTCTCGCGGACTCGGTTCGGCGTACACGACGCTTCACCTACTCGGCGATGGCGAGAAGCAGGCCGCCGACATCCTCGGCATTCCCTTCGAGAAGTACAGCCAGGGCGGGCTGTTCCCGATCGCCTACACGAAGGGCACCGATTTCCGGCCGGCCAAGCGACTGCCGGTCGAAGAGATCGTGCACTGGGACAGCTGGTAAATCACACCGCGCCGCTGAAACCGTTCTGCCGCCACGCCTCGTAGACCACCACGGCCGCCGCGTTGGACAGGTTCAGTGACCGCCGCCCGGCCAGCATCGGAATGCGCATCTTTGCGGTGATGTGCGGGTCGGCCAGCGTCGCCTCGTCGAGGCCGGTGGGTTCCGGGCCGAACATCAACACATCGCCGGGCCGGTACTCGACGTCGGCGAACGACTTCGTGGCGTGCGCGGTGAACGCGTACACCCGCGTGGGGGCCAGCGCTTTCCACGCTGCGGCCAGGTCGGCGTGAACGGTCACCGATGCCAGGTCGTGGTAGTCCAGGCCCGCGCGCCGCAGTTTGGGTTCGGACAGGTCAAAGCCGAGGGGCTCGACGAGGTGCAGTTCGCATCCGGTGCCTGCGACCAGCCTGATCGCATTGCCGGTGTTAGGCGCGATGCGTGGTGAGAAGAAAACCAGCTTGAACGTCGGTCTCAATCGTCCTTCGCGTGGCCGGGCACACCGGGAGTGGGATCGTTCGCGGGATCAGCCAGCGGGTGAGGCTCTTTGGCGTCTTCTGGCAATGCGTGGTTGGCGACGCCGGGGTTCGGGTCACCCGCCGGATCTACGTGAAACTTCTCGCCCTCAGCCATGTTGTCCCCTCTCGCTGTGGCAATGGTTCATTCGACCACAGCGACCATACGCTGAACCGTCGTTGCTACGAGTCGATCGCGATGGTCAACTCGGGAACGCCGTCGCCGCCGCCGACGTGGCAGTGCCAGCCGGGGTCGTTGTCGTCAACCTCATGGAAGAAAAAAATATCTCGAATCGGTATTGCTGTTGTGGCTGAGATCATTTGCTCGGATCGCCCTGAACGGGTCAACGCCGCAGTTATGAACTCTGTCTGTTCAGTAAGAATTGTGGAAACGCCCGCACATGGCTGGCATACTCGACCAATTGCCAGGCGTAAAAGACGCCCGCCCCGGCGAGGGCGAAATCAGCAGGAAGCCTTTATGAACGACGCTCCACTACTGAAATGCGGACAAGCGACCGATAGCGAGGGCGGGCGCCGATGACCGCGTTCTCGCAGCTTAAACAGGCTGACGGCACGCTCGTCGATTTCGAACCCAAAGCAGAACCGCCTGCCAAGCGCCCGTCGCGATGGTCGCTCTCGAATTGGCCCGTTCGATGGAAAGTGTTCGCGATCGTCTTGGTGCCACTGCTTCTGGCCGGAACATTCGGCGGATTGCGGATTTACTCGAGCGTCACGGAGGCGTCCGATCTGCGACGTGCGGCCGATCGTGCCGAAATGGTGCCGCCGATGGTGAGCTATATGGCCGCGCTCGAGAGCGCCATGGTGGCGGGCACCGAGGGCGGCGACACTCATGCCGCGCTCACCGAATACGACGCCCGCAAGGCCGAACTGAGCCAGCAACTGGCGGACACCGACGTCGAATCTGACGTCCGGCTGGCCACCAACACGCTGCTGGATTACGGGCAGGACCTCGTCAACAAGGTCATGTCCAACTCGATCGACCTGCGCACCCGCGTCACCACCTACACACCGCTGCTGCTGACCTCCGAAACGGCGATCACCGGGTCGGTGCGCAGCGACGAACAAGGCGTCCAGATCCAGGCCGAATCGTTGGCGCGGGCCGTGGGCGCGCGCGGCCAAATGGCCATGCAACAGATGTTGGTCAATCGCGGCGTCGATCTGCCAGAGCCGGAGTTGCGCACCTCGATGATCACGTTGGCGGGTACCGAGCCGTCCACGATCAGCGGTATGAGCAAGGCGCTCGGGGGTGGGTCGGGCGAGGCGCAAGCACTGCGCACCGAGATGGTCAAGCGGATGTCGCTGATGTCCAATCCGACGGTGCCGCTTGTCGGCAACCCGGAGCTGTTGGGATCGCAGCAGGTGACCAGACAGATCGCGGACAAGCTGGTCGCGGACACCACGTCAGCGATCCCCACCACTGTCGAGAACGAAGCGAACGCCGCGCGCACCGCAGCTATCCGCGACGCGGCAATTGTGGTTTGCGCGTTCCTGCTGGTCCTGCTGCTGGTGATCCTCGTGGCGCGGTCGCTGGTCCGTCCGCTGCGCACGCTGCGCGACAGCGCACTGAAGGTGGCGCACGAGGACCTGTCCCGCGAGCTCGAACGGGTGCGCGCCGGCGGCGAGCCGGGCCCCGTCGTGCCCATCCCCGTGCACACCTCCGAAGAAGTCGGCCAGGTCGCGCATGCCGTCGACGAGCTGCACGAGCAGGCCGTCTTCCTGGCCGGTGAGCAGTCCCGGCTGCAGCTGCAGGTCAGTGACATGTTCGAGACACTGTCCCGGCGGAGCCGATCGCTGGTCGACCAGCAGCTCTCGCTCATCGACCGGCTGGAACGCAACGAGGAGGACCCCGAGCGGCTGGAGAGCCTGTTCCGCCTCGACCACCTGGCCGCCCGGATGCGCCGCAACGGCGCCAACCTGCTGGTGCTCGCCGGTGCGAAGGTGCCTCGCGAGCAGGCCGAGCCGGTGCCCGTCGCGGCGATCATCAACGCCGCGGCCTCCGAGGTGGAGGACTACACCAGGGTCGTGACCGCGACGGTGCCCGACAGCGAGATCCGCGGCGTCGCCGCCGGTGACCTGGTACACCTGCTTGCCGAACTGCTCGACAATGCGCTGCGTTACTCGCCGCCGATCTCGCAGGTGCGGGTGTCCGCGGTGCACACAGGAAACGGCGGGCTCGTCATCGAGGTGAGCGACATCGGGCTCGGCATGGCCGAGTCGGACCTGCGGGTCGCGAACACCCGCCTGCAGTCCGGCGGTGAAGTCAACCCCTACACCGCCCGGCACATGGGTCTGTTCGTGGTCGGCCGGCTCGCGATTCAGCATGGGCTCGTGGTCCGGCTGCGCAGCACCATTGCGGGAGAACCGAATTCGGGCACAACCGCGGGTGTGTACCTGCCAGGCGAGCTCCTTGTCCACGCGGGCGGGTACGACGAATACGACGGCCAGGACTACGGCACGCCAGCCGATGCGCACGCAGGCATCGCAACAGCGCTGGCCCTTGACGAGGACCACGCCGACTTCGCCATCGACCAGATGGGCGGCCAGGAGTATCTCAACGGTCACTCCGAGTTGCCGGTCACGTTGCTGCCGCAGCGCGATCCTGGCGCCAGCGGGATCTCGGACGTCCCAACGTCGTTGGCCCCGCCCGTCGCCGAGGATCCGAACGAGTGGCCCGAGGAGGAGCAGTGGCCCGCCGACTCGATGCCTGCGCAGACGCCCGAGCCTGCGCAGTGGGAGCAGCAGGCGCCACCGCAACCCACCGACACCTCCGCGTTCTTCGCGTCGCGCACACAAGCGGCCGGCAACGGTGTGCCGAGCCCGCAACCGGTCGACGAACCGGAGCAGCAGGCGGTGCACGCACCGTCGGCGACGGCCGGATCGGACGACGCGATCTACCAGAAGATGCTTTCCGAATGGCTCGTCGACCCGCACGACCTGGCCAACAGCACCGACCTCAACTGGGAGTCGGTATGGGATCACGGCTGGTCGGCGGCCGAGGCCGCGGAGGAGGCCCCTGTCGTCGAGCACACCGAGGAGGGCCTGCCGGTGCGCGAGCCAGGGGCCCGGCTCGTGCCGGGCACCAGCCTGGCGCCCGACTCCAACGGCGGACATCACAGCAGCAACGGCGGAGCGCACAGAAGCGACTACGGCGACAACGAGGTAGCATCGGCCGCTGAGTTCGACACCGGCGGGCAACCCATTCCGCTGCGTGATCCTGACGCCGTCCGCGCGAGCATCAGCAACCATTTCGGCGGGGTGCACGCCGGTCGGTCACATGCCCAAGAAACCAGAGGAACAGATAACGAATGACCCACCCGCCAAGTTCGACGCAGCGCGATTCGCTCGACTGGCTGGTCTCGAAGTTCGCCCGCGAAGTATCCGGTGTGTCCCATGCGGTGCTGGTGTCCGCCGACGGACTTCTGATGGCCGCCAGTGAGCACATGCCGGTCGAGCGCGCGGATCAACTCGCGGCGGTGGCCTCCGGGCTGGCCAGCCTGTCGACGGGGGCGGCACAGCTGTTCGAGGGTGGCCAAGTGATGCAGTCCGTCGTGGAGATGGAGAACGGCTATCTGCTGTTGATGCGCGTCGGCGACGGCTCCAACTTGGCGACGCTGGCGACCCGCAACTGTGACATCGGCCAGATCGGTTACGAGATGGCGATTTTGGTGGAACGAGTGGGCACGGTGGTCCAGTCGTCACGACGACGTACCCCGCAGCACTCGTGAATAGCCGCAGCCTATGGGAGTCTGGGAATTCGAAGATGGGGCCGCTCAGGACGAACCGAGCCTGGTCCGGCCGTACACCCTGACGGCCGGCCGTACCGATTCCCGGGTCAACCTGCCACTCGAGGCTCCCATCGAGACGTTGACTCCTGGCAAGCCGCCCAGGTGGCCGAGCAATGATGTACGAGGACAGATCTTGACGCTGTGCGTCGCCAACCCGTCGGTCGCCGAAATCGCCGCGTATTTATCGCTGCCGCTCGGCGTGGCGCGGGTGCTAATCGGGGACCTGGTGACGCAGGGTTATCTGCGGGTGCACACCACCCTCGGCGATTCGACGACAGACGACGAACGACGCGAACTGATAGGAAGGACCCTGCGTGGCCTACGAGCGCTCTGACAGGCGGAACGCAGCCTCGACGAAGATCGTCATCTCTGGCGGGTTCGGCGCCGGTAAGACGACGTTTGTGGGCGCCGTCTCAGAGATCATGCCGCTGCGCACCGAGGCGCTGGTGACCACTGCGTCCACCGGTGTCGACGGCCTCGAGGCCACCCCGAACAAGAACACCACTACCGTGGCGATGGACTTCGGTCGCATCACGTTGGCCGAAGACCTGGTGCTGTACCTGTTCGGCACGCCCGGTCAGCGCCGGTTCTGGTTCATGTGGGACGACCTGGTGCGCGGGGCCATCGGCGCGATCATCCTTGTCGACGTGCGCCGGCTGCAGGACAGCTTCGCCGCAGTCGATTTCTTCGAAGCGCGGAACCTGCCATTCCTCATCGCAATCAACGAGTTCGACGAGGCACCAAGACATCCCGTGCAAGCGGTACGCAAGGCGCTGGCGCTGCGTGATCACATCCCGGTGATCACCGTTGACGCCCGCGACCGGCACTCCGCCAAGGCCGCGCTGATCGCCATCACCGAGTACTCGCTCAACAGCTTGACCTCGCTGCGTGGCTGAGCCGCAGAACTCGAGCGAAACCACCTGGGTTGAGCGGGAATTCGTCGGTCATGACTTCCGCGACGACGATCTGAGCAGGCTGCGAACCGAACGCGCGGTGTTCGACGAGTGCGACTTTCGCGGTGTGAACCTCGCCGAATCGGAGCACGTCGGGTCCGCGTTCCGCAACTGCACGTTCGAACGGGCGACCCTGCATCACAGCACCTTTCGGAACTGCAGCCTGCTGGGGTCCGTGTTCACCAACTGCCGGTTGCGGCCGGTGTCGCTGGTGGAAGTCGATCTGACGCTCGCCGTCCTCGGTGGCTGTGATCTACGGAATGTCGATCTTTCCGACTGCAGGCTGGCCGAAGCCAGCCTTGTCGGTGCTGATCTGCGCAAGGCGGTCCTGCAGCGCGCCGACCTGCGGGGGGTGCGGGCACAGGACCTCCGGCTCGAGGAGGCCGATCTGCGCGGCGCCCGCACCGACCCGACGCTGTGGACGACGGCCAAGACGCGGGGCGCCAAGATCGATGTCGAGCAGGCCCTCGTCTATGCCGCGGCGCACGGGCTCGACGTGCACGGCCATTGAATGGAATAACCGTCGGCCGTCTTGGTTGACGGTGACATGCGCGCAGTTATCTACGACCCACAAGCACGAACGAATCTACGATTGGCCGACGTCGACGAGCCTGTGGTCGCGGACTCCGAAGCTCTCATCGAGGTGCGAGCAACGGCCCTGAACTTCGGTGAGGTGAACTTCATCGATCGGATGCGTAAGCCCGGCGAGGTACCCGGCTGGGACGCCGCCGGGGTTGTCGTTAAGGCCGCGGCCGACGGCTCCGGCCCGCCAGTCGATAGCCGGGTCGTCGGTTTCCACGGGGCGGGTGGCTGGGCGCAGCGTCGTGCGGTACCGACAGAAAACCTTGCGATACTTCCGGATTCGGTGGACTTCGGATCAGCGGCCGCACTGCCGGTGGCCGGAGTGACCGCCCTGCAGGCGCTGCGCGCACTCGGTCCGGTCGTCGGCAGGCGGGTGCTGATCACCGGTGCATCCGGCGGCGTCGGTCGGTTCGCGGTGCAGCTGGCCGCACGGGCCGGCGCACACGTGATTGCCGCCGTCGGCTCAGCGGCGCGCGGTGCCGGCCTTGAATCGCTAGGCGCGGCAGAGGTTGTCGTCGGGTTGTCCGGCATCACCGAGCCGTTGTTCGGCGTCCTCGACAACGTCGGTGGTCAGCTCCTGGCGGAGGCGTTCACATTGGTCGGCGACGGCGGCTCGGCGCAATCCATCGGCATGGCCTCCAATCAGCCCACTACCGTCAACTTCGAGGCCGAGCGGCAGTACGGGGTGCGTAAGCGGTTGGAGCCGTTCACCGTTCGCACACCCTTCGGACCGGATCTCGCCTACCTGGTGGAGCTACTGGCGGCCGGCCAGATCGATCCGCAGATCGGCCTGCGAACCTCGTGGACGGATGTGTCGGAAGCGGCAGAAGCGCTGCTCGACCGTCGAGTTGCCGGCAAGGTGGTATTGGACGTGGCCTGACGATTCAGTGGATAGCATGCTATACATATTTACATAGCTTGCTATCTAATGTGAAGGGTGTCCATGTCGTCTGCAGCCTTACCTCCGGCGTCGTCGCTGGGCTACCAGGTCAACTACCTTGCCCGGCTCATGGAACATGCTCTGCGCGAACGGATTTCGCCGTTTGGGGTGGTGCCCGGCCAATTCGCTCAGTTGCTGTCCCTTTACCAAGAAGACGGACTGACCCAGGCTCAGCTGTGCGAACGCGTCCGGATTGAGCAGTCGACGATGGCCAACACGCTCGCCCGCATGGAACGCGACGGGTTGATCGACCGGCTGCCGGACCCGGTCGACGGACGCAGATCCCTGGTGACGCTCACGAAACGGGCGCGCGATGTCGAGGGCGACCTGACTGTTGCTGCGCGCCGGGTCAATGCAGCGGCCACCCGCGGACTGACCAAGGCTCAGATCTCAACGTTCATGCAGACCATGGACGCGATCATTGGAAACCTTGAGCGTGCTGCGACCCCGTCATCTTCCAAGGAAGCGACATCATGAAAAGGGCCGACGCCGTCGCGGCGGGGGCCGTTGCGGCAACGGCTGTGTTTGCAGGCGGTGGACTGGTCACGCAGACCGTCGTCGTTCCGTACTGGCGGTCGATGGATCCCGGCGCTTTCCTCGGTCAGTTCGGGACGTCCGGTCCCGCGCTCGGGGCCACGCTGTTTCCGTTCGAGGTCATCGCGACTCTCGGGCTCGTGGTCAGCACATTCGTGGCGGTCCGCCGCCGGAGCGCCGCACGGGCCTGGTGGGCAGCGGCGACGGCGTGCATGGTCGGCACGCTTGTGCTTCTGCCCGTCTACTTCGTGGGCGCGAACGTCGCCATGCTGTCCGAGGACTTTGCCGCGGCGAAGGTGCCGGGGGAACTCGCGGCCTGGAACGCGTGGAACTGGGTACGCACCGGGCTGGGGCTAGCGGCCACAGTGCTGTGTTGCATCGCGATCCACCGCAACAGCCGCACGACGCAAGGGAATAAGGGAGCCGGGGCACCCTTGCCGGTTTAGAATTTGCCGGTGATTCGCCAGTGGCCACTGATCGGGCGATCAGAGGAGCTTGCGGTGATCGCCGAGGCCGCGCGGGCGACCACCGAGCGCGCCGGCGGGATCATGCTGTCCGGCACCGCCGGTGTCGGCAAGACGCGGGTGGCACGGGAAGCGGTCGCTCGCAGCGGGCCGCGTACCGCGCGCCGGCACTGGATCGTCGGCACGCAATCGGCGCGCAGCGTCCCGCTGGGCGCATTCGCCGATATCGCCAGTGACTTCGGCCCGGATCCGTTGCGCCGGGTGCGCGAGGTGCTTGACGGGCTCATTGGCGACGCACGTGCCGGTGAGGTGGTCGTCGGCGTCGACGATGCGCATCTTCTGGACGACTTGTCGGCGTTCACCATTCACCAGCTCGTCACGCGGCGACTGGCGTCGGTGATCCTGACGATGCGCTCAGGGGAAACGCCGCCGGACGCCATCACGGCGATCTGGAAGGACCAGCATCTGGAACGCCTTGAGCTGCAACCGCTATCGCTATCAGAAATCACCGGACTGGTGGAGCACGTGGTTGACGGGCCGGTGGACTCCTTTAGCGCACAACGGCTTTGGCGGTATACCCAGGGCAATGCGCTGTATCTGCGTCACCTCCTCGACAATGAGGTGGCCGCAGGTCGGATGACGCAGCGCTCAGGAGTGTGGCTCTGGGATGGTGAACCGGAGCTGTCACCGACACTGGCAGAGTTGCTCGAAGAGCGCATCTCGCAGGTACCGAGGTCCGTCCGAGACGTACTCGACGCCCTCGCGTTGGCCGAGCCGATGGAAACCCGTGTGTTGGAGGCGATCACCGATACCGACGCCGTGGCCGAGGCCGAGTCGCTCGGCCTGATCACTGTCGACCCCCGTGTGCAACCCGGGTCGGTTCGGCTCGCTCACCCACTACTGGGCGAGGTGCGCCGCAGCGGGTCCCTGCAGATGCGGCGGTTGCGCGGGCGCATCGCCACCGAGCTCGCCAGAGAAGACTTGACCGATCCGCGAGCCTTGGTGCGACAAGCCGTCCTCACCATGGACTCGGACCTCGCACCCGACCCGGACCTCGTACTCGCCGCCACGTCGGCCGCGATGCAGCTCGGTGATCTACGACTCGCGGAAATGCTTGCCGAGCGCGCAGTAGCCGCCGGAGGAGGTCTGCCTGCGAAGATCATCCAGGCGATGGCGATCACTTGGCAGGAGCGCGGAGCCGACGCGGAGGTCATTCTCGCCGAACTCGCCGCCGAGACGCGCGGGCCGACGCGTGCTCAGATCGCCATCCTGCGCGCAATGAACTTCGCCCTCAGTCTCGGTGACGGGGCCAGTGCCGAAAGGGAACTCGACGAGGCGATTCCTGCCGACGATGGAGCGGCACAAGCGGTCGCCAACGCCTTGCGGGCATTGATCGACCTGGCGCGCGGCTACTCAAGGGCCGTCGACCGAGCCAGCACCATCCTCGCCAGTACGCCGGCCAACGACATCGTGCAAATGTTGTCGATCTGGGTCTTGGTCACGGGGCTGGGCGATCTTGGCCGCATCGACGAGATCGAAGCGGCGGCCGACGCCGGCTACCAACTTGCCGAGGCGTCCGCCGAAGCGTCACATCTGCGCCTGCCGCTGGCCGCGGTGCAAGTTATCGCATACCGGCTCTCGGGTGCGCTGACGTCGTTGGACGCGACGATCGCCCGCATTCGGCGCGACACGATCGATGTTCCGTTTCAGCAGGCGTGGCACAGCCTCTTTGCCGGTCTGTCAGCGATGAGCCGAGGAAATCTCCGTGCGGCACAACGGTTTCTGCAAGAAGCGATCGCGCATTTGGAAAATGGCGGCGGTGGCCGGATGACGAAGGCGTTCGCGCGGGCATGGTTGGCGGCCGTGACCGCTATGGCAGGCAGAGCAGCCGACGCGCGAAGGGAGATCGCGGCCATCGAGCGATCTCCCCAGGACGCCGAGGCAGGCGCGTGGGACCTCGAGCGGTTCATTGCCGAGGCGTGGACGTATGCCGCCGAAGACGCTACCTCGCAGGCGATCTCGATCCTTCGTGGTGCGGCGGCCAAAGAATGCGAGCGCGGTCGGCCCGCGTGGGAAGTCATGCTCCTGCAGACGGCGACACAGTTCGGCGATCACACCACCGCCCCGCGGTTGGCCGAGCTGACCAGCGTCGTCCAGGGCCCCCGCGCACCCGCTGCCGCGGCTCACGCCGCCGCACTCGCGGCGGGAAGCGGAGACGCACTCGTCGACGCGTCACGCAAGTACGAGGCATTCGGCGATCGCATCGCCGCCGCCGACGCCGCGGCCCACGCCGTCGTCGCCTACCAAGATGCTGGGCTGCGCGGCGCCGCGCTCACCGCGTCCGCCACCGCCCAGCGGCTGGCCGCGGAGTGCCAAGGGCTTCAGACTCCCGCGTTACGTGCCGCGGCGACACCACAATCGTTCACGGCGCGTCAGCGCGAAATCATAGCGCTTGCCGCACAAGGGTTGTCGAACAAGGAGGTTGCGGCCCGGCTCACCATGTCGATCCGCTCCGTCGAAGGGCACCTCTTCCGCGCGTCGCAACGGGTCGGAGCCAACAGCCGCGACGAGCTGATCGCCATTCTGCGGGGGCACTGAGCTCCCGCGGAAAAGTCGAACGCTCAGCCGCCCTTGAGGCGAATCTTCCAGCGCACCAAGGTCAGATAGCCGACGCAGATCGCCCCTTGCATGGCCATGTTGAACCACCAGGCTCCCGCGGTGTGCTTCCAATGCGAGTCCTGTGGTGTCAGCGGGCCGGGGACGAGTCTGATCAGATCGATGGTCGATGCCGTCGAGGCGAAACCCCAGCGCGCCGGGGTAAACCACGACATCTGGTCGAGCCCGATCCGGCCGGTCACCGGGATCATGCCGCCCTGGAACACCAGCTGCGACATGATCGCGATCACCAGCAGCGGCATGATCTGCTCGTTCGACTTGGCCAGCGCCGAGAGTGCCAAGCCGACCATCGCTGCGCCGACGCAGCAGGCCGCGACGTCGACGTACAACTCGATGGACCGGTTGGGTATCACCGCGCCGCTGTCCACCGCCCCAGCGCCCCAACCCTTTCCGAAGATGTTGATGGCGACGACGACTCCGGACTGCAGCAGCGCGAACCCGGCGAAGACGAAGACCTTCGCCATCATGTAGGCGGTCGTTGACAAGCCGACCGCCTGCTCGCGCAGGAAGATGGCCCGTTCCCCGATGAGTGCGCGGATCGTCAGCGCGGTGCCCATGAAGATGGCCCCGACGTTGAGCAGCACCAGAATCTGCCCCGGCTCGTTCGGCGCCTCGCCGCCCTGGATCGCGGGAACGGGCACGCCGAAGCCGACGTTTCCCGGCACCGACAGCGACAGTGCGCCCATGATGAACGGCAGAAACGCCAGGAAGATGAAGTAACCGCGATCCGAGATGATCAGCCGCATCTGGCGACGAGCAATCGTGGAGAACTGTTTTCGCACGCTGGTGCGTGTCGGATTACCGAGATCGGACGGTGTCTCGACCGGCGGTGGCGGTGGCGGTGGCCCGTGCTGGGCGAGGTAGCGCTGCGCCGCGGCGTTCGGATCGCCCGCGACGCTGCTGAAGATGTCCGCCCAGTTGGTGGTGCCCATCGAGGGGCCGATCTGGTTGGGCGGGCCGTAGAACGCCGTCTTGCCGCCCGGCGCCAGCAGCAGCACCTGATCGCAGACGTCGAGGTAGGTCAGCGAGTGCGTCACCACCAGCACCACGCGGCCGGCATCGGCCAGCTGCCGCAGCATCGTCATGACCTGGCGGTCCAGCGCCGGATCCAGACCAGAGGTGGGCTCGTCGAGGATCAACAGCGACGGGCCGGTCAACAGTTCCAGCGCCACCGATGCGCGTTTGCGCTGGCCGCCGGAGAGCTTGTCGACGCGCGTCTCAAGGTGCTTGGTCATCTCGAGTTCTTCGAGCACCTGCATGACGACTTGTTCGCGATCGGCCTTCGTGGTGTCGGGCGGCAGCCGTAGCTCCGCGGCGTACATCAGCGCCTGCCTGACGGTCAGCTGGCCGTGCACGACATCGTCCTGCGGGACCATGCCGATTCTGGAGCGCAGTGAGGCGTACTCGGCGTGCACGTTGTGCCCCTCGAACGCCACCGTGCCCGTCGTCGGATGCGTGTACCCGGCGACCAATCGCGCGAAGGTCGACTTGCCTGCACCCGAAGGTCCGATGACGGCGGTCAGCGTGCCCGGGCGTGCGGCGATCGAGATGTTGTCCAGCAGCGTCTTGTTGCCCTCGATCGTCCACGTGACGCCGTGCACCTCGAGACCGCCTGTGCGGGTGTCGGCTTCGGTCTCGGTGCGGCGCGCCAGCGTGCCACCCTCGAAGACCAGGTCGACGTTGCCGATGGTGACCACGTCGCCGTCGCTGAGCATCTGCGACTCGACGCGCGCGCCGTTGACGAACGTGCCGTTGATGCTGCGCTCGTCGCGTATCTCGGTACCACTGGGGCCGGGCACCAACGTCGCATGGTGGCGTGAGGCCAACACATCACCGATGACGATGTCGTTGTCGGTGGCGCGACCGATCTTCGTCGAGCCCGGCGGTGCCTTGGGGGCGCTGCCGGGCCGAAGGATCTTCAGCATGCTCGTCGCGAGGTTTCCCTCGCTTGAGCGGGGTGCGGCCGTCGGGCCCATCTGGGTGACCGATTCGAGTGCGGGTTGCGAAATCGCGCCGGCTCCCGAACGCGCCGGCTGTGCCGTGCTCGGTGGGTAGGCGCCCCGTGACGGCGGCCCCGAGGGATACCTCGGTTGCGGCCCCGAGGTGTATCCGGTCGGCGGCCGTGGGGGAGGCCCCGATGGATATCCGCCAGGCGGATGAACCGGCGGTCGCGCCGTCGGCGGCGCCGCCGTTGGCCATGCGGCGCTTGGCCGCGCCGCCACCTGCGGTACCTGCGTCGTCTGCGGCGTCATCCCGACCGCCCCCTGGTGCCTGCCGACCTCGAAGGTCAGGCCGGGCCCGTCGGGGTTGCCGATGTTGATCTGCTGGCCGTCGTGGATGTCGACGGCGGGCACACGGCGTCCGTTGACGAACATCCCGTTGAGGCTGCCGTTGTCGATCGCTACCCAGCGGCCCTGGTCGAACCGCAGCACCACATGGGCCCGGGAGATCAGGGGGTGGGCGATACGCAAGTCGGCGCGAAGGTCACGGCCGACAACGACATCACTGCCGGCCGCGAACGTGCGCGTTGATCCTTCGTATCGAACGGTCAGCGCGGGTGGGGCTGGTCGGCTCATCGGGACCAACTCTATCGGTAGCACCCCCGCGTACGGCGTTACCCGCGAACGCCTGTCACGCGGTCGGCGCAATCTGCCACCTGGCGGTGTCGGTGATCTGCTGCAATGCCGCCACTTGGTCGCCACGCGTGGTGATGATGTGCGCAAACGCGGCGTCGACCACCGAGTCGCCGTCCCGCGCAGCACCCCGATACCGCCCGAGCACCACGACGCGTTCGGCGTCGACGGGCAGATACTCGACGGGATCGACGTCCATCTCGTACAGCTCGGCGATACGCCCCCACACGCCGCCGATCATGTCAACGGGTCCATCGTGCGTTCCGCCAACGCCGTGGGGCATCCCTGCGCTGACGGTGCCGACGAAATCGGCTGTCAGCAAGTCGAATAGGGCTTGGTCGTCGGTGCCTGCGAATGCCTCGTAGAGGCGGGCAGCGACGGCGGCAGGACTGGACATGGGGCCTCCAAACAGTATTAGAGAGTAATCTCTACTATAGAGTAGGGCAATGCCGCGGCCCGCGCGATACACCGTCGACGAGCTGTTGGACGCCGCGGCGGCACTGCTTGCCGCCGATGGCCCCGCGGCGGTCACCATGTCGGCCGTTGCCCGAGCGACCGGTGCGCCGAGCGGCTCGATGTACCACCGGTTCCCGACGCGCGCGGCCCTGTGCGGTGAGCTCTGGATCCGTACCGAGGAGCGCTTCAACGGCGGGTTCACCGCTGCACTGTCCGCGGCGGGCGATCCGCAGCAGCGGTGCGTCGCCGGCGCCGGGTACACCGTGCAGTGGTGCCGCGATCATCCGGTCGAGGCGCAGGTGCTGCTCGCCGGCGCCGATGCGCTGTGTTCGGCCGAGTGGCCCGCCGAGCTGTCGGCTCGGCACAGGAGTTTGCGCCGCACACTGCGCCGGTTGTTGGCGGACGTGCCTGCCGACGCCGATCGGGTGACCGCGGCGGTGGTCGACATCCCCTATGCGATCGTGCGCCGCCATTTACTGACGCGACAGAAAATTCCGGAAACCGCGGACGCAATTGTGGCGGATTGCGCGCGAATTCTTATAGCGTCTAGTTAACATTTTCGACGCGTTTTCGGCGAGTCGCACTGCGCTCAGCGCGCGTTCGTGATCTGCTAGGCAATGCGGACTATGAACGAGAATCTGCATGGATTGGGCAAATTCGGTTGCTCAGTGGGAGCGACCGCGATTTTGTGTGCCGCGGTAATCACGGGCCTGGTGTCGCCGGGTTTGCTACCGGTTGCCGATGCACAACCGAAGTCCTTCGCCACCGACGACAGGGGCTTTATCAACACCGCGGCGCGGTGCGAAAAGCCGAAGTTCGCCGTCGCGATGGGTCGCACCCAGCGGTCGCTGGTGGCGATCTGCGTCGACGGGCGCGGGCACTACGAGTATCACGGTCTGCGCCTGAGCGACGATTCCGTGCTGAATGTCCCAGCAAGGGCGATGGCTGACGGGAAGTTCATCGTGGTGAACGCCGGATTCACCTACACCTTCTCGCCGAAGGAACTCGTAATCGCCCAGGGCGCCCGCGTGATTCGCAAGGAACCGATGGTGGCCTACGTCGAACCGCGCCCGGTGACCGAAGAATCTTCGTCCGCGCCCAACTAGCCCAACCCGCTCAGCCCGGCGACCCCGTCACCACGCAATGGGTGTGGCTGTAGATGGTGGCCATGCACTGATTGCAGTGTGTGCACGCGGAGAAAACAGAATGCGCCTCGCCGTCGGCCGCAATCCGATTGATCAAGTCCGGTTCGGCCAGCAGCGCCCGGCCCATGGCGACGAAGTCGAAACCCTCGGCCATCGCCAGATCCATTGTTTCGCGATTGGTGATACCGCCGAGCAGGATCAACGGCATCTTGAGTTCGGCGCGAAACAGTTTGGCGTCCCGCAATAGGTACGCCTCGCGGTAGGGATATTCGCGGAAGAACTTCTTGCCGGTCATCCGGATGCCCCAGCGCAACGGCGGTTTGAACGCCGCGGCGAATTGTTTGACCGGGGCGGCGCCGCGGAACAGATACATCGGGTTGACCAGTGAGCTGCCTGCGGTGAGCTCGATGGCGTCGAGGCCCCCGTCCTCCTCGAGCCACTTGGCCGTGCGCAGCGACTCCTCCGTGGATATCCCCCCGCGCACGCCGTCGGTCATGTTGAGCTTGGCGGTCACCGCGATCTGGTCTTTCACCGCGCGCCGGACCGCCATCACCATGCCGCGCGCGACCTTGGCACGGTTTTCCAGCGAGCCGCCGAACTCGTCGTCGCGGCGGTTGATCAGCGGGCTCAAAAATGAGCTTGCGAAGTAGTTGTGGCCAAGGTGGATTTCGACGGCATCGAACCCCGCATCGATTGCGAACCGGGCGGCGTCGGCGTGGGCGGTGATGACGTCGTCGATGTCGTCGCGGGTGGCCTTCTTGGCGAAGCGCATGGAGAGCGGGTTGAAGAACCGCACCGGTGCGTACGCCGTCGCCTTCGTCGAGCGCGCGTTGGCGACCGGCCCGGCATGGCCGATCTGCGCGCTGATCGCCGCACCTTCTGCGTGGATGGCCGCGGTGAGCTTCTGCAGTCCGGGGATGGCCTCGGGACGCCACCAGATCACGTTGCCCTCGGTGCGCCCGCCTTTCGACACGGCCAGATACGCGACGGTCGTCATCCCGACGCCGCCCGCGGCGGGCAGCCGGTGATAGGTGATCAGATCGTCGGTGACGAGCGCGTTGGGGGTGGACGCCTCGAAGGTCGCCGCCTTGATAATGCGGTTGCGCAGGGTCACCGGGCCGAGCTTGGCCGGGGTGAACACATTGGGCGCAGTGTTCATGGACAGAGACTGCCACAGTGCTCATCCCAGGCCATGCCAAACTGTGTTCCGTGGGTGCGATCACATTGGACGGTAAGGCCACACGCGACGAGATCTTCGTCGACCTCAAGGAGCGGGTGGCGGCGCTGACCGCCGCGGGCCGAACGCCAGGCCTCGCCACGGTGCTCGTCGGGGACGACCCTGGCTCGCAGGCGTACGTGCGCGGTAAGCACGCCGACTGCGCCAAGGTGGGCATCAATTCGATCCGTCGCGATCTGCCAGCGGACATCAGTCAGGCCAAGCTCGACGAGACCATCGACGAGCTGAACGCCGACCCGGCGTGCACCGGCTACATCGTGCAGCTGCCGCTGCCGAAGCACCTCGACGAGAACGCCTCGCTGGAGCGGGTTGATCCTGACAAGGACGCGGACGGCCTTCATCCGACGAATCTGGGCAAGCTGGTTCTGAACGAGCCTGCTCCGCTGCCGTGCACACCGCGCGGCATCGTGCATCTGCTGCGGCGCTACGAGGTGGAGATCGCAGGCGCGGAGGTCGTGGTGATCGGCCGCGGTGTCACCGTCGGAAGGCCGCTGGGTCTGCTGCTGACCCGACGGTCGGAGAACGCGACGGTGACGTTGTGCCACACCGCGACTCGACACCTGCCGCAGCACACCCGCGATGCGGACATCATCATCGCCGCCGCGGGGGTGCCGCACATGGTGACCGCCGAGATGGTGCGGCCAGGCGCTGCGGTGATCGACGTCGGGGTGAGCAGGGTGGATGGCAAGTACACCGGCGACGTGCATCCCGACGTGTGGGAGGTGGCCGGGCATGTCGCACCGAATCCGGGTGGCGTCGGGCCGCTGACGCGGGCGTTCCTGCTGACCAACGTGGTCGAACTCGCCGAATCGCAGTGACCGTCCGGGAGTTCGCCCGAAAGGTATCCGGGCAGTGGCCCATCCTGTTGGTCGCGCTGATCTTTGTGGCCGCGTTCGGTCTTGTAGTCGCGGGCTACTGGCGTCGCGGCGCGCTGGTGATGGCGATCGGTGTCGGGGTGGCCGCCGCGCTGCGGCTGACACTGGCCGAGGACCGCGCCGGGCTACTTGCGGTGCGCAGCCGCGGCATCGACTTCGCCACGACGGCCACCGTCAGCGCGGCCATGCTGTACATCGCATGGACCATCGACCCGTTGGGCACGAGCTAAGAGTTGAGACCGAGGGCTTCCGCGGTGGCGGTCAGCGCCGAGAGGTGCTCGTCGACCGACGTGAAGCCGGCGCCCATGGTGTTGATCGACAGGTGGGTGGCGCCCGCACTGCGCCACCGCTGCACCTCCTCGAGCACGGCGTCGAGGCCGCCTGCGCCCCAGGTGGCGCGCCCTTCCATGCCGATGGTGGACGGGTCGCGTCCCGCCTCGACCGCGGCGGCGTCGACGATGTTCTTGGCCGCGTCGAGCGCCGGTCCCGGCGCCACCATCGGGAACCAGCCGTCGCCGAGGCGGCCTGCGCGCCGAAAGGCCCGCGGCGAGGCCACGCCGAACCACACCGGAATGGGCCGCTGCACGGGCAGCGGAGCAAGGCCTGCGCCGGTCACCCGCTCACTGGGTCCGTCGTGGGTGACGCTCGGCTCTGTCCACAGCCGGCGCAGCAGCGCCACCTGCTCCTCGCTGCGCACGCCGCGGTTCGAGAAGTCCTTGCCGAGCGCCTCGTATTCCACGGTGTTCCAACCAATCCCGACACCGAGGCGAAACCGGCCGTCGGTCAGCAAGTCGACCTCGGCCGCCTGCTTGGCGACAAGGACGGTCTGGCGTTGGGGAAGGATGATGATGCCGGTCACCAGTTCCAGTGATGTGACCGCGGCGATGTAGCCGAAGAGCACGAACGGCTCGTGGAACGTGGTTCGTACGTCGTAGGGTCCCGCCCAGCCCGTGTGCACGGCGGGGTCTGCGCCGACGACGTGGTCGTATGCGAGTAGGTGGGCGTAGCCAAGCTGGTCGACGCCCTGCGCGTAGTCGCGCACCGCGCGGACGTCGCCGCCCAACTCGGTCTGTGGGAATACGACTCCGATCCGCATCAGCCGAGCCTACGCGAGGCCGCGAACAGGTCGGCCCACTGCGCGGCGGACAGCTCACGCGGCAACGCCGACGCGCGAATATTGTTGTCGCGCAACCACTGCCGGGTGTTCACGCGAGCCGGTCCGCGGGCAAGGATCTGCGCGATGCCGTGCCCGCGGCCGGTGAACACCTGATGCACCATCGCCTGATACCTGCTTCGATCGGAGGCATCGACCAGCGGGTCGGCCCGACGGCTGATCGTCATCAGGCCACCGTCCACACTTGGCCGCGGCCGGAACGCGGCCGCGGAAACCCGTCGCACCAAGGCGAATTCGTACCACGGCCACCACTGTGCGGTCATCATCGTGGCACCGCCGACGGCCGCGCGCCGTCGGGCGACTTCCCATTGCACCAAGAGGACGGCGTCCGTCCAGCCCGGCCCGTGCAGCAGGCGGCGCAGCATCGCCGTGGTCAGGTGGAACGGCAGGTTGCCGACGATGACGTGCGGCGCGCGCGGTAGCCGGTACTGAAGGAAGTCCGCATCGACGACGCGGGTCGCGGCTGATGTTCGCTTGGCGAGGCGCGCGGCCCGGTGTGCGTCGACCTCAATGGCCGTCAGCGAACGCCCGAGGCGTTGTAACGGAAGGGTCAGTGCGCCGTCGCCTGCGCCGATCTCGAGGATGGGACCGTCAGTGCGAGCGACGATTTCGACTACGGTGCCGATGACCCCGCGGTCGTGAAGGAAGTTCTGGCCGTACTCGTGACGGCCTTGATGAGGGGACGACATCCGCGCCACCGCATCGTGAAGTTCGACATGCGAGCCACCGTAGGCAAGCCGGCGCCGCGCTTCAACTCATTTTTCCCAGCACATTCCAAGCTGCCTGCCAGGCAATTTTGCCCAACGTGCAACTTTGGGGTGTAGCCTGGCCGGCATGGACACGACCGTGGGCCTTCGTGAGCGCAAGAAGCTCGACACTCGTTGGGCGCTCAGTGATGCCGCCTTGGCGCTCGCGTTGGAGCGCGGGCTCGACAACGTGACGCGCGACGACATCGCCAACCGGGCAGGCGTTTCGCTGCGGACCTTCAACAACTACTTCACGGGCAAGTACGAGGCCGTCGCCTTCCGTCAACTCGATCGAGGGCGCCAAAGCCTCGCGGCATTTCGTGAGCGACCCGTACGCGAACCGCTCTGGGCGGCGCTCGCGCACGCAATGCTCGCGCCGTTGGAAGCCGAGGGTGCCGCGGGCATGCGGCCGACCCCCGACGAACTGGCCGTCATTCGCGACCTCCTTGCCGCTCGAGAGTTGCGTGCCGCGCTGACCAGGGACCTCTTCGACGACTGGGTCAACGCGATCGCGGAACGCACAGGGACCGACCCGGCCCGCGATATGTATCCGCGATTGGTGGCGGCAGTCGTACGGGCGGTCGGTGAAACCGCGATGGAGACCTATGCCTATGCCGATCCACCGGTGGCCTACGCCGAACTCCTTCGTCGCGCCTTTGCCGACGTCGCGGCCGGACTGCCAGAACCAACCTCGAGGAGAAGCCGATGACCGAAACCCCAGTCGACGTAGTCATATCCGGCGCGGGACCGAACGGGCTGATGCTCGCGTGCGAACTCGCGCTGGCGGGGGTGCGGCCCGTCGTGCTCGAGCGGCTCCCAGGGCCCAGCGACGAGCCCAAGGCCAACGGGCTGGTCGGGCAGGTGATTCGGCTACTCGAAATGCGCGGGCTCTACAGCACGTTCACTGGGTCCCACGAGCCGCCAAAGCCGATGAACGAGTGGCTGTTCAGCGGCATGCGTGTGCCCTTGTTCGGCATCCAGGACAATCCGCTGTACGGTATGCCGATCCAGCAGCCGCGCATCGTGCGGCTCCTTCTGCAACGGGCTGATGAACTCGGCGTCGACGTCCGGTGGGGCCACGAGGTGACCGGTCTTGCGACCTCGACCGGCAGCGTCACCGTCGGTGTGTCGTCTCCCGACGGCGACTACGCGATCGGGACCACGTATCTGGTCGGCGCCGACGGCGGACGAAGCACGGTGCGTAAACAAGCAGGCATCGACTTCCCCGGCTACACGTCGAACACGGTCGCCCGCCTCGCTCATGTCAGTGTGCCCAACGAAATACGTTCTGCGGCAGGAGGCCTCGACGTCCCGGACTTCGGGCCACTGCCGTGGGGGCATAACCGTCTCGACAACGGCGGGATCATATACGCCGAAATGGAGCCCGGTCGGCCGCTGCTCGGGACCATCGAGTTCGACCACCAGCCGAACGACGCCGCGCCGATGACCATCGACGAGTTGCGCGACAGCGCGCGACGAGTCCTCGGCGTCGACCTGCCCGTCGAACCGCCCGACGGTGACGGGCCGCATGCGCTGCGGCGCATCACCGGGCAGAACACCCGCCAGGCCGACCGCTATCGGGCCGGAAGCGTCTTCCTGCTTGGGGATTCGGCGCACGTGCATTCGGCGATGGGTGGGCCTGGCCTCAACCTCGGGTTGCAGGACGCGATGAACCTCGGCTGGAAGCTCGCTGCCGCGGTCAACGGCACCGCCCCCGAGGGTCTGCTTGATACCTATCAGACCGAGCGGTACCCCGTCGGCGAGCGCGTGATGATGCACTCCATGTCGCAGACCGCGTTGTTCAGTCCAGGACCCGAGATCGCCGCGCTGCGAGAGCTTTTCAAGGAGCTGCTCCAGCAGCCGGGCGTCGCCGCGCATATCGCGCACCTGCTCGCGGGATCCGACGTGCGCTACGACACCGGTGACGACCATCGGCTCGCGGGTCGACTCGTGCCGGACCTGACCCTCAACGACGGGCGCCGCGTCGTGGATCTCCTTCGCAGCGGTCGCCCGCTATTGCTCGATCTGTCTTCAGGATACGTGGGAGACGCCGCATCGGGGTACCGGGTCGACGTCGTCGACGGTGCCGTCGCCGACCTCCAGGCCCGTGCGCTGCTGATCCGGCCCGATGGTTATGTCGCTTGGGCGGCAGACACTTTCGACCGCGCCGACCAGGACCGGTTGCAGGCCGCGCTACAGAAGTGGTGCGGTGTCAGCGCCGAAGGGCGCGGCGCACAACGCCGGGATGACGGGCGATCTTCGGACCAAGGAGAAGAGCGAACAGCGTGATGCCCAGCCAGGGCCGCAGGTGCGGACGGATCCGGGTGATCTGCCCGGCGTCGTCGAGGTCGAGCACCATCGCATCGGTGACTGTCAGACCCGCGACAGTTGCGGTGCTCACCGCGACCCGTGTCGAACCGTCGCCGATGACGTCTTGCCACGTCAGGCCGGTGAGCCGGCCGTAGACGGCGTCGAGAAGAACCCGAAGGTCCGCACGCCCGCGAAAGATCATCCGGCCCGACAGCGGCGAGATCAGCTCTGCGTCGGTCGCCAGCGCGCTCACCATGCCATCGACGTCATGGCGCAGCGTCGCCTCGAGGAACATGGTTACCGAGTCTTTCGTCTCCGTTGATGCCATGCAATCACGCTAACCAGGTCCATTGCAAAAAGCAATGGACTATTCTGTGGTGATGCCGAAGCAGTCGTTCGCGACCATCGCCTGCTCGATCGCGCGCACCGTCGACGTCGTGGGACCGCGATGGACGCCGCTGATCCTGCGTGACTTGTTCACGGGTATGACGAGGTTCGAGGACATCCGCCGCGACTTGGGCATCGCGTCCAACGTCCTTGCCGCGCGCCTCGAGGATCTGGAGCGGCACGGCGTCGTCGAACGGCGTCAGTACCAGAGCGCGCCGGCACGCCACGAGTATGTGCTCACCGAAAAGGGCCGTGACCTGTACCCGGTCATCGCCACGTTGGTGGCGTGGGGGGACAAGTGGCTGGCCGAACCGTCGGGTCCGCCCGCGCTCATCGTCCACACCGACTGCGGCCACGTCACCGTCGCGAAGACCGTGTGTGCCGAATGCGGTGCAGAACTGAACGCCGCCAACGCAATTGCGGCCGCGGGCCCTGGTGCGCGTCCTGGGCCTGGAACGGCCATCATCGGCGGCTACATCACGAGCTAGTCGAGCGTCGCCCTGGTGCACGCCGTGACATAGGGCAGCGCGAGCCCGCTGGTGTTCGCCAGCGCCGGATGCGTCGCCAGCAGTTCGCGCACGCGGTCAAGTGTGTGGGTGCGGACCTTCTCCGGTGAGGTGATGCAGTAACTCCGGGACGCGACCAGGTCGATAAGTGCCTGCGGTGTCAGGTAATTCGTCCACTCGACGGTGTGCCGCTCGACGTTGGCGAATGGCTCGGGCAGTGGCACGCCGTTGTCGAACACTTCCTGCGCATCCCGATGGCCGATGATGCGGCCGAGATCCTTGACCCAACCGAGCCGCTCGTCCTGGGCATTCCACACCAGGCCCAACCGGCCGCCGGGCCGCAGCACCCGCGCCACCTCCTTGACCGCACGCTCGACGTCGAACCAGTGCCACGCCTGGGCCACCAGCACCGCGTCAACGCTGTTGTCCGGCAACGGAATATCCTCGGCGGTGCCTAAGAGTGCAGGCGTGTCCGGCAGTGAGTTGGACAGCCGCTCGAGCATTTCCGGGATCGGATCGACCGCGACAACGCCCAGTCCGCGTTCGACAAGGCGGGTGGTCAGCTTGCCGGTGCCGGCACCGAGGTCGAGCACATCGCGGGCGCCGGGCGGCAACAGCCAGTCGATGGCCTCCGGCGGATACGAGGGCCTGCCTCGCTCGTATGCCGCGGCTTCCGCGCCGAACGACAGTGACCGCTGCTGACTCGGGCTGCTCACCTTGTGGCCAACTCCAATGTCTGACGGATCAGCTTTCCAACCGCTTCGGTCTCCAAAAGGAACCCGTCGTGGCCGTAAACGGAATCGACCACGTTCAGCTCGGTACAACCTCCAAGCAGCTCGGCCAATTCCTCCTGCAGCCGCAGCGGGTACAGCCGGTCCGATGTGATGCCGCCGACCACTGTCGGAACCGGGCAGCCGCGCAGCGCCGCCTCGACGCCGCCGCGGCCACGGCCGACGTCGTGGCTGGAAAGGGCATCGGTGAGCGCAACATAGGTGCCCGCGTCAAAGCGGGCGCGCAGCTTGCGGCCCTGGTGTTCGAGGTAGCTCTGCACCGAGTAGCGGCCACCGGTCGCCGGGTCCTCGTGGTCCTGTGCATCGTTGCCGAACCGCGTGTCCAGCTCCGCCTCACCGCGGTACGTCAGATGCGCGAACCGCCTTGCGATCTCCATGCCGAGGTCTGGCGACCGTCCCGTGCCGTAATAGTCGCCGTTGAGCCAGTCCGGGTCGGACTTGATCGCGGCGACCTGTGTGCACTGGGTGCCGATCTGATCGGCCGTCGCGCGCGCTCCCACGGCAAGCACCAACGCCGAGCGCACCGTCTCGGGATGGCCGACGGCCCACTCCAGCGCGCGGGCGCCGCCCATCGAGCCGCCGAGCACCGCGGCAACCTCGGTGATGCCAAGGGCCGCAAGCGCGGTGATATCGGCCTGAACCTGGTCGCGCACCGACACCAGGGGAAATCTCGAGCCCCACGGCTTGCCGTCGGGATGCAGCGAGCTCGGGCCCGTCGATCCGCGGCAGCCGCCGAGCACGTTCGTGGCGATCGCGCACCAGCGGTCGGTGTCGACCGGTGCTCCCGGTCCAGCGACGCCTTCCCACCAGCCCTCGGGCTCATCGCCGGGGCCGACGGGGCCGGTGACGTGCGAATCGCCCGTCAGCGCGTGCAGCACCACCACCACGTTGTCGCGGTTGGGGGACAGCTCACCCCACCGCTGCACGGCGATCGACACGTCGTCGATGACCGCGCCGTTCTCCAGGGTCAGCGGACCGATCTCGACGACACCGACTTCACCTTCGGCGGGCAAGCTCAAGGTGGGCACTTCGGAGATCGTCATCGCTGCGCCTTGAACGGTTCGGCGGCGGTGAAGCCCCGTTCGAGGTCGGCGAGGATGTCGTCGATGCCCTCGATGCCGACCGCGAGGCGCACCAAACCCGGGGTGACGCCGCTGGCGAGCTGTTCCTGGGGTGACAGCTGCGCGTGCGTCGTCGATGCGGGATGGATGACCAGCGAACGCACGTCACCGATGTTCGCGACATGGCTGTGCAGCGTCAGCGCGTTGACGAACGCCTTGCCGGCATCGATGCCGCCGGCCAGCTCGAAGGCCAGCACCGCGCCCGTTCCCTTCGGCGCCAGCTTGCGTCCCAGCTCGTACCACGGCGAGGTGGGCAGGCCGGCGTAGTTCACCGAGAGCACGTCCGGATGGTCGACCAGGTACTCGGCGACCCGCTGCGCATTGGCCACATGCCGCTCAACGCGCAGGCTCAACGTCTCTAATCCCTGGGCGATCAGGAACGCGTTGAACGGCGCGGCGGCCGGGCCGAGATCGCGCAGCAGCTGAACGCGGGCCTTCAGCGCGTATGCGGGCGGGCCCAGCTCGGCGAACACCACCCCGTTGTAGCTCGGATCGGGGGTGGTAAAGCCGGGGAAGTTGCCGTTCGTCCAGTCGAAGGTGCCGCCGTCGACGATAACTCCGGCGATAGCAGCGCCGTGCCCGCCCAGGTACTTGGTTGCCGAGTGCACGACGATGTCGGCGCCGTGGCTCAGCGGCTGGATCAGGTACGGCGTGGCGACGGTGTTGTCGACGATCAGCGGGACGCCCGCGTCGTGCGCGACCGCGGCGACGTTGGGGATGTCGAGGATGTCGTTCTGCGGGTTGGAGATCGTCTCGGCGAAGAAGGCCTTGGTGTTCGGCCGCGCCGTCGCACGCCACGAATCAAGGTCGTCGGGGTTCTCGACGAAGCTGACCTCGATGCCCAGCCTCGGCAGCGTGTAGTGGAACAGGTTGTAGGTGCCGCCGTAGAGCCGCGGGCTCGAGACGATGTGGTCACCCGCGCTGGCCAGGTTGAGGATCGCGAGGGTCTCCGCGGCCTGGCCGGACCCCAGGAACAGCGCGGCGACGCCGCCTTCGAGCGCAGCGATGCGCTGTTCGACGACGTCCTGCGTCGGGTTCATGATGCGGGTGTAGATGTTGCCGGTCTCGGCGAGGCCGAACAGCGCGGCGGCGTGGTCGGTGTCCCTGAACGTGTAGGACGTGGTCTGGTAGATCGGCAACGCCCTGGCGCTGGTCGCCGCATCCGGGGTCTGGCCTGCGTGGATCTGTTTGGTCTCGAATGACCAGTTGGCGGTGGGGTCTTCTGCTTCTGGCGCGCTCATGGGACGGCCCTCCATCTGTGTCAGGGGGCCCGTCCATGCGGACCCGCGCTTGCCGGTAGCCGGTTGGGGCTACTCAACCTGGTCAATCACCCGGGGCACCCCACCGCGGTTGGAGGGTTGCCGGCCAGCAAGCCGGGGCTTGACGCTGGCACTCATGACCGAAGAGAAGGGTATCGCACACGGCGCAGCCGGTGCCAGCGGCTGCACGCTGCGCCGATTTCTGTGCCCGCGAGACGTACACCAGGGTCGCGATTCGAGGTTGAGCCGCAGCCCTGGGGTAGCTCTCGCGAATCAGCGTGCGTCGCGGGAAGGTCCGATGTGCGGCCTCTGCGCTGCGCCGCATGGGGTGGCCACGCGTAGCGTCGTATTCGACGCGATACTGGTAGCCGAATCTGACCGAAAGACGCCGGGAGAAAAGAACGCATGAGCGCCGAGCAGCCGACCATCATCTACACGTTGACCGACGAGGCGCCGCTGCTTGCGACGTACGCCTTTCTGCCGGTGATACGCACGTTCGCCGAGGCGGCCGGCATCGACATCAAGTCCAGTGACATCTCGGTGGCCGCGCGCATCCTTGCCGAGTTCGGTGACTACCTGACCGAAGAGCAGCGCGTGCCGGACAACCTTGCCGAACTTGGCGACATGACGCACCTGCCCGACACCAACATCATCAAGCTGCCGAACATCAGCGCATCGGTGCCGCAGCTGCGGGCCGCCGTCAAGGAGCTGCAGGAGAAGGGCTACGCGATTCCGGATTATCCCGCCGATGCGAAGACCGACGAAGAGAAGGCGCTCAAGGAGCGCTACGGCAAGATTCTCGGCAGCGCGGTGAACCCCGTTCTGCGCGAGGGTAATTCGGACCGCCGCGCACCCAAGGCCGTCAAGGAGTTCGCCCGCAAACACCCGCACAGCATGGGCGAGTTCTCCCAGGCGTCGCGGACCCACGTGGCGACCATGAAGAGCGGCGACTTCTACCACGGCGAGAAGTCGATGACCCTGGACCGGGACCGCACGGTCCGGATGGAGCTCAAGACCAAGAGCGGAAAGACCATCGTGCTCAAGCCCGAGACGGCGCTGACCGACGGCGACGTCATCGAGAGCATGTTCATGAGCAAAAAGGCCCTCATCGCGTTCTACGAGGAGCAGATCGAGGACGCCTACAAGACCGGCGTGATGTTCTCGCTGCACGTCAAGGCCACGATGATGAAGGTCAGCCACCCCATCGTCTTCGGCCACTGCGTGAAGGTGTTCTACAAGGAAGCGTTCGCCAAGCACCAGGAGGTGCTCGACGAACTCGGCGTGAACGTCAACAACGGAATGGTCGATCTCTACAACAAGATCGAGTCGCTGCCGTCGTTCCAGCGCGAGGAGATCATCAAAGACATCCACGACGTCCACGAGCACCGCCCGGAGCTGGCGATGGTGGATTCGGCCAAGGGCATCACAAACTTCCACTCGCCGAGCGATGTCATCGTGGACGCCTCGATGCCTGCGATGATCCGCCTCGGCGGCAAGATGTACGGCGCCGACGGGCGGACCAAGGACACCAAGGCGGTCAACCCCGAGTCGACGTTCTCCCGGATCTACCAGGAGATGATCAACTGGTGTAAGACCAACGGCCAGTTCGATCCGACCACCATGGGCACCGTTCCGAACGTCGGCCTGATGGCGCAGAAGGCCGAGGAATACGGCAGTCACGACAAGACATTCGAGATCCCCGAGGACGGCGTCGCGGACATCGTCGACGTCGACACCGGTGAGGTGCTGCTATCGCAGGACGTCGAAGAGGGCGACATCTGGCGTATGCCCGTCACGAAGGACGCGGCGATCCGCGACTGGGTCAAGCTGGCCGTCAACCGGGCCAGGGCATCGGGCATGACGGCGGTGTTCTGGCTGGATACCGAACGTCCGCACGAGGCCGAATTGCGCAAGAAGGTGAAGACCTACCTGGAGGACCACGACACCGAGGGCCTGCACATCCAGATCATGCCGCAGGTGTGGGCGATGCGGTACACGCTGGAGCGCGTCACCCGCGGGCAGGACACCATCGCCGTGACAGGAAACATCCTGCGCGACTACCTGACCGACCTTTTCCCGATTCTGGAGCTGGGCACCAGCGCCAAGATGCTGTCCATCGTTCCGTTGATGGAGGGTGGCGGCATGTACGAGACCGGCGCGGGCGGCTCGGCACCCAAGCACGTGCATCAGCTGGTCGAGGAGAACCACCTGCGGTGGGATTCGCTCGGCGAGTTCCTCGCGTTGGGCGCCTGCTTCGAGGACCTTGGCATCAAGGCCGGCAACAAGCGGGCCGCGCTGCTCGGCACCACGCTTGACGCCGCGATCGGCAAGCTGCTCGAGAACGACAAGGGCCCGTCGCGCAAGACCGGTGAGCTCGACAACCGTGGCAGCCAGTTCTATCTGGGTATGTACTGGGCGGCCGAACTCGCCGCGCAGACCGAAGATCAAGAGCTGGCCGATCACTTTGCCGCACTGGCAAAGTCGCTGTCGGAGAACGAAGACGCGATCATCGCCGAACTCGCCGAGGTGCAGGGCGACCCGGTGGACATCGGCGGCTACTACTACCCCGACAGGGAAAAGACCGCTGCGGTCATGCGGCCGAGCAAGACGTTCAACTCGGTGCTGGAGAGCGCGCAGGGCTGAGTGCGGGACGTCTAACCGGTGGCCTTGGTCTTCGGCGGCGACGCGTAGCCGTCGACGAAATCGACGATCAGATCGGCGACCCGGTTCGGCGCTTCGAACATCGGGATGTGACCGACGCCGTCGAGATGGGTGATCCGGGTGTCTGACGGCAGGTGGTTGGTGAAGTGGCGGGTGAACCGCGGATGCGGCAGCACCCGGTCCTTCTCGCAGATGACCAGGTGCGTCGGCGATTTACCTTGGGCAAGTTCCTGCAGGCCCGGCAGCATCAACGCCTTGGCCAGCAGCTGGTAGTACGCCGGGCAGTGCGAGACGTCGTCGATGATGTCGGCCATGTCCTCGTCGGAAAGGCCGTCGGGCCTGGCGCTGACGGGCAGGTAGGTCAGATACCGGGTAATCGGAAGCTTCAGGACGTGCTGACGGAATACCAGAGTGAACAGCCAGATCGGCATGCCGGCCAGGAACTTGCCGACGATCTCGAACTTGGCGGGCGTGAAGCTCTGCCAGCCACCGGCGGGCGCGATGCCGGTCAGCGTGCGGGCCCGGCCGCGACGCTCCAGCTCGAACGCCACCCAGCCGCCGAGCGAGTTGCCGACGATATGCGCGGTGCCCCAGCCCAGCGCGTCCATCCGGCGTTCGACATCGTCGGCCAACGACCCCGAGTCCAGGAAGAACGGGCCCTTGGTGCCGCCATTGTGGCCTGGCATCGTCGGCGCGAAAACCTCGTAGCGGCCGGTATCAGCAATCAGCGGCGCGACCTTCTTCCACACGTTCTGCGACATCATGAACGGGTGTAGCAAAAGAATGGGTTCGCCGGAGCCCAGGTGGATAGGTGCACGCTCGGTCATGTGCCCGACAGTAAAGGCGATACCGCCGGTACCGCAAGCCGGTCGATAGGGTCACCTCCCGTGATTGTCAGCACCATCAACGTCAACGGCATCCGCGCCGCGACCAAGCAGCGGTCATCGGAGAACCTGGGTCTACTGCCGTGGCTGGCGCAAACCAAGGCCGGTGTGGTGTGCCTGCAGGAGACCAGGGCCGACGACGAGCAGCTGTCCGCAGCTTTGGCCCCGGCGTTGTCCGACGGTTGGCATGTGGCGTCGGTAGGCGCAGAAGCCAAGGGCCGCAACGGCGTTGCGGTGCTGAGCCGCCGGCCAATCACCGCGGTGCGTGACCTGGGTGCCGACGAGTTCGCGCTGCACGGCCGCTATCTCGAGGTCGATATCGCCGACCTGACCGTCGCCAGCGTGTACATCCAGACGGGCGAGGCAGGCACCGACCGGCAGCTGGAGAAGGAGCGGTTCATGGCCGCCCTTGCGCACCGGATGGCCGCACTGGCTGATCGTGACGCGGTGGTGTGCGGCGACTGGAACGTCGCGCATACCGAGAACGACATCAAAAACTGGAAGGGCAACATCAAGAAGTCGGGCTTTTTGCCCAGCGAGCGGCAGTGGCTGACCGACCTGCTATCGGCCGGCTGGGTCGACGTGGTCCGCGTGCTGCATCCCGACGTACCCGGCCCGTACTCGTGGTGGTCGTGGCGGGGCCGCGCGTTCGACAATGACGCGGGCTGGCGGATCGACTATCAACTGGCGACGCGGGGCCTGGCGGCGCGGGCTGTGTCGGCTCGGGTCGAGCGGGCCGCGGCCTACGCGCTGCGCTGGTCCGACCACGCGCCGGTGACCGTCGAGTATTCACCTCGTGTGAGCTGTGAGCCTGACGGCCGACGACTAAGGTCCCCTACGTGACCGTCGACAACGCTGCTCCCCACCGCCATCGCGTCGTCATCATCGGCTCAGGGTTCGGCGGGCTGTTCGCCGCCAAGCACCTCAAGCGCGCTGACGTCGACGTCACCCTGATCGCGATGACGACCCACCATCTGTTCCAGCCGCTGCTGTACCAGGTCGCGACGGGCATCCTGTCCGTCGGTGAGATCGCGCCGGCCACCCGAATGATCCTGCGCAAACAGAAGAACGCGCAGGTGTTGCTCGGCCAGGTGATCGGGATCGACCTGGCGAACAAGACGGTCACTTCCAAGCTGATGGACTGGGAGCGGGTCACCCCGTTCGACAGCCTGATCGTGGCGGCCGGCGCGCAGCAGTCCTACTTCGGCAACGATCATTTCGAGGCCTTTGCGCCAGGGATGAAGACCATCGACGACGCGCTCGAGTTGCGTGGTCGCATCCTCGGCGCGTTCGAGGCGGCCGAGGTGACAACGTCGGAGGATGAACGGCAGCGCCGGCTGACGTTCGTCGTCGTGGGGGCCGGACCGACCGGCGTCGAGGTCGTCGGCCAGATCGCCGAACTGGCGGATCGAACCCTGGCCGGGACGTTCCGCTCGATCGACCCGGCTGAGGCTCGGGTGATCCTCGTCGAGGGCGCACCCCAGGTGTTGCCGCCGATGGGACCCAAGCTCGGACACAAGGCGCAGCGCCAGCTGGAGAAGATGGGCGTCGAGGTCAAGCTGAATGCCATGGTCACCGACGTCGACTACATGGGTCTGACCGTTAAGGAAAACGGCGAAGAAAAACGCATCGAGTGCGCGGTCAAGGTGTGGTCGGCCGGTGTGCAGGCCAGCCCGCTCGGCAAGCTCGTCGCCGAGCAGTCCGACGGGACGGAGGTTGACCGCGCCGGCCGCGTCGTCGTCGAACCGGACCTCACCGTCAAGGGTCATCACAACGTGTTCGTCATCGGCGACATGATGAATGTGCCTGATGTCCCCGGTATGGCCCAGGGCGCGATCCAGGGCGCCGTTTACGCCACCAAGCAGATCAAGCGTGAGCTCAAGGGCGCCGACCCGGCGAATCGCGAGCCCTTCAAATACTTCAACAAGGGCAGCATGTCGACGATCTCGCGCTTCAACGCGGTGTGCCAGATCGGCAAGCTCGAGTTCGGCGGATTCCTGGCCTGGCTGGCCTGGCTCGGGTTGCACCTTTACTACCTGGTGGGCGGACGCAACCGACTTGTCGCGGTCATCTCGTGGTTCATCACGTTCCTCGGCAGGGGCCGCGGGCAGATGGCGATCACCGAACGCTGGGTGTTCGCGCGCAGGGCGCTGGAGCAATCCAAGGAGCAGAGCGCCCAAAAATCCATTGGATGACGCATGCCAAGATTGAGTCACCATGAGCACTTCTCGCCGCGTCGTCTTTTCTGGTGTCCAGCCCACCTCTGATTCCCTGCACCTCGGCAATGCGCTGGGTGCGATCAAGCAGTGGGTGGGCCTGCAGGACGAATACGACGCGTTCTTCTGCGTCGTCGACCTGCACGCGATCACCGTTCCGCAGGACCCCGACCAGCTGCGGCGGCGCACGCTGATCACGGCCGCGCAGTATCTTGCGCTGGGCATCGATCCGTCGCGGTGCACGATCTTCGTCCAGAGCCACGTGCCCGAGCACACCGAACTCGCCTGGGCCCTCGGCTGTTTCACCGGTTTCGGCCAGGCGTCGCGGATGACGCAGTTCAAGGACAAGTCGCAGAAGGAGGGCAGCGACGCGACCACTGTCGGGCTGTTTACCTATCCGGTCCTGATGGCCGCCGACGTGCTGCTCTACGACACCGATGTGGTGCCGGTCGGCGAGGATCAACGGCAGCATCTGGAACTGGCCCGCGATGTCGCGCAACGGTTCAACGCCCGCTTCCCCGACACCTTCGTCGTGCCCGACGTGTTGATTCAGAAGGCCACTGCCAAGATTTACGACCTGCAGGACCCGACGTCGAAGATGAGCAAGTCGGCCGCCACCGAGGCCGGGTTGATCAGCCTGCTCGATGACCCGAAGGCCTCGGCCAAGAAGATCCGCTCGGCCGTCACCGACAGCGAGCGTGAGATCCGCTACGACCCGAGCGCCAAGCCCGGGGTGTCCAATCTGCTGACCATCCAGTCGGCGGTGACGGGTACCGATGTCGACAAGCTCGTCGAGGGCTACACCGGTCGCGGCTATGGCGATCTGAAGGCCGATACCGCCGAGGCCGTCGTCGAATTCGTCACGCCGCTCAAGGCCCGTGTCGATGAATTACTTGCCGATCCTGCCGAGCTCGAGTCTGCGCTCGCGGCAGGCGCGCAGCGTGCCAGGGATGTGTCTGGCAAGACACTCAAGCGGGTATATGACCGGTTAGGGTTCTTAGCGCCGCGGGCATAACGCTGTTGGGGAGGTCGGGATGACGGAGCCGGCCAAACCGGGGATTCTTGACCGCCTGCGGGGGCGCTTCGGTTGGTTCGACCATGCCATGCGCGCCCAGGGCCGGTACAACGACAGCAAGGGCGACTTCTACGCAGCGGGCGTAACTTACTTCACCATTTTCGCGCTGTTCCCGTTGCTGATGGTCGGGTTCGCGGTCGCCGGGTTCGTGCTGGCCAGTCAGCCCGATCTGCTCGCCGGGATCGAGGAGAAGATCAAGTCGACGGTGTCGGGCGACTTCGCCCAACAGCTGGTGAACTTGATGGAGTCGGCGATCGCGTCGCGTACCTCGGTTGGCATCATCGGCCTGGCCACCGCCGCCTGGGCCGGTCTTGGCTGGATGGCCAACCTGCGTGAGGCGCTGACTCAGATGTGGGGCCAGATGCGCCACGAGCCGCCAGGTTTTCTGCGCACCAAGCTGTCCGATCTCCTGGCCATCACGGGTCTGTTCGCGGCGATCGTTGTCACCGTCGCGCTGACGGCGCTCGGCAGCGCGGATCTGATGAAGCAGGTGTTGGAATGGCTTGGGCTGCAGGATGTCCCCGGTGTTGGCGTGGGTCTGCGGTTGGCATCGCTGCTGATGTCTGTTTTCGTCGCGTGGCTGCTATTCACCTGGATCATCGCGCGGTTGCCAAGGGAGGCGGTGAGCTTTCGCAGCGCGATGAGGGCCGGGCTGATGGCTGCGGTCGCCTTCGAGATCTTCAAACAGGTGGCGTCCATCTATCTGAAGTCGGTGGTAACCGGTCCTGCGGGTGCGACTTTCGGCCCGGTACTTGGTCTGATGGTGTTCGCGTACATCACCGCGCGGCTGATCCTGTTCTCTACCGCCTGGGCCGCCACGTCGACCGAAAACCTTGCCGCGGCACCGGTTGAGCCGCCGGCGCCCGCGCAGATCACCGCTCGCGTGCAGGTGCACGAGGGGATCGGCGTGCGCGGGGCGCTGGCCGCAGCTGCGGTAGGAGCCCTTGGTGCGCTTGGCTTTTCGCGGCTGACGCGCCGCTGATGCACATCAGAGCGCAGGTGACAGCGCGTCGACTCCGCGCTGGGCGGCGAGCGCGCTGAGTGCTTCGACGGTTCCGGCGGGCAGCGTGACAGCGCCGCCGGCCGCTATGACCGAGCGGTTCTCGAGCTCGCCCGGCACGAGGATTTCGCGGCCAGGGGCGGTACGGGACTTCTTGAGCGTGGTGATCAAGTGGTCGATGCGTTCAGTGAACTGCTCGGGCGGCATGATGGCGGCGACTTCGATGGCGATCACCAGGTGGCCGCACCCGCTGCGCCGGTTGGGAACGTAGGGTCCAACGACGTCGCTGCCGAACGAGCTTCCTGTGAGTACGCCGGAGAGCACATCCATCATGAACGAGATGGCGTAGCCCTTGTGTCCCGCCATGGGCAGAATGAGTCCGTCGATCGCGGCTTGCGGATCGGTGGTCGGCAGTCCTGATGCGTCGATGGCCCATCCGTCGGGAAGCCGTTGTCCGCGCTCTCGAGCGGCGTAGATCTTGCCGCGTGCGACGCCGGTGTTGGCGACGTCCAAGACGATCGTGCCGTGACGCCCACCCGGCACCGCGATCGACCACGGATTGGCGCCAACCAGCTTGTCGACACCGCCCCACGGTGCCATCGCCGGGCTGCCATTGGTGGTGAGCACGCCGACACAACCCCGCTCCGCGAGTATCCGGGTCCAGAAGGCGACCGTGCCGAAGTGGTTGCTATTGCGGACGGCGACTACCCCGACTCCGTAGGTGTTGGCGGCACTGGCTGCCGCCGTGACGGCTTGGTGTGTGACGACCTGCCCGATGCCGTCGCGTCCATCGAGAACCGAAACGGCGGCGAACGAGCTGACCGTTTCCGTCTCGGTTATCGCTCGCATCGCCCCGGTTTGGAGCCGGGCGGCGTACCAGGGCAGCCGCAGCATGCCGTGCGACGGATGTCCCCACATGTCCGCCGCGACAAGAGATTCGGCAACCAGGCGGGCATCGTTTTCGGGAACACCGTGTGCACCAAGGATCTTCACGCCATGCTCGACGAGATCGTCGGCCGCGAAGCGCTGATCATCGGTGACCAACTGGGACTGGGACGAATCGGACCGCGACGCGCTCATCGATACAGTCGATTCAGACGTCGGGCCTCGTTGTCGGTCACTGGGCGCACGGCATGTCCGTGAAGCATCAGGTAAAGCTTCGCGGTTTCCTCAATTTCCTCGAGGGCATCGGCGGCGGAAGCGAGGTCGGTGCCCGCCACGATGGGTCCGTGGTTGGCGAGCAACAGCGCGTGGTGCCGGGCGGCGGCTGATTCGGCAACGGCGCCAAGCGATTCGTCTCCCGGCGCGTGGTAAGGCAGCAGGGGCAGCACACCGACCCGCATGGCGTAGTAGGCCGTCAGTGCGGGCAAGGCATTGTTTGCGTCCACATCACGAAGGCATGACACCGCGACCGAGTATGTGCTGTGGGTGTGTACGACCGCGCGCGCGTGAGGCCGGGCCCGATAGAGGGCCAGGTGCAGGAACGCCTCTTTGGTCGGCGGGGGCCCGCCGATGTGCTGGCCGCTGGGGGAGAGGCTGGAGAGCGACCCGGTCTCCAGTCGTCCAAGGCTTACTCCGGTCGGCGTCATCACGATCGTGCCATCGGAGTCGACGGCGCTGAGGTTGCCGGTGCGTCCGAATGTCAGTCCGCGGCGGAAGAACGATGCGCCCAGTTCCACGATGTCGGCGGCGGCGGTCACGACAGCGTCTCGCTGGTGGCGGCACGCACCAGCAGGTCGGGTTCACCGAAGTTCCCGGACTTGAGGAGGAGCGAGAGCTGATGGTCCGAGGTGCTGCACCACGGCACGCCCCGGTCGGTTTCAGCGTCGACGACAACGGTTTTCACACCGAGCGCGTCGACTACTGCGCCGGAGGTTTCGCCGCCGGCGACCAGGACGCGCCGCGCTCCCGCGGTCACCGCGGCCTTGGCCAGCGCTGCGATCGTGGCCTCGAGCTGAGCGGCGACACCCGCGTCGGAGGGTCCACGTTCCTCCTTAGGCGCCGAGGAGTAAATCATCACGGGCTCGTTGCCAAGGTGATCGAGCAGCCACGCAAGCGCGGGATCAAACAGGTCGGCGGGCTTGGCGACGGTGCGCGGGTCTAACCGTAACGAGGCGAACCGCTCCCGAGCGTAAGCGACCTGGCCCAGCGTGGTCTTCGAACAGCTGCCTGCGAGGATGACGGTTGCACCGCGTGGAGCGGGTACGGGCTCAGCGGAGGCGTTTTCGCGATCGTGGTCACAGATGACCCGGCCGAGCGCGCCTGCCAGTCCTGCGGCTCCCGTGACCACGGCCATGCCGTCGACTGCGCGCGCGATGGTGGTGAGGTCGGCGTCGTCGAGAGCATCGAGGACGACGTGTCGGACGCCGTTGGCGCCGGCATTCTTCAGTTCGTCTGCGATGGCCATGCTTCCCCGCCGAATCCGTTGCCAGGTCACCAATCCCACGGGATGTGGGGTCTGGGCGGCCATCAGTCGGGGCAGGTTCGAGTCGGTCATCGGTGTCAGCGGGTGGTGACGCATCGATGATTCCGACAACAGTTGGTCGGCAACGAACAGATTCCCTTGGTAGACAGTGCGTCCGTGTTCGGGAGTAGCGGGGCAGACCACGGTCGTGGCCTCGCCCGCCGCGTCGAGCAGAGCATCGATGACAGGTCCGATGTTGCCCGCGGGTGTCGAATCGAAGGTCGAGCAGTACTTGAAGAAGATGGTGCTCACGCCGGCGTCGGTGGTCAGCCAATTGCGGGCGGCCAGTGACATTTTAACTGCGGAACTGGCATCCAATGCCCGGGTCTTGAGTGCTACCACCACCGCGTCGCACACGTCCAGTGGTGTCGCGTCGTCGGGTGGTCCGAACAACAGGATGGTGCGTAATCCTTGTCGTCGAAACGCCGCTGCGACGTCGGTCCCGCCGGTGTAGTCGTCGGCGATACAGCCGATCGCCGGCCCGTTCATGGCGCCCCGAGACAGCGTGCGATCGCTCGTGCGGCCGACTGTGTGGGGCTGACCACGGGCAGACCGGTTTTGGCGGCGAGTTCATCGGCGCCGGGACTCAGTGAGTACTGGGCAATACACACAATGTCGAATGGTCCAGTGGCGCTGTCCAGGCCGGCGGCGAGAGCTTCGACGAGCGCCCGCGTGTCGGCGCTCGCAGCGGCCTCGGCCGCCCTCGCGCAAAACACTGGAACTACCTCTGTGTCATGGTGGCCAGCGGCCAGCGCCGCGGTCAGCCGGGCGGTGGTGTCGGCCGCCGCGCCCTTCAACGACGCCAAGACCGCGACGCGACGCGGTGCGGCGCGGACGATGTCGGCAATCATGTCGGTGTCCGAGGCGAACACCGGTGTGGTGAAGACTCTTTCGGCCACTTCGCGGACGTCGCCGTACATCGAGCAGGCGATCACCACTGCGTCCGCCCCGCCCATGACGCCGTGGCGGACCAGGCGCAGCATCCGGTCTCGAAGTTGGGGGCTCAGCTCGCCACCGAGCGCGTCAGCGTCGGGACCGAGCTGGTCATCGATGATGTTCCACAGCCGCGCCGCGGGTAACTCGTCGGCCAAGGCCCCTCGAAGGGGCGGGATCGACGCTGCAGTGGCGTGCACGGCCGCAATCAGTGGACGGTCAATCACAGGGAGCAACTACTCTCCGGTTGCCTCGTGGCCCAGCCGCCAGACCGCGGTTGCGCCGAGGCTGGTGTCGATGTGGGTGCGCATCAGGTTGGCCGCGGCGTCGCTGTCGCCCGATGCGATCATGTCGACCAGTAGCTGGTGTTCCCGTGCCTTCTGGTCTCGGGCATCCTGCCCGCGATCGGACTGCAACGCCAGGCGCCGGTAACGATCGGCCTTGTCCCACAACCCTTCCAGGGCGTCGATGAGCAGGTCGTTGTGACTGGCGCGGTATATCGCGGCGTGAAAGTCCCGGTGCGCCACCAGCTGCTCGACCGCCGGATGACTCGGAAGGGGCTCGAGAACGGAGTGCGCGGCTCGGATTGCTTGGATGTCGGAGTTGGTGCGGCGCTGCGCCGCCAGCCCCGCGGCCAGCGGGTCGAGTGACTTCCGCAGCTCCAACAGGTCCCTGCCCTCCTCCGTGCGCAGGGGTGAAATGCGAGCGTCGCGGTGCGCGTCGAGCTCGACAAGGCCCTCACTCTTGAGCCGCCGCAAAGCCTCCCGCAGCGGAGTGGTGCTGATGCCGATCTGGCTGGCGAGCTCGCGCTGCTGGATGACGGCGCCGGGTTGCAGTTCACCGGACAGAATCCGATCGCGGACCTGCCGGTAGGCGAAGTCGCTCTTGGTCTCGAACAGTTCCGCTGGCTGCGACATCCGGCACCCTCCCTCGGTAAGTGGTTATAACTTACAGGAAGAACTCGTCGTTTTGCTAGTGATCCGACTGGGGAGAAAACCCCGATGACAACCCGGATTCCTCGTTAATTGAGGTACTTGGACTGAACGAGGCGGACGCAGCCACGTGGTCTTGACGTCATAGGTTATAACCATTTACTGTGAGCGCGCACACACTGAGGTCTACGCCTCGTCTTCAAGGAGGAAGAGCATGAAGCCAGTCCCCCGGGGCAACCACGCGAGCAGTGGGTGGCGCCTGATCCGCTCCGCGGCCGTTTTCGGCGTCGCCCTTTCGCTGGCGGTCACCGGATGCGGGTCCGGTGAAAGCACCGAACCGGGAGCCAATAACACCGTCAAAACCGGTGAGGCTCCCGACTACTACCCGGCGGAGTACCGCGACGTCATCGCCGCGTCGAAGAACGAAGGCGGGACTCTGACGATCTACTCCAATACCGACCAGGAAAACTGGGACCCCATCTTCCGGGACTTCAAGAAGAAGTATCCGTGGGTCGGCGAGATATCGGCGAACAATCTCGACAGCGATGAGGTGTTCCAGCGCGTGCTCAGCGAGCAGGCCACCGCGGGGTCGCCCGCCGACATCGTCGTATCCAACGCTGCGCAGGCGTGGGCCGACTTCGCTGGCCGTCCGGGAACGCTGTTGGAGTACACGTCACCTGAGGTGGCCAAGCTTCCGAAACAGGCGACGCTGATGCCGAACGTCTACTCGATGTCACTGGACCCGTTGTCCATCATCTACAACACATCGTTGATGACGGAGAAGCCGACCGGATTGAAGAGTCTGGCGGACATCATCTCGAAGGATCCCGGAAAGTTTCAGGGCAAGATCACTTCTCGTGATGTAAACGGCGCGTTCGGCTTTACGGTGTCCAATGCGTTCGCCACCGCGCGGCCTGACTCGTGGTCGGTACTGGACAAGATCCTGCCGATGGCGAAGGCGGAGACCTCGTCCGGCACGCAGATGGAGAAGATCACCTCCGGTGAGTACCTGGCCGGAATATTCATCAGCGCGGCACCCGCCTATCCCAAGGTCGGTGATAGCGGCGGTCTCTTGGCGTTGTCCTTCTACGACGACGGAACCGTCGTATTGCCCCGCGGTATCGGAATCCCTGCCAAGGCACCGCATCCCGCCACTGCGAAGTTGTTCACCGACTTCGTCCTATCGGAAGAGGGGCAACGCGCCGTCGCCGAGGGTGGACTGACTTCGTACCGTGACGGAATCGAGGCTGCCGACGGCAGGCACACCTATCAGGAGCTCGTCGAGGCGGTCGGTCAGGAAAACGTCATCGATGTGCCCTACGTTCAGGTCCCCGAGGACCAAGTGAATGCCTTCACCGCCCGCTGGGACGGCTTGCTCGGCCGCTGATCTGAAACGAAACGAAGGATTTGTAGTGCCATGGACGACGACGACGTCTCCACCGCCTGCCGTCCGAGGCGCGGTATCGGGGGGCCACCCGGCGCCCCGATACCGCAAGTTCCTCGGCCTCGGCCGAGAGATGTGGCTGCAGTACGCGGTCGTCATCTTCCTTGCCATTTTGGTGCTGGCACCCGTTGTGCCGACCTTGTATCAGTCGCTGCTGGACCGACCGCTGTACGAGGCCGGTGGAGTGCTCAGCCTCGACAACTATGTGCGCCTGTTCACCGAGGCAGGGTTCGGCGAGGTCGCCCTGAACACACTGCTCTTCGCCGGGCTGACAACGATCTTGACGCTCTTGCTCGCAGTGCCCATGGCCATCGTCGTGGTGCGGACCAAAATGCCGGGGGGCGGTGTTCTTTCGGCGGCCATGCAGTGGCCCTTCTTCATCTCGTCGCTCATCCTTGGATTCGGTTGGATCATGATGTACGGACCATCGGGGTTCGTGAGCATCAAGGTGCAGCAGTTCCTTGGCGACCTGCCGTGGAACCTGTACTCGATTCCCGGCATGGCCCTGACCGAAGCCGTGGCACTAGCACCCATCGCGTATACATTTTGCGCCAACGCATTACGGCAGAGCGATGCATCACTGGAATCGGCAGCACAAGTGTGCGGGGCGGGGCCGCTGCGGATCATCTTCGGAGTCATTCTTCCGATGCTGCGCCCACCGATCGTCTACAGCTCCATCCTGGTGATCTCGATGTCGGTGGAAACACTGAGCGTGCCACTGCTGTACGGGCAACCGGTGAACATCCAGGTGTTCTCGACGTTTCTGTACAAGAACGGCCTGCAGTCCATTAATCCCGACTACGGTGTGCTCGGCGCCGCATCGGCGATCATCCTGGTCGTGACGATCGGCTTGGTCGCGCTACAGGCCAAGTTGCTCAAGGACGCCCAGCGGTTCGTCTCGGTGCGAGGCAAAGCGACCCGCCCGCGACTTCTCGACCTCGGCTGGCTGAAATGGATCAGCCTGTGCGCCATCGTCTTCTATGTCGTCATGGGCGCCCTCCTACCCATCGCCGGACTGGTCATGCGCTCGTTCACGTTGGTATTCAGCCCGCTTCAGTCGCCACTGAAAAGCCTGACGATGAACAACTACGACCGGGTCTTCACCTACGCGGCGTACGTCCAATCGATCAAGAACAGCCTGATCGTCGCCGCACTCGGCGCCGTGCTGGTCAGTTTCGTTGCGCTGATGGCCGTCATGGTGGCCAGGCGGTCAACCTTTCGGTTCCGCCGGGCCGCGGAATACCTGGCGCTGGCGCCGCAAGCCATGCCCGGCATCATCGTCGGAATCGGATTCTTCTGGGCGTTCGCCTATGCACCGTTCGGGCTCGGCCAGTTGGTCCAGGGATCGCTGTGGGCACTCATCATCGCGTTCGGTTTGCGTGCGCTGCCAAGCGGTTTCGGGTCACTGGCCCCATCGCTCATGCAGATCGGCCAGGAACTCGACAACGCCGCCCGGGTGGCCGGTGCCGACTGGGTCAAGACGTTCTGGCGAATCCTGGTGCGCCTGCTGACCCCGGCGTTCGCGGGCGCACTCATCCTCACCTTTGTGACGATGCTCAAGGAGTATTCGCCTGCTGTGTTCCTTGCCTCTGCCGACAGCAACATCATCGGCACCACGATGCTCGAGCTTTGGGTGCAGGGCAATACCGGCTCGGTCGCCGCACTCGCCAGCATTCAGATTGCGATCACCGCGGCCTTCGTGGCGCTCGCCGGACTTCTCCTGAAAGGACGCAAAACCGATGCCTGACGTCAAGGTCAGCCACTTGAACAAACAGTTCGGAACCAACACGGTCCTCGAAGATGTCGACTTCACCATCCGCGATGGCGAGTTCTTTACTCTTCTTGGTCCCAGCGGTTGCGGTAAATCGACGACGCTGAATTGCATCGCCGGCCTGGAGCAGCCGAGCAGCGGAGCGATCACCGTCGGTGACTCCACCTTCGTCGACTCGTCGCGGAAAGTGTTCGTGCCACCCGAGGGCCGAAATCTCGGCATGGTGTTTCAGACCTACGCGTTGTGGCCGCACAAGACGATCACCGACAATCTCGCGATGCCGTTGCAGATCCGCAAGATCGCCAAGGATGAGCAGCGTCGCCTCATCGACGACGCGCTGGACAAGGTGGGATTGGCACACCTGCGCGACCGTTACCCACATCAACTGTCCGGCGGGCAGCAGCAGCGCGTTGCCCTCGCTCGAGCGTTGGTCTACTCGCCAACGGTTCTGCTGCTGGACGAACCACTGTCCAACCTCGACGCCAAGCTGCGTGAGCAGGCCAGAGCGTGGCTCAAGCGTCTGCAGGAAGACTTGGGCATCACGACCGTCTACGTCACGCACGATCAGGACGAGGCACTGGCCCTTTCCGACCGGATTGCGGTCATGTCGGGCGGCCGCATGCTGCAGGTGGGCACGCCCAAGGAAATCTATGAGACGCCGGCGACGGCGGAAGTCGCGGCGTTCGTGGGGCGGTGCAATTTCCTCGAGGCGACGATCGCGGGAGTCACCGACTCCGGCGCGGTGGTATCCCTGGCAGCCAACGGCCAGTCCATCACGGTCGCGACGGATCTGACTGTTCAAGTCGGTCAAACGGTCACGGTCGCAATCCGGCCCGAAAGCCTGCGTGTGTGTGCGCTGGATGAAGACCTAACCCGGACTCGGGGTCAACAGGCTGGTTGCGGATGTGCTCACCATGTCCTACCTCGGTTCGCGCTACGAGTACGACCTCAAACTCGGCGACTACGTCGTGCAGGTCGTCTGCGATCGCGGCGGACTTACAGGACCTGTGCGGCTCGCCATTGAGCCGGACGCCTGCCTGTTGTTCCCCGAGGCCGATGTGCTCTCCGACGAGGCTCAGGCCTTGCTGACCGTTTCCGCCTGACCAGAAAAGGAAATCTTTTGACTACCAACGTCTCCCGGACCCACACTCTCGGCGTTATGTACGGCGATGGGATTGGTCCCGAGATCGTCCCGGCCGCGGTTCTCATCGCCGACGCGGCGATCGAAGCGGCTGACGCCGCACCGATCCATTGGCGCGAACTGCCATTGGGCTTCAAGGCGATCAATGAGTTGAACGAGGCGACACCCAAGAGCACACTGGCCGCACTCGCGGAGACCGACGGTTGGCTGCTCGGACCACACGACAGCGCCGCCTATCCCGAGCCCTTCCGCACCGAGCTCAACCCCAGCGGTACCATCCGCAAACACTTCGATCTCTACGCGAATGTGCGTCCCGCCAGGTCCTTTCCAGGCAGCAGCGCTGTGGTGGCCGACACGGATCTCGTTATCATGCGCGAGAACACAGAAGGGTTCTACGCCGACCGCAGCACCTTCCGCGGCACCGGCGAGTTCATGCCCACGCCCGATACGGCCATCGCGTTGGGCATCATCACCCGGAGCGCGTGCGAGCGGATCGCCAGGGAGGCGTTCGAGTGGGCATCTCGACGCCGCAAGCATGTGACCATCGTCCACAAGGCCAACGTCCTGAAGCTGACCACGGGCTTGTTCCGGGAGGTCTGCCGCGAAGTCGCTCTTGACTACCCGGATGTCAGCGTCGACGACTATCACATCGACGCCATGACTGTGCATCTCGTGCGGCGTGCCAACGAATTCGACGTGGTGGTCACCGAGAACATGTTCGGCGACATTCTGTCGGATCTAGCCGGCGAACTGGCAGGGTCGTTGGGTATCGCGCCATCGCTCAACGCATCTCAGGACAGGGCAATGGCGCAGGCCGCGCACGGCTCTGCGCCCGATATTGCCGGCCAGGACCGCGCCAACCCGATCGCGATGATCCTATCCACCGCAATGCTGTTCGACTGGCTCGGCGCCCGGTATCACGACGATGCTCTCACCCATGCCGCGTCACTGATCACCGGCGCTGTCGAAGAGACTGTCGCACAGGGGATCAGCACCCCTGATATGGGCGGCGATGCTGGATGCCAGGAGTTCGCCGAGGCCGTCGCGGCGACGACTAAGCGGCCGTGAGCGTAGCCGCACACCTCACTGGCACTCAGCGGGATACCTTCGGTACCCAGCGCGAGCTCGTGGTCGACGGGCAACGTCTGCGGTATCACGACATCACCAGTATCGCGCCGCCCAGCCTGCCGGTAAGCCTGCGCGTTCTGCTCGAGAACGTCCTTCGGTTCGATGACGGAACCGGCAGGGCGGGTGACGAGATCGGGGCCATCGTCGACGGCGCCGCCATTCCTGTCGACCTGTATGCGTCACGGGTTTTCCTGCACGACACGAACGGCGTTCCCACGCTGGTGGATCTCGCCGCCCTCCGCGACGGGATGGCCACTCTTGGCGGAGACCCCGCGCGTGTCAATCCCGTCATCGCCTCGGAGATGGTGGTCGACCATTCAGTCATTGCCGACGTCCATGGCACTCCGGATGCCATGGCCCGCAACGTGGACTTGGAGTACGCCCGCAACGGCGAACGGTACCGCTTCTTGAGATGGGGACAGCAGTCGTTGAAGGACTTCGCGGTTGCGCCGCCCGGCACCGGAATCATGCACCAGGTCAACCTTGAACACCTTGCTCGTGTCGTGATGACTGAAGACGGTTGGGCGTTTCCCGACGTGTGTCTGGGCACCGACTCCCACACCACCATGATCAACGGGCTCGGCGTGCTCGGTTGGGGCATCGGCGGCATCGAAGCCGAGGCGGCCATGCTTGGGCAGTCGATCTCGATCAACGTCCCAGGTGTCGTCGGGGTGTACCTGCGCGGGGCGTTGCCGGCCGGTTCGACGGCAACCGACTTGGTGCTCACCATCACCGAGCGACTGCGTGCACACGGAGTCATCGGCAAGTTCGTCGAGTTCGCAGGCCCAGGCGTCGCCAACCTTCCGTTGGCCGACCGGGCGACGATCGCCAACATGAGTCCCGAGTTCGGCTCCACCTGCGCGCTGTTCCCGATCGACGTGGAGACGCTGCGGTACCTGCGGCTCACGGGTCGGTCGGAGCGCCACGTCCAGCTCATCGAGGCATACGCCACGGCGCAGGGCATTTGGCACGATCCCGAGCGCGAACTGCGTTTCGACGAAACCGTGGAGCTCGATCTCGCGGACGTTGTGCCTGCACTCGCCGGACCGTCACGGCCTGAGGACCGGGTGCCGCTCGACCAAGCCAAGCAGCGGTTCGCGGCCGCCATGCGGGCTGTGCCGGACCGGCACCGCCGCGGGCGGGCAACGGCGACAGTTCATTTCGACGATGCGGACTACGAGATCGGTGACGGCGCCGTGGCAATCGCGGCGATTACGTCTTGTACCAATACCTCCAACCCAGAGGTGATGGTCGCGGCGGGCCTGTTGGCCCGCAACGCGGTACGGGTCGGCCTGCGCACCAAGCCGTGGGTGAAGACGACCCTGAGCCCGGGGTCCAGGGTCGTCATGGATTACTACAACCGTGCCGGACTGGTCGGGGACCTTGAAGCGCTGGGTTTCCATCTGGCCGGGTTCGGATGCATGACGTGCATCGGTGCTTCTGGGCCGTTGATCGACGAAGTGTCCCGCGCGGTCAGCGAAGGGGTCACGGTGGTCTCCGTGCTGTCCGGCAACCGCAATTTCGAGGGTCGGATCCAACCCGAGGTCGCGATGAACTATCTCGCATCACCGCCGCTCGTGATCGGGTATGCCCTAGCGGGGACTATGGACATCGACTTGGCGACCGATCCGCTGGGCCAAGGATCCGATGGGCGGCCGATCTTTCTCGCGGACCTCTGGCCCGAGCCCGCCGAGGTCCACAACGTCATCGCGCAGAGTTTGTCGGCCGACATGTTCACCAACGCATATCGGGATGTGTTCGTCGGGGACCGGCGATGGCGAGACATTCAAGTCGCCAACAGCGAACTATTCGCGTGGGACGAGGCATCGACATACATCCGTCGCCCGCCCTATCTCAACGGGATGCAACTCGACCCGTCACCCGTCGGTGAGATTCATCGGGCCCGGGTGCTCGTCAAACTAGGCGACCTGGTCACCACCGATCACATATCACCCGCTGGGGCAATAACGTTCGGCACGCCAGCATGGAAGTATCTCGCCGACCGGGGCGTCGCCCGCCGAGACGTAAACACGTATGCGTCGCGGCGGGGGAACCACGAGGTGATGGTGCGTGGCGCCTTCGCCAACGTGCGACTTCAGAACCAAGTCGCACCAGGCACCAGTGGCGGTCGGACCCGCAACTTCCTCGACGGTGGCTGTGAAGCAAGCATTTTCGACACCGCCGCGTCCTATCGGGAAGCCGAGGTACCGATGGTTGTGGTCGCTGGCCGCGACTATGGAGGCGGTTCGTCCCGTGACTGGGCGGCCAAGGGCCCTGCGCTACTGGGCATTCGGTCCGTCATTGCACAATCCTTCGAGCGGATCCACCGTTCGAATCTCGTGGCGATGGGGGTGATTCCGGTCGAGCTGGTCGACGCCTGCCCCGACGACGTTGCGCCAACCGGCGGAGAAGAGATCAGCATTACCGGATTGAACCAGCTCAACGCCGGTGAAACACCTTCGCACGTCACCGTTCACAGCAATGGCAATGACTTCGCAGCACGGCTACGTCTGGACACTCCACGTGAGGCCGACTACATACGCCACGGGGGAGTCATGCCCTATGTGCTGCGTGGTCTTTTCAAGAAGGCGAGCAGCGATCGGACACCTCGCGACTAGGCGGGTCGCCAAGCTCCTTCATTTCACCAGGGGATCGGGCCGTGGGCCGAGAAGTAGCCGCCGGTCGGTCCGTCGGGTGCGACCTGTGCCATCTCGACGATGATGCGCGCGCCCTCCTCAACGGTCTGGATTCCGGTGTGGCCGTTCAGATCGGTGTCGGTGTAGCCCGGTTCGACGGCGTTGATCCGCATGTTCGGGAATTGCTTCGCGAACTGAACGCTGATCATGTTGAGCGCCGATTTCGACGCGGGATAGGCGACACCGGGATACATGAAGGTCGCACTGTCGCTTGAACCCGCAAGACTCAGCGATCCCAGACTGCTGCTGACGTTGACCACGACGGGCGCCGACGACCGCTTGAGCAGCGGAAGGAACGCATGTGTGACACGGACGACACCGAAGACGTTGGTGTCGAACACTTCTCGCACCATGTCCGCAGTGAGCGCTTCTGCGCCGATGATGGTGTTGTTCTCACCGCGGCCCTCAACGCCCGCGTTGTTGACCAGTACGTCGAGCCCGCCTAGTTCGTCGACCAGCTGCGCTGCAGCGGACACGGAGTTGTCGTCGGTCACGTCGAGCTGAACCAGCCGGGCACCCAGCTGCTGGGCTGCGGACTGACCGCGTTCGGAGTTGCGGCAGCCGAGGTAGACGGTATGGCCTGCGGCAATCAGCTGGCGGGCGGTCTCGTAACCGAGGCCTTTGTTCGCTCCGGTGATCAGTGTTGTTGTCATCTGTCAATCTCCCTTTTGTGTGGTTGGTTTGAGAAACGTCTCAGCTGTGGAGCCAGTCAACGGCTTCGCTGAGAAGGCTGGCGGCCAATTCCGGCCTGTCGTCACCTGGCATGTTCAGGTTGATGTCATATCCGCGAACGTCGAAGTAATAGGCCAACATTCGATAGCTGGCCGGCATCATGTCCAGCCGCTGACGGTCGAGCGGCACGAGATCCCCCGGCACCACGGGGGTCAACGTGTCGCGCTCGTAGACCGTCGACAAATCGCAAATCTTGTACTGGCCGCTGCGCTGCTCGACGCGGTAGATACCGCGCGCATAACTGACGAGGTCGACTTCGACGCCGTGCAGCTCGACGCGGAACTCGATCGCCATGGGCATCGACACCACGGCACGTTTCCCATCTTGGTGCACGCTCGGGATTGACAGCCGGTGTCGGGAATGGTCACCGCGTGCCGCCATGTCGCGTGAGGCGCTGGCGAATTCGTGACCGGTGCCGGTGAACCACATTGATCGCACGCGCGAATCAGGGTGGTAGCAGTCGGCCATCTGGTCCCACCAACCGCGATCGCGTCCTTCCCGTTCGTGTGCGATCACTTGCACGAGATCGGCAACCTCATTGGTCATGTCAGCCCTCCGTAGTTGGTGACGCCCACCTCGGCTCGCTCACCATGAATTCTTGGCGGGCCTGCGATGGGGTGGGTACGCCCGAGTCATCCTGGGTACCGGCAAACCCACCCTTGGCTACGCTGTCCAGATGACCAGCGGAAACGCGCTCGGCGAGTACCTCAAACTGCGCCGCAGTCGAGTCAGGCCGGAAGATGTCGGGCTTGTCCCAGGGCCGCGCCGACGCGTTGGCGGGCTACGTCGCGAAGAACTAGCCGCCCTTGCCGGAATCAGCGCCGACTACTACGTGCGCATCGAGCAGGGTCGCACGGAGCATCCGTCCGCGCAGATCCTCGACGGGCTCGCGCGGGCCCTGCGCATGGATGCGGCGGCCACGTCACATCTTCACGAACTCGCCCGCGACGACCGGCGCATCTTCACGGGCGCCGAACAGGTCAGCGCGGAGATCGCCAGCCTCATCGACCAACTGGCGGTACCGGCCTTTGTCGCTGGTCGGTGCCTGGACTGCCTCGCATCCAACGCTCTCGCTCGTGCGCTGTCCCCAAACTTCACGCCAGGGCGAAACCTGTTGCGACAGCTCTTCCTCGACCCTGCCGAGCGTGAACTCCACGTCGACTGGGACGACGCCACAGCGGGGGTGGTCAGCGGTCTGCGCCAAATCGCGGACGGCGAAATGAAAGACCCGCGGCTCGATGTCCTTGTCAACGAACTCTGCGCAAGCAGTCCGAGGTTCGAAACGCTTTGGAAGCAAGCCGATGTCGGCTACCGCCCAGCAGGGACCAGTCATATGCGCCATCCCGTGGTAGGCGAATTGCTCCTGCGGCGCAACCGATTCAGCATCCCCGACTCGGACGGCCAGCACCTACAGATCTATCACTCAGTGCCCGGCACCGATTCCGCCGCCAAACTGGCCCTGCTGGGCCACCGTCAGTGACTGACCAGCTTGAGCCCGACGATGCAGCCGATGAGGACGACGATCAGTGCGGTCTTGATCAGCGACACCGACTCCTCGCCGGTGATCATCGCGTAGGTGACCGTCAGGACCGCACCGATGCCGACCCATACCGCATAGCTGGTGCCGACAGGCAGATCCCGCATTGCGTAGGCAAGGCCGCCCATCGACAAGATCAACGTTCCGCCGAACACGATCGACGGGACCAGCTTGGTAAAGCCTTCCGACATGCCCAGCGCCGTGGCCCACACCGCTTCAAGAACGCCTGAGACCACGAGAACGAGCCATGCCATCACACACCTCCGGTGCGCCGTCTTGTCGCTGTCCGGGTACGGCGCCCTCGTCCGGTGTCACATGCTGACGCTTTCCACGGTAGCAAACGCGCCTAGTGCTGCGGCCTGCGATTCAGCGACCGAGCGCCCATGATCAGGCCGAATACGATGACCGAGCCGACGATGCCAACCCCGACCCTGACCGGCGTCGCGTCGATGTCGGGAAGTACCGGGCCCGCGGTGACGGCCGGACTGGCCTCTGCGGCGTCCTCGGCCGTAGCGCCGCCGAGCGACGGGTCGGGTTCGATCAGCGTGGCGACCTTGGTGCCTGGCGCCGTCGCGAAGCCGTAGTCCAACAGGTGCGCCGCCTGCTCCCATGGTGCGATCGGTTGGCGGGTGCCGCGCAGCAGCACCGCCACCAGCCTGCGGCCGTCGCGGTTGGCGGCACCGACGAACGTCTGGCCGGCATCGTCGGTGAAACCGGTCTTCCCGCCGAGCGCTCCGGGGTAGTTCGACAGCAGCTTGTTGTCGTTCTCGATCGGGTAGCCGACATCGCCGCGGCCGGGGAAGTCGAACGAGCGGGTGGCCACGATGTCGGCGAAAGTCTGGTTCTGCCAGGCGTATCGATAGAACAAGCCCATGTCGTAGGCCGACGTGCTCATGCCGGGTCCGTCAAGGCCCGACGGTGTCGCGACCCTGGTGTCGCGGCCGCCGAGCTTGCGTGCCAGATCGTTGAGCTTGGCGATGGTGGCGTCCATCCCGCCCATCTGGTTGGCCAGCGCGTGCGCGGCATCGTTACCCGAGTACATGAGCAGGCCGTGCAGCAGGTCGTTTATCGAGTACCAGCCGTGCTCCCCGACACCGACCTTGGTGCCTTCCTGCGCCGAGTCATCGGCGGTGCCCGCCACCACCTTGTGGATCGGAAGGTCGCGGATCGTCTGCATCGCGATGAGCACCTTGATGATGCTGGCCGGGCGGTGCCTGCCATGCGCGTCCTTGGCGGCGATCACGTCGCCGGTGTCCAGATCGGCGACCAACCACGCCTCGGCGGAGACGTCGTTGGGCAGCGGCGGTGTTCCCGGCGCGGTGGCGACACCGCAACCCGACAGCGCATCGCCGCCCAGCGGCGTGGCGGGAACGGGAAGCGGGGCAGGCGGATCCTGGCCGGGCTTGGGCACCTCAGACGCGTCGACCGCGGGCGGTGTCACCTCCCGGTACGGGCAGGTGTTGGCGTCGGGCGCCGCGTTGGGCTCGGCGCTTGCCACTGCCGGACCGGCTACCAGAAAAAGCGCTGCTGCCAGTGCCGCAGCACGCAGGGACGCAGTTCGAATGGTCGCCATCGTGAGCGCAGATTAGGCGATCGACGGCGCAATTCGAGGTAGGCACGCTGTGACTAATGTGGTTGGAGTTTCAAATGTGACTTACCTGGGTACGGCGGCGTGCGCGACCGCGGAGAACTCGATGGTCGACATCCACAGCTTGGCGCCGGCCTCGACGACGCCGGTCACCCCGCCGAAGTCTGCACGCTTGGTGCGGAAGCCGCCCGCGGCTTTGCCCGTATCCGGGTCGAAGCCGACGACCCACACCTCGGGCTGGACCTTCGGTTGCAGTCGGGCCGGCAGCCGCCAGATCAGCTGGCGGATCCATGGCGCGCGCGGCATCAGAGCCTCGGCGGTGGGCTTGGCCGCGGTCACCATCGCGGTCCAGATCCGTCCGTCCGAACCGGTCGAAATGTTGTCGGGCATCGCGGGCAGGTTCACCGCCAGCGGAGTCACCTGTCCGGCCTGCGGGCCGGTCAACCAGTACTTGGCGAGCCTGCGCCCCACCGTCTCGGCGAACACCAGCGCCGACTCATCTGCCGTCACGGTCACCCCGTTGGCGAAGTAGAGCCCGTCGACCAGCGTGGTCACCGAACCGTCGGCGCCGAGGCGAAACAGGGCGCCCCTGCCTCGCGCCTCGAGGATCGCTCCCAGAAAATGCTCGAAGTGGAACGCACTCGTCGACTCGGTGAAATAGATTGTGCCGTCGGATGTTTCGGTCACGTTCGAGCAGAACCGCAGCGGCCGGCCATCGACAGACTCCACCAGCGTCGTCAGCTGCCCGCTCGCGCGGTCCATCGACAGCAAGCCGCGATAGCTGTCGCACACCAGCAGTCTGCCGTCGCGCGCCACATGCATGCCCAGCGGACGCCCACCGGTTTCGGCCACCACCGTCGAGGAGGCGCCGTCGGGCGAGATGCGCACGATGCGACCGTCGACGAGCCCCGTCCACAGCGCACCGTCGGCGTCTACGACGATGTCCTCCGGCCCGTGGCCGGGCACCGGCACGACGGTGATGTCGGCGCTTGGAAGCTCCGGCAGCGGGTCGATCGGCGGCGGCCGCCATCGGACAGGGTCGATCGGCGGTTTTGCTTTCGCACTCACCCGCCCGACGTTAGCGCCTGAGGCTAGAGCAGCTTGCTCGCTTCGCTCAGGACGCCGTGCAGGATCTGGTAGATCGCGTCGAATTCCTTCTGACCGCTGATCAGCGGGGGCGCCAGCTGCACGACTGGGTCGCCGCGGTCGTCGGCGCGGCAGTACAGGCCGGCCTCCCACAGCGCAGGCGTGAGGAAGCCGCGCAGCAGTCGCTCGGACTCCTCGTCGTTGAAGGTCTCCTTGGTGGTCTTGTCCTTGACCAACTCGATGCCGTAGAAGAAGCCCTCGCCCCGCACGTCGCCGACGATCGGCAGGTCGTAGAGCTGCTCGAGCGTGGACCGGAATGCCGGCGCCATCTCCTTGACGTGGGCGTTGAGGCCCTCGCGCTCGAAGATGTCGAGGTTGGCCAGCGCCACGGCCGAGGACACCGGGTGTCCGCCGAACGTGTAGCCGTGCCCGAACACGGTCGACCCGTCGTTGAACGGCTCGAACAGCCGATCACTGGCGATCATCGCCCCGATCGGCGAGTAGCCCGACGTCAAACCCTTTGCGCACGTGATGATGTCGGGCACGTAGTCGAAGTCGTTGCACGCGAACATCGAACCGATCCGGCCGTACGCGCAGATCACCTCGTCGGAGACCAGCAGCACGTCGTACTCGTCGCAGATCTCGCGGACCCGTTCGAAATACCCCGGCGGCGGCGGGAAGCAGCCGCCGGCGTTCTGCACCGGCTCCAGGAACACCGCGGCGACGCTGTCGGGTCCCTCGAACTCGATGGCCTCGGCGATCCGGTCGGCACAGTAGCGGCCGAAATCCTTGAGGTCGGTGTCAAACGGCTCGGGCGCGCGGTAGAAGTTGGTGTTCGGCACCCGGAAACCGCCGGGCACCAGCGGCTCGAACGGGACCTTGAACGCCGGGATGCCGGTGATGGACAGGGCGCCCTGCGGCGTGCCGTGGTAGGCGATCGACCGCGAAACCACCTTGTGCTTACCGGGTTTTCCGGTGAGCTTGAAGAATTGCTTGGCGAGTTTCCATGCGGACTCAACCGCTTCGCCGCCGCCGGTGGTGAAGAACACCCGGTTCAGGTCGCCGGGTGCGTATCCGGCGATGCGCTCGGCCAGCTCGATCGCAGGCGGCGTCGCGTAGGACCAGAGCGGGAAGAAGGCAAGCGTCTCGGCTTGCTTTGCCGCGGCCTCCGCGAGCTCCTTGCGGCCATGGCCCACCTGGACCACGAAAAGCCCTGAAAGGCCGTCGATGTAGCTCTTGCCCTTGTCGTCGAAAATGTTGACGCCTTCGCCGCGGGTGATGATCGGCGGCGTGATGCCTTCACCATGACGGGCGAAATGGCCCCACAGGTGGCGGTTGGCTTTTGCGCCAAGGTCGGACGAAACTTCTTTTGCGATATCGGTAACTGTCATCTTGTACCCCAATTGTATTGCTGTTTAACGAGTTTCAGGTAGACAAGTGTTTCGGTGGATATCACCCCGGGGAGAGCGCGAATTTGTGTGTTGAGTAGGCCGAGAAGGTCGTCGTCGTCCTCGCAGACCACTTCGACGATGGCGTCGAACGAGCCCGCGGTGAGCACGACGTAATCAACGGCCGGGATCGCGGCCAGCTTCTCGGCGACCCTGGTGGTGTCGCCGGTGCAGCGGATGCCGATCATCGCCTGGCGGGCGAAACCCAGCTGCATCGGATCGGTGACGGCGACGATCTGCATGACGCCGGCGTCGACCATACGCTGGACCCGTTGACGCACGGCGGCCTCTGACAGACCGACCGCCTTGCCGATGCCCGCGTACGACCGGCGCCCGTCCTGCTGCAGCTTCTCGATGATCTGCTTGGACAAGTCGTCGAGTTGGAACGCGCCGGGTCGTGACGTGTTGACACGGAGCGAGACGGGCTGGATGTGCGGAGCACCCCCGTTGGCCATGCCTGTGATTGTGCACGGAATCCGTCGTCACAAGCAACCACGACCATGAAATCGCGCGTTTGGACCGCTTCGCGCCGCGGTAATGCGTAGCCGATGCCCCATCGTGTCGGCTAGCGTTGGCACCATGACTGCGGTATCCACCAGCGTCGCTGGCAGCTGGATCGACGGCGCCCCGGTGATCACCGGCGGCGGCCTCCATCACGTCATCAACCCCGCGACCGGCGATGTCGTCGCCGACTACGCGTTGGCCTCACCCGCCGACGTCGACACGGCCGTCGCGTCGGCGCGCAAGGCGCTGTCCGGCTGGGCCGGAGCAACACCGGCCGAGCGGTCCGCGGTGTTGGCCAAGCTCGCGGTCCTGGCCGGCGAGCACGCCGACGACCTGGTCGCCGAGGAGGTCAGCCAGACCGGAAAGCCGGTGCGGTTGGCCGCCGAGTTCGACGTGCCTGGCAGCGTTGACAACATCGACTTCTTCGCAGGCGCGGCCCGCCACCTCGAGGGCAAGGCCACCGCGGAGTACTCGGGCGACCACACGTCGAGCATCCGCCGCGACGCCATCGGTGTGGTCGCCACCATCACCCCGTGGAACTACCCGCTGCAGATGGCCGTGTGGAAGGTGTTGCCCGCCTTGGCCGCCGGTTGCTCGGTGGTGATCAAGCCGGCCGAGATCACGCCGCTGACCACCCTGACGTTGGCCAGGCTGGCCAGCGAGGCGGGGCTGCCCGACGGCGTGCTCAACGTGGTCACCGGTGCGGGCTCCGACGTCGGAACGGCGCTGGCCGGGCATCGCGACGTGGACCTGGTGACGTTCACCGGATCGACCGCTGTCGGCCGCAAGGTGATGGCCGCGGCCGCCGTGCACGGCCACCGCACCCAACTCGAACTCGGCGGCAAGGCGCCGTTCGTGGTGTTCGACGACGCTGACCTCGATGCCGCCATCCAGGGCGCGGTCGCAGGGTCGTTGATCAACACCGGCCAGGACTGCACCGCCGCCACCCGCGCCATCGTGGCGCGTGACCTGTACGACGACTTCGTCGCAGGCGTCGGCGAGGTGATGAGCAAGGTCGTTGTCGGTGACCCGCACGATTCGGACACCGATCTCGGTCCGCTGATCTCGATGGCGCACCGGGACAAGGTCGCCGCCATGGTCGCACGTGCGCCCGGCGAGGGAGGGCGCATCGTGGCAGGCGGCGCCGCCCCGGACCGGCCCGGCTCGTACTACCTGCCGACGCTGATCGCCGACGTCGGCGAGGGCTCCGAGGCGTACCGCGACGAGATCTTCGGTCCCGTGCTCACGGTCCGGTCCTTCACCGACGACGACGACGCGCTGCGTCAGGCCAACGACACCGTCTACGGCCTTGCCGCGTCGGCGTGGACGCGTGACGTGTACCGCGCGCAACGGGCATCACGCGAGATCAAGGCCGGTTGCGTGTGGATCAACGACCACATCCCGATCATCAGCGAGATGCCGCACGGCGGTGTCGGCGCATCCGGCTTCGGCAAGGACATGAGTGACTACTCCTTCGAGGAGTACCTGACCATCAAGCACGTGATGAGCGACATCACCGGCGTCGCCGATAAGGACTGGCACCGCACGGTGTTCACCAAGCGGTAGTTGTCGTCAGTCCGCATAGAGTGCGTCGACCTCCGGGGTGTACTTCGCGTGGATCGGCTTGCGCTTGAGCTTCATCGTCGGCGTCAGCTCCTCGCCACCCGGCTCCCAGTCCACTGACAGGATCGTGAACCGCTTGATCTGCTCTACGCGTGACAGCTGTGCGTTGGCGGCCTCGACGCCGCGGGCCACCTCGGCGTGCACGCCGGGGTCCTGTGCCAGCACCGCTGCCGAGGCATTCGTCAGGCCGTTCTGCTGGGCCCATTGGGCGCTGACGTCGGGATCGAGCACAAGCAGTGCGACGTTGTAGGGCCGCATGTCACCGATGCAGATCGCTTGGCCGATAAGCGGACTCGACGACTTCAGCTTCTGCTCGATGTTGGCGGGCGACATGTTCTTGCCGGCCGCATTGATGATCAGCTCCTTCTTGCGGTCGATGATCGTCACGTAACCGTCTTCGTCGATCGTCGCGACGTCGCCGGTGTGCAACCAGCCTTCGGCGTCGAGCGCCTCTGCCGTTTTCTCGGGATCCTTGCGGTAGCCCCTCATCACGATCGGCCCGCGCGCCAGCAGCTCCCCGTCGTCGAGCAGTTTGAGTTCTACGCCGGGGATCGCCTTGCCGACCGTGCCGATGCGGTTGTCGTCGGGCGGGTTGATCGTGGCGAAGCAGGACAGTTCGGACATGCCCCAGGCCTCGCAGATGGACAATCCCAGGGCCTGGAAGTACTCCAGCACCTGCGGTGGGATCGGTGCCGCGGCGCAGATGAGCCACTGCGCCTGGTCGAGCCCGAGCTGCGTCCGGATGCCCGCCTTCACCTCATCGGGAAGGACGCTCGGGTCGACGATTCCCTTGGCCTCGAGGGCCGCCTTGATCTTCTCCCAGATGCGCGGGACCGCGCCCCATGCGCGCGGGCGGACCTCCGGCAGCGCGCCAACCACCTGCCGCACATCCGCGATCGCGGTGATCGCCGCCCCGAACATGATGCTCGCGTGGTAGTGCGCGAGCAGCCGGTCCCCGATGTGGGCCGAAGGGAGATAGGAGGTAGAGCTGGCGAAGGCCTGGGACGGCATGATCGCGGCGAAGCCTCGGTTTTCGGCCATGATCGAGGCATGCGTCAGCTGGACGCCTTTCGGCGGCCCGGTGGTGCCGGACGTGTAGATGATTGTCAGGACGTCCTCCGGCTCGACGGCGCGCCAGACTTTGTCGAAGTCGAAGTCCTCAGGACATGCGGCTTCGAGATCGGCCAGCGTGAGCGTGCCGTCAACCTCGTCGTCAATCACGACCACGTGCTGGACAAGCGCAGCGTCCGCCGCGCGGATGGCGTCGACGAACTGGCGCTCGCAGACGACGACGCTGTTGTCGGCGTTCGAGAACAGATAGCTGATCTGGTCGGGTGCGGAGGTGTTGTAGATCGAGAATGGTGTGGCGCCGAGGTGCATCGCGGCGGTGTCGACGAGGTTGAACTCGGGGCGATTGGTCATCATCAACGCGACGGTGTCGCCGCGGCCGATGCCGAGCGCGGCCAGTCCGCCCGCGATCCGCCGCACCCGCTCCGAGTACTCGGCCCAGGTGATCTCGACGCCGCCTCCGAGTGTCCGCAGCGCAATCGCGTCTGGCCGTTCGGCAGCTGTGATCTGAAAGGCCTCGCAAACAGTGGAGGCGGTGAACGAGCGTGGAAGTACGGCCGTGTGCATAGCAGTAGACATGGCTGGTCCTTTGCTGGATGGGCGCCAGCAACAAGACTCCCACTCATTGGCCCGCCGCTGCGGGTAATCGCCTACTCGAATGCGCGGGACGCTAATCCTCGGTGCGGGGGATCACCACGACCGGGGCGTCGGTGCCTGCAAGGATGCGCGCGGCGGTCGAACCGAGGAACACCCGTCGCGGTGGCGCGAATCGGCTCGACCCGACGACCAGCAGGTCCGACTGCTCCCAATTGAGCTTCTTCAGCGCGGATTCCAGCGTCAGGCCGTCGGCGACCAGGCACTCGATGTCGGGGGCGTCGGGCAGCGCGCGGGAAGCGACCGCGCAGATTTCCTCGGATGCGGCCTGCTGTATCTGGCGCAGCGCATCGACATCGGCGGCCTCTGACAGGTTCTCCGCCGACAACAGCGTCACCGTGCGGATCGGCAGCCGTGCCGCGCTGGCGAGCGTGATCGCAAACGGCAACGGATTATCTGGCCCCGGCCGGGTGGGCACGGCGGCTGTGACCGCAGCGACGGCCGGGGGTGGGTCCTCGGCGTAGCCGCGGGGAGCCAGCGCGACCGGGATGGGGGAGCGGTGAAGCAGCGCGCCGGACACCGGGCCGATGACGTGACCGCCGAAGAATCCGTCGCGCGCCCCGCCGATCACGATGAGGTCCGACTCCTTGCGCTCCGCGAACCCGATCAACGACTCGGCGAAGGACTCACCGACCAGCACGGTGGACCCGGCGCTCACGCCGTTGGCGGCCAGCGCTTCGACGGCCTTGGCCACCCATTCCTCGCCGCGCTCGACGAGGAGTCGCTGGTACTCGGCGCGGCCGGGATGGCCGTCCGGCAGTTCCTCGCGCACGACGAGGGCGACGTCGACGTCGGCGTCGAAGGTCTTGGCGAGCGCGCTGGCAAGGGCGACCCCGTCGTCGCCGGTGGGGGTGGCCAGATACCCGACGGTCAGATGCATTGTTCGCCCTGCGCTTTCATGTCCGCCTCTCCTAGAAATTATCGGGGACCTTGACTTCTGTTGTGGCATTCAGGGTTTCGCCGCGGAAGAAGCGCTTGGTGCCGAATGCGAAGCACGCCAGCATGAGCGGAATGCCCAGGACGAGCATGCCGACACCGAGCACGAACACGCCGCCGATCGGCCCGAAGGCCGTATATCCGTAGTCCGGCGCGATCATGTCTTTGGCGCTGATGCCGAAGGCCAGCGCCATCGCGCTACCGCCGATCAGCGGGAAGATGCCACGGAAGAAGAGATTGCGCGCCGACTGGAACAGGGTCCGACGGAAGTACCAGACGCACGCGAATGCGGTGATGCCGTAGTAGAACGCCACCGCCAAGCCGAGCGAAGCCACCGAGTCTGCGAGTGCGTTCTCGGAAAGCAAGGTCAGCACGAGGTAGAAGAACAACGCCGCGAGCCCCATCACGATGGTGCCGAATGCGGGGGTCATGTAGCGGGGGTGGACGTTGGCGAACCGCTTCGGGATCGCCTCGTACACCGCCATCGACAGCGTCCCGCGAGCTGTTGGCAGGATGGTCGTCTGGGTCGACGACAGTGCCGACACCGAGACCGTCAGGAGCAGCAGGGACGCGGCGACGGTGCCCGCGACCGGCTTTCCGAGAACCGTCAGCACGTCATCGGTGTTCATCGCGTTGTTCAGGCCGATGCCCACCTCGCCGAATCCGGCGAATGACTGCACGGCGTAGGCGACGAGCACGTAGGTGCACACCAGGATCAGCGTGGTGATCACGGCCGCGATGCCGGGGGTGCGACCGGGGTCCTTGGTCTCCTCGCCGACAGCCAGGCAGGCGTCCCAACCCCAGTAGATGAAGATGCACAGGATGATTGCGGCGGCAATCGACGAGACGTCAAGGCCGCTGGGCCACAACCAGGACAGCTGCGGTGTGATCGCTTGCGCCCCAGCGGTTCCCGCGAACACGCGGATGAGAGCGATAACGCTCACGATGATCAGTACGCCGAATTGGATGGCGATCAACACATTCTGAAACCGCTCGGAAACCACGATGCCGCGGGCACTGATCAGTGTCATGGCGATGATGAAGAAGGAGCCGAGCAACACCTTGGCGAAAATGCTCTCGGCGAGGTCGTCGAGGTTGAGGAACTTGAACAGGTAGATCGCGGCGACCTCGGCGACGTTGGCCAATACGATAATCGCCGAGACGGCCAGGCCCCAGCCGCCGATCCAGCCGATCCACGGCCCGAACGCCTTGGTGCCCCAGGTGAACGTGGTGCCGCAGTCGGGAGTGTCCTGCGACAACTCCTTGTAGGCGAAGGCGACCAGCAGCATCGGGATGAACGCCAGCACGAACATCGATGGCGCTTTTTCGCCGACCGCCAGTACGACGTAACCCAGCGTCGCGGCCAGGCTGTAGGCCGGCGCGACGGCCGCAAGCCCGATGACGATATTGCCGACAAGGCCCAGTGCGCCCGCCTGAAGCCCCTTGCCGCCGACCGCGGGGGCGTCAGGTTCCATGATTGCCATGCGCGGAAATATACGGTTCTAGTCGTTGCTGCGCAGGTTCAACGCGGAAATCGTTCCATATCAGTTGTATTGGTACGGAATCAATCACGATTGCCGCTCTCGTACACTGGTTTCATGACCGCGAGCACGCGGGTCGACGAGTTCGAGGGGCTGCGACCGCATCTGCTATCCGTGGCGTATCGGCTGACCGGGACGGTCGCCGACGCCGAGGACATCGTTCAGGATGCCTGGTTGCGCTGGAACAGCCGCGAGTCTGAAGGGATCAGCGATCTACGGGCCTGGCTGACGACGGTGGTGAGCCGGCTGAGTCTGGATCGGCTGCGTTCGGCCGTGCATCGGCGGGAGACCTATTTCGGGCAATGGCTGCCCGAGCCCGTGGTGACCGAGTTGGCAGGCTCAGACCCGCTGGCGGCGGTGGTGGCCGCCGACGACGCCCGATTCGCCGCGATGGTGGTGCTCGAGCGGCTCAACCCCGATCAGCGCGTCGCGTTCGTGCTGCACGACGGGTTCGGTGTGCCGTTCGGTGAGATCGCCCGCGTGCTGGGCGTGAGCGCGGCATCGGCGCGCCAACTGGCGTCACGGGCGCGCAGGGCGGTGGCTTCGGGTCCACCGCCCGTGCCCGATGACACCCACAACGAGGTCGCAGGCGCGCTGATGGCTGCCCTGGTGGCCGGTGACATGGAAACCGTTGTGCGCCTTCTGCATCCAGATGTGACGTACACCGGCGATTCGAATCGCAAGGCGCCGACCGCGGCCCGAGTCATCCATGGGCCGGACAAGGTGGCGCGCTTTTTGTTCGGGCTGGCGAACCGGTACGGGCCGGGATGGCTGGAGTCGAACCAACTGGCGATGGTGAACGGCCAGCTGGGCAGCTACACCCGCGGCGCCCCTGGCAGCGACGGCTATCCTGCGATGACGCCGCGGGTGACTGCGATGACGGTGCGCGATGGAAGGGTTTGCGCCATTTGGGATATCGCGAACCCCGACAAGTTCACCGGTTCGCCGCTGAGCCCTCGGTAGGTTCGGTCAGCTGGGTCTCCCATGGGATCCGGCACGCGTCACCGGAGCTGAAGCCCTGCTCGGTGATGCCCAGCGCGGAATACATGCGTGCGCGCATGTTCTCCACCCCGATCTGATAGGTCAGCTCGATCACCCCGTCATTGCCGAAGCGGCGCTTGAGGTCCTCGACCTGCTCGTCGGTGATGGTGTGCGGGTCTTTGGTCATGGCGTCGGCGTATGCGATCGCGGCACGCTCGTCCTCGGTGAACAGTGCGAGAAGACGCATAGTCGTCGATCTCCTTGAGGCGGTCGACGTCGAGGCCGTCCATGCGCTGCAGCATCGAGCCGAAGTCGACACACCACGAGCATCCGATGGTGCGCGCGGTCCAGAACACCGCCAGCTCCAGGACGTTCTTGGGCAGCTTCTTGGACGCCGACCCCAGCATGCCCTCGTGTACCACGTTGGCCAGCATCAGCCGCGGATGATTCGCTGCGACGGCGAACGGCTCGGGTACCTCGCCGAACTTGCGCTTGGCGACCCGGTAGAAGACCTTGGTCAGCAGGGATGCCCGCTGCGGCGGGACGGGCTCGATGCGCGGTTTTTGTGTCATACCCGTTAGACGAGACAGCCCGCCGATGTGTGACAGATAGCGGTTTCGGCGCGCCAACAGGCGGTGAGCGCATGTGCGCGCGCCCAAATCGCGTGTCAGCGCGCGAACATCAGCGCGCGCTTGACCTCCTGGATCGCCTGCGTCACCTGGATGCCGCGCGGGCACGATTCGGTGCAGTTGAACGTGGTGCGGCAGCGCCACACCCCGTCCACCTCGTTGAGGATGTCGAGGCGCTCGGCGGCGGCCTCGTCGCGGCTGTCGAAGATGAACCGGTGGGCGTTGACGATCGCGGCGGGCCCGAAATAGCTGCCCTCGCTCCAATAGATGGGGCAGCTGGTGGTGCAGCACGCGCACAGGATGCACTTGGTGGTGTCGTCGTAGCGCTCGCGGTCGGTCTGGCTCTGAATCCGTTCGCGCGTCGGGGGATTGCCGCTGGTGATCAGGTACGGCTTGACCGCACGGAAGGCGTCGAAGAACGGCTCCATGTCGACGACGAGGTCCTTCTCCACGGGCAGCCCGCGGATCGGCTCGATGGTGATGGTCAGCTGCTTGCCGGGTTTCTTGGGCAGCAGATCGCGCATCAGCACCTTGCACGCCAGCCGGTTGACACCGTTGATGCGCATTGCATCTGAGCCGCAGACTCCGTGCGCGCAGGACCGGCGGAAGCTCAGCGTGCCGTCCAGATACCACTTCGCGTAGTGCAGCAGGTTCAGCAACCGGTCGGTGGGCAGGCACGGCACCCGGAAACTCTGGAAGCCCGCGGCGTCGGGGTCCTCCGGATTGAAGCGGGCGATCTTCAACGTCACCATCACCGCGCCCTCGGGGACGGGTGGCAGCGGCTGGTCTCCGGCTTCCGGGGCTTCGATGGTGGGTGCGCTCATGTCAGTACTTCCGTTCCATCGGCTCGTAGCGGGTCTGTACCACGGGCTTGTAGTCCAGCCTGATGTCGCTGAGCAGATCGGGTCCCTGCTTATAGGCCATGGTGTGGCGCATGTAGTTGGTGTCGTCGCGGTTCGGGTAGTCCTCGCGGGCATGCCCGCCGCGAGACTCCTTGCGGTTCAGCGCGCCCACCACCGTCACCTCGGCGAGCTCGAGCAAGAAGCCGAGCTCGATCGCTTCGAGCAAGTCGCTGTTATAGCGTTTACCCTTGTCGTGCACCGTGATTCGGGAGTAACGCTCCTTGAGCGCATGGATGTCGGTGAGCGCCTGCTTCAGCGTTTCCTCGGTGCGGAACACCGCGGCGTTGTTGTCCATCGACTGCTGCAGTGCGCCGCGGATGTCGGCGACCCGCTCGTTGCCGTGCTCGGAGAGAATGTCGCCGACCCAGCCGACCACCATGCCCGCCGGCTCGCTGGGCAGGTCGACGTGGTCGTGACCCAGGGCGTAGTTCGCGGCGGAGATGCCCGCGCGGCGGCCGAAGACGTTGATATCCAGCAGCGAGTTGGTGCCGAGCCGGTTGGCGCCGTGCACCGAAACGCACGCGCACTCGCCTGCGGCGTACAAACCGGGCACCACGGTGGTGTTGTCGCGCAGCACCTGCCCGTTGATGGTGGTGGGGATGCCGCCCATCACGTAGTGGCAGGTGGGGTAGACCGGCACCAGTTCGGTGACCGGGTCGACGCCGAGGTAGGTGCGGGCGAACTCGGTGATATCGGGCAGTTTCGCCTCGAGCACATCCGCGCCGAGGTGGCGCACGTCGATGTAGACGTAATCCTTGTTCGGACCAGCGCCGCGGCCCTCGAGCACCTCGAGCACCATCGATCGGGCGACGATGTCGCGCGGCGCCAGGTCGACGATCGTCGGCGCGTAGCGCTCCATGAAACGCTCACCGTCGCCGTTGAGCAGCCTGCCGCCCTCGCCGCGAACGGCCTCGGAGATCAGGATGCCAAGCCCGGCAAGGCCTGTCGGGTGGAACTGGTGAAACTCCATGTCCTCCAACGGAAGTCCCTTGCGGAACACGATGCCGAGGCCGTCACCGGTCAGGGTGTGGGCGTTGGAGGTGGTCTTGTACATCCGGCCGGAGCCGCCGGTGGCGAACACGATCGCCTTGGCGTGGAAGACGTGAATGTCCCCTGTCGCCAACTCATAGGCGATGACGCCGGTGGCCACTGGGCCGCTTGGTGTTTCGGTCATCGCGATGTCGAGCGCGTAGAACTCGTTGAAGAACTCGACGTCGTGCTTGACGCAGTTTTGGTACAGCGTCTGCAGAATCATGTGGCCGGTGCGGTCGGCGGCGTAACAGGCCCTGCGCACGGGCGCCTTGCCGTGGTCGCGGGTGTGCCCGCCGAACCGGCGCTGGTCGATGCGGCCCTCGGGGGTGCGGTTGAACGGCATCCCCATCTTCTCCAGGTCAAGGACGGCGTCGATGGCCTCCTTGCACATGATCTCGACGGCATCCTGGTCGGCGAGGTAGTCGCCGCCCTTGACGGTGTCGAAGGTGTGCCACTCCCAGTTGTCCTCTTCGACGTTGGCCAGCGCCGCGCACATGCCCCCCTGCGCCGCGCCGGTGTGGCTGCGGGTGGGGTACAGCTTGGTCAGCACCGCGGTGCGGGCCCGCGGCCCGGATTCGACGGCGGCGCGCATGCCGGCGCCGCCGGCACCGACGATGACGACGTCGTAGCGATGTTCCTGGATCATCTCCGAAGCCCTTCCGAAATACCTAAGTGATGCTCGCGTCGAAGGTGACAAGGACGTAGCTGCCCAGCACCAACGTGAACCCCACCGAAAGCAGCAGCAGCGAATTCAGCCAGAACTTGGTGGTGTTCTTGCGGGCGTAGTCGCCGATGATGGTGCGCATGCCGTTGGCGCCGTGCAGCATCGCCAGCCACAGCAGGGCCATGTCCCAGATCTGCCAGAATGGTGAGGCCCAGCGCTCGGCGACGTAGTTGAAGTCGATGCGGTACACCCCGTCGCTCCACATCAGCATGATGAACAGGTGGCCGAGCGCCAGAAAGACCAGCGCCACACCGGAAAACCTCATGAACAGCCAGGCGTACTTCTCGAAGTACGGGATGCCCCTTGCCCGCCGCGGTGCCCGCGGATGGTCCAGCCCGGCCGGCCGGTCGTGCTCCTTCTCCAGCACCGGGGCGATGCGGCCCTCTTTGTGGTGCGGAGTCCACGGGGCGGTCACAGGAACCGCTCCGCCATGTGCATGCCCAACACGCCGAGCGCGGGGATCATCACCGCGAGGAAGACGCCGGCCACCACCCAGAGCATCACCCGCTGATAGCGGGGGCCGTGCTGCCAGAAGTCGATGAGGATGATGCGGATGCCGTTGAGCGCGTGGTAGAGCACCGCGACGACCAGGCCGACCTCCATCAACCCGACGAGCGGCGTCTTGTACGTCTCGATGACCTCGTTGTAGGCCTGCGGACTCACCCGCACCAACGCGGTGTCCAGCACGTGGACGAACAGGAAGAAGAAGATCGTCGCCCCGGTAATGCGGTGCAGCACCCAGGACCACATCCCAGGGTCACCGCGATAGAGGGTGCGCCGACGCGACGGTTTGGTTCGCGGAGCCGGTACCGCCGGACTCGCGGGTGTCGCAGTACTCATCGGGCCTCCAACGCCGTTGGTGGACGCTTGGGCACCAGAGCCGGACCGCCGGCGACATCTGTCGGCGCCTGTACTGCCTGCCCAAGCCTCGGGCCGAACTCTAAACCCACTTGCCATGGTTAACGAACTACGGTTTAGCCGTCGGCGTCTCGAAAAACGAAAAAGTTAGGGTTACCTATTCCGGGAGCCGAACGGGAAAGCGGGGCTTCGGAATGCATTCAGAGTTGGCTTGGTGAGGGTGAAATGACATCCGAGATCGACTGGAAGATGTTGCGGCACAGGGCAACCGAGGCGTCGGCCCATGCCTACGCGCCGTATTCGAGATTCAGCGTCGGCGCGGCAGCGCTGGTGGACGATCACCGAATGGTGGCCGGCTGCAATGTGGAGAATGTCTCATATGGCCTAGGTCTCTGTGCCGAGTGCGCTGTGGTCTGCGCCCTGCATTCCAGCGGTGGCGGACGGCTGGTCGCGCTGTCGTGTGTGGATGCCGCTGGCGCGGTGCTGATGCCGTGCGGACGGTGCCGTCAGGTGCTGCTCGAGCACGGCGGTCCGCAGCTGCTGATCGACCATCCGCTGGGGCCCCGACCCCTCGGTGAGCTGCTGCCCGACGCGTTCGGGCCGGACGACCTGGCGCGCAATGAGCCCGCGCACGAGGAGACCCCGTGACGGCGACCACATTCGACGCGCCGACGGTCATCAGGACCAAGCGGGACGGCGGTGCGCTTTCGGACGCGGCGATCGACTGGGTGATCGACGCCTACACACATGGGCGGGTCGCCGACGAGCAGATGTCGGCCCTGCTGATGGCGATCTTCCTGCGCGGAATGACCAATGCCGAGATCGCCAGGTGGACAGCCGCCATGGTGGCATCTGGGCAGCGGATGGACTATTCGCATCTGCGGCACGACGGCAAGCCGCTGGCGTTGGTCGACAAGCATTCCACCGGCGGCGTCGGCGACAAGATCACCATCCCGCTGGTCCCGGTGGTGATGGCGTGCGGCGGTGCGATTCCGCAGGCCGCGGGCCGCGGACTCGGGCACACCGGCGGGACGCTCGACAAACTCGAGTCGATCCCGGGGTTCACCGCAGAATTATCGAGAAACCATATCCGCCAACAACTTCGCGATCTGGGAGCGGCCATCTTCGCGGCAGGCGAGCTGGCGCCTGCCGACCGCAAGATCTATGCACTGCGCGATGTCACCGGCACCACCGAGTCGCTGCCGTTGATCGCCAGCTCGGTGATGAGCAAGAAGATCGCCGAGGGCACGCGCGCGTTGGTGCTGGACACCAAGGTCGGCTCGGGGGCATTCCTGAAGACGGAGGCGGAGGCGCGCGAGCTGGCGCGCACGATGGTTGACCTTGGTGTCGCACACGGGTTGACGACCCGGGCTCTGCTGACCGATATGAATACACCACTGGGCCGGGCGGTCGGCAACGCGGTCGAGGTCGCCGAGTCGTTGGAGGTGCTCGCTGGCGGCGGCCCCGCCGATGTGGTGGAGCTGACGCTGGCCCTTGCAGAGGAGATGCTCGACGCGGCTGGTCTCGACGGCGTCGACCCAGCGCAGACATTGCGCGACGGCACCGCGATGGACAGCTTCCGCGCGCTGGTCGCCGCGCAGGGCGGGGACTTGGCCGCCCTTTCCGCTGGCCCGTTGCCGATCGTTACGCATTCCGAGACCATCACCGCACCGCGCGATGGCACGATGGGCAATATCGACGCGATGGCGGTGGGACTGGCGGTGTGGCGGCTCGGCGCGGGCCGCTCCTTCCCGGGTGAGCGGGTGCAGTCAGGCGCCGGACTGCTGATCCATCGGCGCCCCGGCGAGCCCGTCGTGGCAGGGCAGGCCCTTTTCACACTGATTACCGAGACGCCCGAGCGGTTCGAGGCGGCGATGGCCGAGCTGGACGGTGGCTGGACCGTCGGCGACGCGGCGCCTGCACAGCGGCCGCTGATCATCGATCGGATCAATTCATGACCACTCCGTTGACCCTGGAAACGATCAGCCAGGCGCCAAAGGCCCTGTTGCACGACCATCTTGACGGCGGGCTGCGACCAGCGACGGTGCTGGAGCTGGCCGAGGCGAATGGCTATGACGACCTGCCCGCGACCGACGTCGACGAGCTCGCCACCTTCTTCCGAACCGCCGCACACAGTGGCTCGCTCGTGCGCTATCTCGAACCGTTCGCGCACACGGTCGGGGTGATGCAGACGCCCGAAGCGCTGCATCGGGTGGCTTACGAATGCGTCGAGGACCTGGCCGCCGACAACGTCGTGTACGCGGAGATCCGGTTCGCGCCTGAACTGCACATCGATGGTGGCCTATCGCTGGACGCGGTGGTGGACGCCGTGCTTGCCGGTTTCGCCGACGGGGAGAAGGCCGCAAGCGCCGAGGGCCGCAGCATCACGGTGCGCTGCCTGGTCACCGCGATGCGGCACGCCGCGCGGTCCCGCGAAATCGCCGAACTGGCCATCCGGTTCCGCGACCAGGGCGTCGTCGGATTCGACATCGCGGGCGCGGAGGCCGGGTATCCGCCGACGCGGCACCTCGACGCGTTCGAATACATGCGAGGCAACAACGCGCGCTTCACAATTCACGCGGGCGAAGCTTTCGGGCTGCCATCCATCCATGAAGCCATCGCGTTCTGCGGCGCCGACCGGCTCGGTCACGGTGTGCGGATCGTCGACGACATCACCATCGGACCCGACGGCGAGGCGAAGGTGGGCCGGTTGGCAACGTTGTTGCGGGACAAGCGGGTTCCGTTCGAAATGTGCCCGAGCAGCAATGTGCAGACCGGTGCTGTGGACAGCATCGCCGAGCATCCGTTCGACCAGCTGGCCCGGCTGCGGTTCCGCGTCACCGTCAACACCGACAACCGGCTGATGAGCGACACCACGATGAGTCAGGAAATGCTGCGTCTGGTGGAGGCCTTCGGCTACGGCTGGAGTGACCTGCAGCGCTTCACCATCAACGCGATGAAGTCGGCATTCATCTCGTTCCACGAACGCCTGGCGATCATCGACGACGTCATCAAGCCGCGCTACGCCGTGCTCATCGGCTGAGTTCCTTCACCGCGAGCTAACCTGCCAGCACCCTGCGCAGCGCGTCGGCGAATTCGATTGGGGCGCCCATGAATCCGCCGTGGTCACCGGGGAACTCCGCAGGAGTGCTGCCGAGTAACTCGGCCAGCGTTGTCGAGGTGTCGTAGGTCAGCAGCTTCGTTGACTCCACGCCCACGCCGACCACGACGCGTGTGCCGCTGGCCTTGAGCGCCTCGATGTCGGGAAGGTACTGCGTGGTCGGACGAAGGTCGATTTCGAAGAACCTGGCGGCCTGGCGAACGTCGTCCTCCGACTGCTCCGCAGGGGCAGGCGGCGCATCGTCGGGCGCGACGTCAAAGCCGGCGTTGCGCATGAAGTGCATCCATGCGGCCCCGAACCCGTCGCGGTGGAAGGTGTCGATGATGGCCTCGGTGTTCGCGCGCTGCTGGGTCGCATCGGGCAGCAGCTCCAACAACGGCGGTTCGTGGGCGACCAGCGTGCCGATGCGCCCGGGGGAGCGGGTCACCAAAGCGAGCCCGGTCACCGCCCCGCCGCTGGAACCGAACAGGTCGGCCGACTCGGCGCCGAGGTCGTCCAGGATGGCGTTGATGTCGTCGGCGCGCTGTTCGACACCGGACGGTGCGTCGGGGTCGTCGACGGTGCTGCCGGCGTAGCCGCGCGGGTCGTAAGTGACGACGGTGTGGTCACTTGCGAGTGCCTCGGCCAGCGGCGCGAACTCCGCAGCCGCCATCGGTGAGCCGATGACCAGCAGCAGCGGACCGCTGCCGCGGATCTCGTAGTGCAGGCGCGCGCCATCGACGGATACGGAACGGGTGGTGATAGCCAGGGTCATGCCGGTGTAGACCGGCCAGGCCGGGCAAATTCATCGTGCGTCGCCGCAACCGACCAACGCGTCCCGTCGGGCAACGCGATCTCGTCGGCAGATGTGGCGTACACGATGTCCAGGAACTGCTGTGCAGGCGGTGCCAGCCTGCCCGCGCTACGCAGCACGCCGATCTGACGCTCCACCGGTGCGCCGCCGAACGGCCGGGTCGTTGTGCCGGGCACGGCCATGAGTGGCAAGACGAATCCCGGAGCGGCCGACACTCCGAGGCCGGCGGCGCACAAACCGGCCACCGATGCCACGTTGCGAGCGCTGATGAGCCGCGCAGGGACCACGCCTTGGTCGACGAGCACCCGGTCAACGATCTCGCGGACCGAACTCGCCTGGTCGAAAGCGACGAACTCCTCGCCAGCCAGATCAGACCACTGCACGACGGGCTTGTCGAGCAGGCGGTGGTGAAGCGGGAGCACGCAATAGAACGTGTCGGCGGCTACGACATCGAATCTGATGCCGGACGCGGACATCGACGCCTCGAGTGATTTCGCAGGCGCCGCGGTGATCGCGACGTCGATCGCCCCACTTTGGACCTGTTCGGTGATCTGTCCCGCCAGCACGTCCTCCACCTCGACCGTCATCTCGGGAAATCGGCTGCGGAACCGCCTGATCATCTGCGGAAGCAGGGAGGCGGCTAGAGACGGCAAGGCCGCCAGTCGAAGCACACCGCGTTGGCCTGCCAGGTACGCCGCAAAGCTCTTCGTCTCACGCTCGTAGCTCGCCAGAATGTCGGTCGCCATCTTGACGAACTCCTCGCCCTCGCGGGTGAGCGTCACCTGACGCGTCGTGCGGTCGAACAGCCTGACTCCGCTGACGCGCTCCACCTGCGCGACGGTTCGGCTCAGGGACGACTGCGCGAGCAGGCGAACTTCTGCCGCCCTGCTGAAGCTGCGTTCTCCGGCCACGGCGACGACGGCCGCGAGCTGGTCGAGCGAGAACACTATGTGCATAGCGCATTAATCTATGACATATCTATGTTGGACGCGGACAAGTGCCTGGCGAATACTCGATCCTCAAGATGTGATGCGGGTTACAGGAGGTAGAGATGCTGGCCACTCTGGGGTTTCTGACCATCGGGGTGTTCCTGGCGTTGACGCTGTGGACCAGGGCCTCGGTGCTGGTCTGCCTGGTTCTGGTGCCGATCGTCTTCGCGCTGATCGGCGGCTTCGGCTCGGACCTCGGCACGTTCATCGCCGACGGACTGGAAAAGGTCGCACCCGTCGCGGTGATGATCGCCTTCGCGGTGCTGTATTTCAGCCTGATGGTGGACCTGGGTCTTTTCGATCCCGTCATTCGCACCGTGCTCAGATGGGCAGGCGGGGACCCGATGAAGCTGACCGTCGGTACCGCCGTTGTCACGTTGCTCGTCGCACTCGACGGCGACGGCGCGTCGACGTTCCTCATCACCGTGTCCGCGTTTCTGCCGATCTACCGGCGTATCGGTATGCGGCCGATCGTGCTCACCGGCGTGGTGGCGCTCGCTGCCGGCGTGATGAACATGATCCCGTGGGGTGGCCCGACCGTTCGGGCCATGGCCGCGTTGGACCTACCGAGCTCTGAGATTTTCACGCCGGTGGTGCCTGCCATGTGTGCGGGCATTGTCTGGGTGCTCATCGCGTCGTATCTGATCGGGCGTCGCGAACGATCGAAGATCGGGGTCTGCGATCTGACTGATGCGGAGGATCTGGCGGGCGACGTCGCGGGGCGACCGAAGCCTGGCGGGCCTGGAGCGGTTCACGAGGCCGAGCTGTCGACCCGACGGCGGGTACTTGCTCGGTCTCGACGAATCTTCAACGTGTTGCTGACAGTCGCGCTCGTCGTGATCCTGCTCTTCCAACTTCTGCCGTTGCAGGTGGCCTTCGTCGTTGCATTCGCGCTCGCCGTCGCAGTGAACATGCCGCGGTGGGAGGACCAGCGCGAGCTCTTCGAGCGCCATGGCGGCAACGTCGTTCTCGTGGTGTCGATGGTGTTCGCGGCGGGTGTGCTGACCGGAATTCTGAATGGCACCGGCATGATCACCGCGATGGCCGAGACGCTGGTTGGCCTCGTGCCCGATGCGGGCGGCGGCCTGCTTCCCGTCATCACGGCGGTGCTGTCGATGCCGCTGAGCCTGGTCTTCACCCCCGACGCGTTCTACTTCGGCGTGCTGCCCGTGCTTGGCGAAACCACCGCATCGTTCGGCGGCGATCCCGCTGAAATCGGACGCGCCGCCATCCTTGGTCAGATGACGACCGGGTTCCCCCTCAGCCCACTGACCGCATCGACCTTCATTCTCGTTGGCATGGCACAGGTCGAGCTCGGCAAGCACCAGCGCTACATCTTCGGGTGGGCATTCGCGACAACGCTTGTGATGACCGCGGTGGCACTGGCCACCGGCGCGCTGAGCCTGTAGAGAGGAGCGCACGTGCTCAAAACCGTCCGGCTGGGCAGCGGCGCTGGTTTCGCCGGGGACCGGATCGACGCGGCCGTCGACCTTGTCCGGCACGGTCAGCTCGACGACCTGATCCTCGAATGCCTCGCCGAACGCACGATCGCCCTCGCGCAGCTCCGCCGCAGTTCGGATTCCGCGAGTGGCTACGATCCGTTGGCCGAGCAGCGATTTCGCGCCCTGCTCCCCGAAACCCTGCCCCGCGGCACCCGCATCATCAGCAATCTCGGCGCAGCCAATCCGCGCATGGCTGGACGGCTCGCCATCCGGATCGCCAACGAACTCGGCCTGCGCTGCCGGGTGGCCGTCGTCACCGGTGACGACGTACTCGACCGGATCGATCCGGACACCCCGGCTCTGGAGAACGGTAAGCCGCTGTCCGCGCACGGACCGATCATCTCCGCCAACGCCTACCTCGGCGCTGACAGCCTGCTCGAGGGTCTGGCGGCCGGAGCCGACGTCGTCATCACCGGCCGGGTTGCCGACCCATCACTCTTCGTCGCACCGATGATCGACCGGTTCGGCTGGAGCCCGGACGACAAGGGGTTGATGGCTACCGCCACCCTGGCCGGACATCTCCTCGAGTGCGGAACACAGGTCAGCGGAGGCTATTTCGCGGATCCGGGTCACAAGGACGTGCCGAACCTGGCCACCGTCGGGCTGCCCTTCGCTGACATCTCCGCTGACGGAACCATCGAAATCGGCAAGGTTGAAGGAAGTGGCGGGTTGATCGACAAGCGCACCGTCCGTGAGCAACTCCTCTATGAGTTGGGCGATCCAGGCGCGTACGTCACACCTGACGTCACGCTGGACGTGTACGGAGTGTCGATACTTGAGATTGCCAGGGACCGGGTGCGAGTCACCGGTGCGGTCGGCGGCGACCGCCCGGACAACCTGAAAGTCAGCGTCGGATATCGCGCCGGTTTCCGCAGCGAGGCGGAGATTTCATACGTCGGGCTCGGCTGTGTCGATCGTGCGCGACTCGCCGGAAGCATCGTGGAAGAACGCTTGCGCCGCAGCGGAATCGATCCTCGCGTGGAACTGATCGGCACGCTCGACGATCCCAACAACGGCCAGAACAGTGAGTGCCGGTTGCGTGTCGCTGCCATGGCGCCCGTGGTGGATCGTGCCGAGCAGGTCTGCGGTGAAGTCGAAGCGCTTTACCTCAACGGACCCGCCGGCGGCGGAGGGGTACGCACAACTGTCACCGATGTCGTCGGCATCGTCTCCACGCTTGTGCCACGGAAACTGGTCGGTGTACGGACCGAGATCCTCGAGACAACATGCCCACGGTGAGCTTGCGGGAAATCGCCCACGCGAGAGCCGGCGACAAGGGCGACACGTCGATCCTGTCACTGTTCCCGCTCGCTGACGAGGACTACGACTGGATCGCCACGCATGTCACGGCCGCCAGGGTCAAGGCACATCTGGGGGCCTACATCGCCGGAGACGTTGTGCGGTACGAGGTGCCGTCGATTTGCGGTCTGCAGTTCGTCTGTACGCAGGCCCTGGAGGGCGGGGTCACCACGTCTCTCGCGTTGGACACGCACGGCAAGACCCTCAGTTCCCGCCTGCTGGGCATGCGAATCCCGGCCCGGGTCGTAACGTAACGCCATGATCACCGGCAGCCACGTCATCATCTACAGCCGCGACGCCGAAGCGGACCGGGCCTTCTTCCAGGACGTGCTCCAGTATCCGCACGTCGACGCGGGCGGCGGCTGGCTCATTTTCAAGCTCCCGCCCGCTGAGGTGGCGGTTCATCCCGCCGAAGGTCAACCGTCCCATGAGCTGTACCTGATGTGCGACGACGTCGCGGCCACGGTCGCGCACCTGCAGGACAAGGGGGTGAGCTGTGGCGACGTCAGCGACCAGGGCTGGGGGCTGTTGACCAGCATCCGGCTACCCAGCGGCGGTGAACTCGGCCTGTACGAGCCGCGACACCCACGGGCAACCGAGCTGTAACTACTCCCGCCGCAGCCGCGACTCGACGAAGGCCTCCAGCGCTTCCCACTGCTCGACGGCCTTGGCGTACGGCGGGCTCGGCCGGCGCACCGTGCTCGGGTCGAGCACATGGGCCACCAACCCTCCCAACGCCTGGTCGACGTCCAGCGTCTCGTCGACCAGGGTGTCCTCGGAGTAATCGCCGACGTCCCTGAGCAATTCGACAGCCAGCTCTAGCTGATCGCGGTCGACCGTATCGGGTCCCTCTGCGAGGTCATCGGCGAGGCCGGTCAGCACGTAGACGTTGTCGTCGCTGACGTCGATCCGCAGTGAGCCGTCGGTCGCGGCCGTGCGGATGTCGTCGTAGGTGGCCAGATCGGACAGGTCGTGGTCGTGCTCGTCGGCCAGGTAACGCGCGAGCGCGCCGCCGGAGCCGAACACGCTGACTCTTCCGTTGCGGCCCAGGAAGATTGGCTGGTCGTCGAGGTAGCAACGCAGCGTGAAGGACGTACCGCCGCTGGTCATGATCCGCACCGGGTCGATGCCGACCCGATGCCAGAAGTCCTCATCGTCGCCGAGCACCTTGTCCTGGGCGACGCTGGCGAGCGCGTCGGCTTCTTCGTCGGTGTCGACGACGTCATCGATCACGACGTCGTCTTCGTCGTCCTCGTCGTCCTCCACTTCGACGACCTCGGGCTCGGGCGGCTCCTCGGCCAGCTCGGCCTCGGCCTTCTTTACGGCGTCCGCGTCGACCTCGGGGGTGCTGATGATCGCGTCGAGCGCGTCGACGACGTTGTCCCAGCCGCGTCCTATCACCGTCTCGATCTCGGCCCACCGCTTGCGGCCGGGTCGGCCTGCGAACACGTCGATGCCCCCGCCAAGCGATCCGAGCACGGGGTTGCCGTTGAAGAACTTGGTGACCGCGGGCAGCTCGCACACCGAGCCGATGGACGACACGATGACCAGCGCCCGGTGCAGTTCGGACACCGTCTCCTCGCTGGGCTTCTCGGCGACCAGCTCCTGCACACCGATCACGTCGTACAGCCGGTCCTCGGCGGGATCGAACGTGTGCGCGTTCGCCTCGGTCAGCTTCTCCCACGCCGGATGGTCGGTGAGGTCGTTGTCCTTGTTGGTCCTGACGAATGCGGCCAGGTCCGCCACCGAGGCGAACGCGAACATGTCGTCGTCCTTGCCGAGGAACGCCTCCCACTCATCGCCCTCATCGCGCCAGCGTGGAGCCCACAATGTGTACAGGTCGCCCTCGGTCAGCCCGAGCCGGATCGGCACGATGTCAGCAGCCATGCGGCACAGCCTAACCACCGAGTTGCAGAGCCAAGTCGCCGCTCTGTGGCCACCGCCCCTGACGCCCTGGTTCTTGAAAGTGCAAGGGCACCGAGAGGCGGGTGTTGATCCGCCCTCGTTGAGGTGGTGCCACGGCTAGCGTGGCTTTGAAGTGACCGCCCGGTCACAGGGGCGGGGGCGCCACCATGGTCGCGGAGTTTCCGAAGCAGCAGCCTGGACTGAACTACCTCACCGAAGGTGGCCAGGAAACCGAGATCATGTACAAGTACGGGTACGAGCTCCCGCATTTCGCCATGTTCCCGTTGCTCGACAATCCGCGGGCGGTGATCGAACTGCGCGGAATGTACGACCGGTACCTCGAAGCCGCGGCCCGCCATGCGTTCGCCGTGATCATCGGCGGTCTCGACTACCGGGCCAGCCCCGACTGGGCCTCGCTGCTGGGTTACTCCCGTGAATCGCTTGCCGAGATGCAGATCCGGGCGATCGACTTCCTGCGTGACGTCGCCAAGCCGTACGAGGGGCAGGTGCCGGCGATCTTGTACGCAGGCATCGTCGGCCCCCGAGGCGACGCGTACGAGACGAACCAGGCGATCACCGCAAACGAGGCCGAGCAGTACCACGGCGAACAACTGGCCACCTTGGCCGGTGCCGGCGTCGACTTGGTCGAAGCGATGACGTTCAACTCGGTGCCGGAGATCATCGGGCTTTCCCGTGCTGCGGCGAACGCGGGCCTGCCACTTGGTGTCTCGTTCACGCTCGACAACAGCACCCGCCGGCTGGTGTCAGGCCCGTCCCTGAAGGACGCAATCGAGACCATCGACGCGCAGGCGGGCGACGAGCGGCCCGCGTTCTACGGCATCAATTGCTCACACCCATTGGAGTTCATGTCGGCTATCGAGCCGGGCCCGTGGTTCGAGCGAGTGCGCAGCCTGCGCCCCAATGCCGCGATGATGGACAAGATTTCACTCTGCACGCTCGGACACCTCGAGATGGGCGATGCGCAGGCGCTCGGCCAGCTGATGGGAGGACTCGCAAGGGAGCATTCGCACATCGACATCTGGGGTGGCTGCTGCGGTACGTGGGAGACCCACCTCGACGAGATCGCTCGCAACGTGCGAACGGCGCGGGACGTCGGGGCGGCTCTATAGCCGCGCGCACGGTCGCCACGCTAGTGAATGACGCAGGATGGCTTCATGCGTGCGGCGATGTTCGAAGAGTTCGGTGGTTCGGTGGACGTCCGGACGGTCGCCGATCCGGTGCCGCCGTCCGGCGGCGTGGTCGTCGAGGTGCACGCGACCGGTCTCTGTCGTAGTGACTGGCACGCATGGGCGGGCCATGACGACGGGGTAGCACTCCCGCACATTCCCGGTCACGAGTTGGTCGGCGTCATCGTCGCGGTCGGCGCCGAGGTGCGACGGTGGACGGTCGGCGACAGGGTGACGACGCCGTTCGTGTGCGGCTGCGGGCGATGCCAGTGGTGCCAGGACGGTCAGGCACAGGTGTGTCCCGATCAGACCCAGCCCGGTTTCACGCACTGGGGTTCCTTCGCCGAGTACGTGGCCTTGCATGCCGCCGACACCAACCTGGTTGCGGTCGCCGACGTCGTCTCCGACGCGGCGGCGGCGGGACTGGGCTGCCGGTTCGCCACCGCTTACCGCGCGCTGAATGCGCGGGCCGGCGTCAGGCGCGGCGAGTGGGTGACAGTGTTCGGAGTTGGCGGCGTTGGGCTCAGCGCCGTGCAGGTCGCGGTCGCCGCAGGGGCCAGGGTGATCGCGGTCGATCGCACCCCGGCTGCGCTTGACTTGGCGAGGACCCTCGGCGCCGAGCACACGGTGCTCGCCGACGGGGCTGACGTCGCCGATCAGGTGCACGAGCTCACCGGCGGGGGCAGTCACGTCGCGGTCGATGCGGTCGGTGTCCCGGCCACCTGTGCGGACGCCATCCACAGTCTGCGGCGGCGAGGACGCCACGTGCAGGTGGGGCTGTTGCCAAGCGTCGGCGGGCACCCCGCGGTGCCAATGGACCGCGTGATCGCCTGGGAACTGGACGTTCTCGGCAGCCACGGCATGGCCAGCGTCGACTATCCCGACATGTTGCGTCAGGTCGAAGCTGGCACGTTGAGCCCGCAGGCGTTGGTGGAACGCGTCGTCGGGCTGGCCGAAGGCGCCCGTCTCCTCCCGTCGGTCGACACTGCCTCTCCTGCCGGTGTCACCCTCATTGACCCGCGGCTCCCCTAAACGCGCTCAGGACGTCGGGCGCCAGAAGCCCTGAAAACCCTGCCCCGCGTTGTCCGTTCGGATCGCGGACAGCTGAACCGGATCGCCCGCTTCGATCATTGTGCCGTTCCCGACGATCATCCCCACATGACCGTCCCACACCGCGAGGTCGCCCGGCCGCAGTGAACCGGGGTCGATCGCGCCGCCGATGTCTTGCTCCTGCGCCAGCCGTGGAAGCTCAAGTCCCGCTTCGCGATACGCCCACTGGGTCAGGCCACTGCAATCCAGGCCGACGCCCGGTGTGGTGCCGCCCCATTGATAGGGCACGCCCAGCTGGGTCAGCGCGTGCCGAACGGCGCTCGCCGCCAGCGCGTTGGGCGCCATCGCCGTACTGCCGTCGGGCAGGCGTATCGCCACGCCGTTTCCGAATGTGCTGGCCTCCGGCATTGTGGCCGGGTCGTCCGGCCGCGCCAACGAGGCGAGGTCGCCGAGCCCGGAGCCGAACGTCCCACTCCCGCCGGACGGCGGGCTCATCGGCGCGCCACCGCCGAGCCCTGACCCCATCGATCCCATCGACGGGGGCATCCCTGCCGGGGACGTCGGGGCCGGTGACGTCGGAAAGGCCGAGCCGGTCAGCGCGGCGCCGTGGCCGTCCAGCTCGGCCTGCAGCTGGTCGACCACCGCGACCGCCTCCTCGAGCGATCGCTGCGCCTCGGCAAGCAGTTCCTCGGCGACGCCTGGCGAATCCAGGTGCGGTTCCAGCGCGGCTGCCCTGGCCTCGAAGCGGTCGACGATGCCATGCAGTCGCTCGCGGGCCTCGGCAATCGCCGCAGCCGCTGCGCCGGCCGCCGCCCCCAAGTGGCCCGCCCGGATCGCCAACGTGTCCACCGCAGCGATCGTCGCCGCCATGAAGTCGCCCGCGCCGTCGGCTCCTGCGCCCGACCAGTGCTCGGCGGCCCGGCGCCACCCCTGGCCTGCGGCCATCGACACCTCGGTGAGCGCGTCGCGCACCGTGGTGAACACGCTGGCCGGATCGCCCGACGCCCCCGGGCCGACCAGCGACTGCACTTCACGGATCGGCGCCGCGAGCGCGGCCACCAGGGCACTGCGCATCGGCTAGCGCCCGGCGATCAGGCCGCCGGCGCGCAGGTCGGCGTCGTCGTAGCCGATGGCCGCGGCGTGCGCGGTGGTGTCGGCGGCCGCGAACCTGTCGCTCAACTCGGCCACCGCCCGCGCCTCGGTGGCCACGGCGTCGGCGAGCGCGGCCAGGAAGCGGGCTCCGACGGCACCGAACGCCGTTGCGGTCTCGGGGTCCGGCAGTGACGACAGCGTGGCGGCGATGGCGGCGAGATCGGCGGCGTGGGCCGAGCTGGCAGAGCCAAGGGATCTGATGGCATCGGTGTCGGCGAGCATGCGGTTACGACGGACGCGGCAGCATTTCGGTTCCCTTCGGCATAAGGTCTGCGGATGGATGTGCGCGTCGTCGACCACCCGCTGGCCGCCGCGAGGCTGACCACCCTGCGCGACGAGGCCACCGACAACGCCGCATTTCGGGCGGCGCTGCGGGACCTGACCCTGATGCTGGTTTACGAGGCCACCCGCGACTCGGTGGTCGAGCCCATCGAGGTTCAGACACCGGTGGCCAGGACGGCCGGATGCCGACTGGCCAACCCGCCGCTGCTGGTGCCGGTGTTGCGGGCAGGCCTTGGCATGGTCGACCAGGCACACGCGCTGATTCCCGAGGCTCGCGTGGGCTTCGTCGGGGTCGCCCGCAACGAGGAAACCCACCAGCCCACACCGTATTTGGAATCGCTGCCAGACGACCTGAGTGCCCAGCCGGTGATGGTGCTGGACCCGATGCTGGCCACCGGCGGCTCGATGGCCCACACGATCGGGCTGCTGCATGCCCGCAACGCGGTCGACATCACCGCGGTCTGCGTGGTCGTCGCGCCCGAAGGCATTGCCGCACTGGAGAAAGTCGCACCCAATATGCGGCTGTTCACCGCGACCATCGACGAGCGACTCAACGACATCGCCTACATCGTGCCGGGTCTCGGTGACGCCGGCGACCGGCAGTTCGGGCCGCGCTAGAAGCGCGCTGCGACGTCGGCCAGCTGGTCCTGCAGACGTTTGGCGCGTGCCCGCGCCTCGCCGAGGTCACTGACGTCGCCGCAGCGAACCTCGATGTAGGACTTCAGCTTTGGCTCTGTGCCCGACGGTCGCACGACAATCCTCAGCGTGGTTTCGCCGTCACCGCCCGACATGATCAGCGCATCGGTGCGGCGCTGGCCATTCTCGGACATCAGGTCGGTGATCGTCACCTCAAAGCCCGCGAGCCGATTCGGCGGCGACTGACGCAGCCGCGTCATGAGGTCGGTGGCCTCGTCGACGGAGCCGACCCGGCGGGACACCGCGGTCGTAGTGTGCACGCCGTGTCGGCGGGCCAGGTCGTCGAGCGCATCGAGGACGGTGTGACCCTTCTCCCGCAACGCCACGACAAGATCGCACGCGAGCACGGCGGCGCTGATGCCGTCCTTGTCGCGGACCGCCGCTGGGTCGACGCAGTGTCCGATCGCCTCCTCGTACGCGTACACCAGCGTGCAGCCCGGCAGGTCGGCGTCGGCGCGCGACAACCATTTGAATCCGGTCAGCGTCTCGACATGTCGGGCGCCGTGCTCCTTGGCGATCGCGGCGAGCATGCGCGACGACACCACCGAGCTGGCGACGACGGTGGCTTCGGCCACCGCTCCTGGCTCGACCTGGGAAAGAATGTAATCGCCTAGCAGCCAACCGGTTTCGTCGCCCGACAGCATGCGCCACCCATCGCGGGTCGGCACCGCGACGGCGCAGCGGTCCGCGTCGGGGTCCAGCGCGATGGCGATCTCGGCGTCGACATCGGAGGCCAGGTGCAGCAGCGCGTCGACAGTGCCGGGCTCCTCAGGGTTCGGTAGATCGACGGTTGGGAAATCCGGGTCCGGTGCGAACTGACTCTCCACGACGTGGACATCGCTGAACTTGGCACGCACCAGCGCGTCGACCGCGTACTCACCACCCACGCCGTGCAACGGTGTGAGGGCTACCCGCACGGACCCATGGGTGTGACGCACGTGCGCGGCGCGGTCGATGTACTGCTGGATCTCCGCGACGCCCGACACGTTAACGGCCCGCCGGGGGATCTCGTCGGCGAACGGTGCTTCGGCGATCGCGTTCTCGATGTCCCGATCGGTGGGAGGCACGATCGGGAATCCGCCATCGAAGTAAACCTTGTAGCCGTTGTCCGACGGCGGATTGTGCGACGCGGTGATCTGGATTCCCGCCGCGGCGGGTAGTTGGCGAACGGCGTACGCCGCCACCGGCGTCGGTGCGGCAGCAAGCAGCAGCTTCACGTTAAATCCCTGGGCGGCAAGGACTTCGGCGGCGGCCAGGGCGAACTCGTCCGAGCCGTGCCTGGCGTCGCGACCCACCACGACGTCCTGGCCGTGCATCCCTCTGTCCTTGAGCACTTTGGCGACCGCCCATGTGGTGCGCAGTACCACGGCCAGATTCATCCCGTTCGGCCCGCCGCGCAGGGGTCCCCGCAGACCCGCGGTCCCGAACGTCAGCGACTGAGCGAATCGTTGCGCAAGCTCGTCGTCGCTGCACGCCGCCAGCTCGGCGGCGGTCTTCGGGTCGGGGTCATGGGCAATCCACTCCTGCGCGGCGACCTCGGTCCGCGACTGAGTCATGCCGTAAGTGTGCCCGCTTTGGTCTCTGCGTAAGCCAGCTTGCGCAGCACCGGCGCGACGAGCATCACCAGGTCGAATTCGAGCTGCGACAGGTTGTCGCGCATCGTTTCCTGCAGCCAGATGTCGCGCTCAGCTCGGTCCGAGTCAAGCAGCGCGTTACCGGAGTCGGTGATCTCGATCAGCTGACGGCGCCGGTCGGCTTGGTCGGGGCGACGCTCGACGAGGCCGCGATTGACGAGGTCGTTGATGCCGTCGGTCAACGACTGGACGCGCACGTGCATCCGCACCCCGAGCTCGGCGGGTGTGGTCACGCCGCTGCGGCTGACCTCGCCGAGCAACTCCAGCTGGGACAGCGTCAGGCCGTGGTCGGGACGGTGCCTGCGCATCTGCCGCGTCACCGCCATCATCGATTCGCGCAGCTCGGTAGCGGCAGAGGTTGGGGACGTAACGCTCGTCATAGCCAAGTTATACCTTGGCAAATCATGGCTGTCACGCCGATCACAGCTAGTTGCGATCAAGAAATGACAAGGAGATACTTGTAATCATCGTGGAAAAAGTGCGGCGGATACTCAAGTGGGCGTTACTCCTGGCGGTGACGGCTGCGGTCACCATTCCGCTCGACCTGCTCGGCGTCCCGTCGGCCGCGCTGTTCGCCGCACTGGCTGTCGGCGTCGTGCTGGCCCTTTTGACGCTGGCCCCCAGCCGGGTACCCCGGCCGGCGGGTTTCGCCGCCCAGGGCGTGCTCGGCGTCTACATCGGCACAATGGTCCAGCAGGACGCGGTCGACGCACTGGGCTCCGACTGGCCGATCGTGGTGGCCATCGCGGTCGCCACCCTGCTGATCAGCGTCGTCGCGGGGGCGCTACTTGGCCTGCGCCGCGACGTCACCCCGCTGACCGGATCGCTGGCGTTGGTCGCGGGCGGCGCATCAGGATTGGTTGCCATCGCCCGCGAACTCGGTGGCGACGACCGCGTCGTGTCCGTGGTGCAGTATCTGCGGGTCGCACTGGTGACCGCATCGATGCCCGTCGTCGTGGCCTTTATCTATCATGCAGACAAGTCGCACGTGACCTCGGTCGCCCCCGAAACCGATACTGCCCCTTGGTATCTCAGCATTGCCATGGTCATCGCGATCGTGCTTGTCGGGGCGACGGTGGGCAAGCTGGTCCGGATGCCAGGGGCCGGGCTGCTCGGACCGCTGGCCCTTACCGTCGCGCTCGAAGTCACCGGGATGTCGTTCGGGCTCTCAGTGCCGATGGTGCTGGTGCAGGCCGGGTACATGCTGATCGGCTGGCAGGCCGGGTTGGCGTTCACCAGGGAATCGCTGCGGGCGATCGGGCGGATGCTGCCATTGGCGATCGGCCTCATCTTCGCGCTCACCGTCGCGACCGCCGGCCTCGGTGTGGTGCTGGCCCGATTCACCGGACTCACCCCGCTGGAGGGCTACCTGGCCACCAGCCCCGGCGGCGTCTACGCGGTCCTGGCGACCGCCGTCGAAACCGGGTCAAACGTCACGTTCATCATCGCCGCCCAGGTGCTGCGGATCCTGCTGATGCTGTTCGCGGCGCCCTTCCTTGCCCGCGGCGTCGTGTGGGTCAGTGAACGGTTCGGCGATCAGAGCCGGTCGATCACCGAGCCGAGCAGGGAGCCCATCCGCGTCGCGGACTGACGGCCCGCCTCGAGCACGTCGTCGTGGCTGAGCGGCTGACCCGTCATACCGGCGGCGAGATTCGTCACAAGGGACACCGCAAGCACCTGCGCGTCGGCTTCGCGCGCAGCGATTGTCTCGTGCACGGTCGACATGCCCACCAGGTCCGCGCCGAGCGTGCGCAGCATCCTGATCTCGGCGGGGGTCTCGTAGTGCGGGCCGGGCAGCCCGGCGTAGACGCCCTCGGCCAGCGATGGGTCGATCTCGTGGGCGATGGCGCGCAACCGCGGCGAGTAGGCGTCGACCAGGTCCACAAACGCCGCCCCGACCAGCGGTGAACGGGCGGTCAGGTTGAGGTGGTCGTTGATCAGAACCGGCTGGCCGACGACGAAATCGTCGCGAAGACCGCCCGCGGCGTTGGTCAGCACGACGGTGTGCACGCCCGCAGCGCACGCGGTCCGCACGGGGTGCACGACCTGCGCAAGCTCGTGTCCCTCGTAGGCGTGGATGCGGCCGACGAACACCAGGACCCGGTGATCGCCGACACGGAGCGACAGCACCTCGCCGCCGTGTCCTGCTGCGGTTGGTGGCACGAATCCTGGCAGCTCGGCCATCGGCACGACGGCAACGGGATCGCCGAGCGCAGCAACGGCGGGTGCCCAGCCCGAGCCGAGGGACACCGCGACGTCGTGTCTGTCGACGCCGGTGCGGTCGCGGATTGCGGCCGCCGCTGCTTGGGCCAGTGCCGCTGGGCTCGTCACAGTGCGCGAGCATAGCTGTCACCATGCGCTTAGCAGCGCAATGAGATACTGCCAGGATGCCAACCACCACCGCGTCGATAAGCGTCGAAGACGCTGTCAACCGGCGCCGTGGCGAGCTGGTCGAACTGTCGCACGCGATCCACGCAGAGCCCGAACTCGCGTTCGCCGAACACCGCAGCTGTGCCAAGGCACAGGCTCTCGTCGCCGAATACGGCTTCGAGATCACCGCCGCGCCCGGCGGGTTGGACACCGCGTTTCGGGCCGACTACGGCAGCGGTCCGCTGGTCATCGGCATTTGCGCCGAGTACGACGCGCTGCCGGAGATCGGACACGCCTGCGGCCACAACATCATCGCGGCCTCCGCAGTCGGGACCGCGCTGGCGTTGGCTGAAGTGGCCGACGACCTCGGTCTCACGGTGGCGCTGATCGGCACGCCGGCGGAGGAAGCGGGCGGCGGAAAAGTGTTGCTGCTCAACGCCGGAACCTTCGATGACGTCGCCGCGACGGTGATGCTGCACCCCGGTCCGCTGGACATCGCGCGGGCGCGCTCGCTGGCACTGTCTCAGGTCGCGGTCGGATACTTCGGCCGCGAGGCGCACGCCGCGGTGGCGCCGTATCTGGGCGTGAACGCCGTCGATGCGATCACGGTGGCGCAGGTGGCCATCGGCCTGCTGCGCCAGCAGTTGGCGCCGGGACAGATGGTGCACGGCATCGTCACCAATGGCGGGCAGGCGACCAACGTCATCCCGGCGCGCGCCGAGATGCATTACACGATGCGTGCCAACGATGCGTCCTCGCTCAGCGGCCTCGAGCAGCGGATGGCCGACTGCTTTTTGGCAGGCGCGGTCGCCACCGGCTGCGAGTACCAGATCGCCGAGACCGAGCCCGCCTATCACGAGCTGACTCCCGACAAATGGCTCGCCGATACGTTCCGCGCCGAGATGACGCGAGTGGGCCGGACTCCGGTCGCTGTGGAGGTGGAGGCCGCGTTGCCACTGGGCAGTACCGATATGGGCAATGTCACGCAGGTGATGCCGGGTATCCATCCGATCGTGGGCATCGATGCCGAAGGGGCGTCGGTGCATCAACCGGCGTTCACCGCGGCGGCCGCAGGGCCCAGTGCCGATCGGGCCGTCGTGGAGGGCGCGATCATGCTGGCACGCACCGTGGTCAGCCTGGCCGAAACGCCGTCCGAGCGGGATCGGGTGATGGAACTGCTGGCGAGGCGAGCGTCATGAGCCTGCACGACGCCACCGAGCTGTGGCTGGACACCCACTACGACGACATGGTCGCCTGGCGCAGGCACATCCACGCCCACCCCGAGCTGGGCCGTCAGGAGTTCGCGACCACGCAGTTCGTCGCCTCACACCTGGCCGATGCCGGCCTCAACCCGAAGGTGCTGCCCGGCGGTACCGGGTTGACGTGCGACTTCGGGCCGGAGCATGGGCCGCGGATCGCGTTGCGGGCCGATATGGACGCGCTGCCGATGGCCGAGCGGACCGGAGCGCCGTACGCGTCGGTGGTGCCGAACGTCACACACGCCTGCGGGCACGATGCGCACACCGCGGTCCTGCTCGGTGCGGCGCTGGCCCTGGCGTCGGTACCCGAACTGCCGGTGGGCGTGCGGCTGATCTTCCAGGCCGCGGAGGAGCTGATGCCCGGCGGCGCGATCGACGCGATCGCTGCTGGCGCGCTGACCGGGGTGTCGCGCATCTTCGCGTTGCACTGCGATCCGCGGCTGGCGGTCGGCAAGGTCGCGGTGCGACCCGGCCCGATCACGTCGGCCGCGGATCAGCTCGAGGTCACGCTGCAATCGCACGGCGGTCACACGTCGCGGCCGCACCTGACCGGTGACCTTGTCTACGGGCTCGGCACGCTCATCACGGGCCTGCCAGGTGTGTTGTCGCGCCGCATCGACCCGCGCAACAGCACGGTGATGGTGTGGGGCGCGGTCAACGCGGGCGTCGCCGCCAACGCGATTCCGCAGAGCGGCTCACTGGCAGGGACCATCCGCACCGCCAGCCGCGACACCTGGGACTCGATGGAAACGCTTGTGCGCGAGGTGGTTTCGTCGCTGCTCGCACCCCTGGGTATCGAGCACAGTGTCCAGTACCGCCGCGGAGTGCCGCCCGTCGTGAACGAGGAGATCTCCACGCGAATCGTCACCCACGCGATCGAGGCCATCGGCCCCGACGTGCTGTGCGACACCCGCCAGTCCGGGGGCGGCGAGGATTTCTCGTGGTACCTCGAAGATGTGCCTGGCGCGATGGCGCGGCTCGGCGTGTGGACGGGCCGCGGCCCGCAGCTCGACCTGCACCAACCCACCTTCGACGTCGACGAACGGTCGCTGGCCGTGGGAGTTCGGGTGCTGGTCAACATCATCGACCAGGCCGCCGCCTTCTAAGTTCCGACGTCCGCGCGAGCGACCATTGCTCCTATGTCAAGCGGCGGTGAGTGTGACGCGGTTTGGTTGGGTTCGGCGGGTGTAGTCGTCGGCGCGGAGGCGGCGGTAGACGGTGCGGGCTAGCTGGCGTTTGAGGCAGCGCAGGGCTTCTTGGGTGGAGCTGCCTTCGGAGCGACGTTTGCGGTAGTAACGCTGGCCTGCGCTGTCGGTCAGTCGAATCTGGGTGATCGCGATGCGGTGCAGAGCGGCGTTGAGTTGACGGTTACCCGAGCGGTTGAGGCGCACTCGCCCGTTGGTGTTGCCCGACCAGACCGGGATCGGGGCGGTGCCGCTGTGGCGGGCAAATGCGGCCTCGCTACGGAACCGGCTGATGGTCGCGGTCTCGCCCACGATCTTGGCCGCGGTGAGCTCGCCGCAACCAGGCAACGTCAACAACACAGGGGCCACGGCGCGTACGCGCTCACCGATACGTATCGCCAAGTCGTCGATGGCTTCGGTCAGGCGCACCACGTCGGCGAGCTCCTCGCCAGCCAGCTCAGCCAGCACCCCAGATTGGGTATCCAGCCAAGCGCCCAGGACTTGGCAGGGCTTGGCGCGATGCAGCGAACCGGCTTTGGGCTCAGCGGCGGGGTCGAGTTCATGAACCCGTTGACGGAGCCGATTAATCGTCGAAGTACGTTGAACAACAAGGTCTTCACGCCGATCGATTAACAGCTTGAGCTCGCGCGAGACCTCGTCGTGAGCCGCGACCGGCAGATCAGGATTGCGCAACACCGCCTGCGCGACGGCCAGCGCGTCGATCGGATCGGACTTCCCGCGGGTACGCGCACAAGCCCGGGACTGGGCCATTAGTTTCGGCGCCACCCGTACTACCGACTGACCCATCGACAGCAGATCACGTTCCAAGCGCGCCGACAGATTGCGGCAGTCCTCGATCCCCCACAGCAGATCATCGCCGAAGTGCTCACGTGCCCACGCCAGCGCTTTGTGATGTCCGGCGGTGGTGGCGGCGACCACTTTCTCGCCGAGTTTGCGCCCAACTTCATCGACCGCGACGAAGGTGTGGGTGCGCTTGTGAACATCGGTTCCAACGACCACCATGAACGGTGCCTTCTTTCATCAGAGGTGGATGAGGTGAAGGTCGGGCCGGCCGGCAGGACACATCTCAGTGGGGGCGATGCCACGCTCCTATCAAGTCACGCCGGTCGGTCCTTCCCACCCGATGCCGGCACAACGGTCGAACGCCAACCCGAAGGCAGCAGTGTTTGTAAGAGCCAGACATCAGGTGGGAAAGAACCCAACCACCGCAAAGCGGCACGGTCCAGCCTGACACTGAGTGTCTGTACGCGACACGCCGTGGATTGTTGGCATTTCACGGTCGCTCGACCTGAGTTATCCACAAGTGGCTCGCGAGTGACTACCGCAGCGCAGGCTTCACAGCGACGATCACAGTCATGCATCCGGAGCTCGACGCCCTCTTCGCCAGCCAGGGTGGGGTAGCGAGCAGCGCTCAAATTCTGAACTATCTGACGAGGCGCGGCTTCGAAGCTGCGGTGAATTGCGGTGCGCTAGAACGGTTATGGCCGGGCGTTTATTGCCGTGGCGAGCCCGACGACAGGCTGCGTTTGCGTGGCCTGGATTTCTCCTGCGGCCGGGCGGTTCCCTTGTGCCTCGGGACGGCGGCCGCGTTGCACGGCTTCGACACCGAAGAGCCCGCTGACCTTCACGTGCTGAGCCCGCCGGGTAGTCGGCTGCGCTCAGCAGACGGGCTTGTGGTGCACCGCCGCGACGGGGCTCCATTGGTCAAGGTGGGCGAACGGCTCGCAACTTCGCCGGCGTGGACGGCAGTGGAAGTAGCGCGTTCTCTTCGTCGGCCGCGTGCACTCGCAACGTTGGACGCCGCCTTGCGAAGCGGGACGGTTAAACGCCCAGATCTGTGGAGAGCGGCCGTCGAGCAGGAAGGGCGCAGAGGCATCGTCGCGGTGCGAGATCTGATCCCGTTGGCCGACGGCCGGGCGGAATCCCCGATGGAAAGCGAGGCCCGGCTGGCCATGATCGACGGTGGCTTGCCGACACCTGAGCTGCAATTCGAGGTTATCGACGGCAACCGCGAGCTCAGGCGCCTCGACTTTGCCTGGGCAGAGCAACGTGTCGCAGTCGAATACGACGGGGTGGACTGGCACAGTAGTCCTGAAGCAATGCGTCGCGATCGCAGACGAGCGGCAGCATTGCTGGACGTCGACTGGGTCGTCATAGCGATCGTGTTCGAAGACGTCAGATATCGGGCGTGGGAATTCGTCGCCCGGATCGATCGGCAGCTTCGGAGCGCTCGCGCGGCGTGAGCGACCGCAAATTGCCAAATATCTGCGGCGTGTCGCGTACAAACACGGTCATCCCCGACTTGCGTGTGGGCCCACGCGGGGGTGAAGAGTTACGAAGTGCCGGGGCCGATGTTACGGGCCGGGCGGGTGCGGAGGTCGTGCACGTATTCCGCTGGGGCGCCTGCGATCTCCGCGGCGTCGGCCATCACACCGAGGTAACGCGCCGACGGTAAGCCGCCCTCCCACGCATCGATGACGTACAGCCACGCCAGCACAGGATCGGTCGTGGTGTCCGACGACGTACGGTCCACCCGACACCGGATCTTCTTGTGGATGCCCAGCTCTGAGCCTTCCCACCGGTCGAGGAGTTTCTCGTCCTCCTTCGTCATGTCGTAGAGCACGACGAACACTTTCGACAGCGGATCCTCGACGATGGTTGCGAGCGCGCCCTCCCACCCGAGGTCCTCGCCGCCGAACGTCAATCGCCACCCGTGCAGCCACCCCGTTCCTGCCATCGGAGAATGAGGAGCCCGCTCCAGCATCTGCTCCGGATGCATATTCGATCCGTAGGCGGCGTAGATCGGCACGGGGAAAGCCTAAGGGTTGGCCCGGTGGCTGGGCGATCAACGGTCGGCTTGGCTAGGTTTATGGCCGTGGCAACCCGCATCGTGATCATCGGCGGCGGGCCCGCCGGCTATGAGGCGGCACTTGTCGCCGCCGCGCGCGGTCCCGACGTTGCCGAGGTGACCGTCGTCGATTCCGATGGCCTCGGCGGTGCCTGCGTGCTGTGGGATTGCGTGCCGTCCAAGACGTTCATCGCGTCCACCGGGGTGCGCACAGAGCTGCGCCGGGCCCCCGATCTCGGCTACGCCCTGGAATTCGAGGACGCCAAGATCTCGTTGCCCCAGCTCAACGACCGGGTCAAGAGGCTGGCCGCGGCCCAGTCGGCCGACATCGCCGAGCGGCTGCGCAGCGAGGGAGTGACGCTGATCGCCGGCCGCGGCGAGCTGTGCGACGACCTGCCGGGCATGGCTGCCCACACCGTCAAGATCACCGCCCATGACGGCACGGTCAGCACGATCAAGGCGGACGCCGTGCTCATCGCCACCGGTGCCAGCCCACGTGTGCTGCCCGGCTCCGAACCCGACGGCGAACGCATTCTGAACTGGCGCCAGCTCTACGACCTGGACAAACTGCCCGAACACCTCATCGTCGTCGGCTCAGGCGTGACGGGCGCGGAGTTCGTCAACGCCTACACCGAACTCGGGGTGAAGGTCACGGTGGTCGCCAGCCGCGACCAGATCCTGCCGCACGAGGACTCCGACGCCGCCGCGGTGCTGGAAGAGGTGTTCGCCGGCCGTGGCGTGACCCTGTTGAAGAACGCCCGCGCCGGCTCGATCACCCGCAGCGGCGACGGTGTGGTCGTGTCCATGACCGACGGCCGCACCGTCGAGGGCAGCCATGCCCTGATCACGGTCGGGTCGGTGCCCAACACCAGCGGGCTGGGCCTTGAAGGCCTCGGCATCGAGCTCGGGCCCGGCAACTACCTGACCGTCGACCGGGTGTCGCGCACCTCGGTGCCCGGCATCTACGCCGCCGGTGACTGCACCGGGCTGATGCTGCTGGCTTCGGTTGCGGCGATGCAGGGCCGCATCGCGATGTATCACGTGCTCGGCGAGGGACTGAGCCCGATCCGGCTGCGTACGGTCTCCGCAGCGGTGTTCACCCGGCCGGAGATCGCCGCCGTCGGGGTGCCGCAGGCCAAGATCGACGACGGCTCCGTCCCTGCGCGGACGATCATGCTGCCGCTGGCCACCAACGCCAGGGCCAAGATGTCGGGGCTGCGCCTCGGCTTCGTCAAGATTTTCTGCCGCCCCGCCACGGGGGTGGTGATTGGCGGGGTGGTGGTCGCGCCGATCGCCTCCGAGTTGATCGTGCCGATTGCCCTCGCCGTGCAGAACGGAAACGACGTCGAGGACCTGGCCCAGACGTTCTCGGTCTACCCCTCGCTGTCGGGGTCGATCACTGAGGCGGCGCGCAGATTGATGGCGCACGACGATCTGGATTGATGCCACGTAGCCTGGGAGCGGGCAAAGATACCGACGAGTAACTAGGAGTCCAGTCGGAATGAGTGACCCGATCGCGGGTAACGGGGGGACGTTCCTTGGGCCCGAGCAGCGGGCTGCGGCCTGGAAGCGGCTCGGCGGCGAACAGTTCGACGTGGTGGTCGTAGGTGGCGGCGTCGTGGGGGCGGGCGCCGCCCTGGACGCGGCCACCCGCGGGCTCAAGGTCGCACTGGTCGAGGCCCGCGACTTCGCCTCTGGTACGTCCAGCCGTTCGTCGAAGATGTTCCACGGCGGGTTGCGGTACCTCGAGCAGCTGGAGTTCGGGTTGGTGCGCGAGGCGCTGCACGAGCGGGAGTTGTCTTTGACGACGCTGGCTCCTCATCTCGTCAAGCCGCTGCCGTTCCTCTTCCCGCTGACCAAGCGGTGGTGGGAGCGGCCGTATGTGGCGGCGGGCATCTTCCTCTATGACCAGCTTGGCGGCGCAAAATCTGTTCCGGCGCAAAAGCATTTGACTCGTGCAGGAGCGTTGCGGCTGTCGCCGGGGCTCAAGCGGACGTCGTTGGTCGGCGGCATCCGGTACTACGACACCGTCGTCGACGATGCCAGGCACACGATGACGGTGGCGCGCACAGCGGCGCATTACGGCGCGGTGGTGCGGTCTTCGACGCAAGTGGTTTCACTGCTGCGTGAGGGTGACCGGGTGATCGGTGTCCAGGTACGCGACTCCGAGCACGGGGCGGTCACCGAGGTGCGCGGCCATGTCGTGGTCAACGCGACCGGCGTGTGGACGGACGAGATCCAGGCATTGTCCAAGCAGCGCGGGCGGTTTCGGGTGCGGGCCTCCAAGGGCGTGCATGTCGTGGTGCCGCGGGACCGAATCGTTAGCGAGGTCGCGATCATCCTGCGCACCGAGAAGTCGGTGCTGTTCGTCATCCCATGGGGCACACACTGGATCATCGGCACCACCGACACCGACTGGAATCTCGACCTGGCCCATCCAGCGGCCACCAAGGCCGACATCGACTACATCCTCGAAACGGTGAACACGGTGCTGGCCACGCCGCTGAGTCATGACGATATCGACGGGGTCTACGCGGGTCTGCGGCCGCTGCTGGCGGGGGAGAGCGAGGAAACCTCCAAACTGTCCCGCGAGCATGCGGTCGCGGTGCCTGCGCCCGGCCTGGTGGCCATCGCGGGTGGCAAGTACACCACCTACCGGGTGATGGGTGAGGACGCGATCGACGCCGCAGCCGAGTACGTTCCGGCCAGAGTGGCGCCATCGATCACCGAGAAGGTGCCGCTGATGGGTGCCGACGGTTATTTCGCGCTGATCAACCAAACCGAAAGTGTGGGTGCGCATTACGGTCTGCACCCGTACCGGGTGCGTCACCTGCTGGACCGGTACGGCTCGCTGATCGGTGAGGTCCTCGCGATGGCTGAGGGCCGCCCCGAGCTGTTGACGCCGATCACCGAGGCGCCGGTCTACCTGAAGGTGGAGGCTTGGTACGCGGCGGTGGCCGAGGGCGCATTGCATTTGGAAGACATCCTGGCGCGGCGGATGCGGATCTCGATCGAGTACCCGCACCGCGGCGTGGATTGTGCGCGTGAGGTCGCCGAAGTGGTTGCGCCCGTGCTGGGTTGGAGCGCCGAGGATATCGATCGTGAGGTTTCGACGTACATTGCGCGGGTCGACGCGGAGGTGCGTTCGCAGCAGCAGCCCGATGACGAGTCCGCCGACGCGCTGCGTGCTGCCGCGCCCGAAGCGCGTGCGGAGATCCTGGAACCGGTGCCACTCAATTGAAGCCGGCGCCGCTTCCGGTGCGTGACGGCCTCGGCCCGGCGCGGGTGCGGTTGCGGGGCGGTCCGGTGCTGGCGGAGCTCGAGTCCCGGTTTGGTGAGCAGGCGAGGGTGAAGGTACTCGCAGGCGAAGTGGTTGACGCCGACGGCGTGGTCATCACCAACTCGACGGTGTTGCCCGCTGGTGCACATGTGTATCTGTATCGCGAACTGCGCGAAGAGGTCCCGGTGCCGTTCGACATGCCAGTCCTGTACCGCGACGACGACATCGTTGTCGTCGACAAGCCGCATTTCCTGGCGACCATGCCGCGAGGCAGGCATGTGGCACAGACGGCGACGGTCCGGTTGCGACGCGAGCTTGACCTGCCCGAGCTCTCGCCCGCACACAGGTTGGATCGGCTGACGGCCGGCGTGCTGTTGTTCACTGTGCGTCGCGAAGTGCGGGGCACCTATCAGACTTTGTTCGCCAAGGGGCTCGTGCGCAAGGCATATCTGGCGCGTGCGGCGGTCGACGCGGGTATTGATCTTCCCCTGGTGCTGCGGTCTCGAATCATCAAGCGACGAGGATCTTTTCAGGCCATTGAGGAACCTGGAGAGCCGAACGCCGAGACGTTGATCGAGTTGATGGGTGATGGGCTGTACCGGTTGACCCCGCGGACCGGACGCACGCATCAGCTACGTGTGCACATGGCTTCCCTTGGGCTACCCATTTTTGGGGATCCTCTGTACCCGAGCGTGGTTGATGTGGCGCCCGACGATTTTTCTGCGCCACTGCAGCTGCTGGCGTACAGCCTCGAGTTCGAGGATCCGATCAACGGGCGTGCGCGCAGGTTTATCAGTCGTCGCGAGTTGTGATCTGATCTACTGACGGCGTGGATCGCACATCATTTGACCGCCTGTTCGACGTGACTGACCGCACTGTCCTCGTGACAGGCGGCACCAGGGGCATCGGGCTGGCCCTCGCGGAGGGTTACGTCCTGGCCGGCGCCCGCGTCGTGGTGGCCAGCCGCAAGCCTGACGCCTGCGAACAGGCCGCGGCACATCTGCGGAGCCTCGGCGGCACGGCGATCGGCGTGCCAACGCATCTTGGCAAGATCGACGAACTCGGCGCGCTGGTCCAGCGCGCAGTCGACGAATTCGGCGGCATCGACGTGCTGGTCAACAATGCCGCCAATGCGCTGGCCCAGCCGTTGGGTCAGATGACCCCCGAGGCGTGGGACAAGTCATACGAAGTCAATCTGCGCGGCCCGCTGTTCCTGGTGCAGGAGGCCCTGCCCCACCTGAAGGAGAGCGGGCACGCCGCGATCCTGAACATGGTCTCGACCGGTGCCTTCATGTTCGCACCGATGCTGACGATGTACGCGGGTGGCAAGGCCGCGCTGATGTCGTACACCCGGTCGATGGCCGCGGAGTTTGCGCCGCTCGGCATCCGGGTCAACGCGCTGGCGCCCGGACCCGTCGACACCGACATGATGCGCAACAACACGCAGGACGCGATCGACCACATGGTCGGCGGAACCCTGATGAGGCGACTAGGGACACCGAATGAACTCGTCGGCGCCGCACTATTGTTGACGTCGGACGCGGGCAGCTACATGACAGGACAGGTCATCATCGTGGACGGTGGCGGAACGCCTCGCTAGCCTCGCGAATCTCCCCGCTGGTCGACGCCAGGATCTGGCTGCGGTTCTCAAGGTGCAGCGCCGACTCCAGGCTGGACGCCTCCAGATTGGCCCACAACACCTGTTTGGTGGACTCCAGCCCGAATTTGCCGTAGCTGCAGAGTGTTTCGCCGATCACCAGCGCGTCGTCCAGCACCGATGACGGCCCGGATAACCGCGATACGATGCCCAGCCGCAGCGCCTCCTCGGCGTCTACCACGCGGGCGGTCAGGATCAGGTCGAACGCCGGCCCCGCACCGACGATTCGCGGCAAGGTGTAGCTGACGCCGATGTCGCAGCCGCCGAGTCCGAGCTTGATGAACTGAGTGCAGAACCGCGCCGACTCCGACGCGATCCGGATATCGCAGGCCAGCGCGATGCCGAAACCGCCGCCATACGCGGGTCCGTTCACGGCCGCGATCACCGGCTGCCGTAGTCGGTGTATCCGGGCGGTGAGGTCCGCGATGCGTTCTTGCCACCGCATGCCCGATCGTGGGAACTCCGTGCCGCCGCCCGCGTTCGGTGGGTTCGGCGCGGTCAGATCCAGTCCCGAGCAGAATCCGCGCCCCGCACCGGTGAGCACCACGACTCGGCACTCGTTGTTCGCGGCGATCCCGTCGAGGGCGGCATGCAGCGACTCGACCAGTTCATACGACAGCGCATTGAGCTTCTCGGGTCGGTTGAGAGTCAGAATCGCGATGTCGGGACGGGGATAGGACAGTTCGAGATCTGGCATGCGCCACACGCTAGACGGCGCTGCGCCACCCGGCGACGCCCACCGCGATCAACCGCAGTTGCTTGACCGCGATGCGCCTGATCTCCTCGAGTGCCGTTGCGTCATTGGCGTCCTCGATGGCTTCGGCGATCGAGATCATCGCGTTGACGAACAGCGTGGCCAGAACGTTGAGGTCCTCGCCGCTCCATGTGTTGAGCCCAGGAAAGCGGGCGAGGTCGATCGCCAATTCCGAGGTGATCAACCGGATCTCGGTGCGGATGGCGTAGCGAAGCACGGTAAGCCCACTGGACCGCTCGCGACCGATGAATCGCCAGTGCTCCCGACGCTCGTTCACGCCCTCGATGAGGATGTCCACCGACGACTCGATGACCCGGTTGGGGTCGAGCTTGCCCGCGCGCGCACCGCGCAACATGTCGCGAAGCGCGCGAAAAGACTCGTCGATGAGGACCAGCCCGAGGGCCTCCATCGAATCGAAGTGCCGATAGAACGCCGCGGGCACGATGCCGGCTTCACGGGTGACTTCGCGCAGGCTCAGCGTGGCGAAGCTGCGGTCCTCCAGCAAGGCAAGGGCGGCGGCGACGATCGCCCGCCGGGTTACCTCTTTGCGCTCCTCGCGCGACAACGTGTCACGGGACCGAGACCTGCCCGACCTGCTGGAACGGCCCGTTCGTGAACTGGGCGTACGGTTGTTCACTGTGTGAAACATACCACAACCTGGGCGAATCGATTGACGCGTGGCTAACTGAGCGCGCACGGTATACACATGTTCACTCAAACTTTGACACGGCGGGTACTCCGGTCACCGCTGGTGGACCTGCTTACCGGGCCACATGGCGTTGACCGGTATACCGAGCTTGTCGAGCCAACATGGACCTCGGGAGAGGCCCGCGCGAAGGTGATCGCGGTGCGGAGGCAGACTCCGCGCAGTGTCACGCTCACTCTCGAGCCGAATCGCGTGTTCACCGGTTTTCGCGCCGGTCAGCACATCAACCTCACCGTTGAAATCGACGGCCGTCGGCGCACCAGGCCCTATTCGCCGGCCAGCGCCGAGGGCAGTCCATACATTGAGCTGACCGTCGGACGTCACGACGGCGGGCTGGTCTCGGCCTACCTCTGCGAGCGGGCCCGGCCGGGCATGGTCGTCGGACTTGACTCCGTCGGCGGAGACTTTGTACTCCCGGCAACACGGCCCCACCGCATCCTGTTCGTATCCGGCGGCAGCGGCATCACACCGGTGATGTCGATGCTGCGCACGCTTCGGTCCGAAGGTTTCACCGGCGACGTCGCGTTCCTGCACTACGCGCGCAGCGCCGTCGAGGCCTGCTACCGCAACGAACTAGCGGCGATGCCCGGCATCAAGGTGCTGCACGGCTACACCCGCTCCACCGCAGGGTCCGACGTGGACGGCCGGTTCGGCGCCGCACACCTAGCCGCAGCGATGCCGGATGCGGATGCGGTCTTCGCGTGCGGACCGCCCGAGTTGATCGCAGCCGTTCGCGAGCACTGCGACAACGTCAGCTCGGAGAGCTTTGTACCGCCCGTTTTCAATATCGCGGCCGAGACATCCGGCGGCAGCGTCAGTTTCACCGATGCCGGTGTCGAGGTCACGGATGACGGCCGGCCGCTGCTCGTCCAGGCCGAAGCCGCAGGGCTGACGCCTGAAAGCGGATGCCGAATGGGCATCTGCCACAGCTGTACTCGCCGCAAAACCCGCGGCGCGGTGCGCAACCTGATCACCGGAGCGGTGTCGAGCGCCGAACAGGAGGACGTGCAGATCTGCGTGTCCGTTCCCGTCGGCGACGTCGACCTCGCTCTCTAACAGCAAAGGACTGGCCATGACTACTCCTACTGCAACGCAGCCGCAGACCATCGAGAAGACGGTGGCGGGCAAGACCATCACCATGACCGCCGAGCAGGCCGACGCGTTCGGCCGCGAGCTCGACGCCCTCAAGGAGCGGGTGATCGCCGATCTCGGCGACCGCGACACCACTTACATCCGCCGAGTCATCAAGGCGCAGCGCGGATTAGAGATCGGTGGCCGTGCGTTGCTGTTCGGCGGAATTTTCCCGCCGTTCTGGCTCGCAGGCACCGCCATGCTCGGCCTTTCGAAGATTCTCGACAACATGGAGATCGGCCACAATGTCATGCACGGCCAGTACGACTGGACGGGCGACCCGACATTGTCGAGCAAGAACTTCGAATGGGACACTGCGTGCCCTGCCGACCAGTGGCGCCATTCGCACAACTACATGCACCACACCTACACCAACATCGTCGGCATGGACCGCGACATCGGCTACGGCATCCTGCGGATGAGCGAGGACCAGCCATGGCGGCCGTACTTCCTCGGCAACCCGGTCTACGCGTTCCTGCTGATGGTGCTGTTCCAGTACGGCGTCGCGCTGCACGAGCTGGAGACCGAGCGGATCCGCTCGGGAGAGATCACGATCGCCGACAAGCGCGAGATCCTCGAGGGCATCTGGCGCAAGACCAAGCGGCAGACGCTCAAGGACTACGTCGCGTTCCCGCTGCTGGCAGGACCGTTCGCACCGTGGGTTCTCACCGGCAATTTGACCGCGAACCTGATCCGCAACGTCTGGTCATACATGATCATCTTCTGCGGGCACTTCCCCGAGGATGTCCAGGAGTTCACGATCGAGGAGACCAAGGCCGAGACGCGCGGGATGTGGTACTTCCGCCAGGTGCTTGGGTCGGCAAACCTGACCGGCGGCAAGCTGTTTCACATCCTGAGTGGGAACCTGTCGTTCCAGATCGAGCATCACCTGTTCCCCGATATCCCTGCGCACCGCCACGCCGAGATCTCCGAAGAGGTGCGCGAGATCTGCCGGCGCTACGGCGTCCCCTACAACACCGGCCCGTTGCCGCGGCAGTTCGCGACGGTGGTCCGCAAGATTCTCAAGCTGGCGCTGCCCTCACGTCTGACAAACCGGGCACCAGAAGGTGACGCGGTCACCGCTGCTGTCTGAGTTGATCGGCGTCCCGCAGCGCCTGCAGGGCTTGCCTCGGCGGCCGTAGACCCACAGGTCGCGGCCGCCGCGGGTATCGCCCGTTGTGGCGCGATTCCATCGTGATCTGTTGAGCCACAACATGTCCCGTGCACGTTGCACCATCCGCAATGGGTCTTTGACCGCGCTGACCGGCGTTGTCGGCAGGTGCCCGGTGACGAAACACAGCTCGTTGCAGTACACATTGCCGACACCGGCCATCACACGTTGATCAAGCAGCGCCTCGGCCAGCGGGCGGTCCGGATCGGCCGTCAGGTTGGTCACCGCCGTGCGTGGATCCCAGTCGTCGCCGAGCAGGTCGGGTCCGAGGTGAGCGACGACATCGACGTCGCCGTCGCGCTGGAGCACTTCCAGGACACCGAGGTCGATGCCCGCCGCCTGAACGTCACCGGCCTCCAGGATGATTCGGATCCGGTGGCCGGCTCGGCTCGGCTTGTCAACAGGCGAGACCTTCCAACTGCCCTCCATCTTCAGATGCGAATGGATGCTTGCCTGCCCGACCCGGATGAACAGGTGCTTGCCGCGGCTGATCACCTCGTCGACGACCTGCCCGGTCAAGTCGACGGTGGCATAACGCGGAACCCGGATGTCGCAGCGGGTCAGGACCTTTCCGGTCAGCGCTTCGCGCAGGATGGCCGCAGTGTGCCAAACGGTGTCGCCCTCGGGCATCTGCTATCCGATCATCCTCAGCGAAAGTTCCCACAGCCGTTCGGCGTTGGCCGGGTCGAGAGCGTAGGGTGCCACGCCGCCCCTGCCGGGTCCGCCGCGCCGGTCGACGGGCACCGCCTCGTTGCAGTCCTCGAAGTACCGCCCCCCGATGCCGTCCAGCAGTGGTGACGCGGCGAGCAGGACCGAGGTCGCGGCGCCCTGCTGCACGGTCTTGAAGTCGGTCCCCGCCGCCCGGAATGCCGCCAGCGCGTCGTCGGCATAGTGCGAGGGCAGGTGACGCTGCAGCGGGGTCGCGATTCCGCCGGGCATCAACGCGTTGGCGAAGATGCCTGCCGTCGCCCAGCGGCGGGTGGCCTCCACCGCGAACAACACATTGGCGGTCTTCGACTGGCCGTAGGCGCCGAACGGGTCGTAATCGCGATACGCGTAATCGATGTCGTCGAACACCACAGGGGAGCGCAGGTGCCCGCCGGAGCTGACCGAGACGATCCGGGCGCCGCCTGCGGCGACCAGCGCATCATGAAGGCCGACGGCGAGCGCGAAATGGCCGAGATGGTTGGTGGCGAACTGCATTTCGTGGCCGCTCGCCGACAGCGTCAGCTCCTGGACGGCCATCACCCCGGCGTTGTTGACCAGAATGTGCAGCGGCCCGTCCCATCCGCGGGCGAAAGCGGCAACACTTCCGAGGTCGCCCAGCTCGAGCGCGCCGACGGTGACCGCGGCATTCCCGGTGTCTTCGCGGATCTCCGCGGCGACCCGCTCGCCCGCGGCGGTATCGCGCACCGCGAGTGTCACCGCCGCACCTGCGGACGCCAGCGCCCGCGCGGTCTCGACGCCGATGCCGGACGATGCACCGGTCACGATGGCGCTCTTGCCGCGCAGGTCGACGCCATCAATGACCTCGGCGGCCGTCGATGCAAAGCCAAATGGTGTCGTGATGGGGGAGTTCATGCGCCTACCGAACGATAACGGAGCGCCCGATGTTCCCGGCGCGCGCGTTGTTTCTAATGTCGGGGAAGCCACGACAGATCAGCGTGCAGGCAGCCTCAGGATCATCACAGTGCTCTACGCGCTGGGCAAGTGGAACGCGTGGACGGCGGCATGGCGCGCCGGTGGCGTTCGGCAGGTGGCGCTCGCGCTGCTCGTCACGTTGCCGATCCAGGCGATCGTCGCGGGCGTCTGCTATCTCATCGGCCTCGGCCTCGGCACGCTGTTCGCGGGTGACACGGCCATCGCGGCGTTGTCGTTGGCGGATGTCATCTGGATGGGTGTGCTGCTCGCCGTCGGGACCACCGCAGGCGCGGCGATCATCCGCATGGAGGCGCGCCGGCCCCATCTGTCAGCGCGACCGTGGAGACCGTGGCTGCGGTGGACGAGACGCCCAAGCTCTTCATCGATCCGGCGCCACTGACCCACGATACTTTTTCAAGGGACCCGGCTACTGGTGGGACAACGCGGCGCGACAAGCGCTGGAGAACCGCGGCACGCCCGTCGTGAAGAAGCCACTGGTCGCAAACGACGACATGATCGCCGAGACCGAGGAACGACTGGGCGTCCGGCTGCCCGAAACCCTTCGCGCGCTCTACCGCATCATGGACGGCCGCTACGTCGGATGGCTCTACGTGCCGCTCAAGGCCGACCCCAAACCCGTCTACGACGACTGGCGTGGCGCGTTCTCTATCGACTATTCGTCTCTGGCGCCACTCGAGGGGTTGCGCACCGTCGCCGAGCACTACGCGGACTTCACCGACGATCCCGACGAGATGCCGGCGGACGCCGACCATCTCGTCGTCCTGCAAGCCCGCTATGGAGACATGACGTTGCTCGACTACTCCTGAGGGCACCAACCACGGGTGCTGATCGTCGACTACGACAGGTCCGCCGAGGACCCGGTCGACATCGCGTTCGAGGACTTCGACGCATTCTTTGCGGCCCTTCGGCGGGCCCGCCCCGACCGCGACCGTGTGAGACGGCGCGAGGACGGGTCGGAGCCTAAGCTCGCGGCCGACGATGCGCTGATCGCCGAGACGCAGACCCGGCTGGGTGTGACGTTGCCTGCCGGCCTGGTCACGCTGTGGCGGGACAAGAACGGGGGCGCAGTGTCCCGACGCTTCATCGACGACGCCGAGGACATGCAGTTCCCGTTCCGCTCGAGTACTTCGTCAGCCTCGCCGACCTGTCGGACCGGATCGTCTTCTCGCAGGGCGAGATGCCATGGAAGGAGCGGTATTCCGGCGCCGACCGCTGATTGTGATCGAGGCCGACCGCCGTCGGGCCGTGCTGCTCGACTACCGCGATCGGCCGGACGGCGATCCGGCGGTCCTGCTGGTGAAGGATCTCGACGAGCCGCTCACCGACGCCATTCGCATCGAGCGCTGGCAAGACATGCTGGCGCGCCTCAGCGCAGTCGCAGGCCTCGCGGTGTGCGAGTGAATCCCGCGCCCACCAACGCATCCTGCACTGCGGCCCGCTCACCGTCGGCCCCCGGTTCCAGCACGGATACGCCGTTGATTTTCTCGACGAGGAACGACTGCACGCGCCCGGCGCTGACCAGGTCGGCCAGGGCGGCTGCCGCCGCGATATGCGCGTCCGGGTCGTCGGTGAAGCTCAACAGCGTGCGCCCACCGCGTTCGATGAACCACGTGAGCCCGCCGTCGACGACCGCGACAAGCGCCCCCGCCTTGCGCCCCGGCCCCTGTCCTGGCCACGGCAGCGCGGCGCCGTAGGGATTGGCGGGATCGGCGGCCGCCAGTATCACCGCGTGGTACTCGCGGCGCTCGGGATCCACCGAATCGAGGTACGACCGCAGCCGGTCCACGGTGGAGGCCACGGCGAACTGTGCGCCTCCCAGTGATTCGACGAAGTACCCGCGCTGGCACCGGCCGGCGTCTTCGAACGCGGTCAGCACCTTGTAGAGCATCGCGAAGCCGCCGGGGATCCCTTCGGCCGCGGCCGCGCCCTTCGTCAGCACGCCGTAGCGGTTGAGCAGAATCTCGGCCGAAGAATGAGCCCGCACCGTGGACTCGGGTTCGGCGGCAGGCAGCGCCGACCACCGGCCCGCCACCGTGGGGTCGGCGCTCCTGGCCTGCGCGTGCGCGACGCTGTAGCGGCTCAGCCGTGGCGGCCGTTGGCGTTGACGATGCGCAGGTGAGCCGCGTCGGGCAGTCGAGCGGCGCGGGCCGAACAGCATCGCCCGAACGGGTGCGAAGGTGTCGCCGGTGATCCAGCCCGCCCAAATCAGTTCCCACAGAGCAGCTTTGAGCTCCTCGCCGGGATCATCAGCCAGCTGGCGGAAGAAGTATCCCCCGCCGCCGCCGAGGATCTCCATGATCGAGCGATGGGTGTCGGTGAACTCGATTTCGACGGGAGCGGCCAAGGTCAGCGGCGCCGAATCGGCCGAATGGAACGCGACCCAGCCATCGGAACCACCCGAGCTGCCGCCGATCTGGCCGGCACCCGACCACGTCACCTCTCCGGATGCGAGCAGCTCGTCGAGCATCGCCGGCTCGTAATCACGGACCCGCTGACCGAACACCAGCGGCTCGACCGCCGACGCCGGAATCGGCACCCCGGCCAGCTGATCGATCACCGCGGCCAGGCCGTCGACACCCGAATTGTGCGAACCCACATGCTGCCAAGCCGGCAGGAACCGGGCATACGCGGCGGTGCTGACCGGCTCGACCTGGGCCCGCAACGCGGCCAGCGACCGTCTGCGCAGAATCTTCAAAACATCTGCGTCGCACCACTGATCGCCCTCGAGCGAGCTGGTGAACTCACCGCGGATCAGCCTGCCGTCCACGGCCAGCCTGCCGAGCACGTCGGCGGCGACGCGCAGTCCCAGACCGAAGCGCGCCGCGGCGTCATGTGTGGTGAACGGACCATGTGTGCGCGCGTACCTGCCGAGCAGTTCGCCGAGCGGATCGGCGACCGATTCGGTGAACGCCGCAGGCACGCCCATTGGCACCGCGACGCCGACACCGTCGCGCAGCAGACCGATGTCTTCGACTGCCACCCACCAGGTCTGGTCGGCGTACGACACCGTCAACGCGCGCCTGGCGGCTCGAAGCCCCTCGAGCCAGCCGCCGACGTCATCCGTCGTACACCGTTGCGCGATCTCGCTTTCGGTCAACGGCCCCAACACCCGCAGCAGGTCGGTGATGCCCTCGGCGTCACGTGCCAGCCGGTCCTCGGCCAGGTGCTGCAACTGCCGCGTGGTCGACGTGATGACCGCAGGATCGAGCAGTTCACGCAGCTCGACGCGGCCCAGCAGTTCGGCAAGTAGCACGCTGTCCAGCGACAGCGCCGCGGCGCGCCGCTCGGCCAGCGGGCTGTCGCCCTCGTACATGAATGCGCCGACGTAGCCGAACAGCAGTGACGCCGCGAACGGGGACGGGGTGGTGGTCTCGACCTCGATGATCCGCAGCCTGCGCTGCGCGACTCGGTGCATCAACTCGGTCAGCGCGGGCACGTCGTAGACGTCCTGCAGGCATTCGCGCACCGCCTCCAGCACGATCGGGAAATCCGGGTACTTTCGGGCGACGTCAAGCAGCTGCGAGGCGCGCTGTCGCTGATGCCAGAGCGGCGAACGCTTTCCGGGGTGCCGGCGCGGTAAAAGCAAAGCGCGAGCGGCGCATTCGCGGAACCGTGACGCGAACAACGCCGAGCCGCCCACCTCCGCGGTGACGATGGGCTCGATCTCGTCGGCGTCGAAAACGAACAGGTCCGCACCCGGGGCGTGGTCTTCGGTGTCCGGTAGCCGCACGATGATGCCGTCGTCGGAGGCGGTCGGTTTCTCGTCGATGCCGTAGCGTTCCCGCAGCCGTCGGGACACGGCCAACGCCAGCGGCCCGTGCACCCGGAGCCCGTACGGTGAGTGCAGGATGACCCGCCAGTCACCGAGCTCGTCGCGGAACCGCTCCACCAGGAACGTGGTATCGCTGGGTACGATGCCGGTGGCCTGACGTTGGTCGTCGAGCAGCCGCCACAGATTGTCGGTGGCGTAGTCGTCGAAACCCATTGCACCGCAACGCTGCGCGAACTCGTCGCGGCCCAGCTGCGCCAGCTCCCCGGTGAAGGCACCGACTGCGGCGCCCAACTCGGCGGGCCTGCCCACGCTGTCGCCACGCCAGAACGGTAGCCGCGCCGGTTGGCCGGGGGCGGGGATGACCAGCACGCGGTCGTGGGTGATCTCGGTGATCCGCCAGCTGGTCGCGCCGAGCGATATCACATCGCCCGGCCGCGACTCGTACACCATCTCTTCGTCGAGTTCGCCTACCCGCGAAGGCTTTTCCGAGTCGGTCGCCAGGTACACGGTGAAAAGGCCGCGGTCGGGGATGGCGCCGCCTGAGGTGACCGCCAGCCGTTGCGCACCGGGACGGGCGGTCAGTGTGCCCGCGTCGCGGTCGTAGACCAGCCGCGGCCGCAGCTCGGCGAACTCGGTCGACGGGTATTTGCCGCTCAACAGGTCCAATGTCGCCTCAAAGGCACTGCGCGGCAGCGTCGCAAAGGGGGCGCTGCGCCGCACCGCGTCGAACCAGCGATCGGCATCCAGCGGTTCGAGGGCGCTGGCGGCGACCGTGTGCTGGGCCAGCACGTCGAGCGGATTGGTCGGCACCCGCATGGTTTCGATGTCGCCGGAGAGCATTCGCCGCACCGTGACGGCGCAGCTGATCAAGTCCGTGCGGTGCTTGGGAAACAGCACACCTTGGGAGATCTCGCCGACCTGGTGGCCCGCGCGGCCGATGCGCTGCAGACCGCTGGCCACCGAGGGCGGCGCCTCGACCTGGATCACCAGATCGACCGCACCCATGTCGATGCCCAACTCCAGGCTGGACGTCGCGACGACGGCCTTGAGCCGCCCGCTCTTGAGGTCGTCTTCGACCTGGGCGCGCTGTTCCTTGCTGACCGAGCCGTGATGGGCGCGGGCGAGCAGCGTGGGAGCGCCGAAAGATGCCCCGCTGCCCATCAGTTGAGCGGGGAAGCCGCCGCCCACCTTCGGATTGCGCTCGCCGGACAGTTCAACGCCTGAGCGCTCCGCGTGAATCTCGTTGAGCCGTGAGGTAAGTCGCTCGGCCAGCCGACGGGAGTTGGTGAACACGATCGAGCTGTTGTGCGACTCGATCAGGTCGACGATGCGCTCCTCGACATCGGGCCAGATCGTGTTGTCCTCGAGGTTCGCCATATCGGGGACGGGCACCTGCACCGACAGGTCGAAGGTCTTGGTCGCAGGCGGCGCGACGATCGTCGTCTTGGCCTGGCCGGACAAGAACCGGGCCACCTCTTCTGGCGGACGGACCGTTGCCGAGAGTCCTATCCGCTGTGCGGGTTTGGCCAACAGTTGGTCGAGCCGTTCCAGCGACAGCGCCAGGTGTGCGCCGCGTTTGGTCGCAGCGACGGCGTGCACCTCGTCGACGATGACGGTCTGCACCTCGGCCAGCGTCTCGCGGGCGGCCGATGTCAGCATCAGGAACAGCGACTCCGGTGTGGTGATCAGGATGTCCGGCGGCTTGGTGATCAGCTCGCGGCGCCGCGCGGGCGGGGTGTCCCCGGAGCGCACTCCGACGCTGATGTCGGGCGCGGGCACCCCGCGTCGCTCGGCGACGCGACCGATGCCGGTCAGCGGTGTGCGCAGGTTGCGTTCGACGTCGACGGCCAGCGCCTTGAGCGGCGACACGTACAGCACCCTGGTCCCCGCGCGTGCGGGCCTCGGCTCGGATGACGCCAGCCGGTCGATGGCCCACAGGAACGCGGCCAGCGTCTTGCCGGAGCCGGTCGGCGCGATGACCAAGGTGTTGTGGCCGTCGGCGATGGCCGACCAGGCCTCGGCCTGCGCCGCCGTCGGTGCGTCGAAGGTGCCGGTGAACCACTCCGCGGTCAGCGCGCTGAACCGGGCAAGCGGGTCTGCCGGTGTCACGCTCATCTCGCCATGGTGCCGCAGCGCACCGACAAGTTATCGCCGGACGTCCTCAGGCACCGGTCGCCTCGACGCGATCAGTGCCTCACCGCGGTCGTAGTCGTCGTCGGCATTGTGCGTGAGGACCCCAACCACGGTGCCGCCGCTCTCGTACCAGACCGTGAATCCGTCGGCATGCTCGGCGAGATGCGCGCGGTCGTATCCGTCGCCCCAGGCGTGATATTTCACCGTCGCATCGCCGATGGTGGTCCAGAAACCCGGTACGGCCGCCCACTCGTCGCTTGCGCCTGCGGCGTTGCTGCCCGCGATTTCGCCCTGGTCGACCGCGTCCTGCCAGTGTTCGACGGCGATGTGCCTGCCGGCGGCGCCGTTGTGCGCCAGCGCGACATCGCCCGCGGCGTACACACCGTCGCCCGAAGTGCGCATCCCCGCATCGACGACGACGCGATCACTGCGTGTCCCGAGTCCCGCGGCTGCGGCGATCGTCGACTGCGGCTTCACGCCGGTGGCCGACAGCACCAGGTCGCATTCGATCGATACACCGTTGTCCAGTCGCACGGCGCCGTCCTCGATGGCGTCGACCGACACCCCGCCGACATAGCGGGCGCCCGCGTCGGCCACCATTTTCGCGATGCGTTCGCCTGCCGCATCACCGAGCCGCTTGGCCTGCGGTACGGCGTCAGGGGCGACCAGGGTCGTGGCCACACCGCGCATCGCCAGTGACGCGGCGGCCTCGCACCCGATGAATCCGGCGCCGATGACCACGGCCGAATTGGCGCTCTGCGCCGCGTCTCGCAGCCTGACCGCATCGGCCTGCGACCGCAGCAGCAGCGCGGACGTTCCGCCGGGCACGGGCGGCGGCGTCGGTCGGGAACCGCACGCCAGAATCAGCGACCGGTAGGGGTGTCGGACCCCGCCTGCGATCACCGAGCGATCAGCCAGGTCGATTCCGTCGACGCCGTCGCACACCACCAGCTCGACCTCCTGGTCGTCGAACCACGTCGCAGGATGCAGTTCGGTATCGGCGGTCTCGACCTCGCCGCGCAAGAAGTCCTTGCTGAGCGGCGGCCGCGCATAGGGTAGGGCGGGATCGGAGGTCAAGATCAGAACCTGATCGGCCGAGTTGTTCTTCCGGAAGGCCTCGGCCGCACTCACCCCAGCGGGTCCGCTGCCGACGACGATCAGTCCAGGTTCGTTCATTCCGGGGTATTACCCGGACGGTTGGTCTCCTACGCCGCGGCTGTTCGCGACGGCCTCGACCAGCACCGCGGGCAGGCCCGGCACTCGGCCGAGGGCATCCAGCAGCGCGTGCGCGCACGTATCGGCGACATATCCGGCGTCGATCGACGGATCCATGATTCGCTGGCGGCACATCTCGAACGTGAACGCCAGCCAGGCGTAGATGGTGATCCGCAGATCGCGCTCCACCTTGGAGTCCAGCGGTTCGCCGACCGTCTCGGCGATTCGGCTCATGATTCGGTTGGCTTGCCGGTCGTTGTCGATGTCCTCGATGCCGCGCAGGACCGGATCGGAGCGTCCCGCGCCCATGTACGCGGCCCATGCGCCGTGCGGATGCGCCTCCTCGTAGTGCACATATGCCAGCACCCCGGACCGCAACTGGTCGAACATGCTCAGTTCTGGATCGGGAACGGCGTCGGTGGCCTCGAAGAGCCGCTCGCCCTCGGCGCGCACCACGGCGGCGAAGAACGCCCGCTTGTCGGGGAAGTAGTGGTACATCAACGCGCGCGACACCCCGGCCCGCTCGGCGATCTCGTCGATGCGAACCTCGTCGTACGGGCGCTGGCCGAACACTTCGGCGCCCAGCGCGAGCAATTCGTTGCGCCGATCCTCGGGGGACAGTCGCCGTCGAGATTCAGGCATCACACCATCCTACTGACGCATGTACAACAGCGGCGAAAGTTGCCATCCGGCATTGGTATCGCCGGTTTTGTGGCGCTGTGTAGGTGGGTATTCCAGCGTGTTATCGGGAGCGATCGCAGAGGCAGGAATGAGCAATGGACATAGTGCGGAGCGCGACGCGCGTCGTCACCGAAACAGCGAATGCGACCACAGCGGCCGCCGGCGCCGTCGGTGGTGCCGCGGTCAACGGCATCATCGGCGGTGTGCAGGGCACCGCGGCAGGAATTCGCAGCGGTCTTGGCACTGGCAGCCATTCCACCCCTGCGGCCCTGTTGACTCTGGGTGCTGTCGGGGCCGCAGGGTTGGTCGAATGGCCGGTGTTGCTCACCGTCGGCGGGACAGCACTGCTGGTGCGGCAGCTCAATCGGCATGACGGTGGTCAGACAGACACCGCGCCGCCGGCAAAGAAGGCAGCGCGGCCCGCGAAGAGAGCGGCCAAGAAAGCGTCGCCACGCAAGACGACGGCGTCGAGGAGTCGGTCGCGCGTCAGTCGCTAACCGAAGTGCACGCCCTGGGCCAAGGGCAGTTCGGACGAGTAGTTGACGGTGTTGGTGGCCCGCCGCATATAGGCCTTCCACGCATCGGAGCCCGACTCGCGACCGCCGCCGGTCTGCTTCTCGCCGCCGAACGCGCCGCCGATCTCGGCGCCTGACGTGCCGATGTTGACGTTGGCGATGCCGCAGTCCGAGCCGTCGGCCGCCATGAACCGCTCGGCCTCGCGCACATCCATCGTGAAGATTGCCGACGAAAGACCCTGGGGTACTTCGTTGTTCAACGCGATCGCGTCGTCGATCTCGTCGTACGTCAGCACGTAGAGGATCGGCGCGAACGTTTCGGAGTGCACGACTTCGGTTTGTGCAGGCATCCGCACCACCGCTGGTGCGACGTAATAGGCGCTCTCGTCACCGACATCATGGCGCTCGCCGCCGAACACCTCACCGCCGTCCGCGCGGGCCTGCTCGAGTGCACGGACCATGTCGCGGTATGCGGTTTCGTGGATGAGCGGGCCGACCAGCGTGCCGTCGGCCGCCGGATCGCCGACCGGGAGCTGCCGGTACGCCGAGATGATCCGCTCGACGAGCTCGTCAGCCACCGACGAGTGCACGATCAGCCTGCGCAGCGTGGTGCAGCGCTGGCCCGCGGTCCCGGCGGCGGAGAACACGATGCCGCGCACGGCCAGTTCTATGTCGGCAGACGGGGTCACGATGGCCGCGTTGTTGCCGCCGAGTTCCAGCAGTACCTTGCCGAACCTCTGCGCCACCCGCGGACCGACCTGCTGCCCCATGCGCACCGACCCGGTCGCGCTCAGCAGCGCAACCCGTGGATCGTCGACCAGCCGCTCGCCGATTTCGCGGCCGCCCTGGATGAGCCGGCTCACCTCGCGCGGCGCCCCCACGTCGTCGGCGGCACGCTCGATCAGCGCCTGGCACGCCAGTGCCGTCAAAGGGGTCAGCTCGGACGGCTTCCACACCACGGTGTCGCCGCAAACCAGCGCAATCGCGGTGTTCCACGACCAGACCGCCACCGGGAAGTTGAACGCCGTGATCACGCCGACCACACCGAGCGGATGCCAGGTCTCCATCAGCCGGTGCCCGGGTCGCTCGGACGCGATGGTCTTTCCGTAGAGCTGTCGCGAAAGGCCGACGGCGAACTGGCAGATGTCGATCATCTCCTGCACCTCGCCGAGTGCCTCGGAGGTGATTTTGCCGGCTTCGACGGTCACCAGCGCCGCGAGTTCGGCCTTGTGTTCGACGAGTAGCTCGCCGAGGCGGGCCACCAGCGCACCCCGCGCAGGCGCCGGTGTCGTCCGCCATGTGGTAAACGCTTGTGCTGCTTGGGCTATGGCGCCGTCGGCCTCGTCAGGAGCGGTCTCGGAGATGGTGAACAAAACCTCGCCGGTGATCGGCGTGCTGGCCGGCATCCCGACCCCGCCGGGCTTGCCGAGGTCGCCACGCCAGCCGATGGCGTGCAGTGCATCCACAACCTGGGTGCGCAGGGACTCGGATGTCGGGAGTGCCGACGTCGTAACGGTGGTCATAACGCTGCCTTCTCATAGAGCTGGTAGGGATCATGAACGTGATGACCGATCGCTCCGGCCATCCAGTCAAGCGTGTAGTCCGAACTGTCGGGGACCTCGGCGGCCGCGGTGTCCGTATCGAGGTTGGACCGGAAGATGCCCGCCGCCGAGGCGGGCAGGAAGTCCTCGTACACAACCGGTTTCGAGGGGTCGCCGCCGCGGTAGTAGGCCAGGCCCGAAGACGCCAGCCCCGCATCGGTTGCTGGAAAATACTCGTGCCACGTCGCGGCGGGATCGGGCGCGCGCATCGCGGCGTCGTAGCGTTCCCGGCCGGCGGGTGTCAGGGCGACCCCGCGCGACTCGACCTCGCCGAAGCGCACGCGCAGCGTGCCTGCCGACACCGTGCCGTCGGCGTCGCGGAACCGCCTCGGCTCGGCCAGCGCGCGAAACGAGGTCTGCCGCAACAACACATCGGGTCCGTGCGTGCGCGGCGGGCCCTGGATCGTGTCGATCATCGTGACACCGCGTGCGGTCATCCTCCGGTACAAATCGTCGATGTCCAGGACTCGTGGCGTCAAGTGGTTGATGTGTGTAGTGCGCACACCGGCGATGTCGGCGGCCACCGCAGACACCCTGCCCAGTTCCTCGTACCAGCCGCGGTCGATTGGTTCGTGCGACAGCGCGAACGTGGCAACGGCGTCGGCGACGAACTGTTGCGCGCGCTCGCGATCGGCGCCACCGTCGGAGGTGATCCGTCGCGCTTCGGCGATCAGCGCCGGGTCGAACAGCCTGCGCTCGGACACGAACCGTTCGACCCTGCTGCGCAGGTCTGGCGCGAAGAACCGGGCGTCAGCGGTGGCGAGCATGGATGTGAAGACGCGAAACGGGTTGTGGGCCAGCTCGTCTGGATCAATCGGCCGGAACGCGGTGGACACCACGGGTACCGGCGACGCGGCGTCACGTAGGTCGTAGAACCCGACAGGGAACATCCCGAACGCGGCGAAGAGGTCGGCCACCGTGGCGAGTTCGCGCACGCTGCCGACCCGGATGGCGCCGTGACGCTCGGCGGTGACCCGATCTAGGGAGTTCAACCGGTCGTCGGCGCCGTGGTCGCGATTCACCTCGGCGCATACCCCGACCAGGGTGTTGTAGGCCGGCACTTCGGCTCCGTACAGCGCAGACAGCGCAGCGGCGAACTGGGCCCGCAACTGCCACGTCTCTACGCGCTGGCTCACGAGAGCCACCGCCTCGGATACAGTGCGGCAATGGGTGAGCCCGAGGAACACCCCCACGCACCGGTGCATCTCGACGAGATCGACCGCATCCTGGCGCGCGAATTGGTCACCGACGGGCGGGCGACGTTGGCCCACCTCGCCGCAACCGCCGGCCTGTCGGTCTCGGCGGTGCAGTCCCGGGTACGGCGGCTGGAGTCGCGCGGCATCGTCACTGGATACCAGGCGCGACTCGACCCTGAGGCCGTCGGCCACCAGCTCTCGGCGTTCGTCGCCATCTCCCCACTCGATCCTTCCCAACCCGATGATGCGCCTGCTCGCCTCGAGCACATAGCGGCCATCGAGTCGTGCCACTCGGTGGCCGGCGAGGAAAGCTACGTGCTGCTCGTGCGGGTCGGCTCGGCGCGTGCGCTCGAGGACCTGCTGCAGCAGATCCGCACGGCAGCGAACGTGCGGACCCGAAGCACAATCATCCTACAGACTTTTTACGACGGAAGACAGTTCGTACCGTAATTATTACTGTTTCTTGCCCGCTGACACGTTCTTTTCCGGTGTATTCGGTCGTCCGCTGACCAATGCGTGGCCAGCGCCGATGGCCACCGCGACCGGCCACTCCACCAGCTCGACCGCCACCAGCGCCGCCAGCGCCCCGTAGAAGGCGAGCTGATCGGGCCGCGGAATCCGAACTCGGCCGACGACGGGAAGCTGCAACGCGAACCGGTCAGCCTCGCGTACCCGGCGGGCCGTGTCGCGATGGGACACCTTCGTTTCACCCTTCGTTCGCCCGCCGGTGGCGTGTCCCTCACCGGTTCGGCGTCCGTCCGTCCTACCTTGCGAAGCCATGGGGAACCTACTTAGCGGTCTCGGGCAGGACGCGTTGCTCGGCGGTGCTGTCCGGGTGCTGACCCCGCCGCTCTGCGACCTCTACGCCGTCCTGGTCCGGGTCGGTGTCGTCGTGATCGACGACGACTGAACGCGCGTCCCACACCCGCTCGAGCAACCTGGGGGCGACGGCCGCGACCATGGTCGCGCCGAGCGCCGCCGATATCGCCTGACCCCACGCGAACGGTCCCACCGGCGTGCAGCCGAATAATTGGCTCACCCCCGGCGTGCTGATGATTCCGCCCATCACCGCGAACGTTCCGACGTTCGTTGCGACCACCAGCGGGCCGTGCGAGTCGATCAGCGTCTGCAGGATCTGGGTGGAAACCAGACCGATCATCGCGGCCGTCGCCGCGCGCCGCTGGCGGCCCGTCACCCGCGCCATCAGCCATGCGGCGGTGGCCCCGCCGGTGGTGGCGGCGCCGCGGATCGCGATCGCCCGCCACATCACGGATTCGTCGCGGTCGGCCTGACCCCGTTCGGATTGCGGGCTCATCGCCAGCGCCGCCGCGGGCAGTGCATCGGTGAGCATGTTCACCAGCAGCATCTGGCGCGCGTTGAGCACCGAACGGCCCGTCAGCAGCGTGCTGATCAGCGCGAAACACACCTCACCGGCATTGCCGCCGAGCAGCACCGAAACCGCCGATTGAACGCGGCGCCAGAGCTCGTTGCCCTCATCGATGGCGTCGACGAGCGCTTCGATGCGGCCATCGAGCAACATGACGTCGGCAGCGGTGCGGGCGGGATCACTACCTTCGGCGGCCACGCCGATCCCGACGCTGGCGGCACGGATCGCGGCGGCGTCGTTCGCGCCGTCACCGACCATCGCCGTCACCATGTCTATTCGCTCGAGCGTCTGCACCACGTCGATCTTGTGTTCCGGCGACATCCGCGCGAACACCGAATGGTTCGTCGCCGCCTCGGCACGTTCATCGGCCGACATGTTCTCCCACTCGTCGCCGGTGACGACGTCGTCCGCGCTGACGTGCAGACCGAGATCGTTGGCCACCACCGACGCCGTGACGGGATGGTCACCGGTGATCAACCGCACGCCGATGTCGCGATTTCCGAGTTCTTTCAACAGGTTCGCCGCGGTGGGCCGCAGCGTGTCGGCCAATCCGAGCACCCCGACCGGGCGCAGGTTCGACGCGCACAGCTTCTCGAGGCGCTCCGGATCTTTCGCGGCGGCTTTGGCGTCGCTGTCACTGAGTTCGCACTCGGCAACAGCCAGCACCCGAAGGCCCTCGGCGGTCAGTTCGTCGAGAAGTGCCGACATCTGGTCGTCCTGCTCGGACAGCGCGGCGGTGATCTTTTCGGGAGCGCCCTTGATTCGCAGGCGGTTGCCGAAAAGCGCTGCCGCGAAGGGGCGGTCGGACTGGAACGGCAGTGCGGCGTCGGGAGCGTCGGAGTTCTTCTCGCCCTGTTCCTCGGCGGCCCGCAGGATGGCCTCGTCGGTGGCGTGATCGGGACGCTGTCCGTTCTTGACCACAACGGTGTCCGCCGCGGTCCGCAGTACGTCGGACTGGTCGAATCCCTCGACAGCGCGAAGCGCCTTGACCTGCAGGCGGTTCTGGCTCAGGGTCCCTGTCTTGTCGAAGCACACCACGCGGACGCGGGCGAGGGCCTCCACGGCGCGCGGATTGCGAATCAACACCGATTCGCCGCTCAGCTTGCGGGCCGCCGAAAGCTGGGCAAGCGTCGCCACCAGCGGAAGCCCCTCGGGGACCGCGGCGACGATGACGCCGACCGCGCCGGCAACAGATTCGCGCAGCGGCGTGCGGCGAAGCATGCTGAGCAGGGCGACGATCCCGCCGCCGCCGAGGGTCCACGGCAGTGCGCGCGACGTGATCCGTTGCAACTGCGGTTGCAGGCCGATCTCGCGGGATTTCGACGGCGCCATCGCCATCGCCCGCCGCATCTCCGAACTCGAACCGACGGCGGTGACGATGCCGACGGCCGTGCCAGCCACCACCGTCGACCCGGCGTAGATCATGCACGCGCGCTCCGCCAGCGGTGCGCCGGGCGTCGGGTCGGTGATCTTGGCGACCGGCAAGGACTCTCCGGTCAACGAGGATTCGTCGACCTCGACACCGTCGACCTCGATGAGCCGGGCATCGGCGGGCACCACCTCGCCGGAGCGCACTTCGATGACGTCGCCGGGACGCAACTTCCCGGCAGGGACCTCGTCGCCCTGCTGGCGGCGCGCCGGGGGTTCCTGGACAGCGAGCAGCCTGCGCAGGATCCTTTCGGCGTGCAGTTGTTGTTCGGCCGAGAGCGCCGCGTTGCCCAGCAGCACGCTGCCGACCAGGGCGGCGTCGAACGGTGAGCCGAGCAGCGCACTGGCCAACGCGCCGGTGACCAGGATCGGGGTGAGCGGATCGGCCAGGTTCGCCCGGATCTCGCCGACGAAATCGCGGACGTAGCCGGTGGATCCGACGACCGCGCCGCGCAGCAGGCGCGCAGGGGGCACGCCGTCGACGATCCGCGAAACCGCTGAGGCCTGCGATTCGTCTTCCCCTTGCGGTGGTGGCAACAGCTTGCGGACCTCATCCACCGGCAGCGCGTGCCAGTCCTGTCCAGGTTCGGGACTCGGCAGCGCATCGCGGAAGACCCTGCGGCCCGATCCGGCTCCGGACAGCAGGCCAGCGATGGCCCCGGTGTGCACGGAAATCGGGCCCGCGCCAATCACATTCGGGATCAACATCAGCGAGCCGAGCGCAGAGCTTGACATCGACAGCTGAACACCCTTGGCGCTGGCGTCGCGTGCCGCGGGCATCGCATGCAGGATGCGCCATACGGCGGTGAGGTCCTTGACGAATATGTCTGCGCCCCACGGTGGCTGCCTGCCTTCCCTGTGCACCCCGATCGTGACGTCGGCCGACTGAGGGACCGACATGGCGGGCACGCTCAGGAACAGGACGGTTCTTCCGTCGGCCTTGGCGCTGGCCACCGCATCGGCCAGGGCGTCGTCCAGACCGTCGTCAATCGGCTCCAGCGAATCGAAGCCCTGTGCCAGAGAGCGCAATCCGTCGTCGCGAACGGAAACCACCGTGGGATGTGCTCGCCGCGCCTCTGCGAGCACGGCCGCCGCGAAGGGATCGCGCACCGGGCTGACAAGTGCGTCACCCTTGCCTTTCGCGTTCGCAATGTCAGCGAGGCGGTGCCAGCCGGGGCCCAGCTTGCCGTCGGCGAGTGCGGCGCGCGCCGCCTCCCACGCCTCGGCGCGATGCGAATTGGTCAACCCGCGAACCCGACTCACCATGAGGTCGTCGGTGTAGAGGGCGCGAGGATCGATGACGATGGTGTCCACCCGGTCAAGCACGCGCAGTGCCCGGGGCCGCACGATCAGCGCGTCGTGCGTAGTGCCGAGACCGCGCCCCAGAGCGCAGGCGAACGCCTCGCGGGTGGCGCGCACGGGTTTGGGGGCGGCGACAATCGCCGCTGCCCCGGCGGTGCCGATGTTGCGTGATGCCAGTCCGAGCGCGGCCGCTGCGCCGACGCTGGCCATCCCGGCACGGTTCGCATAACGCTCCGCTGCGCCCTCGTTCGGTGAGAAGTTGAAGTCGGTCTCGTGGTCACTCGCGGCGTGTGCGGCCAGCTCTGGTTCGTAGTTGTGCCACGCTGTGTGGCCGTTCCATGCCTCGGCCGCCAACATCGCCCGGTTCGCGGCCTCGTACACCGCAGAGACGGGCGAGACGGTCAGGGCCGCGGCGCTCGAGTTCACCACGGCGAACAGCAGGTCGGCACCGTCGGAACCGATGCGCTGCTCGATTCGTCTGCGCACCTGCGGCACGTGGTCGGCCAGTGTCGGTATCGCCGAGAACGCGTCCGGGAGTCCACGCAATCGCAGGATGCTGCCCGTCACCGCGAGGCCGAGGCCGGCGGCTCCCGCGGCCGCGCCAACGGTCCGGGCCAGCAACAGGACGTCGTCGCCCGGCAGGTTCAGCGCCGGTTGGTTGGCTACGTTGACGTTCCGCTCGGCGTCGGCGATGACCTTGCACAGTTCTTGCACCGTGGGACCCTCGTCGTCGACCGTCACCACGATCCTGGCTACTGCGCGGTTCAGCACCGCTTTTTTCACCCCGGCCGTGCCCTTCACTGCTTTGAGGACTTCACTGCCGATGGCCGACCGGTGCTCGCCGCCAAGGCCGCGAACCTCGATCCAGCACCGGTCCCCGTTGGCGCTGTAACGCCGGGCCGGCGGACCGCCGACGGCCTCGACGGCGAGCGCCGCCAATGACCCCGAAGCGTCGAGCGCCATCCGGGTGCCTGCTGCGGCCATCCGTAGCGGCGCGGTCATCAATCCGAGTCCGGGCATGGGCAATCGCGGGGTACGGAATACGGCCATGGACTAGGGGATTGCCGCACCTGTCAATTCGCAAACCGTAATAAATCCGAGCTGGAGGCATGATCACCGTAAAAATGTTGTTAGGATGGCTCCATGACCGCTGTCCTGACACCCACCGGAATCGCCCCCGTCGACGTCCGCGACGTACTGGAGCGCAGCATCCTCGCCGACGGCCTCGACTTCGTCCTCGACATCGATCGCTCGTCGGGCTCCTACCTGGTGGACGCCCGGACCGGCGCGCGCTACTTGGACATGTTCACCTTCTTCGCGTCGTCCGCGCTTGGGATGAACCATCCGGCGCTTGCCGACGACGAGGACTTCCGGGCCGAGCTCGCACAGGCCGCGGTGAACAAGCCGAGCAACTCCGACGTCTATAGCGTGCCGATGGCGCGCTTCGTCGACACGTTTGCGCGCGTGCTCGGTGATCCCGCGCTACCCCACCTGTTCTTCGTCGACGGGGGAGCGCTGGCCGTCGAGAACGCGCTGAAGGTGGCGTTCGACTGGAAGAGCCGGTTCAACGAGGCGCACGGCATCGATCCGGAACTCGGCAGTCGCGTCCTGCACATGCGGGGGGCATTTCACGGCCGCAGCGGCTACACCCTGTCGCTGACCAACACCGACCCCAACAAGGTCGCCCGCTTCCCGAAGTTCGACTGGCCGCGCGTCGACGCCCCGTACCTGAAGCCCGGCGCCGACATGGACGCCGTCGAAGCCGAATCACTGCGCCAGGCCCGTGCGGCGTTCGAGGCCCATCCGCACGACATCGCGTGCTTCATCGCCGAGCCGATTCAGGGCGAGGGCGGCGACCGGCACTTCCGGCCGTCGTTCTTCGCGGCCATGCGTGAGCTGTGCGACGAGTTCGATGCGCTGCTGATCTTCGACGAAGTGCAGACCGGCTGCGGGATGACCGGAACCCCTTGGGCCTACCAGCAACTCGAGGTGCAGCCCGACGTGGTCGCGTTCGGCAAAAAGACCCAGGTGTGCGGCGTCATGGCCGGGCGCCGGGTCGACGAGGTAGCCGACAATGTGTTCGCCGTGAGCTCCCGGATCAACTCGACCTGGGGTGGCAACCTCGTCGACATGGTGCGGTCGCGGCGCATCCTGGAGATCATCGAATCCGACGAGTTGTTGGTCCGCGCAGCCAAGGCCGGCCGCTACCTGCTCGACCGGCTCGAAGATCTGGCGGCGGAGTTCCCCGGAGTCGTACTCGACGTCAGGGGCCGCGGCCTGATGTGTGCGTTCAGTCTGCCGACTGCCGCTGCGCGGGACGAGCTCGTCGGCCGACTCTGGGACCGTCGGGTCGTCATGTTGGCCAGCGGCGCCGACAGCGTCCGGTTCCGCCCGGCGCTGACGGTGTCGCGCGAGGAGATCGACGAGGCCGTGGCCGCGGTACGGGAAGCGCTCAGCTAGGCCGTGTCGGCCTCAGAGGGCTCGCTGAGGCGCCGGATGATGGACCGCAGACGGGACAGCTCGTCGCGTCCGACAAGCTCGCACCCGTGCAACTCCGCGAGTTTGCGTGCCGCAGGGGTGAATTCGTGGTTGGTGACGACCATGGTCCTGCTGCAGTCCTGCATCGGCGCACCCGCGACCACCTCTTGCACCGCGCTTGTCCCGACGGGACGGGCTTGCCGTTTGCATTGAATGGCAAGGCGATTGGGTCGTTTGCCGACGATGAGGTCGACGCCCCAGTCGCCCGTGACCGACGTCATGATCACCGGAAGGCCGGATGAGCGCGCGATCCGCGCGATGTAATCCTCGAACTCGACACCGGACATTTCCGCGGCCTCATCACGCGTGGTCCTCAGGCCGTCAAGGGTGCCGCGCAGGAAATGGAGCGCCGCGACCAGAGCCGCCGGCGCGAGCGCGCCGATCGCGATGCTCCATATCGGGTCCATGCCCAGGAGGTAGGCGGCGATCCCGGCCGCTACGCCGAACGCGAGGTAGAGCCTGATGCGGACCACGGCCGAATAGTAGGTGCGCCCACCGACGCCTGCGGATAACCGCGGCGCGTGTCAGGGCGGCCAGAAAAAGTTCTGAAAAGTTTGCGACGGGCGTGTGGTCGGTGCTCCTACCTGTGACAGCCACCCAGCTGAGGTGGGCAACACAAGTGGGGAGTCACCGCGCATGACCATTGGAATCGGACACTTCGCCTTCTGGGGCAATAGGTTCTGGCGCTGGTACGGCGCCGTCTATGGCGCTCTTGTCGCGGCAGCGGCCATCTTCGCCATGGCGCTCGACGGATTCGGTGTGGGCGATATCCCGAATATCGTGTGGCAGCTGGGCTTTTCGATTTTCGGGAACGCGACGCTCGACGCTGTCTTCGAGGCGGTGCTGGCCGTCCTGGTTCTGCTGGCGGTTCTACTCGCGGTGTTTGCCTCTGCGAAGGAGGAGCAGCAGCGGCCGGCGGGGACGTTATCGTCCGTCGCGGCCCGGATTCGTTGGCGCTGGCTCGCAGTCTGTCTCGGACTTGCCCGCCGGGTTCTGCGCAGTGGTCGTTGGCACCGCGCTGCTGGGCGACTTTTCCGTGGACGGCTCGGCGATCGCCACCACTAACGCCACTGATGTCACCTCGAGCGGCTGGCAGCAGGTTGACGAGCTTTCGCAGCTGATCATCTGGATAGTATTGGTGGAGTATATCTTTCGCGGGTGGATCCTTCAGGCCGTCGGGGCGTGCACCTTCGAAACGCGCTGTGGCCCTGTTGGCCGGGCGCTCAGTGTTCTGTTCCGCACGCCGTGGCCGGCCATCGTCATCAGCGCCGCGCTCTTCGCGGGCTGGGTGGCCGTGCGGACCTGCGGCCTGGAGGCCTCCACTGCTCAGGCGGTGGTGTACCGGGTCGGCCTAGGTATACGAACAGGGAACGGTGATGACCTTCCGTGGCAGCACGTCATCACCAACGGCGCTGCGCTGCTATTCACCGGTCGCTGCGGTGTGGCTGGCCCGTCGTCAGCACATCCATATCGTCAGCTCCACGGCAATATCGGCCGGTCAGACCTGGTCTGTATGACCTAGCGGCGAGTAAGGTGGGATATGCGTTGGGATGGCTACCGCCGTCACGCGCGCGGTTCACCCAGTCGCTAAGGGTTCCCGACGGACCTTGTGATCATTCTTCTCTCTGGCCCGCTTCGCTTCGAACGCTTTCCCTACAGGGGGCCGTCGTTATGAACGATCGCGAGTACGCCGAGGTGCTTCGGCACGCAATGACGGAACTAACCAAGCAATTCGCCCAGCCGACTGAAATCGATGTCACTTTGCTCGGCGTGACGGCGAGTGCCGTTGACCTAATTGACGGTGTCGAATCTGCGGACGTCCTACTGGTCGTGGGGGCTGAACTTTTCCGGTCCATAGCCGCGACTTCACAGCTCGCAATTGAAATCGATGATCTACAAAAGCGATTCCGCGAAGGACCGTGCCTGGACGCCGCTATCGGTAATCCGATGGTGATGAGCAATGACTTGCGCGAAGATTCGCGGTGGCCGGGCTTTGCCGGAGCGGCCGTTGCGGCCGGAGTCCACAGCTTGATGTCGTTCCAGCTCTACACGCACAACGCCCGGATGGGGGCCCTGAACCTTTTCGGGCTCAAGCCTGACGTCTTCAACATCCAGAATGAAGCAGTCGGCGCGATGCTCGCCACTCATGCGGCAGTCGCGCTGATTGCGGACGACGAACGACTGCAATTTCGGTCCGCGTTGGCCAGCAGAGACATCATCGGTCAAGCCAAGGGCATCATCATGGAACGGTTCGACGTCGACGCGGTCCGCGCATTCGAACTATTGAAAAAGCTTTCGCAGAACACCAACACCCGGCTCGCCCTGGTGGCGGAGGAACTCGTTTCGCGGGGACCGGAACCGATACCTCGAAACAAGACGCGCTCGCGCGCTCGGTCCGACCAGCAGCCCGACGGAGCAGGTGCCCGACCCATCCGATAACCCGAATATCCCAATAGCGAATCGGCTTTCAAACTCAAATGCCCGGGCACAGATCGTCGGGCTAATCTGCACCGTATGACCGATGAGTTGACCGACCTCGAGGGGCAAACGCCCGTCGAGCAAGCCCTTGCCGGGGGTGAACCACAACGGGTCGGCTGGTTTCGGTTCTACTTCGCCGATGAACGTTGGGAATGGTCGCCCCAGGTCGAGCGGATGCACGGCTACGAGCCCGGACAGGTGCACCCGACCACCGACCTCGTGCTGTCGCACAAGCACCCTGACGACTACGGCCAGGTCGCCGCGACGCTGGACGAGATCCGCCGCACCTCGGGAGGCTTTTCGACCCGGCATCGGATCATCGACACCCGCGGCGACATTCACCATGTCGTCGTCGTGGGGGATCAGCTCTTCGACGGCAATAACAGCGTGGTCGGCACCCACGGCTTTTATGTCGACGTCACGCCGTCGATACGGGAAGCCCATGACCAGGTCGTCAGCGAGGCGATCGCCGAGATCGCCGAGGCGCGGGGTGGCATCGAACAGGCCAAAGGCATGCTGATGCTCATCTATCGGATAAGCGCAGACTCGGCTTTCGAACTCCTCAAGTGGCGGTCCCAGGAAACCAACGTCAAACTGCGGGTTCTCGCCGAGCAAATCGTCGAAGACTTCCTGGATCTGCGCTACGACGAGGTCCTGCCCGCCAGGGCGGTGTACGACAGGCTGCTGCTGACCGCGCATTTCCGCGTCGGCCCCTGAGGTTTACCCATCCCGGTGCGCGGGAATTCTCTCGGACGTCAATCAGGCGGTTTGAACTGCGACTTTCCCGAGTAGGTGGCCGTGTATCAGGATCCCAATGACCTGCGCCAGGACGATGCCCACGTCCGCGACGCGGTGCGTTTCGGCCTCGGCTTCGCAGTGGCTGGCGTGGTGTTCGTCGTCGTCGCCGCGGTGTGGGTCAGCACCTGCGACGGGGCGACCGCCGACATCGTGGCCTGCGGGGCGCCGCAGCGCACACTGCTGGCCATCGGCGCGCCGGTGATCCTGCTGATCGGCGGACTGCGCGCCTTCTTCCGCGCTTATCAGGCATGGCGCAAAGAAGAAACCTGGTGGGCATGGCAGGGGGCCGGCTGGTTCCTGCTGACGCTGATGCTGCTCGTCGTGACGATGAGCATGCCCGCCCTGGCCGGGCCGGCGGTGTTCGGCGGATAACCGCGATGAATGGGCGAAAGGTGTTGTTCCCCCCACAACGTGGTCGGGGAGTTCTACCGTGGAAATCAGCCCATCTACGGCGGGTAGAGGTATGGGAGAAGGAGGAGTACCCATGAAAGGCCCGAAGGATCCCGTCGACCATGCGAGGACGACACGTCCGCATGCCGGAGAGTCGATGAAAGACAACAAGATCATGCCGGGGCTCATCGTAATCGGCGTCGCCCTGGTGTTGTTCGTCTCGTGCTTAGCAGCGTTTGCGACCAGTCACCACGATGTCGGACTGACATTGGCTGCCCTGGCCGGCGCCGGGTTTGTCATCGGTGCGATGTGGTTGGCCATTGAGCACATTCGAGTGCGTCGCATCGAAGAGCGTTGGTACGCAGACCATCCCGATGCTCAGCGTCAGCGTCCGAGCAGCTAGTCGGAACACGAGAAAGGCCCAGCCGATTGGCTGGGCCTTTTCGTTGAGCCTGTTACGGCCGCTGCTCCGCCTCTTGACGCTTCTCGGCAGCTGCCGCGCCGGCGCGAGCCGAGTCGGCCTGCGCTTCCTTCTTCGCGACATCCTGCTGAGCGTCGGCCTTGTCCTGCTGGGCCTTGCCCTCGCGGACTAGGTCGTCACGGCCTGTGACGGTGCCGACCGCTTCCTTGGCCTTGCCCTTGACGTCTTCGACGACGCCCTTGACACCTTCTTCAGGGCCACTGTTCTTCTTGTCGGTCATGGTTACCTTCCGCTCTAAGCAGTAGATTGGTCCGCCCGTTTCTTGAGCGCCGGGCCCCGAGTTCGGGCCATACGGCGGGAGTCTACCCGCGCAGCAACTGAGTTCCCGTGGTCCTTGGGTGCTAAACGTGGCGACCGGGGGTGTGACGCCTCACAGCCGATACCCGGGATCGGTCATTCCACCCGTTCTTCGTCAGGGTCCAGGTCGACGATTTCGCTCTGTTCCTGCCAGTCCGGCGGGCTCGCCTCCAGGGGCACCTCACCGGCCGGCTCGGCGGACGACTCTTCGTCGACAACCGGTTCGCTGGCCATGCGGTTTTGCTCGACCGCGTCAGCGACGGGCACGTCGTCTGGAAGTTCTTTGCTGTCTCGCATGGGGCGGGGATACCCCTGGTTGCGACTCCGAAACTACGGTTTCGCCCAATTCCGACCGAGGGCGCTTGTTGGCAGAAATTGACCTGCAGCGCAAGCTGTTTCGCGTTAACGATGGCGCGATGAAGACCTCAGCTCTTGATGCCCTTGGCGACCTTGCGGATCAACCGTGTGGTGCTTCTCTCGAGAAGCGCCTGACGTTCACCTGGGCGCCTGATCCGCGCGGCGCGGCGCACCGCAGGCGCGATGGTCAACTCCCGCTCGTAGCCCTCCACCACCCGAGGGTCGACGTAGGAGGACCGCGCCACCGCAGGGGTGTTGCCCAGCTCCTCGGCGACCTCCTTCATCACGGCCGATTCGACCCGTTTGGTGACCGTCTTGTTGACCGGAGGATCCGCGTCGACGAACGCCGCCGCCGCGAGAACCGTCCCATGCCAGGTGCGGAGGTCCTTGACGGTGTACTCCTCGCCGACGAGTTCCTTGAACCGAGCGTTCAGATCGTCGGCGTGCACGTCGGTCCACCCCGACGAATTGCGGCAGACCAGCAAGCGGTCGGTCCGATCCGGGCGTCGCACCAGGGCACGCACCGAGCGCATCACCTCGGGGTCATCGATGACCAGCGTGCGGCGCACGCCACTTTTGGCCGGGTAGTCGAACTCAACGGCCTCACGCGCAAGCGTCACGTGCTCACACAACAGCGTCGAGATTCCGAACGAATTGTTCTCCTCCGCATACTGTTCACCGCCCGCCCTGAAGTATCCGAGGTCGAGCAGGTGCAATGCGAGTGCAAGCACCCGGTCGCGTTGCAGTCCGCGGCGACCTAAATCGGCGGCGATCTGTCGACGCATGTCTGGCAGCCTGGGCGCCATGTCCAGCACCCTGTCGAACTTCTCCTCGGCCCGCTCCTCCTGCCATTGCTGGTGATACAGGTACTGACGTCGGCCGGCCACATCGGTCCCTACCGCCTGGATGTGCCCGTTGGGATGAGGGCAAATCCACACCTTCTTCCACGCCGGAGGGATGACGAGATCCTTGATGCGTTGCAGTGTTTCGCTATCGGTGACCGGACTCCCATCGGGCTGCTGATAGCAGAACCCACGTCCGCGGCGCACCCGCCGCAGGCCGGGGCCGGTTACTGAGCTGCGCCGGAGTCGCACGTCAACCCCTGCACATCACAGTTTCGACAATCGTGTTTGACCGCCATCGGAGGCGGGGTACTGCATCGGCACAATGGTGGAGACTGAAATTGCGGGTGCGGCATTGGCGGTGTCACTGCATCATCGGCGCAAGGATGACGAACGCGCCCGCGTAGATCGCTACCGCGATCAGGATGAGAATTGCCAGCACCAATCCTGCGGTGATGAGTATGCGGCGCAGTGGCCGGTTGTCGACCGGCTCACCGTTCCCGGTATTCGGATGAATCTCCATGACCGAGGATTACCCAGCCGGGCGCGTTGCCACACGCTGATGCGTCCGAGTGATCAGAGTGCCTGTGGTTAGCTGGGAATCGGCTTGGGGTAGTGTCGCTTCGAAATTTCCGGGAGGTCCAATGGCCCACGTTGCGAACACCAACAACGGGCACACGCGCGGCGACGGGTCGGTCGAACTTCGGGTGGCCGCAAGGTTGGAAAACCTTGCGTTGTTACGCACCCTGGTTGCGGCCGTCGGAACGTTTGAGGACCTCGATTTCGACGCCGTCTCGGATCTGCGGCTCGCAGTCGACGAGGCCTGTACCCGGCTGATCCGGTCGGCCGTTCCCGATTCGACGCTCTTGCTGGTGGTCGATCCACAACCCGACGCCGTGGTCGTCGAGGCGTCCACCACCTGCAACAGTCCCGACATCCTTGCTCCTGGCAGTTTCAGCTGGCACGTGTTGAGTTCGCTGACCGATGAGGTGCGAACCTTCCAGGACGGCCAGGGGCCGCAGGGCGCGCAGATGTTCGGCATTTCCATGACGACAAGGCGAGCGAGCTCGCTGCAGTGACCCCGACGTCGTCGAAGGGTTCGTCATCGAGATCGAACTCTGAGTACGCGGACGTCGCCGACATGTTCCGCGAGCTACTCGACCTACCCGAAGAGTCGGCGCAGTTCACGCGGCAGCGTGACCGCATCGTTGAGCGGTGCCTGCCGTTGGCTGATCACATCGCGCGGCGTTTCGACGGCCGGGGCGAAGCTCGCGACGACCTGGTTCAGGTCGCTCGCGTCGGCCTCGTCAACGCGGTGATCCGGTTCGATGTGAACGCAGGCTCGGACTTCGTGTCGTTCGCGGTGCCGACCATCATGGGTGAGGTCCGCAGGCACTTTCGGGACAACAGCTGGTCGGTCAAGGTGCCCCGCCGGCTCAAGGAGCTGCATCTGCGGCTCGGCGCGGCGACCGGGGAATTGTCACAACGACTCGGCCGCGCGCCGACCGCCTCGGAGCTCGCCCTCGAATTGGAGATGGACCGCGACGAGGTGATCGAGGGCCTGGTGGCCGGTAGCTCCTACAACACACTGTCGATCGACAGCGGCGGCAGCGGCACCGAGGACGCGCCCGCGATCGCGGACACGCTCGGCGACGTCGACAGCGGACTGGACCAGATCGAGAACCGAGAAGCGTTGCGCCCGTTGCTCGCTGCGTTGCCCGAGCGTGAAAGGACTGTCTTGGTGCTGCGGTTCTTCGAGTCGCTGACCCAGACCCAGATCGCCGAGCGGGTCGGCATCTCGCAGATGCATGTATCCCGACTGTTGGCTAAATCGCTAACTCGTCTTCGAGACCAGCTGCAATAGCGGGGGCGGCTCACCCTGAACAACAGAGAGCGCGGCGTCGACGCTGCCGCTGATCGGCAGGGCCGAATCAGGATCGCAGATCCGAAGCAGGCGGTTGACCGCTGCGCTCGGCACCATCGCCCATTGAATCTTCTCGCCTGCGCAGCGCACATTCACCGAATGCAGCGCAGAGAAGCCCGCCGTGCCGAAGAACTCCACGCCGGAGAGGTCCAGCACCAGGCGTTCGGTCCGCGGTGCGTGGCGCAGTGCGTAGTCGACGAACTGCTGCGCGTTGGCGGCGTCGAGTTCGCCGTGGGCACTGATGATTGCCAGCGCATTGTGGGTCCAGCGAGTGGCGAAATGTGCGCCGTGGCAATCGGTGCGATCGATGCCGGTTTCCTGCGAGACCGGTCGAGTGGGGTTGTTGATAGACATTGTGACTCCATCAGTCGGAATACGGGATTTCGTCCTGTGGCTCACGTCAATATTCGGGGCCCTGCTTTTCAAAGCCTTCACTGCAGGGTGGGCGTTCTTGCCCTGCACGTCGATGACGTATCCAGTGTGGCTGTGACCTCAACCTGGTTGAACCCTACGCGCACTGCAGCGTGCCTTCAATCGCTTCTGACGGAATTTAATAAACCCAGCTCACGCCCGCTATTTGCCGGACACCGATAATGTCTGCATGCCGAACAGACCTACCTGCGCCGGTGTGCTGCTTGCCGCGGGCGCGGGGACGCGCTATGGCGGGCCCAAGGTACTTGCCCAGCAAGGAGCGTGGCTCGGCCGCGGGGTCGACGCACTGTGCGGCGGTGGTTGCGACGACGTCGTGGTGGTGCTGGGCGCCGCTGTCGTCGACGTGCCGCCGCCCGCCCGCGCGGTCATCGCCGATGACTGGTCGGACGGGCTGAGCGCCTCGCTGCGCGCAGGCTTGTCCGCCATCGATGCCGATTACGCGGTGCTGCACACCGTCGACACCCCCGACGTCGGCGCGGACGTCGTGCGGCGGGTGCTGGACAGCGCAATGTCGTCGCCGTCGGGACTGGCGCGTGCCCGCTACGGCGACCGCCCGGGACATCCCGTCGTCGTGCCGCGTCGGCTGTGGGCCGAACTGCTCGAAACGCTGAGCGGTGACGAGGGCGCGCGGCCGTTCTTGGCCGCAAGGTCCGATGTGGTCGCGGTGGACTGCGCCGACCTGGCGTCCGGTCACGACATCGACGTCAGGTGATCGCCAGCCCGAGCACCGCGTTGGCGAACCGGCGCACTGACTGCGCCGCGGTCGCCGCGGCGTCGGCGTGGCCGTCGCGCGTTCGCGTACGCAAGGTCGCGGCCGCCGGGTCGACGGTGACCTCGGCAAGCATCTCCCCGGTCGTCGGCTCACAGACCGCCCACGTGTAGCCCGTTTCTGATGCCCACTGTGCGTCGCATCGCGCGACGTACTCGGGATCGGTCTCGCCGAGTGCCGCCAGTGCGGGCCGGTCGTCAATCAGCTCGTCCTGGCGCGGTGCCCGCAGGTACCAGGCACCCGCGTTAATCTCGACCGGCTCCACGCGAGTAATGGTAGGCATAGGGACGTGAAGATCACGGTGGTCGGGGCCAGCGGGCTGATCGGGACGAAGGTTGTCGACCTGCTGTCCCGGCAGGGAAACGAAGTGGTTGCATCGTCACGTTCGACCGGTGTCGACGTGCTCACCGGCGAGGGCCTGGCCGACGCGCTGGCAGGAGCGGCCGCACTCGTCGACGTGACGAATTCGCCGTCGTTCGAAGACGATCCGGTGCTGCAGTTCTTCACCGCCTCGACCACCAATCTGGTGGCCGCCGCCAAGGCCGCGGGAGTCGGACATTACGTCGCGCTGTCGATCGTCGGCGTCGACGGACTACCCCTGAGTGGCTACATGCGCGCCAAGGTCGTCCAGGAGAAGTTGGTCACCGAATCGGGGCTGCCGTACACGATCGTGCGGGCCACGCAGTTCGCCGAGTTCACCGACGCCATCACGGCGTCGATGACCGTAGGAGACGAGGTGCGGGTACCCGACGCGTTGATCCAGCCCGTCGCCGCCGACGACGTCGCCGCCGATGTCGCCCGCGCCGCGACGGCTCAGCCGTTGAACGGCGTCGTGAATATCGGTGGGGCCGACAAGATTTCGTTCGAGCAGATGGCCAGGACATCCCTGGCGCGCCACGGCGACGAGTCGAAGACCGTCGTCGTCGACCCCGAAGGAACGTACTTCGGCACGCAGCTGGAACAACGCAGCCTGGTGACCCCCGACTGACTACTTGATGTCGGCGAGCACCGTGCCCTGAGTGACGGCCGCGCCCGCCTCGACAGCCAGGCCGGTGATGGTGCCGTCCTTGTGCGCGGTGACGGGGTTCTCCATCTTCATCGCCTCGAGGACCACCACAAGATCGCCCGAGGCGACCTGCTGGCCCTCCTCGACGGCGACCTTCACCACGGTGCCCTGCATCGGCGCGGTGACCGCATCACCGGAGGCGGCCGCACCGCTGTGCGAGCCGCGCTTGCGTGCCTTCGGCTTCTTGCGGACCACGCCGGAGCCACCGGCCGGTGCGCCGCCGTTGCCGACCGCCAGGTCGCCCGGCAGCGATACCTCCAGCCGGCGACCGCCCACCTCGACGACGACGGTCTGCCGGGGAATGGTGTCTTCCTCTTCGATGGGATCCCCACCGGTGAACGGCTCGACAGTGTTCTCCCACTCGGTTTCGATCCACCGGGTGTGCACCGTGAAGCCGTCGTGATCGCCGATGAACGCGGGGTCGGACACGACCGCGCGGTGGAACGGGATGACGGTGGCCAGGCCCTCGACGTGGAATTCGGCAAGCGCACGCCGTGACCGCTCCAGCGCCTCGTCGCGGGTGGCGCCGTAGACGATGAGCTTGGCCAGCATCGAGTCGAACTGACCGCCGATCACGGAGCCGGACTCCACACCGGAGTCCAGCCGAACGCCGGGCCCGCTGGGCGGCTCGAATTTGGTCACCGGGCCGGGCGCAGGCAAGAAGCCGCGACCGGCGTCCTCGCCGTTGATGCGGAACTCGATGGCATGCCCACGCGGTGTCGGGTCTTCGGTGATGTCGAGTGCTTCGCCGTTGGCGATCCTGAACTGCTGGCGCACCAGGTCGATGCCCGCGGTCTCCTCGGTGACCGGGTGCTCGACCTGCAGGCGGGTGTTGACTTCGAGGAAGGAGATCAAGCCGTCCTGGCCGACCAGGTACTCCACGGTGCCGGCACCGTAGTAGCCCGCTTCCTTGCAGATGCGCTTGGCCGACTCGTGGATCTCCTTGCGCTGCGCGTCGGTGAGAAACGGCGCCGGTGCTTCCTCGACCAGCTTCTGGAACCTGCGCTGCAGCGAGCAGTCACGGGTGCCCGCGACGACGACGTTGCCGTGCTGATCGGCGATCACCTGCGCCTCGACGTGGCGCGGCTTGTCCAGGTAACGCTCGACGAAGCACTCACCGCGGCCGAACGCCGCCACGGCCTCGCGGGTCGCTGATTCGAACAGCTCGGGAATCTCTTCGATAGTGCGCGCGACTTTCATCCCACGCCCGCCGCCGCCGAAGGCCGCCTTGATCGCGATCGGCACGCCGTACTCGTTGGCGAAGTCCACCACCTCGTCGGCGTTCTTCACCGGATCCGGGGTGCCGGGCACCAGCGGCGCCTGCGCCTTGGCGGCGATGTGACGCGCGGTCACCTTATCGCCGAGGTCGCGGATCGACTGCGGGCTCGGGCCGATCCAGATCAGGCCCGCGTCGATGACCGCCTGCGCGAAATCGGCGTTCTCGGAAAGGAATCCGTAACCCGGGTGGATTGCGTTGGCACCCGACTTCTCGGCGGCGTCGAGCAGCTTGGCGAAGTCGAGGTAGGACTCGGCCGATGTCTGACCACCCAGCGCGAACGCCTCGTCGGCCAGGCGCACGTGCGGCGCGTCGGCATCGGGTTCGGCGTACACCGCCACACTTCCCAGCCCGGCATCCTTGGCCGCCCGAATCACCCGGACCGCGATTTCACCGCGGTTGGCGACAAGCACCTTGGAGATCTTTGAGCTGGCGTGACTAGGCACTTCGCCTCCTGGTTGGCATCTCTCTAAGAAACGTCTTTAAGAATGTATCCCGCGCAGTTTAAGGGCGATACTGGACGGCCCTCTACTCGCCCCGCAGTCGTCGCTTGATCCGGGCCAACATCGCCGACATCCCGCGCAGCCGAAGAGGGCTGATCAGTGCGGCAAGTCCCAGATCGGTGTAGAAATCGTCGGGCACGGCGAGGATGACCGCAGCCGGTTGCTCGTCGAGCCCCGCGGCAAGGATGGCGGCGAACCCGCGCGTAGTCGGCGCTTCGGCCGGTGCGCTGAAGAAGAGCCGCACATGGTCGGGATCGGCGGAGTCGACGTGCAAGAACAGCGGCGACTGACATTCGGGCACCGGCTCCATCGAGGCCTCTTCGAGGTCCGCGGGCAGCGGCGGTAGCTCATTGGCGAACTCCAGGAGAAGCTGCAGCTTGTCCTGGCCCTGCATCTCCTTGAAATCGTTGACCACTTCGGCCAGCGCGGCCGGCACGGTCATGGCGCGTCGCCCGGCTCTTCCCCAACAGCGACGGGAACGCGAACCGCGTTGCCCCACTCGGTCCACGATCCGTCGTAGTTGCGCACGCCGGGCTTGCCGAGCAGGTGGGTCAGCACGAACCAGGTGTGGCTGGAGCGCTCACCGATGCGGCAGTACACGATGGTCTTCGGGTCCGCGTCGTCCGGCGGCAGGAAGCCGTACAGCTCGTCGAGTTCGGCCCGGCTGCGGAACCGCCCGCTGTCGTCGGCGGCCTTGCCCCACGGGATGGACCTGGCGGTGGGGATGTGGCCGCCGCGCAGCGCACCCTCCTCGGGATAGTCCGGCATGTGAGTGCGTTCGCCGGTGTACTCCTGCGGCGAGCGGACGTCGATCAAGGGCTGGGCGCCGAGGACACCGAGCACGTCCTCTTTGTAGGCGCGGATGGGTGCGTCGTTGCGTTCGACGACGGGGTAGCCAGACGTCGCCTTGCTCGGCACGTCGAGCGAGGTCTCTCGGCCGTCGGAAATCCACAGGTCGCGCCCGCCGTTGAGCAGTCGAACGTCGGGGTGGCCGAACAAGGTGAACACCCACAGCGCGTAGGCGGCCCACCAGTTGCTCTTGTCGCCGTAGATCACCACGGTGTCGTCGCGGGAGATGCCCTTGCGGTTCATCAGTTCGGCGAACTGGGCGCCGTTGATGTAATCGCGGACATGCGGGTCGTTGAGGTCGATGTGCCAATCGACCTTCACCGCACCGGGAATGTGGCCGGTGTCGTAGAGCAGCACATCTTCGTCGGACTCGACGATGACCAGCCCGGCACGGCCGAGGTTGGCAGAGAGCCAGTCGGCGGTGACCAGCCGTTCAGGGTGGGCGTAGGACTGCAGGGCGGGATCCGGGTCGGCAGGCAGCGGCACAACTACGAGCCTACCCAGGCGCCACGCCAAACAGCACACACCCATCGTCCGGAATTGGCATTGGCAAAGTATCCTCAACACTTGTTGTCGCAACGTCTCCGCGTTAGGAACTCGAGGACTCATGGCTGGGCCAGCAAATTACGACGTCGGAATAGTCGGTCTCGGATATGTCGGGCTGACTTTGGCAACCGTGCTTGCCGAAGCGGGCAACACGGTGATCGGGGTGGAGAAGCGACCCGACCTGGTGGAGATGACCAATCAGGGCATCCCGCACTTCACCGAAACAGGTCTGCCTGACGCGCTGTCGGGCGTGACGAGGTCCAAGAAGCTGGTCGCCGCCGAGCAGTTCGACAACAGCTTCTCTTGCGACACATACATCATCACGGTCGGGACGCCGCTGTCGCCCGACGGCGTCGCGCGCGTCGACATGATCGAGGGCGCGGCCCGCGACATCGCGGAGAACATGCGCGACGGGGCGTTGGTGATCCTTCGCTCGACGGTGAAGGTCGGTACGACACGCGATGTGGTTTCGCCGATCCTGGCCGCGAGCGGAAAGAAGTTCGATATCGCGATGTGCCCGGAACGCACATTGGAAGGCAAGGCGCTTCAGGAACTTCGCGAATTACCGCAAATTGTCGGAGCCGATGATCCTGCGGTCGCCGATCGGGCCGCCGCCGTTTTCCGCCGCCTTACCAGTTCCATCGTTTTGGTGTCCGATATCGAGACCGCCGAGATCATGAAACTGGTCAGCAACACGTTCCGCGATGTCCAGTTCGCGTTCGCCAACGAAGTGGCGCGGATGTGCGACGCGTTCGGCGTCAGTGCGCACGAGGTGATCTCGTCGGGCAAGTTGGGCTACAACCGCACCAACATTCCGCTGCCCGGCCTTGTCGGCGGCCCGTGCCTGGAGAAGGACCCGCACATCCTGATGGAGAGTGCGCGCACCCGCGGCATCAGCCTGGAGATCACCGCGGCGGGCCGATTGGTCAACGAGCGCCAGCCCGAAGAGACGGTCCGCTTCATCAGCAGTGAGATCGACCGGCGCAATCTCGCGGCCGGACCGCTGAAGATCAGCTTGGTCGGGATGGCCTTCAAGGGTCTGCCGGAGACCAGCGACCTTCGCGGCTCGATGGCGATCAAGGTGCTCGACGCGCTCAAGAAGGCGCACCCGGACGCTGAGATCGGCCTCTACGACCCGGTCACCCCGCCCGATGTGTTGGCCTCGGAGTTCCCCGACGAGAATGTGTTCAACAGGTTCGGGGATGCGGTCAGCGGTGCGTCGGTGGTAGTGATCGGCAACAACCACCCGTCGCTCGGCACCATCTCGCCGCGCACGATCAGCGAGTTCATCAGCCCCGACGGGTTCGTCTTCGACTACTGGAACCACTTCAGCCACCTGCCGGCTTCCGAACTCGGCGACTCGTACTTCGCCGTCGGCAAGAGTGGACGGGTTGTCGGCAATGGCTAGACGCGTCGTCATCACCGGAGGCGGCGGCTTCATCGGCGCGTATCTGGTCAAGCGCATGGTGGCCGATGGCTGGAACGTCGCCGTCGTTGACTCGATGGTGCGTGGCGATGCCAGCCGATTCGCCGAGGTGGCTTCCGAAGTGGAGCTGTTCACCTGCGACGTGCGCGACCAGGACGCGCTCGAAGGCGCATTCAAGGGCGCGGACGTGGTGATGCACCTGGCGGCGATCAACGGCACCGAAAACTTTTACAAGAGACCGGAACTCGTGCTCGACGTCGGGTTGCGGGGGGCGCTCGCGGTGGTCAACGCGGGGCGTGAGGTCGGTGTGCCCGACATGGTGGTGGCGTCAACCGCGGAGGTCTATCAGACGCCGGCGGTGGTGCCGACACCGGAGACCATTGCGCTGATGCTGCCGGACAGCCTCAATCCGAGGTACTCCTATGGCGGGTCAAAGATCGTCAGCGAGCTGATCGCGTTCAACTACGCGCAGGATCACTACCGGCAGGTGCAGGTGTTCAGGCCGCACAACGTGTTTGGGCCCAACATGGGCTGGAAGCATGTGGAGCCGCAGTTCATCATGCGGGCGCTGGCCGCGCAGGACGCCGGCGACGGCGCGTTCCCGATCCAGGGTGACGGCACCGAGACGCGCTCGTTCTGCTACGTCGACGACGTCGTCCAGGGCATCCTGACAATGTACGAAAAGGGCGGGCACCGCGAGATTTACCACATCGGTAGCGATGAGGAAGTCTCGATTCGTGACCTGGCCGCCCGGATCGGCAAGATCGTCGGCATCGACCTGGACATCCAGCCAGGGGAGCTTCAAGCCGGCGGCACTCCGCGTCGCTGCCCGGACATTTCGAAGATGCGGGCGCTGGGGTGGTCACCCGAGGTCGGTCTCGACGACGGTCTCGAGCGCACGGTGGCGTGGTATCGCGAGCATCGTGACGACGTCCCCGCGAACGACCTGATGTAGCTCACCCTTCTCCCGCGCCCTTTCTCCCGCGAGCAGACGCAGAATCGCACTCCGAGTGCCTCGGGAGTGCGATTCTGCGTCTGCTCGGTACTCCACAGTCCGCATTTCATCCCCAAATTCATGGCCGTCAGGCGCTGCATAGCGTGAGAGCGTCCACGATTTCGACATGCACATCGCGGCTCAGACGCTTGTCCAAGAACTCGGCGGGTTCGCCACCACCGCGCAGCTGCTAACTGTGATGACCCGTCAGCAGCTGGACGTCCAAGTCCGCAATGGTGGTCTCGTTCGCGTTTGGTATGGCGTGTATGCCGCGGCGGAGCCAGATCTGCTCGGTCGTCTGGCGGCGCTGGATCTGTTCATGGGCAAGCATGCCGTCGCATGCATGGGCACCGCTGCCGCCCTGTACGGCTTCGATCTCGAGCACACAGATGCCGTTCACGTTCTCGATCCTGGAGTGCGACTGCGGCCGACGACCGGGCTGAACGTCCACCAGCGGCTGGGTGCGCCGTTGCAACATGTCGCTGGTCGGCTTGCGACCGCACCTGCCTGGACGGCCATCGAGGTGGCGCGGACACTTCGGCGGCCGAGGGCCCTTGCCACTCTCGATGCTGTCTTGCATTCCATGCGTTGCACTCGCGCAGAGTTGGAAAGCGCTGTGCGAGAACAGAAAGGGCGCCGTGGCATCGTCGCCGTGCGTGACCTACTGCCGTACGCCGACGGTCGAGCGGAGTCGGGAATGGAAAGCGAGGCACGCCTGGTCATGATCGACTACGGCTTGCCACTACCAGAATTGCAATACGAGATTCGAGCCCTTGACGGGACCGTGCACCGAGTCGACTTCGCGTGGCCGGACCAGCGCGTGGTTGCCGAGTACGAAAGCGTCGACTGGCATTCCGGCCGGGTCGAGATGATCCGCGACAAGAAGCGGTACGCGGACTTCCAAGATCTCGGGCTGACGGTCATTCCGATCGTCGTGGATGATGTTCGACGCGAACCCTGGCGCCTCGCTCACCGCCTTGAGTTCCACTTGTCGCGGGGGAAGATGGCTAGCTATTCTGCGTCTGCTCGCGCTACCGGGTGACCGGGTTGGCGGTCCAGAGGTTTGCGATCGACAGGCCCGCGCCCTCGAGCAGCCTGCGGGTCAACGGCAGGCCGATGCCGATCACCGCCGACGGGTCACCGTCGACGCCGTCGACGAACCAGCCGCCAAGCCCGTCCAAGGTGAAGCCGCCCGCCACCGCCGTCGGCTCGCCACTGGCGAGATATGCGTCCAGGTCGGCGGGTGATGGCACACCGAAATTCACCGTGGTCGCGGTGGCGTCGGCGGCGCGGTACGTAATCGTGTTGTCCCGCAACCGAATCAGGCAATGTCCTGTGTAAAGCGTCCCCGACCCGCCGCCCATTTCCTGCCATCCAATGCGGGCCGCGTCCACAGATGACGGCTTACCGCGAAGCTCGCCGTCGCGGTACAGCATCGAATCACAGCCGATGACAACACAATCGGCGGCGACATGATTATCGAGGACGTGCGTGACGGCTTCGGCCTTCGCCGCGGCCAACGCGGTCGTGACAGCTGCAGGGGTGGCGTCCGGGTCCAGATGCGCAACGACGGCGTCCTCGTCGACACCGGAGACGATGACGAGCGGTTCGATTCCGGCCTGGCGCAACACCTTACGGCGGCCCGTTGAGGCCGACGCGAGCACCATGCGGGTCATTTCCGCATGTGCGTCCGCTCCAGCAGCGTCACCCGCTGCCAGCTGAAGGTGGTGTAGCGCAGCCGGTCGACCGGGTGGCCCCACAGATTCTCTTCTTGCTCACGGGGCTCGGATGGCGTGCCGGCCGCGACCGCCACGACCGCGACCACCGCAGCGAGTTCGTGCTCGGTGGGCGCGCCCCTGAGGACCTTGATGTGCGGGTCGTGCGCGTGCGGATCAGGCTGTGCGACTTCTTCGGTCACGTTCTCTCCCCGCTCACTCCCGCTGAATCGTTCGCCTCGCTCACAGTGGAATGTTCCCATGCTTCTTCGGCGGAATCTGGACCACCTTGCGCTCCAACAGCCGCAGCGCCGTGGCCACATAACCGCGGGTGTGTGACGGCGGGATGACCGCGTCGACGTAGCCGCGCTCGGCCGCGATGTACGGGTTCACCAGGGTGTCCTCGTAGTCCTGCTGCAGCTGCAGCCGCAATGCGTCGACGTCTTCACCCTTCTTGGCCGCCTCGCCGAGCTCCTGGCGGTAGACGAAGCCGACAGCGCCGGAGGCACCCATGACCGCGATCTGGGCGGACGGCCACGCCACGTTGACGTCGGCGCCCATGTCCTTGGAGCCCATCACGCAGTACGCGCCGCCGTAGGCCTTGCGGGTGATCACCGTGATCTTCGCAACCGTCGCCTCGCCGTAGGCGTAGAGCAACTTGGCGCCGCGGCGGATGATGCCGTTGTATTCCTGGTCGGTACCCGGCAGGAAGCCCGGCACATCCACCAGCATCACGATCGGGATGTTGAAGCAGTCACAGGTCCGCACGAACCGGGCCGCCTTCTCCGAGGCGTTGATGTCCAGGCAGCCCGCGAACTGGGTCGGCTGGTTGGCGACGATGCCCACCGGACGGCCCTCGACCCTGCCGAACCCCACGATGATGTTGGTTGCGTAGCCGGCCTGCACCTCGAGGAACTCGTCGTCGTCGAGGATGCGGGTGATCACCTCATGCATGTCGTACGGCTGGTTCGGCGAATCCGGGATCAGCGTGTCCAGCTCGACGTCCTCGTCGGTGAGGTTGTCCTCGATCGCACCCTCAGGCACTGGCGCGGCGTACCGCGGCGGGTCGTTGTAGTTGTTGGCGGGCAGGTAGGACAGCAGTTCGCGGACGTAGTCGAAGGCGTCCTGCTCGCCGGAGGCGACGTAGTGCGCCGTGCCCGATTTGGCCATGTGGGTGTGCGCGCCGCCGAGCTCTTCCATGGTGACGTCTTCACCGGTGACGGTCTTGATCACGTCGGGGCCGGTGATGAACATCTGGCTGGTCTTGTCGACCATGATGACGAAGTCGGTCAGCGCGGGGGAGTACACGTGCCCGCCGGCGGCGGCGCCCATGATCAGCGAGATCTGCGGGATCACACCGGAGGCCAGGATGTTGTTGCGGAAGATCCGGCTGTAGAGGCCCAGCGAGACGACGCCCTCCTGGATACGCGCACCCGCGCCGTCGTTGATGCCGATCAACGGGCGGCCGGTCTTGAGCGCGAGCTCCTGCACCTTGACGATCTTCTCGCCGTACACCTCGCCGAGGCTGCCGCCGAACACCGTGGCGTCCTGGCTGAAGATGCACACCTCGCGGCCGTCGATGGTGCCGTAGCCGGTCACCACGCCGTCGCCCAGCGGCCGTTTATCGGCAAGGCCGAAGTTAGTGCTGCGGTGCCGGGCCAGCGCGTCCAACTCGACGAAGGAACCGTCGTCGAGCAGCGCCAGGATGCGTTCACGGGCGGTCAGCTTGCCCTTGGCGTGAGTCTTCTCGACCGCTGCCTCGCCGACCGGGTGCAAGGTCTCTTCACTGCGCCTGCGCAGATCGGCCAGCTTGCCCGCCGTCGTGTGGATATCGATCTCGTGCTCGGGGGCCGGCTCGGTAACGCTCGTCATGGTGGTCGATGCTAACGAACGACCAACCCGGCCCCGACGCCGCGTCCTTAAGATCTCCTTAGGCAGGCTTGCGCAGTACGACCACCGAGAAGCTCGTCAGCGACGCCACCGGGTGCTTGAGCAGGAAGCTGCTCTTGGCGCGCTCCACGGCGTCCAGCGGCTTGACGAAATGGTAGTAGTGGTGCCCGAAGGTGGAGTGGTACTGCTCGACGCGGAACCCGATGCTCTCGAAGCGCCGGTACGCGCGCCGCGTCGGGCCGGTGGTCCAGCGGTAATACGCGGGGAATTTGTCGAGGTTGCCGAGCTCGAGCCTGCCGGGCTGGACCTTGTCAAGAATCTTGCGGGCGAGGTCCTCAGGGATGATCTTGTTCACCATGAACGGGAACGTGAACAGCGTCGGGAAGTAGTGCACCGACAGCCCGCCCGGCCGCAGCAGTTTGAAGCAATTCTCGTGGAAGACACGGGGATTGGGCAGGTGCTCGCACAGCATCTTCGAGAACACGAGGTCATAGCTGCCTAGCTCGCCCTCGATCGGTTTGCAAAGATCGGCCACCCGGGTCTCGACGTCGCCCTGCGCCTTTTGGAGTTCGTTGGCCGAGATGTCCACCACGATGCGATGTTCGGCGAAGCCCCACTTGTCGGCGTCACCGACGAACGGGTTTGCCCCGCCGCCTAGCTCCGCGACGGTGTTCACGCCGTTGGAGCGCGCCAAGTCCAGAACCTGATCCTCGTACCCCTGCCAGAGCGAGGTCATGTCCTTGTAGTTAACTTGGCCCCTGGCTGTCATCACCGAACCGGCGGCGTCGTTCCCCATGTGCCCACTTTCGATTGGTAGTTTGCCGGGACGCCACACTATACCGCGCGAACAACGCCGCACGCCCGTCGTCGGCCCGGGGTGCGGCCTTCGATCGACGGTCATCTCCGGTTCGGGAATTCCCCGGAAAAGGCCCGGAAAGCGGGAGCAACCGAGCATCTGCTTGGTCGCATGCGACACGACGGCATTCACTGCACCGTAGGGCGCCATTGTGGGATGGGTTCCCACAATGCTCAGCTAAGTCCTTAGAGGTGCTATCTCTATGCCGCGGTAGCTCGGGGCGCTTGCCGTGGCCGACACCGGTCGCCCCGTGGCCCGAACGGCCGTAACTGCGAGCAAACGTGAAGACGCGAGCGCGAAACCGCCCCGTGGCTTGAGACTGAGACGAGTTTGCGGTTCTATATAGGGCTGCGGGTGCAAATAGATATCCAGCGATACGTCCGCAAATCGGCCAGCGAAGCCTTTCGAGGGGATTTATCAGCGTGCAAGCAGAGCGTAAATACGACGGCGTTGATGGGCCGCGAGTCGCGATCGCGCACGACTACCTCACCCAGCTCGGTGGTGCGGAAAAGATCGTGCTCTCGATGAGCAGGGCTTTTCCCGAAGCACCCATCTACACCATGCTTTACGATCCCGAGACCACCTATCCAGAGTTTGCCGAGCGCGACGTGCGGGTGTCAGCGGCCAACAAGTTCGCTCCGCTGCGCAAGCACCACCGCGTCGGGTTACCGATATATCCGCTTGTCGCGCAGTCGGTTTTCATCGACGCCGACGTCGTGCTGACAAGCACGAGCGGGTGGTCGCACGGATTCCGCACCAACGGCCGCAAGCTGATCTATTGCTACTCGCCCGCCAGGTGGCTGTATCTGTCCGACAAGTACCTGGGGGCCGAGAGCGGCCTGATCAAGCGGTCGGCGCTCGCACTGACCCGGCCATACCTCAAGGCATGGGACCGGCGTCAGGCCCTGGCCGCCGACAAGTACTACGCGATCTCGACGCTGATCAAGGGCCGCATTGCCGATACCTACGGCATCGATGCCGAGGTGATGTTCGCGCCCGTGGCGATGTCGCAGACGTTCAGCACGGAACCGATCGCTGAGATGGCCAGTTCCGGCGAGGACTTCTACCTGGTCGTCTCGCGGCTGCTGCCGTACAAGAACGTCGACGTCATCGTGCGCGCCTTCGCGGGCACCGACCGCAAGCTGGTCGTCGTTGGCAAGGGCCCGGATGCCCAACGGCTGCGCGAGATGAAGACGCCGAACGTGCTGATGCTGTCGGACCTCACCGACGGTCAAATGGCATGGCTGTACAAGAACTGCCGGGCCTTGATCGCGGCGAGCTACGAGGATTACGGGCTGACGCCCATCGAGGCAGGCGTATGGGGGCGCCCGAGCGTGGCGCTGCGATTCGGCGGCTTCCTTGACACCATCGACGAGGGCGTCACGGGAATGTATTTCGACGAGCCCCAGCCGCGCGCGATCACCGATGCCCTCGACCGGTTCGAGGCCGCCGCGTTCGACCCGGACAAGATTCGCCGTCACGTCGAGCAGTTCACCGAGGACGTCTTCACCGAGAAGCTGCACACCGCTGTCGACAGGTTGGCGGCGGTCGATGTCACCTGACGGGCCCGGCGGCGTTGCGCTGATCACCGGGCTGTCCGGGCAGGACGGCCACTACCTGTCCGATCACCTTGCGCAGCGGGGTTACCGAGTTCGCGGAGTGCACCGCGCCGAGCTGTCACAACCCGAATCCATCGCGAGGGTCATCGACGAAGCCGAACCCGACCTCGTCTTTCACCTGGCCGCCATCTCGTCGGTCGCGGCATCGTGGGACGACCCGGTGGCGACCACCCAGGTGAACTCGCTGTCGACGGCCGCGCTTCTGGACGGATGCCTGCGCACGCAGGACCGCACCGGCCGCAAGATCACCGTTATCAACGCGTCGAGTTGTGAGATCTTCGCCGGCGCACCGGATTCGCCGCAGACCGAGGATACTGCGCTGCGGCCCATCTCGCCGTATGGTGCGGCAAAAGCCATGGGCCACATGATGTGTCAGGTGTACCGGGCCAAGGGTCTCGAGGCGTCCAACGCCATCCTGTACAACCACGAATCGCCCGTCCGCCCCGAACGGTTCGTCACCCGCAAGATCACCAAGGCAGTTGCTGCAATTGCCGCAGGCCGCCGGGACCGACTTGCGCTTGGCGACGTGACCATCAGGCGCGACTGGGGTTGGGCACCCGACTACGTCGACGCCATGTACCGGATGGCGTTGCACGGCAAGGGTGATGACTTCGTGGTGGCGACCGGGGTCACCCATTCGATCGCCGATTTTGCCGCCGCCGCGTTCGCGGTGGCCGGAATCGCGGACTGGCAGGACCGAATCGACAGTGATTCTGCGCTACTGCGGCCCGCGGATCGGGCGGCTATGGTCGGCGATGCCGGCAAAGCCGCCGCGATCCTCGACTGGCGTCCCACAAAGAGCTTTGCCGACATTGTCGAGGCTATGGTTGTTTCGGATCTAGGACAGGAGCAAAGCAGGTGAGTGTAGAACCCGCCACCGCTGATCCCGAGGACGTCGCCCGCAAGGTCGCGGCCGCGCCGGACCTGAAGATGCCTCCGCCGCCCGAGTGGGTGCTGGACGCCGACGGCCGGGTAGTCGATTTCAAGATGCAGGGCATGGGTTTTCGGCGCAAGGCCCGCAACCGGCTCGGTGAGCTTTTCTACAACATGTTCATCACGCACATCCCTTCGCACACGATCCGGCAGGGGTACCTGCGGCTGATGGGCGCCACGATCGGTAAGCGGTCGGCGATCATGCGCGGTACGACGGTGCTCGATATCGAGTTTCTCACCGTCGGCAACGGCACGACCGTCGGTTCGCGCTGCCTGCTGGATTCCCGTGCGGGACTGTGGATCGGCGACAACGTCATCATCGCCGCCGATGTGCACATCCTCGGCGGCGGCCATGACATCAACCATCCGGACTTCTTGCCGGTGCCGATTCCGACGGTGATCGAGGACTATGCGTGGATCGCCAGCCGGGCAATGATCTTGCCGTCGCTCATTCGCCGCGGTGCCGTGGTCGGAGCGCAGGCTCTGGTGATCAAGGATGTCGGCGAGTGCGAGGTGGTCGGGGGCAATCCCGCCAAGGTCATCTCGAAGCGAGATCCTGAAGCCCTGAAGTACACCGGCAAGTTTCGGCCGTTGTTCTGGTGATGACTACAGCGCTATCCGAGTACCGGCTCGTCTATGTTGGTCCGGCACTGCATGAAACAGCCGTCGGCGACTACGCCGAGAACCTCATCGCCGGGCTGCGGCCGCACGTCGGCGAACTGGTCGAACACCGGACGGCCGGTCCGGGCGTGGACAGTGCGCGCGATCTGTGGCGGCACCGCAAAGCCGTCGCGGACCTCGTCGCGGCCGGGCCGCCGGGGCGGGTGTTGGTGCATGCCGAACTGGCCGGGGGTGGACTTGCGCCGTTCTGGTCGACCGCGGGCCTGCGCGGCGTACCGGTAACCGCGACCATTCATGATCCGCCACAAGGTATTTGGTGGCCGGCGCGGACACGTTTCGTGGCCAAGCACCGACTCATCATGCACGGTCTGCACTACCCGCTTCGCCCGCTGTCGCGCGTGCTGGAGGGCGCGGTTTACGGCCGTCGCACCATCTTCGTGCTCAGTCAGGTGGGACGAAAGTCGGTTGACGAGACCTATCCGAAGACGAGCACCGTGTACTTGCCGTACCTGGTCTGCGACCGTCCGCAGATCCGCCCGGTGCAGGAACGGCCCAAAGCGGTTGGATTCTTCGGACACGTCTACCGCGGAAAGGGTTTCGACCAGATCGATCGTATCCGGCGCGAGCTACCCGACGACATCCTCATCCGGGTCGCCGGCCGTGGGACCGAAGCGCTTGCCGGTGCCGACGGTGTCGAGGTGGTCGGCGCGGTGGACGGTGAGCAAGAAGACGCGTTCTTCGACTCGATCCGCGCGGTCGTGATTCCCTACGGCAAGAGGCACTTCTACGCCGAGACCTATCCGGCGTCATCGGTGGCCGCCCACGCGCTGGCCTACCGCACGCCGATCGTGTGCACCGGGTACGGCTCGTTGGCCGAATTCGACGAGCAGACCGGGGCCGTCGTGGTGCCGATGGACGGGACCGATGTGCACGACCTGCCTCCAGGGTTCTCCGAGTCGATCGCCTCGTTGGTCAATGACGAATCACGGCTCACCCAACTCGGCAAGAACGCCGACCGCACCCGTCAGGAACGCTCCGCGCAGCGAACCGCAGAGGCGTACGTCGCGGGCTGGTCTCAGATGCTGGCACGGCAGAGCGAGCGTAAATGACGGCGAACTTCGGTGAAGCTATTGATGTTTCGGTTCTAAGACAGGAGTCGCAGGTGAGGGAACCCGCCACCGCTGATCCCGAGGACGTCGCCCGCAAGGTCGCGGCCGCACCGGACCTGAAGATGCCGCCGCCGCCAGAATGGGTGCTCGACGACGACGGCCGGGTGATCGACTTCAAAATGCAGGGTATGGGCTTTCGGCGCAAGGCCCGCAACCGGCTCGGTGAGCTGTTCTACAACAGCTTCGTCACGCACATCCCTTCGCACACCATCCGGCAGGGCTACCTGCGCCTGATGGGCGCCACGATCGGCAAGCACTCCGCGATCATGCGCGGTACGACCGTGCTCGATATCGAGTTCCTCACGATCGGTAACGGCACCACTGTCGGCATGCGCTGCCTGCTGGATTCCCGTGCCGGGCTGTGGATCGGCGACAACGTCACCCTTGCAAGCGATGTGCACATCCTCGGCGGCGGCCACGACATCAACCATCCGGACTTCTTGCCGGTGCCGATCCCGACGGTGATCGAGGACTACGTGTGGATCGCCAGCCGGGCCATGGTGCTGCCGTCGCTGATCCGCCGCGGCGCGGTGGTCGCGGCACAGGCTTTGGTGATCAAGGATGTCGGGGAACTCGAGGTGGTCGGGGGGAATCCGGCCAAGGTGTTCTCCAAGCGCAACCCCGACGCCCTTGGCTACAGCGCCAAGTACCGACCGTTGTTCTACTAGTTGATGTTGATGGCGCGCCAAGGTGTCTGAGCAGTCAGCGACGGTAAAGCCGCGCAACGTCGCGAAAACGCTGCTGGCTCTGGTCTGGATCTACGGCGGCCGCGGTATCGGTCTGCTGTGGACGTTGGTGTTGATCCATCAGCTCGGTATCGACGACTACGGCACGTACGGTATGTCGGTCGCACTCAATGCGATAGTTGGTCCGTCGCTTGACAATTCGTTCACCGTTCGGGCCATCCGTGAGTCGGAGGAGCGGTTCGTCCGGGAGCGGGTGACCCGGTTCCTTGTCGCGTTCGTCCTCATCGCCGTCGGTCTGGCGCTGATCGGCGAGATTTACATCGTCGGGTTCGGGCTGACCGTAGCCGGCGGCGAGATCGCGCTCAACGTCGTCAAGAGCCGGTCAGCGCGCGACGGCCATCCCGAGCGCGTGTACCGGCTGGACACCGCCAGGCAGTGCACCGGTATCGCCATGGGAACCGCCTACCTCTACCTGGCGCCTGCCCCGACCCTGCTTGGCGCGAGCCTGGCCTATTGCACGCCCTACGCGGTGATCATTGTCGCCGCAGCGGTGACCGCGGGACGGCACCGGCCGGCGATGCCGGGCCCGCCGCGCCTGATGGCGGCGCTGACCGGAGAGATGCTCGGCACCGCGGCGTACCTGCAGGGCGACGTGCTGCTGCTCGGCGCGCTGACCAACAGCACAACCGTCGGTTACTACACGCTGACCTGGGTGGCCGCGGCGGCAGTGGCCGCGGCGGGCCAGTCCTTCGGAATGACCTATCACGAGGCGCTGCGAGAGAGCGACGGCGCTCTGTCAGCAGGACCACCGCTACGAAACACGCTTGGAATAGCGGTGATCGGCGGCACCCTGATCTTCCTGATCGGCGTCGGTCTACTCATCTCACCCGCCCCGACCGAGCTGGCCGTTGCGATGATGATCATGTCGGGGTTCGCCGCACTGCGCATCGTGGTGTCGGTGTTCCAGGTCATCCTGTTCACCCAACGCCGCGATGTGCTGCGATTGACGGCCGCCATCGGGCTGGTTCCGTTCAAGCTCGGGTTGGTGGCCGCGCTGTCGTTCGCGGGCGCCGTCGGCGCGGCGATCTCCACGACCATCACCGACGGCGTGCTCCTGCTGATCTTTGCCTACGGGCTGTACTGGTCGAAGTCGAAGTCGAAGTCGAAATCGGAGTCGGAAGCGAAGTCGGAAGCGAAGACCAACGAGACATGACCAAGGCGAGCTTTGTGCTGTCGAAGGACCCGGTCCTCGAACACACCGGTGACATCGCGCTGGCCCGGCTTCTGATGCGGCTGGCCGCCGACTCCTTCGAAGTGTCGGCGGTATGTCTGTCCGCGCAATCGGGCGCTGTCACGGCCGATCTCGTACCCGAAGGACTGCCGCTTGTCCGGGTGCGCAAATCGCAGGTCCAGCCGCGCCAGTTGCTCACCAGCTCAGTTCGCCAGCGGCGCAGCCTGGTCCACGTTCGATTCGACACCGATGAGCTTGTCGACGCAATCGAGCACAGCGACGCCGACGTGTTCGTCGCCGAGCACAGCTATATGGCCGAATCCTTCGTGCGCAGCGCGCATTTCGGCGCCAAGAAGCTCATCGTCAACACGAACGTCACCGAGTCGCTGGTGTGGCGGGCAACCCGCGGTGTGCTGGGCCGCATCGAGGAACCGCGCCTGCTGCGCGACGAGTTGCGGATCGCACGCGCGGCCGACGCGGTGGGCACGTACGACGCCGAGGAAGCGGAGTTCTATCGCACTCGGGGCGTGCACGGTGTGCGATTTCTCGATATCACGCTGCCACCCGGCGACCAGGTTTCAGTATCGGCCACCCCACCTCGAATCGTCTTCATGGGCACCCGCGACTGGCCGCCCAACCAGGAAGCCTTCCTGCATGCGCTGAAGCTGTGGCCGCGGATCGCCGAAGGCATACCCGAGGCAGAACTCTGCGTCGTCGGCGCGAAGAAGCCGGGTGCGTCCGACCCTCAGTATCCGGACGGTGTGCGCGACCTGGGGTTCGTCGATAACCTGCAGGCCTTCCTTGGCACCTGCCGGGCGATGATCGCGCCGATCAAAACCGGTGGGGGAGTGCGGGTCAAGCTTCTCGATGCGATTCGGATGGGGCTGCCGGTGGTGGCCACCACGGCGGCTATCGGATCCTTGGGGCCGATCTTCGACCTCACGCCGGTAGACGACGAAGATGCGTTCATCGCCGAATGCCGGCGCTTCCTGATCGATCGGGACGCCGCAGTGCGTGCAGGTGATCGACTGTTCGGCATCAACCGTGACCGCTGGGAACGGCGGGTGCCGCACCGCGCGGTGGAGGCCCTGTTGCGCGCCGAGGACGTCGCCGCGGACGCTAGTTGAGGAAGACCTTGAAGCCGACCCACGGCATCCATGTCATGTAGCCGTTCTGGAAGTTCACCCGCGAGCCGCCGTCGACATACATCTCGTCACTGGTGGCCAGGCCCAACTGGGGCACCCACGATTGTGCGAAGCCGTAACTGGCCCAGTGCACACCGGTGGCCTGAGACCACCAGACCCGGAAACCGTTGGCGCCATTGAAATCCTGCCAGCCATTGGCGAATGACGCGTTGGGCGTGGCATTTCTGCTGATGGCGAAGTCAGCCACCGCCTTGGGTGACGAGAAGATCCCGTTGGGCGCTTCGAACAGCGTGTTGACCGTCCGGATCTGGGCCCACATCGTCGGCGAAGCCCGAAACACCGGGCTCAGCACACTCCCGTGAGCGGCATCGGTGATTTGTGAAAAGCGTTGAAACTCTGCTGATTTCGGTGGTCCGGCCGCGATCGCGGCGCGCAGGTCCTGCTGGGCCGCCTTGGGCGTCCAGTCCGACTTGAAGACCCCGAAGGTGTCGTCGGGTTGAGTGCTTGCTGAGTTGCGGTCCCGCGTGGTGTAGAAGTACAGCGGCCCGACGTACGGCATCTCCTGCCACTTGGTGTACATGTCCTTGAGGAAAGCCGTCTGGGCGGCCTCGTCGCTGATCGAGGTCGGTTGGCCATACTCGGTGTTCCAGATCTTCTTACTGGAGTCGCCGTTGGCGATCATCGACTGACGCATCGCCATCAGCTGATTCACCGGTGAGTTGGCGTGGGGGACGCCGTCGGAGAACTTCAAGTAGTAGTGGTACGGGTGAAAGGACAGCGCGTCGAAGAAATTCTTGGCGCCTGCGGTGTACATCCCGTTGACGAACCGAACCGGGTCCATGGCGAAGTTCCCCCAATCGATCACCGCGCCGACCACGGCGCCGATCACGGTGACGTTCGGGTCGACGGCCTTGATCTTGGGGTAGGCGGCCTTGAGTAGGTCGGTATAGCCGGCGGGATCCGGCTGCGGCGAATAGAAGTACGCAGAGTTCGGCTCGTTCCAGATCTCGTACGCCGAGACTTTGCCCTTGTACCGGGTCGCCACCTTGGCGGCGAAGTCGCCATATGCCGCTGGCGACGCCGGCCTTCCGCTGATCGGCCATGCGCCTGGCGCCACCGCCCACCCCGGCGTCGAGTTGATGAAGCCGACGACCGAGATGCCGCGGGCAGCCGCTGCGTTGATGGTCTTGTCCACTGTGGACCAGTCGAGGGTGCCCTGAAACGGCTCGACGCCGGCCCAGGGAATCATCAATCGGATCGTCCGCACATTGGTGCTGCCCATCAGGCCGAGTGTCCGCTCGACATCGGCAGGCGAGAGGCCATAAATATCGGAGTCGGCAAATCCGATTGTGGTCGGCAACGGATTGATGTTTGCGCTTTCGGCGACAATAACGCGCCGCGGCGCGTCGGGCGGCAGCGTGATGGCGATCGCCATCGCACAAACCACACCGCTGACTACGGCAACAGCAATGGTGGTGAAACGACGAAGTCGGCCATTTCGGCGAGCGCGCACGAGCAACCTCCAGCTTATTGGAGCTGACGCGGTCTCGGCGCGTCAATGCGCACTCAGTGTGTCAAAGCCGGCGACCTTTCTTCGCTATCTGTATAAGCGTGTCGGGTTAATTCTTCGGTCCGCGCGCGATCCATATAGACGAGGAACACCAGCAGAACCGAGAAACTCAGAGTTGCCTGGGGAATTCCGACCACCGGGTGATCCAGGTTGAGGGCGACAACGCAGAAGCCGATGAAGACCCCACCGGCTATTGCCCAATTCAATGAGTCCGAGCGCAGCGCCCGATAGCCGATGACGCACCCGATGATCAATACCGCAAGGAACGCAATTCCCGCGATGATTCCGCCGCGGTAAATCGTGAGCAGGGGCGCATTGGACACGTGATTCAACGTGTAGGCAAACTCGCCATCTCGGAATTCCAGTCGCCCCCAGCCGAGTCCGAACGGCCAGTGACCCGACATCGTTCCTGGAAAGTCCCGCAGCGCCTCCAAGCGTGACGAGGAACCGGCGTCATCTGTCCTGAAGGAGGTGAGAATGCGTCGTCGCACAGCGGGCACCAGCATGGCGGCGATGGCCGCGGTCGCCAGACCGCCGAACAGCAGCCCCCGATCCCGCGATCGCATGTTGTGGAACACCAGGACCAGCAGCAGGCCCCCGACCACGCTGAAGATTCCCGCCCGGCTCAGCGTAAGGAGCAGGGCCGCGACGATGATCGCCGTCAGTAATACCCGGCGCCAGCCGCTGAAGAGGATTAGGCAGACGCACAGGCCGGCGACGAGGCCGATTCCCGCGATGTTGGGATCCACCCAGGTGCCGCCCAGTCGGACCGACCGGGAAGCACCTTCGTCGGTAAAGGCGAACCGGGTCGCGGTGTATTCCGCAGCGTATCCAAAGACCCTCAAATAGCGGAACGACGTCTGGTTCGGGTCGAGGAGCACAATGTACGCGCCAAAAATGGCGTTCAGCGCTACTCCGTAGACAAAGATGCGGCCGAAACGAGCTAAATTCTCCTGTGACAATTGCAATAGCGCCAGCACTGCCAACGTCGGAAGTAGCCATTTAATATAGGTTGAAATAGCGAGAATATTGGGGCCCGTTGCGACGACGGAGATACCGGACGTGACAATCAAGGCGAATACGGCCCATTCGAGCGGGTGCATCGATCGCGCGAGCCGCGGATGGACGAGGGCGGCCACCACGACGCCGAACACCAGCGGCAGGTAGAGCGGAAGGCCTACGCCGGGAAAGCGTCCGAATGGCAGGGCGCCCATCACGAACGCCAGCCCCCAGAACAACCAAAGGGGATGCCGCAAACCGATATAGACGGCCAGGATCAATCCAATGACCCCAACCACTCCCAGCATAGACAGCTTGCCGAACGAGATTGCCAGCCATACCACCGCCGGAATCACAGCAACGATCAAGAGGGATACCATATGATTGCGGAGCTGATCCCAGCGGGCGTTCACGAGGACTATGTTCTCAGTTCAACCAGCTAAGCTCAAGCCGGTTGGCCGACGCGCGTCGAAGCTCTCGGATTGGTTCGCGGCCGCTAATCTGACAACCGTTGCTATCGAGGATACTCTGAGGGGAACGACATTGGAGATCAAAGAATATCTGCGCATATTCGCCAGGTACTGGTGGGTGATCGTAGTCCTTACAGTGTTGGGCGCGGCAATCGGTTGGGGGACCTGGCAATTCACCACACGTGAGTACCAGTCGACCGCAACCTTGTTCGTCGCCACCCAGAGCGGTACCACGGTCACCGAGGCCTACCAGAACAACCTCTTCTCTCAAGAACGCGTCGTGTCATACGCGGGGCTGGCGACTAGCGAGCAGGTCGCAGCCCGCGCAGTCGACCAGCTAAGGCGCCGATATCCCCGCAGGAGCTGCGGGCAAAGACGACGGCGGAGCCCGTCCCCAAGACAGTGCTCCTCAACGTCGGCGTGAGCGATCCCGATCCGGCGCAGGCGCAAACATATGCCAACGCCGTGGCGGACCAGCTGATCGGCCTGGTCAGCGAACTAGAGACGTCGCGACGAGGCGGCAGCCCGTCAGCAGGCGTCGTCCTGGTCGACGAGGCCGACTACCCGACCACACCCCTCGGGATGGGGATGCTCCTACGAATCGGCTTCGGTGCGGCGGCGGCCTGCTGGAGGGGATCACGGCGGCGACCCCGGTCGGCGTTGTCGACAAGCGGCTTCGGGGACGCGAGCCGGCCGAAACGGCGAGCGGATCGCTGGTGATCGGCGGGCTGCCCGTCGAATCGCGCGACCCAAGGTCGATGTCGTCGATCTGAGCGTCGACAGCTTGTACGCCGAGCGGCTGCGCGAGCTCCGGACGAATTTGCGGTTCGTTTCTCCGGCAAACGGTGATACCCCGCCAAGACAGATAGCTGTGACCAGCCCGTCGGCAGGTGACGGGCGAACAACCACCGCGATCGACCTGGCCGCCGTGCTCGCAGAGACGGGAAAACGGTCGTGCTCGTCGACGGCGACCTACGCAACCCGGCCGTGGCCGACCGGCTGCCGCTCAACGGGCCGATGCGGGAAGGCGCGTCCACACGCGGGCTCAGCACCGTGTTGGTCGGCGAGCACACCATCGTCGAGTCGATCATTCGCGATATCGCCGTCGGCCATCGTTCGATCGCGGTCCTTCCTGCCGGGCCGTCCGCGCCACGACCGGGTGAACTCTGGGCGAATGATCGCGCCGGGAGGTTGTTCGACGAACTCGCGAACAGTTTCGACTATGTCGTGGTCGATACCCCGCCGCTGGACACCTATACCGACGGCGCGGTAGTCGCGGCGCTGGGTGACGGCGCGCTGCTGCTGGCCCGTATCCGTTCCACAACCAGCGCCGCGGTCCACCGCGCGGTACAGACGTGCGGGCCGCGAACGTGCACCTGATTGGCACGGTCGTCACCTTCGAACGTGGACAACGACGCGCCACACGCTCGTAAACGGCTCGCAGCCTGCGGAAGACAAAGACTCCAACGTCAAAGGCGCACCGGCGAAGAAGCGCACTGCTCCGCCCGCAGGCGATGCCGACCCGGACACCGTGGTCAACCCGCGCAAAATCGGCCCCACCCGCAAGCGGGCCGCAGTCCCGGCACGGGGTCAGTTGAGCATGCGGTGGCGTGCCGTCCTGGCACTCACCTCCGTCGTGGCCGCGCTGGGGGGTGCAGTAACGTGCGCCGTTGCCACCCACGCCCACCTATGAGCGCCCACAGCACGAGCTGACGCCGGAATTCCCGGGTGGCCGGCGCTGCCGCCGCCCGACCTGACCAACGACGGCCCCGGCTCGCTGGTCGAAGTGAAGCCGGCTGGCGAGAACGACACCATCGAGAGCCGCGAACGGGACCGTGGTCAGCGTCGTGTACCGGTCGACGTCCGGGGTCGACGGCGCGATGACAGAGGTGTCCGGCCTTGTCGCCGTGCCACCGGGCGAACCGCTAAGGGGCGGTTGGCCGATCGTCTCGTTCGGGCATGAGATGACAGGCGTGCTTGCCAAGTGCGCGCCCTCGCTGGCCCCTGACTTCTGGGGCTATGGGCAGGCGATGGCCACCTTGCTCACTCGAGGGTTTGTCGTTGCGCTCTCGGACTTTCAGGGTCTTGGCGTCACCGGCTCCGCTCACTCCGTCGTCGACGCCGCGACGCTTGGCAACAACATGATTGACGCCGCCCGCGCCGCGCGACGCGTGGTGCCGTCGGCCAGCACTCGCTGGGCGGCGTTCGGTGTAGGGGAGGGCGGCCTGGCGGTCTGGTCCGCCGCTGAACGTGCCGGAATCTACGGTGGCGGAATGGATCTCGCGGGTTCGGTGGCGATATCTCCGTACGCCGATCTGTCTCCGTTGGCCGAGGCGGCCGAGAATGGCACGCTGTCCGGCCCGGAACAAGTGCAGTTGCTGGTTCAGGTGTTACAAAGTCTGGCCAATCTCGACCCGGGCTTCGACATCGACGCCCATCGCGCAGGTGCGGCAGAGCAGCAATGGGACATCCTGACCGACTGTGCCCCGAAAGACCCCGATAGGGCTCAACGCGTGGTGACCGAATTGGACCAGCAGACGTTGCGTCCACAGGGCGCAGGCTGCGGCCGCGGACCTAGAGGAACCGGCTGACCAACGCCGCCCTGCCCGCCAAGTATCCGACTCCTGGCGCCGCACCGATATTGGTGGTGTTCGGTACGGATGACCCGATCGTGCCCGCCTCGGGCATCCAGCGGGCATTGGCCGCCGCGTGCGCCAGAGGCGATCGCATCGAAGTGATGAGGGGTATCGGCGACACCAAGGCGACGAACGACCAGAACATGCAGAGCGCGATTGCCTGGATGGAGGCCCGTCTCGACGGACAACGTCTTGGAAACGTCTGCGTAGGGGCGACATGAGGACCCCCGGCCGCAGGCGCCGCAGCTGCGTGAATACGCGCGGATCGTGTTGAGCAGCTGGATCGTCGTCGTGTGCGCGACGGCGTTGTCCGCGGGTGCTCGGGTGGCTCAGCTGGCAGACCCTCCGCGGCGGTCTATCAGTCGAGCACCACTCTTTTCGTGATCACACCCGGCAGCGCCACGACGTTGGACGCGTACTACGGACAACTCGTCGCCGTGTCACGTGTGGACACGTTCCAGCAACTCGCCACCAGTAGCCAGGTGACCTCACGGATCATCGATCAATTGGGGTTGGCCGAGACGACCGAGGAGCTGGCCGCGCAGATCTCGGTGGCGCCGACACCGACCTCGGCGCTGTTCGATGTGGTCGTAACGGGCACCGACCCGGCCCGCACACAAGAGATTGCTGACGCGGTAGGCGCAAACATGGTCGAGCTGTCACGTCAACTGGCTGCTGTTGACACTGCAACTACAGAGTTGGTCATGGTGGACGGGGCGAGCCTGGCCGTACGGCAAGGCTCGGTGTGGCGTTCGATCCTCACGGCGACGGCGCTAGGATTTGCCCTGAGTGTCGTCCTGGTGTGCGCGCACGGCGTGGTTGTCGATAGACTCCTCGGGCGGAGAGAAGTTGACCGGGTTGTCGGGGGGGCAGCTGCGGAAAGGGAGCCATGATCCGATCGCCCTTATGGGTGACGCTGCTGTGTTCCGTGGTAGCAATCTGTCTGACAGCAACCGGTTGCAGTCAGGACAACACCACCGTGAATCCGCTCGCCGCAACCGTCGGCATCGACCTGAAACCAGACACCACAGGCAACGGGGAAGCCCCAGGGGCGCTGGCCGCGGCGACCACCTTGCCGACCCTCGATCGGCGGCTCCTTTCGGCGACATCGCTGGCGGCGCGTATCGAATACACGTCGACGTCCGGCATCACCGATGGCCGTACCCAGGTGACGGCAACCGTCTTCGTCCCGCGCGGCGCGCCTCCACAGGGTGGTTGGCCGATCGTCGTGTACGGACATGCCACCACTGGAATCCAGTCCGAGTGTGCGCCGTCGCTATCCCCGACATTGCTCGGTGCATCGACGGCGATCGCCGCGTTGGTGAAAGCGGGCTACCTGGTTGTTCTGCCCGACTACCAAGGGCTTGGGCTGGACCACGCTCGGAGCACCCCTACCTGGACTCCACCACCGTCGGCTACAACGTCATCGATTCGGTGCGCGCGGCCCGCAGGCTCGTTCCCGATGCCTCGGATCGGTGGCTGGCGGCCGGGGTCTCGCAAGGCGGTCAGGCCGCATGGGCCGCCAATGAACTTGCGGGCGGCTACGGGCAGGGCCTGTCGATGGTCGGCGCGGTCAGCCTGTCCCCGCCAACCGACCTCACCGGATTCGCGGAGCTGGCGGCGGCAGGCACCCTGACCAAGGATCAACAGGCATCGCTGCAGCTGATCCTCGCGGCGCTGGCCGCCGAACACCCGGACTTGCGGCTCGACGACTACCGCCGCGGGGTCGTTGCGCAGAAATGGGACGTGCTGTCGTCGTGTGACGACGTCGACGGCGACCCAGCGCAACGAGGCGATCGAGCAGATTGGTCCCGACGACCTGCGTCCCAGCGGGCCCGATCAGACCGCGGTGCTCACGGGCTATCTGCAACAGCGGGGCCTGCCGCGAAGCACCGACGGCCGCGCCGATGCTGGTGGTCTATGGCGGCGCCGACTCGTTCCTGCCCGGTTCATGGACCGATCGCGCGCTGACCGCCGCCTGCACGATGGGCGACGTCATCGACATTCAGTTCCAGCCCGACAAGGGCCATAGCGACATCGATGTGTCGATGGCGTTTGGCTGGATCAACGAGCGTTTCGCGGGGCAGCCCGCGGCGAACAGTTGCGAATCATTCATCGCTGCCCAGCAGCCGGCCGACGAGCCGGATACGACCTTCGGCGACACGGGCGAGAGCGACAGTGGCGCAGACGAATTCGGGGAGGGCGAATGACCGCCGAAGCCGCGCCACCCGCTACCACCGCCAACAGAACCGATGCCGACCACATCGGAGCGGGTACGCACGCGGGCCAGAATCATCGGGCTCGACGGAGCGCGAGGGCTGTCCTGCCTCGGTGTCGCCGTCATGCACGTGACGGCGCATTTCTCGCCGCACACCGCCGCGACCTGGAAGACGAACATCGTCGGCCTTTCGCTGATCTTCTTCTACGTGCTCAGCGGCTTTCTGCTGTTCCTGCCCTATGTCAGGAAGCTGACCGAACAGCGCGCGTCGGCGCAGCATGCCAAGCGCCGCCGAACTTCGCCGTCCATCGCATTGCGCGCATCCTGCCGGGATACCTGGCGATCTTCTTGATCTGCAACTACGTGTTCCAGGTCGTGTACGTCGCAGAACCCCGCACTGCAGCCGCCGGCGACCGACGACGGCACGGGGATGATCACCGATCCCTGGCAGCTGCTCGCGAACCTGAGCCTGCTGCACTCCTACATTCCCGAGTACTTCCAGACCGGGCTCAACCCCTCGTGGTCGTTGACGCTCGAGTACGCCTTCTATCTGTCCGTCCCGCTGCTCGGAGTGCTGCTGTTCGCGTTGCGGAAAAGGACGTCGATGCGGCCGCTCATGCTGGCCGCGGTCGCACCGGCCATCCTGATCGCGATCAGCTTCATCGGACGGTCGTTCGTGCCGATGATGGTGGAGCGTTCGGGCATGACCGATCGGATGCTGATCGAATGGGGACCCAACTGGGTTGCCGTATTCACCAAGAGCTTCCTGACCAATGCCGACACCTTCGCGGTCGGAATGCTCGCGGCGGTCCTGATCGTCGCGATGGAACAGGACGTCGGTGCGTGAGCGACTGAGCCGTCGAGTGCGGCTGTACAGCGTGCTCGGCCTGTTGCCCGCACTTGTCGGGACGGCGTTTCTGCTCAAGTTCGCCAGCCACTTCGCGACCACCGCGATCGCGATTCTCTGCACGCTGATGCTGCTGATCATCGTCGCGCCGCTGGCGCGGGGAGAGGATTCGGCGATCGCGCGCCACCTCGACAGTGCACCGCTGCGATTCGTCGGTAAAGTCTCGCTGTCGGCGTATCTATGGCACTACCCGCTGATGCTCCTGTTGGGCCGCTGGGGCTTGATGGCCGGTGACTCGGTGCCTGGAATGTTGAGGAATGTCATCGTGGTTCTGACAGTGACGCTGCTGGTGTCGGTGGTGACCTACTATCTCGTCGAACAGCCGGCAATGAACTGGGCGAAGCGTTACCGCACCAGGTGGGCCTAATGCGCCGAGCGGTCCTGTGGATCAGCTCCGTTGTTGCAGTCTTGTTGGTGGTCGCGGCGGTGCCCCTGGCGTGGAAGCTCGGTGTGCGGCTGCTTGAGCACACGAAGCAAGGCGCGGACGGCGGCCCGGTGCCGATCCAGACTGCCGATCTCTCGGGGTCCGGACCCGGAACGCTGGTGAGCGCGATGACGATGCCCGCGCTCACCCGCACCGAAGCCGGGCAAGCTGCTTCAGGCGGCTCGCGTCGTGTACCGGTCCACGTCGGGAGATACCGGTGAAGAGACCGTGGTGTCGGGAGCGGTCTTCACTCCGCTTGGCGAGCCCCCCGCAGGCGGCTGGCCGGTGATCGCTCTCGGCCACGGCACAACAGGCATCGACGAACCCTGCGCGCCGTCGCTGTCGGAGTCGTTGCTCGGCCTGTCGACACCCGTGGCGGGGTTCGTGTTGAACGGGTACGCCGTCGCGTTGCCCGATTACCAGGGTCTCGGGTCATCCGGTGTGCATCCCTACACCGATGCGCGAACCGCGGGGCTCAACATGATCGACTCGGTGCGCGCTTTGCGCCACACCTTCAAGAACGTCTCCAACCGATGGGCGGCCGTTGGCGGCTCACAGGGTGGCGGCGCGGCATCGGCAGCCAAGCCGGACAGGCCAGCGCCTACGCGCCGGATCTGGACATCGTCGGCGCGGTGGCCTTCGCCTGCCGCGAGCATCGCGGGGATGGTAGGCGGGGCGCAGGCGGGCACGCTGACCTTCGATCAGGGGCCCGCGTTTCAACGATCATCGAGTCGCTGGCCCGGCTGCACAAGGATCTGGATCGGGACGACTTCCGTCGCGGCGCGGCGGCCAAGTATTGGGACGTGTTGTCCGCGTGTCGAGGCAAAAGGTCGATGATCGCACCGCCGCGATCAACGCCGTGCAGCCGGGAGACCTTGGACCGGACACTCCGGCCGCTGCCGACCAACTACGTGGCCTGATCAAGGCTTGGAGCCTTCCGCAGCAACGGCTTTCGGCACCGCTGTCGGTGGCATACGGCGGGAAGGACACCTACATCGACGCGCAGTGGACCACCGACGCGATCGCTCGAACGTGCGCGCTCGGCGGGACGGTGCAGTGGCAACTGCAGCCGGACAAGGGGCACGGCGACGTCGACATCACATCGCAACTCGGCTGGATCGCGGATCGATTCGCAAACAAACCGGCACCCAATGACTGCACGTAGGAACCCCGACGGCGACAGCCCGCTGTGGCGCCGCGTGGCGGTCGAGGGCTGGTGCGCGATCAAGCGCAGGCGCGCCAAGCCGGGGACGCCGGTACCGCCGCCTGAGTCGCCGTATCTGATCGTGCCGATACTCGGACAGTCCAACGCCTACGGAATGGGCATCGGGCTGGACTTGGACGGCCCCGATCGACCGCACCCCGGCGTCCACCAGTGGGCGATGTCGGGACCGTCCAGAGGCTCCGTCGTGGCGGGTGTGGACCCGTTGTTCCACGAAGTTCCCGGTAAAGGTGTCGGTTTCGGTTTGACGTTCGCCAAGCACCTGGCCGACGAAACCGGCCGCGCCGTGCTGCTGGTGCCCGGTGCTCGCGGCGACACCTCGTTTGCGCCGAAGAACGGCTACACGTGGGACGTCGACGACAGGCGCACGCGCAGAAATCTGTACCGCGAGGCGGTGGCCGCGATCGAGCAGGCAATGGTGACCTACCCCGGCAGCACAATTGCCGCGGTGCTGTGGCATCAGGGGGAGACCGACGTGCCATTGATGGCCGCTCAGATCTACGAGAAGAAAATCGATCGGCTCATCGACGACCTCCGGGGACGCTTCGGCGAAGATCTACCTTTCCTTCTCGGGCAAATGGTGCCCGAAGAAATGGAATTGAGCCATAAGGACTATTCGGCCATCAACGCCGTGCATGCCGACACCCCGAATCGCAGGCTCCGCACAGCATTCATTCAGGGGCCGCGCGACTGCATCAATGGCGGGGAAGACCGACACTACAACGCGGCCGGTCAGCGTGAGTTGGGCCGCCGAATGTGGATGACGTATCGCGAGATGTGTGCCGATCGACTTATGGGCTATGCATCGAGTTGACGTCGGGCGCGTGATCCTGGAATCGATCGCGGCGGTGCTCGTGATCGTGCTGATTGACGTCGGTATTGCCGGAATCCTGCTGTTCACAAACGCCAAGGATGATGGGCTGCAGCGCGCCGACGCGATCGTGGTGCTGGCCGGCGAGCACGACGGACGTGAGGAGTATGCGCTGCGTCTGGCGCGCGACGGATGGGCTCCCACCGTCGTGTTGTCCAACCCCTACCTGCGGAACGACGATGTGATGGAGCAGTATTGCCGGCCCGCCGAAGGGGTGGAGGTCATCTGCAAGAAGCCGTCGACGCTGACCACCCGCGGCGAGGCGGCAATGGTTCGCGAACTCGCACAAGAGCGGTCATGGACCAAAATCATTGTTCTCACATGGCGGTACCACATCCCCCGCGCCCGGCTCGTGTTTCGGCAGTGCTACTCCGAAGAGACCGGAACGACGGTAATGCGGGCGATGCCGCGCGAATACCAGTACTCGTTCCTGCAGTGGGAGTTCATGTACTTCTACCAATTTGCCGGCTTCGCGAAGGCCGTTCTGCAGGGCGTCTGTGCTTGACCAGCTACTTTGCGGATTATGTGGCGTAGTCAAGCAAACAATGAGATAGTGAACCGACGGTCGGGGTCGTCGATTATTTGGTAGCCGCCAGCAAATAGGAGGTAGTACGAACCGTGTCGGTGGCAGAAGAGGTATTTGCACCCGCCAAGCCCCGCCTTTCCGCGGTCGGGAACACCCCAGTGCCAACGTGGCAGCGGCGGTACAAGGTGCTCTTGGTCGTCACCGATGTGGTCGTGGTTGTGCTTGCGCTCGCGGCCGCTCAGTTCGTCCGGTTGGGCGGTCCTGACGTGCCCGCCGAGGCCGCTTCGGTCTACTACTCGGTGCTCTCGTACTACTCGGTGCTCTCCCTTTACGTCGCCGCGATCTGGCTTGGTCTGCTCGCCGCGTACCGCACCCGGTCGCCTCGGATCGTCGGCGCCGGCGTCGAGGAATACCGGCGCGTGTTCTCGGCCACCCTGGCAACCGTCGGTGTGATCGCTGTGGGCCTGATGATTTTCCGGCCGGAGTACGCCCGTGGCTATCTTGCCGTCGCGCTTCCGCTCGGTCTCGTCGGACTGCTCCTGAGCCGTAGCTTGTGCCGGCGATTCCTCGCCCGCCAACGTCGCCAGGGGAACTGCGTGATGTCCGTACTGGCGGTGGGAGACCCGCGCGCGGTGCGCAGTCTGGTCCAGTCACTGCAGCGCGGTTGGTGGTACGGCTACTCGGTCGTCGGCGTGTGCCTGACCGGACGCAGCACCGGCGGCACCCTCGAGGTGCCAGGAGTCGGGACGTTGCCCGTCTTCGGTGACGAAGGCAACGTGCACGACGCGATCCTCAAGACCAATGCCGACACCGTCGCGCTGACCACCACCGACCACCTCGGGCCCGAAGGGGTTCGCGAATTGTCTTGGGATCTGGACAAGTTGGGCGTCGACCTCGTCGTGTCGCCCGGTGTCGTCGACGTCGCCGGTCCGCGCCTGACCATGCGGCCCGTCTCGGGCCTTCCCCTCATCCACGTGGAAAAGCCGCAGTACAGCGGCACCAAGAAACTGCAGAAGCGGGCCTTCGACATCTTCGTGTCGCTGACCGTCCTGCTCGGTGCGTTGCCGGTCATGCTGGCCGCTGCGGTCGCCATCAAGTTGACCAGCAGGGGGCCGGTGTTCTACCGCTCGGAGCGGATCGGTCTGGACGGCAACCCATTCCAGATGATCAAGTTCCGCACCATGGTGGACGGTGCCGATCAGCAGCTGGACAGCCTGACCCACATCAACGAGAGCGTCGGTGGCGTGCTGTTCAAGATCCGCGAGGACCCGCGAGTCACGGCGGTCGGCCGGATACTGCGCCGCTACAGCATCGATGAGCTTCCGCAGTTCTTCAATGTGTTGAGCCGCGACATGAGCGTGGTTGGGCCGCGCCCGCCGCTGCGCCGTGAGGTGGACACCTACAACGACCAGGTGCGCCGACGGCTGCTGGTGCTGCCGGGGATCACCGGGCTGTGGCAGGTCAGCGGTCGCTCGGATCTGTCGTGGGAGGACTCCGTGCGCCTCGACCTGTCCTATGTGGAGAACTGGTCCATCGCCAACGACCTGTTGATCGCGGCCAAGACCATCCGCATCGTGGCCGCAGGCTCTGGCGCGTACTGAGCCGCCGACCGGTGCGCAGACTCGTTTGCCTGCCGGGCGCGCACATCGCCTCGGCAGGTTGCGCGACGGGTGATCAGATCAATATCAATATCCGAATTGCGAATGCCCGCTAATTGCGATCAACGGGCCCCAGCAATTTCCCATTGTTCGGATTGCCTCGGAATCGGTCCGCCTCATCGGGAGGGCACCGCAAAATAATTAACGATTACGTTAATAATGAGGAAGTCTGCTGCCCGGCGGGCGCCAGCCGAGGCGGACACAGGCTGCGGGCGCTTCGCGGAACAGGGTTTGCGCCTCGGCCACGCTCCTTTGACAGTGGCGGCGACACACTCCCGGCGGCGGCGGCGCTGGCAGCATCCCGCACCGGGTTCGCACTAGATTGAGCGGCAGCCAAAAGCAAAGGACAGCGCAGACCGGCATGATCAAAAAAGCGGTGTTGTTCACCTCCGTGTTCGTCGTCTTTGCCCTGGTCATTGCGATGGTTGTGACGTTTCAAGCGGCGATCTACACGGTCGCAACGCGAATCGCCGACCAGTTCCCGGCGTCAGGGGGAGCGCCGACGCCGATCGCGTCGGCGGACCTCACGGACGCTGGGCCAGGTTCGTTGGTAGCCGCGACGACGATGCCAGGGGTGACGCGTACCTATGAGGGCAGGGGCCTGCGGGCGGCCAGGGTCGTCTACCGCTCTACCTCCGGTGACTCCGGAGAGCCGACGGTGGTGTCCGGTTCGGTGTTCACCCCGCCAGGTGACGCCCCGCAGGGAGGCTGGCCGGTGGTGGCCTTCGGCCATGGCACCTTGGGCATCGAAAATCCCTGTGCCCCCTCGCTGGACCCGTCCCTGCTCGGCCTGATGCGCTACGTACGGGTGCTGACGAAGTTGGGCTACGCGGTGGCACTCACCGACTACCAGGGTCTGGGTACCAAGGGCGTCCATCCGTATTCCGATTCGCGCACCGCGGGGCTCAACATGATCGACGCCGTGCGCGCGCTGAAGCGGACCTTCCCCGATGTCTCGGACAGCTGGGCGGCGTTCGGCGACTCGCAGGGCGGCAGCGCGGCGTGGGCAGCCGATGAACAGGCGTCGACCTATGCGCCCGAGCTCAAGCTCGTCGGTGCCCTTGCGGCGTCTCCAGCCGCCGACATAGCCGGTCTGGTGGACAAGGCGCAGCAGGGCACCCTGACAACCGAGCAGCGGCCGGTGATGCAGTCCGTCGTCGAGTCATTGGCACGCCTGCACCCCGATCTCGACCGCAACGACTATCGCCGTGGCGCAGCGGCGCACTATTGGAATGTGCTGTCGGATTGCTCACCGTCTGCGGCGTACCGCCGCGCCACCGCGAGCCAGCAGCTCGGGGCCCGCGACTTCGCACCACGCACACCAGAGGCCGCCGACCGGCTGCGCACGCTCCTGCAGGCGTGGGCGCTGCCCCAGGAGCCGCTGTCCGCGCCGCTGTACGTCTTCTACGGCGGCAAGGACCCGTTCATCGATTCCGAGTGGACGGCCGGCGCGCTCCAACGCGCCTGTGGCCTCGGCGGCGTCGTGACCATCGAGTTCGATCCTGAAGGCGGCCACAATCCGGCCAATGCGCTGAACATGATCGGCTGGATGGGCGAACGGTTCAAGGGAGAGCCTGTACCGAATGACTGCTGACGATTCACGCGGCCCGCTCGACGCCTCGGCCGTCCGCGACGCCGTGCTCGGATCGTCGCCGCACTGGCGCCGGATCGACGTGGTGTCCGAAACCGGTTCCACCAACGCCGATCTGATCGCACGGGCGTCCGCCGGCGAGGACATCGACGGCGCGGTGCTGATTGCCGAGCATCAAACCGCGGGTCGCGGTCGGCAGGGGCGCAGCTGGTCCGACGTGACAGGCGCGCAGATCACCATGTCTGTCGGCGTCGACGCGTCAGCCGTGCCCACCGAGGCGTGGGGGTGGCTGCCCCTGGCCACCGGCGTCGCCATCGTCGACGCGGTACGGGACGCGACCGGTATCGAGGCTGGCCTCAAGTGGCCCAACGACGTGCTTGCCGGTCCTGGCAAGCTGGCCGGAATTCTGGCCGAGGTGGCCGCGCCCCAGCGCGCCATCGTGGTGGGGTTCGGGCTGAACGTCACATTGCGGCCCGACGAGATCGCCGTAGCCGAAGCAACGTCGCTTGCCGAACTCGGTGCCGCCGCCCCTGACCGGGTGCGCCTCATCGCCGCGTTGCTGACACACCTTTCAAAGCGCATCGCCGACTGGCGCGGTGCGAACAGAACCGACGGCACCCTGATTGCCGACTACCGTTCGCGCTGCCTGACTCTCGGCACACCGGTGCGCGCCGTTCTGCCCGACAACCGCGAGATCACCGGTGTGGCCGAGGATGTCGACGAGCAGGGCAGGCTGGGTATCCGCGCCGATGGCGAGACCGTAACGGTTTCGGCGGGCGACGTCGTTCATCTGCGAAGAATCTAGCCGTCCGTACTCACGTCGGTGAGTTTGCCAATGCGCATCGAGAACTGATTGAATCAGCAAAGTTTCGCGCAGTCGAAGCGGTACTGTGCACCGAGTTACCTGTTAGCGAAGATTCCCGATTTGGTTTTAAGGAGAGGCACCGGTTATGGCGGATCATGTCGCCGAGGGGCATTACTACAGCACGCAGATAGGCAGTAAGAACAAGGTCATCGCCTGGAGCCATCAGTCGCGGTTCGACAAGGCCCTGGATCTGATCGGGTCGGGCACGCAGAAACTACTCGACTACGGATGCGGCGACAGCACTTTCCTGGCGATGGCGTCCGATCGCTTCGTCGAGGGCCACGGCGTCAACGTCGACGCCGATCAGATCAAGGACTGCCGCGAGCGGCTGGCCGACGACATCCCGAACGCGAAGTTCTACACCAACGACGAGCTCTCCGATCCGAAGTACGACCACACGTATGACGTGGTCACCTGCATGGAGACCCTTGAGCACTGCACCGAGCCGGTAGTCGAGATCGTGCTCGCCGATGTGGCCCGACTGGTCGCACCCGGCGGCCGAGTCGTCATCAGCGTCCCGATCGAGATCGGGCCGTCATTCCTGGTGAAGCAGTCGGTGCGGGCGATCGCGCGGCGTCAGGGGGCCAGCAGCTACCAGCTCCAGGAGAAGTACCCCGCCAAGGACGCCCTGAGGATGCTCTTCGCCGGGCGTGGCACCACGTTCGACCGGCCCGTGTTGGGTGAGCCCCCGCTGACCGGTCATTCCCACTATGGGTTCAACTGGCGGCACTTGCGCAGCCGGGTGGCCGAGCACATGACGGTCGAACGCACCCTGTTCACGCCGCTAGGGTTCCTCGGTGGCGCGGTGAGCAGCCAGGCCTACTTCGTGTGCCGTCCTGCGCGCTGATCACGGCTAGGGTCAGTAACCCATGGGCTACCCGGAGAATGTGCTCGCCGCCGATGAGCGCGTGGTGCTACACCGTCACCCGCACTGGAAGCGCCTGATCTGGCCGGTATTGATTCTGCTGGTGGCCACCGCGCTCGCGGCGTTCGGCGCGGGGTTCGTCAATCAGACCGACTGGCAACCCACCGCGCGCACCGTCGTGCTGCTCGTCATTCTGGCCGTCTGGTTGGTGATCATCGGGTGGCTGACGCTGTGGCCGTTCTTGAACTGGTGGACAACGCATTTCGTCATCACCGACCGGCGGGTGATGTTCCGCCACGGGCTGCTGACGCGTCAGGGCATCGACATACCGCTGGCGCGGATCAACAGCGTCGAGTTCCGGCACGGCCTGCTCGACCGCATGTTGCGCACCGGCACGCTGGTCATCGAATCAGCGGCCCAAGACCCGCTGGAGTTTCACGACATTCCGCGAGTGGAGCACGTCCACTCGCTTCTTTATCACGAAGTCTTCGACACCCTGGGCTCGGAGGAATCGCCAAGCTGAGCCGGCCGCTTGGCCCGGCGCAGCGGTGTGACGTTGCCGTCGTGAAGGCTCGGGTCGTGCGAGTCCTCGAGGGTCTCGGCGAAGCCGCCTGCGGTGAGCGATTCGACGGCCTTGTCCGGGTTGCGCCGAACTCGTCGGGGAACACCCAGCGGCGGAAGGCCCAGAACCGGAACGCCATCTGCAGCAGGTTGCCGATGATGTAGGCCGCGACGAAGTCGGCGATGTTTTCCACGGTCAGGCTGACTTCGGGAACGCGCAACATCAGCGCGTGGCTGGAGAACCACAGCGGGGCCATGCAGATCAGCACGCCGACACCGCTGAAGCCGAAGAACAGCAGTGCCTCGTGATGGCGCTCGCGCCCGCCGCGGTCGCGGAAGCTCCATTCCCGATTCAGGACGTACGACGCGATCACCGCGACGATGCCGGCGATGATCTTCGCCGTCACAGGCTTCGGCTCCAGCACCGTGAGCTTCAGCGTGAAGAAGACCGCCGAGTCGATGACGAAGGTGGTGGCGCCGACGATCGCGAACTTGATCAGCTCGTGGTGCCGTTCGAAGTACGGCCGGATCGGGCGGGGCGGCCGCGCGATCGTGGCATCGGTGAAGGACACAGAGGGGAGTGTGCGGGAATAACCCAGCCCACGCTCACTCGCGCAGGTCAGGGCACCTGAGGTGACCAGGCGGCGCCATGGACGGCGTGCGGTGACCAGCACTTCAAACGGTCGTCCGGTGGTGACGATGATCGGTGGCGGGCCGTGGCCAGAATAAGCCATAAGGCCGCGATCGCGCTGGGCCGGACGCTGCGGGTGCTGGCGGTCAGCCCGGACGACCCGGCCGCGCAGGTCGCCGCCGACGTGGTGATCGCGCGCACACCGACGCCGACGCACTGCGCCGCGCCGCAGCGGGCTCTGATGCCTTGACCTTCGATCACGAACACCCTGCCCACCGAAATCCTCGAGCATCTGGCCGCCGAGGGGGTCATGTCAGCCCCGCCGCCATCGGCGCTGATCCGCGCCCAGGACAAGCTCGTCGTGCGGCGGCGCTTCGAGGCGCTCGGAGCGCCGGTGCCGCGATTAGCGGCGGTGACCGACGTTGCCGACGTGGACGCGTTCGCCGCACGGGTCGACGCGCCGATCGTCGTCGAGACCGTCGCGGTGGCTATCGACGGTCGCGGGGTCGCGCTCACGAGGAATCACCAAGGCCAGGGCCATCGTGACCGCGTAGCTCGGCGACGGGACCGAGGTGCTCATCGAGGAGAAGGTGGAGATGCGGCGCGAGTCGCCGCCCCCGTCGCCCGCTCGCCGTTCAGCCAGGCGCGGTCGACCGGTGATGAAGACCGTTCAAAGAGACGGGGTGTCTATGGAGGTGGTCGCGCCCGCGCCCGGGCTGGACGGCGAACTCGCCAGCGCGGCAAGCCAATTGGCGTTACGCCTGGCGTACGAACTCGGGGTGGTGGGTCTGCTGGCAGTCGAACTGTTCGCGACCGGCAAGGGGGGCTGATCGTCAACGAGCTCGCGATGCGGCCGCACAACTCCGGCCACTGGACCATGGACGGCTCGCGAACCAGCAAGTTCGAGCAACGTCTGCGAGCGGTCCTTGACTATCCGCTCGGTGACAGCACGCCGATCGCGCCGGTCACCGATGGCCAATGTCCTGGCGCACAACAAACCCCGGCGATGAGCTGGAATAGCGGCTGCGCCGCATCTTCCCCGTCTGCCGGAAGCCGAGGTGCACCTTTACGGCAAGGGTGAGCGACCCGGCCGAAAGATCGGGCACGTCGACGTTCTCGGCGCCGCCGAAGGCTCGCTCGACGACGACGCGTACGTCGCGGATGTGCGGGAACGTGCCGCACGGGCCGCACACTGGTTATCGCATGCCGAATGGACCGACGGATGGAGCGAACATGGCTGACGTGCCGCGGGTGGGCGCGATCATGGGCAGCGACAGCGACTGGTGGAGTGATGGAGGATGCCGCGCACGCGCTCGCCGAGTTCGATGTGCCGTTCGAGGTCGAGGTGGTCTCCGCTCACCGCACCCCGGCGCGATGATCGACTAGGCCAGCACGCCGCGGGCAGCGGCGTCGAGGTGATCATCGCGGGCGCAGGCGGCGCCCACCTTCCCGGCATGGTCTCCTCGGCGACAACGCTTCCGGTGATCGGGGTACCGGTGCCGCTCGCCGGCTCGACGGCCTCGACTCGCTGTTGTCGATCGTGCAGATGCCTGCGGGCGTCCCTGTCGCGACGGTATCGATCGGCGGCGCACGCAACGCCGGCCTGCTCGCGGTGCGAATTCTGGGCGCCTCCGATGCCACGTTGCGCAAACGGATCGAGGATTTCCAGGCCGACCTGGAAGACATGGTGCTGCAGAAGGATACGGCGCTGCGTAATCGGTTGCTCGGGCAGTAGGCTGCCAACCGATGCAGCCTAACTTTCAGCGGTACCGGGCATTTGGTCAGCGATTTGTTTCCGGCTTTCTGGAACCAGAGACTCTGTTGAGTATCGATGCGCTCAACACAGCGCAACGCGCCGAGCGGGTTTCGGGTGCGGTGGCGGGGATCGGCGTACACCACGGCAAACTGTTCATCGGATTGAGTCTGCTCCAGCCGCGCGGCGCGAAGTCGGTGGCGATCGACATCTTCGGTGATCAAGAACTCAACGTCGACGGCTCCGGGCATGGCAACTTCGAGAAGTTCGAGAACAACGTCAAGCTGTGGTCATCCAAGGACGACTTGGTAGTGCACCAGGGCGATTCGACCAAGCTGGAGCCGGCGAAGCTGCGCGAACTCGCTGGCGGTGCCATCCGCTTCTTTTCCGTCGACGGCGGCCATACCGAAGAGATCGTGTTCAGTGATATGAAGCTCGCGGAGGCGACGCTGGCCGACGGTGGCGTCGTGATCGCCGACGACGTATTCAACGAGCAATGGCCGGGTGTTTCGGTCGGCACCCTGCGGTATCTGTCGGACGGACCCAAGCTGGCGCCGTTCTTGATCGGCTTCAACAAGGTGTACTTCACACACCCGGAATACTGCGACTTCTATCGCGGCGAGGTGGAATCGGCGCTCGGCGGTAACTTCCGGCTCGCGATGGTGCCCTCCGTTTTTGCCGGTCACGAGGTCGCAATGGTGCTGCCGCTCAAGGCAAAAGACATCGTGAGACGGAGCCGGACGGCCAAATGGCTGTACCACCGCGGGTACCGCGAGATGGTTCGGGGGCTGCAGATGGTGACTGGCCGAAACCGGTAAGGTTACTGGCGAGTAGCAAGGAGTTCCCATGGGCATCGGTAACCCGTCGTTTGACGCTTTCAAGCTCCCTGATGAGCACCTCGAGTTGCGTGCGGTGTTGCGTGAGCTGTGTGAGAAGGAGATCGCGCCGTATGCGGCCGATGTCGATGAGAAGGCGCGCTACACCAGTGAAGCTTTAGTAGCTCTTTCGTCCAGCGGGTTCGCCGCGATCCACATTCCCGAGGAGTACGGCGGGCAGGGTGGGGATGCGGTCGCCGCGTGCATCGTGATCGAGGAGGTCGCGCGGGTATGCGCGTCGTCGTCGCTGATTCCGATCTGCAACAAGCTCGGCACGATGGGCCTGTTGATGCGGGGCAGCGAGGAACTCAAGAAGCAGGTGTTGCCGTCGATCGCCGACGGTGAAGCGGTGGCGTCGTATGCGCTTTCGGAGCGCGAGGCGGGCAGTGATGCGGCCTCGATGCGTACCCGGGCCCGCGCCGAGGGTGATGAATGGGTGCTCAACGGTTCGAAGTGCTGGATCTCCAATGGTGGGCATTCGACGTGGTACACGGTGATGGCGGTGACCGATCCCGATAAGGGGGCCAACGGGATTTCGGCGTTCGTGGTGCACAAGGACGATCCGGGTTTCGTGGTCGGCGCCAAGGAGAAAAAGCTGGGCATCAAGGGGTCTCCGACCACCGAGTTGTATTTCGAGGACTGCCGCATTCCCGGGGACCGGATCATCGGTGAGCCGGGCACCGGGTTCAAGACGGCGTTGGCCACGTTGGATCACACGCGTCCGACGATCGGCGCTCAGGCGGTGGGCATCGCGCAGGGGGCGCTGGATGCGGCGATCGGATATGTCAAGGAGCGCAAGCAGTTCGGCAAGCCGATCGGTGATTTTCAGGCTGTGCAGTTCATGGTCGCCGATATGGCGATGAAGCTGGAGGCGGCCCGGTTGATGGTGTACACCGCGGCGGCGCGCGCCGAACGCGGGGAGGCCAACTTGGGCTTTTTGTCCGCGGCATCGAAGTGCTACGCCTCTGATGTGGCGATGGAGGTGACCACCGACGCGGTCCAGTTGTTCGGGGGTTATGGCTACACCACCGACTTCCCCGTGGAGCGGTTCATGCGCGACGCCAAGATCACCCAGATCTACGAGGGCACCAACCAGATCCAGCGGGTCGTGATGTCCCGCGCGCTGTTGAAGTAGCGACGGTCAGTACGTCAGCCCGGCGAGCAGCGGAAGCAGCGTAACGGCCGCTGGCAGCGCTTGCCCAGATGTGTTCGGCGCCAACGAGTATCGCTTCACCCGACGCAGGCCGAGGTGCATGGTCCTGGCATAGGTAGCGGTGTTCAGCGCCCACTGCGGGTCCACCCAATGCCATAACTCGGGGGAGAGCGACGGACCCGGCTCCCCGGCGAGCAGCTCCCCGAGCACCCCGCCTGCCGGGCTCAGCACCGGCCACGGACCATCGCCCTCGCAATTCAGTTCGGCGACAGGCGCATCATCAGCGCCGTAAATCGAGAGCTTCTTCTTCTCGCGCTTGCTGCGCACTACCGGCAGGCCAGCCGGGTCGAGCACGGTGACTGTCTCTTTCGAGTAGCTCGAGCTGGCACGGACCAACGGCACGTTGTCCCCACCGATCAGCTCGACGTGAATATCGTTGTTGGCGTCCAGACCGGTGACCGAGAGGAACTTCCAGAACGCCTGCGCGGGCTTGCCGCCGCTGTGCACGCGGGCCGTGCGGGCAAGGAGAGTGTCGTCCTGGGCGGCCAGCTGCCAGTGGTGACCCAGCGCGGTGCTGCCTGCGTGGAATGTCGCGGTGATCCCGCCGCCGTGCGAGATGTCATCGAGTGATCGGGCGGTCGGCAACACGGTCTACCCCTTGGTGGTCTTCTCTGTCGTCCGGCGTCGATCCAGCAAAGTCGGCTCCGGGTTTGCAACCTGCACAAGTGAAGCACCCGCGGCGAATATCGCCAAAAGATTGTCGGTGAGCTCGTCAGCGGTGCGCCAACTCGCGGTCGAGAGCACGCGGTCGGTGGCGGTGAAACCCTGTGCGGCCGCGGAGCCTTCGGCGTCGGCGAGCACGTCGTCCACCGACCGGCCGTCCAGCGCAGCACCGGGGTTGCGCTCCGGCACGATCTGATCGCCGTGCACCCGCACCGACGTCGCGTAATCGGTGAGCCCGACCGGCGAGATCAGGCACCGGCTTACCGAACGGGTCCAGCGACAGCACGGCGATCTCGCCCAGCCCCACTGCAGCATCAGCCCTTGTACCATCAGCCGGTCACCGGCGACCAACGCGATATCGGCCTGGACGTCGGAATAACCGCCCAAAACCACCTCACTGCCGATCCACCAGATCCCCGAATAACACCGCAGCCGTCTGCCAGTGCGCGGGCAGCAGCACTGCGACCCGGCTGCCGGGACCGGCGCCCAGCTCGTCACGCAGCAGGTTGGCGGTCTTCGAAGCCCAGTTGGCCAGCGTCGCGGTGGACAGCTCGATGCGCTCGCCGGTGGCGTCGTCGTAGTAGGTGATGCGCGGGCCGGCCGGGTTGGCGGCCATCAGTGGATCGAGGATGGCCGAGCTGACGGTCGTCACGGGTCGTTGACGCACTGGGGATCGTTGGAGCCGGCCGTGATGATCGGCGCCAGCGTCGGGGGCGTCGCGCCGGTGTCGGACGCCTCCGCATCGGTCCGGCGGTGGGGGGTCCGCACCCCGTGGGGAGTGACAAATCCATGCCGTCCAGCCCGGCGCCCAGGCCGGTGTAGTCGGGGGGCCGACCACGCGCACCGAACCCGGCGGCACGGAGGGTCCTCGATGACCGGCAGGCCGCCGAGCTCCTGGGCAACCGCCTGCGCGCCCAGGTCGTCGGACTTGGGCGGCATGGACCTGGCTGCTCGCCACCCTGAGCGCCTTCGTTGCCGGACATTTCCCGGCGTGAAGCCCTTGCCCGACAGGACATGGGAGGACCGCTGCGGCCGAGGCCGTTGATGTCGCTGTCGTTGATCACCTCGACGGTGGTCTTGTTCGGGGCTGTAGGCGAGCTCCTCGGTCTTGCCCTCGTCCTGGTCGTCGGAGCAGGCCGGTGACCCAGTCCTTGACCTCGCTCGGGTCGACACGCACAACACTTGGTTTGCCGTCGTCGCTCCAGCCCGCCTCCTCGAGGATCGGGATGGTGGCGAACGCGACGTTGCCCGCGGCGAGCTTCTGCAACTGCTCGACGAAGTCCATGATGTCCCAGCCGTCGGAGAGCACCACCGACCGCTGTACCGCCTGCTCCAGCCGGTTCAGCGTCCCCGGGCTCGACAGGGTCTTACTGGAGATGACCTCGTGGGCCAGGGAAGCCATCACCACCTGCTGACGCATCACCCGGTCAAGATCGCCGCGGGGCAGATCGTGGCGCTGCCGGACGAAGCTGAGTGCCTGCGGGCCGTCCAGCCGTTGCCAGCCTGCCGGGAAGTCGGCGCCCGAAAGAGGTTCGTAGACGGCAGCTTTGAGGCAGACGTTGACACCGCCCAGGGCATCGGAGATCAACGAGAAGCCGAGAAGCCCGATCTCGGCGTAGTGGTCGACCGTCACACCGGTGAGGTCCGCGACGGTCTTGATGAGTGCTTCGCGGCCCTCCTCGGTGCCCGCCGGTCGGCCACCGGGGGTCTCGCCCTCGTCTCGACCAGCTCCTTCATCGTCTCCAAGGACCGGCCCGTAGACACCGTTGATCTTGGCTTTGCCGAAGCCGGGCGCCTCGACGTAGGAGTCGCGCGGGATCGAGATCGCGGTCGCCGACTTCCCGTTGTTCGGGATGCGCACCAGGATGATCGTGTCGGTGTTGGTCGACACGTCGTCACCGGCACGCAGCGTCGCGAGCTCTTCGTCGGACAGCGGATTGCCGTGCGCGTCGGTGCGGCTGTCCATCCCGACCAGCAGGATGTCGATCGCGCCGTCCTCGCCGCCGCCACCGAGCGCGAGCGGCAAGTGTTGATGCCCGATTCGAACGAGCGGATCTTGCTCCAGGCGACGCCGGTGCCCACAACGACGTCACGCTGCCGACACTGCGAAGACGCGGATCAGCCGGCGGGCATCAGCCCAGGCTACTGGCGAGCGGCCGAGACAGGGTAGCACCGGCGCGGCGTGCCAGACTCGAAATGATGACCGACCGAATCGTGATCTCGGGGCAGGCGGCCAGTCGGCCGTTTCTTCGCGAGCGAGCGCGCGCAGGGCCGGGACGTGGTGGCACTGACCTCGACCGAGTGGGACATCACCGACCCGCGCCGCCGAGCGCTCGTCAACGCCCGGCGATGTCGTGATCAACTGCGCGGCGTACACCGAGGTCGACGCCGCCGAGAGCGACGAGGCAGGCGAGGCGGTCAACCCGCGGCCCGGGGAACGTCGCGCAGGCCTGCGCGCGCGCCGGGGCCCCGCTGATCCACGTCTCCACCGACTACGTGTTCAGCGGCGTTTTCGGCGGGGCGCCCCGGCCCTACGACATCGACGACGTGACCGGGCCGCGTCGGTGTACGGGCGCACCAAGCTCGCCGGTGAGTTCGCGGTGCTGGCGGCGCTGCCCGAAGCTCACGTGGTGCGCACGGCCTGGGTCTACACCGGCGGCGACGGCGTGACTTCGCCGCGACATGCGCCGGCGGCCGCCGGGGACGGGACGGTCGAGGTGGTCGCCGACCAGATCGGGTCGCCGACGTACGTCGGCGATCTGGTCGGCGCTGCTGCAGGTCGCCGACGGCTCGATCCGTGAACCGGTGCTGCACGCCGCCAACGAGGGCGCGGCCAGCCGATTCGATCAGGCCCAGGCGGTCTTCGAGGCGGTCGGCGCCGATCCCGACCGGGTGCGGCCGGTGGGCAGCGACCGGCATCCCCGCCCGGCGCCGCGGCCGGCGTACTCGGCGCTGTCGGGCCGTCAGTCGGCCGCGGCAGGCCTGACGCCGCTGCGGCCCTGGCGGGACGCGCTGGCCGCGGCGCTCGCGGTCGCAGACAGCTGATCGGCCTGATAACCTCTACGCCATGAGCAGAACTACTCTCCAGGCGTGAGCGACGAACTGGTCGTGGTGACGGTGACCTACTCACCCGGCCCGCATCTCGATCGGTTCCTGGCGACGCTGTCGCACGCCACCGACCGGCCGGTGACCGTCGTGATGGCCGACAACGGCTCCACCGACGGCGCCCCGAGGAGGCCGTCGAGCGCTACCCCAACGTCCGGCTGCTGCGCACGGGCGCGAATCTCGGCTACGGCGGCGCGGTGAACCGCGCCGTCGCCGAGCCTACCGAAGGACGTCCGATGACTCCGACTTCTTCGTCGTGGCCAACCCCGACGTGCAGTGGGGCCCGGGCAGCATCGACGTCCTGCTCGAGGCCGCCGCGCGCTGGCCGCGGGCCGGCGCGCTCGGGCCGCTGATCCGCGACCCCGACGGCGCGGTCTACCCGTCGGCGCGGCACCTGCCGAGCCTGATCCGCGGCGGCATGCACGCGGTGGTCGGCCCGATCTGGAAGCCCAACCCGTGGACCGCCGCCTACCGCCAGGAACGGCTGGAGCCCAGCGAACGTCCGGTCGGCTGGCTGTCGGTTCGTGCCTGCTGCTGCGCCGCGCGGCGTTCGACGAGATGGCGGGCTTCGACGAGCGCTACTTCATGTACATGGAGGACGTCGACCTCGGTGACCGGCTCGGCGGGGCCGGCTGGCAGAACATCTACGTGCCGTCGGCGGAGATCCTGCACGACAAGGGCCACTCCACCGGACGCGACCCTGCCCGAAACCTGGCGGCCCACCACACCAGCACCTACACTTTCCTGGCCGACCGGCATCCGCGGCTGGTGGCAGGCGCCGCTGCGGTGGGCGATCGGGCCGCGCTCGCCGTGCGTGCGGGTCTGGTGGTGCGCAACTCCGAGACGGAAGCAGGCGAAAGGACGGCACTAGTGGTGAATCCCGGCAGAGGTGGACGCGGTCGTCCTGGTCGGCGGCAGGGCACCCGACTGCGGCCGCTGACGCTGTCGGCGCCCAAGCCGATGCTGCCGACCGCGGGGCTGCCGTTCCTGACCCATCTGCTGTCCCGGATCGCCGCGGCCGGCATCGAGCACGTGGTGCTGGGCACGTCGTATAAGGCCGAGGTGTTCGAGGCGGAGTTCGGCGACGGCTCCAAACTCGGTCTGGAGATCGAGTACGTCACCGAGGACGAGCCGCTGGGCACCGGCGGCGGCATCGCCAACGTGGCGGCAAGCTGCGCCACGACACCGCGATGGTGTTCAACGGCGACGTGCTGTCCGGCGCCGACCTCGGCGCGCTGCTGAGCACGCCACGAGCAGCACGACGCCGACGTCACGCTGCACCTGGTGCGGGTCGGTGACCCGCGCGCCTTCGGCTGTGTGCCCACCGACGCCGACGGCCGGGTGACCGCGTTCCTGGAGAAGACCCAGGATCCGCCGACCGATCAGATCAACGCCGGCTGCTACGTCTTCCAGCGCGAGGTGATCGACCGGATCCCCACGGGCCGGGCGGTGTCGGTGGAGCGCGAGGTGTTCCCGGCGCTGCTGTCCGACGGCCTCAAGGTGTGCGGCTACGTCGACGCCACCTACTGGCGCGACATGGGCACGCCCGAGGACTTCGTCCGCGGCTCGGCCGACCTCGTCCGCGGCATCGCGCCGTCGCCCGCGCTGCACGGGCAGCGCGGCGAGAAGCTGGTCCACGACGGCGCGGCGGTCGCGCCCGGCGCGCTGCTGATCGGCGGCACGGTGGTCGGCCGCGGCGCCGAGATCGGCGCCGGTGCCCGCCTGGACGGCGCGGTCATCTTCGACGGTGCGCGGATCGAGGCCGGCGCGGTGATCGAACGGTCGATCATCGGGTTCGGCGCCCGGATCGGCCCGCGCGCGCTGATCCGCGACGGCGTGATCGGCGACGGTGCCGATATCGGCGCGCGCTGCGAACTGCTGCGCGGCGCCCGGGTATGGCCGGGGGTCACGATCCCCGACGGCGGTATCCGCTACTCGACCGACGTCTGAGCGGTTCGGCGCGCAAGTCCGCGATGACGCCGTTCGCGCGTTGAACTCACCGGGGCGGCGCAGCTGGGTCAGGCCGTAGTCGCAGTCGTCCGGCAGCGCGTCCAGCGGCCACCACCGCAGGTCCAGTGATTCGTCGCTGCGCGCGATCTCGGCGCCGCCGGCGCGTGCGCGACGAACTGCAGGTCGAGGTGGCGGGTCGGCACGCCCAGCGAACACGTCAGCGGGTGCACGTGCATCGCGGCCAGCGATCGCGTCGATCGTCAGCCCGTCGATACCGGACTCCTCGGTGGCCTCCCGCAGCGCGGCGGCGACGATGTCGGCGTCGTCGTCCTCGCAGTGGCCGCCGAGCTGCACCCAGCGGCCCAGCCGGGGGTGCAGGGTCAGCAGCGCTGCGTGCCGCTGTGGTCGAGCACCAGCGCCGAGGCCGTGACGTGGCCGGGCACGCACGCGCGCTGGCAGGCGTCGGGCCGGGCGAGCAGGAACGCCAGCACGGCGTGGCGCAGCGCGTCCTGTGCGGGATCGGGTGCCTCCCAGTCGGCAGCGTATCGACCACCGAGGCGTGCAGGCTCATCTTGCGCATCAGCAGGCCGTCGGTCGGCACCGGGTCGCGCGGTCCGGCGGCCGTGCCTCGGCGGGGTGGCCGATCGCGATGGCGCCCAACGGTTCCCAGTCCGCTGGCAGGTCGAGCTCGGCGCGGACCAGGTCGGCGGCGAAGATCGTCGATCCGATCCAGCAGCTGCCGACGCCCCGCACGGCCAGCGCCACCAGCAGGGCCTGCACCGCGGCGCCGGCCGCGACGGTGAACATGGTGTGCTCGGCGGCGGTGCGCTGCGGCATCGGGATAGGCGTGGGCGCCGTCGGGAACCATGAACGGGATGACGAGTTCGGGTGCGTCGTAGAGGATCTGGCCGCGGCCGACCCGGCGTCGACGACGTCGGCGGGGCGTGCCGTCGCCGGCGAGATCGGCGCGCCACTGCTCCTTCATCCCATCGAGCAGCGCAGCCGCGGCGCGCGGGTCGCGCACCCAGACGAACCGCACCGGGCGGGTGTGGTGCGGCGCCGGTGCGGTCAGCGCCTCGGCGACAGCCGCCTCGATGAGGGCGGGTGCGACCGGCTCGGCGCTGAACTGGCGCACCGACCGGCGCAGCAGCTGGGCCTGGCTGCGGCCCAGCTCGATGGCCTCCGCGGTGCCGAGCCAGAACAGGTCTTCCTCGCCGGGGCGCACCAGGGTGCGGGCGGTGGATCCGTCGTCCCGCAGCGTCAGGCCGCGCACCACGGCCACCGGGATGCCGGTCAGCTTGCCCTTGACCAGATCGGCGGCGGCGGCGATCTCGTCGGCGACCGCGATCTCGGTGACGACCAGTTCGTTGCCGTGCCGGTCGTGCGCACCGGCGTAGCCGTGCAGCACCGTCAGCCCCGCCGCGCCGATCGCGGCGTCGGTCTGGCCGTTGCGCCACGCCCGGCCCATGGTGTCGGTGACGACCACGCCGACGGTGACGCCGAGCCGTTCGCGCAGCCCGGACCGCAAGCCGCGGCGCTGCCGTCGGGGTCGACCGGCAGCAGCGCCAGTTCGGCGGAGCCGACGTTGGACCCGTCGACGCCGGCGGCGGCCTGCACCAGACCGAGCGCGTTCTCGGTGATCAGCGTGCGGCCCTTGCGGGCCAGCACCCGCACCGCCTCGGCGTCGATCAGCTTGCGCCGCAACGTGTCTCGCTCCTCGGGATCCGACGGCGCGGCGACGATGCGGCCCTCGCACTTGGACAGCACCTTGCTGGTGACCACGACGACGTCGTCGTCGCGCAACCACGGGGCCGCCGCGGCGATGGCCGCGGCCAGGTCGTCGCCGGGACGGAACTCGGGAAGCCCGGGGACGGGCAGCATCTCGACCGCGGCCGCGGCGCCATGTTCGGTCACAGCGTCGACGCCCGCCAAATCCAGTCCGGCGCGCACCATCTCGGCCGTCGCCGCCGGATCGGTCATCAACAGCGGCACCGAGCGCACCTCGACGCCGTCGATGTCGGCGTGGTCGCCCTCGTGCACCAGCCAGCCGTCCAGTATGCCGACGCCGCGAGCGGGCGCCGTAGTGCGCGCCGACCGCCTCGGACGTGTCGTCCACGCCGATGACCGAAAGGCATTCGTCGGCCATGCCACGCAACGGCTTTCCACCGATGATCGGGGAGTAGCCGATCACGGTGCCGACGTGGACCGCAGCGCGCCGCGGATACCGGGGATGGCCAGGATCGCGCCGATGCTCACCACCGGATTGGACGGCGCGAGCAACACGACGTCGGCCGTCTGCGATGGCCTCGGCGACACCGGGTCCGGCGGTGGCCGTCTCGGCGCCGACGAAAGCGAAACTGTGTGTCGGCACCTTCGCCCGATAGCGCACCCACCACTCCTGGAAGTGGATCGCGCGCCGCTCGCCGTCGGCGGGATCGGTGATCACCACATGGGTTTCGCTGCGGTCGTCGCTGGCGGGCAGCAGCCGCGCGCCGGGCGACCAGCGGTCGCACAGCGCCTCGGTGACCTGTGACAGCGGGTAGCCCGCGCGCAGCATCTGGCTGCGCACCAGATGGGTGGCCAGGTCGCGGTCGCCGAGCCCGAACCAGTCGGGCTGCACGCCGTAGGCGGCGAGTTCCTCCTTGGCATGCCAGGTTTCGTCGCGGTGGCCCCAGCCGCGCTCCGGGTCGATGCCGCCGCCCAAGGTGTACATGCAGGTGTCGAGGTCGGGACAGATCCGCACGCCGAACATCCAGGCGTCGTCGCCGATGTTGACGACGGCGGTCAGCTCGTGCTCGCGATTGGGACCCTCGCCGAACTGGCCCAGCCCAACAAATGCTGGACGCCCAGCAGGAAGCGGGCGCCGCCGACGCCGCCGACCAGAACGGTGACCTTCACATCGACCGACACTAGGCCGTCGGGGCCGAAGGGTCGGCCCGGTGGTGTGTGGGCGGGGGTGTGATGGACACGCCGACGCACCGACACGCCGAATTCTGTCACAAAATGATATGAATTTCGTTCTAGCGCTTGACCCCGGCAGCTAACGCGTGTGTAATCACACCAGTGTCATTTCGCGGTTGGCCGGCCGGTTTCGGTGTCGCAGACCGAGATTCGATCACATGTTCGAATTGGGATGGCCGCACAGCACAAAAGTGGGGCTCCATTTAGGGATCTACGAAACCAGGTGAGGAGGCGGAACATGTCTTATGAGCACGCGATTTCGATCGAGCGACGCAATTTGACAACCGGGTACTCGGCTCCGTAGGCAGTGCACCGCACACCCATACCGGACCGACGCAGATTGGGGCACTTCGGCGTCCTCAATTGAGTTTGGTTCCCGAACAACCGACAGAATAGAAGTTGCGCCGGCAACTATCGACGAAAGTGTCGACGACCAATGGCAAGAGCGCGCGATTGTGCGCTCAAACCGATCCCGAGGCGTTTTTCCCCGAGAAGGGCGGCTCGACCCGCGAGGCCAAGCGGATCTGCATGGGTTGCGAGGTGCGCGACGGTGCCTCGATTACGCGTTGGCCCATGACGAGCGCTTCGGCATCTGGGGCGGCCTGTCCGAGCGCGAGCGCCGCCGCCTCAAGCGCGGCATCATCTAGCCGGCAGGTTATTCGTCGTCGATCGTCGGGTCGATGACGGACGGTTCGACGCCCAGATAGGTGGCCACCTGAGCCACCAAGACCTCATGCAATAGCTCGGCGAGTTCGACGGTGTCTTTCGCCCGCCGCTCGATCGGCTTGCGGAACAACACAATTCGCGCCCGCGTGGCGTTGCCGCGGACATCGACACCGGCCGGGATCAGCCGGGCCAGCGCGATCGGCCCGTCGGCGATGACCTCGGGCGGCCACTGCACGCTGTCGGGATCCTTCGGGGAGATCCGCGGGATTTCGTCGACGGCCACATCGAGGTCGACGACCCGATCCTGCCAACGCCGCTCGATCGGTTCGTAGGCCTCGAGCACCGCCATGTCGAACCGCTCGGCCCGGCTGCGCCAGCCCGGCACCGTCGGTGGAAGCAGCGGGCCGCGCATATCCCGGCCGCGCCGTGATCCGCGAAGATATCCGTCGGCCACGACGAGAAGCGTAACGGTTGAAGATCGGCGGCCCGAAGGCTGCGCGTGTCCGGCGGCTTGCGGGGTTTACCCACGATAGCCTTCCGGCGTGAACGTTCCCCGTCGCTGCTGCCGGCCCGGGTGCCCCCACTATGCGGTCGCGACGCTGACGTTCGTCTACTCCGACTCGACGGCCGTCGTGGGCCCGCTGGCCACGGTGTCCGAGCCGCATTCGTGGGATCTGTGCGTGCTGCACGCCGGCCGGATCACCGCGCCCCGCGGATGGGAGCTCGTTCGCCACGCCGGGCCGCTGCCGTCGCACCCCGACGAGGACGATCTGGTCGCGCTTGCCGACGCGGTGCGTGAGGGTCGCGACGGCGTGCCGCCGGTCAACGGGTTTGCCGCAGGCTTTTCCGATCCGGTCACGGGTGCGCACGGTGGCGCGCTGATGGCCCCGCCTGCCCCGCGACCCGAGTCGAACGGCCGCCGGCGCGGTCACCTGCGGGTGTTGCCCGACCCCGCCGAGTAGCTGGCGCGCGGCGACTAGGCTGGCGCCAACGGTCCCCTTCTCAAGGAGTTCTATGTCTCGGCCCGCCGCGGCTGTCCACCGCGTCATCAAGGCGTATGACGTGCGTGGCCTGGTCGGCGAAGAAATCGACGAGCAATTCGTCGCCGACGTCGGCGGCGCCTTCGCCCGGTTGGTGCAGGGCGAGGGGCGGCGCCACGCAGGTGGTGATCGGCCACGACATGCGCGCCAGTTCACCGTCGCTGGCCGCCGCGTTCGCCGAGGGGGTGATCGCGCAGGGCCTCGACGTGGTGCGAATCGGGCTGGCGTCGACGGATCAGCTGTATTTCGCGTCGGGTCTGCTGGACTGCCCCGGCGCGATGTTCACCGCCAGCCACAACCCGGCCGCCTACAACGGCATCAAGCTGTGCCGCGCCGGCGCCAAACCCGTCGGCAAGGACACCGGCCTGACCGCCATCAGCGAAGAGGTCATCGCGGGCGTGCCCGCCTCCGACGGCGCCGCCGGGGACGATCAGCGATCGCGATGTGCTTGCGGACTACGGCGACTTCCTGCGCTCGCTGGTCGACCTCTCCGAGCTGCGCCCGCTGCGGGTAGCGGTCGACGCCGGCAACGGCATGGCCGGCCACACCACCCCCGCGGTGCTCGGCCCGATCTCCGTCGATCACGCTGCTGCCGCTGTACTTCGAACTCGACGGCACGTTCCCCAACCACGAGGCCAACCCGCTTGGACCCGGCGAACCTCGTCGATCTGCAGGCGCACGTGCGTCGAGACCGGCGCTGACATCGGGCTGGCGTTCGACGGCGACGCCGACCGGTGTTTCGTCGTCGACGAAAAGGGGCATCCGGTGTCGCCGTCGGCGGTGACCGCGCTGGTCGCCGCGCGGGAACTCGGCAGAGAGATCGGCGCCACGGTTATCCACAACCTGATCACGTCGCGCGCGGTGCCCGAACTGGTCACCGAGCGCGGCGGCACGCCGGTGCGCTCCCGCGTCGGGCATTCCTACATCAAGGCGTTGATGGCCGAGACCGGCGCGATTTTCGGCGGTGAGCATTCCGCGCACTATTACTTCCGTGACTTCTGGGGTGCCGACTCCGGCATGCTGGCCGCGCTGCACGTGCTGGCCGCGCTCGGCGAGCAGGACCGGCCGCTGTCGGAGATCATGGCCGACTATCAGCGCTACGAATCCTCCGGCGAGATCAACTTCACCGTCACCGACGCGCCGGCGTGCGTCGACGCCGTGCTCAAGTCGTTCGGCAGCCGGATCCACTCCATCGACCACCTCGACGGTGTCACCGTCGACCTCGGCGACGGCAGCTGGTTCAACCTGCGCACGTCCAACACCGAGCCGTTGCTGCGGCTCAACGTCGAGGCCCGCACCGCCGACGAGGTCGACGAGATCGTCGGGCAGGTCAGCAGCCAGATCGCCTCGCGACGAGGCGCCACGTGAACGCCACTCACGCCGTCGATCGACCTCGACGATGCCGAAGGTCTGCTCGCCGCCGACCGAGATGGCTTGCTGCGTGCCGCGTCGATGGCCGGTGCGCAGGTGCGTGCCACCGCCGCGGCGCTCGACGAGGGCGACCTGGACGCGCTCGCAGGCGGATCAGCCGCCCCGCACCGTGATCTGGGTGGCCGGCCGCGGCACCGCCGAGACGGCGGGCGCGATGCTGGCCGCCGCGCTCGGCGGTTCGGCGCGCCGCGCCGATCGTCGTCGCGTCCGAGGCGCCGCCGTGGATCGGCGCGCTCGACGTGCTGATCGTCGCCGGCGACGACCCCGGCGATCCGGCGCTGGTGTCGGCCGCGGCGACCGGCGGTGCGCCGCGGCGCGCGCGTTGTCGTCGTCGCGCCGTACGAGGGACCGCTGCGCGACGCCACGGCGGGCCGGGCGGTGGCGCTGCCGCCGCGGCTGCGGGTGCCCGACGACTTCGCGCTGGCCCGCTACCTGGCCGCCGGCCTGGCCGCGCTGCACGCCGTCGATCCCGGGCATCCAGCGTCGACCTGGCCGCGCTCGCCGACGAACTGGACGCCGAGGCGCTGCGCAACAGCGCCGCCGCGAACTGTTCACCAATCCGGCCAAGACGCTGGCCGAGCGCATGTCCGGGCGCGAGGTCGTGCTGGCCGGCGACACCGCGGCGACGCTGGCGCTGGCCCGGCACGGCGCGGCGATGCTGCTGCGGGTCGCGCACCAGATGGTCGCCGCGGTCGGGCTGGCCGACGCGCTTGTCGCGCTGCGCGACGGGATTGGGAGCGAGTCGGGCGCCGAGCGTGAGAGTCGATCTTCCACGACGAGCGAGATCGACGGCCCGCTGCCGCGCGGCCGCGGACCTTCGTGCTGGCCACCGATGCCGAGCGGCCGGTGGTCGTGGCCAGGGTGGCCGGCCTCGACGACGTCGACGTGATCGGCGCCGAGGATGTGCCGGACGTCGACGACGCCGCCGGCCGAGTCGGGCGCCCGGAGCAGCAATTGGCGATGTTGGCCGTCCGGTTGGAGATGACGGCCGTCTACCTGCGACTGGTTCGAGGTTAGACGCATGCATCTGCTACGCGGAGCGGTGCGGACCTACGCGTGGGGTTCGCGGACCGCGATTGCCGAATTCACCGGGAGGCCAAGTCCCACAGCTCATCCCGAGGCGGAGCTGTGGTTCGGGGCGCACCCCGGTGATCCGGCCTGGCTGGAAACCGACGAGGGCGAGCGGTCACTGCTCGAACCCTGCGCGACGGATCCCGAGGGGGAACTCGGCGCCGCGGTGCGCGACCGATTCGGCGACACGCTGCCGTTCCTGCTCAAGGTGCTCGCCGCCGACGAACCGCTGTCGCTGCAGGCGCATCCGAGCGCCGAGCAGGCCGTGGAGGGTTTCGCCCGCGAGGACAGGCTGGGCATTCCGGTTTCCGCACCGACCCGCAACTACCGCGACCGCAGCCACAAGCCCGAATTGCTGGTCGCGCTGGGGCAATTCGAGGCGCTGGCCGGATTCCGGCCCGCCGCACGCAGCGTCGAGCTGATGCGTGCGCTTGCGGTGACCGATCTGGACCCGTTCATCAATCTGCTCGCCGGCCAATCCGACGCCGACGGTCTGCGGGCGCTGTTCACCACATGGATCACCGCGCCGCAGCCCGATCTCGACGTGCTGGTGCCCGCGGTGATCGACGGGGCGATCCAATACGTCCGATCGGGCGCAAAGGAATTCGCCGCGGAAGCCAAGACCGTGCTCGAGCTCGGCGAGCGGTATCCCGGCGACGCGGGCGTGTTGGCGTCGCTGCTGCTGAACCGGATCAGCCTGGCGCCGGGCGAGGGCATCTATCTGCCCGCCGGCAACCTGCACGCGTACCTGCACGGCGTCGGTGTCGAGGTGATGGCCAATTCCGACAACGTGCTGCGCGGCGGGCTGACGCCCAAGCACGTCGACGTGCCCGAGCTGCTGCGGGTGCTGGACTTCACCCCTGCGATCGATGTCGTGATGCGCCCCGAAATCACCAGGGACGGAATGGAACTGGTGTACGACACGCCTGCACCCGAGTTCGCGGTGTCGGTGCTGAGCATCGACGGCGAGCAGCTCGGCCACGAGATCGATGCGCCCACCCGCCACGACGGGCCGCAGATCCTGTTGTGCACCGAGGGTTCGACAGTGGTGCATGCCAAGACCAGCGCGGTGACGCTGGAGCGGGGATCGGCCGCATGGGTGTCCGCCGACGACGGCCCGATCCGGCTCGTCGCGCAGCAGCCGACGAAGCTGTTCCGCGCGACCGTCGGTATCTAGTGCGCCTTGTCGCGGCGCCCGAACGGCAGCACATGCATGATCGCGACGATCACGGCCCCGACGACCAACCCGATGACGGCCGAGGCGGCCGTGTTGACCAGCCACGCCAGCACCCCGCCGACGCCATCGACCGCGTCGTGCACCTAGTCCTCGAGGTGGTGCACGAAGCCGTAGGGCGCATGCCAGCCGAGGGTGTCCGTGCCCAGCAGAAGGATGTGGCCGCCGACCCACAGCATCGCGACCGTGCCGATCGTCGACAGCGCCGACGAGCAGCTTGGGCATCGCGGCGACCAGGCCGCGGCCGATCTTCTGCGAGAACTTCGACGTGCGCTGCGCGAGGTTCAACCCGATGTCGTCCATCTTCACGATCAGCGCGACCACCCCGTAGACCAGCGGCGGTGATCACCAGGGCGACCACGACGAGGATGACGAGCCGCGGCCAGAACGACTGGTCGGACACCTCGTTGAGCGCGATGACCATGATCTCGGCGGACAGGATGAAGTCGGTGCGGATCGCGCCGGACGTCATCTCCTTCTCGGCGTCCTCGCCGACCGCCGCGGTGGGTCGCGGCATGGGCGTCGTGGCCGGTGAACCAGCCCACGACCTTCTCGGCGCCCTCGTAGCAGAGGTACGTGGCGCCCAGCATCAGGATCGGCGTGACCAGCCACGGCACGAACTGACTGAGCAACAGCGCGGCGGGCAGGATGAACACCAGCTTGTTGCGCAGGGAGCCGATCGCGATCCGCTTGATCATCGGCAGTTCACGATCGGCGGTGATCCCGTGCACGTACTGCGGGGTCACCGCGGTGTCGTCGATGACGACACCTGCCGCTTTGGCGGTCGCGCGCCCGGCGGCAGCGCCGATGTCATCGACCGAAGCGGCCGCCAGCCGGGCGAGCGCGGCAACGTCGTCGAGGAGTCCGAACAGACCAGCGCTCATCGCGTCCTCGTCATGGCAACGAACTTACCTGGGGGTTGATGAGGGGTGGGGAGAGTAGTGTTGAATTGATAGTATGGATTGGTTGTGTACTGTATGTGTGGATTTAGAGTGAATACGGAGGGATTCGCGCACGGGTCTCGTTTGTCGTTGGGAATCGCGGCGTAACCGACGATCTCCGAGCTCGCGAGTAGGCCGAGAAGGTAGCGCACATAGCGAGAGTGGAGATCGGTGATCAACTCCCAGGTGTCCGCGCAGACGCCGTTGTCCCTGCCGCCGGGCGGCAGCCAATATGGGATCCCGCATGCCGCGATGTCCTCGAGCGGCCTGATCAGCGAACTCAGCGAACCCATGGTGGCCTCCACCAGTCACGCTACGCGGGTAAGCGGCGCAAACCAGGTCTCGATCGCGCGGGTGGCCGCGCGCTGCTCGCTTGCTCGGCGAAACAGACCGCAGGTTGTGCCCGATGGTGCGGCCGACCAGGCGTGCCGACGGGACCATCCACAGGCTGTCGAGCAGGCTGAACCGGCGCAGAAACCATTCGGCCAGAACGGGATCGGTCTCGGCTGCGCCGAGGAACTGGTCGAACAGATTGCCGACGGGGCGGTACCACCACGGCATCGGCCGATCGGCGGGTGCAGCACCAGATCGCCGATCGCGTTCATCGTCCACACCGGGTAGGTCGTCTTGGCGGTCGCCGGTTGAAGTCCTGCGGCGATTCCGGCGTCGCGTGCAGCGCCCGGCGCAGATGGCCCGCCTGCAGCGACGTCATCGTCATGCCCTGCCCGAACGTCGGGTTGAAGCTGACCACGGCGTCGCCGAACGGGATGATGCCGGCCGGGAAGCGGTCGAGCTTGTCGTAGCGGCGCCATCTGCTCGTCGGGTACTTGTGAAACGCGACGTCGCCGATCGGCTCGCCCTGCCGGATCGCCGCGGCGACGTGCGCGGGCAGCGATCTCGTCGGCCAGCGCGCACATTCTTGAAAGTCTTGGGGCGGCTTGACTTTGGCCACGCCGAAGGTCGTCAGCCCCCAGGTGCCGTCCTCGTAGCAGAGCATGCCAAGGCCGAGCGGCTGCTCACGTGAGGCGCCTGCGACGATGACCTTCTCGGCGATCAGGCCGTCTGGGATGCGCAGCTGATGGGTGGCGTAGCCGATGCCGACGTCGATGGTGTCCTCGCGTGGACGGCTCAAACCCCCACTGCGCCAACCACACCGGCAGCCGGGTGCCGCGGCCTGCGGCGTCGACAACCAGGTCGGCGGCAACGGTGTCGCCGGACTCCAGCCGCACACCGGTCACCCGCTGGCGGACGGCGTCGTAGCGGGCTCGGTGACCAAGGCGTGCACGATCTCCACGTTGTCGATCCCGTTCACCCGCCGCCGGATCTGCCACTCCAGTTGCGGTCTGCTCGGTACGTACGCCGTGAACTCGTCCTGCAGCCGATGGTGGGTGCCGAGGACGTGCCCGGCCGCCCCGAAATGAATGCAATCCGGGCGGTTCTCCAGAATCGGCACACCAGCGGCCACCATGTCGTCGAGCAAACCGGGGAACTGAGTCTCGAACTCCCGTGCGCCGCGCGCCATCAGCAGGTGCACATGCCTGCCTTGGGGGACCGCTGCCCGATTGGCAGGGGCGGCAGGCAGATCGTCGCGTTCGAAAATCGTCACGCGATCGTAGAAATCCGCCAGCACCCGTGCCGCGCAGAGACCGCCGATACTCGCGCCAATAACTATCGCGTGTTTAAAAATCCGCCCCATTGGCCAGACAGTACTCGGTACATTCCGCTGTACGAAGACGGAAAGGGACGCTATGACCACCAGGTGGCGGACCAAGTCGGTTGAGCAATCCATCGCCGATACCGACGAGCCGGATACCCGCCTGCGCAAGGATCTGAACTGGTGGGATTTGACGGTCTTTGGCGTCTCGGTGGTGATCGGGGCCGGAATCTTCACCATCACCGCATCGACGGCGGGCAACCTCACCGGCCCGGCGATCTCCATCTCGTTCGTGATCGCCGCAATCGCCTGCGGCCTGGCGGCGATGTGTTACGCCGAGTTCGCCTCGACGGTGCCGGTGGCAGGCAGCGCGTACACGTTCTCCTACGCGACCTTCGGCGAGTTCGTCGCCTGGATCATCGGCTGGGATCTGATCCTGGAATTCGCCGTCGCGGCCGCCGTGGTGGCCAAGGGGTGGTCGAGCTATTTGGGCACGGTGTTCGGATTCGGCGGTGGTACAGCGGATTTGGGTGGTTTTCAGCTGGACTGGGGTGCGCTGCTGATCATCGCGTTCGTGACCGTGATCTTGGCGTGGGGCACCAAGCTGTCCGCCGAAGTGAGCCTGGTGATCACCGTGATCAAGGTGGCGGTGGTGCTGCTGGTGGTGATCGTCGGCTCGTTCTACATCAAGGCGGCGAACTATTCGCCGTTCATCCCGCCTGCGCAAGCCGGCGAGGGCGGCAGTGGCACCGAGCAGTCCGTATTCTCGCTGCTCACCGGCGCCGAGGGCAGCACTACGGCTGGTACGGCGTGCTGGCGGGCGCGTCGATCGTGTTCTTCGCGTTCATCGGGTTCGACATCGTGGCGACCACCGCCGAGGAGACGAAGAACCCGCAGCGCGACGTGTCGCGCGGCATCCTGGCCTCGCTGGCGATCGTCACCGTGCTGTACGTGGCGGTGGCCATCGTGCTGACCGGCATGGTGCATTACAGCGAGCTCGCGGCGGCCGGCGAGAAGGCCAATCTCGCGACGGCGTTCAGCGCTAACGGGATCGACTGGGCGGCCAAGGTGATCTCGATCGGAGCGCTGGCCGGCCTGACGACCGTCGTAATCGTGTTGGTGCTGGGTCAGACGCGGGTGTTGTTCGCGATGTGCCGCGACGGGCTGATGCCCCGCGCGCTGGCCAAGACCGGGCGGCACGGCACGCCGGTGCGCATCACCGTTGATCGTCGGCGTGCTGGTTGCAATCACCGCGTCGATGTTCCCGATCGGCAAGCTGGAAGAAATGGTCAACATCGGCACGCTGTTCGCGTTCGTCCTGGTGTCGGCCGGTGTGATCGTGCTGCGCCGCACGCGGCCGGATTTGGAGCGGGGTTTCCGCGCCCCGTGTGTGCCGCTGTTGCCGATCGCGGCGATCGTGGCGTGCGTGTGGCTGATGCTCAACCTCACCGGGCTGACGTGGATCCGGTTCGGCATCTGGATGGCGATCGGCGTGGTCGTCTACTTCCTCTACGGCCGCAGGCACTCGCTGCTCGGCCGCCGCGAGGCCGCCGAGGTCGTAGTGATTTGGGCGTATGGCCGGCGCTCACCGCTCGATAAGCGCGCTCGAATCGCAGCGTCCGCCATGCCTACATCTCCTTCGCTTTACAAAACAGGCTTCTATGTCTAGACAAGCGACAAAATCAGCTCTATAGTCAAGTTCAAGACGTGATGGCACTCACACGAGGAGGCACGTAGTGACCACCCAACTTTCCGAAGTCGAGATCGCTCAGTGGCGGGACAAGAAGCGCTACCTGTGGCTGATGGGGCTGATCGCCCCGACGGCGCTGTTCGTCGTGCTGCCACTGGTGTGGGTCTTCAACCAGTGGGGCTGGCACGCGGCGGCGCAGGTGCCGTTCTGGATCGGGCCGATCCTGCTGTACATCGTGCTGCCGGCGCTGGACCTGCGGTACGGCCCCGACGGCCAGAATCCGCCGGACGAGGTGATGGAGCGACTGGAGAACGACAAGTACTACCGGTACTGCACGTACATCTACATCCCGTTCCAGTACGCGAGCGTGATCTTCGGTGCCTATCTGTTCACCGCATCGGATCTGAGCTGGCTCGGCTTCGACGGATCGTTGAGCTGGCCGGCGAAGATCGGGCTGGCGTTGTCGGTCGGGATGCTCGGCGGGGTGGGCATCAACACCGCCCACGAGATGGGGCACAAGAAGGACGAGCTGGAACGGTGGCTCGCGAAGATCACCCTGGCCCAGACCTGCTACGGCCATTTCTACATCGAGCACAACCGTGGCCACCACGTGCGGGTCGCGACGCCGGAGGATCCCGCCTCGGCCCGCTTCGGTGAGACGTTCTGGGAGTTCTTGCCGCGCAGCGTGTTCGGCAGCCTGAAGTCGTCGTGGGAGCTGGAGGCCCAGCGGCTGCGTCGCGCCGGCAAGAGTCCGTGGCACTGGTCCAACGACGTGCTCAACGCGTGGGCGATGTCGGTGGTGTTCTATGGCGTCCTGATCGCGGTCTTCGGGCCGTCGCTGATCCTGTACATCGTGATTTCGGCGGTGTTCGGCTTCACGCTGCTGGAGACGGTCAACTATCTGGAGCACTACGGCCTGATGCGGCAGAAGCTCGAGAGCGGCCGCTACGAGCGGTGCGCGCCGTCGCACAGCTGGAACTCCGACCACATCGTGACCAACCTGTTCCTGTACCACCTGCAGCGGCACAGCGATCACCACGCCAACCCGACCAGGCGCTACCAGACACTGCGCAGCATGGAGGGCGCGCCGAACCTGCCAAGCGGGTACGCCTCGATGATCGGGCTGACGTACTTCCCGCCGCTGTGGCGCAAGGTGATGGATCACCGGGTCATCGAGCACTACGACGGTGACATCACGCGCGTCAATGTGCACCCGCGAGTGCGGGACAAGGTGATGGCCCGCTATGGGGTGAGCGCATGAGCACCTACCGCTGCCCCGGCTGTGACTACGTCTACGACGAGACGAAAGGTGCTCCGCGAGAAGGATTTCCGGCGGGCACCTCCTGGAACGACATTCCCGACGACTGGTGCTGCCCCGACTGTGCAGTACGCGAGAAGGTCGACTTCGAAGAGATTGGAGCAATGAAGTGAACGTCTACAAACTGTTCGTCTGCGTGCAGTGCGGATTCGAGTACGACGAGGAGAAGGGCTGGCCGGAAGACGGCATCGCGCCCGGTACCAGGTGGGATGACATTCCGGAGGACTGGAGCTGCCCGGACTGCGGTGCGGCGAAGTCCGACTTCGAGATGGTGGAGGTTGCACGTTCGTGACGGCGGCCTGGGCCAGCGCCGCGCCGAGACGGGATATCGTCTCGCGTGTGAACAGCCCGCACGAGCGGCGAGCCGCGCAACGCGTCCCGTACGCCGAGGCGTCACGGGCGCTGTTGCGCGACTCGATCCTCGACGGGATGCGGGAGTTGCTGCTGACCCGGGACTGGTCGTCGATCACGTTGTCGGCGGTCGCGGGGGCCGCCGGCATCAGCCGCCAGACCATCTACAACGAGTTCGGCTCGCGGCAAGGTCTGGCACAGGGCTACGCCCTGCGGTTGGCCGATCGGCTCGTCGACGCCGTCGATGACGCGATCGAGGGCAATGTCGGCGATATCTACGCCGCCTTCTCGGAAGGCTTCCAGGCGTTTTTCCTCGAGTCGGCGGCGGATCCTCTGGTGATCTCGCTGCTCACGGGCGATACCAAGCCGGACCTTCTGCAGTTGATAACTACTGACAGTGCGCCGATCATCGCCCGCAGTTCGGGGCGGTTGACGTCGACATTCATGGATAGCTGGGTGCGAGCAAGCGAGGAGGACGCCGGGGTGCTGGCCCGGGCGATCGTCCGGCTGTGCATGAGCTACGTGTCGATGCCACCGGAGGCCGATCACGATGTCGCGCGGGACTTAGCTAGACTCATGTCGCCGTTTGCCGAGCGCTACGGTGTCATCGAGCAGAATTAGCGGCGGAAGCGATATCACAGCTACCCCGACTAATGTGTAACAAAGCTAAGTAACTGAGACTCGCGCAAAGAAGGAACGTATATGACGACGACTGAGAATCGGCTGACCGCCGATGTCCGCAACGGCATCGATTTCAAGGTGGCCGATCTGTCCGAGGCCGAGTTTGGCCGCAAGGAGATCCGGCTCGCCGAGCACGAGATGCCGGGCTTGATGGCGCTGCGGCGTGAATACGCCGATGTGCTGCCGCTCAAGGGTGCTCGCATCTCGGGTTCGCTGCACATGACGATCCAGACCGCCGTGCTGATCGAGACGCTCGTCGCGCTCGGTGCCGAGGTGCGCTGGGCGTCGTGCAACATCTTCTCCACCCAGAACCACGCCGCGGCCGCAACGGTCGTCGGCCCGCATGGAACCCCGGAAGAGCCCAAGGGCGTACCCGTCTTCGCCTGGAAGGGCGAGACGCTGGAGGAGTACTGGTGGGCGGCCGAGCAGATGCTCACCTGGCCCAACGAGCCCGCGAACATGATCCTCGACGACGGCGGTGACGCGACCATGCTGGTGCTGCGCGGCGCCCAGTTCGAGAAGGCAGGCGTCGTGCCCCCCGGCGAGGACGACGACTCCGACGAGTACAAGGTGTTCCTGGCGTTGATCCGCGAGCGCTTCGAGACCGACAAGACCAAGTGGACCAAGATCGCCGAGTCGGTTCAGGGCGTCACCGAGGAGACCACCACCGGTGTGCTGCGGCTGTACCAGTTCGCCGCCGCGGGTGAACTGCAGTTCCCGGCGATCAACGTCAACGACTCGGTCACCAAGAGCAAGTTCGACAACAAGTACGGCACCCGGCACTCGCTGATCGACGGCATCAACCGCGGCACCGACGTGCTGATCGGTGGCAAGGCCGCGCTGGTGTGCGGCTACGGCGACGTCGGCAAGGGCTGCGCGGAAGCGCTCAAGGCCCAGGGCGCGCGCGTTGCGGTCACCGAGATCGACCCGATCAACGCGCTGCAGGCGCTGATGGACGGCTTCGAGGTCAAGACGGTCGAGGAGGCCGTCGGCTGGGCGGACATCATCATCACCGCCACCGGCAACCAGGGCATCATCACCCTCGAGCACATGAAGTCGATGAAGCACCAGGCGATCCTGGGCAACATCGGTCACTTCGACGACGAGATCGAAATGGCGCGCCTCGAGAAGGACCCGAAGATCCGCCGGATCAACATCAAGCCGCAGGTCGACGAATTCATCTTCGAGGACGGGCATTCGATCATTGTGTTGAGCGAGGGCCGGCTGCTGAACCTTGGCAACGCGACGGGTCACCCGTCGTTCGTGATGAGCAACAGCTTCTCGAACCAGGTGATCGCGCAGATCGAGCTGTGGACCAAGAACGACGAGTACGACAACGAGGTCTACCGGCTGGCCAAGCATCTCGATGAGAAGGTCGCCAAGATTCACGTCGAGGCGCTCGGTGGTTCGCTGACGCGGCTGACCAAGGAGCAGGCGGAGTACATCAACGTCGACGTCGACGGTCCGTACAAGCCGGAGCACTACCGGTACTGAGCTCTACCTCCGTTAGGCAACAGATCCCCGGCGCCCAAAGTGCCGGGGATCTTTGCGTTTTCGCGCTAGCTTAGGCCGCCGCAGCGATTTTTCAGGTCGACGAGCGGCTGCCGGATTCCTGCCATCTCCGCCTGCTCGGGCGGGTGCTGCGACAGGTACTCGGTCATGTGGGACGCGACGTCTTCGCGTGACAGGCCCTGCAGGGATGACATGTAGTTGTTCACGTCAGGGTGGGTGAACAGATAGGCCGACGTCGACGCGTCGACGCCTGCGCGGACTCCTTCGAGGTCGGCGGTGCTGCAGTTGGGGGGATTGGCGGCGGGGTCCTGGGCGGCTTGTGCGATTCCGGTGGCGCCGATTAACGCGGCGCCGAACGCCGCGGCGGTGCACGCGACGGTTACCAGCCGGTGCGGGTTGCGGACAAACAGCATGGGATCAACTCCTCGTATCAGGCTGTGGACGAGTCTCAGTGTGTAGCCGTAGAGGTAGCTGTGGCGCGAATCCCAAGGTGTTCCACAGGAAACCGGCAGGCGTCTTGCGGTTTACGAACGTTTGTGCCGAGACTGCTGTCAGATCGCGCATCTGCCGAAAATCGCGATCTGACAGCAGTTTCGACACTGCGTAGCCGCAGCAATTTCTCTGCTGGTTGGTGTTGGTGCCGGTGCTTAAGATCGAGTAGTGCGCAAGCTCATGGCGCCTCCGTTCAAAGATGTCGGCGAGGCGCGCGACTTCTATTTCTTGTTGATGGTGTTTTTGCGCGAGTTGAAACGCTCGGGCGATCCGGTGAGCGTGTATCAGTTCCTTCTTGCCGAAGCGCTCCACCAACATCAGCCTGCCCATCGCGAAATGATGTGCGCGTCTTGCGGCCCGCCGTATCCCTGCCGCACAGTGCTAGCTGTAGCGATGTGATCGTCGGCCTACTCACTGCGGCGCGATCTCGTCCTCGCGACGCCCAGAGAGACGAACGCAACCTGATTGTTTATGAATCTATCTACAACCCGAGTCGCGGCGCCGCGCTGTCCTGTGCGAGGCATCAGCGATCTGCCCGAGGCCGCTAGGGCGATACGACATTGTGCGGCATCCCCTCGGTTAAGACGGCGTCGAGATCGTCGAACGTGAGCGCGAGAACGTTCATTAACGGGATCTCGGACGGGAGAGGCAGCGCGTAGACGTCGGGCCGATCGGCCAAGAAGAACCGTCGCAAGTGTTGTTCAAGCAGTCCAGGTCGTATGCCGACACATCGGTCCCGCATGTATTGAAGTTGGTCGGGAGTTGCATCGCCCTCGTGGATCCGCGTGTCTAAACCCTGCCGCTTCCACCGCACAAAGATCGAATCAAGGCCTCTGGTCACCCGAAGCGTGTTTCCAACGCGCGCGATCACGCACTTGCCTGCATCCTCGGGTCGTTTGAATGCGGCCAGAACACGCTCATGTCGGTGAACGTCGCGTTCACCTTTCAACGAATGAAGAACGTTCGTGTATCCCTGCAATGTTGGCTCAATGATGTACGCACTCCAGTCACCCTCATCCGCCCAGCGCGCCCACTTATCCAGGCCTGCCATGTAGCCGCTGCGGAAATACAGCCGACCGTTCTCCCAATCCGGTTCGTCATACGCTTCAGAACCCAGCATTTGCTGCCTCGACCGCCAGGCGTTCAGACGTTCTACGATGCGCCCGAATATCGGATCGCGCTGGGCATCAGCGGCAACGTCGATCACTTCGCACCACCCGGTCGATTCATCCAGCTGTCATAGGCAGGTCCCGAGATCGGTGCGAGATAGCCGTCGTCAATCAAGGTCTGGATCAAGATCGTGTTCCCGTTCTCATCGACGACTACCCACTGCGTACCGCCTCCAGGTTGATCAAACGCTTCCCCGGTTTCGCCATAACGTACTTCCCATCCTGGAGGTATCGGTTCTCCAGTACCTGCAAATACGTTGTAATCTCCGGATGTTCCAGGGGCGAGACCACGAGACGGGTAAATATCACCCTCAGCAGCCATGAAGTCGCCGACCTGGTTGTTGACGAGGCCGATGCGGTCGACGCGTACATCGGTTGGAATTCGATCCGCGACGGTGTACTGGCCATCCTTGAAGCCGTCGTGCGGTGGCCAGTTCCACCGATGATTCTCTGAGTCCCAATACTTCTCAAGTAGTTCGTCCGACGTCATGCCGGTATACGGGCTATCGGCAGCAGACGCCGCAATTTCTCGCGGAACTCCGCTGTCAATCAAGTGTTGTTCTAACTCGTCCGGGTTTATCGCGCGGTCGACACGTTCACGATCCCACGGACGCATCTCACGCAATTCGTCATCGTTTGAACGTGACGACTGCGCATCGTGGCCGTGGTGCGAATCGCCCGAGTCGTGGCTATCTCCGGGCTGACTCGGCTGTTGATTGTGGTCCGGCGCATCACTTGTCGTCCCGGCTGAAGGATCGGTTGGACTTTGCGGCGGCGAGTTTTCGGGCGCGTGATGTTCGGAGTCGCCGCGAGCTGATGACTCAGTCGGTGTGGACGGTGACTGCCCTCCCGCAGCCGACGGCTCGTGTCCAGCCGCCGGTGCAGTTTCCGGTAAATGCGTCTGGGGGCCAGACGCCGACCCCGTGCTTGCCGGTGGTGCGGATCCTGGCGGTGGTGGAGCCGAATGCTGGCTGTCCGCAGGCACATCCGCCGCCGGCGTTCGCATCTCTGGGCTCGTGCCGGTCGGCGGTGCATCAGCTCTCGGCCCGGCATCAACCGGTGCCCGGGGCGCCTCCGTCGGCGCTGAATTGTGCGGCGCGACCGGCGTGCGGTCGCCCGGCGTCGAGTCCGGCACATGCGGCGGAGGCGTGTCGGGCGCCCGCGGGACCGGCGTCGGCGCGTCCCCAATCCCCGGTGATTCAGCCAGGTCCCGCGGAATCGCCGGCCCGGGCGCGTCGGGTGTTGCGTTCGGCACGAGGTTGTCGCCGATGTTGTCGAGCTTGTCGGTGATGCCTTCGGCGCGCCCCGCAATGGCGGCCGTATCGGTCACCGCGTTGTCGACGACTCCCGCCGCGCGCACCGCAGGGCCTGCATCCGCAATGTCGCCCGCGACATCCGCTGCCTTGGTCGCCTTGGAGGCGCCGGCGCCGGGGATCAGCATGGAGGCAATCTCCGTGGTCGCCATTGCAGGCCCCAGTCCCGGGCGATCGGTCGACCACTCATCAAGGTGCAGAATGCTTTCGGCCGCATTCTTCTGGTGCTCGAAAGCGCCCACCGGGTTCATCGCCGCGGTCATCGGGTTCGCATACAACAGCGATTCGCCCATGGCGCCCCAGGTTTCCTTCGCGCCCTCGAAGTCGTAGGCGAACCGCAGCGGATCCAGCGCCTGGATATCGCCGATGGTCTCCAGGCCGACCTTCAACGGGGCCTCGAGAACGTTGGTGTTGATGTCGAAGTAGGTCGCCACCGCATTGCCCACGTCTTCGCCGAGAAAATCCGTAAACTCCTTGCGCGCCTTCTGCTGCAGCGAAACGATCGCGCCGTCGAGCAGGTTTGTGACCTCCTGCAACGCATGCTCACGGGCGTCGGCCTGACGCCCCAGGTTGTCCAACACCGCCCTGATGTCGTCGGCGATCTCCCGCAGCTCCTCCATCGCGTCGCCCGAGAAGACGGCCCCGATCGCGTCGAAGATTCCCGACGGCGACAACCTGCTCAGCAGGTCGCGGATCGCATTCTGAGCCGACTCCACATCGGTGGCGAATTCGAAAAGCTGCACACCGAGTTTGGCGCTCTCCGTACAGATTCCGGCCAGACCCTGCTTGAGATCCGACAGGGCCGCCGCCATCGCCCCGCCTTCGGGAATCTGCTGGCCCGAAATGGTGCTCGATGGGCCTACGAGTTGACCCGCGATGCCCGCCATCGACCTCGAGAAGGCAGACCATGCCGTCCCCGCCGTCCGCAGCTGCGCCGGATCACCGTTCGGCCACACGTCGCCGACGAACATCTGCACCATCGACCACAGGAAGGGTTCAGCGACACCGCCACCAAACGGCGACGGCACCGACGGCGCGTCGAACTCACCCGGCGTTGCCGGTGGGGCCAACGGCGTCGCGGCCCCTCCGATCATCGAGGACACATCGGCGCGTGAGTAATTCGTGGCCGACAGCTGCACACCGAACCCGACCTTGCGGCCGCCACCTGCCGCCGCACCGGCTGCATCCATCAGCGCCTGCGCCGACTGCTGATACGCCTGTCCGAACGCCAACCCCGCGCGGTCATGCCCTGTCATCGCCCCATTGGGCAGCGCTCCAGCCAACGTGTTCACTGCAGCCGCGATCTCGTCACCGACACTGCTGACCGAAACACCAGCTCCGGCAAGCACTTCCGGATCAACGACAATGGGCGCCACGCGAAACCTACTGCCACATACGCGTGTTGTTCGCAACCGCCCCGGAGTAGTTGGAATGTGCTCGCTCGGCGATATCCCTCAGCTGACCAAGAGCGGCGCGCAGCTCGGCGGCCCCGCTGTTCCACCGATCCTGCGCGGCTCGCTGCTGGTCGGCGGCGTCGCCCTCCCATGTCAGCCCGAGCGAGTCGACGGACGCACGCACCTGTGCCAGGTGCTGCTCCAGCTCCGTGTCGAATCGCGACATCTGATCGACAGCACCCAGCAGCGCCTGGAGATCAACGGTGAACTTGGCCTTCACATCCCCGACGAATCGATCGCTGCGCCACCTGCGGTATCCGTCTTTCCGTATCCGCCAGCCGCTTGGTCCAGCAAACCCGACATAGCGTCCAATCCCTTGACCAACTCGTCGGCGCCCTCATGCCACCGCTGCCATACGTCGCCGAACGCCGATCCGGCCTGCCCAGTCCATCCGGCACCGAGAAGATCCGTCAACCGGCTGTCCAGTGACGACAGACCGGTGCGTGTTTCCTCGACCACGGCCCTCAAGTCACCGGCCACCGACGCCACGTGCTCCGGGGTGACCCGCAATTCCCCCACGACAAACTCCCTAGCTCCAGCAAATACGTATATCCTCCCATGAGTCGAAAAGTGGTCTGCTCACGAATTCGTTCGGCGGAAGCTGGTGTGTCCCCGTCGCGCTACGCTCGCCGCGTGCTCATCGCGATCGAGGGCGTCGACGGCGCAGGCAAGCGCACGCTGACCAACGGCCTGCGCGCCGCCTTCGAATCCGCCCACAAGTCCGTGGCCACCCTGGCGTTCCCGCGCTACGGCCATTCGGTGACGGCCGACCTTGCCGCCGAAGCACTGCACGGCGGCCACGGTGACCTCGCCGAGTCGGTCTACGCGATGGCCGTCCTGTTCGCCATCGACCGCGCAGGCGCCCGCGACGAGATCGGCCACCTCAGCGACGCCTACGACATCGTCATCCTCGACCGCTACGTCGCGTCCAACGCCGCCTACAGCGCCGCCCGCCTGCACCAACCGGCCGACGGCGACGTCGTCGCCTGGGTGCAAAACCTCGAGTACGAGCGCCTCAAGCTGCCGAAACCGGACTGGCAAGTGCTGCTCGACGTGCCGACCGAGCTGGCCGCCGAACGCGCGGAGCACCGGGCCAACACCGAGGCCGACCGCGCCAAGGACGCCTACGAGCGTGACGACGGCCTGCAGCGACGCACCGGCGAGGTCTATTCCGCACTGGCGGCCACCGGCTGGTGCGGGCGTTGGGAGAAAGCCGGACCGGCCGTCGATGCCAAAGTTCTGGCCGCCCAGCTCAGCCAATAACAGACTCGCGGGCGCGCTATCAGCGATTTGTCGCGATTTGGTGACACCATGGACTCTATGAGGCAAAGGATTCTTGTCGTCGACGACGACCCGTCGCTAGCCGAGATGCTCACCATCGTTCTGCGCGGGGAAGGTTTCGACACCGCGGTCATCGGTGACGGCACGCAGGCGCTGACCGCGGTCCGTGAACTGCGGCCCGATCTGGTGCTGCTCGACCTGATGCTGCCCGGCATGAACGGCATCGACGTGTGCCGCGTGCTGCGCGCGGATTCGGGCGTGCCGATCGTGATGCTGACGGCCAAGACCGACACCGTCGACGTGGTGCTCGGCCTGGAGTCGGGCGCCGACGACTACGTGATGAAGCCGTTCAAACCCAAGGAGCTCGTCGCGCGGGTGCGCGCACGGCTGCGTCGCAATGAAGACGAGCCCGCCGAGATGCTTTCAATCGGCGATGTCGACATCGACGTGCCCGCCCACAAGGTCACCCGGCTCGGTGAACAGATTTCACTGACACCGCTGGAGTTCGACCTTTTAGTGGCGTTGGCGCGCAAACCGCGGCAGGTGTTTACTCGTGATGTGCTGCTCGAACAGGTGTGGGGCTACCGCCATCCCGCCGACACCCGTTTGGTGAACGTCCATGTCCAACGTTTGCGGGCCAAGGTTGAGAAAGACCCGGAGAACCCGCAGGTGGTCCTGACCGTTCGAGGAGTGGGATACAAGGCCGGACCCCCGTGATCTTCAGCTCGAGGAGACGCATTCATCGGCGTTCGGCACCATTACTACGCGGATTGGGTGCGTTAAGTCGAGCGATGGGTCTCGCCTGGAGGCGCTCCCTCCAGCTGCGGGTGGTGACGCTCACGCTGGGGCTGTCGCTGGCCGTCATCATGGTGCTCGGCTTCGTGCTGACCAGCCAGATCACCGATCGCATCCTCGAGGTCAAGGTGCGCGCGGCCACCGAGGAGATCGACCGCGCCCGCTCCACCGTCAGCGGCATCGTCGGCGGTGAGGAAACCCGCTCCCTGGACAGCAGCCTTCAGCTGGCACGAAACACCCTGATCGATCGGACGGCCGACGCCGGTCCCGGACTGGCAGGCGCCTTCGATGCGGTGCTGGTCGTCCCCGGCGACGGACCGCGGGCCGCGACGGCCGCAGGCCCCGTCCAGCAGGTGCCCGACGCACTGCGCGATTTCGTGAAGGCCGGCCAGGTCAGCTACCAGTACGCGACCGTGCACACCGACAGCTTCTCGGGTCCGGCGCTGATCATCGGCAGCCCGACGTCATCGCAGATCACCAATCTCGAGCTGTACCTGATCTTTCCGCTGAACAACGAGGAATCCACCATCGCGCTGGTACGCGGCACCATGGCCACCGGCGCCGTCGTGCTGCTCGGCTTGCTGGCGGCGATCGCACTGCTGGTGGCCCGCCAGATCGTGCTGCCGGTGCGGTCGGCCTCGCGCATCGCCGAGCGGTTCGCCGAAGGCCACCTGACCGAGCGCATGCCCGTGCGCGGTGAGGACGACATGGCCAGGCTGGCGGTGTCGTTCAACGACATGGCCGAGAGCCTGCACCGTCAGATCACTCAGCTGGAGGAGTTCGGCAATCTGCAGCGGCGCTTCACCTCCGACGTCAGCCACGAGCTGCGCACCCCGCTGACCACGGTGCGCATGGCCGCCGACCTCATCTATGACCACAGCGAGGACCTCGACCCGGCGCTGCGCCGCTCGACCGAGCTGATGGTCAACGAACTCGACCGCTTCGAGACACTGCTCAACGACCTGCTGGAGATCTCCCGTCACGACGCCGGCGTCGCCGAACTGTCGGTGGAGTCGGTGGACCTGCGTTCGACGGTGCAGCGCGCATTGGACAACGTCGGCCATCTCACCCAGGACGCCGACGTTGAGCTGATCGTCGACATGCCGACCGACGACGTCATCGCCGAGGTGGATCCGCGCCGCGTGGAACGTATTCTGCGCAACCTGATCGCCAACGCCATCGACCACGCGGAGCGCAAGCCGGTGCAGATCCGGATGGCGGCCGACGAGGACACCGTCGCGGTGACCGTCCGCGACTACGGCGTCGGGCTGCGGCCCGGCGAGGAGAAGCTGGTGTTCAGCCGGTTCTGGCGCTCGGACCCGTCACGGGTGCGGCGCTCCGGCGGCACCGGCCTTGGCCTGGCGATCAGCATCGAGGATGCGCGGCTCCACCAGGGCCGGCTGGAGGCGTGGGGCGAGCCGGGTAAGGGCGCCTGTTTCCGGCTGACTCTGCCGCTGGTGCGTGGCCACAAGGTGACCACCAGCCCGTTGCCGATGAAACCCGTTGGGCCGGAACGACCCCCGCGGCGCAGCAGCCGCGAGCGCGAACCGGCACAGGGGACGGTGTGAAACGCCTTGCGGCCGTGATCTGGCTGCTGGCGTTCGTCCTCGCCGGTTGCGCCGGAGTGCCAAGCAGTTCGGCGCCGCAAGCCATCGGCACCGTCGACCGGCCGGCGCCACCGAGCCTGCCCAAGCCGACCGCGGGCATGGATCCCGACGTGTTGCTGCGCGAGTTCCTCAAGGCCACAGCGGATCCCGCCAACCGCCACCTGGCCGCGCGACAGTTCCTCACCGAATCAGCGTCCCGCGCCTGGGATGACGCCGGCAGCGCGCTGCTGATCGACAACGTGGTGTTTGTGGAAACCCGTGATCCGGATCGGGTTTCGGTGACGATGCGTGCCGACATCCTCGGTTCGCTATCGGACGTCGGGGTGTTCGAGACCGGGGAGGGCGCGCTGCCCGACCCCGGGCCGATCGAGCTGGTGAAGACGCCGGGCGGGTGGCGCATCGACCGGTTGCCCAACGGGGTCTTCCTTGACTGGCAACAGTTTCAGTCGACTTACAAACGCAACACCCTGTACTTCGCCGACCCGACCGGCAAGACCGTTGTGCCCGATCCGCGATACGTCGCGGTATCGGATCCCGATCAGCTGGCCACCGAATTGGTCACCAAGCTGATCGCAGGCCCGCGCCCCGAGATGGCCAACACCGTGCGGAATCTGCTCGGCCCGCCGCTGAAGTTGCGCGGCCCGGTGACCCGCGCCGACGGCGGCAAGACAGGTGTGGGCCGCGGCTACGGCGGCGCCCGCGTCGACCTGGAGAATCTGTCCACCACCGATCCGCACAGCCGTCAACTGCTTGCGGCGCAGATCATCTGGACGCTGTCGCGGGCCGGCATCAACGGGCCGTACGTGATCAACGCCGACGGTGCGGCTCTCGACGACCGCTTCGCCGACGGCTGGAACACCTCCGACGTCGCAGCCACCGACCCCGGCGCGGCCGACGGCGCCGCTGCGGGTCTGCACGCGTTGATCGGTGGATCCCTGGTGTCGCTCGACGGGCAACGGGCACCGCGCGTGCCAGGGTCGTTCGGGCAGATGCCCAACCAGACCGCGGCGGCGGTGTCGCGGACCGGGCAAGAGGTGGCCTCGATCGTGACGCTGCGCCCTGGCGCGCCCGACATGGCGTCGTCGTTGTGGGTCGGCGCGCTGGGCGCCAACGCCGCGCAGGCGATGGACGGGCGCAGCCTGTCGCGGCCCACCTGGTCGCTCGACGACGCGATCTGGGTGGTGGTCGACGGCAACAACATCGTCCGGGTGATCCAGGACGCCTCGGGTCAGCCCGCCCGCATCCCCGTCGACGCCACCGTGGTCTCGACGCGCTTCCCTGGAGCGATCGCCGAACTGCAACTGTCCCGCGACGGGACACGCGCCGCCATGGTCATCGAGGGGCGGGTGATCCTCGCCGGGGTTGAGCAGACCCCCGGCGGCGGCTACGCGCTGACCTATCCGCGGCGGCTGGGGTTCGGGCTTCGCGACACCGCGGTTTCGCTGGCCTGGCGGACCGGCGACGACATCGTCGTTAGCCGCACCGACCCCCAACATCCCGTGTCCTACGTCAACCTCGACGGCGTCAACTCCGACGGGCCGAGCCGCAACCTGCTGATGCCCGTCACCACCGTGGCGGCCAGCCCGTCCACCGTGTACGTCGCGGACGAGCGCGGTGTGCTGCAGCTGTCCGGCTCCGCCGCAGAGGGCGACCCGGCCTGGGCGGAGGTCCGCCCGCTGATGGTGGCCGGCGCACTGCCCGTGCTGCCGGGCTGACCTGCAACTCAAACTCGTACTGAACCCTCCATCGGCTTTGCCCGTTGTGCAGACAAAGCGCATCCAGAGGCGTTTGCTAACAGCCAGGGAGTTCACCATGAAAATTCGCGGACCAATCGTGACGCTCGGCGCCGTCGCCGTGCTCGGGATCGGCATTTGGCTGGTCAATGTGTCCAAAGAAGACCCGGAACCGGCGCCACCCGCCGCGCAGGCCACTACGAGCACGACGGCCGCCGCGGCACCGCAGCCACCGCCGCCTCCACCTGCGCCCGCACCCGCGGCATTTCCGGCGAAGGCCGACTACGTGGGCAAGATCCCCATCGCCAACGGCACCATCACCCTGGACATCTCGATCGAGGGGGAGAAGGCGATCGCCTACGCCTGCGACGGCAATTCGATCGAGACGTGGCTTCGGGGACCCGCCGTCGACGGACTGGTGAGCCTTGCCAGCAAGGACAAGGCGAACCGGCTCGAAGGCCGCCTCGAGGGCGACTCGGTGGTCGGAACGCTATGGATCGGCGACAAGAAGTGGGACTTCAAGGCCGACCCGGCGCAGCCACCGGCGGGCCTTTACGTCTACGACGAGGCCGGTGTCCGCACCAGCTGGATCATCGACGGCGACGGCGGCGTCACGGGTGTGCAGCGCAGGCCGGACGGGTCGACCGTGCGCGCGCCGGGCTTGTCGCTTGACGCCACGTCGGTCATCGATGGCCGCACGGTCGTCGCCACCCGCGTCGAGGGCGACAGCGATGTCTGACCCGACGGCGCAGATGCCGACGCAGGCCGTCCGCACCGGATCCAGTGGCGTCGCGGTGCTGATCGCCGTCGTGCTCGGCGCCGTCGTGGCCGTGGGTCTCGGTGTGTTCGGCAAAATGCATGAGCCACAATTCTTTTCGATCAGCGTAGCGGGATTCTCCAGTGGCACCGCGGTCAAGTCGTGGCTGGCCACACTGGCGGTGACCCTGGCACTTTTCCAGCTGGTATCCGCATTCGCGATGTACCGATTGATTCCCGGCGGTAAGGCCCCCTCGTGGATCGGCACGGCGCACGTGTGGTCGGGCCGGCTGGCGGTCCTGGCCAGCGTGCCGGTCGCAGTGCACTGCCTGTACGCGCTCGGCTTTCAATCGGGCGACAACCGGGTGCTGTTTCATTCGCTCTTCGGTTGCTTCTTCTACGGCGCCTTCGTCACCAAGATGCTTCTGCTCACCCGCAAAGGCCTTCGGGGATGGGTGATTCCGGTCGCAGGCGGCCTGGTGTTCTTCGGTCTGGTCTACGTCTGGTTGACATCGGCGCTGTGGTTCTTCCAGACCTCCGGAATCACGTTCTGATGGAAAGGCTTTCGATGTCTCTAGAGAATCTGCGGATCCCACGTCAGAAGGTGATCCTCGGTGCCGGGCTGGGCCTGATCGCCTCCGTGCTGGCGGCCTGCACCACCTACGGCAAGAAACCGCAGGCGTCGGGCGACACGGCCACCACGACAACCGAAGCGGCGCCAGGCACCGGCGCTTCAGGCACCGGCTCGCCAGCCCCCGCGGCACCCGCGAACGCCATTGCCAAAACCGCCGATGTCCCTGTCGGATCTGGCGTGATCGTCGACGAGGTTGTCGTGACACAACCGTCGGCCGGTGAGTTCAAGGGCTTCTCGGCGATCTGCACACACGCGGGGTGCACCGTGAACGAGGTCGCCGACGGCACCATCAACTGCCCGTGTCACGGCAGCAAGTTCAACCTCGACGGCTCTGTGGCCAACGGTCCTGCCTCGAAGCCACTGGAATCGCAGGCGGTGACGGTTCAGGGGGATTCGATCGTCCTGGGCTGACCCACTCGGCGTCGCACGCCGCGAGGCCACCAGAACCAGCGGCCAAGCAACGCCACCAGCGACGGCAGCACAAACGTGCGCACGATGAGCGTGTCGAGCATCAGTCCGACACCGACCGTCACCCCGATCTGAGCGATGCTCAATACGTTGCTACCCGCCAGCGCGAACATGGTGATGCCGAAGACGATTCCCGCCGTGGTGACCACGCCGCCGGTGGCGCCGAACGCACGGACGATCCCTGTGCTCAAACCGGCGTGGGCCTCCTCACGAATTCGCATGGCCAGCAACAGGTTGTAGTCGGCGCCGACGGCTACCAACGCGATGAACGAGATCGGCACCACCGCCCAGTGCAGGTCGTGACCCAGCAGGTGCTGCCAGATCAGCACGCTGGCGCCAAGCGCAGACGCGTACGAGAGCGCCACCGTGCCGACGACGACGATGCCCGCCACCGGACTGCGCAGCAGCAGCGCGACGATGAGGAAAATCAGCCCAAGCGTCGCCACCATCAACAGGGTCAGGTCGTCCTCTACGAGCCTCTGCAGATCCAGGGTGGCGGGCCCGACGCCGCTCAGATGAACGGCGGTCGGGGTGAGCGTGCCCTCCTTGGTCGCCTCGCGCACCGCGACCTCGATCTGGCTCGCGCGCTGCACGCCGTCGCCGCTCCATTCGTGCCCGTCGCCGTAGACCAGCAGGTAAGTGGCGTGGCCGTCGGCGGACATCAGCTGGTCGAGCGCGGTGCGCAGTCGTGGATCTCCCAGCGCGCGCTGCGGCATGTAGAAGCCGCCAGCGGCGCTACCGCGGAACTGGGCGTCGATCTCGGAAAGGTAGTCGGTGAGCTGGCGCATCTGCGGGCCGAGCGATGACGCCAGCGCCGTCAGATCCGCGGTGGCCGAGCGGGCCTGCCGCAACTGGTCGGCCATCGCATCTGCCGTCGCTGGCAGCTCGCCGAGCGAGCGCGTGGCTTCGGTGGACCTTGCGTTGAGTTTCTCCGCGCCGCTGGCTAATTGGGCCGATGTGCGCACGACGTCGTCGACCGGTTGCACGACTCGGGCCACCACTGAGCAGATCGGGTTGGCCGGGCAGTTCGGCGTCGACGAAACGAAACCCCGAAGCGGGTCAAGGTATCCCGACACGGACGTGACGTTGGTTTGCAATCCCGTCATTCCGGCGCGCATGTCTTCGGCGGCCGAGCCGACCTGGCCAAGACCTGCGGCGCTGCCCTGCAGACCGGCGGACAGCCTGCCCACCGCGGTGGTCATCGATGCGAGGGCGGAGTCGAGCTCGGAGACCCGGCCGAGCCGCTCGGTCAGAGTGCCGATCAGGTCGTTGAACTGGTCACCGATGACACCGGCCTGCCCGCTCAGCGTGGCTTCGTCGGGCACCCTGCCTGCCGGACGGCTCGCCGACTGCACCATCCGGACGCCAGGTATCGCCATGATCTGCCGGGTGATTCGTTCGACGGCGATCAGCCCGGCGGGATTGCGAATGTCGTGGTCCGCCGCGACGGTCACCACGGTGGACAGCAGATGATTGCGGGCGAAGTGCCGGTCGGCGGCCGCGTAGCCGCGGTTGGATTCGGTGGACTCCGGTGTGGCGGCAGGCTCGTTCCAGCCGATCTGCAGGCCCGTCAGCGGAAGCGCCACGACGAAGATCACCGCCCCGCTCGCGGTCAGAATCGGAGCCGGCCAGCGTGCCACGTTCACGCCGATACGTCGCCAGCGGCGGGGGCTGGCTGACGGGCGCGGTTCGAACCAACCGCGGCGTCCAACGAGTGCGATCAGCGCCGGGGTGAGCGTCAAGGCTGCCAGCATGGCCACCAGAACACCTATGGCACACGGTATTCCGGTGCTGCGGAACATCCCGATGTCGGCGAAACTCAAGCAGGCCAACGCGACCGCGATCGTGAGGGCCGACCCCACGATCACCGGGGCGACGCCACGGTAGGCGTCGACCAGCGCCTCGGTGGAAGTGACGCCGCGCCGCCTGCCCTCGTGGTAGCGACCGATCAGAAAGATTGCGTAGTCGGTGCCCGCGCCCAGCATCATCGCGGCCAGCAGCGCGACGGAGAACAACGACACCTCGACAAGACCGGAGTCGCCGAATGCCGCCACGACCGGCCTGGCCACCCCAAGCGCGAGCCCCACTGAGATCAGCGGGATCGCCGCACCGACAGGGGAGCGGTACACGATCAGCAGGAGCAGCAGAATCAGGCCGACGGTCGCAGCGGTGATGCCCAGCATCTGCCGGTCGATGGCGGTGAACTCGTCGGTGATCGTGGCACCGGGCCCGGTGACGTAGACCTGCAACCCTTTTGGTGGATCAAGCCCCGAGACGGCGTCGCGCACCGCGGCGACCGAATCGGCCGCCTGCGTGGTGCCGATCATTCCGGAAAGCCGTGTCATGACCGTGACGGCGCGTCGGTCCGTGCTCTGCGCCGCAGCCGAAGTCGTCGAGTCGGACCACAGGTCGGTCACCGAGTACACGTGCTCGGTGTCGTCACTCAACGTGCTCACCAGGCGGTCGTAGTACTTGCGGTCGTTCTCATCGAGTGGTCGATTACTCTCCAGCACAATGTAGTTCAGGTTGTTACTGGCTGGCTCGTCGAGCAACTCTGCTGCTTGCCGCGCCGCGACCGAGCTGACCGCATCGGCGGGCATGAACGAGCGGGAGTGGGTCTCAACGACCCGTTCAACCTGAGGCACCGCCAGGTTGGCGGCGCCAGCGCCGACTATCCAGACGAGAACGACCCAGATCGGGTATCGGCCCGCAATTCGCGCCACCATCGCGGCAGTGTTATGCAACGTTGGGCCGGTCGGTGCCAGGACCGGTGTAGAGATCCACGATGCGCTGCTCGCCGTGCTCGAGTGCGCGCACCCGCACCGACCGCCGGGCCGCGGCGTCCAGCAGGGCCCGCAGTCCGACGTTGGCGGCGGCCAATTCGGCGCGTGCCTGTTCGGCCGGTACGTCGTCGTGGGCGGCCTGGTCCAATTTCGCGGTCAGCATCGTCATCCATCGGTGACGCAGTGACAGCAGCAGGCCCTCCTCGCTGCCGAAAAGCCGGTCGACGTCGCAAGCCTTGCCGTTCAATTCGAGAGCGGCCTCGGGATCCGTGGCCGCGCGGTCGATCACATCGGCCATGAAGGCCATCCGCTCGTGCAGTGTTGACCATGTCATGGCTTGAAGGTACGAATCGCGAGGGCTGTTTCGCGTCGTGCCGCGGACTGGTTTTTCTCTCCTACCACGGTCGGAGGTGCGGTGCCGACCGCAGCATGATGTGCGGAGGTAGCAGAGTCTTCTACGATCGAACGATGCTGCGCGCGGCGACGGGTTTCGTGCGGGACCGGGTCCGCAGAAGGGGCGAACTGGTCCCGCTCGGCTTCACATGGTCGTTCGTGGCGTCCGTCGACGTCACCGTGATCGGTGGCTGCATCATCGCGACCCTGCAGCGTCCGACCGCGGATCTGCCCGCGGGACTGATCGCGACCGCGGTGGCCATCATGCCGTTCCTGGTGTTCTTGACTCGCGGCATCACCTTGAAAGTGCATGAAGCTCCGCTGCTCTGGGCCGCGTGGTCCGGCGCCGCGGCGATCTTTCTGTTCGCCACGACGACGCCCGTCGGCACTGATTTCGCACCCCTGCTGCTGGTGCTGATGGTGGGCGCCGTCGGTGCCATGACTGGGATGCTCGGCGGCTTTCTGGCCACCGTGTCCGCCGTCGCCATGCTGATCGTCGCATCGACGATGCAACGCGTCGAACACCTGGCCCTGTACCTGAGCATCCTCGGAATGGGTTGGCTGGTGGGATGGCTCATGCACACCCAGCAGCAGCTGCTGCTCAAGCAGCAGCAGGCCCAAGCGCAACTCGCCGAGCATGCCGCCGCCGACGAACGCCGGCGTATCGCCCGTGAGGTACACGACGTCATCGCGCACTCGCTATCCGTCACGCTGTTGCACACCACGGCCGCCCGCCGCGGACTGCAAGAAGATCGCGACATCGACGACGCGGTCGAAGCGCTCGAACAGGCCGAACAACTCGGCCGCCAGGCGATGGCCGATATCCGCAGGACGGTCGGACTGCTCGATGACGGCCCGATGAAGCTCGCTCCTGTGCCAGGCGTCGGCGAAATCGCTGGTTTAGTCGATGATTTCGTGCGCGCAGGGCTCGATGTCACGCTGCATGCCGACGATCCTGTCGACGGGGTGACACCGGCCGTGGGCCTTGCGTTGTATCGCATCACCCAGGAGTCACTCGCCAACATCGCCAAACACGCACCGGACTCGCTGTCCACCGTGACGTTGACCGTTTCACCGGCATCGGCTGCGCTGAGGGCCGTCAACCAGCTACCCGTCACCGTGGCCGCCGCGCAGGCATCGGACGGCCGCGGCCTGCGCGGCATGCGTCAACGCGTCGAACTACTCGGCGGGCGCATCGATATCGGACCCGCGAATGACGGATGGTCGGTGTGCGCCGAAATCCCGTTGGGGGACATGGGCAATGGCCAGTGGACCTGGGCCTGCGGATCATGACCGACGACGCCGCCGAGATCGCGGTCCTGCTCGTCGACGACCAGGATCTGGTGCGCTCCGGCTTGCGAAGGATCCTGCGCCGCAAGGACGGCTTCACGATCGTCGCCGAATGCTCCGACGGCGATGAGGTGCCCGACGCCGTTGCGCGGCACCGGGCCGACGTGGTGGTGATGGATCTGCGCATGAAGCGCGTCGACGGCATTGCCGCGACACGGCTGCTTTCCGGCCGCGGCGGCCCACCGGTGTTGGCGCTGACCACCTTCAACGATGACGAACTGCTGTCGGGGGCACTGCGTGCCGGGGCGTCCGGCTTCGTGTTGAAGGATTCCTCGGCCGAGGAACTGATCCGCGCCGTTCGCGCGGTTGCCCGGGGCGACAGCTACCTTGATCCCGCCGTGACCGCGAGAGTGCTGACCACATACCGCAAGGCCGCCTCGCCGTCACCCAACTACACACCGGCGGACCTGACCGCACGCGAACTCGACGTCCTGACGCTGATCGCCAAGGGCCGCTCGAATGCCGAGATCGCTGACGAACTCTTCATTTCCGGCGTCACAGTCAAGAGCCACATCGGCCGCATCTTCGTCAAACTCGACCTGCGCGACCGCGCCGCGGCGATCGTGTACGCCTACGACAACGGGATTGTCGCGCCCCGCTAGCGACTCAGGTCGGCGTGATGCCGGGAATCCGGCCCTCGCGGAACGCCTCGACGAAATGGCGATGGTCATCGCGCACGATCGCCGCGTACTCCAGCCCGAAAGATACTATGTCGTCGACGAAGTCACCGATGTCGTCGCCGATCACGGCGACGATCGCGTCCTCGGTCTGGAAGTCGACCAACGTCTGATCGCTGTCAGAGTCGCTGACGCAATGGACCTTGGCAACGGCCTGTCCGAGCTGTTCGATGACCTCGGCCAGCTCGTCGGGCTCTGTCAGCTCGCTCCAGTCCAAATCGGCGTCGTACGGCGAGATTTCGCTCACCACGAAACCCACACCGTCGATGTCGGTGTAGCCGAGCAGCGGGTCGGCGTGGGCCTGCAGCGCGCGTTGCGACACCGCCGTGCGATGTCCGTGATGCTTGAAGTACTCGTGGACATCGCGGTCGTCGATCACGCGGCTGGGGGCCGCGACGTTGCCCTGCTTCATCGACAGCACAGCGTCGTTGTCCAACGCCTGATTGAAGCCTTCGATCAGCACGGTGTACGCCGGCAGTCCCGCGCTGCCGATGCCCATGCCGCTTTTCCCAATCACGTCCTTGATGTCGTAGGTGATGCCGCGGAACCGCTTCGTCTTCGGGATCGTCTCCAGGTAGCGGTTGAACGCGTCGGTGACCTTGTCACGTTCGGCGTCGTCGAGCTTGCGCACGCCCGGCAGGTCCCTGAAGTTCCGGTCCCACTCGTCGACACTGGTCATGCGGTCCAGCATCTGCGATCGGGTAGACAATCTGGCCGTCTGCAGTGCAGACAACACCGCGCCGCGGGCGGTCGTCAGGTTCAGCGAAAAGGACGAGTCGTCGTCCACTTCGGTGAACCACCGCACCTGATCGACGTACGCCCGCACGAAGGTCTCGATCAACGACCTGATCTCGCCGTCGGACAGCGCTTTCTGCCAACACATCAACGCGACGCTGGCAGCGAAGCGTTGCAGGTCCCAGGTGAAGTGGCCGACGAACGCCTCGTCGAAGTCGTTGACGTCGAAAATAAGGACCCCGGCACCGTCCATATACGTGCCGAAGTTCTCCGCGTGCAGATCACCCTGGATCCACACGCGCGACGTCCGCTCGTCGGCCCACGGGTCGTTTCGTTCTGCGACATCTGCGTAGAACACGCATGCGCTGCCGCGGTAAAAGGCGAACGGGTCGGCGGCCATCTTGCGGAATTTGGTCCGGAACGCGTCCGGATCGGCCTTCATCAGGTCGCTGAACGCGCGCTCGAGGCAATGGACGATGAATGACTCCCGGTCGTCTTGCATCTGCATGGAGTACCCGCAAAAAATTGTCACCGATCACCGCGACACTGACCTCTGTGTTCGACCTCGTTCTGCCGATGGAATGCGGGGGCTGTGGCGCGCCGTCCACCCGGTGGTGCCCCGCCTGCGTGCGGGACCTTGCCGTCAAGCCCGATGAGCCGCACCTGATCACTCCGCGTCTCGATCCCGGCGTCCCGGTCTTCTCGCTGGGCCGCTATGCCGGCGCCCGCCGCGCGGCCATCGTCGCAGTCAAGGAGCACGGACGCGCCGACCTGATCAAGCCGCTCGCCGGTGCGCTGCACTTCGGCCTGACGAACCTCGTGACGTGGGGAGTCGTGGGCACCCCGCTGTGTGTCGTTCCCGCGCCAACCCGGCGATCGGCCGCCCGTCGGCGTGGCGGCGATCCCGTCACCCGCATGGCGCTCGCCGCGACGGCGGGATTCCCCGGTGCGACGGTGACGCAGGCGCTACGCATGCGGGCGTTCGTCCGCGACTCCGTCGGCCTGTCGGGCACCGACCGTCAGCGCAACGTCGACGGCCGCGTCAAGGCGACCAAGCGTGTCGCTGGTGACCTGCTGGTGATCGACGACATAGTCACCACCGGCGCCACCGCCGCCGAGTCCGTTCGCGTGCTTGCGATGACCGGGGCGCGCGTTGTCGCAGTTCTCGCCCTCGCACACGCGTGACCGCCGCCGTGACGGCCCCGGCAATTACCCCGTCGTCAAAGCAATGTGAAGAACTGAAAACACGTCCACGAATTTACTGGCACTACTAGGTGAACTCGGACTACCGTCGGCACCAACCACCCGTGAATGCCTCACGGCGGCGCTAACCACAGCGCCTACATCGCCGATCAGCGGTAGGAGGTGAGTAGTCGACACCTTGCACCGGCGGGCGGAGCGACGTCTTTAGGCCCTTGTCGGCGCGCAATTCAAGACAAGCCGGGCACGCTGATGCGTGCGGACGCGAGAGAAACGAGTTGCCAAGCATGTCAACTAATTCCGTCGATTCGAGCCCCACGATGGTGGTCACCGACGAGTCACCCGAGCCCACGGCCAAAGCCGAGATCGGCAAAGCCGAGGTCGTCGTAAAGGGCCGCAACGTCGAGATTCCCGATCACTTCCGCACCTACGTCTCAGAAAAACTGTCACGCCTGGAGCGATTCGACCGCACCATCTACCTCTTCGACGTCGAACTAGATCACGAGCGCAACCGGCGCCAGCGCAAGAACTGTCAACACGTAGAGATCACTGCCCGCGGCCGCGGACCGGTCGTCCGCGGCGAGGCCTGCGCGGACAGCTTCTATGCCGCCCTCGAGGGCGCTGTGTGCAAGCTCGAGAACCGGCTGCGGCGCAGCAAGGACCGCCGCAAGATCCACTATGGCGACAAAACACCGGTGTCGCTGCATGAGGCCACCGCCGCGGCTGCGCTGCTCGACGCGCCCAAGCATGCCGATAACGACGCGGTTGACGGCATGGCCCTTGACGACCATGAGCCCGGGCGCATCGTGCGCACCAAAGAACATCCGGCCAAGCCGATGACCATTGACGACGCGCTCTACGAGATGGAGCTCGTCGGCCATGACTTCTTCCTGTTCCACGACAAGGAGAGCGACAAACCCTGCGTCGTTTACCGCCGTCACGCCTATGACTACGGGCTGATCCGCCTGGCCTGACGCTGTTGGGGCGGGTGCGGCCGCACGTCACCTACCATGGTTGAAGCCAAAGACTCCAACCAACAGGGGATATAAGCGTGCTGTCGAAGTTGCTCCGCCTTGGTGAAGGCCGCATGGTCAAGCGCCTCAAGGGGGTGGCTGACTACGTCAACACCCTGTCCGACGACGTGGAGAAGCTCTCCGACGCCGAACTGCGGGCCAAGACCGATGAGTTCAAGAAGCGGGCCGCCGACGGCGAAGAGCTCGACGACCTGCTGCCCGAGGCGTTCGCGGTAGCCCGTGAGGCCGCCTGGCGGGTGCTTGACCAGCGGCACTTCGACGTCCAGGTGATGGGCGGCGCCGCACTGCACTTCGGCAACGTCGCCGAGATGAAGACCGGTGAGGGCAAGACGCTGACCGCGGTCCTGCCGTCCTACCTCAACGCGCTGTCCGGCAAGGGCGTGCACGTCGTCACCGTCAACGACTACCTGGCCAAACGTGACGCGGAGTGGATGGGACGCGTACACCGCTTCCTCGGCCTCAACGTCGGGGTGATCCTGTCCGGGCATGTCGCAGGAGGAGCGGCGCGCCTCCTACGGCTCCGACATCACCTACGGCACCAACAACGAGTTCGGCTTCGACTACCTGCGCGACAACATGGCGCACTCGCTGGACGACCTGGTGCAGCGCGGCCACAACTTCGCCATCGTCGACGAGGTCGACTCCATTCTGATCGACGAGGCCAGGACGCCGCTGATCATCTCGGGCCCCGCCGACGGCGCCTCGAACTGGTACGCCGAGTTCGCTCGCCTCGCCCCGCTGATGAAAGCCGGCCCGGCTGATCAGAAGGACGCCCATTACGAGGTGGACCTGCGTAAACGCGCCGTCGGCGTGCACGAGCTCGGGGTGGCGTTCGTCGAGGACCAGCTGGGCATCGACAACCTCTACGAGGCCGCCAACTCGCCGCTGGTCAGCTACCTCAACAACTCGATCAAGGCCAAGGAGCTGTTCCAGCGCGACAAGGACTACATCGTCCGCAACGGCGAGGTGGTCATCGTCGACGAGTTCACCGGCCGCGTGCTGGTCGGACGCCGCTACAACGAGGGCATGCACCAGGCCATCGAGGCCAAGGAGCACGTAGAGATCAAGGCCGAGAACCAGACGCTGGCCACGATCACGCTGCAGAACTACTTCCGGCTCTACAAGAAGCTGTCCGGTATGACCGGCACCGCGCAGACCGAGGCGGCCGAGCTGCATGAGATCTACAAGCTCGGTGTGGTCAGCATCCCCACGAACAGGGAGATGGTCCGCGCCGATCAGTCCGACCTGATTTACAAGACCGAAGAGGCCAAGTACATCGCGGTCGTCGACGATGTCGCCGAACGCTTTGAGAAGGGCCAGCCGGTGCTGATCGGCACCACCAGCGTCGAGCGGTCCGAGTACCTGTCCCGGCAGTTCCAGAAGCGCCGCATCCCGCACAACGTGCTCAACGCCAAGTACCACGAGCAGGAGGCCGGCATTATCGCCGAGGCCGGACGGCGCGGCGCGATCACCGTGGCCACCAACATGGCCGGCCGCGGTACCGACATCGTGCTCGGCGGCAACGTCGACTTCCTGGCCGACAAGCGGCTGCGTGAGCAGGGCCTGGACCCGGTCGAGACGCCCGATGAGTACGAGGCCGCTTGGCACAAGGTGCTGCCCGAGGTGAAGGCCGAAGCGGCCGAGGAGTCCGAGGACGTCATCGCGGTCGGTGGTCTCTACGTGCTGGGCACCGAGCGTCACGAGTCGCGCCGCATCGACAACCAGCTGCGCGGCCGGTCGGGCCGCCAGGGCGACCCGGGTGAGTCGCGGTTCTACCTGTCGCTCGCCGACGAGCTGATGCGCCGGTTCAACGGTGAGACGCTGGAGTCGCTGCTCAACCGACTGAACCTGCCCGACGACGTGCCGATCGAGGCGAAGATGGTCAGCCGCGCGATCAAGAGCGCGCAGACCCAGGTCGAGCAGCAGAACTTCGAAGCCCGCAAGTACGTCCTCAAGTACGACGAGGTGATGAACCAGCAGCGCAAGGTCATCTACGCCGAGCGTCGCCGCATCCTCGAGGGCGAGAACCTCGATGAGCAGGCACACACGATGCTCGTCGACGTCGTCAAGGCCTACGTCGACGGTGCCACCGCCGAGGGGTATTCCGAGGACTGGGACCTCGAGACCCTGTGGACCGCGCTCAAGCAGCTGTACCCGGTCGGGATCGACCACCACAACCTGATCGATTCCGACGCGGTCGGGGAGGCCGGCGAGCTCACCCGCGAGGAACTGCTCGACGCGTTGATCGCCGACGCCGAGCGCGCGTACGCCGTTCGTGAAGCCCAGCTCGAAGAGATCGCCGGTGAGGGCGCGATGCGGCAGCTGGAGCGCAATGTGCTGCTCAACGTCATCGATCGCAAGTGGCGCGAGCACCTCTACGAGATGGACTACCTCAAGGAGGGCATCGGTCTGCGGTCGTTCGCGCAGCGCGACCCAGTGGTCGAGTATCAGCGCGAGGGCTACGACATGTTCGTCGCCATGCTCGAGGGCGTAAAGGAAGAGTCGGTGGGCTTCCTGTTCAACGTCTCCGTCGAGGCTGCGCCTACGGTGGCGCCCGTTGACGCACCGGCCGGCCTTGCCGAATTCGCCGCTGCGGCAGCGGCAAAGGCGCAGGAGGGCGGTGTCGCGACCAAGGAGCGGCCGACTCCATCGCCGGCACCGTTGCGCGCCAAGGGAATTGACGACGATGCACCGCCGCTGACCTACACCGGCCCTTCGGAGGACGGTTCGGCTCAGGTGCAGCGCTCGGCGGGTGGCCCACGCCATGCCATGCCCTCTGGCGGCGGCACTCGGCGGGAGCGACGTGAAGCCGCGCGCCGCGAAGCCAAGGCCACCAAGGGCCGTCGGGGCTGACACTCACCCGATCTGAAGCGCGACGATCCGCCATCGGTCACGGTGATGTTCGACGCGCGCAGCGATCGCGCGGACCCGCGGGCCGCGGGTGAAGCTGCCGAACACCTCGGCGGTTTCGTCATCGATCATCCGCAGCCGCACCTTGCGCAGGGTCGCCGTCGCAGTGTGCGTCGTGCGTGTCATTGCGACCACCACGTCGATCAGTGCGGGCGCCACGAGTGGGCGTAGCTGCGCGACGGGACGGCGCCGGTCGGCCACCTCCAGCACCCGGCGCAGTGCCGCGTCGGCGAACACCACCGCGGCGTGCGGCGGCCGGGGTTCGCGGACGATCGGACGGGCTGCGACCGGTCGAAGGGGGGACCGGCGCGGCGTATGACGGTGCAGCGCAGCGGGCGTTGGCGGCGGGCACGGCTGAGGGGCGATGGGCGGCGGTTCGTAGTCGACAATCGGCGATGTCAACGATGCCCGTAGGGGCGGAATGGCGGATGCGGTCACGGGCGCTCTCCAGCGGTCGGCACGGTGGGTCGGAATCTGCTGGAGAGTCGCAGACTCATTCATGATCGCACGGGTTTGCGGGGGCTGAACGCACCCGTGATGCGGGGCAGGAGAATCGGCCGATAAATTGTGTCCGGGGTTCGGTTGAAACCGGCAAGACATCTACAGGGGAGGCCGCGCCGCGATGGTGACCAGGTTGTCGGCGTCGGACGCGTCGTTCTATCACCTGGAGAATTCCTCGACCCCGATGTACGTCGGCTCGCTTTCGGTGCTGCGCAAGCCCCGCAGCGGGTTGAGCTACGAAACCCTGCTGGCTACGGTCGAACAGCGGCTGCCGCAGATTCCGCGTTATCGCCAGAAGGTGCGCGAGGTCGCGCTCGGGCTGGCCCGGCCGGTGTGGGTCGACGATCGTGATTTCGACATCACGTACCACATTCGCCGTTCCGCGTTGCCGTCTCCCGGCAGCGACGCACAGCTGCACGAGCTCATCGCCCGGCTCGGCTCCCGGCCCCTGGACAAGTCGCGCCCACTGTGGGAGCTGTACTTGATCGAGGGCCTGGCCCGCAACCGCGTCGCCGTCTACTCGAAGACACATCAGGCGCTTGTCAACGGCATGACCGCGCTCGAGATCGGCCACGTCATCGCCGACCGCACCCAAAAGCCACCGGAATTCGGTGAGGACATTTGGATTCCGGCTCGAGAGCCGAGCGACCGGCGGCTCGTGCTCGGCGCGATCGGTGAGTGGGTCACCCGGCCTGCCGAGCAGTTGGGCGCGGTGCGGTCCGCGGTGACGGAGATGGCGACGAACAGCGGTCAGCTGCTCGAGGTCGGCCGCCGCGTCGCCGACGTGGCACGGACGGTCGCGCGCGGCACCGCGCCGAGCAGCCCGCTGAACACCACGGTGTCGCGCAACCGTCGCTTCACCGTGACCAGCGGCCGGCTCGAGGACTACCGGTTGGTGCGGGCCCGCTACGACTGTGACGTCAACGACGTCGTGCTCGCGGTGGTCGCTGGCGCGTTGCGCAACTGGCTGCTGTCACGAGGCGAGCCGGTGACGTCCACGGCGACGGTGCGGGCGATGGCGCCGATGTCGGTGTATCCCGACGCCGATCTGGAAACCACAGGGCCAGGGCAGGCCATCAGCGAGGTGTCGCCGTTCCTGGTCGACCTGCCCGTCGGAGAGGGCAACGCGGTGGTGCGGCTGTCGCAGATCGCGCATGCCACGGAGTCGGCATCGACCGCGGGCAGCCTCGTCGATGCCAGAACCATCGTCACGCTGTCGGGTTTCGCGCCACCGACGTTGCATGCCATGGGGATTCGCGTCGCCACCACGTTCTCGGCGCGGCAGTTCAACTTGTTGATCACCAATGTGCCTGGCGCGCAGAAGCAGATGTATGTGGCAGGCACCAAACTCCTTGAGACGTACGCGGTACCGCCGTTGCTGAACAACCAGGTGCTCGCCATCGGAGTCACCTCGTACAACGGGATGCTGTACTACGGCATCAACGCCGACCGCGACGCGATGAGTGATGTCGATGTATTGCCTTCTCTGCTGCGGGAATCGCTCGAAGAACTGCTGGAGGCCGCGCAGTAGCACGTTCGTTGCGCGCTTGGGTTTGACGAGTGAACGTCGGCTACGTTCGAATTGACCCACTATGACGATTAGTTCTGAGAACGAAAAAACCAACCACCCCGTCAAAAAGACCGTCGTATCGCCCACCGGGGACGTTGTTCCTCATCCTGTGCTCGACATTCCTGTCGAGGAGGAGGCCTATTCGCGCTCGCGCGGAGTCGACTGGGTCGTCTTCGGCGTCACCGCCGTCATCGCGGTTGCATTCCTGGTGTGGGGCTTCGTCAGCACGGAGTCGCTGGCCAGCGCATCGGGTAGCGCACTGACCTGGGTGATGGACAACACCGGCTGGCTGTTCGTGCTGACCGCATCCGGGTTCGTGGTGTTCGTCCTCTGGCTGGCCCTCGGCAAGTACGGCACCATCCCGCTGGGGCGCGACGATGAGGAACCGGAGTTCAACGGCGTCTCCTGGGTCGCGATGATGTTCTCCGCAGGGATGGGCATCGGGCTGATGTTCTTCGGCGTCGCAGAACCGCTGTCACACTTCGCGACGCCGCCCCCAGGCACCGGGGCGGCAGGCAATCCCGAAGCGGTGCAGACGGCGATGGCCACCACGCTGTTTCACTGGACGCTGCATCCGTGGGCCATCTACGCGGTGGTCGGTCTTTCGATCAGCTACGGCGTCTATCGCAAGGGCAGGCTGCAGTTGATCAGCGCAGCGTTCGAGCCGCTGCTCGGCTCAAAAGCGCACGGCCCGCTCGGCAAGGTCATCGACATGCTGGCGATCTTCGCGACGCTGTTCGGGTCGGCCGCATCGCTGGGCCTTGGCACACTGCAGATTCGAAGCGGCCTGCAGATAGTCGGCGGCATCGGGGAGACCGGAAACACGATCCTGATCGTGATCATCACGGTCCTCACGGTCGCGTTCGTGCTGTCCGCGGTGTCGGGCATCGCCCGTGGCATCCAGTGGCTCTCGAACATCAACATGGTGCTGGCCCTCACACTCGCACTCTTCGTATTCGTCGTCGGCCCAACGGTTTTCATCCTGAACGTCATTCCGACGTCCATCGGTAGTTACGCCCAGGAGCTGGCGATGATGTCGGCGCGCACCGGGGCCGAAGGTGTCGACGTCAACACCTGGCTGCAGTCATGGACGATCTTCTACTGGGCGTGGTGGGTGTCATGGACACCGTTCGTCGGCATGTTCATCGCGCGGATCTCACGTGGCCGCACCATCCGCCAGTTCGTCGCCGGTGTGCTGCTGGTGCCGAGCCTGGTGTCGCTGGTGTGGTTCGCCGTGTTCGGCGGTGCGGCGATCAACGTCCAGCAGGGTGGTGTCGACCTGGCAGGCGAGGGCAGCGTCGAGGGGCAGTTGTTCAGCCTGCTCGATCAATACCCGATCGCGATGATCGCGAGCGTTCTGGTGATGGTGCTCGTCGCGATCTTCTTCGTGTCCGGCGCCGATGCCGCCTCGATCGTGATGGGCTCGCTGTCCGAACGCGGAACGATCAAGCCGAGTCGCGGCATCGTGATCTTCTGGGGCGTCGCGATGGGCGCGGTGGCGGCGGTGATGCTGTTGGTCGGCGGGGCGGACGCCCTCACCGGCCTGCAGACGATCACGATCATCGCCGCGCTGCCGTTCGTACTTGTGATGATCGCGATGGCGGTAGCGCTTGTGAAGGATCTGCGGCACGACCCGAAGGTGGTGCGCCGGCAATACGCGTCCGACGCCGTCGACAGTGCCGTGGTGTCGGGCGTCACGCAACACGGCGACGACTTCGTCATCGCGGTGGAAAAGGATCCGGGCGCGCGATAGCTACGCTCGCCTGGTGCGTGTCTACGTTCCAGCGACCCTGGCCATATTGCAGCGACTCGTGGCCGACGGGTCGGTGCGTCCCCTCAACGGCACGGCGTTCGCGGTGACGCCGACCTTGCGGGAGTCGTACGCCGCTGGCGACGACGAGGAGCTGGCCGAAGTGGCGCTGCGCGATGCGGCGCTGGCGTCACTGCGGCTCCTCGACGACGACGCATCGGACCTGCCGCCTCGACGGGCCGTGCTGGTGGCCGACGTCGAGGACGTCAAACCGCGGCCGGACCTCGATGACGCGGTGGTGCGGTTGGCCGGTGCGATCGCGCTGGCCGACGTGATCGCGGCATACGTGGACACCGCGGAGGCCGAGGGCGCGGTGCGCGCCGCGGTCGAGGCCGTCGATGCCGCTGACCTTGGCGACGAGGATGCGGAGTTGGTGGTCGGGGACGCTCAGGACCACGACCTTGCGTGGTATGCGCCACAGGAGCTGCCGTTCCTGCTCGAATTGCTCTGACGCTCTTAGCGCGTGGGAGCCCGGCGTGAGCAGACGCAGAAGGGGCCTTTTCGGGCTGAAATGGCCCCCTTCTCCGTCTGTCCCCAGCTTGCGCGGGGGCCCACGGCCAAGGTGGGACTGGATACCCGACCGTAAGTTACGGTACCGTAGGTTGCATGGCCAAGAACTCAATCAAGATCTCGGCCAATGTCGCCGACACCGTGCGGCCGAAGGTGGCCGGCGCCAAAGAACGCCCAGGTTGGCACGCATTGCGTGCGATCGCCGAGCGCATCACCACGCCGCTTCTGCCCGACGACTACCTCAAGCTTGCGAACCCGCTGTGGTCGGCGCGGGAACTGCGCGGCCGGATCATCGAGGTGCGACGCGAAACCGTCGACTCCGCGACGCTGGTGATCAAGCCGGGCTGGGGCTTTTCCTTCGACTATCAGTCCGGCCAGTACATCGGTATCGGCGTGCTCGTCGACGGGCGGTGGCGGTGGCGGTCCTACTCGCTGACGTCGAGCCCGGTGACCGAGGCGACTCGGGCGGGCGTATCGGGCCGAAGCAGCCGCACCATCACCATCACGGTCAAGGCCATGCCCGAGGGGTTCCTGTCGACCCACCTGGTCGGCGGGGTGGCACCAGGAACGATCGTGCGGCTGGCCGCACCGCAGGGCAACTTCGTGATGCCCGATCCCGCACCCGCTTCGGTGCTTTTCATCACCGGCGGCTCCGGTGTCACGCCGGTGATGTCGATGCTGCGCACCCTGATCCGTCGCGAGCAGGTCACCGACATCGTCCACTTGCATTCGGCGCCAACGGAATCCGACGTGATGTTCGCGGGCGAGCTGGCCGAGATCGCGAGCGCCCACGACGGTTATCAGCTGCGGCTGCGCACCACGCGCACGCAGGGCCGCCTCGATCTGACCCAGCTCGACAACGAGGTGCCGGACTGGCGCGAGCGTCAGGCCTGGGCCTGCGGACCCGAGGGCATGCTCAACGGCGCCGAGCGGTTCTGGGCGGCCGCAGGCATCGCCGACCGGCTGCACCTCGAGCGCTTCGCGGCGTCGAAGGCGGCTCCGCACGGCCAAGGCGGCACGGTTCAGTTCGCGCGCAGCGGCAAAACGCTCACCGTGGACGGTGCGACACCGTTGATGGACGCCGGCGAGCAGGTGGGCGTGCAGATGCCGTTCGGCTGCCGAATGGGCATCTGCCAATCGTGTGTGGTTCCGCTGCTCGACGGGCACGTCCGCGACCTGCGCAGCGGCGTCGAACACGAGCCGGGGAGCCGAGTGCAGACATGCATTTCGGCTGCGTCCGGCGATTGTGTGTTGGACATTTAGGCTTTACTGACAGGTAACCTACGGAGTCGTAGGTTACGGTAACGTAGGCATGGAAGGGAGGCAGCGACATGGCAATTACAGACGTTCCGGCGTTCGCACATTTGACCGACGCCGACATTGAGAATCTGGCCCTCGAGCTGGACACGATCCGCCAAGACATCGAAGACTCCCGGGGTGAGCGCGACGCGCGCTACATCCGCCGCACCATCGCCGCACAGCGTGCGCTCGAGGTGGCCGGTCGCATCATGCTGACCGCCGGCTCGCGACGCTCGGCATGGTGGGCGGGCACCGTCACTCTGGGAGTGGCCAAGATCATCGAGAACATGGAGATCGGCCACAACGTCATGCACGGCCAGTGGGATTGGATGAACGATCCCGAAATTCACTCCTCGACGTGGGAGTGGGACATGAGCGGGTCGTCCAAGCACTGGCGGTTCACGCACAACTTCATGCACCACAAGTACACAAACATCCTCGGCATGGACGACGACGTGGGCTACGGCGTCATCCGCGTCACTCGCGACGCCAAGTGGAAGCCGTTCAACCTGTACGGCAACCTGCTGTTCAACACCCTTCTCGCAATCGGATTCGAGTGGGGCGTCGGATTGCAGCACCTGGAACTCGGCAAGATCTCCAAGGGTCGCGACGACCGCGCCGCCACGATGAAGCGCGTGCGCGAGTTCGGCGTGAAGGCGGGTCACCAGGTGGGCAAGGACTACGTCGTCTACCCGGCGCTGACGTCACTGTCACCAGGGGCGACCTACAAGTCGACGCTCAAGGCCAACGCGGTTGCCAACGTCATCCGCAACGTCTGGGCGAACGCGGTGATCTTCTGCGGCCACTTCCCTGACGGCGCAGAGAAATTCACCAAGACCGACATGGTCGGCGAGAGCAAGGGCCAGTGGTACCTGCGCCAGATGCTTGGCAGTGCCAACTTCAACGCCGGCCCGGCGCTGCGGTTCATGAGCGGCAACCTGTCCCATCAGATCGAACACCACCTTTTCCCGGATCTGCCGAGCAACCGGTACGAGGAGATCGCGGTGCGGGTGCGCCAGGTGTGCGACAAGTACGACCTGCCCTACACCACAGGCAACTTCGCGGTCCAGTACGGCAAGACGTGGCGCACCATCGCCAAGCTGTCGTTGCCCGACAAGTTCCTGAAGGACACCCGCGACAATGCGCCGGAGACCCGCAGCGAGCGGATGTTCGCCGAGCTGGAACCTGGCTTCGCGGATACGGATCCGGTGACTGGACGTCGGCGCGGGCTGAAGACGGCCATCGCGACGGTGCGGGGATGGCGACGCACGAAGCAAGCCGCCAAGCGGGCCGATAAGCGCGACGACCTCGCCGCCTGACTCAGTTCCGCGCACGTTCACGGCTAGTCAGTCAGCGTTTTCTGCCGATCAGGTAGGCCTGCGGCGTGCTCTCGAGCCCGTCGTCGTCTCGGTCGCGGACCAATTGCGCATAGAGGGTCAGACCGGCGTCTGCCAGCATCCTCGCCACGGCCTCCGGTTGACGACGGTGGAATGTCAACGCGACGCGCTCGCCGAAGACTTCGGTCAGTATGCGGGGTTGGTCACCGACCTGGAATGCCAACAATATGTGGCCGCCGGTACGCAACACCCTCGCGAATTCCGAAAAGACCTGGGGCAGTTCCTCGTCGGGTACATGGATGATCGAGTACCAGGCGCACACGCCGTCGACGCTGGCGTCATCGACATCCAGCGACGTCATCGATCCGACCCGGAATTGCAGATCCGGGTTAAGGCGACGGGCTTCGGCGAGCATGTTCGGCGAAAGGTCGATACCACTGACCTCTAGCCCAAGGCGGTGCAATATCGCGGTCGTTGCGCCGGTTCCGCAACCGACGTCGATCGTCACGCCGCCTCGGCCGACGAGGCCGGCAAACGCCGTAAGCATCGCGCGGTCGATCGGCTTGTCATCCAGGTGAGCGTGGAAGCGGTCCGCGTAGCTGGCCGCGGTGAGGTCGTAGCCGTCGCGAGTCAGTTGCAGATAGTCGTCGGTCTCGGTCACTGGTGGCACTTTACGGATGGGGGTTCGTCTGCCGCGACCGTGCGCAAAGTGCACGCGGGGGCTAGTACGCCGCGCTCTCGGCGAGCGCTGCGAGCAGGCGGCGAGCGGCGGCGACCCTGCCCGCGGCGGGTCCGGTCAACGTGTCCAGGGCGCACTCGGGATCGGCTGGCGGGCCCATATGCCCGCACCCGCGGGGGCAGTCCTTGATCGCCTCGGCCAGATCGGAGAACGCCAACATCACGTCGTCGGGCTCGATGTGAGCAAGGCCGAACGAGCGGATGCCTGGCGTATCGATTACCCAGCCGCCGAAACTCAGCGGCAACGCCACCGACTGCGTCGAAGTATGCCGCCCCTTGCCGACGTCCGTGACCAAGCCGGTGGCCCGATCAGCTTCTGGTACAAGGCGATTCACCAGTGTGGACTTGCCGACCCCAGAATGACCGAGCAGCACGGTGATTTTTCCTGCCAACAGCGGGGACACCACATCCAGCGGGTCGTCGCGCCCCGCAGTGGTGATGGTGAGGTCCAGACCGGCGAACTGCGCGGCGAACGGCTCCGGCGCGGCGAGGTCGGTCTTCGTCAAGCACAGAATCGGTTCGAGCCCGCCGGCGTAGGCCGCGATCAGCGTGCGTTCGACCAACCCGGTGCGCGGCGGAGGGTCGGCGAGCGCGACGACGACCAGTAGTTGGTCGGCGTTGGCGACGACCACGCGCTCGCTCGGGTCGGAGTCATCGGCGGTGCGTCGCAACACTGTTCGCCGTTCGCCGCGCCGGATGATGCGCGCCAGCGTGTCCGGGCGCCCCGACAGATCACCGACGATGCCGACGTCGTCGCCCACCACAATCGGCGTGCGCCCCAGCTCCCTGGCCCGCATTGCGGTGACGACGCGTTCAGGGTCGCGGCCCAGCGCGCATCCCCACCGGCCGCGGTCGACCGTGACCACCATGGCATCGGCCGCATCGGCGTGTTGGGGGCGAGTTTTGGTCCGCGGCCGCGAGCCTCGGCCGGGCCGCACCCGGACATCGGACTCGTCGTACTCGCGAGGGCTCAACGGCTCTCCGTCGCCTGACCTGCCAGCATGTCGGCCCACAACTGCGGGAACTCCGGCAGCGTCTTGGCCGTGGTACCGATGTCCTCCACCTCGACACCGGGCACGCGCAGCCCGACGATGGCGCCCGCCGTTGCCATCCGGTGATCGGCATAGGACCGCCACACGCCACCGTGCAACGGCCGCGCGGTGATCACCAGCCCGTCCGACGTTTCGACGCATTGCCCACCGAGACCGTTGATTTCGGCGCACAGGGCGGCCAGCCGATCCGTCTCGTGGCCGCGCAGATGCGCGACACCGTGCAGCTGCGAGACAGAACCCGTTGCGGCCACGGCGGCCAGCGCCGCCACGGCAGGGGTCAGTTCACCGACATCGTGCAGATCGACGTTGAACCCGCCGTACGCCTGCGCGCCCCGCACCTCGAGGTACGAATCGCCGTGTAGGACAGCGGCGCCCAACTTCTCGAGGATGGCGAGGATGGCGTCGGCGGGTTGAATGCTGACCTGGGGCCAGCCCGCCACCCGCACACTTCCGCCACTGACCACCGCAGCCGCCAAGAAGGGCACGGCATTGGACAGATCGGGCTCAATGCTCCAGTGCCGCGCCGCGATTGGGCCCGGCGACACCCGCCACCGGTTGGCTTGCGTGTCGTCGACGTCCACGCCCGCGTCGCGCAGCATCGACACCGTCATCGCCACGTGCGGCGCCGAGGGCACCGACTCGCCGGTGTGCACGATGGTGAGCCCGTCGGTGAACGCGGCACCCGACAACAGCAGGCCCGACACGAACTGCGATGAGGCCGACGCGTCGATCTCGACGGTGCCGCCCGCGACGGACCCCGTGCCGCGCACCGAAAACGGCAGACCATCGCCGTCGATGTCCACCCCGAGCCCGCGCAGCCCGTCGAGCAGCGGGGCAATCGGGCGGATCCTGGCCTGCTCGTCGCCGTCGAACACCACGGTTTCGGTACCAAGGGCGGCCACCGCAGGCACAAACCGAAGCACCGTTCCTGCCAGGCCGCAGTCGATCACCGCGTTCGGTCGCGGGTCGACGGCACCGCCTATCCTCAGCTCGCTGTCATTGCCGTCCACCGTCACGCCGAGGGTCTGCACCGCACCGATCATCAGGTCGGTGTCGCGGCTGCGCAGCGCGCCTGAGATGGTCGATTCGCCCTGCGAGGTAGCCAGCGCGGCCAGCACCAGAGCCCGGTTGGTCAGCGATTTCGAGCCCGGCACCTTGACGGTGGCATGCACGGGAGTCGGCGTCGACGGTGCAGGCCAGTTGCTCACGGCCTCTATCCTGCCCTGTCGGCGTCGCGTGCCACCATGGGATACATGTGTGGGCGATTCGCGGTGACCACCGATCCGGCGCTACTGGCAGAAAAAATCCAGGCGATCGACGAAGCGACGTCGGCGCTCAAAGATGCGAGCAGCCCGAACTACAACGTCGCGCCGACAACCACGATCAGCACCGTCGTCAAGCGGCACAGCGAGCCCGACGACGAATCCACGCGGCGGGTGCGGCTGATGCGCTGGGGGCTCGTCCCACCGTGGGCCAAGACGACGGAGGATGGCGGCCCGGACACCAAGGGGCCGCTGCTGATCAACGCCCGCTCCGACAAGGTCACCAGCTCGCCGGTGTACCGGACGTCGGTCAAGGGCAAGCGGTGTCTGGTGCCGATGGACGGCTGGTACGAGTGGCGGCCAAACGGTGAGACGGCGAAGGGCAAGAAGGCGCCCAAGACGCCGTTCTACATGTACGGCGGCGATGGTGAGCCGCTGTTCATGGCGGGGCTGTGGTCGACGTGGCGGCCGAAAGAGGCGCCGAAGGACAGCGCGCCGCTGCTGAGCTGCACCATCATCACCACCGATGCGGCGGGCCCGCTGGCCGAAATCCACGACAGGATGCCGCTGACGATCAGCAAGAGCGACTGGGATCGCTGGCTGGATCCGGACGCCCCGATTGACGAGGGCCTGCTGCGTGGGCACGGCGACCTCGACCGCATCGAGATCCGTGAGGTGTCCCGGCTGGTCAACAGCATCCGCAACAACGGCCCCGAGCTGATCGAGCCCGCCGAGCCGGAGCCCGAACAAGCCACCCTGCTTTAGCCCTCGCCGGTAGGGCTCAGCGCCGCCGCGCCGACACCACCACGTACGGCGCGTCGAACGACACCCGGCCGTCGGCGCCGGCGTGCGCCTGCATCGCCGCCAGGAACGCAGCCACCAGCCGCTGGCCTTGTGCGGCATCGACACGGCCCAGCACGTCGATGTGTAAGGGCGACTCGTTCGTCAGGAAGTGTACGGCGGCGTCCAGCGACTCGAATTGCCATGTGTGCGAGCGATGTTCGATGTCGATGCCATCGAAATCGCCCGAAAGCCGCGCCGTGACGGTGTCCGGTTCACCCCACTGATCGGGCGAATACCCGGATGCCGGAGGCGGGCCGAGGACCTCGACGATCGGGTCGAAAAACGGGTTGGCGCCTGCGCGCACCCATGACGAGAACCCGAGTGTGCCACCGGATTTCACCAATCGGCTGAGCTCGGCGACCATGCTTACCGGCTCGACGAAGATGATCCCCATGTTCGAGATCGCCACATCGAAGGCCTGTCCGGGCAGGCCGGTGTCGGACGCATCGGCGGTCACCCACGCGACGGATCTGCCCGCGTCGTCCGCCTTGCGTGCGCCGATGGCGACCAATTCGGGCGTGATGTCCACCGCGGTCACCCGCGCGCCCCTTACCGCCGCGGCCAGTGCGCCGTTGCCCGTTCCGCAGGCCAGGTCGACCAGAGCAGCGTCGCGCACCGGCAGGTGGCGCTCGACGGCGTCGATCACCTCGGAAGCGATGGGCGCGATGCGCTCGGCGACAGCCTCATAGCGACCCGTGGACCAAATCGTCGGTGATGTCACGTCCCCAGCGTGCCACGATTGCACCGTGACTGGACCGCCCGATCCGTACCACGCGGCGACGTCCTCATCGCTGGTCGGTTATCCCGTGGTGTCACCGCCGCTTGGGCGACGGGTGCTGCTCGACCAATTTTGGGCCGACCTCACGTTCATCCACTGGCCGGTGCACCCGCAGAGCGTTGCGCATCTGTACCCGGACGGCACCCGCCCCGACGTGTTCGTCGACGGAATGACGTACGTCGGGTTGATTCCGTTCGAGATTGCCCGCACGACGTTGGGAACCAGGCTCACGTTGCCGTACTTCGGCGGGTTCGCAGAAACGAACGTCCGCCTCTATTCGGTCGACGACGCCGGCCGCCACGGTGTGCTGTTTCTGTCGTTGGAGACCGAGCGGCTTGCCGTGGTTCCTGTGACCCGACTGGGGCTCGGCGTTCCGTATACGTGGGCCAAAATGCGCGTGTCGCGGCGCGAGGACGTGATCTCGTACAGCAGCGTGCGGCGCTGGCCACGGCGCGGTCTGCGCAGCACGCTGACGGTGGTTGTCGGCGATGCCATCGAACCGACACCGCTGGAAATCTGGCTCACTGCGCGGTGGGGTGCGCATACCCGCAAGTCGGACAGGACCTGGTGGGTGCCCAACGAACATTGGCAATGGCCACTGCATGCGGCGGAGATTGTCGAGCTACGCGACGATCTGCTGGCAGCCAGCGGGGTCAGGCCGGCCGGTGACCGGCTGCGGGCGCTTTACTCGCCCGGGGTGCGGGCGCGATTCAGCAGGCGCGTGCTGGTGCGGTAGGCCGGGCACGAATTCGATTACGGGCCTTGGTATCCCGGCGGATTCGGGGTGTCGACCCACAGGTCCACGCCGAGTTCGGCGCCGGGCACGCAGTCGTATACCGACAGATCGGTGACGCCGGATTCCAGCAGCACGTCCTCGCACAGCAGGCTGTTGCCGGTGTACTCGCGGGCGGGCTTGTTCAGGACCGCGTACGCGGCGTCGGCGTAGACGGCGGGCTTGCGGGCCCTGCCCATCGCCTCGTCGCCGCCGAGCAGGTTCTGCACCGCCGCGGTGGCGACCAACGTGCGCGGCCACAGGGTGTTGGAGGCGATGCCTTCGTTGCGAAGTTCTTCTGCCATCGCCAACGCGCACAACGACATTCCGTATTTGGCCATCATGTAGGCGGTCGGGGTGAGCCACTCCGGCTCGAGCCGAAGCGGCGGGGACAGCGTGAGGATGTGCGGGTTGTTCCTGCCGATCATGTGTGGAATGCAGGCCTGCGATACCGCATACGTGCCGCGCACCTGGATTCCGTTCATCAGGTCGAAACGCTTGAGCGGAACCTCGGTGATCGAGCCGAGGTTGATCGCCGAGGCGTTGTTCACACAGATGTCGATGCCGCCGAACTGCTCGACGGCCGCTGCCACCGCGGAGGCCACCGAGTCGCCGTCCCGGATGTCGCCGACGATCGGCAGTGCCTGCCCGCCGGCTTCCTCGAGTTCCTTGGCCGCGGTGTAGACCGTGCCTTCGAGCTTCGGGTGCGGTTCTGCGGTCTTGGCGACCAGCGCGATGTTGGCACCGTCGGCGGCGGCGCGCTTGGCGATCGCCAACCCGATGCCGCGGCTTGCGCCGGAGATGAACATGGTTTTCCCAGAAAGCGACATGGGGTCACCTTAGAGCTAGGCAAAGGCGTCGAGTGTGAGGTTGTGTCACGCTGACGCGCCGCGAGCGTGCGGGTAATCCACGTTCGGCGGAAGGTCAGGCGCGGATGTCGGCGGTGGCCGCGTTCGTCAGCCGAATCAGGTCCTGCGGATGCACGGCAATTTCCCAGCCGCGCTTTCCCGCGCTGCACAGCACCCGGTCCCAGCTGGTCGCCGAGGCGTCGACGACGGTGGGCAGCGGTTTGCGCTGACCCAAGGGGGAGATGCCACCGATGACATATCCCGTCGAGCGTTCGGCCACGGCGCGGTCCGCCATCGTCGCCTTTGCCGCCCCGAGCGCGGCCGCGGCGGCCTTCAGCGACAACTTCGACCGCACCGGCAGCACCGCGACGCCCAACCCCTTCGACAGCGTGATGACGAGCGTCTTGAATACCTGGTCAGGGTCCACACCCGCGACACCGGCAAGTTCGGCGACCGCTTCCTCACCGAACGAGTCGTTGCGCGGGTCGTGCTTGTACTGGAGCACGTCGTGAGGTGCCTCGGCGGCCAGCAGGACCGCGATTGCCGGGGTTGCCGCACGCGCCACCGGCCCAGAGTAGCCGGGGAACAACAATGGCCATTCGTGCTGTTATTGGGGGCAGTCAGGCCCGTGAAGCGGGTCGTGTCGGTCGCAACCTCTAGGATCGAGGGAAGGGGATTCTGGTGCCTACCGTATGCCTGGAACGTCCGGTGGATTTGCCGGGCCTGTTCGGTGGCGCCGCAATAGAAGGGACGGTGCTCCCCAAGATGACTGACATCGACGGGTCAGCCCCCGATGCGGCGGCGGAAACGTCGGAGCCGCAACGGCAGGAGACCGACGCCGAGCTGACCGCCCGGTTTGAGCGCGATGCGATTCCGCTGCTCGACCAGTTGTACGGCGGCGCCCTGCGGATGACACGCAACCCGGCCGACGCCGAGGACCTGCTGCAAGAGACCATGGTCAAGGCCTATGCGGGCTTCCGTTCGTTCCGCGAGGGGACGAACCTCAAGGCGTGGCTGTACCGGATTCTGACCAACACCTACATCAACAGCTACCGCAAGAAGCAGCGTCAGCCGTCGGAGTATCCGACCGAGGAGATCACCGACTGGCAGCTGGCGGCCAACGCTGAGCACTCCTCGACCGGTTTGCGCTCGGCGGAGGTGGAGGCGCTGGAGTCGCTTCCCGACAGCGAGATCAAGGAAGCGTTGCAGGCCCTGCCCGAGGAGTTCAGGATGGCGGTGTACTACGCCGACGTCGAGGGCTTCCCCTATAAGGAGATCGCCGAAATCATGGAAACGCCGATTGGGACAGTCATGTCGCGACTGCATCGGGGCCGACGCCAGCTGCGGACCCTGTTGGCCGATGTGGCCAGGGATCGGGGCTTCATCCGCGGATCGCAGCTCGACGCGCCGGAGGAGGTGTCGTCGTGAGTGAGGACCGCTGGAACCCGCCCGTTGGTCCCGTCGACCCCGAGCACCCCGAGTGCGCCGCGGTGATCGCCGAGGTGTGGACGCTGCTCGACGGCGAGTGCACAGTCGAGACTCGCGACAAGTTGCGCCACCACCTCGAAGAGTGCCCCGCGTGCCTGCGTCATTACGGCGTCGAGGAGCGGGTCAAGCATTTGATCGCTGCCAAATGCAGTGGTGAGAGGGCCCCAGAGGGCTTACGTGAGCGGCTGCGCATCGAGATCAGCCGCACCGTCATCCGTCGCGGTTAGCGCACAGCTTTCGAACCGCAGTTGGGCCGCTTACCGTGGTTGGCCTTGGAGTGCTTACGGTCACGCTTCTTGCGGCCACGCTTGGCCATGGTGTTCCTCCGTGTAATCAAGGGGCTTGTGTCGCCCGCACTCGGCGGGCGCGTCTAGTTCATTCTCTCATGTACCTACGACAGCACCGCCAGTGCGGTGGTGTGGTTCGATAGGGGCGACGAAGCAGCCGAGAGTGGGGTGAAGATGGCCGAGGATGTTCGCGCCGAAATCGTGGCCAGTGTGCTGGAAGTCGTGGTCCACGAGGGCGATCAGATCGGCGAGGGTGACACCCTGGTGCTGCTGGAGTCGATGAAGATGGAGATCCCGGTGCTGGCCGAAGTGGCAGGCACGATCAGCAAGGTGAGCGTGTCCGTCGGCGACGTCATTCAGGCCGGCGACCTCATCGCGGTGATCAGCTAGCGCGGGCCCGTCGCCCCAGGACTAGTACCCGATGTCCACCCTCGGTGATCTGCTCGCCGAGCACACCGTCCTGCCCGGCAATGCCGTCGACCATATGCACGCCGTGGTCGGTGAGTGGCAGCTGCTGGCAGACCTGTCGTTCGCCGACTATCTGATGTGGGTGCGCCGTGACGACGGCGCGCTGGTGTGCGTCGCGCAGATCCGGCCGAACACTGCGCCGACGGTGCTGCTCGCCGACGCCGTCGGCACGCTCAACGATCCCGACGAGATGCCATTGGTCACCGACGCCTTCAACTCGGGCACCATCGGCAGGCAAAACCCAGCGGGACAACAGGATTCACACGGCCTGAACGTAGAAGCTGTACCGGTGCGCTACAACAACGAAGTGGTTGCGGTGCTGACGCACCAGACCGCGTTGGCGTCCCGCAACACCAGCCCGCTGGAGATCGCGTACCTCGACTGCGCGGGGGATCTGCTTCTGATGCTCTCCGAAGGGACCTTTCCCAACGTCGGCGATCTGGCGATGTCTCGCTCGAGCCCGCGCGTCGGCGACGGATTCATCCGCCTCGACGAGGCCGGCGGCGTGGTGTTCGCGAGTCCCAACGCGATTTCGGCATATCACCGGATGGGCCTGGCCTCCGAGCTGGAGGGCCACAACCTGGTCGCGGTGACCCGTCCGCTGATCGGCGACCCGTTCGAGGCCCAGGAACTGGCCAACCATGTGCGTGACTCACTAGCAGGCGGGTCGAGCATGCGGATGGAGGTCGACGCGGGCGGTGCTGCGGTGCTGCTGCGCACGCTGCCGTTGGTGGTGCACGGCAACGCCGTTGGCGCCGCGGTGCTGATCCGTGACGTCACCGAGGTCAAGCGCCGTGACCGCGCGCTGCTGTCCAAGGATGCGACGATCCGCGAGATCCACCACCGGGTGAAGAACAATCTGCAGACCGTCGCGGCGCTGCTGCGCCTGCAGGCCCGACGCACCAACAACGCCGAGGGCCGCGAGGCGCTGATCGAGTCGGTGCGCCGGGTGTCCTCGATTGCCCTTGTCCACGACGCGCTTTCGATGTCGGTGGACGAAGAGGTCAACCTCGACCAGGTGGTCGACCGCATCCTGCCGATCATGAACGACGTGGCCACAGTCGACACGCCCATCCGCATCAGCCGCGTCGGTGACCTCGGTGTGCTCGACGCGGACCGGGCCACGGCGCTGATCATGGTGATCACCGAGTTGGTGCAGAACGCGATCGAGCACGCCTTCGACACCACGACAGCGCAGGGCTGCGTGACCATCCGTGCCGAGCGATCAGCGCGCTGGCTCGACGTGGTTGTCCACGACGACGGACGTGGGCTTCCGACGGGCTTTTCCCTCGAGAAGTCCGACCGGCTGGGCCTGCAGATCGTGCGGACGCTGGTGTCGGCCGAGCTGGACGGCTCGCTGGGCATGCACGACGTGCCTACGGGCGGTACCGATGTCGTGTTGCGGGTGCCGATCGGCCGTCGCGCGCGTCTAGCCCAGTAGCGCCCGTCGGGTGTGACCGATTACGCAAAATATTCGTTCTCTGCCGCAATTCACAACAAATTGCTTTTGCACATAGATACGGCCCCGACATTTTGTCGGGGCCGTAGCTGATTCGGTCGTGGTTGCGGGTCAGACCCCGCTGCGTGCCTTGGTGCGGGCGTTGCGCCGCTTCAGTGCGCGTCGTTCGTCTTCGCCCATTCCACCCCACACGCCGGCATCCTGGCCCGATTCCAACGCCCAGGTGAGGCACTCCGTGGTCACCGGGCAGCGGTTGCAGACGAGCTTCGCGTCAGCGATCTGTGCGAGCGCCGGCCCACTGTTTCCCACCGGGAAGAACAGTTCCGGATCCTCGTCACGACAGACCGCCTTATGCCGCCAATCCATATTGATCTAACTCCTTACCGTGTGCGCAGCAGGGCGCACGAGCTTATTTTCTTCGGCTGTTAACGCGTGCATACGAAATGTTTCTGCACTGTTGCATCCGAGTTTTACACAGGCTGAACAGATGTCAATAGAACTCAGTTCACACGTGGGCAATCTCACTAGCGGGGCCTGTTCCTAGACACCCTCATCGTTTGTACTACACTAAACCCACTTGCGCCCTGAATTAGCCCTGTGAATGCCGTTAAGGCTGGTCAGAAGGGGTCTTTGCGGGCGGTGCGACCACGCCAAGGGCATCCGGAACCGCGGTGAACGTCATCACGTTGCGCGGACCGAGGAAGTCACCGTCGATCTGGCACGCGACCGGTATGTCGCTCGTCACCTTCAGCCATGGCAGATCGTCGTCCCGGATCAGGTGCTTGGCTGCGAACCGGGGCTTGCGGGACAGCATTTGTCGTACCAGCCGCAGATTCGCCCAGACGTTCATGCTGGTGATCGCGAACACTCCCAGGCCCGTCTCGAAGGTCGTTTCCGGGTTCGTCCACACTGGCCTGGTGTTGGCGTAGGTCCATGGACTCGAGTTGGACACGAACGCGAAGTGCACGCCTGTCACCGGCTCGCGATCGGGCAGATGCAGCGTCAGCGTCGGCTCCTTGCGGGCGCTTGCCAGCATCTCCCGCACGGCGACGCGGATGTAGCGCGATGCCGTGACCTTGCGGCCCTTCTCCCGCTGCGCCTCGACCGCGGCGACCACGTCGCCGTCCACACCCATGCCCGCCGTGAACACCGCCCAGCGCTCGCCGCAGTCCATCAGGCCGATGCGGCGCCACGACTTGCGCCTGCGGTAGTCCGAAAGCAGGTCAACGAGCTGGTTCGTCGCCTCGATGGGGTCCTGGCTGATGCCCAGCGCGCGGGCGAACACGTTGGCCGATCCTCCAGGGACCACGCCGACGGCAGGCGCGGTCCCGCCCACACCCACTTCCCCGAGAATGCCGTTGACCACTTCGTTCACCGTGCCGTCACCGCCGTGCACGATCAGCACGTCCACACCCTCACGTGCGGCGGCGCGGGCGATCTCGATGGCGTGGCCGCGATGGTCGGTGTGCGCAACGGTCAGCTTGACCCGGCTCTCCAGCGCGTGGGCGAGCAGATCACGCCCGGCCGGGGTGGTCGACGTCGCGTTGGGGTTGACGATCAGCACGGCGCGCACGGGGCAACAGCCTATCCGTGCGCGGCAACGCCGAGGATGGGTTGGACCTTCCGCTGCGTCCACCGCACACTGGGAACGTGGATGCGACGGGACTTCCGAGTGACAAAACACGTCCACTCGCGACGGTGAAGTCGGCCAATCGTGTCCTTGATCTGTTTGAGCTGCTGGGTCGATGGGACCGCGAGATGGCGCATACGGAAATCGCTGAGCAACTTGCCATCCCGAAGTCCAGCCTGACGCCATTGCTGCGAAACCTGGTCGACCGCGGGTTCGTCGAATATGACCACGTCACAAAGGGTTACCGGCTCGGTGCGGCATTCGTGCGCTTGTCCCAGCGGGCCGGTGATCGTCACTCGCTGCTGGCCATCGCGCATCCCACTCTCGAAGAGATGACCCGCACCACCGGGGAATCATCTGTGATGCACCAACTGAGCGGCGATGACGGCGAGACAGTCGATGCGGTGATCGGCCCGCACCGACTGGTGTCGCACATGCGCGTCGGGGATCGTGGACCGCTCTACGCACTGTCCGGCGGCAAGGCCATGCTTTCCCGGATGCCGACCGACATGGTCGAGGAGTATCTGGCCCGAGTCGAGTTCGAGGCGATAACCCCGCACACCGTCGGCGACGTCGGCCGGCTGCGCGCCGACCTCGATAAGGCGCGGCGCACCGGTTACGCGACCTCGATCGAGGAGTTCACTCTTGGCATCGTCGGCGTCGGCATGCCCCTGATCGCGCCCGACGGGTTTCCGGTCGCCGCATTGAGCGTTGTCATGCCTGCGGTGCGCTTCGATGCGGTCGCCAAGGCCCGGGCGCTCTCAGCGTTGGCGGCCGCCACGGAATCTGTCATCGGCCGCATCCGGTCGACAGCCTCCTAGGCCGCTTTCGCCGGGCTCGGTTCGCTCGCCTACGGCGCCTCACCTGCACCGCAGGGGAGTTGTTGCTCATCTCACACCAGTTCGATATGGTGAACGAGTTCGCATATGAGAACAACGGAAGGAAATCGTGCCCGTTCGATACGACTTCAGCGATTCGGTCGCGGTGATCACCGGTGGCGCTCGGGGGATCGGTCGCGGTATCGGCGAGCGACTCGCGGCTGAGGGCGCCCACGTCGTGGTGTGGGATCGCGAGCCGTCACATTTCGACCAGGCGCTCAACGACTTTCGGCCCGATATCGTGGCCGTCGACGTCACCGACGTCGCGTCCATCGATTCCGCACTGGCCTCGACCCTCGACTCGCACGGCAAGATCGACATCCTGATCAACGGTGCCGGCGTCAACGGTCCGGTGGCCCCCCTCGTCGAGTACGACCCCGAAGCCTGGCGCCGCGTCGTCGACGTCAACCTCACCGGCGTGTTTCTCACCACCCGCGCGGTGGGCGCGCACATGCGCGAACGCCGCAGCGGCCGGATCGTGAACATCGCGTCGATGGCAGGCAAGGACGGCAACGCCGGGATCGCGGCGTACTCGGCCGCCAAAGCCGGCGTCCTCGCGCTCACCAAGGCCGTCGGCAAGGAGCTCGTCGGCGACGGCGTGATGGTCAACGCCATCGCGCCAGTAATCACGGAGACCGAGTTGTTCGCGGAGATGACGCCCGAGCACATCGAGTCCAGCAAGGCGAAGATCCCCATGGGCAGGTTCCTGCAGATCCCCGAAATAGCCGCGATGGTCGCGTGGATCGTCAGCGACGAGTGCACTTTCACCACCGGGTTCACCTTCGACATCTCCGGCGGAAGGGCGACGTACTGATGGCCGGAATCGATGACCGGCGCCACGAATCCGAGCGCTTCGACCTCGGTATGGCCGAACGACGCGCCACGCTCGGGGCCGCTCACGTCGCTGCGGCGCAATCGGCCAGCGGGTTCAGCGCCGACTTCCAGGAGATGATCACTCGGTATTCGTGGGGCGAGGTGTGGAGCCGCCCGAGCCTCGACCGCACCAGCCGCAGGCTGGTCACCATCGCGATGTTGATCGCCATGAACCGACCGGACGATCTCGAGGCACACATCCGCGCGGCGTTGCGAGACGGCACCCCCATCGACTCGATCCGTGAGGTGTTCATGCACGCGGCGATCTACTGCGGCCTGCCGGCCGCCGACCACGCATTCCGCCTGGCCGAAAGCGTGCTGTCCGGCTCACCCAACGGCGATCAGCCACACAGAGAGGAACGGCGATGACCTTGATGGAAGTTGCGGTCGTATCGACCCGCATTGGCGATGTCCCGGCTGCCCTAGCGGGGATCGAGTCCTTCGTCACCGGCAACTCCGGCCGCCTTGTCGGCGCCTTCGTGTCAGAGATCGGAGCGCTCAACAAGGTGACCATCCTGCGTGAGTTCGAAGACGACTCCGAAGCCATCGCAGACCGACAGCGCACCGTCCTGAGCAGCAACCCTTACGGCGTCGCGGAGGTCGCCACCGACTTGCGAATAGGCAGCTACGTGCCGTTCCCCTTTCTGCCGTCCGCCCCGTCCGGCGATCTCGGCCCGTTCTATGAGATCCGCACGTACGGAATCAAACTGGGCAAGGTCGCTGCGACCGTTGGCGCTTGGGAGAACGCGATTCCGGCGCGCATCGAGATTTCGCCCCTTGTCACCGCAATCTATTCGCTGGACGGATCCGTTCCCCATTTCATCAACATTTGGCCGTCGCGCACGCTGGACGAGCGCGTCTCAAACCGCGCCCGCGCCGTGGATAAGGGAATCTGGCCGCCGCAGGGTGGTCCGGCGGCTTTGTCGACGCTGCACTCTGAAATCGCCTTGCCCGCACCGTTTTCCCCGCTGTGCTGAGGTCTGCTTCGGTGAATAGGCCCATCTCGCTTGCCGCGCTCACAGTGCTGGAGCTCTCGCCGCCCAGCATGGTCAGCTGCGCTGCCGAGACCGGCTACGACCGCGTTGGCATTCGGCTGATCCCGTCGACCGCGGAGGAGCCGCACCACGACACGCTCGGCATCACGCCCTTGGTGCGCGAGATCCGCGCACGGTCAGAGGATCTCGGCATTCCGGTGCACGACGTCGAAACCGTCCGGTTGACCGAGTCGACGGTCGTTGGTGACCTCGAGCGCTTTCTCGAAACGGGCGCGTTTCTTGGGGCGACGGACATCGTCGTCGCGGGGCTGGACCACGATCGCGGCCGGCTGACGGCTAATCTCGCCGCCCTGTCCGTCCTTGCCGCGGACTATGGGCTCACCCCAGATCTCGAGTTCATGCCATGGACGGCCGTTCCGAACGTGACCACCGCCATCGCGGTGATCACCGACGCGGACCACCCCAACCTTGGAATCCTGGTCGACTCCATCCACTTCGACCGGTCCGACAGTGACCCGCAGCAGCTCGATGGCTTACCCGAATCGTGGTTGCGGTACATGCAGATCTGCGACGCCCCGCGAGAGCGTCCCGTCGATGAAGCAGGCCTCATCCATGCCGCCCGCCACGACCGTTTGATGCCCGGCGACGGCCACATCGACCTGTCCGCCCAGGTGTCCCGGCTGCCCGGCGGTGCCCCGATAAGTGTCGAGGTCCCCCTGGCGGACGAGCTGCCGGCGCTCGAACGTGCCCGGTGCGCGCTCGAGCACACACGTTCAGTGCTGGATTCCGTTTCGCGCTGATAACACCGAGTCGACGGAGACAACCATGAGCAATGACGCCACCGCCACCACCGCGACTGACCATCCCTCGCCGCCGAATGCCCGCCGCGCCGCACTCGCGTCGCTCGTCGGAGCCATCGTCGACTGGTACGACTACTTCCTGTACGGCACTGCGTCCGCACTTGTGTTCGGCCCCTTGTTCTTTCCCGGCGACGACCCCGTGGCGTCGCAGCTGGCGTCCTATGCCACGTTCGCGGTCGGGTTCTTCTTCCGTCCGATCGGCGGCATCGTCTTCGGGCATTTCGGGGACCGCATCGGTCGCAAGCGGATGCTCGTGCTGACGCTGATGGTGATGGGCTGCGCGAGCATCGGCATCGGCCTCCTGCCCACCTATCAGTCCATCGGTGTGCTCGCCCCGATCCTGTTGGTCACCCTTCGCGCAATCCAAGGATTTGCGGTCGGAGGTGAGTGGGCCGGCGCGACGCTGCTCGCGATCGAGAACGCCCCAGCCGGCAAGACGACGCGATTCGGCAGCGTCGTCCAACACGGCGCCTACGTCGGCATCCTCACGGCCAACGGCGCATACTTTCTGACCAGCGCGCTGGTCCGGCCGACTGAGACCTTCCTCGAATGGGGCTGGCGGATTCCCTTCGTGATGAGCATCGTCGTAGTTGTCGTCGGTTTGATCATTCGCCGCGGCGCCGACGACGGGCACGAGTTTCAGCAGATCAAGAAGGCCGATGCGGTCCGGCGGCTGCCGCTGCTTGCCGCGTTTCGCGAGAACCCGTCAGCCTTCTTCATCGTGTTCGGGATGCGGGTCGGCGAGAACGTTGCCAACTACCTGATCCTGACTTTTTCGATCTCATACGTCACGAAGACGCTCGGCGTGGATTCTTCGATCAGTCTCTCGGCCATCCTGCTCACCGCGGTTGCAGCCATGTGCTTCATCCCTTTCGTTGCCGCGTGGGCGGACCGGCGCGGTCCCTTCCAGGTCTACGTATTCGGGGCGAGCGCAGGTATAGCGCTTGCCTTTCCGTTCTTTTGGGGGCTGAACACGGGCAACTTCTGGGTGGTGCTGATATCGGTGATGGTGACGTTGCTGCTCGTCGAGGTCACTATGGCGGTGGCGCAACAGCCGATCTTCACGCGACTGTTCAAGCCGGAGTTTCGCTACAGTGGCGCCGGCTTCGCCTATCAGATCACCGCAGCGCTCGGCGGGGGACTTGCGCCTCTTATCGCGACGGCGCTGGTTGGTGCCGCCGGCGGCGCCACCTACCCTGCCGCCTTGTACATGCTCATCTTCTGCGGCATCTCGCTCATCACAACGCTATTGGTGCGCGACCGAATCCGGTCGGGGACGCCGATAGGGATGGAGCCCCCGGACGGGTCATCCGACCGCGAGCCGGTGCGCGTTACTTCGACGCCCCGCCGCGCAGCACCACCAGCCTGAGGCAAGCGCCAAGATCCCCAAACCCATTGTGGTTTGGGGACCTTGGCGCTTGCGGTCAGCGGTTGACCAACACCTTCGGCGACGGGGAAGCCTTGCCGCCCAACAGTTCCGTCGGGATGTCCTTCGTTTCCCGTGCGGTGGCGGCGGCTACTGCGGCGATCACACAGATGACGGCCGTGAACGCGCTGATGACGACCCAGCCGCCCTCGCGCACACCGCCCAGCGCGGTGACGATGGTCGGCGCGAAGCCGGCCATCAGGAATCCCAGCTGGGTCCCGATCGCCACACCGGAGAACCGCACCTGCGTGCTGAACATCTCGCCGTAGAACGACGGCCAGACGGCGTTGGCGGCGGCGTAGCCGAATGCGAACGTGGCGACCCCGAGCGCGAAGATGACCAGTTCGTTGTCGCCACTCATCGAGAGCATGTAGAAGGGCATCAGTGCCGCCGACGACAGCGCACCGTAGATGAACACCGGCTTGCGTCCGATCCGGTCGGCGAGGATGCCGAACAGCGGCTGGGTGCCCAGCGCGAACACGTTGGCGACGACGACAAGCCACAACGTGACGTTTTCTTCGAGTCCGACCTTCTTACCGTAGGCAATGGCGAGGTTGCCGAAAACCGTTGACACCGCGGCGATAAACGCGCAGAGCACCACGCGGATGACATCTTTCCAGTGGTTTCGCAGCAGCGGCACCAGCGGCATGCGGGCGATCGTGCCCGTCGCCTTGGCGTCATCGAACGCCGGCGTCTCGTGCAGCCTGCGGCGGATGAAGTAAGCGACGAGGACCACAATCGCGCTGAGCCAGAACGGAACTCGCCATGCCCAGGTGTACTTGACATCGTCGGGCATCGAAACGAACGGGATCATCACCAGCGAAGCCAATATCAGCCCGCCCTGTGTTCCGGTCAGCGTCCACGACGTGAAGAACGACCGCCGGTTGTCCGGGGCGTGTTCAAGGGTCAGGGAACTGGCACCGGCCTGTTCACCGGCTGCCGAGAAGCCTTGCAACAGCCGGCACAGCACCAGTAGGGCAGGCGCGGCCCAGCCGATGGTCGCGAAGCTGGGCAGGCACCCGATGAGGAACGTCGATGCGCCCATCAGCACGAGCGTGAACATCAGCACCCGACGCCGGCCGAGTCGGTCGCCGAAATGGCCGAGGATGAACGCACCGACGGGCCGGGCGACGTAAGCGAAGCCGAACGTCGCGAACGACATGACCAGAGCGGCCTCATCTCCGGAGGGGAAGAACACCTTCGGGAAGATCAGTGCCGCTGCCGTGCCGTACAGGAAGAAGTCGTAGTACTCGACGGCGCTGCCCATGAAGCTCGCCAATGCAGCGCGCCCCGGTGTGCGCCGCGACGAAAGGTCGCCAGCCCCATCGGGTTTCGTGGTTTCTGTGCCGCTCATGATTCTCCTGATTCCTCTCGGTGGTGGTGGGTCAGCCGACCAGGCGGCGGAAGTGCCGGGACATGCGTTCGGTGTCGGGGGTGATGCCGGTGATCAGCGCAAAGGCTTCGGTGGCCTGGTGCACCGCCATGTGGCCGCCGTCGCAGACTCGGCACCCGGCCGCCAGTGCCGCGGTCAACAGCGCGGTGTCGAGCGGCCGGTAGACGATGTCGGCCACCCACAACCCGGGGTGCAGCAGATCGGCGGGAAACGGCAAGCCAGGGTGTTCGGCCATGCCGGTGGGTGTGCAGTGCACGACGCCGTCGCTGCCCGGCAGCAGCACCGGCACCTTGTCCGATTCCGAGGCGTCGACGCGGGCCTCCTGGTGGCGGCCCGACAGGTCGTTGGCGAGTGCGGTGGCGCGTTCGATGTCCGCATCGACGACCGTGAGATGGTCAGTGCCGAGCCGAAGCAACGCGTCGCCGACGGCCGCCCCCGCACCGCCCGCGCCGATCATTACCACGTTGGTGGTGGCGGCGTTGGGCAGGCCCTCGGCAAACCCGAGCGCGAAACCTGTTGTGTCCGTGTTATATCCGACCGTTTGCGCGCCGTCGAAGACCACGGTGTTGACGGCGCCCACCGCTGCGGCGACGTCGTCGACGTCGTCGAGATGCTCGATGACCAGCCGCTTGCAGGGGTGGGTGATGTTGAGTGCGTCATAGCCGAGCGCGCGCGCCCAATCGAGCACCTCACCGATGCGTTCGGGGGAGACGCCGATGGCGTTGAGGTCGATGGTCCGGTACACGTAGTCCAAGCCCTGCGCGCGTGCCTCGGCCATGTGCAGCGCCGGGGTGAGCGAGGGGCCGACGCCGGTGCCGACCAGCCCGACGAGATAGGGGGACATCTACTCCGCCTTCGTAATGTACGAACTAGTACGTTCGTGAAAGTCCAGCACAGTGATGGTCATCGCGTCAAGACCAAAGTGTGAGCCGGGTCTCTGTCAGCGGAAGGCTACGGGCGGGTGGTGAGCCAGCCGACGACCACGTCGCCGATCATCCGGCGCAGGTGATCGCGGGTGCGCGCATCGGTGAAGTCGATGTCGAACAGGTAGCCGAACGTGTAGCGGTTGGCGACCTGGAACACGCAGTACGCACTGATCACGATGTGCACGTCGAGGGCATCGACGTCGTCGCGGAAAACGCCCTGCTTGCGGCCGTCTTCGAGGATCTGATCCAGTAGCGACTTGGCTGGGCGCGACAGCGTGCGCAACGACTCGAGCCGGCCGATGAACTCGCCGCGATGGATGTTCTCGATGGACACCAGCCGGATGAAGTCCTGATGGGCGATGTGGTGGTCGAAGGTCAGCTCGGCCAGCGACCTGATGGCATGCACGGGGTCGGCGTGGTCGACCTGCAGTCGCTGCTCGGCCTCGCGGATGCCGCGGTAGGCGTTCTCCAGCACGGCCAGGTAGAGCTGTTCCTTGCCGCCGAAGTAGTAGTAGATCATCCGCTTGGTGGTGCGCGTGCGTTCGGCGATCTCGTCGACGCGCGCGCCCGAGTAGCCCTGCTGGGAGAACACCGCGGTGGCGACCTCGATCAGATCGGCGCGGGTGCGCTCGGCGTCGCGCACCGGTTCTGGTCGCGGCTCGGCGGTCACATCGGGGAGCTTACTGGTGGCGCAACTCGATCTAGCTGCGCCGAGACCGACGTTTTGCACGTCTGCACTCGCACTTTGGCTGCCAATCGTGAGTTTGGGCGCAGGGCTTGTGGCCTAACTAACTATTTCGTACATTAGCGGCAGGAGGTCACCACCATGAAGACATCCATCGCGACGGTGTCACTGAGCGGCTCGCTCACCGAGAAGCTGCACGCCTGCGCGGCGGCCGGATTCGACGGCGTCGAACTGTTCGAGCCGGACCTGATTGCCAATGACCACAGCCCGGAGGAGATCCGCGCCCTTGCCCGTCGGCTCGGCCTGTCGCTGGATCTCTATCAGCCGTTGCGCGACATCGAGGGCGTTGCCGAGGACGTGTTCGCCGACAACCTGCGTCGCGCCGCCGCGACCTTCGCGACCGCACGCCGGCTCGGCATCCAGACGGTGTTGGTGTGCAGCAATGTCGCGACCGCCACCATCGACTCCGACGAGGTGTCCGCCGGCCAGTTGCGCCGACTCGGCGACCTGGCCCGGCAGTACGACATCAAAGTGGCGTTCGAGGCACTGGCCTGGGGCCGCTTCGTCGACGACTATCGCCGCGCCTGGCGCATCGCGGCTCGAGCCGACCACCCGAATGTCGGCGTGTGCCTGGACAGTTTCCACGTGCTGTCCCGCGGTCATGACCCGGCGGCCATCGAGGACATCCCTGCCGAAAAGATCTTCTACCTCCAATTGGCCGACGCCCCGGCGCTGACCATGGACGTGTTGTCGTGGAGCCGCCACCACCGGCTCTTCCCCGGCGAGGGCGCCTTCGACCTGGCGTCCTTCGTCTCCCACGTGCTGGCCACCGGCTACGACGGTCCGCTGTCGCTGGAGGTCTTCAACGACACCTTCCGCCAGACCGATCCCGATCGGACCGCGGTGCACGCCCTGCGCTCCCTGCTTTGGCTGCAGGACAAGACCGCAAGCCAGCACCAGGAGGGCTGGCGGCGCGATCTCGTCGCCCTTACCGCGGCCAAGCCGCCCACCGGCTTCGACTTCGTCGAACTCAAGGCCGAGGACACCAGCGCGGTCGAAGTGCTGCTGGCCCAACTCGGGTTCACCCCTAGCGGGCGCCATCGCACCAAGCCGGTGTCGTTGTGGGTTGCGGGCAACGCACGTGTCGTCCTCAACGAACAGCAGGCCCGCGACCAGATGCCGCACGTCGCCGCCGTCGGGCTGCAGGTCCCCGACGCGGCCGCCACCTCCCGGCGTGCCGCCGAGCTGATGGCCCCCGTGGCCCACCGCCGCACCTATGCCACCGAACAAGCCCTCGGCGCGGCCGTCGCCCCGGACGGCACCGAGATGTTCTGGGTGACCGAGCCGGCGTGGGTCGAGGAGTTCGAGAACGGCCTGCCTGCCGCTGCATCACCGGTGCGCGGCATCGACCACGTCAACCTTGCGCAGCCATGGCAGTCCTTCGACGACGCGGTGCTGTTCTTCACCAGCGTGTTCGGGCTTTCGGCCGACGTGCCGACCGAAGTGCCTGGACCAAAAGGCTTGGTGCGCAGCCAATCCATGCGCACGACGGATGACGCAGTGCGGCTGCTGCTCAATGTCGCCCCGCACGTGCTCGATGATGCGGGCATGGCCCAGCACGTGGCCTTCGCATGTTCGGATGTGATCGGGTTGGCCCGTGCCGTGCGCGCCCGAGGAGCTCAACTGCTGTCGGTTCCGGATAACTACTACGACTACCTGTCTGGCCGGTTCGGTCTTGACGAGACCACGGTCACCGAGCTGCGTGATCTCGATCTGCTCTACGACCGTGACGCCGACGGCGAATTCGTGCACTTCTACACCTGCACCGTCGGCACGGTGTTTTTCGAGTTCGTGCAGCGACGCGGTCGTTACGACGGATACGGCGCAGACAACGCTCCGGTACGGCTGGCTGCCCAGCGTGGCTCGCGTATCGGTACCGTACGGGCGTGACCGATCGGCGCCGACTTCTACTCGTCAACGGGCCGAACCTGAACCTGCTCGGCACTCGCGAGCCGGACATCTACGGCACCGTCACGCTGGCCGACGTCGAGAAGTTAGCGACTGCCACCGCAGCGGAATTCGGGCTCGATCTGCGTGCCGTGCAGAGCAACCACGAAGGCGCGCTGATCGACGAGATCCATTCTGCGCGTCTGGACTGCTGTGGCGTCGTCATCAACGCTGGAGCGTTGACGCATACGTCGGTCGCGATCGCCGATGCGCTCTCGGCGGTCGATCTGCCGGTTGCCGAGGTGCACCTGTCGAACATCCACCGCAGGGAATCGTTCCGCCACCATTCCTACATCTCGGCGGTTGCCGAGATGGTCGTGGTTGGTGCCGGTGCTGAGGGCTACGCGGTCGCGGTGCGACACCTCGCTCAAGGACGCCAGTCGTGACGGTTCCCGCGCCAACGACCGTGCGTCAGGCCGCCGTACTGGTGGCGCTCGAGGGCCTCGCCGGGCTGGTGGCGGCGGCGGTCTACGTGGTGAGCGGCTTCTCCGGCGACGACGTGCCGGGCCTGAGCTACTTCGGCACCTCGGCATGGTTTGCGATCATCGGCGGCGGTGTGCTGGCCGCGGGCTGGGCGCTGTGGACCGGCAGGCGCTGGGGCCGAGGGCTCGCCGTGTTCGCGCAGCTGCTGTTGTTGCCGGTGGCGTGGTACGTCGCCGTCGGCTCGAACCAGTGGCTCTACGGCATCGGTGTGGCGGCCGTCGCGCTGATCACGCTGGTGCTGCTGTTCAGCCCGTCGACGCTGCAGTGGCTGGGGGCTCAGGATTCGTCGGCCAATGCCGACAACTCGGGGCCAGACACCCGGTAGAGCCCGCTGTATTACGCAGTTTCGAAGTTGGCAACCGCGCGCTCGAGGTGCTGTCGCATCTCCGTTTGAGCGCGGTTCAGGTCCGCCGACCGGATCTCGTCGAGCAGAAGACGGTGTTCGTCGGTTAGGTCCTGCGGATTGGGATAGGACTTCTGCAACTGCGCCAAGCAAAGCTGCATCTCGTCTTGCAGGGAGACATATATCCGGCTGAGGCGACGGCTTCCGATGGCGTCGATGATTGCGATGTGAAAGGCGGTATGCACCTCGACTCGCTGGGCCCAGCTCGCATCGGGTGGCAGCTGCTCCATGGTCTCGAGGAAGCGTTCGGCTTCGTCGAGCCGTAGGCCCTTCTCGACGATGACTCGGACACCCTCCAGTTCAAGCGGAGTGCGAACGAGGAACAAGTCTCGAACATCGTCGGAGTCGAGCATTGGCACGATCAGCGAACGGCCCTGCGAATGCTCGGCGAGATGGCGGCTTTCGAGGACTTGCAGGGCGGACCGGACGGTCGGACGTGCGACCCCGAACGTGGCTGCAATGGCTGTTTCGGTGAGTGGTTCCCCCGGTTTCAGGACTCCACCGAGAATTTGATCACGGATCTCCTTGACCAACGCGTCGCGTGTTGTCGTTGTTTGCAGCACTGCGCTCATATCAGACCAGCCTCCGGGCCGGAGTATAGCTGCTATACGGTCATGCACCGGTGCCCCGCTGCCTGGGGATGGTCAGATACTTGTACTCGAGAAACTCATCGATGCCGACTTTGCCGCCCTCGCGGCCGAGACCGGACTGCTTCATCCCACCGAAAGGTGCGGCGGGATTGGACACGACGCCGGTGTTGATTCCGACCATGCCGACTTCGAGTTGCTCGCTAAGGGCGAATGCACGGTCGATGTCTTGGGTGAAGACGTACCCGACAAGTCCCGAGTTGGTGTCGTTCGCGATGCGGACTACCTCGTGTTCATCGTCGAAAGGGATCACGGGAGCGACGGGGCCGAAAATCTCGGTGGTCATCAATTCAGACTCGGGCGACACCTCGGTCAGGACCGTCGGTGGATAGAAGAATCCGGGCCCATCGGGTACGACACCTCCGGTGACCGCTCGAGCGCCGCGCTGGAGCGCGTCGTCGACAAGACGTTGAACCTTGCGCCGAGAGGCGTCGTCAATCAGCGGACCGACCTGAGTCTTCTCGTCGAGCCCGTTGCCTAGCCGCAATTCGGCCATGCGCACTGCCAAGTGTTCTGCAAATTCGTCGGCGAAACTTCGGTCGACGTATATGCGGTTGGCGGCGGTACAGGCCTCGCCCATGTTGCGCATTTTTGCCGCAATCGCACCTTCGACGGCCATGTGGACGTCGGCGTCGGAGCAGACGATGAACGAGGCATTTCCGCCGAGCTCCATCGAGCAGCGCATGACGTTGTCGGCGGCCTGTCTGAGGAGCAGCTTGCCGACCTCGGTGGAACCGGTGAAGCTGATCTTGCGTGCTTGTCCGCTGCTCATCCACTGCGAAACGATTGCTGCAGGCTTGCTGGAGTTCACAACGTTGAGCACCCCGGACGGCAGGCCGGCCTCCTGCATGATCGCCGCGAGAACGAGCGACGTCAGCGGGGTCTGCTCGGCGGGCTTGAGAACCATCGTGCAACCGGCCGCGACAGCGGGAGCGATCTTGCGGGTACCCATGGCCAACGGGAAATTCCACGGGGTGATCAATACGCACGGGCCGACCGGCTCGCGGGTCACGATGATCCGATTCGCGCCATCGCCGGTGGTGGTGTGGTCGCCGGAAATGCGCACCGCTTCTTCGGAGAACCAGCGCAAGAACTCTGCGGCGTACGCAACCTCTCCTTTCGCCTCGGCGAGGGGCTTGCCCATCTCCGAAGTGATGAGCGAAGCGATGCTGTCCTGCCTGGCCATTACAAGGCCGAACGCGCGGCGGAGAATTTCACTGCGCGCTCGGGGGGAGAACCGCGCCCATGAGCCTTGGGCGTCGACCGCGGCAGCGAGAGCCGCGTCGGCGTCCGCAGGGCCGCCATCGGCGATCGCCGCGAGGACATCACCGGTAGCTGGATTGTAGACGTCGAGCGTCCTGCCGTCGGTGGCGTCTTTCCATTTGCCGCCGATCAACAGTCCGGTGGGAACCGAAAGCTCTAGGGCTGCAACGAGGTCCGTTGAGGTGGTCACTGTGGAGTATCTCCTTACTTGGGGCGCGGATCGAGAATTTGCGCCAGGTGCAATGACGCCTGTGGCGTCTGGTTGCCGGTGAGTTGCCGAACCTGCATATGGCAGCTGAACCCGTCGGTGAGAACAGTCGCCGCCGGATTGTCGCGTAGTGCCGGAGCGAGCGCTTGCTCCGCCACGCGCATGCTGATCTGGTAATGATCGGGTTCGAAGCCGAAATGCCCAGCCACTCCGCAACAACCGGTGACGTCGCGGACAGCGGAGACGCCGACTGCCTTGAGCGCACGTTGTTGCGTTTTAGCGCCGAACACTGCGTACTCGTGGCAATGGGTCTGTACCGTCACCGCGGGTGGGACTGGACGCGCTGGTGTCCATCCCTGATGCGCTTGTGCAGCAACGTGTTCAGCGAATCCGCGGACCCGGGCCGCGACGCGCCGAGCCGCGTCGCCGGGCACCAACTCGGGCAGATCGGCGCGCAGTGCTGCTGCGCAGCTGGGCTCGGATAGGACGATCGGCCTTTCGGATCCGTCGTCGAGGATGTCGCTTGTTCGGACGAGCTGCTTTCTGGCGTGCGCCAGTTGACCGGTCGAGATCCATGTCAAGCCACAGCACAGATCGGTGCGAACCTCGGCGACGTGGCCGGCGTCCTCGATCACGTGTCGAGCTGCGGCCGCGACTTCAGGTCGGAATCCCTTGGTGAAGCTGTCGACGAACAGCACAACGTCCGAGGTCCCTATCGGGAGTGGCCCGGTCGGACCGAGCAGTTTGTTGAGTCGTCGTCGAGAGGCGAACGCAGGCAGGTCACGTTCGGTTGTCAATCCACTTGCGCGCAGGATCACGGACACGGCCGGTGTACCCATGGCGGCGTTGATGATTGGCGCGAAACGCGTTGTCAATCTGAGCCAGTGGGGAAGCCATCCCAGCGAGTAGTGCGACATTGGACGGCGCCTGTGCGCATAGTAGTGATCGAAGAACTCAGACTTGTAGCTGGACATGTCCACGCCGGTGGGACAGTCTGTGGAACACGCCTTGCATGACAGGCATAGGTCCAGAGCGTCGCGTACCGCGTCGGAGGACCATCCGTCGTCCGCGGTGCGAGACTCGTGGACCATGGTTTGCAGTACCCGCGCGCGTGCGCGGGTGGAGTCCTTTTCGTCGCCTGTGGCTCGGAAGCTCGGACACATCACGCCACCGGTGTGCGAGCGGCAGCGACCGACACCGATGCACCGTTGCACTGCTTCGGCGAACCTGCCGGCACCTGCCTCGTGGTTGCCGTGCAGTGCGAATGTGGTGTGCCACGGCAATGTGGGAATACCTGCCAGAGCGAGATTTTCGATGATTGGCTCCGGTTCGACGATAATCGCAGGGTTGAGGACACCGTCGGGGTCGAAGACCTGTTTGAATTTCGCGAAGGACCGCATGATCGAAGGGGAGTACATCATCGGCAGCAGTTCCGATCGGGCGCGGCCATCGCCGTGTTCGCCGGATAACGTGCCGCCGTGCTTGACGACCAATTGGGCCGCGGACCGAACGAACCGCGCCATTACGTCGCGACCGTGTTCGGTGTGCTGATCGAATGTGATGCGGATGTGCATGCAGCCGGCACCGAAGTGGCCGTACATGATCCCGATCAGCTCGAACTCGGCAAGAAGGTTGCGAAAGTCGACGAGGTAGTCGGCGAGGTTTTCAGGAGCGACCGCGGAGTCCTCCCAGCCCGGCCATGAGGTGATGCTGCTGTTCCCATCGGGATTCTCAAGTCGTGCGGACAGGCCAGCGCCGTCCTCGCGGACCCGCCATAATGCCTTGCGCGCGTTGAGGTCGCGGACCGGGCGACCTTCGATGAGGCGCCCGAGATCGTTCAGCTCGCGCAGCAGCGCGTTCGCACGCGCGCTGACGGAGTTGGCGTCTGTCCCGTCGAGTTCGACGTAGAGCCATGCGTGCCCAGTGGGCAATTCGGCAACAGAGTCCGGCCCGCGCCGTGAGCGCATCGTCTCGACGATGCGCTCATCGATCCCTTCCACCGCGGCTGGGGAGTAACGCAGAATGGTGTCGATGTCGCGCGCGGCTTCCACGACGTCGGAATAGCCAAGGATCAGCAGAAGTGCGGAAGGGGCAACCTCAACGAGGTCGACTGTCGCGGCAACGACAATCGCGCAGGTCCCTTCGCTACCCACCAAGGCACGCGCTACGTCGAACCCGTTCTCGGGCAATAGATGTGCCAGATGATAGCCCGATACCTGACGAGGAATCCGGCCAAGCTCTAAGCGGAACTCGGCCATGTGTTGACGCGTGAGAGTGTGGAGCTCGGTCTCGATTTCCACGGCTCTGCTGACTGCGCGGCGGTCCTCTGGGTCGGTCGCCTTGATGCCAGAGCGGGTTGCGGTGAGCCGCGTGCCGTCGGCGATTACGAGATCGAGTGCGTCTACGTGATCAGAGGTGCGGCCATAGCGTACCGAGTGATTGCCGCAGGCGTCGTTGGCGACCGACCCCCCGACAGTGGCCCGGTTCTTGCTCGAGGGGTCGGGGGCGAATGTCAGTCGTCCGTCGGTGCATGCCTCGACGGCGGCCGCGAGTTCGGATAGCACGACGCCGGGCTCCACGACGGCGGTTTTGGCGTGACGATCGATCGACACAATCCGGTTCATATAACGCGAGAAATCCAACACCACACCGTTACCGATCGCGTTGCCCGCCATCGACGTACCGCCACCGCGCGCTGTGACGGCGAACCCTCGGCGTCGACACACGTTCACAACGTCGCTGACTTCGGCAGGAGTCTTCGGGAAGGCTACCGCGATCGGCGCGACGCGATAGTTCGATGCGTCGAAGCTGTACTCGGCCAGGCGCCTTGGGGTGGTATCGATTTCGACCGAACCGGGCCTAAATAGGCCGGCGACGGTTGAGGGCCTCACGTCGGATGTCACGCTTTCCTCGATTCATTTGACCGGTGGCCAGAATTGGCGGAATCAGATCGCGCCAGACAGGCCGACTTTTTGGCCGGCGTCGGTGAGTACGTCCCGCAGAGCCTCGACGATCGTGTCGAGATCGGCCTTCGTGCACACGAGCGGGGGCGCGATCTGTACAACCGGCTCGCCACGCTCGTCGGCGCGTGCGATGAGTCCAGCATCGCGAATGCGTTGCGGTAGGTACTCACGTACCAAAAACTGACGCTGCTCGACATTCAGGTGGTCGCCGAATTCGGTTCCGACCAATTCGGCGGCATAGAAGAAGCCGTCTCCGCGGACGTCACCGACAACCGGCAGGTCGGCCAGCGTCTGCATCCGCTGCCTCAGGTACGGCGCCAGAGTGCGCACGTTTGTCAGCACGCCGTCGCGTTCGAAGATCTCGATGTTTCGCAGTGCGATTGCCGCAGACAGCGGATGGCCCGCGAACGTGATGCCGTGCAGGACGGTTGCGCCGGGGCGGAAGAACGGTTCGGCGACACGGTCAGACAGCATGACCGCACCCATGGTGGCGTACGACGACGTCAGGCCCTTGGCAATGGTGATCATGTCCGGAACGGCGCCCAGCGTTGACACGGCGAAATACTCGCCGAGGCGGCCGAACCCGGAGATGACCTCGTCGGCGACGAGAAGGAACCCGTATTTGTCGGCCAGGGCGCGCAGACCGGCCCAGTAACCCTCCGGTGCGGTGAAACACCCGCCGGCGTTCTGGATCGGCTCGGCTATCAACATGGCGACGGTCTCGGGGCCTGCCCCCACGATCACGGCTTCGGTTTCGGCAAGGACTCGTGTCGTAAAGCGGTCGGGCTCTGCGGCATCCTTGGCGCGGAACCGGTTGGTGTTGGGCGCGTGGTGTACCTCGATGGCCGAGGGGCCGAACGGCTCCTTGAGCGCAGGTATCCCGGTAAGAGCCAGCGCACCCATCGACAGGCCGTGATACGCGGTCCGACGCGCAATCGCTTTCGTGCGACGCGGCTCGCCGTTCGCGTTGTGAAACAGACGAGCCAGCTTCCACGCCGACTCGACCGCCTCGGCTCCCCCCGAGGTGAAGAACGTGCGAGTGATGCCGGTCGGCGCCAGATCTGCCAGTCGTTCTGCAAGCTCGATTGCGGCCGGGTGCGCGGTGTTCCAGTTCGTGTTGAACGGCATGGTCGTCAGTTGTTTCGTTGCGGCCTCGGCGAATTCGGCGCCGTAGGCGTATCCGAGCTGGGCGCAGAACAAGCACGACAGTGCGTCGAGGTAGCACCTGCCGCGGGTGTCGTAAACATGTAGCCCATCAACGCGCTCTATGACTGGCACCTCGCCACCGTTGCGGAGTGCGCCGTGCTGACCAAAATGCAACAGCAGGCGATCGCGAACCCCGGCCTGATAACGCGCATGTGATGTCTGTGTGGGTGCTGTGGTCACGTGGCCTACCCTCCGTTTGGATTACAGTATAACTGTATATCAGTAACTCGGTAATGTCAGCGAGTAGGCGGGGACCCATGGGGCGCGGTGCAGGAACGATCAGTGCGGTGATCGCCGCGTTGACGTGGTCGACTCTGGGGCCGGTCGTGGACGTGCTCTCGACGACGGGTCACGCCGAGTCGACATTCACGCGGTCCGTTATCGGCGCGCTCACGTTGGCGCTGTTGGCTCGCCGCGCCCTGGTGGCCGACAGCATCGTCCGCCTGCACTATCGGCAGTTGGTGGTTGGGGGCGTAGGGCTCGCAGGATTCCAGTTTTCCTACTTCAATGCCGTATCCGATGCAGGGGTCGCGGTGAGCACCGTGATTGGAATTGGGTTGTCTCCCATAGTCACTGGCTTGTGGACGTGTATGAGGTCCCGGTGGGTGTCGCGGTCGTGGATATTCTCGACAGTGGTCGCGATCGTTGGATTGCTTCTACTGGCATTTGGATCGGGCGACCAACATGAGGTGTCGACACGCGGCGTCGTATGGGCGGCGATCGCGGCCTTGTTTTTCAGTGCACAGGCGGTGGCCATCGAGTCCGTCGGCGAAGACAGATCCAGTACCGGGGCGCTGGCGTGGATGTTCCTGATTTCCGCTGTGGTCATGACACCCGTTGGCGGGCTTGCCCTTGCGCGTGGATTCTCGCTGACAGTCATGGATGCGACGGTGATGCTCTATCTCGGAATCATCACGGCCGGGCTGGCGTACTGGCTCTTCGCCCAGGGGGTCAGGGCGCTTGGCGCCGCCCGCGCCGTGACGATCAGCCTGCTCGAACCCGTGGGTGCGGTCGTCCTCGCCGTCGCGTTGTTAGGGGAGCGTCAGGCATGCATCCAATGGCTGGGCGTCGGTCTCCTCATCGCGTCGGTGCCGCTCGTGACGCGCGCGCCGAACGTCGGATGACGGGTGTGGGACCGATCACGACTGCACCTTCATCCAGCGGTAATTGCATTGCAAAAGCCCCAGCCGCATTGCGGCTGGGGTGTTTTGGCTCTTTCGCCGATTTCCGGCGGTGATGACGGCGGCTATGCGTGATGCACAGTGGCTTCACGCTTGGCCTCGCAAGCGGCCTGTGCGAACGCCGCCATCGTCGGGAATTCGAGGTCGTAGCTGTAATCGTTGTCCGGAGCCGGCGTTGCGCCCCAACCAGGGCGATCGTGACGCCGGTTGATCCAGACCGAGCGCAATCCGTGGCGCCGTGCGGGAACATGATCGTGGAACAAGCTTTGGGCCACATGCAGCAGGCGTTCCCGGGGCACCCCCAATTTCTCAATTGCGGTGTCGAGCGCTTCGAAATGGTTCGGCGCCGGCTTGTAGGCCTTGACGTCCTGGGCGGTGATGACCTTGTCGAAATCAACGCCAAGCCGAATATTGCTGCCCGCGAACCCTTCTCGGTGAACGTTCGACACGATGATCAGTTTATAGTTGTGCGCGAGCGAAACGAGGGCGTCGTGGGAATCCGGAAACGCGGGCCAATCGGGGACTGACGCGCCTAGCCTCTTGGCCCACTCCGTGTGGACCGCTTTGCCTAATTCCTCACCGGTGCGGCAGAACGCATTCTTCAGGATCGTCGAATAGAGCGCATCAGGGGTTTCACGCTCTGCCTGTGCTTCGCTTTCGGCGTAAGCCATAAGAAGTTCCTCGTCGGTCATGTCCAGGCCGACTTCCTTCGCCCAGGGAACCAGGACTGCGGCGATGCCGGCCTCCCAGTCGATGAGTGTGCCGTAGCAGTCGAAGCTCAGGGCTTCGTAGTCGGCAAGGTTCATGTCGTCCTCCTTCGAACAGGTATGTATGTCAGTCGCGGTCAACGTCCCCGGGAAGGCGCGCTGGCGACCCGCAGCAGTCAACGTAATACAGACATACGGTATAACACTGCCGTCCATGTGACAACGTTGGCCGCCGGTCTTGTATTTCGGTATAACCGTCATGCAGACTGGCGGTCTTACTGTGTTCCTGATCACCGCGAGGAGACATTCATGACCCAAGGCAGACGCGGCACTTCAGCAGCCGCAGGGCCCGTTGCCGGCCTTTTTCGGCGTAAACCGATAGAGCTGATGACTGACACGAGCTTCGGTGGTGGTGACCTGAAAAGGGTGCTGGGTCTCTGGCAACTCACCGCAATCGGCATCGGCGGCATCATCGGGGCAGGCATCTTCTCGCTGGCCGGCGCGGTAGCGCATGGCGAAGGATCGGGCGGGTCACCGGCGGTAGGGCCAGCCGTGCTCCTGTCATTTGTCGTCGCCGGTGTGGCAAGTGCGGCAGCGGCGCTCTCATACGCCGAGTTCGCGGGAATGGTCCCGAGAGCGGGCTCCGCATACACCTACAGCTACGTCGTCCTTGGCGAGATCGTCGGCTGGTTCATCGGATGGGATCTGCTGTTGGAGTACACCGCCATCGTCGCCGTCGTGGCGATTGGGATATCCGGATACTTCAACTTTCTCGTCCAACAGATCGGGGTCGACCTACCGGCTTGGATGTTGGGTGCGCCTGGAACCGGCCCCGGACATCGCGTCGACCTATTCGCGATGCTGTTGTGCTTGCTAATCGCATACCTGCTCAGCCGAGGTATCAGCGCAGCTGCACGGTTCGAAACCGCCGTCGTCATATTGAAAGTCGGCGTGGTCGTTCTCGTCATCGCCGTGGGAGCGTTCTTCGTCGACTCTGGCAACTACGTGCCATTCGCACCCGCCGGCTTCGGCAGCGTGATGACCGGCGCAGCGACTGTCTTCTTCGCCGTCTTCGGATATGACGCGATGTCGACTGCCGCGGAGGAAAGCAAGGACGCGCAACGCCACATGCCCAAGGCCATCGTCTACTCGCTCGCCATTTCGATGGTCCTCTATGTTGGTGCCTGCCTGGTCCTGACGGGAATGCAGCATTACACCGACATCGATCCGGCAAGCGGCTTCTCCACCGCGTTCGCATCGGTAGGTCTCGGCGGTTTGGCCAGCGTCATCGCCGTCGGCGCAATTATCGGCGTGCTGACCGTCATGTTCACCTTCATGCTCGGCGTCACGCGCGTGTGGTTCGCGATGAGCCGAGACGGGTTGCTTCCAACCTGGTTTTCAAAGACTCATCCCGTACGCCGTGTGCCCACCCGTATCACCTGGATTGCCGGCGCGGGTTCGGCCGTACTTGCCGGCCTTGTTCCGATCGGCGATGCTGCAGAGCTCACGAACATCGGTATTCTGCTTGCGTTCGTGGTCGTCTGTCTGGCGGTGATCGTGCTTCGTAGGCAGCGGCCCGACATTTCGCGGACCTTCCGCTGCCCGGCCATGCCCCTCATACCACTGATCGGCATTGCCTTCTCCCTTTGGCTGATCACCTTCCTCCAGCCCGTGACATGGTTGCGCTTTGCTGCCTGGTTTGCGATCGGTCTCCTGGTCTATCTCGTCTACGGCAGGCGGAAATCGCTGCTTGGTCGTCGACTCGCACAACATGACACCTCAGCTGCGGAAGGAGCATCAATCCCCTGACGTTGACGACCCTCCGATGATCTCCCGGCGTGCCGAAAGCGGACGCCGGGAGTTCAGGATTCGTCGGCCAATGCCGACAACTCGGGGCCTGACACCCGGTAGGTAATCCACTCGTTCTGCGGCTTTCCGCCGACGCCCTCGTAGAGGGCGATGGCATTGATGTTCCAGTCCAGCACCGCCCACGACAACCGCGTGTAACCGCCGTCGACGCATTCGCGGGCCAGCTTCGCCAACATCTTTCTGGCCAGTCCGCGCCTGCGGAACTGTGGACGAACGAAGAGGTCCTCCAGGTAGACGCCTGCCACACCGTCCCAGGTGGAGAAGTTCTTGAACCACAACGCCCCGGCAGCGGCCTCACCGTCCACCTCGGCGATATGGCCGTACACCGTCGGCTGCTCGCCGAAAAGTGCTTCACCGAGCTGACTTTCGGTGACAGTGCACTCATGACCGGCCTTCTCGAACTCGGCCAGTTCGTGAATCATCGCGGTCAGTTCAGTTTCGTCGCCGGGCCTGGCGCGGCGGATGACTTCGTTCACGTCTCAACTCCCAGCGCCGCCAAGATTGTATTGAATTTCGTTGTGGTTTCCGCAACTTCGTCATCGGGGTCGGATTCGGCGACGATGCCACCGCCGGCATGCGCGTCGGCCGTTCGGCGATCGGCGGAGAGCTGCGCACAGCGGATCGACACTACCCAGCGGCCGTCGCCGCGCTGGTCGCACCAGCCCACCGCTCCCGCGTAGAAACCGCGATCGCCCTCCAGCTCGTTGATCAACTCCGTGGCGGCCGCGACCGGCACACCGCCGACCGCAGGTGTCGGGTGCAGTGCGAGCGCCAAATCCAATGCAGTCGTGGATCTTTCGCGCAGCTTTGCGGTGATCGGCGTGGACAGATGCCACACCGCTGTGGTTTTGGACAGTTCCGGCTGCGGTGCGACATCCAGATCGGTGCACAGCGGGTCAAGCGCGTCGCGCATCGCGTCGACAACCAACTGGTGCTCGTGGCGGTTCTTGGCGGACTCGGCAAGCGCGGCGCCGCTGGCCTCGTCGGCATCGGGATCGGCCAGCCGTGGCGCCGAGCCCGCGAACGGCCGGCAGGTCACCACTTCGCCGCGGCGTGCTACCAGCAGCTCGGGGCTTGCGCCGACGAGCACGGCGCCGGAATGCCCTGCGCCTGCTGCGGCGAGGTCGACGAGGTACGCATTCGCCCCTGGGTCGTTGGCGATCAACTGGTGCACGATTGTGCGAGCGTCCAGCGGGCCGTCGGCGGCCAGCCGCAACGCCCGTGCCAGCACCACCTTGTGCAGTCCGCTGGCCGGATCGCGCAGCCGCTGCAACGCGGCGCTGATCCGCGCCCGGTGTTCCTCCGGGTCGGGCATCGTCTGGGCGATCCGCACGGTCGGCAACAGTCGAAGCGGCCAGTCCGGCAACGTCTCGGTGAACTGCACGGACTGCGGACGAATCAGCGCTGTTGGCTTCGACATGTCAAAAGGCAGGGCGCCCAACACAATTGGCGTGCTGTGCGACGCGAGGGCGGCGCGGGCGTCGGCCAGCCGCCCAAAGGCGGTGTGCACACCGTCGGCCACAACTGCCCCGCCACGTCCGGCGAGCACGAATACCGGTTCGCGAGTCACCGTGGCTTACACGGATCCGTATGGCCGGTCAGACCCTGCGCGATGATCTGCCGAACCGCGTGCTCGAAGCCAAGCACCGCGATCGAGGCGGCCGCCATCGCAAAGCGAATTCCCGAAGGCACCGGAAGCTCGACCCAGCGGGCTATCACCGAGCGCGAGAAGTGACCGTGACCGACGAAGAGCACATCACGCGTGGCCATGTGCTCGAGGGCCAATGCGACGGCCCCGTCTGCGCGTTCGGCGACCGCAGCGATGCTCTCACCGCCCTCGGCGCCGTGCGTCCAGATCAACCAGTCAGGCACGGTCTCTCGGATCTGAGGCGTCGTAAGGCCCTCGTAGTTGCCGTAATCCCATTCCTGCAGAAGGGGAGACACCTCGTCCACGGTCAGCCCGGCCAGTTCGGCGGTTTGCAGCGCTCGCCGCATCGGACTGCTGATCACCAGCGGGTTGTCCAGTTCCAAATCGGTGAGCGCTTCGCCGGCCAGCTTCGCCCGCTCCCGGCCCATGTCGGTGAGCTCGAGATCGGTATGGCTGGTGTGCTGACCCGACCGGGACCATTCGGTCTCGCCGTGCCGAAGTAGTAACAGCCGGTGCTGCATGACGCTCACGTTCACCGATTCTGCCGCACGCCGCGTCACCGTAGTCGTGCGCGTGCCAGGATGAACACGTGACGCGAGTACTTGCGGTCGCCAATCAAAAGGGTGGGGTCGCCAAAACGACGACGGTTGCGTCGCTCGGTGCAGCGATGAAGGAGAAGGGGCGGCAGGTACTGCTTGTCGACCTGGACCCCCAGGGGTGTTTGACGTTTTCGTTGGGTCAGGACCCCGACAAGCTGGCCGTGTCGATCCACGAGGTGCTGCTCGGTGAGGTCGAACCGGACGCTGCGCTGGTCGACACGTCCGAGGGGATGGCATTGTTGCCCGCCAATATCGACCTCGCGGGCGCCGAGGCGATGCTGCTGATGCGCGCGGGGCGCGAGTACGCGCTCAAGCGGGCGCTGGCCAAGGTCGGCGGCAACTACGACGTGGTGATCATCGACTGCCCGCCGTCGCTGGGTGTCCTCACGCTCAACGGGCTGACCGCGGCGGACGACGTGATCGTGCCGCTGCAGTGCGAAACGTTGGCGCACCGTGGCGTCGGCCAGTTCCTGCGTACGATCACCGACGTCCAGCAGATCACCAACTCCGAGTTGAAGCTGCTCGGCGCGCTGCCCACGCTGTACGACTCGCGCACCACACACAGCCGCGACGTGCTGCTCGACGTGGCCGATCGTTACGACCTGCCGGTGCTGGCCCCTCCGATCCCACGCACGGTGCGCTTCGCCGAGGCCAGTGCGTCGGGGGCGTCGGTACTGGCGAGCAGGAAGAACAAGGGCGCGCTCGCGTACCGGGAACTGGCGACGGCGCTGCTCAAGCACTGGAAGAGCGGCAAGGCGCTGGCGACGTACACGCCGGACGTCTAACCGAGCGCGACCAGCGTGTCGCCGCGCTGCTCGAGCAGCGTCGATCCGGCCACCGCGGGCACCACCGGTGCCGTGCCAGGCGGGCGCCGCAGCGGCATATGCCGTTCGCCCTTGCCGGTCGCCGCGTCGAAGACGTCGTAGCCGTCGGTGACGGGTACGAGCAACTTGCCGGCCATCACCGTTGCGGGGCCGAGCGGGATGTTCCTGCCCGCCGGGGCGATCGTGAACTTGTATCGAAGACCGTTGGCGGAGAACACGATTAGATCCTCGCCGGTCCACCAGGTGATCAGGTCTCCCACCCGCGACGTGGTGGCTTCTGGCGACGGCGGTTTGGACAGCAGCGTGCTCGCGACCGTGGCGCCGGTTTCGTCGACGATGTTGACCACCGGCTTTGGCGTTGGTACGTACACCGCGGTTGTGGTCTCCGAGACCGCGATCACCACGGCGCCCGACTCGTCGGTGACGCCAGGCTGGGGCACGTACTTGAGCTCCGGGGTGTCTTCCTCGTCGGAAGGCCGCAGCAGCGTCAGCCGCAGGTCTGCCTGGTTCGGGCAGGACTCGAGCACCGACACCGCGGTGGAGCTGGCCGCGGTCGACACCAGCCGGCACAGCGGCGAGGCGGGTGTGTCCGGTTTGATCCGTGCGTCGATCGCCCCGTACGACAGCATCCGGACCATGTCCGAACGCCACATCTCCAGCCTGCTGTCACCGGCCGAGAGCACAGTGGTGCCATCTGAGGACAGCCGCACTTCGGGGTCGGCGAATGCCGTGCGGGCGGGGCCGCGCATACCGGTCTTGGCGTCGATCGTGCTGACCTGGCCGCAGCCGCGGACGTCCGGGTAGACCGCGACCGCGTATTGATACACCCAGGTGACCCCGCACAGGTCGGCATCGCGTGCATAACTCCACAGTGCGCTGCCGGTGGCCGGGTCGCGGCCCTCGACGTCACGGCCGTTTCCCGTCACCACCGCGCCGCCAACCACCAGCGGCAGCGTGGTCTTCGGACTGGGCGCCGTCCACAGTTCCCGCAGCGTCTCGGGCACCGCTTTGGCGGGCGTCAGATTGGGCACCGGGTTCGCGGCGGGGCGGCTTTCCGTGGCGCGCGCGTCACTGGTCCACCAGATCAGCGCTGCGACGAGGGCGACCGCTGCCGCGATCGTCACTGCCGCCACCATGTCCGCCCGGGTGCGGCGTTCGGGTTTGACCATCGGGTGGCCGGGACCTCGCTAGCTGGAGCTGGCGGCCGCGGCCTTGCGCGGGCGGCGACGGCGACGGCGCCGGCCGGCCTGCGAAGCCTCGCCGTCTTGACTCTCGCCGGCGGGAGTGGCTTGCTCGGCCGACGGCTCGGTATGACCGTTGACGGATTCACCGGCGCGGGTGCGCCGACGGTTCCGGGTGCGGTTGCGCTCGGGCCGGTCCTCGGACTTCTCGGCAGGCGCGCGCTTGGCTTGCGCCCTGCGCGGCTGGCCGACTGTGCCGACGGCGTCCGCCGGGATATCCAGCTCCTCGTACAGGTGCGGCGAGCTGGAGTACGTCTCGGCGGGATCGGGCGTGTTCAGCCCAAGTGCCTTGTCGATCATCGTCCAGCGTGGCAGCTCGTCCCAGTCGACCAGCGTGACCGCGATACCGGTCTTGCCCGCGCGCCCGGTGCGGCCGATGCGGTGCACGTAGGCCTGCTCGTCCTCGGGGATCTGGTAATTGATGACGTGGGTGATGTCGTCGATGTCGATGCCTCGCGCCGCGACGTCGGTGGCAACCAGCACATCGACCTCACCGGTCCGAAACGCCTTGAGCGACTTCTCGCGGGCGCCCTGGCCGAGGTCACCGTGTACCGCGCCGACCTTGAAGCCGCGCTCGGCGAGCTCGTCGGACACCTTCTGCGCGGTGCGCTTGGTGCGGGTGAAGATCATCGTGGCGCCGCGGCCGGTGGCCTGCAATATCCGGGTGACCAGCTCGACCTTGTCGAGAGCGTGCGCGCGATACGCGAACTGCTCAGTGGTGTCGTGGGTGGCCGCCGAATGCGGAGCCTCGGCCCGGATGTGGGTGGGCTGGTTCATGAACGTGCGGGCCAGCGTGATGATCGGATCCGGCATGGTCGCCGAGAACAGCATCGCCTGCCGATCCTCGGGGATCTGGCGCAGGATGCGTTCGATGTCCGGCAGGAAGCCGAGGTCGAGCATTTCGTCGGCTTCGTCGAGCACCAGCATCGAGAGCCCGCCGAGCTGGAGGTGGCCCTGCTGGGCCAGGTCGAGCAGTCGACCGGGGGTGCCGACGACGACGTCGACGCCCTTTTGCAACGCCTCGATCTGCGGCTCGTAAGGCCTGCCGCCGTAGATGGATGTGACGGTCAGCTTGCGCTCACCGGCGCGCAGGTACTTCGCGGCGATGGACAGGTCGCTGAACACCTGGAGGCACAGCTCGCGGGTGGGGACGACGACCAGTGCGCGGGGTATGCCCGACAGCTCACGGTCGGTGTCGGTGGTGATGCGCTGCAGCATCGGCACACCGAACGCAAGGGTCTTGCCCATGCCGGTGCGGGCCTGACCGATCAGGTCATCGCCGGCCAGCGCGAGCGGCAACGTGAGTTCTTGGATGGCAAACGGATGTTCCTTGCCGTCCTCGGACAGTGCCCGCACAATTTCGTCGCGAACTCCGAGTTCAGCAAATGTTGGATTTAGATGCGTCATACGCGGAAGAAGAGCCTTTCAATTGTCAATCCTCATGGCGTCCACGCGCGCACGAGATTGACGAAAGTTCCGCGGGGCCCTGCGCTGAGGTAGGCGGGCCGACTGCGTGCACGCACATTTCTTAGGTAGCGGCCCACCTGGTGCGGGCCATTGCCTATCACCATGATAGCTGGCCGGGTTTGCCGGGCGGGCGGCGCGCCCAACGGCGTTTAGAGTTGGGCCATGAACTCGACGCCGCCCGCGGCCTCCCCCGAGCAGAGCACGAACTCGGTTGGCTCTGGCGTGGCGGCGAATCATCCCGGCGTCATCGAGCTGTTCGCACTGCTTGCGTACGGCGAGGTGGCGGCGTTCTACCGGCTCACCGACGAGGCGCGGATGGCCCCCAACCTGCGTGGCCGAATCAATATGGCCAGCATGGCGGCCGCGGAGATGAATCACTACGAGGTGTTGCGAGATGCGCTGGAGCGCAGGGGAGTCGACGTGGTGCCAGCCATGACGAGGTACGCCTCGGCGCTGGAGAACTACCACCGGCTGACCACGCCGAGCACCTGGCTTGAAGCGCTGGTGAAGACATACATCGGTGACGCCCTTGCCGCCGACTTTTACCTGGAGATCGCCGACACGCTGCCCAACGAGGTCGCCGACGTGGTGCGCGCCGTGCTGTCCGAGACTGGCCATTCGCAGTTCGTCGTCGCCGAGGTCCAGGCCGCCGTGACGGCCAGCGAAAAACAGCGTCACCGGCTGGCGTTGTGGTCGCGCAGGCTGCTCGGTGAAGCCATCACGCAGGCGCAGTACGTGATGGCCGATCACGACGAACTCGTCGACTTGGTGATGTCCAGCGGGGAAGGCCTGTCGCAGATGACGGATTTCTTCGAACGCCTTCAGCACACCCACAGCACCCGGATGCACGAACTCGGTCTGGCCTGACGACTACTTGGTGCAGGTCGCGATCATCGAGTTGGCGTTCTGCTGGGCGATCAGTGCGCCTGTCGCGTCGCTGATGCTGCAGTTGAGCTGACCCATCACGCTGGTCGCGGTTACCGAGCTCAGCGAGACGCCAGGGTCCAGCACAACGGTTTTGGTCCACGGCAGCGCGACGTTGACGTCGGTCTGCAGCGCACCCTGCTGATCGGTGTAGATCACCGTCACCAGATCGATCAGCTGCCGGCTGCCGGTCACGGTGTACGTGACCGTGCTCGGCGCCGGTACGGGCGGCGGGGCGGCTTCTGACGGAGCCGCGCTCGGTGGGGCGCTCGCGGTCGGTGTGACCGTGGTGACCGTCTCGGGCGGCAGCGCCGCGGCGGGCGGCAGCGCCGACGGTGTCGTTGCCGCGGGAGCCGACGTGGTGGCGGCCGCCTGCTGTGAGGTCGTCGGCGCAGCGACGGTGGTCGAAATGGAACCGCTGTCACCGCCGCCGAGGATGACCACGGTGCAGATCACCGCGACGAGCAGAATCGCGCCCGCGACGCCGGCGATCCAGATCCACCGACGATCGATCGGCTCGTAGTCGTCGTACTCGTCGTAGTCCTCGTAGTCCTCGTAGTCCTCGTAATCTTCGAGACCCTCGTACGGTTGCGCGCCGAGATGGACGGTTTCGGGAGCGTCATCCAGCGGACTATGGATCCGCTCGGTGGGGGTCAGAGAATACGGTGAATGTGCGGTATAAGGCCTGTTCATACGTCTATCCCCGGTGATTTGGGTTATTTACGGCCTGATGTTATCGAGACAGAAGTGACAGTTGAGGTTGACGCGCAGGATGCCGGGTCACGGTCAGGACTCGGTTCGGTCGAGGTCGTCGAGACATCGTTCGCTGACCGCGAAGGCCCGGCGCGGCGCGACACCGGTACTGTCCACTAGCCTCGCTTGGAGTAGAGGTGTTCACGGAACGAAAGGGTCCAGCGTGGAGGTCAAGATCGGTGTCACGGACAGTCCGCGCGAGCTGATCTTCAACAGCGCGCAGACTCCCACCGAGGTGGAAAAAGCGATCACCGATGCGTTGGGCAAGGATGCGGGCGTGCTGGCGCTGACCGACGAGAAGGGTCGTCGGTTTCTGGTGCAGACGGCGAAGATCGCCTACGTCGAAATCGGTGCCGCCGATGTGCGACGGGTCGGTTTCGGCGTCGGAGGTGGGGATTCCGCTAAGACCGGGTAAGCGGCACGTGTGACAGGCCACCCCAGATGAATTGCACGGTGCCGTCCACCGCGTCTTCCTTGGAGACCGGGCGCTCGTTGTTCAGCCAATAGCGTGCTGAGTCGACGCTGATGCTGACCAAGCCAACGGCGATCATCCGAGCCCGGTGCGGTTCGAGTCCGGAGTCATGGCTGATCAGGTCGAACACCGCGTCGGTGCATGACTCGGTGGCGACCTTGACCTGCGCGGCCACCTGCGGCTCGGTGACGTAGTCGTTCTCGAAGATCAGCCGGTAGCCCTGGCCGTCATGCTCGATGAAGTCGAAAAACGCCGTCACCGCGGCGCGTACTCGCTGCCGGTTGTCGGTGGTGGTGCGCAGCGCCTGCCGCACGCCGGACGACAGGTTCTCGACGTGCTGGGCCAGCACCGCCAGGTACAGCTCGAGCTTGGACGTAAAGTGTTGGTAGAGAACGGGTTTGCTCACACCTGCCCGGTCGGCGATTTCATCCATGCCGGCAGCGTGATAGCCGCGGTCGACGAAAACCTCGCTGGCAGCTAGGAGTAACTGCCCACGGCGCTCGTCGCGAGGCAGTCTGTTCCCGCGTCGGCTGGGGCTTGAGCCGACGCCTGGCTCAGCGTTGGCGAGATCACTCATACGTCCTCTATCTCGGTCGTTTCGCCACGACACTACTACCGTTGGCTGGCCGTGTAATCCAGGACGTGCCACGGTGTCGTTGGTGGCGCGCCAGAAGTGCAAGTGCTCTGGCCTGTGTCATCCTGTTTCGGTGACCTACGACCCGGAGCGTCGCGGGGGTGGTCGCGTGCCTGTACTGCGCGACGAGTGGCGAGAGCCGCTGCGCGCGCAACGTGACCCGCTTGCGGGAGATTCCGGCCGGGCCAGGTCCAATCGCGAAGAACATCGCCGGTGGCGCAAGCAGACCTGGCTGGGCCGCTTCATCTCCACCTATGGCTGGCGGGCCTACGCGCTGCCGATCCTGATCGCGCTGACCGGCGTCGTGGTGTACCAGACCATCACCGGGACCAGCGTGCCCCAGCCGACGGACGCAGAAGGCCCGGTGCAGGGTCCGCCGACCATCGGCGTGGCGAGCACCGCGATCATCGGTGCACCGCCCAAGGGGTTGACGCAGTTCGACGCCAACCTGCCCACCGGGATCCTGCCCGACGGCGGAGCCTTCACCGAGGCGGGCGCCAAGACCTGGCACATCGTGCCGGGCGCAACGCCGCAGGTGGGGGAGGGCACCGCCAAGGTATTCACCTACACCGTCGAGGTTGAGGACGGCGTCGACACCACGACATTCGGCGGCGACGACGGCTTCGCAAGGATGGTCAGCGAAACCCTCGCCAATCCCAAAAGCTGGACCCACAATCCGCAGTTCGCGTTCACTCGCATCGACGCGGCAACTGGAGGCGAGCCCGACTTCCGGGTGTCGTTGAGCTCGCCGATGACGGTGCGCGAGGGCTGCGGTTACGACATCCAGCTCGAGGCGTCCTGCTATAACCCGGCCTACCTCGATGGGCAGCCACGCGTGTTCATCAACGAGGCACGCTGGGTGCGCGGCGCGGTGCCCTTCCAGGGTGACGTCGGTTCGTACCGGCAGTACCTGATCAACCACGAGGTCGGCCACGCGATCGGCTACCAGCGTCACGAATCCTGCGCCGCCAACGGTGAGCTGGCGCCGATCATGATGCAGCAGACGTTCTCCACGAACAACAACGACGCCGCCCGGTTCGACCCGGGGACCGTCAAGCCGGACAACAAAACCTGCCGCTTCAACCCTTGGCCGTACCCCATCGCCTGAGCCAAGCCCTCGCGGGAAGTAGTAGGCCCTCGCTGCTGTTGATTGCGGTGAGCTATCGACAACTGATGTGATGGTCTCTAGATGTCAATCAAGGAGAAAACACGGTGTCAACATCGTTGCCGCCGCTGGTAGAGCCGGCGGCCGAACTGACGCGTGAGGAAGTCCAGCGGTACAGCCGGCACCTCATCATCCCCGACCTGGGGCTGGACGGTCAGAAGCGTCTCAAGAACGCCAGGGTGCTGGTCATCGGTGCCGGCGGGCTGGGCTCGCCGACGCTGCTGTACCTGGCCGCCGCGGGAGTAGGCACCATCGGCATCGTCGAGTTCGACGTCGTCGACGAGTCCAATCTGCAGCGCCAGATCATTCATGGGCAATCCGATATCGGCCGCTCGAAGGCCCAAAGCGCGCGCGACTCGATTCGCGAGGTGAATCCGCTGGTCGAGGTGCGGCTGCACGAGCTGCGGCTGGAGCCGGACAACGCCGTCGACCTCTTCGCGCAGTACGACCTGATCCTCGATGGCACCGACAATTTTGCGACGCGCTATCTGGTCAACGATGCGGCCGTGCTGGCGGGCAAGCCCTACGTCTGGGGTTCGATCTACCGCTTCGAAGGCCAGGTGTCGGTGTTCTGGGAGGACGCCCCCGACGGGCGCGGCCTGAACTATCGCGATCTGTACCCCGAACCGCCGCCACCGGGGATGGTGCCGTCGTGCGCCGAGGGCGGGGTGCTCGGCATCCTGTGCGCGTCCATCGCCTCGGTGATGGGCACCGAGGCGATCAAGCTGATCACCGGCATCGGCGACCCGCTGCTTGGCAGGCTGATGGTCTACGACGCGCTCGACATGACCTACCGCACGATCAAGATCCGCAAGGATCCGGCCACGCCGAAAATCACCGAACTGATCGACTACGAGGAGTTCTGCGGCGTCTTGTCGGACGAGGCCGCTCAAGCAACTCTGGACTCCACGATCACACCGCGTGAACTTCGTGAACTGCTGGACTCCGGAAAGCCGTTGGCTCTGATCGACGTGCGCGAGCCCGTCGAATGGGACATCAACCACATCGAGGGTGCAGAGCTGATCCCCAAGGCGGTGTTCGAATCGGGCGAGGCCTTGGCCAAGTTGCAGGTCGACCGCACGCCGGTGTTCTACTGCAAGACCGGAGTGCGCTCGGCCGAGGTGCTCGCCATCGTGAAGAAGGCCGGATTCTCCGACGCGGTGCACGTGCAGGGCGGAATTGTCGCCTGGGGCAAGCAACTCGAACCCGACATGGTGATGTACTAACCGCTGGTTTGCCGTACCTCGCCTTAGGCTGAGGTGGTGAGTGCCGAACGACCGCCTGATCATGTGCTGGCGGCGTTCGGACTGACCGGCGTCCGGCCGGTACCCCTTGGTTCGAGCTGGGAGGGCGGCTGGCGCTGCGGCGAAGTCGTGCTGTCGATGGTCGCCGACCATGCGCGCGCGGCGTGGTCGGCGAAGGTCCGCGAAACGTTGTTCGTCGACGGTGTGCGCCTGGCCCGGCCGGTGCGATCGACCGACGGCCGGTACGTGGTGGCGGGCTGGCGGGCCGACACATTCGTGGCGGGCACCCCCGAACCCCGGCACGACGAGGTGGTCTCGTCGGCGGTGCGGTTGCACGAGGCGACGGCCAAACTCGAGCGGCCGCGGTTTCTGACCCAGCCGCCGGTTGCGCCGTGGGCCGACGTCGACGTGTTCATCGCCGCCGACCGGGCGGCGTGGGAAGAGCGGCCGCTGCATTCCCTGCCGCCTGGCGCGCGGGTATCGCCCGGTTCGGCGGACGGGCAGCGGTCGATCGAGCTGATCAACCAACTGGCCGCACTGCGCCGAGCCACCAAGAGTCCCAGCCAGCTGGTGCACGGGGACCTGTACGGCACTGTGCTTTTCGCCGGCACCGCGGCTCCTGGCATCACCGACATCACGCCGTATTGGCGGCCGGCGTCCTGGGCGGCGGGGGTGGTGGTCGTCGATGCGCTGTCATGGGGCGAGGCCGACGACGGTCTCATCGAGCGGTGGAGTCCGCTGCCGGAGTGGCCTCAAATGTTGTTGCGCGCCTTGATGTTCCGGCTCGCCGTGCACGCGCTGCATCCACGGTCGACGGCCGCGGCGTTCCCTGGTCTCGCCCGCACGGGCGCGCTGGTGCGGTTAGTCCTCTAACAGTGCACGTGCTCTTCGCGAATGCTACGTCAGGGCTGTGAAATCATCGCCGGCAACGACCATGGCGTACGTTTCGCGAGTTCTAAGATTGGCCGGCACTATTGGTTAGTGTTCCTCGCCACTTAGAACTCGTGGCGCACCTCGGCCAGCGGAATCCGGCCGTCGGTGGCCAGCACCCCTTCGGCACGCAGCAGCTCCAGTTGCGCAGTGGTCAGGTGGGGCGCGGGGCGGCCGGACGCCCTGATCACACGGTGCCACGGCAGGTCCGACGAGTCGGTGCGCATGATCCAGCCGACGATCCGTGGAGTGGAAAGCTGTGCCGCGTCGGCGATGTCGCCGTACGTCGAGACCCGCCCGGCTGGGATGGACGCGACAAGTGCGCGCACGGTTTCGACCTGTTCGTCGGTGACCGCGGGCATCGCTAGTCCCGTTCCAGCTGCTTGCGGATCAGCGCTGCGGTGTCGTCCGGCCGCGCCTGGGGCACCATGTGATCGCAATCCCACTCGTCGATGGTGAAGTCGGACCCCAGCCGAGCTTTTAGTGACGAGATCAGCTCGTCGGTCGCATAAGGCGGGTCAGTGCGGGCGGCGCGTATCAACGTGGTCGGTGTCCCGCCGGGTGGCAGGGCGATTGGCCGGGCCAGCTCGCTCCAGTACGAAAGCATCGCCGGGATGCTGATCCGCCAACCCGCGCGGCCGTTCGGAAGCTCGATGAGGTGTTCGTCGAGTTCGCGCTCCAGTTCCTCGGGGTCGACCTCACCCCATGATCCGGACACCTTCTCCGCGCGCGCCTCCTCGCGGTCGGTGTAGTCCGGGGATGCGAACATGTCGTCGGCGACATCGCGCATCCACCGCCCGTCCAGCGCCACCGCAGGGTCCAGAAGCACCAGCGCCGCAACCAGATCCGGCCGGGCCGCAGCGAAATTGAGCGCCACCGCTCCGCCGAACGAATGCCCGACGACCACGACCGGACCCGCGCCGTCGACCAAATCCGCCAGCGCGGCGACGTTCGCGTCCATCGTCCACGGCGCCGCCCACGACGACCTGCCGTGCCCGATCAGGTCGGGCGCGGCGACCGACAACTCGGGCAGGTGCTGCGTGGCCACCGTCTGCCACCGCTGACCGTGCCCGGTCAGGCCGTGGATTGCCAGCACGTCGGTCGGATGGTCGGGGCCAAAGCGGTGCACGTGCAAGGTCTGGGTCACGGCTTCGATCGTAGGGACACGGCGCCTACTTGCCGAAGAGGGCCAGCAATGGCTTCAGCAACAGCAGCTCCCCGAAGCGATAGTCACTCCCGCGCTGGAGTCGTTCGGCCAGGGCATGGTCCTGCGCCCACGCGTATGCCCGCGCCTTGCGCGCGTGAAAGGTGTTGGACGCGATGACGACTGGGCCCGGACCTGCAAGGGAGCGCAGGTATTCGACGTTCTGCCACGTCGATTGTGACCTGTCCTCGAGCGCAACGGCGCTCACCGGTAGGCCCTTGCGCACGGCGTACTCTGCCATCGTGGCCGCTTCCGATCTCACGCCCGAGCGGGTCACGCCACCACAGAAGATCATCGTGTCGCCGAGGCGGTAATCGCGCAGCGCGACTCGGACCCGATAGCGCTGTACGAGACTGGGTGACCCGCCCCTTGCGGTCGGGTAGCCAAGGACGGCGATCGTCTTCGTGCTCGACGTGGGTCGCTGCGCAGATGGCGGTAGGTGCTGCCTGCTGGCCCGCCACGTAGCAAGCTCGCCCCAGCACATCAGCCCGACAAGACCACCGATCGTCCACCACACCTTCCTTCGATTCACGCCTACTGTCTACTTGTCGGACCCGCGTGGTGTCATTCCCTACATGTCCGCACCGCACACCGATCTCACCCCGTCTGCGCTTACCGAGCCGGGCACACGCGGCGTCGTCAGGGTGCTCGGCGGGCCCGGTACCGGCAAGAGCAGCCTGTTGATTCGAGCGGCGGCCAGTCACGTTGCCGCCGGCGTCGACCCGGAATCTGTTCTGTTGCTGACGGGTTCGGCGCGGCTCGGCGCCCAGGCAAGGGCCGCGATCACCTCGGCTCTTCTCAGCGCGGGCGATCGCGCGGTGGTCAGGGAGCCGTTGGTTCGCACCGTGCACTCGTATGCGTTCGCGGTGCTGCGGCTGGCCGCGCAGCGCAACGGCGACCCGCCGCCCCGGTTGATCACCAGCGCGGAGCAGGACGGCATCATCCGTGAACTTCTCGCAGGCGACCTCGAGGACGGTGACGCTTCACCCGTCGCATGGCCGAAGCAGCTGCGGCCCGCGCTGAGCACCGTCGGATTCGCCAACGAACTGCGCGACCTACTGGCCCGCTGCGCCGAACGTGGGGTGGACCCCGTTGAGCTGCAACGTCTCGGGCGTCGCGCGGGCCGCCCCGAATGGCTGGCCGCCGGCCAGTTCGCAGAGGCCTACGAACAGATCATGCTGCTGCGCGCCGCGGTCGGGATGGCCGCGCCGCAGGCCACCGTGCCGGCGTTGGGCGCGGCCGAGCTCGTCGGCGCCGCGCTCGAGGCGTTCGGCACCGACGCCGACCTGCTTTCCGCCGAACGAGGCCGCATCAAGCTCCTTCTCGTCGACGACGCGCAGCATCTCGATCCCCAGGCCGCACTGCTCGTGCGGGTGCTGTCGGCGGGCGCCGAACTCACCATCATCGCCGGAGACCCCAACCAATCCGTATTCGGCTATCGCGGAGCCGATCCCGCGCTGTTACGCGGCGACGGGCCCGATATCACCCTGGCCGAATCGCACCGCTGCGCACCGGCGATCGCGCGGGCCATCACGGGTATCGCGAGCCGACTGCCCGGCGCCGACGCGGCCCGTCACCTGACCGGCGTTGGCGCACAACCGGGCTCGGTCGCCGTGCGGATCGCCGCATCGCCGCACGCCGAGGCCGCACTGATCGCCGACGCCTTGCGGCGCGCGCACCTCGTCGACGGTGTGCCGTGGTCGCAGATGGCGGTCGTGGTGCGTTCGGTGCCGCGGCTTGGCGCCTCGCTGGCGCGCTCGCTCGTCGCCGCCGGTGTCCCCGTCGACCTGCCACAGGCCAACGCACCACTGGCCGAGCAGCCCGCGGTGCTGGCACTCCTCACCGTCCTGGACGTCACCGCGCGGGGGCTCGACGGGGACCGGGCGCTCTCGCTGGTCACCGGGCCCATCGGCCGGGTCGACCCGGTATCACTGCGTCAGCTGCGACGCGCACTGCGCCGAGCCGACGGCGCACAGCCGCCGCGCGACTTCGCCGATCTGCTCGTCGACGCGCTCGACAACGGAACCAGCGTGTCCGCCGACCAGGCCCGCCCGCTGCAGCGCGTGCGCACGGCACTGACCGCCGCACGACGCAGCGCCAAGGACGGGGACGATCCCCGCTACACGCTGTGGCAAGCGTGGCATCGGTCCGGTCTGCAACGGCGCTGGCTGGCCGCCAGCGAGCGCGGCGGCTCCACCGGAGCGCAAGCCGACCGTGACCTGGACGCCGTCACCGCGCTGTTCGATGTCGCCGAGCAATACGTCGCACGGACCGCCGGAGCGTCACTGATCGGCCTCATCGACCACGTCATGGCGCTTGGCCTGCCCGCGACTCCGCGTGAAGGGTGCCCCGAACCCGACGCGGTGGCCGTCCGAAGCGCACATTCTGCGCTGAGCGGTGAGTGGGAGTTCGTCGTCATCGCCGGACTGCAGGAAGGGCTGTGGCCCAACACGATTCCGCGCGGCGGCGTGCTGGCCACCCAACAGCTCGTCGACGTCATGGACGGCGTCGCCACCGCGGCAGATCGGGGACTGTCGACCAGGGCGCCGCTGCTGGCCGAGGAACGGCGACTGCTCATCGCCGCCATGGGCCGGGCCCGCAGCCGGCTTCTGGTCACCGCGGTCGACAGCGACAGCGGTGACGACTCGATGCTGCCGTCGTCGTTCTGCTCCGAGCTGGCCGCGCTGGCCACCGATCCGGATCCCGATGAACCCGCACCCATCGCGTCCCCCCGCGTGTTGGCGCCTGCGGCGATGGTCGGCAGGCTGCGCGCGGTGGTATGTGCGGCGCCCGGTGAGGTGGACGACACGGTGCGCGCCTGTGCGGCAGCACAATTGGCCCGCCTCGCCGAAGCGGGAGTGCCCGGTGCCGTCCCGACGCAGTGGTACGGCATGACGCCGCTGTCCAGCGATGAACCGCTGTGGTGCGGGGACGGCCACACCGTGACGCTGTCGCCGTCCACGCTGCAGACACTGACCGATTGCCCGCTGCGCTGGCTACTCGAACGGCACGGCGGCAGCGACGGCCGCGACGTGCGGTCCGCGATCGGCTCGCTGGTGCACGCACTTGTCGCGGACCCGGAAAAGACGGAGAGCCAGATGCTCGACGAGCTCGAAAAAGTCTGGGACAAACTGCCATTCGACTCCGAGTGGTACTCGCACAACGAGCTGGCCAGGCACCGCGAGATGGTCGCCACGTTTGCCAAGTGGCGGGCCCAGACCCGCCATGAGCTGACCGAGGTCGGCACCGAGATCGCGGTCGACGGTGTGGTCGGCGAAGACGGCGACACGCAGCCGGGCGTCCGCGTGCGCGGCAGGCTCGACCGGCTCGAACGCGACAACGCGGGCCGGTTGGTGGTCGTCGACATCAAGACCGGCAAGAGCCCCGTCACCAAGGACGACGCGCAACGCCACGCACAGCTGGCGATGTACCAGCTGGCTATTGCGGAAGGGCTACTGCCACAGGACGATACAGCGGGCGGCGGACGCCTGGTGTATCTGGGCAAGACCGGCGCGGCAGGGGCGACCGAGCGTGAACAGGACGCGCTCACACCCGACGCCCACGACGAGTGGCGCGGCGTGGTGCAACAAGCCGCGGCCGCTACCCAGGGGCCGCAGTTCCCCGCGCGGATCAACGATGGCTGTGGACATTGTCCCGTGCGGGCAATGTGCCCAGCCCAGGCGCTCGCGGGTGAGGCGTCGTGACACCGCGCTACAGCCCCTTCGAACTCGCCGAAGCGCTTGGTCTCTTCGCGCCAACCGATGAGCAGACCGCGGTCATCGCCTCGCCACCCGGGCCGCTGGTCGTCATCGCGGGGGCCGGCGCCGGCAAGACCGAAACGATGGCCGCGCGGGTGGTGTGGCTGGTCGCCAACGGCTACGCCCGACCAGGTGAGGTGCTCGGGCTGACGTTCACCCGCAAGGCCGCAGGACAGCTGCTGAGGCGAGTCCGCACCCGGCTGGCCCGCCTCGCGGGAACCGGCCTTGTGGACGGAACAGACGTGGCGGACGACCCGGTGACCGTCAGCACGTATCACGCGTTCGCCGGAAATCTGTTGCGCGAGCACGGGTTGCTGCTGCCCGTGGAGCCCGACACCCGGCTGCTGTCGGAAACCGAGCTGTGGCAGCTGGCTTTTCGGGTGGTTTGCGACCATCCGAAGCATCTGGAGACCGACAAGACGCCGGCAGGTGTCACCGCGATGGTGCTGCGGCTGGCAGGGCAGCTGGCCGAGCACCTCGTCGACACCGAGCAGCTGCTCGACACCCACGTCGAACTGGAACGACTGGTGCACACGCTGCCCGCCGGTCCCTCCCAGCGTGACAAGGGACCGAGCCAGTGGCTGCTGAAAATGCTGGGCACCCAGACCGAGCGCAGCGTGCTCGTCCCGTTGGTCGACGCGCTGCATGCCCGCATGCACGCCGACAAGGTCATGGACTTCGGCATACAGATGGCGTCGGCCGCACGGCTGGCGTCGAGCTTCCCCGCAGTCGGCGCGGCGCTGCGTAACCGGTACCGGGTGGTGCTGCTCGACGAGTACCAGGACACCGGGCACGCGCAACGTGTCGCTCTGTCGTCGTTGTTCGGCGGCGGCGTCGACGACGACCTGGCGCTGACCGCGGTCGGCGATCCCATTCAGTCCATCTACGGCTGGCGAGGCGCTTCGGCCACCAATCTGCCGCGGTTCACTACCGACTTTCCGCGCTCCGACGGCACGCCCGCCCAGACGCTCGAGCTGCGAACCAGCTGGCGCAATCCACCGAGCGCACTGCATCTGGCGAACGAAGTGTCCGCGGCAGCGCGGCGACGCTCCGTCGCGGTCCGCTCCCTGCGGCCTCGGCCGGACGCCGCACCCGGCACCATTCGATGCGCGCTGCTGTCCGACGTTGCAGCCGAACGTGATTGGGTGGCCGACCACATCGCGCACATCTACCGGGAAGCGCCAGGCGCCGTGCCGACCGCCGCGGTGCTGGTGCGACGCAACGCCGATGCCGCCCCGATGGCCGACGCACTCACCGCGCGCGGGGTGCCTGTCGAAGTCGTCGGCCTCGCCGGCCTGCTCGCGGTGCCCGAGGTCGCCGACGTAGTCGCGACGCTGCGGCTGGTCGGCGATCCGACGGCCGGGGCCGCCGCGATGCGCGTGCTGACCGGACCGCGGTGGCGCCTTGGCGGCCGCGACATCTCCGCGCTGTGGCGCCGCGCAGTCGATCTCGACCGCGCCGACCCGCGGACGCACAATTCGGCGACCGAGCAGATCGTGGCGCAGGCGGCACCGGATGCCGACGCGGCCTGCCTGGCCGACGCGATCTGCGATCCGGGACCCGCGGCGGCGTACTCGCCGACCGGATATGCCCGCATCGTGGCGCTGGGCCGCGAGCTGACCGCCCTGCGCGCCCATCTGGCCCACCCGCTGCCGGAGTTCGTCGCGGAGATCCGGCGCGTGCTCGGGGTAGACACCGAGGCCAGGGCGAGCCGGCCCGTGTCCGCGGGCTGGACCGGCTCGGAACACCTGGACGCCTTCGCCGACGTGGTCGCCGACTTCACCGTCACGCCCGGCGCGACCCTGCAGGGCCTGCTGGCCTACCTCGACGCCGCCGAACAGGTGGAAAACGGGCTGGCACCCGCAGAGGTCGCCGTCGCAAACGACCGCGTCCAGATCCTCACCGTGCACGCCGCCAAGGGGTTGGAGTGGCAGGTGGTGGCGGTGCCGCACCTGAGCGGTCGGGTCTTTCCGTCCACCGGGTCGGCGCGCACCTGGCTGACCGACGCGGGCGATCTGCCGCCGCTCTTGCGTGGTGACAGGGCGACCGTATCCGAGCACGGCGTTCCGGTACTCGACACCTCGGACGTCAACGATCGAAAGAAGCTGTCGGACAAGATCTCCGACCACAAACGCAGTCTCGATCAGCGGCGCATCGACGAGGAGCGCCGGCTGTTGTATGTGGCGATCACCCGCTCCGAGGACACCCTGCTGCTTTCCGGCCATCACTGGGGGGCCACCGGGGCGAAACCCCGCGGTCCTTCGGAGTTCCTCTGCGAGCTCAAAGACATCATCGACGAGTCAGCAGCGGCGGGCGACCCGTGCGGTGTCGTGGAGCACTGGGCCCCCGAGCCCGCCGACGGAACGCCGAACCCATTGCGGGACAGCGCGATCGAGGCAGTCTGGCCCGCAGACCCGGCCGGGCACCGGCGCGGCGACGTCGACGCCGGGGCGGCGCTGGTGACAAAGGCGATGTCGGGTCCAGCCGCCGACGACATCACCGATGTCGACGGCTGGGCGGCCGACGTCGATGCCCTGCTCGCCGAGCGTGACCACACGGCCGAGCTGCCAGTTCCGCCGCTGCCCGCACAGCTGTCGGTCAGCACCCTTGTCGAACTCGGGCGCGACCCTGAGGCGGTCGCGCAGCGGCTGCGTCGGCGGCTGCCTGCGCGTCCTGATCCACATGCGTTGCTAGGCACCGCATTCCACGACTGGGTGCAACGGTTCTTCCACGCCGACCGGCTGTTCGATCTCGACGATCTACCTGGAGCGGTCGATCGCGAATCGGGCCACTCCGAACAGCTTGCCGAGTTGCAGGCTGCGTTCGCGGTGTCGCCGTGGGCCACCCGCACGCCCATCGAGGTGGAGGTGCCGTTCGACATGGTGATCGGCGGCAGGGTGGTGCGCGGCCGCATCGATGCCGTCTTCGCCGACGAGGACGGCGGCGCAACGGTGGTGGACTGGAAGACCGGCGAGACCCCTGACACACCGGAGGCCTCGGAGCAGGCCGCCGTTCAGCTCGGGGTGTATCGGCTGGCGTGGGCGGCGTTGGCTGGTTGCCCGGTCGAGAAGGTGCGTGCCGCGTTCCACTACGTGCGCGCCGGTCGGACGGTCACCCCCGACACCCTGCCGGGCGCCGACGACCTGGCCGCACTGCTGGATGCGGCGTGAAGCCTCTCAGGACTTGCGGAAGATCTTGAGTGCGATCGCGATCATCGGGATCTGCAGCGGCAGCCGCGCGATCGCGCCGATCCGCATGAACAGTGGCTTGGTTGGATCCCTGAACCACAACCGCACCATGTTGACGTTGGCGGGAAGCACCGCCACGAACAACGCCACGGCAGCCAGCGCACCGATCCGCCTGGTTCGCGGTGCCAGCAGCAGCGCGCCGGTGCCCAGTTCGGCGACCCCGGAGGCGTACGTATAGAACCGCTGACTTCCAGGCAGCTCGACGGGCACGATGGCGTCGAAGGGCTTGGGTGCTGCGAAATGCAGGGTGCCCATACCGAGCAGCATCGCTCCGAGACGGTGGGCCGGCTTGGCGCTGGCGATCTGCTGCAGTTCGGTCTGGGGAGAGGTCATGATTACATTGTGCTGGTGCGGGAGCCCCAATCGGTGACGGACGCTCGTGGCTAAAGGCAGATTGCGGCGTCGGCTCCGCAGGTTCGACGAGTCGCTGGCGGATCGGCCCGTCCACGCCCTTACCGACACGGTGCAGATCCCGACGCCGCCTGTCAGCCCGGGGCGACGAATCACCGTCCGCATCGTCTACGCCCTTGGTGCGCTATTTGCGGCCGTGCTGATCGTCTACCTGGACCGGCACGGCTACCGCGACGTCGAGAGCAGCCCCAACCCCGACGACCCACTGTCGTTCCTCGACTGCCTGTATTACGCGACGGTGTCCCTTTCGACCACCGGCTACGGCGACATCACCCCCGTCACTCCGTCCGCCCGGCTGATCAACGTTCTGGTCATCACGCCGCTGCGGGTCGCGTTCCTGATCGTGCTCATCGGCACGACGGTCGAAACGTTGACGACGCAGTCGCGGCAGGCTTACCAAATCCAGCGATGGAGGAACAAGGTGCGCAACCACATCGTCATCGTCGGCTACGGCACGAAGGGCAGGACCGCTGCCGCTGCGATGGTCGGTGACGACGTGGCGCCCGCCGAGATCGTCGTCGTCGACGAGAACCCGGCCGCGCTCGAGCGCGCCAAGACCGCCGGCCTGGTCACGGTCCGCGGCAGCGCGACCGACTCCGAAGTGCTTCGGCTGGCCAGCGCGCAACACGCCAAGGCGATCATCGTGGCGACCAACCGCGACGACAGCGCGGTCCTTGTCACCCTGACCGCCCGCGAGCTGGCACCCAAAGCCAAGATCATCGCCGCGGTGCGCGAAGCCGAGAACCAGCACCTGCTCGAACAGTCCGGAGCGGATTCAACTGTGGTGACGTCCGAGACAGCGGGCCGGCTACTGGGCATAGCGGTGCAGACGCCCAGCGTTGTGGAGATGATGGAAGACCTTCTGACCCCCGACGCCGGGTTCGCGATCGCCGAGCGGGAAGTCACGCCCAAAGAGGTCGGCGGCTCGCCGCGGCACCTCACCGACATCGTGCTTGGCGTCGTGCGCAACGGGAAGCTGCTGCGCGTCGACGACGCACAGGTCGACGCCCTCGAGATCGGTGACCGGCTGCTCTACATCCGCAGCGCGGACGCCGAACGATGACGTCAGGATTCCAGCTGCGCAACGTCCCGTTGTTGTCCCGAGTGGGCGCCGACCGCGCGGACATGCTGCGCACCGACGTCGACGCCGCCGTCGCCGGCTGGGCCGATGCGCTGCTGCTGCGGGTGGACCGGCGAAACCAGGTGCTGATCGCAGGCGGCCAGGTGGTGCTCGGCAAGGCCGCCGCCTTCGCCGACAAACCGCCGGACAACGCGGTCTTCCTCGGCAGGCTCGCCGACGGTCGACATGTGTGGGGGATCCGCGCCGCGCTGGAGGGACCCGAGGACCCGCACACCGAAACCGAGGTGCTCGACCTGCGCCGGGCGGGCCAGGTCTTCGACGACGTCAGCGCGCAACTGGTGTCGACGGCCACCGCGCTGCTGAATTGGCATGACAACGCGCGGTTCAGCGCGATCGACGGCGCGCCAACCAAGTCGATCAAGAGCGGCTGGGCGCGGGCCAACGCGACCAATGGCCACGAGGAGTTTCCTCGCATCGACCCCGCGGTGATCTGCCTGGTTCACGACGGGCACGACCGCGCGGTGCTCGCCAGGCAGACGGTGTGGCCCGAGCGGTTGTTCTCGCTGCTGGCCGGCTTCGTGGAAGCCGGCGAGTCGTTCGAGACATGCGTCGAGCGCGAGATCGCCGAGGAGATCGGGCTGACGGTCACCGACATCCGCTATCTGGGCAGCCAGCCGTGGCCGTTTCCGCGCTCGCTGATGGTGGGCTTTCACGCCATCGGAGACCCCGAGCAGGAGTTCTCGTTCAACGACGGCGAGATCGCCGAGGCCTCCTGGTTCACCCGCGCCGAAATCCGCGAGGCACTCGAACACGGTGACTGGAGCAGCGACTCGCCGTCCCGGCTGCTGCTGCCGGGTTCGATCTCGATCGCCAGGGAGATCATCGAATCCTGGGCGGCGCTGGACTAATCACCGCGTGAATGGCTCACTGCCAGTAGCGGATCCAGTCCACCAGCATCGTCGACGGGAATGGTGTCGCGGGATCAACCGGGCCCGGCCACAACCCGCCCACCGCAAGATTCAAGACCAGATACATCGGAGCGTCGAAAACCCATCGGGCGCCTGGCGGTGCCGATGCCTTGGCGTACTGTCCGCGCACGACACCGTCGATCGCGATCTTGATGAGTCCAGGCTCGCGGTACATCTGATAGACGTGATAGTCCGCCGCGAGGTCGCTCCCAGCTGGACCGTCGAATGACTGTTTCCACTCAACCGCGGGGTCGGCCTCCGTCGGTCCGTGGATTGCATTGTGAAACTCGAGCCCGGTGTTGACGATCTCGATGATGTCGATCTCGCCGGCCGCGGGCCATCCCACCTCGCCCAGGTTGGTGCCCAGCATCCAGAACGCCGGGTGGATGCCTTGGCCGGCCGGCATCTTGATGCGAGCCTCGATCAATCCGTGTTCGAACCACAGCTTGTCCCTCGTGACCAGCCGCGCCGACGTGAAACCGTCGCCGTCGCGGCGGGCCTCGATCACCAAATGGCCGGCCCCGTCCAACCGGACGTTCTCGGGATCGCGGGTGTACGTCTGCTTCTCGTCGTTGCCCCAGCCGGTACCGCCAACGTCGTAATCGAAGTAGAGCGAATTCGGTGCGGAGCCGGCGGCCCCATCGAACTGCTCCTCGCCGATGAGGGTCATCCGCTTACTCGTCAGTTGCGGAGCGGGCGGTGGCGGCGGCGGCTTCGACGAGGACACCTCAGTCGACGGCGTCGGCTGTTCGGCCGTGGGGTCGCGATCGTCGCGCCGAAACCCGACAACGGCGACCACCGCCAATACGGCCACCACGCACACACCGATGGCGATGGCGCTGATCAGCCTGGCGCTACTGCGTTTCCTGCGGGCGCGCGTGTCCGCCGTCTCGGTCTGGTCGTTCTGCGTGGCCATAGCGCCCTGTTCGCGAGGGGTTGCGTTTGCTCACGCGAAGACTATCTGGCGAGCTTGGCCTTGACCTCTGCACCGTTGGGGTTGGTCAGCGTCGATCCGTCGGCAAACTTCAGCGTCGGCACCGTCTGATTGCCGCCGTTGACCGACGCCACAAACTCCGCCGCGGCGGGATCGGCCTCGATATCGACCTCGGAAAACGAAATGCCCTCCGCCTTGAGCACCTTCTTCAGACGGAAGCAATATCCACACCACGACGTGGTGTACATCGTCACCGTGGAAGCCTTGCCAAATCCCATAAGTCGTTCAACGTAGCGGAAGCCGCCAACATGCCCGACGGCCACCGGGGATTTGTCGGCCCGCACTGCCAAGATGGACCGCATGCCCACAGAAGCCGCAACGGCTCCGGCTTCCCTCACGTCGCGCGACGAACTGCTCGTTGATCTCGACGACGAGCAGCGTGAGGCCGTTCTGGCCGCCCGCGGCCCGGTTTGCGTGCTGGCCGGCGCGGGCACCGGCAAGACCCGCACCATCACCCGGCGCATCGCGCATTTGGTGGCGGCCGGACACGTCGCGCCCGGCCAAGTGCTGGCGGTGACGTTCACGCAGCGCGCCGCAGGAGAGATGCGCGGCCGGTTGCGTGCGCTCGACGACGGCGTCGGCACCGGCTCCGTGCAGGCGATGACGTTTCACGCCGCGGCCCGCCGCCAACTGCACTATTTCTGGCCCCGCGTCGTCGGCGACACCGGCTGGCAGCTACTCGACACCAAATTCTCGGTGGTGGCGCAGGCCGCGAACCGCGCGGGCATGTCGACGAGCACCGACGACATTCGCGACCTCGCCGGTGAAATCGAGTGGGCCAAAGCATCTTTGATCAGTCCCGAGGCATACGCGGCCGCGGTCGCGCAGGTCGGGCGTGACATTCCGTTCGACGCGGGCAAGATCGCCACGGTCTACGCCGGCTACGAAACGCTCAAGGCCCGCCATAACGATGTCATGCTCCTCGACTTTGATGATCTGCTGCTGCATACCGCGGCGGCGATCGAGAACGACGCCGCGGTGGCCCAGGAGTTCCGTGACCGCTACCGCTGCTTCGTAGTTGACGAATATCAGGACGTCACGCCGCTGCAGCAACGGGTGTTGGACGCCTGGCTGGGGGAGCGCGACGACCTCACGGTGGTCGGCGACGCCAACCAGACCATCTACTCGTTCACCGGTGCCACCCCGCGCTACCTGCTGGACTTCTCGCGGCGCTTTCCCGACGCGGCGGTGGTGCGGCTCGAACGTGACTACCGGTCCACCCCCCAGGTGGTGTCGCTGGCCAACCGCGTCATCGCGGGTGCGCGCGGCAGGATGGCGGGCAGCAAGCTGCACCTGGTGGGCCAGCGTGACCCCGGTCCGACGCCGACCTTCACCGAACACTCCGACGAGGTCGCCGAGGCCGCCGCGGCGGCCAAAAGCATCAAGCGGCTCATCGAGTCGGGCACCCCGGCATCGGAGATCGCGGTGCTGTACCGCATCAACGCCCAGTCCGAGGTCTACGAGGAAGCGCTCACCGAGGCCGGCGTTCCGTTCCAGGTGCGTGGCGGTGAGGGCTTCTTCAGCCGACAGGAGATCCGGCAGGCACTTGTGGCGCTGCAGCGCGCCGCCGAACGAGACGTCGACGGCGAACTTCCGGAGATCGTCCGCGCGATTCTCGAACCGCTCGGCCTGACCGCCGAGGCACCGTCGGGCACGCGGGCCCGTGAGCGGTGGGAGGCGCTGGCCGCGCTGGCCGAGCTGGTCGACGAAGAAGTCGCCGCCCGCCCGTCGCTTGATCTGTCCTCGATGGTCACCGAACTGCGGCAGCGCGCCGACGCGCGCCACCCACCGGTCGTGCAGGGCGTCACGCTGGCCTCGCTGCACGCTGCCAAGGGTCTGGAATGGGACGCGGTGTTCCTTGTCGGGCTTGCCGACGGCACGCTGCCCATTTCGCACGCGCTGGCGCACGGTCCCGACAGCGAACCGGTCGAAGAAGAACGCCGATTGTTCTATGTCGGAATCACCAGGGCGCGAATACATTTAGCGGTGAGCTGGGCGCTGGCCCGCGCGCCGGGCGGGCGGCAGAGCCGGCGCCCGTCGCGATTCCTCAACGGCGTCGCACCCCAGTCGCAAAAAGAGAACACACCCAGCAAGCCGCGGCGCCCGCGTGGTGCCACGCCTCGCTGCCGTGTCTGCAACGGCACACTGGCGACCCCGGCCGCCATCATGTTGCGGCGGTGCGAAACCTGCCCGTCCGATATCGACGACGAACTGCTCACGCAACTCAAGGACTGGCGGCTTCGCACCAGCAAGGAGATGAGCGTGCCCGCCTACGTGGTGTTCACCGACAACACGCTGATCGCGATCGCCGAGACGCTGCCCACCGACGACGCCGCGCTGGTCGCCATTCCCGGCATCGGCGCGCGCAAGCTCGAGCAGTTCGGGGCTGACGTACTCGCACTGGTCAAAGGCCGCCAAAAATCGTAAAGATCGTGCCAAAAGCCGCTGGTCAGAAAATCGTTTGCGGGTTTGGGCTGTTAAGCTTTAGCCTCAAAGGCACAAACCGCGAGTCGAAAGGAGGGTGCCCGAATCATGTTGAGCAATAGCGAATTCACCGGCGTAAGCGTTGCCGGCATGCCGCGGACCCTCCGTGTCTCCGCTGCCGCGGCGCATCCCGCATTTGACGCTCACGCATGGGCGCCTGCGGGAGCCGCCGCTGCCATTACGCCGCAGCGCAAGCGCCGCACCGCCACCGCGACTGGCGCGTCCGTGGATTGGGGCAACACCTAGGTAGAGCCTCGACAAGCCGAAAAGGCCACGGACCCGCAGTCAACCGGATCCGTGGCCAGATTTTTTCGGAAATCATTCGGACCTCCCGAAAACCTGGTCGCAGATCCATCAGAAGACAGATGGCAGACGAAACAACGACCAGGAAGCTGAGGACTGACATGTCGACCTCGATCAGCGCTTGCGCGACAAGCGTCGAATCAGAGACATGCCGTGAAAGAACGATGCTGTCGGTGCCGTGTCACATCGCCGATCCCGATTTGTGGTTCGCCGAGAACCCCGTTGACCTCGAACGGGCCAAGGCACTGTGCGCGGATTGCCCGATCCGTCGCGAGTGCCTGGCTGCCGCGCTGGAACGCGAAGAGCCGTGGGGTGTCTGGGGCGGCGAGATTCTGGAACGGGGCATGGTCATCGAACGCAAGCGTCCGCGTGGACGGCCACGCAAGAACACCGAGGCGAACCCGGCAGCCGCGTAATGCGCTGCCGGGTTTTCCCGCGGACGAGAGGAGCACCAAATAAGACGGAGCTAGGCCGCTTCGTCAGCGAATCCCGGAACCAGTTCGGTAGCAAGGGCTCTGGCGGGTATGTGCGCGTCGAGCTGACAGGAGATCGCGACGACGGACGCGATCACCCGCATCGGTATCGCCAGCTTGGCCGGGATGTCCATCTGCCTGGCCGCCTTGATCTGACCCGCGGCACGGTCGGGCTTCATGTTCATCGCGGTGATCCGCTGCAGCCACTTGCGTGTGTAGTGGAACACCTCGACCTGCAGAGGTTCCACGTACTGCTTCATCATCTCGTCCATCTCGCGCTTGGACACCTGCTCGCCTTTTTGAATGAACCCGATCCTCTGCATGGCCGCCTGCAGGTTCTCGTAGTCGTCCTGAAGCGCGTAGCGGGTGGCCAGGCCGATGTCGATCGGAATCCCGCCCGGCAGCGGGGCAACGGCGCCGAAGTCGATGACGCCCATCTTGTCGTCGGGCAGCAGCATGAAGTTCCCGGGATGCGCGTCGCCGTGCATCATCTCGAGCCGCCGCGGTGCATCGTAGGTCAGCTCGAACAGCCGCGTGCCCATGAAGTCACGCTGTTCGGGTGTGCCCTCGCGGATGATCACCGACATCGGGATGCCCTCGATCCACTCCTGGATCACCACTTTGGGCGCGCTTGCCACAATGCGGGGGACGACGAAATGCGGATGTCCCTCATAGGCTTTCGCGAAGGCCCGCTGGTTGTCGGCCTCCAGCCGGTAGTCCAGTTCCATTTCGGTGCGTTCGATGAGCTCGTCGACAATGCCCTGCACGTCGGCGCCGGGGGAGAGCTGTTTGACGACGCTGACCATCCGCTGCATCGTCTTCAGGTCGGCGCGCAACGCCTCGTCGGCACCCGGGTACTGGATCTTGACGGCGACCTCGCGGCCGTCGGACCACACGGCCTTGTGCACCTGGCCGATGCTCGCCGATGCCACCGCCTTGTCGTCGAACGACGCGAACCGCTCGCGCCACTTGGTGCCCAGCTGGCCGTCGAGCACCCGGTGCACCTTGGCCGCGGGCAGTGGCGGAGCCTCGCGCTGCAACTTGGTCAGCGCCTCGCGGTAGGGCTTGCCGTATTGCTCGGGGATCGCGGCTTCCATGACCGACAACGCCTGGCCGACCTTCATCGCGCCGCCCTTGAGCTCACCGAGAACGGTGAACAACTGCTGGGCGGCCTTGTCCATCAGCTCGGCATTGACCTCGTCCTTGGACCTGCCGGTCAGCCGTTTGCCCACGCCCAGCGCGGCTCGGCCAGCCATGCCCGCGCCAAGGCCCGCCAGTTTGGCGTTGCGCGCCGCCCGGCCCCGCTTGATGTCACTCACCAGACCATCATCCACGACGGCACCGAACACCCCGCAACGACTTGCCAACGACCGATTTGACGACCTCCCCGCAACAAGTTGCGAGGTTTCCTCGTGCTGACCGGCTGTCTCGATAGGCGCTCATGCGGCTATCGCCGTGGGCTGGTCGGTAGTGGAGGTTCGCGCCGAGCGGCTCTGTCGCTTTCTGGCCCTGCGGGCTTTGATGCGCGCCACTGACCTCCGCGAGGGCGGATGTCTGCGGCCTTGCCGCTTGATTTGTGCGGTGCGGCTGGACTTCGGCGACCCATCGACGTCCTGACGGTGGAGCCAGCCCTGGTTGGCTGCCTCCAAGCCCAGCCGATCAGACCCATCGGTCGCGCTGTAGACGTGCAGTCCCAGGTAGGCCGAAAACAGATCCCGATCTTCTTTGACGCCGCACTCGCAGCGGTGAACCCGTTGCGAGAGTGGCTTTTTCCCACGCTTTCCACACAGACAGGTTTGCGACAAGGCCGTCGTTTTGGTGTTGAACTCGTAGAGACGCTGCCCGCCGGCGCTTTCAGCCTTGCGGCGCATCATCTCCACCAGTAACCCGGGTGCCCGGTCGCGCACACTGCGCGGAAAGCTCTTCTGCCACGAAACGTAATCGAGCTTTTCGCAAGCGATATAAGCGCCGTGGCCGAACAGCCGATTGGCCAACGCGCCGTGCAAGGACTTGCGATGCTCGGCCAGCCGCCGATGCTGCTCGGCCACGCGGTTGGCGGTCCGCGCGGCGGCGCGCGAACGCTGCCAGCCGCACCGCCCAGACGTATGGGTGCCGTCAGGGCCGAAGCAGTCGGCCGATCCGGCGCGATGCTGACGATCAAGCCCGCGCTGCTGGCGGCGTAACCGCACGGTGTCCAAGCTGATCGCATCGGCTAGCGGCTCGATCCAGCCTTCCCAGCGGCCATGGCCATGATGTACGGCCACCGCGATCTGGCTCGGCCCGAGGTCGAACGACACCCGGGCCTCACCTATCGGGTGACGTCGGGGCGGATGCCCGTCCATCACGAGTTGCATGCGGTAGGTATGGCGCCCATTGATCACCGTGCGCACAATCCGGGTAAATAGCACTTTTCCGGCAGCGATCAACGCCTCGATCTGCGCGAGCTCGGCTTGTTGTTCCTTACCCCGCCGACCGGTTTGCACGGGCGCGGCGATCGGGATGACGAAGCCGGCACCCCACTGCAACCCGACCAGGCGACCTGTCGCATCTGTTTTCGGTCGAATCGCACCGCTGCCGTCTTTGGCCGACAACGAATGCAAAGCCCGCTTGGTGTTTTTGAACCGCGGCTTGCCCTTTTGGCCTAGGTGCCACTGGCGGACCGCTTCAAACGCCCGCCTGCCCAGGTTCTGGGTCTCCTGGGCGGGCAGATGATCCCGCACCCACGACTTCCGTAGTGACGAGGCGTAGGACTGCGCCGCATCGAGGGTGAATCCGTGCGCCTGCTCGACCGCGCGGAACGCCGCGGCCCGGGCGCCCAGTCCCTTGCTCGTTCGTCGCGGCAATTCCCGTGCCGCCTGCCAGGCCGGATCGGCCTTCACCGCGCGGCTGCGGCCGATGAACTCGCCCAGAACTGCGTTATATACCCGCACCCCGGTGAAGAACCGGGTCGCCACCACCCGACACTGCCCCGCATCCGGCCGCAGCGGCCAGGACCGCACATGAGTGGGTGCGCCCTTCGACCGCTTCCGCGCCCGCGGCTTACCCGCTGGCTCCCCGGCCGTTGTCGATGACATGGGGTAGGTATCGCCCACATCCAAACCTTAGAGGGGACCGCTGACAACAACCGGCGCCCGGTGTTCACCGATGCGAAGCCCACTTTCCTCAGGTCGCCGTCCCGCTTTCGCCGTCTCCTGTGGTGGTGCACCGCTGTCGATCATCGAGCAATACATCGACGGCCAAGCCCGACCACTCTGAGACGCCGGGATTCCACCGGCGACGCGAGTTCGACTCACTCTCGACTGAATTCCATGTCGTACACCCTCGAATTTCGCTCAACATGAGCACCTGGGATGGCGCGACCATCGGCGCGCCACCAGCGAACCGGTGTTGACGTCGAACTCCAGCGTGGTGTCCAGTGTCGGGGGCGGCTCCGGTGGTTGGTCGGTGCCGCCGCGGACCGCGCGAAGCACCCGGTCGACCTGGTTGAGCGCCAGCGCCGCCGTGGCCAGCACGGTCGCCCGGTCGGCGCTGCCGACGGTGTCGCGCAGCTGCGCCGCGACGGCGGGCCACGCCGAGTCCCTGTCGCTGCGGTGTAAATCCGCGCAATCCAAACAACTGGTCACGCCAGGGATGACCAGCGGGCCGACCAGTCCGGATCCGTCGCGAACCCGCACCGGCAGGTGCGGCACCCCGGCGATGTGTAGCTCGCGCACCACCCGCGGGTCGGCCACCAGGAAGTCGGACAACACCGCCAGGTCGGTCGTCGCCGGTGGAGCCGACTGAGTGAGACTCGACCGCGTCACGCGGGCCCCTGAGCAGCGCAGCGCATTGGCCAGCAGATCGGACAGCGGGCCACGGCCGTGAATGCGGATCAACGCGGTACGCGTGCGCCTGCGGGCGATCGTCGTCACCAGCCCCGAATCCACCAGCGACGCAACCAGCTCGGAGGCGTCGACGCCGAAGCGTGCATGCAGGTCCGCAAGGGTGACCCCGGACTGCATCGTTCGCAGCAGCTCAGCCAGGTCGGTCGCACTCAATCCCGAAGGGGGCCGCACCAATACCGCGCGCCGCGGATCCCAGCCCACCTGCACCGCGCCGTCGGGGCGCAACAGCACCGGCGTAGCGGGGTTCAGCGCATAGCGCGGCATGCGACGACTGTGCCACGAACGGCCATGGGCGCCTGCGAGTTATCCACAGGGCTCAGCGGGTCACTCCCGCGGGCCGTCGTCGCCCTGCTGCGGACCCTTCTCCAGATCCGCGATCGCCTGGTCGAAGCCGCTGGTGTCGCCGCCGATCATCCGATCGATGAAACCGGCGGGCTCGTCGAGGTCTTCAGCGCTGGGCAGCAGGTCCGGGTGCTGCCACACCGCGTCGCGGGCGTCGGCGCCGACGGCTTCCGTCAGGCGTTCCCACAGCGCCGCGGCCTCGCGCAGCTTGCGGGGCCGCAGCTCGAGCCCGACCAGGGTGGCGAAGGTCTGCTCCGCGGGGCCGCCGGTGGCGCGCCGCCTGCGCAGCGTCTCGCTCAGCGCCGACGCACCGGGAATCCGGTCGCCGAGCGCGTCGGCGACCACGGTCTGGACCCAGCCCTCGATCAGCGCCAACAGCGTCTCGAGCCGTTCAAGGGCCGCGGTCTGTTCCGGTGTCGCCTTCGGCTCGAAGATGCCCTGATTGAGCAGCTGCTCCATCTGGGATGGATCGGTCAGCGATGCCGGGTTGAACCCCGCGGCGAATTCCTCGATGCCGCTCATGTCGATTTTCATGCCCTTGGCGAAGGCCTCGACGGCGTTGAGCAGCTGGCTGGCGAGCCACGGCACGTGGGTGAACAGCCGATGGTGTGCGGCCTCGCGAGCGGCAAGGAAGGTCATGATCTCGCTGCGCGGCTGTTCGAGTCCCTCCGCGAGCGCTTCGACCGCCTCAGGCATCAGCGCTGCGACACCCTTTGGCCCCAGCGGCAACCCAATGTCGGTGGAGGTCAACACTTCTCGCGACAGCTTGCCCAATGCCTGACCCAGCTGCGAGCCGAACGCCATGCCACCCATCTGCGACATCATCGACAGCAGCGGTCCGGCCATGCTCTTGGCCTCTTCGGGCAGTGCCGAAGCCCACACCGTCGAGATCTGTTCGGCGACCGGGTCGCACAACCGCTTCCACCTGTCCAGCGTGTTGTCGATCCAGTCGGTGGGGGTCCACGCCACCGCCTTGGTGGTGCCCGCCGGCAGCGCGGTCGCCCCGTCCAGCCACGTTTCGGCCAAACGCACGGCGTCGGCGATCGCTGTGCCGGTCTTCTCAGGGATCGGCGCGACGAAGCCGATCGAGCTCGACGCCAATTGCCGGGCCAGGTCGTAGTTCACCGGGCCGGACTGCGGGCCACCGCCCATCACGTTTCCTGCGCCGCTGAACATCTCACCGAGCTTGGAGAAGATCTGCCCCAGTTCGGACATGTCGAAGCCGGACCCGAACGGATCCGACCCCGAATTGCCAGGGCCGGAACCCGAGTCAGGGTCCTTCTTGCTCTTGTCGCGGTCGGGGTCGTCCCCGGGCCCGAAGCCGAACGGCAGGTCAGCCATGTCCCTAACGGTACTCATCGGTGACCCGCCATGTGGGTGCGCGGGTCATGCTCTGAGTGAACCTCGCCCCCGCGCCCTTTACTGTGGGCGGCGTGAACAGGCGGATTTCGACGCTGGTCGTCGCGCTCGTGCCCCTCGTGGCGTTCGGCGTGCTGGTGTCCTTGGTCACCGTGCCGTACGTGTCGCTGGGGCCCGGCCCCACGTTCGACACCCTCGGCGAGGTGGACGGCAAGCAGGTCGTCGACATCGAGGGCACCGACGTGCACCCGACGACGGGGCATCTGAACATGACCACGGTGTCGCAGCGCGACGGCCTCACGCTCGGCCAGGCGATGATCCTGTGGGCGTCGGGGCGTGAGCAGCTGGTTCCCCGCGATCTGGTCTATCCACCGGACAAGTCCAAGGAAGAGATCGACGAGGCCAACACCACCGACTTCCGCCAGTCCGAGGACAGCGCGGAGTACGCGGCGCTGCACTATCTCAAGTACCCGATGGCGATCACCGTGGAGAGCGTCAACGACCCCGGACCGTCGGCGGGCAAGCTGCAGGCGGGTGATGCCATCGGCGCCGTCAACGGCCAGCCGGTCGCGACGTTGGACGAGTTCACCGCGCTGCTGAAGAAGACCAAACCGGACGAGATCATCGTCCTCGACTACCGGCGCAAGAACGGACCGCCAGGCGTCGCGACCATCACGCTGGGGTCCAACGGTGACCGCGACTACGGCTACCTCGGGGTGGGTGTGCTCGATGCGCCGTGGGCCCCGTTCACCATCGATTTCAACCTCGCCAACATCGGCGGGCCCTCGGCAGGGCTGATGTTCAGCCTGGCCGTCGTCGACAAGCTCACCACCGGTGACCTCAACGGATCGAAGTTCGTGGCGGGCACCGGCACCATCACCGGGGACGGTGAAGTCGGGCCGATCGGCGGGATCGCCCACAAGATTGTGGCCGCCGCGGAAACCGGGGCCACGGTGTTTCTGGTGCCTGCCGACAACTGCGAGGAGGCCAAGACCGCGGACGAGGATGGCGTGGAATTGGTCAAGGTCGATAACCTCGGCCAGGCGGTCGACGCGTTGAAGACGCTTTCCGCTGGTGGCGAACCTCCCCGTTGCTGAGGAGCAGCCGAGCGGCGAGTGCGTAGAGTTGTGGCACGTCACACAGACGTTCAATCCTCAAGACTGGAGTTAACGAGTGGGTATGCGGCCCGCGGCGAGAATGCCGAAGCTGACACGACGTAGCCGGATTCTGATCGCGGTCGCGGTGGCCGCAGTGCTCCTGCTGTTGTTCGGCCGACAATTCATCGACGCCTATGTGAACTGGTTGTGGTTCGGCGAACTCGGCTACCGCTCGGTGTTCACCACCGTGCTTGTCACGCGGATCATCGTGTTCCTGGTGGTATCGGTGCTGATCGGCCTGGTCGTGTTCGCCGCCCTGGCGCTGGCCTACCGCACGCGGCCGGTGTTCGTCCCGACCGCAGGGCCCAACGACCCGGTGGCGCGCTACCGCACCGCGGTGATGTCGCGGCTGCGGCTCATCGGCATCGGCATCCCCGCGTTCGTCGGCTTCTTCGCCGGCGTGATCGCGCAGAGCTACTGGGAGCCGATTCAGCTGTTCATCCATGGCGGCGAATTCGGCGTCACAGACCCCGAGTTCGGCTTGGACCTCGGGTTCTACGCATTCGATCTGCCGTTCTACCGGCTGGTGCTGACGTACCTGTTCGCGGCGACATTCCTGGCGTTCATCGCCAACCTGGTTGGCCACTATCTGTTCGGCGGCATTCGGCTGTCCGGCCGAACCGGCGCGCTCAGCCGCGCGGCGCGGATCCAGCTGATCACGTTGGTCGGCGTCCTGATGCTGCTCAAGGCGGTGGCCTACTGGCTGGATCGCTACGAACTGCTGAGCCGCTCGAGGTCCGGCAAGCCGTTTACCGGCGCCGGCTATACCGACATCAACGCGGTTCTGCCTGCCAAGCTGATCCTGATGGCGATCGCGGTGATCTGCGCAGCGGCGGTCTTCTCGGCAATCGTGTTGCGCGACTTGCGGATTCCGGCGATCGGTGTAGTGCTACTGCTGTTGTCGTCGGTGATCGTCGGCGCAGGCTGGCCGTTGGTCGTCGAGCGGATCAGCGTCAGACCCAATGCCGCGCAAAAGGAAAGCGAATACATCAGCCGAAGTATCGCCGCCACCAGACAGGCTTATGGCCTTACGGAGGCGTCCGTCACCTACCGCGACTACTCCGGCAACGCCCCGGCCTCCGCCCAGCAGGTGGCAGCCGATCGGGCGACGACGTCCAACATCCGGTTGCTCGATCCGAACATCGTCGGCCCCGCGTTCACTCAGTTCCAGCAGGGCAAGAACTTCTACTATTTCCCCGACCAGCTCAGCATCGACCGGTATCGCGACGGGGACGGCAACCTGCGCGACTATGTCGTTGCCGCACGTGAACTCAACCCGGACCGGCTGATCGACAACCAGCGCGACTGGATCAACCGGCACACCGTCTTCACCCACGGGAACGGGTTCATCGCCTCACCGGCCAACATCGTGCGCGGTGTTGCCAACGACCCGAACCAGAACGGCGGCTATCCGGAGTTTCTGGCGAGCGTGGTCGGCGCGAACGGAAGCGTGGTGACCCCTGGACCTGCGCAACTGGATCAGCCGCGAATCTATTTCGGTCCGGTGATCGCGAACACGCCGGACGACTACGCGATCGTCGGGGAGAACGGCGCCCCCCGTGAGTACGACTACGAGACCAATACCGAGACCAAGAACTACACGTACTCCGGCAAGGGAGGCGTGCCGATCGGGAACTCTCTGTCGCGCACCGTATTTGCCATGAAGTACGCCGAATGGAACATCTTCTGGTCCGACCAGTTCGGCGCCAACAGCAGGATCCTGTTCAACCGTGACCCCGCCAATCGGGTGGAGAACGTGGCACCGTGGCTGACCACCGACACCAACGTCTACCCGGCGATCGTGAACAAGCGGATGGTCTGGATCGTCGACGGCTACACCACCCTTGACGACTATCCGTACTCCGAGTTGACGACGCTGTCGTCGGTGACAGCTGACTCCAGCGCGGTGGCGGTGAACCGGTTGGCACCCGACAAGCAGGTGTCCTATATCCGCAACTCGGTGAAGGCGACCGTCGATGCCTACGACGGCACGGTCACGCTCTACGCACAGGACGAGCAGGACCCCGTACTGCAGGCCTGGATGAAGGTGTTCCCCGGCACGGTCAAGCCCAAGTCCGACATCTCACCGGAACTCCAGGAGCATCTGCGCTACCCAGAGGATCTGTTCAAGGTGCAGCGCGCGCTGCTGGCCAAGTATCACGTCAACGATCCGGTGACGTTCTTCTCGACGTCAGACTTCTGGGACGTGCCGCAGGATCCGCATCCTACGGCCAGCAGTTTCCAGCCGCCGTATTACATCGTCGCCAAAGACCTTGCGTCGGAAGACAATTCGGCGTCGTTCCAGCTGACCAGTGCGATGAACAGGTTCCGGCGCGACTTCCTGGCCGCCTATATCAGCGCCAGCTCCGATCCCGACACGTACGGGAAGCTCACGGTGCTGACGATTCCGGGTCAGGTCAACGGTCCGAAGCTGGCCAACAACGCGATCACCACCGATACCGCGGTGTCACAGGACCTCGGTGTCATCGGTCGTGACAACCAGAACCGGATTCACTGGGGCAACCTGCTGACGCTGCCGGTAGCCCAGGGCGGCCTGTTGTACGTCGAGCCGGTGTACGCCTCGCCAGGGGCCAGCGACGCGGCGTCCTCGTACCCCCGTCTCATTCGTGTGGCGATGATGTACAACGACAAGGTCGGCTACGGGCCGACCGTGAAGGACGCACTGACGGAGCTGTTCGGCCCCGGCGCCGACGCCACCGCCAGCGGGCCTGCGCCGCTGCCTGGGCAGGCGGCTCCGCCGCAGGCGCCGATCGACGGTCAGCCGCCCGCGGCGCAGCCCCCGCCGAACCGGACCGGCCAGGCCCCGGAAGTGCCTACACCAGTGGCCGTTCCGCCGGGTAACGGCGGCCCAGTGCAGCTGTCGGCTCCCAAAGCCGCCGCGCTGCAAGAGGTCAACACTGCGCTCAACGCGGTGCGCGAGGCGCAGCAGAGCGGGAACTTCGCCGACTATGGCGAGGCGCTGCAACGCCTCGATGACGCGATGAACAAGTACCGCCAAACTAATTAGCGAACCTGCTATAGCTCAGTCGCCTTTGCGATAAGCAAGTTTTTGGCACGGGTTTGCACCGATCCTGGCTATTTTGCACTCGCGTCAAATTTTGCTAGTCGGCGATTAACAGGCATTATCGTGTAGCGGGCACAAATGCACGTGCGTGGTTCATCGTGTGCTAGTTGGTTTGCTGGGGCGGTGGTATGCCAGTCAATGAGGTCCGGACGGCACATCCGGCAGGGACGGCTCGGCCAGTGCTGAGCCGCGGCCAGGTATGGATTGCGTCGGTGTACCTGGTGGTGGCACTAGTCGCCGCGATGTGGCTCTCTCAAGGCTGGGGAGGTGAGTTCGCGGCCCATGTGGTCGGCGACGGTGCCGCACTCGCGGGCGCGCTCGCCGCCGCAGGCTGCACCGGGTGGGCGGCTCGATCCACGCGTGGGCGGGCGCGACGCGGCTGGCTAGCGCTGACCGTAGGTCTGGTGGCTTGGGCCGTCGGCGCGGGTATCTGGACCTATTACGAGGTGTGGCGAGGACCCGACCTGTTTCCGAGGCCGTCAATCGCGGACGTTCCGTTTTTGCTCTTTCCCGTCGGCGCCGTCGCGGCGTTGTTGTGGTTGCCTGCGGGCACCACCCGCCAATCGGGAATCCGTCAGGTCCTCGACGCGATAATCGTTGCGACGTCGATCATCATCCTGGCCTGGGTGACCCTGTTAGAACGCGCCTTCGTGGGCACCGGCCATTCGGGCCTGGCTGCCCTCGTTCCGTTGACGTACCTGATGCTCGACTGCGTGGTCGTCGCGGTTGCGATCCTGGTGTTCGCCGCTGCACTCCCGGCCCGCCGCCTCAGTCTCGGCCTGCTCGCCGGCGGACTTGGCCTGACGGCAGCGGCCGACTTGGCCGTCACCTACACGTTGACGTTTACCGGCACTGAGACCGACCACTTCACCGACCTGGTTCGCTACTTCGCGTTCGGGCTTGTGGCGCTGGCGGCGCTGACGGCCATCCGTGCGCCAACGGATGAACCCTCCCCGCCGCAGGTAGCGCCCCGCACCCGCCTGTGGCTGCCGTATCTGCCGCTGGTCCTGGCTGTCAGCATCTGGTTCGGCCGAGTGCTACCCGCGATCGGGCTCGTGATGTTGATCCTGGCAGTGCTCCTCGTGTTCGCCGTGCTGGTGCGGCAGTTCGTCGTTCTCGATCACAACCATCACTTACTGTCAGACGTCGCCCAGCTCGCATATCGCGACCAGTTGACCGGCCTCGCGAACCGCACGCTGTTTCTGGACCGGCTCGAACGCGCCGTCGCCCGCCGGCGGCGTGACGGCGGCCCGCTGGCGGTGCTGTGTCTGGATCTCGACAACTTCAAGACGGTGAACGACGATCTCGGTCATCCGGCGGGCGACGAGCTACTTGTCCGTGTCGCGCGCCGCCTTTCCGCATGTCTGCGCAGCTCGGACTCGGTGGCCAGGCTGGGCGGCGACGAGTTTGCGGTGCTGGTGGAGGGCTCCGTCGAGGAGGCGCTCACGGCGGCCGACCGAATCCTCGACGTGTTCGGCTCGCCAATCGTCGTGGACGGCGTCGCGTTGACGGTGCGGCCCAGCATCGGGCTGACACTGGCCGTGGCCGATCCGAGCCTGACCACCGTAGACGACCTTCTCAGACAGGCCGACCTGGCGATGTACGCGGCCAAGCGCAGCGGGGGCGGCTGCGTTCGCAGCTTCGTGCCGGGCCTGCCCAACCCGTACGAGATGCCCGAGCGATCAGCACCGGATTCCGAGCCGCCGTCCGACGAAGCGGCAGGTACGCAAGAGACCCCCACGGAAGTGCCACGCGCGCAACGGCTTCCGTTGGCGGTCCGGTTGACCTTGGTCGCATTGGTGGTCGGTCTCCTTGTGTTCGCCTACTCGACGTTGATTCGCGACTCTCCGGGTCGCATTGTGGCCCTTGATAGTTGGTTGTACGACTCGTTGATGCTGGCGGCGACCGGGCTCGTCCTTGCTCGAGCGTGGCGATTCCCAAGGGAGCGTTGGGCCTGGCTCCTCATCGGGGTGGGGATGGCGATCGCCGCAGTCGGTGACGTCGTGTACGCGCTTTGGGTGCCTGAGGGTGTATCGCCGTCGCTGGCCGATCCGCTCTATCTCGCGTTCTACCCACTCGGCTATGCAGGCCTGCTGCTGCTGGTGCGCACTGCCCTCCGGACAGTGCCGACCGCGATCCTGCTCGACGGCCTTGTCGTCGCGTGCACGGTTGCGGCGGTGGCCGCCGCCCTCGCGTTCGGGCCGATAAAGGCGGTGGCAGACGGATCACCGGCGGCGGTGTCCGTCGGGCTGGCATATGCAGCAGGGGATCTGACGATGCTCGCCCTGGCTGTCGGTGTGCTCGCGCTCCTGGGCTGGCACACCGACCGGCGGTGGTGCCTGCTCGTCGCGGGATTCATCGTGTGGGCGGTCGCAGACACTGGCTATTTGTTCCGGACTGCCGAGGGCGCGTACCTGGAGGGCACCTGGATCGACGCGGGCTGGCCCACTGCCTATCTGTTGATCGCGGTGGCCAGCTGGACCCCCTCTGCCACCCCGGTGCCGCGCGCGAAACCCGGGCTCGGGTCTTTCGTCGCGCCCGTGATGTGCGCCGTGCTTGCGCTAGGGGTGTCGGTTTTCGCATACGGGGATCGCCTACCGGTCTCGCTCGCCGCTGTGACGCTGATCGTGGTCGCCGTCCGATTCGCCGTCACCTTCCGCGATGTCAGCTCCATGGCACAACTCCACCAGCACGCGATGACCGACGAGCTCACCGGGCTGCCCAACCGTCGGGCGCTTGCCACCGCGCTCACGGCGGCATCGTTCGAGCGCACGCCAGAAATGAACGGGCATTCCCGGTCACGGCTCGGGCTGGTGCTGTTGGATGTCGACCAATTCGGTGAGATCAACGACTCCCTCGGCCGTCCTGTCGGCGACGAACTGCTACGCCGCATAGCCAATCGCTTGTCGGAGACGATTCGGCCGGAGGACTTGCTGGCCCGTACGGGCGCAGACGAATTCGCGGTTCTACTCACGGGCGGGATAGACCTCACGACCGCCAGGGCGCAGGCGGGTTGCCTGATCGAGGCGCTGCGTGCACCCATGGCGCTCAACCACATCACCGTCCGGGCTGACGTGCGCGTGGCGATCGCGCTGTGCCCGGATCATTGCACCCGACCTGAACAGCTGCTGAGTCGAGCCGAGGCCACGGTGAGGCACGCGAGTGCCGCTGTGGGCAGAATTGCCGTCTATCACGCCGGGGTCGACCTGCCCACACTCAGCGGCACCCGGCTTGTCAATGAGCTGCGTTCTGCGCTGCACACTGATGAACTGACCTGCCATTACCAGCCGAAGATCAGCGCTAGAGACGAGCAGGTCCACAGTGTGGAGGCACTTGTGCGGTGGCGGCATCCGACTCGCGGTTTGCTGCTGCCCGATCAATTCCTGCCGACCGCGGAACAGGCGGGGCTGATGCGACCGATGACCACGCGGGTCCTCGACATCGCGCTGGCGCAGATCCGTTCATGGCGGGATGAGGGCATCACACTGACTCTCGCTGTGAACCTCAGCACAACGAACCTGCTCGATCTCGACTTGGTCGGCACCGTAAGCCGACTGTTATCCATCTATCAGGTGCCCGCCGAGTCCCTGATTCTCGAGATCACCGAGAGCACGTTGGCGCCCGATTCACAGCGGTCCCAAAACACCGTCGCCGCGTTGCGGCATCTCGGAATCCGGCTCTCGATCGATGATTACGGCACCGGTTGGTCATCCCTTGCGCGGCTACAGGATCTCTCTGTTGATGAGCTCAAGCTCGACGGAGTCTTCATCGCGCGGCTGGCTCGCGATCCACGATCCATCGCGATCGTACGGTCCACGGTGGCACTCGCGCACAGCCTCGGAGCCGATCTGGTCGCTGAGGGCGTCGAGGATCTGGACACCCTCAACGCCCTTCGTCAATACGGCTGCGATATCACCCAGGGCCACGTCCACAGCCCGCCGCTACCCGCCGACGTATTCAGGAAGTGGCTCGAACTTCGCATGCGTGACCCGCAATTTGGAGTCGGCGCCGGCGTTGGGTAACCTGACGTTCACCAACGCGGGGTGGAGCAGCTCGGTAGCTCGCTGGGCTCATAACCCAGAGGTCGCAGGTTCGAATCCTGTCCCCGCTACCAGCGGAAATGACCCCAGAGGGCGACCTCTGGGGTCATTTTCATGCCGCCTGTGAACGGATTTGTGAACATTCACCTTTGCGGAATGCCCTTGGGCCATCCCCGAATCTCCCTGGTAGTGCCCACCACAGCTGAGCCATGGTCGACGGTTGAAGGTTGCTACGTCGGCTCTGATGCGGCGGGCCGACCCGGGGTGAGCACGCAGTGCCATCGGCGACGCGGATGTCGCTCGGCGAGCATCAAGAACGCCTGCCACCCCGCTGTTTGCGTCGCCGTACTGGCCGGCGACGGCTACTGGACTAGCGTTCTCGGGTCTGGGAAGCCCAGTTTTGTGTACCCGGGTGCGCGCTTTCGCAGGGATGAGGCCAATACCGGAGTGAGTTCGTCGTGGTAATCGTGCACAGTGGCCGTCGCCTTGCCGGGATGGGGTCGAGCGATGCGCCCGACGTATTGGACAAGCCTGTTCTTGAAGGTAATCGGGGCGGCTAGGAACAACGTGTCCAAAGCCGGGCAATCGAATCCCTCGCCGATGAATGAGCTGCTGCCGACGATTAGCAAGGGCTCGGCGTCGGCGGCGTGGTTGGCGAGTGTCTCGGAGATCTCACGGCGCTCCCGTGCCTTCATTTGGCCGCTCAGCACGAGCACTGACTTGCCGGCAGCCCGGAGTCGTTCCGCGATGGCATTGAGGTGGTCGATCCACGTCGTTAGTACGAGGATGTTGGCGCCGTCGGCGTGAGCGGCGAGGACGTGGGAGATGATCTGCCCAAGTCGCGCTTCGTCGGCGATCAATGCTCGATAAATCTCAGCGATTCCGCCTGGCGCGCTGGGATCGGCACCGCCTGCGTAGCGGAACCGGGTGGGATGAACGTGTAAGACGGGATGCGGAGCCAACAGACCAGTACTCGCTGATGGGAGTTGGCCTGCGGCCGGGGCCTCGAGCGTCACGTGATGTGATCCGAGTTGATGGTAGATGAGGTCTTCAAGCCCGTCGCGGCGCTCGGGTGTGGCGGTGAGTCCCAGCCAATATCGGGCGGGTATTCGATTGAGAACGTGGAAGAAGGCGCTTGCGGCGATGTGGTGGCACTCGTCTGCGACGACGAAACCATAGTTGGCCGTGAGATCTTCGATGTTGTTACGGCGGGCAAGTGTGGGCAGTAGAGCCACGTCGATTACGCCGGTGGTCTTTGAACGCCCGCCGCCGATCTGTCCACATTTGAATCCGAGATGCTTTTGCAAGCGATCGCGCCATTGGTCCGCCAGTGCCTTGCGGTCTACCAGTACGAGGGTTGAGCATGCGCGGGAAGCGATTGCTGCGCAAGCAATCACAGTCTTGCCGGTGCCGGGCGGTGCGATAAGGACACTGGTCTCTTCGTCCACAAGGTGGCGGACGGCGGCGGCCTGTTCGGACCTGAGAGTGGTTCGGCAGCTGAATATGTGACCATCGCCGGTGGCGCGCTTGTCGTCAATATGCAACGTGCTTCCTGCTGAGTCGACTAATTCTGTTAGAAGCTGGTGAAGTCCGCGCGGCAGTACGAGATCGCCTTCCGCTGTCTCGTCGTAGCTGTAGAGGAATCGCGGTGTGTCCCAGGTGCTGCGTCGAGCGCGTTGGCGTGCATCGAACTCCGGATTGCGAATAGAGGCTGCGTGTTTGACGGCCGCGATCATGGCTGGACCAAGATCATTGGCGGTTAGCGTGAGTCGGGATGCGAAGGTTGCCCGGATGATCGCTGCGGGCCGCGGCACGATTTTCGATGAGGTCGGCAACTGCAGCCGACGCACACGATGGCCGAATCGCGGTTCGGGCAGCCTGCGGGCAAGGGCGGCAACGTCCTTGTGCGACAGTCTCGCGATGCTGGACAGGTAGGCCCATTGATCGTCGAAGGGTTCCAGGGTGGCGGGGTGGAGGAAAAGTGTTGTGCCGTGCTGGCGGCGTTTGCCGTTGAGCGGTGCGGCAATGAGGTTGCCCATGCCGCGGCCGGTGTGGATGTCTTGGGAGGGAAACAGCCGGTCATAGCTGCTGAGGTGCATGGTGCCGCGGAGTTGAAACGCCTCGCCGAGCAAGCTGGTCGCGATGCTGCGGGCTGTGGCCGCCGACGTTGTCTGCGCGAAGAAGATCCACACGTGCGCTCCCCGCCCCGACTGCGACACCTCCAACGCAGCCGGAACTTGATAAGCCCGTGCGGCTTTCATATAGGCGAGCGAGTCAAGCATCGCGGCTTTTGTCGAAGTCGGCCGTGATCCACCAACATGTGTCGTCGTCGCCAAGCGGATAGAGGCCGATATGAGTCTCGCCGCGCAGGTGTTGTCCGATGACGTCGGGAGTTAAGGGAAGATACGGGGCGTCGGCACGGTTCATTCCCTTGCGCCAGTAGCCGCGAATGGCCGGCATCCAACCGGATCGACCGTCGCGGCGGTTCTCCCAACGAAGCGCGTAAACGTCGGAGCGACAACGAAACAGATCGAGGAAGAAGCGGACCTTGTCTTCGGGCGCCGATCTCATGCTGACTGGCGACTCCCGTGAGCCGGTCAGTGTGGCTTGATCTGGATCCGCCGCTCGAGCCTGCTCTTCGCTCAGTTCGAGTAGTCGACGCAAGCGCGTATTGTCGGCGCGCAACGTCTCCAACTCACCAGGGAACTGCTCCTCCACGACAACAGTCCGCCGATCCCTCCGTCAGCGATGCAGGCCGATGGGTAGTCGCCTCGGCATGACCGTCAGAGGACGGCGCGGATGAGCTCGACCGCTAGGTTGCGCCTCAGTCGATGTCAAAACCTTCGTATTTTGCTAAGGTTTTGACATGGCAGTTCTGACCAAGCTGGAGCGGCTGCGCGAGGTCGCACTCGATCAGCATGGGTTCGTCACAACCGAGCAAGCCCTGCAGGAGGGTGTCGCTCACGCCGAACTATCCACGCTCGTCGCCCGTGACCGGCTGGAACGTGTCGCTCATGGCGTCTACCGAGTGCCGCAGGTCGCGGCGACGGAATTCGACCAGTACCACTTGGCTGTGCTGTGGACCGGCGCGCCCGAGGCGTGTCTGAGCCACGACACAGCGCTGGATGCGTGGGAGATCAGCGACATCAACCCCAGCCGAATCCACCTCACCGTTCCCCGCCGCCGTCGCATCCGCCGCGCTGGCGGCGAATACTTTGTCATCCACCATGAAGACCTCGAATCCGAGCAGGTGACTTGGTGGCAGGGGATACCAACCGTGAACGTATCTACCGCGATCGCCCAGTGCATCGCGTCCGGCGTGCCGACCTACCTCATCCGACAAGCGCTGGACCGAGCGGGCCGTACGAGCCGTCTGCCGGCGGCTGACGCCGAACGACTAGCCAGTGCATTGGGGGCTCGCGATGCCCGATCATGAGCCGGCCAACCTCGCGCAGTCACTGGATGGCCTGAAACCGAAGGGCAAGTCACCGACGTCGGCGCGGATCCTGCATACCTGGATCGCCCAAGCCCAGGATCGGCTTGGATCAGCCGGCCCACGTCTCGGCTGGCTGGTCGCAGCGACCGTCGTCACCGCCGCGCTTCAACGCGCCGTGGATGCGTCCGGCACCGCGCTGTTCCTGCTCAAAGGCGGCACGATGCTCCAATACCGGCTGCCCGGCATGTCGCGCACCACCCAGGACGTCGACGGTCTCGTGCGCGGTGATATCGACCGTTTCATGGCAGAGCTGGATGCGACGCTGAGTGAGCCCTGGGGATCGTTGACGCTCGTGCGCGGGGAAGTGGAGATCATCGACACACCACAAAAGCGCGTGAAGCCACGCCGCTTCGACATGACCGTGCTACTTAACGGTGTTACGTGGCGACGGGTCCAGGTCGAAGTATCCCCGGACGAGGGCGATGCGGGGGCGACGCCCGAGCAGATCCCGTCGCCGTCGCTTGCAGGGTTTGGGCTGCCGACCCCAGACCACCTCGTCAGCCTGTCGATGCGTTATCAGATCGCCCAAAAAGTCCATGCCGTCACGGACCCGCACGACCCGCCCGCATTCGTCAACGACCGCGCCCGTGACGTCGTGGACCTGCTGTTGCTGCGCACTCTGACTGAGACAACCGCACATCCGTCATCCACCGAGATCCGCGCCGCGGTTGAGGACATCTTCGCCGCCCGCGCAGCCGAAGCGGTGGCCACCGACGCCCTACCGCGCACTTGGCCGGCGCGATTAAGCGCCCACCGACACTGGGGGCCGAGCTTCGCGAAAGCCGCCGATTCAGCCGGGCTGACGATCGAGCTGGCCGATGCTGTCGCACGGGTCAACTCCTGGCTCGATCTCATCGAGCAGGCATAAGCCGCGCGGCATGTCCGCCAACTCTCTGTTACCGCGCAGGCTCCAGTGTCGGCAACAATTGTGAACGGATTTGTGAACGAAACGCGGCGCAACTGCCGAGATGGCATGGAACGCGGAGTGATAGCTGGGACGGGCGATCGATGATGACCTGCACGTTCGAGACCCGCGAAGCGATGTGAGACTGTGACCGGTTAGCTCATAACCCAGAGGTCGCAGGTTCGAATCCTGTCCCCGCTACTAGGTAGAACGGCCCTCGGAGATCTCTCCGGGGGCCGTTTCTCATCGTCACGGAGAACCCCATTTGGCGGCAAACTTGCACCGTCATCAGACGGTTGCCAATTTGCTGGGTAGTACGCTCGGGAGTAGCGGCGGGACTGCGTACAGTTGCCGACGCTTCTGACAGGAGGGGTGTCGCGCAATTCCATCCATCCGGGAAAGTCGGCACTCATGGCGCGGGACGATCGATTTCACAGCCTCCTCGAGTCCACGTCGACGTTGAAACGACTCTTGGCCACGTCACCACCGCCGCAGTGGATCTTGTCGAGGGCGTGGACTACGCCTCTCGCCAGCCGTGATCTCATCGGCCAGGCCAAAGGCATCATCATGGAACGATTCAAGCTAGATGCGCGGCGCGCATTCGCCATGCTCACCAAGCTGTCGCAGGACTCCAACATCCCGGAGCGCCAGATCGCAGAAGAGCGGGTCAAGTCGCTGGACGGTTAGTCCTCTCGTCTGGGCGCGCCTGTGCTCAGGCGGTGTGGCCGTCCGTCGGCGCCGCGCCGGATGAGCCGCAGTCACCGCCGCACCTACCCCCGGCACGGGGCATCCGTCCGTGGGTACGAGAATTTCGGGTGGGGTATACCGGCTGGGTCGGGTTACCTACGAAAGGCATCTATGACCGCGCCGCGTTCGCGGCTTGACCAGCGGGATCTAGCCGAGGCGCAGCGCATCGTGGCAGCGGTGGCTTCGGCGTTCTCGGCCAAAGTGGTCGGCCAGCTTGAACTCCGTGAATCACTGCTGGTAAGCCTGCTCGCCGGGGGCCATCTGCTGATCGAGAGTGTTCCCGGCCTGGCCAAGACCACCGCAGCCCGCGTGATCGCCGACGCTATCCATGGCGTTTTTCGGCGCATCCAATGCACGCCCGACCTGTTGCCCAGCGACATCCTCGGCACTCAGATCTACGAGGCGGCCACCAACTCCTTCGTCACCCAGCTCGGGCCGGTGCACAGCAACCTCGTGCTGCTCGACGAGATCAACCGCTCCAGCGCCAAGACCCAGAGCGCCATGCTCGAGGCGATGGAGGAGCGTCAGACCACCATCGCGGGTGTCGAGTACCCCATCCCTGATCCGTTCCTGGTCATCGCGACCCAGAACCCGGTCGAACAGGAGGGCACGTATCCACTGTCGGAGGCGCAGACGGACCGGTTCATGCTCAAAGAGGTCGTGCAGTATCCCTCGGTGGACGACGAGGTCGAGGTCGTCTTGCGAATGGACGCCGGCCTGTATGAGCGGAGCCACCGAATGGCACCGGTGGTCAGCGTCGAAGAGATCAGGCTCGTGCAGGACCTCGTTCAGACCGTGCACATGGACCGTGCGCTCATCGAGTACGCCAGCCGATTGGTCGGGGTGACGCGCGAAGCCGAGCGTTATCTCCCGGCGAACATCGCCCGGCTGATCGAATACGGCGCCAGCCCCCGGGCGACTATCGCCTTCTGCCGCACGGCGCGGGCCCTTGCCGTGCTCCGGGACCGCACTCACGTGGTGCCCGACGACCTGGCCCGGGTTGCGCACCGCGTTCTGCGGCACCGCATGATCCTTGGCTTCGAGGCCGCCAGCTTGCAGATCACGCCCGACGTGATCGTCGACGCAGTGCTGGCCGCAGTGCGGGTGCCGTGAGGCCATGGGAAAGCATCTCGACCGTGCCAAGGAGTTCTTCGGCCGCGATACCGCCGGACTACTGGAGGGCGGCCGGTACGCACTGGTGCACACCCGCAGCCTCGAATTCGACGACCTGCGACCGTATGTGCCGGGTGACGACGTCCGCGACATCGACTGGAAGGCCACCGCGCGTTCGGGTGAGGTCCTGACCAAGCGCTTCGTCTCGGAGAAGCATCACAAGATTCTCGTCGTGACCGACGCCGGCCGGAATACCGCCGCGCAAGCACCGTCGGGTGAGCGTAAGCGTGACGTCGCTGCGCACATCATCGGTGCGATCGGGCTGATCACCCTGCGCCGGTCGGACGAGATTGGCATGGTGTTCGGCGATGTCCGCGGATGCGTCGACATCCGGCTGCGACGGGGCGACACGCACATCGAGAACATGCTGCACCGGTTTCACCATCACGCGACCACCGCGCCCGCCGCGAGTAACGTTCTGACACAACTGGACTGGGTCGCGCGTCATTATCGGCGTCCGCTACTGATCTTCGTAGTGTCCGACGAACCCGATATCGACGACAGGCTGGGCGAGGTGCTGACCCGGCTGACTGCGCGCCACGACGTGATGTGGGCGATGGTCGCGGACATGCCCGCGGTGGGATCGGCTGACGACGAGGACGACGGCTACGACGTCACAGGGGGACGCGTCGTACTGAGCGGCGCCGAGCTGGGCCGTGACGTCGTCGAGGCATATCGTCGAGCCGAACTGGAACGGCGAGAAACACTTTCGGAGTTCTTGACGGTACGTGGCGTGCCGCACGTAAGGATCACCGGCAGCACTCGCATCAGGGCCGGATTGACCGCGATGACCGGGGTATTCGCCCGTGCCGGATGATCTTCTCGACTTTTTGAGTGGTCCGACGCCGTACTCGGCGACGTGGCTGTGGCTCGCGGTGCTCCTGGTACTCGTTCTGATCGGCTGGTACGCCGCGGTGTTCGTGCTGACGATGCCCGGCCGGCGGATCCGTGAGCTGCCCGTCATCGGAGCCACCCGCAGCGAGCTGCTGAAGCGTCGATTCGCCCGCGCAGTGCGCGCCATCGGGGATCGCTATCGCGCCGGTGAACTGCCCGCCGCCCCCGCCGCGGCGGCCGTCAGCCGCGAGCTGCGCGCCTTCTTGCACCGGACCACCGGGGCCCGTGCCGAGTACATGCAAGTAGACGCCATCGCCGCCAGCGAACTGGCCTCGGCAGCACCGATATTGACCGAACTGATCGACGTGCAGTTCAATGCCGACTCAACCCTGGACGTCGGGGTTGTGAGCGACTCCGCCGAGGAGTTGATCCGCACGTGGAGCTGACGTGGTGGGTGGTGGCGATCCTCGGCTGCGTCGGGTTGGCGATGTGCGTGGGGGCGGCTCTGCTCCAGCCGATGGACCGCGAGCGTCGTCGTTTGCGCCTGCTGGCGAACGTCGGCCGGCTGACCAGGCTGCCGGAGTACCGCCGGGCAGCGCGCTTGCGCACATTGTCCGCCGTGGTGGCGCTCGTTCTGCTGGTGCTGGCCTTCGGCGCTGCCGTGCTCGTCGCTGCCCGCCCGACCGGATTGCCCTCCGCTGCCCATCAATCCGACGATTCGCAGCCGGAGGACGTCATGGTGTGCATCGGCGGCCCTTCGACCGATCCCGCCGTCAGCGCGACACTGCGGTACTACGCGGACCGGGTGAAGAGTTTCAGCACCCAACGCATCGGATTGTCCACCGCCGACCGGCGCGTGGTGCCGCTGACCCGTGACTACCAGTACGCCGCAGCTCAATTCAGCAAATCCGCCGCTGCATCCGAGCAGTCTGGGGATGTCATGTGGGCGCCGGCGGTGTCCTACGTCGACTATGCGGGCGGCGTGGAAGACGTCTTGGCGATGTGCCTGACGGGGTTTCCGTCCTTCGATCAGAAGACCGCACAACGCCGTTCGCTGATCTACGTCGGACCAGGATCGCTTCGCGAACCCGGCGAGACCCGGCCCGTGCTGTTCACCACCGACACGGTCCGCGACCTGGCGCAGGCGGCGGATGTCCAGCTCAACTTCGTCTTGACGGGCGCGGCGAGCGATGCCCTTGATGCGTTGGCCCGTGACACCGGCGGCCGGTACTTCTCGGAGGAATCCGGGGTCGCCGAGCAGTTATCCGAGATCGGCGAAAACCCGCCCGGCCCGACGGCCAGCGCAGACGACGCCGCTGTCGTGAAATCCGCCGAAACGCCGGACATTCCACTGCTATTGGCACTGGCGGCGTTGGCGGGCCTGGTGTTGTGGCCGCTGGTGGTGCGGCGATGACTCTGTATCCAGTCCTTCCGCCGTTGCTCCTCGCCGCCGTCGCCGCACTGTTCGTCGGGGCTCGAGTCGTCGCCTTTCGGCAGTGGCAGGCGTCGGGGCGCCACCGGGCGGCGCTGTGGCGCTGGCTCGGCGTCACCTCGGCCGCCATCCTGCTGCTCATCGCAGCCATTCGCGTCGTGATCGTCGTCGACGACCAGGCCGCCATCCGGAGTGCCGGTGACACCGAACCGAACGTCTTTCTGCTCGTCGACCGCTCACCGGACATGGCGGTCCGGGACCTGGGCGACCGCACCCGGATGGAGGTGGCGCGCGATGACATCGAGGCGCTGATCGACCGCTATCCGCGTGCGCGCTTCGCCGTTATCGAGTTCGCGTCGGATCCCACATTGCGCTGGCCGCTCTCGGCGGATACCTGGAGTCTGCGCCCGGAGTTGGACGCCGTCACCCCTTACGGTTACGACCCCGATGCGGTGACGCAGGCCAACGCCGGCGCGGCGAGTACGGTGTTGCGCTACCAGTTGATCAGCGCTGTCCAGCAGTACCCGCGGGCGATGAATCTCGTGTTTTACCTCGGCGCCGGTGCCCGCGAATCGCGGCTTCCAGCACGGGAATTCGATCCACCGGCGAATTCGGTCGACGGTGGTGCGGTGCTTGGTTACGGCACCGCTCCGGGGGGACCCATTCCCAATACCGACATCGATCGGTCTGCCGTCGACGATGCCGCGCTGCGGACGATCGCGAGCCAGTTGGGCGTGCCGTTTGTCGCGCGATCGGACAGCGCGCCCCTTGCCGACGTGCTGCCCGACGGCGGGGCCGGGAGCGGGCCGACGACAACTGTTCGCGCAGCGGGACCGCGGACCGAAACGTACTGGCTGCCGGCCATGGGCGCAGCGGCGCTCATCCTGATCGAGCTCTATCTGGTGCTGCGAGACTTCCGTCGCAGCAGGCTCGCGGGCGTGCGGGTGGCGCCGTGAACCCCGTGCAGCGGTGGCGAAGTGGGCCGCGTCGAATCCGGCTGCGGCGTAGGTTGCTGGTGTTCTCCGCGCCCGTAGTGATGCTGGTGATCGTGGCGATCGTCAAGTCGCTGTCGGTCGTGATCGCAGGAGACTCCGCCGTCTCGGCGTACGAGCAACGGGACAACGGCGCGTTGCGCAGGGCGGTGGATTCGCTCACGGTGCTCAACGTGGTGGAGCCTGCCAAGGCGCATTTCGCCGCGGGCGACCTCGCGGTGCTCGACAACCGCCTCGCGGAGGCGGACCGTCAGTTCAGCGAAAGTCTGAGCCGCACAAAGCCTGCCGAAGCCTGCGCGGTTCGCATCAACCTCGAGCTCGTCAGAGAGACGATGGGGGACCGTGCCGCCGCCGCGTTCGACGCGCGAACCGCAGTCACCCGGTACCTCAGTGCGCGAACGACTGTCGAACAAGCCGAGCCGGGCTGCTTCGCCGGAAACACCGATCCGGACCCCGCGCGCCGGGCGCTGCGCGATGACGCCTTGCGTCGCCTCGACCAAAAGATCGCCGCCGTGCAGGTTGCGCCACCGCCACCGCCACCGCCGCCAGGGGCCCAGCCGGTGCCGGCACCGTCAACGCAGCCAGGAGAACCCGCTGACGGGCAGACGCATTTGCGGCTCGACCCCGGGGCCGGAACACCGCTGGACCGGCTGCAGAAAATACTTCGCGATGCCGCAGCAGCTAGCGGCGGCTGAGTGTGGAACCCGCGCGCCGGGTATCCGCCCGCAATGCAGACCTTCCTGCCATATCCGGACTTCGGCCAGAGCGCCAGGGTTCTTGATGGTCGCCGGCTCGGAAAGCAACGGGTGGAGGCCATCCAGGTACTTCGGGCGCTGACAGTTGCTGGATACGGTTGGCGCCACCACCCTGCGGCGGCGATGTGGGCCGGCTATGAAGAGGCGCTGGTGCGATATGGACTCGACGTGTGCGCGGTGTGGAGCGCCGGTGGCCACGCGGACACATGCGCCGTCACCCTCGTGGCCGACATGGCCTCCAGCACGGGGATCACGACGCCACGACCGCAAGCGCAGCTGCGGCGATCGCGCGAATTGCCGCCGTGGCTTGGTGAGCCGGCGTTCCACCGCAGCCACCAATCGGCGCTCCTACGCAAGGATCCCGCTCACTACGGGCCGATCTTTCCAGGCGTACCCGCCGACCTGCCGTACGTCTGGCCGGCCTCTGATCGGGGGCGGCGGGTGCCGGTCTAACGGCGACGGACTAGCTCGACTTCTTGCCGCCCTTTCGGCCGGCCTCCTTCTTCTGAGCCTGGTTTCCGCCGCTGCCGCTACCACTGCTGCGGCTACTCTGGCTGCTGCCTGAACTCTTGCCGCCTCTGCTGGAGGCGCCAGGCGAATTCGAGATTGCCGCGGCGCGTGATTTGCTCATTCCCTTTTTCCGCAGCCCCTCGTACTGCTTGTCGTTCTTGACGCTCGAGCCATGATCTTTTGCCACTGTGCCAGCCTCCTTCGGACTCGGATGTGTCTTCGAGTACCCGGTCCAGGTGCGCAAAAACACTTGCTAGCGACGATTTGTTTGATGTCGCCAGTCGGTCCGTTTGGCCCACCAAGGTCCGGGTACTCGGGCGACTGGGACTAAACACCTTGTGCGTTGCCAAGATCCGGAGGAATGACGATGGCCCAGGATGTTGCCGACTATCTACTTGAGCGGTTGCGCCAGTGGGGTGTCCAACACGTATTCGCCTATCCAGGCGACGGAATCAACGGAATCGTCGCCGCATTCGGACGCGCGGACAACAAGCCACAATTCGTTCAGGCCCGCCACGAGGAGATGGCGGCCTTCGCGGCGACGGGTTACGCCAAATTCACCGGGGGAGTGGGGGTGTGCATGGCGACGTCCGGTCCGGGCGCCATCCACCTGCTCAACGGCCTCTACGACGCCAAGCTCGACCATGTCCCGGTAGTCGCGATCGTCGGCCAGACCGCCCGCAGCGCGATGGGAGGCCATTACCAACAGGAAGTCGATCTGCAGAGCCTCTTCAAAGATGTGGCCAGCGACTACCTCGTCGAGGTCAACGTTGCCAGCCAGCTGCCCAACGCGCTGGATCGGGCCATTCGCACTGCCCTCACGCGCCGCGCTCCCACGGCACTGGTGATTCCTTCTGACCTCCAGGAGGAGTCGTATTCGGCCCCGGGCCATGAGTTCAAGCAAGTGCCGTCGAGCGACCCCAGCCGAACCTACCCGGTCCTGCTGCCTCAAGAGTCTGAGGTCAAGCAGGCAGCGGAGATTCTCAACGCCGGCTCGAAGATCGCGATCCTCATCGGGCAGGGCGCGCGGTCGGCGGCCGCGGAGTTGCAGGAAGTTGCCGAATTGACGGGCGCCGGGGTGGCCAAGGCGCTGCTCGGTAAGGATGTGCTGCCTGACGACCTGCCTTATGTCACAGGGTCGATTGGGCTGTTGGGCACTCGGCCGAGCTATGAGCTGATGCGCGATTGCGACACCTTGCTGATCGTGGGGTCGAACTTCCCCTACAGCCAATTTCTGCCCGACTTCGGCCAGGCGCGGGCGGTGCAGATCGATATCGACGGCAGCTTGATCGGGATGCGGTATCCGACCGAAGTCAATATCGTCGCCGACGCGTCCGCCACGTTGAAGTCGCTGATACCGCTGCTTGAACGCAGGGTCGACCGCTCGTGGCGCGACACGGTCGAGAAGAACGTCGCCCGGTGGTGGGAGACCATTGAACGGCAATCGATGTTGTCGGCGAAGCCAGTCAATCCGATGCGCATCGCGTGGGAGTTGTCAAAGCAGTTGCCCGCCAACGCGATTGTGACAGCGGACTCGGGTTCGTCGACAAACTGGTATGCCCGCTGTGTGCGATTCCGCGAGGGTGTTCGCGGTTCGCTGTCGGGCACGCTGGCCACGATGGGGCCCGCGGTGCCATATGCGATCGGTGCCAAGTTCGCCCATCCCGGCCGGCCGGTGATCGCGATGGTCGGCGATGGCGCCATGCAGATGAACGGCCTGGCCGAACTGCTCACGATCGCCCGGTACCGCGACCAGTGGGCTGACCAACGACTGATCATCTGCGTGTTCCACAACAATGACCTCAACCAAGTGACCTGGGAACTGCGTGCGATGGGTGGTGCACCGAAATTCGAGGAATCACAGTCACTTCCAGATGTCTCGTACGCCGACGTCGCGCGCACGATGGGTCTGAACGCCATCGCCGTTGACACCGAGGACGGCGTCGCCGACGCCTGGAAGCAGGCGCTGGCGGCTGACCGGCCGACCGTGCTGGACATTCGCTGCGATCCCGAGGTGCCGCCCATCCCACCGCATGCCACCTACGAACAGATCAAGGAAATGACGGCTGCGGTACTCAAAGGTGACCCCAATGCGTGGCATCTCATCTATCAGGGCGCCAAGACCAAGGCGCAGGAATTCGTCCCGCACCGCGGTTCCAAGCCCTGACCAGAAGACGCTGGGTTAGCGGCACGGCTGGCGGGTATAAGCACTCCGTGGATCCATCGCCATTTTCGCAGGCGCGCGCCGGGCCGACCTCGTCTGCGTGGGGCTCCGAAGTCCGGCCAACATCTGGCCGAGCCGTGAACGATGACTGATCCAGAAAGCAACCCGCAATACACTGCACGGCAAAACGCACGGCCAAAGCCTGCCGACGATGATATTAATTCGTTGTTCGCCGGAGTGGCTGCGATGTGTGACTCCGCGCAGCGCCAGACGGGAACCGACGGAGCTGCGTTGGCGGTCCTGACCCGGTCATCACATACCCGGGAGTTGATCTACGCGACCGACACGATTGCCAGCCAACTTGACGAGCTGCAGTTCACCATCGGTGAGGGACCGTGTCTCGATGCCTATTTCTACAACGCCCCCCGGTTTTACCCTGAGCTCGACAACGTTGCCCAGACGTCGCGATGGCCGACGTTCGCCGGCGACGCAACACGGCTGGGAGTGCATGCCTTGTTCGCGCTTCCCGTACCGGACGGTCAGCGACCGATGGGAGTGCTCGAGTTGTACCGCCGCACCGCGGGCAGGCTCACCGACGCCGAATACGCCTCAGCCACAGCGATCGCGGCCGCGATTGGCGGCCGATTGCAATCAAATTGGCGAGCGTACGCCGCCCATTTCGACAGCCCCGAGAATGCCATCGACGCAGCCGCGACAGCCGGCGCCGCATCCCACGAGCCGGCCGACGCGTTCACCAGGACCCAAATCCACGTCGCCGGCGGAATGATCGCCATCCAACTCGCGGTGAATGTCGAAGAGGCAATTGACCGGCTAAGGGCCTACTCCTACGCCTGCAATCGATCCCTCGCCTTGGTGGCCGCCGACGTCATCGCCGGCCGCCTCGCTCTGCCCGACTAGCGGGCAGCAGGGTTGCGGCCATGCGCAAGTCGCGAGTCAGCGCGTCGAACGCTTCCTCGCGCTGCGCCGAAGGACCACGCAGGATCGACGAGGGGTGAACGGTGGCGAGACACGCCGGGTCTGCGAGGTCGAGATCATTCGGCAGGTGCAGCACCTCCCCACGATGAGCCGTGACCCGGAAATCGTTGCCCAGCAGAGACTTCGCGGCAGTTGCCCCCATCAACACGACGACCTCGGGATCGACCGCACTCAGTTCAGCGAGCAGCCAGGGGCGACACGAGACCACCTCGGTCCGGCTCGGCGTCTGATGGATGCGGCGCTTACCGCGTTCCGCCTGCTTGAATTTGAAGTGCTTGACCGCGTTGGTGACATACACCGCGTCACGGTCTATTCCGGCAGCAACCAGCGCCTTATCCAGCAGCCGGCCTGCAGGCCCTACAAACGGTTGTCCCGCCCGGTCCTCCTGGTCGCCGGGCTGCTCACCGACGAGCACCATCGACGCCGTCGACGGACCAGCGCCGAAAACCGCTTGGTTGGCGTCGCGGTACAGGCCACATCCCTGACACCCCATGGCCGCATCGGCGAGTACCGACAGTTTGCGGGTGTCGGGTATGTACTCGGCCGCGGTCGTCGTCGCCACGAGCAATGGGTACCCACGGCAGGTGAAGTTCACCTATTGGATGTTCGCGTGATGTCCGGCGCGCCGCGAACGCCGACGCCACCCGTTAATACCGTCACCGGGTTAGCCGGACGGGGGCAGGGTACTCGTTCGACGGTTCCGGGCTAATGGCGCGCAGCCGAGCCCCAATTGAGGAGGGAGAAGACTGATGGGTTTCTCGGAAGAACACCAAGATCCCCCGGGTGTCCAGGCGCTGATGAAGACAATCCCGGATTGTGGCGAGAAGAGCTACCGGGGTTCGGGCCGGCTGTCCGGTAAGCGAGCGGTCATCACCGGAGGCGATAGCGGCATCGGTCGTGCTGTCGCCATTGCCTACGCTCGCGAAGGCGCAGACGTGCTGATCGCTTACCTCAACGAGGACACCGACGCCGCCGAGGTAGCCAGCCTGGTCGAGGACGCGGGCCGAAATTGCGTATTGGTCGCTGGCGATCTGTCTGATCCGGCGCATTGCCGCGCTGTGATCGACAGGGCTGCAGAGGAATTCGGTGGCATTGATGTATTGGTCAGCAATGCTGCGTATCAGATGACGCACGAGACTCTCGATGAGATCAGCGACGAGGAGTGGGATTACACATTCCGTCTGAATGTCGGAGCTTATTTCTATCTCGTCAAGGCCGCGCTCCCGCACATGAGCGCTGGGTCCTCGGTTATCGGCAGCTCCTCGGTCAATTCCGACATGCCTTCTCCGACGTTGGCGCCCTACGCCGCAACGAAGGCGGCCATCGCCAACTTCTCCGCCAGCCTGGCGCAGTTGTTGGGGGAGAAGGGCATTCGGGTCAACAGCGTGGCGCCGGGGCCGATCTGGACGCCGCTGATTCCGTCAACCATGCCGGCGGAGAAGGTCGCTTCCTTCGGGGAGAACACCCCGCTGGGCCGGGCGGGCCAGCCCGCCGAGCTTGCGCCGGTGTACGTCCTCCTTGCTTCCGATGAAGGCAGCTACATCTCCGGGGCCCGGGTTGCGGTCACCGGGGGCCGACCGATCCTGTAACGCGGTCGGCTGACGACGCGCGCGCGTGATCGACCTGCTGTCGTCAGCGCCTGACCTCGCCAAGGACGCGCTGCGGTGGTACTTCGCGCAGCGGTCGAGCTTGTGCACCGCAGCGTCGAAGTCGTCGACGACAGGCATTTCGGCTTCGGCATCGCAGATTCGCAAAATGCTGTTCACGGGTCGATTTGCGACGACGATCCAGTCCACATTACGTCGCACACATTGAACGCTGACGTAATACAGGGCGGTGAAACCCTGGCTGCCGAAAAAGTTGACGGTCCGTAGATCGAGAACGAGTTGATGTGACTTGCGGGTGTGCCGCTCGACGAAATGTCCCAGCGCTTGGCGATTCGTGGCGTCGACGTCGCCCGAAACCCTGATACACACGCGTTCGGGGGTCAAGTGATGGACGTCGAAGACGCCTCGGCCGCACAGTTGTGTCTCCGTAATGGTCGGCGATTTCGACTGACACAGCCCGACCGGCGGGGTGGGGGGCACGGTGAACTCCTTCTCCTGCGCCGAGGCGATGGAGGATTCAACGGCCCTGCCGTCTGAAGACCGGAAGGCGCCTTGATGGCGCCGCGACCGGCTGTAAGCTCAACCAGTTGAGCATACTACGGATCCGACGACCCGAGGTAGCTGGCATAAGGATCTTTAAGTGGTTGCCGGACTTAGTTTTCCGGATAATACGACGGTGTGCTGAACTACCAACGAACATGACCCCAGGGGTTCGACCCCTTGGGGCCATGCTCATGGCAGGTTAGTAATCCCAGACGGCCGGAACGCACCGAAAGACGTCGCCGGCGGCCGCCACGTGGCACACCGACGGGAACGGCAGGTGAGTGGCCACAAGCGCTTCCCCGGTCGCGGCCAGTTCCCGCAAAAGGCTGACCCGGACGCGGGCTGCCTCCTCGGGGTCGTGTTCGAAGCCGTTGAACCACTCGGGGTGGTCGAACGCGACCTGGAACACGGCGTCGCCTGCGAACGTGAGCCGGTCGTCGCCGGACGCCAGGCGCACCACGCTGTGCCCGGGGGTATGGCCGCCGGTGCGACGGGCGAGGACACCCGGCGCCACCTCGTACTCCGTGTCGAACCGCCGCAGTTGGCCGCGGTACTCCTCCAAAAACTGCGTGGAGGCCGCCCGCAGCGCGTCCGGCACCCCCTGCGGCATGTGGGTTCGGGAAAAGTCGGGCGACTCCCAGAACTCGGCTTCGGCGGCCGCAACGTGGACCCGCAGGTCCGAGCTCAGGTGGCGCCGAAGCCCGTCGCCGAGCAGCCCGCCAACGTGGTCCATGTGCATGTGGGTGAGCACCACGTCTGTCACGGCTGCAGGGTCGATTCCGGCGGCCTTGAGGCGCAAGGCCAACTGCCCGGCTCGCGGGAAATCCGGGAATTCCATGCCGAGCCCGGCGTCGATGAGGATGGTCTGGTCGCCGCTACGCACCACGGCCACGTTCAGCGGCCACTCGAGAACCTCCGGCGGCAAGAAGTTATCGCCCAGCCAAGCCGACAGGTCGGCTGTGTCGGCGTTGTAAGCGATCGTCTCGCCTGAAATCGGTAGCACCCCATCGCTGATCACCAGCACGTCGATGTCACCGACTTGTAGCGCGTAGCGCGACGGGACCAACTCGTCGATCCCCTGGCTACCGAGGTGTGAAATGTTGTCCAAGCTCATGATTTTCTCCTGACCGCCGTGCCCGACGAACTCGTGAACTGCCTCTCCTTCCCGCTCGAACGCGAGCCGGCTTCAGAACTCATCCCAGTCGGGAAGTCCGTGAGGTTGGTCCGTCGGAAGTGGTTGCCGGGTCTAGAACTTCAGGCCGCTTCCCGAGGTTTTAGAAACTCCACCCGCCTGTCGGTCAGCAGGGGACGGATCCGTACGGCTACCAGCTCCTGGTAGTGGGTCGAGTCCAGATGTGCTTGGAGCGCGGTGCCGTCGCGGTAATGCTCGATAAGCAATAGATCGGTCGGCTCTTCCACACCCTGAAACGCCTCATACCCAAGACATCCGGGTTCAGCGAGCGACTGGGGTCGAAGCGCGGCGATGTGTGCAAGCACCGTGGCGAGTGACGCCTCGGTGGTCTGCCAGTGTGCGACCACGACGACAGGCTCAGCCGTTGTCATGAAATCTGCTTGAGAGACTCGACCAGTGCCTCTCCGACCAGCGTCCCCGATTGCGGATTCTGTCCGGTGATCAGGCGCCCGTCGACGACGAGTTTCGGTTGCCACGGGGCGGTCGCCTCAAAGACTGCGCCTTCTTCACGCAGCGCACCCTCGAGATCGAACGGTACGTCTTTGTCGGCGTATCCGTTCTCCTCGGCGGTCGAGAAGGCGGTGAGCTTTCGGCCACGCACTAGCGGCGCACCATCGTCGAGAGTGACACCCAGGAATGCAGACGGGCCATGGCAGACAGCGGCGACGAGCATGCCTGCATCCCAGGCGCGGATGACGGTGTCCTGCACCTCCGGGTTACCGGTGATATCAACCATCGGTCCGAGTCCGCCGGGAAAGAAGACGGCGTCATAGTCGAGCACGTTGACTTCGGAAAGTTGGCGGCTACGGGCCAAGCGTTGATAGGCCTTGCTATTGAGGAAGGCGGTCTGTGCGGGGTCATCGGCGTCGAACCCATCTTCCGGCGGCTTGCCACCGAGTGGGGAGGCGAACTCGACGGCGACGCCGGCTCGGTCAAGCGCTTCGAAGGGATGGGCTATCTCCGGAAAGAAATATCCCGTTGGCCGTTTGTAGGGGCCGATTTCGGCGGCGCTTGTCGGGACAAACAAGACATAGGGGACACTCACAGCGCTCTCCTTGGTTCAGGAATTTCCCAACACGGCCGGAACCGCGTTGAATTAACAAAATCTCTCGAAACACGTTCTTGCTGAGTCGCTTTGGTGGTGCCACATCTAGTCCATTGCGATGAGTTCGAGCTGAATGTTGTCGGGGTCGCGGAAGACCACCGTCGAGTATGTGATTGGCGTTGTCTCATCAACCACGCCCGTGTGGCTGACTCCGAGTTCATCCAGCCAAGCCGCCCACGTTTCCAATGCGGCGCGGCCAGCGACCCCGAAGGACACATGATCCAATCCGGTACGCGCCTCGTCGAACCGCTCGCCGCGATTGCCGGTGTTGGTGTGCAACCCGAAGATCAATCCCGACCGAGGCTCGGGCAACAACACGCTGTAACCCGTCTCCTCCCGTCCGTAATGCGGGACCGTGACGTCCAAGCGTTCGGTTCGAAACACTCGCTGATACCACGCGATGCTGACCTCAAGGTCAGTGACGGTCAACGAAACATGGTGAACTCCGCCGAATCTGGCGTCGATAGTTCCGCTCAACGTATGCCTCCCTCAAAGTAATCGCGACCAATCCCATTGTGTGGGAGAAGCTGGACCGTAGGTCCGCGCTAGAAGCAGTCGAGTTGGTCTGCGCCACAGCACGGTCGAAATGCGTCATGTCTGGATGAGCCGTCTTCGCAGTCACCCGCCCAAACCAGGGTGTTGACAGTAAGCTCGTCTCGTAACTGAGCAGGCAATGCTGGCTGGTCCTGTCGATGGACCGGCTTCGCGCGTTTTGCAGGAGCACGGTCCGCGCCATGGGCAATCTGCCGACTTGATCCGGGAGTGACAGCCGTGACTGTGCCAACCGGTCCCGTCGATACCCCCCGAGAGGGCGGGTCTGTGCCCGGCAGTTCCCTACGCCTCCAGATTCTCGGTCCGTTGCGCGTGTGGCGCGACGGTGTCGAGTTGGACGCCGGTCCCCGGCAGCAGGCCTTTCTACTCGCCTTGCTGCTGGCGCGGGAGGGACGGCCGATCAGCACGGCTGAGCTCGTCCATTTGCTCTGGGGTGAAGAGGCTCCTGCCAGCGCGCTCAACGTCATGCACAAGTACATCGGCGCGTTACGGCGCTTGCTCGAACCCGCGCTCTCGGTCCGGGAAACCGGTTCACACCTGCTACGAAGGGGCAACGGTTACCTGTTCACGGCCGGTGCGGCCGAGCTGGATCTGGTCAGCTTCCGGAAGTTCGTCGCGGGTGCCGATGCCGCGGTCTTGGAGCGCGGCCATGAGACGGCACTCGATCATTATGTGGATGCGCTGGGGCTCTGGAACGGCCCCGCCGGAGATGGGCTGGCTCAGGGACCGGCGGCGATGTCTATTTTCGCGGGGCTGAACGATGAGTTCTTCGACGCGTGTACGTCGGCGGCTGAACTCGCAACGGCGCTGGGCCGACCACAGCGGGTGCTGGCGCCGCTGCATCTGGCCGCCACGATTGCGCCGTTGCACGAGCCGGTGCAAGCGGGCCTCATCACCATCCTGAGTGCCGCCGGGCGACAAGTGGAGGCTTTGTCGGTGTTCCGCACAGTCCGCAGCCGCCTCGCGGAGGACCTTGGCCTCGATCCTGGCCAGGCGCTGGAGGCGGCCCACCGGCGAGTGCTGAGCCAAACCTCGACCTTCGAGGACACCGAGGCCGTTAACGACGGCCTTGTTGGGCGGGCCGAGGAACTTGCCGTGCTGCGGCAAGCCGTCGATGCGGCGTTCACCGGCCGCCCAGCGCTTGCGCTCGTGGAGGGCGAGCCCGGGGTGGGCAAAACCCGCTTGCTGCAGGAGACTACGGCCGAGGCCGATCGGCGTAAGGCACTCGTCGTTTGGGGTAGCTGTCTCCAAGGCGAGGGAACGCCGTCGATGTGGCCGTGGATGCAGGTGGTCGGTTCGATTCTTGCCACGCTGCCCGCCGCGGCGCAGGAAAGGTGGCTCGACAGCGACCTCGGCCGTCTCGTTGACCCTCGGGAAGGCTTTGTCGCCGGATCTTTCCTGCCCGATAGTGGTGCCCAGTTCCGCCTCTTCGAGCGAGTCGTGGAAGTCCTCGGCCAAGCGTCCGCGCAACGCCCGCTATTGCTCGTCATCGACGACCTGCACTGGGCGGACACCGCATCACTGGACTTGCTCACCCACCTGGCCGCTCGCCTCCCAGGTGGCAGCGTCGTCATCGGTGCCCTGCGTGACCGTGCGCCCGCTCCCGGCACAGAGCTGGCGCGGATGCTCGCCGCTGCGAGCCGGGTGCCTGGCCACCGACGCATCCGGCTTGGATCGCTCGACCTGGCCGAGGTGGCCGAACTCGTCCGCCGCGAAACCGGCCGGGATCTGGATTCCGATATCACCCGCGGCATCCATGCCCGCACGGGCGGCAACCCGTTCTTCGTACGGGAGTTGTCCAGATTCCTTGCCGACGGCGGTGTGCTCAACGCAAATGCCGTAGCGCACGTGGCGGTGCCATCCACGGTTCGTGATGTCGTGAAGGACCGGTTGGCCCACCTCGACGACAGTTGCAAGGATCTTCTGCACACCGCAGCGCTCATCGGTCGGGACATCAGCCTCGACGTGCTTGCCCAAGCCGCCGACCTCGACATTCAGACCTGCCTCGACCGGCTGGAGCCATTGGAAGCGCTCGGCCTGCTGGAGCGGACGCCTGCTGACCCGTTCTCCTATCGCTTCACACACGATTTGGTTCGTGACTCGGTCGTCGGGATCATTCCGACCCGACAGGCAACCCAATTGCATCTGCGAATCGCAGACGCGCTCGAGAACATCGGCCCAGACGACGAATCCGTCGCCGAGCGCCTTGCCTACCACCTGTGGTCAGCCGGCCCGCTCGCCGACCCGGCTCTGACCGCGGGCGCGCTGGTCCGCGCGGGCAGCTGCGCGGCGACGAAGTCAGCGCTTGAAACCGCCGAGCGGCACCTGCGCTCCGCCGTGGATGTCTCGCGGAAGGCGCGTCTGGCCGAGCTGGAACTGACCGCGCTATCGCAACTGACCGCAGTGGTCGGGATGCGTTCGATGTACGGCGCCTCAGCGCTCGATCTGTTGGAGCGCGCCGAACATCTCGCCCTCGGTCTCGGCCGAGAGCTGGAGGCCACCGGCTTCCTTTATTCTCGTTGGGCCGCTTACGCCCAAGGCATTGAGCTAAACCGCAGCGGCCCACTGGCACGCCGGTTGCTCGAGCAAGGCTATGCGTCCTCAGATCCGATCGTGCGTGCGTACGGCCTGCAGGCGTGGGGAATTCACCAGTGGGACGTCGGCAACATCGGCGACGCCTTCCGGTATTTGAGCCAATCCGAGCGGACCCTGCTCGCCAACCTCGCCCGGCATGACGAGGATCCGGTCAGGCGTGATCTGAAGTTGCTCATGACTGGGATGCTGGCGGAGACGACCGCGCTGCACGGTGACGTCGACGCGGCAGGGACCCTGCTCGACGCGCTCGAGGCCACGGCCGGTGACAATCCATACCGCATCACGGTCTGGGCTTCCATGGCCGCGCGGATTGCATCGATAGTCGGCGACCCGGCGTCCGCCGCTCGCGCCGCCGAGCTGGGCATCGCAGTGGATCCGGGATTCTCCTTCGTCTTCCTCGGTACCTATCAGCGGCTGGCCCGATGCTGGGCGCTGGTCGTGTCTGGTGCAGAGCCGGACGCGACAGGGAGTGCTATCCGCGAGGCCCAGCGACTCATCGCCGCGAACCTCCTGGATCCGCCGCGTTCATGTGTAGCTACGTGGTACGCGCTGCTCGGTGAGATGCACCTGGTTGCAGGGTCGGTAGACGAAGCCGCCGCAGCCCTGGACCGCGCCGATTTCTATCTCAACGCATACGGTCAGCGTTACCCAGAGGGTCTGCTCTTGCTATTGCGTGCGCGGCTGCTGCAAGCGCGCGGGGAGCCCATCGCCGTTGTCAGGGCCGCCGCCGAAGTCGCCCGCACGTTGTCCGTCGATCGCGAGGCTCGCCTTTTTGCCGACCGCGCTGAACGATTTCTGGCCGAACTCGGCTAAGCGGCGGGGCTTCGCGAGTACACCCAACAACGAATCCACTAACCGTCCACTGGTTATCAAGACCATCCGAATACGTTCGATGAGGTCTGATCGGCTTCGCGGACAGGAGAAATCATGCAGATGCGAGCGGCACGCATGTACGGATACCACGAGCCCCTGCGGCTTGAAGAGATATCCGTGCCAGATATCGGCAAGGACGATGTCCTCGTCAAGGTGGCGGCAACGGGCATGTGCCGGAGCGACTGTCAACTCATCGAGGGTTACTTCACGCAAGGCGCCCCGTTGACCGAACCCATCACCCCCGGGCACGAAGTCGCGGGATGGATCGCCGCCGTGGGTGCCGGCGTGGCACGCACTGCGGGTCTGTCGGAGGGCGACCTGGTCGTGGTCAACCCGAATTGGGGTGACGGGACATGTCGGCAGTGTCGTGAAGGCAATGAACAGATATGCGGCAACGGGCAGATGGCGGGTTTCGGACCCCCCGGAGGTTTCGCGGAGTACATGCCCGTTCCCTACCGCCACGTCATCGTCGTCCCGGGCGGCGTCGACCCGCGGCCTGAGACGCTGGCGCCGCTGACCGACGCCGGACTCACGCCGTACCGCGGGATGAAGAAACTGCGGCAGGCGGACAAGCTCGGCGCGGGGCGCACGGTCGTCGTGAACGGCATCGGCGGTCTCGGCAGCTACGGAGTCCAGTACGCCCGTCTACTAGGTGGCGGTGCGACCGTCGTAGCCTTCGCTCGAAGCGACGAAAAGCTCACTGTGGCAAAGGAGAACGGCGCACACCACACCGTCAATACGCGCGACAAGACAGCGGAACAAGTTCAAGATTGCCTCGAAGACCTGACGGGTCGGCGTGACGTCGACGCGATCCTTGACTGTGCAGGAGCCGAAGACGGCTTGGCGCTAGGGGCGGCCGTTCTCGCCAGGGAGGGCGCGCTCACGTGCGTTGGCCTGATGGGGCAGAAGGTCGTCCTGCCGCTGCTGCCGTTCACGAATGGAGAGAAGTCGTACTTCGGCTCGTTTTGGGGCAACTACGACGACCTCGCAGAGGTGCTCGCGCTCGCGACCGAGGGACTGATCAAGCACAACGTGGTCCCGGTGAAACTCGATGATGTCAACGACAATCTCGAAGCATTGAGCCGCGGCGACATTGTGGGCCGTGCCGTCATCGTCTTCGACTGAACGCATGCCGGCCGACATCGTCTTCATACACGGGCTGTGGGTCTCGTACACGGCATGGCAACCCTGGATCGAGTACTTTACCGCCAACGGCTTCGGTGCGATTGCGCCTCGGTGGCCGGGCGAAGCCGACACTGCAACGGCGACGCGCGAAAACCCGGACGCTCAAGCGGGTTTCGGTATTGACCAGTTGACGGATCACTTCGCCGCTGTCATCGAACGGTTCGACGCCCCACCGATCGCCGTCGGCCATTCATTCGGCGGACTGATCGCTCAGAAGCTACTCGGTCAGAACAGGGTGGCCGCGGCGGTGGCGATCGGCCCGGCCCCGATCAAGGGCGTCAAACCACTGCCGTTCGCACAATTGCGGTCAGCCTTCCCAATATTGAGCAACCCGCTGAACCGTCGGCGGGCAAAGGCGTTGACACGTCAACAGTTTCGTTACGGATTCGGCAACGCGTTGACTCAAGCTGAGTCCGATTCCTTGTGGGAGAAGTGGTGCATCCCGTCCCCAGGGATGCCTCTCTTCGAGGCGGCGGTGGCCAACTTCATTCCGAACTCACCTGCCAAGGTTGACGTCGCCAACGCCAGCAGGGGACCGCTACTGATCACAGCGGGAACAGCCGACCACACCGTACCTTTCGTAAGCGCCAGGGCCGCATTCAAGCAATACGCGCGATCCCCTGCCGTCACCGACTTTCACGGATTCGACGGAGCTGGGCATGCCCTCACCATCGATCACCGTTGGAACGAGGTCGCCGACGTCACGCTGACCTGGCTGATCGACAAGGGATTCACCGGGGCGGATCCTGGATGAACGGCGAACATCGGGCGTCCGACCGTGCAGCGCTACAGACGTTGCGCCGCAGCGACACAGGCGCTTTGAAGCATTCGACACCATCCGCGATGCAACTGACTACCGGTGGCCAGGCTGAGGAACACCGGAGGATGTCAGCTCGGTTAGCAGCCGAATTGCGCAGCCGCGCTCGCATGGAAGGCGCCAATGTCGGCCTGTGGCCGGGTTTGACGATCTATCGGTTCACGCGGCCTACGCAGCCGCGGTGGGAGGAGATCGAATCCCTGTCCATCGGAATCATCATCCAAGCAAGTGAGGCTCTCACCGCGGTCGGCCCACGGCGGCTGTACGGCCAGAGCAACTATATGGTCATCGGCGACCGCCGGCACTTCGATTGCCGAATCTTGGCGGCGTCACGTCACCAACCGGCCCTATGTCTTGTGTTGCAAATCGACCCGCAGCTGGTTCGCTTCGTCTCAGCGAGCATGCGCGACCCCGGCATTGCGCGAGGTAAGCCCGATGACGGCGGAAAGTACACGGTGTCCGCGCTCGACGTCGAGTTGATGAATACCGTCTTGAGGTTCCTGGGAGCACTTTCGGTCGGCTGCGACCGTCGCGTCCTTGCACCGCTGCACCTTCAGGAGATGGTGTATCGGGTGCTGCAGCGTGAGCAGCGCGTTCAGTTGATGCAACTGGCCGCCGACCAAGCGATGGGCAACCCTGTTGCCGCTGCGCTGGACTACGTCGACGCGCACCTGGCTGAACCGCTGACTGTCGAAACGCTGGCCGCTCAGGTCTGCCTGAGTCCGTCAGCCTTCTCGCGGATCTTCCGTGAGAGGACTGGGCACTCGCCGTATCGGTACGTCAAGGAGACGCGGCTGGACCGGGCGCGGCAGTTGCTCAACGAGGGGCGGCTTGGAGTGTCGGCGGTGTCGCGCGCGGTTGGCTACGCCAGCGCATCGCACTTCATCAAGGAGTTCCGCAGTCGGTACGGCGCCACACCCGGTGACTATGCCGATCCGCCAGCTCCGGCGTTGTCGCAATTACACGGTGCGAACCGACATTTCGTTGCCGCGGCCCGGATCGAAGGGTAGGGGGATGGTGCGGTAGCCGTTGTCCGGATTGCGCACGTAGGTGAGGTAATCGCCCGAGTCGTCGATGGCGTTCTCCGCGATCACCAAGGCGCCCTGGCTCAGGTGAGGTTCGAGGAGTTTGAGCACCGGCAGGTACAAGCTGAAGGCCCCGTCGAGCAGCACGAGGTCGATGTCGCCGCCGACCCCGTTCCGTAGTGTCTCAAGGGCGTCGCCGACTCGGATGTCGACGTTCTCGCCAAGACCGGCGGCGGCCAGGTTCTCTTGCGCACGTTCGGCTTTGGTCGGCTCCAGTTCTGTTCCGATGAGTTGACCGCCGCCACCGTCGCGCAGCGCCACCGCCAGATAGATGGTGGAGACGCCGAACGAGGTGCCGAACTCCACGATGCGCTTGGCCTGCCGGGCGCGCGCGCAGATGTAGAGGAATCGGCCGAACTCGGCCGACACGTTCAGAAAATTGTCGGCGTACTCGTGATAGACCCCTTTGTAATCGGCTGCCTCGTGTGCCAGGAGTTCTGCGATCGCCTCTTCTCGGCCTGCCAAGTCCTCGGCGAATCGTGCTTCAAGCGGCCCGTCGGCGGCTTGCGCCTCGTCGAACAAGCGGGTCAGCACGTCGGCGACGGGTGCAGAGGTGAGAGTGTCCATGACGGTTCTCCTGGGCCAGAGCAGTTAGGTGCTACTAGTTAGGGTAACCTAACTTGCTCAGGCGCGGGGTCGTTGCTATTCGCCGGCTCGGCGGGCGCGGGCGCGGCGCTTGCCCTCATGCATCGCGGCCACGCGGGCGACCGGGATGGTCCGGCCGTGCGCGATGAGGTCGTCAGGCAGCCGCTGCGGGGCAGGCATAGACGCGGCCCACGGGTCGCTCCCAGCAAGCGCGTCGATCGCGGTGCGCACCGTGAAATCCCCAGGCGTGACTCGGTCGAGGTCGGACCACTCCAGCGGAAAGGACACCGACGTCCCGGCGCGTAACCGCGGGCTGTACGCCGCGGCGACCGTCGCGCCACCGGCCCGTGTCGAATCGATGAAGACCTTGCCGCCGCGGTCCGCAACGATGAACGCCGTCGTGGCAATCTCGGGGTCGAGCGCCTCGGCACGCGCGGCCAGCGCCCGGGTCGCCCCCGCGACGTCTTCGACCGAAGCGGCATCATCGATCGGCACGAATACGTGAATGCCTTTGGCGCCACTGGTCTTTACCGCACCGGCAAGCCCGGAGTCGGCCAGCGCACGACGTACGAGGTGCGCGACAGCGACCACCGCGCCGAAGCCGCCGTCCGGCGGTGGGTCCAGGTCGAGCACCAGATGAGTGGGGCGGTAGATGTTCTCGGCAAGGCCGAGCGTCGGGTGGTATTCGATGGCGCGCTGGTTGGCGAGCCAGATCAGCGTGCGGCGGTCGTTGCACAAGGCGTACCGCACCTCCCGCTTGGACGCCTCGGCCCAGATCGACACGGTCTGCACCCAATCCGGGGTGTACTTGGAAACATTCTTTTGCATGAACGGTGCCCGCCCGCGCAACATCCGCAGGACAGTCAGCGGGCGGTCGACAAGCCCGGGCAGCATCCGGTCCGCCACGGCGTCCAGGTAGTCGACGAGGTCACGCTTTGTCGCCCCGGCGTCGGGACTCAACGACTGGTCAAGATTGGTGAGATCGACTCCTTCGCGCTGCTCGTCGGTGCCCATGCGTCCACGATATGCACTCAGGTGTTCGCCAGTGTCGATTCCTTGCGCTCGCGCACCGGCGTGGTCTCGAAAAACCGGGTGATGTCCGCGCGTAGCCGTTCTTCACGCCAGTACTCGCCGTGGCCAAGCGTCTCCTCGTCCGCGAGTTCGGTGACGTCCACGTTGTCGCGGGCACGGATATCAGGAAGCGGCGTGCCGATCGGATCGGTCTGGCGCCAGTAGTTGCGCCAGCGGGATCCCTGGCACGTCATCTGCCGCGTCGACTTGAAGAAGTCCGCGTCGAAATAGCGCGGGAAGAACGTGGCATACAGCGAGTGCAGCGGTGATCCGCAGGTGTACAAGGCAATCCGGTTCGACGGCGTCCTATCGACCTTGTACAGCCGGATCTTGAGTGCCTGGCGGTCGGTCATGCCTTCTGCTCGGCGCTCGGTCCAATGTCCGCCCCGGACAAACCACGCGCACACCACCGAGCCCTGGCTGTGGCCGACCAACGCGATCGGGTCGTCCGGGTAGTCCAGGACCAGGTCGTTGATCGCCTGCCGGATACCCGACAACAGTGCGCGACGGTAGGAGGCGCCGGCGAGCGGGTGAAGATCCGGTGCCCAGAAGCCCGCGATGTCGGCGACCGAACCGAACGTTCGTCGCAGCCGCTCGGCCAGCGTCTGCGGCCTGCGCAGGATGATCATCACGATCGCGACAGCACCGAGGATCTTCAGGCCGATCAGCAGGTGACTGACGAACTGGCCACGGGCATCGGCGAACCAGAAGATCATTCCCATCCACACCGCCCCGGTCGCGAGCATGGCCACAATGACTGCGGGAGCGAGGTGTTCGGGCAGTTTGTCGACAAGAAGATGGGTCTTGCTCGGCGCCTTGGTCCTTCTCGGACGGCCGGCCCGCGGCGCATCGGCACTCACCGCGGCACCGCCGGTGTCCTTGTGTCTGCGCCACCACAGCTCCAGCCATAGCAGCCCGCCGAACACGACCAGCATGACGAGAAAGAAGACCGGGATGAGGTCGATCCGTAGGGCTTTGCCCATGGTGATCACGACCTGCTCGGTGTTGTAGAGATCATCGGGCTTGGGCAGCAGCACATTTCCGATCGGCTGAAAGCCCGGCTGTGACGGGGCGCTGTGCACCACCACCCGGTCGGGGTTGGACGGCAGCAGGCTCGTCACGCTAGCGGTGAAGAGGCGGAGTATCGATCCCGCGGTGTGCAGCAGCGCCACCGCAACGGCCAGTAGCGCGGCGGCACCCGCGAAGCTTGCCCCTGCGCGCCGTTTGCGAATTCCGAAGGCGCACAACGCCAGCGCGATGCCCCAGACGATCACCGTGGTGAACCCGACGATCGTCATCATCGGGTCGATCGCGTTCCCCTCAACTTTGACGAAGAGGCGGTGGAACGGGCCCGTGGTGCGCGAAGCGGGCTTCGAGTGCAGATACCCGATCAACCCGACAAGCGCGGCGATGCTCAGCACGGAGATCATCGCGCCGCCCTTGTCGACCAGTGCCCGGCCCACGATCATTCGGTAGATGATGAACACGATCAGCAGGCTGGGCCCAAACACCTGCAGCACGATCACCGTGAGCCGGTCGTCGTCGGAGGTGAAGGCCCGCCAAGCTGTTTCGGTGATGACGGTGATCCAGGCCGCCATCGCGACGGTGAGGCAGATGCTCGCGACGCCGATCCCCACCCGCATCGCGACGCGCGACCGCCACTCCTTGGGCTCCATGTAGCCTGCGACGTTGAGCAGCGTGAACGGGAACGCGAGATACCAACTCAGGTGGCGGGTGATCTGCCGGTTCGCCCTGCTCCAGTTCACCAGCCTCAGCTTGTGCGCAGGAAGGCTGGGCAACCGGCCGATCCACACCCGGCTGTCGACCAATTCCTTGTAGTTCGGCGTCCCCAGCGCGCTGTAAGTGGCATGGTCACCGATGCCGTGCACGCGGACCTCGACGCCGGTGGCCCGATCCCGCTCGCTGGACGGAGATCCTGGACTCGTCGTACCAGGAGCTACGAAGGACGGGCTGATCGTGGGAGATCTGCCGTTGCGCGCACGGGAGGATCCTGCGCGGTAGCCGACGAAGCTCGTGAGGTGGTTGTCGCCGGTGAGTGCTTCTGGGACCGGCGGGCCTTCACCCTTGTTGTGCTCGATGGTGGTCATGGTCGGTGTCCTTCAAACGAGAACTTGCTGCTAAGGACACACTTCGCCGCCGGATTATGAAGCTCTAGCGTAGTGCGCTACCTGAATGCGGGTAGTGCACTACGCGTGCCGGGGCGGCTGGGGAGTGCCAGCGTTGGCCCCATCACGAAAACTCCTGACCGGAGGTAACACAATGAGGCGCAACAAGCTGATCGTCGGTGCCGCAGTCGCGCTGACGGCCGCGGGCGTATCACTCGCCGGTGCCGGCGTCGGATCGGCGGACCCGACGGACTTCCTGTACGACGTGCGCACCAACGGCCGCATCGCGGGCCCCGACGCGCAATTGGTGGCGCTGGGCAACCAGGTCTGTGCAGCCAGCGGGCAGGGAATACCGGCTGCCCAGACGGTCAACGCGATCTACTCCAGCACGCAACTCAGGAGCCCGGCGGACGCCCAGTTCATCTACGACTCGGCGCAGATGTTCCTGTGTAGCTGAACGCAAACTCCAAACCCGACCCCGGTCGAGACGCCTTCGGACACAATGCCTCCGAGGGGCGATTCGGCAGCGGGGGGAGATTGAAGTTGGCGTCGCCATCGACGCGGTGGATCGACAAGGCCCTCACGCGCTTGTTGCACCTGCCGCCACCGACCACTGAATACACCGTGCACCGGGACGTTGCGGTGCCGATGCGCGACGGCATCACCCTGCTCGCCGACCACTACGCGCCGACGACGTCGACGCCTGCGGGCACCATCCTGCTGCGCGGTCCGTATGGCCGCGGTCGGTTCGCCGCCTTCCAAACGGCGTACGTGTACTGCGCCCGCGGTTATCACGTCGTCTTACAAAGCGTGCGTGGCACTTTCGGCTCCGGCGGTGACTTCGAGCCAGGCCGGCGCGAGGTCGAAGACGGCGCGGACACCGTCGCATGGCTCCGTGAACAGCCGTGGTTCACCGGGCGACTTGCCACCATGGGCGGGTCCTATCTCGGCTTCACGCAGTGGGCGATGCTCGTCGACCCACCGCCCGAATTGTCCACCGCCATCATCTCCGTCGGACCACATGACCTCGGGGAAGTGGTGTGGGGCAGTGGTGCGTTCCTGCTCGGCGACTTCCTCGGCTGGAGTGATCTTGTCGCCCACCAGGAGGACGGCAGCGTCAAGCCGTTCATCATGGGACTTGCCGGCCGCTGGCGTGTCGACCCCGCGCTGGCTGCATTGCCGCTCGGGGCGGCCGCCGAGGCGCTTCTCGGCGACGCGGCGCCGTGGTATCAGACGTGGGTGGCGCACCCCGATACCGCGGCCGAATACTGGCGGCCGACGCGGATGCACGCCGCGCTGGACAACGTGGACATCCCGGTGCTGCTGGTGACCGGCTGGCAGGACATCTTCCTCGACCAGTCGCTGCGCCAATATCAGGCCCTGCGGTCGCGTGACCGCGACGTCGCGCTCACGATCGGTCCGTGGACACACGGTCAGGTCGGCAGCACCGGCGCCGGCCGCACCACCCGCGATGCGCTCGAATGGCTGGCCGAACATCTCGCCGGCGCCGCCGACCACCAGCGGAGCAGTCCGGTGCAGATCTTCGTCACCGGGGCGGGGGAGTGGCGCGATCTGCCCGACTGGCCGCCGCCCGCCGACCAGAAAGTGCTCTACCTGATGCCCGGGCAGGCCCTCGGTGAGGAACCTCCGCCGTCCGGCGCAAAACCCTCGAGCTTCGTCTACGACCCCGCCGACCCGACACCGACCATCGGCGGGCGGCTGCTCTCGGTAAAAGCGGGGCAGCGCAACGACAGTCGGCTCGCCGAACGCGCCGACGTGCTGACCTACACCACGGCGCCGCTGACCGAGGATCTCGAAGTCGTCGGATTCCCGTACGTCGAACTCGCCCACACGACCGACATCCCGCACGCCGACGTGTTCGTCCGGTTGAGCGACGTGGACGCCGACGGGCGATCCCGCAATGTCAGCGACGGCTTCCAGCGGCTGAACCATGACCGGCCCGCGCCGCTGCACGTCGGCCTCGACGCGATCGCCCACCGCTTCAAGGCGGGCCACCGGGTCAGGCTCCTTGTCGCCGGCGGCTCGCATCCGCGGTTCTCCCGAAATACCGGTACCGAGGAGCCGCCACTGACGGCCCACCGGCTTGTCCCATCGACGCACACCGTCAGCTATGGCAGCTCCCGGCTGGTGCTTCCCACGTAGTCGCCCGGAGCGAACTGCCATGCGTTAGCTTTGGCCGCAGTCAACCGGACCTAGACCGTCCGTATGCACGGTTCAGATAGTCGAGGGTGTGATGAACTCGTTGGCCTCGGCCTTTGCCACTCGCTTGGCTGGCAGCGGAAACTATCTAGTCGTCCTAACCGAAGGAACGTGGACCCGCCACCCGTGGCCGGAGGTCCACGCGCGATCGGAGAACATCGCCGACTGGTTCCTGAACGAAGAGGTCACCGCCGTCGGTCTGACCGGTGACCCCACCGTCGAACAGATCGCGGCGATTCTGGGTGCCTTCCAGGCCGGGACCGCCGTGTCGATTGCCCCGGGGCCGGTCCGCGGTGCCGATCCGGGTCAGTGGGCGCAGAAGACCCTTGCTCGATTCGAGGGCATGGGAATCGGCCACGTCCTCAGCCAAGGCGCGCACCTCGAGCAATTGTCCGTCGCCGAAGGACGGCCACTGGTCAAGGAGCTCGATTCCGTTGCGCCCATATCACGTTCGACCACCTTCGTGCCGCCCGACGGGACCGCGCCGGTGGCGATTCTGCAGGGCACTGCCGGCTCGACGGGAAGCCCACGAACAGTGCAACTTTCACCGGACGCGGTATTGGCCAACCTGAGTGGCCTCAACGCCCGCATCGGCGTGACGCCCGCCGACGTCGGCTGCTCGTGGCTACCGCTCTACCACGACATGGGCCTGAGCCTGCTGTTGGCGGGTGCGCTTGGCGGCACCGACGTGTGGCAGGCGCCGACGACGGCGTTTCAGGCATCGCCGTTCCGGTGGCTCAACTGGCTCACCGAGAGCCGAGCCACCATCACGGCGGCTCCCAACATGGCCTATGGATTGATCGGTAAGTACTCACGCCGGGTCACCGACGTCGACCTCGGTGATCTGCGTTTCGCGCTCAACGGTGGCGAACCGGTCGACTGCGAACTCACCCGACGATTCGCCGACGAGATGGCGCGGTTCGGGTTCTGCGCGGGCGCGCTGGCCCCGTCGTACGGTCTCGCCGAATCTACTTGTGCGGTAACAGTTCCCGAGCCGGGTCGCGGTCTGATCGCGGATGAAGACGGCCACGCCATCCTCGGCGAGGCGATCCAGGGGATGCAGGTCCGCATCGAGTCGCATGATGACGCCACCCAACGTGGCGCCGGTGAGATCATGATCCGCGGGTCCTCACTGATGTCGGGATATCGCGGCGACGCACCGCGCGATACCGAATCATGGTTTCCTACCGGCGATTTGGGTTACTTCGTCGATGGTGGCCTGGTGGTGTGCGGGCGAGCCAAGGAGCTCATCACGGTCGCAGGACGAAACGTCTTCCCCGCCGAGGTCGAGCGGGTGGCCGCAGCGGCGCAAGGCGTTCGCGAGGGCGCCGTCGTGGCCGTCGGGGTCGGCGAGCGCTCCATCCGTCCCGGCGTCGTGATCGTGGCGGAATTCCGTGGACCCGACGAGGCGCGGGTCCGCGCTGATGTCACCCAGCGAGTCGCGTCCGAATGCGGCATCGTGCCCTCGGACGTCATCCTCGTGCGGCCCGGCGCACTGCCACGGACGTCGTCGGGCAAGTTGCGACGGCTGGAGGTCAAGCGCTCGATCCACGAAGGCGACTAGAATTTGCATTGCCATCTATATAGACAGTGGTTAATATAAAGGGATGTTCGGCACCACATGGAACGTCACCTCCTCCGAGCGAACGGCGAGCCTGCCCTGCGACGATCTCGTGCCCGGCGGGGTACCTCTGGACCGCGCGATCTCGATCGACGCACCGGCTCCGGTCGTGTTCGCGTGGCTGTGCCAGCTGCGCGCCGCGCCCTATAGCTATGACCTCCTCGACAACACCGGCCGTCGCAGCCCGCGCGTCCGGTCCGCGGATCTCACCGAGCTGTCGGTGGGGCAGCCGTTCGTCCGGATCTTCGGCCGCACTCACATTTTCGAGCTCGCGGCGTTCACGACAGACGAGCACATCACGCTGCGGCCACCGGCGGCCAGCGCGATGTCACGCTTGGCCGCGACGAGCAACACCTATTCCGTGCACCCCGACGCTGGCGGCACCCGGTTGCACGTGCGGGTGCTGTTTCGCGGTCCTTGGCTGCTGGGCCAGATGCTTGCGCTGGTCAATCTGGTGATGATGCGCAAACAGCTGCTTGTGCTCAAGAAGCTCGCCGAACGAGAAGCGCTCACCGCGAGCTGACAGGATTACGCGGTGGCCGAGCGCGTGAAATTCCCCAGCACCACCGGGCCCACCCTGGCGGGCCTCGTCGACGTCCCGGAGGGCGAGGTACGCGGATGGGGGGTCTTCGCCCACGGCTTCACGCTTGGCAAGGACTCCCCGGCCGCGAGCAGGATCTGTAAACAGCTCGCGAGCGAGGGCATCGGCATGCTCCGCTTCGACAACCTCGGCCTCGGTGAGTCCGACGGGGACTGGGGCGACGGATCGTTCTCCCACAAGGTCGCCGACACGGCCCGCGCGGTCGAGTACATGAACACCTCGGGCCGCGAGGTACGCCTGCTCGTCGGACACTCCTTCGGGGGCTCGGCGGTCATCGCCGCGGCCCACCATTGCCCGCAGATCGTGGCGGTGGCCAGCATCGGCGCCCCGTACCAACCCGCCCACGTCGAGCACAACTACGACGCGCTGTGCGAGCGCATCGACGCCGAGGGCGAGGCGCCGTTCCTCATCGGCGGCAAGGCGCTGACCCTCAAGCGGCATTTCATCGAGGACGTCCGCGCCGCGGACCTAAACGAGCGGATCCGCACCCTGCATCGCGCGCTGCTCGTCATGCACTCGCCGACCGACAACACCGTCGGCATCGCCAACGCCAGCGAGATCTTCCGTGCCGCCAGGCACCCGCGCAGCTTCGTCTCTCTCGAGGGCGCCGACCACCTACTGACCGGGAAGAACCAGGCGGCGCGAGCCGCGCGGATCATCAGCGCATGGGCCGACCCGTACTTGTTGGAGCGCTCATCGCAGTTTGACGACGACCTTGCCCTTGGCGGTGCGGTCCTCCAGCGAGGCGATCGCGTCGGCGGCCCGCTCGAACGGATAGACCTCAGGGTCGGGCGCAGATACCTTGCCCGACGCCAGCAGCGGCTCCAGTTCTGCCCACTGCTCGGCCAGGTACCCGGGATGGCTCAAAGCCCATGCGCCCCAACCGACACCGACCGCATCGACGTTGTTCAGCAGCAGCCGGTTGACCTTGATGGTCGGGATCTCACCGCCGGTGAACCCGATCACCAGCAGGCGCCCGCCAGGCGCCAGCGAGCGCAGCGAGTCGGTGAACCGGTCGCCGCCGACCGGATCCACGACGATGTCCACGCCGCGCCCACCCGTGAGCTCCTTCACCGCGTCCTTGAAACCGTCGGCGAGCACCACGTCGGAGGCGCCCGCGGCCTTGGCGACAGGGATTTTTTCCTCGGAGCCGACCACCGCGATGGTCCGCGACGCACCCCACGCGGGCGCCAGTCGCAGGGTCGACGTGCCGATGCCGCCTGCCGCGCCGTGCACCAGCACGGTCTCACCGTCGGCCAGCCGGCCCCGCGTCCGCAACGCGTGGTGCATCGTGAGGTCGTTGAACAGCAGCCCCGCGCCTGCCTCGAACGACACATTGTCCGGCAGCTTGAACACCCGATCCGGTTCCAGCACAACAACTTCGGCCATCGCGCCGCAGATCATCGTCAGCCCAGCAACCCGATCGCCCGCAGAGACATGCGCGCCGTCGGGCGCACTTCGCACCACGCCCGCGATCTCGCCGCCGGGCGTGTACGGCATCTCCGGTTTGTACTGGTAAAGCCCGCGCGACTGCAGCGCGTCGGGGAACGCCACCCCTGCCGCATGCACATCGATGACGACGCCGCTGCCGCCGTCCGGTTCGTCGATCTCGACGAGCTCCGCAGCTTGTGGACCATCGAGCCGGGCTATCTGTATCGCGCGCATCGCACCATTTAACTCCCGCGGGGTAGGCCCCCTACCAACCGGTAGGATGACGTGTTCCGGCAGTGTTGCCGAACCCGATGGGAGCACGCATGAGACGTGGTCAGGAGATCGGCCGAAAGGCGAGGCGATTCGCCGCGGCCGACGCGCTACCGCCCGGTCGTGCCATGGCGATCCGCTCCACAGACGGCACTCGCCTGCATGCCGAGGTTTTCGGGCCGGAAGACGGCTATCCGATCGTGCTCGCACACGGCATCACGTGCGCCCTGCGGGTGTGGGCGTACCAGATTGCCGACCTGTCCCAGGACCATCGCGTCATCGCGTTCGACCATCGCGGCCACGGTCGCAGCGGCGTCCCTGTGCGGCGGAACGGGTACAGCCTCGATCACCTCGCAGCAGATCTCGACGCCGTCCTCGATGCGGCGCTGGCGCCGGGCGAACGTGCGGTCGTGGCGGGGCATTCGATGGGCGGCATCGCCATCACGTCATGGGCCGACCGGTACCCCGAGCGGGTGGCGCAACGTACCGACGCCGTCGCGCTGATCAACACGACCACCGGTGACCTGTTGCGCAATGTGCAGTTCCTGCCCGCCCCGGCGCGGTTGGCCGACGCGCGCGTCCGCGCTGCGGGCACTCTGCTTAAGACGTTCGGTGCGGCCCCCTTGCTCCGTGCGGCCGACCGGCCCAGCCGGCGGTTCGTTTCGACGATCGCGGTCGGCCGTGACGCCGACCCCGCGATCGTCGATTTCATCTACGAGCTGTTCACGTCGACGCCGCCTGCCGGCCGCGGCGGCTGGGCGCGCACGCTGGTCGATGCGCTCGGCCCCGAGCACATCGGGCTGGCGAACCTGACGGTCCCGACCTTGGTGATCGGCAGCGAGCGGGATCGGCTGTTGCCGATGGTCTCGTCGCGCCGCATCGCCAAGATGGCGCCGAACCTTGCGCAGTTCGTCGAGTTGCCCTGCGGCCACTGCGCCATCGTCGAGCGCCCCGGTGAGGTCAACAAGCAGCTGCGGTTGCTCATCGAGTCGGTGCGCCAGGAGCGAAGCGCCTAACTCTTTATGCGCGAACGTGGATTACCCGCACGCTGAACCGCGAAAAGCGTGTATCGAGTCCACACTGGCCGCACGGAAATCCATCAGTCCGACAGCGCGCGGTGCACTTCGCTGGCCGCGCGCTGACCCGAGCGGACGGCGCCGTCGAAGAAGCCGGTCCATGCGTCGGCGGTCTCGGTGCCCGCCCAGAAGATGCCGTCGATCGGCTTGCGCAGCCACGGCCCGTACGTCGTCCACGAACCCGGCGGAACCGCGGCGGTCGGGCCGCCGGGCGCGAATTCCTCTGTGCCCCAGCAGTGGTCGACGTAGTCGATCGGCTTGGTTGCCGCGTCGCCGTAAAACGTCGCGAAGCCGGCCAGCGCACGTTCGCGGCGCTCGGCAGGCGGCAGTGAGTCGAAGGACCGCGCGTCGGTGAAGCCCAACAGCACGCCGGGCCCGCCGTCGCCGGGACTGACGTCGAAGGTGATGAACACCGGGCCCTCGTCCGAGAGCGCCTCACCCGAGCAGCCGTTCGCGCGCCAGAACGGTGTCTCGTAGGCGGCGAACGCCTTGCTCAACTTCCCGAGTGGCCAGTGTTCTGGGAGCTTTTCGTACTCGGGAGGGAGCGCGGGATCGAACTCGATGCCCGCGCGGTGTGCCGGCGGGATCGCCACCACGACGGCCTTGGCGGTGATCTCGCCGCGATCCGACCGCACCGCCAGGTCGCCGCCCGCGCGTCGTTCGATACCGCGCACGATGGTGTCCAGATGCACACGCGAGTTCAGTTCCTCGGCCATCCGCAGCGCGATCTGCTGGGTGCCGCCGGGGAAGCGGTCCTGCTGGGCGCCGCCTTCGACGTCGAGCATGCGGCCGATGCCGCCTGCGGCCTTGACGTAGCGCACGGCGTGCATCATCGACACGTCTTCGGGCTCACACCCCCACGTCACCCTGGCCATGATCGCCATCAGATCTCTTGTCGACGCGCTGGCGTGCACGTACCGCAGCCACTGGTCGAGGGTCTTGGAGTCCAGGATCTTGGCGAGCGACGACGTCCACGGTTCGTTGACCGGCACCCGCCGGCTGACCCGGTCGAATCGCCACTGGATGCGAGACACATCGACCAGCTCGATGATCGACAGCTTGGGAATGGTGCTGCGATACGACCGGACCTTGCCGCGCCATCGGATCAGGTTCTTGCCGCGCGTGTGGGTTGGCTCGGTCTGGCAGCCCAACTCCTTGGCCAGCGCAAGGATGGCGTCCTGAGTAGGGCCGACGAATGTGCCGCCGAGGTCGATCGGCGCGCCGGCGATCGTCGTGCTCGATGATCGGCCACCGACGCGGTCGCGTCCCTCGAGAACCACCACGTCGTGCCCGTGCCTGACCAGATCGCGCGCCGCCGTCAGCCCGGCGAAACCCGCACCCACGATGACGACATCGGCACTGGCTGGGATGGTCACATCCCTAGGCTCTCACGACCGGCGGTCTGTGCGTTGGCATAGATCGTCGACGCGCTCAACAGCTGAGCCCTATCGTGGTACCCAGGCGGACCAAAGGAGGTTCTCGATGGGTTCCGAAGAGGCCGAATACACCGATGTGCTGATCATCGGTGCCGGAATCTCGGGCATCGGGGCCGCGTATCGCATTCACGATAAGAACCCGAAGCTGACGTACACGCTTCTGGAGCGGCGCGCGCGAATCGGCGGCACGTGGGACCTGTTCCGCTATCCGGGCATCCGGTCCGACAGCGACATCTTCACGCTGAGTTACCCCTACGAGCCCTGGACGCGACCGGAGAACGTCGCGGACGGTCACGATATCCGCCACTATCTGACCGAAACCGCCCGCAAGTACGGCATCGACGAGCACATCCGGTTCAACACCCACGTCCTCTCGGCCGATTGGGATTCGAGCACCGACACCTGGACGGTGCAGACCGTGCAGGATGGTGCGCCAAAGACCTATCGCAGCCGGTTCTTGTTCTTCGGCACCGGCTATTACAACTACGACGAGCCCTACAAGCCGGAGTTCCCCGGCATCGAGCAGTTCAGCGGCGAGGTCCTGCACCCGCAGCACTGGCCCGAGTCGCTGGACTACACGGGTAAGCGGATCGTGGTCATCGGCAGTGGCGCGACCGCCGTCAGCATGATTCCGTCGCTGACCGAGAAGGCCGGCCACGTCACAATGCTGCAGCGGTCGCCGACGTACATGTTGTCTATGCCGCGGGTTCACCCTGTGGTGCAGGCGATCCGCAGAGTACTTCCGTTGCGGGCCGCCAATACCGTGGTCCGCTGGTACAACACCACGTTCACCGTCTTGACGTACGTCATCGCGCGCAAGGCCCCAAGGTTCAGCAAGTGGCTGATCCGGGGCGGCGCGAAACGCAATCTGCCGCAGGGATATCCGGTCGACGTGCACTTCAAGCCGCGGTACGACCCGTGGGATCAGCGGCTGTGCCTGATCCTCGACAACGATCTCTACAGCGCGGTCAGCGACGGCCGTGCCGACGTGGTCACCGACCAGATCGACCAGGTCGATGCCAGCGGCATCGTGCTCAAGTCCGGCACGCACATCGACGCCGACGTCATTGTCACCGCCACCGGCCTTCAGCTGCAGGCACTCGGCGGTGTCGCGGTGAGCATCGACGGCGCGGAGGTAAAGCCGCAGGATCGGTTCGTCTACAAGGAGCACATGCTCGAGGACATCCCGAACATGGCGTGGTGCGTCGGATACATCAACGCGTCATGGACGTTGCGGGCCGATCTGACCGCACGAGCGGTGGCGAAGCTGCTGTCCTACATGGATTCTCGTGGCTACACCCACGCTTACCCGCACCTCGGCGATCAGCCGATGCCGGAGAAGCCGGCATGGAACATCAACGCCGGATACGTGCAGCGTGCTGCACATGTGCTACCGAAATCGGGCACCCATCGGCCGTGGAACGTTCGGCACAACTACGTGCTGGATGTCATCGACCACCGGTTCGACCGCATCGAGGAGTCGATGGTGTTCGGCCGCGCGTCGCAGGACGCTGTCAAGTCTGCCTAGGAGGTGTCGGGTGCGCACCAACGAGCCCGAGTACAGCGATGTCTTGATCATCGGCGCGGGGTTCTCCGGCATCGGGGCCGCCTACCGTATCCGTGAGAAGAACCCGCACCTGAGTTACACGATCCTGGAACGACGCGAGCGCCTCGGCGGCACGTGGGATTTGTTCCGCTACCCCGGAATACGCTCCGACAGCGACATCTTCACGTTGTGCTTTCCGTGGGAACCGTGGACGCGGCCCGAAATGATCGCCGACGGCGAAGACATCTGGCAGTACATGGCCGATACGGCGCGAAAACACGGTATCGACAAGCGCATCCGGTTCGGCACATATGTGCGGTCAGTGGACTGGGATTCGAGCACCGACACCTGGACGGTGCAGACCGAGCAGAATGGCGTGCCCAAGACCTATCGCGGGCGGTTCCTGTTCTTCGGCACCGGCTACTACAACTACGACGAGCCTTACGCGCCGGATTTTCCTGGCATCGAGAGTTTCGCCGGCGACGTGGTGCACCCGCAACACTGGCCAGAGTCACTCGACTACGCAGGCAAGCGGCTCGTCGTCATCGGCAGCGGCGCGACCGCGGTCAGCATGATCCCGTCGCTGACCGAGAAGGCCGCGCACGTGACCATGTTGCAGCGCACGCCGTCGTACATGATCTCCGCGATGAGGGTGGAACCGACCGCCAACGCGATCCGGAAGGCGTTGCCGCCGCGGATCGCCCACTTCATCGTGCGGTGGCGCAACGCACTGTTCGGCAGCCTGCTGTGGGCCATCGCGCGCAAGGCTCCGGAATTCAGCAAGCGCACGCTTCGTCGCATCGCCGAGCAGAACCTGCCCCCCGGTTACGACATCGACACCCACTTCAAGCCGCCGTACAACCCGTGGGATCAGCGGCTATGCTTCATCCTCGACAGCGACCTGTACAAGGCCGTCAGTGCGGGAGACGTGGACATGGTCACCGACCACGTCGACCACATCGACGAGACGGGCATTGCGCTTCGGTCTGGGCGGCATCTGGACGCCGACGTCATCATCACCGCCACCGGTATCCAGATGCAGGCGTTCGGTGGCATCACGATCAGCGTCGACGGCGCCGAGGTCAAGCCGCACGAACGGTTCGTGTTCAAGCGGCATCTGCTCCAGGACGTGCCCAACGCCGCGTGGTGCATGGGCTACACGAACGCCTCGTGGACGCTTGGGGCCGATATGACGGCACGCTCGGTGGCGAACCTGTTGGCCTACATGGATTCTCGCGGCTACACGCGAGCTTTTCCGCACCTCGGCGATGTGGCCATGCCCGAACAGCCCGCGTTCAACCTGCAATCCGGCTATGTGCTCAGGGCATTGGACGTGCTGCCGAAGTCGGGGACTCGCAGGCCGTGGGCGCTGACGCACAACTACCTGCGCGACGTGCTCGGCCGTCGCTTCGAGTCCATCGAGGACTCCATGGTGTTCGGCAGGGTGGCTAGGGCGTCCGCAGGGTCAGCCCCGTCGCCAGAAGCTGTGACGCGCTGAGCCCGAAGGTCGACTTGAATCGATCGGCCAGGTGCGATGGGCTGGCGAAGCCGGATTTCATGGCCGCCTCGGTCAGGTTGGCGCCCGCGGCGATCGCGGTGCCCGCGTGCACCAACCGCACCCACACGCGGTAGCGGCGCATGCTGGTACCCAGCTCGTCGCGAAACAGGTGCAGGAATCGCGACTCGGACAGTCCCGCCTCGGCGGCCAGTTCGGCCGACGATACGGTGGTGGCCGGGTCCTCGCGAATCCGGTTGGCGGCCTGTATGATTCGCGGGTCGATGCGGCGGCGTGCCGACGGCGCGGCAAGATCCAGCCAATAGTCGGCGGTTTCGTCGTCCGTAGGCATGAACTGCAGGCGTTCCTCGTCAACATGCCCAACGCCGATATCACCGCGCCATACGCCGAACTTGTGTCGGCCGGCATCGGCGCGGTCCGACGTCGGCTCCAGGTAGCACGACACCAGCGCGTCGCCGTGGCAGGTCAGGTGGTGGGTGAGCCGCGGGGGGATCAGCACGCTGTGTCCGTCGCGCGTGATCCCGTCCTGCGTGGCGACCGTCAGCGGTCCGCCGATGCCGACGGCCAGGCACCACACCGATCCCGAATGCGGCGCGAGATTCAGGCTGGGGCCCGCATACAGCGCCTGGCCCGGCCAGAGCCAAACGGTCGGATAGCAGGTTTGTGGAAGCGCGGGAGCCGCATCTGCGGTCATGCTGGCCTCCTAGCTCGTCGGACAGGAGGCTACCGTGGCTGTTGCGGTCATCGCGGTGATCGGTGTGTTTTTCGCCGGCATGGGCGTGTACGCCCTTGCTGCGCCCGCTGCACTGATACGGCCATTCGGCATCACCCTCACCGAAGCCACGTCGCGCTCGGAGGTGCGCGCGGTGTACGGCGGATTCGGTTTGGCGATCGCCGGGGTGCTGGCCTACGCGGCGGTCGAGGATGGCGTCCGCAAGGGCATTCTTCTCACCGTCGGCGCCGCGCTGGCGGGGATGGCGTTCGGTCGTGTCGTCTCCGCGGTCGTCGACGCGCGAACGGCGTTTTACCCGAACTGGTTCTATTGCCTTGTCGAGTTGCTCGCGGCGGCTGCCCTCTTCGCGATTTCGGCGCGCTAACCGGCGGCCAGCGCCTGTACGCGCGCCGAAACCACTCTAGGGCGAGACGGTCAACCAGTCCGCGAAGCCCGAAGGATCGTGACGGCCCAGCGCACCGTGCTCGAAGAGGCCCCACCCTTCCGAGGACTTTCCCCCCTCGGTGCACACCGCGCGCCCGACGTGGTCGATGACGCCGAACATGCTGCGGCCGTTGACCGCTGGGTCGGTCATGTCATAGCTGAGCCGCTCGGTGAACTTGTCGCCCTTCCATATCCCGTGCAGCCAGTCCGAGTCTCCGCCGTAGCCGCCGCCGATGTGGATCGGTACCGGCAGCTTCGATTCGACGTCAAGGTGCACCGGCGCACCGTCGGGTGTGGTGGCCTCGATGGTGGCGCCGTAGGGAATTCGGGTGCCGGAGGTGTAGTGGATCTTCACCCGCGGCCAGCCGAGCTGCTCGACCCGGCCGTCGCGCCAGACCCGCGTGCAGTCGTTGAGGCTGCGGAATCCGCTGGGCTCCTCCTGGATGATCAGCACGATCGCGAAGTCGTCGAACGCCATCGGCACATACAGCCACCACATGCCCTCGAACGGCGGATGTGCGGGCCTGCCCGCAGGCTCGGGCTCACCGATCGGCCTGATGCCCCACGACCGGTCGCGTGAGCCGATCCAGACCGCGGGGTCGACGGCGATCTCCTCGCCGTCCACCGCGATGACGCCACTCCACGAGCCCAGCTGGGCAAATCGCTGCGCGTCCAGCGTCACTCGGGTGCCGGTGCGCAGAATGTGTCGTTGCTCCTGCACGACGGGGTACAAGCCTTCCCACGTCAGATCGACGGCCATGCCGTCGGTCTCTTCGAGGATGACCCGCAGCTTGTGCAGCGGCTCGGTGACCTCGACGCGGTAGCCGCCCACATGCTGGTTGAGGCGGTCGGAGTCGATGCCGTCGCTCAAATGCACCGCGGTCTGGGTGTCGCCCCTGCGCAGCAGCACGAACGCGTCCTTGACCCCGAGGTTTGGGTAGTACCCGATGCCGGTGATCAGGAACAGGTCGCCGGTGCGGTCGTGGGCGTTGAAGTAGGAGCGGTCGTAGAAGTTACGATCCGACGAGCCTGGCCAGGCGATCGGCTGGGGGAGTTGGTGGATGGGGAATTCGTCGGTGGGTCCGAGCATCAGGCGTCATCTCCCATGAGTCGTTTCAGCAGTGCACCGTGGTAGAACAGCGATTCGACGTCGTCGGGCTTCTCGATCTCTCCGAAGCGCACCCGCCTGGCGCTGGTGCGCATGAACACGCAGCACCAGATCACCGCCGAGTACACGTAGAACCACTGCAGGTCGCCCAGCTCGACTCCGGTGCGTTCGGCGTACCGTGCGCGCACGTCGTCCTCACGCATGAAATCGGGCAGACCCGGCATGCCGGCCAGACCGGCGAGCTCCTGAAAGACCATATGCGCGAAGATAATCCACGCAACATCCATCTCACGCGGGCCAAGCACAGCCATCTCCCAGTCCAGTACCGCGACGGGCCGGAAATCGTCGTAGAGCACATTGCCGACGCGGGAGTCGCCCCACACCAGCACCGGGTCGGCCGCGGCGACGTCGGCCGGCCAATTGGTCTCGAGCCACTCGAGGGCGCGCTCGATCAGGCTGGATCGACCGATATCGGGCACGGCGAACGCGTACCAGTCCTTGAGCCAGTTGAGGTTGCGCCGCAACGCATTCGGATCCGACCCGTCCGAGAGGAACCCGAACGTCTGCTCGGGATCGGGAATCGAGTGCAGATCGGCGAGGACGTCCACCGTGCTGTCCTGTAGTTCACGCTGGCGTTCGGGCGGCGCGTCGGCGAACCAGTTGTCGCCGAACGTGTAGGGCATCATGTCCGGCGGCACTTGGCCCTCGACGTAGTCCATCAGGAAGAAGGGCGCGCCCAGCACCGAGCCGTCCGCCTGCAGCCATCGCACCCGCGGCACGGGCACATCGGTCTTCTCGGCCACCAGCCGGATCACGTCAAACTGATGGTCCATCCGGTAGGACGAGAACACCGGCACGTCCTCGGCGGTGGGAGCGACGCGGGCCACCCACTTCTCTTGCCGCTGCCGGCCGTCCTCGTCCCAACGGCCGGTCAGGATGATCGTCTCGGACGACATGCCGTTGGCGTCGATGCCGCTCTCCACGGTGATCTGTGGTGTCACCCCGCCGGGCAGCACCGTCGACAGCCACTGCGATATGACAGTAGGCAGCGTGCTTTTGTCACGGCTCGAGCGCTCGAGGTGGCTGACATCTTCGACAGCCGGTTCTGTTGGCATAAGAGTTTCTTCCTTCGGCCCGCAATTACGATACGGTGGGTAGCGTTATGAAAGCAGACGCGTCATCTCTTGACAAGGCCCCGGGCGCTGGGCGGCCAAGGGATCCGCGTATCGACGCTGCCATACTGCGCGCGACCGCGGATCTGCTTGTGGAAATCGGTTATTCGAACCTGACCATGGCGGCGGTGGCCGAGCGGGCCGGCACCACCAAAACCGCGCTTTACCGCCGGTGGTCGAGCAAGGCCGAGCTGGTACATGAGGCCGCTTTTCCCGCGGCGCCCACCGCGATCGAGACGCCGCCGGGCGACATCACCGCCGATATCCGCGCCATGCTCGTCGCCGCGGCCGACGTGTTCACCAGCCCGCTGGTGCGCGCGGCGATGCCGGGGCTGATCGCCGATATGGTCGCCGACGCCGACCTCAATGCGCGGGTGATGGACCGTTTCACCGGGGTGTTCGTCGCGGTCCAGACCCGATTGGCCGACGCCGTCAAGCGCGGGGAGGTGCATCGCGATATCGATCCGGATCGGCTCGTCGAGGTCATCGGCGGCGCCACGATGTTGCGGGTCCTACTGCGCCCCGGCGAGCCCCTGGGCGACGATTGGGTCGACCAGACGACCGCCATCGTCGTTCACGGTGTGGTCACATAGGTGGTGATGACTGAGCCCAAGCCTTTCCCCTCACATTGGCGCACGGGGCTGGTTCTGGTGCCGCATCCCGACGATCCCGAGTACGGGTGCGCCGCGGCCGTTGCCAAGTGGACGGACGCCGGAAAGACGGTGCACTATGCGCTGGCGTCCCGCGGCGAGGCAGGCATCGCCGGCATGGCGCCTGAAGAAGCCGGACCGCTACGCGAACAGGAGCAGCGTCGGTCGGCCGCCATCGTCGGCGTCGACGACGTGCGGTTCTGGGACTTTCCCGACAGCAATATCCGCAACACCCCAGAGCTGCGCGCCAAGATCGCCGAGACCATCACGGAGCTGGATCCCGACATGGTGGTCACCATCTACAGCGGCGCGGAATGGGCGCCGGGCGCACCGAACCAGCGTGACCACATCGAGTTCTCCAATGCCGTTGCGGCCGCCTACGATTCGCTTGCAGATCCGCCGCGGTGGCTGTTCGAGAACGGGCCCGAGATCACGCACGGAGAGGTGGTCGACGAATACCTCGACCGCGCCGTGGCCTCACTGGCCGCGCACGACGTCTATCTCTCGGTGCTCGACCCGGATACGCCGGTCCAGGAGCAGGCCCGCAAGCAGGTCGAGATGACCACTCAGCCGCGTCCCGACTTCGACGACAAGCACACCGTCGAGTTCATCCTTCGACGACGGGGCTAGCTCGGCTGGACCCGTCGTCGAAAGCGACGTTTGGCAGGCCCGCACGCGCACTTTCTCTGCGAAACGTAGCTTTCGGCGTTACTGCGGTTGCGGCTGGTTCTTCGGCCCGAGAAACAGCCCACCGTTGACGTCGACGTCTTCGCCGGTGATCCACCGGCTGTCGTCGGAGGCGAAGAATGCGACGGCGTCGGCGATGTCGGCGGCCTGGCCGATGCGGTTCAGCGCCGTGATCTCGGTGAAGCCATTCGGGGCGTCATCGCTGTCGTGCAGCCACGAGTTCATGTCGGTATCGGTGACCCCGGGTGACACCGTGTTGACCGTAATGCCGCGCTCGCCAACGATGTTGGCTAACGACCGGCCGAGCACGTCGAGCGCGCCCTTCGTCATCGAATAGACGATCTGTGGCGTGGCGAACCAGGTGACGCCCGAGGAGATGTTGATGATGCGGCCGCCGTCGCGCAGCAGCGGCAACGCGCGCTGGATGATGAAGAACGGCGCGCGAACGTTGATCGCGAACTCACGGTCGAACTGCTCGGGTGTCGCCTTGTCGATGGTGGCGTCAAAGGTGGCGATCGCCGCGTTGTTGACGAGGATGTCCAGCGGCCTGCCGGCGAGACCGTCCTGGAGTGCGGCGAACAACGTGTCGACGTCACCATCGACGCCGAGCTGCGCGCGAACCGCGAACGCCTCGCCGCCTGCGGCGCGAATCGCGTCGATCGTTTCAGCGGCCGCGGCGTCATTGCTGCCGTAGTGCACGGCCACGGTGGCGCCGTCGGCTGCCAGTCGCTGTGCGATTGCGCGCCCGATTCCTCGCGACGCGCCAGTTACCAGTGCGGTCTTGCCTGTCAATGAGGTCATCTGGACCACAACCCCGATAGGAACTGGCCTATTCCGGGTGCTCGATCTGCTGCCTGTTGCGCTCGCTCACCGCGCGGAACTGGTCGCCAAGGCCCTGGAAATCTCGATGCTGGGCGAACGCGATCTTCGCTTCGGCAGCCAGGGCCGGGTCGATCACCGCGGCGGTGCCGGCCGTGTAGATCTCCTTGAGGCCCAGCATGACTGGGCCCGGCACGTCGGCGACCTGGGCGGCCAACTCGATCGCCCGGTCGAGTAGCTGGCCGTGCGCGACGACCTCGGTCACCAACCCGATGCGCTCGGCACGCACTGCGTCGACCACTTCACCGGTCATCGACAACCTGCGGGCCATCGCGAGTCCGACGACCTGGGGGAGCCGCGCCGTCATGCCGCCCCCTGGCAGGATGCCCACCCGAGCGTGCGTGTCCGCGAACACCGCGCGTTCGGAGGCGATGAGGAAGTCGCAGCCCAGCGCCATCTCCAGGCCACCGGTGAACGTCGCGCCATTGATCGCGCCCACAATCGGGGTGCGCATCTTCGCGACCGCCGCGATGCAGCTCTGCGACCGGAACTCCTCGAAATACTTCAGGCCGTCGCGCTGGGCTTCCTTGAGATCCACGCCTGCGCAGAACGCCGGGTCGGTGCCGGTGAGTACCACCGCCCGCACCGACTCGTCGGCGTCGGCCTCGGTCAAGGCGGTGTACGCGGCTCTGATCAGGTCCCGGCTCAACGCATTTCGTGAGGCGGGACGGTTCAGCGTCAGCACCCGGACCGCGCCGTGGTCGACGATGAGCACCAGGGGTTCGGTCGTCATCAATTGAATGTAGCGGGCCGGGGCTTCATCGCGTACATTCAGTTACGATACCGTATCGTAATGCAAATAAAGGAGTCCGGTCATGCCAGACGTCGACGTCATCGTCGTGGGTGCCGGACCAGCCGGCCTTGCCGCGGCGTGCGGCCTCCTCAGGCAGGGGGTGCGGGTTCGAGTGGTCGACAAGGCGAGTGGCCCGGCCAGCACTTCGCGAGCCAACTTCCTGCACGCGCGCGGATCAGAGGTTCTCGATCGCCTCGGCGCGCTCGGCGACCTCCCGCAACGTTCGGTGCGCGCGATGAAGATCACGACCTATCTCGGGGACAAGCCGATAATGCGGATACGGTTCGGCGATCCGGGGATGCACACCGCCGCACCCCCGATGGTCATCTCCCAAGCCGCGGTCGAAGCGACTTTGCGGGACAGGGTCAGCCAACTCGGCGGTGAAATCGAGTGGCGGACACCGCTTGTCGATCTTCGGCAGGATGCAAGCAACGTCACCGCGGTCGTCGGCGACGGGCAAGAGATACACGCCAGTTGGCTGATCGGATGCGACGGTGCCGCCAGCACGACGCGCCGCCTCACCCACATCGGGTTTCCTGGGGTAAAACTGAGCGAGCGATTCCTACTTGCCGACGTCCACCTCGACTGGGACCTCGACCGCTCCGGCACCACAGGTTGGATCCACCAGGACGGCATGATCGGGGCGATGCCAATGCCCGACGACATCGGCACGCTCTGGCGCGTCATCGCTTATGACCCGCAACAGCCATCTGAGGACTCGACCGAGCCCGACATTCTCGCCCGGCTTCACCGGATCCTCCCCGAGCGCACCGGTCGCGAAGTCCGCATTACCGGCGCCGAGTGGCTGTCCATGTTCAGCGTCCACCGACGGCTCGCCGATACATACCGTCATGGGCGGGTGCTGTTGGCAGGAGACGCTGCGCACACGCATGCTCCGTTCGGCGGCCAGGGGATGCTGACCGGACTGGGCGACGCAGAGAACGTGGCGTGGAAACTCGCTCTCGTGGTCAGTCAAAGGGCGGATGCGGCGCTGCTCGATTCGTACGAGCGCGAGCGACGGCCGTTGGCGACCGAGGTGCTGCGTGGCACGAGTGCAGTCACCAAAGTCAATGTCGCTCAAGGCCGATTCGGCCGGTTCGTCCGCGATCGGCTGGTAGTTCCCCTGGTCAATCTGCCCGTGGTACAACGCTGGGTGACATACCAGACCTCGCAGCTGTGGGTCAGCTACCGGCGTGGACCGTTGGCGGAGCGGTCTCTGCCGTTTCGCAAACCCCGGCCCGGCGACCGCGTACCCGGACTGTCGGGCGACGACCTGCAGGGCGGCTGGGGACTCTTCTCCGAGGATGCATCGCTGCGCAAGGTCGCGACGGCGCGGCTCGGTGAGCACGTCACGGTGCTGGCGCACGGCTCGGGCTCCGGCGCGATGCTGGTCCGGCCCGACGGACATCTGGCCTGGCATGGAGACCAGCCCGCGGGGCTCGATCGCTGGCTGCACCGGGCTCTCGACACGGGAACTGTCCGATGACGGGCGACGCCGTCAAGCGAGGACGTCCGCGCGACGCCGCGATCGACGGGGCGGTGCTGACGGTCGCGCTCGAGCTGTTCATTGCGCACGGCATCGCCGGTATGAGTATCGAGCAGGTGGCCAAACGCGCAGGCGTCGGCAAACCGACGATCTACCGGCGGTGGTCGACCAAGGAACGCCTTGTCTCCGACGCGATCGAATCGCATGTCGGTTCCGATCTGCAATGGCCTGATCGCGACGAGATCGAAGCCGTCGCTCCGCGGGAACTCGTTCGCCGAAATGTCGCGGCGGCGGCCCGTACCGCTGCCGACCCGAACTTCCGTGCACTTGTGGCACAGATTTACGGATCGGCCGTCACGAATCCTCTGCTCATGCAGACCTACTGGACGCATTACATCGCACCGCGGCGGGCTTTGGTGATCAGCATGCTGGAGCGCGCTCAGGCCGACGGCGATGTTGCTGCCGACGCCGATCTGGACGTACTCGTCGACATGCTCGCGGGCGCGGTCACTTACCGTGTCCTGCAGCCTAATCCGCCGAATGCCCGTCAGATGAAGCGCTACCTCGAGTCGGCTTACCGCCAGGTCGGCCTGTTGCCTTAGTGGCGCGAGCAGGGCCCTCGCGCGCGAAAGATTAGCGCAGGAACTGGTTGGCGGTGTTCGCCAGGTCCAGCAGCGGCTGCGGCAACGCCCCGAGCGCGAACGTGATCGCCGCGGTGATCGTGACGACCGCCGTGCTCAGCACACTCGGCACCACCACCACGGGTGGATCCTCGGGCGGTTCGGTGAAGAACATCAACACGATGACCCGCACGTAGAAGTAGGCGGCGATCGCGCTGGCGATGACCCCGACAATGACCAGCGGAATGGCGCCGCCCTCACCTGCGGCCTTGAACACCGCGAACTTGCTGACGAACCCACTGGTCATCGGGATTCCCGCGAAGGCGAGCAGGAACAGTGAGAACACCACTGCGACAACGGGATACCGTCGGCCGAGCCCGGCCCACCGTTCCATCGACGTGTCCTCTTCGCCGAGCGAGTTGCGGACCAGGCTCACCACCGCGAATGCGCCGACCGTGCTGAACCCGTAGGCGAACAGGTAGAAAAGGGTCGACGACAGACCGGCCTCGTTCTCGGCGATCACGCCGACGAGGATGAACCCGGTGTGCGCAACCGCCGAGTACGCCAGCATGCGCTTGACGTCGCTCTGCGATATCGCCGTCACCGTGCCGACGATCATCGTCAGGATCGCGATCGCCCACAGCACCGGCCGCCAGTCGTCGCGCAGTTCGGGCAGGGCCACGTAGAACACCCGGAGCATCGCGCCGAATGCGGCGATCTTGGTGGCGGCCGCCATGAACGCGGTGATGGGCGTCGGTGCGCCCTGATAGACGTCGGGGATCCACGAGTGGAACGGCACCGCCCCGACCTTGAACAGCACTCCCACCAACAGCAGGCCAGTACCGATCAGCGCGAGGGACGTCTTACCCGAACCGGCGGCCACCACTTCCGCGATCCCGCGCAGATCCAGCGTGCCGGCGTATCCGTACAGCATCGCGCCGCCATAGAGAAAGAACCCCGACGAAAACGCGCCAAGTAGAAAGTATTTCAGCGCCGCTTCCTGCGAGAGCAGGCGCCGCCGCCGCGCGAGCCCGCACAGCAGATACAGCGGCAGTGACAGCACCTCAAGCGCGATGAACATCGTCAGCAGGTCGTCGGAGGCCGGGAAGAGGAGCATGCCGCCGACGGCGAACATCGTCAGCGGGAACACTTCGGTCTGGATGATGCCGGCCTTGGTGGCCAGTTGCTCGGCCACGGCGCCGGGAATCGCGGATGCCTGCGGTGTGAACGCGTCAAGCCCTCGTGCGCCGTTTTCGACCTCCGGCTGTGCCCCGATCTGTCGTTCGGCAATCAGCAGGATGCCGAGCACGGCGACCAGCAGGATGGTGGCCTGCAGGAACAACGCAGGGGCGTCGATGACGACCGCGCCCATCACCGCGGACCGGCCGACTTCTCCGTGCAGGTCGAGCGCCAGCACCACCACCGCCGCCAGCGCGGCGACCAGCCCGCCGAGGCAGAGCACGAGTTGAGCGGCGTATCGACGCGTCCGTGGCAGAAACGCCTCGACGAGAACGCCGGCGATGGCCACCCCGAAGACGATCAACATCGGGGACAGCAGGTCGTATTCGACGACGGGCGTTGGCAGGTTCATCGCGTCGGCCCTTCCGCGAACTGAGGAATCGGGTCAGGCTGATCGATGGTGGTCAACGTGTGGGTGACCGCCGGATTGATCACGTCCAGCGCCGGTTTCGGATAGACCCCCAACACGATCAGCAGGGCGATAAGCGGTGCGACGACAAGGATCTCGCGTGGCACCAAGTCCCGTAACCGGTCGTTGCCCTCTTTGACAGGGCCGGTCATCATCCGCTGGTACATCCACAGGATGTAGACCGCCGAGAGCACCAGCGCGGTGGATGCGATCACCGCGAGCACCGGGAAGCGCGTGAATGTGCCGATCAGGACCAGGAACTCGCTGATGAACGGCGCCAGCCCCGGCAGGGACAGCGTCGCAAGGCCTGCCACCAGGAACGTGCCGGCCAGTACCGGCGCGACCTTCTGCACGCCGCCGTAGGCGTCGATAAGGCGAGTGCCCCTGCGCGACACCAGGAACCCGGCGATCAGGAACAGGGCCGCCGTCGAAAGTCCGTGGTTGACCATGTAGAGCGTCGAACCGGACTGCCCCTGGCTGGTCATCACGAAGATGCCCAGGATGATGAACCCGAAGTGGGAGATCGACGTGTAGGCGATCAAGCGCATCACGTCGGTCTGTCCGATGGCCACGATGGCCCCGTACACGATGCCGATCACGGCGAGCGTGATGATCATCGGCCGGAAATACGTTGACGAGTCGGGGAACAGCTGCAGGCAGTAGCGCAGCATGCCGAACGTGCCGACCTTGTCCATGATCGCCATCATCAACACCGCGCTGGCGGGCGTGGCCTCCACCGCGGCGTCGGGCAGCCAGCGGTGGAACGGCCACAGCGGCGCCTTGACCGCGAACGCGAACATGAAGCCAAGGAAGATCAAGTGCATCAGCGCCGGGTTGACGACGAACTCGCCGCTGGACACCGCCGCGACGATCTCGCGGAAGTCGAAGGTGCCTGCCTCGAAGGCGTCGCTGCCTGCGGTCACCACGTACAGGCCGATGACGGCGGCGAGCATGATGAGACCGCCGAACAGGTTGTACAGCAGGAACTTCACCGCCGCCTTCGAACGACCCTCGCCACCGAAGCCGCCGATGAGGAAGTACATCGGGATCAGCATCGCCTCGAAGAAGACATAGAACAGCAGCACGTCGAGCGAGGCGAGCGACATGATGACCATGCCCTCGACGGCCAACGTCAACGCGAAGTAGGCATGCGTCGAGCGGCCGCCCCATGCGGCGTGGTCGCTGGCGTCGTTCCAGCCCGCGATCAGCAGCAGCGGCACCAACACTGCGGTCAGCGCAACGATCGCCAGTGCGATGCCGTCGAGACCGAGGATGTAACCGGTGCCGAACGACGGGATCCACTTATGGGATTCGACGAACTGATACTGCTCGCCGCCGGGTTCGAAGCGCACCGCGAGCAGCACCGTGACGGCCAGCACCGCGATCGAGATCGCCAGCGAAAGCCATTTGGCCAGTGCGCGTTGCGACGCGGGTAGCAGGATGACCACCGCCGCACCGACCATCGGAACGGCCCACAGCACCGTCAACCACGGGATCGAGGTCACCACCACTGCACCGCCAGGATCGCGCCGATCACCAGGACCGCGCCCGCCAACATCGACAGCGCATAGGAGCGGGCGTAGCCGGTCTCCATCAGTCGCAAGCTCCCTGAGGAGCGGGACACCAGGGCCGCCAGCCCCGTCCCCGCACCGTCGACGGCCTCGTCGTCGATTTCCACCAGCCCCTTCGTCACGGCCTGTCCTGGCCGCATGAAGACCTCCTCGTTGAAGGCGTCACCGTACAGATCCCGGCGGGCGGCCATGGTCAGCGCCGATCCGGCGGGCACCTCTTCGGGCACCGAACGGCTGCCGTACATGCGGTAGGCGATCACGATGCCAACGGCGACCACGGCCAGGATCACCGTGGTGACCACCCATACCGGTGCGACGTGGTGGATTTCGTGGGCGCCGACAACCGGCTCCAGCCAGTGTTCGAGCGTGCCGCCGATCGCGAACAAGGCGCCGGAGAACACCGAGCCGATCGCAAGCAGGATCATCGGCCAGGTCATCACTTTCGGTGACTCGTGGGGATGCGCATCTGGCGCCCAGCGCTTTTCGCCGAAGAACGTCATCAGCATCACCCGCGTCATGTAGAACGCGGTGATCCCGGCGCCGAGGATCGCGGTGCCGCCAAGGATGATGCCCTTGACGCCGCCGGCCCCGAGTGCGGCCTCGATGATGCCGTCCTTGGAGAAGAAGCCCGCCAGCGGTGGCACGCCGATGATGGCGAGGTAGCCGAGCCCGAACGTCGCGAAGGTGATCGGCAGCGCCTTGCGCAGGCCGCCGTAGCGACGCATGTCGACTTCGTCGTTCATCCCGTGCATCACCGACCCGGCACCGAGGAACAGCCCGGCCTTGAAGAAGCCGTGCGTGAGCAGATGCATGATCGCGAACGCGTAGCCGGCGGGGCCGAGGCCCGCGGCCAGCACCATGTAGCCGATCTGCGACATCGTCGACGCCGCAAGCGCTTTCTTGATGTCGTCCTTCGCGCAGCCGATGATCGCACCGAACAACAGCGTGACGGCGCCGACGATCACGACGCCAAGCTGTGCCGTCGGTGCGAGGTCGAAGACGGGTCCGGATCGCACTATCAGGTAGACACCGGCGGTCACCATGGTGGCGGCGTGGATGAGCGCTGACACCGGCGTCGGGCCTTCCATCGCGTCACCAAGCCAGGACTGCAGCGGCACCTGCGCGGACTTGCCGCAGGCGGCCAGCAGCAGCAGCAACCCGATGGCCGTCAGCACGCCTTCGCTGACCTGCGGTGCGGCGGCGAAGACGCCTTCGAAGGAGATGGATCCGATGTAGGCGAACATCACCATCAACGCGACGGCCAACCCGATGTCCCCGACGCGGTTGACGATGAACGCCTTCTTGGCCGCGGTTGCGGCGGACGGTTTGTGCGACCAGAACCCGATCAGCAGGTACGAGGCGAGACCCACGCCTTCCCAGCCGACGTAAAGGCCGAGGTAGTTGTCGGCGAGCACCAGCAGCAGCATCGCGGACAGGAACAGGTTCAGGTACGCGAAAAACCTTCGCCGCTCGGGATCGGTGGCCATGTAGCCGATGGAATAGATGTGGATCAGAGAGCCGACGCCGGTGATCAACAGCACGAAGCACATGGACAGTTGGTCCAACTGCATGCCGAAGTCCACCTGCAAACCCGCGACCGGCACCCACGAGAACAACGTCTCGTGCACGGTCCGGTGTTCGGCTTCGCGGCCAAGCATGTCGGCGAACAGCACCGCGCCGACGACGAATGACCCGAGCGAGGCCGCGCAGCCCAGCAGGTGGCCCCAACCGTTCGTACGTCGCCCGCCCAACAGAAGTATCACCGCGCCTGCCAGCGGCAGGGCAATCGTCAGCCACACTGGAGTCATCATCGCGCCCTTAGTGTTTCAGCAGACTGGCGTCGTCGACCGAAGCCGAACGGCGGGCGCGGAAGATGGTCATGATGATGGCAAGGCCCACCACCACTTCGCACGCCGCCACCACCATGGTGAAGAACGCCACCACCTGGCCGTCGAGGTGGCCGTGCATGCGTGAGAAGGTGACGAATGCCAGGTTGGCCGCGTTGAGCATCAGCTCGACGCACATGAACATGACGATGGCATTGCGGCGCAACAACACTCCGGAGGCGCCGATCGTGAACAGCAGCGCGGACAGGTACAGGTAGTTGTCTGGGTTCACTCGTCACCTCCGGCGCTGCCGTTGGTCTGACCGACCGTGCGCCGCTGCAACAACGCGCTGACCGACAGTTCGGATGCGGACCCGTCGGGCAGCCGGGCCGCCATGTCCACGGCGTTGTTGCGGGCGTACACACCGGGATTGGGCAATGTCGTGGGATGTCCGCCGGGCCGGAAGCGCTCTTCGGCCAGCTCGCGCTGCGTCTTGCGACGCTCAAAGCGTTCGCGGTGGGCCAGCACCATCGCGCCGAGGGCCGCGGTGATCAACAGCGCGCCGGTCAGCTCGAAGGCCCACAGGTACTGGGTGAAGATCAGGACGGCCAGACCTTGCACGTTGCCGCCCGCGTTGGCCTGTGCCAGCCCGGTGAACCCGGTCTGCGACACACTGCCGATGCCGGCGATGAGCAGGATGCCGAAGCCAATGCCGACCACGATCGCCGCAATGCGTTGTCCCCGAATGGTTTCGACAAGGGACTCCGACGAGTCGACGCCGATGAGCATCAGCACGAACAAGAACAACATCATCACCGCGCCGGTGTAGACCACCACCTGCACGACGCCGAGGAACAGCGCGTCCTGGGCGATGTAGAAGACGGCGAGCACGATCATCGTGGTGGCAAGGAACATGGCCGAGTACACCGCTTTGGGCGCGGCGACCACGCCGACCGCACCGACCACCGCGACGGTGCCGAGCACCCAGAACAGCACCGCTTCCGTGGTGGAGGTGCGCCCGACCGTCTCGGCCACGGCCGCCGCGAGGAGCTCGACCGTCACGTCGCGTCCTCGGTGATGGGTTTGATGTTCCCCCGGTAGTAGTCCTCATCGGTGCTTCCCGGTGCCATCGGATGCGGTGGCGGCAGCATGCCCGGTTCCATCGGGGCGAGCAGCAAGTTCTTGCCCCAGATCAAATCGGCGCGGTTGTCGTCGGCCATCTCGTACTCGTTGGTCATCGTCAGCGCGCGGGTGGGGCACGCCTCGATGCACAACCCGCAGCCGATGCACCGCAGATAGTTGATCTGATAGACGCGGCCGTAGCGTTCGCCCGGCGAAAAGCGTTCGTCCTCATTGTTGTCCGCGCCCTCGACGTAGATGGCGTCGGCCGGGCACGCCCATGCGCACAACTCGCAGCCAATGCACTTCTCGAGCCCGTCGGGATACCGGTTCAGCTGGTGCCGACCGTGATAGCGCTTGGCGACCGGGCCGGGTTTCTCCGGGTACTCCTCGGTGATCCGCTTCTTGAACATGGTGCCGAACGTGACGCCGAAACCGGCGATCGCATCGAGGAACTTAGGCATCGGCGCTCTCCTTCGTTGGCAACGGTGGCACAGGGAACGACCCTGACTCGACCGCCTGCGGCGGGATCTTCCGAATGTTTCTGGCGCGCACGGTTCTCCACATCACGAACAGCAAAATCAGCGCGACGACGGCGCCCACGGTGATGAGCCCGGTGGCCACCTGGGTGTAGCCCTGATTGCGCAGGCTTCGGGTGGAGGAGACGATCATGATCCAGAGCAACGAGACCGGGATGAGCACCTTCCAGCCAATCGCCATGAACTGGTCGTAGCGCATCCGGGGCAGCGTTCCGCGCAGCCAGAAGAACATGAACATGAAGCCCCACACCTTCGCGATGAACCAAAGTAAGGGCCACCAACCGGAGTTGGAGGGTTCCCACATGTTGATCGGCCACGGCGCGTGCCAGCCGCCGAAGAACAACGTGGTCGCCAGCGCCGACACCGTGAACATGTTGACGTACTCGGCGAGCATGAACATCGCGAACTTGATCGAGGAGTACTCGGTGTGGAACCCACCGACGAGTTCACCCTCGGCTTCTGGCAGATCGAAAGGCGCCCGGTTGGTTTCGCCGACCATCGAGATCACATAGACGACGAACGACGGCAGCAGCAGGAAGATGTACCACGTACCCTCCTGGGCGGCGACGATGCCCGACGTCGACATCGTGCCGGCGTAAATGAATACCGCCGCGAACGACAACGCCATCGCTATCTCGTAGGAGATCACCTGGGCGCTGGAGCGAAGCCCGCCCAACAGCGGATATGTGGAGCCGGACGCCCAGCCCGCCAACACGATTCCGTAGACGCCGATCGACGTCGCGGCGAGCACGAACAGCACCGCGACGGGCATATCGGTCAGCTGTAACGCTGTGCGGTGGCCGAAGATCGACACCTCGCCGCCCATCGGTATCACCGAGAACGCGATGAACGCGGGAACCACGGAGATGACCGGCGCCGCAAGGTAGATGAACTTGTCCACCCCGGCGGGGATGAGGCCCTCCTTGAGGGCCAGCTTGACGCCGTCCACCAGCGACTGCAGCAGCCCCCACGGCCCGACCCGGTTGGGGCCGGGTCGCATCTGCATGTAACCGAGGAGCTTGCGCTCGAGCAGGATCGCAACCAACAGGGACAGCATCAGGAACACGAAGATGAACAGCGCCTTGGCAAGTATCAGCCACCACGGGTCGTGCCCGAAGAGCGTGGGATCCGGATACGTCATTGACTTGCCCGCCCGATCGACACGACGGCTCCCGTTGTCACGCCGAGCGCCTGGTGCACAGCCGACCCTGGCGAGTTCAGCGGCAGCCACACGACGGCGTCGGGCATGTCAGTGATCACGAGCGGCAGTGTGATCGCGCCGCGCTCCGTGCGGACGGTCACCAGATCGTCGTCGGCAGCGCCGATTTCGCCCGCGGTGGCCGCCGACATCCTGGCGACGGGCAACCGTGCGGTTCCGGCGAGGTGCGGTTCGCCGTCCTGCAGGCGTCCCTCGTCGAGCAGCATGCGCCAGCCTGCAAGCACAGCCTGTCCCTCGCTGGGCTGCGTCGGCCGCGACGGGCTTACTTGTGGCGCGTCGGGTCGCTGACCGGCCCACAGCCCAAGGCGTGCCATTTCCTCACCAGCGACGTGCGCGCTCGACGTGTTCAGGTCGACGCCGAGCTCGTCGGCGAGGAATCCCAACACCCGCCGGTCCGGTGTCGCGTTGGTCTGCAGCGACGGCTCGAACGGGCGTATCCGCCCCTCCCAGTTGATGAACGCCCCGCCCTTCTCGACAACGGGCGCCACCGGGAACACCACATCGGCGAGTGCGGTCACCGCGCTCTCCCGTAGTTCGAGGCTGAGCACGAACGGTGCGGCCTCGATCGCGGCCAGCGCCGCGGCAGGGTCGGGCAGGTCGGCGAGCTCCACGCCGCCGACGAGCAGGGCTCCCAACTCGCCGCTGCGGGCCGCGTCGAGGATGGCCGTGGTGTCGCGGCCCGGCGTGCTCGGCAGCTCACTGACGTGCCATGCCGTGGCCGTCTGCTCGCGGGCGGACGCGTCGCTGACCGGTCGACCGCCGGGCAGCAGACCCGGGAGCGCACCGGCCTCCAACGCGCCGCGTTCGCCTGCCCGACGCGGTACCCACGCCAGCCGGGCGCCGGTCGCACGTCGCCAATCTGCTTGCGGCGGAGAGCGCTCCTGGGGAGGTGGCCAGACGTTCGCCGACCAGGATGATCGCACCGGGCAGCTTGAGGTGCGCGTCGTCGGCGAGGCCGTCGAGGGCCGTGGCCTCGCTGCCAGGTGCGGCCGTGATCAGCTCGCCGCGCAGTTTGGTCAGCGTGCGGGTGAGGAACGGCGCGATCGCCTTGACCTGCAGGCCGCTCTTGCGAACGGCCTTGCGCAACCGCAGGAACACGATCGGCGATTCCTCTTCGGGCTCCAAACCGGCCAGCAGCACCGCGGGCGCCTTTTCGAGGTCGTTGTAGGTCACCGTCATCGGCTGGCCCGCGATCATTGGCGGCGAGGAAGTCGGCTTCCTCGGCGCTATGAGGACGGGCACGGAAGTCGATATCGTTGGTGCCCAACACCATTCGGGCGAACTTCGAGTAGGCGTAGGCATCTTCGACGGTTACCCTGCCGCCCACCAATACGCCTGTGCCATCGGGGCCGGTGGCGAGTCCGGCACAGGCCACGCTGATGGCTTCGGACCAGGACGCGGGTCGGAGCTTGCCGTCCTCCCGGATCAGTGGGGTGGTGATGCGGTCACCCTGGGTCGTGTAGGTGAACGCCCAGCGACCCTTGTCGCAGTTCCATTCCTCGTTGACCTCGGGGTCGTCACCCGCCAAGCGGCGCATCACTTTCCCGCGGCGGTGGTCGGTGCGCTGAGCGCATCCGCTAGCGCAGTGTTCGCACACGCTGGGGCTGGACACCAGGTCGAACGGCCGGGCCCGGAACCGGTAGGCAGCGCCGGTGAGCGCTCCGACCGGGCAGATCTGAACGGTGTTGCCTGAGTAGTACGACTGGAATGGCTCGCCGGGGGCGATGCCGACCTGTTGCAGCGCACCGCGTTCGAGCAGCTCGATGAATGGGTCACCGGCGATCTGCTCGGAGAACCGGGTGCATCGGGCGCACAGCACGCAGCGTTCCCGGTCCAGCAGCACCTCGGACGAGATGTTGATCGGCTTGGGGAAGGTCCGCTTGACGTCCTCGAACCGGGTTTCGACCCTGCCGTTGGACATCGCCTGGTTCTGCAGCGGGCATTCGCCGCCCTTGTCGCACACCGGGCAGTCGAGCGGATGGTTGATCAGCAGGAGTTCCATCACGCCTTGCTGCGCCTTATCGGCGGATTCGGACGTGTGTTGGGTGCGCACCACCATGTCGGGCGTGCACGTCGTGGTGCACGACGCCATGGGCTTGCGCTGGCCCTCGACCTCGACAAGGCATTGCCTGCACGCGCCAACCGGATCGAGTAGTGGATGGTCACAGAACCGCGGGATCTGGATGCCGATGAGCTCGGCGGCCCGAATCACCAAGGTGCCCTTGGGCACGCTGATCTCGGTTCCGTCGATGACAAGGTTCACCATCTCGACGGGTGGGGCATCGGTGGTGCCGGTGTCGGCCGTCTGCGTCATCGAGACACCCAACCCTTCTGCGCCGAGCAGACGTAAAACTGCCCTAAATACGCGGAAAATGGGCACTTTTGCGTCTGCTCGCGGGGAAACGTGACCATCTAGACACCCACTTTCTCGGTGGCCATCAGTGTGGAGGCGTGCGGGTCGAACGGGCAGCCGCCGGACAGATGCGCGACGTACTCGTCGCGGAAGAACTTGATCGACGAGATGATCGGGCTTGCCGCGCCGTCACCCAACGCGCAGAACGACTTTCCGAAGATGGTGTCCGAGATGTCCAGCAGCTTCTGAATGTCGGCCTCCGTGCCCGCGCCCGTCTCGAGGCGTTCGTAGATCTGCGCAAGCCAGTACGTGCCCTCGCGGCACGGCGTGCACTTGCCGCACGATTCGTGTGCGTAGAACTCGGTCCATCGGCGCACGGCGCGCACGACGCAGGTGGTCTCGTCGAAGATCTGCAACGCCTTGGTGCCCAGCATCGACCCGACCCCGGCCATGCCCTCATAATCCAGTGGCACGTCGAGGTGTTCGTCGGTCAGCAGCGGGGTGGACGAACCGCCCGGCGTCCAGAATTTCAATGAGTGCCCGGCGCGGACACCGCCTGCGTACTCGAGTAGTTCGCGCAGTGTGATGCCGAGCGGAGCTTCGTACTGACCGGGATTGGTGACATGCCCCGACAGCGAGTAGAGCGTGAACCCCGGCGACTTTTCTGAGCCCATCGACCGGAACCAGTCGACGCCGTTGAGCAGTACCGGCGGCACGCTGGCAATGGATTCCACGTTGTTGACCACAGTGGGGGAGGCGTACAGGCCGGCCACCGCGGGAAACGGCGGCCGCAATCGAGGCTGACCGCGGCGGCCCTCCAGCGAGTCGAGCAGCGCCGTCTCCTCGCCGCAGATGTAGGCACCGGCCCCGGCGTGCACGATCAACTCCAGATCGAAGCCGGAGCCGTTGATGTCGGTGCCGAGGTAGCCCGCTTCGTACGCTTCGGCGACCGCGGCCTGCAGTCGCCGCAGCACGGGTACGACTTCGCCGCGCACGTAGATGAACGCGTGGTGCGCCCGGATCGCATAGGACGCGATGATGACACCCTCCACCAGGAAGTGCGGCGTCGTCAGCATCAGCGGAATGTCTTTGCACGTACCGGGTTCGGACTCGTCGGCGTTGACAACCAGGTAGTGCGGTTTGGCGCCCGCGCCGGTGTCATCCTGCGGGATGAACGACCATTTGGTACCCGTCGGGAAGCCTGCGCCGCCGCGGCCGCGCAGACCCGAATCCTTCACGGTCGCGATGACGTCGTCGGGATCCATGCCGAGTGCCTGTTCCAGCGCACGGTAGCCGTCGTGGCGGCGGTAGGTCTCCATCGACCAGGGCTCGGGTTCGTCCCAGTAGCGGCTCAGAACGGGAGTCAGTGGTGTCATGTCTTCGAATCCGTTGCGTCCGGGTCTGTTTCGGGCTCATTGGGCTCGGCGGGAACGGTCGCCGACGGTGCAGGTGCCGGCTCGTCCTTCGTCGACTCGGTGGCCGCCTTGGTGTCGTCGGGCGCGCCGTTGGATGACGGCGGCGCGGCCTGCGGGTCCGGCGCCTCCATGCCCAGCTCCCGTGCTATCCGCAGGCCAGCCAGCGTCGCGTCGCCTGCAGGTCCCTGCGCGGCGGCCGCCTCCGGATCAGGAAGCCCCGCAAGGATTCTCGCGGTCTCCTTGAACGTGCACAGCGGTGCGCCACGCGTCGGAACGGGCGGTTGGCCCGCGCGTAGGCCGTCGACGAGGTCACGCGCCGACGACGGCGTCTGATTATCGAAGAACTCCCAGTTGACCATCACGACCGGCGCATAGTCGCACGCCGCGTTGCACTCGATATGCTCGAGGGTCACTCGGCCGTCGTCGGTGGTCTGTCCCGCATGAACGCCCAAATAGTCTTGCAGCGCTTCGAGTATCGCGTCACCGCCCATGATGGCGCAGAGGGTGTTGGTGCACACGCCGACCAGGTATTCGCCGGTGGGCGTACGCCGGTACATCGAATAGAAGGTGGCGACCGCGGTCACTTCGGCCTCGGTCAGGCCCAACTGCGCGGCACAGAACGCAATACCCGCCGGCGTGAGGCACCCGTCCTCGGACTGGACGAGATGCAAGAGCGGCAGCAACGCCGAACGGCCCTGCGGATAGCGGGCGATGATCGTTTCGGCGTCGCCGGCCAGGCGGGCCGTCACATCTGCCGGATACCTCTTGGCGCCGTGGATCGGTGGGCCGGGCTCGTCGGGTCGCTGGCCCAGTTCCAGGAAGACACTCATCGATCAACCCCGCCCATCACCGGGTCGATCGAGGCCACCGCGGTGATCGCGTCGGCGACCATGCCTCCCTCGCACATGGCGGCCACGGCCTGCAGGTTGTTGAACGACGGATCCCGATAGTGCACCCGGTACGGGCGGGTGCCGCCGTCGGAGACCATGTGCACGCCGAGTTCTCCGCGCGGCGACTCGACCGCGACGTAGACCTGACCGGCAGGCACCCGGATGCCCTCGGTCACGAGTTTGAAGTGGTGGATCAGTCCCTCCATGGAATGGCCCATGATCTTGGCGATGTGTTCGGGTGAGTTGCCGAGTCCGTCGGGTCCCAGTTTCAGGTCGGCGGGCCACGCAATCTTCTTGTCCTGGATCATCACCGGGCCAGGGTTCTTGTCCAGCCGTTGGACGCACTGCTCGATGAGCTTCAGCGACTCGTGCATCTCCTTGACCCTGATCAGGTACCGCCCGTAGGAGTCGCAGTTGTCGTCGGTGATGACATCGAAGTCGTAGGTCTCGTACCCGCAGTACGGCTGCGACTTGCGCAGGTCGTGCGGCAGGCCGGTGGACCGAAGGCACGGTCCGGTGATGCCAAGCGCCATGCACCCGGTCAGGTCCAGGTAGCCGATGCCCTGGGTGCGTGCCTTCCAGATGTAGTTCTCGCTCAGCAGGTCCTCGAGATCCTTGAGCCGCTTGGGCATCAGCTTGAGCATGTCGCGGATCTGCGGAAGGGCCTCGTCGGGCAGGTCCATCGCGACCCCGCCGGGCCGGATGTAGGCGTTGTTCATCCGCAGCCCGGTGATGGTCTCGAAGATCGACAGGATCTGTTCGCGCTCGCGGAACCCGTAGAACATCGCGCCCATGGAGCCCAGTTCCATACCGCCGGTCGCCAGCGCGACCAGGTGCGACGAGATCCGGTTGAGTTCCATCATCATCACGCGGATGACGCTGGCCCGTTCCGGGATGTCGTCGGTGACGCCGAGTAGCTTCTCGACGCCGAGGCAGTACACCGTTTCGTTGAAAAGCGGTGAGAGGTAGTCCATTCGGGTCACGAAGGTGACGCCCTGAGTCCAGTTGCGGAATTCGAGATTCTTCTCGATTCCGGTGTGCAGGTAGCCGATTCCGCACCGGGCCTCGACGATGGTCTCGCCCTCGATCTCGAGGATCAGTCGCAGCACGCCGTGTGTCGAGGGGTGTTGCGGGCCCATATTGACGACGATGCGTTCGCCGACATGGGATTGCGCGTTCTCTCGTGCCGCGGCGACGACCTGATCCCAGTCCTGACCGCCGACGACGACAACGGTCTCTGTACCGCCCGACTCGGGCGGGGTGGGGGAAGTGCTCATCAGCTGTAGGCCCTCCGCTGATCGGGCGGCGGGATCTCGGCGCCGTGGTACTCCACGGGTATGCCGCCCAACGGGTAGTCCTTGCGCTGCGGGTGGCCGACCCAGTCGTCGGGCATCTCGATGCGGGTCAGGGCGGGGTGGCCGTCGAAGACGATGCCGAAGAAGTCGTAGGTCTCCCGTTCGTGCCAGTCGACGGTCGGGATACACCGAGTACAGCGACGGGATGTGCGGGTCGGCGTCCGGTGTGGCGACCTCGACCTGGATGCGACGGTTGTGCGTGATCGACATCAGTGGGTAGACGGCGTGCAGCTCGCGGCCCTCCTCGTCGGGGTAGTGCACGCCGCTGACCCCGAGGCACAACTCGAAGCGCAGTCCGGGGTCATCGCGCAGTGTCTGCGCGACGGCGGGCAGCTGCTGCCGGTGAACCTCCAGCGTCAGTTGGTCGCGGAACACCACCACCCGCTCGATGGATGCGGCGTAGGCGTCGTCTCCGAGGGCGGCGCTCAACTTGTCGACGACGTCGTCGAAATAGCCGCCGTACGGGCGTGGCGAGCTGCCGGGCAGCGCGACAGGGCGGACGAGACGTCCGTAGCCCGACGTGTCGCCGGAGCCGCTGGCCCCGAACATGCCGCGGCGCACGGAGATGACCTCAGGGGTGTCCTTGCCAGATTCGTTCTCGGTCACCGCAGCAAACCCTTGAGCTCGATGGTCGGGGTGACGGCCAGTGCTGCCTGCTCGGCTTCGCGTATCGCCTCCTCGCGGTGCACACCGAGCGGCATCTCTTGAATCTTGTCGTGCAGCTTGAGGATTGCGTGCAGCAGCATCTCGGGGCGCGGAGGGCATCCGGGCAAATAGATGTCAACCGGGACGACGTGGTCGACGCCTTGGACGATCGCGTAGTTATTGAACATCCCGCCAGATGAGGCGCATACGCCCATCGCGAGCACCCACTTGGGCTCGGCCATCTGGTCGTAGATCTGGCGCAGCACCGGCGCCATCTTCTGGCTGACCCGGCCTGCGACGATCATCAGGTCCGCCTGCCGGGGCGTCGCCGAGAACCGCTCCATGCCAAAGCGTGAGATGTCGAAGCGCGGCCCGGCCGTGGCCATCATCTCGATCGCGCAGCAGGCGAGGCCGAAGGTCGCCGGCCACAGCGAGCCCTTGCGGATGTAGCCGGCGACCTTCTCGACCGTCGACAGCAGGATTCCACCTGGCAGCTTTTCCTCTAGTCCCATGTCAGGCCTCCCCGTCGCCAGACGTACGCATAGGCCACAAACACCACGACCATGAAGAGCAGCATCTCTACCAGGGCAAACAGCCCGAGATTGTCGAAGGCCACCGCCCACGGGTAGAGGAAAACGATCTCGATGTCGAAGATGATGAACAGCATCGCCGTCAGGTAGTACTTGATTGGAAATCGCTGGCCTTGCGAATGCATGGCCGCGTCGGGCACCGGCTCAATGCCGCATTCGTAGGCCTCCAGTTTGGAGTGGTTGTAGCGCCTTGGTCCGATCAGCAAGGCAATGCCGACCGAGCCAATCGCGAATGCCGCCGCGATGGCGCCGAGCACCAAAATTGGCGTGTACAAATTCATACCGCGCGAACGCTCCCTCGTGGGCTGTCGATGTGAGCTTACCCACAGCCTAGCGGGGTTTGGGATAGGGACCACACATTTTGGTTAGTATCACTACTAGGATCACTCGGCCATGTCGTCATGCCTCGAACAAGCAAGTGCGGCAGAGTGATTCGCGGCGCGGGCTATTGCACCGGGGTGCGTAGCAGTGACACCACGGCGTCTCCCAAACGGATCGGGTCGATCGGGTGGGGAACCGCCGCTTCGGCGCGCGACCAGTTGGCCAGCCACGCGTCGTCGGGCCGTCCGGTCAGCACCAGGATCGGTGGGCAGTCGGTGATTTCGTCCTTGAGTTGTTTGGCGATTCCCATGCCCCCGACCGGGGTGGCCTCGCCGTCGAGGATGACCAGATCGAACCCGCCCTCGTCCATCTGTCGAATCACCATCGGGCCGGTGGCGATGTCGACGTACGTCAGTTCGGGCAGCTCGGGGTGCACGCGCTTGCCGAGCGCCAGCTGGACTTGCTCGCGGGTTCTCGGATTGTCGCTGTACACCAGGACCCGTAACGGGCCGGAGGGCTGGGCCATGGGGCCGATGTTACGGCGAGGGCTCGACCCTCCGGAACAGAACGTCGCCCGAAATCGTCACGTTCTCGGTGATCATCCCCGCCATGTTGCCGTCGACGCCGAAGTCGTTGCGGTTGATGGTGGCTTGCGCGACGACCCGGACCGTGCCATCGCCGAGCACCGTGACCGTGGCCCGAAGCGGCAGCGGCTTGGTGGTGTCCTTGACGGTGAGTTGTGCACGCAGGTCGACGGTGTCGCCGTCGACCGCCTCGGCACTGGTGATCACCACGCTGGAGTCCGGATACTTCTCGGCCTCGAAGAAATCCGCGGAACGCAGGTGGTCGTCGCGCTTGCGAATCCCGGTTCCCAGCGATGCGGTCTTCACGTCGATGCGCCCGAATACAGTTTGGCCACCGCCGATTTGGCCGTCACCGCTGAACTCTTCGAACCGGCCCTTGACGGGTACCAAACCCCACATCGACTTGCTCTTGAACCCGATCGTCGATTGCTCGGGGACCACTCGCCACACTCCGGCGGATTCTGGATTGCTGAGAAGTTCCTGTATGCCTGCCATGTCACCTCCGCGGTGAATCAGTCGACCCCAGCAAAGGGGCGATTTCTGTTGGGTCGAAGTATTCGTCGATCCGGCTGATGAGCCCGTTGGCGCCCATCTTGATAACGATGCAGACCCGCATCGAGATCAATCCGCCGTTGCGTCCGTTGGCGTGCAGGATGTGCTGCTGCACGAAGCCGCCGTCGAACAATTGACGGTCGAGAATCTCGTACCGGCGGTCGGTGGTGGTGTTGATGAACCAGGTGAGCACCCGTAGCGCACGTTCCTTGTCCCGGTCGTCGTCGGCGACCTTCCAGACCACGACGTCGTCGTTCCAGAGCTGCTGGATCAGCGCGATGTCGCTGTTCTCGATCGCCTCGAACAGGCGATCGGCGACATCGGCGATGGCGTCGGCGTCGACGGCTGGCATGGGGTCAGCGTAACGGCTTGACCTCAAGACCGGTTGAGGTAGAACACTGCCTTTCATGAATACGACACCCGCGTTCTCGCTTTTCGACGACGCCTACCAAGCCCGCACCGCGCCGTGGGTGATCGGCGAGCCGCAGCCCGCGATCGTCGAACTCGAACGCACCGGCGTGATCCGCGGCAGGGTGCTCGACGCCGGCTGCGGGGCGGGCGAACACACGATTCTGCTTACCCGCCTTGGCTACAACGTGCTGGGCATCGACTTCTCGCCCAACGCCATCGAGCAGGCCCGCGAGAACGCCGCCGCCAAGGGTGTCGACGCGCGCTTCGACGTCGGCGACGCGATGAACCTGCCCGAGGAGCCGGCCTACGACACCATCATCGACAGCGCGCTGTTCCACATCTTCGACGACGCTGACCGACCGAAGTACGTCCGCAGCCTGCACACCGCCTGCCGTCCCGGTGCGCTGGTGCACGTGCTCGCACTGTCCGACGCCGGGCGCGGATTCGGTCCCGAGGTCAGCGAGGCCGTCGTCAGGGAGGCGTTCAGCGAAGGTTGGGAGCTGGAGGCCCTGGACACCACCACGTACCGCGGCGTCGTCGGTGAGCCGCACGCCGAGGCGCTGGGCGTTCCGGTCGGGTCGCGCGTCGACGAGCCGGCCTGGCTGGCCCGGGCCCGCCGCCTCTGAGCGATTTCGGAGCGCAAACCGGCGGTGAGCGCCGGTACGCGCTCCGAAATCACTGGTTGGCGTAGCCGGGGTGGGCGACGGCCAGCCGATGACGGACCAGCGTCCGCAATACCGGCAGCACATCGGCGGCGCTGTCGTCCAGCTCGCCTGCGCGGATGGCCGCGGCGAGCTGGGCTTCGTCGGTGAACCCGAGCTCGCCGAGCGCGTCGGTCACCTCGCTCGCCGACTCCTCGAGAAGTTCGCGTTCGACGATGCGCAACACGTTGGCGGCGACGCGGGCGTGGAAGTTGACCTGCCCTTCGGTCGCGGCCCGCACGTCGTTGTCAAGGAAGTCGGCCACCGCAGCCACGAGCTCGGCCGCGGTCGGCCGTCCGTACAGCCAATTCACTTGGGCCCACCGCCTTCCAGCAGATCGAGCACGTCCCATTCGGTTTCGCTGACGCGCCTGCCGATCGCGGCGAGCTCGACCGACGAGGTATGGCCGGACAGATGCCGCTCGGCTTGAAAGCGGCAGATGACGCCCCAGCGCAGCGTGGCCAACGTCAGCCACCAGCGCAGTGCGTCGCGATCGATCTGCGCGCCGCCCGCCGCTTCGTAGGCCGACACGAAGCTTTCGACGCTGCCAAGCCCACCGGCGCCGAGCTGCTCGGGGGCGCCGAAACGCCAGGCCCGGATGCAGAACCACGCCAGGTCCTCGCAGGCCTCGCCGACGTGCACCAGCTCCCAGTCCAGCACGGCGGCCAGGCCGGCGTCGTCGACGATGAGGTTGCCCATCCGGAAGTCGCCGTGCACCAGCCGCGGTGGCGACGGCGGCGGCCGGTGTGCGTCCAGCCAGCGGAACGCCCACTCGAAAGTCGCTGTGGTGTCGCCCATCTCATCGAGCCGGTCGCGCCACTCGGCGAGCTGGTCGGTCTGCGTCAGTCCCAGGCCTGCCGGATCGGCGCGATGGACGGCGGCCAGCGCCGCGGCACACTGCTGGAGCAACCGGGCGCGGGCCGGATCGTCGAGCGAGCGGTGGATCCGCCTTACGATCGTCTCACCCGCGATCGCCTCGCAGATCAGATACGGATTGCCAAGGGCCGCAGGGGAGTTGTCCGCGGTCAGGATGCGGGGGACAGGGGCGCCTGCGGCGGCGGCACGCAACTGCACACCTGCCTCGAGTTCCATGGTGGCGTGGATGTCGTCGGGCGGCCCGGTGCGCAGGATCAACGCCTTCCGCTGATCGGTGACGGCGTCGAACGCCCACGTGATCCTGCTGGCGCCGCCGGTCAGCGTGTTCAGGTTCTCGACCACCACCCCGTCGCCGAGCACCGGCCGCAGCACGGCCTCAAGCTGTTCCTTCACTTGCGGCCGAATCCGAAGAGCCGCTGCGCGACCCGGCGAATCTGAATCTCCTCGGCGCCCTCGGTGATCCGGTATCGACGGTGATGACGGTAGATGTGCTCGAACGGTTCGTGACGGCTGTAGCCCACGCCGCCGAACACCTGCATCGCACGGTCGGCGGCCTCACACACCAGGCGGTTGGCCCGGTAGTTGGCCATCGACACCTTGTCGGATACCTCCATGTGGTGGTTGCGATCCAGTTCCGACGCCGCGAACCGCACCAGCAGCCGCACCATCTGCGCCTCGGTCTGCAACTCCACCAACGGCCACTGGATGGCCTGGTTCACCGCGAGCGGCTTGCCGAACACATTGCGGTCGCTCGCGTAGGCGACGGCGCGATCGATGCAGTACTGGGCGGCGCCAAGGCTGCTCGCGGCCTGTCGAATCCTGTTCTCGTGCAGGAATGTCTGGCCCACCTCAAGGCCGCGGTCGACCTCACCGAGCACCGCATCGCCAGGGACCCGGACGTCCTTGAGTTCGACCTCGCCGTGGTCCGTTGGCATGTTGAACGTCCACCAGTAGTAGGGCACGGTGAAGCCAGGGGTGTCGGTGGGCACCAGGAAGGCGCTGATCCCGCGGGCCTGCCCGGGCTCGCCGGAGGTGCGGGCGAAGATCAGGTCGTGGGTGGCCCTGTGCACGCCGGTGTTGAATCGCTTGGCGCCGTTGATCACCCAGCCGTCACCGTCGGGTTCGGCGCGCGTCTCGAGCCAGGTCGCATCCGACCCGTGGTTCGGCTCGGTCAGGCCGAACGCCATCGACCGCTCGCCGGTGATCAGCGCCTCGGTCCACTGAGCCTTCTGCGCTTCGGTGCCGAACCGGTCCATCATGATGACCTGCGGGAAGTTGCCGACGATCGACGACTCGTCCTGTAGGTCGTTGTGCAGTCCAAGGCCTTTGTGCGCCAGGTGTTCCCGTATCACGGCCATGTCGATGTTGGTGCCGTCGCGCCCGCCGAACCGGGACGGCAGGCCGTACCGCAGCCAACCTGCGCTGTCGGCCCGCCTTCGCATCTCGCCGAGCAGGTCCTCCCACTCCCGCCTCGGGATCCCACCGTTGTCCCAGTCGGTGCGGGCATACTCGCGCCGCTGGTCGAAGTACTGGATGTGTTCACGTTCCAGCGGTTTGATCTCGGCGTCGATGAAGGCGTCCATCTCGGCCAGCACGCCGGGAAGGTGGTCGGGCAGGGTGAAGTCCACGGTCTTCTCCTTCGGTTGACGCTGCTTATCCACCCAACAGGCGGTCACCGGCACGCAGCAGCGAACTCGGCAACGAGTGCCCGACCACTCGCTGCGCCACCTTGGCCGCGGCGATCGCCGCGGACAGGTCCACGTCGACGTGAATCCCGCTGTCCCGCAACAGGTACACCAGGTCTTCGATGGCGATGTTGCCGCTCGCACCAGGGGCGAAAGGGCATCCGCCGAGGCCGCCGACGGATGCGTCGAGCCGGGTGACGCCCGCCGTCACCGCCGCGTAGGCGCTGGCAAGCCCGGCGCCGCGGGTGTTGTGGAAGTGCGCGCCAAGCGGAAGGTCACCGATCAGCGGGCGGACGGCGGCAATCAATTCGCTGACCCGCCGCGGGGTGGTGGTGCCGATGGTGTCCGCGATCGCGAGTCGGTCGGCGCCCGAATCGGTGGCCGCCGCAAGGATGTCGAGAACTCTGTGGTGTGGCGTTGGGCCGTCGAAGGGACAGTCCCATGCCGTGGCGACGATGACCTCGACCGAGCCACCGCTGTCGTGGGCGATTGCGGCGATCTCGGCGATCTGCGCGGTGGCCTCCGCGGTCGCGCGGCCCACGTTGGACCGGCTGTGCCCGTCGGACGCCGACACCACGTACTCGATCGACCGCAGGCCCGCCGCGATGGCTCGCTTCGCGCCGTTGGGGCTGGCCACCAATGCGGAGAACTCGATGCCGTCAAATCGGTCGAGTTCGTCGGCAAGCTCGGCCGCATCGGCGAGCGCAGGCACCTTCGACGGCGAGACGAACGCCGTCGCCTCCATTTCCCGAACACCGGTGGCGGCCACGGCAGCCAGCAGTTCGAGCTTGGCGGACAACGGGATCGGATCCTCGATCTGCAGCCCGTCGCGCAGCGAGACATCGCGAATATCGACATGTGCCGGCAGCTCGGTCACAGCACGCCTTCTTCCCGCAACGCCGCGATCTCGTCATCGGTCATGCCGAGCAACCCGCCGTAGACCTCGTCGTTGTGCTGGCCTGGTCGGGCCGAGCCTCCGCGGCGAATCGTGCCCGGTGTCTCCGAAAGCACCGGCACCACGCCGGGGCCCTTGACGTTGCGCTCGATGCGTTCGTCCCAATGGTCGGCGATCATCCCGCGCGACTGCAGCTGCGGATCGGCCACCACCTCGGCCACGGTGTTGATCGGCCCGCTGATCACCCCTGCGGCGCCCAGCGTCGAAATGATGTCGGCGGGCTGGCGCTCCGCCGCCCAGTCGCCGATGATCTTGTCCAGCTCGTCCTGGTTACGGCCCCGCGCAACGTGATTGGCGAACCTGTCATCGGTGGCCAGCTCCGCCTGACCCATCGCGGTGCACAGCCGCCGGAAGACGGTGTCCTGATTGGCCGCGATGACCACCCAGCTGCCGTCAGCACTGCGGTAGATGTTGGACGGCGCGATGCCCTCCAGCCGGGTGCCCGACGGGCCACGGACGACGCCGCCGACGTCGTAGTCGGGAATGGTGGATTCTTGCACTGCCAGACAGGCTTCGGTCAGCGCCGCATCCACGACCTGGCCTTCACCGGTGACGCTGCGCCGGTACAGCGCGGCGAGCGCGCCTTGGGCAGCGAACATGCCAGCGAGGGTGTCACCGAGCGACAGCGCAAGGCGCGGCGGTGGCCCGCCGGGGAAGCCATTCATGTAGCGCAATCCGCTGGCCGCCTCCGCGACGGACGCGTAACCGGCTTTGTGCGCTTCCGGCCCCGTCTGGCCGTAGCCCGAGACCCGGACCAGGATGATGCCCCGATTACGTTCGCGCAGAACGTCGTAGCCCAGGTTCCATTTTTCCAGTGTGCCCGGCCGGAAGTTCTCCACGATGATGTCGGACCGCTCCACCAGATCGAGAAAAAGTTCTCGGCCGCGCGCCTCGCGCAGGTTCAGCGTCGCGGCCTTCTTGTTGCGGGCATGCACGGTCCAGAAGAAGTGGTGGCCGTCGAGTTCAGCCTGGCCCCAGGTGCGCAGGGGATCGGGTGTGCCGGGCGGTTCGATTTTGATGACGTCTGCGCCCATGTCGCCCAGCAGCCGTCCGGCGAACGGGCCCGAGATCAGCGTGCCGACCTCGATGACGCGAATGCCGTCCAGCGGCCCCGTGACGCTCATGGTGAGCAGCCTGCGTAGTAGTGGTTCGCTCCTGCGATCTCGTGCATCTCCTCATCAGGATGCCCGATGGCCTCGAACAGCCGACGGTCAATCGGTCAGGTCCACCCGAATCGTGAGCAGGTTAGAGCCGAAGGTGCGCACACCGAAACTGTTGAACTGCGGCAGCGAGCGCAGGCGTTCCTGCGCGTCGTCGTCGGGGACCAGATGGGCTACGCCGTCGTGCCAGGCGCCACGCAGGCGCACGCGGACGTTGGGATTCGCCTGGATGTTCTTAACGTACTGCGATCGCTCGCCGAACTCCGAGACGAACCAGAACTGGTCGCCGACTCGGCTGCCGCCCAGCGGTGTGCGACGAGGCTCGCCGGACTTTCGTCCCGTCGTCTCCAGGAGCGTCTGGAACGGGTTCCTGCGCATCAGCGGGTTCGCCACCCGTTTCTGAAAGAAATTCGTAATACGATCTCGTACAGCGTTCGCCATGGGATTCCTCTCACGCCCCGCGGTCCTAGGGACCTTCATACCCAGTGTGAGCGCCCCTGCGAAGTGCCCTATCGGCCGAAATGCCTCCTCATGAGCCCGCTCGTCGAACAGCGCGCGCATCCGGCGTAACCCGGGCCGAGCCTGTCCCCGGCTTCGCGTGGGCCCACACAGATCGCGATCTAGGGCGATTTCACGATCTGGCCGCAGTTTCGCGAGGTACGGGCATGTCGGAGAAAAAAGTCACAGCATATGTCCAGGAAAAGGGGGCAAAACTGACGTGGACGTTACTTCTGAATTCTCAAACGAAAGGGTTACGGCGGGCCGGTCGGACTTTCTCACGTCCTGGTCACATGTTTTACTGCACACGCACAACTGAAACTTTCTCGGTCCGCTCCTCCGCCGACCTGGGCTCAGTGGAGCGGGCGCGACAGCGCAGTGAAAAAAGCGCTGCGCTGGCGCCTGGCGGTCTGTGACCGCCGGGGAAGACGTGTAACGCGTAACCGGAAGATGGATGGATAAGCAGTATGAGGTTCGTTGACAAGATTCGTGGCCCCTGGGCACGTCGGTTCGCGGTGGCTGCCTTTGCAGCTGTCCTGCTGCCCGGCGTAGTCGGTCTCACTGGAGGCTCAGCCACTGCCGGGGCGTTCTCCCGGCCCGGCCTCCCGGTCGAGTACCTGATGGTGCCGTCACCGTCGATGGGCCGAGACATCAAGATTCAGTTCCAGCCCGGCGGGCCGCACGCGGTCTACCTGCTCGACGGCCTTCGGGCTCGTGACGACTTCAACGGCTGGGACATGGAGACCCAGGCGTTCGAGTGGTACTACGAGTCGGGCATCTCGGTCGTCATGCCGGTCGGCGGTCAGTCCAGCTTCTACTCCGACTGGTACTCGCCGGCGTGTGGCAAAAGCGGCTGCCAGACGTACAAGTGGGAGACCTTCCTGACCAGCGAGCTGCCGCAGTGGTTGGCGTCCAACAAGGACATCTCCACGAGCGGCAATGCCGCGGTCGGGCTGTCGATGGCGGGTAACTCCGCATTGATCCTGTCCGTTTACCACCCTGATCAGTTCATCTACGCCGGTGCGTTGTCGGCATTCCTCAACCCGTCCGAGGGCCAGTGGCCGTTCCTGATCAACATGGCGATGGGCGACGCGGGCGGCTACAAGGCCAACGATATGTGGGGTCCGACCGAGGACCCGAACAGTGCCTGGAAGCGTAACGACCCGATGTTGCAGATCCCCGCTCTGGTGGCCAACAACACGCGTCTGTGGGTTTACTGCGGTAACGGCACCCCGAACGAGCTGGGCGGCGCGAACATGCCCGCGCAGTTCCTCGAAGGGCTGACGATCCGGACCAACGAGACGTTCCGCGACAACTACATCGCCGCGGGTGGCAACAACGCCGTGTTCAACTTCCCGCCCTACGGCACCCACAGCTGGGAGTACTGGGGCCAGCAGTTGCAGGCGATGAAGCCCGATATGCAGGCTCACCTCGGCGCTGCATAACCCAACTAAACGCGAAATCGCCCGAACGCCTAGCGTTCGGGCGATTTTGCGTTTGAGGCCAAAGATCAGCTCAGCGGATCAGAATCCGCCGGCGACCCGCACCACTGCTCGACCGGAGTACTTGCCTGCGCGCACCTCGTCGATCACGCCGACGACATCCTTGACGTCGACGTCATGGGAGATGTCCGAAAGATGTTGTGGTTTCAGTGAACTCCCCAACAGCTCCCACAGTGCACGCCGGGGTGCGATCGGCAGCTGCACCGAGTCGATGCCGAGCAGCGCAACGCCGCGCAGAATAAAGGGCATCACCGTGGTCTTGAGGCCTGCGCCGCCCGTCAAACCGCTGGCCGCCACGGCCCCGCCGTACTTGATGGTGCTGAGCACGTCGGCAAGGGTGGCGCCGCCGACGCAGTCGACCGCGCCGGCCCAGCGCGTCTTGCCAAGCGGTCGCGGCTTGGAGTCCGGATCGGCGGGCAGCCTGCCGATCACCTCGGCGGCGCCAAGGGCGGTCAGCCGGTCCGCGGCGTCGGCCTTGCCCGTCGATGCGACGACTTGGTAGCCGGCCGAGGACAGCAGGTCGACGCTGACCGACCCGACGCCGCCGGTCGCGCCGGTCACCACGATCGGGCCGTCGTCCGGCGTGATTCCGCGCTCGACGAGCGCCTGCACGCTCATCGCGGCGGTGAAGCCCGCGGTGCCGATGGCCGCGCCCTCACGCGGGCTCAGCGAGCCGAGCTTGACCACCCAGGCCGCAGGCACCCTGGCGTACTCCGCGAAGCCGCCGTGCCGCCCGGTGCCGACCTCGTAGCCGTGCGCCAGTACCGCGTCACCGACCGCGAACTCGTCGGACGCCGACGCCACCACCTCGCCAGCCAGGTCGATCCCCGGCACGATCGGGTACTCCCGCACCACACCCCCGTTGGGGGTCAGCGCGAGCGCGTCCTTGTAGTTGACGCTCGAATAGTGCACCCGGATCGTCACCTCGCCGGGTGGAAGGTCGGATTCCTCCAGCGTCTCGACTGCGGCCTCGATGCGATCATCGTGCTGCCGCGCCACCAGCGCCTGAAACTTGTCCATTCACCCGACCCTAGTAGGCGGGCCGCACGCTACTTCAGTTCGGAGGACGACAGGCCAAGTAGCCGGCGGGCCACCACCAGCTGCTGGATCTGCTGGGTGCCTTCGAAGATGTCGAGAATCTTGGAGTCGCGAGCCCATTTCTCCAGCAGTGCCACCTCCGAATATCCTGTGGTGCCTGCCATTTCGACCGCCTTGAGCGTGATGTCGCTGGCCACCCGTGCGGACTTGGCCTTGCCCATCGAGGCTTCCTTGGAGTTCGGGATGTTGTTGTCGGCCTGCCAGGCCGACCGTATGGTCAGCAGGTAGCCGGCCTCCCAGTCGGCCTCCATGCGCAGGAACTCCGACGCCGCGGCACTCTGGGCGTGCGACGGCTTGTCGTAAGAGATCTCGACGCCGGCGTCGGTGAGGATCTTGCGCAGTTCCTCGAGCGCCGCGCGGGCGATTCCGACGGCCATCGCCGCGACGATCGGCCGAGTGTTGTCGAAGGTCTCCATGACCCCGGCAAAACCCTTCTCCACGTGGATCGCCGGGTCACCCAGCAGGTTGTTCTTCGGGATGCGGGCATTGTCGAAGCGAATGACCGCGGTGTCGGAGGCCTTGATGCCCAGCTTGTGCTCGAGCCGTTCCACCGTCACTCCTGGGTGCTCGCGCGGCACGATGAACGACTTGATGGCCGCGCGGCCCAATGACTTGTCCAGTGTCGCCCACACCACGATGTGGCTGGCTCGCGAACCAGCGGTGACGAAGATCTTCTCGCCGTTGATCACATAGTCGTCGCCGTCGAGCACTGCGGTCGTCGACACCGCCGCAGAGTCCGACCCGAAGTTGGGTTCGGTGATTGCCATTGCGGCCCAGACTTTTCCGAGCCGGGCCAGCTGTTCGTCGGTGGCCACGCCGGAGATCGCGGCGTTGCCGAGGCCTTGGTACGGCACCGAAAGCAGCATGGCGATGTCACCCCAGCTGATCTCGAGTGCGTTGAGGACTGCCGACATGTTGCCGCCGTTGTGGTTTTCTTCTCGCGTGTCGGCGTCGCGAAATGCTTCTGCGCCTGCGAACGAGATCGTGTTGGCCTGCGAGATGCCCTCGAACAGGCTGGCCAGCGTCTCCAGTTCCACGGGGTAGGCGTGTTCGGCGAGGTCGTATTTGCGTGAGATCGGCCTGATCATCTCCGCGGCGCCCTGGTGGCCCTTGTCGATGACGGCCTGCAGCTTCTTGGGCATTTCCAAATTGATTGCCATGAAAGGTCTTTCAGCTCGAATGAGGGATGACGACTCGGTCAGATGACGACGACGCCCTCGGCGACGCCAATAGCGCGCAGATCGCGGTACCAGCGTTCGACGGGGTGTTCCTTGGTGTAGCCGTGGCCACCGAGCAGCTGCACGCCGTCGAGGCCGATCTGCATGCCCTTGTCGGTGCCGAGCCGCTTGGCCAGCGCGGCCTCCCTGGCGAACGGCAGACCCTGCTCGGCACGCGAGGCGCCGCGCCAGGTGATCATCCGCAGTCCGTCGAGCTCGATCGCGATGTTGGCGGTCATGAACGCCACCGCTTGACGATGCGCGACGGGCTCGCCGAACGCCTGGCGTTCCTTGACGTAGGGCACCACGTGGTCGAGCACCGCATGGCAGGTGCCGACCGCAAGCGCGGCCCAGCCCAGCCGCGCCAGCGCGATCGCCTGGGAGTAGTCGGTATCGGAGGCGCCGTCCTCTCCGAGCCGGGCGCTGAGCGGCACCGCGACGTTGTCCAGCTCGACCTGGCCCAGCGCGGCGGCGCGGATGCCCATGCTCGGATCGGCGGTGACGGACAGCCCCTTCGCCGACGACTCGACGATGAAAAGCGCTGGCTTACCCGACAATTGCGCCCCGACGATGAAGAGTTCGGCGTCCGCCGCGGCAGGCACCAGAGACTTGACGCCGGACAGGCGATAGCCGCTCGGGGTGCGTACCGCCGTGGTCTTGAGCGCGGTGGGATCGAACAGCGCGTGCGGTTCGGCGATCGCCACGCATGCCTGCGGCACGTTGTCGCCTGCGAACTCGGCGAGGTAGGTGGCCTGCTGATCGGCGCTGCCCCAATGGGTCAGGGCCGATGCGACGCCGCCGGGTGCCAGTATCGGAAGGGCCAGGCCCATGTCGCCGTAGGCCAGCGCCTCGGCGACAAGCGCATTGGTGACCGCCGACCGGTGCGCGGCGATGCCATCGAAGTCCTCGGGGATGTTGATCGCGGTGATGCCCAGCTCGGCGGCCTTGGCGATCAGATCCGGTGGATACGTCGCGGCGTCGTCGGCGTCACGGGCTGCGGGGCGCAGGATCTCCTCGGCGAATTCGTTGACCGTCTCGAGGATCATCTTCTGGTCCTCGTCGGGGGTCAGGTCGAAGTAGTCCGCGCCGGTGGCCTTGAGCCGCGTCGGTGCTTTGCCGATGCCCTGGATGCGCTTGAACTGACGGGTCGATGCTCCCGCGGCAGAAAACACTTGCTTGACGCCGTATTTCAGGCCGCGGTTCAGCGGGTCGCGCAGGTTGTAGCGGTCAAGGAATTCCTGCCCGACGATCGGGGTGATCAGCGCCAACCCGATGTCGGTCGCTGTCCGCTTGTGCTTGTGCAGGCCTACGGCGCTTTCCCGACCTGTCCGCTTCGATCGTTTGGTGCCGTTCTTGGACGGCAGGGTGTTGGTCATGTCAGCAGCCTCGCTAGCTGTGGGAAGTGCGACTCAGGGAACTGACTCCAGAGTAAGGTATGTGAACTGACTCTTGAGTAAGTTCGGCCGTTGTGTTGTGCATCTCACACAACGAGCCGGCGGCGTCAGGCCGGAGAAAGCCTGCTCAGCACGTCGGCATGCAGGCTCCCGTTCGTGGCGACGGCGTTGCCGCCGTGTGGCCCGTCGGCGCCGTCCAGGCTGGTGAACGCGCCGCCGGCCTCGCGCACCAGGATGCTCAGCGCAGCGAGGTCCCACAGCGACACCTCAGGCTCGGCCGCGATGTCGACCGCGCCCTCGGCGACCAGGCAATAGGACCAGAAGTCACCGAAGCCACGTACCCGCCAGACGGTGTCGGTGAGGTCGATCAGGCGGTCGCGCAGCCCCAGCTTCGCCCAGCCGGTGAAGCTGGACAGCGACAGGCTGGCCGACTCGAGGTCGGCGACCGACGACACCGAGATGCGCCGCGGCGCGCCGCCGGCAACCGAAACGAACGCGCCCTCACCGTCCCCGGCCCACCAGCGGCGCTGCAGCGCGGGTGCACTGACGACTCCCACGACCGGCACGCCGTCGCGCAGCAGTGCGATCAGCGTGGCCCACACCGGAACGCCCCTCACGAAGTTCTTGGTGCCGTCGATCGGATCGATCACCCACTGACGTCCGCTGAAAACCGTTGTGCCGCCGTACTCTTCGCCCAGAATCGGATCGTAAGGCCGGTGCTTGGCAAGCGCCTCGCGCAGCAAGGTTTCCGCTGAGCGGTCGGCGTCGGTCACCGGCGTCAGGTCCGGTTTGGTGTCGACGTGCAGATCCAGCGCACCGAACCGGTCCAGCGTCAGTGCGTCGGCCTGATCGGCCAGTTGCAATGCCAGCGTCACGTCATCTCGGACCGCGTTCATGGCAGCAGTCCTACCATGACCGTGTGTGGGAATTCGCTGTGCTGCTGTTGTTGATCGGTGCCATCGTGTTGTTGGCCGCGCCGTGGATCAGGCGCCGCCGCGGTGGCGCAGGCAGTGGATGGGCGCCGGGCCAGTTGCTGGTCACCGGTGTCAGTCCGCGACCGGATGACCTCGTCGGCAGGCAGTACACCACGATCACCGGCGTCATCAACGGCCCGACCGTGAACGAGCACGTGGTTTACCAGCGCCTCGAGGTCGATGTCGACGACTGGCCGGCGATGGGCGCGCTGTTCCCGGTCATGTATTCGCCGAAGAATCCGGACAATTGGACCTTCGCGCCGACCGACCAGCCGATGCCGCCGCCGCCCCCGCCGCCTCCGCAGGGTCCGACGGAACTCAGGTAGCGCAGCTCAGCCGTGGCCGATCCGTAGCAGCTCGGCCACGGTGGTCAGCTTGACCCTCGGGCGGCCGTGCGGCTCACCGGAGGTCCGTTCGTGCGCGTCGATCAGCTTCCAGTGGTCGTCGGTGACGAGCTTTGGTTGCCGCTCCAACAACCACTCGACCAGCGCCGTGGAATGGTCCTCGCCGAACTCGGCAAGGGACGCGGAGCCCAGGTCGGCCACCAACGTGTCGACGGTCTCCTGGGAATCCTTCTTATTGGTGCCGATGACGCCGGTGGGGCCCCGCTTGATCCAGCCGACCACATACTCGTTGCGGCTGCCCTCGATCCGCCCGTCGGTGTGGGGGATGGTTCCGTTGCGTTCGTCGAACGGCAGACCCGGCGTCGGTATCCCGCGATAACCCACGGCGCGGACCACCAGCTGGGCGGGGACCTCGTCACGCTGGCCGGTGTCCTTGGCGACGATGCGTCCGTTGTCGTTGACCAACTCGTTGCGGCCCAACACGATTGATTCGACGCGGCCGTCGCCCTTGAGCTCGATCGGCGACGTGCGGAACCGGAACACGATCCGGCGCGTCGCCCCCTTTGGCTCACGTTCGGCGTAGCCGCGCAACACCTTGACGTTGTTCTTGACGGTCTTGCCCGCCGCATCGAGGTCCTCATCGGAGACGTCGGCGAAGTCGGCGGGATCGACGATCACATCCACGTCGCCGAGGCCCTCGAGGTCTCCGAGTTCACGCAGCTCCAGCGTGGTGAACGGTGCCTGCAGCGGCCCACGCCTGCCGATGATGAGCACTTCCTCGACGCCGCGGTCGTGCAATGACTTCAACGCGTGATCGGCGATGTCAGTGGCGGCAAGGGCGTCGGGATCGGTGACCAGGATCCGCGCCACGTCAAGCGCGACGTTGCCGTTGCCGATCACAACAGCGCGGCTGCACACCAAATCCGGTGCCATTTCCGCGAAGTGGGGGTGCGCGTTGTACCAGCCCACGAAGTCGACAGCCGCGACGCTGCCGGGAAGGTCCTCGCCCGGGATGCCCAGCGCGCGATCCGACTGGGCGCCAACCGCGTAGACCACCGCGTCATAGCGTTCGGCCAGCTCGGCTGGTGCGACGTGGTCTCCGACGACGATGTTGCCGAAGAACCGGAACCGCGGGTCGGTCGCCGTCTTCTCGAACTGGGCGCTGATCGACTTGATCTTGGGATGGTCCGGCGCGACGCCGGAGCGCACCAGCCCCCACGGGGTGGGCAGCATCTCCAGCATGTCGACGCGGACATCTCTTTTCTGGCTGGTGTCGTCTTGAGCGTCGGCGAATTTCAACAGAGACGCCGCGGCAAAGTAACCCGAGGGCCCTGAGCCAACGATCGCCACGTGATAGGGGCGCATACACAGCTTTCTGTCGCTGCCCAGCCAATCGCAAGGGGCTGTCGCGTCGTCGCCGGGCTGGTTACCAGTCCGATGTTAAACCGCCGGTACCCTGAACTCCCGTGGATCCTGACCGTCAAGCCGATATCGCCGCACTCGACTCCACCCTGACAACGGTGGAGCGGGTGCTCGACGTCGACGGGCTTCGCGGTCGCATCGAGAAACTCGAGCACGAGGCCTCCGATCCCAAATTGTGGGACGACCAGGCCCGCGCCCAGAAAGTCACCAGCGAGCTGTCCCACACCCAGGGCGAGCTGCGCCGCGTGGAGGAATTGCGCCAGCGGCTCGCTGACCTGCCGGTCCTCTACGAAATGGCCGAAGAAGAAGGTGGCTCGAGCGGCGACGCCGCGCAGGCCGAGGCCGACGCGGAGTACAAGAAGCTGCAGGAAGACATCGCGGCGATGGAGGTGCGCACGCTTCTCGGCGGCGAATACGACGAGCGCGAGGCGCTGGTCAGCATCCGATCCGGCGCAGGCGGGGTGGACGCCGCGGACTGGGCCGAGATGCTGATGCGGATGTACATCCGCTGGGCCGAACAACACAAGTACTCGGTCGAGGTGTTCGACACGTCCTACGCCGAGGAAGCGGGGATCAAGAGCGCGACGTTCGCGGTGCACGCGCCGTTCGCGTACGGCACCCTGTCGGTCGAGCAGGGCACCCACCGGCTGGTGCGAATCAGCCCCTTCGACAACCAGGGGCGGCGACAGACGTCGTTCGCCGAAGTCGAGGTTCTTCCGGTAACCGAGACCACCGACCACATCGACATCCCCGAGGCCGACGTGCGTGTCGACGTCTACCGGTCCAGCGGGCCCGGCGGGCAGTCGGTGAACACCACCGACTCCGCTGTTCGACTCACGCACATTCCGACCGGTATCGTCGTGACTTGTCAGAACGAAAAGTCGCAATTGCAGAACAAGGTGTCGGCAATGCGGGTGCTTCAGGCAAAGTTATTGGAACGCAAGCGTTTAGAAGAACGTGCTGAGATGGACGCCCTGAAGGGTGACGGCGGCAGTTCGTGGGGCAACCAGATGCGCTCCTACGTTTTGCATCCGTATCAAATGGTAAAAGACCTGCGCACCGACTTTGAGGTCGGGAATCCGGCTGCCGTTCTGGACGGGGACATCGACGGATTCCTGGAAGCCGGAATTCGGTGGCGCAATAGGCGAGATGACGAATAGCACCGTACTTGCAATAGGTTTCTCCGAGCGCTGGCACGGGTTCTGGGGCGGCAGCATCGGCATGTGGATTCTCGAAAGAGGCGTGCCGATCGCGCTTTATCTGATCGGCGGCTTGCTGGCGGCCAGGTTCATCAACTGGGCGGCGCGCAGGATGGTCCGGCGGATCGACGCCGAATACCAGGAAAGTGACCAGCTGGTGCGCACGGAGAGCTCCAAGCACCGTCAGGCTGTCGCGTCGGTGATCTCCTGGGTGTCGGTGGCCCTGTTGTTCGTCGTGGTGATCGTGCAGGTGACATCGCTGCTCGCCATCCCGGTCGGCTCGCTGGTCGCACCGGCCGCCGTGCTCGGCGCGGCGCTCGGCTTCGGCGCGCAGCGGCTGGTTCAGGATTTGTTGGCCGGCTTCTTCATCATCACCGAGAAGCAGTACGGGTTCGGCGACCTCGTGTCGCTCACCGTCGCCGGCATCACCCTGCCCGCGGAGGGCACGGTGGAGGACGTCACGCTTCGCGTCACCAAGCTGCGGTCCACCGAGGGGGAGATGTTCACCATCCCCAACGGCCAGATCGTCAAGTCGGTGAACCTGTCCAAGGACTGGGCGCGCGCCGTCATCGACATCCCTGTCCCGACGTCGGCGGACCTCAACGTCGTCAACGACCTGCTTCACGGTGTCGCCGAGAAGGCGATGGACGATCCCGGGCTGCGAGCGCTTCTCCTGGACGCGCCGCAGTTGATGGGTGTGGAGAGCATCGAACTCGACACCGTGAATCTGCGCATGGTGGCCCGCACGCTGCCCGGTAAGCAGTTCGAGGTCGGCAGGCGCATCCGGGTGCTCGTGGTCCGTGCCCTGCGCCGGGCCGGCATTGCGTCGCCGACCGATGGCAGCTCGACGATGGTCGAGGCGATCGTGCACCCGGCCACGGCCGGCGGTGCCGAAGAGGAAACCCAGGGCGCGACGGAGCCGAAGAAATGACGTCCTGGTTGAAGGCCAAGCTCGGCCGGATGCGGGTGTCGACGGTGGTCCTCATCGTCGCGTTCTTCGCGCTGTTCTGGGTGTATCACAATTTTGAGCCCCGGCCCGCCGCGCCGGAGACGCCGCCGACGGCGGTGGTCCCGCCCGGTTTCGTGCCTGACCCGAACTACACCTGGGTGCCACGCACCAACGTGCGGCGGCCAAAGGAGCCCGTGGCCACCACCACGACCACCACCACGACGACCACGACAAGCCCGACCGAGACGACGAGCCCGACCGAAACGACGAGCCCGACCTCGCCGACCGAGCCGACTCCGACGACGACCGTGGTGGATCCGGACGGTCAAGGACCAGTTCCGCCGGTCACGCTGCCGGTGCTGGTGCCGCCGGCGTCGCCCGGTCAGGCGCCGACGCCGACGACCACCACTGGGCCCAGCTAGGCCGGGCAGTTGCACCGCTACACTGGCGTGCCGTGATCACCCTCGACCATGTCAGCAAGCAGTACAAGTCGTCGGCGCGGCCCGCGCTCGACAACGTCTCGGTCAAGATCGACAAGGGTGAATTCGTCTTCCTCATCGGACCGTCCGGTTCGGGCAAGTCGACCTTCATGCGGCTGCTGCTGGCCGAGGATTCGCCGACCACGGGTGACATTCGGGTTTCCAAGTTCCACGTCAACAAACTCGCCGGCAGGCACATCCCGAGCCTGCGCCAGGTGATTGGCTGCGTGTTCCAGGACTTCCGGCTGCTGCAGCAAAAGACGGTGTTCGAGAACGTCGCCTTCGCGTTGGAGGTCATCGGCAAGCGCGGCGACGTGATCAATCGGGTGGTGCCCGACGTGCTGGAAATGGTCGGCCTGTCCGGCAAGGCCAACCGCCTGCCCGGAGAGTTGTCCGGGGGTGAGCAGCAGCGTGTCGCCATCGCCCGTGCGTTCGTCAATCGGCCGCTGGTGCTGCTGGCCGACGAGCCGACGGGCAACCTCGACCCCGAAACCAGCAAGGACATCATGGATCTGCTCGAACGCATCAATCGCACCGGAACGACGGTGCTGATGGCTACCCACGACCATCACATCGTCGACTCGATGCGCCAGCGCGTCGTCGAACTCGAACTCGGCCGGCTGATTCGCGACGAACAGCGCGGCGTCTACGGAATGGACCGCTAAGTGCGCTTCGGCTTCCTTATCAATGAAGTTCTAACCGGGCTTCGCCGTAACGTCACCATGACGGTTGCGATGATCCTGACCACGGCGATCTCCATCGGCTTGTTCGGCGGCGGTCTGCTGGTGGTCCGGCTCGCCGACAATTCGCGCGCCATCTATCTCGACCGCGTGGAGAGCCAGGTCTTCTTGACCAACGACGCGTCGGCCAACGATCCGACGTGCGACGCCGATCCGTGCAAGGCGCTGCGGCAGCAGATCGAGGATCGCGACGATGTGCGGTCCGTACGTTTTCTGAACCGCGACGACGCCTATGACGACGCGATCAAGAAGTTCCCGCAGTACAAGGATGTCGCTGGGCGCGAGGCTTTCCCGGCGTCGTTCGTCGTCAAGCTCGATGATCCCGAGCAGCACAAGGAATTCGACGAGGCGATGGTCGGCCAGCCGGGCGTGCTCAACGTGTTGAACCAGAAGGACTTGATCGATCGGCTCTTCGCGGTGCTCGACGGGCTTTCCAAGGCCGCATTCGCGGTGGCGGTGGTGCAGGCCGTCGGCGCAATATTGTTGATAGCCAACATGGTTCAAGTGGCCGCCTACACCCGACGGACCGAGATCGGCATCATGCGGTTAGTGGGCGCCAGTCGCTGGTACACCCAATTGCCGTTCCTCGTAGAGGCGATGGTCGCAGCGCTGCTCGGCGTGCTGATTTCGATCGGCGGCCTGATTGTGGTGCGGGCGTTGTTCCTGGAGAACGCGCTGAACCAGTTCTATCAAGCTAATTTGATTGCGCGGATCGACTACGCCGATATCCTCTACATCGCTCCCATCCTGCTGTTCGTCGGCGTCGCGATGGCCGGTGTCACGGCCTATGTGACTCTGCGGCTTTACGTTCGAAGATAGAAATGGCCAAAAAAGCGGACCCGACGAGGTCCACCAACAACAAAATCGTCGCGTCGAATCGAAAGGCGCGGCACAACTATTCGATCCTGGAAACCTTCGAGGCCGGGGTCGCGTTGGTGGGCACCGAGGTCAAGAGCCTGCGCGATGGGCAGGCCTCGCTGGCCGATGCATTCGCCACCATCGACGACGGCGAGATCTGGCTGCGCAACCTGCACATCCCGGAATATCACCATGGCAGCTGGACCAACCATGCGCCCCGGCGCAACCGCAAGCTGTTGTTGCACCGCACGCAGATCGACAACCTGATCGGCAAGATCCGCGACGGCAACCTGACGCTGGTCCCGCTGTCGCTGTACTTCACCGACGGCAAGGTCAAAGTCGAGCTGGCACTGGCTCGCGGCAAGCAGGCGCACGACAAGCGGCAGGATATGGCCAAGCGTGACGCCGAGCGGGAAGTCACCCGCGAGTTGGGCCGCCGGGTCAAAGGCATGAGCTGACCGGGCTCGTCCTCGCGCTGGCGTCGGCGCTGGGCTACGGCATCAGCGATTTTGTCGGTGGCATTGCTTCACGGCGGGTGGCCGCCCTGCGGGTCGTGCTGGTGTCCTATCCGATCGCGATGGTCCTGCTTGCGGTGATCGCGGCGATGGTCGGTGGGCAGGTGTCCCAGCCGGCCGTCTTCTGGGGTGCGCTGTGCGGGGTGTCGCAGGCATTCGGCGTGTGGTGGTTCTACGCCGCGCTCGGGTCGGGTCCCATCTCGGTGGTGTCGCCGCTGACGGCGGTACTGGTCGCGGCCATCCCTCTCGCTGCGGGCCTGGTGCTGGGGGAGCGGCCCGGCCTCGTCGCCGGTGTTGGCGTCGTCCTGGCGCTGGTCGCGGTGGTGCTTGTCAGCCGCGAAGCCACCGACAAGGACGTCACGCCGCACAGGTTCACCCCGACGGTGGCCTGGTTGACGGTCGGCTCCGGCGTCGCATTCGGGCTCAACTTCGTACTGATCGACCAGGCGCCCGTGGAGGCCAAGCTGTGGCCGCTGGTGTTCGCGCGCATGTCGGCCACCACGTTGGTGTTCGTTATCGCCGCCGTCAGCCGCAACTTCCGGCCGCCCACCGGTACTCCGCTGAAGCTGGCGATTTGTGCGGCGGTCCTCGACGTCGGCGCCAACATCGCGATGCTGCTCGCATTGCAGGCGTCGCTGCTGTCGCTGGCGGGCGTGCTGATGTCGCTGTACCCGGCGGCAACGGTGCTGCTGGCGATTGTTGTACTGCGCGAACGGGTGACCCGCTGGCAGGCGCTCGGGATGGTGCTGGCGCTGGCGGCGGTCGCAATGATCGCGTCCGGCTAACTACCGTCTTTGCCGGGCATTTCGCGCACGCTCGACGGCCCCGAGCGCTACGTTCTGGCGGGTGAGCAGTCCATCGCGTCCGGTGACCAAGCTGAATAAGTCCGATGTGCTCGACGGTCTGTTCGCCGAATGGGACGCCATCGTCGCGATGGTGGACGGGCTGTCCGATGCGCAATGGCAGGCTCCGACGCCACTGCCCGGCTGGGCGGTGCGCGACGTGGTGGCGCACGTCATCGGCACCGAGTCCATGCTGCAGGGCGTCGGCACACCCGACGCCGATATCGACATGTCGACCCTCAGCCATGTCCGCAACGACATCGGCACGTTGAACGAACGATGGGTACGCAAGCTGCGCGGCATCAGCTCGACGGACCTGCTCGACAGGCTCCGCACGACGACTGACCAACGGCGCGAAGCACTTTCAGCGTTGACGGACGACGACTGGAACCAGCTCACTGCGACGCCTGCAGGCCCAGACACCTATGGCCGATTCATGAGGGTGCGGACGTTCGACTGCTGGATGCACGAGCACGACATCCGTGACGCGCTTGATCGCCCCGCCGGCGACCCGCCGGGCCAGAGCTCATGGCTGGCTCTCGACGAGATGGCCACCAGCATGGGGTTCGTCGTCGGAAAGTTGGGTGGGGCGCCGGAAGGTTCGCGGGTGCGGATCGAGCTGACGGGTCCGCTGCGACGCACCATCAACGTGGCGATTGAAGGCAAGGGCCGAGTGGTCGACGAATTCGGTGAGCCGCCCACGGCGACAATCGAATTGGACGGGCAGCTGTTCACCCGGCTGGCCGGTGGCCGCACGACGCTGGCCCACCACCCCGACGCCGTGACGTACGGCGGCGACGAGGCAGTGGGCCAGCGGATCGTCCAACACCTCAACTACGTGATCTAAACAGCGATCTGGTGGCGCTCCCCGGATGGCACAAGAATTGACGTTTCCGTAGGAAATGGACGGGTACCCCCGCCTGTAGGAGGTGGGAGAGATGCCCGTCTGGAGTTGGTTCTTTATTGCAGCAGCCGTCCTGATTGCAATCACGTTGGCGTGGGTTGCCGTCCTGTTTGTCACCGGTCGCAAGCGGACCGCACGATTGAAAGAGCACTTCGGTCCTGAGTACGAACGAGCCGTCGACGAGGCAGGTGATCAGCGAGCCGGCGAACTGGACCTCGTTGCGCGCGAAAAGAAGCGGCAAAAGCTTGACATTGTCGCGCTGTCGCCAGAAGCGCACGCCAGGTACTCCGAACAATGGCGCGCGGTGCAGGCCGCCTTCGTCGATGATCCGTCGGGGGCGGTGGGTGACGCGGATCGGCTCCTGACCCAGGTGATGCGCGACCGCGGCTATCCGACAGACGATTTCGACCAACGTGCGTCGGACATATCGGTCGATCATCCGGACGTGGTTGAGCACTATCGAGCCGCGCACACCCTCCACGTGGCGCAGGAGGTGGGCAACATCGGCACGGAGGCGCAGCGTCAAGCATTCGTGCACTACCGCGCGCTTTTCGAGCATCTGCTCGGCGCTGAAGTCGAGAGCGACAAAAACACATCAAAGGAGGCGCGGGCATGACAACCCACGACGAGCAAGCCACCAGCACCCCGACCTCTGCAGAGCGATCCGCGCCGCAGCCGCCGTCTGACGGTCCGTCGTCAGCGACCTCACGGACCGACGCGCTGCCCCGGCAGGATGAGCCAGGGCGGGAGGAGCTAGGACGGGAGGAGACATCGATCGCAGCGGACGAACTGTCCATGGCACCCGCCGAGCAACCGCAGCCCGCGGACATACCTCCTAATGCTGAAGCGGAACCGTCGGCCGACGAATTGCTCTTCGCCGGCGACAACCTGTCAGTGCTGCGTTCGCGCTGGGACGATGTGCAGACGGCATTCGTCGACGACCCCACAAAGTGTGTCCAGGAAGCCGACGCGCTTGTCGCCGAGGTCGTCGAACAGCTCACGGCAGGTTTTTCCGACGCGCGCTCGCGGCTCGAGTCGCAATGGGCTCGAGGAGAAGATGTCTCCACCGAAGATCTTCGTCTCGCCCTGAGGCGGTACCGGGAATTCTTTGAGCGCCTGCTCGCTGTCTGAGGGCTCTGCGGCACCGGCCACACTCATGCGGGCTGAACTGCGCAAACGGCCCGACGCGGGATGAATGTCGTGGCTTCGGGTGTTGTGTCTGGCGTACTATGAAATGTCCTGCCGAAAGTCGGTGGGGATGCGAGGGGCTGAACGGTTTCGACTTCGCGCATCGAATCAAGGGAAGCGTGCCGGTGCAGGCAAGAGACCACCGTAAGCGTCGTTGCAACCAATTAAGCGCCGATTCCAATCAGCGCGACTACGCTCTCGCTGCCTAAGCGACAGCTGGTCCGTTAGCCCGGGAAAGCCCTCGACCCGGTCCCTAACGTCATCTAGAGGGATCAACCGGAGAGTTCGGTCGCGGAACTCCTCGGGACACCAAACAGCGACTGGGATCGTCATCCTGACTTGTTCGCGTGATCAGGAGATCCGAGTAGAGACATAGCGGACTGCGCACGGAGAAGCCTCGAGGGAATGCCGTAGGACCCGGGTTCGATTCCCGGCAGCTCCACCAACGAGAAGCAGGCCAGAGACCCAACCTCTGGCCTGCTTGTCGCCTTCTCGCCGTGTGTTCACCGCAGCGTTCCGCCTTCCGCATTCGCTGAAAATGCTCGATCACGCACGAATGATGCGTTTCTCCTGGCTAAAGGTAGATTCGAGGCATGCCTCCTCATTGCGGGCGTAGCTCGCGGGCAACGGACGCGCGATCGGTGGGCCGCTGGGCCGGGCGTGTCGCGGCTGCGCTGGTCATCGTCGCCGTTCAGCAATGGACTCCGAGCGCCGTACCGGCTGCGTCCGCCGCCGACTGCGCCGACGCCGAGGTCGTGTTTGCCCGGGGCACGGACGAGCCCAAAGGCATCGGCGTCGTTGGCGATGCCTTCGTCGACTCGCTGCGCGCGCAGGCCGTCGGCATGAACATCGCGACCTACGCGGTGGACTATGACGCGGGCAAGCTGCAGCTGGGCACTGGGGACGGCGCCAAGGACGCGATATCGCACATCAAATCCACGGTGGCCTCGTGTCCCAACACCAAGATCGTGTTGGGGGGATACTCGCAGGGCGCGAACATCGTCAACATCGTCGCAGGCAATCCCATCGTCGGGATTGCGTGGGGCGCTGCTCTCCCGTCTTCGTTGGCGGGCAGCGTCGCGGCGATCGCCACCTTCGGGAACGTCGCGAACCGCGCAGGTACCAAGCTGCCTTCCCAGGCTGCGATGTTCACCGGGAAGGGGATCGACCTCTGCAACCCCGCCGATCCGATCTGTCACGCAGGTCCAGGCAACGAATGGAGCGGGCACACCGAGGGCTACGTTCCCGCGTACACCACGCAGGCCGCGGCTTTCGCTGCGTCCAAGTTGTTGGCCGGTACGGGCCAGTCGCTGCCCGGCCTCGGGCCGCCGACGGGTTATGGACAGCCGCCCGGATATGCCTCGCAGGCGCCGGTTTATGCGTCGCCGCCGCAGGGCACTGATCACATGCCGCCGGGGTACGACGCGCAGACCCCGGCGTATGGCTCCCAGGCGCCGGCGTACCAGCAGTTGCCCGGCTACACCTCGTCCGCACCGGCGTACGACCCCTCGGTCGTGGCCGGCTTGCCGTGACGTTCCCCGACCTCGGATGGATGTCGGCGCACTGACGCGGCGTGCCGGGGCGCAGCCCGGCGAAGTGTCTCCAACCCGGTCGCAGTCAGTACGGCACGGTAGCCGCGGCCGTCGCCAGGAACCGGCCCGCGCACTACCAGACCGCGCTTGGACATTGAGCTCACCTGGTAGGTGATGCGGCGGCGATGGCGCCGATGCCGAGCGCAAACTGGTCGCCGCTTCTTCGATGTAACCGACCTGTAGGGGGCGGGGCCAGGTCGGCCTCGCGTTCCGTAGCTCAACCCGCCCGGACCATATACGACCGTCCGGGCGGGCAACCGGCGGATGCGCGGAGGTCAGCCGCCGAGCTAGCCAGTTCAGCCCTCGCGGAGCGCTCGACGAAAGGGGAACGAAATCGCGGATCGGCCGGTCGTGGGTGCTGACGGCGGTTAGCACAATGCCCACGTCAGCTCATGTCTTCCCATGTCGCGTCGTGCTGACTCATTTACGATTTGCACAGGTCAACCGCATTGCATGCGTCTTCGATTCCCGGCAGCTCCACTGGGCAGCGGGCCAGGCCGAAAGGTCTGGCCCGCTTTCGTTGTCTCGCCCGTCGACAGGAACCCTGCGTTGCGGGGTTGGAAACCCCTCTCAGGGAGACCAGCAATCATGGCGGAAGGCGGCGATGCCCTATCTTTACTTCGTTCGTTGCATCGATACTGCGATTTGCTCGAAGGAGGTCCAGCATGCGCAGCCTCAAGGTGGCCGTGTTCGCTACCGCGCTCGTTCTCTTTGGCTCTGCCGACGTCGCCGCTGCCGACCCCAAGGACTATTGCGCCGACATCAAGGGCGTCAACACTGGACAGGCATGCCAGCTCCAGATGGCCGACACCGGCTACAACCTCGACATCAGCTTCCCGCTCAGCTATGCCGACCAGAAGTCCGTGGCCGATTACCTCACCCAGAAGCGCGACGAATTCCTCAATGTCGCGAAATCGTCTGCACCCCGCGACCAGCCCTACCAGCTGACCATTTCGTCGACGAACTACGGGTCGGCGATACCGCCGCGCGGCACGGAGGCCGTGGTGTTGAAGGTGTACGAGAACATCGGGCACCCCAGAACGACGTTCAAGTCGTTCAACTGGGACCAGAGCTATCGCAAGTCGATTGTTTGGACGGCGGCGCCGGATGACAAGAACAACACACCGTTGTGGCGTGTCGACGATCCGCTGAAGACCGTAGCGCCGATCGTGCAGAGCGAGTTGCAGAAGCAGCTGGCACCGCCGGTCACTCCGACGCCGACGACAACGCCGGCGAGCCCGACCGAGACGACAACGCCGGCGAGCCCGACGCCGACCGCGCCGCCGCTGAACATCGCGCCTGCCGTTCTCTACAACCCCGCGAACTATCAGAATTTCGCCGTCACGAACGACGGCGTGATCTTCTTCTTCGATCAAGGTGTGATGCTGCCCGACGCCGCAGGCGCCACCCAGGTGTTGGTTCCACGTTCGGCGATCGACCCGATGATCGCCTAGCGACAGCGTTAGAGCTCAAAGTTCAGGCCTGCTTCGTTTTGCTATGAACAGCCTGCCCCGTAGTCTTCCACGGTGAACGCGATCGACCCGGACAAGCTCAACACGTGCCTAATGGTGCTGGCCGACATCCAGTCGTTGCCGCCTGAGCATCCCGATGCCGTAGCTGTGCGCCGGGCCACCGCGGGCATATTCAAGTCGGTGAAGATTGCTCGCCGCCACACCAAGCGCGACGCGGTGGCGGCCGCCGACCGCGCCGTCACCGCGGCTACCGCCACCGGCGCGCCCGGCCGCATCGACGACGAAACTGCGGGCCTGCCCCTCGTGTCCACTGCGGTCGGGGCCTCCGCAGGAACGCTGCTTCGGCCACGCGCCTGCTACATGTGCAAGGCCCGTTACACGGTGGTCGACGCGTTCTACCATCAACTCTGTCCGGAGTGCGCCGCGCTGAACCGTGCCAAGCGTGACGCCCGCACCGACCTCACCGGTCGGAGCGCCTTGCTCACGGGTGGCCGCGCCAAGATCGGCATGTACATCGCGCTGCGACTGCTCCGCGATGGCGCGCACACGACCATCACCACTCGCTTTCCGAACGACGCCGTGCGCCGCTTCGCCGCGATGCCCGACAGTGCCGACTGGCTGCACCGGCTACGCATCGTCGGCATCGACCTGCGCGACCCCGCTCAGGTCGTCGCGCTCGCGGACACCGTCGCCGCGCAAGGCCCCCTGGACATCCTGATCAACAACGCCGCCCAGACAGTCCGCCGAGCCCCCGGCTCCTATGCGGCGCTCGTCGAGGCGGAGCGCACTCCGCCGCCCGAGCTCGTCGACGTGATCACGTTCGACCGCGTCAGCGACGCCCATCCCGCGGCACTTGCTGGGAGCCTCGCCGAGCACCACGCTCCGCATGCGGTGACCGAACTGGCCCTCGCCGCCTGCAGCGCGTCCCCGGACCGGATCGCCGCGGGCACGGCAATCGATGCGGGTGGCCTGCTGCCCGACACCGCATCGATCAACAGTTGGACTCAACGCGTCCATGAGGTCGACGCGATGGAACTGCTCGAGGTTCAGCTGTGCAACCAGACCGCGCCGTTCATTCTGGTGAGCCGGCTGCGCCCGGCGATGGCCGCTTCGCCTTCGCGTCGCACGTACGTCGTGAACGTTTCGGCGATGGAGGGACAGTTCAGCCGGGCATACAAGGGCCCGGGTCATCCGCACACCAACATGGCGAAGGCCGCGCTGAACATGCTCACCCGCACCAGCGCAGCCGAGATGCTCGAACAGGACGGCATTCTCATGACCGCCGTCGATACGGGCTGGATCACCGACGAGCGCCCACACCCGACCAAGCTGCGCCTCGCCGACGAGGGTTTCCATGCCCCGCTCGACCTCGTCGACGGCGCCGCCCGCGTGTATGACCCGATCGTCCGCGGGGAGTTGGGCGAAGATCTGCACGGCTGCTTTCTGAAGGACTACTCGCCCAGTAATTGGTAGCCGCGAGACCAGACGTATCTCTCGTGTGTTGCGGCTTAACAAACGGGCCTTTCCTGCGTCGGAGCGTTGCTACCCGGTTCCTGTTCAAGCTCTGACACGCTGTGCGGGTGGATCTGATGTGGGGTGTGGTCGCCCTGACGATCGCGACGTTCACCGTGTTGCTGGCGGCTCGCGGGGTCCTCATGGCGGGAAGCCAGTTCGTGTTCGCCCGCTATGTCGCCGTCGGTGGGTTGGTGGCGTTCTCCACGGACCACGACGGTGGCGCCCACCGCATGCGGTTCGAGGTAGGTGGGCCCGGGGTCTTTCACAACGTCACCGTGCAACTGTTCGGCGTACCGGAACTGGGCGAGGATGCCGAGCTGGAACCGCCCGCGGTGCGGCACACCATGGCAGCCGGCGACGGACCAATCGAATGGAACTTCCGGCTTCCCGACGATGTGACCGGGCGGGCGTGGGTGATGGTGACGTGGGTCCGGCCCTATCTGCAGGGCGTCGAATCCGAAGCGCTTGCGCAATGGCTGAACGGCGGTCGCCTGTACGAATGGCGGTGGTACTCCGAGACGACCCGCTATGTGCGAACCGTGATCCGGTTTATGGCGCGACGCTGGTCGGCCGGCGAGTCTATGCGCGAGTTGCCGCTGTACGGCCGGTGGCGACGCACCTCGTCGAACTCCAGCGCCGATCTGTTGGGCCCGGCTGCCACCCCGCCGCCGTCGCAATAGAGCAAGGCCGGGAGTGGTCTTGTGGACTCACTCCCGGCCGTTGGTCGGTCATCACCGGATCTGCGGTGACGCCGCGATTCAGTTGCCCAGTGGCGGGACTGGCTCGGCTGCCGGAGCACCTGCCGGCTGGTCGCTGGCACCGACTTCACCTGCGGTCTGCTGCACTGCCGCCGTTGGTGCGGGGGCGCCCAACTTGCCGGCGACGAAGTCAGCCGCCTGAACGGCCATGCCGTTGTCCTTGTAGGAACTGTGCGCCGAGCGGTCAAGACCGCCGGGGAAGCACACCGGGTCGCCGGTTGCGCACAACTGCACAGTCTTTGCGGTGTAGGGCGCGCCGATGGTGATGGGCGGCGCGCTATTGGCGACCAGGTTCATGAACCAGGGATCCGGCGTGCCGAACAAGACGACGGCCGAGACGTGCGGGGCGACCGAAGCCGGCATCGGGCCTGCGATTCCGTCCGGCAGGTTGAATCCGGCGGGGACGGTATCGGTGGTGGTGTAGCCGGCCACTGCCGCACCCTGCGAGTAGCCGCCGAGGACGATGTCGGTGGCCGGGCAGTTCGTCGCGATCGCCTGAATTCTGTTGCTGGCGTCCATGATTCCGTCGGCGGCCTGCCCGAAGTTCAACGATGCGGGGTAGTTCACCCCGTACACGTCGATCGACTTGCCTGGTAGGCGGGCGGTGAGTGCGTCGACGAACGACTGTCCGGTCACACCGACGCCAGGTGCCTCGTTCGTGCCGCGGGCGAAGACCACTTCGACGGCGGGACACGCATCCTCGGCAGCACTCGCCGACGGAGTCGAGGTCGCAAACGACCCGGTGAGGATCGCGCCGGTGGTGAGTGCGACGAACGTCGTCGACAGTGCGGCGCGGGTGGCAAATCTGCGCATCCTCGCGGCCACGGGGGTGACAGTGCTCATCATCGGCGCCTCTCCTCGTTCCCAGTCACTGCCACTTCAATATTTAAGTGACGGTCTGATGGGTACAAGTGCGATGCCGGTCCTGCGATTCCGTGGAATCCGAGTGATCTACACCACGCTGGCCGGGCCCACAGCTGGAACTCAGGATGCAGTGATGCTCGGCCAGCTGTCGTCCGGTGGAAGTCCGTCGAGAACCCGCTGACAAATCGCGCCCAACTGCCGAACCTGGCTCCGCGTCAGGCGGTCGAAAACGAACTCGCGCACGGCTTCGACATGCGACGGTGCGGCTTCCTGAAGTCGGCCAAGCCCCGTCGGGGTCAACACCGCATATGTGTATCGACTGTTCTGCTCGTCTGGCTGGCGTGATACCCAGCCCCTCTTTTCGAGGCGCCCGATGGCCTGGGACAGCCGCGGCAGCGAGCTGCCGGTTACCGTTGCGAGCACGCTCATGCGGAGCCTCGACTCCGGCGCCTCAGAAAGACGTGCCAGGATCACGTACTCGAACTGGCTAATGCCGAACTCGCGCTGTAGCTGTGCGCTCAGCACCGGCTGCAACCGCAGGACCATCGTCGACAGCTGCGCCCAGACCTGCCCTTCCTTCTCGTCCAGCCACCGAGTCTCGCGCGCAGCGTTCATACCCTCACACTACTTAAACATTGAACTGGGAATGACGGCGAGACTTAATTGTTTAACCGTGCATAGCACCGAACGCACGCACGAGAAAGGTGTGAGCGATGAAGGCACTGTGCGTCTCCCGACCCGACGTCATGCCAACCGCCGAGCCCGGCACCGTCGTGGTCGACGTGATTGCCGCGTCGGTGGATGACTGTGACAAAGGCCGCGGCTTCGTGGGCAGGGTGACGGCCGCCGGCGCCGGTGTCGACCACATCAATGTCGGCATGTTTGTCGCTGGGGTCTCGGTCCCGCAATACCCGGAACAGCCAGGCGCCTTCTCCGAAAGGGTTGCAGTGTCGGCGGACTCGGTCGCCCCAGTGCCTGACGGCGTCGACGTTGTGCAGGCTGCCGGTGTGGGGTTGTCGGGAATCACCGCCCTGTGCGCACTCGACGCGCTTGGCTCTTCGCATCTGGGAAACCTGCTTATCCACGGTCCGGTCCGCGGTGTCGGAGGCTTTGCGCTGCAACTCGCGAAGGCTCGCGGCGCCGTAGTCGCCGTGGTCACGCCCCGGGTCGATGCTGAACTCGCGCGCGAGCTTGGCGCCGACGGTGTGATCCCAGAGGACGGCGACCCGACGGGGGCGGTCCAGAAGGCGCGGTACTTTCTCGACGGGCGCGTTGACTCCGCCCTTCACGTCGCTGGAGATCCCGCGGTGGTTGCCGGCGTGGTGCGCCCTGGCGGGAGGTTCACCTCGACCACCTGCGCAGCCACTCAGATGACGCGTGCAGCCATCGAGTATCGCCCCACCGTGGTCGTTCCGAACGGACACAAGCTGGCAGACCTCCTCTTCAAAGTCGCCTCAGGCCGTCTCGTTAGTCGGATGCAGCGCGTCGTCTTCCTTCGATGAGGCAGAGGCCACGATCCGGGCCGCGGGCGACCCCAGCATTCGAGAGTCCATGCCGAAAGTGTCTGCGCCCATGAAGGATCCGCGGCTTGGCGGAATCACTTGATGCGACTTCTACTGTGCGCCTAATCGGCCCATCTTGGGTTGAGCACGGCGATGCGATCGAGATTGTCCTCGGCCCACGTCCGCAGTAGGCCGAGTGGAATGGCGGCGCTCGCACCGAGCTCGGTCAGTTCGTACTCGACGCGCGGGGGTACCGCCGGATATACCGTCCGCGTGATCAACGACGCCGACTCGAGCCGGCGCAACGTGCGGGTCAACATCTTCGAGCTGACACCGGGCAACCGGGTCCGTAACACGGTGAAGCGCACGGGCCCGTCGTCAAGCAAGCCGATCACCAGCGCCGACCACTTGTTGGCGAGCAGATCCAGCAAGGTCCGGCACGGACACATCAGTGAGTACACGTCGTGGTCGTCGTGCTCTCCGGTTCTACAAGTTTGAGTCATCGCTCGTTCCTTCCGGCGTGAGCACGCGGGCTAGTTCCCTTGGGCTCAAGCTGGTAGCGCTGCGCCCATCGTATGGCCGTACCTGCAAGGGTCTCCAAAAGAGAGCAGTGGCCCTTGCATGTCCCTGGCTTCCGTTGGTTAACCTCGCGGCGTTCGTCGAATTCGCAACCCCGTCACGAAAGGAATGTTCATGAACGTCGTTGCACCGCGTCCCCTTGGCAGCTACGTCCAGGACCAGTACGAGGTGGTCGCCGAGTTCACGGACATCATGCCGACGGGCGTGACAGTCAGCGACGACGGTCGTGTCTTCGTCTCGTTTCCGCGCTGGGGTGACGACGTCCCTTTCACCGTCGCCGAGATCGTCGACGGCGCGGCCGTCGCTTTTCCCAACGCCACGGTCAACGAATGGACGGCAGGCGAGTCCTCCGATCACCTCATCTCGGTACAAAGTGTCGTCGTCGACCCCGACGGCTATCTGTGGTTGCTGGATACCGGAGCACCATCGTTCGCGCCGTACGTCGACCGGGGCCCAAAGCTGGTTCGAGTCGATCTGGCGCGAAACGAGATCGACCGCGTGGTGCGAATCGCCGGCGCGGCGATGACCCCGACGACCTACCTCAACGATGTGCGGTTCGACTTCAGCAACGGCGCCTACGCATACATCACCGACTCGCAGCCGACCGGCGCCCTCATCATCGTCGACCTCGACACCGGTGATTCCTGGGATCGGCTGCGTGGTCACCGCAGCACCCAGGCCGACGATGGATTCCGGGCGGTGGTCGAAGGGCTGGTTCGTGATCAGTACCGAGTTGGCGCCGACGGAATAGCGATCAGCCCAACCGGCGATCGACTGTTCTACTGCCCGTTGTCATCTCGACGGCTCTACAGCGTCGACACCGCAGCACTGCGGGACCGTGAGACCTCCGACGGCCTCGTCGCCGAGACCATCCTCGATCATGGTGACAAGTGCGCTTCCGATGGCCTCGAAACGGACACCGAGGGCAACCTCTATGCCACCGCATACGAACACAGCGCCGTATTGCGGCGTAGTCCGACGGGACAGTGGACCACGGTGCTGCACGCCCCGAAGCTGTTGTGGCCGGACACTTTGGCGATCGCCGCCGACGGCCATCTGTACGTCAGTGTCAACCAATTGCCGCGCACACCGTTGTTCAATGACGGCGCGGACGACCGGGTGCCGCCGTATTTGATCGTCCGGGTGGACATCGGTGCGCGACCGATCCGGCTGACACGATGAACGACAAGAGGAGCCTGATGAAGTCAGTCCTATACACCCGAACCGGCGATCCTTCGGTGCTGGAGCTTGTCGAAAGACCCTTACCGGCACTAGGTTCCGGTGAGGTTCGGGTCAAGGTCGCGGTATCGGGCGTCAATCCGACCGACTGGAAGGCCCGACAAGACCCCAATGCCACCCTTCCTGCGGGAGGCCAGGTCCCCAACCAGGACGGCGCAGGCGTGGTCGACGCCGTTGGGGAGGGTGTGACGGGCTTGAAGACAGGCGACCGAGTGTGGATGTGGGACGCCGCGTGGCAGCGGGCGAATGGAACGGCTCAGGAATATGTGTCGCTGCCCGCGAATCAGGTCGTTCCGTTGCCCGACAACGCCACCTTCGATGTGGGCGCATCGATGGGCATACCGGCACTTACCGCCCACCGTGCGCTCACCGCCCATCGCGACTGCCCGCTGCAGCTGAAACCTGGTGCGCTGACAGGATTTACTGTGGTCGTTGTCGGCGGCGCTGGAGCTGTGGGTCATGCCGCGATACAGCTCGCCGTCTGGTCTGGTGCTGACGTGGTGGCCACCGTCAGCAGCGACGAAAAGGGCGAGCTGTCCCGACGTGCCGGGGCGCACGAGGTCATCAACTATCGCAGGCAGAAGGTCGACGCTGCACTGCTGGACCGCCATCCGGCGGGCGCCGACATCATCGTCGAGGTCAATCTGCGCGCCAACGTCGAGGCGGATCTGGCGATGCTGGCCAACGGCGGATCCATCGCGGTGTACGCCTCAGATGAGCGCGACGCCATTTCCGTGCCGACTCGCGCCAGCATGATCAAGAACGCTCGCCTGCAGTACATCCTGACCTACCTCACGGACTCCGACGCCAAGGTGGCGTCTGTGCGCGCCGTCAATGCCGCGATCGCCGACGGTGCGATGGAGGTGGGTGAACAGGCCGGGCTACCAGTTCATCGATACCCGTTGGACCGCACGGCCGATGCGCACCGCGCCTCCGAAGAGGGCGTCGTCGGTCGGGTGCTGATCGACGTGCGCCCTGGCTCCTAGCCCGCGGTGTGGACTATCAGGATGTCGACTTTGGCTCTGCGGGCGACTTCGGCGGGCACCGAGCCAAGGAGCCGACCGGCGACAGTATCCAGTCCCACGTCGCCGACGACGAGCAGGTCCGCGTCGACATCCTCGGCCAAACGCACTAGCGCGGGAACTGGCGCGCCCTCGATCGCCCGCTCCTCGATGTCCTGGGCGCCGGCGGCCTTCGCCCGGTCGCGAGCGTCGCGAAGGATTCCATATACGGGGGCGTCCCCGTGCAGCTTGTAGCCCTCGCTGCCGAGGCTGTCGGCGGCGCGGGGGTCAGCCACGTGATCAGGCGACGGCACCCGTGACCAGCCGCCCTTTTCGGCAACGTGGGTATGCGCGCTCGCGACGATCAGTCTCGCGTTGGCGTGGGCTGCGACTCTGCCCGCGCGTTCGACAGCCCGCAACGACGAGTCCGAGCCGTCGGTCCCGACAATGATCGTCCGATAGCCGCTCATGTCGCCTCCAGTGGCAGGTTGCCGAGAAACACGACATTAACGCCTGGTGGGTGACCAAGGATCGAAAAGCGGCAGTTCCATGCTTGCCGCGCGGATAGGAAAACCTTCCCTCGTAGAAGCGGAATCTGGCTTGTGGGCGATTACGGAAGCACCCCCGTGACCAGCATCATTTCTATCAACACCTCCACACACCAACCGACGATAGGAACCCACCATGACCACCTCCACCACCCGCAAGCTGACCCGCTTCCAGTACGCCGCGGCGCTCCTCGGCGGCCTCGCCTTCGTCGCCCTGGCCCCGGCGACCGCTTACGCCCAGCCCATCAACGGCGCCGGCGACGGCGGATGCCACTACACCGACAAGGACGGGTACGACATCCCGATCGACGACGGCCAGAGCGTCATCGTCGACGGGAAGACCGTCACCTGCAGCGGTGGAACGATCACAGTCGCCAGTAAGACCGGCGTCGGCGGCGTGCGGCCGGGACAGGTCGGCTCAGTCCTGTCGCCCGTGAACGAATCGCCCAAGAAGCCGGTCTTGACCGAGAATGTGGCGATCTTCCACGCACAACGCTGAACGCCCTAGATCAGTCGGCCCGCCACCACCAGGTGGCGGGCCGACGTTGCGTCTTGGTTCGCGCAACGATCACGATGACTTGCCGCGGTCGCCTTCGGGTGGAGCTTCTAACTGGAGGATCCGGTTGCCAATCCGGACCGATGCGCCGGGGCGCCAGGGCGTGGGTTGCCAGGGGGTGAGCCGGGTCCAGGCTCGGCGTCCCGGCGCGTACATGAACACGCCGTTGGCCGACGCCCGATCGACGATGACCACCTCACTGTTGACCCACCGAATTTCCGCATGGGCATCGGACACCTCACCCGTGCGGTCTTCGATGCGGATGGGGCGAAGGCCGAGCCCGGCGGCATCGGATTTGTTCGGTGCGCACCCGACCAAGCAGTCCTGGTCGATATCGAACCGGGAGTTGTCGTCGAGGACGACGTATCCGCGGTGCTGGCGGAGTTGGATCGTCGCGGGCTTTGAGTGCCGGATGGTGTCGGGTTCGGGTAAAAGCATCGGTGAGAGTCGCCGGGTCGTCTCGTCTTGTTGTGGGGTTGGGTGCCGGATGGTGTCGGGTTCGGGTGGGCGCATCGGTGAGAGTCGCCGGGTCGTCTCGTCTTGCTGTGGAATCGGCGTTGGGTACCGGACGGTGTCGGGTTCGGGCGCGCGCACGGGTGGGAGTCGCCGTGTCGTCTCGTCTTGCTGAGGTGGTGGCGGTGGGATCTCGGCTTCGGCCGGGGCCTCGCTGAAGCCGATGCGGGCGTGCAGCCACTTCAGCGGCCGTGGCGCCCACCAGTTGAGATCGCCTGCAACACGCAGAAACGCGGGTACCACCACACCGCGGATCACCGTCGCATCGATGACGATGGCCAGCGCGGTGCCGATGCCGAACATCTTCATGAAGGACAGCCCGTTGGCGAACGACAACAACGTGATGGTGAGCAGGAGCGCGGCGCTGCTGATGATCCGGCCGACCCGGCCCAGCCCCACGACGATGGCGTCGTTGTTCGACATCCCCGAGTCGCGGGCTTCCTTTATCCGGCTGAGCAGAAAGATCTCATAGTCGACAGACAGGCTGAACGCGATGCAGCACAGCAAGACGACCATGGACAGGTTCAACGGCGCGGGAGTGACTCCGAGGATCGAAGTCAGGTGCCCATCCTGGAAGATCCAGACCATTGTGCCGAGTACCGCGCTCAGCATCAGCAGGTTTAGCACGAGCGCCTTTATCGGCACGACGATGCTGCCGGTGAACAGGAACAGCAGCACGAACGTGGCAAGTGCGATGAGGAGAATCGCTACCGGAAGCCGATCGCCGACGGCGGCGCTGGTGTCGATGAGCGTGGCGGTCGGACCGCCGACTTCGACTTGGTGGTCGACGATCTTCGCGCGAATAGCATGTACGACCTGCTGCGCGGCGTCCGTCTGAGCGGCTGCGGACAGGTACAACAGTCCGTAAGCAGCCCCATTGCTTTCGAAGCCTGGCGCTGGGCCGGTGACGAGCTTGCCGCGTTCATAGGTGCCACTGGGCGCAACCACCCGATCGACACCGTTCATCAACGACACCGGGGCGGCAAGGTCATTGACGGCACGGATGTCGTTGCGGGCCAACAACGTCACCGCCTGTGAGTTGTCTGTCGCGTAACTGTCGCGCAACGATTCGGTCACCAGCCGTGCGTTGGAGTCGGACGGTAGTGCTCGCTCGTCGGGCATCGCGAGCTGCACTCCGAGGAAGGGAATGCCGAGCAACAGCAACACCGCAATCACCGGCAGGGCGTACTGCATTGGCCTTTTCGTCACCGCCTCGGCGCAACGGCGCCAGAACGCCGAGTCAGCCGAAAGGGGAACCTTTCGCCGGATGACCGCAAGCGAATCGATCCGCTTTCCGAGCAGGGCCAGCAGCGCGGGCAACACCACGATCGCGCTGAGTGCCGACAGAATCACGACAGCGCTCGCGGTGAGTGCGGTCGACCGAAGGAAGTAGAGGGGGAACACCAGAAGACCGGACATGGCCAGGGTGACCGTTGCGGCGCTGAAGATGATTGTCCGTCCGGCGGTCGTGACGGTCGCGACGATGGCGGCCTGATGGTCCTTTCCCTTGTCGCGTTCCTCCCGGAATCGAGAAACCATCAGCAATCCAAAGTCGATGGACAACCCGAGACCGAATGCCGTTGCGACAGTGAGCGCGTGCACTGACACATCGGTGAAGCTGACCATGATCGCCAATACCAGCAGTGTCATGACAATCGATGTGATGCCGATCGCGACGGGCAGGAAGGCGGCGACGAGACCGCCGAAGACGATCACCAACACGGCGAGCAGGATGGGTAATGCAATGCTCTCGCTGATGACGAGATCGTGAGCGACTCGGTCCTCGGTCTCTACTGACACGCCCAGCGGGCCGCCTGCCCGCACGTCGACCGCCGGGTCATCGGTGGGCAGCGCGTCGATGATCCGGATCGCCGTCTTTGTGGCCTCGTCAAGGGTCCCGCCGACGTGCACGAGGATGAGACCGGACTGCCCGTCCATACTGCGCAGATCAGCTCGGGATTCCCGGTTGAACGATCCGACCACCTTCGCTGCCGGTTCGGCCTCGACGAGCTGCAACACCCTGCCCGCGGCGGCCGCGACATCGGGAGCCTCGACGGCGCCGTCCCGCGCGACGACTTCCAACACCAGGTTCGGCGTAGTTGGGAAGTTCTGGTCGAGATAGTCAGCGACTTGTGACGATTCCGCCGCGGGGTCGACGAAACCACCGACGCCAAGCTTCTGGGTCACGGTGCCGCCGAAGACGATGCTCATACCGAGTAGAGCCAGGACGGCGATGAGGATCACCTTTGGCCGCCGCACCGTGAAAACGGCTAATCGGCTCAACATTTTTCGATCACGGCCGGGAGTCTGGACAGCAGAGGCAGCAGAGTGGCGAACAATTGCGGCCCGTCACTGAGGTAGAAGTGACCGCCCCGCAAGACGTGCACAGAGAACTCGCCCGACGTCCGCGAACGCCATTCGTACAGATCGGATTCGGTCACCAATGGGTCGTCGCTGCCACCGAAGGCGTGGATCGGGCAGGACAGCGCCACCGGTTCGGATTCCTCGTCCGTCCTACACAAGCGCAGGTCGATTCGAGCTGCCGCGACGGCCTTGTCACGCAGAGCGGGCCATTCGGCGAGCTCTGGCGGGATGCCACCCAGATCGGAGAGCAGCGCCGTCAGTTGCTGATCGCCTAGGTGGTCCACCGAGGGTATTGGTGCCGGAAGATGGGGTGGTGCAAAGGAAGACACCATCAATGCACGCGGCAACAGAGAACCCGATTCCGCGCGCAGGCACGCCAACCTGTACGCGAGCAGCGCGCCAAAGCTGTGACCGAAGAACACATGTGGACCGTCCAGAGCCGATCCCAGTTGACCGTTGACCTCGTCTACGAGCCCGCGCAGCGTGGCGAATCGCTCGCGGTTGTGAATCTCGATGGGAACGGCCTCGACGCGGGGACCCAGCGCCTTGTTCCAGGAATTGAACATCGTTGCGCTACCCCCGGCGTGGTGAAAGCAGAACAGCCGCACCGCTTCACGCACCTTCGCTGAGAAGTGCGAGCTCCTCGGCAAGTGCCTTCACTGTGTACCGGATCTGCTCGTCCGAATGGCAGCTGGTAACGAAGAACCGCAGTCGCGCCTTGTCTTCCGGTACCGCCGGGTAAATGATCGGGTTCGCGTTGATGCCTCGCCCAAGAAGAGCATTGGACAGTTTCAGTGCCGTTGCCGAGCTGCCCACGATGCACGGAATGACCGGTGTGCCTTCGCTGTCGCCGGTGTCGAGGCCGGCATCGCGGGCCAAGGCCAGAAACAGGGCTGACAGCGCATGCAGCCGCCGCAGGTGCTCGGGCTCGCTGCGGATGGTGCGGATCGCCGCAAGTGACGCAGCGGCCGTGGGTGGTGGCATGCCGACGCTGTAGACGAATCCCGGTGTCGTGTACTTGAGGAACTCGACGAGCTCACGGCTGCCGGCGACGTAGCCGCCGCAGCCGGCCAGCGACTTCGACATCGTGCCGGACCACAGCTCGACGGCGGTGCGGTCGACGCCGAAGTGTTCGCCTATGCCGCCACCAGTTGCGCCGAGCACGCCGATGCTGTGCGCCTCGTCGATCATGAGCAACGCCTGGTGTTTGCGCTTGACCTCGATGAAGGCGGGCAGATCGGGGATGTCACCGTCCTGGCTGTAGATGCCCTCGATGATGACCAGCACCCGGCGGTACAGGTGACGAATGGTGGTGAGCAGCTCGTCCAGCGCGGCATGGTCGTTGTGCGGGAACGGCCGGCGCGTGGCGCCCGACAGCATGCAGCCTTGCATGATGCTGTCGTGCGCGAGGCTGTCGTGGATCACCAGGTCGCCTTCGCCGAGCAGGTGCCCGATCACGGTGACGTTGGTGGCGTGGCCGCTGACGAGTGCGATCGCGTCCTCGGTGCCGAGCAGCTTCGCCAGCTCGAGCTCCAGTTCGCGGTGGACCGGCTTCTCGCCGGAGATCGGGCGCGAGGCCGAGCACGAACTGCCCCATCGGCGCACCGCATCCGACACCGCCTCGGAGACTGCGGGATGGCCTGACATCCCCAGGTAGTTGTAGCTGGAAAAGTTGATCACCTCAGCGCAGTTGATGATCGAGGTGTCGCGGGTAATGCCGTCGTTGACCCTGAAGTAGGGGTTCTCGATGCCGATTGCCTCGCCGAAGGCAAACCGTTCGGCCAGAGCCTTGACCTCCTCGAATTCGCCGATCCGGAACTGCGGGGTAACGGCCTGCGCCTCCGGGCCTGTTACGGACTCCAGCACGTGCCCGCCCGCCATCCCGATGACGTCGGCGATGGTGGTGTCCGGGCCGAACCCAGCCGGGTCGATCGTCACCCCGGGAATCTTGCGGGTCAGCCCGCTGAATACGTCGGCCACCATGATCGAGTCGAAGCCGAGGTCGCCTGCGACGGTCTGGGTGATGCGCAGCTTCTGTTCCGGGAACCCACTGACGCGCGCGATCTCGGCGCGCACGATCGCCGTCGTGTCAACGGCCGGCTTCGCTTGCGGCGCAGGAACACCCGGTGCCGTTGTGGGCGGGATGCCCTGTCCGTACGCGGCGAGCACGGCGGCCTGTTCGCGGAACAACGCGATCAGATTGTCCATCGTCGAATCCTTTGTTGAGTCGGTCGCGGCAGCGCTGAATGTCGCCGGCTGGGCACCTGCGCCGGTCCGTTCCTTGATCCAGAACCTGTTGGTGGTGCTGAACGAATAGCCGCTGAGCCGATGCGGGACCCGAGCTCCGCTGGGGTAGAGCAGGTTCCAGTCGGGGTTCAATCCGTCGCGATAGAGCGCGGTGACGGCTCCGCTGAGATCCGTCCCCACGCTCAGTGCATGCGGCGCGCCCTCGTGCGATCGTGTGATCATCGGGCTGAGCGTGCGCTTGGCGCCGAACTCGACGAGGTGCGTCGGTTCGGACTGCATAGCTTCAGCTGCTGCGTCGGCGAACCGAACGGTGGCCCGAACGTGGGCAGTCCAGTAATCCGCGTCCATCGGTTCGTCGTCGCCGAGCAGCCGGCCATGCAGTGTGGAGAAGATCGGGAACGCGGGCAGCTCGTAGGAGCACGCCGCGGCCACGGAAGCGAACTCTGCCGTCACGGGTTCCATGAGCTGCGAGTGAAACGCGTGCGACACGTTGAGCTGACGCACGGTGATCCCCGCTTGTTCGAGGGTGCGTGCGGCGTCTTCGATCGCTTCAATTGCGCCTGACAGCACCACCTCGCGCGGGCCGTTCACCGCCGCGAGATCGAGGGGGAACCCGGACACGTCTCCGGCAGTCGCACGGACCGCGAGCATGCCGCCGCCAGCAGGCAGCTGCTGCATGAGACGGCCGCGGGCGGCGACCAACCGGCAGGCGTCCCCGAGGGTTAACACCTCGGCGATGCTGGCCGCGGCGTACTCGCCGATACTGTGCCCGAGCAGCCAGGCCGGTTCGGCACCGAGCCGTAGTAGGACCTGTGCCTGCGCATACTGCAGCGCGAAGATCGCGGGCTGAGCGAACTCCGTGCGATTGATGGCTTCGTCGTCCATGAGCTCACGGATTCGCGCGCCGAGGTGTGGCGCCATCGCCGCGTCAACCTCGTCGAAGGCGTCACGGAACAGCTCGCTGCTTTCGTACAGAGCCGTTGCCATGCCGGGAAACTGGGTGCCTTGGCCACTGAACAACCAGCCCACCGACATTCCCCCAGCGGTGCCCGTCTCGAAGTCTCCGCGCAGCGCTGCGACGGCCTCGGTGCGGTCACCGGTGACGATCGCCAGCCGTGCCTTGCCAGATGCCTTGATCCGGTTCGAGGACCAACACAGCTGTGAAAGGGGAGCGTCGCTAGCCGCGATGTCGCGGGCCAGCTGTAAGGCATTGTGGCGCAGACTCTCTGGAGAGTCCGCCGATAAGGTGAGGACGCCCCAACCAGACGGGTCGGTGGCCGTCGGCGCGACCTCTGCCGTGGGGGCGCTGGCGAGCACCATGTGGCAGTTTGTGCCACCGATACCGAAGCTGGAGACACCGGCATGAACGGTATGCGGCGGTAGTTCCATCGGTTCGGACAGCATCCGCAGTCCGCCGTCGACGAGCCGAAGCTGTTCGTTCTCCGTTTCGGCGAAGCGGGACGGCGGTACCACTCGATGGTGCAGGCTGAGCACGACCTTGATCAGCCCGGCGATACCGGCTGCGCCCTCGGTGTGGCCGAGGTTGCCCTTGATCGACCCGATCGCACAGGGTGCGTCGCGACGCGAGCGATGAGCGTGCGCAAGGGCTTTCGCCTCGATCATGTCGCCAAGCAGCGTTCCGGTGCCGTGTGCTTCGATGAAGCTGATCTGTTCGGGCACGATCCGGGCGGTCTGGCAGGCCGCGGCGGCGACCTGCTGCTGTGCCCATCTGTTCGGCGCGGTGATTCCATTGCTGCGACCATCGCTGTTGACCGCGCTGCCCTTGATGACGGCGTAGATCGGCATGCCCGCGGCGACCGCGTCCGAAAGGCGGCGCAGCACGACGACAGCAACGCCCTCGCCGCGGCCGATTCCATCAGCCTTGCCGCTGAACGGTTTACAGCGCCCATCCGGGGCCGCCAGGCCCGCTTTCGTATAGAAGACGTTCAGGGCAGGAGTGAGGGTGAGGTTGACACCGGCGGCCAATGCCTGGTCGCACTCGCCATTGCGCAGTGCTTGGACGGCCAGATGCGCTGCGACCAGTGACGACGAGCACGCGGTGTCCACCGCGAGGCTCGGGCCCTTGAAGTCCAGCTGGTAGGAGAGTCGGTTCGCGGTCATGAAGTAGCCGTTGCCCGAACCGTCCTGCGCGGTGATCTCGCGATAGTCGCTCATGTGCAGATGGGCCCATTCGTTGGCCATCACACCCACAAATACTCCGGTGTTGGAACCGGCCTGCCCGCGAGGGTCGAGGGTTGCGTTTTCCAGTGCGCGCCAGGCCGTCTGAAGGAGCAGTCGTTGCTGCGGGTCCATCGCCTCCGCCTCGCGCGGCGCTATGCCGAAGAAGTCGTTGTCGAAGGCGTCGGCGTCGTTGATCAGCCCGCCGGCCCGGTGGTTGACGGCGCCGTCGTCAAGCAGTTCGGCGGCGTTCCACCGCTCGGCCGGGATCTCGTCGATAGCGTCTGAGCCCTCGAGCAACAGCTTCCACAGGGCGGCCGGATCGTCTGCCTTCGGGAACCGGCAGTCCAGCCCCACGATCGCGATGTCGGTCATTTGAGCTGCTCCCCGTGGACGACGTCAGTGAGTTCGCCTTTCAGGAACGCGGCGCGCATCGATGCGCGCTGGACCTTTCCACTGGTGGTGAGGTGAATTCCGCCGCGGTTGACGAAAACCACACTGGGGGCGGGAATCTCGAAGCCTCGCGCGACTGCGGTCTTGACGGCAGCGGCGAGTTCGTCACAGCTCATGTCGCCGAGCAACTCGGTCTTGATGGCTTGGATCAGGACCAGGCGTTCGGCGTCGTCGACATCGACGGCCACGGCGCACCCGCGTGAACCTGCCACGGCAGGGTGCACGTCCTGGACGGCTTCTTCGATGTCTTGCGGGTACAGGTTGCGGCCGTTGGCGATCAATAGGTCTTTGAGGCGCCCGGTGACATAGAGCTCGCCTTCGTGGAGGAGGCCGAGGTCGCCGGTGCGCAGATACGGGCCCTCGCCGTCGGAAGTCTGGGCCCGAAACTGTTCGGCCGTCACCACGGGACGGTTGTGATATCCGCTGGCGACGCTCGCGCCGCGAAGCCAGATCTCGCCGACGTCGCCGTCGGGGAGCACGTTCAGGGCCTCGGGGTCGACGATCCGCACCTCGACGCCGGGCGCCGGTGCGCCGGAGCTCACCAGGCTGATCGCCCGGCCCTTGGCGGGGGTGTATCGGTGTTGTTCGAGCGCGTCGGCGTCGGCGTCGAGATGGCGAGTGACGCCGCGGCTGACGGTCGCCATCAGTGTCACCTCGGCCATGCCGTATGCGGGGCGCATCGCCGACGGCGTGAATCCGGCAGGAGCAACCACGTTCGTGAACCGCTCGACGGTGCGGCGGCGGACTGGCTCGGCGCCGTTGAGCGCGACCTCCCATCGCGACAGGTCCAAGCCGGCGAGTTGCTCCGGAGTCACCCGTCGCGCTATCAGGTCGTACGCGAAATTCGGTGCGGCGGTGATGGTCCCGCGGTAATCGCTGATCGCCTTCAGCAGTCTCACCGGCTGCTTCAGAAACGCCAGTGGCGACATTGCGACGATGTTCGCTCCGTTGAAGAACGCCAGCAACAGGCCGAGCAGGCCCATGTCGTGCCAGTGCGGGATCCAGCCGACCAGAACCGACGTGGCGCCGGCTCGGAGGGCTTCAGACATCGCGGCCTCGTTGTTCACCACGTTGCCGTGGGTGACGGCGACGCCTTTCGGGTCGCCGGTCGAGCCGGACGTGTACTGAAGGAAGGCGATGGCGTCTGGGGTGAGGTCTGGCATCGTCCATGTGTCAGCGTCGGCAAGTGGGGCGTCGTCGGTGGCCACGCACGACAGCGGGCGGCCGAGATCGAATCCCGCGATACCCGCGGTGAGCAGGCCGCGCAGCTTCTCGGTGGTCAACGCCAAGCTGCTGTCCGCGTCACGAAGTATCCCCGCGACGCGCTTCATGCTCCGCTCATCGATGGGCAGCGGGGTGGGCACGGCGATCACTCCGGCATAGAGGCAACCGAGGAACGCCCGCCAGAAATCGATACCCGGCTCGAACAAGAGCAGCACCGGTCGCTTGGCCTCAGGTCGTGAACCCAGCCACGCGGCGACCTCGCGCGCATCACGGTCGAGGTCGCCGAAACTCGTCACTTCGGGGATCAGATGTCGCCCGGACTCGTTCAGGAAAGTGATACAGCGGTCGTCGGCGTGAGCCTCGAATTGCGACCGAAGGTGCAAAACAAGGTCCTTCTGACTATTGCCCCCCATGGTGATCCTGTCCGAACCCGACCCCCCGGCCGCCGATATCAGCAAACCGATGCATCGATGGTACTGGCCCACAACGCAGCATTTGAGGATTCTGAATTACTGACCAGATGCGATAAGTCGGCAAATTTCGTGGCGTTTTCAAGTACCGGTCCGCGGGCATCTACGCCACCCGCTGCTGCTCGGCAACCGCAGTGTCGATGAATTCAGCGATGCCGGCGAGAGTGGGGTAGTCGAAGATCATCGTGGGTTCGACGTCGATGTCGAAATGCAGTTCCACGTCGCCGACAAGGCTGATTGCGTGCACCGAGTCGACACCCATTTCGGCGAGGGGAACCATGGGGTTGATGGCGGTTGCGGGGACGTCGAGGTAGGAGGCGAGTCGAGTCGTGAGCCAGCGAAGGATCGGGCGCCGGTTTGCGTTCATTTGGGGCTCCTTAGATAGTTCGCCTTTGCAAGTCGACGAAGGTGCCCGACTTGAATGAGGTTTCGCCGCTGCTTGTGCGGCATGGGATTAATGGTCGTGGTCAGGCGCTGATTGCGTAATCGCAGGGAAGCCAGATTCCACTTCTAAAAGGACAGGGTTTCCTATCCGCCGGGGAAGACACCTGCTCTACTCACCGGCCGTCTGACGGCCAGAGGGGGCGACGGCGGCCGGATTCTCTCGGCGTTGGGGCCGACGTGGTGCGTTGCCGCGGTCGCGCTGGTTCATGCGAGTGGGAGGTGTTGTGCCACAGTCGATATGGCGGAACGCGCAATGCGCCGCTCGACGAGCGTATCCAGTCCCTCGTCGCCGACGACGAGCGTCACCAAGGATTTCATGCATGGGATCGCCCGCGCGCATGGAGGGACGGCTCATGTTTGCGCGACGAGGTCCTAGAAACCTTAGGTCCCTAGATAATTGAGCCGTTGCTGGTTCGCCTGATCAGATTCGAAGCTGGGCCGCCACTAGGGCATCCGGCTCGACAGCGACCAATCGGCCACCGCGTTCGACGTTCGCGGCGCGCCGTCGAGCTAGCGCCCTGGGTTGGCGCACCGAGCCGGAACGGTGGCGGCGCGCTCGAAACCAGGACGCGGAAGGCGTCCAGAAATGTAGTTACTTGTTTTTGTTGTGTCCAGGCCGCGGGGGTGGCGGCGGCTTGGCCTTCGTGGTCGGCTCGAACTTGCCGCCCTTCTTCGGGTCGTATGTGCCCTGCTTGGGATCGGCCATCGTTATACCTCTCGTTTGTCCTGCCACCGTTGACGCTATCGGACGAACAGATGACCAGGGGCAGAACTGCGCTATCTCTCGAGGTCCCACTGCCCGAAATCGGCCGCGAGAACCTCGTCCACATCCACGTGGGTACCGGCGAGCTGAACACCCGGGTCGGAAGCGGTGACGATCACATACTGATAGAGCACGGCCGCGGGTTCGCGCGCACCGTCAGACCACGCCCGGGTCTGCCATGCCCACCACTTCCCTTCGGTCGTTGAGCGCCCGATTACACCATCTCGGACGGCCCATCCACACGCATTGGCGTGCCCGTAGATGCCGGTGCGGTTCGCGCCCAGTATCGAGTTGATCCCTCGAAACCACTCCACAGCAAGGCTGTCCCAGGTGTCGAGGTCGATGTCTTCGTCGACACTGAAGAAGATCGGGGCCGAATCCGGGCCACCGGCAGCGCCGTGCAGCCGCAGAGCTGTCTGGGCATCGGCTACACCGCCCTCGTACCCGCGGGTGTAGTCCGACGGCGTCGGCCAACCAGGTTTTCCGTACTGATAGCAGCTGACGACGTGAAGACCCAACGCCCGCAGCGAATCCGCGTACTCGCGGGTGACCGGCTTGAAATCGAAGTCCGCGCCGGGGCGTAACTCGGACACGTAGACGAGTGCCCCGTCGAAGCCCGCCGCTTTGATCTGATCCGGCGGGACCAAACGGTGCGTGAAATCGATCAGGCGCATGTTGGCGGCCGATGCCTCGCCTGCGTTCAATGTTGCACCCACGCTCGCAAGGCTCACTAAAACCGGTGCGGCGACCGCATATCTGAGGGCTTCGCGTCGTGAAACAGACCGCTGCTCGCTGAGGCTCACGGTTCACATGCTGGCACTCGCTGCGCCTGTACGAGCCAAAAGGGCGACTTGAATTTCGACCCGGGTAGCCTGGGCACATTCCCACTCAAGGCGACGCAGGCGACCCGATCCGAGTCGCCGTGCTGGCGCCGATCGCGTGGCGGACACCGCCCCGTCACTACGGGCCGTGGGAGCAGTTCGCCTCGTTACTCACCGAGGGACTGGTGGCGGCGGGCCATCACGTCACGCTGTTCGCCACGGCAGACTCGATCACCACGGCCAGCCTGCACGCAACCGCGCCGACCGGCTGGTCCGAGGACGCGACGATCGACGCCAAGGTCGCTGAGTGCCTACACATCGCATCCGTGTTCGAGCGTGCCGGCGAGTTCGACATCATCCACAATGGTTTTGACTTCCTTCCACTCACGTACAGCGAACTCGTCACCACGCCTGTCGTCACCACGATCCACGGCTTCTCCTCCGACCGGATCATCCCGGTCTATGAGCGTTACGACAGCGCAGGGGCGTACGTGTCGATCAGCGACGCCGATCGGCATCCGAATCTGCACTACGCCGCCACCATCCACCACGGAATCGACATGGGCGAGTTCGCGGTCCATCCGAGCCCCGGCGAGCATCTGCTGTTCTTCGGACGCATCCACCCCGACAAAGGCACCGCGGACGCGATCGAGGTGGCCCGCCGCTGCGGCCGCCGACTCGACATCGCCGGGATCATCCAGGACGAGGAGTACTTCCGCGACGAGGTCGCGCCGCACGTCGACGGCGAGCACGTGCGCTATTTGGGTGCCGTCGAAAAGTCGGAACGCGCCGAAGTATTGGGGAGTGCACACGCACTGCTCCACCTGATCGATTTCGACGAGCCATTCGGCTATAGCGTCATCGAGGCGATGGCCTGTGGCACCCCGGTCATCGCCAACGCGCGTGGCTCGATGGGCGAGCTGATTGCGCACGGGCTCAACGGCTTTCTCGTCGACGACATCGATTCGGCGGTAGCCGCGGTCACTTCGGCGGGCGACGTCGACCGGCGCAGAATCGCCGAGATTGCCGCGGAGCGCTTCACAGTCGACGTGATGGTCGACAACTATGTAGCGGTGTACCGCAGGGTGATTGGCAAGCGGCCGTGACCGTGCGACACGACCCGCAGTGGTGGAAGTCTGCTGTCGTCTACCAGATCTATCCGCGCAGCTTTGCCGACTCGAACGGTGACGGGTTCGGTGATCTGGGCGGCATCATCGGGCGGCTCGATCATCTACGGACGCTCGGGGTCGACGTGATCTGGTTATCGCCGGTCTTCCGCTCACCGCAGGCCGACAACGGCTACGACATCAGCGACTACCGCGATATCGATCCGCTCTTCGGCACCCTGGCTGAGTTCGACGCGCTGCTCGCCAAGGTGCACGACCTCGGCATGAAATTGGTGATGGACCTGGTCGTCAACCACACCTCGGATGAGCACCCGTGGTTCGTAGAGTCGCGTTCGGCGCGCGACAACCCGAAGCGGGACTGGTACATCTGGCGGGACAACCGTGACGGCGTCGAGCCGAACAACTGGGGGTCATTCTTCGGCGGATCGGCGTGGGAGTGGGAGCAGACCACCGACCAGTACTACCTCCATCTGTTCGACCGCAAGCAACCGGATCTGAACTGGGAGAACGCCGACGTCCGAGAGGCCGTCCACGACATCATGCGCTGGTGGCTCGACCGCGGCGTCGACGGCTTCCGCATGGACGTCATCAACTTCATCTCCAAGGCCGACGGGCTTCCCGACGCATCGACGATTGCGGGCCAGCGGTTCGTCGTCGCCTTCGAGCAGTTCGCCGACGGACCGCGCGTGCACGAGTACCTCGCCGAGATGACCCGCGAGGTTTTCGGCGACCGCGACGGCGAGTACATCACCGTCGGCGAGATGCCTGGCGTGACGCCCGAACAAGCGCGGCTGTACACCGATCCGGCCAGGGGCGAGCTGAACATGGTCTTTCAGTTCGAGCACGTGTCCGTCGATCATGGTCCGTTGGGCAAGTTCGATTACCGCGGCCTGGACCTGGTCGTCCTGAAGGCATCGCTGAACCGCTGGCAGGAGGCGCTGGCGGAAACCGGTTGGAACAGCCTGTACTGGAACAACCACGACCAGCCTCGCGTCGTGTCCCGGTTCGGCGACGACGACCCGCGTTACTGGTCCGCCTCGGCGAAGGCGCTCGCAACTGTCCTGCACGGCATGCGCGGCACGCCGTTCGTCTACCAAGGCGAGGAACTCGGAATGACGAACTACCCGTTCCTGATTCCGCAGGACCACAAGGACATTGAGGCCATCAATTACTATCAGAGTGTGCTCGAGCTGGGCGGCGACGAGGGCGCGGCGCTGGCCGGTCTGGCCAAGATCAGCCGCGACAACGCCCGCACACCGATGCAGTGGGACGCGAGATCGAACGCCGGATTCAGCACAGGGGATCCGTGGCTGCCGGTCAACCCGAACTACACGTGGCTGAACGCGGCCGCCCAGATCGACACGGCGGATTCGGTTTTCGCGCACTACCAAGATCTCGTTCGGCTGCGCCACGAGTTGCCCGTCCTGGCCGACGGTGACTTCACGCCGCTGATGGCGGACGATCCGCAGATTTGGGCGTACACCAGAACCACTCCGAGTAGAAGACTGCTTGTGATCGCCAACTGCGGACGCAAGCCGCGCACCGTCGACATCGGCCGAGAATGGATCTCGGCCGACTTTCTGCTCGGTAATCTGCCCGACACCCCCGCTACGTCGACGTCGGCGACCCTCGATCTGGCCGGCTGGGACGCGCGTATTTACCTCGCGGTCATTACAGCGGGAGCTGGCGACGCAGAAGGGCTTTGACGGCTCAATTTGCGCTGCGCTCGGAGACCGATTAGCGCCAAGAGCACGGTTATCGAGCTGTACCAGAAGACCGTCGGCACCAAGCCGAACGGGCTGACGAGTTGGCCGGCGATGATGACGGGCACCCCGAACGTGAGGTAGCTGACGAGGTAGATACTGCCGACTACGCCCGCCCGCTGATGGGCCGCCGCTCGCGGGAAGATGAGCCGCAGGGATGCGGTGAAGGACGCACCGAAGCCGACACCGGCGACGGCCTGCCCGGTGATCATGATCGCCAGACTTTCGGCGTACACCCCGGCAATGATGCCGATGGCCCCGACGATGGACGCGAAGATTCCGATGATCATCGAGCGCCTGGGATCGAGGCGGGCGAACAACACTCCGGTTGCCGCCGATGCTGCAGGCGCAATGAACCCGGAGAAACCGTTGAGCAGACCGCTGTTCAGGAGGAAGACACTGCGAACCAGGCTCGGGGCGATCCCGCCCGACAGGCCCGCGACCATCCAGACTGCGGCGATCACGGGCATCGCTGCGGTGAATTCCCTTCGCGCAGAGGGCGGGATGGCGACGCGCGGTATCAGCGAGCGCAGTGCACCTGACGCGCGGGTCACGCTTTCGGGAGACAGGGCCATCACCACGATTCCGAGGATCGTGATGATGGACAGGACGATGAAGACGATGGCGTTCGCCGTAGTCGTGAGTTGAATCGCAAGGCCAGCAAGCAGGGATCCGACTGCGAGCCCGCCCGTCAGGCCGATGCTGCCGAGGATCGTGCCAAGGCGTTCCCGGCCGGGCGGGGCGAGTTCGACGAGCGCGGCGGTGAACGCAGTCGTAGCGGCGCCGGTGGCAAAGCCCTGCACGACGCGGGCGGCGATCACCCAGCCGATGTCGGGGGCGACCAGGAACATGACGTTCGATACGAGCTGAATGATCAATGCTCCGACCAGAACTGGGCGCCTGCCGACGTAGTCGGAAAGCGGCCCAAAGGTGAGGACGGCGGCGAGGAAGCCGAGCGCGTAGACGGCGAAGGCCAGCGTGAGAAGCGCTGCGGGCAAGTCCCACTGCTCTTTGTAGACCACGAGCAGCGGCATCAGCGCGCCCGCAGCGAGATACAGACTCGTGAACGAGATCGCGGCACCCGTCAACGCCAATCCGGCGGGCAGTGTGGGGCGGCGCATGGTGGTACTCCATCGCTGGACAGTCCTGATCTGGACTGTTTCGAATTTATACCCCTGACGCTACGTGCCAATTGGCATGGGTTGGTGGTCCATTTCTATGCCAGTTATCTGGGCCAGTTTGGGTAGTGCAGCCGTCATGTGCGGCTCAAGCCGCCGCGGCCCCACTCGTAGTCGGCCGGGAGATCAGCCGGGTCAGCGTCGCGGGGTTCGCCGCCGACGTTGCCTTGCGCATGAAGTCGTTCGGCAGGGACAGCCGGAACACCTTCTTCCACGCCGAGCCGACCTGCTTGACCATCGGGCCACTGACGTAGGTCAGGCCGTAGCGCTCGAACAGGTCCTGGATCTTCGGTGCGATCTCCTGGTAGCGGTTGCTCGGCAGGTCCGGGAAGAGGTGGTGTTCGATCTGGAAGGACAGGTTGCCGGTCATGAAGTGCAGCAAGGGGTTTCCGCTGATGTTGGCCGAGCCGAGCATCTGTCGCAGATACCATTCGCCGCGGGTTTCGCCGTCGATCGACTTCTTCTCGTAGGTCTGCACCCCTTCTGGGAAGTGCCCGCACATGATGACTGAGTGCGTCCAGAGATTACGCACGAGGTTGGCGGTCAGATTCGCGGTCAGCGTGGTGACCGCCGACGGCCCGGACAGCAACGGATGCAGCACGTAGTCCTTGGTCATCTGCTTGCGGATCTTGCGAAGAACGTTCTTGCCCTGGCGCCGGAATTCCTCTTTGTCCGTCTTGCCTTTGAGGTACTTGCCGATCTTGAGATCGTAGGCGGCGATGCCGTATTGGAAGAGGCAGGCGTTGATGAAGTTCCACAGCGGCTGGGCGAGGTAGAACGGCATCCAGCGTTGGTCCTCGTCGACTCGCATGATGCCGTACCCGAGATCCTCGTCCTTGCCGACGACATTGGTATAGGTGTGGTGGATCTCGTTGTGCGAGTGCTTCCACATGTCGGAGGGGGAGGCGTTGTCCCACTCCCAGGTCGTGGAGTGGATCTTGTTGTCGCGCATCCAGTCCCACTGACCGTGCATCACGTTGTGGCCGATCTCCATGTTCTCGACGATCTTCGCAACAGAGAGCCCGACCGTGCCAGCCAGCCATGCCGGCGGAAACAGCGAGAACAACAGTACGGCGCGGCTGCCCAGTTCGAGCTTGCGCTGGAAGTCGATGACGTTGCGGATGTAGTCGGCGTCGCGCTCCCCGCGGCTGTCGAGAACCTGCTGACGGATGGCGTCGAGTTCGCGTCCCAGATTCTCGATGTCCTCGTCGCTGAGATGGGCGATCGGGTTCTTTTCTTGGCGTTGCAATGTGGTCATGTCGGTATCCCCTTAGAGGTCGATATCGCAGGCGCCCGCTGCTGCGGACACACAGGTTTGGATCAGCACGCCGTCACCGGGCGCGGCGGTGGTGACATCGCCATTGCGAAGGTCGCGCACGGCGCCCTGGCGCAGTGGCGCCACGCACCCGAAGCAGATGCCCATCCGGCATCCCGACGGCATCAGCACCCCTGCGGCTTCGCCGGCGTCAAGCAGCGTCTGCTCGCCAGGGGTGTCAAGGACGGTCGCGGACTTGGTGAAGGTGACGGTGCCGCCCGCGCCGGCGGTCACGACGGTGGGCCGGAATCGTTCGGTGTGCAGGCGGTCGGCGATGCCGTTGTCGTTCCAGTGCTGTTCGAGCGCGTCGAGCATGCCGGTGGGACCGCATGCCCAGGTCTCACGTTCGGTGAGGTCGTCGACCAGCGTGCCGAGTTCGTCGGTGGTGAGCATGCCGTGGGTGTCGGTGTGCTTCTCGATCAAGCGAATTCGGCCCTGGCGGGCCAGCATGCGCAGCTCGGCGCCGAAGATCACGTCATCGGCTGTGGGGGCACTGTGCACGACGACAATGTCGTCGATGTGCTGGGCCATGTTGCGGAGCATGCCCATCACCGGGGTGATGCCGCTGCCCGCGGTGAGGAACAGGATCTTGGCGGGTGCGACGGCAGGCAAGGTGAATTCGCCTGCGGCGTGGTCGAGTTGGACGATGGTGCCGGCTGTGGCGCGTCGCACCAGATGGTTGGAAACCTTGCCGCCGGGGATGGCCTTGACGGTGATCGAGATGCAGCCGTCGGCCCGAGTGGTGTCGGAGGTCAGCGAGTAGGCCCGCCACTGGCGCACACCGTCGACGTCGACGCCGATGCGGATGTACTGGCCGGGGGAGTGGGTTCGCCAGCCGCGGCCCGGCCTGATGACCAGGCTCACGGCGTCATGGGTTTCTGCGTGGATCGCCACGATCCGGCCGCGCAGCGCCGCACCGGAGCGCAGCGGGTCGATGATGTCGAGGTAGTCGGCGGGGACCAGGGGCGTAGTGATCCGCTCAGCGAGCGCAAGGATCCGGTGGCGCAGCGTGCCCAGCGGGGTGACCCGGGGCGCTGTGGTTGTCATATGACCACCATGCCGTGTTCACCGGTATAAACTCTTGGCCAGATGACGTGAAATAGCGAGGCTAGTTTGTTCGGAGAAAACAGTTTTTAGGGACGAGGCAGCGGAAGCAGAAGCCGGGCGGGTTACCGGTCTGGTCCTGAATGACCAGGTCGTCACCGCTTTGGAGGCGGTTCTTCCCGCGGTCGCCGAACGGACTGTGGCCGCGGTCACCATCGAGGTGCCCAGTTACGCCGATGCCTTCAGCGGGCCGATGGGCCAGCGCATCGAGGGCGCCGTACAGATGGCGCTGGGCGCCTTCCTCCAATTGGCCGCCCGTTCACTCGACTCCGATCCCGGCCCGACGTTGTCTCCTGCGCTCGAAGGGGCCTACGAGCTCGGGCGCGGCGAGGCACGCTCGGGTCGGTCTGTGGACGCGCTGTTGTCGGCCTATCGCGTCGGTGCGCGGGTGGCGTGGCGCGAGCTATCGGCGACCGCCGTCGACCGGGGTCTGCCCCCGCTGATGATCGCGCGGTTCGCCGAGTTGGTGTTCGCGTTCATTGACGAACTCTCCGCGGCAAGCGTTTCCGGGCATGCCGACGAACTGGCCTCAACGGATCGAGAACGCCGGCGTCATCTTGACCGCCTCGGGCAGCAGCTACTCACTGGGGCGCCGACCGAGATACTGCAGGCAAGTGCCGAACGTGCTGACTGGCGACCACCGGACACTCTCACCGCGGTGTTGCTCCCGTCGGCCCAGACGCGCGGCGTGGTGTCCCGGTTCGGGCAGTCCGCACTGCAACTCAGCGGGGACCTACCCGGCATAGAAGCCTCGGAATCCGTGGTGATTCTGCTCATCCCGGATATGCACGGGCCCAACCGATCCCGTTTACTGCGAGAACTCCGGAATCGCCGCGCGGTGGTCGGCCCGGCCCGCGCGTGGACGCTGGCGCAGTCGTCGTACCACCGGGTCTTGCAGGCCCGCGACTTGCAGCTGACCCGAGGCGAGGCCGACGCGATCGACACCGACACCCATCTCGTCGAACTCGTCCTCGGCGCGGACCGCGAAGCCGCTGATGACCTGCGCCGTCAAGTGCTCGCGCCGCTGGATCAGTTGCGCCCCAACACCGCCGAACGACTTGCCGAAACACTTCGATCGTGGCTGCTGCACCAAGGTCAACGCGACGCGGTGGCTGCGGACCTATTCGTCCACGCCCAAACCGTGCGCTACCGGATGACCCAAGTTCGCGAGCTCTTCGGTGACCGCCTCAACGATCCCCAAACGGTTCTCGAACTCGTTGTCGCCCTATCCATTCCGGCCGCGACCGGACAACAGCGAAAAGAACCGGTGTGACGGATCGTCGCCGTCGGGGCTTCCCTTCAGGGTGTCCCTGGTGATCGGGTGGCTCAGGTCGACCAGAGACGGATCGTTCACCTGGGCCCAGTCGGTCACAATCGTCCGCTCGACGATCTTCCAAATGTCATCGCGCTTCTCGTATTTGTCGAGGTATCGTCCGCCGACCACGACGTCAACATCGCGATCGCGGGCAATGACCGTTTGCGTCGCGATGGTGTAGATCTCGCCCTCGGCGCTGGTGCCGTCGATGGCGAAGTTCACGGTGGTGATGTGGTGCGCCATGGTCCGGATGTACGGGCGGGCGGCCGCGAGTTCGCCGACGAAGCCGTCGACTCCACCCGATGAGAACGTGCCGTGAGCATCCGTCGCGTCGTCGTGATAGAGCTCCCGCAACGTGGCCATGTCGCCACGATCGACCGCACGGCAGTAGCCGTTGACGAGCTTGCGCAGCGCGTACTCGTCGAGCATTTCCTGCAGCAGCGCGTCATTGGCCATTGAACTCAGAATTTCGCGACGGCGCCGGCGTCGACCGGCAGCGCGGCCCCGGTGATGTACTGCGCCTCGTCGGAGGCAAGGAAAAGCACCGCATTGCTGACGGCACGCGCCTCGATCAGCGGCTTGGGCAACAGGTGGAATTGCCCGACGATCTCCGCGGCGTCGTGCACGGTCGGATTGGGCAGGTCCGGCCGCAGCGTTCGGCAAAACGACTCGTTGTCGAGCATCGGCGTCAAGATATTGCCAGGATGGATGGAGTTCACCCGGATCCACTGCGGCGCAAGCTCATTCGCCAGCGAGTTCATCAACCCGACGACGGCATGTTTTGCCGACGCGTAGTGGGCCATATAGCCGCCGCCGCGAAGGCCCAGCATCGAGCTGACCAAGATGATCGACCCGCTGCCGTTGGTCATGTGCGGCAGCGCCGCTTTGACGGTGTGCCACACGCCCGTCACGTTGATATCGAGCATTGTCTGCCAATCGGATTGCTCGATCAGCGCGGCAGGCGCGGGGATGCCGCTGATGCCGGCGTTGGCCACGACGATGTCCAGCGCGCCGAGGGTGGCCACTCCTTGCTCGAGCGCTGCACGAAGACTCTCGAGGTCCCGCACGTCGGCCTTGACCGTGACGATGCGGCGCCCCGACTTCTCCACGAGATCGGCGGTGTCGGCGAGGTCCGCCTCTGACGCGCCCGGGTAGCCGACGCCGTCGATGTCCTCGCAGACATCGACCGCGATGATGTCAGCGCCCTCCTCGGCCAGCCGGATCGCGTGCTCGCGCCCCTGGCCACGCGCTGCGCCGGTGATGAACGCGACCTTATCGGCGACTCTGCCAACCTTATTGCCCGCCATTGCGACCTTTCGTCGGGAGGTTCCTCACGAAGCTCCTTGCAGTGCGATCTCGGAGATCGACGTCCGGCTCGCGCCGTCGGTGGTGCCCAACTTGGCGATCCACACCAGGACATTGGACGTTTCGGTGCGGTCATGGATTTCTATGCGGTTGTTGCCCGGCTGCAGTGGTGTGGTCGGAGTCAGCTCGGTGGTGTCCGCCAACGTGGTCGGGGTTTCCGTGGACGACGCCCGGATCTGCACCTCGGTTCCTGTGCTGGACAGGTCGATGTTGACCTCGCTCAGCGCGGTCGGTTCGGAAAGGTGCAGCAAAAGACCTTCGCCCTCAATGAAATTCGGGAACGGGACGGGGTCTTTATAGGTGACGGTGGACCACGACGTGTCGGGGTCGCCGTCGATCGCCGAACCGGCTTGCTGCGGATTGTCAGGCGTGCCGCCGGGCGAGAACACCGTCGCGCTCACTGGCTTGACGATTGGTCCGGGGCGCGTCCACTGGCCGAACCCGTCGGTAAACCACAGCGTCGCGCCCGCCGCCAACGCGATCACACCGACGAGCGCGGCGACGAGTGCAACTATGCGGCCCCTTCTGCGTTTCGGCGCAGGCTCACGCGGCGGTGGTGCGGCGCGTTTCTGGGACCGCTGCCGCCGCTTCGGCTTGGCGCCGGCTGAAAGGTTGACGATCGTGTCGGCGTCGACCGTGTGGCCGTCCCAGACGCCGCTGACCTCGACCTCGTCCCCGTCCGTGAGCTGACCGTCAACAAGTTCAGTCTGTATCTCGACGGGAACGGGCCCACGCCACCCGGTTGTCGAGTCATCGGGCACGACGTGGAACGACACGGTCCCGACCTGATCTTGAGCGCCGACCGCGCTGTGCTGCACGCCGCGCGCCGTGCCGTGAACGACCACACGCTCGAGACGCGCCGTGGCCGGGCGGGCGCCGGAAGTGCGGTCTGCGGCGGGGCGCAATCCCGTCGTCTGCGGGTCGGCATGGTGGTGCGGTCCCCGCTGCGTGAGGGCTCGGGCAAAGTCGAGGCAACTCGGGTATCGCTGGGCGGGGTCTTTGGCGAGTGCCCGTGCCAGCACGGCGTCCAGATGCGCGAGATCGGGTCGGCGGTCCGATAGCCGCGGCGGTGGGGTACTCAGATGGTGGCTGATGACCACAGCGCGGTTTGAGTCCTGGAAAGGTGGTTGGCCGGTCAGTAGGTGAAAGGTCGTGGCGGCCAGCGCATATTGATCCGCCCGCCCGTCGAGCGGCTTGTTCAGGAGTTGCTCGGGAGCGATGTAACTGATGGTCCCTATGGCGACGGCTTCGTCCGTGAGGTTGCTGACGTCGTCGATTCTGCGAGCGATACCGAAATCGGTCAACAGCACTCTGCGCCGGTGGCCGTCGGACGCGGTCACGAGAATGTTCTCGGGCTTGACGTCGCGATGGAGCAGACGGCGCTCATGGCCGAAGTCGAGCGCATCGGCGACCGCGGTCACGATCTCCGCCACATCGTGTGCTGGCATGCCGCGGGGGTAGCGCTCGCGAATCAGCTGACCCGCGTCGGTGCCATCCACGTAGTCCATCGAGATCCAGAGCCGGCCGTTGAACTCGCCACGATCGAGAACGCCAACGATATGGGGGTGAAACAGGGTCGCGGCCAGTTCGGCTTCGCGGGTGAATCTCGCCCTGAACTCGTCGTTGGTCGAGGCTGACGACAAGATCTTGAGCGCGTCCTGACGCGGCAGACGGGGATGCTGGGCGAGATACACCTCGCCCATGCCACCGGTTCCAAGCAACCGCTCAATACGGTAGCCAGCGAAGATCTCACCGCTGTTGAACGGCATCTGTGCAGCCTACGTCTCCGCGATTTGGGCGCGCGCAACCGCGCTCAGCGTGGGTTTACGCGCCGAACCGGCAATTAGAGCAGCACGGTTTTCATCAACATCACGTTGTAGGCGGACCAGAGCGACAGGTTGTAGTAGAGCTCTTTGCCCGTCGACCAGGGATGCAGGAACGGCGCGTAGATGCCGCCGGGGAATTGGCCTGACGGTACGAGCAGCTGTTCGGGACCCCACGGTCCTTGCGGGGCAGGGGCAGTCCTCATCACGACGTCGTTCATACCGTTGCCGTACATCACCAGGTATTGGTTCAGATAGGTGTTGTATTGGGCCGACATTTCGCTCACCGGGCCGGGGATCACCTGGGTGGCGGCCGCAGGATTGCCTGGGATCCAGGCGTTTTGAGCCGAGCTCCAATATTCGTACTGTCGCAGGTCCGGCACGCCGCCTGGAAGAACTCGCGCGACAAACGCCGGACCGCCGCGTCCCGCGGGTGTCCCGAAAGAGTAGATGTACGGGTCGCCGGGACCGGGCTTGAGGAAGGCTCCTTGCTGGAAATTCTCGTTGCCGGGGACGTACCGGGCCCCCGAGACGCTGTCCGGTGCCAGGGGGCGGACGCTGTCGGGGTAGACGCCCCAGTGCTCGCCGTTATCGGGGGAGACGGCGATCGCCGAGTAGTTCGTCGTCCACCGGCCGTCGCCGTCCCAACTCTTGATGGACATGTAGTTGAGATATTGCTTCCCGCCGACGGAGATGCCTGCGGTTGGAATCATTCCCTTCTCGGTTGCCGCCCACTTCACGCCGGGAAGGATGGCTTTGGACGTGCCCGGCCGCAGCAAAGGTGAGCCGGAATAACTGTTGGCGAGAACGCCGTTCGGCACGGCGACGGTGTTGGACAGCGCACCGTCCTGACTGCGGAACAGCGCGTTGTACCGCCACTGTTGGCCCTTGACGCTGCAATAGCCGTACGTGTCGCCGAAGGCCATCAGCACCTGGCGGTTGGCGGGATCGCCGTTGTCCCACATGATTCCGAGATCGGTTCCGGTGATCGCGAAACGATTGATGGTGTCGTTGGGGCTTTCCGGTCCGGTCACCCAGCCCACGAGTGATGTTCCAGGTGGCGACGGCGGCGGCGGCGCGGCAGCCGGGACTTGCTGATTGGCGTTGGTGGGCGACTGCGGGGGAACAGGCGCTACCTGCGCTTGCTGCTGCACCTGCGCAGAGCGTGGCGACAGTAGCTGACCCAGTTGTGGCAGCGCGGCTTGATCATTCGCGCCGTCGGGCCGTTGTCCCAGCGGTCGAAGGTTGAGCCCTGGCAGAAGTGGTGTCTCCTCGGCGTTCGGTGCCGTGGGAGGTTGCGCTGCGGCGGCGGCACCGGTGCACGGCGCCGCGCTCGCTTGTGGCGCGACGCCGATCGCGACGCAAAGCCCGATCACGGCCGCCGACGCCACCGAGGTCGATGCGATTCGAAGACGCGGCGGCATGTCACACCTTTCAGGGCGAACGTCGCTTTGACGTCAGCGGTCGGCTGATGTGACGATAGTGATCTGCGGGGCGCCTGTGATCATTGATGCATCGATGGGTATGCATCCGTGACCGTGTCGCGACCTAACAGCTCGGATCCGGCTTCGCATGTCTCGACTTGGAAACCTTGGCGCCCTGATTATGCGGGCGCGCGCCGTTATGGATACATTGTGGCGTCCGCGGTGAAGAAGTCGCCGCGGCCTAAGGGACGGAGTGAGTCTTTGCGTGGCTCTTCCGCAGACCCGTCCCTCTGCCCAACCCGGCCGGCCGCGCCCCGCGCACTCGTGCGATACGTGACGCCACCGCCCAGTTGGGACGTGATGCAGCATCGCCATCGCCGAAGTAGCTGAATACGCCCACCTGAGTGACGCCGACGTCGAAGCGATCGCGTTGTCGCTGGACGAGATCCGCCGCGATATCGAGGCATCGCTCGGTACCAAGGACCGCGCATACATCAAGCGCGTCATACGTTTCCAACGGTGCCTTGAAGCCGCCTCTCGACTGACGATTTTTGGCAGCAGGGGCAAGACCGGGTGGACGGTCGGCACCCTCGGGCTGTTCGTGGCCAAGTGCATCGAGAACATGGAACTCGGCCACAACATCGTCCACGGTCAATGGGACTGGATGAACGACCCGGAGATCCACTCCAACACCTGGGAGTGGGACATGGTGGGCCCGTCGTCGCAGTGGCGCTATGCCCACAATTACCGGCATCACGTCTTCTCCAATGTGATCGGGATGGACGACGACCTCGGCTTTGGCGTCATACGCGTCAGCCGCGACCAGGAGTGGAAGCCGGGTTATCTGTGGGCTCCGTTGCGGGCACTCGGGCTGTCCGTTGTCTTCGAGTGGGGTATCGCGCTGCACAACCTGGCCGCCGAGCAACGCGATCAGCCGACCGAAGAGGCCAAGGCGGAGCTCAAGCGGGCGATGATGCGCAAGATGGGCCGCCAGGCCGCCAAGGACTACCTCTTCTATCCCGCGCTGAGCGGACGTCGCTTTCTGCGGACGTTCTTGGCGAACCTGTGCGCAGCGGGCTTCCGCAACGGGTGGGCGTACATCGTGATCGTCTGCGGACACTTCGTCGACGGAGCGGAAAAGTTCACCCCGGCGACCGTTGAGAACGAGACGAAGCCGCATTGGTATCTGCGGCAGATGCTGGGCACCGCGAACTTCAACGCGGGCTTCGCGCTGAGGATGATGAGCGGAAACCTCTGCTATCAGATCGAGCACCATCTGTTTCCCGACCTGCCGAGCAACAGGCTTCCCGAGATTTCCTTGCGAGTGCAGGCGATCCTGGCCGAGTACGACCTGCCCTACACAACGGGTCCCTTGATCCGTCAGTTCTGGCACACCGTGCGCACGATCTGCAAGCTCTCCCTCCCGGATCGCTTCCTGACGGCGACGTCCCATGACGCGCTGGAGACGGCCTCGGAAGAGAAGTTCAGGGCCGCGGCGACGCATCCCCGGGTGTTCGGCGCACACGACGTCGATACCCGACGGGTCGGATTGGCTACCGCGATCACCGAGCGCCGTAGGCGCCGGAGTTACAGGACGACGAACCAGACCGCGAGGTAGTGACTGACGGCCGCGGCCGCAGTGAAGGCGTGAAAGAACTCGTGGTAACCGAACGTGTGGGGCCAGGGGTTCGGCCAGCGAAACGCGTAGAAGATGACGCCGACCTGGTAAAAGAACCCGCCCAATACGAGAAGCGACACGACAATCGGTCCTGCGCCCTCGAGCAGTGTGCCTGCGAACCAGATCGCCGCGTAGCCGAGCAACAAGTAGAGCGGGACGCCGACCCACCGCGGTGCGGACGGCCACCACATCTTGAGTGCGACGCCGGCCGCCGCGCTGGTCCACACGATGGTCAAGACCAGAGCCCCGGTGCTCGGCGGCATCGCCAAGAGCGCGAAGGGTGTGTAGCTGCCCGCGATGAAGATGAAGATCATCGAGTGGTCGAGGCGCTTCATCCACTTGAGTACGACTGGGTTGTGCCAGTGCTTGCGGTGATAGACGGCGCTGATGCTGAACATCGCGACGATCGTGACGGTGTAAATCGCGGTCCCGAGCAGGGCCTTTGGTGAGGACTCGATCCCGGCTACCAGCACCAACGCCAATCCGCCGACGGTCGCGATGAACGCCGAGCAGAGGTGGATCCACCCTCTGGCGCGTGGCCGCCCGATGAGGTCGGCAACGGTGTCAGCCAGACCCTGGGGCAGGTCGTCGACGACAGGGGCGGCCACCGGATCAGTCACGGGCAAAGCCGCTGTCCGACCGGGGGCCACGTTGTGCTGGTCGCCGATGAGCACGTTCAGGACGTCTCCGCTGTTCGTGGCGAGCCGATGAAGGCGGGCCATCGCGGACCGCGATGACGCGTGGCTGAGCCTACCTGCCACGGCTGGTCGCGCCCCCCGCGCAGCGATGCGCGCGCCGAGCGCCGGTACATTACGGGCAAGTAATAAAGGGGGCGGCAGGTGGTAGGCGAGGCCTCGGGGGACGAGGCGGGCTCTGGGGTTGAACCCCCGGTAGCGGCGAACGTGCGCCAGCTGTTCGGACTACTCGAACGCACTGCGCCCGATTTGGGCGCACGGTGGGCCATCGAGCTGTGGTGCACCCCGCCCGCGGTGGAGATGAGTTTGCGCATGCCGCCCGGGGTCCCGCTGGGCGAGCCGATCGAGGCAACATGGTCCGGCCATCGCATCGCGGGGGAGTCGTGGGGCGATGGGCCCGCGGTGTACCTGGTGCACGGCTGGGGCGGCTGCCGCGCGCACCTGGGCGTCTTCGTCAAACCGCTTGTCGAGGCAGGTCATCGGGTTATTGCGTTCGACCTGCCCAGCCACAACGATTCCGATCCCGGCGACCTCGCGCCCGGCCGCACCACGATCGTCGAATGTGCCGAAGCGGTCGCAGGTTTCGTGCGTGCGCACGGACCGGCGCGCGCAATCGTGGCGCATTCCCTCGGCGCCAAGGCTGCCGCGCTCGCGATATCGCGGGGCACTCCGGCGGAGCGCCTGGTGTTCATCGCGCCGATGGGCGACTTTTCTTGGTATCTGGATATTTTCACCGATCGTCATGGCTTCGGACAGCGCATCCGCCAAGGCCTGCATCGTCGCCTCGACGGCCGACTGGGAGTCCCGCTGTTCGACACGGATATCTCACGGGTTGCGGGCAAGATCGAGAATCCGCCGCCGCTGCTGGTCGTGCACGATCCCGATGACCCTGACAGCCCGTACGCGACGAGCGAGAGAATTGTCAACGAGTGGCCCGGCGCGAGCCTGGTGACCACACGTGGACTCGGCCGGCTGGCACACTACCGAATCTTGCGGCACCGCCCCGCGATCAATGCCGGCGTCGACTTCATCGGCCGAGCATCCGACCGCCTTGACGCCTGAGGATGTACAGCCAATGCCGTCGGCGCAGGACGGTGCCTGCCGTCAAACCACAGAAGAAGCCAACGGCGAAGATCCCACGCTTGCTTCGCGTGGTCCTGCGCGCGACAAGGAACCCCGACGTCGCGGCAACGATGGTGACCGCGAGCAGCACAGCGAGCAGATGCATCGGTCCTAGCGACCCCATAGCGCGATCCAAGCACCGTTGTCACCCGATCTACCTTGTCGGCCATTGTTCGTGACCAAAGCGAGTGCCAAGCGTTAGCCGGGGATCAGCACCGGCTTGACCACACTGCCCGACAGTGACGCTTCTTCGGCCTCGTTGATCGCGCGCAGCGGGAACTGTTTGATGAGCCGCTCGATGGGCAGTCGTCCGGCACGCCAGAGGTCGATGAGCCGGGAAATGAACTCCTGCGGCACCGAGTCGCCTTCGAGTACGCCGCTGACTGACTTGCCGGTGAGCGCCGTTGGTTTGAGCGAAAGGGGTCCGGTGAGTACGCCGGCAAGCGCGCACGCCCCGCCCACCCGGGTCGACGCGATGGCCGCCTCCGCGACGCGTGGCACCCCTGTCGCGTCGATGGCGTAATCGGCACCGCCGCCGGTGAGCGTGCGGACCTGGCGAGCGACGTCGTCGTCGGCGCCGTCGATGACGTGCGTGGCGCCGAATTCGACTGCCAATTCGCGTCGTTCGGGGTGCAGGTCGACGACGACAATGATCGCTGCGCCGGCGACCACCCCGGCGAGGACGGCGGCAAGCCCCACCGCACCGGCCCCGAAAACGGCAAGACTCGAGCCGGGTTGCACGTCCAGTGAATTCAGCACCGCGCCGGCGCCGGTCTGGATGCCGCAGCCCAATGGCGCGAGGACGTGCAACGGCAGTTCGTCGTCGACCACGACGACGTTGCGGGTGGTGGCGATCGCGTGGGTGGCGAACGACGACTGGGCGAACCACCGCGACCCGATCGGTGCACCGTCTGTGCCGGTCGCGGTTGACGAGCCGTCGGCCTTCCAACCGACCATGTTGCGTTCGCGTCCGGCCAGGCACAGCGCTGGTCGGTTATCGGTGCAGTTCCGGCACAGCCCGCATGAGTCGAACGTCAACACGACGTGATCACCGGGCCTGATGCCCGCTACCTGGGCGCCAACCGCTTCGACGATCCCGGCGCCCTCATGGCCGGGGATGATCGGCAACTTCGCCCCCAGTGCTTGCGATCGCAACAGTGCATCTGAGTGGCACATCCCCACCGCCGCGATCCGTACCAACACTTCGCCGTCACCCGGACCGTCGAGTTCGATCCGCTCCAGCGAGTAGGGCGCGTCGCCGGCACGCAGCACCGCCGCGATGATCTCCATATCCAAGACGATAGGCAACGCTGGCCAGCGATTGACAGAAGACAGTTTGACTGGCTACATATATGACACGCGCGGCGCTATGTGTCACGCGCACGGCTCCACGGGCCGACGTCAGGCCTGATAAAGGGGGCGGGTGACCCAATGAGCGCTGCACCAACGGGGCGGTCGAAGATCGCGCACGCCATCCGGCTGCTGTCGCTGCCCATCGTGCTGGCCTGGTTGGCGCTGACGGTCGTCACCAACGCGTTCGTCCCCTCGTTGGAGAAGGTCGGCGAGGCCCATACGGTCGGGCTGAACGCCAAGGACGCCCCGTCGTTCATCTCCATGCAACGCATCGGCGCCAACTTCGAGGAGTTCGACTCCGACAGCAACGCGATGATCCTGCTGGAAGCCGAGCAGCCGCTTGGCGCCGATGCCCATCACTACTACGACGAACTGATCAAGAAACTCGAAGCCGACACCACCCACGTCGAGCACGTCGCAGATTTCTGGAGCGATCCGCTGACCGCGTCGGGCGCGCAGAGTAACGACGGCAAGGCGGCCTACGTGCAGGTGTATCTGCGCGGCAACCAAGGCGAAGCGATGGCCAACGAATCCGTCGCCGCCGTTCGTGAAATGGTCGACTCGACACCGGCCCCAGCCGGCCTGAAGGCGTATGTCACTGGAGGCGCGCCGCTTTCGGCAGACCAACACCATGCCGGCGACAAGGGTGTCGTCAAGGTCACCATCATCACGCTCGTGGTGATCGCGGTGATGCTGCTGTTCGTCTACCGGTCGGTCATCACCATGGTGCTGATCCTCCTGATGGTGTTCGTCGAGCTCGGGTCGTCCAGGGGAATCGTGGCGTTCCTCGGGAACAGCGAGATCATCGGGCTCTCGACATTCGCGGTGAACCTGCTGACCCTGATTGCCATCGCGGCGGGCACCGACTACGCCATCTTCCTCATCGGCCGATACCAGGAGGCCCGCGGCGCGGGCGAGGACCGAGAAGCCGCGTACTACACCATGTTCCGAGGGACGGCACACGTCGTGCTGGGATCTGGTCTCACCATCGCGGGCGCGATGCTGTGCCTGAGCTTCACCCGGCTGCCGTACTTCCAGACCATGGGTGTGCCGTGCGCCATCGGCATCCTTGTCGCCGTCGTCGCCGCGTTGACCCTCGGTCCGGCCGTGATCGCGCTCGGCAGCCGGATCGGCCTTTTCGAACCCAAACGCGCCATCGCTTCGCGCGGCTGGCGCCGGATCGGCACCGCGGTGGTGCGGTGGCCGGGCCCGATCTTGGTGGCCACGTGTGCTCTCGCGTTGGTCGGCCTGCTGGCCCTGCCGGGGTACAAAACCGACTACGACACAAGAAGATTCCTGCCCGCCGACACGCCGTCCAACGTTGGCTATGCGGCGGCCGAGCGGCACTTCGACAGCTCGCGGATGAACCCCGAGCTCCTGATGGTCCAGAGTGACCACGACCTGCGCAACTCCGCCGACTTCCTGGTCATCGACAAGATCGCCAAGGCCGTCTTTCGCGTGCCAGGGATCGCCAGGGTGCAGACGATCACCCGGCCAACGGGCAAGCCGATCGAGCACTCGACGATCCCGTTCCTGCTCAGCATGCAGAGCACCAGTCAGACACTGACGCGCAAGTACAACCAGGACCTGACCGCCAACATGCTGGTCCAGGCCGACGAGATGCAGACGAACATCGACACACTGGAATCGATGTCGAGCCTGATGACTCAGATGGCGGACACCATGCACTCGATGGTCGCCAAGACCAAAGACATGAGCGTCGACATCGCCGAATTACGGGACAACATCGCCAATTTCGACGACTTCCTCCGTCCCCTTCGAAACTACCTGTACTGGGAACCGCACTGCTACAACATCCCGCTGTGCTGGTCCACCCGCGCGCTGTTCGACACGTTGGACGGCATCGACACCATGACCGACGATGTGCAGGCATTGGTTCCCGACCTGGAGCGGCTGGATTCGATTATGCCGCAACTGGTCTCGCTGTTGCCCTCGCAGATCGACACGATGCGGTCGATGAAGAACATGATGATGACGAACTATGCCACGCAAGGCGGCATGCAGGATCAAACGGCTGCCATGCAGGAGAATTCGAGCGCGATGGGCGATGCGTTCGACGACGCGCGCAACGACGACACGTTCTACCTGCCGCCGGAGGTGTTCGACAACGCCGACTTCAAACGCGGCATGGAGAACTTCATCTCGCCCGACGGGAAGTCGGTGCGCTTCATCATCAGCCACGAGGGTGATCCGGCGACCGTCGAAGGCATCTCGCACATCGACGCCATCAAGCTGGCGGCCAAGGAAGCGATCAAGGGCACCCCACTTGAAGGCTCTGCCGTCTACCTGTCCGGCACCGCCGCCACCTACAAGGACATGCGCGACGCGTCGAATTACGACCTGCTGATCGCCGGAATCGCAGCGGTGACACTCATCTTCGTGATCATGCTGATCATCACGCGCAGCGTCGTGGCGGCCGCGGTGATCGTCGGCACCGTGGTGCTCTCGCTCGCTGCCTCGTTCGGCCTTTCGGTACTGGTCTGGCAATACGTGCTCGGCTTGAACCTGCACTGGATGGTGCTCGCGATGTCGGTAATCCTGCTTCTGGCAGTGGGTTCCGACTACAACCTGCTGTTGGTGGCGAGGTTCAAGGAGGAGATCGATGGCGGCCTGAAGACGGGGATCATCCGCGCGATGGCGGGCACCGGGTCGGTGGTGACCTCGGCGGGCCTCGTTTTCGCTGCGACGATGGGGTCATTCGTGTTCGGTGATCTGCGCGTCATCGGTCAGGTGGGCACGACCATCGCGCTTGGGCTGCTGTTCGACACGTTGGTGGTGCGATCGTTCATGACGCCGTCGATCGCCGCGTTACTCGGGCGGTGGTTCTGGTGGCCACAGCTGGTCCGAACGCGTGCGGCGAGGCATGCGCCTCGGTCCACCGAGCCCGACCCCACCACCGCGGCGGTCGCGACGGGAGCCTGAGTGTCCTATGCCGAGGCCGCCAACGCCTTTTGGTCCTCGTCGGCGAACGTATCCTCCAGCTGCAGCGGCGAATAGTCGACATCGATATCGGCCAGTGGGCGCCCGCGGGCGCTGCCGATCGTGCCCAGCCGTCGCATCCCCTTGTCGCTGGCGTACTCCGTGAACTCGTCCATGGTGAAGTTGAAGGGGATCTCGTCGTACAGGGCGAAGGCATCGTCGGTGTTGCGCAACGCCAGCGGAATAAGCTCACCCATTCGAGTCTCGAAGACCGTCCAATTGGCATCGTCGGCGGCGACGTGCCGCCGGCAGGTGAAGGTGCCCCACGCCATGTGACGGCGCTCGTCGTCGCCGATGCGTCGCACCAGCTCCTGCATGCCGGGCAGAATGCCGCGCTCCACGCAAATCCGGTGCCACGCATAGTATCCCGTCAGCGCCATCATGCCTTCGATGACGTGGTTGTAGGTTGCCGACGCCCGAACCTGGGCGGCCGGTGAGGGATCGGTGGCCAGCGCCTCGAGTGACTGCGGAAGTTCTTCATAGAACATCTGTCGATAGGACGGCAGGTCGTCCAGGTAACCCTGCAGGTCCCCGGTCATCCCGACGGCGTCGAGCCAGAGTCGGAACACCTGGGTGTGTTTGGCCTCCTCGAAGGCGAACTGCGTCAGATACATCTCGTCGCCGAGCCTGCCCTCGGCGCGCATGGCCGCCATGAAGGGCTGGATGTCCTGGGTGACGGCTTCCTCGCCGGCAATGAACTGGGCGCACAGCCGCGTCGCCCAGTCCCGTTCGAGTTCTGACATCGACTCCCAGTCGGCCTGGTCACGGGAGAAGTCGATATCGGCCGGATCCCAGAATTTCGCGTTGCCGCCCGCGAACAACTTCAACGGCAGGCTGTTCCAGTTGAGGCCGCCCGCGGCCAGCGAGTGGGACCCTGTTCGTGTCATCAGTTGACCTCCTCGACTGAGGCCAGATTACTGTGAGCCACTTCACAGTCAAGGGTCGAGTCCCGGCCGAAGGTACTCTCGCGGTAAATCCCAGCGACCCGATCGAGGACTTCCGTGACGTCAGAAACTCCGGCGGTTGAGGTTGAGCGTGCCGTCCGACCGCGGGGTCGGTGGCGACGGCTGGTTGTCGTCTTCGCCATCATGCTGCTCCTGTTCGGGCTGCCGTGGTGGACGCTGCTCTTTGCTGGCGCGCAGTGGCCTGCGGTCGTGGTGATCACGGGCACGGTGGTATTCGCGGCGGCCTTCGCGGGTCTGCCCACGATGATGATGCTCGGACACGGCCGCCGGCACCTCGACTGGGCGGCCGCCACCGGAGACGCACTGCTCGGCGCCGCGTGGGTGCTGTTCGTGTGGTCGGTGTTGGGCCAACTGCTCGAGCTGGCGTTGCTGGTGGCCGGTGTCGAGGACCCGCAACGTTCGCGGGTGGTCGCCTATGTGGTTGTGGCGGTCGTCGTCGTCCTGCTGGTGTGGGGCTATGTCGAGGCGATGCGGGTGCCGCGCGTCAGGAATGTCGACGTGGGCATCTCCAGACTCGGCACAGGGCTGAACGGCCTGCGCGTCGCCGTCATCACCGACACGCATTTCGGGCCGATCGACCGCGCCCGCTGGAGCGCGGCGGTCGTTGAGCGCGTCAACGCTCTCGATGCCGACATCGTGTGCCACGTCGGCGATATCGCCGACGGCACCCCTGAGGTTCGCGAACCGCAGGCGAGGCCGCTGGCGGACGTGCGGGCCAGGCTCGCGCGCGTCTACGTCACCGGAAACCACGAATACTTCGGCGAGGCCCAAGGATGGCTCGACTACATCGACGGTATCGGTTGGGACGCACTGCACAATCGGCACATCGTCGTTGAACGCGATGGGGACAAGCTTGTTGTCGCCGGCGTGGACGACGCAACGGCGCGCGGGTCCGGTGTCGACGGGCACGGCGCGAATCTCGATGCGGCACTGGCAGATACCGATCCCTCGGTGCCGGTGATGCTGCTGGCTCATCAACCCAAACAGGTCAAGGCGGCGGTCGCGGCGTCAGTGGACCTGCAGATCTCCGGTCACACCCACGGCGGACAGATCTGGCCGTTCAACTTCCTGGTCAGACTCGACCAGCCGGTTGTGCAGGGGTTGAGCAGACACGGCCAGCGGACCCAGCTCTATACGAGTCGCGGCACCGGGTTCTGGGGCCCACCGTTTCGCGTCTTTGCGCCAAGCGAGATCACGGTCCTGACGCTGCGTTGTGAGTGAGCGCCGCCGAGATCGACGAAATGGTGGGTTTCACTCGCACTTTTACGCCCGTTTGTGAGTTTGGGCGAATCGTTACAGAGAATGTCGATGATGTCGTTCTTCAGCGCCTCGGCATCGGTGCCGAAGACCGCCTGGACACTGTTGCCGACCTCGATCACGCCCGCGGCGCCGAGGCTCTTGAGCTCGGCCTGATTCACCTTGCTCTTGTCGGCGACCTCCATCCGCAGGCGCGTGATGCAGGCGTCGACGTTCACCAGATTCTCCCGGCCGCCGAACGCCGCGATGACCTTCTCGGCCCTGCTGTCGACCGCGGTAGGCGCGGTGATCGTCGCGGCGCCGGATCCGCCCGCCGCCACCGACGTCGCGGACTCGGTGCCCTCACCGAGGTTCGCCTGCTCTTCGGCATCGAACTCGGCCTCAGGTTCGCGTCCGGGAGTACTCAGGTTCCACTTCGTGATCGCGAACCGGAACAGCAGGTAGTACACGACGAAGAACACGACGCCCATCCCGATGAGCAACGGGATGTTCTTCGCCGCCGGAGCCGTGCCGTAGAGAAGCAGGTCGATGAGCCCCGCGGAGAACGAGAAGCCGAGATGTATGTCGAGTAGGTAGGCGATCGCCAGGGACAGCCCTGTCAGCACGGCGTGGATGATGTAGAGCGGGAACGCCACGAACATGAACGCGAACTCGAGGGGCTCGGTCACGCCGGTCAGGAACGCGGTCAGCGCCGCGGCCGCCAGGATGCCGACAGCGACCTTGCGCTGTTTCTTGTTCGCCACATGGATCATCGCCAGCGCGGCGGCGGGCAGTCCGAACATCAGTATCGGGTAGAACCCCGAGGTGAGGATGCCCGCCGTCGGATCGCCTGCGGCGAATCGGGTGAGTTCACCGGTGACGTTCTCGCCGCCGGGGGTCTGGTAGTCGCCGTATAGGAACCACACATACGAGTTCGGGATGTGGTGCAGGCCGAACGGAATCAGCATGCGGTTGGCAAATCCGTAGACAAATGCGCCAAAGGCGCCTGCGCCGCCGATGAACTCGCCAAGGCCGGTCAGGCCCGCGTCGAAGATCGGATAGAAGTAGCTCATCGCGAATGCCAGGAAAAGGCAGGCGACCGACACCACGATCGGGACGAAGCGTCTGCCCCCGAAGAATCCGAGGTAGGACGGCAACTTGATGGTGTGGTAGCGGTCGAACAGCCACGCAGTCAGCAGGCCGACCACGATTCCCGCGAACACGCTGTAGTTGATCTGGGCTTGCTCGCCCGCCTTGTCGACCTCGCCGGCGAGCACGATCGGCGACATCGTCTTGAACACCGCCTGCACCACCAGGTAGCCCACCACGGCGGCCAGAGCGGTTGAGCCGTCCGCCTTCTTGGCGAATCCGATGGCGACGCCGACAGCAAAGAGCAGAGGCAGGTTGGTGAACAGCGCATCCCCGGCAGCGCTCATCGCCTTGAAGAAGGGCCCGATGACTGGAGCTTCGATTCTGCCCAGCAAGTCTGGCTGACCGAGCCGCAGCAGGATTCCCGCCGCTGGCAGCACGGCAATCGGCAGCATGAGGCTCTTGCCCAGCCGCTGCAACTGCGCGAAGCCGGGGAAGTTCATGCCCGACTTTTGGGTCGCCCCTTGTGATTTCGTCGAGTCGCTCATTGTCGTTGACCCCTCTGCCGAAAACGCCGTCCGCCGCCGAAGCTCTGCGGAAGCTTAGAGGAAACGTCGAACTCAAGCCTGTCTTTCCGGCACGCTCGTATTGTGGGTGCGCACGAGCAAAGGAGATCCATCGTGAGTACGACGCCAGTGCTGGCCCCGGTCGCGGGGCGTGCGGTTCCGCTTGCGGACGTCCCCGATCCCGTCTTCTCGCAGGGCATGGTGGGCTACGGCGCCGCGATCGACCCGCCCCGCGGCGTGATCGAGGCGGTCGCTCCTGTCAGCGGCAGGCTTTTGAAATTGATGCCGCATGCCTACATCATCATGACCCCGGACAATGTGGGCGTTCTGGTGCATCTGGGTCTGGACACCGTCGCGCTGAAGGGCGAAGGCTTCACCACCCACGTCAACCAAGGTGACGATGTCGTCGCTGGCGAGGTCATCGTCACCTACGACGTCCCGTCGGTCGAAGCCAAAGGCCTCAATCCCATTGTCCCCGTAGTGGTCATGGACGAACGCGAACCCGGAAACGTCATACCGGCCGATGCGGTCATCAGCGGCGCGGATATCGCTTCCGGGGCAAGCCTTTTCACTGCGAACAAATAGATGGAAGTCATCATCCTTGCCGACGCCACGCAGATCGGCGGTGTCGCCGCCGACGCGATCAGCATCCTGCTTTCGCGTAAGCCCGATGCTGTGCTCGGCCTCGCCACCGGATCCTCGCCGTTGGCGATCTACGACGAGCTCGTGGCGCGCTGCGACGCCGGGTTGATCACATTCGGCCAGGCCCGCGGGTTCACCCTCGACGAGTACGTCGGTCTGCCTGCCGACCACGCCGAACGGTATCGGAATGTGATCGACAGGGTGTTCGTCTCAAGGGTGGACTTCGCGCCGGGCGCGGTCCAAGGCCCAGACGGCCTGGCCGCCGACATCCTCGCAGCATGCGCGGCGTACGAGAACGCGATCCGCGCGGCAGGCGGCGTCGATCTGCAGATCCTCGGCATCGGCACCGACGGGCACATCGGATTCAACGAACCGGGCTCCTCGCTGGCCTCGCGCACCCGCATCAAGACGCTGACCAGGCAGACGCGGGTCGACAATGCCCGCTTCTTCGGCGACGACGTCGAATCGGTGCCGACGCACTGCCTGACGCAGGGTCTCGCGACCATCATGGAGGCCCGTCACCTGATCCTGGTGGCGACGGGTCGCAGCAAGTCCGAGGCGGTGCATCATCTGGTCGAGGGCGCGGTGAGTGCCCTGTGGCCGGCGACCATCCTGCAGCATCACCCGCACGTCACGGTGCTGCTCGACGATGCCGCCGCGCGCCGGCTTCAGCTCGTCGACTACTACCGCGAGACCTACCTCGCCAAGCCGGACTGGCAGGGCATCTGAGTGTTGGTGACCGCTGACACCCTTCTCACCGGCTCAGAACTGTTGCGGCCCGGGTGGATTGAGGTTTCCCGAGGCGTAGTGGATGCGGTCGGCGCTGGCGCTCCGCCGCGGCCTGCGGATCGGGATCTCGGCGCGGTGACGGTGGTGCCGGGTTTCGTCGACACGCACGTGCACGGGGGAGGAGGCGCGAACTTCTCCACCGCGTCGGCTGCCGAGACCGCCACCGCCGTTGCGTACCACCGCCGGTACGGCACCACCACACTCGTTGCCTCGCTCGTCACCGCCGACCCCGCCGAGCTGCTGCGCCAGGTCGGTGAATTGGCCGACGACGTCCGTGCCGGTGTGATCGCCGGTATCCATATCGAAGGCCCATGGATTTCCGCCAAGCGCTGCGGCGCGCACCAGCCATCGCTGATGCGTGACCCGGAGGCAGCCGAGGTCGACCGTGTTCTCGCCGCAGGCGGCGGGGCCATTCGGATGGTCACCCTCGCACCCGAACGCGACGGTGCGCTTGCTGCGATCGGTCGGATCGTCGACGCGGGCGCCGTAGCCGCCGTCGGACACACCGAGGCGACCTACGCGCAGACGCTGGCGGCGATCGCCGCAGGCGCGACGGTGGGCACGCACCTGTTCAACGCGATGCGCCCGATCGATCGTCGTGAACCCGGTCCGGTCATTGCGCTGCTGGAAGATTCGAGGGTGACCGTCGAACTGATCACCGACAGTGTGCATGTCGATCCCGCGATCTACCGCCACGTCACACGCAGCGTGGGACCCGACCGCGTTTCGCTGATCACCGACGCGATGGCGGCGACCGGAATGGCCGACGGCGTGTATCACCTCGGGCCGATCACGGTCGACGTCGTGGCGGGCGTGGCGCGCGTCGCGGGAACAGAAACGATCGCAGGCAGCACGGCGACCATGGATCGTCAGCTCAGATTCGCGGTCGAGCACAGCGGGCTTCCCCGCGACGAGGCCGTGATGGTTGCGGTGCGTCAGGCCTCGATCAATCCCGCGCGCGCGTTGGGCCTGCCGTCGGCCGGGTTGGCGCCAGGGGCGAGCGCCGATTTGGTGGTACTCGACTCGGAGCTCACCGTGACCGGCGTGCTGCACCAAGGTTCGTGGGTTGTCGAGCCGTTTTGATCGGGTCAGCTTGTGCGCGAGACGAATTCGGTGACGATCTGCCCTAGTTCGGCACCCTTCTGCTCTTGGACGAAATGGCCTGCGCCCTCGAGGGTGGTGTGATTCTGGCCGTGGGCACCGGGGATCCGCTCCTGGAATACGTTGTCCCACCCCTGAGTTGCGGGATCACCGTCGGAGTACGCGGTCAGGAACGGTCGCTGCCATCGCTCGAGCGCGGCCATCGTGGTTCGGCCGATCGCGGCGCCAGGATCGTTGCGGGTGAGTGGGACCAGCGCGGTGAGCTGGCGCAGCCCTGCCTTGAATGACTTGTCGGGGAACGGAGCGTCATAGGCCGCGAGCACATCGTCCGACAGCGGGCCAGCGACGGCATTGAGGAAAAAGCTCGCGACGATGTCCGGCGACCGCGCATAGAACGACACGTAGTCAAGGAGGGTCTCCTGCAACATGACTCGGCCCTCACCGACACCGTGATGGGCCCAGCCGAGAGTGCCGGCCAGCGCCGGGTCGCACGTGTGCAGGATGGTGTTGGTCGCGACGACGCGGGCGAACCGGTCAGGGTCACGGGCAAGGACGCTCAACCCGATCGGGCCGCCCCAATCCTGCACCACGAGCGTGATTTCTTTGAGGTCCAACCCGGTGATCAGGCCATGCAGCCAGTCGACGTGGCGAGCGAAGGTGTAATCGGTACGCTCGGTCGGCTTGTCCGAGCGGCCGAAGCCAATGTGGTCGGGTGCAATGACTCTCAGTCCGGCGTCGGTGAGAACGTGAATGACTTCGCGGTACAGAAAGGACCACGTCGGTTGCCCGTGGACGAGCACGACGGTCGGTGCGTCAGGTGGACCCGCGTCCACGTAGTGCATTCTCAGCGCGGGCATGCCCTTCGTCTCGACCTGGAGGTAGTTGGGTGCGAACGGATATCCGGGCAGGTTCGCGAATCGCTCGTCGGGAGTTCTCAGCACGCTCATCGGGATCGGCCTGGCCTGTCATCGGTGAATCCCCGTACCGCATGCGACCGCACGAAGTGCGCGACCACCTCGTCGTCCTCCATGTCCAGAGTCGACGACGGGGTGGTGAACAGCGAGAAGAGCATCCGTGCGTACCACTCGCCGGCGGCGGCAACGTCTAGGTCCTTGCGAACCTCACCGGTGAGCCTTGCCGCGTTGAGATAGGGCGCCAGGAATTCACCGCTTTCCCGCAGCAGCACCGCGGCGTTCTTCGTAAGAAGCAGGTTCACTTCATCTGCGTCGAAATACTTTTCGGGCTCGACGTACCTGCGGGCTCTTGTGACGAACACTGCAGCAAGAATCAGCCTCTCCTCGAGCGACTCGCCCTTGGCCATCGCCTTGGCCATCTCGCGGTAGAACTTCTGAGATGCGCCCTCTGCGCATGCCTCGACGATCTCGGACTTGTCGCGGAAGTACTCGTACACCGTGCTGCGCGAAACGTCGGCGGCGCGTGCGATGTCCACGACAGTGGTTTTTTCGAGACCCTGCCTGCCGAAGCACGCCATCGCGGACTTGATGATGAGCTCGCGCGTATCGGTCGCAGTCATCTGGCTCGTCACGGCAGTCCAGTCAGTCGGCAGGGGAAAGGATGAGCGCACTGGTGGGTACGCCGGTGCCGGACGTGACCAGCACGTGTTCGACGTCGTCGACCTGGTTGCAGGAGGTGCCACGTACCTGGCGGACACCTTCGGTGATGCCGTTCATCCCGTGGATGTAGGCCTCACCGAGCAGACCGCCGTTCGTGTTGATGGGCAGCGACCCGCCAAGGGAGAGCCGCTCGACGGTCGCGAAGTCCTTCGCCTCGCCGCGGCCGCAGAAACCCAGTTCCTCCAGTTGCGTGAACACGAACGGCGTGAAGTGGTCGTAGATGAACGCCGTCTGGATGTCGGTAGGTTTGAGACCCGAGTCGCGCCAGAGCTTTTCGGCGACAACACCCATTTCGGGCAGGCCGGTGATGTCATTTCTGTAGTAGCTCGTCATCATCTCCCCGTCGAACGCCGCACCCTGCACCGCGGCGGTGATCACCGCGGGCGGACGGGGCAGATCCCGTGCTCGCTCGGCGCTGGTGACTACCAACGCGACGCCACCATCGCTCTCCTGGCAGCAATCCAGCAGTCGCAGCACGGGTTCGATGACCCAGCGTGAGTTCTGGTGGTCCGCAAGCGTGATCGGGCGCTCGTAGAACCACGCGTCCGGGTTGCGCGCCGCGTGGGCGCGGGCGACGACGGAGATCCTCCCGAAGTCCTCGTTGGTGACGCCGTACGTCGACATGTACCGCTGGGCCCCAATGGCGACCCATGCAGCGGGCGTCAACAGGCCGAACGGCGCGTAGTTGGCCATGAAAGGAGGTGTCTGGGCATTGGGTTGCGCCGTGGCGCCGCCGAACCGGAACCCGGATCGTTCGTTGAATGCGCGGTAACACACCACGGCGTTGGCGGTACCGGTGGCCACCGCCATCGCGGCCTGCACCACGGTGCCTGCGGCGGCGCCGCCGCCATGCGGCACGCGGGTAAAGAACGTCAGGTCGCCGATGCCGACGTTCCTGGCGACCTCGATTTCCTCGCTGGCATCCATCGTGAAGGTGACCATGCCGTCGACATCGCTGGGCTTGAGGCCGGCGTCCTCGATGGCGGCTTTGACCGCCTCGCAGGCGAGTTGGAGCTCGCTGCGTCCGGACGCCTTGGAGAACTCGGTCTGGCCGATGCCTGCGATAGCGGCCGCGCCGCACAGTGAACTCATGCGTTGACTCTGTCTTCGAGCAGGCTGATCGTCGCCGTCCCCGACACGTGGTCCCCAAGGCTGTTGGCGCCCTTGAAGGAAACCTCGACAAAGCCCTCGCCGTCGTCGCCTTCGGATATGCCGGTGACACTGCCGGTGAACCGGAGTGGATCGTTGGGGAATGCGGGTACGCCCAATCGGATCGCCAGCTTGGTCACCATCGCTTCCGGACCCGCCCAATCGGTCAGAAAGCGCACACACAACCCGTTGGTGGTGAGGATGTTCATGAACATATTGGGCGAGCCCTGCTTCTGCGCGAAGTCGGGATCGTGGTGAACGGGCATGAAGTCGCGTGACGCGATCGCGCCTGCGACGATCACGGTTGCCGTGACAGGGATCTCGAGTGCAGTGACCTCGTCGCCGACGTTTATGTCGCGCCAATCCAGGGTCGTGGTGCGAGATGCCATGCTGCTCATCAGCGCACCGGCCGGAACTGGTGTAGGACAAGGTCCTTGCCATCAAGGGTGTCGAAGCTCTGATAGAAGACTTCGACGGGCATGCCGACTTCGACGTCGCCGGGGGCGATCTCGCAGAGGTTCGATACGAGCCGCACCCCCTCGTCGAGCTCGACAAGCACGACGATGTACGGGTACTCCATCAGCGGCATCGGCGGGTGCTGCGGCATCACGTAGCTGTACACCGTGCCGCGGCCAGCGGACTCGACGGTGTCCCACTCGACCGAGTTGCACGTCGGGCACATCGGGCGCGCCGGTTGGCGCAGCGCTTGGCATTCCGTGCACCGTTGGATCAATACTTTGCGGTCCCGCAGCCCGTTCCAAAAGAACTCGGTGTCCGGTCCGACCGTCGGCGCCAGTCTGGTGGCCATCAGTTGTCGGCCTTGAAGCGGAAAACCCGGAACCTTTGACGGCCGAGCACGTCGCCGCTCTGGTCGGTGTAGGTCGACAACCAGGTGACGAAATATCCGGTACCCAACGACGTCTGCTTCTCATCGGAGATGTCTGCGAATTCCTGCGTCACCGCGATGACGTCGCCGAGGCGTGGGTAGCGTTCGATCTCGAACTCCGAGTTGGTGGCCACGATGCCGGTGAAGCCCGCTTCTTCGATGAACGCGGCCGGGTTCACGTCCCATTCGATCGGCACGCCGCCGCGTTCGGCGATCCCCTCGATCTTTGGGGCGGGCATCGTCCACGTCTGGAGCATGACCGGGGGAGACACGATGCCGCCGAACCGCGACTTCGCCGCGAACTCGGGATCGAGGTAGACCGGGTTCATATCGTCGAGTGCATGTGCCCAATGCCGAATCATCGGCTGGTTCACTGGATCTGGCGCAACGGTTGGTTTACCTGAGCCGGTGGGCGCGCCGACGAGCGCGTCGAGTTTCTGGCGAAATTCGGATGTGTCGGTCAATTGGCATCTCCGTTTTGTGTCGTTGGTGTTCCGAGTCGCACGGGCATGCGTTTGACGCCGGGCACCATGGTGGCCCGCATGCGTTCGACGTCGCCGGCCAGTTCGAGTTCGGGGTATCGGCCCAGCAGCACTTCGAAGAAGATGCGGGCTTCGAGCCGGGCCAGCTGGGCCCCGACGCACGAGTGTTCACCACAGCCGAACGCGATATGTGGGTTCGGGTGGCGCGTCAGCTTGAATTCTTCTGCGTCGGAGCCGAATATCTCCTCGTCGCGGTTGGCCGAACCATAGAGCATCACGACCATGTCGCCCTCGCGGATGAGTTGCCCGCGGATCTCGGTGTCGACTGTCGCGGCTCGCGCCATATGCGTCACCGGGCTGGTCCAGCGCAGCATCTCCTCTACCGCGGCGGGAATCACGGTGGGGTCGTTGACGAGCTTGCGGCGTTCGCCGGGATGCTCGATGAGCGCCAAGGTGCCCAAGGCGATCAGATTCCTGGTGGTTTCGTTCCCAGCCACGAGCAAGAGGAATGCGAAGTTCAGCAGGTCGTCGTCGGTGAGCTTGGCCCCGTCGACCTCGGCGGTGCTCAGGACCGACAGCATGTCGTCTCTCGGCTCGGCACGCCTGGCGGCGATCAACTGCTGGAAATACTCGAACAGCTCGCCGATGGCCACGAACGAGTCGAGTTCGATCTCGGGATCCGCGGTGCCCGTGCACGCGTCGGACCACCTGCGGAACTTCTCCCAGTCGTCGGGCGGAGCGCCGAGCAATTCGGCGATCATCCGGGTGGGCAACGGCGCCGCGAGCTCGTCGGCGAACTCCACAGTGGAGTCGGCGCGGACGTTCTCGAGGACCCCGTAGACGATTTCGCGCACCTTTGGCTCGAGGATCGCCACCTGGCGCCGGGTGAACCCGGTGTTGATCAGCTTGCGCAGCTGACGGTGCCGAGGCGGGTCGGTGAAGATGAGGTTGCCCTCCTGAACCGGGTTCGGCATCACGGGGTCGGGGATGGTGATGCCCCTGGCCGAGGAGAACCTGTCCGGGTTTGTCGACACGTAGCGGATGTCTTCGTACTTCAGCAGCGCCCAGAACTTGGTGACGTCGTTCCAGCACACCGGCGCGCTGGCGCGCAATGCCTGGTAGGTCGGGTACGGATCACCCGCGAAGAAATCGGGTGAATGCAGAGGGAACGTCGTTCGCACGGCGCCTCCCTCGATCGGACACTCAGGCACGATCTGTCTGATAGCGATGTGTCTAGTCGACGCGGGTATCGCTGTCAATACTCGTGATTGACTGGCTCCGTCCGACAGGTGTGCGCGATGTGTTGACGAGCGTCCTCCACCAGCGCCAAGTACCTCTGCTCGCGCTCAGTGAACTCGTTCGACGTGATCGCACCGAAGGCGGCAGCCTCGCGTGCAAACCGGACCGCCGAATCCGCAAGTGCGTCGCGGCCCTCGAGCCGGAAACAGCTCGGCGCGAGGGGACCGAACAACAGAGCTCGGCGGAGGTGCGGCCAGTTGTCAAGGTGCGGTTCCACTCCCGCCGCTCGGGCGAAAGCCATTGCCGCCAGGTTCATTCGGGTCTTTTGGGATTGGCCACGTTTGGCGCGATACGCATCTATCGACCGTCGCTGTGCGGCCTCGCTGATCGCGGGGATCGTGCCGCCCCACGTGTAGGCGATCCAGCGCGCCTGAAGCTCAAGCGGCACAAAGTATCCGCCGCCCTGATCCCACATGCCGACGAATGCGAGCCCAGGAAGGTCGGGATGGAAGGTGTAGCGGTCGGCGTCCAGGTGCACGGCGTCGAGGTCGAGGGTGGCCCGGATGTCGTCGCTGAGAAACGGCAGGCACAAGTCGAAGCCGGTGCCCAGCACAATCGCGTCGAACTCCTCGGCGTGCCCGTCGGCGAATGTCACGGTCGTGTCGGTGACGGATTTCATCCATGGACGCACCGTGATTCGGCCCTCTGCCACGATGGGGAGGTAGCCCTGGTTCAGGGTCGCCCCTGCGGCGAAGAGCGACGGGTCGGGCGCCGGAGCACCGTATTGCTCGGGGCTCCCGCCCGCCTCGACCACGATCTCCTTCAGTTGCCGGTCGATCTCTGGCGCGGGAAGCGTCTCCTCGGCGAGTGCTCCGTATCGGGTGAAGATCCGGTGATCGGATGGAACGCCAGCGGCGAACTTCGGCAGCACGTACCTCTGTCGACGTTGGGTCACCACGACGCGCGCCGCGCCCAGCTCGGCGAGTTCCGCGGCGATCTCGAGCGAGCTGACCGCGCAGCCGGCCACCAGAACGCGCTTGCCGCGATATGCCGCAGGTCCCCTGTAGTCGTATGTCGAGATTGCTCCCGCCGATCCGGCGAACGTGTCGAGGCCGGGAACAGACGGGATGGCGGGGGAGTGGAAACGGCCGGTTGCCACCACGACTCGCTCGAAGCGCTCATCCATGCCTGCCTGACGCACGAGCCATCCGCCGTCTCCACGGCTGATGCACTCGACGCGGCTGCCGAACCGGATGCGCGACCGAAGGCCGAACAGGTCGGCGTATCGGTTGAGGTAGTCGAGAACGTCGCGGTTCGACGGGAAAACGAGGTCAGTCTGGTGTTGGAGATCGCTGAAGGCTGTCATGACGCGACTGGTGTTGGTGTGCATGGTCGGCCACACACCGCTGCGGCCCGCAAGCCCGGTCCACTGCCCGCCCAGCATCGGGCCCTGCTCGAAGATCGTCGGCTCGAATCCCTGCGACATCAGCCAACGCGCCGTGACCAGCCCACCCGGACCGGCACCGATGACGGCCACGCTTGCGCTCATCACCAGAACTCTGGCACGCCTGGAAGGACCTGTCGACGAGCGCGGCCGTGGCGGATGATGGACCGATGCCTGATCTCAACGTCCTCGGTGACCCACTCGAACCGTGCGGAACCGAACCCCTCACCGGTTTCTACCGCGACGGCTGCTGCTCGACCGGACCGGAGGACGTCGGCCTGCACTCGATCTGCGCCGTGGTCACCACGGAGTTTCTTGAGCACCAGCGCTCGATCGGTAACGACCTTTCGACGCCGATGCCCCAGTATCGATTCCCCGGACTGCGGCCTGGCGATCGTTGGTGTGTGACCGCCGTCAACTGGCTTCGGGCGCATGGCGACGGGTGCGCGGCCCCGGTGGTGCTCGCGTCGACCCACCAGCGGACGCTCGACGTGGTGCCCCTTGCGGTGCTTAAGGAATACGCCGTCGACGTCCCCGATGATCTCGGCGGTCTCTGAGGCGATCGAGCTATTGCGGGAACGGCGCCCAGCGCTTGTTGAAACCGGCCTTGCGCAAGGCGATCTGATCCGCGCGCTCCTGATCGGTGACGAAGTCACCCGCGGGCAAGAAGGCGTGGAGCTCTTCGTGGGTCAGCACTCGTTGATCGACGATGCGCGGCAGGTTCTGCGGCTCGGGTCCAAGGTCCTGGAATCGGATCGAGATCGTGCCCTGTTTCAGGCCGCCCGTGGAAATCCAGTTCGCCGCACCAGGATCGGTCGGAGAGATCACGACCGTGTAGGTCCCGTCGGCATTGCGTTTGGCCTGTTCGTTGTTCAGGCTCGTCGGCAGGTCCCAGTAGTTGTCGGTGATCGTCCAGTCGTTATAGGTCGGGACGACGAAGTAGTTGGCGTCGCCAGGATCGATGGTGAGCACCAGGGCCTGCTTCTCGCCGAGCTGGTAGAAACCATTGCTTTGCAGTTGGTTTGCGAGAAACTCTGCGTTGCTTGACGGTTGGCTGATTTCGTTGGCGGCCCTGGGGTTGCCGGTCTCCGGATCGGTCGTGGCCAGCCGCATGTATTTGGCTTGTTCGTTCACTCCTCTGATCAACAGGATCGCGGCGGTGAACGTGCCACGGATCAGCGGCGGTATCGACGGCAGCGGCGGGACCAACGACACCAGCGTCGTCAAGAACGGGTTGTTGGAAACCAGTGGCCCGAGGAGCGCGAATCCGCCCAATTGCGCGAACAGACTGTTGGGCGGACCGCCGACCCGTTCGATCGACAAGCTGATCGCATCTTCTTCGTTCCAATTGCCCAACGTGTCGCGCGCGGCGAGGATGGTCGAGCTGGAGGTGAGCTGGATGTGATTTTTTCGGCCGTTGGCGGGCTCACTGCTCACGGTGATGACGAACGTGCCGTCCGGGTTGATGTCGAGGTCGTCCGCGCTCTTGATCGACGACGTCGTCCCTGCCAACCCCTCCAGCACGCTGAATGTGGTGTCCGCAGGCCTGCCGTTCTCGGTGTTGGTGTTGAAACGGCCCGTGATCACATACTGGGACGACGCGCTGACCGGCATGAAGCGGTAGATGGTGTCCGGGTTGTCGTACAGGATGCGGGTGCCGCCGACAGACTGCCCGTACCAGGTGTGCGGCGGGGCGACCTGCGTGACGATCGTCGGAGTCAGCGGGTTGAGCAGTTGTTGCTGAAACGCTGCGGCCAACGCGTATTCGTCGACCGCCTTGTTCACGGCCGCAACATTCTCCTCGTCGGGCCCGCCGGGGAACTGCTGGTGGGCGGCGGTCATAAATCCTTGCTTCAGAAGGAATTTCATCACCATCACCGGCAGGGTGTTGACGGTCTCGGTGGCAACACGTTCCGCCGCAAGCTGTTCGGGAGTGCCGAGCGGGCTGTCCGCTGTCGCCTCGACGGTCTGGTCCAGCTCGGCTGACTGGGTCACCGCCGCCGTCGGTGTGGTTGTCGGTGTTGTTGGCGAGGTGTCGGCTTGGGTGCGTCGCGCCGTTGTCGCCACCGACAACAGGGCAAGGGATTCGGCGGGCGCGTCCTTGTCGTCCTTCGGGGTGGTCGCGCTCTCGGTCGGGTTCTTGGGCTCGTCAATGGTTTTGGTGACGGTCTGCGCACTGACGGTCGACTTCGGGGTGGATGTGTCGGCGTCGGCGTCGGGGTCGTCATCATTTGTTGACGACGCAGACGAGCCGGTGTCCGCAGTCTCCGGTGAAGCCGCCGCGGATGACGAGGACGATGACTCCGACGAATTCGACTCGCCGTCATCGGCCGCCGCGATCCCCGGGCTGTTGGCGATCGCCGCCCCGATTCCCAGTGCGACGGCCAACCCGCCGACTCTGCCGATGAACCGTCCGTAACCGCTGGGCGTCGTTGCCATTCCAGGAGGCCTTTCCTCTCGCGAGGCGTACACCAGGGTCGTGATCGCGTGCGACTTGACGACCCTGGTGTACGCCTCGCGAGATCCGTCAACTCTGCAGGTACCGTAGTCACGTGACTACAGTTAGCGCAAGCACTGGTTCGCCGCGCGCCTCTGCACCGTTGGGCAGGGACGAAGTGGTTGCAGCGGTCCTCGAGTCGGCCGCGGATCTATTTGCCGAGCGCGGGCCGGCTGCTACGTCTATCCGCGACATCGCGACCCGCTCGAGTGTCAACCATGGGCTGATCCACCGGCACCTCGGCAGCAAGGACAACCTCGTCGGTGCGGTGCTCGATCATCTGGGCCAGCACCTCGCGCAACTTCTCGCCGACGGCGCCGACGGAGAAAAGGTCGGTGCGGCCGTCGACCGCCAACTGCGGGTCCTGGCCCACGCCTCACTTGACGGGTATCCCATCGGCGAACTCCAGAGCCGCTTCCCGACGATGGAGCTTCTGCTGGACAGTGTTCGGCCGCGCCACGCCACCGAACTCGATGCCCGGCTGGCCGCAGCGCACACGATCGCGTTGCAGCTCGGCTGGTGTTTGTTCGGCGGCTTTCTGCGTGCATCGACCGGGCTCGAGGAGCTCGACGACCGCACGTTTGCGCGGTCGGTGGGGAAGACCGTCGCCCGAATTCTCGATGCCGAGGGACACTAATTGCTGTACCATTTGGTACATGATTACCGATGACGCCATCGCAATCGATGCGCCGGCCACCGTCGTCTGGGACGTCTTCAGCGACGTTGAGCGCTGGCCTGAATGGACCGCCTCGGTCACGCGCCTCGTCGCCCTCGACGGGCCAGGGCTCGCCGTCGGCAAGCGATTCGAGATCAAGCAGCCGCGCATGCCGAAGCTGGTCTGGGAGGTCACCGACGTGACGCCCGGCGTGTCGTGGACCTGGGTGCAGCGCTCGCCCGGCGGACTGACGCTGGCCAGTCACGAGGTCATTGCCGAATCCGACCACCACACGAAGGTCCGTCAGCGGATCGACCAGCGCGGTCCGCTCGGCGCCCTGGTGGGGTTGTTCATGCGACCGATGACGCGGCGCTACCTGGCGATGGAGGCCGCGGGCCTGAAGGCCAGAAGCGAGCAGCTTCGGCACCACGATGGCCCGGCCTCCTGACCTCGAGCGGCGGCAACAACTGCTCGACGCGGTCGTTGAGGAGGTCGCGATTCGAGGCATCGGTGACCGCTCACTTCGCGATGTCGCCGCCGCCGTCGGCACCAGCCACCGAATGCTGTTGCACCACTTCGGCTCTCGCGAGGAGATGCTGTTGGCGATCGTCGAGGAGGTCGAGCGCCGCCAACGGGCCGTGCTGCCGCAACTGCCGGAGGACCCCGCGGACGCGATCGCGGCGATGTGGGCCGATCTGCGCAGGCCCGAGCTGCGGCCCTTCGAGCGCCTCTTCTTCGAGTGCTATGCCCGCGGCGTCCAGGGCGAGCAGCCGTTCGCCCGCATGCTGCCGGGGGCCGTCGACGCGTGGCTCGCCGCCGCAGGCGGTACGACCGACCCTGCGCTGGCGCGCCTCGGCCTAGCCGTCGGGCGCGGCCTGCTGCTCGACCTGGTGGCGACCGAAGACAACGACGGCGTCGACGCGGCGGCGCAGGCGTTCGTCGAACTCATCCGCCGATTCGAGTAGCCGACTACTCAATACATCTTTGTCACGCAGCCCTACCGTCACAATTACTCGCATATTGCGGGTCATCACCGTCAGGAGGGCGTTTCGACATGAAATCTGAAAACAAGCTGACCGATGATCAGATGAAGGTTGTCGACGAGGTCGCCGAGCAGGTGGACGGGGCATTCGACGGCGCGCGTCAGCGGCTCGATACGGCTCGAATCGGGGACGGCGACGGAGGTTCGGGGCCACGCTGTTTCGTGTGCAGCTGTCCGGCCTACGAGTTCCCCGCTCAGGGTCGGCCAATGCTTCGCTGCGGCAACTCGAATTGCGGCCATTCGTTCACTCGACACGACGTCTACTGAGTGTCCGCTCCCAGCTGATCCCTTACTGCTGCAGCACTGTCGGCTGACAGCACCTTCTCCGAAAGAGCCCGGGCATCACGGCTATCCACCGCACGGACGGCTTCCTTCGTGACCGGGATGGCCGGGGGAGTGACGGACAGTGCATCGACGCCAAGGCCGATCAGCAGACCCACGGCCCGCTCGTCGGCGGCGAACTCGCCGCACACCGACACCGAGGCCTGACCGGCTGCGCCCTGGCAGGTGGCTCGGATCAGTTGCAGGAGAGCAGGATCGAAGGTGTCCCCGATCGACGCGACCGCATCGTTGTTGCGATCCGCGGCCAGCGTGTACTGCGTCAGATCGTTGGTACCGATGGACAAGAAGTCGACATGGCGGGCGAACGCCGCGGCCTTGAGCGCGGCCGCAGGCACCTCGACCATCATGCCGACCTGCAAACCGGCGGGCGGGCCGCTGCCAATTCGGTCGATGGCGCTCATCCAAAAGGCCGCGCGCGGTGAACAATTCGTCCAGCGTCGTGACCATCGGGAACATCACGCTCACGGGTGCCTGGTGGGCCAGCTTGACCATCGCCAGCAGCTGTTCGGCAAGCAGCTCCGGATGCGCCAACGACAGCCTGATGCCGCGAACACCCAGATACGGGTTGAGCTCGGCCGGTGTCGGCAGGAACTCCAGCGGCTTGTCACCGCCGACATCCACTGTGCGCAAGGTAATTCGCCGCCCGTCGAGCGATTCGGCGATCTTGCGATACACCGCGAACTGCTCCTCGACATCCGGTGCGTCCTGACGGCCAAGGAACAGGAACTCGGTGCGAACCAGGCCGGCGAAATCGGCGCCATGGGTCGCGGCGGCACGTGCGTCATCGACAGAGCCGATGTTGGCCCCGACGGGCACCGTGACACCGTCGCGGGTCTCCGCGGGCCCGCGGCGCGCTCCTGTGCCTGCTGCTGACGCTGGGCAAGCGCAACGACCCTGCCTTCGAACTGCTGCCTGAACTCATCGTCGGGCTCGACGACGAACTCGCCGCGACCGCCGTCAACGGCGACCGTGGCACCATCGGGAATGGACAGCACCGTCGGCCCTGCGCCGACGATCACCGGGATTCCCTTGGCTCGTAACAGGATCACGCTGTGCGCATGCGGATTGCCGAACGCCAGGAGCACGGCGGACACCCGTGCCGGGTCAAGATCGGCGGCTTCCGCCGGGGTCAGATCGGCGGCGATCAGCACACCCGTGGGCCCCGGCGCACTCTCGCCGACACCGAGCATCGCCCGCAGCACCTGATCGCCCACCGCGCGCACGTCGTCGGCTCGCGTCTGCAGATACGGATCCGGCAGCGCGGCGAACTCGGCGGCGAGTTCCTGCACTCGCGGCCGACCACGCCGACACCGCTGATTCTCCGCCGTCGACACGATCACGCACTCCGTCGAGCAACGCGGCGTCGTCGAGCAGCAGTTGGTGGGCGTCGAAGATCGACGCCTCGGCCTCGCCGACCTCGCGCGCGGTGCGGGTCCGGAGGTGGCTGATCGTGCGCCGGACCGTGGCGATAGCCTTCCCGACCCTGCGCCATTCCACCGCCGGCGCCTCGGCAGGGGCGTCCGGAATAGTGATGGCACCCAGTCGCGCCGAGCGGGCCGGTCCGATACCCAACCCGGGGGTGGCGCCGATCGGTGCCTGACGCGCGGCCGGCTCTGACGCCGGCTTCGCCGCGGCCGGTAACTCGTCGAAGTTGCGCGCGGCCAGCGAAAGGACATGGTCGAGCGTCTCGGCGGCCTGGCTGCCCGACACCCGAATCTCGACTTCGTCGCCGGACCGCACACCCAGGGTAGCGAGCTTCGAAAGGCTGCCCGCATCAACCCATTCCGAATCGGTGCGCCGATTGCGTACCCGGGCGTGGGCGTCGCGCCGGCGCACCTCGTGTACCAGTCGCGCGGCGGGCCGGGCGTGCAGTCCGTGTGGGTTGGCGACGACGAAGCTGCCCGTGAGCTCGTCGGGATGGTCGACGGCGCCGGCTGCGGCAGCCTCGGGTGCGGGCCCTAGATGGCCGATCTTTCCGGCCAGCGCCCCTGCCGCTTCGGCGGCGACCTCCGCGGTCGACGCGCCGCCTGCCGCCGCGACCGCGGCCACGACCAGACCTTCGACAAGGGGAGCGGGGCACAACACGACCCGCTCGCGCGCGGCGTCGTCGAGCAGCTCGAGGGCGAGTTCGGCAGACAACACCGCGCTGCCGAGGTCCATCAGCACCACGACGCCGGCGCCCTGGTCCGCGGCGGTGATCGCGTCGACGATCTGAGCGGCGTCGGTGCCGAATGTCGTGTCATCGAGGCCGGCGGCGATCGCGATGCGGATCTGCTTGCCGTGCAACATCTCCTGAGCCAACGCGACCGCGGCGCGGGCCAGCGCCCGGCTGTGCGAGACGACGACGAGTCCAACGGCCACGTCGCTCACCCGCCTGTGGCGAACGCCGTCGCGGCGGCCGCTATCAACATTGCCGCCGACGTCGCGCCTGGATCCTGGTGACCGACGCTGCGTTGCCCGAGATAGCTGGCTCGGCCCTTGCGCGCCACCATCGATTCGGTTGCGTCCCTGCCTGTTTCGGCTGCGGCGGTGGCGTCCGCCAGTGCCGCGGCGAGCCCGGCGCCAGAAGCCAGCGCGGCGTCGAGCGCATCCAACGCCGGTGCCAGTGCGTCGAACATCGTCTTGTCGCCAGCTTCGGCGCGGCCCCGCTGAACGACACCCTCCACCCCGGCGCGCAGCGCTTTGGCGAAGTCGGCCGCCTCGACGACGTCGGCCGAACCGATGGCGGTGGCCATCCGCAGGAAGAACGTGCCATACAACGGGCCACTGGCCCCGCCGATCGATTTCACCAGCGTCATGCCCACCTGCTTGCACAGCGCCGCCATGTCCGCCGACTCCGATTCGTCGAGCGCGGCGATCACCGCGGCCATGCCACGGTTCATGTTGATGCCGTGGTCGGCGTCGCCGATGGCGGCGTCCAGATCGGTGAGCAATTGGGCGTTTTCGCCGATCACGCGGGCGAATTCACGCACCCAGCCGGTCAGCAGTGCAAGGTCGACGTCGGAAGCCATTCAGCATCCCCTCCGCAGTGCCGGTGTGTTGACGGGGTGGTCCCACAAGCGCAGTAGTTCGTCGTCCGCGCGCAGCAGCGTGACCGAGCAGCCGGCCATATCCAGGCTGGTGATGTACGGGCCGACCAGCGAGCGGGCGATCCTGACGCCGGCCTTGTCGAGGATGGCGGCGAACTCCGAATACATGACGTACAGCTCGATGAGCGGGGTGGCGCCCATGCTGTTGGCGAACAACACCACGCCGTCGTCGCCGGAGAAGTCGAGATCGGCGAGCACCGGTTCGAGCATCAGCTCGGCGACGGCGCGGGCCGATTGCATGGGTATGCGCTGGCGGCCCGGTTCGCCGTGAATTCCGATGCCCACCTCGATTTCGGTATCGGAGAGGTCGAACGTCGGATGACCGACGGCGGGCACCGTGCAGGACGTCAACGCGACGCCCATGCTGCGTGATGCGCTGTTCACGCGCCGCGCGATAGCGGTGACGTCCGCCAGGCTCCGGCCCTGCTCGGCGGCGGCGCCCGCGATCTTCTCGACCAGCACGGTCGCGCCGACACCACGCCTGCCCGCGGTGAAGGTGCTGTCCTGCACCGCGACGTCGTCGTCGACGATGACCGATTCGACGGTGATGCCCTCGGCCGCCGCCAGTTCGGCGGCCATCTCGAAGTTCATCACATCGCCGGTGTAGTTCTTCACGATGTGCAGCACGCCTGCGCCGCCGTCGACGTTCTTGGTGGCCTCCAGCATCTGATCGGGCACCGGCGAGGTGAAAACCTCACCCGCACATGCCGCGTCGAGCATGCCCTGCCCGACGAAGCCGCCGTGCAACGGTTCGTGGCCCGAGCCGCCGCCGGAGATCAGCCCGACCTTGCCGGGGGTTGGCGCGTCGCCGCGGTAGATGATCCGATTGGTGTGGTCGATGCGCAGTTCGGGATGCGCGATGGCCATCCCGTGCAGTGCCTCGTTGATGACGTCCGCGGGATCGTTGATGAGCTTCTTCATTGTCGCGCTCCTCAGGCTGCGGTGGTGGATTTGGCGGGCATGGGGATAGAGGCAGGTGCCGCGTCGGCGCGGGTGCGGGATATCGCGACGTACGCGAAGGCCGCGAGGACGCCCGCCAGCAGTTCGGCGGCCACGTACACCGGCAGCTGACTCCACGAGACCGAGCCGCCCGCGAGCTGCTGTACCAGCATCGGGCCGAACGTGCGGGCCGGGTTGATCGACGCTCCGGTGGTGGGAGCAACCGGGATGATCGCCGCGAACACCACCAAACCGATGGCGACACCGGCGAATCCCGCGGTGGCCTTGCGGTGTATCACGCCAAAGACGGTGAACACGAGAATGAAGGTACCCACGAACTCGGCGAAAAAGGCCTGGACCGCACTGACCTCGCCGGAATAGGTGGCGACACCGAGGCCGGCGTCGCTGGCGGCCATGCCGAGCACGCCGATGATGGCCGCTGCGCCGACGATCGCGCCGACGGTTTGCGCGGCGATGTAGGCAGGCACCCGCGACCAGGGGAACTTGCCGGTGACCGCGAGTCCGAGAGTGACGGCCGGATTGATGTGGTTGCCCGAAATGTGCCCGAGCGCGTAGACCGTGGCGACCACGACGGTGCCGAAGGCGAACGAGATCATGCCCAGGTCGGCCATGGTGAACGGCGCGTCGCCGTTGACGATGATCGTCGCGGGCACAGCCCCCACGCCGATGAAGACCAAGAAGGCGGTGCCGAGTGCTTCGGCCGCGAGTTTCTGGATGAGCGAGGGTTCGTCCATGAGTTCTCCTGAGACCTGGGTCGAGTCGGCTGCCGCGTGGTGGTCGACTATCTCGGATATCATTCGATAATGTCGAATGTGATCTGGACCATACGCTTATGCTTCGGTCAACACAAGAGCCCGATGGGGCGGAGGGTGGACAGATGATTCAGGCGGTCGATCGGGCGCTGCGCATCCTCATGGTGCTGCAGGGCGGTCGACGGATGAGCCTTGGCGAGATCGCGTCCGCCATCGATCTGGCGCCGTCCACGGTGCACGGTCTGGTTCGCACGCTGCTGGCGCACGGCATGGTGCAGCAGGAGATCGATTCCGGTCGCTACCGGTTGGGTCCCGCGACGCTGCGGCTCGGCAACGTCTACCTCGATACGCTGGAACTCCGCTCACGCGTGACGGTTTGGGCCGAGAGCCTGTCCCGCAGGACCGGGTGTGCGGTGCGCACCGCAGTGCTGCTTTTCGACGAGGTCGTGGTGGTGGCGCATGAACCCCGCCCGGACGGAACACGACAGATGCCAGAGGTCGGCATCGTGATCCCGGCACACGCCAGCGCACTGGGCAAGGCGCTGTTGGCCTTTCAGGCCGACTACAAGCCCGACGAGCTGCGCAGCATGACGGGCGAGACCATCACCGATCCGGCCGCACTGGCCGATCAGCTGGAGCAGATCCGCGTGACGGGCATCGCGGCCGAGGCCGAGGAAGCGGTGCTTGGTGAATGCGCCGCGGCCGCACCGGTCTTCGACTCCACGGGGGAGGCTACCGGCGCGATCGCGCTCGTCGTGCCCGCTGCGCGGTGGCCGCTGAATCCCGAGGCCGTCGATGCGCTGCGCGATACCGCCCGCGCGGTCTCCCGTGAACTCGGCGCGCCGGTATGGCCGCCCCGCCGATAACCGCATCAGAAACCCGCCGAACGTGGATTACCCGCACGCTCCAGGGCGATTTCGCGTGACACAACTCCACACTCGGCGCGTCAATCGATATTGTTAGTCGGTCGCAGCACCTAGGAAGGCAAGGGAAGCACATGAGTGTTTGGTTCGTCACCGGCGCGTCAAGGGGTTTCGGATCGGAGATCGTCGAAAAGGCGCTAGCTGCAGGGCATTCGGTGGTTGCCACCGCCCGCAACGCGGATGCCGTTACGGCGCGGTTCCCCGATGCCGGTGATCGGCTGCTCGCCGTGGCGCTCGATGTGCTGGACGAGGCCGCCGCGGCGGCGGCAGTGGAATCGGCGGTCCAGAAGTTCGGCAGGATCGACGTCGTTGTGAACAACGCGGGCCGCGGCCTGCTTTCGGCGGTCGAGGAGGCAACTGACGCGGCGGCACGCGCCGTGTTCGACACGAACGTCTTCGGCATCCTCAATGTGCTGCGAGCCGTGCTGCCGACGCTGCGCGCACAGCGCTCGGGCCGGATCCTCAACCTGTCGTCGGTCGGTGGCTTCGCCGGCGGTCCGGGCTGGGGCATCTACTGCGCGACGAAGTTCGCCGTCGAGGGATTCTCCGAAGCCTTGGCGCAAGAAGTCGGCCCGCTCGGTATCGACGTGACCATCGTGGAACCCGGCTACTTTCGCACCGACTTCCTTGACGCGTCGAGCCTCAGCACCGAATCCACCGTGATCGACGACTACGCCGAGACCGCGGGGGCCACCCGTCAACACGCGCTCGACGTCAACCACGCGCAGCCGGGTGACCCGGTGAAGGCGGCGGCGGCGATCGTCGAGCTCGGAGGTGCGCAGCGCCCGCCGCTGCGGGTGCAGCTGGGGCGCGATGCGTTCGGCGCCGTCGCGGCGAAGCTGGAGTCCGTCGCCGAGGAGCAGGAACGGTGGCGGGATCTGGCGGAGTCCACCGACCACGACGACGTCGCAGCGGGCTAATCCGCTTTTGTGAGGGCCAGCACCTCGGCACCGGGCAGTGACGCCAGCACAGCCGTCGAGGCCAGCAGTTTCGAGCCGCGAATGCCGCTGCCGATGACGACGCGCTCCTGCTCGATGACGTGCTGGTCGACGAGGATCGGCCAATCAACTGGCAACCCGACCGGTGTGATGCCGCCGTACTCCATCCCGGTCAGAGACACCGCCGTGTCCATGGAAGCGAACGAAATCTTGCGGGCACCAAGGTGTTTGCGGACGACGCCGTTCACGTCGGCGCGAGTGGTGGCCAACACCATGCAGACCGCGTGCCACACCCGATCGGCGCGCTTCGCCTCCACCACGACGCAGTTCGCCGAGACGTCCAGGTCGATGTCATAGTGCTCGCAGAACGCCGCGGTATCGGCGAGTTCGGGATCGATTGCGCTGACCCACAGACCGTCCCGCAGGTGTGCGCGCACGGGTTCGGCGACGAGCTCGGCGGCGCCGGCTGCCGGTTCGAATGTCAGCTTGCCAAGATTCACTCTGACTCCGCACTGCTCAGCCGGTCGCCGATGTACTCCAGCAGCTCCGGATCGTCGGCCGTGAACCGGTCCACCTCTTCGCCGCCGTCACACCGCAGCAGCGCCACCGTCACGCTCCTGTCTTTGCGGGAGATGACTTCCCAGACCGCGCCTGCGTCCTGCCAGCGCGCAAGTTCAGCCACCCGATCGACATCCATGTCTTCACGATGCCACCTACGCGCTAGCCGCTGGCGGTTGCGGTGGCGATCAACGCCGTCGCTGGAAAACGGACTTGGCCGTCGTCGCCGACAAACCTGCTCAGTTCGGTGCCGGCTCGTCGGCACAGCCGCGCGAATTGCTCGTCGTCGATGTGTTCAGCCAGCGTCCATCCGCGAATCTCGGAGTGCATCCAATCGTCGAGCGATGCGAAGCAGGCTTGGCCGCCATGGCGTTGGACGGTCACCTCGGGGAATGACGGTCGCAGCAGATCGCCCAGTTGCTCGGGCGTGCCGATGCAGAAGGGTGCACGTGTTGCCTCAGCAGCCCACTCGCCGATCTCGTCACTGAGCAAATCGACCATCGCGGCATAGCCAGGCGTCTCCTCAACCGCTGCCCAGGTGGCTATCGCGACTCGGCCTCCAGGTCGGAGAACGCGAGCAATCTCACTTATCGCACGAGCACGGTCGCTGAAGTACATCAGTGCGAACTGACAGGTGGCGCAGTCGATCTCGTCCGAGCCGACAGGAAGATGTTCCGCTGCGCCGACGCGCACGTCGACGTCTGGGCACATCCGCTTGGCTACGGCGACCATCGCCTCGTTGGGATCAACGGCGACAACCGAACCGCGAACGCCCACCCGCGGCACGGCCGCACGCGCAACCACGCCGGTACCGCTACCTATATCGAGCAAACGAGCTCCGTCAACAGCGCCAAGCGCGTCGAGCATCTTCTCGGCCCACTGGCCGAACAACGCTGGCACAAAGAACTCTTCGTAAACATCGGCAGCTGACCGCGACAGCTGGCCCGCGGCCGCATCGGTTGAAGGATCTGTCCCCATGGAGTCATCGTGCGCCACGAACGTCGGCTCTTGAAGTACGAATTTAGAACTGACCGTCGGCGCTGCGGTGGGAGGATCATCGCATGGGTACGTACCGTCAGTACTGTCCGATCGCCAGGGCCTCGGAGATTATCGCCGAACGGTGGAACCCTCTGATCGTGCGCAACTTGATGTTCGGGGCGGACACGTTCTCGTCCATCGCCGGCGGGCTTCCGACGATGTCACGCTCGATGCTGAGCAAGCGCCTTGGCGAACTCGAACGCGCGGGGCTCATCCGGTCACGCGGGACACCCGGCGCCCGCGGTCACCTCTATGAACTGACAGACGCCGGAGCGGACCTCGCCGGCGTGCTCGACGGGCTTGCCGAGTGGGGCGAGCGCTGGGTGGAAGTCACCCGCGATCATGCCGACCCCGGTTTCGCCCTGTGGGCGTGGTGCCAGGTGCAGCTCGATCGATCGGCGTTGCCCGCCGGCCGCGTCGTCGTCGCCTTCACCTTTCCGGATGAGCGGCCGGGAAATCGGCACTACTGGTTGCTGGTCGAGCACGGAGACGCCGAGGTCTGCTACACCGATCCCGGCGGTGAACCGGACCTGATGATCGAAGCGAGGTCGCTGGCTTTCGTGGATTGGCACCGAGGTGAACGGAGCTGGCGAGATTTGTTGCGGTCGGGCGATGTCACGCTGCTTGGCCCGACGTGGTTGCGTCGATCCTTTCCGAGCTGGAACCGTCGCACGCTGGAATTGACCGCGTAGCCTCCAGGCCGTGAGTGCAGCACCCGCGGTCGCGGCTGCCGCGACCTTCGTCTGGCTGGGCATGGTGCTGGCGATCTCGTTCATCGAGGCGCCGCTGAAGTTTCGTGCCCCAGGAGTCACCCTGCAGCTGGGGCTTGGCATCGGCCGCTTGGTTTTTCGCGCGCTGAACATCTGCGAGCTCGCGCTGGCAACCCTCGTCGTCGCGTCCTTCGCCATCGAGCCGCCCGCAGCGTGGACCGGTGTCGCCGCGGGCCTGGCCGTCGTGACGCTGCTGGCACAGGTGCTGATCGTGCGGCCAAAACTTGCCCGCCGCTCCGACGCCGTGCTCGCCGGGGACGACGTGCCGCGCTCGCGTGCGCACTGGGCGTACATCGGGCTCGAGATTCCGAAGGTGATCGCGCTGCTCATCGCGGGCGGGTTGCTGCTCGCCACGTAAGTGCGCTAACCGATCAATTCCCGGACCTGGTGGCGGGCCGCGTCGGCGGCCTGCTGTTCGCGCGCAAAGAGCAGGCCAAAGGTGAAACCGTTCTCCCCGGGTGTGGTGCCTGCGATGCGCGCAAGCCGGCGCAACGTGCCGGAGGCGACGACGCCGTCCTGGTGGTCACCCAGTATTCGCTGAAACTGCTTGTAATGCTTCGCCGTTTGCTTTGCGTTCTTGTCCACCGGTGTGAGCAGTTCGGCGGCGTATCGGGCGCGTTTGGCGGCCTTGCGTGCCGAGTGCAGCAGCTCGTCCTCGGCGGTCTCAACCGCCGAGACAAGCCGCCGGTCGGCCTTGCGCTGCGCGCGGCGGGCGCGCTTGGTCAACGCCCGCACGCTTGGCGGGGCGGCGATCGGCGGAGCGGTGCGCCACCGCTGCAGCGTGGCAAGTAGCTCGAGGTAACGGTGCGAGCCCATCGCGTCTGTCACGCGCCCGCGGGCCCGCAACTGATCGGACTGCAAGTCGTTGTTGATCCTGTTGGCCACCGGCCCGAGCACCAGTTCCGGTGGCAACTGGGCGAGCGCCGCCTGGAAACGACGGCGTTGTACCTGGCAGTCGCGGACTTCGCCGAGTTCGCTTGCGAACCACTTCAACTCGTCCTCGATGCCTGCGACGGCGTCATGGTCCAGCACCTTGCCGAACACCCGCAGGGTGCTGCGCAGCCGGCGGATCGCCACCCGCGTGTCGTGAATCGGGTCGCTGCCCCGGCGAAGGCCGAGGTCGCCGTCGAAGATGTGGTCGATCTGTTCGGTGATGTACGCCGTCAACGCCCGGCCCGCGGCGGTGCCGCCCGGTGATGGTGGCGGCGACACGTGCGAGAGGCGGGCGAGCTTGGACGGATAGCGCGACGGTCGGGCGCCGGCCTTGGCGAGCCGGTCGGCGAGCCTTGCCGGGATCGACCGCGCCGCCGGCCCGAGTTCCACCTCGATTTCGCGCCACGCAAGCAGTCGGTGGTCGATAGAGGCGTGCACGCGGTCGTCATCGACCTCGACGCCGACTCGTCCACGCCGCGTATCGGTGATCCGGTAGCGGTCGCGCACCGTGCGGATGGTTGCGACGTTGACAAGCGGCTTGCCCAGCCGCATACCGGTCAGCATGTCGGTGATCTCCGACGGCGGCGTGTCCGAGAGTGCGGTGCGGATCTCCACGCGTCCCTCGGCGTCGGGAACCTTCACCTGCCAGCCGGTGTCGTCGTCGCCGTCACGCCGCCGCAGCAGCACGCCGTGCGCCTGCAGGTCGCCGTCGGCGGTGTCGTAGTACGCGCTGTCCAGTTGCACCGTGCTGCGCTGCACGTCCGCGCCCGCCACGATGTCATCGAGTCGGGGCAGCGCGAAATCCTCGTCGACCTCCCATTTCAGTTCGCGTTCGAGCATTTCCTCCATGGCAAGAGGCTCCCCGAAACGCAGGTCGGCGAAACATCGCGGCGGCGTCGATAGGAAGGTAAACCTATCCTCATTTGCTCCGGTAGGCTCGTCGGTCGATGACCGATATTGACGAGGCCCTCACGCCTGTCCTGCCGCGCGAGCTGACGTCGATTCCCGACGCCGTTCGGGCCGTCGGCGCGCCGCCGACGCCGATCCTGGCCGAGCCGTACGACATCCGACTCGCCGACGCCGACGCCGATGCCGAGATGGTGTCGGAGTGGATGAACCGTCCCCATCTGGTGCAGGCGTGGGAGTACGACTGGCCGCCCGCGCGATGGCGCCGTTATTTGAGCGCGCAACTCGACGGTCAGTACTCGCGGCCCCTCATCGGCAGCTTCCGGGGTGCGCCCTTCGGGTACATCGAGGTTTATCGGGCGGCGAAGGATTCCATTGCCCCGCGCTATGACGCCGACCCTCATGACATCGGTCTGCACGCCGCGATCGCCGATCCGAAGTACGTCAACCGGGGCATCGCGCCGATCGTGTTGCCCCGCTTGGTGGCCAGTGTCTTCGAGATCGAACCCCGTTGTCGGCGCATCATGTTCGACCCGGACCATCGAAACGCCGGTGCCCGCCGGCTCTGTGAATACGCCGGATGTACGTTCCTTGGTGAGCACGACATGTCGAACCGGCGAATGGCGCTGTACGCCCTGCCCAGAACGCCTTCCGACATACCTGCCATCGGCTAGCGTGGCGGCATGAAAAAGCCGCTGCTGTGGGGCCTTGGCATCGTGATCGTGGGCATCGTGATCGCAGTGGCGGCCGGGCCCTGGTTCTATCGCGAGTTCATCGCGGGCGAGGCCGATCCCGAGCTTGCCCTGCCAAAGCAGACGCAGTCAGCCACCACCGACGTCGATGGAACGTGGACGGTGGTGCCAGGCCCTAGCGAGGAAGCCAAGCGCACACAGGCCGGCTACCGCGTCGACGAAATGCTTCGCGGCTCGCCCCTGACGGTCAACGGGCGCACACCCCAGGTGACCGGTGAGGCCGTGGTGGCCGCGTCAAAGCTCGAGTCTGCGACGTTCACGGTGGACGTGGCGTCGATAACCTCACCGGAAAGCAACCGCGACAACCAGTTTCGCGGCGCGGACATCCTCGACACCGCACAATTTCCGACCGCTGAGTTCCGCGTGACACAGCCCGTCGATGTCGCGGCGGTGCCGGAAACCGGTGCGGCGATCACGCTCGACGTGCCCGCGAGCTTGACGATCAAGGGCGTGACCCGCGACGTCGCCGCGAAGGTCGACGTGCAGCGGGCCGGCGAAACCATCATCGCCGCCGGTTCCGTTCCGGTCACGTGGACGGAATTCAACGTCACGCCACCGGATTTCGCCGGATTCGTCACGGTCGAGCCGACGGGCTCCATCGAGTTCCTGGTCAACCTCGCCAAGCAGTAGGTCGGGTTTCGCCGAGAAATCAGGGCAGCTGGTTGAACTCGGCGTAGCCGTCGTAGTCCGGCTTCATCCCGGCGGCGACCAGTTCCCACAGCACCTCGTCGGTGCCGCCGCCCACCCTCGCCAGTTTCATATCGCGCCACCATCTGCCCAGCGGCGTCTCGTCGACCAGATAGCCCGAGCCGCCAAAGATGTGCATGCACTCGTTCATCACCTCTTCACCGAGGCGGGCCGCGGAGACCTTCATCGCCGCTGCGGTGCGCAGGTCCAGCTTGCCCGTTGCGGCGACGCCGTCGAGTGCGTAGCGCAGCATGTCGACGCGGGCCTGCAGGTCGGCGATGCGCAACCGCAGCGCCTGGTGTTCGTACAGCGTGTGGCCGAACTGCCGGCGGGTCATCATGCGTGCCAGCGTGATTCCGATGACGCGCTGGGCGGACGTCGATATCAGGCCGGCCACCGACATCCGCTCTTGCGCCAAGCCCCAGGAGATCGCGGCAAGGCCGATGCCCGCGCGCGCGACGAGGGCGTCAGCGGGCACCCAGGTGTCGATGTGCACGGCGGCGGTGTCCAGCGGACCTGCGCCGACCTTGCGGTACGGCGTCTGAATCTCACACTGCGCCAACGGAACGGCGACCACGACCACGCTGCCATGCTTGCTGTTCGGGTCGTTGTCGACGTTGCGGGCCACGGCGATGACGTGGTCGGCGATCGGTGACAGCGACACGAACTTCTTGACGCCCTTGACCTCGAAGCCGTCTCGCACGGAGCGCACTTCGGTGCCGACGATCTGCAGATCCGACCCGCCCGACTGCTCGGAGGCGCCGATGCACAGCACCGCCTCGCCGCGGATGGCCTTCTCGGCGATGTCCTTCAAGTAGTCCGACTTGCCGAAGCGGCGCAGGATCGCGATCGCCGAGTCATGCAGTCCGACACCGACTCCGATACCGGCCGAGCCCAAGCTGCCGAGTCGTCTGGCCAGCTCGATGACCTTCGCGACGTCGGACTGCTGCTGGCCGGCCGGCCACTTGGCCGCGAATACGCCTGACTCACCGAAATATTCGATGAGTTGACGCGGGAAGCGTTCGGTCTCTTCGGCTTCGGCCGTCCACTTGATCACTCGGTCGTCGAAGACCCGATCGAGCAGCTCGTCGTAGGTCTCCGTCATGTGCTCGCGGCCTCAAGAGTCCGCTTGACCTCCAACCGGCGCAGCTTGCCGGACGATGTGCGGGGCAGCGAACCGGGTTTGACGAACACCACGTCGGCGGGCACCACACCGCACTCGGACGCGACACGCGCCACCACGGCGCTGCGCGCGGCGGGTTCGTCGTCGCCCTTGAACTCTGCGGCGATCACCAGCCCTGGCCGCGCCGACGCCTCACCGCGTCCGATCGCAACGACACAGCCATCGCGGACGCCGTCGATCTGGCCCGCGATGCGTTCGATCTCGGTGGGGAACACGTTGCGCCCCGCAACCGTGATGAGCTCCTTCGCGCGCCCACAGATCACCAGCCCATCGACGGTGAAGTAGCCGAGATCGCCTGTGGGCAACCACTCTTGCGGGTCCAGGGGAGCCTGGCCGAGATATCCGGTCATCAGGGACGTCCCACGGATCTCGATCTCGCCGACGTCGCGGCCCGTCACGTCGGTGGCGTGCGGCTGGTCGGTGTTCAACCGCACTTCCATGCCGGGTATCGCGTGGCCGAGCACCGCGTAACGGCGGGTGGCCTGCCCCGTGTCGGTGGTGACGGTGACGTCGTCGACCTTCAGGCCCGAGAACGGCTCGGGAATGGCGACCGCACAGGTGGATTCGGCCAGCCCGTACGACGGCGCCAGTGAGGTCGGGTCGAAGCCGAAGCGGTCCATCTCGTCGGCGAAGCGCTGATAACCCTCGCAGTCGACGGGTTCGCCTCCGTTGAGCGTGAAGCCCAGATTGCTCAGGTCGAATCCGGACAGGCTGCTCGCGTACTTGCCGATCAGGTTGAACGCCATGTTCGGCGCCGCGGTCATCGTGGCTCGGCTTTCGGTGAGCCATTTCAGCCAGTTGAACGGGTTGCCTGCGAAGGCCGCGGTCGGCGCCTGCCACAGTTCGGCCTGGCCCAAGGTGGCGACGAGGAGCATCGCCAGGCCCATGTCGTGGTAGATCGGCAACCAGCTGTGGAACCGGCTGCGGTGGTCGACGTTGACTCGGGCGACCAGGCCGCGCAGGTTCGCCAGTGACGCGGCGGGGGAGATCTGTGCTGTGCGGGGCGTTCCCGTCGAGCCCGCGGTGCCCTGCAGGATCGCGACGTCCGCGCTCGCGGGCCCGTGGAACGTGGTCGAGCGGCGCGCGTGGGCGACCTCGGCGAGGTCGTGGACGGCGATGGCGTCACGGTGCCTGCGTAACAATTCCAGCTGCGCGCCGTGGCTGAAGACGCTCGATACGCCGGTCGACCGGAGCCGGTCCATGGTGGCTTGTGCCCACTGGTCGGGGTCGGCACGCCGGATGGGACCGGGCAGGATCGAGACCGCTGCACCCGCGAAAAAGGTGCCAGGAATCGCGGCGACGAACTCGACGGTCGGGTCACCGATGAGGCCGACCGCTCTGGCTCCATCGGTGGCGATGCGTTCGGCGACGTTTTCGGCGCGCGCGTGCACTTCCGGCCACGGGTGGTGCGTCCACTCGCCGCCTTCGGTGTCGAGTGCCGCCAGCTTGGTCGGGGCACTGGTCATCGCGGCCGACAAGGCTGCGGCGAGCTCCGTCACGAGTTCGTCTGTGCGGCGGGCACCTTTGCCAGGATGGCCGCTTCGAGATCACCGACGGTGTCGCAGCTGAGCAGATCCTCTTCGCTCAGCGCCACGCCGAGCCGGTCCTCGATGGCAACCATTCCGACGGCGAACGCCACCGAGTCGAGGCCCACGTCGTCGATCAGTCGGGAGTCGCTCGTGATTCGGCGGATATCGACGTTCATGTCGTCGCGCAGGATCTCGGAGAGTGCGACGCTCACGGCTTCTGGAGTAGAGGGCTTCACGGCGAGGGACGGTACACCGCAAAATCCGGTTAGGCTAGGCTTACCTCGGCGGTGTGGAGACGCCGCCAACTGAGGGGATTTTGCTGGTCCAGGGCTCCGGCAGTCGTTACCGTGCACGGGTGGCACACTTCCCCGATCGATTTGATTTGGTCAAAAACACGGCCGACGTCGCCCGCTTCTGGCTCAACGTCACCCGCTGGACCGAGTCGCAGTTGCGGGACCGGCTGGACGACATCGTGCCGCCGGCATCTGAGCCCACCCATACGCCCGCGTCGGCGTCGCCGCCGGCCTCCGAGCCTGCCGGGCAATCGCTGAGCGCCAAGATGGGCGAGTTGCTGGATCGAGCTTTGGACCAGAGCACACGAGGAAGCCAGGTGGAACTCTTCCACCGCATCCTCGACCAGCTGGTCGCCGACGAGGCGCGGATCATCGGCGCGCTCTCCGACGGGTCCGCATCGCCATTGGTCAACGTGCACGCCTGGGCCCGGCCCCGCGTCCCTGGTCGTGCCGTGCTCGAGAACGCTTCGCTGATCGGGCGCACCGCCAACCTCGCGCTGCCGAACATGGTTCCGACGTACGTGGGTCACCTGCTGTCCCTCGGTCTCGTGGAGACCGGTCCCGAGGATCCAGCCTTGAAAACGGAGTACGAAGTCTTGATGGCCGAGGCGATGGTCCTGCAGGCGATCAAGTCCGCCTCCCTTGGTCCGCTGAGCGCGAAAGTCGACAAGCTCACGCTGAGGTTGTCCGGATTGGGCGAATCCCTTTGGGCGGCAACGATGGAGCAAGGCACGCCGTGAGCGACGTCGTCGTGGTCGGCATGCAGTCCTGGCAGGAGATCACGCACGACGTCGGAGCCAACTGGCTGATTTATCTGTCGATGCCGCTGGTGGCCGCGTTCGTCGGCTGGAGCACGAAGATCGTGGCGATGGAGATGATCTACCGGCCATTGGAGTTCAAGGGCATCGGGCCGATCGGCTGGCAGGGCATCGTCCCGCGGCGCGCAGGCAAGGTCGGGTCCAAGACCATCGAGCTGCTCACCGCCAACCTCCTCAAACCCGAGGAGCTGCTGGACAGGATCGACGTCGACGAGGCGATCGAGGCGCTGCGCGACCCGCTGGTGAAAACCGTCGACAGCGTCGCGCGCGACATCGCCGAGCAGATCCGGCCGGGGCTGTGGGATTCACTGCCTGAGGTCGGCCGCAGAGCGGTGCAGGCCAGGATCGAGGCCCAGGCGCCGCAGATCGTCGAAAACCTGCTCGCCGAGATGAAGTCGGATCTGAACCGCTACATCGACTTGCAGTACCTCGCGGTCACCACGTTGGTGCGCAACAAGGACAAGCTGGTCAAGCTGATGCGCTCGGTGAGCGCGGACGCCATGGCGTTCGTCCGGCGCAGCGGCATCTACTTCGGCCTGGTGATCGGCGTCGTGCAGATGGTGGCGTGGGCGCTGTTCAAGAACCCGTGGATCATGCCGGCCTTTGGTTTCGCGGTCGGCTTCATCAGCGACTACATCGCGCTCAATATGCTGTTCCGGCCACAGCAACCGACGAAGTACCTCGGGTTCATCCAATTCCAGGGACTGCTGCACGCTCAGCGCGACAAGATCATGCGCGACTACGCCAAGATCTTGGCCGAAGATCTGTTCTCGCCCGAGATGCTGTTGGACGGCGTGCTCAACGGCCCCGGCTCCGACAAGCTGTTCGCGCTTGTCGGCAAAGAGGTCAGCGCGGCTGTCGACGCACAGTCCGGCCGCCTCGGCCCGCTGGTGGCGCTGGCCGTCGGCACCGAGCGGTACCGCGCGCTCAAGGACAACGTGGTCAAGCTGGTCATCGCGCAGCTGCCCAGCACCCTCGTCGAGGCCCAGGATTACGCGGTGCGCGTGATCGATCTGGAAAACACCATCGTGGACAAGATGAGTCGGCTGACCAACGAGGAGTACGAGTCGATTCTGCGGCCGGTTTTCAAAGACGACGAGCCGCTGATGATCGCCGTCGGTGCCATTCTCGGCGGTCTGGTCGGCGAGGTCCAGGTCCAGATCATGGAGCTGTTCGCGCACTGACCCCCGCGGCCCACCGACGCCTCCCGACGCCCAAACTCACAAACGGGCGAAGAATTGCGAGTGAACTGCGCCATTTCGTCGATCTCGAATGTCCGAATTGTGGGGATCCGGGGAGCTAAGCAGCCGCGGATAGGAGCAGAATCTCAAACTATGGCGCCGAACCCACGAGCCGGCCAGCCGGCTCGCCCCGAGGATCTCATCGACGTGGCCCAAGTGGTCACGGCCTACTACACGATCGAACCCGATCCGGACAATGTCGATCAGCAGGTGGTGTTCGGTACGTCGGGACATCGCGGGTCGAGTCTGGACGCGGCGTTCAACGAAGCGCACATCGTGGCCACCACGCAGGCCATCGTCGAGTACCGCGCGAGTCAGGGCACCACAGGGCCGCTGTTCATCGGGCGTGACACGCACGCGCTGTCCGAACCGGCGTGGGTGTCGGCGTTGGAGGTGCTGGCGGCCAATGACGTTGTCGCCATGATCGATTCGGCGGATCGCTACACCCCAACCCCGGCGGTCAGTCACGCCATCTTGGCCTTCAACCGGGATCGTGACGGCGATTTGGCCGACGGCATCGTCGTCACGCCGTCGCACAATCCGCCGCGTGACGGCGGCTTCAAGTACAACCCGCCGAACGGGGGGCCCGCCGACACCGATGCCACCGGAGTAATCGCCAAGCGCGCCAACGAGATCCTGCGCGACGGGCTCAAGGGTGTGAAACGGGTGCCGCTGGCCAGTGCGCGCAAGAGCGCGCAGCGTCATGACTATCTCGACGCGTACATCGCGGACCTGCCCAACGTGGTCGACATCCACGCCATCCGCGCCGAAGGCATTCGCATCGGCGCCGACCCGCTTGGCGGCGCCAGCGTGGACTACTGGGGTGCGATCGCAGAACGTCACGACTTGCAGCTGACGGTTGTGAACCCGCTTGTCGATTCGACGTGGCGGTTCATGACGCTGGACACCGACGGCAAGATCCGGATGGATTGCAGCTCGCCCAACGCGATGGCGTCGCTGATCGCCAACCGCGACCAGTACCAGATCGCCACCGGCAACGACGCGGACTCCGACAGGCACGGCATCGTGACACCCGACGGCGGGCTGCTCAATCCGAACCACTACCTGGCGGTGGCGATCGACTACCTGTACACCCACCGGCCGTCGTGGCCGGCGTCGACCGCCGTCGGTAAGACCGCGGTCAGCTCCTCGATCATCGATCGGGTGGTCGGCGGGCTTGGCCGCAAGCTGCTGGAGGTTCCAGTTGGCTTCAAGTGGTTTGTCGACGGATTGCTCAGCGGGACAATCGGTTTCGGCGGCGAAGAGAGCGCGGGCGCATCGTTCCTGCGCAGTGACGGGTCGGTGTGGACCACCGATAAGGACGGCATCATCCTGGCGCTGCTGGCCTCGGAGATCCTCGCGGTGACGGGTTCGACGCCGTCGCAGCGCTACGAAGCGCTCGCCGAAAAGTACGGTGCGCCAACGTATGCCCGTATCGACGCGCCGGCCGATCGGGAGCAGAAGGCCCGGCTGGCCAAGCTGTCAGCGGATCAGGTGACGGCGACCGAACTGGCGGGCGAGGAGATCACCGCCAAGCTGACCACGGCGCCGGGTAACGGCGCTGCGTTGGGCGGCCTGAAGGTGACGACCGAGAACGCGTGGTTCGCTGCGCGGCCGTCGGGCACCGAGGATGTGTACAAGATCTACGCGGAGTCATTCCGCGGACCTGACCATCTTGCGGAGGTGCAGGAAGCGGCCAAGGAAGTGGTGAATAAAGTCATTGCGTGACCTCGTCCGCGGAGGGTGACTGTTCGACAGCCACCGACAAGCCCAAGCTCCCGCGTGAAGTCTGGCTGCTGGTCGCGGCGAATGTAGTGGTGGCGCTGGGATACGGCGTGGTCGCGCCGGTGCTTCCCCAGTACGCCCGCCATTTCGGCGTGAGTATCAGCGCGGCGACGTTCGTCATCACCGCTTTCGCGGTCATGCGGTTGGTTGCGGCGCCGCCGGCCGGAATGCTGGTTCAGCGGCTGGGGGAGCGCCGCGTCTATATCAGTGGGCTGTTGATCGTCGCGCTGTCCACCGCGGCGTGCGCATTCGCGCAGACGTACTGGCAGCTGCTGCTGTTCCGTTCGCTCGGCGGGCTCGGTTCGGCCATGTTCACGGTCTCGTCGCTCGGCCTGATGATCCGCATCTCACCGCCTGACGCGCGGGGCCGCGTCGCCGGCTTGTTCTCAACCGGATTTCTGGTCGGATCGGTCGGTGGTCCGGTACTCGGCAGCGTGACTGCCGGCTTCGGGCTGGCGGCGCCGTTCGTGATCTACGGCGCGGCGCTGCTCGTCGCCGCAGGGGTGATCTTCGTCAGTCTGCGGGGCAGCGCGATCGCAGCGCCCGAAGAGGGAACCGAGGCTGCGGTGTCGGTGCGCGAGGTGTTCGGCCACCGCGCCTACCGCGCGGCGCTGTTCTCCAACTTCGCAACGGGCTGGGCGGCTTTCGGCCTGCGGGTCGCGCTGGTCCCGTTATTCGTCGTCGAAGGGCTCGGTCGAAGCGCAGGCACGGCGGGCCTGGCGCTGGCGATGTTCGCCGTTGGCAACGTGTCGGTCGTCATCCCCAGCGGTTACCTGTCCGACCGGGTCGGGCGCCGCAAGCTACTCATACTCGGGCTGACCGTGTCGGCAATCTCCACGGCGCTGGTCGGCTTCACGTCGTCACTGCCGATCTTCCTGGCGGCGGCCTACGTGACCGGCGCGGCAACCGGCATCTTCATCTCCCCGCAGCAGGCCGCCGTCGCCGACATCATCGGCAGCAAGGCGCGGGCCGGGACGGCCGTCGCGACGTTCCAGATGATGGCCGACTTCGGCTCGATCATCGGGTCACTTCTCGTTGGTCAGGTGGCCCAGCACCTGTCGTTCGGGTGGGCGTTCGTGGTCAGCGGCGTCGTCTTGGGACTGGCGGCGATCGGCTGGATGTTCGCACCGGAGACCCGCCCAACGCCGACCACCGAGCACACGCCGGCCCGCGCACTGGGCCCGGAGGCCGGTGGCGAGGTGCCGTGACCAGCTGTTTTGAACGCTAACCGCAGGTGGTGTAGCTTCGATGAGCACAACTTCACGGGGCTATGGCGCAGCTGGTAGCGCACCACACTGGCAGTGTGGGGGTCAGGGGTTCGAGTCCCCTTAGCTCCACTTTGGATACTCGATCGCAATCTCGACGCATTCTGTTTTTCCCGGTTAGAAGCGGCTTCGCGACGCGGAGGGCTTTGCGGCATCGCCTGCGAGGCGCGGGAGTTACCGCCAGCTCTCCTCTGGACTATTCGCAACGTACGGGGTATCCAAGCCGATATGGATGTCATCGCAGCTGCCGGTGTGCACACCGTCCTGGCCGATGCCGATGGCACTGCGTATCGGTCGTTGCGACAGCGACCGGTAACACGGGCCGAACGCTATGCGCTTGGCAAAAGTCTGCGTAGGCGGGTGCCGCGCAAGTCGCTAGCCGACTGGACGGCGCCTTCTGACCGTCCCGACCCTGTGGAACTCATCAACGTCGGTCACCCGGGGAGGGTCGACCGGCTGATCCCGATCCGGGTGGGTCGCATGGTCGACTCGCCGTACGGATTTCTCGCGGAACCGCGGTGGTGATGGCCGAGGACGTCGCGCATCTGCCTGCAACGGGTATCACACCGGTGGTGTGCGGTGATTCGCACTTCGGCAACTTCGGGTTCTACGCATCTCCTGAGCGGGATCTGGTGATCGACCTCAACGATTTCGACGAGGCCCACCCAGGCGGCTGGGAGTGGGACCTGCGGCGGTTGGCCGCGAGTATCTGGGTCGCCGGGCGTCACAACGGGACGTCGGAAGACCACTGCGGCAACGCGGTTCGGTCCTGTGTGGCCTCGTACCGCCACGAATTGCGGCGGCTCGCCGATCTGCCGTTGTTCACAAGGTCTTTCGTTCGGCTTGACGTCGACAGGCTGGCAGCCGAGACGGCAGGTCCGCTCAGCGAAGAGGTCATGCGGTCGGCGAATCGAGCGCGTCACCGCACCGGCGACGGGCGTTGCCTCGCTTCACCCACGAGGTGGATGGCGAGCGGAAGATCGTCGAGGAACCACCCCTTATCACACGGCTACCCCCGCGCGAAGCGGAGTTACTGGCGGAGGCACTCGACGACTATCTCGAAACTCTGCCCTCGTACTGGCGACGCGTTCTCGGTGGCTACACGTTGGTCGACGTTGCGCACAAGGTCGTCGGTGTGGGCAGTGTCGGCCTGCGCGCCTACGTAGCGCTGCTGGAGGGTTCATCGGAATCCGACGTTGTTTTCCTACAGCTCAAGCAAGCTCGCCGATCGGTGCTCGGGCGCTACGTGCACGGCGAATCGGCATGGCACGCGCATCAGGGGCAGCGGGTCGTGGAATACCAACAGTCACTTCAGACGGTGAGCGACCCCTTGCTGGGGTGGACCACGATGGAGGGCCTGCAATACTACGTACGACAGTTCCGAAACATGAAGGGACGCATACCTTTAGATGCAATCGATGCAGCCGCGCTCACTGACTACGCCGGAGTGGTAGGTCAGCTCCTCGCCAAAGGGCACGCCAGGACCAGCGGCGCCTCGATGATCGCCGGTTACATGGGGAGCTCCGACCGGGTGGACAAGGCATTGTGCAAATTTGCGCGGCGCTACGCCGATCAAACCGAAGCCGACCACGCCGCGCTGGTCGGTGCCGTCGACCGCGGACGGCTGCCCGTCGAGCGCGGGGTTTAGGACGATACTCCAGCGTCGTCGAGGCGGCGCCCCACCTCTTTAGAGTGCCCGTAGGCCACTCAGGGTCCTTTCGATCAGTTCACGTCGTTCGTCGAATGCCATCGAGTCACTGAGCGGCGCGTGCACCTTTAAATAACCCTGTGTCACCAGGTCGTCGACCACGAACCGCGTCGCACCGAGCGGCAAGGACAGGCGGGCGGCGATCTCTGCGACCGAGGTGCTGTGCGCGCACCACGTCAGGATCTGGCCCCGCACATCATGTTTCGCCCAGTGCGGCGGCTTGGCTGTGGTGCTCAGCGCTTCGACCGGAGCCTCGAGTGGCAGTTCGACACCGGAATCGATACGGCCTGCCGTCAGCGTGGGTGGTCCGATCAGGCTCGGCTCGTCAGCGTGCTTCCCCCGGATCCGTGGTGAACTATGCGGCGCATTGTGGTTCTGCAAGAACCACAGCGTCTGGTCGGCGTGCACCGATGCGCGCACCTCGTTGGAGACGACCTTGAGCACGGTGCGGTCGGTGTCGATGACGAAGGTGGTCCGCCTGACCGGCAGTAGCCGGGCGAGCAAGCCACGGCGCCGAGTGTGTCGGCCATGCCGGCCCGTCTCACGGTCAACGACGGATCTCCGCAGCTTGGCGAACCTGCCCCGGCGGACCCCGAACAGCTCGGACACCACGCCGTCCTCGTCGGAAAGCAGCGGATAGTCGAACGAGCGCTGTTGAGCGAAGTGGGCCTGCCTGTCGACGGTGTCGGTGCTGATACCGACCCGGTGGGCGCCCACCGTGGCGAATTCGCTACTCAGATCCCGAAAATGACAAGCCTGGGCTGTACAGATCGGCGAGGACGCGATGGGAAAGAAGAACAGCACAACCGGCCCATCGGTAAGGATCGCGGACAGTGTCCGAGGCCGACCGGTGTGATCGAGCAGAGTGAAGTCAGGCGCCTTTTCGCCCGCGATCATCGGCAAAGACTAACGCGGGAAGTTTTGCGCGACGCACGACTCGGATAATTCGCCTGATGTAATTGATCCACGTCGTGTCGACGCAAACTTCGCGTGAGGTGGGATGAGACAGATCTGCGGCCGCCGCTCAGCCACCGTGTTGTGCTGCCTTGTCGTGTTCGCGGCTCTCGCCGTGCAGCTGCCCCAACGGCAGGCAGTCGCACAGCCGACCACGGGCACCGTCGGCACCGCTGTGCACGTCGTCATTCATAAATCGTTCATGGAGACCGTTGACGACGACCAGTGCGTTGGAGCCGGGGCACTTGCGGCGGTCCGCCGAGGATCGTCGGTCGTTCTCTCGGAGAGCTCATTTGAGTCAACCGCACCCCGTCAAGTAGCCGTGGGCCAGTTCTTTCGGTCACGAATGAATGACGGGATGTGCGAGGCCCTGTACATCACCAGCGCGCCCGTCATGCCTGTCTTCGCCGTTCAGTTCGTCGGTCCGGACGGGGCACCGAGTGCTGCGTACGGTCCGATCACGTCGCAGAACGTCACGGACCAGCCAGGGATTGCGCAGGCAGTCGTTGTCCATCTGGAGTTCGAAGCTCAGCACTCATGAGGTGGCTATTGATCCGCGGGCTCTCCAGGGACGCCCGGCACTGGGGATCCTTCCCGCAGACATTCGCCGAAGAACTCGACGTCGAGGTACAGACCATCGACCCGCCGGGATTCGGTACGCAGATAACGCGCAGATCGCCGAGCACCATCGCGGAGATCACCGACGACATCCGTGACCGTGCGAATATCCACGGCGACGGCTGGTCGATACTAGGCATCTCGCTGGGTGGCATGGTGACCCTCGACTGGGTTGCCCGATACCCGACCGAGTTTCAACGTGCAGTCGTGATCAACACGTCGGCATCGAATGTGGCGCCGCTGCACGCACGCGCACAGCCGGCGTTCTTGAGGGCGATCGCGACGGCGGTCATCCGCCATGACATCGGCAAGCCCGAGCGATTCGAACGCGTTGTACTCAGGTTGTCCTCGAACAGGCCGGCAGACTAATTGGAGGAACTGGGCACGCAGTGGGCGAAGTGGCAGCATGAGGCCACGCCATCGCGAGCCAGTCTGCTCGGACAGCTCAGGGCTGGAACACAATTCAAGCTGCCGACGAACATCGCCATGCCGCTGCTTGTCCTCACCGCCACGAACGACCGGTTGGTGTCACACCGGTGCTCGGACGAAATCGCGCGAAAGCTGGGTGCGCCGATCCGAACTCACCCGACGGCAGGGCACGACTTGCCGAATGACGACCCGACTTGGATCGTCGAACAGGTCCGCGATTGGACACCGTAGGCACCAGGGTTCACCGCGAATCGGAACCCATTTGACGTGTTGAGTGGCCAGTTACGGCACGCTTTTTCGCGGCGTGACATAACTGGCCGCTCGACGACGACGCCAGCTCACGGGCGTCACGTTCGCATGACGCCCGCGGCGCGCGACCTCCACCCGCGCGAGGACCACGAGTTCTATTCGCGAATGTACGTCTCAGGGCTTCGGGGAGTGCAGACCCTGCGTGGACCCGGGTCGAAGGCCGCCGGCCTCGCGGAGCTGCTCACCGCTCAGAGCGAGGAGTTCCGCCTCCTCTGGAAGGAGCATGAGATCGGCATCAGACCGCGAGAAATCAAGCGTTATCGGCACCCCGACGTCGGGCTCCTCGAGCTCAACTGCCAGATCCTGTTGGATCCCGTCGAATCACAGTCGCTGTTGCTCTACACCGCGGTGCCAGGCAGTGAAAGCTACGAGAAGCTTGCGCTGCTGTCGGTGATCGGCGCGGACCGCGCACGAATTTAGTGTCTCAGGCATAGGCCAACCGGCAGTATCCTGAGCTGATCGGTGTTTGCTCGTCTCTGTGGGGGGTTCGATGCCTGACTGGCTTCGCGTCGTTCCTGAAGATCTGCATGTGTCAGCGGCCACGGTGGATGTGCACGCCGATGACGTGCAGGTGCGGCATTCGACATCAGACGGCCGTATCGAGGCCGCACAGGTCGGTTTGCCGACAGGATCGGCGGCGGCGCTGAGTTCTGCCGTTGCCAAATGGCAAGTCAATACGACCGCCCTGTTCGGACGGATGGTCGACCACAGCGCTGGCCTGCGTGCGGGTGCGACCCTCTACCAACAGACGGACACCGACGGCGAAAGTGAGATCGAAACAGCCGCAGCGGCCATCAGCCCTGACGACATGGGCCTGTAAGCACCGCTTTTCGTGACCGTTTCAGTCGAAGAAATCGACCGCTGGAACGCCGGCGATGTCCGTGAGGTGTTCCACGCCACCCGCAGCCGGGCTGAGGCCGCCTTCGAGGCCGCCAATGGCATCGCCCAGCTGCCCGCATTCGGCACGTGGGGCGGTGAAGCATCGGACGCGGCCAAGGACGCAATTGGCCAGACCCGCAAGGATTTAGACGCACACGGCAACGAAGCGCTGGCCGTGGCGCGAGCTGCAGGCAGGGCCGCCGACGACATCGAACAGGTCAAGTCCGATCTGGCGCAGCTCAAGGCTGACGTCGCGGGTGCTGGATTCGAGATCGATCCGGTGGGCAATCAGGTGTTGCCCGGCCCCGCGATGGAGGGCGACATGGTCGAAATGCTTGCGGCCGAGGCGAAGCGGGAGGAGCTTCAGGGACGCCTGAACGCCATCCTGGCCGAAGCGGCGCGCGTCGACCAGGAGCTGGCACGTGCCATCAGCATGGCCACCGGAGAGGCGCCGATACCCGAGTCGCCGCACACCAATGATCCTGTGCTGCAGGACATCTTGTCGAGACCGCTGCCGGAGGACCCTGCGCAGTTCAACGACATGTGGGAATCGCTTTCGGACGAGCAGAAGGACTTCCTCTACGGCCAGGACCACAGCATCGGCAACCATCCCGGGATGCCGTTCGAAGACAAGAACATCTACAACCAGCGGCACCTGACCGAGCTGATCCAGACGACGCAAGCCGACGTCGACCGCATGCAGCAGCGTTACGACGATCTCGCGAAGCGTGTGTATATGGGCGACACCAGCGCGACGACGGGAAATGAACTGGCCGCTCTCGGGCCGCAACTGGCGGCGGCGCGGCACAACCTGGATGGCTACAAGGCCGTGAACGACGTCCTCGGCAGGAAAGATGGCGCGCAGCGGTACCTCGCGCTGATTGACGATCAGGGTCATGCCGCCGTCTCGATCGGCAACCCCGATACCGCCAGCCGAACCGCGACCTTCGTGCCGGGCACGGGGCAGGACATGGCGGCCTTTGAGGGGAGCGATCGAAAGTCGGAGGCGATGTTCCGCGCAACACTGCTTGCCGATCCCGGCCTGACGGCCAACGACGTGGCCGTCACGACCTGGATGGGCTACGACCGCCCAATGGACCTTGGTGAGGCGGCGTGGCCGGGACGGGCGGAGAACGGCGGCGCGGCACTGGATACGTTCATCGACGGCATGCATGCATCGCACCAAGGAGCGGTCCCCGCGGTTGATACGGTCATTGGCCACAGCTACGGGTCGACGCTTGTCGGCGGTGCGGCCACCGGCGGCAACGAGCTCGCTGCCGACAACGTCATCGCCGTCGGGAGCCCGGGCATGCTCGTGGATAACGCAGGGGACCTCAACCTGGACCCGGGAGCCAAGGTGTACTCGATGACCGCCCGCAACGACATCATCAGCCTCGTCACCGACATGACGCTCGGAGCGGATCCCTTTGGCCAGGATTTCGGTGCCACCCGCTTATGGTCGAACCCGGGGCCAAGCTGGGACCCCACCGGATTGATCGGCGACGTCGCGGCCCACAGCAGTTACTGGGATAGCCAGGAGAATCCCGCGCTTGACAACATGGGGGCCATCATCGCCGGTCTGCCGCCGGTCCAGATTGTGACCCCTGAGGGAGTGGTGCCGGGATCATGAGAAAAGTGAGTATGAGCGCAATCGTCGCTGTGTTCTTCGTCAGCGTCCTGCTCGCCGGCTGCAGCGATGACGGGCAACTCGGACCACCGACCCCGACTGGCGCGACCGACATTGGAGGGCCACCGATGACATCCGAACCCCCGCCTCCGCCCGGCTGGAATCCGAAAGACGTTGTGCCGCAGAGTCAACAACAAGCCCAGGACACTCTCGCTGGGTATCTGCAGCGGACCTTGAAAGCTCTCCCACCGGGCACCACGTTGGACGCAAGCAGGTTTGGCGGTGTCGGCAGCGGCAACATCGGGTGCGACGACGACGCAACCAGTCCGGACGCACCGGCCCGATTCGATGCCGCGGGCGATCTGACGGTGCCGCCGGACACCGACTACGCGGCATTGATTCGGCCGTGGGCGACCTGTGGCGCAGTTGGGGCTGGCATGTCTACGAGCGTGACGGATTCCGCAAGCCGAATCAGTTCGGCTTCAGTCCTGACGGCTATCGTCTGCGGATTATTACCGCTGCCCGGGACGGATACCCGCCCGGCCTCGAGGGATCAACGCCCTGCTTTCCGGGTGACATTGCCCGCGACGATGTTCCGTTCCCGGATGTTCTCAAGGCTGATTGAGAAGACGTGCCGTCGACGCGGTGATGCATCCAATGGCCAGTTACGTCACGCGAATCCGTCTGCGGCGTGACATAACTGGCCACTCGACGACCAGACTGCTTGTGTGGTAAGTGCTTCGATCACGACGTGCACTAGCGTGTTTGTCCATGGGTGCGCTGGATGGTCGGGTCGCGTTCGTTACCGGAGGTGCACGCGGGCAAGGGCGTGCGCACGCGTTGGCGCTGGCCGCCGAAGGGGCTGACGTCGCTATTGCCGACGTACCCCATCCGATGGCGGGTCTGACGTATCCACTGGGCACCGAGGAGGATCTTCGCGGCACAGCCAAGCACGTCGAGGAGCTGGGCGGCCGCTGCCTTCCGATCACCTTGGATGTGCGCGACCCCGCCGCGGTGGGTGCGGCTGTCGAGGAGACCGTTAACAGGTTGGGAAGTCTCGACATTGTCGTGGCCAACGCCGGGATCGTGAGCACAGGGCCGTTGGAAGAGGTGACCGACCAGATCTGGCATCAGCTGGTGGACACCAATCTGACGGGCGCATTTCATGTGCTGCGCGCCGCAATACCGGTGATGCGGCGACAACGTTTCGGCCGGATCGTCGTCACGTCCTCAATGGGCGGCCGGATGGGCATTCCCGAGCTGGCGGCATACAACGCCACCAAATGGGGAGTCATCGGCCTGGCCAAGTCCGTGGCCTTGGAGGTCGCCAAGGAGGGCATCACCGTCAACGTCATCTGCCCGACCACAGTGCAGACACCAATGGTGCAGCCCGAGGGTGCAGACGACGTTCCCGACGACCTGGTCCGCCGGATGATGAAGGCGAACCCAATTCCTCAGCCGTGGCTCGCACCTGAAGATGTCAGTCGCGGGCTTCTGTACCTGGTCACAGATCCGGGCGTCATCACCGGCAGCGTCCTCGAGATCGGCTTGGGCGGCAGCGCTCGAATGCACTGACCCAGCAAAGTCTCGGACTTCCCTGAGCTGGCTCTCAGTTCTATCTCAGCAATCGCAGGCATCTTGGGCTGAAAGCACTGTGCTAATTGGCGATTCAGAAAGAGAAACGAGATCCCTATGACGACCCCTCCGCAGCATCCCACGGATCCCTCTGCGGGACAGCCGTACCCGGCCGCCCAGACCCACGTTCCCTCTCATTTGCGCTATGACTGGCGCTACACCCAACAGTCGACTGGATCACTTTACGACAATTATCACGCTGCGCCCCAAGCGATTACGGCACCGATCCCCAGGATTCGGCCGAAGAGATCTCGTCGCGGCGCCGTTATCGCCGGTGCTTTGGCCGCTGCCATGGTCGGCGGCGGAATCGGTGCCGCGACCATGCTGGCCGACGCCAGGGCCAACGACGCGACAACCATCAAGGCGCCCATCGCACAGGCACAGGGCCTGCCCAACCCCGCGCAGCCCGCAGGCACGGTGGAACAGGTTGCCGCGAAGGTGATGCCCAGCGTCGTCAAGCTGAAAATCGACATGGGTGGGCAGGGTGACGAAGGTTCGGGCGTCGTGTTGAGCGCCGATGGTCTCATCCTGACCAACAATCACGTCGTTGCCCCCGCAGCGGGCGAGAACCCAGACGCCCAGCCCACCTCGCTCGACTCCACCAACATGGGCGGAATTACCAAAACCGTGACCTTCTCCAACGGACAGACAGCGCCGTTCACCGTGGTGGGCACTGACCCGGCAGGCGACCTGGCCATCGTGCGCGCGCAAGGAGTGTCGGGATTGACACCGATCACCATGGGCTCCTCCAAGGATGTGAAGGTCGGTGAGAAGGTCGTGGCGATCGGCTCACCGCTCGGACTGCAGGGGACCGTGACAACCGGCATCGTCAGTGCGCTGAACCGGCCGGTCGCGGCCGGCGACGGTTCCGGCGAAGCCGTCAGCGTGCTCGATGCCATCCAGACCGACGCCGCGATCAACCCTGGCAATTCGGGTGGCGCACTGGTGAACATGAAGGGCGAACTGATCGGCGTGAACTCCGCGATCGCGAGCCTGGGCGGGGGCGACGCCGGTGCTGGCGGCGGTCAGAGCGGCTCGATCGGGCTGGGCTTTGCCATCCCGGCCGACCAGGCCAAGCGGATCGCCGACGAGCTCATATCCACCGGTACCGCCAGCCACGGTTCGCTCGGTGTGCAGCTGAGCAAGGACGCCTCCAACGGCGGCGCGGCCATCGCCCAGGTTGTCGACGGCGGGCCCGCCGCGACCGCGGGACTGCCCAGTAGTGCTGTGATCACCAAAGTTGACGACCAGGTGATCGACGGTCCGGAAGCACTGGTGGCCGCGGTTCGATCAAGAGCGCCAGGGGACACCGTTTCGGTGACCTACCTCGACGCCTCCGGAGCCTCTAAGACGACACAGGTCACGCTTGGCAAGGCGTAACCAACGGCGCGCGCGCGAGGTGATCGCTGGTTCCGAGATCCTCCTGGCGATTCGGTGCCACCATGGCCGGATGGACGCAGCCACGCTTCGAGAACTGCAGGCACCACTCAAGCAGCGCTACCGCGACGATCCGCTGAGCGCACGCACGCCGCTTGAAGCCGCAGCCTCCTTCGAGAGTGACGGTGTCACCGCGTTGGTTCAGACGTGGTCTGGCCCGGTCCGCGCGGGTCTGCATCCGGCCACCGGCGGCGACGGCAGCGACGCGTGCTCCGGCGACATGTTGTTGCAGGCATTGCTAGCCTGCGCAGGGGTGACGATGCGCAGCGTCGCCACGGCCATGGGCATCGACATCGTCGACGCCGCACTGCAGGCAACCGGGGTGTTCGACGCTGGTGGCACTCTGGGCGTCTCCCGCGACGTACCGATCGGCGTGCAGGACATCACCATTGTCGCCGAGCTACAGACCGACGCCGATGAAGCGACCTTGGTCAAGCTTGGCGAGCTGACCGAACGCTACTGCGTCGTGGGTCAAAGCCTTGCGCAAATGCCCGCAATCATCGTCCGTAAACGTGCGGTGCCATGATCCATTGTCGGAGAGCATGATTAGGCCGCATCGAGGATCCGGACGGCCAGCCGGCAGCCGGCATGGACGTCCCGCCAGAGGTCGGTCACCGGGTCCGAAGCGTCCAGCGCGTGCCTGCTGCTAGCGAGCAATCGGTCCGCCGCACCTCGCGCACGAAACACGGATTGGGCGAAGGCCCATGTCGCGGTCTCGGGCGCCGCCGGATCAAGCGAGCCCGTGATCTGGAGCTTGGCAGCGTCGATGTCGGACGCTGCCCTTGCCACCTCGGCCGCTGCTTCGTCGGTGACCTCATCGCCGCCGTAGGAGACGTCCAGCCGTGCGCGCACCTGCTCGACGTGTTTGCGCCACACACCGTCGGCGGATCCGACGACCGCAGCGGCGGCGCCCGCTCCCGCGATCAGACCGGAGCCGCGATCACCGGTGAAGACACGCCCGTCGTCGACCGCAAGGCCGTCGACGATGACCTCGCCGATACCCGCAGTCGCAAGGCCCGCCGCGCGGTCGGCAGACTCGACGCGCACGTGACTGCGGGGCACCAGCACGCGACACGAAAGGCCGACAGGCAGCAGCAGCCAGTCGGCCTGCTCGGCGCCGACGACGGACTTCCACCGCCCGGTCAACTGTCCGTCCGCCAAATCTCCAGAGCCCCGATGGCCGGCGGTGATCAGCGCATCTGGATTCGCGTCCCACACCTCGTGCGCCGCAGGTAAGCCCGCGACTTCGTACGCTGCCGCGTTATAGATCGCGGCGAGCCAACCGAGGGAGCCATCGTTCGCGGCGAGTTCGCAGACGGCCCAAACGAACTCGTCGACCGGCAGGCCGCGCCCACCGTGCTGCAGCGGTTGCAGCATTCGGTCTGCTCCTAAACTGCGGAGCGCCGCAATCGACTCCGCCATATTCACCTCCAGCCGCGATCCCAATTGGTATACACAATCGTGTCGTCGTCTGTGCTCAGTTCGGTCCGAGCATTGTTGCCCGAGATCGCCGCGGCCGCCGAAGAGGTCGACCGCACCGGCGCGGTGAACGGTGATGTGATCGCACGGCTGCATGACGCTGGGTACTTCGCACTGCTTCGGCCTTCGTCGTTCGGAGGGCTCGACGCCCATCCCGACGAGTACCTGACGGCCACCCGTGAGCTCTCGGCGGCGTGCATGTCGACGGGCTGGTTGGCCGCATGGCTCGGGGTGAACAACTGGGGACTCTCGGTGCGCGACGAGCGGGTGCTGCAGGAGATCTGGGGGTCCGATCCGCGCACACTGCTGTGCTCGTCATACGCGCCGACCGGCCGGCTGGAGCGGGTGGACGGCGGGTTCTGGCTGACCGGCCGGTGGACTCGATGTACCGGAGCCCATCACGCGTCGTGGTTGAGCGTCGCGGCGTTGAACGTCGGACCCGACGGCGCCGCCCAGGACTTCATGGCGGTGCTGGTTCCGCAATCCGACTTCACCATCGAGTCGACCTGGAATGGTTTGGGGCTGCGTGGTATTGGTGCAGACGATGCCGTCGTAGCGGGTGCGTTGGTGCCAGAGTACCGTGCGTTCAGTTGGCTCGACCTCGTACCCGATACGTCCGTTCCTGCGCTGCAACGACTTCCGCAACCCACGCTGTACACGCTGGCAGGCACCATCCCGTTGCTCGGTGCGGCACAACGATTGCTCGACGCGCGGATCGAGAAGCCCGATGGGCCGCTGAATCCCGTCGCGCTGGCTCGCACCGACATCGCGCTGTCGGTGCGCCAGATCCATCGCAACGTCGCGGAGCAGATGGAATGCGTTGAGGAGCAGGGGTATCCGGATGCCGAGTTGATGCTGCGGACGCGACGCGATCAGGTCATGGCTTCGGACCGGGCGGCGCGGGCGATCGGTGCGATCGTCGCAGACCCTGGCCATGGCGTCGACGAGACACTTGTCGAACGGGTGTGGCGCGATGTGCAGACCGCCAGGATGCACGTCGCCAGCAATGTCGAACAGGTGCTGTCCGTCGCGGGCCGGTTCACACTGGGTCTCGATGTCGGCGACCTGATCTGGTGAGTCTTCGTCACACCCAGTCATTGGAGGACAACGTGCGAAGGACCCGCGACAGCATGTCGTCGGTGACCGCCTCGTAGTCGGCTCGCTCGGTCGTGGAAATGGTGTCGCCGAGGCGCTCCGAGATGCCCTTTGCGGCGCGCGTGACAAACGGAGCCACCCGGGACAAGCGTTGTGCAGGCACGGCCCCGGTGAGCGAGAGTCCGGCGACGTCGGCGTCCGACATGGCGATGGGTGCGGCGATGCTGGACAGCCCGACGGCGAGTTCCTGATCGTCGTAGGCCAGCCCGCGCCGCGACCTGATCCGGGCCAACTCCTGATGCAGGGTGGGCAGGTCGGCGATCGTTGCCGGAGTGCACTTGCGAAGGGTGTCGCCCACCATCGCGTCGATGTCCTCGGGGCGAAGTCTGGCCAGCATCGCCTTGCCGAGTGCACTGGCGTGTGCCGGTGTTCGCCCGCCGACGCGGGTCGGCACCGAAGAGCCGATGCTGCCCGCCACTTTGTCGAGGTATACGACGTCCGCCCCGAGCAGCACACCGAGATGCACCACGAGTCCGGTGTCGGCGTGCAGACGTTCGAGCACCGGTGATGCCACGCTGCGCAACGGCGAATGGTCCATGGCGCGGGCGGCCGGAAGCGCGGACGCCGCCAATGAGTAGCCATCCGCCTTGTGCTGCAGCAGCCCCGCCGTGTGCAACTGATTGAGGATCCGGCCCGCCGACGAGCGGGGCAGTCCGGTGCGGGCCACCACCTGATCCAGGCGAAGCACCGTGCCGATCCGGTCGAACGCGTTGACGATCAGCGCGACCCGGCCCACCATCGACGCCGGTGCATCGGGGGTGCTCACCTCGGCGGTCCGCGACACGGTCTCACTGTAGAGAGCCGATCGCGGTGCTACCGGCGGTTTCGACGCTCGCCCAAAGCCGCGACCACGACACGTTGCGTAACGCTACGGCGGAAGATCGGCCGGAGAACCGCCACAGCGTTACGCAAATCGTCCCGCGCGAGACATGTGGCTAGTTGGTTGTGTGAGACACCACTAGCTTGATGCCGCCGCCTTCTCGCTGTCGGCGGTGTCGGTGTCGTCCTCACCGCTTGGGCCAGCCTCGGCCGCGGCGTCGTCGCCGGTGGTCGACTGTTGGTCGGCGGTCGTACCCGGCACCGCCTTGTTGCCATCCTTCACTTCGGGCGCCTCGGCAGGCTCGGGCTGCGGTGTCTCCTTCGGCGTCGGGTCCGACGTCGCAGTGGCCGCGGCCGGAGTGCTCGCCTCGGCGGACGCGGTCGTTTCATCGACGACGGTCTCGATCGTGGACTCTGTCGTCGAGTCGGTGTCGCCGACGACGGCGTCGGTCGTGGCCGAGACAGTCGCCATGGTTCGCGCCGCAGGAGCATTTTCGGTCGCCGGATTCGCGGTCGGTGCGTCTGCCGTCGACGCGAGCGTCGACACCTCGCTCGTCGACTGCGCGGGTTGCCACGGCGCGGCCAGCTTGCCGAGCTCCTGGAAGACCTTGTTGGTCACCGCACCGGCGAATTTGGCGACCGAGAACGTCGCGTCGCCGACGCCCCGAATGATCGCGGCAATGACCGTCGCGGGATTCAGGGTGGCGAAGGCGTCGGCGACTTGCTTGGCAGTGGCCGCGAGCTGCCGCTGCAACGTCCGCAGCTGCAACCCGACTTCGGCGCCCAGTGTCGGTTCGGTGCTGAACTTTTGACCGTTCCAGTCCACCAGGGTCCAGCCATCCTCGGCGTTGCCCTCGATGACGACGTAATCGGTGTTGTTCAGCGGATAGTTCCTCAGCAGTTCGATCTTCTGCGCCATGGTGAGGTTCGTCGCGTTCATCATCGTCCAGAACATGATGGCTCCGCCGTGGGAGAACACGACCGCGTTGCGGTCCCCGTTGTCGTAGATGTTCTTCAATGCGCCGTCGACCCGTGCGTCGAACTCGTGGCCGTTGATCGAACCCGGGATGCGGAGGTCACGTTGGCCCGCGAAGGTCCACGCGAGAGGGAACTTGGCGTAGCCGTTGGCGGCCTCGCTTTCCGGTGTCCCCTCGAAGACACCGGCCTCGATCTCCTGCAGACCGGGCAGCACCTGGATCGGCAGCCCCAAGAACTGCGACATGGGCGCCGCGGTGAGCTGTGTCCTGACCATCGTCGATGAGTAGATGCCGTCGTAGTTGTTGACACCGAGCCTGCCGACCACGGCCTGCGCCTGAGTCTGACCCAGCTGCGTGAGCACCGGACCCGGTGTCGACGTGTCGATCAGTCCCGAGGCGTTGCCCGCTGATTGGCCGTGACGCACGAACGTCACCCTCATCAGTTCCGCCGCGGCCGCGGGGACAGCCGCACCGACGAGCATCGTGAACGAGATCAGGGCGACACCGAGCCACCTGGCCGTCCGAGCCCAACTTCGGCGGCCGCTCGGGCTGATTCCGAGAGCTGATCGTCCATACGTCATGGGCACGTCCTCCTGCTGGTGGTGTGAACAGCACAAGGTGAACGCCACCGCAGACTGCGAACAAGCTGTGATCTCACTCAGCGAGACACGCCGCTGTGGAAAACGGTCCCCGCGGTGCGGTATCAGGCCGGGTTGAACTTGGAGTACCCGCCGAACGACCACGACAGCGGACTTGCACCTTCGACGTGCACGAACCCGTCGACCTCGAAGTCGACCATCTGTTGGCCACCCGACGATGCGGCGGCCCTGTCCTGATCCCAGTCCGTGCGGGCCCGTCCTGTCACGTGCAACAGGTCGCCCTTGTCCCAATCGACGAACAGCAAGCCTGCTCGCGGATCCAGCTCGAGGTTTCCGAGCGTCATGTACATCAGATTGCCCGAATACTCCGGCCAGAACAGCGCATCGGGTCCTGAGGCGGTCACGAAGCCAGGGCGTCCGCCGCGGTGCGACACGTCAGCGCCCATCGGATCGGCCTGGGTGGCGATGAAGAAGGTGTCGGTCTGCGAGATCAACGCTCGTTGAGCATCGGTGAGCACACGACCCTGCGTCACCGTGGTCTCGCGGCCGTCGGTCTCGCTGATCAGCTCGCGACGCTGAATGTATTTGGGACAGTTCGCATATACCTGCTTGGGGTGGACCACCAGGCCGGTGTCGTCCTGGGATGCCACGCCGTTGATGCGCATCCGCCGTCGCGTGCTCAGGTCGATGACCAGAATTCCGACCTCGTGTGCGGTCTCGAACACGCCGGCAAGAGGGTCCATCGCGCCTGGCAGCGAAGCGATCGAGATCCCGCCGTCGTCCTGGGCCCGGATGAACCCCTGCGGCCCGGTCAACATCGTCGACCACATGGCGCCGTTGGCGTCGCGGGCGCCGATAAACGCCATCGGCTGCTCGCCGAGGAATTCCACTGCGACGGGCGGAATGTCGCGCCCCACCCGGGCAGAGCCCAAGGCGCCGACGCGAACTCCCGCGCGCGCCTGCGCCGAGATTTCGCCCGGGTGATGCATCAGAAGAATCCGCAGGTAGGTGCTGACCCCGTCGGTGCCGCCGCGACATCGCCACCCGATGCGACGCAGATCTCCAGGCGAATGCCATCGGGATCACTGAAGAAGATCCCTCCGGAAGAGGCGCCCTCGGCGTGGGGTACCACCCCGTCGTGGAACAGATGCGCACCAGCCGCCCGCGCTCTGGCTTCGGCCGCGCGGACCGCTTCGAGGTCGTCGACGAGTAATCTATCGCCTGTACAAACTGTTGCCCTGTGAGCCCAATATTGCTGGCCCACCACCACCAGGGCCGTTCGCTATGACTCGGACCGCCAACTAAGCCCGTCACGAACCGATTGCGCCGGGGCTGAAGGAAGCGCGTGGTTAACTGATGCGTCACTCACAGTCGGCGCGCCACTTGGGTTGCTCTCGCTCATCATCCCCCTGCTCTCGCCACTAACGGCAATGCAGGGGATTATGCTGCCGCCAGGGGCTTTTAGCAGACCGGGCCAGGCGGCGGGCGATAGCCGGCGCCACCCGTCGACCGACGCTCGCATGGACGAAACGGGACTGACTAACGGATCAGTCGAGCTTCGGTATGGTGTTTCGATGACACGTGAAGCTGGCCTGGTGAAGAAGCCGGACGAAATATCGGGTGAGGACAGGCGCCGCAAAGCCATCCTCGACGCCGCCGCCCAGTTGATCGCTGAGCGGGGCTATGCGGCAGTGCGGATCGCCGACATCGCCGAAGTCGTGCAAGTGAGCACCGGCGCGGTGCACTACTACTTTCCGGGGAAGTCCGACGTCCTGACCGCCGCACTGCAGCATGCCATCGAGAATGCGTTTGAGAGACAGAGCGCGGAACTCCGGACGGTGGACAACGCCCACCATCGCCTGCTGAAACTCATTGACATGCAGCTGCCTCGCGCTGGGGCGGTCAGAGATGAGTGGTGCATATGGCTGCAGTTCTGGAACGAGGCGGCCCTACGGCCCGAGCTCCGCCCAGTGCACACTGCGTATTACGCACGGTGGCGCGAGGCGGTTACCAAAATCATCCTTCGCGGACAACGGCAGGGTGTCTTTCGGCAGACTGCAGATGCCGAGACGGTGGCCCACCGGCTCACGGCCATGACTGATGGACTGGCCATTCAGATCCTGACGGGTTCGCCCGTGGTCACGCTGTCTGCGATGAAAGAGCTGCTAGTCAGGCTTGTGCAAGACGAACTCGGTACAACTTCCTAGCTGAAGCTCGAAGTCCCGGCAGCGCTCCGGCCAGACGGCAGGGTAATCGAGTAAACGAAGGACGCGCTCTACAGCCAAAATAATCTAACTGATGCGTCAGATGAGATCGAAGGGCGGCGCGTACTCATCGCAACACTGTGGACACGAAGTCTTAATCTGCTGCTCAGAGGGGATTAGTTGACTTCCCTTGACAAGGATTGGCTCACAGTCTTGAATGACTGATGCGTCAGTTGACTGGCTGGACACGGATTGCCCTCGCCGGAGTTGCCAGCAGGTTGTTGCCGCAGCTGCACTCTGTCCTACGAGTGGAGCTTCGTCACCCCCGGTGTTCATCGATCAGAAAGCCGTTGTCGCATTATGGAATTCGCTTACTCCGACCGCCTGCTGGATCTCAAGCGCCGCGCCCGCGCTCTCACTGACACGATCATGGCCTTCGAGGACGAGTGTGAGCAGGCCAACGGGCTATCTGCAGAATCGCATGCCGCGATCAAACAGGCGGTGCTGGATTCTAGGCTGCAGGCGATCAACACACCCGCCGAATTCGGCGGGGCTGGCCTGTCGATTCTGGAGCAGGTAGTCGTACAGGACGAGCTGGGCAAACTTACGAATGCGTTGTGGGACACGGTATGGCGGCCCGCTAACCCGCTCGCGCACGCCACCGCACAACAGCGCGAGCGCTATCTGATTCCGGGTGCCCGGGGGGATCGCCGTGACGCCGTTGCGATTTCGGAACGCGATGCTGGCTCAGACTTTTCCTCGGCCAAAACGACGGCTCACCGCGACGGGGATGGGTACGTCCTCAATGGCGAAAAGTGGTTCGTCACAGTCGGTGACGTCGCCGACTACCTCTTGGTGCTGGCCAATGTCGAACCCGAACACGCGCCGACGTTATTCATCGTCGATGTCGATACCCCCGGGGTCAAGGTGACCGATGTCCCTCGCTACACCCACACCTTCGTATACGAACATCCCGAATTTACATTCGACCAAGTCCGTGTCGACCAAGATGCGATACTGGGTGGTATCGGCCAAGGACTTGAACTGACGCGTGATTGGTTCACCGAGGAACGGCTGATGATCGGCGCACGCACCATCGGTGCAGCTGAACGCGCGCTCACACTCGCGGTGGATTGGGCCAAGCAGCGTGTCCAGGGTGGCCAAACGCTTATCAGCCGGCAGCTCATCCAGGGCATGATCGCCGACTGTGTTGCCGACATCGCCACCAACCGAGCCCTGACCCACCAGGTGGCCTGGGAGTTCGACCAGGCCATCCCAGGGGATGCCGAGGCCCGAAAGACGCTGCACGCTAAAGCATCCACGGTTAAGCTGGCGGCATCGGAGGCTTCGAATCGCGTGGCCGACCGTGCCGTGCAGATCTTCGGCGGCCGCGGTTACATGAGGAACTACCCGGTAGAGCGGCTGTGGCGTGAGCTTCGCGTTGACCGCATCTGGGAGGGCACCTCAGAGATTCAGCGTCTCGTGATCGCCAATGAAGCCGAAAAGCGCGGCGTAGACGGACTGCTCACCATCGGCGGGCGTCTGCCCGTCCATGCCGGCCTGTAGCAGACCGACACTATGAGCGCAGCACACCTGAAGCTCTCGCCGCCTACCGCATCATCATCGAAATACCAAGGTGGCCAGCAGTGATCATTTCACTAATCCTGCGGCGCATCACTGTGGGCATCGTCATTTTATGGGCTGTGTCCGTCATCGTCTTCGCTGCCACACAAGCATTGCCCGGTGACACTGCCAGCGCCATCCTCGGCCGTGAAGCAACCCCCGAGCGCCTCGACAGCCTGCGCGCTCAACTCGGGCTGGGGCAGCCCGTTGTCGAGCAGTACTTCGCCTGGATGGGAAAGGTGCTGACGCTGCAACTGGGCGACTCGCTGGCATCTGGGACGCCCGTCGACCAACTGATTGCGCCCCGTTTGGCGAACTCGGTTGTTTTAATGGGCTTGGCCGCACTAATTTCCACACCCCTGGCGCTGCTGATCGGAGCGCTTGCGGCCTACTATCGCGACTCGGCCGCCGACCACGCCAGCTCGGTCATCACACTCGCACTGGCCGCATTGCCGGAATTCGTCATCGGCATCTTCCTGGTGCTAGCGTTCGCGACCGGCTGGCTGGATATCCTGCCCGCAGTTTTCGTAGCCGATCGGGCTGGACCGATATGGCAAGACCCCGCACAGCTCATTCTTCCGGCCTGCACCCTAGCTCTTGCCGTCGCCCCGTACATCATCCGGATGATGCGGGCCACCATGATCGATGTCCTCGATACCGAGTACGTCCAGCAGGCGCGATTGAAGGGGCTACCGGAGTGGCAGGTGCTGCTGCGCCACGCCGCCCCAAACGCGATCGGCCCCGTCACGCAGGTTGTAGCGCTGCAACTGGCGTGGCTGGCCGGCGGCGCGGTGGTGGTGGAATACCTGTTCCGGTTTCCCGGCATCGGCGTGGCGCTCTTAGACGCCGTGAACAACCGGGATTTGCCCGTCGTGCAGGCGTTGACAGTTCTTATCGCCGGCTTCTACATCGCGATCAACCTCGGCGCCGACATCATCGCGTTGATCGCTAACCCCCGGGTGAGGACCGCACAGACATGATCGCCACAACTCCTGCGAACGCGCCCGCGATCACCGCGCCTGAGCAACCACGGCAACGAGCGACGCTCGTGCAAGTCATCCTCGACGCCGTGCGGCTGGCCCGCACCCGCATCGGACTGGCACTCACCCTCACAGTCGTTGCCATAGCCGTTGTTGGACCGCTACTTTCACCCTACGATAGCGATCAGTTCGTCGGGCAACCGCTCTCACCGCCGACCATCCACCAGTGGTTCGGCACCGATACCCTGGGACGTGACGTATTCAGCAGGTTCCTCGATGGTGGACGCACACTGCTACTTCTCGCCGCGGTCGCCACCATCATTGGGGTGGTCCTCGGGACCGTGCTCGGGGTAGTCGCCGCGTACCGGGGCGGATGGGTCGATGAAACAATCATGCGCGCAGGCGATGTCATCTTGGCCTTCCCACAAGTCATGGCCGCGCTCGTGTTCGTGTCGATCATCGGCCCCGAACTGTGGCTCATCGTCCTCATCGTCGGGCTCAGCCACGCACCGCGCACAGCACGCGTCATCCGGGCAGCCGCGTTGACCGTCGTTGAGCGCGATTTCGTTAAGTCAGCCGAGGCGATCGGTATGTCACGATGGGCGATCACTCGTGTGGAAATTCTCCCCAACATCGTCACCCCGATGATGGTCGAGGCCGGGTTACGCATGACCTACTCGATCGGGCTGATTGCCTCGCTGAGCTTCCTGGGGCTCGGAGTCCAGCCTCCGGCAGCTGACTGGGGAGTCATGATTAACGAGAACCGGATTGCTCTCACGGTCCAACCGTGGTCGGTCGCCTTACCCGTGATCGCTATAGCCATTTTAACCATCGGGTTCAACCTTGTTGCCGATGGGGTCTCTCGTGCCTCGTCCCGCCAAGACCAAGGAGTCAGCCTGTGACAAGCACATCGACTGCCCTGAAAGCCGACGGAGTTCGAGTCGTCGGCACTCCTTCGGGTGCGGCGCTGACACGCGACGTCAGCCTGCACGTATCTCGCGGGACAATACTAGGTGTTGTCGGCGAATCAGGTTCGGGGAAAACGACTCTGGCCCTATCGCTGCTCGGCTTCTGCAAAGCAGGAACAAGCATCGAAGCGGGCGACGTCGTGGTCCACCGCACTACGTCACCCGACGACGGCAGTCGTGGCGAACGCGGCACCAACATCACCTACATCCCGCAGTCACCGGCGGCAGCCCTCAACCCAGCGCTGACCATCGGGACGCAGCTTCGAGAATGTCTCCATCGCTCGTCCACCCGCACTGACCGGATCGCCACGGTGCTGACCGAAGTTGGCCTTCCCGCTGACGATGAATTCCTCCACCGCTACCCTCATCAACTCTCCGGCGGCCAACAGCAACGCGTAGCGATCGCCATGGCGTTTTGTCCACGCCCCTCGGTGATCGTCCTCGACGAACCCACCACCGCCCTTGATGTGCGCACTCAACAACAAGTCCTGCACACGGTGAAAGGCATGTGTAAGGCGCACGGAACCGCGGCGGTCTATATCAGCCACGATCTCGCCGTCGTCGCCGAAATCGCCGACAACATCGCCATCATGTACTCCGGCAGAATAGTCGAGCAGGGCGCCGCAGCCGAGGTGCTCGCCAACCCCCGACACCCCTACACCCGCGGACTTCTGCGCGCCATCCCGCAGCTCGACGCACCACGCCCATTGGTGGGAATCGCCGGGTTTGCACCGTCCCCACTGACACGACCACCGGGCTGCGCCTTCGAACCCCGCTGCATCATCGCCGAAACCACCTGCGCAACCACGGATCCCGAACCCGTGACCGTCTCCGCCGCCCGCATCAGTGAGCCGGCTGTCCACGGTTCGTCAACCACCGCCCACATAATTCGGTGCCTGTTCCCCCACAAGCCGACTCCCGACACCGCCGTCACGGCCAGCACCCAGCTATTCGGGGAGAGTCGACCTGGACAGGCCCTCACCGTCAGGAATTTCGAGGCCCGCTACGGTAAGCGCCCAATCCTGTTCGATGTGAATCTCACGGTGGACAACGGGAGTTGCACCGCGCTGCTGGGCGAGTCCGGCTCGGGAAAGACGACGCTGGCGCGAAGCCTCGCTGGCATACACCAGCAGTGGTCGGGCGCGGTGAGCATCGCCGGGCACACCGTGTCACCGGGTGGCAAACGTGATGTGGTGCTACGCCGAGCTGTCCAGTACATCTTCCAGAACCCGTACGACTCACTCAACCCCCGCAAGACGGTCTTCCAAATCATCGCCCAGTCGATCAACGTCCTTCGCCCGGAAGCACCGGATCTGACCGCGGCAGTCTTCGACGCACTTGCCCAGGCATCGCTGCGACCGGATCTCGCGCGCCGCTATCCCAGCCAACTCTCCGGCGGGGAACGCCAACGTGTCGCCATCGCCCGCGCACTTGCTGTTTCACCAGAAGTGCTGGTGTGCGACGAGATCACCTCCGCGCTCGATGTTTCCGTGCAAGCAACCGTTGTCGAGCTCCTGATGCACCTGCGTGCCTCGCTCGGGCTGACGATCCTGTTCGTCACCCACGACATCGCCCTGGTACGCAACATCGCCGACAACGTGGTGGTGTTGCACGACGGCCACATCGTCGAGCAAGGCCCCACCACCCAAGTGTTTAACGCACCCACCCACCCCTACACCCAAGAACTCATCACCTGCACACCCCGCTTCACCGCCTCAGACAACCTCGTCGCCGCAGCACCGTTCGAAGGTGAGACGCCATGACCGCCCACCCCTTTACCCAAGCGTGGACAAGACGCCGCTTCTTGCACACCGCAGGCGTGGCAGCCGCTGCTGTGGGAACGGGCGCCGCCGCGGCAGGCTGCGGCTCCGCGGCCATACCCGGTGCCCTACCCGACACCAGTCGCAGCAGCCAAGGCGGTCGATTCACCGTCGGGGTCGCTGGCGGCTCAGTGAAGGACACCTTGGACGCCCACGCGCCGGTCGCCCAACCCGATGAGGCACGAGTTTTCAACCTCTACGACACCCTGGTGCACTTCGACCCCGACTACACCCTTGTCCCCGGTTTGGCCGAAGAATTCGAACCCTCCAGCGACGCCACCGTCTGGACGTTCCGACTGCGGTCAGGGCTGCAGTTCCACAACGGAGCACCCGTGACCGCCGCGGACGTGGCAGCCACCGTGGCGCGCATCGTCGACCCCGCAGACCCCAAGTCGGGCGCTGCCGGCCTCGCCGCCATCGACATCGCGCGCACCGAATTGCTCGATTCTCGGACGGTCCGGTTCCACCTGCACACTGCCGACGTCACCTTGGCCGACACCCTTGCGCAGTTCAGCAACGGCATTGTGCCCGCAGATTACGACCCACGACAACCGCTGGGCACCGGGCCATTTCGGGCCTCCCAGTTTCAACCCGGCATCCAAAGCGTGTTCACCCGCAACCCGTACTACTGGCGCGAGGGAGAACCCCACGTCGACGAGCTGGCGATACTAGACTTCCCCGACGACACCGCCCGCGTCAACGCACTCCTGGGTGGACAGGTCGACGCCATCGCCCAACTCCCCGTCGCCCTCTTCAAAGTCATTGAAGCCACACCCGGGTTCCACACCCTCACCTCCGAAACCGGGTCGTGGATCCCGTTCACCATGCGTGTGGACATTCCGCCGTTTGACGACCCCCGCGTCCGTGAAGCGATGCGCCTCCTCGTCAACCGCCAGGAGATGATCGATCAAGTGCTCTCCGGTCGCGGAGGGGTCGGCAACGATATCTACGGCCGCTTCGACACCGACTACAACACCACCTTGCCGCAACGCACCAATGATCCCGACCGTGCCCGCCAACTACTAGCCCAAGCCGGATTCCCCGACGGCCTGACCGTCGAACTCGTGACCTCACCTGCGGCCGCCGGCATGGTCGATGCGGCGCAAGTGTTTGTGACACAAGCCCGCAAGGCCGGTGTCACGGTCAACCTCCGCAAGGTTGACCAGGTGGAATTCTACGGCGACAACTACCTCAGTTGGCCCTTCGCGCAGGACTACTGGTCGACACGCAACTTCCTGCCCCAAACCGCGCGAGGGTCGATGCCCAACTCCCCTTACAATGAAACGCACTGGGCCGAACCGCAATTCATCTCACTGGTCAACCAGGCCCGCCAAACCGTCGACCCTATCCGGCGCCGCCAGCTGGTGCACGAAGCGCAACGCATCGAGTACGACAGCGGTGGATACATCGTGTGGGGCTTTCCCGACATGATCGACGCCTACTCCGACAGAGTGCGCGGGCTGGTACCCGACCGCGGCGGGTTCCCCCTGTCGAGCTATCAATTCCGCCGCGTATCGCTGAGCGATGACCTCAGATAGCCCAACCAGAAAGCGACGACAACACTTGTGTGGAGTGACAACAACGGCAATACCCACGGTCCGCTGGCGGGATTGCGTGTGGTCGAATTCGGGCACGTTCTCGCTGCGCCCATCTGCGGACTCATGCTCTCAGACATGGGCGCAGACGTCATCAAGGTCGAACGTCCGCCTCACGGCGACAGTCAACGATGGGATGTCGCTGCCGCCGATACCGTAGGTCCGTTTAGTGCCAGCTTCTTCGTGCTCAACCGCGGGAAACGCAGCATCGCCCTCGACCTGAAGTCACCTCAGGATTTTGCGGTGGCCCAGGAGTTAGTCGAGGGCGCCGATGTCGTCCTGGAAAACTACCGACCCGGATCCTTGGACCGCCTCGGATTGGGCTACCCGGCAGTGGCGGCAACTCGTCCGGACATCATCTATTGCACGATCTCAGGTTTCGGCGCCAGCGGCCCGTGGTCGCACCGTCCAGGGTTCGACCTCGTCGCACAAGCCATGAGTGGCATCATGTCGTTCACCGGGCCCGAGGACGGCTCGGAACCAGTCAAGTGCGGTCCGCCCGTGACCGATGTCGGAGCTGGACTACTCGCCACCGTCGGCATTCTGGCGGCACTCCACCGCCGCACCGCGACCGGTCAGGGCGAGTACGTCGACACCTCGCTGCTCGAAGCCGGCACTATGTTCACCTACACCTACGCGGCACTGGCCACAGCCTCCGGTGCTCCCCCCGTACCGATGGGATCAGCGCATCCCCTGTACTCGCCCTACGAGGCCTACCGCGCCGCTGACGGCTGGTTCGTCCTCGGCACCGCCAACGAAGACAGCTGGAAACGTCTCACCTCCCTGGTCGGGCTTCCCGAACTTGCAGTCGACGACCGCTTCAACCACACCGACGCCCGCATCCGTCACCGCGACGAACTCAAAACCATCCTGCAATCTCGCTTCGCCAACCGCACACGTGACGACTGGATCGGACTATTCGACGAACACGGCATCCCCGCCGGACCCATCCTCGATCTCCTCGAGACCCTCGATCACCCGCAGACCGCAGCGCGGGACATGGCGCCCTGGGTCCCAGGACCCGACGGTCACCCCGTGCGCGCCATCGGCTGTCCTATCAAGTTTCAGCACGCGGGACGCCCGGACTACACGTCGGCACCGCTGCTCACCACCGACCACGCTCACACCACCTAGAACAGGAGCGACCAGCCGTGCTGTGCACCATCGTCGGAGCTGGCCCCGGGCTCGGGGCCGCACTCACTACAGCGTTCGCCGCAACCCACGACGTCGCCTTCATCGCACGACGACCCGAACGACTCGACGACCACACCCTGCGCGGGGATGCGCGGACCGAGGTGCGGGGCTTCGCCGCCGATGTTGCCGATCCCCAACGCCTGCAACAGGCATTTCAAGACATTCATACCTGGCACGGGCCAAGCGACGTACTGATCTACAACGCAGCTCGCATGATCGCCGACAACGCCGCGACGGTTACACCGGATGAGTTCGCCTACGCGATGCGGGTCAACGTCGGCGCCGCAATCCAGTGCACCAACATCGTCCTTCCCTCCATGCTCGCAGATCAGCGCGGAACCATACTCTTCACCGGCGGTGGCCTCGCGCTGGAGCCCTATCCCACTTGGACCACACTCGGCGCGGGCAAAGCTGCCCTGCGCAGCTACAGCCTCGCCCTGCACAAAGAAGTCCGGGACAAAAACGTACACGTCGCCGTTTTGGCCATCTGCGGCATCATCGAAGCCGGCGGACCGTTCGACCCCGCCGCAGTTGCCGAGGTGTATCACTCGACATACCGGCAATCTCAACCCGATTGGTCGCGAGAAGTGGTCTACCTGCCCGAGGGGGCCGACCCTTACTACAACGACCCCGAGCAGCGATACCGAGAGTCGTCGCGGCCCGTCAGTGCGCAGCCAGTTCTTCACACGATGGACGCCTCCTAATGCCGACGACGCGCATCACCACCCGGGACGGATACCACCTTGCCGTCGAAATCAGAGGGCCCGACAACGCTGAGACTATCGTCTTCGCCCACGAGTTCGGAGGCGACCGACATTCCTGGGCTATACACGCCGAGCGCCTTGCGTCCGAATACCGGTGCATCACCTTCGACTCACGCGGATTCACGCCCTCCAGCGTCCCGCCCACCCTCGATGCATACGGTCAGAACATTGCCGTCAACGATCTCTGCGATATAGCAAATGCGCTCAACATCACCAAGTTTCACCTCGTCGGCATATCCATGGGGAGTTACACCAGCCTCATGTTCGCGCTCCAACACGCCGGGATGCTGCACACCTTGACCCTGATCGGCTGCAGCGGCGGACCCAGCAACGAGGACACCACCTATCGCGAACCGCTGGAACGCGAACTCGCCCTGCTGCGACAATCCGGCGGGGCCGGAGCTGTCGAATGGCTCACCAATGACCCCGCCTACCAACAGATGCCACTCAAACAACCGGGCCACTGGCGCGACTACCTGCACCGACTGCACGATCAGTCGGTCACCGGTGCGATGAACATTCTGCAGACAGTGCATTGGAACCGACGACCCTTGTCCGACTTCGAGGACCAGATCACCACACTCCACATTCCCACCCTCCTCACCTGGGGTACCGACGATCACCCCCGCGTCCTGACCACCGCCACCTACCTGAGCCAGCACCTGCCGAGCGTGAACACTCTTGAGATACCAATGACGGGACACCTCGTCCACCTCGAAGAACCTGAGTTATTTCGATCCCACCTTCAACAACACCTGCGCGCGCACACGTCAGTGACCTCATGAGCGTCCGCACACATACTGCCGACGGAATCCTGCAGGTCACTCTGGACCGACCACCCGCGAATGCCATTGATGCTGCACTGTCACGACAGCTCGGTGACGTCTTCGCCGGCTTTCGGGATGATCCCGAGCTGCGTGCCGCCGTCATCACCGGTGCGGGGACCCGATTCTTCTGCGCAGGATGGGATCTCAAGGCTGCGGCAGCAGGTGAGTCGCCTAACGCCGACTTCGGTCAAGGTGGCTTCGGCGGCTACCAGGACCTTCCCAATCTCACTAAACCGGTCATCGCCGCCGTTAATGGAATGGCGGTCGGTGGTGGCCTCGAGTTGGTGCTCGCCGCTGACATCGTCGTCGCGGCACCGCAGGCCGTGTTCTTCACTCCCGGAGTGAAACTGGGCGTCCTGTCAACGACAGCGGCGATTCAACTTCCACAACGCGTACCCATGAACGTCGCCAACGACATGCTGCTGACCGGCGCCCGGCTAGACGCCCAGCGCGCCTACGAACTCGGTTTGGTTAATTACCTCACTGAAGATCCGACCGCACGCGCTTGGCAAGTCGCACGTGCAGTCACAGAATCCTCACGGGAAGTTCAGCAGGCGATTTTCGAGCTGCGCGGCTTCAGCGCATTCCCGGAACCGAGTAGTCTCGCCGACATGCCGTCCACAACAAAACTCCTCGCCGCGACCAAGCTGAGTGAGCCGGGGACTGTCTGATCGACCGTGGAAACATAGGCCGAGGTGCGTCATCCCGAGCCCGCGAGTCGCAACTCCCAATTGGGCGGCCAAGGCCACGACGGCGGGCTGAACCAAACAACCTTCCCCAGAGCCAGTGTGGTCGAGGTTGGGGGGATCCAAGCCGTCACCGGCCGCGGGCTCACTCGTCGTGCAACGCGACTGAGCCTCCGAAAGACTGCACTTTGGCGGCCTGCGCTCAGCGATCTTCTCCTCCGCGAGTAGATGTGCCGCGCTGTAGATTCCGCCGCGGGGCGATCACAGCCAATCGTCGCTGTTGACCGCCGGTGGCTATCTCTGTGGACAACACCTGAATGACGTTGGCGTACAGCTTGTTTTGTTCCTCCAGCGCGGTGCAGCGCGCTTGCAGTGCGCGGTGAACCCCCTGGAGTTCTTCGTATGCATCGGCGGTGTTTTGAAACGGGGTCGGGGTTGTGCCGTGGTTGCGGACGTGCGCTTGAAACGTTTCTTTGAGGTCGACGTGTTGGTGAGTGAGGTGCCATCGCGGCACGGCGGCTTCGATGGCCAGCTGTGACACGTTGAGTCGGCCGCTGGACCGCAACGGCTTGCCTTGAATGAGTCGATCCATCGCGGCGAGGATCTTTTTACGCAGCTGGCACGAATAGCTCCTCATCTAATGCATAGTGAGTGATTTATCGTTAGACAGTAGTCGTGGCAATCTATTGGGTCAAGCACGCGTTATCGTTAGAACGATGGTGACGGATACTGGCCGGTTTCCGCTGGTCGGTGAGCCCGTGTCGATCGACCTGGTGAACACCGTTTATGCGGTGCGCGGCCGGCCGACCGACGGCCTCACCGGCCCGAACTTGTTGCGAGATTGGCTGCGACGACGAGGTTTCCGCGTCGATGACGTCATGCAACGGGACCTCGACGCCGCGTGGCTGCTGCGTGACGCCATCCGCCACATCGCCGAATCAGCCGTTCGGGGTGGAGTGCCGGGCGCCGATGCCGTTGCAGACCTGAACCGATGCGCGTCCGCGTGTCCGCGCTGGTACGAGTTGGTGGAAGAGCCCACTCCCCACACGCTCGAGCGCAGCGGCGGGCGACCCGTCGAAGCGGCGCTGAGCGCGGTTGCGACCGATGCGGTTGTGCTCTTCGGTGGCCCGTTGCGCCACCAACTCCGCGCCTGCCGCGGGCCGGGCTGCATCCTGTTCTTCATCGGCGACGGCCGCCGCGAATGGTGTACCGCAGGCTGCGGCAACCGTGCCCGAGCGGCGCGGCACTACGCCAAGTCCAAACAGACCTAGCGCGGAAGCATTTGCAGTAAAAGAGGTTTCGCCCGCTGTTATGACCGGTTCAGTGGGTTCACAGGACACTGACAGCCGATATTCGACCTAAAGCGGAATAACGATCCCTGGTCCATGGTCGTCACCTCTCAGTCGATTCAAGGAGTCTTCATGACCCGTCCGATCCGCATCGCAGTGCAGATTCCCCCAGCCGGCGCACCCGATTACGCAGCCTGGCGTGACGCGGTGCTGCACGCCGAGGCGGCCGGCGCCGACGCCATCCTTGGCTACGACCATTTCCAGGTTCCCGATGTCATCGGGCGCGATTCCAGCGGCCGGCCGATCACCTCCGAGAACCCGCCCGCGCGAGCGAATTTCGAAGCCTGGACGGCACTGGCGTCGTGGGCGGAGATCACCAAGCGCGCCGAGATCGGCCTGCTTGTCGGCGGTGCGGGTTTCCGTAATCCCGATCTGCTCGCCGACATGGCGCGCACCGTCGATCACATCAGCGGTGGCAGGCTGATTCTCGGTCTCGGTGCCGGTTGGTACCAGCCCGACTACACCGAGTTCGGCTACGACTTCGGCACGGTTGCGCAGCGGCAAGCGATATTTCGAGAGGCGCTAGAGCGCATCGAGATTCGATTCACCAAACTCGTTCCGCCGCCACTGCGGAAGATCCCGATCCTCATTGGGGGCTCAGGCGAAAAGAAGACGCTGCCCACGGCCGCTCGGTTCGCCGACATCTGGCACTCGGGAGTCGACCTGGACGCCTTCATTCACAAGAGCAAGATCCTCACCGAGCAAGCCGGACTGATTGGTCGCGACGACTCAGAGATCGAACGGGCAGTGTCATGGGTGAACAACGACTTGGCGAGTGCCTATGTCGATGCGGGTGCGTCGATGTTCGCGGTGTCGATGTTCGCCGCCGACGACGGATACGACTTCGGCACGCTAGACGAGGCGCTCAAGTGGCGGGACGCGCTTAGCTAGCCCGGCGTATCTCCAACGGCCCGCTGCTTGAAGACGAAGCAGCACGATCTCAGGAGAGTTGCTGGCAGGTGATGCGACTGCCTCCTATGGTTAGCCGGTGGAAGGGACACCGTTCGGCCGGTACCGGTTGGTAGAGCTGCTGGGGCGTGGCGGCATGGGCGAAGTGTGGAGAGCGTTCGACACCGTCATGAACCGGGTGGTCGCCCTGAAGGTGCTGCCTGCCAACCTCGCCGACGATGCGCAGTACCAGGCCCGGTTCCGCCGGGAGGCTCACGCAGCGGCCAGCCTGGACGAGCCCCATATCGTCCCGATCCACGATTTCGGCGAGATCGACGGGCGCCTCTACGTGACGATGCGGCTGATCGACGGCAAAACCATCGACGAATTGACTGCCAACGGCCCGTTGGCGCCCGAACGCGCCGTCTCGATCGTCGAACAGATCGCCGCCGCCCTTGGGGCGGCCCACCGCATCGGGCTGGTGCACCGCGACGTCAAACCATCGAACATCTTGGTGACCGAGGACGGCTTTGCCTATCTGATTGATTTCGGGATCGCCCGCGCGGCCGAGGCGACGAAGCTCACCAGCACCGGCGCCACGATCGGGACCTTGGCGTACATGGCGCCCGAGCGATTCACCACCGACCGTGATGACGCACGCGCCGACACGTATGCGCTGACGTGTGTGCTGCACGAGTGTCTGACCGGGGTCCAGCCGTTTCCTGGGGACAGCTTGGAACGCCAGGTCACCAGTCATCTCACCCTGCCGCCGCCACGGCCGTCGACGATGCAGCCCGGTATCTCGACACAGATGGACCAGGTCATCGCGACCGGGATGGCCAAAAAGCCGGACCAGCGCTACGCCACGACCAAGGACTTGGCGGTTGCCGCCCGCGCCGCACTGAACGCGCCGATGGCGCACGCTCAGCCCGCACCATTCGCCGCGCCCCCGCCTGCGCCCGGTTGGTCTGCGCCGCTGCCTTATCCCGACACAGGGCCGAGCGCAGCGCCGGCAAGCGCGGCGACCCACCACCAGATGCCTGCCGGACCCCGGGCGTGGCCTCCGCCCGCCATGCCGAATGTCCAACCAGCACAGGTCTTGTCCCCGTGGTGGCGCAACCCTGCGGTATTGGTTTTGGCGGCGCTGGCGACGGTCGCCGTGATCGTCGCCGTAGTCGTCGCCATCGTTTGGCCCGACGGGAGTTCGGGCAACCGCCCGACCACGCGGGCTGACCCAACCGAACAGCGGCTGCCACCCGCGTCGAGCACGAGGCCGTCCGCACCGAGTACGTCCGCACCGAGTTCGTCAGCACCGACGGCAACGCAGTCGACGCCGACGGGACCGGCGCAACTGCACACGGTCGAGGGGTTGAGCGGCCTGCTGGACACCCTCCGCAGCAAGTTCGGGGACACGATCGGGTTCCAGATAGTGGTTTACCCCGACTATGCGATCGTCGAACGTGTCGACCCCACGAACAGCCACGTCGTCCAGGACTTCATGTACCGCGGTGGGCAGTGGACCAGCTGGGGGTCGGGTACGACGACGTCCAGCTTTGACGTGCTCGCCGACCTCAGCACATTCAATGCTGACGCGGTGGCTGCCACGCTGGCCGGCGCGCCCCAGGCCCTCGGCGCACCTAGCGGCGGCAAGACCTATCTGATCGTCGAGGGCGTCGAAGGCGGCGGCCTGGAGCTATCCATCCATTCGGCCGACCCCGGCACCGGATTCATGGAAGTCAACCCCGACGGCAGCGTCAAAGAAATACATCCGCCGTAGTGAGCTGCCGCATCACGTCCCGGTAGATTGCCACGCGTGAGCGAAGACAGAGTGCGGGTGCAGATCGGCGCCGACGGCGTTGCGACGGTGACCATGGTGCGCACCGACAAGCACAATGCGCTCGACCAACCCATGTTCGAAGGGTTGATGAATGCCGCCGAGCAGCTGGCGGACGATGCCTCGGTTCGCGCGGTCGTGCTGCACGGCGAGGGCAAGAGCTTCTGCTCCGGTCTGGACATTGCCAGCTTCATGGCCGGAGAAGGCGGCACGGACGTTCTGCTGACCCGCGACGCGGACCGGGTGGCCAACTTCGCACAGCGCGTTGCCTACGACTGGTCGTTGGTGCCTGCGCCGGTGATCGCGGCGATTCACGGCAACTGCTTTGGCGGCGGCCTCCAGATCGCGCTCGGTGCAGACATCCGGATCGCCGCACCAGACGCGAAAATGTGCGTCATGGAGATCAAGTGGGGCCTGGTACCCGATATGGGGATCACGCAGACACTGCCGCGGCTCGTACCGATCGACGTCGCGAAAGAGTTGACCTTCAGCGGCCGCATCGTTTCCGGGAGTGAGGGTTTCGAGCTCGGCTTGGTCACCCGGACTGCCGACGATCCGCTCTCTGCCGCGCAGGCACTTGCGGACGAAATCGCGCAGAAATCTCCCGACGCCGTCCGCGCCGCGAAGCGTCTTTACGATCAGACCTGGACCAGTAGCGACGCCGCGGCCGCCCTGGTGCTCGAAACCGAGCTGCAGTCCGGGCTGATCGGCAAACCCAACCAGATCGCCGCCGTCGTGGCAGGCATGTCGGGGGAGCGACCGGTCTTCGTCGACCCCGCCTAGCGTGGGATTCCTTCGGCTGCACCGCATCTGGTGCACTTCGCAGACCGCTGCTCAGCTTCTGCCGATGACCGGTTCTACGAACAACAATGCTTCGTCCGTGGCTGGAACCAAGAAGTCGAGGTCCGCGCCTTGGGGCGCCTGCATCACATGAGCCTCATGTAGCGCGGGCCATCCTCGTAGGTGCACACTCGGGCTGCTGCGGCGCGCGGCCAAACGTGCCGCGATCGTTTCCTGGGTGAGGTCGACTTGGAGAAGCCGTCGTTCGACGTCAACGGTCACCATGTCGCCGTCTTCGAGGGCGGCGAGCGGTCCGCCAACGGCGGCCTCCGGTGCAACGTGCAGTATGCACGTTCCAAAGCTGGTGCCACTCATGCGCGCGTCGCTGATCCGCAGCATGTCCGTAATCCCTTGACGTGCAAGCTTCTTCGGGATGGGGATCATGCCCCATTCGGGAAACCCGTCGCCGCCTCGCGGTCCGCAACCAGTCAGGACGAGCACCGAGTTCTCGTCGACCTCCAGCGCTGGGTCGTCGATACGGTCGAGCATGTGGTCATAGCCCTGGAACACGACGGCGGGTCCGGTATGGCTGAGCAGAGCTGCCGAGGCGGCTGCGGTCTTGAGAATGGCACCGTCGGGTGCGAGGTTGCCGCGTAACGCGGTGAGTGCAGGCAGTGTGGTAACCGGATGTGATGGAGTGCGAATGACATCACTGGATGACGCGGTGTCGGTCACTTCTGTGGTCTGCGCTGCCATCCGGTCGAGAACGGCCCGTACACCGCCGGCGGCGTCGAACGCCGCGATGGTGTGACGCCCGATCGGCGCCACGTCCGCCAACACGGGAACGTCGCGCGCGGCCTCGTCGAAGTCCTCGAGTGCCAACGCGATCCGTCGCCGTCCGGCGATCGCACAGAGGTGGACGACGGCGTTGGTCGAACCGCCGATCGCGGCCAACGCGCGCAACGCCAAGGTAAACGCTTCTTTGGTCAGCACCCCATCGGGCGTGCGTCCGTCTTTCACCATTGCGACGATGCGCGTTCCGGTTTCGACGGCTTTCGCGTCCAGGCGAGGGTCGTCGTGGGGGAGCGTGCTGGCGTCGGGAACCATCATGCCGAGCACTTCGGACATCATTGCCATGGTCAACGCAGTGCCCATCACATTGCAGGCGCCTTGACTGCAGCCAAGCGCGGCTTCGAGGCAGGCCCAGTCTTCGTGGGGTAGCCGGCCAGCGCGTCGCTGCTCCCAGAATTTCCATAGATCCGTTCCCGCACCAACCTCTTCACCGCGAAACAGACCGGGCCGCCGGTATCCGCCACTGAGTTGCAACGCAGGCAGATTGGCGCTCGCTGCCGCCATCAACTGTGCCGGCAAGGTCTTGTCGCAGTTGCCGAGCAGCACCACGCCGTCGAGTGGATTGGCGCGGATGCTCTCCTCGACTTCGATCGCCATGAGGTTGCGGTAAAGCATCGCGGTGGGCTTCATCAGGTCCTCGCCCAGCGAGATGGTGGATAGCTCCACGCCGATGCCGCCCGCCTGTTCGATACCACGGCGCACGCCGTCGGCCAAGCGTCGCAGCGGGAGATTGCACGGGTTGAGCTCGCTCACCGAGTTCAGGATGCCGATGACCGGGCGGATGTCGTCTTGGGTGACGGGATGGCCGGCGGCGCGCATCGCGGCTCGATGTTCGAGGCCGACTTCATCGTCGCGGGCGAACCACCGGGCACTTCGCACGCCCATGGCTACACCCGGGATCCAACAACGCTTGCCAGCCGGTCGAACAGCCGGTCCACTTCGCGTTCGGTTGCGGGGTCGAGACGGTATCCCACCGGGCCACGGGCGTGGGTCTCGGTGATGACGCCCTGACGGCGCAGGAGATGCTTCTGCACCGAGACGAAGGAGTCGAGGCTGTTCTGGATGGAGACGATGGCGCAGAGCGGTCCCTGGATGTCATCGACGCGTTCGTCGTCGCCATCCTCGAGCGCCTTCCACAGCGCGACCAACGCCCAGATGATGTCTGGTCCTGGCATGGTTCCGACGATGCCACGCTTGTAGCTGTCGACGAGCGCGAGGCCCCCGGTGCCTTCGTAGATCTTCGCCTTGTTCGAAGTCGCATTCAACAACGCGGTCAGGCGGGGACCGATGGGCTGGGCCTCGGGTTTGAACAGCGCTCGATCGCCGAACTGGTTGAACAACGAGCTCTGAAGCTCAATGGTCAGCGGGCGGCCGAGGTAACCGCTGGCGTCCTGCACGACGACGGGGATCTCGATTGCTTCGATGATCCGGGAGTAGTAGTCGTAGAGCTCGATGTCGTCGCAGGCGGTCGTGGTCGGCGGGATTGCCATCACCGCATCGGCCCCGGCTGCCTCGGCGTTCCTGGCATACCGGATGGCGGTGACGACGCTTTCGGCGCCCGCGCTCGCGACGACGCTGACTCGACCGTCGACGGCGCGGCAGGTGGCGACGGTGAGTGCATCGCGCTCCTCGCTCGAAAGCCGAAGGACTTCGGAGACCATGCCGAGCACGACGCCGTCGGCACGGTGCTCGATCACGAAGTCGATTTCGTTGCGAAGGGCTCCGGTGTCGAGGTCGCCGCACGCGGTGAATGGAGTGGCGAGAACCGGTAGGACACCCGTGGGGATGGCGCGCATCATTGATTCCTCTTCGATTCCTTTGGGATGGTTCAAGACTGCGGAAACTTGGTTGGTTCCGGCATCGGGATCTTCGAGACGGCGCCGAGGACCCTGTCGAAGACGGGCTGCCGGGCGACCTGGTAGGACAGCTTCTTGCCGTAGCTGTTCTTCAGCAGTTGGTCGGTGACCTTCGGCTTGGGGATGCGGGCGGGACGCGCCAACCGGGCGAGCTCGAGATCCTCGAGGATGGCGTAGGCAGCGTTGTGTCCGTTGGCGCCCATCACGCCGCCCCCGGGGTGGGTGCCGGCTCCGCACAGGTAGTAGTTCTTCACCGGGGTCCGATATTGCGAGAGTTCGTGAAGGGGACGTCCGCTGAACAGTTGGTCGTCGAACATCGCAGCGTGGAAGATGTTGCCTCCGGTTAGCGACCACTCGTCCTCGAGGTCCTTCGGTGTGATGACGTACCGGTCGAGGATGTGGTCCTTGAGGTTTGGCGCATAGTCATTGAATCTGTCGACTACCTGGTCGGCCCAGCTCTGCTTGGCTGCGGCCCACCCGCCGGGAGTCGTGAGTTCACCGGGCAACTGCTGCACGCCAAGGGTCAGAGTGTGTAGACCCTTGGGTGCCAGCGTGGGATCGGTAGCGGACTGGATCACGGCTTCGATGGCGTAGTCGTCGGCGATGACGCCCTTTTGTTCGGCCCGCCAAGCGTTCTCGAAGTTGTCGACCGAGGCGCCCAGCATCTGGTGGCCGAGGTGCTGGGGTCCGAGGCCGGGTTGCAGGCCGATGTAATGGGGTAGTTCGTCGATCAGCAGGTGGATGCGCGCCATCGACCCGCGTTGGTCGATGTCGGCGATGCGTTTGCGAAGGGATGGGTCGAGCACCTCTTTGTCGAGGAAGCCGATCATGGAGCGGATCGGGTCGGCGTTGGAGACGACGATCGCCGCGCGGTATTCGTCCCCGGTGTCCAGGCTTACGCCGGTCACTTGGCCGTCGGCGGTGAGCACTTTGGCCACTTTGGCGCTGGTCTTGATGTCGACGCCATGGCGCCGTGCGGAGTCCGCGAGGGCCTGGGTGAAGCCGCCCATTCCGCCGCGGACGAATCCCCACACCCCGAATTCGCCGTCGAAGTCTCCGGAGGAGTGGTGCCCGAAGACGTACGAGGTGCCGGGGGTGGATGGTCCGGCGAAGACCGACACCATTCCGTAGAACGTCAAGAAACCTTTGATGAGATCGTTTTCGAAGTAGCGATCCATCAGGTCGTGCGTGGAGGACTCGAAGAAGTCGTGGTACAGGTCGAGTTCGCCGTTGCACTCGAATTCGGACCGAATCTGTTCGCGCGTAGGTGGTGACGACATCAGCCACGGACGCATGTAGTCACCGAAGCGCCGCAATCGAGCGCCCCATTGCAGGAAGTTCTTGGCGTCCGCCACGGAGTGTCGTTCGAGCTGTCGCAAGGTGTCGGCGACACGCTTGTGCAGGAACAGATTCCGACCGTCGGGGAACAGTGCGAACCCCATGGTAGCGGGGCTGTACATGTGGAACCCGAATTTCTTCAGCTCGAGATCGGCGACGATTTCGGGTCGGATCATGTCGGCAATGAACGCGCACGACGACCATTTGGCGCCGGGTATGAGTTCCTCGGTGACCGAGGCGCCGCCGACGACGTCGCGGGCTTCGAGTACGAGGACCCGTCGGCCGTAGCGCGCGAGATAGTTGGCGGTCACCAGTCCGTTGTGTCCGGCGCCGATGACGATGACGTCGTAGGTCGTGGACTGAGCAGGCATGTGTTTTCTCCTGTTTCGTAAATCGTTGCCGCACTTACCGGTTTGAGGCGCGACGGTCTCGCGGCGCGGGGTCAGCCAAGGGCCAGTGCCTCGGTGGGTGCATTATTGGAGTTTCGTCCGGTGATGAACTTCAGCGCCATCAGTAGCAGGGCCACGCTGGCGACGACGATGCAGGTGAACAAGGCGTTGATGGTGGGGGTGAAGCCGAACCTCAGCTGGTTGTAGATGTACACCGGCAGGGTGGGTTGCTCGCCTGTCAGGAAGAACGTGACCAGAACCTCGTCGAAGGACAATGTGAACCCCAGAAGGGCGGCTCCGACGAACGCAGTGCGCAATTGCGGCAGGACGATTCCCGCGAACGCACGCACTGGGGTTGCGCCAAGGTCCAGGGCGGCGTGCACGAGGCTGGGATCCATCTGCCGCAGCCGAGCCAGCAGGACCGCCATCACGATGGGCGTGATGAAGGTGGCGTGGCCCAGGATCACGGTGGCCAGACCGAACGGCAACCCGATCGTGCGGAAGACGATCGCCAGGGATAGCCCCAGAATCACGCCGGGCAGCAGGAACGGCAGCGTCAAGGCGCCCTGGAGCACACCGGCACCGCGCGGTGTGCGATAGGCGAAGATGAGCGCGAACACGATGCCGAAGAGCAACGAAATCACGACGGCGCCGACCGCGACGATGACGCTGCGCTGGAATGCCGCGATGAGTTCGGGCGAATCCGACAACTGGCGGTACCACGTGAAGCTGAGGCCCTTGATGGGGAGTGTCTGCACGCGAGAGTCGTTGAGCGAGAACACTGCGATCGCTAGCAGGGGGAGGTAGAGAAGGCCGTACGCGAACGCGAGATAGGTGTAGGACAGCACGTCGGCGATGTGACGGCGAAGCTGCGAGCCAGGGACGGCATCGGTGCTGATGCCGGCGCCCGTGTCGCCTTCGAGCACCCCGGTAGCGCGGCCCGCACGCGCGACGGCGCCCGCGACCACGGTGACGACGGCGAGCAGGATGATGGCCAGCGCTGCGCCGAGCGGCCAGTTGTTGGCCACGCCGAACTGAGAGACGATCACCGAACCGACCATGGTGCCGCTGAGACCGCCCACCAGAGACGGTGAGAGGTAGTCGCCGACGGCAAGGACGAAGGCGAGCGTGAAACCGATGGCCACACCTTGCCGGGCAAGGGGCCAGATGATGGTGGTGAATCGTTTGGCGCTGGACGCCCCGAGGTCCGACGATGCCTCCAGAACAGACTTGGGCACACGCTCAAGTGAGGTGTACGCGGCGACGAATACGAAGGGAATGGCCACGGTGGTCAGCGTGAGGAACACCGTGAACCTGGTGTAGAGCAGGAATCCGATCGGGCGGTCGATGACGCCGAGTGCCATCAGTCCCGTGTTGAGCACGCCGGTGTCGCCGAGGATGATCTTCCACGCGAAGACGCGGATGAGCAGGCTTACCCACAGGGGCACGACGACGAGCATGACGGCGACCATCCGGCCTCGCTTGAGCTTCTGACTGACGATGAACGCCATCGGGAATGCCAGCAGCGTGGCGAATAGCGCTACTGCCAAGGCGATTCCGACGGTGCGGATGATCAGCCGGGTGTTGGTGGACGAGGTCAGCACCGTGATGTAGTTGTTCAGCGTGAAGGTCCGGTCGAGGCCGAGGTCTCCGGACGTCCAGAAGCTGTAAGCCAGCAGCAGCGCGTTCGGAGCGGCCACGAGCAGTAGCAGCCAGGCGTACACGGGTACGGCGGCCATCAGCCGCGCCGAGGGCATGCGGTTGGACTTCGATGAGGGCATGTGGGCGGCTTTCTTGGCAGGCGCAGGACGAACCGCGACGTCAAGCATGGACTCGCCTCAGGTCGCCGGGAAGCACCTGAACGTGGACGTCGTCGCCGGGTACGCACGAAACGCCCGCGTTGGCAGGCACTTTGGCGACGAGTTCACTGCCGTTGACGGTCAGTACCACCTCGTCGGCGTCGCCGAGGAATACGCGCTGGCGGACGCGAGCGGTGAACGTGTTCGAGGCGCCGGCGGCCTGGTCGGCCGACAGGATGCGCACTGCTTCGGTGCGTACCACGAGGGCGGCGTCGCCGCCGGGCCCATGCGCGTCGTCGATGCCGAGTTTGATGCCGTGCCAATCGACTACGCCGCCCTGCAGATGGCAATCGAGCAGATTCGACTTCCCGATGAAGCTGGCCACGAACCGGGTCGCGGGACGACAGTAGATGTCCTGAGCCGACGCGCATTGTTCGATGCGGCCGAGATTCATGACGGCGACGCGGTCCGACATCGCCAGTGCCTCACCTTGATCGTGCGTGACGTATATGAAGGTGATTCCAATCTGGTCGTGAAGGTCTTTGAGTACGACCTGCATCTTGTGGCGCAGTTGGAGATCCAGTGCCCCCAGTGGTTCGTCGAGCAACACGACCTTAGGGCGGGACACCAGTGCCCGTGCCAGCGCAACGCGCTGCCGCTGCCCGCCGGACAATTCGTGAGGCAACCGCTTGGCGTAGGTCTCCATGCCGACAAGCTCGAGCGCCGATCCGGCCGCCTCGCTGATCGACGAGCGTTGCGCGCCCTTCATCTTCAGCGGATAGGCGACGTTCTTGGCGACGGTCAAATGCGGAAAGAGAGCGTAGTTCTGGAAGACGGTGTTGACGCTGCGCCGGTACGGCGGAACCTTGGTGACGTCCCGGCCGTCGAGCAGCACGACTCCGCTGTCCGGGCTCTCGAAGCCGGCGATCAGGCGCAGCGTGGTCGTCTTGCCGGACCCGCTCGGGCCCAGCAGCGAGAAGAACTCACCATCGGCGATGTTCAGTGAAAGATCGCTCAGCGTAGGTTCTTTGGCGCCGGGATAGGTCTTGGTGAGGTCTCGCAGCTCGATACCGCCGGCGGACGATTGCAGGGTGGCGGTCATCTCAGGCGCCTGCCTTGAACTCGTTCCACACGTCGAGTCGCATCGAGATGCTCTCTGGATCCTGCAGGGGCCGCATCTTTGACCAGAATGCGGGGTCCTGCGCGTCGAGGATGTTGGTCAGCTCGAGGACGTCGTCGGGAACCCCTCCCTTGCGCGCTTCGTCGGCGCTCAGAATGCCATTGTTGCTCGAGGCTTCGATGAAGCGCGCTTGCCAGGGCACGGTGGTGTTCGCGTCGATGAAGTCGTAGACCTCTTGGCGCTGTCCTGCGCCGGTGATGGCGGCGTTGTCCTGCCAGGATGGGGTGCCTTCCTTGGGGAAGGTGTAGGCGAAGTTCTTGCCGTCCTTATTGAGCTGGGCCACTTCGCTGATGTTCTGGCAGTAACCGATCACGCCGTCGCCGGCAGCGAAGATGCTGACTGCGTCGTCGAATCCCTTTGCGATCGTGCGAACTTGGGGGCGTAGCTTCTGCAGGGCGTCGCGGACCTTGTCGATTTCTTCGTCGGTCAAGTGGTAGGGGTCCTTGGCGCCCACGTATAGGGCGACCATCGGGATTGTGACGTCGGCGGCATCGAACATGACGACTTTGCCCTTGTAAGCCGGATCCCACAGGGCCCCCCAGCTGTTCGGCGGAGTCGTGATGACGCTGGCGTTGTACATGAGGGGCTGGTTGCCCCAGTTGTACGGCACCCCGTAGAGCAAGTTGTCGTACGTGTTGTTCGTCTGCCAGTTCAAACCTGGGGTGATCAGCGCGGTGTTCTTGAGTCTGTCGAGCACGACCGGCGCGATCAGGTTGGCCTTGACGAATCGGGGTATCAACCCGCTGTCGAAGTAGAGCAGGTCGGGTTTGACCGTGCCGGACTGGGCTTTGGCGAACAGCTCATCGCCCGAGCCGACGGTGATCGCTTCGACTTGTACGCCGGTCTGCGCTTTGTAGGCGTCCAGCCACGGTGTGTCGTGGTAGGTCTCCCACGTCAGGATCGTGATCTTTCCAGTGTTGGCCTGAATGGCCGTGGGCTGCGTGGTGGGCGTGGTGCTGTCCGAGGAACAGGCGGCAAGGAACGCCATACCGCCTGCGGCGGCCAGGCCGAAGCCCAATGCTTGGCGGCGATTGAAGGTCCGTGCGGGTTGAACTGAGTCACTCATCCGGTGCTCCATGTCAATTTTGTTCGGATAGGCCGCATTCTGTTTTGGTGAGCCGAACGTACAGCTTGGCATTTCTGCTGTCAACTGCCGAAAAGCCATGTACTCGCCGCTTGTCGAGGCCAGGATGCTTCTGTTAGCGTGTTCGGCATGCCAATATCTCGGTCGGCTGAGCCGAACAGCGAAGCTAGCGAAGGGCGCGGCAAGAACCAATTGCAGGGTGTGGCACGCGCCCTGCGACTGCTGAATGAACTGGCTGCGGCCGGCGGCGAAGGTTTATCTCTCACTGAAGCGGCCAAGCAAGTGGGCGGTACGAAGAGCACCGTGCTGGCGTTGTTGCGCACCTTGATGGACTACGACTACGTCAACGGCTACGGACGGGGACCGCGTTACCGGCTTGGACCTGCCGTGGTCCACCTCGCCGAAGGTCACCGCGAGTCCTTGCCGTGGTTGGACGTCGCGCGCCCGGTGGCGCAGCGGCTGACCGAGAGGTCTGGCTGGACGTCGCGGCTTGCCTCGCACATCGACGGGCACCCCGTGTTCGAGGATCGCGTCGATGCACCCGGAGTGATCCGCTTCTTCACGCCGTTGGGTCGACGAGAGCTGCCGCACGTCAGCGCGGCCGGAAAGGCAATACTGGCTTGCCTACCCGAGGCTGAGGTCAGGCGGATCGTCGCCGAAACCGGTCTACCGAGACGTACCCGAAACACGATCACCGACGTCGAGGATCTCGTCCGCGATCTGGCCGTCATCTCCAAGCGCGGCTATGCGCTCGACGACGAAGAAGACGACGAAGGCGTGTTCTGCATCGCGGCGCCGTTCCGCTCGACGGATGGCTCGCCGCTGGGCGCGATCAGCATCACGGGATTGAAGGCCGACTTACCCGCGTGGCGAGTCCCCGACTTCGGGGCGATGGTTCTCGACGCCGCCGACGAGATCGCAGCGGCCACAGGCGGACCGACGTGGCAATCGGCCGACCGGTCGGAAAGTTGAGCGGACATGGCTGATGCGGCGGTCACAGGACTGGCCCTTGTCGTCCGTGGACCCGACGACGTGGGTCTGGAGCCGCGGACCTACACCGCGCCCGGCGCGGGAGAGGTGCTGGTAACACCCAAGTTCGTCGGTGTCTGCGGCACGGATCTGGAGATTCTGCACGGCGACCTTGATCCGGCCTACGTGCGTTATCCGCTCGTGCTGGGTCATGAGTGGTCGGGCACGATCCTTGCCGTCGGCGCCGGAGTCGACGGCCTGTCCGCCGGCGACCCCGTGGTCGTCGAAGGCGTCCTGGCGTGTTCGCTATGTGCGCAGTGCCGGGCGGGCAAGACGAACCTGTGTACTAATTACGACGAACTCGGCTTCACTGTCGACGGTGCCGCCGGCCCAGCCGTCGTCGCGCCTGCGGCGTTGACTCACCGACTCGGCGACGACGTGTCGCTGCAGGACGCCGCCCTGGTCGAACCCGCGGCCGTCGTGCTGCGCGGACTGCGCGACATCGGTGTTGTGCCGGGTGCCCGCGTGTTGGTCATCGGCGACGGCACGGTAGCCCTCCTCGCCGCGCACCTGGTGCGGATGTGGTCGCCATCCTTGGTCGCGATGGTGGGTCGGCGTGCGGCACAAGCCGATCTTGCGACATCCGTTGGCGCAGACAGGTTCAGCACCGATGCGCCCGCGGCGCGTAGCTACGATGTGGTCATCGAGGCGGCCGGCGGCACCGCCGCCGTCGAGACGGCATTGGATGCGGTCGCCAAGAGCGGAAAGGTGCTGCTGCTGGGGATCGCCGGCCACGGCAACGCCGCGAAACTGTACGTCGACGACGTCGTGAACCACGACCTCACCATCCGGGGCAGTTTCAGCTACACCGCCACGGCATGGGCCGAAACGGTGCGTCTGCTGAATTCAGGCCAGATTCAACTCAGTCCGTTGATCACGCATCACTACCGTATCGACGAGTTCGCCTCAGCCTTCGAGCAACTGGCTCGCACCGATGGCGACGGACCGCGCGGCAAGATCCTTTTCGACCTGCGGTCAGAGGCGCGCTGAGATGGTGGTCCTCGACCTCGATGCGCTGCGGGCCCAACGCTGCGTGGCCATCATCCGAGCCCGTTCCGTCGAGCACTTCGCCTCCACGGCAGCTACTCTCGTGCAGGCCGGCCTCAACATCCTCGAGTTCCCCCTCACGACGACAGGTGTGCTCGCAGCGCTACCGCCGATCATCGAGGAGTTAGGACCCGGTGCGTGTGTGGGAGTCGGGTCCGTGACGACGGCCGAGAGTGCCGTCGCTGCGCACCGGGCCGGTGCTGCATTTATCGTGACACCGAACTTCGACCCCGCGGTGATCGCATACGCCCGCAGCGTCGGCCTGCCCGTTCTGGCCGGTGCGTTCACGCCTACCGAGGTGTTCGCTGCCTGGCAGGCGGGAGCGACGGCCGTGAAGTTGTTCCCGGCCTCCGTCGGCGGACCTGGATACGTGCGGGAACTCGTCGCCGGCCCGTACCCGGACATCCCCCTGGTGCCGACTGGCGGCGTCAAATTGTCCGAGATACCTGCCTACCTCGCTGCGGGAGCCGTGGCGTTCGGCCTCGGCGGCTCACTGCTGGCGTCCGCGCCGGATGGCGGACCGAAGGACGACCTGCACGCACGGATCCTGGAATACCAGGCCGCCGTTACCAATTGAGATCTCCGTGCGTTCACCCTTCCTACTGACGAGGAGTTCTGATGGCCACCCTGTTGACAGTGGGGGAGACCCTTGGGGTCGCCTCTACGTCGCCGGGAACACCGCTGGAGACGACGACTCACTTACGATTGTCTACCGCTGGCGCCGAGGCGACGGTTGCAGTCGGGATGCGCCGCCTCGGCCACGACGCCGCCTGGGTCGGCGTCGTCGGAACTGACTCCATCGGCCGGCGTATTTTGCGCGAACTACGGGCCGAAGGCGTTGACGTCCGCTTCGTCCGCGAATCATCCAATACCCGTACCGGATTCATGCTGCGTGACCACCGCACTCCCAACTACGTCGCGGTCGAGTACTACCGCGCGGGTCTGGCCGGATCTGAGGTGGGCGCCGCAGACGTAGACGCCGCATTCGACCGGATCGATGACATCGCCATTGTGCATCTGACCGGAATCACCCCAATTCTCAGCGCTAGCGCGCGCGAAGCGGTCTGGCGTGCGCTCGAACGCGCCGAAAAGTGCGGCGCCACCGTTTCTTTCGACATCAACTACCGTTCGACTCTGTCCAGCGCCAGCCAAGCCGCTGCCGAGACCCGCAGCATCCTGAGCCATGTCGACATCCTGTTCGTCGGTGACGATGAGCTACACGTGCTGACGGAGGAGACCGATCCAGGGGCCGCCGCACGCGGGCTCGTTGCGCTGGGTGTTGCCGAAGTCGTGGTCAAGCGTGGAAGCATCGGTGCCTGCGCGGTCACCGGCGCTGACGAAGTCGCCCACGTGGACGCGTTGTCCGTCGACGTCATCGACACCATCGGCGCCGGCGATAGCTTCGTTGCGGGATATCTGGCGGCACGTTCACATGGCCTCGACATTGCGGGCCGCTTGCAGTGGGCGACCATCTGTGCCGCCTGCACCGTGGGAACCGCAGGGGACTGGGAGGGCCTGCCAACCCGAGCCGAACTCGAACGCCGCGCTGAACCGGGATACACCAGCCGCTGAGGCAGCGCCCGCTGGGCATGGATTCGCCCGTCGACCTCAAGGAGAGAAGCGATGAAAACCTATGGTGCGCAACGCGCTACCACAAGTACCTATCAACTCGCCGAGGGGCCCGTGTGGGATGCGGTCAATGATCGGCTGTTGTGGGTCGACATTTCCAACGGCGACGTTCACGAAGGCCGACTCACACCCGACGGCATCGACCCCACCGCCTCACATCACGTCGACTGCACCGTCGGCGCCGTGGCGACCGCGCGCGGTCGAGAGCTCTTGGTGGCCGGGCATCACGCGGTCTACCTGATGGACGCCGACGGAGTCCTGACCGAGCTGGCGCGCCCCATCGCGGATTCGGAGCATCGTCGCTTCAACGACGGCAAGTGCGATGCCGCAGGCCGCTTCCTCGTCGGCACCCTCGCTCTGGGAGATGAGGTCGCGGAATCGCTGTACAGGATCGACTCCGACGGCGAAGTCACGGTGTTGGACGACGACCTGCAGATGTCGAATGGACTGGCTTGGTCGCCCGACGGCAACACTCTGTACTCGGTGGACACCACGCCTGGCATCGTGTGGCGTCGGGATTACGACGCCGCCACCGGCGCCTGCGGGCAGCGTGAGATCGCCTTCCACGTGACGGACGGCTCGCCCGACGGGATGTGCGTGGACGCCGAGGGAAATATCTGGCTCGCTGTTTGGGGTCCCGGCCAGGTCCGGCAGTTCAACCCGGCGGGCGAACAGCTCGCCGTCGTGACCGTCGACTCGCCCTACGCGTCGAGCGTCACCTTCGCCGGCGCTGACCTCGACACCCTCGTGATCACCACCGCCATCGATGACCTGACCGCTGCCCAGCGCGCAGCCAATCCGCATGCGGGAAGCCTCTTCCTGGCCGGGGTCGACGTCGCCGGCCTCCCAGCCAATCACTGGCAGCTCTGACAACGCCATCGCATTCACGCCGAAAGGAAGCACGCCCATGATCGAGACCACCACCGTCGACGTCGACGGACACGAAGTCCACGTCCTCACCATTGCCAATGACACCTGCAAGGCGGTCGTCACCGACCTCGGAGCAAGACTGCTCGAACTTCATGTTCCCGACCGGGACGGCGTGCTTGCCGACATTGTGCTGCAGCGCTCCGCATTCGACGAAATCGCAACTGACGACAACTACATGGGATCCACCGCCGGCCGCTTCGCGAACCGGATCCGAGGCGGCAAGCTCACCATCGACGGAAAACCGATCCAATTGTCGATCAACGAGGGCAACAACCACTTGCACGGTGGCACTTCCGGATTCGACCGCAAGACGTGGAACGCGGACCAGGATTTCAAGGCGAACGAGGTCACATTCCGGCGCATCTCACCAGCCGGGGAAGAGGGCTATCCGGGAAATCTGACCATGTCGGTGACTTACCGACTCGATGCGCGCAGCCTGAGCATCGACATCGCGGCAACAACGGACGAGCCAACGATCGTCAACACGGTGCACCACTCGTACTTCAACCTCGGAGGTCACGGGTCGGGCACCATCCTTGACCACCTCCTCGAAATGCGCAGCGAGTACTACCTTCCCGTTGACGACGAACTATTGCCGACGGGTGAGGTCCGAAAAGTTGAAGGCACGCCGTTCGATTTCCGTCATCCGACCGCTATCGGAGCCCACATCGCCGAAGTCCAACACTCAGGCGCGGGCCGGGTAACCGAATCAGGTGTGGGTTATGACCACAACTTCGTCCTGGCCGGTACGGGAATGCGCGAGGCCGTGTTCGTAACCGACCCCGTCAGCGGACGTCAAATGACCATGTCGACTAACCAGCCTGGCGTTCAGCTGTACGTCGGCGGGTACCTCGAGGGCGTGACGGCCAAGGTGCCGGCGGGGAAGTACCCCGCCTTTGCCGGATTCACATTGGAGACACAGACCTTTCCCGATGCGCCCAACATCTCGCACTTTCCGTCGGCGGCACTGCGCCCTGGGGAAACCTACCTGAACAGCGTTCGGTTCGACTTCTCCACTAGCTCAGCATCGAGAATGATTCGGTGAGCGATCGTGCGGTTCTCGCTCATAGCGCCCAAACCACGGCGAGTCCGCAGGCACAGGCGGCCACTGATGCAATAAGCGATCCCAGGGCGTTGAACAACGCTCGTCCGGGTGCCTTCTGCTGGACGAGCCGGACGGTTTCGAAGCTTGCCGTGCTGAAAGTGGTGTAGCCGCCGCAGAATCCCGTTCCCAGGATGGTCTGCCACGCTGACGGTTGATCGTGAAACAGCACGGCACCCGCCAGAACCCCCAGCAGTAGGGAACCGGTGACGTTGATGCCGAACGTGGCCCATGGGAACGGAGATGGCCAACGCCGCTTGACTTCAGCGTCGATCAGGAATCGGGTCACCGCACCAGCCGCCCCGGCGAGGAGCGTGAGCGCGGTGATCACGAGTGCACCCGCCTGCGACGGACGCCCGCGGCCAGCACGATTCCCAGCCATGCCAGGATGACGCCGCCGACCACGCTCGCCAGTCCGTATCCGACCGCAGTCACGAAGTGTGAGCCCTTGCCAAGCACCGAAATCTCCAACGCGAACGCGCTGTACGTGGTGAACGCGCCGCAGAATCCGGTCCCTGCGAACAGGCGGGCCCGTCGGCGCCATCCGGTGTCGTCCCCGGCGCGTGCAAGTCCCTCTAGCAGAGCGCCCAATACGAACGCGCCCACCAGGTTGACGGTGAACGTAGCCCACGGCCAACTCGAACCATCGTGGGGTACAAGCGTTTCCCCCGTGTAGCGAAGAGCCGTGCCCAGCACGCCACCGCAGAAGACCAACAACACTGCGCTGACTTGCCAATGCATGGGCCTGGCGCCGGCATCGGGATCGATCGGCAATTCAGCATGGGAGTCCGGCTCGTCGTCGCCCTCATCGCCAGACAAAAATTGCCTCCCAGTCGCACCGCGGGCGCTAACTATACTGGGCTCAATGGCGTTGACCTTCGAAGACGCGGTGTGCACATGACGCAGCCGACCGAGCGGCGGCCTGTCGCGTGGTGGCGAAGTAGTCGCCGCGCCGTCGTTGCCGTTGCCGTCATCGTGGTGATCGCCGCGGCGGTCTTCTTCTTCTGGCCGGGCGATGCGCTGTCCACGAAACACGAGCCTGAAACGAAACCAGACCAAGTCGCTGCGATGGAGAACGACCTGCGCGCCAAGGGATCTGCAGAGGACGCCCTTGCGCGCTACGGGGCCACGCTGCAGCAGATGGCCCATGACATCACGGCACTGGTGCCCGGATTGAAGTGGCACTGGAACCGGTCCAACACCTCGGTCACGTGTCCAGGGCCGCTCGCCGACACGCGGGGCGTGCAGATACTGCCGCGCCAGATCGTCTTTGAAGGCCCCATCTCTGATGAGGTGTGGCCGCAGGCACTGGCGCGGGTACGGGAAAGGGCGGCCGCACTGGGTGCGAGAAAGGTGGTCGTCAACGCCGACAAGCCGGGCCATCACGACGTGGCGATCTCCGGCGACAACGACGCGGAAATCCGGTTTGGCACCAGGGTGGCCGCGGTGCTGTCGGCCCGCAGCGACTGCTACCTCAAGGCCGCAGATTTGTAGGCGGCAGTTATCCGGTCAGCCACCGGCAGACCACCGGGTTTTGATTGCAGGCGGCGTTGATGTCGGGCAGCGAGCCCGAGCACGGCATGCCGTTTTCATGGACGCAGCCCGGTGGCATCGCCGGGCATGGCGTGCCGTCCGGCCGCACGCACGCCTGGTCGAAAGGACCGGCGGAGGCAGGAGTTGCGCAACTCAGCGCCATCCCCAGAGCAATGGCCCCCGCGCCGCAAAGCAGTCGGTATTTTCTCATCGGTTCCTGCCTTCTCTGCGAATCTGGTCATCGCTATGACTTGCCGGGAGCTGCACCGCAGCAAACTTCCGGATGGGTTCGAGGCTAGCTCGCAGAAAGGCGTTTCGAGCCAGATCGGCAACTTAATACGTCCGACTCGTTATCGTCCGAGGTATCGCGATTGCAGGAGGCGGCATGGCCAAGCTCAGGTTCGGATACTTCGTTGCGCCGTTCCACCCCGCGGGCACCAACCCGACGCTGGCCTTGCAGCGAGACCTGGAGTTCGTCGAGCATCTCGACGCGCTCGGGTTCGACGAAGTGTGGATCGGTGAACATCACTCCGCGGGCAGCGAGATCATCAGCTCACCCGAGGTCTTCATTGCCGCTGCCGCAGAACGGGCCAAGCGGATTCGGTTCGGCACCGGCGTCATCTCGCTCTCGTATCACAACCCACTCTGGGTCGCCGACCGCCTGATGCTGCTCGATCACCTCACCCATGGACGCATCATCGGCGGCATGGGGCCTGGCTCGTTGCCGACCGACTCCGCGATGATCGGTCTCACCCCCACCGACACCCGCGAGCTGCTCGAGACGAATCTGGACATCGTCGTTCGCCTGCTTGCCGGCGAGACCGTCTCGGCGAAAACCCCGACCCACGAACTGTTCGACGCGCAGCTGCAGCTTGCGCCATACTCCGACGGCGGGATCCCGCTGGCCGTCGCTGGGGTCGCGTCGCCGACGGGTGCGCGCCTGGCAGGCAAGCACGGCATCGGCCTTCTGTCCATCGGCGCAACACTTGTCGTGGAAGGCTTCGACGCGCTGGCGTATCACTGGGGCATCGTCGAGGAGCGCGCGGCCGCGTTCGGCACGACCGTCGACCGCAAGAACTGGACGCTGGTCGGGCCGTTCCACATCGCCGAGACTGACGAACAGGCGCGCGCCGACGTGAAATTTGGAATCGAATCGTGGTTCCGGTACTTCCAGAAAGTTGCCGCATTCCCTCAGATGACCATCCCAGGCGATCAGACCGACGCGATGATCGACATCATCAACGACGCAGGCGCCGGCGTGATCGGCACTCCGGAGCGTGCGCGCGCCCAAGTGCAACGGCTGTGGGACCAGTCCGGCGGGTTCGGCTGCATGCTGCAGATGGGGCACGAATGGGCAAACCCGTTGGCCACCAAGCGATCCGCGGAACTGTTCGCCGCAGAAGTGATGCCCCATTTCCAGGGCCTGGCCGAGCCGACGCTCGCGGCGGCGCGGCGCGCCAGCGAGGTGCGCGAGGACCTGGCCAAGACGCAGCTGCAGGCCATCGACCACATGACGAAGAAGTACCAGGAAGAAGTCGGCAACCAATAGCCGCAGGTCGTCAGTAAGCCCTCGCGATATAGGCCAGCGCGCCGGAGTCGTCATCGGTCTCGGGCAATGATCCGTCGCTGCGCTGCAGGCACCTCACGGTGAGGCCACCGGTGGCCAGCTTGCTCTCACCCGAGGCGCCGACCGCTTCCCACGGCAGCCGGGCGACGCCCGTCTCCGCGGCGTCGCGCGCCTCCTCGAGGGTTGTGCAGTCGGTGATGAACGCATCACGGCGGGCGGTCGCCGAGGTGAGCATGTCGGTCTGGATGCGATCGATCAGCCGATGTGCCTCCTCGACGACGGTGTCGAGATGCACCTTGGTCTTGTCGCGGGTATCGCGCCGGTAGAGCAGGGCCGAGTTCTCGGCCAGGTCGCGCGGACCGAGTTCCACCCGGATCGGCACGCCCTGCAGATCCCACTCGGTGGCTCGCCAACCGAAGCCCGAATCGACGTTGGCGTCCAGTCGCACTCGCACACCATGGGCCGTGAGCGACTCGACCAGCGTCGTCGCGGCACGCGTGACCTGACCATCGCTTTCCTTGACCACCACGACGACAACCTGGATCGGTGCCAGCGCAGGCGGCAACACGAGCCCGTAGTCATCGCCGTGGCCCATGATCAGCCCGCCAAGCATGCGGGTCGACGCACCCCAGGAGGTGGTCCAGCACAGCTCGTTCGAACCCTCGGCGTTGGCGTAGCTGATATTGAAAGCGCGGCTGAATCGCTGACCGAGTTCGTGCGAGGTGGCCATCTGTAGCGCCTTACCGTCACGCATGACGCCTTCACACGTCATGGTGTTCGCCGCCCCGGCGAACCGCTCCTTGACGGTCTTGCGTCCGACGATCACCGGCATCGCAAGGACGTTGCGCATGAAGTCTTCGTAGACATCGCGCAGAATGCCGCGGGCGTACTGGCGCGCGTCGGGTTCGGTGACATGTGCGGTGTGCCCTTCCTGCCACAGGAACTCCGTGGTGCGCAGGAAGATTCGTGGCCGCAATTCCCACCGGACGACGTTGGACCATTGGTTGAGCAGCAGCGGCAGGTCCCGGTAGCTGTCGATCCACTTGGACATGTACTCGCCGATGACCGCCTCGCTGGTCGGCCGGATGGCAAGCGGCTCGGTCAGCTCCTTGCCTCCGCCGTGGGTCACCACGGCAAGCTCGGGACTGAATCCCTCGACGTGCTCGGCCTCGCGTTCGAAGAAGTCCATGGGAATCAGCAAGGGGAAGTACGCGTTCTGCGCGCCTGCGGCCTTGATCCGCCCGTCGACCTCCGCCTGCATCCGCTCCCAAATCGCGTAGCCGTTCGGCCGGATCACCATGGTGCCGCGCGCGGGGCCGTTTTCGGCCAGCTTCGCCTTGGTCAGCACATCTTGGTACCACCGCGGGAAGTCTTCGTGCTGAGCCGTCAGCACCGCCATCTGGTTCCCTCTCCACCAATCAGTTGATCTGGCCGATCGTACTGAGCGCAGAATCGAATTCGATTGCCGGATCGACTCCGCCGGCTCCGTGCCGTTGATAGCTTCCACCCCATGAGCGCCTTGACCGAGCAGGAACGCGCCGAAGTAGCGAGCGTCATCGCAGAGCACATCGACACACTCACTGCCATCCCGAACTTCGTGACCGCCGAGCCGGGGTTCGCCATCGTCGATGGTGCCATTGTCAAAGAGCCCGCCATCGTCGTGTTTGTCAGCCGGGTGCTGGCGTCAACGGAACTCCTCGAAGAAGAAAGGGCGCCAAGCCAGTTGGGCCCGTACCGCGTCGCGGTGATGCAGGCCGATCCGCTTCGGCAACTGGCGGTCGGCCGTGAACGCTTGGAGTTGCCCGAGTTCACGCCGTTGGAGGCCGCGGCGCTGACGTATCAGCCGATCGACGGTGATCCGATCAATGAGGTGTTCGAGGTCGAAGAGCCGCTGCTCTGCCACGTCGGCCCGGACGCGGGATGGCGCACGGTGCTCAAACCGTTCATCGAAGGGACCCAGCGGTCTCTGACGGTGGCGATGTACGACTACAACGCCGACTACATTGCGAAGACGTTCATCGAGACAGTGCGCGCCAACAACGTGAATGTCACCATGACATTGGATGATTCGCTCGCTCAGGACGAAAAGGACATCTGGGCCAAGCACGGGACGAAGCTGGGCGACGCCTTCGACGGATGGATCGTGCGGTGCAGCCCCAACCGGCGGTTCGAAAGCGCGTATCACCCGAAGGTCGCGGTGCGGGACTCGCGTTCCTTCTGGCTGTCCAGCGGTAACTGGTCGCGTAACAGCCAAGCCGACAACGACCCGATCGGTGACGAGTCCGCGAGAACGGGCATGTACAAGAAAAACCGTGAGTGGCACGTCATCGTCGACCACGAAGGCTTGGCACAGTTGTTTGAGCAATACATCACGCACGACCGGGACGGATCCGAAGCGGAGGAGACCCTAGAAGCGGCGTTTCTGGACAAGGTGGCTTATCCCGACCTGTTCGTCGAAATCGATGAGTTGGCGGACGTATCGCTGCTCGCCGAGGAGGAGGAGATCGGGCCATTCGAGCCGGAGCGGTTGCCGACCCATGGGCAGGCATTCGAGATCGAGCCGGTGTTGACGCCGGACAACTACATCGCCAAGGTGCACGAGCTGATCAAGGGCGCGGAGCAATCGGTGCACATGCAGTTCAGCTACATCAACTACAGCGACGAGGAAGGCGACGAGCCGTACACCGAAGTCCTCAACACGTTGGCCGAGCTGAGCAACACTCCCGGCTTCGAGATGAGGATCATCGTGGCGAGTCGTGCCACGGCGATCACCCAGGTGCACGATCTGGTGAGCAAGGCCGGCTTCAAAGACCTCACGTTGTTCAGGAGCCAATCGCCCATTCACAACAAGGGCATCATCGTCGACGGGCGGTCGGTGCTGGTGAGCAGCGCTAATTGGTCCACCGACGGCGCGCTGCGCAATCGCGACGCGGGGCTGATCATTCACGACCCTGAGGTCGCCGGCTACTTCGAAAAGGTCTTCAATTTCGACTGGAACCACCGCGCGAACGACATCGTCGTCGACAACAGGGCCATCATGCTCGCGCCCGAGGGTGCGCTGGCACCGCCCGGCATGGTCAGGGTCTCCTGGCACGAGTACTACGACGGCTGAACCTCACCGCGGGGCGGCTTGTGCCTCGATCGCGATCTCCGATTCGCGGTCGGGATGGCGCCGGGTGGCCAGCACACAGCCGATCATGATCAGGACAAGCGCGGCGACGTTCCACGGCGTCAGCGGTTCGTTCAGCACGATCACGCCCGCTGCCAACGCGACCGCAGGGTTGATGTAGGTGAAGACCAGTGCGCGGGCCGCCCCTACCTCGCGAATGAGCGCGAAGAACACGATGAACGCGAGTGCCGTGCAGATCAGGGCCAACGCGCCGAGCGCCAAAAGCACCCGGGTGGACGGCATTTCATCCGGCCAGGTTGCCGCCGCGGGCGCCGCGTACACCAGCGCGGCGAAGCCGAGGCACACCGCGGTCATCGGCAGCGCAGGCACGTCGGCCAGATGACGGGCCGCGATCAACGGCGCGATGGCGTAACAAGTGGCCACCAGGAGCACCTCGATGATCGGCCAGGTGTGGCCCCCGATGTGCGGACCTGCGAGCACCGCCACCCCCGCGATGCCGATAGTCAGGCCGAGGATCCGCTTGTAGCCCAGCCGCTCCCCGCCGGTAATGCGGTCCAGCACCGCGGCGACAATCGGTGCTGCGGCGATGAGCAGGCCGGTCATCGAACTGGTCAGGTGGCGTTCGGCGTCCGACAGCAGCCACCACGCGGCGATGATCTCGAAGAACGCGAACCCCAGCAGGGCCTTCCAGTGGTCGCGAATGATCCTCAAGGTCTGGCGGGACAACGCGAGCGGCAGCAGCACCGCCGCGCCGACCGCGACCCTGGCGAACACCAGCACCGGCACCGAGACACCCTCGACCGCGATTTTGATCAGCAGGTAGGGGATGCCCCAGATGATGCTCATCGCGAGGAACAGGATCCATCCACGAGAACTCACGCACTTACCCTACGAAACGTGCACAACCGAAATTCCCGGGTGGCGGCCGCCGTCGCTGCCGCCGGTATCGAGCCGGCCATCAGAATCCTCGACGCCGACGCCAGGACCGCCGTCGCGGCGGCCCAACAGCTCGGCTGCGAAGTCGGTGCGATCGCCAACAGCCTGGTGTTCGACTGCGACGGCGAGCCGCTGCTCGTGATGTCCAGCGGCGCTCATCGCGTCGACACCGAGCACCTGGCCCGCGTCCTTGGCGCCGCCGCGATCAGCAAGGCCAGCCCGCAGCTGGTGCGCACCGCGACCGACCAGGTCATCGGGGGAGTGGCGCCGACCGGCCACCCGGCGCGGTTGCGCACCGTCGTCGACGAGACGCTGGCTCGGTATCCGGTGATTTGGACGGCCGCGGGTACGGCGGATTCGGTGATGCCGCTGACCTATGAGCAACTGCTGACCGTCACAGAAGGCGTGTCGCTCCCTGTGCGTTGACGAAGCCTCCGATCGAGGTGTCTAGGCTGGGTGCGTTGCGCAAAGGCGTCCGCGCCCGAGGGAGAACATGGCCACCACCGACGATTGCGACATCGCATCGCTGCCCCTGGTGCCTGCCAATCCCCTGCCGTTCAAGCAGCGGCTGACCGAGATACGCAAGACCCACACCTGTCAGGTGACATTCCGCGAATCCGGCGGCCAAGTCACCCGTGTGACGCTGGGCCCGAGGTGGTTTGCGCCGCCGATCGTGTGGGTGATGTCCCCGGCCGGGGCACGGGATGTGCTCGGCCGCAAGGACGATGCGTGCGACCGGACCGCTGTGCACCGTGAGATGCGGTTCCTGATGGGAGACAACCTCGCGGACCTGCCGAACGCGCCGTGGCGGTCGCGCAAGCGCACCCTGCAACCGCTGTTCACCAAACAGTACGTACGGCGGTTCGCTGACCATATGGCCGAGGCCGCCGCGATGATCGCCGACGAATGGCGGGACGGCACCGAGGTTGACCTGGACGCCGCCAGTCGCCGGTTGACCATGCGCGCCCTTGGCCGCTCAGTCCTCGGCGCCGACCTCGACGAACGCTCCTACGCGGTGGCCGAGCTGTTGAACATCACCCTGTCACACGTCGCCGATCGCGGGACGCGTCCAGTCAATCCACCGCGTTGGCTGCCGCTTCCGTCGCGGAGGCGCGCCGTCGCCGCGTACACCACCATGCACCGGCGCGCCAAGGACATCCTGAAGGCCTGCCGTGCCGATCCCACCCGTGATGCGCCGCTGGTGCGCGCGCTGATCGGAGCGAGCGACCCCGAGACCGGACATCGCCTGTCCGACGACGACATCTGCAACGACATGCTCGCCTTCATCGTGGCCGGCCACGACACCACGGCCACCACGATCGCCTTCGCGCTGTGGACGCTGGGTCGCCACCCGGACGTGCAGGACCGCGTGGCCGCCGAGGCCGCCGCCCTCGGCGAGCGTCCACTCACGCCCGACGATGTGGCGCGCTTGCCCTACACCGTGCAGGTGGTGCACGAGGCGCTGAGGCTTTGCCCGCCGGTGCCGGTGGCGGGACGAACAGCCATGCGCGACATCGCGGTCGACGGTTGCCGCGTCGAGGCGGGCAGCATGGTGTTGGTCGGCATCTTCGGCATGCACCGTGACCCGGCGCTGTGGGAGGACCCGTTGACGTTCAATCCGGACCGGTTCAGCGCGACGAATTTCGCCGGGCTCGACCGGTGGCAGTTCATCCCGTTCGGGGCCGGCACGCGGTCGTGCATCGGCGATCACTTCGCAATGCTCGAGCTGACTCTCGCGCTGGGCACCATCATTCGCGATATCGAGATCCGCTCGTGTGCCGACGATTTCCCGCTCGCGGTGCCGTTCACCACGGTCGCCGACGGGCCGATCCCGGCCAGGGTGAGCGCACGTCACTGACTTCGGCGCGCTAACCCGCGCATAGCGCCCGTACGCGCGCCGAAATCACCTCGTCAGCGAGGCGTAGCGCGCGACGTGAAAGTCCGTTGAGCCGAATTCGTACTGGATCGCGGTGAGTCGTTTGAAGTAGTGGCCGATGGCCAGTTCCTCGGTCATGCCCATGCCGCCGTGCAATTGCACCGCCTGCTGCCCGGTGAAGCGGGCGGCCCGCCCGACCGTCGCCTTGGCCGCCGATACCGCCCGCGCGCGAACCGTGGGTTCGGCATCGAGGTTCAGCACCGCCAGATAGACCGCCGCGACGGACTGCTCCAGCTCCATGTACATGTCGACCATGCGGTGCTGCAGGACCTGGAAGCTGCCGATCTGCTGCCCGAACTGCTGACGCTGCTTGCAGTATTCGACAGTGTCGGCCAACACCTTTCGCATGCAGCCGACCGCTTCGGCGCAAACCGCCGCCGCACCCTCGTCGCGGGCCTTGGCAAGGGACGCCCACGCCTGGCCTTCCTCGCCGAGGAGTGCATCGTCGGGCAGACGCAACCCGTCGAACACCAGATCGGATGCGCGACGATCGTCGACCGTCCGATAGTGATGAGCCTCGATTCCTGGTGCATTCGTATCGGTTTCGGTGACGAACAGCGAAATCCCGCTGGGCGTGCGCGCGGTGATCAGCACGTGTGTTGCCAGCGGAGCGCTCATCGCGACGATCTTCGACCCACGCAACACCCAGCCGTCACCGTCGCGTTCGGCCACGGTCGACGCGTCCTGCCATTGCTCGCCCGACGCGGCCTCCGACGCGGCCAGCGCGACGATGGCGGTGCCCGTCAGCACCTTCTCCAAAAGTGCGGTGGCCACCTCGCCGCCGGCTCGCCGCAGCAGTCCGCCTGCGACCACCGCGGTGTCGACATATGGCTCCACCACCAGCGCGTGACCGAGCGCTTCGGCGATGACCATGATTTCGACTGCGCCGCCGCCGATTCCGCCGAGGTCCTCGGGCAGTGCGGCGCCAAGGATGCCAAGCTCGTCGGCGAATCCGCGCCAGATGTCGGGCTGCCAACCTGGCCCGGTCTTGGCGGCCGCCCGGCTCTTCTCGAGGTCATATCTGGTGGACAGGAACTTGACCAGCCCGTCGCGCAGTAGTTCCTGTTCCTTGCTCAGGTTGAAGTCCATTTATAAACCCAATGCCGCCTTGGCCAGAATGTTGCGCTGAATCTCGTTGCTGCCGGCGTAGATTGAGCCGGCCCTGTCATTGAAGTACCGCAGCGGAGCGATGGCTTGCCACGGCTCGCCGCTGACGTAGCCGTCCGGAGGCGGCTCGTACTCGGACACCGGCCCGCCGGGACACGTCGCGTGCGGTTGATAGATCCGTCCGCGCGGGCCCGCGGCCTCCATCGCGAGCTCGGTGAGCGCCTGGCTCAACTCGGTGGCGAGCACCTTGAGCATCGATGCCCCGGTGCCCGGATTGCCGCCCGAGGCAAGCGTCGCCAGGACCCGGTACTCCAGGATCTCGAGCACCTCGGTGCGGATGCGTGCGTCCGCGAGCTTGCGCGCGAAGGCGGGGTCGTCGAGCAGGGGACCACCGCTCGGGCCCGGCGTCTCGGTCGCAACAGTGGCGATCTTCTCGGCCATCACCTGCAGCGCCGGCGCCGCAGCACCACCGCCGCGCTCGAACTCCAGCAGATACTTCGCGACCGTCCAGCCGTCATCGATCTTGCCGAGGACATTCGACTTCGGCACCCGCACCTCGTCGAAGAACACCTGATTCTGAATCTCTTCGCCCGACGTCATGACGAGCGGGCGGATCTGGATGCCCGGCGAGGTCATGTCGATGAGCACAAATGTGATGCCCTCCTGCTTCTTCTGGCTCTTCGAGGTCCGCACCAGTGCGAACATCCAGTTCGCTTCGCCGGCGTGCGTCGTCCAGATCTTGCTGCCCGTGCACACCAGGTCGTCACCATCGTCCACGGCGGCCATCGACAGCGCCGCAAGATCCGACCCCGCTTCGGGCTCGGAGTAGCCCTGGCAGAAGAACACCTCGCCGGTCAGAATCCGGGGAAGAAAGTAATCCTTTTGCGCCTCCGTGCCGAACGCGACGATCGCGTGGGCGACCATCCGGATGCCCATCGGCGACAGCGAGGGAGCGCCAGCCAGTTGAGACTCCCTGCTGAAGATGTAGTGCTGGGTCAGGCTCCACTCACAGCCGCCGTAGCGCACCGGCCATGCCGGCGCCGCCCACCCACGTTCGTGCAAGATTCGCTGCCATTCCATGCTCGCCTCATGGTCGGCGTACACGCTCGTCATGAGCCGGCCCGCCCGCCGCAATTCCGGCGTCAGCTTCTCGTCGAGAAAGCCGCACACCTCGTCACGAAAGGCTCTGTCGGTCTCCGACCATTCCAGGTCCATCGTTCGCTCCCTGTCCGCACAGCGCTACGCACAGAGTAAACCTAGTTAGTTATGTGAGGGCCGCAGGGGCTCGATTGTGTATGAGGAGGCCCGGCCAGCGGCGATAATGGGGGACGTGGAGCGGAGAAGAGACAGCCTCGACCGGCAGACACCTATGGCGCTTCTCAAAGAACTGCCCGCGCTGGTCGTGCTGGAGCGCTTTCCGGTGCCCGTGCTCGCCATCGCCGAGGACGGCACCATCCTGTTCGCCAATGCGGCGTTCGCCGAGATGCTCGGCCACACGCCCGAGGCGGTCAAGTCGCTCAAGTTCCGGCAGATATTCCACACCATGCCCGCCGACGAATCCGCAGTCTCGGTCGTGCGTGCCCATGCGGATTTGATTGTCGAGTTGATGCACCACGACAACTCGATCGTGCGCGCCCAGATGAGCAAGTCGGCGCTACTGCGGGGCAACGACCCGGTGGCCCTTGCGACGTTTCAGGACCTGACCGAACGGCTGTGGGTCGACGAGCTGTAGTCCGCTAATCGGCGGACCCCGCCGACGAATGCCGCATGGCCTCACGTTCCAGGAACTCGCGAAAGTACGGAAGCGACTCGTCGCTGACAAACGCGGGCAGCAAGATCTTCCACGTCCTGGCGATTCGGTCCAAGACATCGACACCGGCCGATGTCGCGCTCGACAGCAGTTCCGTGCCGAGCATCGAGGCGACGATTGCTTCGCCGACGGCCGCGGGATCGAGCTCCGCACGCAGGTCGCCCTCCTCGATGGCCTGACGCGCGCGGATCGTCATCTCGTCCAGCCAGCCCTGATACGTGCGCGCGGCGACCTTGTTGAATTCACCGAAAGCGCGCAGCAGATGCGTTCCGCTTCTCGCGACCCGGTCGGTGCTGAGCATGTCCACGACCACGAACACCCCGTGAATTATGCTTTCCAGCGTTGGGGCCGACGATTGGGTGATGCTTCGGAAGGCCTGGTCAAGATTCGCGCTGCCTTCCTCGATGATCGCGGTGGCCAACGACTCCTTCGAATCGAAGTGGTAGTAGAGCGCGCCCTTGGTCATCTCCGCGCGTTCGATGATGTCGCCCAATCCGGTGGCCGGGTAACCGATCTCGTTGAAGAGGTCGACGGCCGCGGCAATGATCTTCCTACGGGTCGCCTCGGATCGTGCTTGGCGCACCATATCCGCGTACCTCCGAAAGCTTTGCCGGCACACCGAGCGGTGATGACGGGCAATCATAAGTCATTCGGTTTTCAGCGGTATCGCCTTCTTCATCGCCACCGTGGTGCGTCGCCTGACGAACTGGGTGAGGTAGTCGACGCGCTCGGGCATGGCGATTCCGGGCAGGATGAGTGTCCACATCTGCTCGAGGTCGTGCAGAAACCGCTCGGAGTCAGCCAGATCGCTCGCCTGCCGTAGACCCAAGTACATCGAAACCAGCAGCCGGCCGACGCCTCGCGGGTCCAGGTGTCCGATGATGTCGCCCTCGCCGACGGCCCGCTTGGCGATTGCGCCGAACGCTGCCACCCAATCGCCAAGCAGAGTCGCCTGCAGCCCGTCGGCGCGGCCGATCGACTCGAGCAGGTTAAGACCGGCCCGAGCCGCCTCATCGCCGATGTCGTCGATGGCGACGAGGTAGGAGATGTCGATAAGCGTCTCCAGGCCCGACAGCCGCAGCGCGAGCAGTTCGTCGACCGCTTTCTGGGCCACGGCGAAGCGGTACTCGATGATCGCGGATGCCAACGCGTGCTTGGAGCGGAAGTGAAAATACATCGCGCCCTTGGTGACTTCCGCGTCGGCGAGAATGTCGTCGAGGCTGACCAAGCTGTACGACTTATGGGCGAACTGGCGCGAGGCCGCACGCAGGATCTGTAGCCGCGTGGTATCCGCGCGTCTGTCGATCTGTTCGGTCACAGCAAGGCCTCGGAATCTGGAGCGTGGCGCCGATCAGTGCTAAATCGAGTTTCCCGTAAATTAAGCAATTTGATGATTCTTTCATCTGCGGGACTTTGGCGGCAGGTGCAATCGCCGGTGACTGTCCCGAAAGTTAAAGCCTCTCAAACCGCCCTCTCCGGCGAACGTCTTGCACCCCGCTCCTGACCTCCTAGCGGCAATACCCATAGTCATGTCAATCGCTGCAGATCATCCCAAAGGTATGTAAGGTACACATTGTGATGACTCTTGGTCCGGCGTGGGATGGGGGGCCGCATGCGGCTCTTCCTGGGGGAACTCCGCCCGCGTCGCGAGAGCGTCCACTATCGCGCAAGAATGCGCGGTGGTATTTTCATGCCGTTGCCATAGTCCGCGTTGGCAAACCCCCTCGAATCCCTGCGCGGGCTGTGGCAACTTCACGTTTGCAGACTCTGCAAAACAGGCGGGCTGCTTGTGCGTGCCGAAAGTCCTTTCCTGAGGAACAAGTCCGCGATGTGACTCCTCTGGTGACTTCTACGCGTGACGCAAAGCAGTCAATTTGTCGGTACCCGTGTTCGGCCGAATAGCAATACCGAGGTAGTTAACGGTGATTTGGGACGAAGAAGTCGACGTGGTGTGTACCGGCGCCGGTGTCGCCGGGCTGGCTGGCGCCATTTCGGCGGTCGATGCCGGCGGTGACGTGTATGTAGCCGATTCATCGAGTGATTTCGCCGACGAGCGTGCTCCGATCCGTCCTCGCGTCGACCGGCTGCACCCCTGGCTCGGCGTCCACGTGTCAGACGCGGAGACCAACGATTACCTCGCCGCCTTGTCCTCGGACCTCGGCCCGCTGAGCCGGTCCCGATGGGACGTCAACGTGCCGATCCGTGTCGTGCAGCAGGCGGTGCAGGTCGACACCGGGCGCACTGTTGCTCCTTTCGTTGGCGCCCGCCTGCGCGACTGGGCGGCGCGCTGTCTGGCCTCGCCGTACGGATTTGTCTACACCCGCGTATTTGACTGGCAGTCAACCACGCTGCACAGCGCCGACGGAGAGGCGATCGACGTCGCCGAGATCGGCTCGATGTCGCCTGATCCCGGAAATGTGAGCGCCTCGGTTTACGAGTGGCTGACCACGCAGGCGCATGACCGACGCATCACGGTGCACCGCGACAACTCATTGCAGCGGATCGTTTTCGAGGACGGCGCCGTGCTCGGGGCCGTGTTCACCACACCCGACGGCCCGCTGGCGATCCGTGCCAGGCGCGGTGTGAACATCTCGACCGGCGGTCCGCAGATCAACACCACCGCCCAGTACCAACTGCCCGCAGGGGAGACCACCCTGCGCGTCTGCCTAGTCGGCCAGGCAGCGAGCCGGTTCGGCCGCGTGGAGTTGGTGACCTCAGAGCCCTTTCGGCAATCCGCCACGCCGTCGTGCCGGGCGGTGAACCGTCAGCTGCACGTCAGCCTGCACGAGACACAGACTCACTCACACGTGTGGCGCTGCGGAAAAGTTGACGGGTACCCGCCCCCTGGCAAGTAGCGCCTCCATCGCATCGCCGGGGATCGGCCGCGACAGTAAAAATCCCTGCGCGCGGTAACATCCGTGCCTTAGCAACGTCATCGCCGCCGTCTCGGTCTCAACACCTTCGGCGACAAGCTGCAGTCCAAAGGCATCGGCGAGCGCAATGATCGCGCGCACGATCGCGAGGTCGCCCGGATTCGAGCCGAGGTCCCGCACGAAGCTCTTGTCGATCTTGAGTGTGTCAACAGGCAGCGACTTCAGATGGGACAGCACGCTGTAGCCGGTGCCGAAGTCGTCGATGGCGACCTGAACGCCGACGCTTTTCAGGCCGGCCAGCGTGATCCGGGTGGTCTCGATGTCCTGAACCACCACGCTTTCGGTGATCTCCAGGCAGACCGAACCGCCGAGGCCGAACTCGTCGACGATGCCGGCGACCGACTGCACGAAACCATCGGTGACCAACTGAACCGGCGACACGTTGATCCTCAGCACCGCATCATGCCCCACCCCGCGTGAACGCCACTGTGCGAACTCGGCGCATGCCGAACGCATCACCCAGCGGCCCAATTCGCCTGCCAGATTGATTGATTCGGCGACGCCGATGAATGCGTCGGGAGCGAGTAGTCCGCGCGTCGGATGCTGCCAACGCACCAGCGCCTCGGTCGCCAGTATCGCACCGGTTCGCATGTCGACCTCTGGCAGGTAGTGCAGGACAAGGGCGCCGTTCTCGATCACGCTGTGCAGGTGAAGCTCGATGTCGTTGCGGAACTCGCTATCCAGCGACATCTCATCGGAGAAGACCGCGACCTTGTTGCCACCCGAGCTCTTGGCGGTCAGTACGGCCTGGTCGGCGCGACGAAGAAGGTCAGACGTCGTGTCGCGTCCCGGAGCGCCAAGTGCTACTCCGATACTCACTGTCCGGGTAAGCATTTCGCCGTCGATGGGCACCCGTTCGCTTAGGCTGAACTGCAGCCGGTAGGCCAGCGCCTCGGCGGCGTCGGCGTCCGTCGGCGATGCAGGCACGACCACGAACTCGTCGCCGCCGAGGCGGGCGATCAGGCTCGGGCTCTCGGCGCTTTGCTTCAAGCGGTCGGCAAGGACGCGGATGAACCAGTCGCCTGCGGTATGGCCGAGGTAGTCGTTGATCGCCTTGAGCCGGTCGAGGTCGAAGAACAAAACCGAGACCGGTCCCGGTTGTCCGGCGGCAAGCCTGGTGTCGAGATGCGCGAGCAGGGCGCGGCGGTTGTGCAGACCGGTCAGGTCGTCGTGCTCAGCGAGGTAGCGAAGCTGTTCCTCGGCGAGCACGCGGGCCTGGAGTTGGGCGAACAGCGAAGCGATTGCCTTGAGCGCGTTGATTTCTTCGGGTCGCCAGTCGCGGTCGCCGAACTTCACGAAGCCCAGCACGCCCGTCGTGACATCGCCCGACAACAGAGGCACGCACGCCATCGACGTCGGGGGAATGTGGCGCGACCCCTGGACTCGGCGTTGGTAGTCGTCGGTTGCGGGTTCCGGGCGAAAGACAGCAGGTTCCTTGAGGTGCTCGGCGAGCGCGAAGACCGGGTCGGCGTCGGCAAAGTAGACGATCCCGAGAGGGTCTGGATCGGGCACGTTTGGTCTCAGCGGCCAATCGGCAACCAGTTTCGTCGCGTGAATGCTGTGATCGTTGTGCCGCAGGAAACTGGCATCGACATTGAAGTGGGCGACGAGGTCGGCCAGCACCCGTCGGGACACCGTGACCGACGTAGCCGCATTCACCGCCATCAATTGGGTGGCGACGGTGGTGACAACCAGATCTAGGCTGCTGGGCAAGTTCATCTCGGACATCTGAAGTCAGATTACTGGCAAACCGAGTTTTGAACGGGCCCACTCCGACTCCCAGTTCCTAAGGGGCGACGTCTGCTGCGGACCGATGGTGGTCCGGCGTGCGAAAGCTTCAGAACCAACACCAGTGACTCGTCGGATTCCGTCGCGCAGAGTTGACGAAACTGGCGACGCAGACGGACGAGGTCGGGTGCAAAGCGCGGAGACATTCGCGACAGCTCGTGATCCGCCACCGCGTGCAAAAATACCGGTGAAATGGGCTGAACGGCCAAACCGCGCTGTTGGGCGGCGATCCACGTCGCCTCGACAGCGGCGCCACCACGAGCGAAATCAAGCAATGTGTCGCCTTGGACAGTAACCACCCCGAGCGCGGATCCGCTGCAAATATGTTCTCGCACAGGGTTTCCGAGCGCGATGCCCGCGTTCCATTTTTCGAGATGGCCCATCACCTCGGGGCGCCGGAGGATGTCCAGGACCGCAAGATCGGCGGGTTCCAACTCAAGGCTGCCGACATCGATTCCGCAGTCCGCCGGTTCGTCGCCTGGCCATCGCAACTCGGCAAACATCTCGCGATGCAATTCCGGCGTGAGGTACCGGATTCGGTCAGCCGCTGCGAAGATTTCGCCGACTTCCTCAAGTTCGCCGGCGGCTGTCAACAGGCGCAGTCGGGCGCCTTCGCCGGCTGCGGTGGCCGTCAGTGATGCTTCGATGTCGGGTTCGATGACCTGGGGGACCCCGGGACGCCGATTCGTCTCACGCCCGAGCATCGGCTTGTAGAGGTCTTCCAGCTTGGCGTCTCGGCCGCGGCCAAGCCGGATCACCGCGGTAAGCGGCGACTCGCGCTCGCCGGCCGACCACTCCACGGCACCAACGGCATGATGCGCCGCGGCCGCCACCCTTGCGTTGAACACCGCCGCGCCGACGGCTACGGCGCTACCGCGCAGACCCACGTCCATCAGCGAGGTGTATGTCGGGTCGATATCGATGACGACCTCGTTCGAGGCTGTTTGTATGCGCCACGGCTGCATATTCCCGCCAGATGGCGCACGGGTCGCGGCCTCAACCACGACCCCGAGAGTCCCTGCGAGCTGCGTCGGGTCTCCGGGCTCTTCGACTGGCGGCGAGGTGGTCCTCGATCCAGCGCGACGGAGCGCGGTCGGCTCCTTCAGCGCGCCGAGGGTCGCGCCGATATCGACGTGTGTCTGGCCGGACGCGAGCGGTTCGCCGATCGCGATCTTGCGCACAGCTTCGGCCATCACGGCGGCGCCAAGGGCGATGTCGCCTGACAACTGAGGCCATGTGGAGAGCGTGTGCCCGACTTCGACAAAGGATGCGGCGAGTCGTGGCGATAAATGATTGGCGTCAAGATGACGCAACATGTGCGGAATCTTGTCGCTGACCGCTAAACCCGCGAGCTGCGCGGAGGTTACTTCTCCGAGCAGGCCGTGAAGTATCGGCCGATCGGGCTCGAGGTCAAAACGCTCGACATCGACGAGCCCGCGGTCACTGGTAGACATCACAACTGGTATCCCGCGCTGCCGAGCGGCCTCGCGGACCATGACCTTGATATCCAGTGAATCGCATTCCTCGACCACCACGTCCAACCCCTCGACGAAGTCGTCCAAGGTGCGTGATGTGACGCCGTCGGTAAAGACTTCCACGCCGATGTACGGATCCAACTCGGCTATCCGGCGCGCCGCCACGATCGCTTTGTTGATTCCAAGATCGAGCACCGTGGCAGGGACCCTGTTGAGATTCGACAGTTCAAGCTGATCGAAGTCGGCGAGCCGCAGCTCGCCGCCCTGACCCTGCAGTGCCAGCGCGTGTGCGATGGCGTGGCCGACGCTCAACCCCGCGACGCCAATGCGTAGTTCGCTCAGGCGTGCTTGTTCCTCTGCCGTGATCAGGTTCCTGTTGCGGTCCAACCGCAAAGTGCGGTACGCCTTCGGCCCCAGCACCCCGACAACCGATCGTCGCCACGGGTAGTAAGCCCACTGCGTCGGCTCATCGAGCTGCGCCGCGTCTGGGCTCGGGCGAACTTCTCGAAGGCAACGCCTCTGGGCATCACGGCTGTCGACAACGACGACGTGGGGATCATTGAGTAGCTGTTCGAGGACAGCATCGTCCTGAGGATCTCCCGGACACAACAGCACCGGCCGGAATGGCTCCGCTTCGTCGCCTTGTTTCACTCGGGCTCCGCGGCGGTGGTTCTGCGTCGAACGTGGGCGCGGATCGGACCGCCCGCAATCATGCTGAAGTGCAGGGCAACAGGAAAGTCGTCGTCAAGCGAGCGGATCTCGGCCTCGCGAACCAAAGTAGCCAAACCCAAACTCGCCTCCATCATCGCGAAGTGATCGCCAATGCAGGATCGGGGACCGCCGCCGAACGGCAGGTATTGCCATCGATCGCGTGTCGAGGCGTTGGCCGCGTCGAACCGGTCCGGGTCGAAATCCAAGGGATTGGCCCACAAGGTGGGATCGCGTTGAACTGCCATCCGCCCGATCAACAGCATCGTGCCGGCTTTGACGCGATAGCCGCCGACCTGCAGGTCGCGGCTCGCCATGCGAGTCCCGGTGGGCGCCGGTGGGCAGAGCCGCAATGCTTCGCGCACCACTTGGACGGTGTAGGGCAGTTGACCGAGATCGTCTGGCGTCAGCTGTCGGGCAGGCAGATTGCCCACTTCGGCGGCCAGCCGATCCTGACACTGCGGATTGCGTCCCAACTGCCATAGTGCATACGCGAGAGTGGTTGCCGTGGTTTCGTGTCCGGCGAACAAGAAGATGATCAGCTCGTCGCAGATCTCATCGTCCGAAAGCTTTGTTCCGTTTAACGGGTCGGTGGCGGCCATCAAGGCGTGAACGAGTGGCGCCTCAAGCCCAGGATCGGCGCGACACGCGTGCAAGATTTCTGCGGTGAGGCGGTGAAGCTGTGCGCTCGCGGACCGTGCGAGGCGCCGTGCGGGTGTGGGCAGCCACCACGGGGCGCGCACCGGTCGCAGTGCGCGACTCATTGCGTATTGAAGCGCTGCCCTCAGCGGTTCGGACACCTCTTGGTCGCGCCCATTGAGATCCATCCCGAGCACCGAGCGACCCAAGGCCGCAAGAGTCAACATGCGCGATTCGGCGTCAAGATCAACTTCGTTGTCGATCCACTTTTCGGCCACGGATTCGGCGGCAAGCGCCATATGGCCGCCGAATTCGTGGACTCTTTGTTTGGTGAACACCGGTTGTAAAGTGCGTCGGCGTGGTTGCCAAAGCGCGTACGGAAGGTCGGCAAGATTCGACCCGAGTATGCGACGGAGTTCGACGAAGACGGGCGTGGTTTTGTCGACCGAGTCGTCTTTTGTGGACAGGACATCGCGGATGGCGCTTGGCGACGTTACGAGCACAACGGGCGGCATTAGCCAGCGGGGGCCAAGGCTGAAGCGGGTTACCGATCCGCCGGCGTCGCGCAGTTTGTCAATACCTGTGTGGAAGGTACGCACGGCCTCTATGCGCTGTTTGTACGGCAGTGGGTTCTTGGGGGGCAAGGGCAGTGACGCGAGATCACGCTGAGTCGTTTGCACCATTTCACTCCTCCGGCCTGCATCTTCGCGACGAGGTCGTCTCGAAGGCAAATATAATGTCCATCGGTTGGTTCGCGGACGGCGCGGTGGGCAACGTGTCAGAACGGCCTTGCGGTAAAACCCCAGCGGAGCAATGCGGCCTCGCGAGCGGGACGACCACGCAAATGTGCGCCGTGGGCATTCGCGGGAGCGCCACCGTCATCGCGCGGGCCACGGGCCCAATAAGTCTGCAGGTACGGCACGGGTCTTGGGTAGCCACATGTGCATGTCCCCGAGCCCCGCATGCCTTAGGGCAGAGGAGAGTTCCGCTCGGGTGAACGAAGCCGCCTCGCTTGCGATCGCATCTTCCCGAAGTTGGGTCGGCGAACCAGGATCGACACAATCGAGCATGGCTGCGATCGTGGATGGGTTCCGCAGCCGGGCAAAATCCGAGATCCACACCGCCGCAGTGCAGTTCGAGCGTATAGCGGCGATTTCGCGAACCGCCGCTTCGAGAGTGTTGAAGTCCGGCAACTGGTGCAGGGTCCACATGCAGGAGATCCCTTGCCATTCGCCTCCTGCGATGCGGTCGGGCAATCCGGTGATGTCGGCTTCAACGAGTTCAACACTCGACCCGAAGCCTTCGGCCACAAACAGTTCGCGGGCTTTCGCGAGCATATTCGGCGCCAAATCGACGGCAGTCACCTTTATGTCAGGCCGCCGTCGCAAGATGGCGCTGATCGCGCGACCAGATCCGACGCCGAGGTCGAGCAATCTTCCGTCGAGCGGTACCAGACGATCAATCGCACGGGCTCCGAAGTCGTAAATCGCCTGCATGCCTGGGTTTGTCGCGCCGCCTAAGTGAAACGCATCAACGGATTCCTGCTCATTCATGACCATCGGTTCGGGAACGCGGTCACGACCTGGGGAATGCCGCAATTCCCGCAGAGCTATGCCCGGTATCCGCCAAAGTGGGCGAATGCGCGTCATTCGACCACCATTGCCTGCGTCGACGCCGCCTTGTCCAGATGTTGTGTCAATGCGGTCATTTCAGCGAAGATCTTCGAAGCTTGGCTTGGCTCTGCATGATTTGCGAACGTGCGACGGTCCCACCACATGATTTTCGTCCGATATCGCTCGTCGGGATACGGAGTCGCTGGAATTCTAGATGCCACCACACCCCCTGACGAAGCCCAACGATCCAGCACGTGCGACGCGGAGGTGGCCATGGCGAATTGGGCGTTCAGGCTCACCGTGGAATGTAGCGGCGCACGTGCGAGCACACGGGTGATCGATGGGGCCCGCTTCGGATCGGTCGTTACCCATGCCGTTTTCACTTCGACCACACCGAACGGCAGCCGGTCCGTAATCATCTTTCGAACGGCCGGCAGTCCACGTTGGCCGGCCCACTCGACGGTGGCATGTGAGTCGTCGGCCCAGGTGAGGGGTCCCCTCACGCGGACGCCGCCGATGACTCGTCCGTTCTTATCGAGAGTGGCCCAGAACATCGCGGTATCCGCACCGTCACAGAAGGCGGTGAGGTCGAGCGCCTTCTCGACTCGATGCTTGCGATAGCTGCGCTCCGCGCCTGTCACATACGCCTGCCACAGGTCCGGGTCGACCGACGGCGCGGAAACCACGACCGTGCATTCGGCGTCGGGATCCCACCATTCGAAGCCGCCCTGAGGGGGTAAAACGGGGGGAGCTGGTGTTTCCAGCGGAACGCTCATATATATCCCATCGGTCGGGCAGCCGGCCAACAAAGCCATCGCGGCTGACTGCCTGGTATCCGCATCCGGCCGGCGTGCGAATACACAATGGCCAGTATCTCGCCGCAGGTCGCTAAGTTTCCAGCTAGCGGAGAAATCTTGTCCCGCCATTCGCGGATTGGATAGGAGTTTTGCTCCGGCCGAACCAACCAGAAAACCGTTTTGGCAAATGCTAGTTTTTTAGCAATCCCCAGCGTAATTGGACAGCGCGGGGCGATATGGCGAACATGACAGTCACTGTCATTATTGCTGGCGACATCGGCACAAATTTATGTCGCGATCTTTAGCTGGAAGTGCGATGAGCCAGCTCAATTCGATCAGCGCCCGGGTGCGACTGCCTCTGGCGTGCCCGCGCGCGGCGCAAAACTGGGCATGTGGGGGCATGTGGGCAGAATCGCCGGCCGTAACGTCCGGCGGGTGACACCCTGAAGCGCGTGGAGGGCTCGTACCCGAAGGCGGGGGACCTGCCGGTCAAGGATGTCGGCAGGCTGCTGTTGAGATGCGCGGACCGGCCTGGGCTGGTCGCGGCCGTCAGCGCGTTCCTCGCCGGAGCCGGCGCCAACATCGTCTCGCTTGATCAACACGCCACCGAACAGTCCGGCGGCACCTTCATGCAGCGCACGATCTTCCACCTACCAGGGCTGACTGCCGCACGCGACGCTCTCGAAAGCGATTTCCGTGAACAGGTGGCCTCGCAGTTCGACATGGACTTCCGGCTCACCGAAGCCGCCAAGCCCAAGCGGGTCGCGATCATGGCGTCCAGGGAAGATCACTGCCTACTCGACCTGTTATGGCGAAACCGCCGCGGTGAACTCGACATGTCGGTGGTAATGGTGATTTCCAACCACCCCGATCTCGCCGACCAGGTTCGCCCCTTTTCCGTGCCGTACATCCACGTACCAGCGACCAAAGAGAATCGGGGAGAGGCAGAGCGCCGCCAACTCGATCTGTTGCGCGGAAATGTGGACCTTGTCGTCCTGGCCCGATACATGCAGATCCTGTCTCCGCAGTTTCTGGCCGAGACCGACTGTGCGCTAATCAATATTCACCACTCGTTCTTGCCCGCATTCATCGGCGCTGCGCCGTATCGGCGCGCCAAGGAGCGTGGCGTCAAACTCGTCGGCGCCACCGCGCACTACGTCACCGAGGATCTCGACGACGGCCCGATCATCGAACAGGACGTGGTGCGTGTCGATCATCGTCATGGCGTCGAGGATCTGGTGCGCCTCGGCGCCGACGTCGAGCGCCTCGTGTTGTCGCGCGCGGTGCTGTGGCACTGTGAGGACCGCATCATCAGATACGGCAACCAGACGGTCGTGTTCTAGCACGGCTGAGGCAAGGAGGCGGTAGTGAAGAAGTTCAGCGGGTTGGATGAATTCGCCGCGGCAGAGGGCACCGAGCTAGGGCCCACCGAATGGCTGGAGGTCACCCAGGACCGCGTCAACCTCTTCGCCGACGCCACCGACGACCACCAGTGGATCCACGTCGACCCCGAGCGGGCGGCCCAAGGGCCGTTCGGCGGGACGATCGCACACGGCCTGCTGACGCTGTCCCTGCTGCCGCAATTCACCCAACAGCTCTATACGGTCGACAACATCGCGATGGCGATCAACTACGGCTACAACAAGGTCCGCTTCATCACCCCGGTGCGGGTGGGCGCCAAGGTCCGGGCGCGCGCGCACATCGCCAAGGTCGATCAGCTCGATGGCGGCGTGCAGGCCACGGTGGCCACCACGGTCGAGATCGAGGGGTCCGAGAAGCCCGCCGCCGTTGCCGAGTCGATAGTCCGCTTTCTCGGCTGAGACTTTCTCCTGCTCGCGCGTAAGGATCAGTACTGCGTCGAGCCCTGGTCGATCGAGATCGCGGCAGCCGTAACGTTTTTCGACTCGTCGCTGGCCAGCCAACACACGGCGTCGGCGATGTCTTCTGGCTCGGCCGCCCAGGTGGGCAGGAACGGCGTGATCATCTGGGCCAGCTGCGGATACGTCTCGATCGCACGGCCCAACGCACCGATCATGTCGCCGCTTCCCATCGGGGTGTTGACGGCTCCCGGATGGACGCTGTTGACGCGGATCGAGTGCCTGCCCAGTTCGGCGGCGAAGGCGCGGGCGATCCCGGTGACTGCGTGCTTGCTCGCGGTGTAATGCACCATGAACGGCTGCATCTTGACGCCCGCTGCCGAGCCGATCAGGATGATCGACCCGCCGCGCCCGCCGTCGATGATCTGCTGCGCGCCGGCCATGACGGTGTTCCAGGTGCCAGTCACGTTGACGTCCATGACATCCCGGAAGTCTTCCTCGGTGATGTCGTTCCATGTCTGGGGAGCCGAGATGCCGGCATTGGCGACGATGATGTCGAGCCTGCCCAACTCGGCAACGCCGTCGTCGACCGCCTTGCGGAGCCCGTCGGCATCGCGGGTGTCGACGACGGAGGCCAGCATCCGGCGCCCCGACTTCTTGACCAGATCAACGGTTGTGGCGAGGTCGTCCGTTGTGGCCGAGTCATACGGAACGCATGGTGGCAGCTTGCTCGCCACGTCGACCGCGATGACATCCGCACCCTCGTTGGCCATCCGGACGGCGTGTGCGCGACCCTGGCCCCGCGCCGCGCCTGTGATGAAGGCGACCTTTCCGGTGAGCCGTCCGCTCATTTCTGCGCCGCCTTAACAAGATTCGATCCGATGATGAGCCGTTGGATTTCGCTGGTGCCTTCGTACAGCCGCAGCAGCCGAACGTCGCGGTAGATCCGCTCGACGGGCACTTCGCGCATGTAGCCACTGCCGCCATGGATCTGCACGGCGAGATCGGCTACCTTGCCGACCATTTCGGTACAGAAGAGCTTGGCCGCCGACGGCGCGATTCTGCGGTCTTCGTTGGTAACCCAGAGCCGTGCGGTGTCGCGGACCAGCGCCCGCCCGGCCAGAATTCCGGTCTGCTGATCGGCGATCATCGCCTGCACCAGTTGGAAATTCCCGATCGGAGTGCCACCCTGCGTCGCGGTGGCGGCGTATGCGACGGATTCGTCGAGGGCGCGCTGCGCCGCCCCGACCGCCAGCGCGGCGATGTGCACACGTCCGCGCGCGAGCGAGATCATCGCGGCCCGGTAGCCGATGTCTTCGCTGCCGCCGATCAACGCGCCGTCCGGGACGCGGACGTCGTCAAAGCTGACGTCTGCGGTCCAGGCGCCCTCCTGGCCCATCTTCGCGTCCTTGGCTCCGACGGTGACGCCCGCGGCGTCGGCGGGAACCAGAAATACGGCGATGCCTGGGCCGTCCTGGTCGGCAGGCCGGGTGCGGGCAAAGACGATGAACAGGTCGGCCGTTGGGGCGTTGGTGATGAACCGCTTCTGACCGGTGATGAGCCAGTCTGATCCGTCGCGAACGGCTTTCGTGCGTAACCCCGACGGATTGGAGCCGGCGCCGGGTTCGGTCAGCGCGAAGGCCGCCACGACATCGCCCGACGCCATCGATTCGAGCCACTGCGTCTTCTGCTCATCGGTACCGAATCCGACGAGAACCTGGCCCGCGATGCCGTTGTTGGTGCCGAACATCGACCGCAGGGCAAGCGACGTGTAGCCCAACTCCATCGCCAACTCGACGTCCTGGGCGAGGTGCAGGCCAAGCCCGCCCCACTCCTGCGGAATCGCGTAGCCGAACAGGCCCATGGCCTTGGCCTGGTCGCGCAGGTCGTCGGGGACCTTGTCGCCGGCGAGAATCTCCTGCTCGCGCGGCACCACCGCAGTACGAACGAAGTGACGGGTCTGGGCCAGGATCTGCTGGAAATCCTCGTCGCTGACTTCGGCAGTGGTCATCGGCGGATGCTCCTCCCGCGAGTAGTGGGCCCGGCGGCCGGAAAGATCATATATGAAATATGATGTTCGATTGACGGCCCCCTCTCGGGGCCCTGCCGAGGGAAAAGGGGTGATCAGGTGTCGTTGCTGACCGGTCAGACGGCCGTCGTCACAGGTGGTGCGCAGGGGCTGGGCTACGCGATCGCCGAGGTGTTCATTGCCGAGGGCGCACGCGTCATGCTCGGCGATCTGGATCTCGGCGCGACCGAGGCCGCGGCCAAGCAGTTGGGTGGCGACTCCAAAGATCCTGTCGCGCTCGCGGTGCGCTGCGATGTGACCAAGGCCGACGAGGTCGACGCGCTTGTCGCTGCCGCGGTCGAGCGGTTCGGCGGCCTGGACGTCATGGTCAACAACGCAGGGATCACCCGCGACGCGACCCTTCGCAAGATGACCGAGGAGCAGTTCGATCAGGTCATCTCCGTGCATTTGAAGGGGACGTGGAACGGCACAAAGGCAGCCGCGGCCATCATGCGCGAGAACAAGCGCGGTGCGATCGTGAACATGTCGTCGATCTCTGGCAAGGTCGGCCTCGTCGGGCAGACGAACTATTCGGCGGCCAAGGCCGGCATCGTCGGGCTGACCAAGGCTGCAGCCAAGGAACTTGCCCACCTCGGTGTGCGGGTCAACGCAATCCAGCCCGGGTTGATCAGATCGGCGATGACCGAGGCTATGCCCCAACACATTTGGGACCAGAAGCTCGCCGAGGTGCCGATGGGTAGGGCAGGCGAGCCTGCCGAGGTCGCCAAGGTCGCACTGTTCCTCGCCAGTGATCTGTCGTCGTACATGACCGGAACAGTCCTCGAGGTCACCGGTGGGAGGCACGTTTGATGCGTGAAGTCGTTATCTGCGAACCGGTTCGGACGCCGATTGGCCGCTACGGCGGCATGTTCAAGTCGCTGACCGCCGTCGAACTTGGGGTGGCCGCGCTCAAGGGCTTGCTGGAGCGCACCGGAATCGATCCTGGTGCAGTGCAAGACGTGATCCTCGGGCACTGCTATCCGAGCAGTGAGGCGCCGGCGATCGGGCGGGTCGTGGCACTGGACGCCGGATTGCCAGTCACCGTTCCTGGCATGCAGATCGACCGGCGGTGCGGTTCTGGTCTGCAGGCCGTCATCCAGGCCGGCCTGCAGGTTGCCAACGGAGACAACGACGTTGTCATTGCCGGTGGCGCCGAGAGCATGAGCAACGTCACCTTCTACTCCACGGACATGCGCTGGGGAGGTGCCAGGGGCGGGGTGAAGGTGCACGACGCGCTCGCGCGGGGTCGCAGCACCGCAGGCGGACGTCACTATCCGGTGCCCGGCGGAATGCTGGAGACGGCGGAGAATCTTCGCAGGCAGTACGGCATCTCGCGGCAGGAGCAGGACGAACTCGCGGTGACCTCCCATCATCGAGCGGTGGCGGCGCAGAAGGACGGCATTCTGGCCGAAGAGATCATTCCGGTGGTGGTGCGGACCCGCCAGGGTGAGGAATTGATCGACACCGATGAACATCCGCGAGCGGACACCTCGGTGGAGTCGTTGAGCAAGCTCAAACCTGTTCTGCTAGGTGATGATCCGGACGCAACGGTCACCGCGGGCAATGCCAGCGGGCAGAACGACGCCGCGTCGATGTGCCTGGTGACGACACCGGAGAAGGCCGACGAGCTGGGGCTCACGCCGTTGGTCAGGCTCCTTTCGTGGGGTTCGGCGGGGGTGGCACCCAACATCATGGGCATCGGCCCAGTTCCTGCCACGAAAGCCGCGCTGACCAAGGCCGGACTGCAGCTCAGCGACATCGACGTGATCGAACTGAACGAAGCGTTCGCAGCGCAGGCGCTTGCGGTGATGCGGGAGTGGAATTTCACGGCGGCCGACCATGACCGCACCAATGTGCACGGGTCGGGCATCTCGCTCGGGCACCCGGTCAGCGCGACCGGCGGGCGGATGCTCGCGACGCTGGCGCGCGAACTGAATCGCCGCGGCGTCCGGTACGGACTGGAAACCATGTGTATCGGCGGCGGGCAAGGGCTGGCCGCCGTGTTCGAAAGGGTTGGGGCATGACGAAACTCGCGCAGACTCTGGGGCTCAGCGAGCTCCAGACCGAGATCATCGCCGCGGTTCGCCAGTTCGTCGAGAAGGAAGTCATTCCCAACGCTTCCGAATTCGAACGCACGGACACCTACCCGCAGGCGATCGTTGACCAGATGCGTGAGATGGGCCTGTTCGGGTTGATGATTCCCGAGGAGTACGGCGGGCTTGGCGAGTCCCTGCTCACCTACGCGTTGTGTGTCGAGGAGCTCGCGCGGGGCTGGATGAGCGTTTCCGGGGTCCTCAACACGCACTTCATCGTCGCGTACATGATCCGTCAACACGGCACCGACGCGCAGAAGCAGCGGTTCTTGACGCGGATGGCGACCGGCGAAGTGCGGGGCGCGTTCTCGATGTCCGAACCCGAACTCGGTTCCGACGTCGCCGCGATCCGTACCCGCGCCACTCGTACCGCCGACGGGAACTACACCGTCGACGGTCAGAAGATGTGGGTGACCAACGGCGGGAGCTCGACGCTGGTGGCCGCGTTGGTGCGCACCGACGAGGGCGCCGAGAAACCGCATCGCAACTTGACCGCGTTTCTTATCGAAAAGCCAACGGGTTTCGGGGAAGTGGCGCCGGGTCTGACGATTCCCGGCAAGATCGACAAGCTGGGCTACAAGGGCATCGACACCACTGAGCTGATCTTCGACGGCTATGTGGCGAGCGCCGAGGACGTTCTTGGCGGAACGCCCGGTCAGGGCTTCTTCCAGATGATGGACGGCATCGAGGTCGGCAGGGTCAATGTTTCGGCGCGTGCATGCGGCGTCGGCATCCGTGCCTTCGAGCTTGCCGTGCGGTATGCGCAGCAGCGCCACACCTTCGGAAAGCCGATCGCCGAACATCAGGCCATCGCGTTCCAATTGGCGGAAATGGCAACAAAAGTGGAGGCGGCCCACCTGATGATGGTCAATGCGGCCCGCTTGAAGGACACCGGTGAGCGCAACGATGTCGCGGCGGGGATGGCGAAGTATCTGGCGAGCGAGTTCTGCTCCGAGGTCACCCAGCAGAGCTTCCGTATCCACGGCGGCTACGGCTACTCCAAGGAATACGAGATCGAACGGCTGATGCGCGACGCACCGTTCCTGCTCATCGGCGAGGGCACGAGCGAGATCCAGAAGAACATCATCAGCAAGCGATTGCTCGCGGACTACCGGATCTGATGTGACCGCCCCGGATTTCGCCGCCCGGCCACAGCTCGCCGAGGACGTCGCACGTTTCGTTCGGCGACGCATCTTCGACGGCACCTACGCGGCGGGGAAGTACGTGCGGCTGGACCAACTGGCGGCGGAACTGGGCATCAGCGTCACCCCCGTGCGTGAGGCACTCTTCGAGCTGAAGGCCGAAGGGCTGCTGGCGCAACAACCGCGGCGCGGGTTCGTGGTACTGCCGGTGACGGAGCGAGACCTCACCGACGTCGCCAAAATGCAGGCGTATGTCGGAGGTGAGCTCGCCGCGCGTGCGGCGGCGAATGTCAGCGACGAACAGTTGCGGGAGCTGGAGAAGATCCAGACCGAGCTGGAGGATGCGTACGCCGCCGACGACAACGAAGCCGCCGTCCGGCTCAACCACGAGTTTCACCGCGCAATCAACGTCGCCGCCGACTCGCCCAAGCTGGCCCAACTGATGTCGCAGATCACGCGGTACGCACCCGAATCGGTGTTTCCCACCATCGCGGGCTGGCCCGAGCAATCGACGGCTCATCACCGACTCGTCTTGTCCGCGCTGGAAGCACACGACGAAAACCTCGCTCGCACAGCGATGTCCGAGCACCTCGCCGAGGGCGCAGAGCCGCTGATCGCCCACCTGACCGCCAGGGGAGTGATCACTTAGTTTCGCCGAGTAACGCGCGCAGCCGGCGGATGTCGACCTTGCCCGTTGCGCCGCGAGGGATGGCTTCATCGTTATCGACCAGTAGCCACTCGGACGGCACTTTGAAGGAGCTCAATCGCTTTCGGGCCTCGGCGCGCAGATGCTCGACCGTGCGGTCGGACACGACGACGGCACCGACGGCTCCGGAGACCTCGGTGACGAAAGCGTTCTCGACGCCGTCGATGGTCCGCAGCGCCTGTTCGACCTCGCTGGGATACACGGTCGCGCCGCTGACCTTGAACATGTCGTCGGATCGGCCGTGGTAGAACATGAAGCCGTCGTCGTCGAGGTGTCCGAGATCCCCGGTGGGGTAGTAGCCGTCGACGGTGAAGATGTCCTCGCGACTCCGCCTGCACATGCCGCGCATCACGTGTGGTCCCCGGATCTGGATCATGCCCACCGTGCCTGCGGGCACCCGATGGCCGGTATCCGGGTCGACAATCCGAACGTCCATGCCGGAGAACGGCTTACCGCAGCTGTCCCATGCCGAGCGCGGCATATCGGAGTCGGCCCGATAGCCGCAGTAGGGCCCGAACGATTCCGTCATCCCGAACAGCTTGGCGCGCGCGCCGGGTTCGGCGCGATGTTCGGCCGGTAGCAGCGCCTCAAGGCTTCCGGGTCGCAACGACGACAAATCGGCTCCGACAGAAGCGGATTGCCGTGCCAGCGCCTCGGCCTGATCGGGCCAACCACGAAACAGTGTCACCCGTTCGCGCTCCAACAGCCGCAGCGTCGCCTCGGGACGCGGGATTTCCTCCGTCACCAGGGTGGCGCCCGCGAGCAGAGCCGAAAGGACGCCGCTGCCGAAGCCGCCCACCCAGAAGAACGGCATCGGCAGATACAGCCGGGTGTGGCTGTCGATGCAGCGCGCCGCGAGACCCGCCCGCACAGCGCCAAGCGCGTTGCCGTGCGAATGGATGACGCCCTTGGGCGGGCCGCTGCTGCCCGATGTGAACATGACGGCGAGCGTGTCACTTGGCGTGACGGTTTGGGCCACCGCGTCGACGATCCCGGTCGCCGCGACCGGCGTCAGGTGATCGGGCGTCCACACAGCCCGCAGCGCAGGCAGTTTCGTCAGTTCTGGCTGAACGTCGTCGAGGTAGCGGTGACCGCGGAACTCCTCGACGCTCAGCAGTATCTGCACCGACGCGACACGCAGCTGCGCGACGAGCTCCGGCGCCCGCAGCAGCGTGCTCAACGGCACCAGGACGGCGCCGATTCGCGTCAGCGCGATCGCGGTCTGGACCCACCGCACACAGTTGGGCATGATCAGTCCGACGCGGGTGCCCTTGGTCACCCCGGCCGCGATGAACGCGGCGGCCAGCTCGCGGGTGGTGGCGTCGAGCTCTGCGTAGGTCAGCCGGGTGTCGGTATCGATCACCATCGGCTTGGCTCCGGCGCCGGCCGCACGAACCCTGACCGATTCGTCGATGGTGTCAAGCATCGAACACCTGCGTCAGCCGGGGGATGTCGATCTTTCCGCTGGACATCATGGGGATCTCCGAGCTGGGCACGGCGACGAAACGCCTCGGAATCTTGTACGCCGACAGTTCGTCCTTGAGCCGCTCGCGGAGCGCGTCTTCGTCGAACTCGGCGTCGTCCTCGGTCGCGACGACGGCGGCCACCACCTGGCCACGCTCGGGATCGGCGATGCCGAAGACGTGCGCCACCAGTCCGCCGGTGACCTTGGCGATCGCCCGCTCGACCTCCGCGGGCGCGACGTTGGCGCCCGCGGTCTTGATCATCGCGCCGCGACGGCCGATGAAGTAGACGTAGCCGTCGCGGTCGGTGCGGACCAGATCTCCTGTGTGGAACCAACCGTCGGCGTCGAAACACTCCTCGCGGCTGCGCTTGTAGTACCGCTGCATCAGGTACGGACCGCGCACACACAGCTCGCCGTCGACGACCTTGGTCTCGAGGCCCGACATCGGCTTGCCGAATGAGCCTCGCCGGTGCTCCGGTTGGTCGGATTCGTCGGAACTGATCGTGATGACGCTGCCCGTCTCGGTCATCCCGAGCATGGTGTGCCGCAACTCCGGATCGGCCGGTCGCACCTCGGGCGCCATGATCGGGTACAGGTTTCCGCGGCGCATCGAGGACAGATCGCGACGCGGCAGGCTGGGGTGGCGGGCGAGGTGGGCGATCCCGGCCACGAAACCGTTGGTCATGGTGGGCTTTTCCGCTTCGAGCAGGTCGAGTGTGTCCCCGGCATCGGTGGCGTTGGAACAGATCAGCGTGGACCCGGCGAGCAGGGTGGCCAGTACCGCGAACGCGATCCCGCCGACCCAGAAAAACGGGGAATTGCAGAACAGCTTGTCATGCGCGGCCAGTCCGCGGATCTCGTTGAGGATCCTTTGATGTTCGAGCAGCGACTCATGCGTGTGCACAACCCCTTTGGGGGCGCTGGTGGAACCCGAGGTGTACACGATCGCCAGCGGGTCCGAGGAGTCGACATCGTCTTGCATCGCCTCCAGCAGCGCCTCATCCGCCAAGTCAGCGGGCTCGTAGTCGATCAGAATGTGGCGCAGCAGCGGGAGATCCTGCACACCGGCCAACCGCTGGCGATAGTCGTGCGAGCGATAGGACGCGGTGGCGAGCAGGATGTCGATATCGGCGTGGGCCAGTTGCGCGGCCATCTCAGGAGCAGTGGAAAACGTCGAGAATGGCACGACAACGGAACCGATGCGCGCCGCGGCCAGCATCGCGACGATCCATGCCGACCCGTTCGGGTACAGCACGCCGACGTGGGTGCCCTTGCCTGCGCCCAGCGCGATCAGGCCGCGAGCCAGCACCGCCGAACGGCGGTCCGCCTCGGCGTAGCTGAGACGGTCGTTGTCGCACACCAGAAGTGGGTGCTCGCCCCGCGCGCGGGCCTGACTGCAGAGCACCGCGCCGACGGTCGGGCTAGACATCGTCGGCGTCGTCGCTGAAGAAGCGTCTGACCGCACCAAGGTCCGCCTTGCCTGACGGCGTGCGCGGGATCTGCTCGACGATGACGATTCTGGTCGGGAGTTCGTAGCGCGCCAGCGTAGTGCGCAGGTGGTCCACCAGCGTTGCGGTGTCGACGGTTTCGCGGAGTTCCACCATGGCGACCGGCGTTTCGCCGAGGCGCTCGTCGCGTTGGCCGACCACCGCCGCGCCTTGCACCGCCCGGTGGCCTTCCAGCGCGGTGCGCACGTCGTCGGGCATGATCTTGAACCCGCCACGGATGATCGCTTGGTCGGCGCGCCCAAGGATCCAGAGGAATCCGTCGGCGTCGATGCGCGCCATATCGGTGGTCCGTATCCAGTCCGCAGCCGGGCCGAGCTGGCCAGGTTTGACCTCCAACAGGCCGGCACGGTCGGCATCCAGCGGGCTGCCGCTGTCGTCGACCACCCGGAGTTGGGCGCCAAGGCTGGCCCTGCCAACGCTGCCGCGCTTGACACGCCAATGCGTTTGGTAGTCGGTCAGCGACCAGCCTGCGACACCGCCGCCGAATTCGGTTGCCGCGTACGAGGTCAGCACCGGGATCCCGAATTTCTCGGTGAACGCATCGGCGTCGTCGGCCGACAGCGGTGCCGTGCCCGATGTGACGGCGCGGATACTTTCCAGGTCTTCGGGCTTGAGGTCGGAGTGCAGGACCGTCCGCAGCGCTGCGGGCACCAGCGACACCGTGCGCGGGCGGTGCCTTCGCACCGCATCGGCCCAGCGGTCCAGCTCGAAGCGGTCGAGAAGAACGAACGGCCGTGCCTCGCAGATACATTGCAATACCCGAAACACCCCGCCGATGTGGACGAGGGGAGCGTTGACGATGGCGACGCCGCGCCGCGGTTCGGCGGGCTCAGGTGTCGTGATGACGCTGTGCGCCAGCATGTCGTAGGTGAGGTCGATCCGCTTTGGCGGTCCGGTCGTTCCGCTGGTCAGCATCCGCACCGCGACGCCGGGCCGGCCCGCGCCGGGGGCAGGGACCTGTGGAGCGGTGTCCAGACCCGAGATCGGAATCGCCGTCGGGCCGGCGGGCACCATCGAAGCCAGGTCTTCGGGTTCACCGACTATCGCGGGCAGGTCCAGTGCGGCGATGTCGGAGCGGGTGCGGTCGTCGCCGCGGGAGGGATTGATGGTGACGACGGTGCCGCCGCCGAGCAGCACGCCGAGAAGGGCCGCCACGTGGGCGGGTCTGTTGCGCAACAGCATCCCGACCTCAGTCTCGCCCATCATGGCGATTCGATTCGCCAGGCCTGCGATCTGTTGCCACGTCGACCACCGGCCGTTGTACTCGATTGCTGCGCCTTGAGGCTGTAGTGCCAGCACGTCGGCGATGCGCCTGCTGAGCGGGTGGTCGCCCATCAGCGGATCATCGGGTCGACCGCGCCGCCGTCCTTCTGGGCGGCCAGTTCGGCCTTCCCGAGCGGGTTGCCGAGCCGGGTGTAGATCAGGTTCTGCTCCAGCGCGGCGCGGTACGGCTTGTCCAGCGACTCCCAGATCGCCTTCACCGTGCCTTGAGTCGCCGACGGCGGCTTGGCGGCGATTCTCGACGCAATCTGATGCGCACGGTCCCACAGCCGATCGCGGCCAACCACCTCGGAGACCAGCCCCATGCGCAACGCGGTATCGGCGCAGACGCGTTCGTCATTGCCCATCAACGCGATTCGCAATGTCTCGGCGAGACCGACACGTCGCATCAGCCCGATCGGCTCAAGAGCGCACACCAGCCCCGCGCTGACGTGGGAGTCGAAGAAGGTCGCGTCGTCCGAGCAGATCACGACGTCGGATTCGTTGACGAAGTAGAACGCCCCCGCCGTGCAGATGCCCTGCACCGCGCAGACGACCGGCTTCCACATCTTCTGCCACTTCGGGCTGAGCTTCTCGCCGGGATCCTCGTGGTTCCAGACGTTGTCGGGCTGTCCGTAGGAGGACTTGATGTCGAGGCCGGCGCTGAAGGCTCGATCGCCCGCGGCCCGTAACACCACGGCGTTCACCGCGTCGTCGAGCTTGACGATGCGCCAGACCTCCGCCATCTCATCGCACATGGTCCGGTTGAAGGAGTTCAGCGAGTCCGGCCGGTTCAGCGTGATGGTGGCTACGCGGTCTGCCGCGTTCACGTCGAGCAGGATCGTGTCGAAACTCATCGGCACTGCCAATTCGGGGCCCGCTTCTCCATGAAGGCCTTTGGGCCTTCGAGCGCATCCTCGGTACGAACGACGCGCTCCCGGAAGGTCTCGGCGAGGATCTCCGCGTCGTGCAGCGGAAGGTCGAGTGTCTTGTGGATGGCCAGCCGGGTGCCCCGGACGGCAAGCGGCGCATTGGAGTTCACGATGTCGGCGATCTCGTGTGCGCGTTCCATGAGGCGGTCGTGCTCGACGATCTCGGTGATCATCCCCAGTTCGTATGCCCGCTCGGCGCTCATCCGTTCGTGCTTGCCCATCAGCGACATCCGCAACGCGACGTTGCGGGGCAGTACCCGCGCCAACCGCACCATCTCGCGCCCCGCGACCAGGCCGATGCTGACGTGCGGATCGAAAAACGTCGCCTTGTCGGAGGCGATGACGATGTCACCGGTGGTGATCCAGTCAAGCCCTGCGCCACAGCACAATCCGTTGATGGCGGCCAGCACAGGCTTTGCCATCCTGCGGAACGGCGGTGTGCCCTCCTGCGGGGCTTCCCACTGGTCGTAGGTGGACAGGTACGGCCGGTCGTAGATCACCCGGCCGTCCTCGGGGATCTCCGTGACGTCGGCGCCGGTGCAGAACGCGCGGCCGGTCCCGGTGACGATGAGGATCCAGACGTTGTCGTCGTTTTCGGCGTCGTCGTAGGCCGCGCGCAACTCGCCGATCATTGCCGGGCTGAGCGCGTTGAGCGCGTCGGGCCGGTTCAGAGTGATGGTGGCGGTGTGCCCTTCGATTTCGTAGTCGATGTACTTCATCTAGTCACCTTCCACCGAACTCTGGTGTGCGCTTTTCGCGAAACGCCACGAGGCCTTCCTTGAAATCTTTTGTCCGGCAGGATAGTTCCAGGTTGAACAGCTCCTGGTTCATAGTCTGGGACAGCGTGGCGTGCTGGCCGTGGTGGATGGCCTGCTTTGCGAGGCCGATCGCCACCGTTGGCCCGGATGCCAGGCGGGCAAGTAGCGAGTCGACGGTGGCTTGGAGGTCGGCGGCGGGCACGCAGTGGTGGATCAATCCCCACGCAGCCGCGTCGGAGGCACCGACCTTCTCACCGAGCAACAGCATCGACTTGGCTCGCGCGATGCCGACGAGGCGGGGCACAAGCCACGTCGCCCCGGAATCCGGACTGAAGCCGCGGTCGATGAACGGTTCCCAGAACACGGCGTCCTCAGCGGCCACGGTGAAGTCGGCGGCAAGGGCCAGGTTGCAGCCGAGGCCGGCGGCCCAGCCGCGAACGCTGCACACCACGGGCAGCTGGATGCTGTGAACCAGCTCGATCACGCGGTTGGCCGTGTGTGGGATGCGGCGGACGAGGTCGCCGGTGCGGGGACGTTCCCCGCTGTTGGTGGCGACCCAGTCGGCTCCCGAGCAGAAGTCGCCGCCGGCCCCCTGGAGATGGATGGCGCGCAGTGAGTCGTCGGTCGCGGCCTTTGTGAGCACTTCGACGAAAGCGTCGATCATGGGATGACTCAACGAGTTCCGCATGGACGGCCGATCGAGCACGACGTGCAGGATGCCGCCCGCGCGGGACGTCGTCACCGCACCGTCGTCGTTCACCGTTGCCTCCGTCACTCCCGCGCTATACGGTTAGGCCTACAGTATTGCTATCTTGTACAAGTTAGCAAGGAAAGGGTCGATGGCGATAGACGTCCCCCGGTACGGCGAGCGGCCGCTCCCGCAGACTGTCGCCGCGGCAGGCGCGCTGCGGCGGCTGAACGGATTGCTGCTCTCGCTGGAACACGATCACCCCGCGGTCGAGGTCATGCTTACGCAGATCGCCGAATGGGAGGGCGAGCTTGCCGACGCCGTTGCGCCCGACCCCACGCCGCGGGTAGGGCCGGACAGCACCGACGCTCAGCGCGTGTACCTGGACCACGCCTTCGACGTCGGCGCGTACAACCCCTGCTTCCCCGAGTACACCTTTGACCATCTCGACGCCGAAACGGCCTCCGGACGGGTGACCTTCCCGGTTGTGTACGAAGGCCCGCCGGGCTTGGTGAACGGAGGGTTCCTCGCCGTGTTCTTCGATTGCGTCACCCAGCATCAGAGCTGCGCATCGGGACGGACCGGCAAGACGCGTGCGCTGACAGTGACGTTCCGCCGACCGACCCCGATCCTGACCGAGCTGGGGTTCGACGTGGCCCGAGCGGAATCGGACGGTCGCGTCACCTCGACGGCGCGGCTGCTTCTCGGTGGCGAGGTGCTCTGCACGGGGGAGTTCAGCACGGCCGCATCGTCGCCGGACAAGCTGTCGGTCTTTGATTTCGGCCACCGACGGGCGAAGAGCCAATGACCAGCGTGCAGCGCATTCGTCAGCCGAGGGTGGCGGAGATCGTGGCCGCGCGGCTACGCGACGACATCCTGTCGGGCCGGATCAAGGAAGGTGATGTGCTGCCGTCGCAGGACGGCCTGCTCGCCGAGTTCGGCGTCAGCCCTCCCGCCCTTCGTGAGGCAATCCACATCCTGGAGACCGACGGGCTCATCTCGGTGAGACGCGGAAACGTCGGCGGCGCAGTGGTTCACCCGCCGTCGGCGGAGCGCACCGCACACATGATCAGCATGGTGCTGCAGACCCGCGCCGCGACTCCGGCGGATGTCAGCGGCGCGCTGATGCACCTGGAGCCGATCTGCGCGGGCATGTGCGCCGCACGTGACGACCGCATGACCGAAGTAGTTCCTTATCTCGAGGCCGAGATCCGGACGCAGACAGAGCAGTTCGACAACTTATCGCGGTATGTGCCGAACGCCCGCAGGTTTCACGAAGCTCTCGTCTCCCGGTGCGGAAACGAGCCGATGATTCTGCTCATCGGCTCGCTCGAGCTGATCTGGTCGGCACATGAGTCGTCGGTGTGGAGCGACGAGGGTGATCCAATGCAACACAAGACCATGCGGGCCGCGCTGCGTGATCATCAGCGGCTACTCGACGCCATCCGCGACGGTAACGAGGCGCGGGCGGTGAAGCTGGCGAGGGATCATCTGGCCGCCGCGCGGCGCAACACGCTGGCGGCGGGAGCCGACAAAACCATTGAGGCCAAACTGATTTCCAATGCCGAGTAAGGACACACGATGACGACCACCGACGACCGCGTGCTTTTCGAGGTGGATCACGAGACGCGCATCGCGACGATCACGTTGAACAACCCGGCGCAGCGCAACTCCTACGACGCGGCGATGCGCGAAGCCATGGCACGCTACCTGGACCAGGTCGCCGAGGACGACGACATCACCGTCGTGCTGCTTCGTGGTGCCGACGGGGTGTTCAGCACCGGAGCGGACATGAACAACGCCTACGGCTGGTATGGGCAGCGCGAGGAAGGCGCGAAAAGCCGTCCCAGTCAGCGTCGCCGCCTCACGGTGGACCGCAAGTCGTTCGGCTTCTACCACAACCTGATGGGGTTCCCGAAGGTCACGGTCGGTGAGATCAGCGGCTACGCGCTGGGCGGTGGGTTCGAGATGGCGCTGATGACCGACATCTCGGTCATCGCCCGCGACACCAGGATCGGCATGCCCGCCACGCGCTTCCTCGGGCCTGCGCTTGGCAGCCTGCACATGTTCTTCCACCGCCTCGGCCCGGTGCTGGCCCGGCGACTGCTGCTCACCGGCGACATCGTCGAAGCGGGCACAATCGAGCACCTCGGCGTCTTCACGGACACCTGCGAGCCGGAGTCGGTGTCTGCACGGGCCCGCTATTGGGCCGAGAAGGCCGCGAAGATGCCCGCGGACGGGATTGTCATCGCCAAGGAGGCGTTCCGACTCGTCGAGCAGAGCCAGGCGTATCAGGGCGAGGAAGTGGCCAGCTACCTGTTCCATGCATACGGGACGAACCTGCAGTTCGCGCCGGGTGAGTTCAACTTCGTCAAGACGCGCGCGCAACACGGAACGAAGGAGGCGTTCCGGCGCAGGGACGAGCACTTCCACGTCCCTGAGCCGACGTGACGACCCTCGGTGTTGACCGCGATACAGTATCTGCTACTTTTGTAAAGTCTCCGACGCCGAAGCCGAGGTTCAGAACATGCCCACACCCGTCATTGTTGGTGCCGCACGGACAGCCATCGGCCGGTCCTTCAAGGGAACCCTCGTCAACACCCCTCCCGAGGTGCTGATCACCACGGTGCTCCCTGAGGTCGTCCGCCGGTCCGGCATCGATCCCAAGCAGATCGACGACCTCATCTTTGCCGAATCGCATTACGGCGGCGGCGATCTGGCCCGCTATGCGGCAGACGCGACCGGAATGCAGGACGTTCCAGGGCAGTCGGTCAACCGGCACTGCGCGGGCAGCCTCACCGCGATCGGTAACGCGGCCGCCCAGATCGGATCGGGAATGGAGCGGGCGCTGATCGCCGGTGGCGTGCAATCGCTGTCGATGACGCCACTGACGAACTGGCGCATTCCCGGTCCCGAGCTGAAGTTCGAAGAGCGATGGATGCCGCCGACCCATGTCGAGACGCCGGACGCGCCGACGAAGGACATGTCGATCACCGTCGGCTGGAACACCGCTCAGACGGTCGGCATCTCCCGTGAAGAGATGGATGCGTGGGCCGCACGGTCGCATGAGCGCGCCATCGCGGCGATCGACGCCGGCAAGTTCGTCGACGAGATCATCCCGCTCAAGGTGCAGCAGTTCGACGGCTCGGTGGTGGACTTCAGCGTCGACGAACACCCGCGCCGCGACACCACGGTCGAGAAGTTGGCAGGCCTCAAGGTGTTGCATCCCGAGATCGAGGGCTTCTCGATCACCGCGGGCAACAGCAGCGGGACCAACGACGCCGCCGCAGCGGTGGCGCTCGTCGACAGCGCATACGCCGACGCGGAGAAACTGACCACGATGGCGACGGTGCGGGCTTGGGCGTCCGCCGGTGTGCCGCCTCGCGACTGCGGCCTCGGCGCCGTCAAGGCGATCGGCAAGGTGCTGGCGCGGGCCGGCCTCAAGCCGTCGGATGTGGCGCTGTGGGAGATCAACGAGGCCTTTGCGTCGGTGCCGATCGCGGCGTGCCGCGAGTACGGCATCGACGACGAGCTGGTCAACTTCTCCGGAAGTGGTTGCAGCCTCGGCCATCCCATCGCGGCATCAGGCGCGCGGATGATCACCACGCTGGTCTACGAGTTGCAGCGCAGGGGCGGCGGCATCGGGGTGGCGGCGATGTGTGCCGGTGGCGGACAGGGCGGCGCCGTCGTCATCGAGGTGTAGCCGCGATTTGGGCGCGCTGACCGGCGCTCAGCGCGGTTGAGCGCGCCGAAACCGCTAGCGTTTGCGTGGCGTCACTTTCTTCGCGGGCTTCTTGGTGGCATCGATCAGCCGGCCCGCGTGGTCGAGGATGCATTCGAGGCCGTACTCGAAGTTCTTCTCGTCGGCTGCGCCGATGTGATGCCCCTTTTCGGTGACCAGTGCGAGCAGCGGGGTGCTGTCGGGATCGATGGACATCGTGTCCGCGATATCGCTGGGACCATCGTCGGCCGCTTCATTTTTCTCGCGGAGCCGCTGCAGCACCACCGAACCACGAACGTGCACCGATACCGCGGAATAGGTGTCGAAGGCGTCCTCGGGGGACAGGCCGGCCTCGACCAGACTGCCGATTGCCTTTTCCACTTCCTGCACGCCGAGCCGCGCGGCCCGCGGCGATAGCGCCGACCGAATCAGGATCAGGTCGCACAGAATAGGGTTGCCCATGAAGGTCTTTCGCATCGTGCGTGCATGATTTCGCAGCGTCTCGCGCCAATCCTTGGCCTCGACATACGGTGTGGCGAAGACGTACTGCCGCAACGCACGATCGGTCATCGCGTTGAGGAGTTCGTCCTTCTTCCGGAAGTACCAGTAGATGCTTGTCACACCGACGCCGAGGTGCTTGCCGAGCAACGGCATGGAGAGGTTGTCGATGCCGACCTGTTCTGCGAGCTCGAACGCGCCCTTGATGATGTCGTCGGGATTGATGGACCCGCGCTCGCGTCGCTGACGCTTCTCAGCTGTTGCTTGCTTGGCCACTACGGGCACCTCCATCAATAGTCAGTGGATCTGAATGTACCGGCAGCTGCCGTCCCAACTGCGCCCACCACCCTTCCACGCCGGTCTACTGTAAGGCCTATAGTAAGGATCTCCAGCGCGAAACGGCGAAAGGTGAAGGGCCAGCAGTGTCCGACGAAATTCTCACGGAGCGCCAAGGGCGCATCCTGGTCATCACGATCAATCGGCCGCATGCGCGCAATGCGGTGAACCTCGCGGTCAGCCAGGGCCTGGCGGATGCCGTCGACGAACTCGACGAGGATGACGGGCTATCCGCTGCCGTCCTGACCGGGGCCGGTGGCAATTTCTGTGCAGGCATGGACCTCAAGGCGTTCGCCGCAGGCGAGGTTGTCGCCATCCCCGGGCGCGGCATCGGTTTCACCGAACGTCCGCCGCGCAAACCGCTCATCGCTGCTGTCGAGGGCTATGCGTTGGCCGGAGGCACCGAAGTGGTGCTCGCGACCGATCTGGTGGTCGCATCGCGCGAGGCGAAATTCGGTATCCCGGAAGTCAAGCGGGGCCTGGTGGCCGCTGGCGGCGGGCTGATGCGGCTACCGAAACGCATTCCGTATCAGAAGGCGCTCGAGCTGGCGCTCACCGGTGACAGCTTCACCGCCGAACAGGGCGCGGCGTGGGGTTTCGTCAACGTGGTCACCGAACCCGGCGGTGCACTCGCCGGCGCGATCGAACTGGCCGAGCGAATCACCGCCAACGGACCGCTCGCGGTGGCGACGACAAAGGAGATCGTCGTCAAATCGGCCGACTGGACCGAAGAGGAGATGTGGAAGAAGCAGCTCGAGCTGATCATTCCGATCTTCACCTCCAATGACGCGAAAGAGGGCGCCATCGCGTTCGCCGAGAAGCGCACGCCCAACTGGTCCGGCACCTAGCGGCGCACCATGGATCTCGGGCTCGCGAACGCCACCGCCGTCATCGTCGGCGGCGGTCGCGGCATGGGCCTTGCCACCGCCCGCTGTCTTGCCGACGACGGCGCACGGGTGGCCCTTATTGGCCGCACCAAGGGCGTACTCGACAGCGCCGCAAAGGATCTGACCGACACGGGGCAGCCCGGACGCCATCGGGCTGGTCGCGGACACCACCGATGCGACACAGGTCCAGCACGCCTTCGACGAGTTGAGCGGGCGGTGGGGTCCTGCGCTCAACGTGCTCGTCAACGCGGTCGGGCCTAGCACGCAAGGCACGTTCGACGATCTCACCGACGACCAATGGCGGGAAGCGTTCGACGACGGCGTGATGGGCATGGTGCACTGCGTGCGTTCGGCGCTGCCGCTGCTTCGCAACGCCGAGTGGGCACGCATCGTGAACTTCTCCGCGCAATCCACGCAGCGGCAGAGCGTCATCCTGCCCGCCTACACCGCTGCGAAGGCGGCGGTGACGAGCATCTCCAAGAACCTGTCCCTGCTGCTGGCCAAGGACGAAATCATGGTCAACGTGGTCTCGCCGGGAAGCATTGCGTCGGAGGCACTGACGGGCTGGGCCCGAACCGTCGGCGTCGACGGCGACGATCCCTACGCGCTGATGGCCGCGATCGACAAGCACTTCGGCCATCCCGCCCATCTGCCAAGGGCCGGTCTGCCCGACGAAATCGGACCCGTCGTCGCGTTTCTCGCCTCCCGGCGGAACTCCTATATGACCGGAGCCAACATCAACGTCGACGGCGGTAGTGACTTCACCTGAGGAGGCGCGATGGCGACAGCGAAGGACGCCCGTTCGTGGGCCCGGGTAGCACTGCGCGGAATCGGCAACTCGCTCTACACACCGTTCTGCGGCACCGACGGCGACGATATCGATTGGACCGCATACCGAACGCTGGTGCGGTACTGCGTCGGGGAGTTGCAGCACCCGATGCTGTGGTGCACAAGCGGTATCGCGGAGTTCTGGTCGCTGACGCTGGATGAGCGAAAGCGCTTGCTGGAAATCGCAATTGAGGAAGGGCGCGCGGCTAAGCCCGATGTCGTCGTGCAGGCGTGCACCGCGGCGACGTCGGCCAAGGACTGTCTCGAACTGACGCGGCACGCGCAGGAGGCCGGCGCCGACATCGTCTACATCCAGACGCCAATGATGGAGACTCACGGCGGAGTCGGAGTTCTACGGTTTTTCCAATACATCAGTGAGCGCACCGATATCGCACTGGGCATGTTCAACTCGCCGTCGTCCGGCTATGTGTTGACGCCCGCCGAAAGTGCACGCATCTACGGCGAGATTCCCGCGGTGTGTGCCACCAAAGAGGGCGCTTTCCGGCCTGCGGCCAGCCGCATGCTGCACGAGCTCGCGCCCGAGCTGGTCATCTGGGAGTGCGATCTCACCGTCTACCGCGCCGGCTGGCTGCGCGCAGGGATTGTCTCCCCGGCGCAGCTCGGCACCGCAGGCTACCTGTACGAAACCCCGCAGCAGCCAATCATTTCCGAGTACTGGGACCTGATCTGGAACGACAAGCTGATCGAGGCAATGGACTTCGCCGAGAAGTCCGGGCTCGACCAGTTCGGCGTCGACATGCGTTCGTGGTTCACCTGCTATCCCGGGCGGCCCGACTACTTCACCCATTGGGGTGGCGCGTTCAAGTACGCCGCTTCGCTGCTCGGCCTGCCGATCGGAAACTATCCGCACTCGCGGCCCCCACAAGCAGAGCTGCCCGACGAGGGCCGTGCCCAGATTCGCACCGCGTATCAGCGCTTCGGATTGATCGCCGAACAGGTCGGGTGACCCGTTGCGGAAGCCACTACCGATAGATATACAGTATGGGAGTACATCGAGCTTGAGCCCACGACTCAGGAGGTCCGCCAGGTGAGCGTTCCTGACCGCGTCGCTGAGCCCACCGTCACGTCCGAGCCGGTGCTCTTCGAGGTCCGCGACAGTGGCGTCGCCGTGTTGACCCTCAATCGGCCCGAGCGGATGAACGGCTGGGGCGGTGGTCTCGCCACGAGGTTCTACTCACGGCTCGACGACGCGGAAGCCGATCCCGACGTCCGGGCCATCGTGGTGACCGGCAGTGGCCGCGCGTTCTGTGCAGGCGCTGACATGGGGAGCCTGAACACGATCAGCAGCGCCACCGTCGACGGTGCCGAAGGTACGGACGTCAGCAAGCTGGTCGGTTCGCGCCACCCGCACTTCGTGACGTCTCTGCGTAAGCCGGTCATCGCCGCGATCAATGGTGCGTGCGCAGGAATGGGGCTGACGCTGGCGTTGGTGTGCGATGTCCGGTTCGCCGCCGAGGGAGCGAAATTCACCACGTCGTTCGCGCGGCGCGGGCTGATCGCTGAGTACGGCATCTCCTGGATCCTGCCGCGGGTCGTCGGCTGGGGCGCCGCGATGGACCTGCTGTTGAGCGGACGAGTGTTCCTTGCGGACGAGGCGGCGGAGCTTGGTCTTGTCAAGGAAGTCGTTCCGCCGGATGACCTTCTGCCGCGGGCGATCGCCTACGCCGAGGACATCGCCGCGAATTGCGCGCCCAGTTCTCTAGCGGTGATCAAGCAGCAGGTGTACGCAGACACCATGCGCGACGTTTTCGAAGCGAGTGCGGTGGCCGAGAAGCTGATGCACGAGTCGATGCTCCGGCCCGACTTCATCGAGGGCATTACCAGTTTCTTCGAGAAACGTCCGCCCAACTTCCCGCCATTGAGCGATTCCGGAAAGGACTCCTAATGACCCTGGACTACATGGCCATCGACGTCGACAACCACTACTACGAGACGATCGACTCCTGCACCCGCCACCTACCAAAGGAGTTCAAGCGCCGCGGAGTGCAGATGCTCACCGAGGGCAAGCGCACGTTCGCCGTGATGGGTGGCGTGGTCAACCACTTCATCCCGAATCCGACGTTCGACCCCATCATCGAACCCGGTTGCCTGGACCTGCTATTCCGCGGTGAGATCCCCGAGGGCGTGGACCCGGCCTCGCTGATGAAGGTCGACCGGCTGCCCGACCACCCCGAGTACCAGAATCGCGATGCCCGGGTGAAGATCCTGGACAAGCAGAACCTCGAGACCGTGTTCATGCTGCCGACATTCGCGTGCGGCGTGGAGGAAGCCCTCAAGCACGACATTGACGCGACCATGGTCACGGTGCACGCGTTCAACCTGTGGCTGGACGAAGACTGGGGCTTCGACCGTCCCGACCACCGGTTCCTGGCGGCGCCGATCATCTCGCTGGCCGATCCGGACAAGGCCGTCGAGGAGGTCGAGTTCGTCCTGTCCCGCGGCGCCAGAAACGTGTGTGTGCGGCCCGCGCCCGTTCCGGGTCATGTGAAACCGCGTTCATTGGGCGACCCGTTGCACGATCCGGTGTGGGCCCGGCTGGCCGAGGCCGGTGTTCCGGTGATCTTCCACCTGTCCGACAGCGGCTATCTGGCGATCGCGGCCCTGTGGGGCGGCAAGGGCACGTTCGAAGGGTTCGGTAAGAAGGACCCGCTCGACCAGATCCTGCTCGACGACCGCGCGATCCACGACACGATGGCCTCGATGATCGTGCACCAGGTGTTCACCCGTCACCCCAAGCTGAAGGTCGCCAGCATCGAGAACGGGTCGTACTTCGTCTACCGCTTGATCAAGCGGCTCAAGAAGGCCGCCAACACCGCGCCGTACCACTTCAAAGAGGATCCGGTGGAACAGCTCAGGAACCACGTCTGGATCGCGCCGTACTACGAGGACGATGTGAAGCTGCTCGCCGAAACCATCGGTGTTGACAAGATCCTGTTCGGTTCGGACTGGCCGCACGGTGAAGGGCTTGCCGATCCGATGGCCTTTACCGCCGACATTCCCCAATTCCCGGAGTTCAGTGCCGAAGACACCCGCAAGGTCATGCGCGACAACGCGTTGGATCTCCTTGGTGTCACGGTGCACTCGGCCACCTGATGGGCGAGTGGGCGATCGGGGCGGTGCTCGACGCCATCGCCGATGTCGTACCGGACCGCACGATGACGGTGTGCGGCGACCGCCGCAGCACGTTCGGCGAGTCGGCGGACCGGTCGCGCCGGCTGGCGAATTTCTTGGCTGGCAAGGGACTTGGCGCGCACCACGAACGGGACAGCTTGGAGCGCTGGGAATGCGGGCAGGACCGGGTCGCGCTGATCATGCACAACGATTTGTACCCCGACATGGTGGTTGGATCCCTCAAAGCGCGCACGGTCCCTGTCAACGTCAACTATCACTACACGCCGCGGGAAATCCGTGAGTTGCTCTCCTACCTGGAGCCGAGCGCGGTCATCTACCACCGGTCGCTTGGCGCGAAGTTCGCCGATGTACTTCCGCCGCCCAGTGCCGGCCTGCTGATCTCGGTCGACGACGGCAGCGCCGCGTCCGAGCTCCCCGGCGCCGTGCCGCTGGATACCGCTCTGGCACAAGGGGACAGCGACGTCGATGTGACACCGTCGCCCGACGACCTGTTGATGATCTGCACCGGGGGCACCACGGGCAGGCCCAAAGGCGTGCTGTGGCGGCAGTCCGATATCTACGTGTCGTCGATGGTGGGACGCGACCACGACTCCGTGGACGAGATCCGCGACAGCGTGCGCGAAGCGGGCGCGCCGTGGTTCGCGGTGTCACCGCTGATGCACGCCGCGGGGATGTGGACCACGTTCTCGGCGATCCTGCACGGCATTCCGGTTGTCATGTACGACACGAGCCGCAGGCTCGACGCCCGCGCGGTGTGGGAAACCGCCGCGCGGGAGAAGGTCGGCATGATGACCATGGTGGGCGATGCGTACGCGGCGCCACTGGTCGAAGAGCTGCAGCGGGGTGCCTACGAGCTGCCGTCGCTCTCTACGATCGGAACCGGCGGTGCCGCCACCAATCCCGTCTATCAACGGGCACTGTTGGAGTCACTGCCACAACTCACCCTGATCAACGGGTATGGCTCGTCGGAGACCGGAAACATGGGATTCGGTCACAGCAGGCGCGGCAAACCTACCGACACGTTCACGCTGCGTGAGGGTGGACTCGTGCTGTCAGGGGACTATTCCCGATTTCTCGAACCCGGTGAGCCAGAGATCGGCTGGGTGGCCCGTGAAGGGCGAATCCCGTTGGGCTACTTCAACGATGCCGGTGCCACCGGCAGGACCTTTCCGGAGGTTGCGGGTCGGCGGGTCGTGATATCGGGGGACAGGGCAAGCGTCGAGAAGGACGGCACGCTGCGGCTCTTCGGCCGCGACTCGCTCGTGGTCAACACGGGCGGCGAGAAGGTGTTCGTCGAGGAGGTCGAGGAGGTCCTGCGCGCGCATCCGGCCGTCGCCGACGCTTTGGTGGTGGGGCGGCCCAGCGAGCGGTGGGGTGAAGAGCTCGTCGCGCTGGTGGCGCTGCGGGGCGGAGTCGCTGTTGGGCATGAGGCGCTTCATGAGCTGTGCACCGCGCAACTGGCACGGTTCAAGGCGCCGAAGGAGTTCATCATCGTCGATGCCGTCCATCGGCTTGGCAACGGCAAGGCGGACTACCGGTGGGCGAAAAGCCAAGCAGCAGAACGGGCGATGACATGACGCACAAAGCAATTGATGGCCTCGTCAACGTGCATTTCGGGGAAACCGAGAAGCAGCCGACATGGATGCGCAAGGTGCGCGACGACTATTTCAAGGGGCCGGAGTCGATGTTCGCTCCGGTCGACCTCGCTGAGCTGCTCGACGAGATGGACGAACACGGCGTCACCAAGGCGATCCTGATGGACAACGTGGCCAAGCCGTCGGTGACCGCACGCAAGTTCGTCGAGGCCAAGCCGGAGCGGTTCGCATTGGCGATGGGCGGTCTCAACCTGCTGCGGCCGATGCCTTCGCTGCGGGAGCTGAGCGCCGCCGTCAACGACCTGCCGGTCGCCTATGCCGTTGTGGGACCGAGTTTTTGGGGTGACGGCCAGTACCCACCCAGCGACGCCGTCTACTATCCGCTGTACACCAAGTGCGCCGAGCTCGGGCTGCCGCTGTGCGTCAACACCGGACTTCCCGGGCCACCGATTCCCGGTGAGGTGCAGAACCCGATCCATCTTGACCGGGTGTGTGTGCGGTTCCCCGAGCTCAAGCTGTGCATGATCCACGGCGCAGATCCATGGTGGGACATCGCAATCCGGTTGATGATCAAGTACGAGAACCTCCACCTGATGACCTCGGCGTGGTCACCCAAGCGGCTGCCAGAGAGCCTGCTGCACTACATGCGGACCCGCGGCCCCGACAAGGTGATCTACGCCTCGGACTGGCCGGTGCTGCGCACGAGCCGCGTCGTACCCGAGGCGCTGGCGCTGGACCTGCCTGCCGATGTGCTGGACAACTACCTCTACAACAACGCGAACGACTTCTTTTTCAAGGAGAGCTGAGGATGGATCGGCACGAGCTACGCAGACTGGACTACAGCCTCAGTGCGGATCACGAGTCTGTCCAGGCGGCGTACAAGCAGTTCTTCAAGGCGCACTGCCCGATCGAGACCGTGCGCGCGGCCGAGCCGTCCGGCTTCGACAAGAGCCTGTGGGAGCGGCTGTGCGCAACGGGGGCGACGACGATGGGGTTGCCGGAATCGGTTGGCGGGGACGGTGCGACGCTGGTGGACCTGACGCTGGTGGCCGAGGAGATCGGCCGTTCGCTGGCGCCTGTCCCGTGGATCGACCACGTCTGCGCCGCGCGGTTGCTCGCTCGACTGGGCGCGGTGGAGGCCGACATCGTCAGCGGCAAACAGGTCGCCGCGCTTGACCCGCAACATGACAGTGCCCCGGGCATTCGACTGATCCCCGTCGGATCGATTGCCGATCACATCCTTTACCGCGACGGCGACGATGTCGTGCGGCTGACGTTCGCGACGCGCCCCGCCAAGGTCGACAACATCGGCAGGCTGCCGATGGCGTGGGTCGACCCCGACGCCGCCGACAGCAGGACCGTGGTGGCCAGCGGTCCCGGCGCGCTCGCGGAGTATCAACGCGCGCTGGACGAGTGGCGACTGCTCACCGGGGCCGCGTTGGTGGGGCTCGTCGAAGAGACGATGACCATCGCGGCGGAGTTCGCCAAGACGCGCTACACGCTCGGCGTGCCGATCTCGACGCTGCAGGCCATTTCGCATCCGTTGGCCAACATCGCGATCACCGTGCAGAGCGGACGCAATCTGGCGCGTCGCGCCGCGTGGTTCCTGGACAACGAACCGGACGAACGGTCCGAGCTGGCGCCCTCGGTGTTCGTGTTCATGGCCGAGGAAGCAGCCAAGGCAGCGACCATGGCCGTGCACATCCAGGGCGGCCTCGGGGTGTCGGCCGAAGCGGCCGCGACCGCGTACCTGGTTCGTGCGCGGGGCTGGGCGCTGGCGGGTGGGGATCCCGGTGCGAGCGCCAGGTACATCGCCGAAATCGTGGCCCGCCGCGAGAACGCACAGGTTTAGGAGCGAACCGATGGATTTCTCACGAGTTGAGTTGACCGACGACGAGCAGTCGTTCCTCACCGAGGCGCGGACGTTCCTCAAAAGCCAAGTGACCGAGGACGTCCTGCGTCGTGACCGCGAGACCGGCGACAACTTCGACGAGGGTGTGCACCTGGCGCTGGGGGCCGCCGGCTACCTGGCCCGCGAGTGGAAGCCGGAATCCGGCGGCGGCTTCAACCGCTTGCAGAACCGCATCTGGCAACTCGAGAAGCGTCGCGCTCACGTGCCGTGGGTGACTTCGGGCACCACTGCCATGATCGCCCGTTCGGTGGAGAAGTTCGGCTCACCCGAATTGAAAGCCGAAGTGATGCCCAGGGTGTTCAGTGGCCACGTGCGGCTGTGCCTTGGCTACACCGAGCCCGAGGGCGGCTCCGACGTCGCGACCTGCAAGACCCGTGCCGTGCGTGACGGCGGCGGGTGGATCATTAACGGCTCCAAGATGTTCACCACCGGCGCCCACAATTGCCAGTACGTCTTCCTCATCACGAATACCGACCCGGACGCACCGAAACACAAGAGCCTCACCATGTTTCTCGTTCCGCTCGACTCGCCGGGCGTCGAGATCCAGGGTATCCGCACCGTCGACGGCGACCGCACAAACATCGTCTACTACAGCGATGTCCGCGTCGACGACAAGTACCGGCTCGGCGACGTCAACAACGGCTGGACTGTGGTGCGCGAACCGCTCAACGTCGAACACGGTGCGGTGGACGCCGCCGCCGACGGACTGCAGGACGTGTCGATCATGATGCATCAGGCTGGGTTCATGGCCGACGCCGTCGACAAGGCGGCACGCAAGGTCGGTCAGGCAGACCCCAGCGGGCGCCGGCCGATTGACGACGGATCGGTGGCGCTGCGCCTTGGGCGCAGCGTCGCTCGCATGGAAGCCTCCCTTTCCGCGCCAAGCATTTTCGGCCGGGTGGCGTTGGCACAGACGATGCGCGACATCTCACCGGACCTGATGGACATTCTCGGCACGGCGTCGTCGCTGCCGATCGGCACCGATGGCGCCGCCGACGACGGCGCCGCCGAGTACGTCTACCGCTTCGCGCCGCTGGTCGGGATCTACGGCGGCACGCTCGAAGTGTTCCGCAACATGATCGCGCAGTACGTTCTCGGGCTGGGTAAGCCGAACTACTCGGCACCGGCGGCCACGAAGTCGTAACGGGCGGCGATCCGATTACTGTAAGGACTTCAGTAGTATCCCCACGATGAACACCACTCCGCCGGGCCGACGCCGGGTTCTTGTGATGGGCGCGAGCGGCTTCGTCGGATCCCACGTCACCCGGCAGCTCGCTGAGCGCGGCGACGACGTGCGGGTTTACCTCCGCAAGTCCAGCTCGACGGTGGCGATCGACGATCTCGAGGTCGAGCGATGCTACGGCGGCCTTCACGACGAGGACGCGCTGCGCGAGGCGATGGCCGACCGGGACATCGTGTTCTACTGCGTCGTGGACACCAGGTTCTATCTGCGTGATCCAGCGCCATTGTTCGAGACGAACGTCGAAAGTCTGCGGCGCGTGCTCGACGTCGCGACCGACGCCGACCTGCATCGGTTCGTGTTCTGCAGCACCATCGGAACCATCGCGCTCGGAACTGATCGCCCGGCCACCGAAGACGATGCCTTCAACTGGCACGCCAAGGGTGGCGCGTACATCGAGTCCCGCCGCATGGCCGAGGCCATGGTGCTGCGCTATGCCAGGGAGCGCGCACTGCCCGCGGTCGCGATGTGCGTCTCCAACCCGTACGGGCCGCGCGACTGGCAGCCGAGTCAAGGCCTGATGGTGAAGTACGCCGCGCTCGGAAAGCTCCCCGCGTACGTCAACGGGGTGTCGACAGAAGTCGTCGGAGTGGAAGACGTGGCGGAGGCGTTCTTGCTTGCCGGGGAGCATGGACGGATCGGTGAGCGCTACATCGTCTCGGAGAGCTACATGTCCATGCGTGAAATGTTCGAGACCGCGGCCGGTGCCGTCGGGGCCAAGCCACCGAGGTTCGGTGTTCCGTTGGCGGTGCTCTACGTAACCGGCTTTCTCGCAGGCGTTGCCGGCCGGCTGCTGCGGCGCGATGTTCCGCTGAACCTGACCGGGGTGCGGTTATTGCACACCACGTCGCGCGCCGATCACGGCAAGGCGACGCGCGAGCTGGGTTGGAAGCCCCGGCCGGCCGCCGACTCGATCCGCAGCGCCGCGCGGTTCCACGTCGAACGAATTGCGGGGGCGGACAACCGATGACACCGGACGAGCTCGTGGAGATCGAAACGATCAAACAGCTCAAGGCCCGCTACTGCCGGTACCTGGACACCAAGGATTGGGCGGCGTGGCGCACCATCTTCGCCGACGACTTCCTCAGCGACACCTCGCAGGCAGGCGGCAAGGTGATCGGGGGCGCGGACGAGTTCGTCGCGTTCACCCGCAGGAGCCTGGGAAACCAGGTCACCGTGCACCAGGTGCATGCGCCGGAGATCGAGCTGACGTCGGCAACGACCGCGCGCGGAATCTGGGCGCTCGAGGACGTGGTGCGATTCGGGCCCGGCGTGAACCTGCGCGGGTACGGACACTACGAAGAGACCTACGAAAAGGCCGACGGGCAGTGGCGCATCAAGAGCTCCAAGCTGACCCGGCTGCGCGAAGACGTCTTCAACGGCCTTGTCGCCGTGTACATCTCCGAGCGCATCCGCAAGGTGCTGATCAAGGCGGCACGCCGGCGGTGAAGTGAGCGCGTCAGGCTCGCGCCAGCGCAGGGGGTTTGGCCGCCTCGGGATCCGGGTTGGCGATCGGTAGACCCATGAACCTGCGGGCGTTGTCACCCATGAAGTCGTACGTGCGGCGCTCGTCCATGCCCTCGGCGTACTTCCAGAAGCCCTTCGGCTCGGCGAGACCTTCGGGGTGCGGGTAGTCCGATCCGAAGAGCACCCGATCCCAGCCCACCGTGTCGACGACATCGGCGACACAGCCTTCCCAGAATGGGCTGACCCAGATGTTGCGCCGGAACACGTCGTGCGGATGCTCGGGGAAGTTCTGTGGCATCTTCTTGTAGAGGTCGGCGAAGTCACTGAACAACGGATAGATCCACGAGCTGCCGTTCTCGACACTGGCGATGCGCAGCTTCGGGAACCGCGTCAATGTGCCGTGACAGATCAGGCTCGTGATCATGTCGGCAATCTCGCGGTGCCCCAACGCCATCCACCGGAATGCGCTCTGGGTCATGAAGTTCTGGGTGTGCGGCGGCTCCCACTTGGCGATGTAGTCGTCGAGCGGGGGATAGCTGGCGTGCAGCACGATGGGCAGACCCGCGGCCTCGACGTCGCGCCAGAACGGGTCGAACTCGGGCAACGCCGGTGACCGCCACCCGCGGATACCGTTGACGGGGCCCGGCTTGATCAGCGCGACCTTGGCGTCGTTGGCCAGTAGGTACTCGAGTTCGCGCTGTGCGCCTTGGACCTCGGAGAGGTTGATGATCGGCGTCGAGAACACCCGCTCCTCGAAGTTGTAGGTCCAGTGCTCGAGCATCCATTGATTGAGTGCATGAATGATCGCGAGGGTGAGTTCGGGATCGTCGGCCGAGGAGTGCTCGACGAGGCTGGCCAGCGTCGGGTAGTTCAGCGCCTCGACCACGCCCTGGCGGTCGAGTTCGCTGATGCGGTCCACGGGATTGCGGGTGGCCGCCGGCGCCTCGATCGCCGGTCCCTGCATCTCACGCAGTGTGAGGCCTTCGGTGTTTTCGCCTGCGAAGAACTTCTCGTGCGCGCCGGGCGCGGCCACGCGCTCGAACGTGGGGTTGGGGATGAAATCGGTGACCCTGTTGTTGATCACGATTCGCATCTGGCGGCCGAACTGTGCGTATTGCACAGCGCGCGAATATTTCTCGGGTAGGTACCTGGTCAGCGAGTCGGGTGTTTCGTACATGTGCTGATCGGCATCGAAGATCGGCGCCCCAGTGAACTGCGTCATGATCACCTCGTGAGGATGGTGGCGGCGGCCGTCCCTGGCGCGCCGTAGAGCTGGGTGAAGCCGACCTTCGGCTCGCCTGGCACCTGACGGTCTCCCGCCTCGCCGCGGAGTTGCCGAACGATCTCGTGAATCTGCCGCAACCCGGATGCGCCGATCGGCTCGCCGTTGGCGATCAGGCCACCGTCGGTGTTGACGGGCAGCGAGCCGTGGATCTCGGTGGCGCCGTCGGCCAGCAGCTTCTCCTGCTCGCCGTCGGCGCAGAAGCCGCACTCGGCCATGTGGATGATCTCGGCACCCGCGTCGGTGTCCTGCAACTGGATGACGTCGACGTCTTCCGGTGCCACCCCGGCTTTTTCGAAGGCGGCCTTGGCCGCGTAGACGGTGGGTGCAACGTCCTGTTCGACGGGTGCGAACGTCGTGTTGACTTCGTAAGCGCCGTAGCGTCGGGTGCGGACTTCCACCGCGCGGAGGTAGACGGACTTGGACGTGTACCTGTGTGCAATGTCGGCGCGGCACATGACGACGGCGGCGGCGCCCTCGTCTGGGGCGCAGAACATGTACTGCGTGAGTGGGTAGTTCAGCATCGCCGAGTTGAGTATGTCGTCCTCCGCAATGGGCTTGCGGCGGAACGCGTTCGGGTTGAGCGCGCCGTTGCGGAAGTTCTTGGCCGCCACCTTGGCCAGCGTCTGCTGCGAGATACCGTGGTCATACAGGTAGCGGTTGGCCTTCATGCCGAAGAACTTCGTGGTGAGGTATTGCCCGTTCTCCGCATACCAGCTCGGCATACCGACAAGGGCGGGGTCTTCGGTAAACGCTCCGCGGGGGTGCTTGTCGAGGCCCAGCGCGATGCCGATGTCGTAGTCGCCGACGCGGATTCCGTCCGCGCACGCCTTGGCGGCGCTGGCAGCCGTCGCGCACGCGTTGAACACATTGGTGAACGGGATTCCCGTCAGCCCCGCCATGCCGACGATCGCGTCCGGGTTGGCCACCGTCCAGCTGCCGCCGGTCGCGAACTGGATGTCCTTCCACGCGACACCGGCATCGGCGACTGCGGCGAAGATCGCGTCGACGCCCATCTCCATGGCCGACTTGCCCTCGAAACGACCGAACGGATGCAGGCCCACGCCGATGATCGCGACGTCATTGGTCATGTAGCGGCGTCCTCTCGACTGGGTGGAGACATCAACGGTAAAGCTTACAGTATTGCTGGTGTTGCTAGCGATCGGCGCTTAAAACTACAGTGGTTTCTTACCGGCCTGTGCGCCGATGACGACAAGGAGTCGCGTGAAGATACATCTGCAGGTCGACGGGTCACCGATCAAGGCGCGCGAGAGTGCGCGGGAGATCGCCGACTTCGGCGCCGACGGGGCTTTCTCCTTCGAGGGGCAGCACGACGTGTTCTTCCCGCTCGTGGTCGCCGCGAACGAGACCGACCTCGAGTTGATGACCAACGTGGCGATCGCCGGGCCACGCAGCCCGCTGCACATGGCGCATGCCGCGTACGATCTTCAGGTCTTCAGCCAGGGCCGCTTCCGGCTGGGCCTTGGATCGCAGATCCGCGTTCACATCGAGAAGCGGTACGGCAGTCAATGGGGCAAGCCCGCAAAGCGGATGGCCGAGACGGTCGCCGCCGTGAAGGCGATCTTCGCGGCGTGGGAAGGCGTGGCGCCATTGGATTTTCGCGGTGAGTTCTTCACCCATACGCTGATGCCGCCAAACTTCAATCCCGGTCCCAACCCGTACGGATCGCCTCCCGTGCTCATGGGCGCGCTGGGTCCGATCATGACGCGCAAAGCGGCAGAGGTCGCCGACGGGTTGCTGGTGATGCCGTTCAACAGCACTCGACACTTCGCCGAGCGCACCCTGCCTGCGGTCGCCGAGGGGCTACGAGCGGCGGGCCGCCCGCAGGGCGACCTCCAGATGATCGCGCAGGCGATGGTGGCCGTCGGCAGTTCCGAGGAAGAGCTGGCCAACGCCATCGACCGCGTCGCGTACCTCATTGCGTTCTACGGTTCGACCCCCAACTACCGCACCGCGCTGGAGGTCGAGGGCTGGGCGGATCTGCAGCCACGCCTCAACGAGCTGTCCAAAGCGGGCAAGTACGCGGAGATGCGGGCACTGATCACCGACGAGATGGTCAGGACCTTCGGCATCGTCGGCACCCCGCAGGAGTGCGCTACCAACATCCAGAACCGTTTCGGCACACATGTCTCCGATATCTGCTGCTACTTCCCCGGCTACACGCCAAGCCAGGCGGACGTCGCCGATCTGGTCGCCGAAGTGCAACGCATCGGGTAGCGATGGCCAAACCGCTGATCCCCGTCGAGGCGATCTACGAGCACGCGCTTGAGCTGCTCGATGCCGAGGGCGCCGATGCGCTCACCACCCGGCGATTGGCCGCCGACCTCAAGATCTCGACGCGCACGTTGTATCAGCAAGTCGGATCGCGTGAGGAGTTGGTCCGTGCGCTGGTGGCCCGGCACTTCTCGCAACTGCGGCTGGATTTTCGTGAATACGAGGATTGGGAAACGACGGGGCTGAAGTGGTGTCTCAATCTGCGCGACGCCCTGCGGGCACATCCGTACCTGACCGAGTTGATGACGATCGATGACCGAAATGCCGTGGTGGATTATGTCGCCGAGCTCACCAAAGCGACTCTGAGAGAGGGATTCCCGCGCGCCCTGGCGGCCGAGTGCTCCCGCGCGTTGGTGAATCTGACCATCAACCACTGCGTGATGGAAGTGCGTGCATTACGCGGGCCGAAGCAATCGAGTGAAACCCTTGCCGAATCCCGAAGGATCGCGAAGAACTTTCCGATGTCGGTGCGCTGGACCCTGGCCGGTGTCCGAGCCGAAGCGCAGGCCCACTGACCTGATCACCCTAAACCCCCGCGGAAAATGGCCCTAGGCGATGGCGCCCGAATCCTTGAGGGCCTCGATCCGGTCCCAGTCGAGGCCGATCTCCATCAGCACGGTTTCGGTGTGCTCGGAGGCCTGCGGGGCGCGGGTTGTTTCGAGTGGTTCGTGGTTGAACTGGACAGGACCGCGGACGACCTTGAACGGCGCGCCGCCGTCGCCGGCTTCGACCTCGACGACCATGTCGTTGGCGATCGCCTGCTCGTCGCTCGCGAGGTCTATGAAGCTCTGGAAGGGAGCCCACTGGCCCCTCATCGACTTGAGATGCTCGCGCCAGTACTCGAAGGGCTTGCTGCGGATCGACTCGGTGATGAGTTCGACTGCGGCCGCGGCGTTCTCGATGAGTGGCAGGACGTCGCAGAAGCGTGGATCGTCGGCCAGCTCCGCAAGGCCAAGGTGCTCGAAGGCATCGCGGATGTAGCCCGTCGGACTGACGATGCACAGGTTGATGGTGCCGCCGTCTGAAGTCAGGTAGTTCGCCATGAAGGGGTTCACGCTCGGTCCCGCTGCGTTCGGCATGAGCGAGCGCATCGTCTCGCCGGTCTCCATACCCTGGGTCATGCTCGCACCCCCTGCCCACCACGCCGTGCTCAGCAGCGACACGTCGATCTCGACGGCCTCACCGGTACGCTCGCGATGGAACAGGGCCGCAGATATTCCGCCGGCGATGTTCATCCCGCCGATCGAGTCTCCGAACGCGGGAATGCCTTGTGACAGCGCCCCGCCCAGCTCCTCGGGTGTCAACGCGTGGCCCACCCCGCTGCGGGTCCAGAACGCGGTGCCGTCGAAACCTCCTGTGTCGCGTTCGGATCCCTTGTCGCCGTAAGCACTGCCCCGTGCATAGATAATCCCGGGGTTGACTGCGCGGATGTGTTCGACGTCGAACCTGTTCTTCTGGCGTTGCGCAGGCATGTAGTTGGTCAGGAACACGTCGGCGGTCTTGGCGATCTCGTGCAGCACCTCCTGCCCGTCCGGTTTGGACACGTCGATGCCGACGCTGCGCTTACCGCGGTTCGGATGCTCGATCAACGGATGCCGGTCCGGGTCCAGCTTGAAGCCGCCCATGTTGATGAAGCCGCGCTGGGTGTCGCCCCGTGCGGGGTGCTCCACCTTGATCACGTCGGCGCCCCAATCGGCGAGGATGGCGCCCGCGGCGGGGACGAACGTGAACTGTGCAACTTCGAGGACTCGCACGCCCTCCATCACCTTGATCACGTCGGCCCTCTCGTCACGCCGGTGAGGCTATTGAAACTACCTACTGTAATCTTTACAGTTGGGTCTTCCCTGTTTATGCGATTGTAGAGGTGCAGGTGAGCGACGTCGACGAGCGGACCGAGACCAGCGTGGACGTGGGCCGTCGCGCGGGCCGGCGTGCCGAATCCCGCATACTCATCGACGGTGAACTGGTCGCGGCCGCCTCCGGGGCGCAGTTCGACAACGTCAGCCCCGCGACCGGCCTTGTGCTCGGGAGTACCGCGGCCGCCGAGCGCCCGGATCTGCAGCGGGCCATCGCGGCCGCGCGGCGTGCGTTCGACGAAACCGATTGGCCGACCAATCGACAGCTGCGCAAGCGGTGTCTGGATCAACTGCAGTCCGCGCTGGAGGCCGAGAAGGACGACCTTCGCGAGGAGCTGATCGCCGAGGTCGGTTGTCCTCCCATGACAATCCAAACCGCGCAGCTCGACTGGCCACTGGCTGAGGCGCTGCGATACCCCGCTCGGTTGATCGACGACTTCGAATGGGAGCGCACGCTCGACGGCGGCGGCCTGTTCGGTGACCGCAACGTGCGGACGGTCGTCAAGGAACCCGTCGGCGTCGTGGCTGCCATCACCCCGTCCAATTTTCCTATCGAGGTCATCCTCAACAAGCTGGGCCCCGCACTGGCGACCGGTAATACCGTTGTGCTCAAACCCGATCCGAACACGCCGTGGAACGCCACGCGGCTTGGGAGACTGATCGCCGAGCGCACCGACATCCCTGCCGGGGTGGTCAATGTCGTTCCGACTCCGTCCAACGAGGTGGCGGGACTTCTTGGCACCGATCCCCGGGTCGACATGATCTCGTTCACCGGGTCCACCGCAGTCGGCAAGCTCTTGATGCGCCAAGGCGCCGACACCATGAAGCGGATGTTCCTCGAACTCGGCGGGAAGTCGGTGTCGATCGTGCTCGACGATGCGAACCCGGCCGCGATCATCGGTGCCGCGGTGGGCGTCTGCGTGCATGCCGGGCAGGCGTGCGCGGCGACCACGCGGATGCTGGTCCACCGCTCGCTGTACGACGATGCCGTCGCGAGCGTCACCGCCGCCTACCGGGCCGTGCCGGTCGGTGACCCGGCGAATCCGGAAACCCTTGTCGGACCGGTGATCAGCGCCTCTCAGAAGGACAGGGTGCTGAGCGCGATCGAGCAGGCGCGCCGCGACGGTGCCGAGATCACCGTCGGCGGGGGGCCGGCCGAGAATCTGCCCGAGCACCTGGCCGGCGGCCATTTTGTCGCGCCAACGGTCGTCGTCGGCGTCGACAACAGCGCCGCGATCGCGCAGCAGGAGGTCTTCGGGCCGGTGCTGATCATGGTTCCGTTCGATGATGACGACGAAGCGGTGCGCATCGCCAACGACAGCGCCTACGGGCTCGCAGGCGCGGTGATGTCGGGCTCGGTCGAGCGCGGCATGTCCATCGCACGACGCATCCGCACGGGTTCCTTCGGGGTGAACGGCGGCATGTTCTACGGTGCGGACGCACCTTTCGGCGGCTACAAGAACAGCGGTGTCGGCCGCCAGTGCGGCATCGAGGGATTCCAGCAGTACCTCGAGAGCAAGACCATCGGGTGCCGGATGCCACGGCAGAAGTGAGCTCTGAGCTACAAACAGTCGATGAGGTCGGCCGCGTGGTCGAGAATGCTGTCCAGGATGTAGTCGAAGTCGATCTCGTCAGCTAGCCCGATGTACCGGTTCTCCCGCTGGGCCGGAAAGCCTTCCGTCTTGTCCTGGAGGCGCTGCAATACCACCGAGCACCGCGTGTGCACCGAAATCGCCCCGTAGGTTTCGACGGCCTGCTCAGGTGTCAGACCCGCCTCGACAAGCGCGGCGACGGGCTGCTCGAGTTTCTGCAGCGCACCCCGCAGCGCTGTCGCGCCGTAGCGTCCGCGAATGAGAAGGAGATCGCACATCAGCGGGTCACTGAGAAATTCCGCGCGCATCGTTCGCGCGTGATTACGCAGTGATTCACGCCAATTGGACGCATCGATCGACGGCGCGGTGAACTCGAATCGCTCGAGCACCCGGTCGGACATCGCGTTCAGTAGATCGTCCTTGCGGCGGAAGTACCAGTAGATGCTCGTGACACCGACATCGAGGTGCTTCGCCAACAGCGGCATGCTCAGATTGTCGATCGACACCTCTGTCGCGACAGTGAACGCGCCGTCGAGGATTTCGTCGACGTTGATGGAGCCACGGTCGCGCCGACGGCGCGTCGACACGGTCATCAGCGTGCGGCGTCGAACGTCACCGGTATCGCGGTCGGCGAACGGAACGGCTGCCCGAAGATCCGCGGGTTGTCGTCGGTGACGAGCCGGATGTCGGTCAGCCGGTTCAGCAGGCTTTCCAGTGCCACACGCGTCTCCATGCGCGCGAGATGAAGGCCCATGCACGTGTGTTCGCCTGCGGCAAAAGAGATGTGGGGGACGGGCTTGCGGAAGATGTCGAAATCCTCTGAGCGGTCCCATCGGCGTTCGTCACGGTTGGCCGAGCCGATGCACACGTCGATCACGGCCCCCCTGGGGATCGTGACTCCTTCGAGCTCGGTCTCTTCGGTCGCGTACCGCTGCACGGTGGTCAGCGGGGTCTCGTACCGCAGCCCCTCCTCGATGGCAGGCCCGATGAGCTCGTGGTCGTTTTTCACCGCATCGAACTGCCCGGGCCGGGTGAGTAAGAGATAGATCAGGTTGCCCGACGAGCGGTAGGTGGTTTCCAGCCCAGCGGGCAAGAGCAGCCGCAGGAACGAGTAGATCGCTTCGTCGCTGAGTTTCTCGCCGTCGATCTCCGCGGTGACCAGATCGCCGATGAGGTCTTGTGTCGGTTTGGATTTGCGCAGCTCGATCTGTTGGAGGAAGTAGTCCTTCAAGGCTGCCGATGCTTCGAAGGCGCGCTTGTACTTGACGGTGTAGCTGATCAACTCGACCGCACGCTGACGGAACCATGGCAAGTCTTCTTCCGGAAGTCCCAACAGCTTGGAGATGACGCGGGTCGGGAACTCCAGGGTGAAGTCGCGGACCAGATCGGCCTCGCCCGCGTCGATGAACTCGTCGATCAACGCGTCGACAACGGGACGCACAATGGACGGCTCCCAGCGCACCAGCGATTTGGACTTGAACGCCGCAGAAACGAGATTGCGATGGTCGCGATGCTGCCTGCCCTCCATCGCCAGGATCGTCGGACCCATGAACAACCCGATCGTGGAGTCGTAGATCTGCGAATTGAACACCTTGCCGTCCCGGAACACCCGGTTGACCGCGTCGAAAGACACAGCGGCGTAGAGCTTTTCCGGGCGCATGGACTCGGGTGTCTTGGACCAGTCCATGACGGACCCGCAGAACACGCCGGACTCTCTGCGCTTCTGCGCGAAGAACGGGTACGGGTCTTCCAGCAGGGCGACCGGCTCGTCGACCGCGGTGTCCTGCACGGGGCTCTCCACAGCTGATCTCCAGCGTCTCGTATGGTCCGACATCCAGGGTTAGGTACTAGAGTACTGTAAAGCTTACAGTATAGACCTCTCGAACCGCTCGCTGGGTTTCACAACGAGATGGGGGCGCCCGCGGTCATCGAGCTGAGGAAGCCTGAGTCGACGTGGATGTCCTGCCCGTTGATCCACCGGGCGGCGCTGGAGCCGAGGAAATCGATGACGGGCACGACGTCGTCGACCGTGGCGTGCCGACCGACCGTTGCGCGGCACATGTCGAGAATGTCCTTGCCCATGGTCCGTTCGAAGTCGGCGAGGATCGGGGTGTCGACCGGCCCCGGGCTGACGGTGTTGACTCGCACGCCGTACTTCGCCAACGCCGGACCGGCGACTCGCTTCGTGTACAGAATCACCGCCTGCTTCGACGAGCTGTACACCGGGTAGCCCGGATCCTGGCACGCCTGCCAGTCCTTGACGGCTTCGGCGTCGGTCGCGTCGAGCAGTCCGGCAAGAACGTCGAGCCGTTGGTCCCAGCCGAGTGCCGCCGTGGATGCGACGGCGACTATCGAGCCGCCCTGGCGCAACAGCGGCAGCATGCCCTCGGTCATCAACCGCATCCCGAGGTAGTTGACCGTGAGGACGTCGACCGCGGGCGCCGTGCCGGGAACACCCGCGACGTGGGCCAGCATGTCCCAGCCGGAGCCGATTTGGTCGAGCAGCTCACGGATGCTGCTCGCGTCGCGCAGATCGCACAGGGCGTATTCCGCCGCCGGCGTCTGGAGCGCCCGCACGTCGACTGCCAGGACGTGGTCGCCGCGGCCATGGAAGTGTTTCGCGACGGCCGATCCGATACCGGAGCCCGCACCGACCACCACGATCCTGCGCTTTTCGCCGCCCACAACTACCAACCCTTCTCGCCGTGCCGCACCGCCGTCGTATCATCGAACGGACGACAGTAAGCACGACAGTAAACAATTCTGGTCCGCCGGACAATCAGCTGAGGAATCCTCGTGAGCACAACCAGGGAGCGGTTCGACGGCACCGTCGACGGCCAGCGCGAGGCGATGCGCGCGAACATCGATCGTCAGCGAGCTGCGTTTACGGCCGACGGTCCGCCGAGCGTCGCCGTGCGTCGCAATCGCATCGACCGCCTGCTTGCGCTGGTGCTGGACAACGCCGACGAATTCGTCGACGCCATGGCGGCAGACTTCGGCACACGGCCAAAGGCGGGTTCGTTGTTCACCGAGGTCCTCGGCATGATCTCCGTGATCGAACACACCAGATCCCATGTACCACAATGGATGCGGACCACCAGGCTGATGCGCGGCGCGCGACTGCTCGGCCTCAAGGCCGAGGTTCAGCCGTCCCCGTTGGGGGTGGTCGGAATCATCGGCCCGTGGAACTTTCCGCTCAACCTTGTGGTGCTTCCTGCCGCGGCGGCCTTCGCGGCCGGCAACAGGGTGATGATCAAGATGTCGGAGATCACGCCGAGAACCGCGGATCTGATGAAGTCGACGGCGCCGAAGTACTTCGACACGACAGAGCTCGATGTCGTCACCGGCGGGCCGGATGTCGCAGGCGCCTTCGCGACCCTGCCGTTCGATCACCTGTTCTTCACCGGTTCACCGTCGGTCGGCGCACTCGTGCAGCAGGCGGCCGCGCAGAACCTCGTGCCGGTGACACTGGAACTCGGAGGAAAGAACCCCGTCGTGGTGTCACGGGATGCGGACCTGCGACGGTCAGCCATGCGAATTGCCAAGGCGCGCATGATCAACGGCGGTCAGGTTTGCGTCTGCCCCGACTACGTCTTCGTGCCCGATGACCGCGTGGACCCGTTCGTCGACGTGGTGAAGGAGACGTTGCGCGACATGTTCCCGACGATCGTCGCCAACGACGACTACTGCTCCTCGGTGAACCAGGCCAACTTCGACCGCGTGGTGGGGCTGATCGAGGATGCGCGGATCAACGGTGCCCGCATCGAGACTGTCGCGCCGGTCGGCGAATCGCTACCCGATCGTGCGTCCCGCAAGATCGCGCCCACCATCGTGCGCGACGTCGACGAGCGCATGAGAATCGCCGACGAAGAGATCTTCGGCCCCGTGCTCGTACTCAGGCCGTACTCGCAACTGGGCGACGCCGTCGACTACATCAATCGGCGGCCTGCTCCACTGGTGGCGTACTGGTACGGACCCGACAACGACGACTTCCGGCGCTTCGTCGCCAACACTCGCAGTGGCGGTGTCGCCCGCAATGATTTTGCCGCCCAGATGATTCCGTCTGCAGCTCCGTTCGGCGGGGTGGGTCGCAGCGGCATGGGCGCCTATCACGGTAAGGCGGGTTTCGACGCCTTCAGCCATTACCGCGCCGTGGTGGGCACCGACCTGCCCTTCACCATCACGGGCCGCGCAGCGCCCCCGTTCGGCGGTTCGACGCGGGCCGCCACCGCACTCGGGCTCAGGATGGCTCGCAACCGAACCCGCCGTCGGCTCAGTCGTCGGCGCTGATCGCCTGCTCGCGGGCCCACCGATAGTCGGCCTTGCCCGCCGGGCTGCGCTCGATGGCGGGCCGGAACACCACGGCCTTTGGCAGCTTGTACCGCGCGATCGATCCGGACGCGTGCTCGATCAGTTCCTCGGCATCGATGCCGGCACCCTCGGTGAGCGCGACGATCGCGACGACTTCCTGGCCCCACCGCTCGCTGGGCCGCGCGGAGACCACCGCGTCTGCGACCGCGGGATGCGACAGGAGCGCTGTTTCGACCTCCTCGACGAAGATCTTCTCGCCGCCCGAGTTGATCGTCTGAGATTCCCTGCCGAGTAGCTCGATCGAACCGTCAGCGAGATGCCGTGCACGGTCGCCAGGCACCGAGTACCGCACACCGTCGATGACCGGAAATGTCTTGGCCGTCTTGGCCGCATCGCCCTTGTAGCCGAGGGGCACATAGCCCTGCTGCGCTAGCCAGCCGATGCCCTCGTGACCGGGTTCCAGCATCGAGTCGAGTTCTTCTGCTGCCACCCTGGTGTCCGGGCCAGCGGTGAACTGACCGGTCGACACCGCGCCAGGAGCGGACATGTGACTCATCTGGATGCCGGTTTCCGACGATCCGACGCCGTCCATGACGATCAGGCCGGGCTTGACGTCAATGAGGCGCTGCTTGCCGGTGGGCGTCAGCAGGGCGCCGCCGTTGGCCACCACCGCCATCGACGACAGATCGGCCGAACTGCGTTCGATGGCGTCTGCGAGGGGCCGCGCCATCGCATCGCCGACCACCTGCACCGCGAGCACCTTCTCGCGCTCGACTATCTGGACGACCTCGTCGGGGTCGAAGCGGCTCGGCGTCGCAGAGAACACCACCGACTGGCCTGTGGTGAGCGCCGTCATCACGCTCCACTGGGCGGCGCCGTGCATCAGCGGCGGGAGGGTCAGAATCTTGCTGCCCGGGTTCTCCACGACGCGCTTGGCGATCTCGTCGTAGGACTGGACGCGCTCGCCGGTGGCCATGTTCCTGCCGCCGAACGCCGACATGAAGATGTCGTGCTGGCGCCACAGCACTCCCTTGGGCATGCCCGTGGTGCCACCGGTGTAGAGCACGTAAAGGTCGTCGGGTGACGGCTCGACGGGCGGCGGCTTCAGCGCGCTGGACGAGACGATCGATTCGTAGTCCACCGCGCCGTGCACCAGATCGTTGCCCGAGTCGTCGGCGATCTGGATCAGCACTCGCAGATGTGGCAGTTGTCGAAGCACGTCGTTGACCCGGGGCGCGAACGTCGCGTGATACATCAGCGCCGTCGCACCGGAGTCGGCGAGCAGGTAGTGCAGTTCGTTCTTGACGTATCGGTAGTTCACGTTGAACGGGGCGACCCTGGCCCGCCAGGCGCCGAGCATCCCCTCGACGTACTCGGGTCCGTTGTACGCATAGATGCCAAGCAGGTCCTGGCCGACCTCGTGGCCGCCAAGCGCCGACCGCTCGGTCTTGGCGCCGAGGCCACGGGAATGCAGGTACGCCGCAAGCCGGTTAGCCCGCTGCACAACCTGGGCGTACGTGTAGCGGCGGGTGCCTTGGATGATGAAGTCCCTGTCGCCGATCACGCCCGCCACGGCGTCGGCGGCGGCCGGGACGGTGAACTGGGGTGCCGAGTCGGACATCGTGCCTCTCAGGGCTGGTGGGGGAGCAACTTGAGCATCAGACCATTGGCCTCGGATAGTACGTTGCCGTCCGCGTCGGTCATCGCCGCCCTGATGAAGGCCTTTCGCCCGTCGAGGGAGTCAATCCACGCGCGCGACGCCAACGGCTGGTCGGTCGGTGTGATTTTGCGGTAGTCCACGTGCAGGTAGGCCGTCCGGCTGTCAGGACGACCCGCGGCCGAAACCACCATCCCGAAGTGCCAGTCGTAGAACAGAGGTATCACTCCGCCGTGCACCGCGCCGTTGCCGCCGACGTGAAAGCGGGTGAAGTGCCCTGTCATCGTCACGCCATCGGGTCCGGACTCTACGACCTGCCACGGCGGCATCAAGGGGTGACCGAGTCCTGGTAGGTGGCGGGCCCGCCCTGCGGGCGCCACGCCTGCGGGGGCCCTGTGCTCCTCGAGGCGCGCACAGACGCTTTCGAGAAGCTCGGCGGTATCGGACCACAGCGCCGCGTCGGGGTCGGTGGACACCGCGATGTCCTGCAGTCGCCGCATCGCTGCCATGAATCGCGCCATCTCCGGCGGCGCGTCCGCTGGTTCGACCCTTGCGAATTCGCGGATTTCGTTCTCGGTGTCGGTCACGTATGGGCTACTTCCATGTGCTGAGCAGATTGTCGGTGGTCGTGATGGTCGCCAGCAGTGACAGTGTGTTGTCGATGACGGCGGCGGCGTAGTCGGTCGGGATGCCTGCCACCGCATCGCGAGGTACGACGACGCGGTACGCGGCGTTGACCGCGTCCATCACAAGATTCGTGATCGCCACGTTCACCGAAACGCCGACGGCGACGATGGTCGAGACACCGAGGTTGCGCAGGATCGGATCGAGGTCGGTGCCACCCATCGGGCCGATGCCGTGCCACCGGCGCAGCACGAGATCCGACGGCGCCGGCCCGAGTTCGGGCAATAGTTCCGCACCCGCGCCGCCAGGGCTGATGTCGACGCCGCTGTGGCCGATGGCGAAGATCTTGGCGTTGTGGTTGGCTCCCAGCGCATCCGGCCGCCGCTGCACCAGGCAGTGCACCACCTTGACGCCTGCGTCGCGCGCGGCGGGAAGCAGCCGTTCGATGTTTGGCAGCGCTTCACGGCGCGCTTCGTCGGCGAGCACAGCCAGTCCCGCGTCCGGGCCCATCACCGCACCCTGGCACTCCTGCGTCACGATCGCGGTGTGAGCCGGGTCCACCAGCTCACCGAGGTCTACTCTCACGCGGACGCGATCGCGTCTTTGGGCGGCACGTCATAGAATTGCGTCGCCCATTTGCGAAGTGCCATATACGGTTTCGCGTCGATCTTGGCCAGCGCAGGGTGCTCGATGTATTCCTGGTAGCGCCAGATGTCCAGGTCCTCCCAGACCGTGCCGAGGAACCGCCGCTCGACGTGCTCACGCACATCGGTCGGTGGCACGTCGGAGGTGTCGCCGTCGACGCGGGGCCACCAGATGGAATAGAACATGTCCGAGCGCTCGTCGTCGACAGGGGTGCAGGCGAAGATCAGCCGATGGTTCGACGAGCCCTCAAATACGCTGACCGCGAACCCAAGTCCGGAGAAATGGCTGTGGATGTACAGCGCCATCTTGTTCGGATCGTCGCTGCGGGCGTCGGGCCAGCCGGTGAGAAACCGCCACTCCTGGTCGACGGCCTCCCAGTTGAGGCACACCGGAGTGACCGTCGCGCCGTGCACGTAGTGGAAGTGCGAGCTGTCGGGCCCGTTCTCGGCGACGATCTGCGGGTGCACCGGTTCGTTCTCCGCGCGCCGGGAGAACTCCGGGAACGGCCGGTAGTACGCCTCGGCGTCGGTGTCGAACTGCGGGAACTTGCCGAAGAGATCGGGCAGGTCCCACTGCGGCTCCTTGCCGTCGGGGTGATGCCAGATGAACACGCAGCCGTACTGCTCGCGGACGGGAAACACCCGTAGCCGCAGGGCGCGGTTCGGCCGGTCCGGCTGATAGGGGATGTAGCGATTGGTGCCGTCAGGCCCCCACCGCCACCCGTGGAACGGGCACTCGACGCAGTCGCCGACCACCTTGCCCCCGTGACCGATGTGCGCACCAAGGTGGCGGCAATGACCGGACAGGACGTGCAGCTCGCCCGACTCGTCGCGGTAGGCGACCAGATCCTCCTCGAAATACCGCAGCGGCCGGACTTGCATCTCACCGAACTCGGCGGTCCAGCCGATCATGAACCAGCCGGTGACCTTCCAGGTGAACGGGACCTTCACGCCAGCCGCCTCTTGCGTCGATGGATACTAAATCGATTACAGTATAGATTTCCGCAAAGGGCAAGAACGCGAAGGTAAGGGCCGTGCTGTGGCGACAGGGCAGAGGCGAAACGGGCTGTCCGTCAGCAAATTTGGAATCCGGACTTGATTTTCCGTCGACCTACGCTAGCGTAGGTTACGCAGTCGTAGGTAAGAGGCGGGCAGCCAGGAGTGTCTCGATGACGACAATGCAAGACGGTTTACTCACAGAGCTGGAACCTGTGGTGGAGGAGAATCTCAACCGCCACCTCGAGAAGGCGAAGCCCTGGAATCCACACGATTACGTGCCATGGAGCCGTGGGCGTGACTTCGCGTTCTTGGGCGGTGCGGACTGGTCTCCCGAGGATTCTGCGCTCGACGAGGTTTCCAAGGCCGCGATGATCGTGAACCTGCTGACCGAGGACAACCTGCCCTCGTACCACCGCGAAATCGCGCTGCGGTTCGGGCCCGACGGCGCTTGGGGGCAGTGGGTCGGTCAGTGGACGGCCGAAGAGGGGCGGCACAGCATTGCGATACGCGACTATCTCGTGGTCACCCGCGGGGTCGACCCGGTAGCCCTCGAGCGTGGTCGCATGATCCACATGGCGGCGGGCTACGACTCGGGCGACAAATCGATGTTGGAGGCGTTGGCCTACGTCTCCTTCCAGGAACTGGCGACGAGAATCAGCCACCGCAACACCGGCCGAGCATCCGGATGTCCTGTCGCCGAACAACTTCTGACCCGGATCGCGACCGACGAGAACCTGCACATGGTCTTTTACCGGAACCTGGTCGACGCCGCACTCGAGGTTGAGCCGAATGCCACCGTGAAGGCGATCGCTCACGAGGTCATCAACTTCCAGATGCCGGGAAGTACCATGCCCGGCTTCGCGGAGAACGCCCTGACCATCGCCAAGGCCGGGATCTACGACCTCCGTTCGCATCTCGACGATGTACTGCGTCCGGTGTTGCGGTTCTGGCGAGTGTTCGAGCGTGACGATCTCGACGGCGAAGGGGAGCGCGCGCGCAACGAACTTGCGGCGTTCCTCGATCTCGTCGAGGACAAGGCCTCGCACTATGAGCAACGCCGCCAAGAGCGGATGGCCGGCGCGGCGCGCTAGTCACTGCCGGGCTCGGCGCGGCCGACGACCGTAGTCGCCAATGATGCGTTCGCGAACGACACTGAGCTCATGCTCGAGTTCGTGGTCTTCTGGGACGACGACCCACTGAAACGCGATGCCGAAGACGGCGGACGTGATGTCCTTGACCGCCGGCTCGATGTCCACGTCGGGTCGGATCGAGCCGTCCCGCATGCCGTTTCGCAATCCGGCTTCCACCTTGTCGGCGCCGCTCGTCAATTGCGCTCGGACTCGTTGTCGCAACGGCGAGGTGGTCTTGGCGGCCTCGAACGTGGCGACGAACATCGCCCGAAGTAGGTCGGGGTCTTCGGCGTAGATCTCCTCGATGCGGTCGAAGTGGGCCAGGATCTGCTGCATACCGGTGTCGGCGGGATCAGGGTCGGGATTCAGGCGCTTGACGTACTCGTGGAGGAAGGCGTCCAGGATCGCTTCCTTGCTTCCATACCTGGCGTGCACCATGGCCCGGCTGTACCCGGCGCGCCGTCCGATGGCGGCGGCTGTCGTTGCCTCCCAGCCCTTTTCGACGATGAGTTCGGCGGCAGCCGTGAGCATTCTTCGGTTCGAGAGCTCCACGCGCTCCGGCTGCGAGAGGCCGCGAATGGGAGAAGGCACCCTTGCATATTAGACGCTCGACAATTATGTTAGTTGCGCATCGTCAAATATGTCTTACCCGAGGAGCTCGATGGTCGCCGCGGATGTCCCGGCCGGTATCGACGGCGTGACCCCGCAGTGGCTGTCAACGGTGCTGGGCAAGATGGTCGCCGGCGTGCACGCCGAGCAGATCGCGCAGGACACTGGCTTCTCGTCGCTGCTGTACCGGCTTCAGCTGACGGGAGGCGAAGGGCTGCCAACCACGTTGATCGCCAAACTGCCCGCGCAATCCGAGGCGCGCGGGGCGATGGAACTGCTTGGCGGGTACCGGCGTGAGTTGGCGTTCTACCGAGACGTGGCCGGCCGCGCACCGATGCAGACGCCGCACGTGCATGCCGCCATGATGGTGCCCGGCACCTCCGATTTCATCCTGCTGCTCGAGGATCTCGTGGATTGGGACAACGCGGATCATCTGGCAGGACTGCCGATGGGCCGGGCCCGTATCTGCATTTCCGCGCTGGCGGGCTTGCACGCGTGGTCGATGGATAGCACGAATTCGGCTGCGCTCGAGGTCTTCCCGAGCATCGACACCCCGACGGTTCGCGATCTGCTGGTGCCCGCGTTCGGGCCGGGTTGGCAGATCTATCGCGAGAAGTCATCAGTCCCAGTGCCTGCGGGTGTCGCCGCATTCGCTGAGCGATTCGCGGAGGGCGCCGCCGAGGCGCTATCCGCGCTGACCGCCCGCTCGATGCTGCTGCACGGTGACATCAGGGCGGACAACTTGTTCTTCGACGGTGACCGGCTCAAGGTCGTCGACTTTCAATTCGCCGCTCGTGGCGCCGGTGCCGCCGACATCGCCTACCTGGTCAGCCAGGGCCTGGTAACCGAGGTTCGCCGAGGCCACGACGAGGCGCTGGTGCGCGAATACCTTGGGCATCTGAACGCCAACGGTGTCTGCGACTACTCGTTCGACGAGGCGTGGCGTCAGTATCGACTGGCCGTGGCCTATCTCATGCTTCTGCCCGTCATCACGCTCAACGGTTGGGACACCTTGCCGGAACGCTCGCGGGCATTGTGTCTCACGCTCGTCGACCGGGCGGTGGCGACCATCGACGACATCGACGCGCTGGAGGCGTTCGAATGATCCGTACCGCACGTGAAGTCGTCGAGTTGTACAACTTGGTGGTCTGGAACAAGCGCGACTTCGCCCTCGCCGACGAACTGATGGGCGACACGGTCATCCGCCACGGGGTGGGTGAGTCGCACATCCTGACTCACGAGCAAGCCGTGAACCGCGTCGTCGACACCTGGGAGTTGTTCGACGAGATCCGCTTCGACCTGCACCTTGTGAGTGCGGGGGACGACGGTGAGCACGTGACCATCGTCTACGAGTCTCCGATGACGCTCAAAGACGGAACGAAGACCACGATCGGCAGCATGGAGATATTCCGGGTCGTTGACGGCAGGATCACCGAAGTGTGGAATTGCGGCTACAAACAAGGAGTTTGGCAGTGACCCCTCGTGTGCTGGATGAGCTCGGGTATTACCTGCTGGCGGGCGCGGGCGGAGAGGGGCCTGCGACGCTGATGGACGAGGCACGCCGCGGCGAAGAGCTGGGCTTCGGCACCGCGTTCATCTCCGAGCGGTGGAATGTCAAGGAGGCGTCCTCGCTCGTCGGTGCGGCGTGCGCGGTGACGAACCGCATGCAGATCGCCACCGCGGCAACCAATCACAACACCCGCCACCCGGTGATCACCGGCTCGTGGGCGACGACCATGCATCGGCTGTCCGGAGGACGATTCACGCTCGGCATCGGGCGCGGCGTGGCGGCGATGTACGCCGCATTCGGTGTTCCGTCTGTGACAACTGCGCAGATGGAGGACTTCGCCCAGGTCATGCGGCGCCTGTGGCGCGGCGAGGTCATCTTCAACCACGACGGGCCGATCGGCGAGTATCCGCTGCTGTTCCTCGATCCGGATTTCGACGAGGACATCCGGCTGGCCATTGTGGCGTTCGGACCGAACACACTGGAGTTGGGTGGCAGGGCCTTCGACGACGTCATCCTGCATACCTATTTCACCCCCGAAACCCTGGCGCGGTGTGTGAAGACGGTGAAGGACGCGGCCGAGAAGGCGGGCCGCGATCCCGGCGGGGTGCGGGTGTGGTCGTGTTTCGCCACCGTCGGCGACCATCTGCCCGAGGAGTTGCGGCTGAAGAAGACCGTCGCCCGGCTGGCCACCTACCTCCAGGGATACGGCGATCTCATGGTGACGACCAACGGGTGGGATCCAGCTGTGCTGCAACGCTTCCGAGAGGACTCGGTGGTCACTTCGATACCCGGCGGCATCGATCACAAAGCCACACCCGAGCAAATCGAGCACATCGCGACGCTGATTCCCGACGAGTGGCTGGAGCCCTCGGCCACCGGCTCCGCTGAGCAATGCGTCGACCGCATCCGCAAGGAGTTCGAGTACGGCGCTGACGCGCTGATCATGCACGGCGCGACACCCGACGAGCTGGAGCCGATCGTCACCGCCTACCGCCACACCCCGTGATTTCGGCGCGCCAACCCGCGCTGAACGCCAGTGCGCGCGCCGAAATCGCTGAAGTTACGGCGTGATCACGGTGCGGCTCACCGGTTCCGCGGCGGCCTGCCTGGCGTTGATGCCCCGCAGCAGCGCGCTGCGCAACGCATCGCGTGTCTCGCGGGGATCGATGAGGTCATCGAAGCCGAGATGGCCAGCTGACCGGAAGGACGCCTCCACCTCCGCCTTGCGGAGCTTGGCCTCCACGTCCTCGGCGGCGTGGGAGGCCTTGCTGAGCGCGGCGGCGCTCATCGCGCCCATGGTCGCACCGGGATAGGCGAATGTTGCGCTCTGATTGTCGAATCCGAGCAATGACATCACCATCGAGCCGAACCCGTACGCCTTGCGCAGCGTCACGTGCAGCTTGAGCGTTGTCGCCGCGGTCTGGGCCGCGAACATCCTTGCGCCGCTGCGCAGCACACCGCTCTTCTCGGACCGGCTGCCTGGCAGCATGCCGGGGTTGTCGGCAAGAAAGACGATCGGCAAGTGGAACGAATCGGCCACCATGATGAAATGCGCTGCCTTGTCAGCGGCGTCGGCGTCGATGGAGCCTGCGAGCACCTTGGGCTGGTTCGCGACGATCGCGACCGGATGGCCGCCGAGATGGGCGAGTGCGCAGATGATCGCAGGCCCGAACCTCGGCTGCACTTCGAACCAGTCGGGGGTATCGAAGACAACGTCAAGCACGCCACGCATGTCGTAGACGCGGCGGTTGCCGCGGGGGACGATGTCGAGCAGCTCGGGCGTCGGCCGGGGCTCGGTCGCCTCGGTCGCGGGCGATGCCGGGGGATATGACCATGCGCTGGCCGGAAAGTACGACAGGTACCTGCGGATGTCCTCGAGCACGGCTTCGTCGTCCTCGGCGAGGTTGTGGATCACCCCGCTGGCCAATGCGACGTCCGGCCCGCCGAGGTCCTCCTTCGAAATCTCCTCGCCCGTCGACTCTTTCACCACCGGCGGGCCCGCGGTGAAGATCGCACCCTGGCGGCTCATGACGGTCCAGTCGCAGACCGGCGCCACGAGCGCACCGTGCCCGGCCGAAGGGCCGAGCAGCCCGGCGACGGTCGGCACCTTGCCCGAGCACTGCGCCTGGGCGAGCAGATCGGTGGGCGTGCGGCCGTAATGCTCACCGCTGGGCCGGAATCCGGCACCTTCGAGCAGCATCACCAGCGGGATCTTGTCGCGCAGCGCCAGCTCGGCGAGCCGGTATCGCTTGGCGTTGCCGCCTGGGCCGATGCTGCCCGCCAGCGTGGTGAAGTCTTCCGCGCCGACCATCACCGGCGAACCATCGATAAGACCAGAGCCGGCGACGATGCCGTCGGCCGCGATCTCGCCGCCGACGAGCGTCCCGAACTCGCGGAACGTGCCGGGATCGAGGAGTCGCTCGAGTCGTGCGCGGGCATCGAGCTTGCCCTTGCCGCGATGCTTGGCGAGCCGCTCCGGTCCGCCCATAGCCATCGAGCGCTGACGTCGAAGATCGAGATCTTCGAGCGTCTCCTTCCAGTCCTGCTCGTTCGTCATCCGCCGTTCCTATCGTCGTACCGCGATCGTCGCACCGGCATGTTCACGTTGACCATACTGAATCGCTTACTGTAGCTTCATCGTGTATGAGTGACCGCGGCGGCCTCAAGGTCGACGGTGCCGTTTCCAGCCAACTCTCCAACGTCACCACTGCTGCGACCACACTGGAGCGACGGGGCTACGACTGCTGCTGGACAGCAGAGATCAACCACGATCCGTTCCTGCCTCTGGTGCTGGCGGCCGAACACACCACGACGATTGAGCTCGGTACGAGCATCGCGGTGGCATTCGCCCGCACTCCGATGACCGTGGCAAACATCGGCTGGGATCTGCAGGCGTATTCGAAGGGCCGTTTCATGCTCGGCCTCGGCTCACAGGTGCAGGCCCACATCGAAAAGCGGTTCAGCATGCCGTGGAGTCGTCCGGTGCCCCGCATGCGGGAGTTCGTGGTGGCACTGCGCGACATCTGGGCGTGCTGGCGCGACGGCACGAAACTTGGCTTCGAAGGCGACTTCTACACCCACAAGCTGATGACGCCGATGTTCACCCCCGAGCCGCAGCCGTACGCGTTGCCGAAGGTTTTCGTCGCCGCGGTCGGTGAAGCCATGACCGAGATGTGCGGCGAGGTCGCCGACGGCATGCTCGCCCACGCGTTCACGACGAAGCGCTACTTCGAGGAAGTGACCGCGCCCGCGCTGCTCCGCGGTATGGACCGCGCGGGACGCAAGCGAAGCGAATTCCAGTTGTCCGCACCGATCTTCGTGGTCACCGGGGACAGCGAGGCCGAGCGCGCGGCCGGTGCCGTCGGCACCCGCAAGCAGATCGCCTTCTACGGATCCACTCCCGCTTATCGCAAAGTGCTCGAGCTGCATGGCTGGGGGGACTTGCACACCGAGTTGCACCGGCTGAGCCTGCAAGGGCAGTGGGATGCCATGGGCACCCTGATCGACGACGAGGTGCTCGACGCGTTCGCGGTCGTCGCACCGCTCGACCAGGTGGCGGCCAAGATTCGTGATCGGTGCGACGGCGTCATCGATCGTGCCCTGGTCGGTTTTCCGTCCTCGGTAGCCGAGGACACGGTCATCGCCGTGCTGGAGGAACTGCGTCAGTGAGGAGCCGCCCGTGAGCACTCGAATTATGGACGAGGCAGCCAAGGTGTTCGCCGATCCGGTGTCCTACACCGACGAGGCAAAACTGCATGCGGCGCTTGCTCATCTGCGCGCCAACGCCCCGGTGTCATGGGTCGAAGTGCCCAACTACCGGCCGTTCTGGGCGATCACAAAACACGCCGACGTGATGGCAATCGAACGCGCCAACACGATCTTCACCAACTCGCCGCGCCCCGTGCTGATGACGGCCGAGTCCGACGAGCTGCAGGCGGGTGTCGGAATCAGCACGCTGATTCACATGGACGACCCCGAGCATCGCGTGGTGCGGGCGATCGGCGCCGACTGGTTCCGCCCGAAAGCCATGCGCGCGATGAAGGTTCGCGTCGATGAGTTGGCCAAGCGGTACGTCGACCAGATGTTGGCGGCAGGCAACGAATGCGACTTCGTCCAGGAAGTCGCGGTGAACTTCCCGCTGTACGTGATCATGTCCCTACTCGGTGTGCCCGAATCGGACTTTCCCAGAATGCTGCAGTACACCCAGGAGTTGTTCGGCAACGACGACGCCGAACTCAGTCATGGCACGACCAAGGAAGAACAGATCGCGGTGCTGCTCGACATGTTCGGCTATTTCACCGCGTTGACCGCGTCACGGAGGGAGCATCCGACCGAGGACCTGGCGTCGGCCATCGCCAATGCCACGGTCGACGGCCAGCCGCTGTCCGATGTGGACACCGTCTCGTACTACGTCATCGTCGCCACCGCCGGCCACGACACCACGAGTGCCACGATTTCCGGTGGGCTGCATGCACTTATCGAGAACCCGGATCAGCTGCAGCGGCTCAAGGACGATCCGGAGCTGATGCCGTTCGCGACCGAGGAGATGATCCGCTGGGTCACCCCGGTCAAGGAGTTCATGCGCACCGCCGCCGATGACACCGAAGTGCGTGGCATTCCGATCGCGGCGGGGGAGTCCGTGCTGTTGTCCTACCCGTCGGCGAACCGCGACGAAGAGATCTTCGACGAACCGTTCCGCTTTGACGTGGGCCGCAACCCGAACAAGCACGTGGCCTTCGGCTATGGCGTGCACTTCTGTCTCGGCGCCGCGCTGGCCCGGATGGAGGTGAGTAGTTTCTTCTCCGAGTTGGTGCCGCGGCTGGAGTCGATCGAGCTCACCGGCGATCCGGAGTACATCGCAACTATCTTCGTCGGCGGCCCGAAACACCTGCCGATCCGCTACACGGTGCGCTGACTCACTTCTGCTGGGCGGTCGCCCTGTCCAACTGCGCCTGCAACGACGACGCCCCGAGGCTCGAGTCCTTCTTGTGGTGACTCAGCGCCCGTATCGACACGTCGTGTCCTTCAGCGGCTTTGCGTAGCGCGCCGACCGTAGCTTGGTCTTTGGCGATATGGGTGAACGGGTCCCAGTGGTACCAGCGCATCGCGTTCTCGTACGTCATCTTATTGATCTCGACGTCGGTCGCATTGTGTTCGGTGAGCACGTCGTGGAGTTGTTCGGGCGCGTTGGGCCACATGCTGTCCGAATGCGGGTAGTCCGCTTCCCAGCAGATGTTGTCGATACCGATCTTGTTGCGCAATGCCACCCCGGTGTGATCGGAGATGAAGCAGGTCAAGAAGTGATCGCGGAACACCTCTGAAGGCGTCTGCATGCCGAAGTCCTGACCGGTCCACGTCGAATGCATCTCATAGGTGCGGTCGGCTCGTTCCAGGAAGTAGGGGATCCAGCCGGTGCCACCCTCACTCAACGCGACCTTGAGGTCCTTGTATTTCTTGATCGGCTTGGACCACAACAGATCCGCCGCGGCCTGCACGATGTTCATCGGCTGCAGGGTGATCATCACGTCCATCGGCGCATCTGGGGCCGTGATCGCCAGCTTTCCCGACGAGCCGATGTGCACGTTCATCACGGTGTCGGTGTCCACCAGGGCTTCCCACATGGGCGTCCAGTAGTCGTCATGGAAGGACGGGTAGCCCATGGCCGCCGGATTCTCGGTGAACGTCAACGCATGCACACCACGCTTGGCGTTGCGCCGAATCTCGTTGGCGCACGCCTGGGCGTCCCAGATCACCGGCAGTGTCATCGGAATGAACCGGGCCGGGTACTGCCCGCACCACTCCTCGACATGCCAATCGTTGTAAGCCTGAAGAAGTGCCAACGAAAAATCCGGGTCCTCGGTGGCGAACAACCGCCCGGCGAAACCGGGGAAGGTGGGAAAGCAGATCGACCCCAGGATCCCGCCGGCATTCATGTCCTTGACCCGCTCATCGACCTTGCCAACACCCGGGCCGGATCTCGTCGAGACCCTGTGGCTCAAGGCCGTATTCCTCTTTGGGGCGGCCCGCCACAGCGTTCAAAGCGACATTGGGGATCACCACATCGCGAAACTGCCACGTATCGCTGCCGTCAGGGTTATGCACCAATTGCGGCGCATCGTCGATGTACTTCTTGGGCAGATGGTTCTTGAACATATCCGGCGGCTCGACGATGTGATCATCAACGCTGATCAGGATCATGTCCTCTTTGTTCACGCCGGTTCCTCTCGTCGAAGTGCCCCGAGGCGCTAGCAGCAGCGCGGGTTGGGACTGGACTCCGTCGCGTCGTGGCGCATCCGCCAGTACTCGCGTTCGGACATGACGGGCTCGCCGGGATGTATCTGCCTGCGATGCTCGGCATAGCGGCGATAATGGTTGTCGCCCATCAATGAGCCCCAGTACCAACCGATTTGGCGTGCGATTTCGGCAGCGCGTCCCATTCCTTTTGCACCTCCTTTTCCGCGTGCGTCGGGATGAGGCCCGAAGGGGCGAAGATCCGCGACGGCACCGGATCATCCTCGGTCAGCGGACTGCCGCCGCCGCGAATCGCCTTGAACACCATGATGACCCCGGCCGCGACCACGATGACCACCAGGACGGCGAACAGTATCGACAACGACCCCTGAATGAAGGTATTGCGCACGATCTTGTCGACGTCGGCGGGAGTCTTGGCCGTCAGACACAGCTGGCCCGCCTCCTGCGCGGTCTCGCAGATGCTGTGCTGTTTCCAGTAGCCGAGCTTCGGGTCGGCGGAGAAGATCTTCTGCCACGACGCGGTCAGTGTCACGATGAGATCCCACGCCAGCGGAATGCCGGGCACCCAGGCCCATTTCAGATAGCCCTTCTTGATCACGACCACCGTGACGACGGTCAGCGCGATGGCGGCGAGCAGCTGATTGGCGATACCGAACAGCGGGAACAACGTGTTGATGCCGCCGAGCGGATCGGTGACACCCATCAACAGGATGCCCCCCCACGCCGCCACCACGATCAGGCTGCAGACCCATGCGCCGACCCGCCAACTCGGGTCCTTCAACTTGCGCAGCGGGCCGCCGAGGTTGCTCAGCCCGTCCGACAGCATGAAGCGCGCCACCCGGGTACCTGCGTCGACCGTGGTCAGGATGAACAACGCCTCGAACATGATCGCGAAGTGATACCAGAACGCCTTGAGGCCGGTACCGCCGAACACCTGGTGCAGCACCTCGGACATGCCGAAGGCCAATGTCGGCGCGCCGCCCGTCCGCGAAATGATGCTCTCCTCGCCGACGCTTGCGGCGGCGGCCTCGAGTTCGGCACCGGTGACCGGCGGTCCGGACAACCCGAGCCCGTTGACGTAGTCGGCGGCGGTCTGCGGCGTGGTGCCGGTAGACGCCCCGGGTGCGTTCATCGCGAAGTACAGGTGCTGGTTGAGGATGGCCGCGGTGATGAGCGCCATGATCGCCACGAACGACTCGGTGAGCATGCCGCCGTAGCCGATCAGCCGCATCTGGCTTTCCTTCTCGAGAAGCTTCGGCGTGGTTCCCGACGAGATCAGCGCGTGGAAACCGGACAGCGCCCCGCACGCGATCGTGATGAACAGGAACGGGAACAGCGACCCTGCGAACACCGGACCCGTACCGCTGCCGGCGAACGACGAGACCGCCGGGGCTTCCATGATCGGGCGGGCGATCAGGATGCCGATCGCCAGCAGCGCGATGGTGCCGACCTTCATGAACGTCGACAGATAGTCGCGCGGCGCGAGCAGCAACCACACCGGCAGCACCGACGCGGCCAGGCCGTAGATGATGATGCACCACGACAGCGCCACCTTCGACAGCGTGAACCAGTCAGCGCCCCAGGATGTTTCGGCAACCCAGCCACCCGACACGACGGCGAGCAGCAACAGCACGACACCGATCAAGGACACCTCGGAGACGCGCCCGGGACGAAGGAAGCGAAGGTACAGGCCCATGAAGATCGCGATCGGGATGGTCATCGCGATCGAGAAGACACCCCACGGGCTCTCGGCGAGGGCGCCGACGACAACGAGCGCCAGCACCGCGAGCAGGATCACCATGATGGCCAGGACGCCGACGATCGCGGCGGCACCGCCGACCGCGCCGAGCTCGTCACGGGCCATCTGGCCCAGCGAACGACCACGTCGCCGGGTCGAGATCGACAGCACCAGGAAGTCCTGGACGCAGCCGGCGAACACCGCGCCGATGATGATCCAGATGGTGCCGGGCAGAAAGCCCATCTGCATGGCCAGCACCGGTCCGACGAGCGGGCCCGCGCCGGCGATCGCGGCAAAGTGATGGCCGAACAACACCCGGCGATCGGTCGGCATGTAGTCGGTGTCGTTCTCGAAAATCTCGGCGGGCGTGGCATTGTCGTCGCGCGGTTTGACGATGTTCATCTCGATCAGCCGCGCGTAGAACCGGAACCCGATCACGTAGGTGCAGATCGCGGCGATGACGAACCACACCGCGTTGACCGTCTCCCCGCGGAAGAACGCGATGATCGCCCACGCGATCGCGCCGATCAGCGCGATGATGCCGAAAACGACCTTGTGGCGTGTGGTGATCGGCGAGCGGTCGATGATCGCCACCGGCGGCAGATCCTTCGCCGTCCGGATATAGGTGATGTCGCCTTTGGTTTCCTCAGTGCGTTCCGACGGTGCGGTGGGTGAAGCCACGGTCTCTCCCTCGTCGACGGTGGAGTTACTTGTGCGTCGGGCCGATCCTTCCACCGCTCAAATCGGCGTTGGGCCGAATGCCGGGTTTGGGGTCATGTCCCGCGCTCGTATAGCGCCCGAACGGTATCAACGGTGTCGGCCTCGGCTGGGTTCTTGTCGTCGCGGTAGCGCAGCACCCGCGCGAATCGCAGCGCCATTCCGCCGGGGTAGCGCGACGAGCCCTGTACGCCGTCGAACGCGATCTCGACCACCTGCTCGGGCCGCAGTTTCACGACGTAACCGTCGGTGGGCCCGTCGGCGAGCTCGGTGAATCGCGTGGTCTGCCAGTCCAGCATGGCGTCCGTCATGCCTTTGAACGTCTTGCCGAGCATGACGAAGCCACCCGTCGCGGGGTCGCGCGCGCCGAGGTGGATGTTGGACAGCTTGCCGGTGCGCCTGCCCGAACCCCACTCGACGGCGAGCACCACCAGGTCGAGCGTGTGCACGGGCTTGACCTTCAACCAACCCGCGCCGCGACGGCCCGCCTCGTACGGCGCGCTCGGCGACTTCGCCATCACGCCCTCGTGGCCGGCGGCCAGCGTCACGTCGAGAAAATTCTGGGCGGCGGCGCTGTCAGCAGGTGATCAGCCGATCCACCTGGTTCGCTGCGATCGACTCCAACGCGGCGAACCGCTCGTTGGTCGGCTCGTCGAGCAGGTCGGTGCCGTCGAGATGGAGCAGGTCGAAAAAGAACACCGACAACGGCTGCGCGGCCCGCGCCGCGCCGATGTCGGCGGTGCGCCCGAAGCGTGACGCGGTGACCTGGAATCGGTGCGGGCGCCCGTCGGGCCGCAGCGCGATGGCCTCGGCGTCGGCGATCAGGTCGGTGACGGGTAGCGCCAGCGTGGCCTCCACTACCTCTGGCAATCGTTCCGTGACGTCGTCGAGGCTGCGGGTGTAGATCGACACGGCGTCGCCCGCACGGTGGATCTGGACGCGCGCACCGTCCAGCTTGGCCTCGAAAATAGCTGTGCCGCCCAGACGTTCGAGTGCCTCGGCGACGCCGGTGGCGGTCTGGGCGAGCATGGGACCCACCGGCCTGCCGACAGTCAGGGTGAACTGCTCCAGTGCCGCCTGGCCACCGGTGAGCGCGGCGGCGGCCACGGCGGGCAATGCGCCACCCAGCATGGCCGCACGGCGCACCGCGGTGGCCGGTACGCCGGCCGCCTTGGCCACGGCGTCGGCCATCACCCCGATGAGGGCGCCTTGCCGCAGCTCCCCGCCGAGCAGGCGGCGCAGGAACGTCTGCTCTTGTTCGGTCGCCGCCGCGAACAGTCCCGTGACGAGCTCGGCCCGCCGTGCCTGCGAGCCCTTCCCTGCGACCGTGCCGATCTCCGTGAAGCGGGCGTCGGTATCGAGCACCGTGAGCGACGGTTCAGCCGCGGGGGAGGGCAACGACCGCAGCGCCGCCCAGCCGACCCCGATCTGCCGCTGCGGCAGCTCACCGGACAACCACGACACCACGACGGCGACCAGTTTCGGGTCGTCCTCGGCACCTGCGCGGCGCAGCAGGTCCGCGATCCTGCCGATCTTCGCAAGTCGAGCCGAGGTCGCACCTACGTCGGTGGACGCGGCGGCGACGTCAACGAGCTGCACGGGTTCAGCCTCGCACGCGGGTCAGACATCTCCCATCAAGTCGATGAGCACGGCAGCCTCGTCGTGCAACGATCTGGCACGCTGCGCGTGACCGCCCGTGGTGAACTCGTCGGCGGCGGTCTGTCGTTCGTCGATCTCGTTGCGCAGCAGCGCGCGGATCTGCTCGTCGGTGAGGTTTCGCCGGGTGACTTCGGCGGCCCCGAGTCCGACGACGCCGCCTGCGATTTTCCCGCCTGTAGGGGCATCGAGTGTTGGGCCGTCGGGTGTCTCTGCGTTGTCGATGGCAGCCAACGCCGACCGCAGCGCCGAGGTCCGGGTGGCGTCGCGGTCCTTACGGGCGGCCAGCAGCGCATCGCGCAGCCGGGTGCGCCATTCGTCGGCGGCATGGAGGCTCACGGGGCGCTAACCTACTGGCCGGCAGCCGGTGGACCAACCGAATTTCATTGCACCGCGAAAGTCACTGTGTGCCAGCCGGTGGCACCGTCGGGGACGGGGTCGGCCAGCTCGGAGGTCTGGACGGCTCCGGTGTTGTCCGTGGCGCGCACGGTGATCGTGTGTAGCCCGGGCTCGGTGGCCTGCCATCGCAAGCTCCACAGCCGCCAGGTGTCGTTGGAGTAGCTGGCGCCGAGGTCCGCGGGTTGCCATTCGCCTTGGGAATTGGGGCTGTCGATGCGGACCTCGACGGCCCGCACCCCACGGTTCTGAGCCCACGCGACGCCGCCGAATGTCACAGGGCCGCGTGCGACATCCTGGCCGCTCCGGGGGACGTCGATGCGGGATTCCGTCTTGATCGGCCCGCGGGCCGACCAGCCAAGGCGCGTCCAGTACGCCTCGGCGCGGTCGAATCGGGTGAGCTCGATGTCGACGATCCACTTGGTGGCCGACACGTACCCGTAGAGACCCGGCACCACCAGTCGCGCGGGATAGCCGTGTTCGGTGGGCAGGGGTTGGCCGTTCATGCCGATCGCCAGCAGCGAGTCGCGATTGTCGGTGAGCGCCTCGACGGGGCTGCCCGCGGTGAACCCATCGATCGACATGGATAGCGCCATGTCGGCGTCTTCGTGAACACCCGCTTCTGCCAACAGGTCTCGCACCCGGTATCCCGTCCATGACGCGTTCCCGATGAGCTCTCCGCCGACCGGATTGGAAACGCATGTCAGCGTGACGAGCTTCTCGACGACTTCGAAACGGTCCAGATCCTCGAATCGGTAGGTCACCTCGCGGTCGACCATGCCGTGGATCCGCAACTGCCAATCCGCGCGGCTCAGCTGCGGCACCGTCAGCGCGGTGTCGATGCGGTAGAAGTCGTTGTTGGTGGTGACAAAGGACGGCAGCGCAACACCTTTCGGCTGCACGGTCGGCGGAACGGGCGGGGCGCCGACGTCGACAGCAGGCAGCGCGAAGGCATCGCGATCGCCTGCCACCGATGACAGCATGCGGGACAACACCACCCCTGCCACGCCGCTGACCGCGCCCGCGCCGAGGAATCCGAGCGTCACCAGAGAGAGCCGACGGCCGCGGTCGGGGGAGTCCCCGGCGTCCGCGGGCTCCCGTTCGTCGGTGAAACGGCTCGAGGTGAGCAGCCGCAATACCGCTATCCCACAAACCATTCCGACGAGCGTTGGCACGATATCGACGATCGTCGCCCCTGCACGCGACAGCACCGCTGCGCATCCCGCGATGCCCGCGATCGCGATCGCGGCGCTGCCAACGGGCACGCGGGGTGATTCGGCCGCACCGGCGACGGCGGCGACGATCCCGACGACGGCCAGCACCAGAAGCGTGAGCACCAGCTTGTCGGCGGTGCCGAAGAGCTGGATCGCCCACTCTTTGACCGGACCCGGCGTCAGGTCGATGACCGCAGAGCCGACCGCGGTGCGGGCGTCGGCTTCCGGCCCGAAAGCGACGGCGACCAGCTGCGTCACTCCGAGCGCCACGGCCGCGGCCGCGACGCCTGCCAACGCCTTCTTATCGCGGGCCGTCATGCCGCCAAGCTACCGATCCGGAGACCCGAAAGGCTTACCGAAAGCTGACGTCAGTTAAGTTGCTTTACGAATCGACCACTTTTTGGAAAGGAAGCTGGATGGAGATCGAGGGCAAGAAGGCTGTCGTCGTCGGTGGGGCATCGGGCTTCGGAAAGGCCACCGCCGAGGCACTGGCCAAGCGCGGCGCCAGCGTGGCGGTGCTGGATCGACCGCAGTCCAAGGGCAATGACGTCGCCGACGCCATCGGCGGTTCCTTCCACGAGGTCGATGTCACCGACTTCGCCGGTACCGAGCAGGTACTGCAGCAGGCGGTCGACGCCCTCGGCGGGCTGCACATCGCGGTCACCACGGCGGGCGGCGGTATCGGTGAACGCACCATCAGCAAGACCGGCCCGCACAGCCTTGACTCCTTCCGCGCCAGCGTGGACCTCAACCTGATCGGCACGTTCAACATCAGCCGGCTGGCGGCGTGGCAGATGAGCAAGAACGAGCCAGAGGATGAAGAGCGCGGCGTCATCATCAACACGGCGTCCATCGCGGCGTTCGAAGGGCAGATCGGCCAGGTCGCCTACACCGCATCCAAGGCCGCCATTGCCGGCATGTGCCTGACGATGGCCCGGGACCTCGGCAGCATGGGCATCCGGGTGCTCGCGATCGCGCCGAGCCTGTTCGCCACCGGTCTGACCGAAGGCATTCCCGACGAGTTCGCCGCCCAGCTGACCAAGGACGCCGCGTTCCCCAAGCGCCTCGGCAGGCCCGACGAGTACGCCAAACTCGCCGTCGCGATCGTGGAGAACGCGATGCTCAACGGTCAGTGCATCCGGCTGGACGCCGGCCAGCGCTTCGCCCCCAAGTAATTGGTGATTTCGGCGCGTGGAAAGGCGCTGAGCGCCGGTTCGCGCGCCGAAACCGCATATAGGGTGGCCGGGTGGCGACCGTTGCGGATCATGTCATCGATGCTCTGAAAACCAGCGGCGTTCGGCGCGTATACGGGCTGCCGGGTGACAGCCTCAACGGCTTCACCGACGCGATTCGACGCTCCGGTGAAATCAGTTGGGAGCACGTCCGTCACGAGGAGACGGCGGCGTTCGCGGCCGCTGCCGATGCCGCGCTCACGGGTCAGATGGCGGTGTGCGCGGGCAGCTGCGGTCCTGGCAACCTGCATCTGATCAACGGTCTGTTCGACGCCCAGCGCAGCCGCGTCCCCGTGCTGGCGATCGCGGCGCACATCCCGCGCAGCGAGATCGGCTCGGACTACTTCCAGGAAACGCATCCGCAGGACCTGTTCCGCGAATGCAGCGTCTACCGCGAACTGGTCAGCACTCCCGAGATGCTGCCGCGCATTCTCGAGATGGCGATGCGCGCCGCTGTCGAGGAGAACGGGGTGGCCGTCGTCGTCATCCCGGGCGAGATCTTCCTGCAGAAGGCCGATCCGACGAAATGGCAGGCGCATCCGGTCGTGGCGACGCGCTCGGTCGTGTACCCCGACGACGAGTCGCTGCGGGCCGCGGCGGCGATCCTCAACGACGCCGAGTCGGTGACGATTCTGGCCGGTGCCGGTGTGGCGGGCTCGCACGACGCGGTGGTCCAGTTGGCCGCGACGCTCGGTGCGCCGATCGTGCATGCGTTGCGCGGCAAGGAGTTCATCGAATACGACAATCCGTATGACGTCGGCATGACGGGTCTGCTCGGCTTCGCGTCGGGCTATAAGGCGATCAAGGAAGCCGACGCGCTGCTGATGCTCGGCACCGACTTTCCGTATCAGCAGTTCTATCCCGACAACGCGAAGGTGATCCAGGTCGACATCCGCGGCCGCCACCTCGGCCGCCGCACAGCGATCGACCTGGGGCTGGTCGGCACCGTCAAGGACACCGTCGCCGCGTTGCAGCCGATGCTTCGCGAAAAGGTTCGTCGCGACCATCTCGACCGCTCGCTGCGCCACTACCGCAAGACCCGCAAGACACTCGACGAGCTGGCCGTCAACGACCGAGACCGCACCCCGATAAGGCCGGAATATGTTGCAGGGCTTGCTAATCGGCTGGCAACCGAGGACGCGGTTTTCACCGTCGACGTCGGGTCGCCAGTGGTGTGGGCCGCGCGGTACGTGACGATGAACGGGCGCCGTCGGCTGGTCGGCTCGTTCAACCACGGCACCATGGCATGCGCGTTGCCGCTCGCGATCGGCGCACAAACGGCATTCCGCGGCAGGCAGGTCGTCGCGCTGGCCGGTGATGGCGGTCTGACGATGATGTTCGGGGAGCTGGTGACGTTGCTCCAGAACCGGTTGCCGGTGAAGGTGATCGTCTTCAACAACTCATCGCTGAACTTCGTCGAGCTGGAGATGAAGGCCGCAGGGATCGTGAACTTCGGCACCGACCTGGTCAACCCGAGCTTCGCCGCCGTCGCGGAGGCGATGGGCTTTTTCGGGCGGCGGGTGGAGCGGCCCGCCGAACTCGAGCAGGCGTTGGTGGACGCGTTCGCATACGACGGTCCGGCCGTCGTTGATGTCGTCACGGCCCGTCAGGAGTTGTCGATACCGCCGGCCATCACGGTCGAGCAGGCCAAGGGTTTCTCGCTCTACGCGATCCGGACCATCCTGGCCGGCCGTGGCGACGAGCTGCTCGACCTCATCACCACCAACGTGGCGCGCCGGATCATGGACTGAAGTATCCGTTCTGCGAACTTTGCAGATAATGTTTGCCCATGCGCATCAAAGTGTGGTCAGTGGCTGCTGCGGTTTTGCTCCTGGCGGCCTGCGGCGGGCCCAAACCGGAGGTGCCCGGGCCGTCGTCGAAGACAGGGACGCCGCCCGACACCAGCAATATCAAGATCGAGGGTGACGCCTCGGCGCCAGTGAACAAGATCGCGATTCAGGCGATCGCCGACCTGGAGCAGTACTGGGCCGAGCAGTACCCGACGCTCTACAACAGCGACTGGGAGCCGATCAGCGGCGGCTACTACGCCGTCACCGAAGACAGCCCGGCGCCGCCGTGCACGACGGACCCGCAGGAGGTCGCGGGCAATGCGTTCTACTGCTCGACGGAGGACGTGGTGGCCTGGGATGCCCAGCTTCTGCTGCCAGATCTGCAGGAGAAGTACGGCGATTTCGTCATCCCGGTGGTGATGGCGCACGAGTGGGGCCACGCCGTGCAGGCCCGGTCCAACTTCACCGCGCGCACGGTGACCAGCGAGCTGCAGGCCGACTGCTTCGCGGGCGCCTGGTCGAAACATGCGCAGGACGAGGGCGTCTTCGACGTGAATGCCGCCGACCTGGACTCCGCCCTCGCCGGCGTGCTGGATCTGCGGGACACGCCCGGCACGTCGAAGATCGACCCCAACGCACACGGCAGCGGCTTCGACAGGGTCAGCGCGTTCCAGGACGGCTATGACAACGGCCTTGGACGGTGCAAGGACTACCGCGACGACGAGCCGATGGTGCTCGAGCTGCCGTTCAGCACCGAGGAGGATGCGGCGCGCGAAGGCAACGCGCCGTACGACTCGATCGTGAACGGTGTGCCGTATGACATCGAGGACTACTGGACGCAGGTCTACCCCGAACTGTCCAACGGCCAGGAGTGGCCGCCGCTGCGCAGCATCGAGCCGTTCCATCCCGATGAACCGCCGATGTGCGGCGATCAGTCCGCGCAGGGTTACGTGTTGTTCTATTGCGTGCCAGACGATTACGTCGGCTGGGACAACGTCGCGGGTATGCCGCGTGTCTACGTGCAGGGTGGCGACTACGCGGTCGCCTCGCTGCTGGCCACTCAGTGGGGTCTTGCCGCGCTCACCCGGCTCGGCGATGAGTCCGACGAGAAGACTTCGACATTGCGCGCAGACTGTCTCGCCGGCGGTTACACGGCTAGCGTGATTCTGTACAACCGTCCCGAGACCAGTACCTACCAAATCTCACCGGGCGACCTCGACGAGGCGATCACGGCGCTCTTGGTGTTCCGCGGCGACGGTGACGTCGAACGCCAGGGCGCAGGCTGGGCCCGGGTGAAGGCCTTCCGGGAGGGCGTCATCAACGGTGCGGAGGCGTGCCTGAACTACCAGGCGTAACCGCCCGCCGAACGTGGATTACCCGCACGCTTTTTGCGCCAAATGCGTGCGGGTAATCCACGTTCGCCGGATGGCATCTCACCGGTAAAAAGTTTGCCATTTCCGGATATTTGCGCACTTCCGAGCGTTGAGTGGGCAGTACAGATGTGTGACTAGATCCGCAGTATCGCGACGGGCAATGTTTGCGACATAACCGGAGAGGACACCGACCATGAGCAATCCGACCGCAGCCGTCGACCACAGCCAGGTGGCGGCCAAACACCGAGCGATGTGGGCGTCCGGCGACTACGCCAAGCTCGCTGTCGATCTCGTCACGCCACTGGGCCCCGTGCTGGTGCAAGCCACCGGCATCGGACCCGGCGACCGCGTGCTGGACGTCGCCGCAGGAACCGGGAACGCGGCGATTCCTGCCGCAGAAACCGGCGCGAGCGTCGTCGCCAGCGACCTGTGTCCGGAACTGCTGGAACAGGGCAGCCAGCTTGCCAAAGAGCGCGGCGTCGACCTTGAATGGCGCGAGGCCAACGCCCACGAATTGCCGTTCGGTGACGCCGAATTCGACGTGGTGATGTCGAGCATTGGCGTGATGTTCGCGCCGTTCCATCAGCTCGCCGCCGACGAGCTGGTCCGGGTGTGCAAACCGGGTGGCAGGCTCGGCGTGATCAGCTGGACGCCAGAAGGACACATCGGCAAGCTGTGGGCCGCGATGAAGCCATACGCTCCGCCACCTCCGCCCGGCGCGCAGCCACCGCCGCTATGGGGCCAAGAGGAACACGTCCGCGCGCTATTCGGAGACCGCGTCACCGACCTCGTGACGGAGCGGCGGATGCTGACCGTCGACCACTTCGCCGACGGCGCCGAGTTCCGCGACTACTTCAAGGCGCTGTACGGGCCGACGATCGCGGTGTACCGCAACATCGAAGCCGACGCCGACCGCGTTGCCGCCCTCGACGCAGACATTGCGCAGGTGGGCGACAGCGTCCTCAGCAGCGCGTCGACGATGGAATGGGAGTACCTGCTGCTCACCGCACGCAAGGCCTGACACCATGTCGGCATGCCCGACGACGCGCAGCTGCCAACCCTGAGCGACGACGACCAGATCGCCCTGCAGCGTTGGGTGCGCGCGCAGGGCCTCGGGGCTACGGTCACCGACGTCGAGCCGCTGACCGGCGGGACACAGAACATCGTCGTGCGGCTGCGCGTTGACGGGCGGCCGATGGTGCTGCGGCGGCCACCGCTTCATCCAAGGCCGACCAGCGACAAGACGATGCTTCGCGAGATCGCGGCGCTGCGAACGTTGGCGGGCACGTCGGTGCCGCACCCGGGATTCATCGCCGGCTGCGACGACCTCGACGTGCTCGGCGTGGTGTTCTACCTGATGGAATTGGTCGACGGCTTCAACCCGGGCGACGATATGGACGAGGCCTACGTTCGCGACCCCGGCATGCGGCACGACGTCGGGCTGTCGTATGCGGCCAGCCTGGCGCTGCTCGGCAACGTCGACTGGGAGGGCAGCCCTCTTGCGGAGCTCAAGCGTCCGGGTTCCTTTCTGCAGCGCCAGGTTCCGCAGTTTCTGCGGCTGCTCGAAAGCTATCGGCACGAACACTATGCGCCGGAATCGCTCGCGGTGTCGGACCTTGCGGAGTGGCTCCAGGCCAACTGTCCGCCAGATGGGAAGCCGGGAATCATGCACGGCGACCCGCATCTGAGCAATGTTCTGCTGCGCCGCGACAAGCCCGAATTGGCGGCGTTCGTCGACTGGGAGATGTGCACCGTCGGCGACCCGCTGCTGGATCTCGGCTGGATGTTGATCTGCTGGCCGCTGGAAACCAACACCATCACCGCAGGCGCGGAGTTGGCCGCACTCGGCGGCCTTGCGACTCGCGGTGAACTGCTCGACGCGTACGCGGCCGCAGGTGGTCGCGAAACGTCACGGCTGGACTGGTATCTCGCGATGGCGTGTTTCAAGCTGGGCATCGTGATCGAGGGGACATGGTCGCGTTTCCTTGTCGGCCAGGCCAGCAGGGACGCAGGACAGCGGCTACACACAAGCGCGCAGAACCTGATCGACCTCGGCACCCGAGTTGCCAAGGGCGACAGCCCCTTCGGCCTGGCCTAGCTGTAGGTGTCCACACCCAGTTTGATCGCCAACGCCACGCCGGCCACACCGATCAGCACCTTCATCGGTCCGCTCGGTGCGTGCCTGACGACGATAGGGCCCAGTCGCGACCCGAGTAGACACCCCAGCCCAAGCGGCACGACTGCCAGCCAATGCACGGGCGCAAACACGATGAACATCAACGCGGCCACTCCGTTTGCGACGCCGAGCACCACGTTCTTGCCCGCATTGGCGTGCGCCAGCGTGTCGTGACCCGCCCCGAGAAACAGGGCGAGCAACATCACACCGGCCGCGGCGCCGAAGTAGCCGCCGTATATCGAGATCAAGAAGATCGCGGCGGATTCCAGGTACACAGTCGCCGTATGCCGTTGGTGGCTCGCGACCCTGGTTACTTGGTTTGCCCGGCGTGGCAACAGGATGGCGAGCGACGAGACGCCGAGCAGGATCGGCACGACGCGCTCGAAACCCTCTGCGGGCGTGAGCAACAGCAGGGCCGCGCCAGCGGCGCCACCGAGCGCCGCGGCGGGGACGATCTGCCTGACCCAGACTCGCCGTCCGGCAAGTTCGGGCCGCGATCCCCAGACCGATCCGATGCCGTTGAACACCAGAGCGACGGTGTTGGTCACGTTCGCGGTCACCGGTGGCAGCCCGACGAGCAGCAGTGCCGGATAGGTGGCGACGGACGCCAAACCCGCGATGCTGCCCGCCAGTCCGCCCGCTAAGCCCGCTGCAATCAGGATGGCGGCGTCAAGCCAACTCATGGCGGCCAACGCTACTTCGTAGGCAATACCTCTGCGACAGAGGTATTGTGTGGGACGTGAAGACCGTGAAGACCCGCACCGATCTGATTGGTGAGCTGTTCGACGTGGTCGGACGGTTCCGGCGGCAACTGCGACGCTCGACGGGACACGGGTTCGACGCGACAGGACTGACGCAGTCCCAGGCGGAACTGGTTCGGTTGGTGGGCAGGCAGCCCGGAATCTCTGTGCGGGAGGCCGCGACCGAGCTGGGGCTGGTTTCCAACACGGCATCCACGCTGGTCACCAAACTCGCCGCCGACGGCCTGCTGATCAGGGCCGTCGACGCCGATGACCGACGGGTCGGCCGCCTCAAATTGACCGAGCCCGCGCAACAAATCGCCGACGAGTCACGGGCCGCACGGCGGGCAACGCTGGCCGCGGTGCTCGACGAACTCGACGCCGAACAGGTCGACGACCTGGCCAGGGGGCTGCAGGTAATTGCCGAGATGACCCGAAAGCTGCAAGAAGGAGACCAACGTGACCGCTCCTGATGTGCTCGCGATCGACTGCAGGAACCTCGTGCACTCCTACGGCCAATTCACTGCCGTCGACGACTTCAGTCTGCAAGTGCGGGCCGGGGAAACGGTGGGGCTGCTGGGACCCAACGGTGCGGGCAAGACGACCGTCGTGCGCGTGCTGACGACGTTGACACCCGTGCAGCGCGGGGAGGTGAAGATCTTCGGATTCGATTCCCGCCGCGACACGATGGATATCCGGCACAACATCGGATATGTGCCGCAACAGCTTTCGATTGAGTCCGCCCTGACCGGGCGCCAGAATGTGGAGCTGTTCGCGCGGCTCTACGACGTGCCGCGGTCCGAACGTGGGCGCCGGGTCGACGAAGCGCTCGAAGCGATGAGCCTTATCGACGTCGCGGAGGCAACAGCAGGAACCTACTCCGGCGGGATGGTCCGACGTCTGGAACTGGCCCAGGCATTGGTGAACCGGCCGTCGCTTCTGATCCTCGACGAACCGACCGTCGGCCTGGATCCTATTGCCCGCGACGGTGTCTGGGACCAGGTCCAGCGGATGCAGGATGACTTCGGCATGACGGTGCTGCTGACCACGCACTACATGCAGGAGGCCGATGTGCTCTGCGATCGAGTGGCGCTGATGCACCACGGCCGGTTGCAGACGGTCGGTACACCGGCGGAGTTGAAGCGGACGGTTTCTCCTCAAGCCACGCTCGAGGACGTCTTCCGCCATTACGCGGGAACGGATTTGGCCGAGGATCATTCTCAGGCCGGCTTCCGGGCAATCCGCTCCACACGAAGGACGGCGCGCCGTGTCAGTTGAATCTCGTTCCGCGATCCACCTCGTTCGTGCTCCGCGCGGGTGGCGAAAAGTCCGCGGTATGACGATGCGGGTCGGCGCTTTTGCGCTCGTCGAACTTCAGAAGCTGCGCCACGACCGCACGGAGCTCTTCACGCGCATGGTGCAGCCCGCACTCTGGCTGTTGATCTTCGGGCAGACGTTCTCCCGCCTGCACGTCATCGACACCGGAGGGGTGCCCTATCTCGCGTTCCTGGCGCCAGGAATCATCGCGCAGTCGGCCCTGTTCATCTCGATCTTCTACGGCATTCAGATCATCTGGGACCGCGACGCGGGAATCCTGGCGAAGTTGATGGTGACACCCGCTCCCGCATCGGCCATCGTCACTGGCAAGGCGTTCGCCGCAGGCGTGCGCTCGGTGGTTCAGGTGATCGGTGTGGTGGCTCTGGCATTTGTGCTCGGGGTGCACCTGACCCTCAACCCGCTGAAAATCCTTGCTGCGATGGGTGTTGTGGTCCTCGGGTCGGCATTCTTCGCCTGCCTTTCGATGACGCTGGCCGGGCTGGTGCGTAACCGAGACCGAATGATGGGTATCGGACAGGCCATCACGATGCCGCTGTTCTTCGCGTCCAATGCGCTGTATCCAGTCGACGTCATGCCGGAGTGGCTGCGCTGGCTTTCGGCCGTCAACCCGCTCAGTTATGAAGTCAACGCGCTGCGCGGACTGCTGATCGGCACCCCGACGAACGCTGCTCTCGACCTTGCCGTGCTCGTCGTCGCGGCGGTGGCAGGCATCGCCATGGCATCGTCCCTGATGCGCAGGCTGGTGCGCTAAAGCGCGTCACAACATCCGGCCGATGCCACGCGCCGCTACCTGCAGCGCGCCGAGCAGCCGCTGGCGATCGCGTTTGAGGGTGGCGACCACGACGCCGATCGACGCCACCACGGCGTCGTCCGACGCTTGCACCACCGGAACCGCCAACGAGCATGCGCCAAGCGACATCTCCTCGCTCGTCGTCGCGACGCCGTCGCGGCGGATACGATCCAGCTGGGCCCTCAGCACATCGGGCCGAGTGATCGTGTGCGGGGTGATCCTCGTGAGCCTGGCCAACGCGCGATCGCCGACATCGGGCGGCGCGTGCGCGAGCAGCACCTTGCCGACCCCGGTGCAGTGCATCGGAAGCCGGGTGCCCACCGTGCTGACGATGGGCACCGATGCCCGCCCCTGCATCCGATGCAGGTAAAGCACCTCGTCGCCGTCGCGGACCGCAAGATGCACGGTCGCCAGCGTCGCCGCGTACACGTCATGCAGGAAGGGCTCGGCTACCTGCCGGAGCCGGCCCTGCACCGGCGCAAGCAGGCCGGCCTCCCACACCAGCCTGCCGATCACGTAGCGCCCGTCGTCACGGCGCTGCAGCGCGCCGCCGCCGACGAGTTCACCGACCAACCGATGCGCGGTGGGCAGCGGAATCTGCGCGCGGCGCGCGATCTCGGACAGGCTCAGGTTCCGATGCCGGTCGTCGAACGCGCCGACGACTGCCAACAACCGTGACGTGACGGTGGCGCCCGGCGTCGACGTGTTGCCCGCCATCTGGTCGATCCTTCCGCTCAGTGAAAGCCTAGCCTTAAGTCGAGGGTGTCACAGCGGTACCGTGACTCGACATGACCACGGTGAGGCAAACCGATATCAGCGCCGAGATCGCCGCGATCGACGCTGACTACCACCGCGCGGGCCTCGAGGAGACCCAGCCGCGGCTGGACTACGCGCCGTACCGCAGCAGTACGTTGCGGCACCCGAAAATCGAACCGCAGCTCGCAGACCCCGACGCGCTCGAGCTGTGCGCACCGTGCTTCGGTGCGCGCGACGTCGCCGAGCACGAATCGGATCTGACTATTCAGCACAGCGGGGAGCCGATCGGGGAGCGCATGGTGGTGACGGGACGCGTCATCGACGGGGAGGGCCGCCCTGTGCGCCGTCAGCTCGTCGAGGTGTGGCAGGCCAACGCGGGCGGCCGCTACGCGCACCTGCGCGATCAGCATCCCGCACCCCTTGACCCGAACTTCACCGGCGTCGGGCGGTGCCTTACCGACGACGACGGCACGTATCGCTTCACCACCATCAAGCCAGGCCCGTACCCGTGGCGCAATCATCACAATGCGTGGCGACCTGCGCACATCCATTTCTCGTTGTTCGGAACGGAATTCACGCAGCGGATGATCACTCAGATGTACTTTCCCGGCGATCCGCTGTTCGCTTTCGACCCGATCTTTCAGTCGATCACCGACCAGAAGGCCCGCGATCGGCTGGTCGCCGGCTACGACCACGGCGTGACGACCCACGAATGGGCCACCGGCTACCGGTGGGACATCGTGCTCACCGGAGGGCGCGTAACCCCTTTCGAAACGAACGAGCAGTTCTGATGAGCACGTTGACAGCAACCCCCGGACAGACGATCGGCCCGTTCTTCGGTTACGCGCTGCCGTTCGAGCGTGACAACGAGCTGGTGCCGCCCGGATCACCAGGAGCAATCCGATTGCACGGGACGGTTTTCGACGGAGCAGGCGCACCGGTGCCCGACGCGCTGCTGGAGATCTGGCAGGCCGACGCCGACGGGGTGATCCCGTCCGCCACGGGATCGTTGCGCCGCGACGGGTGGACGTTCACCGGATGGGGCAGGGCAAGCACCGACGGTGAGGGCCGATACACCTTCACCACCGTGAAACCCGGTGTCACACAGGCAGGCTCAGCGCCGTTCTTCGCGGTCACGGTGTTCGCCCGAGGCTTGCTCAATCGGCTGTTCACCCGTGCCTACCTTCCCGGCGAGCAGCTGGCGTCGGAGTCACTACTCGCGTCGCTCCCCGAACGGCGCCGCGACACCCTGATCGCGGCTGTCGACGAGCACGGACTGCGGTTCGACATCCGCTTGCAGGGCGAGCACGAGACCGTGTTCCTTCGTTTCCCCGGGCAGCGCAAATGACCGATCTGTTCTGGCCGGGGGACCACCGCGCGGGCGACGTGATGAGCGACGCTGCGTTCCTGGCGGCGATGCTCGATGTCGAAAATGCTTGGCTGGGCGTGCTTGTCGATGCCGGGGTGGCGCCGTCGGCCGCACGGGCCGACGTCGCGGCGACGGTTTCGGCATCCGATGCCGAGTTCCTCGCCGTTTCCGCAGAGGCCGACGGCAACCCGGTGATCGGATTGGTCGCGCTGTTGCGCGAACGCTTGGCCGGCCCGAGCGCCACGTGGCTGCATCGCGGGTTGACGAGCCAGGACGTGATCGACACCGCGCTGATGCTGTGCCTGCGCGACGCGGTATCCCGCATCCGCGGCGACCTGACCACGCAGGTGCGCACGCTCGTGGGACTCGCCGAGACCCAACACCGCAGCCCGATGCTGGCCCGCACGTTGACCCAGCCTGCCCTGCCGAGCACCGTCGGCGCGAAGATCGCGAACTGGCTGTCCGGCGTGCTCGACGCCGCCGAGACGCTCGCCGCGGTACCCGCGCTGCCCGTGCAGATGGGCGGAGCGGCCGGAACTCTGGCCGCCACAACCGAATTGACGGGGTCACCGGTCGAGGCACTCGCCTTGTCGGACGCGTTGGCCACCGCCTTGGGCCTCAGGGCGGCCGCGCCATGGCATACCACCCGCTCGGTCATCACGCGTGCTGGTGACGCGCTGGTTGGGTGCTGCGACGCCTGGGGTCACATCGCCGCCGACGTCGCGATGGGCACCAGGCGCGAAATCGGAGAACTGGCCGAGGGCCGCGGTGGCGGCTCGTCAACCATGCCGCACAAGAGCAACCCCGTGCTTTCGGTGCTGATCCGCCGCGCCGCACTCACCGCTCCTGCGCTGGCAGCCACCCTGCACGCAGCGTCGGCGGCCAGTGTCGACGAACGCTCCGACGGGGGCTGGCACGCAGAATGGGCGACGCTGGGCAGCCTGACCCGGCGCGCCGTCGTCGCGGCCTCACAAACCAGCGAGCTACTGGCGGGGCTGCAGGTCGACGTCGAAAGAACCGCGGCCAACCTCGCCGCCGCAGGCGATGTGCGCGCCGAGCAACGCGCAATGGCCGAATTGACAGGGCGCCAGGCACATTCGGAGTACCTTGGCGCCAGCGAACAGTTGGTGGACGCCGTTCTGCAGCGGGCGCGCGTGCACATGAAGGAGGCGACATGAGCGTTCCGCGGATCGTCGGCACCGACTTCGGCGGTCCCACGGATGGAGACCTGCTGCTGCTCGGACCGTCAGTTGGTACGTCGGTGAACGCGCTATGGGGCGCCGCCGCGCAACGCCTCGCAGAGCGATTCCGCGTGGTGGGCTGGGACCTGCCGGGGCACGGCCGATCCCCGGCCTCCGGACCCTTCGGGATACCGGATCTGGCCGCAGGGGTGCTGGCGCTGGCCGACGACATTGCGCCCGGGCGATCGTTCTTCTACGTGGGCAATTCCATCGGCGGCGCGGTCGGGTTGCAGCTGCTGCTCGACGCGCCGGACCGGGTGCTGTCGGCCGTATTGGCGTGCACCGGTGCGGTCATCGGCGGGCCCGAGCACTGGGCGGCCCGCGCGGCGACGGTGCGGACATCGGGCACGGCAGCGGTGGTCGATGCCGCCAGCGCGCGATGGTTCGCCGCTGGATTCGAGGACCGCAGCCCCGATGTCGCCGCCGCACTGCTGGATGCGTTGCGCGACACCGACGACGAATCGTATGCGCACACCTGTGAGGCGCTGGCCGCCTTCGACGTCACCGAGCGGCTGCCCGAGATCCGCTCATCGATACTGGCGATCGCTGGCTCCCAGGACGTGGCCACGCCGCCGGAAAGCTTGAAGCGCATCGTATCCGGGGTCAGGGACGGCCGCCTCGTGGTGCTCGACGAGGTCGGACATCTCGCCCCTGCCGAGGCACCGGACCGTGTGGCCGCACTGATCGCCGAACATGTGCGACCCGACAGTTATACCGCCGGGATGGCGGTGCGGCGCGAGGTGCTCGGCGATGCCCACGTGGACCGCGCGGTGGCTGCCACGACGGAGTTCACCGCCGATTTCCAGGAGCTGATCACCCGCTACGCGTGGGGCACCATCTGGACCCGGCCCGGCCTCGACCGCCGCAGCCGGTCGCTGATCACGTTGACCGCAATGGTCGCCCGCGGACATCACGAGGAACTCGCGATGCATCTGCGCGCCGCGCGCCGCAACGGGTTGTCCAACGACGAGATCAAGGAGTTGCTGTTGCAGACCGCCATCTATTGCGGTGTGCCCGACGCCAACACCGCGTTCCGGATCGCCAACCAGGTATTGGCCGACTATGACGAGGCGGATCGATGAGCCGCACCGCCATCTGCGACACCGCCGCCGAAGCCGTCGCTGGGATCGGGGACGGCGCAACGGTTCTCGTCGGGGGGTTCGGCCTCGCCGGGATGCCCACCACGTTGATCGACGCGCTCATCGACCAGGGCGCTAGCGACCTGACCATCGTGAGCAACAATGCAGGCAATGGCGACACCGGGCTGGCGGCGCTGCTGGCAGCGGGCCGGGTGCGCAAGGTGATCTGTTCCTTTCCCCGCCAGTCGGACTCATACGTGTTCGACGGGCTGTACCGGGCAGGCAAGATCGTCCTGGAGGTGGTGCCACAGGGCAACCTGGCCGAACGCATGCGCGCCGCGGGTGCCGGCATCGGCGCGTTCTTCTGCCCCACCGGCGTCGGCACGCCGCTGGCCGAGGGCAAGGAGCAGCGGACCATCGACGGCCGGGACTACGTACTGGAGTATCCGATTCGCGGTGACGTCGCACTGATAGGCGCCCGCCTCGGTGACCGCGCAGGGAACCTGATCTACCGCAAGACCGCCCGCAACTTCGGGCCGGTAATGGCCACCGCCGCGGGGCTGACCATCGCCGAGGTCTCGCAGGTGGTCGACATCGGCGAGATTGACCCGGAAACCGTTGTCACGCCCGGCATCTACGTCGACCGCATCCTCGAGGTGAACCCATGACCACCACCGGCGCCAGGACACAACCCACAGAACACCTTGACCGCGGGCCCTTGAACAAGGACGAACTCGCAGCGGTCATCGCCCGCGATATCCCCGCGGGCTCGTATGTCAACCTCGGGATCGGACAGCCCACACTGGTGGCGGATCATCTCAAGCCTGAGGACGGCGTGGTGCTGCACACCGAGAACGGCATGCTCGGCATGGGCGCGGCCGCCGCTGCTGCCGACGTCGACGAGGATCTGATCAACGCTGGCAAGATCCCGGTCACCGAAACACCGGGAGCGTCGTACTTTCACCACGCCGACTCGTTCGCGATGATGCGCGGCGGCCACCTCGACGTGTGCGTGCTCGGCGCATTTCAGGTCAGCGCGAAGGGTGATCTGGCCAACTGGCACACCGGTGCACCCGAGGCCATCCCCGCCGTCGGCGGTGCGATGGATCTGGCGATCGGCGCCAAGGACGTCTACGTGATGATGAACCTTTTCACCAAGGACGGCACTGCCAAACTCGTGCCTGTCTGCACCTATCCGCTGACCGGAATACGTTGTGTGCGCCGGGTTTACACGCACCATGCGCTGTTCGAGATCGATACCGACGAGGGCACCGTGCGCGTACGCGAGACATTCGGGATCGCGATGGCCGAGATCCAGTCGCGGGTGTCCGTCGAGTTGAGCTAGTGACTGCCCTGGGTGGCCATCTCCAGGTAGACACCGCCTGGCACCAACGGCGTGAGGGTGTTGTCGAGGTCGTAGCGCAGCGGCACACCGGTGGGGATGTGCAGTGTGCGTACCCTGTCGGGGGTAAGGCCGTCCAGACGCATGCACAGCGCCCGAAGCGAGTTGCCGTGCGCCACAACCAGTGTGACGCGCCCGGCGGCAAGGTCGGCGGCGATCGCGTCCTGCCAGTAGGGCGTGAGGCGTCTGCGCACGGCCGCCAGTGACTCCGATGACGGCAGGTCGTTCGGGGGTAGCGCGGCATACCGCGGGTCGTGACGTGGATGCGTGGGATCGTCAGCCCCGATGGCGGGCGGAGCAAGGTGATACGAGCGGCGCCACTCGCCGAACAACTCGGCGCCGAACTCCATGCGGACCGCAGAGCGTCGGCGGCCCTGCAGCGCGCCGTAGTGACGTTCGTTGAGGCGCCAGCTTCGCTGTGGGGTCAATCCGGCCGAATCAGTCTCGGACACAGTGAGCTTGGCGGTATCGATGGCGCGGGTGAGCAGCGACGTGTGCACGGCGGCCGGGGCAAGTCCGGCCTCACGGATCAGCCGGCCTGCGGTGGCGGCCTGATCTCGGCCACGATTTGTCAGCGGAAAGTCGAGCCAGCCGCCGAACACGTCGTCGGCGTTGGCGGTGCTCTCACCGTGCCGCAACAGGATCAGAATGTTCGTCATGCCAGCGATTCCCCCCGCTCGATGGCGCTGATCTGGTCGACCCGCAGCTGGTGGCGGCCGCCTTTGAACGCAGTGGCCAGCCATACCGCAATAATGCGCTCGGCCAGGTCGGGCGCAACCACCTTAGCGCCCATGACCAGTACATTGGCGTCGTTGTGCGCTCGCGCGATCTCGGCGGTGAACACGCAGTGGCACAGCGCCGCTCGCACCCCGCGCACCTTGTTGGCCGCTATCTGCTCGCCGCACCCGCTACCACCGAGGATGACACCGAAGTCGGCGCCGCCGTCGACGACCTGAGCACCGACGTCGGCGCACAGCGGCGGGTAGTCGGCGACCGCGTCGGCATCGTGGACTCCGCGATCGTTCATCTGGTGGCCGCGCTCCTCGAGCCACGCCGAGAGGCGGGACTTCATCGAGACGGCGTTGTGGTCGGCTGCGATCGCGATGCGCATGTGGCGGTCCTATTACTCGCATACAGGCGGTGGTGGCCTTATGGTAACACCATAAGGAAGGGGCGGAGCTCTTGAGCGAGCGCCGCTCCTCGGTTAAGGTAGAATGGTAAGACCATCAATTTTTCTTGGGAGCCCGCATGCCGAAGGTCGTCTTCATCACCCTCGACGGTGCTCAACGCGTCGTGGACGCCCACGCTGGTGAGTCCGTGATGGCCGCTGCCGTGCGCAACGGCGTCCCAGGCATCATCGGCGAATGCGGCGGGAACTGCAGCTGCGCCACCTGCCATGTCTACGTCGGCGACGACTTCTCCGCCAGTGTCGGCGGTGCCAACGACATGGAGGACGACTTGCTTGACCTCGGGGTCGCCGATCGTCGGGACAATAGTCGGCTGTCCTGCCAGATCAAGGTGACCGAGGAGCTCGACGGTCTGACCGTGCACGTACCGGCGGAGCAGTGACCGTGGACGCGGGCACCCTGATCGTCGGCGCCAGTCAGGCCGGCCTGCAGCTCGCGGTGTCGCTGCGCGATGCCGGTGAGACCGCGCCGATCACACTGATCGGGGAGGAGCCACACGCTCCCTACCAGCGCCCGCCGTTGTCGAAGGCCTATCTACAGGGCAGCACCGAACTCGAGCAGTTGTGGCTTCGCGCACCGGACGTCCTTGCCAACAGCGACATCACGCTTGTCACGGGCGAGCGGATCCAGACACTCGTGCTGAAAGACGGGGGCCCTTCGGGTTCGGCGTTTACCGCGGGCGGTCAGATGATGACTTTCGACCGGTTGGCCCTGACCGTCGGTGCCCGGCCACGTCGGCTCGAGGCGCCGGGCGCGGACCTCGACGGTGTGACGTACCTACGCACGGCCGACGACGCGACGCTGCTGCGCGAGTTGCAGTCCGATGCCGAGTCTGTGGTGGTGATCGGCGGCGGGTTCATCGGTCTCGAGGCCGCGGCGGTCGCGCGCGCGCAGGGAAAATCGGTGACCGTCGTGGAAGCCGCCGACCGCTTGATCGGCCGCGCGGTAGCGCCGGTGGTATCGGAGTTCTACCGCGCCGCGCATATGCGGCGTGGTGTCGACGTCCGTCCCGGCACCAGGGTGACGTCGTTGGCAGGCAAGCACAACCGCGTGCAGGCCGTCGAACTGTCCGACGGCACCTGGATTCCGGCGGACCTGGTGATCGTGGGCATCGGGGTGGTCCCGCGCACCAAACTGGCCCGGCAGCTGGGCCTCGATTGCGAAGGCGGCATCGTGGTGGACCGCTACGCCCGCACGAGCAATCCGACCGTGGTGGCGGCGGGAGACTGCACTGTGCAGCCGAATCCGCTCACCGGCAGCGGCCAGGTGCGACTGGAATCGGTGCAGAATGCGATCAGCCAGGCCAAGACCGCAGCGGCGACGCTCACTGGCAGGGACGTGCCGAACGACGCGGTGCCGTGGTTCTGGTCCGACCAGTACAACCTCAAGCTCCAGATCGCAGGCCTCTCAGGCGGACACGATCGATATGTGGTGCGCGGCGACATCGAAGGCGAGGCCTTCTCCGTGCTGTATTACCGCGAGGGCACGCTGCTCGCTGTCGACGCCGTGAACACGCCCGGTGACTACATGGCGGTGCGCAAGGCGCTCACCCAGGGCGCCACGATCTCCGCCGATGCCGCGGCCGACAAGGGGGTGGCACTACGAGAGCTCATCGTGCCGCAGGCCGTGGGGGCCTAGGCGGCGAATACGTCGTCGATCTCGACCGGCCGGGTCAGAATCCGCTGGGCGAGTGCGAACTCCATCAGCTGTTCGAGCATCGCCCGGTTCGGCTCGATGCCGTAGGGGAGGGGATCGGACCCGGTCGTCTGCATCACCCTGGCGTACATGCGGTCCGTGTCGGTGGACACGTCACCGCCGGCCAGCTGTGTCACGTATCGCTGCTTGGCCTCGGTGAACGCCTCGTACACCGCCGACGCGACGTCTGGATAGCGATGCAGTACTTCGTCTTTCACCACGACGAGGTGATTGATCGGGTAGAACGCGTGCTCCCGCAGCGCGCCGATGGCGGCTTCCTCGAAGTCGGGGATCAGCGGCGCGACGTCGGGGTGGTCGACGTCGACGCCGATCACCGCGTCGAGTTCGTTTCGGATCAACATGTCGCCGAGGTCGGCCCCATCTCCCGCGGGCACCACATTGGCGGGAGGCACATACGACGCGACGTGTTCGTCGCCGGACAGCACCCACGTGACCTTGTCGAGGTCGACGCCGTACTCGGAGGCAAGGATTCCGCGGGCCCACACGCCGGTGGTGACGGTGTAGCCGCGGTTCACGCCGACCCGCCTGCCCTCCAGGTCCTTCGGTTCGCGAATCGACGACCGAGTGTTGAATCGGATTGCGCCGTGGTGGAACCCGCGCACCAGAAAGATCGGCAGTGCGGTGAACGCGACGCCGTGTTCGCGGGCGGTGAGGTAAGTGGTGAGAGCCATCTCGCTGACGTCGAATTCGAGTTCGCGCACCATTCGGCGGAACCCCTTGACCAGGACCGGTATCTCTTCGAACCGCAGCGAGAAGCCCTTCGGCGTCACGGTGCCGTCCTTCAAGGCACGGTTCGCACCCTGGGTGCGGGTCAGTGTCGACAACACGCGGTCCGACTCAGGCATCGTCACTTCCGTCTCTAGGCGCTTCGTACACCCGATGGTATATTGGCATGACCATAATGCCATATCGATGAGGGGTGACAATGGGCAAGCATGTCCTGGCCGCCGTCCGGACCGCGCCGAGCACCACCGAGTTGCGCGAACTCCCCATGCCCGAATTGTCCGACGATGCCGCGCTGTTGAAGGTCGAGGTTGCCGGAATCTGCGGCACCGACGTCAAGATGTACGCCAAGCCGCCGTTCGACGATCCGGTCATCATGGGTCACGAGAACGTCGGCACCATCGCGGCCGCTGGCGAGAAGTTCAAGCAGTTGCACGGCGTCACCGAAGGCGACCGCGTCTTCGTCGAGCATTACGTCGGTTGCTACAACTGCGAATGGTGCCGCATCGGCGAGTATCGGCATTGTGAGGCCACCGACTGGCGGACCAACAGCGACGCACGGCGGTACGGCTACACCTCTTCGGAGAAGTTCGGCACACTCTGGGGTGGTTTCTCCGAGTACATGTATCTGCCGTGGAATGCGGTGCTGCACAAGGTGCCCGACGGCGTGAGCGCGGAGCTCGCCGGCCTGGTCACGCCGCTGTCCAACGGCATCGAGTGGGCGTTGATCGCCGCGGGCGTCGGATACGCCGACACCGTGCTGATCCAGGGCCCGGGCCAACAAGGGCTGTCCCAGATCGTGGCGTGCAAGCAGGCGGGCGCGTCGAAGATTCTCGTCAGCGGCACCACGAGAGACAAAGCGCGCCTTGACCTTGCGCTCGAACTCGGCGCGGACGAGGTCATCGACATCGAGCAGGTCAGCCCGCAGGAACAGGTCATGGACCTCACCGGCGGCAGGGGCGTCGACTTCGTGCTCGACTGCACGTCGCGGGCCGGTGTCGGCCCGGTGCTGCTCGGCATCGCCGTGCTCAAACGCCGCGAGGGAACGCTGCTGATCCAGGGTGAGCTCGCCGCCTTCCCGGACTTCCCGATCAAGGCGCTCACCGAGAAGGCCATCACGATCAAGAGCGCCCGCGGCCACAGCTACCGCGCATGCGAGTTGGCGTTGCAGCAACTGGCTTCGGGCCGCTTCCCACTCGAGCGGCTGTCCACCCACAAGTTCGGGCTGGATCAGGTCGACCGCGCGATCCGCGCGCTCGCAGGCGAAACCGAGGACACCGACGTCATCCACATCTCGCTGATGCCCTGGCTACGAAAGGACTCCTGACCGTGTCGATCGTCGTGCGCAACCCCCACCGAGCCGACCCGGTCGCCCGCGACGCGCTCGGCCAATTCGGGGTGGCCACCATCCATGAGGCGCAGGGACGCACCGGCCTGCTCGCGCCGTACATGACGCCCATCTACACCGGTGCGCGGGTCTGTGGGACCGCCGTCACGGTCAGCGTGCCGCCCGACGACAACTGGATGCTGCACGTCGCGGTCGAACAATGCCAGCCGGGCGACGTTCTCGTGGTCGCGCCCGAATCACCCTCGGAATATGGATACTTCGGTGAACTGCTGGCGACCGCCTTGGCCGCGCGGGGTGTGCGCGGATTGGTGATCGACGCAGGCTGCCGCGACGTCACCGAACTGTCCGCGATGAAGTTCCCGGTCTGGTCCAAGTGTGTATCCGCGCAGGGCACCGTCAAGAAACGGCTCGGGTCGGTCAACATTCCCGTCACATGCGCGCGCGCCAGGATCGAGCCCGGCGACGTCGTGGTCGGCGACGACGACGGGGTAGTGGTCGTCCCTCGCGCCGAGGCGCCGAGTGTGGCCGCCGCCGCGCAGGCCCGCGAGGACAAGGAAGCCCGCAGCAGGGAGCGCTATCAGCGCGGCGAGCTGAGCCTCGACGTCCACGACATGCGCGCTGACCTGGCCCGGATGGGGCTGCGGTACGTCGACTACGAAGACGCCGCCAGGTGATCATCGACATCCACGGCCACTACACGACCACGCCGCAGCCTCATCAAACGTTCCGCGACGAACAACTGGCCGCGCTCGACGATCCGACACGACCGCCGCCGAGTCCCGCGACGATCAGCGACGACGCCATCAGGGAGAGCGTCGAGCTCAACCAGCTACGCGTGCTGCGCGAACGGGGCGGCGATCTGATGTTGTTCTCGCCCAAGGCATCCGGGATGGAGCATCACGTTCCCGACCAGCCGACGGCGACAGCATGGGCCAGGACGTCCAACGATCTCGTTCACCGGGTTACGCAGCTCTTTCCCGATGCGTTCGCGCCGGTCGCGCAGCTTCCGCAGACACCGGGCGGACAGTTGGGCCCGGTGATCGAGGAGTTGCGGCGATGCGTGCAGGACCTCGGCTTCGTCGGCTGCAACGTGAACCCGGATCCCGCCGGCGGGTACTGGACCACGCCACCCATGACCGACGAGTACTGGTATCCCCTGTACGAGGCGATGGTGGAACTCGAAGTGCCAGCCATGGTGCACGTCTCGACGTCCTGCAACCCGAACTTTCACACCCTTGGCGCGCACTACCTCAACGCCGATACGAGCGTGTTCATGCAGTTCGTCCTTGCGGATCTGTTCGAGCGGTTTCCGACGCTGACCTTCGTCATCCCGCACGGCGGTGGGGCCGTGCCCTACCACTGGGGTCGCTACCGCGGGCTGGCCGCGCGGCTCGGCAGGCCGGACCCGAGCGAGCTGTTGCGCAACGTGTACTTCGATACCTGCGTCTATCACCAACCGGGAATCGATCTGCTGTACAAGGTGATTGGCGCCGAAAACCTGCTGTTCGCTTCCGAGATGCTTGGCGCCGTGCGCGGTGCCGATCCGCAAACCGGCGTGGCTTGGGACGACACTCTCGTCTACATCAACAACCTCGGCCTGACGGGCGACGAACATCGCGCCGTCGTCGAGGCCAACGCCCGCCGGGTGTACCCACGGCTGGACCGGCGGCTGGCCGCCGGAGAAAGGATGACCGGTGACGCGACTGCATCTCACGTTCGCCTGCGGTGACTACGACAGGACACGCGCGCTCGAGGACGGCAGCGTGCGCCCTGACGGCATCGACCTGACCTATCTGCGGTTGCCGGTGGAGGAGACGTTCTTCCGGATGCTGCGGCACCGCGAGTTCGACGTCGCGGAGATGTCGCTGTCCACCTATGTCGCGACGTTGGACCAGGACCCGCCGCCGTTCGTCGCGCTCCCGGTGTTCACGTCAAGGATGTTCCGGCACGGTGGGATCTACGTGAATGCGAACGCCGGTATCGGTTCGCCGTCGGACTTGCGTGGCAAGCGCGTGGGTTCGCCCGAGTTCCAGCTGACCGCGTGCGTGTGGATCAGGGGAATTCTGGCCGAACACCACGGCGTGCCAGTGGATTCGGTGACGTACTACACCGGAGGACAGGAAACGCCAGGGCGCATCGAGAAGGGCAAGGTCGACACCGGGCTGGACATCCGGCCGATACCGGCGGGCGCCACGCTGGCGCAGATGCTGGCGGACGGGGAGATCGACGCGCTCTACACGCCGCGGGTGCCGAGCCCCTTCCGCGACCGCGATTCTCGCGTCACCCGGTTGTTCGACGATGTCGTCACCGTCGAGAAGGAGTACTTCGCGGCGACCGGCATCTTCCCGATCATGCATGTGGTCGTGATCCGCCGCGACGTCTACGAGCGGCACCCATGGGTCGCGCAGTCGCTGTACAAGGCCTGCCGGATCGCGCGCGACGACGCGTACGCCCGCGTCTACGATTCCTCGGCGCTGCGCTTCATGGAGCCATGGCTGATCCAGCACCTCGAAGAGTCCAGACAGCTACTCGGCCAAGACTATTGGTCGTACGGGCTGGCGGAGAACGAGAAGAACCTCGACGTGTTCCTGCGGTATCACCACGAGCAGGGACTGTCCAGGAAGCGGTACGGGCCCGCCGATCTGTTCGCCGCCGAGACGTCCGAAGCGTTCGTCATCTGACGCTCTTCGGGCGCGAGCAGACGCAAAACTGTCCAAATCTCGCCGAAAATGGGCACGTTTGCGTCTGCTCGCGGAGAAAAGGGGGTTCACAGATTGGGGCAAGCATGGTACAAATCTCACTAATGGTCTGAGTGTCAGTCCATTCACATTTTGAAGGTTGAGGAGTGACCGTGAGAAAGCATTCGGTTGGCTATGCGCTGGCGAGCGTGGCGTTGGTACTCGCGGCCTGTGGTGGAAGCCCGACGGCCACCAACGCCGGCTCCTCCTCGCCAAGCGTCACGGAGGCCCAGCAGGTCTACGACCAGATCAACGGTCTTTCTGGGGAGGAGCGCAGCACGACGCTGCTCGACCTCGCCAAGAAGGAAGGCACGGTGTCGCTGTACACCTCCAACACCGACATGGACGACGTCGTGAAGGCGTTCGAGGCCAAGTACGGACTGAAGGTCGAGACGTACCGCGCCAACTCCGAGACAGTCCTGCAGCGCGTGCTTCAGGAGTCCAGCGCCAACTATCAGGGTGCCGACCTGATCGAGACCAACGCAGGCGAACTCAACGCGCTGCAGCAGCAACAGCTGCTGTACCCGTACGAGGGTGCGCTTCGCGACAAGGTCCGCCCCGAGGGCCGCAAGGACGGCTGGACCGCCGACCGGTTCAACGCGTTCGTCGTGGGCTGGAACACCGCCAAGGTGCCGGCCGGCACCGAACCGCGCACCCTCAAGGACCTCGCCGCACCGCAGTGGAAGGGCCGCGTCGGGCTGGAGATCGGCGACGTGGACTGGTACGCGGCGATGGTCAACTACTACAAGTCGCAAGGTATGTCCGACCAGGAGATCAACGACTTCTTCCACCAGCTGGCCGCCAACTCCAAGATCGCCAAGGGCCACACCGTGATGGGTGAGCTGCTGGCCGCGGGCCAATTCGACGTCGCGGTGTCGATCTACTCGCACACCGTGGACAACGCGGCGGAGAAGGGCGCGCCGGTGGAGTGGAAGCTGGACGGCAAGCCGATCGAGCCAGTTGTCCTGCGGCCCAACGGTGCCGGCCTGATGAAGTCAGCGAAGCATCCGGCGACCGCAATGCTGTTCGTCGATTTCCTTCTCACCGACGGCCAGCAGATGATCGCGGACGCGAACCGGATCGGCGCGATCCCCACCGCCGATGACCCGCTGGCAGGTGTGGAGACCGTGTCGGTGCCAGAGGAAGAACTGCTCAACAACGCCGAGAAGTGGAGCGACGCCTACAAGAACGTGACCGACGCCGGCGGTCAGGCGTAGTCACCACATCTCACCGGACAGCAAGCCAGGAAAGGCAGGACATGGCATCGCGTACAACAACCAAGGTCTCGCACTATCACGTGCAAAAGAAGAGGCGTGCCGACTTCATCGAGGAATGGCGCGGTTACCAGAAGACGGTCGTCGCCGTCGAGGACGTGCCATTGATGCCGACGGCGCGGGGGACACGCATCGGCGTGTACGCGGGCGCCGACGCGGACCGTCCGACCCGCTCGATGGACGCGCTTGTGCACGAGATCGACCCCGGCGTGGTGTCCACCATCCACCGGCACTCGTGGGACGCGATGGTGCTGGTGGTCGCAGGCCACGGATGGACCGAGATCGACGGTGAGCGAATCGACTGGGGCCCAGGGGATTCCCTGCATCTGCCCGCGTGGTCGTGGCATCGATGCGGAAACGACAGCGATCAGGTGGCGCGTTACGTGTCGTTCTCCAGTGAGCCACTGCTCGAGACCATGGGCATGTCGATGATCGAGGACGCCGGCCACACGCCGGTCAGCGAACTGCCATCCCGGCCGCCGTACTCCGAAGAGGCCACCGGCGACGATCCCTACGCACGGCGCATCCGCCGGCTGGCCCGCGACCAGAAGGCCCGCAGATCCGGTCGGCTGCACACGAATTGGGATGAACTGGAACTGCTTCCGACACCGCGGGGCACCCGCACCACGTTCCTGCTCGACAGGGCCATCGGGTACCAGGCGTCGGGAATCTCCATGGCGATGTTCGAGCTCGGGCCCGGCCGGGGCCAGTCGATGCACCGGCACGCAGGGGAGGCGTGGCTGTACGTGCTGGAGGGCACAGGGCACAGCTACCTCGGCACCGAACCCGAGGGCGGCACCAACCACCCGTGGAAGAAGGGCGACATCATCGTCGTCGACCACTTCCTGTGGCATCAGCACTTCAACGACGATCCGGAGAAGACGGCAAAAGTCGTGCGGATCCACATGTTCGACAGCCTTCTCGACACCATGCGGGTGCTGATGGATCCGATGGTGCTGTTCGAGGAGCCACCGCAGGCCATCCGCGACGCGCAGGCCGGCGACATCTCCACGATCGAGTGGCCGGAGGTCACCAGGCCGACATGGCCGTGACGCCCATTGCGCTCCCGCCAGGGGTGATGTCCGTCCACGTGCTGCCTTCGGACCATCACGACGGGCCGTGGGATCACATCGTCACCCCGCCCGGAGTGAAGGAGCGACTGCTCAACCACGCCCTTCTCACCATGCTGCACGGCCCAGCGCTGGCCACCATGGCCGGGCTGCCGCACGGGCTCATCATCCTGTGTGGCCCACCGGGAACCGGAAAGACGACACTGGCCCGCGGCCTGGCGCAGACCGCGGCGCGCGCCGTCGCCAAACGCGGGGCGACCACATACGTCGAGATCGACCCGCATGCGTTTCCCAGTGAGCTGCTCGGCGAAAGCCAGCGCAACATCAGCCAATTGATGATGGACACCATTCCGGAGCTCGCCGCCCGGCGGCCCCACACCGTCGTGCTCATCGATGAAGTGGAGAGCTTCGCGGTGCGCCGATCGTCGGCATCGTTCGGCGCGAACCCCGTCGACGTGCACCGGGCGACCGATGCTCTGTTGGCCGGTATCGACGCCGTGGCCACCGAGCTGCCGAGGGTGCTGTTCCTGGCGACGACGAACTTCGCCGATGCCGTGGACGAGGCCTTCCTGTCCCGCGCGGATCTGGTGCTGACGCTGACATTGCCCGACACGGCCACGATCGCCCAGATCATCCGGCACAGCCTGGTCGAGCTGGCGGCCTTGTGGTCGGGCACCGCGCCGCTGGCTCACGACGAGGGGCTGCACGCCAAGCTTGCCGACGCCTGCGCGGGGCTCGACGGCAGGAGGGTGCGCAAACTCGTGCTCTCCGCGCTCGCACTGCGACAGGACGTCGCACGCGACCCCAACGGCTTGACCGCCGATGACTTGCTGACGGCGGTCGAGTACATCACGCCGGGGTCCGACGACGTGCCGCACTGACGCGAAAACCCCATCGCCTCTGGAGTTGAATACCTATGTTTCACTTCGATTTCCGCAGCACCGCCCTGGTCATCTTCGACATGCTGGAGGCCTACCGGGAGCCGATCGAGACGGCCGGATCGATCGGCCCGACGAAGCGGCTGATCGACGCGTGCCGAGGCATCGACATCCCGATCTTCTATGCGCGCGCCGACCATCGCGCCGACGGCGCCGACTTCGCGCGCACCATCGCCGACACCGACAGCCACTTCCGGCCCTGGGGACCCGACAACCCCTACCGCACGGTGCCGCCGCACGCGTCAGGATCGCCTGGGCTGTCGGTGCTCGCCGAGATCGCACCGCAACCCGGCGACTACGACGTGCCCAAGCACCGCTGGTCGGCCTTTCACGGCACGCACCTCGAACTGTCGTTGCGCAGCCGCGACATCGACACCATCGTTCTGGTCGGCGGATCGGTGCACGTCGGCATCGCGTCGACCGCCTATGCCGCGCGCGACATGGATTTCCAAATCACCGTCGTGCCCGAGTGCTGTCACGGCTTTGCCGAGCAGCGTGCCTTCTTCATGGAGAAGGTTTTCCCGCGGATGTGCAATGTGCGATCCATCGACGCGGTGATCGCCGGCCTGACCCCGGCCTCGGTAGGGGCGCACGCCGGGGAGTTGTAGCGTCGGCGGTGGCTAGACACCCGGTGTGACAGGGCTTACCATGTTTAATGGTAAAACCATTGGACACTAGATGTCGAAGAAGGAGAAAGCATGGGGAAGAAGGGCCGCGTATTTGTCCGCGGACTTACCTCACAGACCTACGGCCTTGGCGAGTTCCGTCGCCAGCAGCTGGCCGTGGAACGGGTCCGTGACGACGACTTTGTTGTCGACGACGCCAAGGTCGGCCATTCGGGCGACAGCGAGCAGTCGCGCACCTGGTGGCGGATCGGCCCCGGTGATGAAGACTTCCTGACGCAGACCATCCAGGTGCACTTCGTCGAACTACCACCACAGTCGTCAAACCACGGTCATGGCCACCAGAACGAGGCGGCGTTCTACATCCTCGAGGGCCGCGGCTACGAGATTCACGACGATCAGCGCTACGACTGGGCCAAGGATGACCTGGTGTACGTCCACACCGACTCGGTGCACCGCCACTTCAATCCGTACGACGAGAAGGCCGTCGCCCTTGTCGTGAAGGCCAAGTGCACCTGGATGTTCATGGGCCTGATTCAGCAGGGCCGCAGCGGCCCCGTCGAGAACGAGGAAGCCTTCGGTCCCCGCGAAGACTGGTCGAAGATCTGGACCCCTGGGGTGCTGGACCGCAAGAAGGTCATCAGCCCGTCCGACACCGTGTGGGAGCAGACCCCGTTGGGGCGGGTGCGTGTGATGGCATCGCCCGAGCACACCGACGGCAGGATCTTCAGTACCGACGCGTTCGAGCTCGAAATCGAGGCGGGCGGGCACTCCGGCAAGTACTGGAAGATGGCCGACGAGGTCTACTACGTGCTTTCCGGCGACGGATACGCACTTCAGTGGGAGGTCGAGGCTGAGATCGCTGAGAAGTATTACGCGCGGATCGCCTTGGAGCCCAAGCGGTTTGACTTCAAACAGGGCGACACGATGTACGTCCCGCAGAACCACGTCTGCCAGATTTTCGCGGCCGACGGCACCCCGCTGCGCCTGTTCAACGCGCAGAATCGGGTGTTCAAGCACCTCGGATACGACACCGTGCACTACTTCGAGCCGGCATCGGGCTCGACTCAGGCCGTCGGCGAACTGGCCGACAGCTCGGCCTGATTTCGCAGGCTTCGGTCCGGCGGCTTTGTCGCATCGCCGCCGGACCGAAAACCGTGCTCTCCCAAGCCTTCACCGTGAAATGTGTCGCGGCGAATTCACTCGTCGCCCCGCAGCGGTCGACGCATTCTGAGCGCGCGCCCGTCGCGCCCGCCCTACCGGGATCCGCCAGCAAACAAATCACCGTGTTACCCCCTTCACAGGGGCGCACAATCATGGTAGAAATCACAACCGAATGGTCTTACAATAAGTCCAGTCGTCGCCGGAACGTCCAGCCCACGGACCGCCGGTCGCAACCGAAGAGATAGGACTCCACGGCACATGTCACTCCGACTCGGTCGAATCACCGTCGCCCTCGGCCTGAGCATCGCGCTGGTTTCCTGCGGTGGCTCGCCGACGGCGTCCAACACGAACGCCGGTCCCGGCGACGCCGCGGCGAAGTACCAGGAATACGACGCCCTCAAGGGCCAGGAGCGCCGCGACCGCCTGGTCCAGGACGCCAAGTCCGAGGGCGAGTTGGTGCTGTACACATCGATGACTGCCGATGTCGCCGACGGCGTCACCAAGGCGTTCACCGACCAGACCGGCGTCAAGGTGACCCTGTACCGCGCCGCGTCCGAGACGGTGCTGCAGCGCCTCCTGCAGGAGGCCAGCGCGAACCATCCCGGTGCCGACGTGGTGGAGACCAACGACAGGGAGATGAGTGCGGTCGCGGGCGAAGGGCTGGCCGCGCCGTACACCGGGGAGCGTCGCGACATGGTCGGTGAGGAAGGCCGCTTCGACGACTGGACCGCAACCCGCTACAACCTGTTCGCCCCCAGCTGGAACACCACCAAGGTGCCTGCGGGTCAGGAGCCCAAGAGCTGGGAGGACCTCGCCGACCCGAAGTGGAACGGCCAGCTGGCCATGGAACTGTCCGACTACGACTGGTACCTGACGCTGTACGGATACTGGCAGAAAACGGGCAAGACCGACGCCGAGATCGACCGCCTGTTCTCCGAGATGGCCGACGGCGCCAAGGTTGTCAAGGGCCACACCGTGATGGGTGAGTTGCTGTCGGCCGGACAGTTCTCCGTCGCTGCGTCGAACTACAGCTACCTGGTCCAGCGGGTCGCGGACAAGGGCGCCCCAGTCGCGTACCAGCCGTTCGTGCAACCCGTGATCGCCCGCCCGCAGGGCGCCGCGCTGATGAAGTCGGCGCCTCACCCCGCCGCGGCGCTGCTGTTCGTCGACTGGATGCTCACCGAGGGACAAAAGGTGCTCGTCGATCTGAGCCTGACGCCGTCGATCGAGCCGGAGGGGCTGGCCGATCCGCTGGACGGCGTCGAGGTCATCCCCGTCGACGTCGAGAGACTGGCCAATGAATCCGCGCAATGGAGCGAGCGCTACAGCACATTGCTCGAAAAAGGTGAGCAGGCCGGTGGCTGAGGAAGCCGCGAGTCCGCGTCGATCAGCCCGAATAATCCCTGAGGTGAACACATGACAACCACCGCGACCCGGCCGACGGCCCCGACGCCGCCGAGGGACACCCCGCTGCCAGAACCCGCGCGCTGGCGGCGCTGGATCCCGACTCCGAAGGTCCTCATTCTCGCCGTGGTGGCGGCGGTCATCGCCTATCTGGCGATCGTTCCGCTGTACTACCTGTTCTGGGGCACGTTCTTCGACGCCACGGGTTGGACATTCTCGGGCTTCCAGCGCGCGTACGGCAACGATCAGATCTACAGCCTGGTTGGGAACTCGCTGTGGTTCGCCGCGGGCGCCGCCGTCATTTCGCTGGTGATCGGCACCGCGTTGGCGTACCTGAACGTGCGCACCGACGTACCGTTCAAGGCGCTGTTCTTCGCCGCATCGATCATCCCCCTCGTGATACCGGGAATCCTCTACACGATCTCCTGGATTCTGTTGGGCAGCCCCGACATCGGGCTGATCAACCACTATCTCGAGCCGGTCTTCGGGCGTGCGGTGATCGACGTCTTCAGCATCTGGGGAATGATCTGGGTTGAGGGCCTTCAGCTTTCGCCGATCGTCTTCCTGCTCATGGTGGCGTCATTCCGTTCCATGGACCCGTCGCTCGAGGAATCGGCGTTGATGTCGGGGGCCAGCCGCTGGAAGGTGTTCCGCATGATCACCGTGCCGTTGGCGCGGCCGGCGATCGTGGCCGCGATCCTGATCATGGTGGTGCGCAGCCTGGAAAGCTTCGAAGTTCCAGCACTTTTGGGGCTTCAGAACGGCATCTACGTGTTCACCAGCCGGATCTACTTCGTGCTGCGCGACTATCCGCCGGATCTGTCGGCCGCGGGCGCTCTGGCCATCGGCCTTTTGGCCATCGCCATCATCGGCGTGGTGATCTCCAACTACGCGGGACGGGCCAGCAAGAACTTTCAGACGGTGACAGGCAAGGGCTTTCGGCCCCGCCCCATTCAACTCGGCAAGTGGCGTCCGGTCGCAGGCGTCCTGATCGTGCTGTATTTCCTGCTGACCGTCGTCGCCCCCCTGCTGGTGTTGCTGTACACCTCACTGCTGAGGTTCTACGCGCCGCCGTCGAAGGACACCTGGAGCAACTTCACCTTCGATAACTACAAGCAGCTGGCGCACACCTCCGATGCCCTTACCGCGCTGAGGAACTCGTTGATCCTCGGGCTGTCCTCGGCCACGCTGGTGATGGCCTTCATGGCAGTGGCCGCATGGATCGTGGTGCGATCGCGGATACCAGGGCGAAAGGTGTTGGACGGGCTTGCGTTCATGCCCCTTGTCGTGCCAGGGCTGGTGATGGGTCTCGCGTTGAGCTTCGTTTATCTGCGCAGCCCGATTCCGATCTACGGCACGCTCTTCATCCTGCTGATCTCTTACTGCACTCGGTATCTGCCGTACGGGATGCGCTATTCGGTCACCTCGATGCAGCAGATCTCCAACGAGCTCGAGGAGTCCGCACTGGTGAACGGCGCCAGCTGGTGGCAGACCTTCCGCAGGGTGCTGCTTCCGCTGCTGTGGCCCGGTCTGATCGCAGGCTGGATCTACATCCTGGTGGTGTCGTTCCGGGAGCTGTCGAGCTCGATCCTGTTGTACAGCCCCGGCAACGAGGTGCTGTCCATCCTCATATTCGAACAGTTCGAGAACGGACAGTTCACTGTTTTGTCGGCGCTGGGCGTCGTCATGGTGCTGACGCTGGTCTTGCTGGTCACCGTCGCCTACAAGCTTGGGGCCAAGGTCGGCCTCAAGCAGGATTGACCTCGGGTCGAAAGGAACACCGACGTGCTTCAAGTAGAGAATCTGGTCAAGTCGTTCGACGGCGAGCGCCAGAAACGTCGCGCCCGCAAGGAACAGGCCGCGAACGGCGGGCCCGCAAGGGTTTTCGCCGTCAACAACGTCAGCTTCAAAGTCGAGCCCGGCGAGCTGTTCACGCTGTTGGGTCCGTCGGGATGCGGGAAGTCGACGACCCTTCGGTCGATCGCCGGCCTCGAGCAGCCCGACTCCGGCGTCGTCTCGGTCGGCGGCAACGTGTTGTTCGCAGCAGGCGCGGGTGCCGATAAGAAGGTGAACGTGCCCGCGAACAAGCGCGGGCTCGGCATGGTGTTCCAGTCTTACGCCATCTGGCCGCACATGACCGTGTTCGAGAACGTCGCGTTCCCGCTGCGGGTCCGCTCGCGTAAACAGCGTCCCGGCAAGCGTGAGATCACCGAACGCGTGGAGCGGGTGCTCGAGACCATGGAGCTGCTGCAGTACGCGGACCGGCACGCCACCAAGCTGTCGGGCGGTCAGCAGCAGCGCCTCGCCCTTGCCAGGGCGATCGTGGTCGAGCCGTCGCTGCTGCTGCTGGACGAGCCGTTGTCGAACCTGGACGCCAAGCTTCGCGAATCGCTGCGATTCGAACTCAAGCGCCTGCAGCGTGAACTGGGCATCACGTCGATCTATGTGACACACGACCAGATCGAGGCGCTGTCACTGTCCTCGAGCATCGCGGTGATGCGGGCGGGTGAGGTTGTCCAGCTTGGCAAACCGCGCGACATCTACGAGAACCCGCAGAACAAGTTCGTCGCGGAGTTCATCGGAACCTCGAACTTCATCGATGGCACGGTGAAGGCGCGCAACGGCGACCGCTACGTCGTCGAGACCCTCGATGGGCGCCTCACGCTCGACGCGGTGCTCGACGTGCCGCCGGGAACCGAGATCGTCGTGTCCATCCGGCCCGAGGCGGTGATGCTGACGACCGAACGGCCTCTCGATGCGCTCAACGTGTGGGAGGGCAACGTCACCACCCGCGCGTTCCTCGGTGACGCCGTCGACCATGTGGTGTCCGTCGGCAAGCGCGACATCCGGGCCCGCTGCCTGCCACACATCTCGCATGCCCCGGGAACCACGGTGTACATGCAGATGGACCCGGCCAAGCTGGCCCTCGTTCCCGTCGACTGATCGCCGGGATGGGCGTTCCGGCTGTACTAAGAAACCGCGATTTCGACCTCTACTGGACCGGTGTCGTCTTCTCACAGATCGGCACACGCGGCACCGTCGCGGCGAATCTGTATCACGTCTACCAGCTGACCGGTTCTGTCGCGCAGACCGGCCTTGTGGGCGCCGCGCAAGCGGTGGCACTGCTCGTGCTGAGCCCGCTGGGGGGTGTCCTTGCCGACCGCTGGGACCGGCGCAGGCTGCTGCAGGCCTCGCAGGCGGTCGCCCTTGTGGTGGCGGCCGCGCTGGCCGCGCTGACCCTGACCGGGCACATCGTGGCGTGGCAGGTGATCCTGTCGGTGGTGCTGACCACCGCGGCCGCGACATTTGATCAACCCGCCAGGCAGGCGCTGATTCCGGCCCTCGTCCCGCGCAAGCAGCTGCCGCAGGCGTTCGCGCTGCTCAATCCGTCAAGGGAGATCGCAGTCCTCGTCGGTCCCGCACTGGCGGGGATTTTCATCGGCATCGCGGGGCCCGGGCTGATGTACGCGGTGGATGCGGCGACCTATCTGGTGCTGGTGATCATTCTTCAGTTGTTGCGTGTGACCAAGCTCGAGGGAGCAGGAAGGCACACGTCGGTCTGGCGACAGATCGCCGACGGCGCGCAGTTCGTGAAGGGTCGAAAGATCATCTGGATGCTGATGTCGCTGGACTTGTCGGCGACGTTGTTCGGCGCCTACCGAGTGGTGCTGCCCGCCTTGTGCGCCACGGTCTTTCATGTCGGGCCGCAGGGTTACGGGGTGCTTTCGGCAGCCCCTTCGGCGGGCGCGCTGCTTGCCACGTACACGGTTTTCCGGGTGGTGGATCGCACGCAGCGGCTAGGCCGAGTGTTGCTGGTGTCGACGGTGCTCTATGGGCTGGCGAATGTCGTGCTGGCCCAGGCGCACATCTTTGCGATCGCCGTGGTCGCTGGCGGCCTCATCGGGGCGTTCGATGCGATGGCGACGACGATCCGGCATGCGGCGGTTCAACTCGAGACGCCCGACGAGCTGCGGGGCCGGGTGTCGGCCTTCTATCAGATGTCGTCGCGCGGCGGCCCCGCGCTCGGTGACACCCTGGTCGGTGCGGTGGCTTCGGTATTGGGCCCGGTGCTGGCGTTGACGCTCGGCGGTTTGGTGGCCACCGTCTACGCGACGGCGTTCGTCGTGCGGCCGAACCCTGTTCGTGAGTATCGAGGGGTCGGCGAGGAGGAAGAAGCGGGCTTGACACGCTAGAGATTGGTAATACCATTAGCTCAAAATAGATCGATGGAGGATGCAGTGACCAAGGACGCGCTCGTTTCCGATGCCCTGGCGAAGAAGTTCGCCACCGAGAAGGACTCGCCGTACGTGCGATGGGTCAAGGGCGAGGGCCTCGACATCATCAGCGCCCACTACATTCCCGACCTCAACACCGTCGAGGTGAAGCCGTGGGCCCGCCGCGGCGGTCGCGGCGTGTTCATCAACCACGAGGCATCGCGCACTTCCAACGACTGCTATGTGTGCGAGATCCCCGCCGGCAAGGAGTTGACCCCGCAGCGGCAGCTGTTCGAGGAGATGGTCCTTGTGCTTTCGGGACACGGGTCGACGTCGGTGTGGAACGACGCCGGCCAGAAGGTGACGTTCGAGTGGGGCCCCGGCGCCTTGTTCGCCATCCCGCTCAATACGTGGCACCAACACTTCAACGGCTCTGGCACCCAGGCGGCCCGCTTCGTGTCATCGACGAACATGCCTCCGGTCATCAACCTCTACGACGAAGCCGACTTCGTTTTCAACACCGCCCACGATTTTCCTGGCCGGTTCGCAGGCGAGCCGGACTACTTCGCCCCCAAGGACGAGCAGGACGGTCTGCTGCTCAAGACCAACTTCGTGGCGAACTCGATTGACCTGCCCCTGGTTTCGGCAAAGGAGCGCGGCGCAGGCGGCGGGCATATTCGATTCTCGATGGCCAAAGGCTCGATGAACAGCCACATTTCGCAGTTCGCCACCGCCACCTACAAGAAGGGGCACCGGCACGGTCCCGGCGCCCACGTGATCATCCTCACCGGCGAGGGCTTCTCGCTGATGTGGCCGGAGGGCGAGGAGCCACGTCGCTACGAGTGGCAGCCGGGGACGCTCATCGTGCCGCCGAACATGTGGTTCCATCAGCACTTCAACACCGGCAGCGAACCCGCGCGCTACCTTGCCTTCAAGCACGAGGTGGTGTCGGTGCGCAATGCCCAGGGTGTTCCGAAGGCGTGGATCAGCAGGCGCATCGGCGGTGACCAGATCGACTACGCCGATGAGTCGCCGGTGATCAGGGAGACCTTCGCCAAGGCACTCGCCGAGAACGGCCTTGCGCCGCGCATGGACGAGGCGTACGCGGCCGAACTCGCGGACCTGCCGCCGAAGCCCGCGGAGCCGGTCGCGTCGCACGCATGACGCACGACCACGATCACGAGCACGACGAACCGGACCTGCCGCTCGAGGACAATCCGATCTGGCAGCAGGACAACGTCACGCTGCACAGCGTCGGCATCGATATCGGTAGTTCTGGCACGCAGGTGGCGTTCTCGCGGCTGCTATTGCGCAGGCGCGGTGAGGATCTGACCAGTCGCTACGTGGTGGTGGCGCGGGACACGCTGTTCGAGTCCGACGTGCACCTGACGCCGTACACGGACGATCTGCAGATCGACGCCGTCGCACTGGGCGAGATGCTGGACGCGGCGTACGGCGATGCCGGCAGGGGGCCGCAGGACGTGGACACCGGCGTCGTGATCCTCACGGGTGAGGCCCTGCGCCGCCGAAACGCCGAGCGGATCGCCTCGGTCGTTTCCGAGCGGGCAGGCGACCTGGTGTGTGCGACCGCAGGCCACCACATGGAAGCGATGCTGGCTGCCTTCGGATCCGGGGCCGCGCTGGCGTCGCACGAGAAGGCCGCGCGCATCCTCAACGTCGACATCGGCGGCGGGACGACGAAACTCGCGCTCATCGACAACGGCAAGGTGTTGGCCACTGCGGCCCTGCACGTCGGCGGGCGGCTCATCGCCGTCGACGGCGACACCGTGACCCGCATCGAACCGGGCGGGCGCGCCCACGCCGCGGCCGTTGGCTTTGACCTCGAGCTGGGCAGCCGTGTCGAATCGGCCGCACTCGACGAGATCGCTGTTGCGATGGCCGAATTGGTCATCGCTGCCGTGCACGGTGACGAAACGGCCGACCGGCTGTTCCTGACCGAGCGCATCGCAGGGTGCGCGGACGTGGACGGTGTGATCTTCTCCGGTGGCGTCGCGGAATACGTATACGGCACGGAGACCCGCGATTTCGGTGACCTTGGCCGGCGACTCGGGACGGCGCTCGCTGACCGCATCGCCGCGGGTGCGCTGCCGGCACCGGTGTTGCCTGCGGCGGAACGGATCCGGGCCACGGTGCTCGGCGCGTCGGAGTACACCGTTCAGCTCAGCGGCATCACCAGCTTCATCCCGTCGCCGGAGTCCACGCTGCCGCGCCGCAACCTTCAGGTGGCCAGGCCCGACTGGGTTCCCGGCGACGAGGTGAATCCGCAGGCGTTGGCGTCGGCGATCGAAAGGCACCTGACGGCGTTCGGGCTGCTCGAGGGCACGGCCGACATCGCGGTGGCGCTGCATTGGACCGGTGCGCCGAGCTACCGCCGGCTGCGCGGGTTCGCCGAAGGCATCGTAATGGGGCTGGCGCGCCGGGTGACCGCCGGCCTGCCGATCTACCTGATGATCGACGCCGATGTCGCGCTCACCCTTGGCACGATCCTTCGCGACGAACTCTCGGTTACCAACGACCTGCTCATCCTGGACGGCATCAGCCTGCGTGACTTCGATTTCGTGGACCTTGGCCGCGTCCGTCATCCGTCCAACACCGTGCCGGTCACGATCAAATCCCTGGTGTTCGGTGTCGAACAGGCGGACACCCGAACGCCCGTTGCGGCGGCGGGGTGAGCGATCCGCGGGCGTCCGTCGCCACCGCCTGCCGCATCCTCGCACAGCAAGGCTTGGCGGCAGACGTTCTCGGACACGTCAGCGTCAGGCTCGACGACGATCGAATCCTGTTGCGCTGCAGAGGCCCGCACGACCGCGGGCTGCTGTTCACGGACGTCGAGGACATCCGCGTCGTTCACCTCGACGGCAGCGCCGACCTCGACGGTGGTTATGCGGTCCCGAATGAGTTCCACATCCACACCGAGCTTTTCCGCGCACGGCCTGAGGTTCAGGCTGTCGTGCACGCCCACCCTCGCGACGTGATGATCGCCGATTTGGCAGGCGTCGAACTGCGACAGGTTTTCGGCGCGTACAACATTCCTGCCTCCCGCCTTGCGGGCCAAGAGGTGCCCGTGTACCCAAGGTCGGTGCTCGTCAGGACGCCCGAGCTGGGCCGGGCGGTCGCCGCGGCCATCGGTGATGCCGAGGCCTGCGTGCTGCGCGGGCACGGCATCGTGACTGCGGGGGAGTCGGTGGAACATGCGACCATGCGGGCGCTGGATCTTGCCGAACTGTCCAGGATCTCAGCCGAGGTGGCGCTGTTGCGCGGACACCCGCAACCACTCCAGGCGGAGGACCGCGCTGAACTGCCGGACCTTGGGTCGGCGTTCAACGACCTGTCGCGGTGGCGCCACTATGCCGGGCGGCTGGAGATCGCCGGGTTGGGGCTATAACCCGCCGTCGGCGGTGGCCATCGGTGCGATCCGCCTATTCCCAAACGAAGTCGGGGTTGGTGTAGACCTCGTCCGGCACCAACGATGTGAGGCCGCGCTCGCCGAGCTCATGCTGGAACATCTCACGGACCGAGGGGTCCTCTGCGATGTATTCAATCTGGTCGTTGGCGTTGACCACCTTCTCGGTATAGCCGTGAAGTTGAATCGGCGGGTGGATGGCCAGGTAGCGGGCCGGCGTGGCCCCAAGGTTGAAATGCTGGTGGAACCACCGGTTCGGTGGCGTGAACATCGATCCTTCCTGCCAGCGGACGATGACCTTCTCACCGCCCTCGGGCCACATGACCGAGTAGCCCTCGCCCCCGGGAATGAGGATCGCTCGTCCAGGGCCGTGGCGATGAGCCTTCTTGTAGGTGCGCGACCCGAACACCGACATGTGAGCGCTCAAATCGGTCCCGGCAAATTGGATGCGAACCGACTTGCTGCCTGCCCCACGTTCTGTATTCGCGTCAAGCCGATCCCATGCAAGCAAGTCGGGGAAGAGCCGCCCGTACCAGTACGCAACGCCTGGCCCGCGTTGGCCGTTGATCCAGCGGTAACCCTCACCGCCCGGAATCGTCTGTGCCTCCGAGTACGCGTCGGTTTTGATCCAGCCCGCTGGTCGCTCATAAGGGTTGTTGAGGAAGAAGTCAGGATCAGTCACGACCGACAGCGCAAGCGGCAGGTAAGAGTAGTGCACAAGCCTGACCGGCGCCTCGCCGGACAAGTTGCGAAATTGTCGAGTTGTGTTGGCGGGCAACAGGAAAAGAGCCCGCGGTGACCACTCGAACGCCTGCTTCCAGCCGCCACGGGAGTCCCACACCTCCGTCATGCCGTCACCGCTGAGGACATAGACGACTTCGTCCACCCCAACGGAGTACGATTCCAGGACGCCGCCGGCAGGTATCTCCGTGACGCGGGTTTCGCTAACCCCTTCCTGACCCATCAGCTGGACGAACCCGGTCATGCACTGGCGATCTTCCCACCAGCCGAGCTCGATTGTCCTCAGGTCCGAGACGGCATACCCCCGGTGTATCGGTACACCGAGGCCCGCCATCCACTCGTCGTAAACGAATGTTGTGCGCGGTTGAGTCGACGTTGCTTCCATCGTCATCTTTGCTCTCCTTGTCTATTGAGGTCTATCGACTCATTCGTCGAGCACCGTCGGTCAACGAGTGAGGAAGGTCAGTGACTTCACCGTGACGGGCACGGTGAGGCCAGGTCCGAGTGGTCTGCCGATATCGACGTAATCCAGGTCGCCCACGGCAATTCCGTCGACGACGACGAGAGGTGCCGACCATCCGAGTTCGACACGCAGGATCCGGCCGAGAGCATGCGCGACGTCTGCGTCGACGATGAGGAAGAGCGCGCGGCCGGGCTCGGCCGCCGAAGCGATCTCCTCGGCAATCGCCCGCAACAGGCGGTAGTCGACCGGCGCGTCGATCGTCAACGCGTACGCCAGTTGCGGTGTCACGCCGTCGAGTTCGAATCGCTGCGCGGTCGACGTGAGCATCTGTCCGAGACCTGCCGGGTTGTCGACCCGAGCCGCCACTACTTTGAGGGCGGCGACCGGGAGCACGTGTTCGTCAAGGAAGCTCGTGATGCCGCTGGCCTGGAGACTGTGCTGGCCCGCACCAAGAACTGTCGCTCGAATGCCCTGCGCCGGCCGCTCGATCGTCATCGCCGGTGCGGCGGCCTCGAGCTGGCGCCGCACTGCGTTCCCGAGCCGAACGCCCAGGTCGCCGTAGTCAGTGGAATCGCGGCCGTAGATGTATTCCGAGACGCCACCCGAAAAGACGATCGAGCCGATGCCGGCAAAGAGTTCCGGCGCAAGGTCATCCGTCACCCACAATCGGTCGAGCAGGGCATCGCGCGGACGCTGCAGGATGACTTGCAGCGTGAGGTCTGCCATCAGGTCCGCAAACTCGTCCTGAAGCTGTGTCGGTAGAACATCGCCGACATCGACGGTCGAGCCAAGGTGGTCGAGCATCCATCGGCCCGGTGGTTCGACCCTCGTCAATCGTTGCGATTCGTCGTAGGCGATCAGCCGCGCACCGACGCTGAAGGCTCCCGTGTGGACGACTGCACCGTCGGTCACCAGCGAGAGCTTCGTCGTCCCGCCGCCGACGTCGACGTTGAGCACCGGTGCTGTCGTGCCGCTGGACATGGCGACCGCACCCGAACCGTGGGCGGCGAGCAGCGCTTCGTAATGGGGGCCGGCAGCGACACAGATGAACGAGCCGGAACGCGCCGCGAATCTGGTGGCGAGCTCCTCGGCGTTGGGTCGGTTCGCCGCCTCGCCGGTCACGATCACCACACCGGTATCGACATCTGAAGGCGTGAATCCCGCGCTGCGATAGGCATCGTCGAAAAAGGTCTGCAGCCAGTCCGCATCGATTCGGGCATCGTCGCGGTATGGCGTAAGGGCCACCGCGGATCGGTACAGCTCAGTGCGTTCCACCACCACCCATTGACTCGACAACTCCGCACCCCGACGTCGCAGGACCACGCGCGAGATGGTCATGTGCGATGTCGCCGACCCGACATCCAAGCCCGCCGAACGCAGTGTCAAGCGCTCGAGTCCGTCTATGGGCTGCGCGTTTTCCGGCGCGTGGGCGAAGTCGAAGCCATGTTGATGGTCGTGTTCCGCGTCGGCTTCGCAGTAGCGGCTCGGCGCGGTTGATGACCCCGTGCGGACAGTCGTCTCTTCCACGCCTCTCCAGTCAGCTCGAGAACGGAAACGTCTTCGGACTTCCGTCCCGCCTGTTCTTCACATTGCGGCCTGATGGAATTACCATTTAACAATATGATGTCTATCACACGACGGCCGGTGGTGGGAAGCGTAACGGCCGACCCCTCCGGCTTCACGGCCCTCCCGGCCGACCGCGCGGAGCGCTTCCGTGTCCAGAAGGGGGTTCCGCCGTCGATTCGCCGTGTGATAGAAACCACATATGGAATAACGATATGGCCTTTATACCAACCGTGAACGCGAGGTGGCCCTGGCGTAGCGCCGCGGAAGCCCTTGCATGCCAACGCTTTCCGGATATGCAGCCTTCGGACGACTCGGTGCCCACCCAACTCGAGCGAAAGTGGTTCGAATGCCTCACCATCTCCGAAGCCTGATCGCCATGGCGGCTGCGGTTTCACTTCTGGCCGCATGCGGTGGTAGCGAGTCGAATTCCGGCGAAGGCAGCGGTGCTGCAGCCCAGGCCTTTACCTACTCGGGGAGCGATCGCGACGCCTACTTGGCGAAATGCGCTGCCGACGAGGGATCGCTGACCTGGTACACCTCCCTGGCAGGCGATGTCGTCGACGGAATGGTCAAGGCCTTTACTGAGCAGCACCCGAACGTCAAGGTGGAGACGTATCGGGGCGAGCAGACCGACATCGTGTCGCGCGTGTACCAGGAAGCGCAGGCCGACCAGCTGCAGGGCGATGTCGTCGAGGTGACCTCGGACGGCTTCCGGCAATTGGCGGAGATGAAGACCATCGGCGTGTTCTCCAGTCCGGTCGCCGCAAACGCCCCAGAACGATTCACGCTCAAGGATGATTCGGGCGGCATTCTGGGTATCGGTGATCGCGCCTCGTACGTATCGTTCGCGTACAACACCGACAAGCTTCCTGCGTCCGCCGTCCCACGTACGCTCCAGGATCTACTCGCCCCAGCCCTCGCGGGCAACATCGCGCTGACCGACAGCACGACGGGCGTCCGTTTTGTTGGGAACGTGCTCCAGGCTCTCGGGGACGAAAAGGGACGGGAATTCCTGAAACAGCTTGCGGCGCAGAACGTCCGGGTCGAAGCGGTCTCGGGATCGGCTCTGGCGGGCATGATCGCGACCGGCGAGGTGACGTCGTCGCCAGGCATCTTTCGTAACCACGCCGAACAAGAGACCGCCGATGGCGCTCCGTTGAAATGGGTAGCCCTCGAGCCGGTGACCGCCAACGTCGGCTACGCGGGTGTATTCGCCAAAGCGGCGCACCCGTGCGCAGCGATGCTGTTCCTCGACATGCTCCTCGGGGACACGGGCGGGCAAGTTTACGAAAGCCTCAAATACCCGAGGCCCAGCGACGATCTCGGGTTCACGTCATGGGTTCCCGACGAAACCTTCAAGACGACCGACGACTACAACGACGCGTTCAACACGTGGCGCTCGCTGTTCGAGGAGGACTTCCGCTGATCGGCCTTTCTGTGCGTTCCGTCGCGCTGTCGTGTCATCCGATGAGCCGTAGGTCGGCCGGAAACAGAACTGCCTCATGACTGTTGTCTCGCAGAGCCCAGCCCCACAGGCGCCGTCCTCGCATGCCCCATCGACGCGCAAGTCTCTTGCGGTGCCGCAACTCGGTGCGAACACCTGGTTCATCGTCGTCGCCGTAGTGGCGGCGGCGCTGGTCCTGCCGCCGTTGGTGCTGATGGTCTGGACAAGCCTGACGCCCGACGGCACGTTGACCAATCCATCCGGGGCGACCCTACGGGCCTACCGCGAACTCTTCACGTCCACGTCATTCAAGAAAATCGCGATGGACACCCTCGTGTTCACCGTGGGCAGCAGCGTGCTCGCGCTCACGCTCGGAGTTGTGATGGCGTGGTTCGTGGCGCGGACGAACATGGCCGGTAAGGGGCTTGTGTACGCATGCGTCTTCCTCTCGTTCGCCATCCCGGGCATGATCGAGGCGACCGGCTGGATCCTGCTTCTCGGTAAGGGAGCGGGGGTGGCACGCGAGCCACTCGAGCGCCTCATCGGCTTCGCGCCGGTAATCCAGACCATGCCCGGAATCATTGTCGTCCAAGCACTGTCATGGGCGCCGATGGTGTTCCTGCTTCTCGTGGGGGCCTTCCGTGCGATGGATGCCAGCCTCGAAGAGAGTGCACTGACTTCGGGGGCAGGGCGGTGGGCGGTGCTTCGGCGTATCACTGGACCGCTGATGGGTCCGAGCATCCTCGCGGTTCTCATGCTGGTCGTCGTTCGGGCGGTCCAGGCCTTCGAGATTCCGCTCTTCCTCGGGAGTTCGGCCGGTATCCGGACCTTCACCACCGAGATCTACAGCGGCTTGCGTAAAAGCTTCGTCCCCGACTACGCACGAGCGGCGGCCTACGGAACAATGCTCGTTTGCGTCTTGTCGGTCGGGCTCTACCTCTATCACCGGGCGACAAAGATCGGTTCCCGTTTCACCACGGTCACCGGTAAGGCGTTCAGGGCCCGCGAAACCGACCTCGGCCCGTGGCGGTGGGTCGCGGGCGGTGTCGCGCTCCTGGTGCTTGTCCTGTACATCGCCCCGGTCCTGACGATGCTGCTGACATCGTTGTGGCCCCAGATAGGACGCGGGGCCGGCCTCGGCGAATTCACCTGGGAGAACTATGAGCAACTGGCTAACTACCGCGACATCTGGCGCGGTGTGAGGAACAGTCTCTTGGTCGGTATCGGCGCAGCGAGCCTTGCGACCCTGCTGTGCCTGGCGGCGGCATTCCTGATCGTCCGCACGAAGATTCGTGGTCGCCAGAGTCTCGACCACCTTTTGTCGATACCCATGGTGATCCCGGGAACCGTTCTCGGGCTGGCGTTCCTGATCACCTACCTGCGTGTGCCGATCGGCATCTACGGCACGCTTTGGCTTCTCGTGCTCGCCTTCATCGCGCACTACTCGCCATACGCCATGAGGTATCTGCAGCCGACGCTGTTGCAGATCAGCCCGGACATCGACGACGCGAGCCGGGTAGCAGGGGCCAGCGAGATGACCGTGTTCCGCAAGATCCTGCTCCCGTTGGTCATGCCTGCCGTCATCGGAGCGTGGCTCTACATCTTCTTTCACGCATTCCGTGACGTGTCGATCGCGTCGATGCTCTACACCGCGGGCACGCCAGTCGTGGCGACCCAATTGCTCGACATGTGGCAGGACGGCACAGCCGGCGTCCTGAGTGCTTACGGCTCGCTACTGTCCATCGCGAGCATTCTCGTGGGTGCCTTCGCGTTCAAGCTGTCCAGGCGATTCGGTTTCCAGCTCTAGCGGAAATCGTTGTGCTATCGGCTCAGTGACTGCTCTCGCAGTAGGCGTCGACACCGACAACGCCGTCGCCTGCCGCCATCACGAGGATGGGATTGAGATCGAAGCTCGACACCGTCGAGTGCGGACCGGCTACGGCGGCGGAGACCTTCGCGATGACCTCGGCCAGCGCGGGGACGTCCCGGGGCAGCTCGCCGCGCGCCCCTTGCAGCAGTTGCCAGCCCTGCAGCGTTTCCAGCAACGCGGTTGCCTGAGCCGATGACACCGGAGGGACGGCGTACGCGACGTCCCGCAGCACCTCCAAGAAAACGCCACCCAGCCCAAAGGACATGATCCGTCCCAGAATCGGGTCCGAGTGCATACCGACGAAGAACTCCGCTCCGCCCGCCGCCATTTCCTGGATCTCCACGCCGACGGGAACGGCTCCCGCTTCGTCGCGCAGCGCGGCCATGCGGTCGAAGAGTGTTTTGAGCCTCGACTCGAGATCGGCAGCGTCGCGAATCGAGAGCTCCACCAGGTTGAGGTCGCTCTTGTGCGCGACTCCCTGGACAATTCCCTTCGCCACGAGGGGATAGGTCATGGTGGTCGCTTCGGTGAGAGCCTCCGATGCGTTCGTGGCCTTTACGGTTTTTGTGAACGGCACCCCGGTCCGCTCAACCCAGTCCATCGTCTCGCCCCACGACATGACCCGCGTGGTAGCAGGTTCTTCGACCAGGTCGGGAACGGCGGAGAATGAACCATCGTCGTTGACGAATCGGGCGTTCTTGCTGTGCCTTTGGAGATTCGCGAACGCTTTGAGCGCGCCGTCGTAACTGGTCAGGAATGGAGTGCCGAGTTCGGCGAACAGTTCGTACCAGCGGTCAGAGGAGACCTCCTGGACCCGAGACATGAACACGCATCGGGCGCCGTTCGCGCGGATGTGCTCGGCGACCTTCCGATACATCTTGTCGTGCGCATCGGTTGGACTCTGCGCGAGGTTGAGACGCAGCGCGACCGTCGACACGTGCGGATCGGCGGCAAGGGCAGCCAGGCTCGCCCAGTACGCGTCGGGATTCGAGGTGCGGGTGTTTCGCACATCCAGGGGATTCGCGAGAATGTCGGTGCGAGACAAATTTTCGTCAAGGATCGCCTGTGTTGCGGGGGTGACCTCGCTCAGGTGGAGGCCCATCTCCTCGGCCATGTCGCTGAGCAGGCCGCAGTCGCCGCCTGAGATGGTCGCCAACGCAAGTCCGCCACTGTGGTGGGCGGCGGGCAGGCCCGAGGCCAGACACACCGTTTCCATGAAATCCGACAGGCTGTCGACCACTATCGCGCCGACCTGACGAAAGAGGGCCGTCCACACCCGGTCCGAGGTGGCCATCCGGCCAGCGTGAGATGACACGTTGCGCATCCCGCGCTCCGACTTCCCGATGGACAGCACCACGATGGTCTTCCCGCTCCGGTGAGCGTGATGCAATGCCCTGGCGAGCGCGCGCGGACGTGTTGTGCTCTCCAGGACGATGCCGAGGACGTCCGTCTCGACGTCGTCGGCGAATGAGCTTATGAAATCGGCGAGGTCAAGGACGGCCTCGTTCCCGACCGAGACGGCAGCAGCGAGTCCGATACGGCGGTGGGCGATTTGGCCGAGTACGAGGTTCAACATTCCGCTGGACTGGAAGGCCAGTGAGACCCGGCCCGCGCAGAGTTGCTCTGGCACCGCCCCCGCGACCCAGGCGGCGATTTTTCGGGAGGGGGCGACGTAGCCGAGGCTGTTGGGCCCCAGCAGGGCGACGCCGTGCCTGTTGGCCTTTTCTGCAAGGGCCGCCTGACGAGCGGTCCCTTCCTCGCCCATCTCTGAGTAGCCGTCGGCGATGACGAGCATCGCAGGCACCCCGTTCTCGATGACATCGTCGAGCACCGCATCGACTCGGTCGACTCCGACCAGCGACACCACCAACGAGGGTCGCTCGGGTAGTGCTGCGATGCTGGGATAACACCGATGGCCGTCGACTTCTTCGTACCGTGGATTAACCGCACAGATGCGGTCCGTCGGCAGGCCGAACTGGGAGAGGTTGACGAGGGCGCTGCTCGAGTAGTGCTTGCCGGGCGACGCCCCGACCACCGCCACGCTGGTCACATCGAATAGCGACATCGGGTTCGGCACTTTCGCCGGGGTCGTCAACGCGGAAGTCACTGTCGTCCTGTTCGTATTGTGGTTGTCAAAGCTGGTTCATTGCGACGCACGGAGATTCAGGCGAGCGAGATTCCGAGGCCTGGGTCGGTCGGGACGCTGATCCCGCCATCGAGCACCTCGAGTCCGGTCGCCACGTCGTTGGTCAGCCGTGCGAACTCGCCCAGTTCGGCGAACGGCTCGATGTGTGGCAACGCCGCGGCCGCATGCAATGCCGCGGCGTTCATGATGCGGCTACCGACATGCGCGCCGATTCTCGTGCCCACTCCCTGTGCGGCACAAAGGTTGGCCGCCAACAGAAGTGAGTCGATCCCGCCGAGCTTGCTCAGTTTGAGCGAGACGGCATCGACTGCGTCGTTGCGCAATAGCGCCGTGATCGCCTCAAGGGAGTCGGCGCTCTCGTCGGCCTCGATGGTCAGATCGGACCGGTCGCGCACCCAGCGCAGAGCGGCGATGTCACCGCGTGGGACCGGTTGTTCGAAGATCTGGACACCGAGACCGTGGATGGCGCGGCCAAAGGTCACAGCCTCTTTCGCGGTGTAGCTCTGGTTGGCGTCGACCGTCATCACCGCGGCGTCGCCTACAGCCTCGCGAATAGCGGCAACCCTGGCGATATCGAGTGACATCGGGCGGTTCTCGACCTTGATCTTGAAGTGGTCGTATCCTTCGCCCGCCAGTCGCACTGCGACTGCGGCCATCTCGTCGGGGGTCTTGAGCGCCACGATTCGATTGACGCGCAGCGTGACGTTCTCGGCGCCACCCAGCAGGCGGTAGAGGGGTACGCCTACGATCTTCGCCAGGCGGTCGTGCCAGGCCATGTCGAACAACGATCGCACCGGCGCAGGCAGCGTCTGTCGCCACGGGGAGCCGACCACACTGCGACGGTCGAGAGCGGGGGCCGCAAGGACCGCGCGGATTCGGGAAGCGACAACGGCCTCCATCACGTCGATGTCGTAGCCCAGATGTGGAACCTCCGACGCATAGCCGAGTCCGACGACTCCGTCGGCATCCTCCATCTCGAGAAGAATGCCGACGGATTCGGCACGAGCGCCGAGTGCGAACCGCCATGTCGGATCGTCCTTGGGCATGACCGATCGTCGGAACCGAACGTCAGTGATCGGCGCGGTGGCGTGCTCGCGGGCCGGCGCGGTCACTCGTTGATCATCTCGAATCGTGGAAGCGTGAAACCTTCCTCGGGGTGGTCCTCATAGGCGATCCTCACGCGCCGTCCTACGTCGGCAATCACCGACGTGGGCTGTTCGCCGATGATCGTCGAACTGATCAACGGTCCCTCATCGAGCTCGATGAGCGCGTAGAAGTAGGGCACGTCCTCCTTGAAACCCGGGTGGAACGAATATTCATGGCGGTTCATCGCGAAGATCCGACCGAGTCCGCTCGACGGCTGCCATGACATGTTCTCGGCGAAGTCGTTGTTCTCGTGGTTGATGCAGTAGGACTTCGGCCAGTACGCCGTCTGGCACTTCTCGCAAGTCCAGAGCAAGAGTTCGTGCCGGGTCAAGCCGTCCCAGAACTCCCGACTGTCCGCGTCGATGTTGGGACGCGGCTTGCTCCAAGTCTTTTCGTCTGTCATCGCTTTCCCTTCGTTCGTCGTCGTCAGTCGACCGCGAGGATGGTGCTGGTGTGGATCGAGCACATGCCGGGGGAGACGAGTTCGCCACCATGGCCCGTGGTCAGTGCGACCTTGCAGTCGTCGATCTGTCGGTCGCCGCCATCGCCGCGCAGTTGCGTGACGGCCTCGGCGTATCCGGTGAGGTCGCCGAGGTGCCAATTCGATAGCAGGCCGCCACCGGTGTTCACGGGGATGGTCCCGCCGCGGCCGATGTTGCCTGCGGCCACGAACTCACCGCCTTCGCCCTTCTTACACCAGCCGTAGTCCTCTAGCTGGAACAGCACTTCGGCCGTAAAGCAATCGTAGAGTTGTGCGCAGTCGATGTCCTCCACGCCGTTCAGCCCGGCCTGCGCGAAGGCCTTTTCTTTCGCGGGCGCGACGGCCATGTGCGTGAAATTCTCTTTTTTCCACCACAAGTCGGCCGCTACCTCGCCAAAACCTTGGCCGCTGACGTAGACGGGTGTTTGAGCACAGTCGCGCGCCCGGTCCTCCGTCGTCAGGACAAACGCGATCGCACCGTCGGAGATAAGGCTGACATCGAGCAGGTGGTATGGCTCGACAACCCACGGGGAGGCCTGGTGATCCTCGATGGTGATCGGCCTGCCGTGCATGCGGGCCTCCGGGTTCAGGCACGCCCATGCCCGTTGGGCCACCGAGATCGCCCCGAGTTGCTCGCTCGTGGTCCCGTACACCGCCATGTGACGGGCGGCCATCCAGCTGTGGTGGCTCGCCGCGCGCAGGTCTCCGAGGACCTTGCCCCAGTAACCTTCCTTCTCGGTGTGCGACATCCCGCGGTGCCCTTGCTTCTTCGCCGCTTGGGCCTTCGTCCAGTCGTCGACCGCGCCGACGCACACGATGTACTTCGCGAGCCCGCGGTCGAGGAAGCCGGTGGCGGCCGCCGTCGCGAGGCCGCCTAGTGCGCCGCCTCTGCCGATGGTGAAGTAGAACTGGGCGGGCAACCCGAGGACCCGAGTGAAGGCGTCGCTGTAGCTGGCGCGGTCACCGCCTCCGCCGGTGCGGCGCAAATCGATGGCGCCATCGATGTCACTGATGGAAAGCCCCGCATCCGCGATCGCCCGCCGCGCGGCCTCGGCCGCCATCATCCGCTGGCTGGTGCCCTCGGGTGCTTGGTGGACAGTCCCCAGACCGACTACAGCGATCCTGTTACGTGTCGTCATGCGATCCTCCCCGGCCGGAGCGACCCAGCCGCGTTAGGGCCCATCACATGTGACGGGCGGTCTGGTTGTGGAATTCGGCGTGTCTCACCAACGCGCTTGCGGCACTGGGCCGGACACCTGGATGTCACCGGGCCGTCGCTGTGGTCTCTAGCCCGCCGTCGGCCTGGGACAGCGGCGCGACCCGCCGGCCGAGGTAATTGCATTCCGACTCGTACAGCAACGCGGAGACGTCGGCGGCGGTCATCGTCTTGATGAGCTGATCGACCTGACCGGTCAGCGGCAACACGAGCCCGCCGTTCTGAGCCAAGTCGATGGCGAAGTCCATATCCTTTTCCTGCCAGGTGAACCGCGTGCTGTCCCACCGGCGCAACGTCCCGTTGTCGCCGGGGCACTTCAGCAGGACCTCGCGCATGCGTTGCGCGTCGACGCCGTAACGCTTTGCGATGGCGAGTGCTTCGAAATTCGCGACGCAGTGAATCCAGTGCAGCAAGTTGTTGCATGTCTTGGCCAACTGGCCGGCGCCAAGCGGCCCAACGTGTTCCACTCCTCGGCTGTAACTCATCATCACCTGCCGTGCCCGTTCGACCTCGGCCGCGTCACCGCCGCACAGCGACAGCAGGTTTCCGTCGCGGGCGCCTTGGGCACCGAACACGACTGGTGCGTCGATGAGTCGGATGTCCTTCGGCTTGACGATTCCGGCAAGTCGCTGCATGAATTCCAGGCTGTGGGTGCCGGTCACCACAATCAGTTGACCAGGCTTGCCGTGGGTGACCAATTCTTCGGCGACGGCCTCCATTTGGTCGTCGGTGCGCAGGCATGCGATGAAAATGTCGGCTTTCTGGGCTATTTCCGGCAATCCGGATGCCGTTGCGGCGCCGCCGGCCGCGGCTGCGGCCAATCGATCCGGGTCGATGTCGTAGGCGATGACGTCGAAGCCGCCGCGGGCCACCATGTGCCCGCACATCGCGAGCCCCATATCGCCGACGCCGATGATCCCGATCATGTAGTTCCCTTCTTTTATTTGGACGCCCCCTGAACGAGGCGGGTATAGCGGTCGTTCCACTCGTTGGCTTGGTCGAGATAGGTGGAGACGTCGACGGTGACGGTCTCGACCCCTTGGAGGGGATCGTGGTCGGTGAGCACCGATCCGAGTTGATGGTTGTCGGCGACGATCTGTTGACCTTGTTCGGAGAGCAGGAAATCCATGAACAGCACGGCTGCCGCGGGGTGGGCGGCATTCGCGACCACGCCTGCGCCGTTGGGGCGCAATACGACCGGCTGAACGGGCTTGCCCGTGGGCGGGCGCCAGGTGATCGGCGCGCCGTCGTCGGCGGCAGTGTCGACGTTATGTGAGTACGCCGACGCCGCCACATCGAACTGGCCCGCCCCCAACAACTGCACCTGCGTGGTATGTCCGTTGACCACCTTGGCGTTCGCCGCGATGGCGGAGAACAGCTTGTCGACGTCTGCCTGCGTTCGCCCCTTGTCGAGGAAGTACTGGTAGAGGGTGGCGTACCAATCGGTGTCGGCCACTTCCAGACTGACCCGGCCCTTCCACGCGGGATCGGCGAGCGCCTCGACAGAAGCGGGCTGCTGTCCTTCGCTGATCTTGTCGGTGTTCCACGCCACCACGAACATGTTGAATCTCGTTGCGGTCCAATCGTCTAGTTGCCCTTCTGGGCGGACTTCGTCGCGCAGCGCGCTGCGATAGGGATACAACGTGCCGTCGCGGCCCAGGACCGTCAGTTCGGTTCCGTTGGTCTCCACGATGTCGGCGCCCTGATGGTTGGCCTTCGATTCCTGCGTCATCCGCTGCAGAATCGACTCGGAGGTGGCCTGGTAGACCTTCACCGGGATCGAGTACTTAGCGGTGAAGGCGTCGACGAAGCTCTGCAGTGAGACGTTGGAGGTGTAGAGCGACAGCTCACCCTCCTCCTTGGCCATCTTCACCAGCGTGTCCTCGCGTTCCTGACCGGACAGCGAGTTCATCTGGTCGTAGACCCGGGTGGCCGCGTGGTCCTGCTGTTGGCCGTCGGCCGGCGAGGTGGGGCTGCCCCCGCACCCAGTCACCAGTGCCGCCACGACCACAATGCTCAGAAGAATCCGCGTCATCGGTGTCTCCCGCCCTTCTCGTACGAGTGTGGCTGCGGTCGGTGTGTGTCCCGGCCATACGGTAATACCATTATGTGATTGCTATCACGCTTGGGCGGCTGGGACAAGGCCCGTTGACAATGGACTAACCAAAAAATAGTCTGCTATTTAGGCGTGCCGCAGATCACAGCCAGCGTCGTCTGTCCAACCTAGCGGTCCGATGAAGGAGCTTGCCTGAAATGTCTGCACGCAGAGTCGCAATCGTGACGGGCGCGGGCCGCAACATCGGGCGCGACATCGCCTTGACACTGTCGGGTCAGGACATCGCGGTGGCCGTCATTGACCGCGACGGTGGTCTGGCGGCGGCAGTCGCCAAGGAGATCACGGAAATCCACGGCGAAGGGTCGGCGCTGGCCGTCACCTGTGACGTGACAGACGAGACCGAAGTGCAAGCCATGGTGGCCAACACCGTCGACGTGCTCGGCGGCGTGCATTACTTGGTCAACAACGTGGCGGCGACCGACCGTGGGGCGACGGTGCTGGACTTGTCGCTGTCCGAGTGGAACAGGATCTTCGAAATCTGCGTGACCAGTACCTTCCTCTGCACGAAGTGGGCGGCCAGGCAGATGGTCGAGCAGGGCGCAGGCGGAGCGATCGTCAACATCGGATCCACCTCGGGCTACTACGGGCGCGCCAACGCGCTGGCCTACCCGACGGCCAAGAGTGCCCTGTTCGGACTGACCAAGTCCATGGCGATTCAACTCGGCCCGCACGGCATCCGGGTCAACCTCGTCGCGCCCAACCGGGCCGGTTCGCCCGTTGGTCAGGACGAGATCAACCCGGCCCGCAAGACTCCGAACCTGATCGGTCGAGCGGCTCAACCGGCAGACATCGCACACGTGGTCCGGTTCCTGCTGTCCAACGAGGCCGGTTTCGTCACGGGCGCAGACCTGCTCGTCGACGGCGGTGCCCTCCTGGTCGGAACGGGGAACTGAGCGCAACCATGACAACGGCCGAAACCTTCTACCGCGTCGCCACGGACACCGGCGGCACCTTCACCGATTTCGTCGTCTTCGACGAACACGCGAACGACTACACGATCATGAAGGTGCCCTCCACACCAGATGATCCGTCCCGGGCGGTGGTCGACGGCCTCGAGGCGTTGTGCGCCCGCGGGATTCGGCCGGATCGCATCCGGGTATTCATGCACGGCACCACGGTTGGCACCAACGCTCTGCTCGAAGAGCGCGGAGCCCGCACTGGACTCGCCATCACCGCTGGCTTTCGCGGCGTCTACGAGACCATGGAGCAGAGCAGGCCATTCGGTCCCGCCGTGTTCGACCTCGGCTACACCAAGCCGGCGATGCTTGTCCCGCAATCCCGCACCGTCGAGGTGCCCGAACGTGTGACGTTCACCGGCGAGGTCCGTGTGGAACTGACCGACGAGGCGATCGGCGAAGCGGTTGCGGCGTTGGAGGCCGCTGGTGTCGACGCCGTCGCAATCTGTTTCCTGTTCTCGTTCATGAACACCGACCACGAAAACCGGCTTGCCGAGGCGTTGCGACGGGCACATCCGGAGTGGTTCGTGACGACGTCGGCCGACTTGCTCCCGCAATTGCGTGAGTACTACCGGCTCAGCACCACGGTGATCAACGCCTACGTTTCGCCCGTGCTGGCGAAGTACGTAGCGAGACTGTCCGACGAACTCGACGCCCGCAGCGTCGCTGTCGCCCGCCGGTTCACCATGCAGTCCAATGGGGGCTCGGCGCCGTTCGGCAAGACTGCCGAGCGCGGCGTCTCGACGATCCTTTCCGGCCCCGCCGGCGGTGTCACCGCCGCAATCGGGCTGGGCAGGATCACCGGTCGGGACAACATCATCACCTTCGACATGGGTGGCACCAGTTGCGATGTCGCGCTCGTCCGGCATGGAACCGCCTTGGTAAGCGATCACAACACCGTCGACGGCAGGCATCTCGCCGTACCTATGCTCGACATCAACACCGTCAGCGCGGGTGGCGGGACGATCGCGCGAGTCGACGACGGTGGCGGGCTCAGAGTGGGGCCACGCAGTGCGGGCGCCGTCCCAGGGCCTGCCGCGTACGGCCATGGTGGTACCGAAGCCACTGTCACCGATGCCGACGTCGTACTGGGTTATCTGAACCCTGCCTGGCTGCTCGACGGTGACCTGCTCGTCGACGCTGCGGCCGCGCACCGCGCCATCGATCGCGTCGCAGAGGGGCTTGGAGTCAGCACGCTTCGCGCGGCCGACGGGATCGTCCGCGTCGTCAATATCAAAATGGCGGAAGCGATCCGGGCCATCTCTACCGAGCGGGGGTTTGATCTGCGTGAGTTCTGTCTGATCCCGTTCGGTGGCGCAGGCCCGTTGCACGCCTGCCAGATCGCCATCGACCTTGGCATACCCACCGTTGTGGTGCCCGCAACGCCCGGCGCCACATCCGCGCTGGGCCTGTTGATGTCCGACGTCCGGCACGATTTCGTCCGCAGCCTGCTTTCGCCGCTGGCGGAACTCGACCCGGCAACGGCCAACAAGCTTTTCGACGAGATGGCGACGGCTGCGCGTGCCCAACTGTCCTCGGAGGGCTTCTCCGAGGACCAGACCACGTTGGAGTACTTCCTCGACATGCGGTACGCCGGGCAGGGATACGAGAACGCCGTGCGTGTCGAGAGACTGCCGCTGGGTGCGCAGGATCTGGCCCGCTATCGCCAGGTGTTCGACGAGGTGCACCGTCAGTTCCACGGCCACGCCGCCCCCGATCAACCCGTCGAGGTGGTGAGTTACCGGACGGTTGCCACCGGAGAGTTGCCCGATGTCCGGCTGGCGCGGATGCGCGCAGTCGACACGCCGGTCGAGGACGCCATCGTCGCGACCCGCACCGCGTACTTCCCGGTGGTCTCCAAAGAACCGATCGACGTGGATGTCTACGCCCGCAAGCGATTACGGCCAGGACATCGCTTCGACGGTCCGGCCATCGTCGAGCAATATGACGCCACGACGGTGGTCTGCCCCGAGCAGACCGTAGCGGTGGACGAATTCGGCAACCTGATCATCACAGGGACTCTCGCATGAGCGATATCGATGCGATCGAAATCGAAGTCGTCAGCCAAAGTCTCGTCGGTGTGGTTCAGCAGATGCAGAACTCGCTCTTTCGCACCGGTTATTCGACGATCATTCGGGAGTCGAAGGACGCCAGCTGCGCGATCCTGGACACCCGCGGCCGCGTCGTCGCACAGCATACCGTTCTGCCTCTGCATCTCGGCGCATTCCCAGCGTCCCTTGCGGCCGTGCTCGAGCGATACCCCATCGCCGACATGCGTGACGGGGACGCGTACATCGTCAACCACCCTTATTCCGGCGGCAGCCCGCACGCCAGCGACATGGCAGTCATCGCGCCAGTCATGGTGGCCGACGAAGTGTTCGGGTTCAGCGGAAGTATCGCCCACAAGAGCGATATCGGTGGCCTGGTGCCAGGAACGAACTCGGGTCAGGCGCGCGAGATCTTTCACGAGGGACTGCTGGTCCCGCCGGTCCGGCTTTACCGCGGCTTCGAACTGATCGAGGAAGTCGAGGCGATCCTGCGGGCGAACAGCCGCACACCGCGCCTCGTCATCGGCGATCTGCACGGCCAGGTAGGTGCCGCGCGGCTGGCGACAGACCGTATCCGCGCGCTGTGCGTCAAGTACGGAGCGCACACCATAAGCTGCGCCGCCGATGGTCTTCTCGAGCAGACGGAGCGTCGCGTACGGACGGCCATTGCCAGCTGGCCCGACGGCCGCTACTTCGGCAGTCGCACATTGCACACCGAGGGCATCGAGGGCGGCAGGCCGGTCGTGATCAGGGTGGAGGTCACGATCGACGGCGACCGGATCTGCTTTGACTTCCGCGACTCCGATGACCAGGTGACGGGCCCCTACAACATCCGTCCGCCATTGGTCCGCGCGGTCTGCTACTACGCACTGAAATGTCTTGTGGATCCGGATATCCCGTCGAACGGGGGGCTGGCCGCGGCCGTCGACGCGACGTTCCGGCCCGGATCGCTGCTGAGTCCCGAAATGCCCGCCCCGGTGAACACGTACATGACCGTTGCCGTGGCGACCGCAGACGCCCTGTTCGACGCGCTTGGCGATGCGCTGCCCACCGCCAGAATCGCCGAGAGCAGCAAGGGCACCAACGGCACGCTGTCGTATCTGGTTGGCCGCCAAGGCCAGCCGCAAGTGCAGTACGAGCTGCCCGCAGGAGCGATCGGTGCCCGCCATGACAAGGACGGGGTGTCGGCTTCGAAAGCACACGTGGCCAATGGAACCTTGACACCCATAGAGGTCGTCGAGAGCGAGTTTCCCGTCGAGCTCGAAAGGTTCGAGTTGATGGTCGACTCCGGCGGGCCTGGTCGCTTTCGCGGGGGACTGGGTTATGTCCGGGACTACCGGCTGCTTGGCGATGCGAGGTTTAGCTCCCGCACGGGTAAGGACCTCACGCCACCTTCAGGCCGAGCGGGTGGGGGGTCAGGTGGTGGCTCGAGCATCGTCGTCAACCCGGGACGGCCGGAGGCCTTCGAGGTCACTGTGGCCCACGGTCCGGTGGCGCTGAAGGCAGGCGATCTGCTGCGGCTCGCGCAGGCAGGTGCCGGTGGGTACGGCGATCCGCGCACACGGCCGATCGAGGCCGTGGTCAACGACGTGCGGGAGGGCTATGTGAGTGCCGCCGCGGCCCGCGACGCCTACGGCGTGGCCCTCAACTCGGTCGATGACGACTGGCATGTCGATGTCGGCGAGACCGCCTGGCTGCGGCAAAGGCTTTAAAACCGAGCCAGGGGGTTGGATATAAAGCCTAATGGTCCTACAATTAGGTCGTTGCAATTGAGCGCTGAGAGGATGGACGGTGCTAAGGCCCGAAATTAATGAGCTGTTGACCCGAACCGGTCCAGGTACGGCTATGGGCGAACTGTTCCGGCAGTACTGGATACCGGCGATGCTGGCCGAGGAACTGCCCGAGAACGAATGCCCACCGGTGCGGGTCAAATTGCTGAGCGAACGGATGGTTGCGTTCCGCGACAGCGATGGCCGCTACGGGCTGATCGACGAGTTCTGTGCGCACCGCGGGGCATCGCTGTGGTTCGGTCGAAATGAACAATCCGGTCTGCGATGCCCCTATCACGGCTGGAAGTACGACGTCACAGGGCAAGCCATCGAGATTCCGTCCGAACCAGAGCACAGCACCTTCTGTGCCAACGTCAAGCTGACGTCCTACCCGCTGGTCAAAGTCGGCGACCTGCTCTGGACGTACATGGGGGATCCCGAAAAGCAGCCGCCGCTACCCGAATTCGAATTCGCGACGGTGCCGCCCGACCAGACCTACACCTCGAAGCGGTGGCAGGAAAGCAATTGGCTGCAGGCCTTCGAGGGCGGCATCGACTCCAGCCACGTGTCGTTCCTGCACTCCGGCGGGCTGAAATCCGACCCGCTGTTCAAGGGCACCAAGGGCAACGAGTACAACATGGGCGACCTCAAGCCCTTCTTCGAGGTCTCCGACTCTGACGGCGGTCTGTTCGTCGGAGCGCGCCGCAATGCCGAAGAGGACACCTACTACTGGCGAATCACGCCATGGGTGATGCCCTGCTTCACGATGGTGCCGCCGCGCGGCGATCATCCGGTGCACGGCCACTTCTGGATTCCGATCGACGACGAGAACTGCTGGACGTATTCGTTCGACTATCACCCGGTGCGTCCCCTGACCGCCGCCGAGGTGCAGGCGATGAAGGACGGCCACGGCGTGCACAGCGAGAACATTCCCGGCACATTTCGTCCCGCCGCCAACAAGGACAACGACTATCTGATCGACCGTGAGGCGCAGAAGCGAGGCGAGACCTATTCGGGCGTCAAGGGCATCGCGATGCAGGACGCGTCGCTCCAGGAGAGCATGGGCCCCATCGCGGACCGCACCAAGGAAATGCTGGTGTCGGCCGACAGCGGCATCATCAAGGCACGCCAGAAGCTGAAGAGAGCGGTCGAGGCGTTGCGGGACAAGGGCATCACACCTCCCGGTGTGGATCCCGCGCATCACCGTGTCCGGTCCGCGGCTGTGGTGCTGCCGAGGGACGCGTCGTTTGTCGAGGCCTGTCGCGAAGACCTGGCGGTGCGCGAGGGCGTGCGGCAGTCGTCGGTATGACCGCCGACATCCGGCCGATCCTCGGCAACAGTTGCGCGAGGGCGACGTCGGCGGCCGAGATGCGTTATCGCATCGACCGTCCCATCCGCGGCCGACGGGGAGCGCGCATCATCGGGCTCGATGCCGGAGCGGAGGCGATCGTCGAACGGATATCGCGTCAACCCTGGGGTCACGCGCGGTTCTTCTCGCTCGCCGAGCCCGTCGGCGATGTCGGTGACCGCGGGTCAGACTCGGTGGCGCTGCGCGGTACCGATGGCGCGCCTTCGAATCTGCTTGCCGAACTCGAGGACGCCGACGTGGTGATCATGGTCGCCACCACCGAGGCCGATGCCGCCGCGGCGACCATCGTCGGTGCGGCGTGCACGGTTCGCGCCATCATGACTGCCGGGCTGGTCATTGGCGAGGGCACACTGATCGGTGAAACGGTGGCCGGATTGCGCCCGCACGCGCGGGTGCTGATGGTCGGCGGCGATGAGCGCGACGTCGTCGACCTGTTGACCGCCCTGCGGGCCTGAAGGAGTGCTGACGTGACCGCCAAGGTGAAACTGACTGACCTGCAGGCCATGAAGCGCGACGGACGCAAGATCGTCGGCGTCGTCGCGTGGGACTACCAGATTGCGCGAATCATCGACAGGGCCGGAGTGGACCTGGTGTCGGTGGGGGACACCGTGGGCATCAATCTGTGGGGTCAGCCGAATCCGCTTGAGGTGACGATGGATCAGATGCTTGTCGTCTGCCAGGCCGTGCGACGCGGTGTGAAGCGGGCACTGCTGAGTGTCGACTTCCCGTTCGGGCCGGTGCAGGAGGGATCGAGGAGCGCGGTGCGGGCGGCGATCCGGTTCGTCAAGGAGGCAGGCGTCGACATGGTGAAGCTCGACGGGGCTTCCGATCACCTCGACGCGGTCACCGCGGTGACGCGGGCGGGCATTCCGGTGTTCGCCCAGTTCGGCATCACCCCGCAGACCGCGCTGAAGTACGGCGTCACTTATAGTGCGACCCCGACGGCTGCCGATGCGGTGCCCGATGAGTTTCTCGACGAAATGGTCGGCGAGGCAAAGCGTCTCGAGGAGGCCGGTGCGGCCCTGCTGAACTTCACCAACTCGGGTCCGGTCGTCGGCCCCGCCGTCGCCCAGGCCGTGTCGATCCCGGTGCTCGGCGGATTCGGCGGCGGACCCTGGCTGGACGGCAGGGTCCGGATGGCCACCGCGGCGATCGGCTACAGCGCCGACGCGCTGGACAATCCGCCGGACACCTACGCCAATGTCGCCCAGATCGCGCTCGACGCCATCACGGCCTACGCAGGCGACGTGCGGGCGGCGCGCCAGATCGCCGGTGGGATCCGGCAGTGAACGTGTCCACGGCGGTGATCGACGGGATCGTTACGCGATACGCCGTGGCGGGTTCCGGCCCGCCGCTGTTGATGTTCTCGCCCGGTGGATTCGGCGCCAGCATGGACAACTGGGAGAAGCACGGGCCGTATCACCGCCTCCGGATGCTGGCACAGCTGCAGGAGCGGTTCAGCTGCATCACCTTTGACAAGCGCGAGTCAGGTGAGTCGGGCGGTCGGGTCGAGCGGGTGAGTTGGTCGGACTACGTCACACAGGGCGTCGGGCTGCTCGACCATCTGGGTCTGGACCGTGCCCACATCATGGGCGCATGCGTAGGTTGTTCGATTGCAGCGCTTTTGGCGACGACCCACCCGGATCGAGTGGCAGGGATGGTGCTGTACTCGCCGGCAGGCGGGGTGAAGTACCGGATGAAACAACACGTGCGGTTCGAGGCCCATCTCGCGCATGTGGCGGACAAGGGGCTGGATGGCGTTGCTGCGCTGGCTGCCGCCACCGAGGCGGGCTTCTCCGAGGACGGCCGGGTAGGGCCGTGGGTGACGGCGCTGCGCCGCGATCCCGAATTCAGGGCGCACTACGTCGGGTTGGACCGCGATCGATACCGGACGATCGTTACCGGAATGTGCCGATCGCTCTTCGATCGCGACACGGTTCCCGGGCCGGAGCCGGAAGATCTACTGGTATCGGAAATTCCGGCACTGATCGTGCCTGGCGAGGACAGCTCGCACGCGCCGTCGGCGGCGCGCTATCTGCAGGAGTGCCTGCCGTCCAACGAGTACTGGGACGTCCCTGTCGCCGCACGGACGGCCGAGAACGCGCCCGCGCGGGTCATCGATTTCCTTGCGTCACTCGCCCTTTGAGACATGCCGGGCGGTGCGGCCGATGTGGGTGCGCATCACGGCGGTGGCCTTCTCGACGTCGCCCTTCTTGACCGCCATCACGAATTGGCGGTGTTCCCGGTTGCCGCGGATACCCATCTCGGGATGGAGTTCCTGGACATGGCGCATCGAGCGAAGCGTGGGTCCATGAAACGACTCGGCGAGCATCGCGATCGCGGCATTGTGGCTGGCCTTGGCGACTCTCGAATGAAACTCCGCCGACAGCTCCATCGGATACGAGCCGCCGTCGAGGGCCGCGTCACCGCGATCGCAGATCGCGAGCAGGTCGGCGATGTCCTCTTCGGTCGCTCGGTCGCACACCAGCGGGATGATGCCGAGCTCGAAGACCTGGCGCGCTTCGGTGACCTCAACGTCGGTGAGGTCCGACATCGTCAGCAGGTCGATGATGCGTTCGCCAATTCGTGCGCTCGTCGGCGCCGTCACAAAAGCTCCGCCGCGTGCGCCGACCTTGATGGTCACCATGCCGTTGGCTTCGAGACCGCGCAACGCCTCGCGCACCGTCACCCGGCTGACGCCGAACCTTTCGCCGAGTTCCCGCTCCGCAGGCAGCCGGTCGCCTGGCTTCAGGGAACCGTCGCGGATCAACAGCCGGATCTGATCAACGATCATCTCCGAAGCGCGACCCGGGTTCACGCGACTGAACATCCCGTCTGTCGCAGCTCTGGCCGCAGTACCGTCTGTTGTCATGGACCAATGATAATGCCACCAGACCTAAGAATGTGGACCTTCATTTGCCGGGTCTCCTACCTTGATGCCAGTCGGCCGCAAAATTGGGCCAAATCGCAGAATTCTGGATTCCGCGTCTGGTCGCGAGTTCGAATGGCGCGCTCGACGCATTCGCAGCGAGTTGGTACGCTTAGCGTACTAAGTAGGTCACCAAGCGAACTAAAAGGGCGTCCGATGGCCGTAGCGGACCGGTGAGGGGGTACTTCTCCGCGACGTTCTCGTCGCTTCGAATTCGCGACTATCGCTTGTACGCGTTCGGCCAAACGGTCTCGGTCAGCGGTACGTGGATGCAGAAGCTGGCCCAGGCATGGCTGGTGCTCGAGCTCACCGATTCAGGGGTGTTGCTTGGCATCACGGCAGCGTGCCAACAGATACCGACGCTCCTATTCACTATCCGGGGTGGCGTTCTCGCGGATCGCTTCGACACTCGCAAGATTCTGGTGTGGACGTCGATTGCCGCCGCGATACCGGCCGCTGTGCTCGGCGTGCTCATCTTGGTCGATCACGTCGCGATCTGGACGGTGATGGCGGCCGCGCTATTCCAAGGCTGCGCCGACGCGCTCGATAAGCCTGCCCGGTTGACCATCGTCAATGCGCTGGTGGATGAAAAGAATCTGACCAATGCGGTCACGCTCAACAGCGTGATCCAAAACAGCGGAAAGGTCGCAGGTCCCGCCGTCGCGGGCATCCTGATCGGCACGGTTGGGCTTGCGCCGGCCTTTCTCGTCAACGCGGCGTCGTATCTGCCCGTCATCGCCGCCCTGATTGCGATCCGCGCGCGGACGCCAGGCCGCACATCGTTGTCGGCTGATCGGCAATATCAGCTGAAGAAGACCCTGGGCTACGTTCGCGGCCACGCCGCGATAGCCGCGACATTGTTTGTGATGACGGTGGCGGGCCTGCTCGCCTACAACTGGACGGTGCTATTGCCGTTGTTGGTGCGAACAACGTTCGGCGGCGACGCGCAGGATGTCGGGTTCGCTTTCACCGCAATGGGATTGGGTGCGATTGTGGGCGGACTTGCGGTGGCCGGGTCGCTGAGCGCGACGTCGCAGACCCTCGTTGGCACCGGTTTGGTGTTTACCGTCCTGACATTGGGACTCGCGCTGTCGCCCACTATGACCGTCGTATACATCACGATGTTCGTTTTGGGTGGCGCAAGTATGGCCTTCCGCGCAACGGCGACCTCGCTTCTGCAGCTGCGGTCAGATCCCGCGATGCGCGGTCGTGTCATCTCCCTGCTGGTACTCGCAACCGCAGGAACGACGCCCATCGGCGGACCCCTCATCGGCTGGATCTGCCAGGTGGCGAATCCTCAGATCGCATGTGTTGTCGCGGCAGTGGGGACGGGTGTTGCGGTGCTTGCGGCGGGAATCTATCTGGTGCGCAGCCGCCGCGAGGACTCCGCTGCCGAACAATCGTCGGACGCGCGCGTCGACCCGTCGTCGGTGGACAGCGACGCCGCGATTTGACGTGATATCGGCACGACACCGGTTCAGCGCTTCGCCTCCATCAGCCGTGTCAGGACCGGTAGTGCGGACAGCAGCACAGTGCGCTCCTCATCGGACAGCGCCTCCACTTGGCGTAACAGGTAATCGTTGGCTCGCTCGCTGGCGGCCGCCAGGTATGCGTGTCCGTCTTCAGTGATGGTGAGATAAAAGCTGCGGCCATCACTCGGATCGGTCTGCCGGTCGAGATACCCGGTGCCCTCCAACCGCGCCACCAATCGGGTAGCGGACGACTTACTTATCTGCTCGCGCCGGGCGAAATCGCCGATCCGCATGGGGCCGTGCCGCTTCAGCGTGGACAGCGCAGACATCTGCGAAAGGCTCAGGTCCGTGCTCGAATGCTTGCGAAGACGCCGCGTCAGTCGGAAGCTGACGTCCTGCAGGACGGCTACCTGTTCGCGTTCGACAGTGACCATCGCCAACCTCCCTTGCGCCGCGTGACATGCCTTGTGGCTTATCGTGCGTCAACGCCGCCGCGTTCGGGAGGCGTCTGTTCATCCGGGGATAAGCGTGCACCACCGGGCGGGAAGCTTGATCATCACCTGATCACCACGCGGAATCGAGACCTCGGGGTTACACCTCATCCGCAGTATGAGGTCACCGACCTTCAGTTCATGCTCGACGACATCGCCCATGAACCCGCGGGCGGTGACCTCTGCCTTCCACACGCCGGTGGTAGACACACCGGGGTCTTCAACCACGGTGATCTGTTCGGGCCGGATGCTCACCACGACCTTGGTTCCGGGTACGAAGTCGATGTTCGACGAGGCGACGAGATCGCCGGGCGGTGTGCTCACCACGTACGTCCCGTCTCCGGACCTGCCCTTGACCACGGCGTCGATGAAGTTCGAGGTGCCGATGAAATCCGCAACGAATCGCGACGCGGGAACGTGATAGATGTCGCGAGGCCGACCGATTTGCTCGACGGATCCGTTGTTCATCACCGCGATACGACTGGACATCGTCAGTGCTTCCACTTGATCGTGGGTGACGTAGACGGCGGTGATGTTGAGGTCGCGCTGCAGTCGTTTGAGTTCGAAGCGCATCTGCTCGCGCAGTTTGGCATCGAGGTTGGACAACGGCTCGTCGAGAAGCAGCAACGGCGGTTCCATCACCAGGGCACGGGCCAACGCCAGTCGCTGCTGCTGGCCTCCTGACAGGTCGGTGGCGGGCCGATTCATCAGGTGGTCGAGATGCACGACGGACAGCACGCGCTCGACGCGCTCGTACACCTGCGCCTTCTTCAGGCGCTTACTGCGCGGCACCACGGTCAGCGGATAGGCGACGTTCTTGAACACGTTCATGTGTGGCCAGATGGCATAGGACTGGAAGACCATTCCAAGCCCGCGGGCGTCGACCCGCACATTGATCCGTTTGGCCGAGTCGAACAGCACGCGGTCGCCGACCGAGATGCGCCCGGACGTGGGAATCTCCAAGCCCGCCACACTGCGCAGCGTGGTCGTCTTGCCGCACCCCGAAGGCCCCAGCAGCGTGAAGAATTCGCCCTCGGCGATGTCGCAGCTCACCCCGTCGATCGCGGTGACATTGGCGGTCTCGCGTTTCTTGTTCTTGGTCGCGGGAAACACCTTGTACAGGTCTTCGATCACGAGCACTGTTCGGTCACCTTCTCTGGTTGGCTCACTCGCCGTGGACTGCTGTCATCGCCGAGGCAGGTATCCGGTGCCGTCAGGTCCAGCATTTTGGAGACAATGCGATCGTCAGGCATCGCCTCTACGGTTTCGCGAAGACGCAAAACCTGCCCGTCGTCGAGCACGCGGCCTGCACACTCACCGAACTTCGCCTGCACCGAAATCCAGTCGTGCAAATCAGGTTTCGTGTCCTGTTCGGCCACGAGCGTCCGGCCGTCGGCAAGCCGCACCGTGACCCGCTCAGGACGACCCGCCTGCGCTGCCGTCGGGTCGTGACGGACCTTGGCCATCAGCGCACGGACCGCGGGATCGCTCAGCCTGTCGGCCTGCACCTGGTCCAGGCCGACCTCGCCGTCCAGCAACGCGACCGACAACAGGTACGGCAGGCTGTATCCGGTGGCGATCGCCTCCTGGGGATCGGTTCGCAGCAGCGAGAACGTGTGCAAATCGGCCTCGACCGACGCGATCTCGTCGATGTCGTAGACGTTCGCGGCCCGCAGCTTGAGCATCGCGGTCACCGGTTTGTGGCTGGGACTACAGGCCGGATAGCGCTTGATCGCGGCCACGCCTGCGAGGTCGTACGGTGCGCCGAGGCCGGACAGCGGTGACCAGTCCGCCTCGCCGGGCAGGCAGATGGCGCTCACCAGCCCGAGATCGGCCTCCAGGATGTCGACATCGGCGGTAAAGCCCCTTGCGGCAAGCAGGGCGGCATGTACGCCATCGCGGGCCGCGTTGCCTGCATGCAGTGCCTTAGCCATGGTGCCCTGGTTTCTGCGAAGGCCCGCGGCAGAGGTGGCGGCGACGCCGATCGCGTGTCGGAGCTGAATTCCGGTCAGCCCCAGGACCACACCTGCGGAGACCGCCGCGGCGATCGGACCGACGACACCGACGCGATACCAGCCGCGGTAGGTCGGACCCCGCCCCGACTTGCGCTGTGCCTCGATCACGGCCCACAGCTTCGCGCCAACCTCACGACCTAGGACATACGCTTCGAGAACAAGCCCAGTTGACGCACCGACGAGCTCACCGACGGCGAAAGCCGCTGGCAGCGTGTGGGTGCTGAGGTGCTTGTGGTCGTCGAAGTCAAGGCCGTGTGCGAGCGTGCCGTTCGCATACGCGGCGGTCGGCGGCGACGCGCGCACAGAGCTTCCCACCACCCGCGCGTCGGGACGGTCACCGAGGTCGGCGGCGTAGTCCCTGATGATCCCGCCGACGGGAAACCGCTGCGCAGCGATCATCGCTCCGATGGTGTCGAGGATGACCAGTCGGGCATTGTCGATTACCTGGGCGGGGAGGTCGTCGAGGTGTGTGCCCGTTACGAATTGCGCGACGGCCGCAGTAGCGCCGTGGCCGCTACCGACTTGGCTATTGGGCATCGGTGGCCCTTCCGCCCATCCGCTGGAACACGGCGACCAGTAGAGCCAGCACGATGACCATCAGAACGCCGAGGGCGGACAACAATGTGTAGTCACCGTTCGTGTAGAGCTGGTAAATCAATACGGCCAACGGCTGATTTCGCGGGCCCGCCAGGATGATCGACGACGACAGCTCGCGAGTGGAGACGATGAAGATGTAGACCCACGCCGCGAACAGGCCGGGCCACAGCAGTGGCAATAGCACGCGGGTGAAGGTGTGCCACCACCGTCCGCCTGCGACCGCGGAAGCTTCTTCGAGTTCCTGGCTGATCTGCACGATCGTCGAAGTGCTTGAACGCATCCCGTAGGGCAGGAACTTGATCACATAGGTGATGATCAGGACGATCAAGGTGCCGTAGATGGGAAGCGGAGACGCCGCGTACAGGTCCACCATGGCCACGCCCAACACGAGTCCAGGGATGGCGATGGGAATGAAGGCCACGACGTCGAGCAGCTGGCGTCCCCGAATGCGGGTGCGCACCGTGATCCATGCGGAGACGGCGCTGAGCCAAACCACGATCGTCGCTGCGAAGAGAGCCAGGATCAGACTGTTCTTCGCCGCGTTGATGATCGCCGAATTCTGGAAGACCTCAACGTAGTTCGCGAACGACATCCTGCCGACGGCGTCGGGGCTCGGAGCCGCGTAGAAAGGCTGAAACGAGGCCCAAACCATCAGCAGGGCCGGCAGCACGAACAGGGTAAGGATGTAGAAAGCCGCGAACACGAGGGCGGGGTAGCGCCAGCCGCCAAGGTCGATGACCCTTGGCCGGAACCCCTTGCCCGAGACCGTGGCGAAGGAGTTCTTGGCGATCAACCTCAGATAGATCAGCACCCCCGCGGCGCCGACGACGAACAGCATCGTCGAGTAGACCCCCGCCGCGCCGTAGTTGATCGGAAAAGTCTTGAGCGCCAAGTAGATCTGCGATGCCAGGACATATTGCTTGCCGGGCAGGCCGAGCATCGCGGGCACCTCGAAACCCTCGACAGCCCGAACGAAGCCGATGAGTAGGGTCGCCGCGAGCGCAGGCAACAGGAGCGGCAGGGTCACCCGCCGAGCGGTGGTGAGGATGCGTGCACCGGAGGCGCCCGAGGCCTCCTCGAGCGAGGCGTCCATCGAACGCAACGCGCCTGCGATCATCAGAAATGACAACGTGCTCAGGTGAATGCCTTCGACCATGATCATGCCGGGCATGCTGTAGATGTTCAGCGGACCGTCACTGAATCCGAAGACCTTTTGCAGCACGATGTTGACCACCCCGATGGTCGGGCTGAGGATCAACACCCAGGCGAACGTGGCCAACGACCCCGGCATGATGAGTGGTACCAGCGCGGCGACGAACATGAACCGCCTGCCCGGCATGTTGGTCCGCTCGACCAGCCAGGCCAGGATGGTGCCGATGACCGTGCCCATCAGCGCACCGCCGATGGCGAAGATCAACGAGTTCAGCATCAGCCGGTAGGCGGTTCCGCTCGTGATGATGTTCTGGTAGTTGCGCAGGCTGAACGAACCGTCCGTGGCCTGAACGCTGTCGATCACCATCATGCCGATCGGTACCAGCGTCAGATACGCGATGAGCAGTGCGATGCCCGCAGGCAGCAGCATGCTGAAATCGGGCCGCGAATTCAGGCGGATGAATTGTCCTTGGACTCGGGTGGTGGTCGTGCTCATGCGGCTCTGTATTGGTCAAGCGTGCCGACCTGTCGACGGCCCGTCATCCGACGATCGGGCGGCCGGTGGCCTCGTAGTACAGCTTGTTGTAGTCGGCAAAGTTGTTCATCACATCGTCGCCAGCAAGCACCATGTTGAAAGTGCCTTGCGCGAGTTCGGGTTGCTTGGGTTGCACGTTCGGATTGACCGGTATCCGATAGTTGTCGGCGACCGATTGCTGTCCGGCGTCGGAGAGCACGTAGTTCATCCACAAGCGTGCGGCATAGGGATGCGGAGCGCGGTCGAGCACACCGAGGGCCCCGTAGTTCGCGTACAGCGGATCGGTCTTGACCCACGCGATCGGCGCGCCCTTCTCCGCCGACTTGGCCACGCTGTGGACATTCGCTGCGACGGCGATGGAGCAGTCGCCTGCGATCACCGATTCCACCAGGTTGGTCTGCCCGTTGATGAACCGAATACCGTTGGCGGTGAGCTGCTTCCAGTAGTCGATGCCCTGTTCCCTGCCCATCTGTTGGAGCATGTCGGCGAACACCGACACCTCCGCGGCCTCGGCGCACACCTTGCCGTTCCACTTCGGGTTCAGCAGATCGTCATAGTTCTGTGGCGCATCGGCTTGCAATATCTGCTGGGTGTTATAGGTGATCGGTTTGATCTGAATGCGGTGTCCGGTGAACCACGGCTTTTTGAGCCGATTGTCGAAGGATGCCGCCGCCGGCGGCGTGTACTCAGCCAGCAGATCGAGTTGCGCGAGCTGGTAGATCGTGTTCTGTTCGGTGTCGATGATGTCGGTGGTGAACACCCCGGCATTCGCCTCCGAGGTCAACTTGGACGCGGAGTCCTCGCCGACCTGTTCGAAGTGTTCGATCTCAACACCGGGGTACTGCTCATGGAAACGCGCGGAAAGCACCTCGAGATCGTCCTTGCCCTGCCCGGAGTACAAAACGAACTTGCCCTCCTGCTTGGCTCCTTCGTAGAGCTGCTCGATGGTGAGGCTGTTCCAGTCGACCCCCGATTCCGATGCCGCAGTTCCGTTGTCGCCGCCGGATCCACACGCCGACAGCGATGCCAACGTGAGCCCTGCGACGACGACAACAGCGGCCCTGCGAGCTTTGGGTATCGGCCCGCGACTAGCGGCTAGATTCGGCATCGAACTTCCTCCTTGCGTGACCATGGATTCTGATTGTGATCTGATCCGGGATCGACGAGATGCGGTCAAGTGCTGAAATCGATTGGAGCGCCACCCAAGCCGGGCAATCCGTCGCTGGTGGCCCACGCTCCGTCGAACACCACTCCCGCGGTGTGGTCGCTGATGAGCGACGCCGATTCGCCAACCTCGGCGATCGGTTCGACATCGGCACGCGCCAGCGCAAGGCGGGTCAGCGCGCTGTCGACGATGCCCGGCGCACCGCTGCCGCCGAGATGCACGCGCAACCCGAGCGCGCTGCAGACGTCAATCGTCTTGACGCATTCCATGACGCTGCCCATCTTGGTCAGCTTCAGCGAAACCAGCTCTGCCGCACCGGCGCGCGCCACCCGCACGGCGTCAGTTGCCGACTGCACCAGCTGGTCGGCCATCAAGGGCACGCCAGAGGTGCTGCGCAGCGCCACCATGGCATCGATGTCGTCGTAGGGGACTGGTTGCTCGACGCAATACACCTTCAGATCCGTCAACGCTGCACACAGCTCGCGGGACCCAGCCAGGTCGTAGGACGCGTTGGCGTCGACGGTGATGGTGATGTCGTCGCCAAAGCGCTCACGCACCCGACATACGGTGTCCACATCCGGGCCGAGCCCGCGGCCGATCTTGAGCTTGAAACCCCGTATGCCTTGGTCGTAGAGCACCTGCACGGATTCGCAAACCTCCTGCGGCTCTTTCATACCCACGGCGCGGACGACTTTGACGCGATCGCGGACCGGGCCGCCCCACAGAACCTCCGCGGGCACGCCGGCCAGCTTGCCCAACAGGTCATGCAGAGCCAGGTCCGCCGCGATCCGGGCGCGTGGCGGGAGGCCGCCAAGACCACCGAGCGCCGCCCAAGCCCCGTCGACAGGGATGCCGGCCAACGCCGACTGCACGCGTTGAGTGATCGCCTCCACCAACACGTCACCCGGCATGCTGCGAGGGTGCGCAGCGGTGGCCCCAACGCCCAGCGCCCCACCGGCTTCCACACCGACGTAGACGCCGAGAACCTCCGCTGACGCGTACGAGGAGGTCCGCCATTGGCGATCACGACGCTCGAGGTGCTGGATCCGCACATGCACCGCATCGATCTTCACGTGCGTGCGTCCTCTCCGGGTGTGGCGCTGATCACACTATTGTCTAAATGTAGGACCATATGGCATATCCGTCAAGAGGTGTTATGCCCTTGTCCGCCATCGAATTACAAACGCTGATTCTGGTGCGAGGCCACCGATGTCACCAGCATTTCGGCGGTGCGGACCGCTATGTAGGCCGGGTCGAGCACTGGGACGCCCAGTCGCCTGGCCGCCTCGTCGGCAGATACGCGGACCGGCACGAAAGCCAGTCCGGACGGGCAGATCACGTCGGCGCCACGATCCACCAACCGTTGGGCGGCGACCGTCAGGGCGTCGGTCATCGCGTCGGCGTCCTGGCCCGCGTAGGCGCCGATCGGACGGTTGATCGGCTCAACGCCGATGACGTGCTCGGCGACGCCGACAGCACGTATCTGTTGCCAGTGATGAGCCACCGCGGCGTCGCTCGGTACGGTCATCCCGATCGAACGTCCGATGACGAGGGCCGCGCGCAGCATTGCCTCGCCCGGTCCAACCACGGGGATACGGGCCTGCCTGCGGGCCTCGTACAACCCGGGATCAGAACAACAATGCATGATCACCGCGTCGTATCCATCGGCCGATGCCCGTGCGCACGCTTCCGGATACAACAGCGCATGGTTACGTACCGCGTCACCCTGGCCGAAGGCGTATTCCTTTGAAATGCCGCCAGTCTCTTGCTCACCGGGCAGATATCCCAGCTCCAGTTCGGTGCCAGGCGCGCAGTAGGCCGACCACACGCGTAGGCGGGCGTCGTCGGCCCCGCCCTTGTAGCGTTCCCGAGAGCCGTTCAGGATCAGTTGAATTCTCATCGGTGCCCGTTCGTCGTGCCCAGTAGGTCCATCATCGGTCGCACTGATGGCAGCGTTGCCAGCTGCAATGCGGTGTCTACGAGAGTCTCGGTGTCGTGACGACTGTCGGCGGTCAACTGCCGCACTTTGGCCGCGAGCTGCGCGGTCGTGGCGGGATTGCGTGGGTGTCCCGGCGGATACAACACGGTCTTGGCATGCGTGGCTCCCGAAGCAAGCCGGATTTCGACCGTCGCGGGGTTCGCCCCCGGCCAATGCCGGGTGAGTTCTCGGTCACCGGTGATGGTCGTCTTGTCGATGACGTTCAGGATCCGTTGGTCTGTCAGGTAGTGCTGCTCAAACTGCCTGGCCTGTAGATCACCTTCTACCAGGGCCGCGGCGACACAGTACACAACGCTGTGGTTGGCTGCGTCGCGGTTGGTGGGGCGACGCCTGTCTGAGTCGTGGCTGAGCTGGTTGCGCCAATCGCGTTCCGCGAGGTGCAGTGTGACGCTGACGATCTCGTCGAGATCGCCGAGCCTGTTTCTCAACTCCAGCGCGGCCGCCGCTGCAGACTGGGCGCATTTCACGGCGTTGTAGACCTTTGTGTAGCAATCCAAAATCCGGAACCGGCCGAACGGCGCGAGCAAGATGTCCGGGTCGTAGCGGCCCGCGACCGCCGCGACAAAACCGCCGTCGCCGTTGTAAGCACCCGGTGGTCCGGTCATTCCGGCCGCCGCCAACTGCACGGCAGTTACCGCGGACATGGCCACCATTCCGTCGACGGCGGCCTTGCTCTGCGCCATCTGACCTCGGCTGCTGGCGTCGAGCGTCGGCGCATGGACGGTGGCGATCCCGACGGCATTCACGAGCGCCCGGCCGCGCAATCCCAACATGCTGCCGACGCCGAGCGACGTCGCAAGAGCCAGATTGGTGCTGCCACTCCAGCCGCGCACCGTGATGTCGGGATCGCCACTGGCGACCTGCAATCGGGCGTTCAGCTCGTACCCCAGCACGATGGCGCGTGCGACGTCGAGTCCGCGGATGTCGTGCGCTTCCGCGGCGGCCAGAACTGCGGGGATGAGCAGCGACGGATGACAGGAATACGGTCCGGGATGGCCATCCATGAAGTCAAGGCTGCGTAGCGCCGTCGTGTTCGCGAGCGTCGCCCCTGCGATGCCCGACCGCTGCGGCCCGGCTGCCAGGGTCGCCTCGCCGGTTGGTGTCCCGACAGCGTCGTAAGCCATCCGGCCCGGGTCTGTCTTCGCTCCGCCGAGCATGCACCCCATGGCATCCGCCACTCGGCGGCCAACCTCGGCACGCACGTCTGCCGGTAAAGATTCGGCCTCCAAGCCGTCAGCGAGATCGGCCAATTCGTCCAGGGCCGCTGAAACTGCGCTCTTCATCGTCACCCTTCGGTGAACCCTCGCACGATGATCCGACGACTGAAGAATGCAAGCACCAAGAGCACAAGAATCAGGCACACGCCCATCGCCGCGGTGAGCGGGAAGTCGGCATACCGATTCCAGTACACGTACATCCGCAATGAGATCGTCTCTGTCCCTGGTGTTCCCAGCAGTAGTGGGAACGTGAGGTTGCGCATGGCGTGAGCGGCTACCCACACCCAGCCCGCGAGGAAGGTAGGCAGCAGCAAGGGCATGGTCACCTGCAGGAAACCGCGCAACCGCCCGGCGCCTGACAGCCACGCGGCTTCCTCGAGTTCGCTGGAGACCTGAAGCATCGCACTGTTGCCAAGCCGGGTGCTGAATGCAAGGTACTTGGTGCCGATCGCGACCACGATGATCACCAGCGTGCCGTAGATCGGTAGCCATGACCCCACGGGGCTCAGGTAGAAGACGATCAGACCGAATCCCAGGGCCACCGCGGGAATCGCGTTCGGCGCAAACGCCATCGCATCCATCAGGAGGCCACCCCGGACGCGAACCCGGATCACCACCCAGGACACCAGAAATGCGACGATCATCGTCACCGTAGCGGCGCCGACGCTCATCACCACCGTGTTTATCGCGGCCTGGATGATTTGAGGATCCTCGAAAACCGTCCGATAGCTGTCGATGGTCATCGTGTCGATGGCGTCCCACGACGGACCGGTGTAGGTCGGCACCAAGGATGCGAATACAAGTGTGGCCAAAGGCAACACGATCGACAACACAAAGAAGACTGCAAGAAATCCTGCCGCCGGCCACTTCCACGGGCCGAGCTTCACCCGCTGGGGTCGAAAGCCCTTGCCGGAGACGGTGGCGAAGGCCTTCGACCGCCGGACAACCACCATGTAGTAATAGACGATCAGTGCCACCATCAGGATGAGGAAGATGCTCGTGTACGCCGATGCGAGGCCATAGCTCGAACTGGGGCTGACGTAAGCGGTGAAGTAGATCAGCGTCGGCAGGATGAACACGTTGGCAGGCAGCCCTAGCAGCAGCGGGGTGTCGAAATCCTCCATGTTGCCAAGAAACGCGAAGATTCCCGCCGCCAGCAGCGCGGGTTTCATCAGCGGCAGTGTCACGTAACGCAGTGTCTGCCAGCGCAACCCGCCGCTCAAAGTGCTGGCGTCCTCCAGCGCGGGATCCATCAGCCGGAATGCGCCGACGATGAGCAGGAAGAGCGTCGAAGTGCCCTTGAGCGATTCGACCAGGATCATGCCGTACAGCGAATAGATATTGAACGGCCCGATGTCCAGGTGAATGCCGACGAGGTCCAGCAGATTGCGCAGCCACACGTTGAGCGCTCCGATCTTCGGAGAGCCCAGCAAGATCCACGACATCGCCGAGAGCATCCCGGGCATGGCGAGCGGAATGAGCATGGCAACCCAGACCAGATTGCGCCCCGGCATGTCGGTGCGCTCCACCAGCCACGCGAAGATCGTGGCCAGCGCGAGGCTGATTACGCTTACCGTGCCCGCGTAGATGACCGTGTTGAGCAACGTCGAGTACGTCAACGCGGAGCCGTAAACCTGTTGGTAGTTTTCGAGGTTGAATCCTTCCGGCCGGGCGGGCGTGCCCTGCCTGAAGCTCATGTTGACCAGGAAGGTCATCGGACCTGCGATCAGCCACAGCAGCAGGGCCGCAATACCGAGCGCCAGCATGTGCTTGCGGACCCACGTGATCGGGGCCATCGCACTTCTGCGCCTTCGCATTACGGGAACGCGCGGCGGCGGTGCACCTACCGGGGGTCGCTCCATCGTCCGGGTCATGACGTCCATCCAGTTCTTCGCTGATCACTCGGAAGCGATTAGTAGTTTGGAGTTACCCCCCGTTGGGCGGAAACTCTCGCAGGAGCCGGCCAAAGCCGTCGATCGGTGCGGTGGTGCCGAAGTGATTGCACATCTCCCAGACCACGGCCTGGGTACTCCCGATCACCGGCGCTTTGATATCGGCTTCGAGCTCCTCGAGTACGTCGAGGACACGTAGCCTTCCTCCCGCCATGTAGAGTGCGTCTGCGCGACCAGCTGCCGAGTGAAACGCGTTGCGCCCCACCCGATACGCGACTTCTCCTGGAATGCGGTGGATGCGGGTCAGGTCTTCGGACATGCCGTAGGAGCTCACGATCTCAAAGCCCTCCGCTTCGAGAAACGCCTCCAGCTTGGGATTGCGATCGACGTATGGGCTGCACAGCGCGAGACGTTTGGCGCCGATGGCCCGCAGCGCCCGCATCGCCGACGTGGTCGTGGTGGTGCCCGGCTGGCCGGTGACCTCCCTGAGCTGATCGATGAGCCGAATGTCAGAACCGGGTCCGCCGTGGGTGATCATGGGGGAGCTGTTCAACACGAAGTATTCGGCGCCGTTGCGGGCCAGCAGGTCGGCCGTGTCGTTCAACCGCGCGAGCGCCGCTTCGGTCTCGCCGTCGGACTGGTCACGCTTGCCCAGGGTGGTGAACAGGATGCCGTACCCCTCGGGCAACAATCGGTACAGATCGACCGGCGTCGAGTGCAGCATCCCGTAGGAGTGGATCCATCCCACCAATGCTCGCCAGCCGAATTCAGCGCCATCACGCATACAGGTCATAACCTCTCGCCGGGAGCCGCGCCGAGGCGCTCCGATCTGGTACACGGGTTCAGCACGGCGGTCGCCGTCATCAGCTCGGACACGTCGGCCGCGCGCGGCAGTGCGGCTGCCGTGGCGACCAGCGCCGAGCGCTGCGCGGGGGAGAAGCCGACTCGGTCGGTGTCGGTGAACTTCACTTCGATCTCGGCGAAACTCCATGGGGCGGACGGGCTGCCGGGCACATCGGTGACGGCTTCGGTGAATCGTTGGCCGTCCGCGAGCTCCACGGTCACCACAGCCGGATAGCTGCGTTGCTCGGTGGTTACCAACGAGGCGTCGGGTATGACCCGGACACGTTCCATCAGGGCGGTCGTTGCAGGCGTTCGCCACCGCTCGCCTGCGAACTGCTCGAGCGAGAGTCGTCCGTCTTCAAGCGCGGCGGCGAGCAGAAACGGCAGGCTGTGGTCGGCGGATTCCCGCGAGTCCGGGCGCTGCCGCTGCTCGATCTCCAGATGCTCCCTGGTGGCCTTGGAGTCGGGCAACCGAACCTCGATCTTTGCGACGGTCTCGGTGGCAACGTCCGCGCGGCGGGCCAACCGCACGACTGCTTCGATCGCGGCCTGCGATGTCGCGATGGCGGGGTACGCCTTGATCGAGACATTGCGGATCGCCCACACCGGCGGCGCCGACAGCGTCGCGCGCAGCGAATCCTCTTCGCGCAGACCGAAGGCGCGCAATACGCCCGATTTGCCCTCCAGGATCTCGGTCGGCCCGGTCAGCCCATGTTGTGCCAGCCGCGCTGCCAGCACCCCGTCGCGCGCGACGAGTGCGTTGGCGCTGGCCTTCATCATCGAGATCGAGCCGCGGCGTAACTGCTTGAGGGCGTATCCCTTGGACAATCCGATCGACAGGGCATGCATCAGTCGGTCCGGGTCGAGCCCGACCAGGAGGCCGGTCATCGCGGCGGTCACGACGCTGCTGACGGACACCCCGTCCCAGGCTGCCGCCTGTTCCGTGCGTGCATAGACGGATTGCCGGAAGCGCCAGAACAATTCGTAACCCAGCGCCGCCGCGGTCAAGAGATCGTGCCCGGAGGAACCTTCGACCTCCGCAACGGCCAGCGCGGCCACCAGGTTATCGCTCGGATGCCCTCCGGGACCGGTGCCGATGAAGGCGTCGTTGTAATCCAGGAAGCGCGCCGCGGTGCCGTTGACCAGGATGGCGTCGATGACACTGACCCGCTCGCCGGTGAACAGGACGCTGGCCTGCGCCGGACCCGATCCCTCGCTCACTGCTCGCGCGATTCGCACCGGTTCGGAGTTGAAACCTCCTGATGCACAGGCAATCATGTCGAGGAGTTGGGCAGCGGCGCGGTCCAGTACGTCCTGCGGCACTGGACCGGCGAAGGCCTCGCGAAGGCTCACCGCAACGTCGCGGACCCACGGCGTGGATGCCGACGTCGAACTCACAGCGACATCGCGTGGGCCGCCGCCTGGCGGGAGAAGACCACGTTTCTGGTCTGCCCCGTGCTGCCGACGTACCCGTTGTAGAAGATGCCCATGATGTCGCCGGACGCGTACAGGCCCTCGATCGGATCCCCGGTGACGTTGAGCACCTGGGCGTCGGTGTTGACGCGTAGCCCGCCGAACGTGAACGTCACCCCGGCGGTGACGGGGTAGGCCATGAATGGTGGCGTGTCGATGGCGACGGCCCAGTTCGACTTGGGTGGCATCAACCCGGTGGTCGAGCGCCCGTCGAGCTTCGTCGGGTCGAAATCGGCGGCGTCATGGCTGATCGAGGAGTTGAACTCCTTCACCGTGTATTCGAGAACCGCGGAGGGCATGCCGATCTTGTCGGCGAGCTCCGAGATGGTCTCGGCCTCATAGGATTCGCCGCCGGCGGTGTAGCCGCTGCGAAGCAGTGTGCCGCCCTCGTGGCTGTTCACTTTGCTGTCGAAGATCTGCCACGCCATGCCGTCCGGTTCCGCGAGTGCCTTCCAGCCCATCTTGGCGTAGGTCATCATGCGCAGGTTCTCACCCTCGTCGCAATACCGGCGACCGCCGGTGTTGACCGATATCCCCCACGTGTAGGAGTAGCGGCTGTACCGCTTGCCGATCAGGCTGTACGCGGGTCCGTCCGCCGAGACGACAGACGAATGGCCAAGACTCCACTGACCCGCCGGCGCTGCACCCATCGCCAGGGCCATTTGCAGCACCTCGCCGGTGTTGTGGCGGCTGCCGCGCACCTTCATCAGGTCGGCGTTGGCCGGCAGGTAGCGTGCCCGCATCTCCGGATTGGCCTGGAACCCTCCACTGCAGAGGATGACTGTCGGCGCCACGATGTCGTATTGCCCGTCGAGGCCAACGACGCTGACTCCCTCGATCTTGCGGGAGTGCCCATGTAGCGCAGAAACCCGTGAGTTGTACCGAATTTCGATATCCATGGCCAACGCGATAGCCCGCATCTGCTCGAGCTGACCGAGGCCGCCTCCCTGCGGGTGGATGGTGTAGCCGGGTTCGAAGTGGAACTTTCCTTCGATCTCGAGTTTGAGGTCAAGCTGCCACTTGAGCCCGACTTCCTTGAGCCAGTGGATCCCCGCGTTGGAGTTGTCGACAATGAGGTTGAGGAGCTCGGGATCCATCCGCCCACGGGTCGCTCGGGTCAGATGGCCCTTCATGTCCTCGGCGCGATACGGGTTGATGACCGCGTTTGCGAACTCGGCGTCGGACAGCTGTGGCAGGAACTCGCGAACCTCGTCGGCGCCGCTCTGCACCCAGCGAAATCCGCTGTGCGACCACCGCGGGTTGCCGCCGAACTCGTCCTCGGGTGCCTTCTCCAACAGCAACACCCGGTCCGCGCCGAGCTGCTTCGTCGCGATCGCGGCCTCGAGGGCCGCACTGCCGCAGCCGACGACGATGACGTCGACGCTTTCGGTTGTCGATGTGGTCACGACTCATTCCTCCGTGTCGATTTGATGACGCGACTGTCCGGCCGCTGTCGATGCGGGGTGACTCACTGGTTGGGCGTGAGTAGGGCGGTCAGCTCACGCACCGACCCCAATCGTTCTATTTCGCTGACGATCTCGGTGATGCAACCGGCTCGCTCCTTGCCGACGATCGGTTCAGCGCACGCGAAGAACTTGATCACCGACTCGTCGGGCACGACCAGGTCACGCACCGGCCGTGACGCCGATTCAAAATTCTCGCCCTGTTTGGTGAGCACCCGGATGAACCCCGTCGCACTGTCCACGTATGTCGTGCGGCCCAGCAGATCCTGGACGTCGGGACGGAACAGGAAATCGCGCGTGCAGTTGTCAAGTGTGAGCTGACCATCGACCAGCGCGGCGATCGCGACGAACGCAGGGCTGAACTTGCACTCCAGTTCGGTGGTGGGGAAGTCGCGTTTGGTGGTCTGGCCGGCGATGCGGCTGATCGTGATGGATTCGACGTCCGCGGGACGCAGTCCATGCTCACGGCACAAATACCGCATGGTCTCGATGAACTGGTGCGTGCCCGTGCAAGCGGGGTACGGCTTGATCCGGATGCCCTTCTCGGCCAAGTGAAAGTACGAGCGCAGGCTATCGGCCACCTTGTTCATATCGCGTGTTTCCGGATATGACAGCGCCTCGACGTAGCCGCGGCGAGCGGTCAGGATGTTCGGGTCGGCGGTGAATCCCGTTGCGGCGAGGCTTGTTGCGAGTACACCGTTGCGTGCAGCGTTGCCTGCGTGCAAGGACTTGGTGGAAGTGCCGAAGTTGGCCATCAGGCCGCTCGCCAACGAGGCTGCGATTCCGATTGCCATCACCGTCGTGTCCGCATCGAGGCGCGTTACCCTTGCCGCGGCGGCGGTGGCGCCGATGGCACCCACGACGCCCGTTTCGTGCCAGCCTCGCCAACCCGGGCCGCTGCCCTTCTCCGTTGAACCGTCCTGGCTCTTTCGGCCGGGCCGGAATTCCTCGTCGATGTGCTGTCGCACTTCGCGGCCGGTGATGTACGACACGAGAAGCTCTTCGCCAGAAACGTCGTCGCGCTCGCCGAGTGCCAGCGCGGCGGGCAGGGTGTGCGTGCTTACGTGGCCGCGGTCGTCGTAGTCGAGGACATGTGCGAGCAGGCCGTTGGCGAGTGCGGCCAGCTCGGGCGATGATTTGTGATTCGATGCGAAAACGGTCGAGACGGCGGCCGCGCGCGACTGTTCGACGTAGTCCATCATCATCCGGCCCGTAGACAGGCGGCTGCCGGCAAGCGTGACGCCGATGGTGTCGAGAATCGCGATCTTGGCCCGTGCGACTGCCAGGGGCGGGATATCAGAGAACTGCATGCCGACCACGTACTCAGCGATGTCTCTCGTCGCGCTCGACGTCATCTCAGCGGTTACCGCCCTTCGTTGGTGTCCCGCACCGAGATTCGCGGTGCGAAACAATTGTGGGACAACACTGCGGACTGTTCACTTTTCGGGGATCAGGCCGCACGATTGCGGGTTGAACCGGATCATCACGTCGCGTCCCGGCGCGATGGACTTTGTGGCGTTGCACTGCACGAGCAGGCGAGTCTTTCCCAGCTCCAGCTGGTGCTCGACGCTGTCGCCGAGAAACGCCCGGCCGATGACCTTTCCGCGCCAGACACCCAGTTCCGTGGCGTCGGTGAGGTTCTCATCGAGATCGATGTGCTCAGGCCGGATGCTGACGGCGACCGAGTGCCCGACAGGCAGGTCCAGTGCACTTGAAACCAGGAGCGAACCGTCGGCGGTGGTCACTTCGTATTGTCCTTCACCGCGGCTGCCGGAGATCGACCCGTCGACGAAGTTCGACTTGCCGATGAAGCCCGCAACGAAGCGCGTGGCCGGCTGGTTGTAGATTTCGCGCGGCTTGCCGACCTGCTCGACGACGCCCTGGTTCATCACCGCAATGCGGTCGGAGACCGCGAGCGCCTCCGATTGATCGTGAGTGACGTAGACAGTGGTGATCTGCAGATCGCGTTGCAGCCGTTTGAGTTCGAATCGCATCTCCTCGCGGAGTTTGGCATCCAGGTTGGACAACGGCTCGTCGAGCAGCAGCAACGGCGGTTCCATCACCAAGGCACGGGCCAACGCCAGCCGCTGCTGCTGGCCACCAGACAGGTCGGTGGCGGGCCGATCGGCGAGGTGATCGAGACGTACGGTCGTGAGAACCCTTTCGACTCGCTCGCGGATCTGATCACGCGACGGCCGCGCCGATCGGCGTCGAATCTTCAACGGGTAGGCGACATTCCCGTACACGTTCATGTGGGGCCAGATCGCGTAGGACTGGAACACCATGCCCAACCCCCGCTTGCTGGCCGCCACGTTGGTGCCGGTAGCGCTGTCGAACATCACCCGATTGCCGACGACGATTTGGCCGCTGTCGGGATCCTCGAGCCCGGCGATGCTGCGCAGGGTCGTGGTCTTACCGCATCCGGACGGGCCAAGCAGCGTGAGCACCTTACCCCGGTCGATCTCGATGTTCACTCCGTTGACCGCCGGGACGTCGTCGGCGTCCCGGCGTACCTTGAACGTCTTGACCAGTGCTTCGACTGTCAGCATTCCTTCTCCGTCGATCAGCTCTGGGGGAAGCCGAGTGTGCTGGCGATCTGGTCCATCCACTTCTCCATCTGGACGTAGTTTTCGAAGCCCGCCCCTGAGGTTTCGTGTCCCTTCACCGCCGCGGCCACCTTGGACGCCGGTGAAAAAAGCGACGACTTCAGCGGATCCTCATCCAGCAAGGCCTGTCCTTCCGGTGATGCCATGAACTCGATCAGCAGCAATGCGGCGTAAGGATTCTTGGCGATCTTGTCGTTCATCACGCCCAGCGCGTTGCTCAACCGGACCGGTACCGGGTCGATCAGTCCGACCCGAAGGTTGTCGCCCGCTTCTTCCATGGCGCGAATGGTCGAGTGGTAGTTGGTGAAGATGTGCAGCGGCACCTCACCGGCCGCCACCCGTGTCAGTGCGTCAGTGGTGCCTCGGGTCAGGATCGGGTCTGCGGCCTTGAGGCATTTCGCGAGGTTCAGTACCCGGTCCATGCCCCAGCTGGCCACCAACGGCGCCATGTTGCTGGGTCGCAGGTCGAGCATGAACTTCTGACCCTTTAGAAAACCAGTGTCGCAGAAGCCTTCCCAGGTGGTTGGAATGTCCTTCTGGTTCAACATCTTCGGGTTGTACGCGTAACCGGCGATCTGCGATCCCACGGCAACCACGTTGCGGTGCTCGGGATCGATCATTTCTTCTGGGATGTTGAGGATGCCGGCCTGGGCCATGCCGAGGATGTCGTACGGCGCCATCAGCGCGCGGAACGATTCGTACTCCTCAGGGGGCGCCTGCTGGATGTCGATATCTTCGAGGGCGCCCGAGTCGGCCTCAAGCAGGAAGCGCTGATAGGCGTCGGTCCCGCTGAAGTCCTCGAGTTTGGCGGGAATGCCGGTCTTGGCGGTGAAAGCCTCCGCGATCTTGTCGGCGACGTCGGAGGACACAAAGCCGTTGAGCGCCGGGCCCTCTTTGGCCTTCTGAACGATCTCGTCGTGGTTCGTCAGGAAGATCATTTCCATCTGTTGGGCCTTCTCCGCAGCCTGACGAATCTCGGGCGGCAGGTTCGCGGGCAGCTCCGTCGGCTCGACCTTCTGCGAGGCACCTTGGCCCGAATCCGACCCACCTCCGCAGCCCGTCAGGCAGATAGCGGTGGTGAGAAGCGCGCAGAGAAGCGCCCCGGCCGACCTCCAGAAGGATGAGAAAAGAGACATCGCCGTTCCTTTCCGTGCGAGCACAGCGACCTCGGATCGGTCTTCAGAAGGTTTGGTATTAACAACCAACGGTCTAACCGTAAGGGCAAGGGTAGGGCTCGACTGTCAAGGTGTCTAGCGTTTCTGAGATTCGGATCACAATTGGCTACGGACGTGCCCAAGCAATATCCGGTTGGGCCCGACGAGTCGTGCTGCGCCCGGCGGAACTGAATTTGTTTGCACGTCGTATCTGCGGGGGCTAGCATCGCGATCGTGCCGAGGCGACTCGTAGTAGCAACCCGCAGCGGGGTCTGATCCAGACCGACCCCTCGCTGTGGGTCGTCGCTACCTCGTCGGTCATTCCTCACATCAGAGAAGACCGGCACATGACAGTTCAAACCGCTACCAGCGCAGCGCCGCTGTCATTCGCGGCCCAGATCGACGCACCGATGCCCCGCGGTCTGCGCACGGAGGCCGACGCCATGACTTGGGACGCATTTCTCGCCGAGTACGCACCCAGCTCGGGACCGCTGCGACTGGGCAATTGGACCTGCACCGACCCCAACCGCCCCGCCACTCGGCTGGGCCCGCAGGCGCGCAACTACCAGGCGACGCTGGCGATCGGGGACCGCATCGGCACGTCATCTGCGGCCGCATCCGGTCCCGTCGCCGCGCTGACGGCGATGCTGTTCGACCGCGGTATCGCGTTGGAGATGACCGCTTTTCACCAGGTTCCGGCGGGTGAGCACACCGCGACGTTCATCCGTGGCTCGGACGGCGCACACGACGAGTGGGCGATGGGGCTTTCCGACGACCCGACGCAGTCGGCCTTGCGTGCGGTCATCGCGTGCGCGAACCGTCTGCTGACGGCCTGAGTTTCGCCGCAGCAGGCGCGTTAGCGCAGCGGGCGCAACACGATCGGCATGCCGTCGACGGGAACCGGCATGCCGCCGTAGTCGTATCGCGGCTTGTATCCGGGGTGGGGCAGCTCGAGGCGGTAGCGGCGCAGCAGCCGGTGCATGACGGTCTTGATCTCGAGCTGACCGAAGACCATGCCGATGCACTTATGCGCGCCGCCGCCGAACGGCGCGAACGCGTAGCGGTGCTTCTTGTGCTCGTTGCGCGGCTCGCTGAAGCGGGCGGGGTCGAACTTGTCCGGGTTGATCCACAGCTCGTCCAGGCGATGGTTCAGCGACGGCCAGGTCACCACGTCGGTGCCGGCTGGGATGAAATAGCCGAGCAGATCGGTGTCACGGACCGCCCGCCTGAAGTTCATCGGCAGCGGGGTGACCATGCGCAGGGCCTCGTTGATCACCAGGTCATAGGTTTCCAGCTTGTCGAGCGCCTCGATGTCCAGCGGCCCGTCGCCGATGCGGTCAGACTCGTCGCGGCACCGTTCCTGCCACTCGGGGTTGGCCGCCAGGTGGTAGGCCATCGTGGTCAACGTCGAAGTCGACGTGTCGTGGGCGGCCATCATCAGGAAGATCATGTGGGAGACGATGTCGGCGTCGGTGAACCGCTGGCCGTCCTCGTCCTCGGCCTGGCACAGCACGCTGAGCATGTCGGTGCCGCCGGAGCCCCGCGTTTCGGCGACCCGCGCGGAGAAGTAATTCTCGAGCGTTTTGCGCGCCTCGATGCCGCGCCACCAGGTCAGTGGCCGCACCGGCTTGCGGACGATCGCGTTGCCCGCGCGAGTCGTCGTCGTGAACGCCTGGTTGATCGTGGTCACCAGCTCGTGGTCGGTGCCCGGTTCGTGACCCATGAACACGACCGACGCGATGTCGAGCGTGAGTTCCTTGGCGGCCGGATAGAACAGGAAGCGCCGATCGTTGGCCACCCAGTCGTTGGCCAGCACCTGCGTCGCCACCGAGTCGATGTGCTCGACGTAACCCGAGAGCCGGGTGCGGATGAAGGCTTCCTGCATGATCCGGCGATGAAACATGTGCTCGTCGAAGTCGAGCAGCATGAGGCCGCGGTCGAAGAACGGCCCGATGACCGGATCCCATGCGCGCTGCGAGAACTCCTTGTTGCGGTTGGAGAAGACGGCCTGCGTCGCGTCGGGACCCAGCGCCATCACCGAGCAGAGCGCGGGGGACTGCTGGTAGTGGATCGGGCCGTACTTGCGGTACACCTCGAGGGCATAGTCCGGCCCACCCCGGAAGAACTCGATCAAGTGGCCGATGATCGGCAGACCCGAGTCGCCCATCACCGCCTTGAGGCCACTGCCTGCGGGCGGCTCGGCCAATACGAACTGCTCCCACTCGCGTTCCTTGAGCCGCTTCTCGACCAACCCCATGCCGGGCATCGTGACCGGAGTCGGCTTCAACCGCCGTTTCGCCTGGTCGATCAGGTGGTCCTTGGTGCTGATGGTCGGCATCGCTGCTCCCTCACGCCAAAAAATGACTGTGGCCGTTGTCACTCGTATCTTCATCCTGAATGGCAGACTTGACGCATGTCAAGTTTGGCTCAATCGTGTCGTGATGCGAAGGTCTACACCCATGACAGCTGAGTCCGCTGCCCCCGAGGTCCGTCGCAGTAGGGGCGACCGGCAACGCGACGCCATCGTCACCGCGGTTCGCGAGCTGCTTCAGGAGCGCTCCTTCGCCGATCTGTCGGTCAGCACCATCAGCGAGCGCGCCGGCGTGGCCCGGTCCGGCTTCTACTTCTACTTCGACTCCAAGTACGCGGTGCTCGCGGTGATCCTCGCCGACGCGAGCGAGATGCTCGACGAACTCACGCACCACTTCGCGCCGCGCGAGCCGGGCGAGACTCCCGCTGCCTTCGCGAAGCGAATGGTCGGCAGCGCCGTCGCGGTATACGCCAACGACGATCCGGTGATGGCAGCGTGCGCGGCGGCGCGCAATACCGACGCGCAGATCCGCGAGATGATGGACGACTTCTACGACGCCACCATCGACAAGCTCATCGCGCTGCTCGAGCAGGACGCCGATGCGCGCCCGATCTCCGACGACGTGCCTGCCCTGGTGCGGACGCTGGCGGCGGTGACGTCATTCACGCTGACGCACGACAGCGCGTTCGTTGGCCGTGGCGAAGACCCGGCGCGTGCCATCGACATCGTCGAGAAGCTGTGGCTCACCGCGTTTTGGGGTGACGGATAGCGGCGACGGTATCGTCTGCGGCATGGCGCACAGCGGCTTTTCGGGCAAGCGTTGTTTTCTCACCGGGGCCGCAAGCGGAATCGGCCGCGCGACCGCGCTGAAGCTGGCCGCCGAGGGCGCCGAGCTGTACCTCACCGACCGCGACGCGCAGGGCCTGGACAAGACCGTGCTCGACGCGCAAGCCCTGGGTGCCAAGGTGCCCGAACATCGCGTGCTTGACATCTCCGACTACGACGCGGTGGTCGCCTTCGCCGAGCACATCCATGCCAACCATCCGGCGATGGATGTGGTGATGAACATCGCGGGCGTGTCCGCGTGGGGGACCGTCGATCAGCTCACCCACCAACACTGGCGCTCGATGGTGGACATCAACCTGATGGGGCCGATCCACGTGATCGAGACCTTCGTGCCGCCGATGCTCGCCGCCCGCAAGGGTGGGCATCTTGTCAACGTCTCGTCGGCCGCCGGCCTGGTGGCGTTGCCATGGCACGCGGCCTACAGCGCAAGCAAGTACGGTCTGCGCGGAGCCTCCGAGGTGCTGCGCTTCGACCTGGCGCGGTACGGCATCGGTGTGTCGGTGGTAGTGCCAGGCGCGGTGAAAACCCCACTGGTGCAGACGGTTCAGATCGCCGGAGTGGACCGCGAGGATCCCAACGTGAAGCGGTGGACGGACCGCTTCGGCGGGCACGCCGTGTCGCCGGAGCATGTCGCCGACAGGATCCTGCGCGGCATACAGCGCAACCGCTTTCTGATCTACACGTCGCCGGATATCCGCGCGCTGTATGCGTTCAAGCGCGTGGCGTGGTGGCCGTACAGCGTCGCGATGCGACAGGCCAACGTGTTGTTCAGCCGCGCGCTGCGGCCGCCGGTGAAGCGTTAGTAGCCGCCGTCGGGCGGCGCCAGTTCCAGCCGCACGCCCAGAAGCCGGATGGGCCGGTCGAGTTCGAACTGACCGAGAAGCTCAAGGGCTGTTTGCGTAATGGCGTCCTCATCGGTGCTTGCCGACGCAAGCTTGCGGATCTTGGTGCGGGTGTAGAACGTGTTGGTGCGCACGGTCACCGCCACTCTGGTGACGACGCGGCCCTGCGCGACGATCTCGGTGAGGGTGTTGTGCGCGAGCTCGATGACAGCCGAATCGATTTCAGCGCGATCGGACAGGTCGCGGGGAAACGTGACGACGTGGCTGCGCGACCGCGGTACCCACGGCGCGGCGCTGACGTTGGTATCGCCGCCGCCCTTGGCCAGCAACAGGATCCATAGGCCGGTGGTCGGGCCGAACGTCGACGTCAGCAGGTGCGCGTCGGTGGCCGCGAGATCGGCGACGGTGGTAATACCCATTCCGGCAAGCTTTTTGGCGGTCTTGGGGCCGACGCCCCACAATGCGTCGACCGCGCGGTCGCCCATCACCGCCATCCAGTTCTCGTCGGTGAGCTGATAAATGCCTGCGGGCTTGCCGAAGCCCGTCGCGACCTTGGCGCGCTGCTTGTTGTCGCTGATGCCGACCGAGCACGACAGCCCCGTCTGGGCGGCGATCACCTCACGGATCTGCTCGGCGAGGTCGAAGGGCCGGTCGACGTCGGCGCCGACATACGCCTCATCCCAGCCCCACACCTCGACCGGATGGCCCAGATCGCGCAGCAGATTCATCACCTGTTCGGACGCCTCGTCGTAGGCGTCGGTGTCCAGCGGCAGAAACGTCGCGTCTGGGCATTTGCGGGCCGCGGTGCGCAGCGGCATGCCGGCGTGCACACCGTGCTCGCGCGCCGGGTAGGACGCGCATGTGACGACCTTGCGGGGCTCGCTCGGATCTCCGTTGCCGCCGACAATGATTGGCAGGCCGGCAAGTTCGGGCTTGCGGCGCACTTCGACCGCGGCCTGGAACTGGTCGAGGTCGACGTGCAGCACCCAGCGGGGTGTCATGCGCCGCAGAGCTTGCGGGCCACGCCTTCCCAGGCGTCGCCCAGCTCGTCGAGTGTTCGGCCGCGGTGAGTCAGCTGGTGGTGCACGTAGTCGGCGTCGAGCAGCGCAGTCAACGCGGCGGCGTGCGCGTCGAGATCGCCGGTGGTGCCCGCGGCGGCCAACAAGACCTGGACGTGGCGGTGGTGCAGCATCGCGGGGTCGTTGAATCGCATCTGTGGGTCACGGTTGGCGTCCGACAGCAGCGCGTAATGGGTTTCGACGAACTTGAGGCGGTCCCGCCCGTACGCGAGCAGCCGGTCCAGTGGCGGAGCACCGGGGCCCAGTGGCGGCGGACCGAACAGGAAGGCTTGTTGCTCGGCCTTCTCGTCCTCGTCGAGCAGCACGATCATCAGGCCCGAACGGCTGCCGAACCGGCGGAACAGGGTGCCCTTGCCGACCCCGGCGGCCGCGGCGATGTCGTCGGTGGTGACCGCTTCGGCGCCGCGCTCTGCTATCAGGCGACGTGCAGCATCAAGCAGTAGCGTGCGGTTGCGGGCAGCGTCGACCCGCTCTGGTGGTCCAGAGTCGGTTACCGGCAGATCGAGCGGCCGGTCGGAGACGCTCACCTTCGCACTTTAACTCAACCGGAATAAATCGGACCGTAGTCCAGTTGGCCGATGCGAGGATAGATCGGAACCTATCGAAGGGAACGTAGGACATGTCGGACATCAACGTCTTGGTGCTGTTGGGAAGCCTGCGCGCGGCGTCGGTCAACCGTCAGCTCGCCGAGTTGGCTGTCGAGAGTGCGCCAGATGGCGTGCGCCTGCAGTTGTTCGACCGGCTGGGGGAGTTGCCCTTTTACAACGAAGACATCGACAACGACGCGGTGGCCGAGCCGGTGGCGGCGTTGCGTGCGGCCGCCGCCCAAGCCGACGCCACCCTGGTCGTCACCCCCGAATACAACGGCAGCATCCCCGGGGTGCTCAAGAACGCCATCGACTGGCTGTCGCGGCCGTACGGCAACGGCGCGTTGCAGGGCAAGCCGTTGGCCGTCGTTGGCGCGGCGCTTGGTCAGTACGGCGGCGTTTGGGCGCACGACGAGACCCGCAAGTCGTTCGGCATCGCGGGGCCGCGAGTGGTCGAGGATCTGAAGCTGTCGGTCCCGACGACCACGTTCGACGGGAAGCATCCGCGGGAGAACGCCGAGGTGGCCGAGAATCTGCGCAACGTCGTCGGCAAGTTGGCCGCCGAGGTCGCCTAGGTAGTACGTCGCGCGGAGTCAGGTAGTCACTACGCGCGACCTCGGCACGTGCGCGGCTCACCATATGGGCATGTGCATGATTCACGGCGGAACAAGGGGCCGCCACCTGCTGGAGCGCCTCTGGAAACCCTGCGGAGCCACCTTCGATCTCGTTGATCGGAGCGGCGAGTCCGGTGATGGTGAGCCATCCGCACACGGCATGCCAATCTGTGCACCCGAGAAGGTGCGGTGCTGAGCATCGGCTTCATGTAGCTCAAAGGATTCGGGGGGACAGCCGGCGGCAGGGTCAATTGTGACCCCGCCGCCGGTTTGCTGTTGCGTCACTGTGACGATCGGCGGCGGGCGACGTGTCGGTGCCCGGTGGTAGACCTGTGTCCAGACCGCGACGCGCTGCAAATGTGATGTGCGACACGCCGGGGCCAGAACGCGCCAAATGCTTACTACCAGGGAATTTCAAGAATGTTATTCAGAACATCTGGTATCCCTTCGCAATGTCGGACACTAGGTGTAGTGTTTCGAACACCGACAGACCCCCACGGTTCTTGGACCATCCAGGGTCGGCCGGAGCCCAGAAACCCGGTCGTGTCGGATTCGAGACGCACCGGAACGTGGCCCCGGACGCCAGGAATTTTGAGGGCCAACGGGCCGCTGAACTTTAGCGAAATGCAGTACCAGACCAGTTGCCAGTCTCAGTTCGCGACAGGAGCCGTGCCGAAGATGACCGTCACCGTGTACACCAAGCCCGCATGCGTGCAGTGCAACGCCACCTACAAGGCGCTGGACAAGCAGGGCATCGCTTACGAGAAGGTCGACATCAGTCTGGACACCGAGGCGCGTGACTACGTCATGGCGCTTGGCTATCTGCAGGCGCCCGTCGTGGTGGCCGGCAACGACCATTGGTCGGGGTTCCGGCCGGATCGCATCAAGGCGCTGACTGGAGCGGCCGCAGTCACGGCATAGGAAACGGGTAACCGGAGAGCGGGAAGGAGTCGACGGTGAGCAATCTCGTGTACTTCTCCAGCGTGTCGGAAAACACCCACCGCTTCGTCGCGAAGCTGGGTCTACCCGCTACGCGAATCCCGCTGCACGGACGCATCGAGGTCGATGAGCCGTTCGTGCTGGTGCTGCCCACTTATGGCGGTGGGCGTGCCACCCCGGACATCAACGACGGCGGTTATGTCCCCAAGCAGGTCATCGCGTTTTTGAACAACGAGCACAACCGGTCGCTGATCCGCGGAGTCATCGCCGCGGGCAACAACAACTTCGGTGCCGAGTTCGCCTATGCGGGCAATGTCGTGGCCCGCAAATGTGGCGTGCCGTACCTCTATCGCTTCGAACTGATGGGAACCCCGGACGACGTCGAGGCCGTCCGCGCGGGTTTGGAAGACTTTTGGAAGGACAAGACGTGCCACCAACCGTCGCAGCTGCAGAGCCTGTAACCTCCATCGCGCCCGGCACTTCGGGCGCGGGTGAGACGGATTACCACGCGCTCAACGCGATGCTGAACCTGTACGACGCCGACGGCAAGATTCAGTTCGACAAGGACCGCGAAGCCGCGCATCAGTACTTCCGTGAGCACGTCAACCAGAACACGGTGTTCTTCCATGACGTCGACGAGAAGCTCGACTACCTCATCAAGGAGGAGTACTACGAGCGCGAAGTGCTCGACCAGTATTCGCGCAACTTCGTCAAGACGCTGATCGACCGTGCGTACAAGAAGAAGTTCCGGTTCCCAACGTTTCTGGGCGCGTTCAAGTACTACACCTCGTACACGCTGAAGACGTTCGACGGTAAGCGATACCTGGAGCGCTTCGAGGACCGCGTCGTCATGGTGGCGCTGACGCTGGCCGCGGGTGACACCGTGTTGGCCGAGAAGCTGGTCGACGAGATCATCGACGGCCGGTTCCAGCCGGCCACCCCGACGTTCTTGAACTCGGGCAAGAAGCAGCGCGGTGAGCCGGTTTCGTGCTTCCTCTTGCGCATCGAGGACAACATGGAGTCCATCGGGCGCTCCATCAACTCGGCACTGCAGCTGTCCAAGCGCGGTGGTGGAGTCGCCTTGTTGCTCAGCAACATTCGTGAGCACGGTGCGCCGATCAAGAACATCGAGAACCAGAGCTCGGGCGTCATCCCGATCATGAAGCTGCTCGAAGACTCGTTCTCCTACGCAAACCAGCTGGGGGCGCGACAGGGTGCGGGCGCGGTGTATCTGCATGCCCACCACCCCGACATCTACCGCTTCCTTGACACCAAGCGGGAGAACGCCGACGAAAAGATCCGGATCAAGACGCTCAGTCTGGGTGTGGTGATCCCGGACATCACCTTCGAGCTGGCCAAGAAGAACGAGGACATGTACCTGTTCTCGCCGTACGACGTCGAGCGCGTCTACGGTGTGCCGTTCGCCGATATCTCGGTGACCGAGAAGTACTTCGAGATGGTCGACGACGCGCGGATCCGCAAGACGAAGATCAAGGCGCGCGAGTTCTTCCAGACGCTGGCAGAGCTGCAGTTCGAGTCGGGCTACCCGTACATCATGTACGAGGATACGGTCAACCGAGCTAATCCCATTGATGGCAAGATCACCCACTCCAATCTGTGCTCGGAGATCCTGCAGGTGTCGACGCCGTCGGTGTTCAACGAGGACTTGACGTATGCCCAAGTGGGCAAGGACATTTCGTGCAACCTGGGTTCGCTGAACATCGCCGCGGCGATGGATTCACCGGACTTCGCACAGACCATCGAGGTCTCGATCCGCGCGCTCACCGCGGTGTCGGACCAGACCCACATCTGGTCGGTGCCCTCGATCGAGCAGGGCAACAACGACTCCCATGCCATCGGGCTCGGGCAGATGAACCTGCACGGGTATCTGGCGCGGGAGCGGATCTTCTACGGCTCCGAAGAGGGTGTGGATTTCACCAACATCTACTTCTATACGGTGCTGTACCACGCGTTGCGGGCGTCGAACCGGATTGCGATCGAACGCGGCACGCACTTCAAGGGCTTCGAGAAGTCGAAGTACGCGTCGGGCGAGTTCTTCGACAAGTACACCGAGCAGGTGTGGGAGCCCAAGACCGATCGGGTCAGGCAACTGTTCGCCGATGCGGACATTCGCATTCCGACACAAGAGGATTGGAGCCGGCTCAAGGAGTCGGTGCAGAAGCACGGCATCTACAACCAGAACCTGCAGGCGGTCCCGCCGACGGGCTCGATCAGCTACATCAACAACTCGACCTCATCGATCCACCCGGTCGCCAGCAAGATCGAGATCCGTAAGGAAGGCAAGATCGGACGGGTGTACTACCCGGCGCCGTTCCTGACCAACGACAACCTCGAGTACTACCAGGATGCGTACGAGATCGGCTACGAGAAGATCATCGACACGTATGCCGCGGCCACGCAGCACGTGGATCAGGGGCTGAGCCTGACGCTGTTCTTCAAGGACACCGCCACCACGCGGGACGTCAACAAGGCGCAGATCTACGCGTGGCGCAAGGGAATCAAGACGCTGTACTACATCCGGCTGCGCCAGATGGCGCTGCAAGGGACTGAGGTGGAAAATTGCGTCTCTTGCATGTTGTGACGACTCGCCGCGACAGCGTCAACTCTCCCGAGCCTTGTCCGCCTTCAGCGCCTTGAGGCGGCGCTGCTCGTTGAGCACCTCCTGGTAGCTCTCGCGCTCGGCGACGAGCCACTCGGGCTTCTCCTCGAGCAGCTGACTGATCTGCTCGGTGGTGAGGGCGTCGGTGATGCCGCCGCGCGCGAGACCGGCGATCGAGACGCCTAACTTGGCCGCCACGAGGTTCTTCGGGTGCGGTCCGTTCTTGCGGAGGTCCGTGAGCCACTGGGGCGGATCCGCCTCCAGTGCGGTGAGCTCGGCGCGGGTGATCGGGGTCTCCTGGAACTCCGCGGGCGTGGCGGGCAGGTACACGTCAAGCTTCTTCGCCGCAGTGGCGGGTTTCATGGACTGTGCGTTCGGCCTGCTCATGGGATCTCAGCCTATCGGTAGCCTGAGGCGGTGACCCCGCTCAGCCTCACCGTTGGGTACGTGCCCGGTGTGACGCCGGCCAAGTGGGCTCGGACATGGGCACAGCGCCACCCCGAAGTCCCGCTGCGGTTGTATGCCGTCACTGCGGCAGACGCGCCCGACGCTTTGCGGGTCGGCACTGTCGACGTGGCGCTGCTCCGGCCGCCCGCCGACACGTCAGGGCTGGCCGTCATCCCCCTCTACGAGGAGACGACGGTGGCCGTGATGCCGACCGATCACATTCTCGCTGCCGTCGACACGATCGGCCCCGCAGACCTCGACGGCGAACCAATCCTGATCCCTCTCGACGATGTCGTTGGCTGGGCAGCCGCACCTGGAATCCGTGCCGATCATCGGCCCGAGAATGCCAAGGAAGCAACAGAACTCGTCGCCGCGGGGATCGGCGTGCTCATCGTTCCGCAATCGCTTGCGCGGCTACATCACCGCAAGGACCTCACTTACCGACCGATCACCGACGCACCCACATGCCCTGTGGTGCTTGCCTTCCCGGAAGGACCGCAGCAGGCCTTGGTCGAGGAGTTCATCGGAATCGTGCGGGGTCGCAAACCCAGTTCGTCACGAGGGCGAGCCGAGCAAGCGCCGAAGCGCACGGCACGGGAGAAGACTCTCGCGAAGCAGGCCGCACGCGCGGCTGTGGGAAAGATCGCCCGCAAGCCGGGTCGGGCCGAGCGGAAAAAACGCTGACGTAATGGGCCCGGTGCTGACGACTCGCAACCTGAGACTTCGACGCTGAGTGTGGACTCGAAACACGCAGATGCGGGTTTGACCGTGTCATAGGTCCACACTCGACGCCGAGTCAGGCCAGCGACGCGACCGGGAGGTTGGGCAGGCGCGTCAGCACGGGCCTTTTCGGGGGAACGCTGGGGCCGGTGTTGGCCTCCTCTAGCTTCGCCTCGTGGTCTATCCAGCACTCGCCGGACCGGTCGTCGTAGTCGCCGCCGTAGAAGACGCAGCAGACGCCGATGCCATCGGTGTCTTGATGGTCACCCACGCATTCCCAGAAGTCGTCGCTCACCGGTGCCGCGTTCGCGGTGGCGGCCAGCCCGATTGCCAGGCCGGTGGCCATCGCGGCGGTGGCCAGAAGTCGTTTGATGTCCATGTCGCCAAGCCTGCGGCCAAGCCGCAATCGCCAAAACGGGGCGGGCACCCGTGACCGGCGCGGCGGTCACCGGGATTTCGGCGGCTGCCTCGATAGGGGGTTAGGGGCCACCGCGATCATACGTGCGTTTGCTTGCGGTGTGACGGGGCGAATTCGAGTCGCGCGTACCACTTTGGTGGGCGGCAACGTGAGCTAACACAACGGATGTAAACCGTCGTTGCTCCAGTGGGAACCGGCAACGCCACAAGGCGGAATTGTCATGTCCGACAATAGCTTTCAGTTGCCAGGTGAGCAGATGCTCAGGCCGTCTCGATGTGTTCAGTGGGCGGCCGGCGTGGTAAACCCTTGTGAGCACGAACATCTCACCAAACGGAGGCCACGGCGTGACAGCGTCTTTCTTCAGCCGGGAACGTATCGTCGCCTCACCGGGCTGGAGCCGTTGGCTGGTACCGCCCGCCGCGCTGTCCATCCACCTGTCGATCGGGGCGGCGTACTCATGGAGCGTTTTCAAGAAACCCCTTGAAGGGGCCCTGCACATCTCGGGCACACTCAGTGCGCTGCCGTTCACTATCGGCATCGTCGTGCTCGGGCTTTCGGCCGCGATCTTCGGCACCTGGGTCGACCGCAACGGACCGCGCATGGCGATGTTCGCCGCGATGTGCTGCTTCTGCGGCGGCTGGCTGATCGGCTCGGCCGGGCTGGCGACACGTCAGTACTGGCTGGTGCTCCTCGGCTACGGGCTGGTGGGCGGCATCGGCTGGGGCATCGGCTACATCTCGCCGGTCTCGACCCTGATCAAGTGGTTTCCCGACAAGCCCGGCATGGCCACCGGGCTGGCGATCATGGGCTTCGGTGGTGGCGCGCTGATCGCGTCGCCGTGGTCGACCGCGATGCTCGGTGCGTTCGGCACCGATACGGCGGGCATCGCCAAGACGTTCCTGGTGCACGGGCTGGTCTACGCGGTGTTCATGTCCCTGGGCTGGCTGCTGGTGCGGGTGCCACGGGACGACTGGAAACCGCACGGCTGGACTCCCGCGCCGCCGACGGCGGGCTCGATCGTCACCGGCGGCCAGGTCTCGGCCACCAACGCGATCAAGACGCCGCAGTTCTGGCTGTTGTGGGTGGTGTTGTGCTTCAACGTGACTGCGGGCATCGGCATCCTTGAGAAGGCCTCGCCGATCTATCAGGATTACTTCCCGTCGGCGGGCATCGCGGCCGCCGCACTGGCTGCCGCGGCCGCGGGCTACGTCGCGATGCTCTCGCTGGCCAACATGCTGGGACGCATCGGATGGTCCAGCCTGTCCGACGTCATCGGCCGCAAGAACGCCTACCGGATGTACCTCGGCGTCGGCGCACTGCTGTACCTGACCATCACGCTGATGCAGAACTCGAACAAGGTCGTCTTCCTGATCTGCACGCTGCTGATCCTGTCGTTCTACGGTGCCGGCTTCGCGACCGTGCCCGCCTATCTACGCGACCTGTTCGGCACCTATCAGGTGGGGGCGATTCACGGCAGGCTGCTCACCGCGTGGTCGGTGGCCGGCATCCTCGGGCCGATCATCGTCAACGCCATCGCCGACAGCCAGGCGGCCGCGGGCAAGGACGGCCCCGCCCTGTACACGATGTCGTTCTCGATCATGATCGGGTTGCTGATCATCGCACTGGTCTGCAACGAGCTCTTGAAGCCAGTGGACCCCAAATGGCATGAACCGTCAGCCGCCACCGAGCCCGCCCGCGAACGTGAGGAGGCCAGCCGATGACCGACCAGAGCGTGGAGCTCCACGACTATCAGCCGACGGTGCCAAGGGTGTACATCGCCCTGGCCTGGCTGTGGGTGGCGGTCCCGTTCGCCTACGGCTTTTACGAGCTGCTGATCAAGGTCACGCAGTTGTTCAAGACGTAGTAGCCCGCGACGCTCAGCGGCCAGTTATTGCACGCGAAACGCGAAATCGCGTGACATAAGTGGCCATTCGGCAAACCGCGGCCGATGGCCAGGCGCATCACTTGGTGATGTGCTGCGGGCCTTGCGCCTTCTTGTACAACGCCTTGAGCATGCGATCGCGGAACGCGGCGTTGTCGATCAGCTTGATCCCCGCATTGGCCAGGCGCGGCTGACCGAGCAGCTTGTGGAAGTAGCGGCCCCGCTTGTACTCCCGGCCCCACGCCGCTTCCATCCGCTGCGCGTAGTTGGTGAAGTCGTCGGGTCCGCCGTTCTGCAGCGCCGCGATCGCGCACTCACCCGCGGCGAGCCCGGACTCCAGTGCCTTGGAGATGCCCGCACCCGAGGCCGGCTTACCTGCGCCCAGCGAGTCGCCGGTGAACAACACACCGGGACGCCACGGCGGCCACGCGGTGAATCCCATCGGCAGCCGCCACGCCCGCACACTCTTGTTCTTCTTCAACTCCTCGATCGGCGGCAGCTCCCATTCTTTCGGAAGCGTGCGCAGGAACTCGCCGAGGAACTGGGTGGCGTTGATCGACTGCCAGTTCTTGTAGCTGTTGACGTAGCCAAGCCCGATGTTGAAAACACCGTTGCCCATCGGGAACACCCAGCCGTAGCCGGGCAGCTGGTCGCCCTCGAACACCAGCTTCAAATAGATGTCGAGGCTGTCGGAGTCGGGCCGGTTCGCGTGCATCTCCGAGCGGATCGCGATCGCCGAGTAACCGTTGTACTCCGAGTCGATCTTCAGGGCCCGCTTGATCGGGGAGTACGCGCCGTCGGCGGCGATCACCGCGTCGCCGTACACCTTCTCGCCGCCCTTGAGCGTCACACCCACGACGCGGTCGTTCTCCAGGATCGGACCCGTCACCTCCGCGGACTGGCGCACCTCGGCACCGGCCGACTCCGCGTGCTTGAGCAGCACGGTGTCCAGGTGCTCGCGGCTGACGGTGTGGCCATGGTCGGGCATGCCGGGGCGCTTGGGGAACGACAGCTCCCACTCGGTCGGGCTGAACACCGTCACGCGGTTGACCCGATGGAAGGTGGCGACCTCGTCGGCCAGGCCCATCTTCTGCAGGTAGCTGACGGCGCGCGCAGTCAGTCCGTCACCGCACGGCTTGGCGCGCGGGAACTGGGCCTTGTCGAGGACCACTACCTTGGCCCCCGTCTGCGCGGCCTGCCACGCGGCGGCCGAACCCGACGGGCCTCCGCCCGCGATGACCAGGTCGTATCGCTGCGTCATAGAACTCTCTCGTTGATGGACTGTCGCAGAGATAGTACCGAAGGTGGCGCGACCCATCCCGTCGGCAGAAGTTGCCTGGCCAGCGCCATGAACCGCCGTGTTGCGGGACGGTCTTGCCAGGTCAGCGACGTCCGGGCGGTACAGTGAGCGGGTGCGACGAGGGTCCAGGTCACGTACCAGTGGCGAGGCAGGCGTGAAAGTGGACGCCCGCAGCGAGCGCTGGCGCGAGCATCGCAAGAAGGTGCGGTCCGAGATCGTCGACGCCGCCTTCCGCGCCATCGACCATCTGGGTCCCGACTTGTCGCTGCGGGAGATTGCCGAAGAGGCAGGCACCGCGAAGCCGAAGATTTACCGACATTTCGCCGACAAGTCAGATCTCTTCCAGGCGATCGGCCAGCGGCTGCGCGACATGTTGTGGGCGGCGATCTTCCCGTCCATCAACCTGTCCACCGACCCGGCCCGCGAAGTCATCCGCCGCAGCGTCGAGCAGTACGTGCGCCTGGTCGACGAACACCCGAGCATCCTTCGCTTCCTTATCCAGGGCCGCTTCGCCGACCAGAGCGAGTCGACCATGCGCGCACTCAACGAGGGCCGCGAGATCACGCTGGCGATGGCCGACATGTTCGACAACGAGCTGCGCGATATCGAACTCGACGCGGCGGCACTCGAACTCGCCGCGTACTCGGCGTTCGGGTCGATCGCCTCGGCCACCGACTGGTGGTTGGGCAGCGACAAGGACCGTCCACGCCGGATGCCGCCCGAGGAGTTCGTCGCGCACCTGACCACCATCATGGTCGGCTCCATCAACGGCACCTGCGAAATACTGGGCATCAAGATCGACCCGGACTTGCCGCTGCACAAGGGTGTCAGCCGGCGCGAACACGTCGCCTAGCTAGCAACGCGGCGCGCGGTCGGGCCACTGCAACGGCTGGCCGTCGTCGCTTCAATAGCTGAAAGTCGTTGCCCCGTCGCCGATCCACTCCCACAGCTGAACGGTTCCGCCGACCTCGGCGCCCCGAATGAAGTTGCCGGAGTCGAGCTTCTTGGCGTTGACGCATAGCGGGCAGACCAGATAGCGGCCACCGGCGCGCTCATAGCGCTCCATCAAGTCGCCCAACGGTGGGCAGCCCTCACATGCGGTGGCCACACCGACACCCGCTACGGCGAGGCGTGCGGCTTCCTTGGCGAGAAACATCATCGTGGGCCGGCCCGCCTCGGCGGCTCCGAGCGCGACGAGGAAGGCCACGGTGACCTTTTCGGGATCCTCGAGCCCGGTGGCGAGGCTGATCGCGGCCTTGTTGTTGCTGTTCATGTCGTCCTCCTGAGTTGTCCGATAACAAGGACGACGCTATGGACTTCGGGGACCCGCGGAATCGGTGCTGACCGCCGACATTTGGCCGGTGATGGTGGCCGCGATGGCGGCCGACACGCACAGCTCAGCCGCTGAACAGCCGGGCGACCGCGGCCGCCCGCGCCGACCGGCCGGTGAGGCCGAGTTTGGTGTAGATGCTGGTGAGGTGCCGCTCGACGGTGCGCACCGACAGCGAAAGCTCCTGCGCGACGACTGCATTGTCGCGTCCCTGGCCGACCAGCCGCAGCACGTCGAGTTCACGGCCGGAAAGGCTGCGCAGCGCCGCGGGGGTGCTTGGTGCCGTAAGTCCCTCGGCGGCCAGGAACGCGGCGAACTCCTCGACGACCACCGGCCACGCCGGCTCGTCGGCCAGGGTGATGTGGTTGTCGCTGTCCAGCGTCACGAGCCGGGCCTGCGGGATGCACGACGCGAGCTCGCGGGCCTCGGCGAAATCCATCATCCGGTCGCCGCGGGCGTGCACGACGAGGGTGGGCATCGCCACCTCGGGGAGCAGCGCGCTGACGTCGGCGGTGACGCGCGCCGCCCGCGACCGCATGGCGTTATCGGTTGACGTGGCCAGCGGCTGCAGATCGTCGAGCCAGCCAGCCTGCTCCTCGGACGCATCCGGGATCATCAACTGGGTGAAGACGCGACGGAACGTGCTGTCCGGGCGCGCCCAGCCAACCTTGATCAACTGCTGGAAGGTCTGCTCGAGTTCGGCCGATTCGTCGGTGAGGTGTCTCGACGCGTAGGTGCCGTAGAGGATCAAGCGGCTCACCCGCCCTGGATGTCGCACGGCGTAGGTGATGGCCACCGGTCCGCCCTGGGACATCCCGACCATTGCGCCCCGGTCCAGCCCTGCGGCGTCCACGACCGCCTCCAGATCGGCGACGCGCGCTTCGAGGCCGAAGTCCGAAACGTCCCAGTCCGACATCCCAAAGCCGCGTTCGTCGTACCGGATCACGGTGGCGAGCCCGCCGAGGTCGAGCAGGAAATGCCGCCACACCGGGCTCTCCCAGTCGAACTCCAGATGGCTGAGCCAGCACGTGGTCAACAGGAGCGGCGGACCCGAGCCGTGCACCGCGTAGGCGATCCTGGTGCCGTCCGCACTGCGGCAAAACCGCACCTCCTGCGGCGGCGCACCCGAGGACATGGGTCAGAGCGTAACGACGATGGGTGTGTTTCACCCCGAGGAGCGCACCATTGGTTCAGGCGGCCGGCACGGTACGGTGGTCTGAAGTACCCGGTACCGGCGTTCCCAGGTGGGCCCACACCGAAGGTAGGGGAGATTCATATGACCGTCGTCGAACAGGCGGCCGAGAACACCGTCCAGCAGCCCGTGCACACCCGCGCGCTGATCATCGGCACCGGCTTTTCCGGCCTTGGCATGGCCATCGAACTTCAGCGGCGCAACGTCGACTTCCTGATCCTCGAGAAGGCCGATGAGATCGGCGGCACGTGGCGCGACAACACCTATCCGGGCTGCGCGTGTGACATCCCGTCGCACATGTACTCGTTCTCGTTCGAGCCGAAGCCGGACTGGAAGCACATGTGGTCGTTCCAGCCGGAGATCTTCGACTACCTCAAGGGCGTCACCGACAAGTACGGCCTGCGCCGGTACATCCGGTTCGGCTCGCGCGTGGACCGTGCGCACTGGGACGACGACGAGATGCGCTGGCACGTGTACACCGACGACGGCCGCGAGTTCGTCGCACAGTTCGTGGTCTCCGGCGTCGGCGGCCTGCACATCCCGTTGGTCCCCGAATTCGAGGGGATCGACGAATTCACCGGTGTCGCTTTCCATTCCGCGCAGTGGGACCACACCGTCGACCTGACCGGCAAGCGGGTGGCGGTGATCGGGACCGGTGCCAGCGCGATCCAGATCGTGCCGGAGATCGTCAAGGACGTCGCAGCGCTGCAGCTGTACCAGCGCACGCCTGCCTGGGTGATGCCGCGGCCCAACAATCCGATTCCGCAGTGGATGCGCAACGCATTCACCAATGTGCCTGGCACGCGCGCGTTGATGCGTGCGGGCATCTACTGGATCCACGAAGCCGTCGGCTTCGCGATGACCCAGCAGCCGAGGCTGCTGAAAATCGGTGAGCTGCTTGGCAAGTGGAACATCCGTCGGGCAGTCAAGGATCGGGACCTGCGGCGCAAGCTCACCCCGAGCTACCGGGCTGGATGCAAGCGAATCCTGAACTCCGACACCTACTATCAGGGCATCGCGAACCCCAAGACCGAGGTGATCACGGACGGCATCGCGCGGTTCACGCCGAAGGGGATCGTGAGCACGGACGGCACCGAACGCGACGTCGACGTCGTGGTGTTCGCCACCGGCTTTCACGTCACCGACTCGTACACGTACGTCGACATCAAGGGTCCAGGCGGAGAGGACCTGGTGGACCGGTGGACCCGCGAGGGCGTGTCCGCCCATCGCGGCATCACGATCGCCGATATGCCGAACCTGTTCTTCCTGCTCGGGCCGAACACCGCACTCGGCCACAACTCCGTGGTGTTCATGATCGAGTCGCAGATCCGCTACGCCGCGCAGGCGATCGCCGCGGTGGACAAGGCCGGAGCGGAGGCGCTGGCGCCAACGCGCGTCGCACAAAACCGCTACAACTCCGAGCTGCAGGACGAGTTGGCGGGCACGGTCTGGAACACCGGAGGTTGCCGGAGCTGGTACATGGACGAGCACGGGGTGAACCGGACCCTGTGGAGCGGGATGACGTGGCAATACTGGCTGGCCACCCGCAAGTTCAAGCCTGCCGAGTACACCTTTCTCGGGGCTGGCGCGCGACACGCCAAAACACAAGATGTCGTATATCGCTGAGTCGTCGGACCCCAGTTGTAGTGTTGAGGGCGCTACAACTTCTCCGTAGCTCAGACTTAAAAGACCAGGTGAAACGGGGTCCTCGTGAGTGATGGCATCAAACTGATTGACCGCGTCTCGGCCATCAACTGGAACCGCCTGCAGGACGAAAAAGACGCCGAGGTGTGGGACCGGCTCACTGGCAACTTCTGGTTGCCGGAGAAGGTGCCGGTGTCCAACGACATCCCGTCGTGGAACACGTTGACGGCCCATGAGAAGCAGCTGACGATGCGAGTGTTCACCGGCCTGACGCTGCTGGACACCATCCAGGGCACCGTTGGCGCGGTGAGCCTGATCCCCGACGCGCTCACCCCGCACGAGGAAGCGGTGTACACCAACATCGCGTTCATGGAGTCGGTGCACGCGCGCAGCTACAGCAACATCTTCTCGACGCTGTGCTCCACCGCCGATATCGACGACGCCTTCCGCTGGTCCGAGGAGAACCCCAACCTGCAGCGCAAGGCCGAGATCGTCATGCAGTACTACAAGGGCGACGAGCCGCTGAAGCGCAAGGTGGCCTCCACGCTGCTGGAGAGCTTCCTGTTCTACTCCGGCTTCTACCTGCCGATGTACTGGTCGAGCCGGGCCAAGCTGACCAACACCGCGGACATGATCCGGCTGATCATCCGCGACGAGGCCGTGCACGGTTATTACATCGGCTACAAGTACCAGAAGGGGCTGGCGCTGGAGGACGAGGCGCGCAAGGCCGAGCTCAAGGACTACACCTACGAGCTGCTGTTCGAGCTGTACGACAACGAGGTCGAGTACACCCAGGACCTGTACGACCAGGTCGGGCTGACCGAGGACGTCAAGAAGTTCCTGCGCTACAACGCCAACAAGGCGCTGATGAACCTCGGCTACGAGGCGCTGTTCCCGCGCGACGAGACCGACGTCAATCCGGCGATCCTTTCGGCACTTTCACCGAACGCCGACGAGAATCACGACTTCTTCTCGGGTTCGGGCTCCTCGTATGTGATCGGCAAGGCCATCAACACCGAAGACGAGGACTGGGACTTCTAAGCGCTTTCGGCTCTGCCCGGCGGGCATATGCAACTCTTGACCGCTTCGGCGACCTTCGGTCACTCGGACTGCGAGCGCATCGCAGGCGCCGCGCTGGCGCAGCCCGTCCTGGCCGTAACCAGCTTGGCCTACGTCGCCGCCGGGTTGGCCGTGCTGTGTTGGGCGGTGCGGGTCAGGGCGCCGCTGGCCGGGGCTGCCGGAGTGGCGCTCGTAGCGGTCGGGGCAGGCAGCTTCGCCTACCACGGGCCGCAGCCGTCATGGGCCGAACTCGCCCATGACTGGCCAATCGTTGCCCTCGGAGGGGTATACGCCGTCGGCCTGGCCACGGGCAGGCGCGGGCAGTGGCGGTCGGCCTGGGTGACAGCCGCCGGGGTCTTCGCGCTGGCGGTAGCCGCGTACGCCGCTGGACGCACCGGGTCGCCGCTGTGCCGACCCGACAGCCTGTGGCAGTACCACGGCGTCTGGCACGTCCTCTCTGCCGTTGCCGCCGGATGGGCCGTCCTGGCGATAGCGCCGGCCCCCGGGTCAGCTGTTCAGACTGCTCCAGAGAAGCGGCATCGGCCGGATGCCTAGCTGGTTCACCACCATCTGGGCCGCCTGGCTGACTCCCTCGGTGAAGGTGGGGAAGGCGAACTGAAGCTCGGCGACGTCCTCGACGCGCATGCCCGCCGCCATGCAGGCCGCGACCATCTGGATGACCTCGGCGGAGTACTCACCGAGCACGTGAGCGCCGACGATCTGCCGTCGCGCGGTCTCGACTATCAACTTGCAGAACCCTTCCGGGTGCCCGTCGGCGACGGGCCGCAGCAAGTTCTCATAACGGGCCACCGCGACAGTGCAGTCGTAGCGGGCGCGGGCCTGCTCCTCGGTGAGCCCGACGCTGCCGTACTCGGGGTCGGTGAAACTGCCGCCGGGCACGATTTCATGGACGACGCGGCGACGCGGGCCGAGCACTGCGTTCTCGGCTGCGACACGGCCTTCGAGCATTGCGCTGCTGACGAGCATGCTGTTCCCGTCGACGTCCCCGGCGGCGAAGATGTGGGGCACACTCGTGGCCGTGAACGGGTCGACCACGACATAGCCACGCTCGGTTACCACGCCGGCAACGGCAGCGTCCACGGCGTCGGCGTTGCCGGGCCAGCCGACGGCGAAGAACGCCGCGTCGACGTCGACCGTTCTTGGCTCGTCGCCGACGCGGTACAGGACGCGCACACCGGGTTGGAGCGCCTCGAGTTGGTGAACTGCGGCGCTGGTGATGATCTCGATGTCACGCCCCCGAAACGCGTTTTCGAGCGCGACCGAGACGTCGACATCCGCTCTCGGCACGATCCGTGGGCCGTACTCGACGAGCGTGACGTCGCAGCCGAAGTCCGCCAGGATCGAGGTGAGCTGGCAGCCCGTATCGGCCGCCCCGATGACGCAGACCCGGCCGGGCAGGGAGGTGAGGCTGCGAAGGTCCTCGTAGGTCAGGCCGAGCTCGGCCCCGGGGATCGGCAGCCGTCCGGCCTTGCCGCCGACGGCGATGATCACCCGATCCGCAGTCCATTCGCGGCCGTCGGCCGCGGCGACCGTGTTGGCGTCGACGAACCGGGCGTCGCCGGCCTCTTCGACGAGATCGACTCCGGCGGAACGGATGCGGTCGGCAACGTGCTTGCGTTCGTAGAGGTGCCCGGCCACCCGCTCGGCGTTGGCAAGGGTAGCGGCGAGGTCGACCTCGGGACGCGGCCCGCGCAGACCGAACGTCTCCCACGAACTCCAGTCCCTCACCAGGCGCGCGGCCCGAGCCAGCGTGCGCACCGGTGCCGGGCCGCTGTTAAAGGCGGTGCCGCCGACCCGCCCCCGCTCGACGAGCGTGACTTCCGCGCCCAACCCGGCGGCATGCACGGCAGCGGAAACACCGGCAGGGCCGCCTCCAATGACGACAACGCGCATCTCGTCTCCCCTCATACCGACGCGGTCATGTCAGACCACGACTGTGACTGGGTCAAAGCGTCGGTGGCCGCTTCCCAAAGTAAGACACATTTGCCGAAGAGATTCCGCGGACTCGATGGGTACGGCGGCAGCGGCTCAGGCGACTAAGTTGTCGCGACAAACAGTTCCTCAGTGGTGAACGGCCGGAGGCCGTCGGTCCGGTCGGCGAAGTAGTGATGCGTGTAGTCGGCGGCCGTCACCGTTTGCGCGGTGGACAGGCCGGCGTCACGAGCCAGGGCCACGATCTCCTCCGGGGTGTAGTAGCTGATGAACGGTGTGCCTGAGGCGCGTGCGGCCGCGTCCGTGGCCCGGTGCACCGGCTGCTCTTCGGGTTCGACGAGCTCCACCGGCAGCATGTACGTCATGGCCAATGTGGAACCCGGTGGCAGCGCGGCGATTTGACGCAGCATGGCGGACGTTGCTTCTCTGGTCAGGTACATCGAGACACCGAGTGACGCCAACACAGTGGGCTGGTTGGGATCGAAGCCATTGGCCAGCAGCCGATCCCACCATGAGTCGGTCTCGAAGTCGACGGGCACGAACCGCAGTGAATCGGGAGTGTCGAAGCCCAGTTCGGCCAGCCGGTGTTGCTTCCACGCCTGCGGCACGGGCTGGTCGACCTCGAAAACCGTTATCCGTGAAGCAACTTCGGGCCGGCGCTGTGTGAAGGTGTCCAGCCCGGCGCCCAGCAGGACGTACTGGCCGACACCACGCTTGGCCTGCTCGGCGACGAAGTCTTCGACGAACCGGGCCCGCGAGACGATGGACGCGCGCACGCGCGCGGTCGCGAGCGGATCCATGTCCGGACGCTCGCGCCAGTCTGGATCGGGACCTATCAACTGCAGGCCGACCTGATCATCGAGGACGTGAGGTGGGGGATCGACCTGGACGTGCATCGCCCGCCATAGCGCGACGCGCACGGCTGTGCTTTCAGGTCCGGCGGCGGTGTCGGTCATTTGGCCGGCGCCTGCACGTGCCATTCGCGGCCGTCGGGGTCGCGGACCGTCATCAGCTTTGTGCCCCAATGGGTGTCCTTGAACGGCGTGACGACGTCGACGCCGGCGGCCGGCTGGAACGCGTCCGCGTCGGCGACCTTCAGCACGATGTGTGCCTGCGGCTTCTGACTCTCCGGGACTTCGGCGATGAACAGGTACGGCCCGTCGCCATTGCGGAGCTGGCCGGAGTTGTGGTCGGTGGCGAACTCGACCTCGAAGCCGAGGCCGTGAAAGAACTTCGCCGACTTGCCCCAATTGTGGGTCTCGAGGAATACGGCTTCGATGCCCTCGGTCGTCATGTCACTTCTCCTTCGGTGATCGCGTTGCGTGGGTCTCGAGATACGACTGCAGTGCATCGGCGACCAGAGCGGAAAGGGAGGACTCCCTCTCGATCGCGTGGTGCTTGACCTGCCGAATCAGACCGACCGGCAGGTACACGTTGAACTGCTTGACGTCCGCGTCGGCCACAAAGGCATGCTAGCATGCTAGTAATCTAGCGTGCGCCGTGATGTTGATGTGGGAAGCAGCGGCGGGCCCCGGGAACGCAGGGCCCTTGTGGACGTCTCTCGACCAGCGGACAATTAACGCAGCGGATAATTCACGCTGCCCTTTGGGAGATGTCATGGCACTAACCGATGACTGTGATGTGTTCGCTTCGGTCAATGAATCCGCTGTCCGCCGGGTGATCTCACACGTCACCCGCCAGCGACCGTCATTGATCAATTACGGCAGCGCCGGTGTGCGACAGCGGCCCGAATTGCTCTGTCGTCCGATCGATGCTCATCCGGTGGCGGTCGCCCGCGGGGACTTGCTCATCACCGCATTGCCGTCGCTGCCTGTGGTCTTCACCGACAATCCGCCGCTCCAGATGGACTGGTGCGTGCAGCTTTCCAAGGCGGGGCTCGACGTGCATCCCGGCAACGCGTTCGCCCTGCCTCCGGAACTCGACCCGCTGGGTGAGCAACGGTTGGCGGGTCAGCTCGTGGTCTGCGCCGGCCTTGGCTGCCCCGAGGAGGCGCTGCGAGAGCTGCTGCCCAGGCCGCAGTTGTCGTTGGGCCGTAAGAGCGTGATCGATCGCTTCGGCGCCGGGAAAGAGGTCGATAAGCGGCGCCCCGATAAGCCGCCGCTCCCGCCGGTCACCGTGCCCACTCGCAAGCTGGAGTGCTTCTGTCTCGAAGCGGACCTTGTGGCCGGTGCGGACTTCTTCGGGCCTGCCGGCGACCAGCATTTCCGGGGGATCCTCGGTGGCCTGGAGATCGTCGACCTTGCGCCGCAGGGCATGGAGGACGCGATCGAGTGCTACGCCAAGGTCGTGGCGATCTTCGGACTGCTACCCAAGCTCAGCGTGCCGGTCATCAGGTTCACCACCGAGCTTCTAGGTCTTGTCGCCCTGGCCATCGAGCCGACGCCGAGCTCACCGGACGTCCCGAATAACCCTGCGTTAGAGGATGACTCGATAAAGCTGTTTATAGACCTGACCGCCTCATCGATCACCGGTGGTGGGGGAGGCGGCTCGGGCGGTGGTAACGCGCCGCCAAGCTTCCCCGGTAGCCTGCGGCCACGGACGCGTACTGGGCCGTTCGATCTGCTGGCCGCTGGATCCGAGCGTGCCGTCCAGGAGTTGTTCGACGGAATCCGCGACGGTGCCAAGCTCGACGAGGCGGACAGCGTCGACTTCGGCCCGTTTACTGCCGGCTACGACGTCGAGGCTCACCTCGAGGGAGGCACGATCGATCTGCGCTCCGACGGGACCATCGCGCTCAAAGAACTCGACATCGAATGGGACGTGCTGCGTTTCTTCGCCGGAATCGATATCCCCGAGATCTGCGTCGGTGGGTTCTGCATCATTCCCAACCCATTCGGGGGCTGCCTCGTGCGAGCTCCGCAGATCTGCGTGTTCAGTGCCAACCCCGACCTCGGCATCAACCTCGACCTTTCGGGCCTGCTGGTCACTGAAATATCGGCAACCATCGAGCCGATCGTCAAACACAGCGTCAACCCGGGACGCGCGCCAGGGATGAACGACTGGGACGCCCACGACGCCGGAGTGCCCAATCATTGGCAGCTGTACGTCGACCCCGTGTCGATCGACCTCGACGTCTTCGACTTCGCCGATATTGTCGGCAACCTCCTCGAGAACGCGCTCGACACTGCGATCGACACACTGCTCGGCCCGCTGCCCGACTGGGCCAAGGACCTGATCCGCGCAATACTCGGGCCGATCATCGATCTGGTGCGCGACATCCTGGACATCGGGGATGACGTCGAGGAATGGCTCAGCCAGCTGCTCGGTACCAGCCTCGGGTTGATCGATGTGATCCTGACGTTCTTCGCCGATCTACTGGCGGCGTCGCCGATCATCGAGTTCCCCGACCCGTTGCCGCTGATGGCGGCCGAACCCGCGAAGATGGCTGTGCTGTTGCCCGTGGAGTTCCTCGGCGTCGAGGTGGACGACACCGAGCTGCAACTGCAAGTCGACCTGGGGGACTGATCATGAGCGCACGCTTCAACTCATTGTTCTTGAACCAGAAGACATTTGACAGCGCGTCGCCGCTGGGTTCCGCGGTCGTCGTGCACCGCTTCGATGACGAGGGCGAGTACGACGTGGAGTTCGGGCGCGAGGGCGAAGTGCCCGACCGGGTGGCGCTGTCGGTCGTGCCGCAAGGCAAGAAGGCGCAGGCGTCGCAGGAGTCGTCGGTGACGATAGATGTCGCGGGCGCTGCGCCAGGGACGATTGCACGTTCGCGGCACAGCAGGTTGGACGTCGGCGGCTTTTCGGCTTTCACCTCGGCGCATGCTCGCAGCTCGGGCTCGGTGATCGTCGCGCGCAAGCAAGGCGCAAAAGGTGCGGAGTTCGACAGCCGCCGCCTCGGCGAGCCCGACATCTTCGCCGTGACGTTGGTGCGCCCCGGCCTGTACGCCGTGCGCAACACGCTGGCAAAGACTGAGGGGCGGATCGTTGTCACCTACCCCGTGGTCGGCGATATTCCGTATCGGCCGGCAGACCCGGTTGGCGTCGTGTGCACCAAGAAGGGCTTTGATCCCGAGCGCCTCGAGATCGGGCCTGCCCAGGGAATCATATTCCGGTTCGAAACCGCAGCGCGCCTTGTCGTCGAGTTGCTCGAGCCAGACGACGGTCCCAAGGCGGGGCCTCGGGGGCGTTGGAGCGGGTCGCCCAAGCTGCCGGCAGGTTAACTCAGAATGCTTTTCTAGCAAGCGTTTTGGGCGAAGTCACGACCGAGGCTCTGCGACGGGACACGTCGGCGCCTGCGCCGCCGATGCAGCTGCGGCGGGTCGGATGGCCCGGACACGGATCCGCGCGCCGCGGTGCGGCACGAGGATGACGTGCTTGACCCTCTGCCGTTCCGAATCGGCAGTGGTGGTGTACAACTCGACTCGGCGCAGCACCTCGCGCAGAATCACCCTCATCTCGACCAGCGCGAAGGTGGCACCCAGGCAACGACGGTTTCCGCCACCGAAGGGAAACCACGTCGTCGGGCTCAGGGTGGTCCCGATCATGCGGTCGGGATCGAACCGGTTCGGGTCGGGGTATTGCTCCGCGCTGGCGTGCACCGGCCCGATGCCCGGAACAACCATGACGCCCGCGGGCAGTCGGTATCCGGCCAGCTCGACCGGCTCGGTGAGGACGCGGCCGACGTCAAACACCACAGGGCGGATGCGCAGTGTCTCCCTGGCCACCGCGTCCAGATACTCGTCGCCCGCTGGATCGCCTGCGGCGCTCACCTCGGCCGCCTGTACCGCCTTGGTCAGGATGTCCGGGTGCCTGGTGAGTCGCTCCAGCGCCCAGGACAGGCCGGTGGCTGTCGTGTCATGGCCCGCGACAAGCAAGGTCATCAATTGGTCGCGCAGTTCGCGGTCGGTCATGCTGGCGCCGTCGTCGTCGGCGGCGCGGACCAACATGGCCAGCACGTCAGTGCGGTTTGCGAGTTCGGGATCGGCTCTGCGGTCGGCGATCTCGGCGTACAGCAGACGGTCGGCCTCTTCGATGAGCGCGCGCACGCCGCGCCATGGGCGTAGACGCTGCAGTCGGGCGTCACGGACCGCGAGCAGGGCGAACGTTCCCATGCCGAGTATCTGCGGCAGCACCCCGCGCAGGTCGGCCAGTCTTGTCGGGTCGCTCGCACCGATCACCGTCCGCAGAATCACCTCGAGGGTGATCTCGGACATCTTCGGCGCGACCGCAAAGTCCGAATCCACTGGCCACGCAGCGACTTTGGCCGCGGTGATGTCAGCCATCGCCTCGACCTGGCGCGCGACGGCATTGCGCTTGAACGGCGCAAGCATGAGCCTGCGGCGGTCCGCGTGGACCTCGTCGTCGACGACAAGCACCGAGCTGTCACCAAGCAGGCCGCTCAGCATCGAGTTGGCCTCGCCCGCATGGAAGATGCGCGGGTCACCGGCGAACACTTCTTTGATGTCGGCAGGGTCGGCGAGGTACACGATGGTGCCGATCGATGCGATCCGCAGGGTGAACACGGTGCCGTAGCGACGCCTGCACGCCATCACCACCCGTGGCCAGTAGCGCAGCAGCAACGCGGCCTGAACCGAAGCCGGAAGCCGAGGGCCCGGCGGTAAGGCGGCCGCGGATGCGCTCATCGGAATCAGCCTACGAGGGTCGCCCACTCTCGCGGCGGTGAATGCGTCGTGAATGACCGTCGAACTGTGGGATCCGGCGCTGGCAAACGCACCCCGCAGCCACGACACTGTCGTCGTGACCACCACCACGCTGCTGAGCTCGATCCTCAACTGGCTGCGGGCCGGCTACCCAGAGGGCGTTCCTGGACCCGACCGGGTTCCGTTGCTGGCGCTGCTGCGCGCCACCCCGTTGAGCGACGACCAGGTCAAAGAAGTGGTGCGCAACCTCACCGCCGATGGTTCGACAGCGATGGTCGACGGGGAGATCGGCGAGGACGAGATCGCCGCGTTCATCTCCGATGTGACCGATCACGATGCCGGACCCGAGAACGTCAAGCGGGTGGCCGCCAAGCTGGCCGCGGCCGGATGGCCGCTGGCCGGCGTTGACGACGCTGCGGTCTAGCCCCGCAGCGACTGTGTGTCGATGACGAACCGGTAGCGCACATCGCTTGCGAGCACCCGCTCGTACGCCTCGTTGATGTAATCCGGTGCGATGACTTCGATTTCGGGCGCCACGCCGTGCTCGGCGCAGAAGTCCAGCATCTCCTGCGTCTCGGCGATGCCGCCGATCATCGAACCGGACAGGCTGCGCCTGCCACCGGCGAGCGGGAACACCGGCACGGCCATCGGATGTTCGGGGATACCCAGTTCGACCAGCGTGCCGTCGACGGCGAGCAGGTTCAGGTAGTCGCCCATGTTCATGTTGGCCGACACGGTGTTCAGGATCAGGTCGAAGCGGCCAGCCAACTTCTTGAAGGTGTCCGGATCGCCCGTCGCGTAGTACTCATCGGCGCCAAGGCGCAGGCCGTCTTCCATCTTCTTCAGCGACTGGCTCAGCACCGTCACGTGAGCGCCCATCGCATGGGCGAGCTTGACGCCCATGTGGCCGAGGCCGCCGAGGCCGATGACCGCAACCTGCTTGCCGGGACCTGCGTTCCAGTGGCGCAGTGGCGAATACAGCGTGATGCCCGCGCACAGCAGCGGTGCGGCCGCATCGAGCGACACGCTGTCGGGGATGCGCAGCACGTAGTTCTCGTCGACGACGATGGCGCCGCTGTAGCCGCCGTACGTCGGCTCACCGTCACTGAGGAACGCGTTGTAGGTGCCGACGTTGCCGGAGCCGGTGCAGTACTGCTCGAGACCGGCCTTGCAGTTGTCACATTCGCGGCAGGAGTCGACGAAGCACCCGACGCCGACCCGATCGCCGACCTGGTACTTGGTTACCTCGGAGCCGACGGCGGTGACGATGCCCGCGATCTCATGACCAGGCACCACCGGATAGTTCGGTTCACCCCACTCGGCTTTTACGGTGTGGATGTCGCTATGACAAATGCCCGCGAAGTGAATGTCGAAGGCCACGTCGTGGGGCCTGACGTCGCGGCGGGTGATTGTGGTCCTGGTCAGCGGTGCGGTGGCCGACGTTGCGGCGTAGGCGGCGACAGTGCTCATGACAGCCCTCTTTGTTCTCTATGTGATGTGCGAAATTTGCCGCGACAGTGCGGCCTCCGAGGGGGACAACGGCGTCAACCGTCGCCTTTAGTCCCGGTACTGGCTGTGAATTGGCTTAAAGCCCTTGGGCGCGATACGCGCCGTTGAAGGAAACCCGGTGGTAGCGGGCCGCGCCGGCCGCTGTGTACGGGTCGCGGTCGACGATGTCCTGTGCGTCGTCGGCACTGATGTCGCCGGTGATCAGCACGGCTCCTGACTGGTCGTCCAGGCGGCCGGCCAGCAGGATCCGGCCCGCGTCGACCTCGCCCGAGAGCCATTCCAGATGTGCGGGGCGGGTCTGCTCGACGACGTCGGGCGGCTGCAGGTAGGTCGATGTCAGGACATGGAACACAACACCGACCCTAGTTGTCGCGAGCGGTAGGCGCCCAATATCTGTCACATGACAGTCACACGCGACGCGTGTTGTTAACGAGGCGCTCGGCATCGGTTACACGAGGGAAACCACCGGCGGTCGGAAATCCCGAAAACTGTCATTCGACAGAAATCCATCGTCGTCCGAAAGGGCCGCGAAGCGGGGGAGCGACTTGAGCATCGACGTGACGTCCAGCACCGCGACCACCGCCGGCGCCAAGGCGCATGCCCGCGCGCAGCACGGACGCACCGCGGATCTGATGCGCCACGTGCCGGCCTCGACCAGCCCGTCGGCGCCGGACGATGTGCCCGCCGATACCCTCGTCTGGTCGGAAACCGTTGCAGCAGGCGGATATACGTCCGCGATCATGGCCAGGGGCACCCGCATCCGGTTGACCGATCCCGACGGTGATGCCTGCGCTCACGTGCTGTTGCACCGCGCCGACGGTCCGCACGAACGGCTCAACGTCGCCGACACCGTCAAGGTCCCGTGGCAGGCCTACCTCGGTGCGGCGCATCCGCTGCTGAGCGGCTTCGGCCGCGTCCTGTCGACCATCGTCGCGGACACGTCGGCGGCCCACGACGCGCTCACGGGCACCACCACCCTGTCCGGTAACGAATCCAAATACGGTGCAGGCGGGCCAGAGTCGGCGTCGCCAGCGGGGCGCGAGCTGTTCTTGCTCGGCGCACTCAAGCACGGTCTCGGACCACGCGATCTGCCACCATCGGTGTCGTTCTTCAAGGGCGTACGCGTCGCTCCTGGCGGAGCCCTGGTGTGGCGGGGCGGCGCAGGCGCCGGGACGACGGTCGACCTGCTGCTGCACGTCGACGCGATCATCCTGCTCGCGAACACCGCGCATCCGTTGGATCCCAGACCGGAGTTCACCTGTTCTCCGCTGCAGGTGCATGCCTGGCCCGCCGCAGCCGAATTGGATGCGTTGATTGCGGGCGACCTGATCGGACCGCTCGGACCCGAACATCGCCAGGCAGTAGCGAACACCGATGCCGACCTTCTCGCCAGAGGAATCCTGTGACCGTTCCCGCACTCGTCCCCGGTGCCGTGGTGCTCGACCAGATGGTCGCAGCACGAGCGCCATGGTCGGCGATCGTCGCTGAAGGCGACGTCCTGACCATCGTTGACCTGCAAGGCAATCAGGCCGTCGACTGCCTTCTTTACGCCGCGTCCGACACCACCCTGCGGTACTCCGCGCAGGAAACCATCGCCAGGCAGGGCCGTATCGCGCTGACCACCGGATCGGTGTTGCGTGCGGACACCGGACTGGCGCTGATGACGGTCATCGACGACGAGGTTGGCGTACACGACACCCTCGGCGGTGCATGCTCGAAGGAATCCAACACCTTGCGCTACGGACAGCACACGCGCGCCCAGCACGGCTGCATGGAGAACTTCCTCATCGAGGGAGCCAGGTACGGGCTCGGCGCGCGTGACCTGGCCAGCAACATCAACTGGTTCATGAACGTGCCGGTCGATCCCGACGGTGCACTCGGCATCGTCGATGGGCTTTCCGCACCTGGCAAGCGCATCGCGCTGCGCGCCGATGGCGACACGCTGGTCCTGGTGTCCAACTGCCCGCAGATCAACAATCCGTGCAACGCCTTCAACCCGACGCCGGTCCGGATGATCGTCACACGCCCCGGCGCGGCGGCATGACCGACACCGTTCTTGTCGCCAACCGCGGCGAGATCGCCGTTCGCTTGGTGCGCGCCGCACGTACCCTCGGCATGCGCACCGTCGCCGTGTTCTCCGATGCCGACCGCGGCGCTCCGCACGTGAGCCTCGCCGACGAGGCGGTACGGCTCGGCCCTGCCGCGCCGCGAGAGAGCTACCTGCGATCGGACGCAATCGTGGATGCAGCGCTGGCAACCGGCGCCCAATTGATTCACCCTGGATACGGATTTCTCTCCGAGGACGCCGATTTCGCAGAATCCGTCGAAGGCGCGGGCCTGACATTCGTTGGTCCGACACCGCATCAACTGCGTGTATTCGGCACCAAGCACACCGCCCGCGACGCGGCCATCGCCGCGGGCGTCCCCGTCTTTCAGGGGTCCGGATTACTCGACAGTGCAGCGGACGCGGTGGCCGCCGCCACCGCGATCGGCTATCCCGTGATGCTCAAGGCGACGGGCGGCGGTGGTGGCATCGGTATGCAGGTGTGCCGGGACGCCGACGATCTTCGTGCCGCGTTCGACCGCGTAACGCGGATGGCCGAGCGCAGTTTCGGGTCGGCAGGCGTATTCGTCGAGCGTTACGTCGAACACGCCCGACATGTGGAGGTTCAGATCTTCGGCGACGGTACCGGCCGCGTCGTATCTCTCGGCGACCGTGACTGTTCGCTGCAGCGCCGCAACCAGAAGGTGATCGAAGAGGCCCCTGCGCCGAACCTGTCCGATGCCGTTCGGACGCAACTGCATTCGGCATCGCGGGCGCTGGCGGAATCGGTCGCCTACCGCTCGGCGGGCACTGTTGAGTTCGTCTACGACCCACGCCGATGCGAGGCCTCGTTCCTCGAGGTCAACGCGCGGCTGCAGGTCGAGCATCCGGTGACCGAGGCGGTGACCGGAATCGACTTGGCCAGCTGGATGTTTCGGCTCGCGCGCGGTGACCGAGACGTGCTCGACGCCCATCTGACGCCGGGCGGAACCACTGGTGAGGTGTCGGTTCGGGGGCACTCCGTTGAGGCGCGCGTGTATGCGGAGGACCCGTCGCGGGACTACCGCCCGAGCACGGGAACGCTGACGGCCGTGGATTTTCCTGACGAGGAGCACGTGCGTGTCGACACCTGGGTGGAGCCGGGCACCGAGGTGTCGGCGTCCTACGACCCCCTGCTCGCCAAGGTGATCACCGTGGGTGAGCATCGAGACCAAGCCTTCGACCGGCTCGGCCGCGCGCTGGATTCCACTGTGCTGCAGGGCATCGAGGTCAACACCGGGTTGCTCCGCGCGGCCGTCGACCATCCCGACGTGCGAGCGGCTAGCCACAGTACGTCGACCCTTGCCGCTGTCGCCGATCCCCGGCCGCGAATCACCGTTGAGCGTGCCGGCCTGCTGACGACGATTCAGGATCTGCCGGGCCGGGTGGGGCTGTGGCACGTCGGTGTTCCACCAAGCGGGCCGATGGACGATCTGTCGTTCCGGCTCGGCAATCGGGCGCTTGGCAACCTCGAAGGGGCGCCGGGACTCGAGTGCACCGCCTCGGGGCCCATGCTGCATTTCACCCACCCGACCACGGTCTGCGTCACTGGCGCCGAATGCCATGTCACCGTGAATGGTTCACCGGCGCCGATGTGGGAGCCGATCGACCTGCCAGCGGATGCGGTGCTCGACGTCGGCGCCGCGGAGACGGCCGGCCTGCGAACCTACGTGCTCGTCGAGGGCGGGCTCGACGTGCCCTCGTATCTCGGCAGCGCATCGACCTTCACCCTTGGCCGCTTCGGTGGCCACGGCGGGCGCCAGCTGGTGGTCGGTGACGTGCTTCGGGCATCGCCGGCGGTTGGCGGGTGGCCGGTTCCGATCGAGGTGCGGCCTGCGATGAGGTCGGACTGGGACCTGGCCGTCACCGAGGGCCCGCACGGCGCACCGGAGTTCTTCACCCGTGCGGACATCGACACCCTCTGGACGGCGAGTTACCGGGTGCACTTCAATTCGGCCCGCACCGGCGTGCGGCTCGAAGGCCCGCGGCCCGAGTGGGCCCGCCCGGATGGGGGAGAGGCCGGACTGCACCCGTCGAACATCCACGACACCGCGTACTCCGTCGGAGCGCTCGACTTCACCGGCGACACACCGATCCTGCTCGGTCCTGACGGACCCAGCCTGGGCGGATTCGTCTGCCCCGTCACGGTGGTCGCCGCCGACCGATGGAAACTCGGGCAGCTACGGCCCGGCGACACGGTGCGGTTCGTCCCGATCCGGGCGGTCGACGCACCGTCCCCGACTGATCTCGGAAGTAACAGGGGCGCAGCATCTTTCGTGCCACGTCTGGGCGGCGACGGCGACGACGGTGTGCTGGCGCGACGGTCGGGTGAGGGTAGCCCGGCGGTCACGTACCGGCGCAACGGCGACGACAACGTCTTGGTCGAGTACGGCGACATGGTGCTCGACCTCGCGCTGCGCGCCCGCGTGCATGCGCTGCATCAGCGGCTCGGTGCGGAGCTCAAGGGCGGCGCCGTGTCGGGGATCCTGGACCTGACGCCGGGCATCCGCTCGCTCCAAGTTCACGTGGACCCCGACCTGCTGCCGATCCATCGGCTGCTCGGGCTGCTGTTCGAGCTGGAGACCGAACTGCCGGCGTCCTCCGAGCTGGTGGTGCCCAGCCGGTCGGTCCGGCTGCCGCTGTCGTGGGACGATCCGGCGACCCGGGAAGCGATCGCCCGCTATACCTCCGGTGTGCGCGACGACGCGCCGTGGTGTCCGTCGAACATCGAATTCATCCGTCGCATCAACGGTTTAGCGTCGCATGACGACGTGATGGATACGGTGTTCTCTGCCGAATACCTCACGCTCGGACTCGGCGACGTCTACCTCGGCGCGCCCGTTGCCACCCCGCTCGATCCGCGGCACCGACTCGTCACGACGAAGTACAACCCCGCCCGCACGTGGACCGCGGAGAACTCGGTCGGTATCGGCGGCGCCTACCTGTGCATCTACGGTATGGAGGGGCCGGGCGGCTATCAGTTCGTCGGACGCACGACGCAGGTGTGGAGCCGCTACCGTCACACCGCGCCGTTCGAGCCGGGCAGCCCATGGCTGCTGCGCTTCTTCGACCGGATCTCGTGGTATCCGGTGACCGCGGACGAACTGCTCGAACTGCGCGCCGACCTCGCGGCGGGACGCGGATCGATCGACATCACCGAGGGCACCTTCTCGCTGGCCGACCACGAACGCTTCCTTGCCGACAACGCCGACTCGATCGCGGACTTTCGCGAGCGGCAGAGCGCGGCGTTCGCGGCCGAGCGCGCCGCGTGGGCCGCCGCAGGCGAGTTCGATCGGGCCGAACGGGCCGAGTCGATGGTGCCGGTGACCGCCGACCTCGACCTGGACGAGGGCGCCCATCGGGTGGACGCACCGTTCGCATCCAGTGTGTGGAAGGTCGATGTCGAGGTCGGCGACCGTGTGGTGGCCGGTCAGTCGTTGTTGGCCCTCGAAGCGATGAAGATGGAGACCGTGCTCACAGCGCCGACCGATGGCATCGTCACCCATGTGCTCGTCGCGGCAGGACATCAGGTGGACACCGGTGCGCCGCTGATGGTCGTGGGCCCCGCCGCAGACGGGCAGGACGCAGCGGGGATTCCGGCATGACCGCGGTCGAACGGGTGTGCGCGGCCTACGCGGCCATCGATGCCGTCGAACGCCCCGAGATCTGGATCTTCCTGCGCCCCTTGGCCGATGCGCTGGCCGACGCCGCGGCCGTCGACGCGGCGGTCGAGGCAGGCTCCGAGCTGCCGCTGGCCGGGCTGACGGCTGCGGTGAAGAACAACGTCGATGTCGCGGGCCTGCCGACGACGGCGGCGTGCCCTGCGTACGCGTCGACTCCGGCGCTCGAAGACGCACCCGCGGTGGCGCGGCTACGGGCGGCGGGCGCCGTTGTCATCGGCGCCACCAACCTCGACCAGTTCGCGACGGGTCTTGTCGGCACCCGCAGCCCGCACGGCGCAGTGCGCGACGCGAGACGGCCCGATCGCATCTCCGGTGGATCCAGTTCGGGCTCCGCGGTCGCGGTCGCGCTCGGCCTTGTGGACATCGCCGTCGGCACCGATACCGCCGGATCAGGCCGCGTGCCCGCCGCACTGCAGGGCATCGTCGGGATCAAACCCACGCTCGGTGTGGTGCCGACCGATGGCGTCATCCCCGCGTGCAGGTCATATGACTGCGTGACCGTATTCGCCCGTGACCTCGATACCGCCGATGCCGCGATCGGCGTGATGGCCGATGCGAACTTGCGCGGCGACGCCCCGCTCGCCGCGCCGCAGACACCGGTGGTCGCCGTGCCCCGCGAGCTTCCCGGCCTCTCCGAAACCTGGCGAACAGCGTTCCGCAGCGCGTGTGAGCGCCTTGCGAATCACGGTGTGACACTGAAGGAAATCGACCTCGGACCGTTTCTGCAGGCCGCCCGGCTACTGTATGACGGCGGCCTGGTGGCCGAACGGCACGAGGCGGTTGGCGCATTCGTCGACGCCCACCCCGACGACGTCGATCCTGTGGTGGGAGCGATAGTTTCGGCGGCGGGAACCGTGCCCGCAACCGCCCTCCTGCGTGACCGCGTTCGGCTTACCGAGCTCACCGCGATCGCACACGCCGAGCTCGGTGACTGCGATGCGCTTCTCATCCCGACGACCACGGACCACCCGACGATTTCCGACGTGGCGCGCGACCCGATTGCGGTGAACTCCCGACTGGGCACGTTTACGAACTTCTGCAATCTGATGGACCTGTGCGCGGTGGCCGTGTCGTCTGGTACCGCGGGCGAGGATCAGTTCGGTGTGTCGGTGGTCGCGCGTTCAGGCGCGGACGCCGTCGCGTTCGACATCGCGCGCCTTGTCATCCAACCCTCGCCCCCGGTTACGGCACGGGGTGTAGCGAAAGTTGGTGCCCCGCAAGTTCCTTGGCCGGCACGAGTCGGTCGTCCGGTCACACCGCTGCTGGTCGTCGGCGCACACCTGCGCGGTCAACCGTTGGCTTGGCAGCTGACCGACCGGGGCGCGCGCTGGCTTGGGCCGGCGCAAACCGCGCCACTGTACCGACTGGTCCGCCTTGACACCGAGCCGCCAAAGCCGGGACTGGCACGCGTCGGTGCCGAGGACGGAACCGCGATCGGCGGGGAGCTGTGGCTGGTGAGCACCGCGATGTTGGGTGACTTCCTTGCGTCGCTGCCCGCCCCGATGGCACTCGGTCGGGTCACCCTCGCAGACGGCAGCGAAGTCGTCGGGTTTGGGTGTGCGATGGACGCGTGGCATGACGGCGAGGACATCTCGCATCACGGCGACTGGCCGACCTACCTGCGATACACCGAATCCGCTTCGGCCCCATCGCCGTCAGCCAAGGCGCCCGCATAGCGCTCCACCTCGTCGCGGCTGCGCTCACGCACCGCAGGCGTGGCGTCGTCGGGGATGCCGAGCACGCGCAGGCAGGCATCGGCGACGTGAAAGGGCAGCTCGGAGCGTTCGGGTCCGCGCGGCACCGACCACATGTTCACCAGCGATTCGACGAGGCGGAACGGCAGGTCCGCCGCGGCCTCGTGCACGCCACTTTGATCCACGACGGCCCGGCTGAGGGCCAGGTAGTGCAGCCGCAGTCGCTCGCGGTCCGACCAGAACGGTTCCAACCGGGCGCCGCGCAGTTCGGGCAGCAGGTAGAGCGCACCGAGATTCCAACGCCCGCTGAGCAATTGGCCGCCGTCGAAGGCCGCCAGCGCGTGGAGGTGTTCGGCTGCGCTCAGCGCAGGCTGGGCTCCGAGCAGACTCGGGATGAAGGACAGCGTTGGCGCTACGGTCTGGCTCAGCAGATCGCACAGGATGTCGTCTTTGGTCTTGAAGTAGTGATACAACGACGCCTGGCGGATGCCCACCGAGTCGGCGATGGTCCGAGTGGACGTGCCGGTGTAGCCCAAAGTGGTGAATAATTCACCTGCAGCGTCGAGGATTTCGTCACGAGCGGTGGTCCCTGGACGCCGCTGGACGTGCAGACGTGGGCGTCCGGCCCTGGCGAGCGACATGATCCCATCGTGGACTATCCGGGCCCCGGATCGGTACCCCACCCTTTTCTGTCACGCGATAGAAACACGCGATACGCATCGGTTACTTGCGCCGTCGATTGGTTACGCCAGCGACACCCATCGGGTTCGCGTCCCGTGAAAACTGTCAACTGACAGGCCAATGGGCACGATGTCGTGCTGCGGCATCGCGATACTTCCAGGAGTGCTTCGATGGTCACTGCGGCTTCTGCAGTCGACGCACCGCTGGTGCACGCCGCGGTTCCGCCGAGTCCGGATTCGGTCGCGACGGTCGACGACCTTCGGGTCACCTTCCGCAGGAACGGGTCTGACGTCGCCGCGTTGCGCGGGGTATCCCTCGACATAGTGCCCGGCGAGATCCTCGGGTTGGTCGGCGAATCCGGTTCCGGTAAGAGCGTTCTCGGGTTCACCCTGCTGGGACTGTTGCCCAAGCACGCCAAGATCGATGGCACCGTCCGCGTAACCGGAGCGGACATGGTCAGCGGTGAGCCGAAGGCATTGCGCAAGGTCCGTCGGCTCGACCTGGGTGCGGTCTTCCAGGATCCGATGACCTCGCTGAATCCGACGATGCGGATCGGCCGTCAGGTCACCGAGGCCGCGGGAAGCACCGACGAGGCGCTGCGCCTGCTCACCGCCGTCGGCATCCCCGATCCCAAGCGCCGGATGCGCGCCTTTCCGCACGAACTCTCCGGCGGCCTGCGACAACGCGTGATGATCGCGATGGCGGTCGCAGGTGACCCGGAACTGATCATCGCCGACGAACCGACCACAGCGCTTGACGTCACGGTGCAGGCCCAGGTGCTGCGCTTGCTGAGCCGCCTGCGCGACGAGATCGGCTGCAGCATCGTGCTGATCACCCACGACCTCGGGGTTGCCGCGCAGATCTCGGACCGCATCGCCGTGCTGTACGCCGGCCGCATCGCCGAGATCGGTCCGACCGCCGAGGTCCTCGGCGCTCCCGCTCACCCGTACACCCACGGGTTGCTGCGCTCTCGGCTGACGCTGGACACCGCTCGCGACCGCAAGCTTGCCGCGCTCGCCGGTTCAGTGCCCAGTGCCACGATGTCGCTGCCGGGATGCGCCTTCGTACCGCGCTGTGCCGTCGCCACCGACGACTGCACCACGACTCCACCGGACCCCGTCGATGTCGCGCCCGGTCGGGTGAGTGCGTGCATCCGCCCACTGGACGACATCGCGGCGCGGCTCGGAATCGCGTCGACAAACACCGCAGAACCTTTTGCGGCTCCCGAGCGGGAGAGCAACGGCCAGCCGCCCTCGGTGGTGTGCAAGAACGTGACCAAGACGTTCACCGTCTCGCGGCGCGGCAAACTGCAAGCGCTGCGCGGAGTTTCGCTGCAAATCGGCCACGGTGAGTCGGTGGCCCTTGTCGGGGAAAGCGGATCGGGCAAGTCCACACTGTTGCGGATCATCGCCGGGCTGGAGAACGCCACGTCCGGGTCGGTCGAGCTGACCGACGCCAGGCGCCCGCAGATGGTGTTCCAGGACGCAGGCGCTTCGCTGACCCCGTGGTTGTCGGTCGGTGAGCTGATCGCCGAGCGACTTCGCGGGACGGGCATGTCGCGTGCAGGCCGAGGCGACGCGGTGGCCGAGGTGCTCGAACGCGTCGGGCTGCCTGCCGAGGTCGCGAAGTCACGCGCGGGTCAGCTGTCGGGCGGCCAGCGGCAGCGCGTTTCGTTGGCCCGCGCCACCGTCGTGCCGCCGTCAGTGCTGCTGTGCGACGAGCCGACCAGTGCCTTGGATGTTTCTCTTGCCGCCTCGGTGCTCAACCTCATCGGCGACCTGCGCAGAAGCCTTGACATGTCGGTTGTCTTCGTCACGCACGATCTTTCCGTTGCCCGCGTCGTCGCCGACCGGATCGCCGTCATGTACCTGGGCCGCATCGTCGAGATCGGGCCCGCCGAGCGAGTCATCGGCGAACCGGCCCATCCGTACACCCAGGCACTCGTCGACTCGATTCCCGACCTCGGCCGCGAATCCGGGGTACTGCCAGGCGAACCCGCGAGTCCACTGTCACCTCCCGATGGCTGCGCCTTCCACCCGCGCTGCGCGATCTCGGTCGACGCGTGTAGCGGCGCCGAGCTCGATGTCCGCTTGGAGGGGCTGCCCGGCAACCCGCATCAGGTGGCGTGCATCGAAAGGCGGGCGGTCTGATGGCGATCGCGATACCCACCGCACCACTGGTCCGAGGCGGTAAACGCCTGTCGCTGACGAGTTCCCGTTCCACGGTGCTCACCTGGACCGGCGTCTCGCTCGCCATCCTCGTGACGCTGATCGCCATCGCGGTGCCGCTCGTGGCGCCGCACGATCCGCTGATCCCGGTCGGGATGCCGCTGCAGGGACCAGGTAAGGACGGCTTCCTTCTGGGCACCGACAGTGTCGGCCGCGACATCCTGTCGCGGGTGCTGTACGGCGCTCGCGCAAGCTGGTTCGCGGCGCTGGTCGTGGTCGCGATCGGGCTGCTGATCGGCGGGCTCGTCGGGCTCATCGCCGGCGCCACCGGCGGGTGGGTCGATACAGTGCTGATGCGAATCACCGACGCCTTCCTATCGTTGCCCGCACCGGTGTTGGCCATCGCGGTGGTCGCGGCGCTGGGTCCTGGCTTCGTGCACACGCTGATCGCGGTGTCGATCGTGTGGTGGCCGTTCTACGCGCGGTTGGTGCGCGGCGAGGTCGCCCGACTCGCCGCGCGTCCGCACGTGGAGGCCGCAAAACTCGCAGGGGTTGGCCGAATTCGACTGGCGCTGCGCCATTTGCTGCCCGGCGCGACGCCCAACGCGTTGGTCGCTGCCAGCCTCGACATCGGCACACTGATCCTCACCCTTGCGGCGCTGTCGTTCCTCGGACTCGGCCAATCGGCGCCCGCCCCCGAGCTGGGCGCGGACACCGCCCGCAACTTGACGTACTTCCTTCAGCAGTGGTGGATTCCGGTGATGCCCGGTCTCGCTGTGCTCGTGCTTGCCTTGGTCGCGAACATCGCAGGTGACTGCCTGCGCAACCTGATGAAGACGAGCTAGGAAGCGGGCATGCGCAACTTCATCCTGTCTCGGCTGGCCGCTACGGCGGCCATCCTCATCGCACTTGTCGCGGTGATGTTTGTGCTGCAGCACATTTCGCCGATGGATCCCGTTAAGGCGCAACTTGGCGCAAACGCATCCGCGGCCGCGGTCGCGGAGCGTCGCGAAGCGCTGGGGCTGAATGAGCCGATGATCAACCAGTTCTGGAGCTACTTGGTCGCGGCATCCCACGGCGACCTGGGTAGCTCGTATCGCACGCGGCACCCGGTGAGCAGCGATCTCGGCAGCTTCTTCCCTGCGACACTCGAACTGGCGTTGTGCGGGCTGGGATTGGCGCTGATCCTCGCGGGACTGCTGGCCTTCGGCACGACGCTGAAATGGCGGGGCGCGGGTGTACTGCGGGCCATACTGTTCACCGGCGCCGCCGCACCGATGTTCTTGCTCGGCATCCTCGGGTTGATTCTCTTTTATCAGAAGCTCGGTTGGGTGCCCGCGAATGGCCGCATCAACGTGCCGGATCCGCCGACCGGGCCTACCGGGCTGCTGACCATTGACGGGCTCCTGTCCGGGCGGCTCGACGTCGTCGCCGACGCACTGCACCATCTGATCCTTCCTGCTGTGGTGATCGCGCTCGGCCCGGCGGTCGCGATCGGACGGGTCCTGCGGTCCAGCCTGCTGACCGACGCCGATAGCGACTACGCCAGAACGGCGCGGGCAAAAGGTCTTTCGGAGGGCCGGATCATGGCGGGCCATGTGCTGCGCAACTCTGTGGGTGGCGCGTTGTCGATGACGGGGCTGCAGGTGGGTCTGATGTTCTCCGGCGTGCTGGTCATCGAGCAGGTCTTCGGCTGGCCGGGAATCGGTCAGTACATCGCACAGAGCATCCCGGTCGCCGACTTCCCCGCCATCGCAGGCGTCACGCTGACGTTGGGCGTGCTCTACGTCGTCATCAACACCGCAGTCGACCTCCTACAGGCGGCGGCGGATCCACGAATCGCAGTAACAGGAGGTTAGGTGCCAACACAGCCACTCATCGTCGGGCAGCCTGTGCTCGTCGTCGTCGACATGCAGGAGAGCGGCGATATGCCTGCCGAGGAGGTGGGCATCGTCCACATGCCCGGCTACCAGGACCGCATCGAACGTGCACAGCGATTGCTCGCTGCGGCCCGTGCCGCGAACGTGCCCGTGGTGTTCTTCCAGGAGGTGCACCGGCCAAGCGGAATCGATTTCGGCCGCGAACTCGACGGCACGGAAGGCGTGCACTGCGTGGACGGTAGGCCGGGAACGGCGCTGCACCCCGCATTACTCCCTGAGCCTGGTGAGGTCCACATCGTCAAGCGGCGCTACTCGGGTTTCATCGGAACGGATTTCGAGATCGTGCTGCGGGGACTACGCGCGTCGACGCTGATCCTGATCGGCGGCCTCACCGACGTCTGCGTGCACTACACGTTCGCCGACGCTCATCAGCGGGACTACTACGTGCGCGTCGTCACCGATTGTGTCGGGGGCTCCTCGCAGTATCTCCACGACGCGGCGCTCGAGGCGATGGAGTACCTGCAGACCGGTGCCAAGCGCACCACCGAGGAGATCCTCACCGCGTTCAACCAACTCGAACAACACCTCCTCGAAGGAGCAGCACGATGAGAAACCGACGTTTGACCATTGCCGCGGCGTGCGCGGTCGCGATACTGACCCTATCGGCCTGCGGTGGTTCGGATTCCGGCGGCGGCGCGCCGAACGCGGCGCCGACCGACAAGGTGCTGCATCTGTCGTTTCTGCAGGATCCAGGCCAGCCGCCGGATCCTGACGTGTATTACGCGGGGCAGGGCCTGCTGCTGACCACCAATCTCTACGAGGGCCTTCTGCAGTTCAAGGGCGGCCAGGACAAGGCCGAATTCGAGCCGCTGCTGGCCACCGAGTGGACCCCTTCGCCCGACAACAAGGTCTTCACCTTCAAGCTTCGTGAGGGCGTGAAGTTCCATGACGGGACGCCGTTCAAATCCGACGCGGTCAAGGCATCGTTCGACCGCAGGCTGGCCGTCAACGGCGGCCCGGCGTACATGGTCGCGGACATCGAATCGATCACCACACAAGGTGATTACGGTGTCACGATCACGTTGAAGACACCCAACTCGGAGTTTCTCGACTACCTGGCCTCGCCATACGGGCCGCGGATAATGAGCCCGACCGGGCTGCAGAAGAATGCCGGTTCGGACTTTGCGCAGAACTATCTCACCACGCACGACTTGGGCACCGGCCCGTACACGCTGACCGCCGCAGAGGTCGGCTCGCGCTACGCGATGGCATCGTTCCCCGAATACTGGGGCACCAAACCATATTTCGAGAAAGTCGAGATGCCCGTCATCACCGACACGTCCGCGCAGCAGTTGCAGTTCAACAACGGCCAGCTCGCCGCGATTCTGCATGACCTGCCGTCCTCGGCCGTCGAGCAGTATCTGAACAACGACAAGTACTCGCACTACTCGCTGCCGACGATGATGGCTGCGTTCGTCTACGTCAACCCGAACAAGGGCATCATGAAGGACCAGGTCACCAGGAACGCGGTGATCGATGCCATCGACGTCGATCAACTGGTCAAGCAGACATTCTTCGGCCGCGGCAAGATCGGCGCGCAGCTGTACCCGCCGTATGTGCTGGCCGCTGAGTACGGGAAACAGACTGTGAAGCATGACCCCTCGGCGCTGACGGAGATCGCTGCGGGATTGCCTGCCGATCAGAAGACGGTGACCATCGGGTACGACACGAGCAACCCCGACATGCAGCTGATCGGCAATCTCGTTCAGACGCAACTCGCGGCCGCTGGAATCACCGCGAAGGTGCAGGGCTACCCGACATCGGAGATCTACGGCTGGATCGGCACGGACATGCAAGCGGCGCCGGAGATCATGGCCAATACGGTGTGGCCGGATGCACCGTCGCCCTACACCTGGGGCCATATCTCCTGGGACAAGGACGGTGGCATCAACTACCTCGGCTGCTCGTCGCCCCGGGTGAGCGATGCGCTGGCCAAGGGTCTACCAACTGGTGAGCCACAACCCTTTTCGGAAGCAGGCGCAGCGGCCGAAGAGACGGGATGCTGGTTGAACGTCGCCGACATCGACGACTTCGTGGTCGCCCAGCCGTGGCTGAAGGGAGTGGAGCAGGCGCACGCGCTGTCGAATCCGAACTCGCTGCGGATTGCCGCACTTTCGGTGGGCTGATGACAGGAAAAGTCCGCCGCATCATCCTGCTGACGCTCGGCTGGGAGGAGCTGCCGAAATCCGTTTCGGTGTATGGCGCGCCTGCCGAGGAGCGGATGCGTGAACCGGTTCCCGGTGTGCTGCTGCAGACCGACGGCGGTTGGGTGCTGCTCGACACGGGGTTCAACACCGCGCTGGTCCGCGACCCTGCGCTGTACCGACGGTTCTTCCCGACCGTGGAGTACCGCCCCGTGCTCCCCGGTCCCGGGGAGCCCATCGAGCAGCGCCTCGCCGAGGTGGGCGTCGACTTCGATGCCATCCACGCCGTTGCGGTCAGCCATCTGCACCACGACCACGCGGGCGGGCTGAAGCTGTTCGCAGGCAAGGTGCCTGTCCACGCACAGCGCATCGAACTGGAGTACGGACTGTCGAATCACCCTGAGCCCGAGCGCAATGCGATTGTGCGGGTGGACTTCGACGATCCCAACATCGACTGGCAGCTGGCGGATGGGCAGGCACAGATCGCGCCGGGGATCACCGCAATACCGACCTACGGGCACACCCCTGGCCATCAGAGTTTCATGGTCGAACTCGACGATTCGGTCGGGGGTGACGGGTTCGTCTTCGCCTTCGATGCCGCGGATCTCACCGAGAACATCGAGCATGAATTGCCGATCGGCGGGTTCATCGACGTCACACCGGAGGAGACGATCGAGCCGATCCGTCGGCTCAAGAGATTGGCGAAGGAGAAGGGATATCCCCTGATTCCCGGCCACGACCCACACGTGTGGCCGGAACTGACCCAGCAGTTCCACGAGCGGTTCGGATGACCGATGTGGTGCTCCGCGCCTCGCGGATGCTGATCGACGGGACAGTGCGCCCGGCGGCCGTCGTGATCGCCGGGGGCCGCATCGCAGATATCGGCGCGTTCGACGCGGACTACCCGGCCGCGGAGGCGTGCGTGCCGTCCAATGCCGTTCTGCTTCCAGGTTTCGTCGATACGCATGTGCACATCAATGAGCCCGGCACCGACTGGGAAGGCTTCGCGACGGCGACCGCTGCGGCCGCGGCCGGCGGCATCACGACGTTGGTCGACATGCCGCTGGATTCCGATCCGGTGACCACGAGCGTCGCGGCGTTGCACGCCAAACAAGCCGCCGCCCAGGACAACCGGCTGGTCGACATCGGCTACTGGGCCGGGGTGGTACCCGATAACCTGCACGACCTCGCCTCGTTGACGACGGCAGGTGTGCGCGGCTTCAAATGTTTCCTCACCGATTCGGGGAACCCGAACTTCCCGCACCTGACGCCCGGTCAGTTCCGGCAAGCGATGGCCCGGATTGCCGACCTCGATTCGGTTCTGCTGGTACACGCCGAGAGCCACGACGTCATCGAAGGTGGCCAACGCCCGAGCGGCCGCGACTACTCGTCGTTCCTGCATTCGCGGCCCGACGCGGCCGAGGAGGATGCCGTGGCGCTGGTGCTGCACGCCGCTGGGGCCACCGGCGCGCGTGCACACGTCGTGCACGTCTCCAGTGGACCGGTGCTGGCGCAGTTGGCAGAGGCCAAGCTGGCCGGGGTGCCGGTCACCGCCGAAACCTGTCCGCACTACCTCACTTTCGCCGCCGAGGACATCCCTGACGGCGGGACCGAGTTCGCGGTATGCCCGCCGATCCGCGGCTGGACCAACCGCAACATGTTGTGGGACGGCCTTCTCAACGGAACGCTGGACATGGTCGTTTCGGACCACTCGCCGTGCGCACCCGACTACAAGGGCGATGGCGACTTCGGGCGGGCATTCGGCGGGGTGAGCTCGCTGCAACTCAGTCCGCGGGCCGTATGGACGCATGCCGAGCAGCGTGGATTCGGGGTCACCGACCTCAGCCGGTGGATGTCCCAGAGTCCCGCCGTGCTGGCAGGGCTCGTCGACAGGGGGCGGATTGCGGTAGGGCTGCGGGCGGACTTCTGCGTCTTCGATCCGGATTCCGAAGAGGTGGTCGACGCCGGCGCGCTTCGGCACCGGCAGCCGGTCACCCCGTATCACGGTATGGCGCTGCGCGGTTCGGTGCTGCAGACCTGGTCGGCGGGACAGCTGGTCTTCGACAGGGTGCGGGAGCCTGCGTGAAAATTCTGGTGGCGAACGTCAATACGTCCGCGTCGATGACCAGCGAGATCGCTGCGGCCGCGCGTGACGCGGCCGGCCCCGGGACGGAGATCGAATGCATCGCACCGCATTTCGGGGCCAGCGCGGTCGATTCCGCTGCCGAGAGCTATTTGTCGGCGGTCGGGGTGATGGATGTGGTCGCCCGGCTTCTCGATGCGGGCCGATTCGACCACGACGCCGTTGTGCTGGCCGGGTTCGGTGAACACGGCAAGGATGCCCTCCAAGAGATGTTGACGGTACCGGTGTTCGACATCGCCGAGTGCGCGGCGCACATCGCCCACCTTATCGGCAGGCGGTTCTCGGTCGTCACGACGCTGGCCCGCTCCATCGCGCCGATCGAGGACCGGTTGAAGCTCGCCGGACTCGACGCGCACTGCGTCTCGGTGCGCGCGTGCGGCGTGGGCACCGCCGAGGTGGACTTCGACCCGGCAGCTGCCGTCGCCGCCATTGTCGACGAGGCGATCCGCGCGGTGAACGAGGACGGTGCCGACGTGATCTGCCTCGGCTGTGCGGGGATGGCAGGAGTGACGTCGGCGATCACCGAAAAGGCCGGTGTTCCTGCGGTCGACGGCGTGGCCGCGGCGGTGGGGCTGGCTCAGGCGGTCGTCGGCATGGGGCTGTCCACCAGCAAGGCCGGGGTTTACGCGCAGGGACCAGACAATCCGCGCAGTCACTGGCCGATATCGAAAGCGTTGGGGTTGGGATCGTGATGCGCCGAATCGCGGGCGCCGCCGATTTGGCGTCACGTGCCCTCGGCGGCAGCGTCGTCGCCGCAAGCGACGAATCGTTCGGGTTCAAGGAACGGCTCATCGACCCGACGGAACCCGCATTCGTACCAGGAACGTACGACCAGCGTGGCGAGGTTGTGGACGGCTGGGAGACTCGACGGCATGCCTGGCCGAACGGTGATTGGGCGATCATCCGGCTTGGCGTCACCGGCCGACTGCACGAGATCGACGTCGACACTCGCTTCTTCTCCGGCAATCAACCAACCGGCTGCCGGATCGACGGGTGCGCGCTCGAACCGGGATGCGATCCGACCGGACCGGACGTGGACTGGGTGCCGCTCGTCGAATCGACTGTGCTGAAACCGGATTCGCACAACCTGCTGGCTGTCGACAACCCGCGTCGCTGGAATCATCTGCGCTTGCGGCTGGAATCCGACGGGGGAGTGGCCCGGCTGCGGGCATTCGGCGACGTCATCCCCGACCCGGCGCTGTGGTCGGACGTGACCGTCGAGGTGTCCAGTATCGAGTGCGGTGGCCGCGTCGAATGGTGCAGCGACAGCTTCTATTCCCACGCCAATGCTCTGATCGAACCGGGCCGACCGCGCAACATGGGCGACGGCTGGGAGACCCGCAGACGCCGCGATATCGGACCGGACACCCACGACGCGGTGATGATCTCGTTCGCGGTACCCGCCGATCTGCGTCGTCTCGAGATCGACACCACGTGTTTCGTCTTCAACGCCACACCGCAGGTGGCGGTTCGCGGCACTCGGGCACTGGCCGACGAGAAACACGGATGGGCACTGTTGGCGTTCGACGAAATTGTGCTGCCACGAACAGCGTTGATTCCGGACGCCAGGCAGGTATTTATCGTGAACGCTCCCGGGATCACCGCGCTGCGTGTCGAGGCATACCCCGATGGCGGGATCGCCAGGGTACGTGCGCTTGGCACGCCGACCGAAGACGGATTGACCCTGCTGCAACAGCGGTGGGACGAGTCGGCATGACCGCGGTGCTGGCTTCGGACTGCGCCGGGCTGTGGCGGCGAACGCTGCTGATCAACCCCGACGGTTCTCGCGATTCCGGAACCGGCGTTACCTGGCTGCAGGGCATCACCGCCTACGTCGACACCCGCGGTTTTGCCGGCACACTGAGTCAGAGCGACAACGTTTTTGAATGGCACCGGTCGGTCGACCTCGAGCCGCCCGGGCCGTTTCCCGACGCCGGGTCGATGCATTGGAGCGACGGCGTCCTCGTCGAGACCGGCGTGCATGCCGAGTACGTCGAGCATTGGTGTCGTGAGAGCGAGGCCGCGACGCCGTGCGGTGCGCTGTTCCTGGTCGCTCCGAGCGGCCAGCCCGGTCTGCTTTTGAGAGTCGGCCAGCTCTTCGGCTGGGCCGGCGGTGGCACCGTTCTTATCGACTCGGTCGAAGGACCGCAATGGAATGCGCTGGTGATCAGCGGTGAGCACGTCTGGGCCAACGGAGTGCGCTGGACGATCGAACGACGCGAAGGGAACGTGAATCCATGAGTGGCGCAACGTCTTTTACCTCGGTACCGATCGTGGACATCAGCGGACTGCGGTCGCCGGAGCGTGCTGAGCGCGAGCGTGTCGCTGCCGAGATCGGCAGGGCAGCACGCGATGTCGGCTTCTTCTATATCAGCGGCTCCGGTGTCGGTGAGCCGCTGTTCGACCGCTTGCTCGAATCGACCAAGGAGTTCTTCTCGCTGCCCGTCGAGGAGAAGATGCGTAGCTACATCGGCCTGTCGCGCTGCCACCGCGGATACGTGCCCGTCGGCGAAGAGGGCGTGGAGGCAGGCACTCCTGACTTCAAGGAGGCGTTCGACACCGCGCTGGACCTGCCCGCCGACGACCCGGATTACCTGGCGGGCAACCCGATGCTCGGCCCCAACGCGTGGCCGGACGTGCCGGGCTTCGCCGAGGCCGTGACCGCCTACTACGAAGCCGTACTCGAGGTGGGTCACCGGCTGCTGTGGGCCTTTGCGGTTGCACTTGGCGAGGATCCCGACGTGTTCTCCCGGCACGCCACCAAGACCCCGAGCCAGTTGAGGCTGGTGCACTACCCCTACAACGCCGAGGCCAAAGACGGCCAGGGCATCGGTGCGCACACCGACTACGAGTGCTTCACACTGCTCAAGCCGACGGCGCCGGGTCTGGAGGTGCTCAACGGGTCGGGTGAATGGATCGACGTGCCGCCGATGGAGGGCACGTTCGTGGTGAACATCGGCGACATGCTCGAACTGTGGACCAACGGTGCCTTCGTCGCGACCAGTCACCGGGTCCGCAAGGTGGCCGAAGAGCGTTACTCGTTCCCGCTGTTCTTCAACGTCGACTACCACACCGAGGTCAAGCCGCTACCGCAATTCGCCTCGGCAGGCGCCGCTCGACCGGCGCTGCGCGCGGGCGAGCACCTGTTCGCCCAGACTGCGCAGACGTTCGCGTACCTGCGCAACCGAATCGACAGCGGCGAACTCGTGCTGCCGGACGGGTCTTTGGCGATCGGGCAGTTCGGCCAGCACGCACTGCAGACACCTAGTTAGGGGTTGTTCAGCAGCCTTTCAACCAGCCAGCGTCGACCACGACTTCCGCGCCGATCGTGCTCGCCGACCGGGGCGACGCCAGCAACACGACCACATCGGCGATCTCCTGCGGATCGACCAGTCGTCCCGTGGCCAATGCCATCATCTCCGGTGCGACTTTCGTCAGTACGTCGTCGCGAGCCGATCCCGTCTGCTCGGCGAGAACATCTGCGGCTCCGCCCTTCTCGGTCCACCACGGCGTCAACACTGGTCCCGGACACACACCGTTGACGCGGATGCCCTGCGGCCCGAACTCCTCGGACAACGCCTTGGTCAGATTGATCATCGCGGCCTTGGCCGCGCCGTAGTGGACGTTGACCGCCGAAGGCTGCCTCCCGTGTCCCGACGAGATATTCACGATCGCGCCGCCGCCGCGGTCGATCATCGCGGGGATCGCGGCACGGCACGCCCGCACCGCGGAGAACAGGTTGAAGTCGACCATTGATTGCCACTCCTGATCGGAGAGCGACAGAAACCCGAAGTGCGGCAACACCACTCCCGGTGGGGGGCCACCTGCGTTGTTGACAAGGATGTCCACGCCGCCGAAATGCTGCGCCGCCTCGTCGATCAATCTTGCTGGCGCCTGCGGGTCGGTGAGGTCCACCGGCACGTGCTTCAGCGCGCCGGTCAGCTCTTGCAGTTCGTGGCTGAGCGTTCGAGATCCCACCACGACCTGAGCGCCTTCGTCCAAAAGCGAACGGGTCACCGCGAGACCGATTCCCTTCGATCCGCCGGTTACCACTGCCACCTTGCCCGCGAGCCCGAAATCCACAATTCCTCCTACTTGTCGACGCTTTCCTTTGGTAGACGTCGGCAGGCGGGGATTTGTGAGATTGCTTAGTTGATCGGGGCGTTGACCCACCGCAGATCGGCGAGAATTCCGCGCGCGGCGACGATGCCTTCACCGGTCTGCCACACCTCGTTGTTGACCGCAAACACCCGGTTGTCGCGAGTGGCCGACAACTTCTTCCACTCATCGCTTTCGAGCACAGCGGGGGCGCGGTCTTTGGCGGCGGGCGAGGCGAACGAGATGTAGACGATGTCGCCGTCGGCGATGCGGAAGTCCGGCGAGTCCGCCAAGTCGGTGTCGGTGGTGCCGATCTCGATGTAGGGCTTGTCAGTAAACCGTTGCGCCGCAGGACGATCCACGCCGACATCGGCGAGCACGCTGCCAGGGAAGTTCTCGGCGCCGTAGACACGCATCGTGGTGTCCGTCAGTTGCACCACCGAAGCCTGGAAATGGGTGGCGTCGTTGTCGGCGCCGGTCTTGTCGGCGGCCTGGCGGAATCCCTCGATCTGCGCGTTGGCGGCGTCGAGGCGGCCGGTCGCCGATCCGACCGTGCGCAGGTTCTCTTGCCATCCCGCCCCTGGCGCCCTGGTGAACACCGTCGGCGCGATCTCCGAGAGAGACCCGAACGCTCCTGGCGTCAGCGCTTCCGAACCCAGGATGAGGTCAGGCGTCGCTGCCCGGATGCCCTCCAGATCGGGCGAGCCGCGGGTGCCGACACCTGGCACGTCGTGCACGACGGTGCCGAGATACGACGGCTGGCCGGTCGAGCCGTCCGGCAGCGCGGCGGCGACGATGCGCGACTGCAGGCCCAGCGCGCAGAGGGCGTCGAGCTCATCTCCCGAGAGCGCCACGATGCGCTGCGGGTCGTCGCGCACCAGGGTGGTGCCCGCGGCATGCCGGACCTCGCGTTCGGGCGGGCCGGGGTCCACCGGCACCGGCTCCGGTGCGCACGATTCGTCGGGCCTGCGCTGGTTACCGAGCACGCCGGCGCCTGCGATCTTGGTGGTGCTGGTGACGACCGATTGCTCGGCGCCCGTGGACGTCGGGCCTGCGCCCGATCCGCACCCGCTGAGCGCGGTCACCGAAACCGCGGTCACGACGGCGCCCGCGGCGGCCACAAGGCGTACCCGCGCTCCGCTGATCAGCACGTCGCCGACGTTAACATCCGGCCTGTTCGCAGCTGGTCAAGCAGGCGCCCGTCGATGTCGCAACGCGTTTACGACAGTTTGTAGGACCCAGGCTTACACGGGCGCCATCGGGAGATAGGATTCGTAGGCGAGCTCTTTGCGGATAGTGCCCATGAACGTTTGGAGGACCTGTTGGTAGCCGAAGCGCCCCCAATCGGAGAACTCGAGGCTAGCCGTCCGTTCCCGGCCCGGCTCGGTCCGAAGGGCAACCTGGTCTACAACCTGGTGACCACCACCGATCACAAGCTGATCGGCATCATGTACTGCGTCGCCTGCTTCGTCTTCTTCTTCATCGGCGGGTTGATGGCGCTGTTCATGCGCACCGAACTTGCCCTGCCCGGCCTGCAGTTCCTGTCCAACGAGCAGTTCAACCAGCTGTTCACCATGCACGGCACGGTGATGCTGCTGTTCTACGCGACGCCGATCGTGTTCGGATTCGCCAACCTGGTGCTGCCGCTGCAGATCGGCGCCCCCGACGTGGCGTTCCCGCGGCTGAACGCGTTTTCGTTCTGGCTGTTCCTGTTCGGCGCGACGATCGCGATCGCCGGCTTCATCACCCCCGGCGGCGCCGCCGACTTCGGCTGGACCGCGTACAGCCCGCTGACCGACGCGATCCACTCACCGGGAGCGGGCGGTGACCTGTGGATCATGGGCCTGGCCGTCGGTGGTCTTGGCACCATCCTCGGCGGCGTCAACATGGTCACCACCGTGGTCTGCATGCGTGCGCCGGGAATGACCATGTTCCGGATGCCGATCTTCACCTGGAACATTCTGGTGACGTCGATCCTGGTGCTGCTGGCGTTCCCGCTGCTGACCGCCGCGCTGTTCGGGCTGGCCGCGGACCGACACCTCGGCGCCCACATCTACGACCCGGCCAACGGCGGTGTGCTGCTGTGGCAGCACCTGTTCTGGTTCTTCGGCCATCCCGAGGTGTACATCATCGCGTTGCCGTTCTTCGGCATCGTCAGTGAGATTTTCCCGGTCTTCTCCCGTAAGCCGATCTTCGGCTACACCACGCTGATCTACGCGACGTTGTCGATCGCCGCGCTGTCGGTCGCGGTGTGGGCGCACCACATGTACGCGACGGGCGCCGTGCTGTTGCCGTTCTTCAGCTTCATGACGTTCCTGATCGCGGTGCCGACCGGTATCAAGTTCTTCAACTGGATCGGCACCATGTGGAAGGGCCAGTTGACATTCGAGACACCGATGCTGTTCTCGGTGGGCTTCCTTGTCACGTTCCTGCTCGGCGGTCTTTCTGGGGTGCTGCTGGCCAGCCCGCCGATCGACTTCCACGTCACCGACTCGTATTTCGTTGTCGCGCACTTCCACTACGTGTTGTTCGGCACCATCGTGTTCGCCACCTACGCCGGGATCTACTTCTGGTTCCCGAAGATGACGGGCCGACTGCTCGACGAGCGCCTCGGCAAGCTGCACTTCTGGCTGACGTTCATCGGCTTCCACACCACGTTCCTGGTCCAGCACTGGGTGGGTGACGAGGGCATGCCGCGCCGCTACGCCGACTACCTGCCGTCGGACGGCTTCACCACGCTGAACATCATCTCGACGATCGGTGCGTTCATCCTTGGCGCGTCGACCATTCCGTTCGTGTGGAACGTGTTCAAGAGCTGGCGCTACGGCGAGCCGGTGACGGTTGACGACCCATGGGGTTACGGCAACTCTCTCGAGTGGGCGACCAGCTGCCCGCCGCCGCGGCATAACTTCACCGAGCTGCCCCGGATCCGTTCGGAGCGCCCGGCATTCGAGCTGCACTATCCACACATGGTGGATCGAATGCGCGCCGAGGCCCATGTCGGGCGCGCACACGGCCCGGCTGACGGCGACGTGACGCGGCTCAACGACGAGAACGTCCGCACCTGACGGATCCGTACGGGCTACCGGGGGTGAGCGAGACGAAGGTGTCGGTGCTGATCACCGTCACCGGACACGATCAACCGGGTGTCACCTCTGCCCTTTTCGAGGTGTTGTCCCGTCACAAGGTTGAGCTTCTCAACGTCGAACAGGTTGTCATTCGGGGGCGGCTGACACTTGGTGTGCTCGTCGCCGGTGCGCCAGAAGTCGCCGCAGGCACCGAGCTTCGTCACGAGGTCGAGGACGCCATTCACGGTGTCGGCCTTGACGTCACCATCGAGCGCAGCGGCGACCTTCCGGTGATGCGGGAGCCGTCCACCCACACCATCGTCGTGCTGGGCCGGCCCATCACCGCCGAGTCGTTCGGTGTGGTGGCCCGCGAACTGGCCGCACTCGACGTCAACATCGACTCCATCCGCGGTGTCTCCGACTACCCGGTGACTGGGCTGGAGCTACGGGTGTCGGTGCCGCCGGGGGCGGTGTACAAACAGCTGCAGGACGCGCTGGCGCGGGTGGCGGTGAACGAGGGCGTCGACATCGCGCTCGAGGACTACAGCCTGTCGCGACGGGCCAAGCGGCTCATCGTCTTTGACGTCGATTCGACGCTGATCCAGGGCGAGGTCATCGAGATGCTGGCCGACCGGGTCGGCGCGCACGCCGCGGTCGCTGAGATCACCGAGGCCGCCATGCGCGGTGAACTGGATTTCGCCGAGTCACTGCACCGCCGGGTGGCGACACTGGAGGGCCTCGACGCCTCCGTCCTCGAAGAGGTGGGGGAACAGATCGAGCTGACACCGGGGGCCCGCACCACGCTGCGCACCCTGCGGCGTCTCGGATATCACTGCGGCATTGTGTCCGGTGGCTTCCGGCAGGTCATCGACCCGCTCGCACACGAGCTCATGATGGACTTCGTCGCGGCGAACGAACTGGAGATCGTCGACGGCAAGCTGACCGGCCGCGTCATCGGCCCTATCATCGATCGGCCGGGAAAAGCCAAGGCGCTCAGGGATTTTGCCCAGCAGGCCGGGGTTCCGATGGAGCAGACCGTCGCGGTCGGCGACGGTGCCAACGACATGGACATGCTGGCCGCCGCGGGGCTGGGGGTGGCATTCAACGCCAAGCCCGCGCTGCGGGAGGTCGCCGACGCCTCGCTGAACCATCCGTATCTGGACACCGTGTTGTTCCTGCTTGGCATCACCCGCGGCGAGATCGAGGCGGCCGACAGGTTGGACGGAGTTTCGCGCCGGGTCGACATCCCCGACGAGTAATTTTTCTCCGCTCGCGAACTAGTCTCGCGCGTCGTATTCGGTGCGAGCGCGGTCGACTTCGGGCATGTTCTGCTCCGCCCACGTCTTGAGTTGCGCGAGTACGACCGAAAGCGACTGACCCAGCGGCGTGAGCTCGTAGTCCACCCGAACCGGGACCGAGGGAGTCACGGTGCGGGTGACCATGCCGTCGCGCTCGAGGCCGCGCAGGGTCTGCGTGAGCATCTTCTGGCTGACGCCGGCGAGTTGATGGGACACCTCGGAGTAGCGCTTGGGCCCGTCCATCAGCGACTTGACCACAAGAGCCACCCATTTGTCGGCGATCCGATCGAGGAGCCTTCGACTCGGGCACTCGGCCAGATACGCATCGAACTCGACCCTGGCGCCGTCCCGCCGCTGCTGAGCGGTCATCGTCGGCATGGCTCTCCTTCCGGTGCGTACCCCACTTCTGGGTGCCTACTTCCCTGTGGAGAGTAACTCGCGCACGCTGGTGGTGTCCACAAGTGAAGGGAAGGAAATTTCAATGTCCGCATTGCTCGCGTATTCCACCAGCGACTCACCTGTCCTCGAAGAGGTCGCACCCCAACAGCTCGGGCCGAAGGATGTCCGGATCCGGGTGGCTGCCGCCGCGGTCAATCCAGTCGACGTCGGGGTGCTCAGAGGGCCCGTGCGCGCATTGACCGGACTGCCTGACCCGGTCGGGCTCGGCTGGGACGTGAGCGGCATCGTCGCCGAAGTCGGCAGCGCGGTCACCGGTCTGAGCCCCGGCGACGCGGTCGCGGGGATCCTCCACGTGATCGTCCGCAAGCCCAGTGTTGGTTCCCACGCCGACGAAACCGTGCTGCCCGCCCACGCCGTGGCGCGCATCCCCGACGGCCTGGACCTCACCGATGCCGCATCGGTCCCGCTCAACGCGCTGACCGCTCGCCAGGCCCTCGACCTGTTCGGTCCCGCCGAAGGACGCAACCTTTTGGTCACTGGCGGCGCAGGCGCCGTCGGCGGGCACGCCATCGTGCTGGCCGCCCGCGAAGGGTGGCGGGTCACCGCACTGGCCAGGGAATCCGACGCGGACTTCGTCGCCCGCGCAGGCGCGGACCTGGTGACCGAGCTGCCCCGCGCGTCCTTCGATGCCGTGCTCGACGCGGCGGTGCTGCTCGAGTCGGCGCTGGCCGCGGTCCGCGACGGCGGGTCGTTCGTGGGCGTGGCCCCCGGCTCGCCGGTGGCCACCGAACGCGGCATAACGGTGCACACCGTCAGCGTGGAACCCGACAGCGCGGCCATTGCGAAACTGCTGGGACTTGCGGCGGACGGCACGTTCGAGATCCGTGTGGCGGGCCGAGTGCCGCTGCATGACGCATCCAAGGCCTACGACAAGGTCGCAAGCGGAAGCCAGCGTGGCCGCTGGCTCATCGTTCCCGGCGGTCAACGCTGACTATTCTGGCCGGATCTCCTTGCGGTCCTGGCGAATTCGTACGGCGGCACCGGCGCAGATGATGACGGCGGTACCGCCGACGATCGTCGACCAGGTCACCTCCTCGTCGAGAAACAGCGCGGCCCACAGGATGCTGAGTACGGGCTGAATCAGCTGAACCTGACTGACCTGCGCCATCGGCCCGATGGCAAGGCCGCGGTACCAGGCGAAGAAACCAAGGAACATGCTCACCACAGCGAGGTAGCCGAGCGCGGCCCACTGGGTCGGTGTCGCCGACGGCAGCTGGTGGGCCATCGGGACGATGGCCAGCACGGTCATCAACGGTGCGGCGAGCACGAGCGCCCACGACACCGTCTGCCACGACCCGAGCTCGCGGGCGAGCATCCCGCCTTCGGCGTAACCGATCGCTGCTGCGACGACGGCACCGAACAACAATAAGTCCGACCATTCCAGCCGGCCAAAGCCGCCGCCGTGCAGCACGGTGAACACCACTGCCGCGACGGCGCCGACAGCGGCCATCACCCAAAATGAGGTGGCTGCGCGCTCTTTCCCGCGGATCGCCGCGGTAACGGCTGTTGCCGCCGGCAGCAGTGCGATCACCACGGCGCCGTGGCTGGCCGAGGCGGTGGTCAGTGCGTACGTGGTCAGCAGCGGGAAGCCGATCACGATGCCTCCCGCCACGATGGCCAGCCGCGCCCATTGGCTGCCGGTGGGAAGGCGCTGCTTGGTCAGCGCCAGCGCTATCGCGGCCAGCAGCGCGGCGATCACGGCCCGCGCAGCGCCGACGAACAACGGGGAAAGACCGCCGACGGCGACCCTGGTGAAGATGACGGTGAACGAAAAAGCCACCACGCCAAGCAAACCCCACCACAGACCGGCCCGTGATGTGGACAGTGCCCCCGATGGAACCGAAGTTGCGGTGTGATGAGTTGACATGAGTTCGGCTAGACGACCATCGCGTGCGGTTCGGGTGCGGTCGCGCCGGTAACCGAACGCCATGCGCGGGCAAGCAATTCGATCGCCTCGGCGAGCTCGTCGTCGGGCAGCGTGTAGGGCACCCTGATGAAGCGCTCCAAGGAGCCGTCGACGCCGAAGCGCGGGCCAGGGGGAATCTCCAGCCCCATTCGCGAAGCGGCCGCCGAAAGGGCTGAGCTCATCGGCGCGGGCAGCCGCACCCACAACGCCATCCCACCGTGACCGGGCAACGGCCGCCAGTCGGGAAGGTGTTCGTCCAGCAGCGACAACAACAGTGCTCTGCGCTCCCGCAGAATCTCGCGTCGCTCGGGAAGCACGTCTTCGGCGACGGCCAGAAGCCTTGCCGCTGCGAGCTGTTCGACGATGGGGGTGCCCATGTCGATCGACGGGCGCAACGCCGCGATAGTGGCCAGTGTGCTGCGCTCGGCGCGGATCCAGCCGACCCGCAGGCCGCCCCAGAAGGACTTGGACGTTGAACCGATCGTGAGCACCAGGTCTCTGCGTGCCGTCATCGTGGACACCACCGGTGGTGGCGCGGGCCGGTCCAGCCACACGTCGGTCATCGTCTCGTCGATGATGGTCCGGGTTCTCGTCTCGGAGATGATGTGTGCCAAGCGGTTTCGTTCCGGCTGGGGCATGGTCAGTCCGGTGGGATTCTGGTTGTCTGGGACGAAGTAGGCCAGGCTTGGCGACAGCTGTCGGATCGCGGTGTGCACGGCGTCGAGGTCCCAACCATCAGGTGTCAACGCAACGGGCACCGGCCGGGCACCGGCGGTGGTGGCCGCCGACAACGCACCGTGATACGTGGGCTGCTCGACGAGCACCCGATCGCCTGGTTGGGTGTAGGTGGCAAGGATCAACGTGATCGCTTGCACCGCGCCGGTCGTGACCATCACCTCGTCCGGCTCGGTGGGAAGCCCTCGTGCACAATATCTTTCGGCAATTGCCGCCCGCAGCGTCGCAACCCCGGTGAGCTCGTGGCCAGAGGTGTGCAGGAAGGGAGTCACTTGGTGAACGGCTTCGGTGAACGCCTCCACCACCGCGGCGGCGGGCGCGGCGAGCGCGGCGGCGGCCAAATTCACGGTGGCCGGGGCGGCAGTCGGTGTGATGTTGGGGGCGACGGGCAATGCGGTGGTGCTGCGGGCTCCCCGCCTGGCATTGAGGTAACCGTCTTCCCGCAATTGCGTGTAGGCGCCGGTGACCGTCGTGCGTGACACCCGCAGCGCGTCCGACAGTGCCCGTTCGCTTGGCAGTCGGGCCCCGACGGGAACCCGCCCGTCGACGATCAACATCCGGATGCCGTCGGCCAACCCGAGGTAGGCCGGGCCGCTGCGACTGGACGTCCGCCAGTTGCCCAGTTCGCGGGCCAAAAGGTCCACATCGAGTGCTCTTACCGCCATTTCTATGCTCATTAAGGGCCAGTATGCGTCAACTGGCTATTGAAAGGCAAGCCAGTTGGCGGCCAATATCGAGGCATGAGCACGAACTGGATATCGAAACTGGGCGGGCGGCTTTCTCGGTTGCACTCGCCGACGCGTCCCCGCTTCGATGGCGAAGATGACGCCGACACCCGCCGGATCCGCGCCGAACTGGACGCCATCCGGGTTCGCTTCCCGGATCACGCGTAGGTGGACATGAGGACGAATTGGACGTCGAGGCTCGCCGAGGCGCGTGCCACCGTGTTCCGTTTGCGGCCGCGTGCCGCCGACACTGCGCGTAGGTGTGTCGAGCCGGACCGGATCACTGTCCGCTTCCGTGAGCACGGATAGCCGAGTATGTCGTTGAAAGCTGGAACCCTGCGGGGGACCGCACTGCTGGCCGGCCTGACTGGCTACGGCTTCTCGATGGCGATTATGGTGCGCGCCGGTCTGGGGCTGGACCCATGGGACGTGTTTCATCAGGGTCTTTCGATTCACACCGGGATGACGATCGGCGTGGCGTCCGCGGTGGTCGGTGTCGTGGTGCTGCTGGCCTGGATTCCGCTGCGGAACCGGCCGGGCGTTGGCACGATCGCCAACGTCATCGTCATCGCGATCACCGTGGATGTGGGGATGCTGTTGCTGTCGGCACCGACGTCACTGCCGGTGCGCATCGCGATGATGCTGGGGGCGGTGGTGCTCAACGCTTTCAGCACGGTGCTCTATGTCGGCGCAGGGCTTGGCCCCGGCCCGCGCGACGGGCTGATGACCGGCCTCGTGGTGCGCACCGGGTTATCGGTGCGGCTGGTGCGGACCTCCATTGAAGCCACGGTGCTTGTGGTCGGGTGGTTGCTCGGCGGATCGGTCGGCGCAGGCACCGTTGTCTACGCGTTCGGCATCGGTCCACTCGTGCAGTTCTTTGTGCGGATCACACCCAAGCGCTGGCTGGCGGTCAGCGGATGGGCCGCGGTCGCCGAGGCCAGCGAATTGGGCATCGAAGGCGGATCAGGCAAACGCGGCATCGACTCGGCTCGGGTCGAAGAGATGGTCGGTGAGCGCGCTGGTGAGGCCGACGGTGCCGGCCCGATCGCCGAGACGTCCGAAGCACGCGCGTGGGTGGCGAATACCGACCAACCCCAAGGCCGATCTGGTGTCGGCGAACCTTGGTAAGGCGGACCGCGTCGTGGTGAACCGTTCGGCGGAATGGGCGCTGGCCGAGGCCGACTAGCCGATTCCGGGGGCCGACCCGCAAGGCGGTGAGCCGTCGCGGTACGGCACGATGGTCGAGTGCCAGTAGACCCTGATGTCGACGAGGCCGACCCCGATCTGTTGATCGACTTCGCCAAGGTCGCACTGCGACGCGGTGGCCAAGTTCTGGTAGGACCCATCACCTGGTCTGTCGAACTCGACGAGCGCTGGGTGGTCATCGGACCCAACGGTGCAGGCAAGACGTCACTGTTGCGCATCGCCGCGGCCATGGAGCATCCTTCGTCGGGCACCGCCTACGTGCTAGGCGAGCGGCTCGGCAGGGTGGACATGTCCGAACTGCGTTCGCGGGTCGGGTTGTCCAGTTCCGCGCTTTCGCAGCGGGTGCCCGACGAGGAGGTGGTCCGCGACCTCGTCGTGTCCGCCGGGTACGCCGTGATGGGCCGATGGCGGGAGCGGTACGACGACGTCGACTACGAGCAGGCGATCGACATGCTGGAGAGCGTCGGCGCCGAGCACCTGGCCGAACGCACCTACGGCACCTTGTCCGAGGGCGAACGCAAGCGGGTGCTGATCGCGCGGTCGATGATGACCGACCCCGAGCTGCTGCTGCTCGACGAGCCCGCCGCCGGGCTGGACCTCGGCGGCCGCGAAGAACTGGTCGCCCGCCTTGCCGACCTTGCCGCGGATCCGGACTCGCCGGCGTTGGTGCTGGTGACCCACCACGTGGAGGAGATTCCGCAGGGTTTCAGTCACTGCCTGATCCTGTCCGAAGGCAAGGTCGTCGACTCCGGCCTGCTGCCTGACGTTCTGACGGCGGAGAACCTGTCGACCGCGTTCGGGCAGTCGATCGCACTCGACGTCATCGATGGGCGGTACTTCGCCCGTCGCACCCGCATCAGGGCGGCTCACAGGAGACGGACATGACAGAAGATCCTCTGATCCCGCGGCCGGCCGCGACGGTGATGCTGGTCCGCGATAAGGGCCCGGGCCTCGCCCGGGAAATCGAAGTGTTCTTGATGCGGCGCCACTCCGCGATGGATTTCGTCGCCGGGGTGATGGTGTTCCCCGGCGGCGGGGTCGACGACCGCGACCGCAACGCCGATGTGGCGTGGTTCGGCCCCGAACCGGCATGGTGGGCCGAGCGGCTCGGTGTCGAACCGGACCTGGCCGAGGCACTGGTCTGCGCCGCGGCCCGCGAGACGTTCGAAGAGTCCGGTGTGCTGTTCGCCGGGCCCGCCGACGATCCCGACGGCATCGTCGGCGACGCGTCGGTCTACCGGGCGCAGCGCGCGGCGCTGGAAGACAAGTCGCTGTCGTTCGGGGAGTTCCTGCGCAGCGAGAACCTGGTCTTGCGCGCGGATCTGCTTCGGCCGTGGGCGAATTGGGTGACACCGAAGGAGGAGCGCACCCGCCGCTACGACACGTACTTCTTCGTCGGGGCATTGCCGCAGGGCCAGCGCGCGGACGGCGAGAACACCGAAACCGACAAGGCGTTCTGGAGCACGCCACAGGCAGGCCTCGACGAGTTCGCCGAGGGTCGCTCGTTCCTGCTGCCACCCACGTGGACGCAGCTCGACTCACTCAACGGCCGCACGGTCGCCGAGGTGCTCGCCGTCGACCGCAAGATCGTCGCCGTCGAACCCCATCTCGCCGCCGACAAGAACACCGGCAACTGGGAGATCGAGTTCTTCAACAGCGACCGCTACAACGCGGCCCGCAACCGCCGCGCGCCCGACGGCTACGGCGCCGACGCCCCGCTTGCATGACCGAGTTCGTCAGCGTCCACGTCAGTGACGAGCAGCCCGGCATCGCCACCCTGCTGCTGTCGCGCCCACCCACCAATGCGATGACCCGTCAGGTGTACCGCGAGATCGTCGGCGCGTCGGCCGACGTCGGGCGACGCGAGGACGTCAACGCGGTGATCCTCTTCGGCGGCCACGAGATCTTTTCCGCCGGTGACGACGTGCCCGAGCTGCGCACCCTCAATGCCGACGAAGCCGATATGGCCAACCGCGTGTGCCGCGAGGCCCTCGACGCGTTGGCCGCGATCCCCAAACCCACCGTCGCCGCCGTCACCGGCTATGCACTGGGCGGCGGGCTCAACCTGGCACTGGCCGCCGACTGGCGGGTCAGCGGCGACAACGTCAAGTTCGGCGCCACCGAGATCCTTGCCGGGCTGGTTCCCGCGGGCGGCACCTCCCGGCTGGTCAGGACGGTGGGCCTGAGCAAGGCCAAGGAGCTGGTGTTTTCGGGCCGGTTCATCGACGCCAAGGAGGCACTCGCGCTGGGCATGATCGACGAGATGGTGGCCCCGGACACCGTGTACGACGTCGCCGTGGCCTGGGCAAAGCGGTTCACGGACTATTCGCCGCAGGTACTGGCTGCCGCCAAGAGAGCCTTCGACGTTTAGGCTGCCCTCTTATGAGCCTTGACCCTGCCCCCAATCCGCACGCGACCGCGGAACAGGTTGAAGCAGCCCGCCACGACTCCAAGCTCGCCCAGGTGCTGTACCACGACTGGGAGGCCGAGAGCTATGACGACAAGTGGTCGATCTCCTATGACAAGCGCTGCGTCGACTATGCGCGCGACCTCTTCGATGCGATCGTGCCCGCCGACGAGATTCGTGACCTGCCGTACGACCGGGCGCTGGAGCTCGGCTGCGGCAGCGGCTTCTTCCTGCTCAACCTGATCCAGGCCGGGGTCGCCCGCCGTGGCTCGGTGACCGACCTGTCGCCGGGCATGGTCAAGGTCGCCACCCGCAACGGCGAGAACCTGGGCCTCGAGATCGACGGGCGGGTCGCCGACGCCGAGGGCATCCCGTATGACGACAACACCTTCGACCTCGTCGTCGGGCATGCCGTGTTGCACCACATTCCCGACGTCGAGTTGTCGCTGCGCGAGGTGGTGCGCGTGCTCAAGCCGGGCGGCCGGTTCGTGTTCGCCGGTGAGCCGACGACGGTCGGCAACGCCTATGCGCGAACGCTGGCGAACTTGACATGGAACGTCACCATTCGCGCCATGAAGTTGCCAGGACTGAGCAGCTGGCGGCGCTCGCAGGCGGAGCTGGACGAGAACTCACGGGCGGCGGCCCTCGAATGGGTCGTCGACCTACACACCTTCGCTCCAGGCGATCTCGAGCGGATGGCCGCAAATGCGGGCGCCGTCGACGTACGCACCGGCACTACCGAGTTCACCGCGGCGATGCTTGGCTGGCCCCTTCGCACCTTTGAGTCGACCGTGCCGCCCGGCAAGCTCGGCTGGGGCTGGGGCAAATTCGCGTTCAACAGCTGGATCACCTTGAGCTGGGTCGATGACAACCTGTGGCGCCGTGTCGTTCCCAAGGGCTGGTTCTACAACGTCATGATCACCGGGGTTAAGCCGTCGTAGCGTTTCGTCTCGACGACGTCGCATATCTGAGTAGCGACTCAGGACAGGGGGCGCTGCGCGAGGCCGCCGGCTATCCGCTGACCGATAAGTCTCTGATAGCCGACATCGCTTCGGCGCGTAAGCGTTTCGGTGACCACGCCGCTGCGCTGGTGGAGACGACGCAGCTGCGGCGCAGGGCCATGGTCAAGTTCGCCGACCCGACGCAGTGGCTGTTCACCGACGAGGCACTGCAGCAGGCCACCGCCCAACCGGTCGCCGCGCATCGGGCCCGACGGCTGGCGGGCCTGCGCGTGCACGACGCGACGTGTTCGATCGGCACAGAGCTTGCCGCACTGCGGGATTCGAACCCTCTGCTGGTCGGCAGCGATGTGGACCCGGTGCGACTCGCGATGGCCCGTCACAATGTCGACGGCGTTGCGTTGTGCCGGGCCGACGCGCTGGCACCCGTCACCCGCGGGACCGTCGTCCTCGTCGACCCGGCACGCCGCAGCAAGGGGCGGCGACGGTTCGACCCGCGCGATTACACGCCGGCCCTCGATGCGCTGCTGGACACCTACCGCGACCGGGACGTCGTCGTAAAGTGTGCCCCGGGAATCGATTTCGACGAGCTGTCGCGGATGGGCTTCGTCGGCGAGATCGAGGTGACGTCGCTGACGGGCAGCGTGCGTGAAGCGTGCCTGTGGTCCGCGGGACTGGCCGGCGATGGTGTCACCCGCCGGGCCACGATGCTGGATAGCGGCGAGGAAATCACAGACGCCGAACCCGACGACAGCCCTGTCGCTGCGGTGGGCCGATGGATCGTCGACCCCGACGGAGCGGTGGTGCGCGCGGGGTTGGTGAAGCAGTACGCCGCTCGGCACGGGCTGTGGCAGCTCGACCCCGACATCGCCTACCTGTCCGGGGACGAGCTGCCCGACGGGGTGCGCGGCTTCGAGGTGCTCGAGGAGCTCAGCTACGGCGAACGGCGGCTGCGGCAGGCGCTTTCGGCCCGCGACGTCGGTGCGGTCGAGATCCTGGTCCGAGGCGTCGATGTCGATCCCGATGCGCTGCGGTCGCGGATGAGGCTGCGCGGATCCCAGCAAGTCTCGGTGGTTATTGCCCGCATTGGATCCGGGCGTGCAAGCCGGGCAACGGCATTCATTTGTCGTCCGACATATTGAACCGACACGTACCCTTGAATCAATGCGCCGGTGCCGATGGCCGGTGCCGGCTCCCGAGGACGTCCGACGATGCGCATTCTCACGGTGGCTGTTCTAGTGGCGGCCGGTGTTCTGGCCGGCTTGAACGGCGTCCCGACGGCGACGGCGGAGTCGGCTTGCGTCGATCTTGGGGGCACCGTCGGGCAGGATCAGATATGCCGCGTGCACACCGCGAACCCGACCTACACCCTGGACTTCAGCTTCCCCAACGACTATCCGGATCAGGCGCCTGTGACCGCGTATCTGACCCAGGCCCGTGACGGGTTCGTGAACGTCGCGGAGATGCCGGGGTCGTGGAACCTGCCCTATCAGCTCGACGCGAAGGGCGTGGGTTACCGCGCGGGGCCGGCGACGGGCGGCACGCGAAGCGTGGTCTTCACGGTGTGGCAGAACGTCGGCGGTGTTCACCCGCAGACCTACTATCAGGCGTTCAACTGGGATTCTGCCAGGAGCGCGCCGATCACGTTCGACACCCTGTTCAAGCCGGGCACCAAGCCGCTCGACGTGATCTATCCCGAGGTCAACCGGTACCTGCAAAAGGAGCAGGGGATGATCGATTCGATACCGCCGACCGACGGCCTCAATCCAGCCAAGTACCAGAACTTCGCGATCACCGACGACTCGATCGACTTCTACTTCAGTCAGGGCGAGATGTTCGCGGAGTCGGCGGGTCCCGTCGAGGCGAAGGTGCCGCGTGCCTTGGTCGCGACGATGCTGGCGGTTAGCTAGCTACCGCCGCCACCACCACAACCGCCGCCGCCGCCGCCACCACCGCATCCACCGCCTCCACATCCGCCGCCGCCGTGGTCAGATCCGCCGCCATCGTGGTCGGACCCGCCGGAGCCGATGTAGCCCGCACCGACGGCGCCCACGGACCCGGCCGCCCACATGTTGCGGCGGCTGCCTCTCATCGACCGCCGGTTACGGGTGCTGTGCAGATCCATATAGTTTCGGCGGTATCGAGTCTCGGCCGAATCGCCGCCTTGGCTAAGGCGGCTACTCCACAGCAGCCACCCCACCACCACCGCAAATGCCAAGGCCAGCACAGAAACACCGATGACGGCCCACTGTGTTGCGCTCATGGCGCAACGCTACTGCCGGCACCGTCACCCACCCACTGAGGAATCGATATGGGATTGCTGAGGATCCGGCTCAACGCGCGCGACTTCTTCATCAGTCAAGGTCGCGCCCATGCTGGCGGTTCAGACGGCCGTCTGCTGGCGGTCCTTTCCGGTCGTGGGCTCATACGACTCCCAAAATTTCGCACCCGTGATTTCCAAGGCCACGGGGTCAAACACCGGATCCAGGCCCGCCTTCTTCTGCTTCTCGTAATCCCACAGCGCCTTGTATGCCGGCTGCTGCAGGATGATGATGCCGATGATGTTGAGCCAGGCCATCAGGCCCACGCCGATATCGCCGAGCACCCAGGCATCAGTCGCTGTAGACACCGCGCCGATCACCACCGAAACCAGGATGAGTGCCTGGAGCAGCATCGTGGCGTTCGAACCGACCGTGCCGCGGATAAAGGGGACCGATACCGGCGAAAACTTGCCGAGCATGAACCGCAGGTTGGTCTCGGCCATGTAGTAGTACGCGATCAGCGTGGTGAAACAGAAGAACGCCAGCGACACGGCGATGAACGACGAGCCCGCGCCGAGCCATAGCGTGTCGAACGCCGTCTGCGCGTACGTAGGCCCCACCTCCGCGTCGGCGGGCAGGATGCCTCCTTCCGCGAGGACCGCGCCGGACGCGCTCTCGCCCTCGAACACCCGGTAGGCGCCAGTGGACAGAATGAGAAACGCGGTGGCCGAGCAGATGAACAGCGTGTCGACATACACGGCGAACGCCTGGACGAGGCCTTGTTTGGCGGGGTGGGACACCTCGGCGGCCGCGGCTGCGTGCGGGCCGGTGCCCTGGCCGGCCTCGTTGGAGTAGATGCCGCGCTTGACGCCCCACATCACGGCCGCACCCAGGATCGCGCCGAAGGCGGAGTCCAGGCCGAAGGCGCTGGCGAAGATCATCCGTACGATTTCCGGCACCTCGCCGACGTTGATCACCACGACAACCAGCGCCAGCGCGATGTAGACGACCGCCATGAACGGCACCACGATCGAGGCGAACGCGGCGATCCGCTTGACCCCGCCGATGATGACGAACGCCAGCACGATGACCGTGCCCACCGCGACCCACCACTTCGAGAATCCCCACGCCGAGTTCATCGCGGAGGCCATCGAGTTCGACTGCACGCTGGGCAGCAACATGCCGCAGGCCAACACGGTGACCGCCGCGAAAACGAAGCCGTATACCTTGAACAATCCCGCCGCGCGGGTGTGGGCCATTCCCCGACTGAGGTAGTACGCGGGGCCGCCGCGGTACTCGCCGGTGAGGCGGTCGCGGGTCTTGTAGATCTGGCCCAGCGTGCATTCGACGAATGACGTCGATGCGCCGAGGAAGGCGACCGCCCACATCCAGAACACCGCGCCGGGACCACCGAAGGCGATCGCCGTTGCGACGCCCGCGATGTTGCCTGTGCCGACGCGGCCGGCGAGCGACATCGTCAATGCTTGAAACGACGACACACCCGAGGGTGATTTCTCGCCCTTGAGCATCAGCCGGATCATCTCAGGGACCTGTCGGACCTGCACGAACCGCGACCGGATCGAGAAGTACACACCCGCCGCCAGGCACAAATACACCAGCGCGTTGCTCCACACGAATCCGTTGACGGTATCTAGGAATTCGGACAAACCAGCCTCCCGGGGCGGCGTTGAACGGAATGCGGTCGGCCTGCGCCGGATCCGCCGATGCCCGCGATGATCACACGCGGCCGGTCGTCAGATGTTTCATACCGGTCACATCGCTGTTAGGCAGCGTTCAACGGTCATTCTCGTGCGGCGAACGGCTCTACGGTGTGAAGCCGTACACCTGGCCGTCACTGGTGGCGGTCACGACGCGGCGGTCATGGCCCACCGAGACCCCGACGGGCCAGCCGGTGGCCTCGGGCATCGGATAGGTGTTGATCGTGCGGCCGTCGGCGGGGTCGAACACCAGCAGCGCCTGACCGTTCTCGCCGTCGGGCACGACGGTGTAGGCGACGTCGTTGCCCGCCTGGCTCGATGTGGCGAGCGGGGCGACGTCGTCGCGGGTCCACACCACCTCACCGCGGTCACCGGCGTCCTTGATACCGACGAGCTTGGCCTCGGGACCGCCGCCCGCCACGATCAGGCCGTCCGGTGACACCGACGGCGGGGTCTGCGGCTGATAGTCCAGCGGCACCGACCATTTCGGTGTGCCGTCGCCGGAGTTCAGCGCCCACAGCCGTTCGTCGCGGCCGTTGACGTAGATCGTCGCGCCGTCCGCCGACAGCACCGGACTGGACAGCGGACCCTGGCCCACCGCGTCGCTGGTCCACTCCTGGGTCAGGATCGGGTTCTGGCCCGGTCGATAGCGCAGGCCGACCAGGATCGGGGTCTCGGTGTCGGGTTTCCACAGGGTGAGCACCACCAGGCCGGTGGATGCCGCGAACGCAGGCGCAGCAGCCACCGGGCAGCGTGGCCGGGCCAGCCGGCAATCGGCGAGTCCGCGGTTGGGGTCGGTCGGGTCGACGCCCTCGACCAGGTCCAGCGGTGTCCCGACGACGGTGCCGTTATGCGCGTCGAACACCACAACTTGGCCGAGGTGGGTCACCACCAACAGGTTGCCCGGGTCGAGAATCCTTGGCGTGGTGGGCATTCCGATCACCGGTCGACGCCACCTGATCCACTGCGTCGGCGGGAAGGATACGATCGCGCCCGGCTGGCCGATGTAGAGGTTGTCGAAGCCATCAAAAAGGGGACTGGACAGGCCGCCGCCCTGAACCAGTCGTGTGCACCATCGTTGGCGGGCGTTGTTGTTCGCTTCCCACACCATCAGAGAGCAGCCGCGGGGGGTTTGCGCATTGACGGCCAGATAGCGTCCCGACCCGAGGGCGACCGCTGCGGCGAGGTCGCCCTTGACCGATCGCGTCCATTCGAGCCGCAGGTTCTCCGCGCCCGCCGCGGGTTCGTAGCTGCTGTTAGCGGCGTCGCCGTACTGGGCCGGCCAGCCGGACGCGGCATGGGCCTGCACCCAGGAATCGGTGCCCCCGCAACCGGCCAACGCACTTGTGATCAGCGCTGTTGATGCCAGCACGACCAGTTGGCGGAACACGGGGTCCTTTCTCTTCTTCAGTTCTTGAGCCCACGTGAGGGTAACCAATCGAAGTTGAACTGCTCGCGTAGGCTTTCCGGCCATGACGACGATGTGGGGCGCGCCGTTGCACAAGCGATGGCGGGGTTCGCGGTTACGGGATCCGCGTCAGGCCCGGTTCCTGACATTGGCTTCGTTGAAGTGGGTGCTGGCCAATCGCGCGTACACCCCCTGGTATCTGGTGCGCTACTGGCGGCTGCTGAAGTTCAAGCTGGCCAACCCGCACATCATCACCCGCGGCATGGTGTTCCTGGGCAGGGGCGTGGAGATTCAGTCCACTCCGGAGCTGTCCCAGCTGGAGATCGGCCGCTGGGTGCACATCGGCGACAAGAACACCATCCGCTGCCACGAGGGGTCGCTGCGCTTCGGCGACAAGGTGGTGCTCGGCCGCGACAACGTGATCAACACCTATCTCGACATCGAACTAGGCGATTCGGTGCTGATGGCCGACTGGGTCTACCTCTGCGATTTCGACCACCGGATGGACGACATCAACGTGCCGATCAAGGATCAGGGCATCGTCAAGGGCCCGGTGCGGATCGGCCCCGACACGTGGATCGCCACCAAGGTCACCATCCTGCGTAACACCACCGTCGGCAGGGGCTGCGTGCTGGGTTCGCACGCGGTGGTCAAGGGCGACATCCCCGACTACTCCATCGCGGTCGGGGCGCCGGCCAAGGTGGTCAAGAACCGCAAGATGTCGTGGGAGACGTCGGCCGCCGAGCGTGCCGAGCTGGCCGCGGCGCTGGCCGACATCGAGCGCAAGAAGGCATCCCGCTAACTAGGCCGTCCAGTCGATGCCGAACGCTCGTTGGCCCGTCGAAAAGCGGCCGTGATAACCATCGGCTATGGACGTGCACCTGCGGGACCTACGGTATTTCGTCACGACCGCCGAGTGCCTGCACTTCACGCGCGCAGCGGAGGCGATGTTCGTCAGCCAGCCGGCGTTGTCCAAGCAAATCGGCCTCCTGGAAAGGCAATTGCGAACCCAGCTGTTCGAACGGGACCGCCGAGGCGTGAGCCTGACCCCTGCGGGCGAGGCCCTGCTGCCACAGGCGCGCAAGCTGCTGGCCGCGTGGGACGAGAGCCAGCAGTTGATCGCTGCTGCGGCACACCAGCAGCAGGCGACGCTCGTGATCGGTATCAGTACCGGGCTGGGGCGTGGCCTGCTGCCCGGTGTACGGGCCAAGTTGGCGGATTTCGCGCCGCAGGCCCGCATGCGGGTTCGCCAGGTCCCGTGGGACGACCCGATCGCCGGCCTGCTGTCACAGGGCTCCGCTCGCACTGACGCCGCGTTCGTGTGGTTGCCGCTACCGTCCGGCGAGGCATTCGAATGGATCGCCGTCGCCACCGAAGCTCGCGTGGTGGCGCTGCCGGAGCATCATCCGCTCGCCGCCCGAGAACGCATCGACATCGCCGACCTGCTCGACGAGCCCTTCCTGGCGCTGCCTACGTCCAGTGGCGCGCTGCGGGACTTCTGGCTGGCTACCGACGCTCGCCAGGGACATCCGATCCGGATAGGCGCGGAGATCTCGAGCACCGAGGAGACGGTGGAGGCACTGACCGCGGGAATGGGTGTATGCCTGCTCGCGGCGGGCAACGCGTCGCTGGTCACCCGCGACGGGGTGGTGGTTCGACCTGTCGGCGGAGTCGATCGCGCCCAACTGGTCTTCGCGTGGCGCCGCGGCGATGACCGGCCACTGCTGAGAGCGCTGTGTGAGGCCGTGCGCTCCTTCGCCGCTTCGGTGGAGAAGCCCTAAACGTGCCATTCCCGATGGTTATCACGGCCGTTCTTGGACAGCGGTGGCGTCGCGCGGAACGCTGAACGGTGAAATGGCGGCCGATCCGGCGAGGAGGCGATGCGATGAGGGGCACCGGCGCCATGCTGAGACTGAGTGCTGCGGCGCTGTTTTCGGGGGCTGCGATGGTGTCGGCGTCACCCGAAGCGCACGCCGAGCCGCTTTCCGCCGCGAATCAGGTAGCCATCACCCAGGTGGTCACCGGCGTCGGCCTGTACACGGATGTTCGTGACTGGCAACGGGTTTCATCGCTTATGGCCGATCACGTGACCACGAATTACACCGATATTTTCGGCGGTCAGATTGTCGCAACGTCTCGTGAAGATCTGGTGGCACAGTGGCGGAACACGTTTGAAGGCTTCGACGCAACTCAGCATCAGATCACCAACGTGTCGGTGAGCGGCGGCGGCGACGAGGCGTCGACGTTGTCACACGTCCGCGCGGTCCACTGGGTCGAGGCAAGAACCTGGACGGTCGGCGGCGTGTACACCCACGGCTTGGTGCGTGGATCGAACGGCTGGCAGATCGTATTCATGGCGATTCAGCGCTTGTACGAGGAAGGCGATCGAGGCGTGTTCGACGCCGCTAGCCGCCGATGAGCCGCTGCGGAATCTCCTTGAGCGGGAAATGCTCCCAGTAGAAAGCATCGGACTGGTACATATCGGTGAGAAGGTTCTGAGCCTCGGCGATCTCGTCGTCGCGGATTCGAAAGAGCAGCGCATACAGCTGGTCGATCTCGGAGCCAGAGCCGACGTTGGACCAGCCCCGATGGATGTCGACGACGAGATCGTCCTGGCCCTGGAAGAAGAGGGGTTGGCAGCTGCTAGCTGAACAGTGAGCTGTAGTGATTGATTCTGCGCTGTAGTAGCGGTGTCGTGTGGCCGTGGGTGTCGGTGCCCGCTGCCAGGATGTGGTGCATGGCTGGGGGGCGGGGGCTGCGTCGGATCGGTGATCCGGTGGTGGCGGGCGCGCCGGCGGGGGTGCGGATCCGGACCCGGATCCGTCCCAGCGTTGCCGAAGCCGAGGCGCTGTGCGCGATCGGGGAGCTGCTGGGTTCGGTGTATCGCTGTGAGCTGGCCGGGCGGGTGGAGTTGGGCCGGTTGGACCAAAAGGCCCACTGCCGTGTGGCGCACGCAGCGTAAACAGGTGCTGACGGCGGTGTCGTCGTCGCGGTGGGCCGGAGCGATCACCCGCGCGGTGGAGGATCAATACCAGCTGGGGATGCGGGGCTTGGCCGCCCACGTCGCGGATCTGCGTGCCGCGGTGGCGGTGTTGGAGCAGCGCTGCGCGCTGCGGCCCGGCGAGCTCGCACCCGTCGAGGACGGCGAGTAGACGGGCCGGGGTCGTTCGCGGCGTCGGCGCCGGGGGTATCGCAGCGCCGTGGAACGATTCGGCAAGACGCGGCGCCTCGCGGTGCTGCGGACCCGGGTGGCCAGCGCGCAGGAGGCGTTAGTGGCGGGTCGCCCGTCGATCACCGTGGGAGGGAAACGGTTGTGGCGCAACCGCAACCACCTCGAGGCCGCCGACATGACCGAACAGCAATGGCGCAGCCGCTGGGATGCGGCGCGGATGTTTCTCACCGCTGACGGTGAATCGGGCAAACCCGGCGGCAACGAAACGATCCGCGTCGACGAAGTGGGCCAGCTGCGCATCAAATCCCCGGCCGCCCTGGTAGAGCAGTTCGGCTCTCATCTGGTCATCGACGCCCCGATACGGTTTTCGCACCGCGGCGATGAGTGGGCCGACAGGGTCGCGCGCGCGGCGCGCGGTGCGCTACGACATCACCTACGACCCCGCCCGTGACCGGTGGTATCTGGACGCGTCGTGGAAAACCCGCCCCGAAACAGCTGCCCGGATCGAGGAGTTGCGGTCCGGGCCGGTGTTGGGGGTGGACCTCAACGCCGACCACCTGGCCGTCTGTGTGCTCGACTCATCGGGTAATCCGATCGGTGCACCCGTCACCATTGCCGTGCACACCGCGGGGCTGCAAAGCGTCGCGGCGTGACGGGCGGGTGCGCGCCGCCATCAGCGCGCTGCTGGAGCTGGCGCAGCGGCACAACTGTGTGGCGATCGTGGCCGAAAACCTCGACTTCGCCGACGCGCGCGCCACCGGCCGGGAAACCCTGGGTCGCGGTGCGCGTGGTAAGCGGTTGCGCCGCACCGTGGCCGGCATCCCCACCGCAAAGTTTCGCGCCCGGCTGATCGGCATGGCCGCGCGTCGTGGGATCGCGGTGATTGGGGTGGACCCGGCCTACACCAGTCGCTGGGGCGCCCAGCACTGGGGTAAACCGTTGCAGCAGCAGACTTCCGATCCATCAACGGTCACCACCCATCATGGGGCGGCGGCCGCGATCGGCAGACGTGGCCTCGGCTTGGCGATCAGGCGACGGCCGGCAGGACCCCGCACCCGACAGCGGACGGGTGCGGGCACTTCACCGGCTAGACCTGAGCATCAACCGGGGACCACACGACGGTGCCGTAGTTCCGGCTCACCGCCACGCCCACCATGACGACGAGGCGTGCCGGTCCACCGGACAACACCCACCGCCAGCGGCCAACACCGTTCGGACCGCACAGGACTCACTCCTGATCACTAACCAGAAACGGTTCGGCGCGGAACCTGCCTTCTGCCAGCGGCCGAAAGAATGCGACGACCTCGTCGGGACCGCGTTTGTCTCCGGCCAGCGGATGATGCCCAGGGATGCGCCATACGACATCGGGCGCCAGGAACGGCCGCACCGCCTCCGGATCGCCGGTGGCGTAGGCGGCGTAATAGTCGCGGATCAGGGCGACATTGCGGTCGGTCTGTGGGTCGGCGTGTGCGCGTCCGCCCGCCAGGGCCATGCCTCCCGTTGAGGCGATACCGATCAGCCCGGCGCCCAACAGCCCGCGGCGTGACGATCCAATAGCTGTCGTGATAGCCGTCGGATATCGCTCAGCGGTCGGGCAGCGCCCGTTCGACGATGACGGGTCGCCGGTGGGGTTCGCGTTCGCCCCGTTTGGCCGCGAGGTAAACCTGCGCGGTCTCGCTGGCGACCGTGTGCCAGTCGAAGTCCGACGTGAGCCGCTCGCGGGCGGCGATGGCGCGTTGCTGTGCGGCGTCCTGGTCGTCGAGCACGGCGCGCACAGCCGCGGCGAGGCCCGTGATATCGCGCGGCGCGAACGACATTCCGGTTTGGCCGTTGATCACCGCTTCGCCGAGGCCACCGACGTTGGAGGTGACCAGGGGGATACCCGTCGCCGCGGCCTCGAGCGCGACGATGCCGAACGGTTCGTAGTGGCTGGGCAGCACGGCGGCGTCGGCGCTGTGCAGCAGTGCGACCAACGCGTCGTGATTGAGATGGCCGACGAACGTTGTGGCCTTGAGTACCTTGTATTTTCGTGCCTGCTCGACCAGCCACTGTTGCTGGGTTCCCTCACCGGCGATGGTCAGTGTGGTGCCTGGGTGGGTGCGCCTGATGCGGGGCAGCGCCGCGATCGCGTCGTGGATGCCCTTCTCGTACTCGAGGCGGCCGAGGTACACCAGCTGCGCCGGGCCTCCGTGAGTGCGCCGCCTGGCGAACGGCCATCGGGCGACGTCGATTCCGTTGCGGATCACCCGGGTTTCTGCCAGGCCGGGGCCGAACAGCTCGCTGATCTCGTCGCTCATCGACGCCGAACATGTGATGAGCGAATCGGATTCGCGAACCAGCCAAGACTCCACGCCGTGCACCTGTCGGCTGATCGCACCGGACACCCAACCGGAGTGCCGACCGGCTTCGGTCGCGTGAATGGTGGAAACCAGTGGTACGTCGAAGTATTCGGCGAGCGCGATGGCGGGATGCGCGACGAGCCAGTCGTGGGCGTGCACGACGTCGGGCTGCCACGGTATGTTGCGTCGACCCTTGATGGCCAGCCCGGCGCGGACCATCGAATGTCCCATGGCCAGCGTCCACGCCATCATGTCGGAGCCGAACTCGAATTCGTGCGGGTCCTGCGCGGCGGCGACTACCCGTACACCCTCGGCGATTTCGTCGGTCGACGGGTGGGTGCTGGGATCGGTGCCGCTGGGTCGACGGCTGAGCACCACGACTTCATGTCCGGCCTCGGCAAGCGCCGTCGCCAGATGGTGCACGTGGCGTCCGAGCCCGCCGATCACCACCGGTGGGTACTCCCACGACACCAGCAGGATTTTCATGGCGCGCTCGTTCCTGCGCGTGGGCCCACGCGCAAGCTGGGGATGACCGCAAAATGCCAATATTTCGCGGCGTGTCGTGTGCTGGGCCCACCGCTTGCGAGGGGAACACGGTCGCTCGCGCGGAAGGGCTTCATCGGGGGAGGCGCCTGGCGTCGAGTGCGCCGAACAACCCGTCGGCGCGGTTCCAGCCGTCGGACAGCCGCTGGGCGTGCTCGCGGCGTCCCGACGCCAACGCACCGGCGATCTCCCGGGTGGCGTGCGCGTGCAGGTGCGCGCGATACCGCGCATAGTCGGCGGCGGAGTCCTTGCTGACCATGAACGGCCAGTCGCTGGACACCGTAAGCAGCGTCTCGCGCAGGATCTGGTCGGCGACGAAATCCCTTGGGGTCGGGGCCCCCAGCGACGCGGCCTGCTCGAGCGCCTTGTCCACGGTGGTCAGCGCGGTGTCGACGACTTCCCCGTTCAGCTGGACCAGATCGGCCACCTGTTCGCCGGCCCACACTTGCCAGTCCTTGCCGGAACCCCAAGAGCTGGGGGGCAATTCGACGGGTGCGCCGACGAAGCCGTCGGCAATCGCGTCGGACAGCGTGCCGACCCGGACCCCAGCTGCGGGCAGGGCGCGCAGCACCCGTTCTAGCCAGACAGGGCCTTCGTACCACCAGTGGCCGAACAGCTCGGTGTCGAAGGCGGCCACCACATGAGCGGGCCTGCCGATGCGGTCGCTCTCGGCGATGAGCCGCTGCCGCACGACCTCGACGAAATCGGCGACGTGGACGTCCACCGCGCTGTCAGCGCGCTCCGGGTCGTACGGCGCCTTGGCGTCCGAAGCCACATTGCGGCCCGTGACGCGGGCCGGCTTGAGGCCGGTGACGTGGTCGTAAGTGTGGAAGTCGCGGTATGCGGCGTGACCGGGATAGCCGGACTTCGGCGACCACACCCGGTAGCTGACCTGCAGGTCGCGGCCGAAGGCGACGACATCGGAGGAACCGACCGGCCTGCCAAGCGTGGTATCACCGTGCAAAGAAGGGCCGTCGACCATGAAATGACCGACACCGGCTGCGGCGTAATCGATTTCGAGTCCCGGCGCGTACGCGCACTCGGGGGCCCAGATGCCTTTCGGCGTGTGTGCGAAGCGCAGCTGCGCATCGGCCAGTCCCTCGCGCAGCGCGAATTCCCGCAGTCGCGGGTTCAGCAGCGGCTGGAACGGGTGCGACAGCGGGCCCCCGAGCAGTTCAATGGTGCCTGCGTCGAGCAGCTCCCGCAGCAGCGGGCTACCGCCGTGCTGCCACAGCGTGGCGAACTCGGCGAGCTCACGATCGGCTTCGGCCTGCTCGCGAATCCCGAACTCCCGCAACGGGTTCCGCAGTGTGGTGGCCTCCACTGCACGCAGCCGCCAGTTGGCCAGCCAGTGGTGCATGCCGGACAGCGAGTACGGGTCGTCGAGCTGCGCGGTGACCACGGGCGTCATGCCCAGTGTCAACAAATGGTGACGGTCTTCAGCGGCCAGGGTGCGCAATACCCGCATCAGCGGCAGGTATGCCGCCGACCACGACTGGTACAGCCATTCCTCGCCGACCGGCCACCGGCCGTGATGTGCCAGCCAGGGCAGGTGAGTGTGCAGGACGAGCGTGAAGAGTCCGGGTACGGGCTCCTGCGATGTCACGGCCGCACCGCGATCGCCACCAGATCCAGGCTGTCGTCGATGTCTTTGTCGGCGGTGAGGTCGAAGTCGGCCGTCGTCACCGACGCGACGTCGGCGAGCAACTCGGCGGGCCATGGCGAATTGGCCACCGCGCGGGCGATCTGGGCGTCGATGATCGAACCGCCGTGCCGTGCGTCGAGCGCGGTGAGCCCGCCGCCGTGAAACACACCGAGCATCGATTCGACCGAGAAGCCCGCACCGGTCAACAGCTCGGTCAGCTCGGCGGCGTTGAGCTCACGGGTGTGAAACGGGTTGATCGGGGTGTCCCGGCCGGGGGAGAAGGTGATCCGGTTCGGTGTGGACATCAACAGCACGCCGCCGGGCCGCAGCACGCGAAGACATTCTGCGACGAATTGCCCCTGATCCCAGAGGTGTTCGATCACCTGGAAATTGACCACCACATCGACCGCCTCGTCGGGCAGCGGTAAGGCAGCCAGATTGCCGTGCAGCATCTCTACGCGCGGATAGCGCGCCTTGACGTGGGCGACCGCTGACTCGTCGTAGTCCAGGCCGATCACGCGGCGTGCCACGTCGGCGATCAAGTCGGCCCCGTAGCCCTCGCCACAGCCGGCTTCCAGCACGTCGCGGCCCGCGCAACGGTCCGCCAGCCGCTCGTACACCACCTCATGGCGGCGGAACCAGTAGTTCTCCTCGGCGAGCCCAGGGATCGTGCGCTCGCCTGTCAAAGGCAGCGCGGCATCTTTGTCCGGCCACCCAAGCGGACCGTTGGTAACGAATGCGCTCATTGGAAGGCAGGCTAACGCAGGGAAAGCGCCAACGGCCGGTTCGCGAACAGTTCACCGCCTACGGGGAGCCAAGACGCAAACTTCGACCAGCTATGGTGTTTCTGCGAACCACCATAAGTTACCGGCGAGTAACATGGTGGCAGTTGCTTCCAACGTGGTATTGCAGGCCGGCTGCCGGCCCCTTCGAGGAGGACGAACCAGACTCATGACGAACATCGTGGTCCTGATCAAACAGGTCCCAGACACCTGGTCGGAGCGCAAGCTGACCGACGGCGATTTCACCCTCGACCGTGAGGCTGCCGACGCCGTGCTCGACGAGATCAATGAGCGCGCCGTCGAAGAAGCGCTGCTGATCAAGGAAAAGGAAGGCGGCGACAGCACTGTGACAGTGCTCACAGCCGGCCCCGAGCGCGCCACCGAGGCGATCCGCAAAGCCCTTTCCATGGGCGCGGACAAGGCGGTGCACCTGCTCGACGAGGGCATGCACGGTTCCGACATGGTCCAGACCGGCTGGGCGCTGGCCCGCGCGCTTGGCACTGTCGAGGGCACCGAGTTGGTCATCGCGGGTAACGAGGCCACCGACGGTGTCGGTGGCGCGGTTCCTGCGATCGTCGCCGAGTACCTGGGCCTGCCTCAGCTGACGCACCTGCGCAAGGTGTCGGTCGAGGGCGGCAAGGTCACCGGCGAGCGCGAGACCGACGACGGCGTGTTCACCGTCGAGGCGGCGCTGCCCGCGGTGATCAGCGTGAACGAGAAGATCAACGAGCCTCGCTTCCCGTCCTTCAAGGGCATCATGGCCGCCAAGAAGAAGGAAGTGACGACTCTGACGCTGGCTGAGATCGGTGTCGAGGCCGACGAGGTCGGTGTCGCCAACGCAGGCAGCAAGGTGCTGGCGTCCACGCCGAAGCCGCCCAAGACCGCGGGCGAGAAGGTCACCGACGAGGGCGACGGCGGCACCAAGGTCGCCGAGTACCTGGTTGCCCAAAAGATCATCTAGCCCCGATTCGCTCAGGCCCCAAGACATCAGAAAGACACAGAAGACACATGGCTGAAGTACTTGTGCTCGTGGAGCACGCCGAAGGTGCGCTCAAGAAGATCACTGCCGAACTGATCACCGCCGCCCGTGTGCTTGGTGAGCCCGCCGCTGTCGTGGTGGGCAAGCCGGGCACCGCCGAGCCGCTCGTCGAGGGCTTGAAGGCTGCCGGTGCGGCCAAGATCTACGTCGCCGAGTCCGACGACGCAGAGAACTACCTGGTCACCCCGTACGTGGACGTGCTGGCATCGCTGACCGAATCCGCCGCGCCCGCGGCGGTGCTGCTTTCCGCCAGCGCCGATGGCAAGGAGATCGGTGGCCGGCTGGCCGCGCGTACCGGGTCCGGCCTGCTGGTCGACGTCGTCGAGGTCAAAGAGGGCGCCAAGGGCGTCCACTCGATCTTCGGTGGCGCCTTCACCGTCGAGGCCGAGGTCACCGGCGACACCGCGGTGATCACCGTGCGTCCCGGCGCCATCGAGGCCGAGGCATCCGCAGGTGCCGGCGAGGTCGTCACCGTCGAGGTGCCTGCGCAGGCCGAGAACGCGACGAAGATCACCAAGCGCGAGCCCGCGGTGGCCGGCGATCGTCCGGAGCTCACCGAGGCCACCGTCGTGGTATCCGGCGGCCGCGGCGTCGGCAGTGCGGAGAAGTTCACCGTCGTCGAGGAGTTGGCCGACTCGCTGGGTGGTGCCGTCGGCGCCTCGCGCGCCGCGGTGGACTCGGGCTACTACCCGGGCCAGTTCCAGGTGGGCCAGACCGGCAAGACGGTGTCCCCGCAGCTGTACATCGCGCTCGGCATCTCCGGGGCAATCCAGCACCGGGCAGGCATGCAGACATCCAAGACGATCATCGCCGTGAACAAGGACGAGGAAGCGCCGATCTTCGAGATCGCCGACCTCGGCATCGTGGGCGACCTGTTCAAGGTTGCGCCGCAGCTGACCGAGGCGGTCAAGGCCCGCAAGGGGTAGTTTTCTCCGCTGAGAAGACGCAAAGTCGCACGTTTCGCCGAGCGAACGTGCGATTTTGCGTCTGTTCGCCGTAAGAGGCCGCGGCAGACTACGGACATTCAAGGGTTCGACCAGGACCCTCACGCGTCAGGCTGGACGCATGAAGATTTCAGTTATCGGAGCGACGGGCCTGATCGGCTCGAAGGTAATCGAACTGCTCGAGGGTGACGGTCAAGATGTCGTCGCGGCGTCCCGCGCATCGGGCGTCGACGTACTCACCGGCGAGGGACTGGTTGACGCGCTTGTCGGGGCCGATGTCCTTATCGACGTGACCAATTCACCGTCTTTCGACGACGGCCCGGTGATGGACTTCTTCACCCGCTCATCTGCGAACCTGGTGGCTGCCGCCAAGGAGGCCGGGGTCGGCCACTACGTCGCGTTGTCGATCGTTGGGGTCGACGGCCTGCCCCAAAGCGGTTACATGCGCGCAAAAGTGATGCAGGAGAAGACGATCGTCGAATCGGGAATGCCGTACACGATCGTGCGGGCCACCCAGTTCCGGGAGTTCGCCGAAGGCATCGTCGGATCGCTCGACACCGGTGATGAGGTGCGTGTCCCCGACGCGCTGATCCAGCCGATCGCCGCGGACGACGTCGCCGCCGAAGTGGCCGGGGCTGCGGTCGCCGGACCGGCCGACGGTGTCGTCAACATCGGTGGGCCCGAGAAGATCTCGTTCGCCGACCTCGCCCGCGCCGTGCTTGCTAAACAGGGCAGCGACAAGCCCGTCGTGGTCGATCCGCAAGCCACCTACTTCGGCACACCTGTCAACCGAACCAGCCTCGTCACCGCCGAAGGCGCTCTGCTGGGCACGGTTCGCATCAGCTGAGGACAAACGATGTTCGACACCGGACCGGCGCGTCCCACGACCATGACCGGATTGGACGAAGTCGTGATGGAACGCCGGTCGACGCGCTTGTTCCTGCGCGACAAGCCGGTGCCGCGTGAACTGCTCGACGAAGCGCTGTCGCTGGCGATGCGCGCGCCGTCGAACTCCAATGTCCAGCCGTGGCGGGTGTTCGTTGCTTCCGGGCCCCGCCGCGACCGGCTGGTCGAGGCGCTGCTCGAGGCGGCATCCGTCGAATTGCCGGTGACCACTGGGCTACCTGCGACCTTCCTCCCGCTACGGCGAGAACTCGGCGCCCTTGTCTACGGTTCAATGGGTATTGCGCGTCAGGACGCGGAGGCCAGGCGGCTCGCGCAGCTGCGCAACTGGGAGTTCTTCCGCGCCCCCGTGGGTGCGGTGGTGTGCATGCACCGCGATCTGGGGCTGGTCGACAGCCTCGGCGTGGGCATGTTTCTGCAGACGCTGCTGCTGGCATTGACCGAACGGGGCCTCGGCACGTGTGTGCAGGTGTCAATCGCTGCCTACCCGGAGATCCTGCGGGCTCATCTGGACATACCGGATGACCTGACCGTGCTCTGTGGTCTGGCGATCGGCTATCCGGATCCAGCGTTCGGAGGCAACAGCCTCGCCGTACCGCGTAATCGGGTCGAGACGAACGTCGTATTCCTGGATAACTGAGGTCACACCGCGACAAGTCGTCACCTGCCGCTCATGGACACGTCACCGCCACGATGCCGTCCCGAGATGCGGTTCGGCGACCGTGCTGACTATGAGCACTGCTTCTGTACTCATCGCCGCCGATTCGACGACCCCGACCGCTGGTGTACCGCGCTACACCCTTCTGCTGTCCACCGATCCCGAATTGATCGAGGCCGCGCAGCGCCTTCGTCACGATGTGTTCACCTCCGAGCCGGGATTTGCGCTCGCCGGTGCGACGGACGGCCGAGACGCCGACCGCTTCGACGAGTATTGCGACCACCTGCTGGTCCGTGAGGACAACTCCGGTGAACTGGTCGGCTGCTACCGGATGCTGCCACCGCCGGGCGCCATTGCCGCCGGGGGTCTGTACACCGCAACAGAATTCGACGTCGGCGCGCTGGACCCGCTGCGGCCCGAGCTCGTCGAGATGGGGCGAGCGGTGGTGCGCGAAGATCACCGCAACGGCGGCGTCGTGCTGCTGATGTGGGCGGGCATCCTGGCCTATCTGGACCGCTGCAACTACGAATACGTGACCGGTTGCGTGTCAGTGCCGGTGCACGGCGCCGACGTAGAGGCGCCGGGCAGCCAGATCCGCGGCGTGCGCGACTTCGTTCTGCGCAGACACGGCGCGCCCGAGCAGTACACCGTGTATCCGTACCGGCCGGTGACGGTCGACGGCAAGGGCCTCGACGACATCGACCCGCCGGGCCGGGTCGCTGTGCCGCCGCTCATGCGCGGGTATCTGCGGCTCGGTGCGCAGGTGTGCGGCGAACCCGCCCACGATCCCGACTTCGGGGTCGGCGATTTCCCCGCCCTGCTGGACAAACGTCGGGCCGACACCCGTTACCTGCGCAGGCTCCGGTCGGTGGGAGCGGCGGCCACGATGGCCGACGGGATGGCGTCGTGACCACCGGACATCCATGGCTGCCGCGGGCCTCCTGCGATTCCAGCTGTGTTCGCGCCGACGCCGCTCCTGCGGGCAAGCCCGTCGTCGTCGCACTGCGCACCGCGGTGCGGGCCGTCTGCGCGGTGATGCTGCTTCCCGCGCTGCCGCTGCTGGCCGTCCCGATGCCTGGCCGGTCACATATCCAGCGGGGCTACTGCCGGCTGGTGCTGCGCTGTCTCGGCGTGCGAATCACCGTCTCCGGCGGGCCGATTCGCAACCTTCCCGGCGTGCTGGTGGTCAGTGGCCACGTGTCGTGGACGGACATCTTCGCAATCGGCGCGGTCATGCCGGGTTCGTTCGTCGCGCGCGCTGACCTTATCGACTGGCCCGCGCTCGGCGTGCTCGCACGCATCATGAAGGTGATCCCGATCGACCGCGCCAACCTTCGCAGACTGCCCGCCGTCGTCGGCGCGGTGGCCGAGCGGCTGCGAGCAGGCCATACCGTGGTGGCCTTTCCCGAGGGCACCACGTGGTGCGGCCTGGCATACGGCCCCTTCCGCCCGGCGATGTTCCAGGCCGCGATCGACGCAGGCAGGCCCGTGCAGCCGCTGAGACTGACCTATCACCATCGCGACGGCAGTCCATCGACAGTGGCGGCCTACATCGGCGACGACACGCTGTTCTCGTCCATCTCCCGGCTGGTCACCGCGCGGCGGACGATCGTGCACGTGCAGGTCGAGTCGCTGCAGCTGCCAGGAGAGGACCGCAGAGACCTCGCCGCACGGTGCGAGGCCGCGGTCCGCAAGGAGCAGTCCAGGGGAGCGCACGGGCACGCACTCGTGGCCTGAGCGGCTTCGGGGCGACGGATTCGCGGCGCGTATCCTGGAGCGGTTATGACCTCTGACGAGACGGTCTACCTGGATCACGCCGCCACCACCCCGATGCATCCCGCTGCCATCGAGGCGATGACGGACGTGCTGACGACGGTAGGAAACGCGTCGTCGCTGCACGGCACCGGCCGAGTCGCCCGCCGCCGAATGGAAGAGGCGCGCGAGACGCTTGCCAAACTGCTTGGCGCACGGCCCTCGGAAGTGGTGTTCACCGCGGGCGGCACCGAGAGCGACAACCTCGCCGTCAAGGGCATCTATTGGGCCCGTCGCGACGCAGAACCTCGGCGCAGGCGCATCATCACCACACCCATCGAGCACCACGCGGTGCTCGACTCGGTGGTATGGCTTGCCGAACACGAAGACGCCGAGGTGACCTGGCTGCCGGTGGGAGACGACGGGTCGGTCACGCCCGCCGCGCTGCGCGAAGCACTACAGGACCATGACGACGTCGCGCTGGTATCGATCATGTGGGCCAACAACGAGGTCGGTACGATCATGCCGATCTGCGAACTAGCATCCATCGCAGCCGAATTCGACGTCCCGATGCACAGCGACGCCATCCAGGCCATCGGCCAGATCCCGGTCGACTTCACCGTCAGCGGCCTGTCCGCGATGAGTGTCGCCGCGCACAAGTTCGGTGGGCCAACGGGCGTTGGTGCGCTGCTGCTACGCCGGGACACCGCGTGCACACCGCTGCTGCACGGTGGTGGGCAGGAACGCGATGTCCGCTCGGGCACACCGGATGTCGCGGGTGCGGTGGCGATGGCCGCCGCGGCGAAGGTGGCGATCGAAGGCTTGGAGGCCAACGCGGCCCGGGTGCAGCAACTGCGTGACCGGCTGGTCGACGGCGTGCGGTCCGCCATCGACGACGTCACACTCAACGGCGCGACCGGTGCCGGACGGCTACCGGGCAACGCCCACTTCACGTTCCGCGGCTGCGAGGGCGACTCGCTGTTGATGCTGTTGGACGCCAAGGGAATCGAGTGTTCGACCGGCTCGGCGTGCACAGCCGGCGTCGCGCAGCCCTCGCATGTACTGATCGCGATGGGCGCGGACCCGGCCAGCGCGCGCGGCTCGCTGCGGCTGTCGTTGGGGCACACCAGTACCGAGGCGGACGTCGATGCTGCGCTGGCGGTGCTGCCCGCTGCGGTCCAGCGCGCGCGTCAAGCCGCGATGGCCAGTTCGGGAGTTGTCGACTGATGCGGGTTCTTGTCGCGATGAGCGGCGGTGTCGACTCGTCAGTCGCCGCCGCCAGGATGGTCGACGCCGGTCATGACGTGGTCGGGGTGCACCTGGCGTTGTCGTCGGCACCGGGCACCCTGCGCACGGGGTCGCGCGGGTGTTGCTCGAAGGAGGACGCGGGCGACGCCAGGCGCGTGGCTGATGTCCTCGACATCCCGTTCTACGTCTGGGATTTCGCCGACCGATTCAAAGAAGACGTGATCGACGACTTCGTCTCGTCCTACGAGCGCGGTGAGACACCGAATCCGTGCGTGCGGTGCAACGAGCGGATTAAGTTCTCCGCGTTGGCCGCCCGCGCGTTGGCGCTGGGATTCGACGCGATTGCCACCGGCCATTACGCGCGACTGTCCGAGGGCCGGCTGCGTCGCGCGGTCGACCACGACAAGGATCAGTCCTATGTGCTCGCGGTGCTGACCGCCGACCAGCTGCGCCATGCCGTCTTCCCGATCGGCGATACGCCCAAGAAGGAGATCCGTGAGGAGGCGGCCCGCCGTGCGCTTGCGGTCGCCGACAAACCGGATAGCCACGACATCTGCTTCATCCCTTCGGGGGACACCCGCGCGTTCCTTGGCGCGCGCATCGGGGTACGCCGCGGTGCGGTGGTGGACGCCGGCGGCACGGTGCTCGCCGAACACGATGGCGTGCACGGCTTTACCGTCGGGCAGCGCAAGGGTCTCGGCATCGCAGGGCCGGGGCCGGACGGGCGCCCGCGCTACGTGACGGGAATCGATGCGGACACCGGCACCGTGCATGTCGGTGAGGCAGCGGACCTCGAGGTGTGGACACTGATCGGTGAGCGGCCGGTGTTCACCTCAGGCGTCGCGCCGACCGGGTCGGTCGAGTGCGTCGTGCAGGTGCGTGCGCACGGCGGTATTGCCGAGTGTGTCGCCGAACTGCGTGACGGAGAGCTGGTGGTCGACCTGCGCAGCGCGTTACGCGGCGTGGCTCCTGGTCAGACGATGGTGCTTTACCGTCCCGATCCGGACGGCGACGAGGTCATCGCGAGCGCGACGATTACCCGCTGAGGGCCTACGACTTTCGGCCGCGCCACCCGGCGATTGCGAGGGCGACACCGATCAGCGCGATGATCGGACCGAGGACGGACCAGGTGGTGGTATTGCTCATCGGGCTGCCTTGTACGGCGCCGAATCCCTGAAGTGTGAACAGCAGGCCGAACAGTGCGACGAACACGCCGAGCACGACGATGGCAATGCGCATACAAATGACAGTAGTCCGGGCCGGCGCCAACGCTCAGTCGGGAACCTTGGCCAGGATGTTCGTCAACACGATGTCGGGCACGGAATCTGGAAACGCACACGCACTCACTTCCACCAGCACCACGTTCTTCACCCGGTAGTCACGCCCGCACCCGCTGCCAGGCCGCGTCTGCACCCCGTCCGCCGTCGCCGTCCACTCGCCGACGAACAGGGGTCCGAACGCAGTGGAGCCGCAGGAATCGACGAGGCCGACCAGGTCGTCGAATGCGCGGCGGGCGGTGTCGCGGTCACGGTAGGCCGCCGCGCCTTCGGAGATCAGGCCGCCATCTGGCGGGTTCTGGAACGTCGTCTTGTGGAACTCCTCGACCTCTGTGCCGAACACCTGGGTCTCGGCGAAGATCCATTTGCATTGCGGGGGAGTGGTTTCCGTCAGCTGTTCGATATCGACGGGCGTCTTGCCGTCCATGCTCGGAACGATCGTGAGGTGCTGGCCGGCGCCGGTGATCGCGCGCATCTGTGATTGGTCGAGCATGATGGTCTCCACGTCGACCGGCGACAACGAATCGTCGTCGATCCCCGGCACGCCCAGCACCGCGTCCCCCCGCACAACCTGCGTGCAGCCCACCGTCAACAACGCCGCGCACCAGATCACCAACCCTCTGGCCGGTATGGGCATCGCGTCGTCCCCTTCCGGGACCGAGCGTAACCCGATCGAATACTGTTCAACGAGTGAGTGATTTCGCTGCGGGGACCGGCGTCGGATCGTGGCCGGGTACGTCTGTCCGCGAGGCCGCCGAGATTGTCGTCGGTGAACTCCATACGCTGCCGCACCTGCCGGAACTGCCCGCCAGAGGCGTGGGCGCCGACATCATCGGCAGGGCCGGTGCGCTGCTGGTCGACATCGGTATCGACACCGTGCCCAGGGGATATCGCATCGCTTCCGGCCGTAGCTCGGTTGTCCGGCGCGCCGCCAGTCTGCTCAACGAGGACATCGATGCGTTCGAAGAGGCATGGGAGAAGGCGGGGCTGCGAGGCACGACGCGCACGGTGAAGGTGCAGGCGCCGGGGCCCATCACGCTGGCCGCCATGCTCGAGCTGCCCGGTGGGCACCGCGCGATCACCGACCTCGGCGCGCTGCGTGACCTGGCCGGGTCGCTGGCCGAGGGCGTGGCGGCCCACCGCGCGCAGATCGCCCGGCGGCTGGACACCCCGGTGGTCGTGCAGTTCGACGAGCCGTCGTTGCCGGCCGCGCTCGCAGGCCGGCTCACGGGCGTGACCAGCCTGAACCCCGTGCACCCCGTCGACGAATCGGTGGCCACCGGGCTGCTGGACGACTGCGTCGCGACCGTCGGCGCCGACGTGGTCTTGCACAGCTGTGCGGCCGAATTACCTTGGAAGATGTTGCAGCGCAGCACTCTTCATGCCGTCTCGGTTGACGTGCAGACACTGACTCCGTCCGATCTCGACGGTATCGGGGAGTTCGTCGATTCGGGCCGCACGGTGCTGCTCGGTGTCGTCGGCGCGGCGACACCGGAACGCCCGCCGTCGGCAGAGGAACTCGCGACGCGGGTGGTCTCGATCACCGATCGCCTCGGGTTCGCACGGTCGGTGCTACGCGAGCGGATCGGCGTCACGCCGGCCTGCGGGCTGGCGGGAGCCACGCCCGAGTGGGCACGCAAAGCCGTCGAGCTCATCCAGAAGACCGCCGACGCCATCGCCGACGACCCGGACGCCATCTGAGCCGTTCGTTCGGCAACTGTTTCACTGCGTAAGCATGTCTACGCTTCTACGCTACTTAGGTGCCTTTGACGTGGCCGCTGACCGGACGCTCGGAGGAGATGCGGGTCATCCAAGCCGCGCTCTCGGCCCCCGATACCTCCGGGATCGTCGTGCACGGGGCGGCAGGCGTCGGGAAGAGTCGAATCGCGCGCGATGCGCTGGTGTCCGCCGCGTCCAGGGGATGCGAAAGCCGTTGGGCGGTCGGCACCTCGTCGGCGCGGGACCTTCCGCTGGGCGCATTCGTGCCGTGGGCTGGGTCGGATGTCGCGGATCGTCTGCAACTGGTCCGCGGTGTGATCGAATCGCTGACGGCCGCCGGCGATGGCGCCAGGGTGGTTGTGGGCGTCGATGACGTGCATCTGCTCGATGACCTTTCGACTTTTGTTTTGCATCAGATTGTGGCCCGCCGCGCCGCGAAACTTGTGCTCACAGTTCGTGACGGTGACCCTATTTCCGCTGCGACACAGGAGATTTGGCACGCGGGCCAGTTCGACCGGCTCGACTTGCGGCCGCTGTCTCGCGACGAAAGTTCGATCCTGCTCTCGGCAACTTTGGACGGAGAGGTCGACCTGGAAGCCGCTCGGCGCCTGTGGAGGCTGACGCGAGGCAACGTTCTTTATCTGCGGAACATCGTTGAGCAGGAGGTTGCCGAGGGCCGACTGGTCCAGCGGGACGGTTACTGGAGGTGGATCGGCGAACCGGTGGTGCCGCCGAGCTTGGCCGAAACGATCGAAGCGCGGATCGGAAGCCTTGCACCCCCGGTCGGCGAGGTGATCGACGCGCTGGCTGTCGGTGAGCCGATTGACCTCGAATCGCTGGTCCGCATCACCGACACGGCGGCGATCGAGGATGCCGAAACGCGTGGCCTCATCACCCTCGAACGCGCACACGGCCGGATGGACGTGCGGTTAGCGCACCCGCTCTACGGTGAGGTCCGCAGGAGCCGCGCGCCCTCCACCCGGCTCCGACGACTCCGCGGACGCATCGCCGCTGAGCTGGCCGGATCCGACCGCCGCGACGACATCCAGGTCGTGGTGCGGCGTGCAGTATTGAGTCTTGATTCCGACCTCGAGGCCGATTCTGCCCTGCTCGTAACCGCCGCCCAGGCTGCGCTGGGGCTGGCGGACATTGAGCTCGCCAATCGACTGGCACATGCGGGAATCCGGGCAGGAGGAGGCGCGGAGGCCGCCTTCGTGCTCGGGTTTGCACCCTTGCGGCTCAGCCACGGCGAGGACGCCGAAGCGACTCTGGCCAGCATCCCCAGCACGCGCTTGACCAGCGCGGAACACGCGAGGCTCGTCTTTATGCGCGCATTCATCAGGCTCTTCCCGCTCGCCGACCCCGCGAGCGCGAAGCAGCTCATCGACGAGGCATCGCTGGCCACGTCCTCCGGGACCGACCGCAGCTGCATTGATGCGTTTCTCACGGTGTACTGGGCGGCGATGGGCAGGCCAGAAGCGGCAAGGGACTCGTCGAAGAACCTCGTCCTCGACGAGTTGCCCGTTTTTGTGGCCGAGGTGACCGCCCGAGCGGTCGTCTTCGCGTCCGGGGACGCCGGGCGCACCAACGACGCCGTGGCCGCCGCCTACGCCGGCTACGTCATCGCGCAACGCGCGTTCGATGCCGCGCATCTGCGGTTCGCCATCGCTGACGGCCACATCGGCGCACTTCTGCAGGCCGGTCAGGTAGGGCAAGCCTGGGATGTGGCAGACGTACTGCAGGAACAGGCGGCCGAGTTCGCCGACATAGCACAGTCTTACAGTGCTGCCGTTGTCGGTCGGGCATCAGCTAATGCCGGCCGCCTCGACAAAGCTTGTTCGCTGCTCGGTTCGGCGCTCGGGTCGATATCGGCATCCCGCGAGACGATGGGATGGCGCTACCGATTCCAGATCCCGTACACGATTGCGCTGGCGATGCGCGGCTTGACCAATCAGGCCGTCGCCGCACTTGCCGCTGTGGAAGAGATGCGGCATCCGAGTTGGCAAAATTTGGACTATGAGTGTGGGCTGGCTAAGGCGTGGATCGCCGCCAGTCAGGGCGGGGTCAGCGAGGCGATCTCGTCGGCGCTGTCGGCGGGCGAAACTGCCAGGGCCAATGGGCAATTCGCGGCCGAAGTCGTTTGCTTGCAAACCGCCACCCAGTTTGGTGACCCGTCGAGAGGCCCGCGTCTGCGTGAGTTGGCCGGCGTCGTCGAAGGGCCACGGGTTGGCATTGCTGCCCGGTTCGCCGACGCCCTGCAAGCCGGGGACGGTGCCGAACTCGCCGCAGTCTCTGAGGAATTCGAGCGGATGGGCGACTTGGTGGCGGCTGTTGACGCTGGTGCGCACGCGGCCATGGCGTATCGACGCCGGGGATTTCGCGGATCAGGTTTGAGCTCTGTGACACGAGCAAAGGCGTTGGCCGAACAATGCGGAGGCGCGAACACCCCAGCTCTGACCAGGGCCGCCGAGAGGTCGCCGCTGACATCTCGTGAGTTAGAGATCGTCGCGTTGATCGGTGAAGGGTTGTCCAACCGCGAACTCGCCGAGCGCCTGAATGTCTCGGTGCGCACCATTGAAGGCCATATTTATCGTGCGATGGCCAAGACCGGTACGACCGATCGCGACGACCTCGCGGCGGTGCTGCCTCGGCGCCGGCCAGAATGGAATGGCTGAGGGCCTGAGTGGTGCTGTCCATGTCGTCAATTTTTCGAGTGGTGTACTACTCGTTCCGCGTGTCGGGCGCGGTCGCACGCTGGTCAAATGGCCGATGAACTGTGCACGCGGGAGCGGGCGCTGCGCAAGCTGCCGTTGTCGTATTCGTTGGCGTTGAGATTGCGTGACGCCGGTGTGGCCGCCGAAGTGGTGTGTGAGTATGTCGACGTCGAGGCGGCAGCCCTGGACGGGTTCTACCGTGTGGCCGAGGCGAAACTGGCTGCAGCGCAGGAGTGGAACACCGAAACGAGTAGTCGGGTCGGTCGATCGTGAAAAACGAGTGGCGCGCCACTCGGAGCGACGCGCTGTGGGCAGCACAGGATTTGCGTATTCCTGATTCCTGCTCACCTGCGAGGTAAGACAAATGACCGCTGCAACGACCAGAACACGAGCATCCGCATCACTTGCCATCGCGACCGCCCTGGCCGGCTCCGCGGTGTCGCTGACGTTGGCGACGCCGAACGCGCACGCCGATGCACTCGACCCCATCAAAGGCACCGTCGCATCCGACCGTCTCATACGCGGCCCGAGTTGTGAGCCATTGAATTACAACGGCCAACTCGAAGACATCGCGCAGAGGTACGCGCGCGTGAATGTTCCGTTTGGTGGGGGCGCGAACGGGACAAAAGAAGCCACCGCAGACGCTCAAGGCGTCAACTACAACGGCGAAACGCGCGCGTTCAAGGGTTACGATGATCCGCAAGCCGCTGCGACAACCAGGGCTTACGAGGCCGGCGCGGGAAACTTGATAGGCGATTGCGACTACACCGAGTTCGGCGTGGGCTTCATCCGCTACGAGGACGTAGAGGTCGACAGCGTGACCATCGTGCTCGGTAAACCCAATGCGGCGCCCGATGCCGCGCCAGCCGAGATTCCAAACCCCGTCGTCACCCCACCCCCGCCGCCACCTGTCGAGGTGCCCAAGCAGGGGCCGACCGTCGACCCCGACCCCGGGATCTTGGGAGTCACCTTCCACATCACGGACCGCAGCGGAGTCGCGTCCCAGTGCACCTACTCGTCCGAGGGGTTCGAGACGACCAGCTTCGCATTGACTGCCAACGGGTCCTTCGACCTCTTCGTTGCGGCTGTCCGGTTATTCAAGAACCGGAACGGCACGGTGACATGTGACAACGGAACGAGCACCAACACCTCAGTCTTCTACTGAGGGGGAGCCAAGAAATGAAACTGCCGTTCAACACCAAGGTTCTCGCAGTGATATGCACCACGGCCGTCGCATGTTTCGGCTGTGGCAGCGCCCAGCAGACTAGGCCCACGGCCACTGCGGCGACGACGCCGAATTCAAGCGCCGGTCTATTCAGCGGCACTGAGCCATGGACCACCGACATGTCTGGAGCCACCAAGTCCGACCGCAGTGATGGGATCATTCAGGCGCTCAGCAATGCGGGTGGCTGGGGCAACAACAACGCCTTCCAGGTCGACTTCTCGATTCCGGTCTTCTTCGCGGACAGCAACACGCCGCGGGTTCAAGTGGTCGGTACCGATGACTACTGCTTCGGTGGCCCGGACTGTGACAGCGTGCCCGCGCAGATGCCGGTGCCGACGATCGCCAACTTCGAGGGCTCGACCGATCTGACGTGCGACATCTCCGGCAACACAGAAGGGCAGGGCGACTGCCATCTTCTTGTCGTCGACCGGAGCGAGAAGAAGCTGTACGAGGTGTATCAGGGCAACAAGGACGGTGAAAACATCACGGCCCAAGGTTTTTTCGTCTGGGACCTCGCCAAGCAATACCCGCCGACCCTGCGCGGCGAGCAGTGCACGAGCGCGGACGCTGCGGGCTTTCCGATCGCCGCTCTAACCCCGACCGCAGACGAAGTCGCTTCTGGCGCAGTGAATCACGCCGTTCGCTTTATTCTTCCGAACGGGAATATGAAGGAAGCTGTCTACGTGCACCCTGCCACGCATGCCGGCAGCCCGGAAAGCACCGACCCCGACGCACCGCCCTACGGCGTACGGTTCCGGCTGAGGCCCGACTTCGATGAATCGAGCTACTCGGATTCGCAAAAGGTGATCCTCAAGGCACTCAAAACGCACGGGATGCTGCTCTCGGACGGCGGGGAGATCGCGCTCACGTTCGCCGACGATCGGACTAGCACCGCCAAGTGGGCCAACCTCGGAATCGACGCACAATCATTCAGCGCGATCACCGTCGACCAGTTCGAGGTTGTCGACCTTGGCCCGGAGGTTCAAGTCACCTACGACTGCGTGCGCAATCCCTGATCATCGGTTGCCACCCGCAACTCCGAAAGCCACTGGCCTACTTCAAAACCGACGCTCTGCGGCGCGAATAGAGTAGTTGTCTTGGTCTACCGCGAAAAACGAGTAATGCGCCACTCGTAGCGACAACCTATGGGAGGCCGAGGATTTGGGTGTTGCAGTTTCCTGCTCACCAGTGAGGTAAGACAATGACAAGTGCAAAGAAGTCTCGGGTCCGCCGAACCAGCGGCCGACACCGCAAGATCAACCGCCAGCCCAATGCCCGCCTGCAGTGGTTGGCTGCGGGCGCGGTCGCCGTGGGTTTGGGGGCGACGATGGCGACCGGGCACGGGCTCGCCGCCGCACATCCACGGCCAGACTATGGACTTCGTCCCCCCGGAATTGTGCCTCTGCAGCGGACCGATTCAGATGGCGACGGGTTGTTCGACGACGACGAAACCGGCGTGTACAACACCAATCCCGACACATCCGACACCGACGGCGACGGCAGCAGCGACGGCGAAGAAGTCTTCTACGGTACTGATCCGCTGATCCTCCAACCCGCGCAGGCCCGTCCCGATTCAGATGGCGACGGGTTGTTCGATCAGGATGAAACCGGCGTGTACAACACCAATCCCGACACATCCGACACCGACGGCGACAGCACCGGCGACGGACAAGAAGTCGCTGAAAACACCGATCCGAAGAGTCCGCCTGCTCCGGAGCCAGAGTCCGCTTCGCCGCCACCTCCTCCGGCTGCTGGGCAGGACACCGTCACTGCATGCCAGACCGACAGGACAGGCGAAAAGCGGTGTTTCGAGATCCCTGGACCGCCACCCCCTCCGGTAGCTAGCCCGGGCATGGTCATTGCATGCGAGATCGACAGGACAGGCAAGAAGCAATGTAGAGAGATCCCTTCGCAGTAGGAATCCCTACAGCCGCGACAAGGAGTCGGAGAAAACGATCGATGACTGTCGAAATCTACCAACTCGGGCCGGAGGTCTGGGAGCAGAAAATCGTCACGACGGCGCATCCCGATCTCGTGTTCGATTACATCGCCGACTTCGACAAGCACACCGAATGGGAGCACGAACTGGCGTCGGTGAAGCCGCTCAACCGGCCAACGGGCAATGCTGCGGCGAAGTACCTCAAAACCTACGGCACCCTGCCAACGGGCCTCGTCGGCAGGATTTTTCACCGTGGGCTGCGGGTCACCTGCACACTGAAGGAGATCGACCGCCCGCGGCGCCTCGTCTGGCAGCAATTCCGCTCCCATCAAGCCTCCGAGCCGTCGAGCTTTCAGACCGTGCAACTCGTCATCACCCCGAGCGAACCCGGCAGCCTGATCATGCTCACCAGACGGTTCATCGGGACAGACGGAACGAGCATCGACCTCGTCGCCCGCTTCTCGTCGCGTTGGGGCCAAGCCTTTCAGGGCTTACCACCGCACGTTCGTGCCGCGGCGGACCGATCGTCGGCTGACGTGCCTGGGCTGTTCACCCCACCCGCCAACATCATTCGGCGCGCGCTTGATGGCCACCCATCGCGCGGGCCGGGGCCGACCAGCCTCGAACGTCTCAAGGTGATCCTCGACGGTGGACGGGCGTCGGCACCCCGCATGTAGCGAGTATTCGGTCGCGGTCGGGGGCCAAAACAGGTAGTCGAGCACTCGCAGCAGTGGCGTCCGCGGCGACAACAGTGACTGCATGTCCACTAGACACGCTCCACTATCCGAAGGGAACCTGTCATGACCAGACTCTCCCGCCCGCGGCGCTTTGCGCTAGCCGGCGTTTGCGCGGCAGCCATTGGCGCAGGCGGAATGGTGCTTCCCGCAACTGCTTTCGCGCTGCCGATGGATTGCGGCATGCAGACGCAAGAGAGTTGCTTCGGCTCCCCGGGCGGCACCGGCATGATCCCTCCCGCAACGGTGCCTATTGAAGGGCCCTACTTCGACCCGCGGCCCGTATGTCTCTACGACCGCGAACTTCGCCGGACGGTGTGCGAAAAGGACGGCCCTCCGCCTCAACCCTAGATAGCACGTGGGTGCTCATCGGCCCGACGAAGCAAAAGACGTGGCTTGACCTCGAGGCTCGGTAGGTGAGGTGGTTATCCGCCTGATCACCGAGCCCGAAGGGTGCGCGCGTCCGAAACGTCCATTGCCGAGGAACCGGACGCCATCTAACAAGCAACTAAAAGGTTGCGCTTCAGATCTGTAGCGTCTACGGTGAGAAGCAACCAAAAGGTTGCATATATGGAGGGAGTGGATCGAGCGTGAGCACCGATCGGATCGAGAAGGAAGTAGTACTGAGGGCGCCGCTGGAGCGGGTTTGGCGGGCCATCAGCGACGCCGACGAGTTCGGCCAATGGTTCGGGGTCCGCTTCGACGGCCCGTTCGTCGCGGGTTCCTCGGTTACCGGCGTGATCACCCCGACAACCGTCGACGACGAAGTCGCCCGGGCCCAGGAGCCCCACGCAGGCAAGGCGGACACCTGGCAGATCGTCGCGGTCGAGCCGAAGCGGCGGTTGGCGTTTCGGTGGCATCCATACGGGGTCGAAGATGAAGTCGACTACTCGAAAGAGCCGACCACGTTGGTGGAGTTCACGCTCGATGAGACCGCCGACGGAGTACTGCTTCGCATCGTGGAATCCGGATTCGAGGCCATCCCGGCCGAGCGCAGGGCATCGGCGTTCGCGGCCAACAGCGAAGGCTGGGCCGCGCAGACCGAGCTGGTGCGCAAGTACCTCGCGCTCAGCGAGAAGGTGTGAGCGTATCCGCGGACGAGGCGAAGGCCCCGCTGTTTGATGCGCTCGGCGATCCGAATCGTCTGCGGATCATGACGCGGCTGTGCGACGGCGGGCCGTCCTCGACCACCGAGGTCACCCAAGTGGTTGCGGTGAGCCGACAGGCGGCGACCAAACATCTGATGTTGATGGAGGCGGTGGGTCTGGTGAGTAGTGAGCGCAAAGGCAGGGAGCGCATCTGGCGGCTTCAGCCCAAGCCGCTCAGCGAGGCCAGTGACTACCTCACGGCGTTGTCGAACCGCTGGGATCGGGCCATCGACCGGTTGCGCGCGTACGTCGAGGAAGAATAACGGCCACGACAATTTGCGTGAGTTGGTGAAGGACCCGCGCTAAACAACGCCTCGGCATGCAAGAATGCAATCTGCATGTCGTCGGCTGGTCTTTGCCACTTGCGGAAAGAGGTATCGTGGCGCGATCGAACCCACGCCTCGTAGCGGGTGCTGGTGTCGTAACGGCGTTCCTGCTGGTCGGAGGCCCGAGCGTGGCGGTTGCGATCGCCGACCCCGGTCATTCCGGGCGCGGCGACAGGGATAATTCGGATCGCAACTGGGGCGGCTCGCGCGGCGGATCGAACCGCGGAGGCGACGATCGCGGTGACCGCCGCGGCAACGGCGACAGCAACCGCAAATCTGACGATGACTTCCGCGGCGGCGACGACGGGCCATCGTTCGGAAACAACGATGCCCCACAGTCCAGGGTCGGCTCCGGTCGGACGGAGATCCAACAGCTCTCCCCGGGTGAGGTGTCGTCGGATGAGGGCTCCGGCTCGTCAGAGCCGGTCCGGCTCCGATCACCCTGGCGCGCCGAACGCGAACTTCGACCCGCCGCGGGTGACCGTCGGAAACGGGCGATCGCCGGGGGTCCAGGACGACGATCGTGAGCCCCGCTTCGGCGTCGCCGCGCCCGAACCCGCGCCGGCTCCTCCGCCTCCGCCGCCAGCGCCCCCGCCGCCACCGGCGCCCGAACCGTCGTGGGCCGATCGCATCTACACCCCGCCGGCCATGCCGAAGCAACTGGGCGTCACGCCGACGGCGAGTTGGACCGAACCCCTGTGGGGCATCGCAGGACTGCTGCTGATACCCGCTGCCGGCGCGGTGCTCGGCTACCGGCAGGCGAAGGCGGCGAGAGCGGTAGCCGAACTAGGCCGGCCGTAGATCCTTTCGCAGGATCTTGCCCGAGGCCGACTTCGGAATCGCTTCGATGAATTCGACCTGACGCACTTTCTTGTAGGGCGCGACCTGTCCGGCGACGAATTCCATCACCTCGTCCGCGGTCAGCTCTGTTCCGGATTGCTTGACCACGAACGCCTTTGGTACTTCTTCGCCCTCGGCGTCGTTGACCCCTATCACCGCGGCGTCGGCGATCCCCGGATGCGAAAGCAGCACCGCTTCGAGCTCGGCAGGCGGCACCTGATAGCCCTTGTACTTGATCAGCTCCTTGAGCCGGTCGACGATGTATACGCAACCGACCGCGTCGACCTGTGCGAGGTCCCCGGTGTGCAGCCAGCCGTCGTCGTCGATGGTCTCCTTGGTGGCTTTCTCGTTGCCCAGGTAACCCGCCATCACATTGGGGCCTTTGAACCACAGCTCCCCGGTCTCGCTGAGACCCTTGGCGGGAACGTCGATTTCGGCACCGGTTTCCGGGTTGACGAGCTTCGATGCGGCGTTCGACACGGTCCATCCGACGGAGCTCAGGGGCGCGGTCGTTTTCATCTCGCGCTCGCCGCCGTCGAACGGCGTGATGTGGCTGACCGGGCTCAGCTCGCTCATTCCGTAGCCCTGCACCACCCGGCAACCCAGCCGCTCGGCGACGGCGCGGCCCAGGTCGGCGTCCAGCGGCGCGGCGCCCGACATCACGGTGTTGAGCGAGGACAGGTCGTAGTCGTCGATCAGCGGGTGTTTGGCGAGCGCGACCGCGACCGGCGGTGCGATGAACGCGATGGTGCACTTGTGATTCTGGATATTGGCCAGGAAGTCGCTGAGATCGAAGCTCGGCATCACCACCAGGCGGGCGCGTGCATGCAGTGCGGCGTTGAGGAGCACCGTCATTCCGTAGATATGGAAGAACGGGAGAACAGCCAAAACGGCGTCGTCGGCCACCATTCCGTGCAGCGGGCGGATCTGAGCGACGTTGGCCACCAGGTTGCGGTGCGTCAGCATCACACCCTTGGGATTGCCGGTCGTTCCCGAGCTGTAGGGCAGCACCGCCAGATGTGACGACGGCGCGAAGCTGACGTCCGGCGGCGGCAGGCCGGGGCCCATCAGATCGGTGGCGTTGGGGTGGCCCGATGCGGCCTGTCCGTCGCCGTCGAGCACGACGACGTCGCCATCGGCCAAACCCACTGCCGCGGCAGCCTCTTTGGCCTGGGCCAGCAATGGTGTGACGGTGACCAGCAGCTTGGCATTCGAATCGGTCAGCTGCTTGGCGATGTCCTTGGCGGTGAACAGCGCGTTGATGGTGGTGGCCGTCGCGCCGGAGCGAAGAATGCCGTGAAAGGCGACGGCGAATCCCGAGCTGTTCGGCGACAGCAGCCCCACCGTGTCGCCGACGCCGATGCCACGGCCCGCCAGCGCTCCCGCGAACGCGTCGATGCGCCCGACCATCTCTCGATACGTCGTCTCCCGGCCCGACTTTGCATCGATCAGGGCGACCCGGTCGAGGTCGGCGTCGTCGATGCCGCCGAACAGGTAGTCGTAGACGCTCGTGGAGGGGATGTCGACTTCAGGGAAGGGACTCGCGAAGCTCATGGTCCGTTATCGAACCATGCGTCGACGGTCGCGGGTCAGGCTTGCTCGAGTTGCTTGATGAGTTTCTTGGACGCGATCATTCGGAACGATGCGTCGATCAGCTCGGCCACCTCGGCCCAGTCCACCTTCTTCTTTGTCGTCAGGTCCAGGCCGAGCCAGCCCGACGGACCCATGTAGGCGGGAAAGAAGAACCGACTGTCTTGTTCGAGCGCTTTGCGGTCGGATTCGTCGACCTTCACCAGGATCGAGTACGGATATTGGCGGTACTCACCCCTGATGTCGGTTTTCGCACTTCCGCCGTACATCACGAAGATCTTCGGCGCGCAGAACACCGGCCTGCCCCACGAAATCTTCTCGAATGCCTCCGGGAACCCCAGCGCGATCGTGCGCACCCGCGCCAGTCCCAGGTCGTCGTCGGAGAACATGATCGGGTGCGGCATGCGTTCACCTTGCCAGGCTGTCGGCGCGCTCGGCTAGCCTGCCATGGTGAGCTCCAAGGACGCAAAAGCAGCGTTAGCCGAACAGGCCGACGAGGCCCCGGACGCCGATGTGCGCCGCCGCTGGCAAGAACTCGCCGACGAGGTTCGCGCGCACCAATTCCGGTACTACGTCCGCGATGCGCCGATCATCTCCGACGCGGACTTCGACACGCTGCTGCGTGAGCTACAGGCGCTCGAGGACACGCATCCCGAACTGCGCACCCCGGATTCGCCGACCCAACTCGTCGGCGGTGCGGGTTTCGCCACCGACTTCACCTCCGCCGAGCATCTCGAGCGCATGCTGTCGCTCGACAACGTGTTCACCCCGGACGAACTCGCGGCGTGGGCAGGCCGGCTGAAGGGCGAGATCGGGGACGACGCCCAGTTCCTGTGCGAGCTGAAGATAGACGGCGTCGCGCTTGCGCTTGTCTACCGCGGCGGTCGGCTGGAGCGCGCGGCGACCCGCGGTGACGGCCGCACCGGTGAGGACGTCACCCTCAACGCGCGCACCATCGACGACATTCCTGAGAAGCTCACGGGCACAAAGGAATTCCCGTTACCCGAGGTGCTCGAAGTGCGCGGCGAAGTGTTCTTCAGGGTCGCCGACTTCGAAGATCTCAACGCCGGGCTGGTCGCCGAGGGCAAGCCGCCGTTCGCCAATCCCCGTAACAGCGCCGCGGGTTCGCTGCGGCAGAAGAACCCCGCCGTCACCGCCCGCCGAAAGCTGCGGATGATCTGCCACGGCCTTGGCCACGCCGAAGGCTTCAAACCAAAGTCGCTGCACGACGCCTACCGCGCGCTCAAGGCGTGGGGCCTGCCGGTGTCCGAGCACACGGCCCAAGTAAAGGGCCTTGACGCGGTGACCGAACGGATCGCGTACTGGGGTGAACACCGCCACGACGTCGAGCACGAAATCGACGGTGTGGTGGTCAAAGTCGACGACGTGGCACTGCAACGGCGGCTCGGTTCGACGTCGCGGGCGCCGCGCTGGGCGATTGCCTACAAGTACCCGCCGGAAGAAGCGACCACCAAACTGCTCGACATCAAGGTCAACGTCGGCCGGACCGGCCGGGTAACGCCGTTCGCCTTCATGGAGCCGGTCAAGGTCGCCGGCTCCACCGTCAGCCAGGCCACCCTGCACAACGCGTCGGAGGTCAAGCGCAAGGGTGTGCTGATCGGCGACACGGTGGTGATCCGCAAGGCCGGGGACGTCATCCCCGAGGTGCTCGGGCCGGTGGTGGATCTGCGCGACGGCTCCGAACGCGAATTCGAAATGCCCACAACGTGTCCCGAATGCGGCACCACGCTTGCCCCAGCCAAGGAGGGCGACGCCGACATCCGTTGCCCGAACACGCGGTCGTGCCCGGCGCAGTTGCGGGAGCGGGTTTTTCACGTCGCGGGGCGCGGCGCGTTCGACATCGAGGGCCTTGGCTACGAAGCGGCCGTTGCACTCCTGCAGGCCGGTGTCATCACCGACGAGGGCGACCTGTTCACCATCGGCAGCCCGGATTTGTTGCGCACCGAGCTGTTCACGGTCAAGGGTGGTGAGATCTCGGCCAACGGCAAGCGGCTGCTGGTGAATCTGCACGAGGCCAAATCACAACCGTTGTGGCGGGTGCTGGTCGCGCTGTCGATCCGCCACGTCGGGCCGACCGCGGCCCGCGCGCTGGCCACCGAATACGGCAGCCTGGACGCGATCATGGCGGCCTCCGAGGAGGAGCTCGCGGTCACCGAGGGCGTCGGCCCGACCATCGCCGCCGCGGTCGTCGAATGGTTCGGCGTCGACTGGCACCGCGCGATCGTCGACAAGTGGCGAGCGGCCGGCGTGCGGATGGCCGACGAACGCGACGCCAGCATCGAGCGCACGCTGGAGGGCCTGTCGATCGTCGTCACCGGATCGCTGCCAGGGTTCTCCCGTGACGACGCGAAGGAAGCCATCGTCGCGCGCGGCGGCAAGGCGGCCGGTTCGGTGTCGAAGAAGACGGCGTATGTGGTGGCGGGCGACGCCCCCGGCTCGAAGTACGACAAGGCCGTCGAACTCGGCGTGCCGATCCTCGACGAGGACGGCTTCCGCCGGCTGCTCGAGAGCGGCCCGGACGGGGTTTGACGCCGGCATCCCCCGAAAGCTGCGTATTGCAGGGAAACTGCGAGTGATTGCCTGCAATACGTCGCTTTCGCGCTCGCGTTTGCCCGCATTGCCGACTGGGAACCCGGATGGGCATGGCGATCTGCGATACCTGTGGCAACCACTATGACAAGTCGTTCAGCGTCACGTTCAGCGACGGACGCACCGCGAATTTCGACAGCGTCGAGTGCGCAGCTGCGCAGCTGGCGCCGGAGTGCGGGCACTGCAAATGCCGGATTCTGGGCCATGGCATCGAAACACCCGACGGCATTTTCTGTTGTGCGAACTGTGCGCGCTCGGACACCAATGCCGACGTGAACGACCGCTATCCGGTGCCTGCCGGGGGCTGATTCAGCGCAATATCGTCGCGACGATGCCGGCCAGGTAGCCCAGCCGCGCCACCTCGGACGGCCGAAAGTGCGGTCCGCCGGGCCGGCCAAGAACCACTGCGGTGCGGTGATCGCCAAGCGGTGCCGCCGCCAATGTCGTGTCCATGTCCCGCCATACCTGTGGCACCCAGTCCTCGCCGGTGTCCAGCGACGTGGCGTGGTCGAGCGGCAGCCATGGCGTGGCGGCCGCTTGAGTTTCGGGAGCGCCCGGGCTGCCGACGACCCGTTTGGGCTCCGACTCGGTCAGCCGGACCACCGTGCACCATCCGACCCGAAGCACAAGCGGCGCCTCGTCGACGAGCACCTGCAACTGCTTGGTCTCACCATCGGCCGCGGCGACGTGGTCGATGAGCTCGAGTTCGCGATGTGCCTCGAGCAGCCCGGTGTGCGGGCGAATGGCGTCGACGTAGACGCCTTTGAGCCGTTCTGCGGCCGTGATCAGCATGTCCGGCATCGCCCCTGCGGGCAGTTCGACCACGAGATCGTCGATCGCATACCCCGCCGCCCGCTCGACAACGTCGAGGGACAGAATGTCGGCGCCCACCGAACCGAGCGCAACGGCCAGTGAGCCGAGGCTGCCCGGTCGGTCCTCTAGCTGGACCCGCAGCAGATACGAAGGCACGCGCACACTGTTGCACAAGGCGTCTGAGTCAGCATTCCGGCGTGTGGCTAGGCTTGCCAGTCGTGTCCCAGATCTCCCGAGATGAGGTAGCCCACCTCGCCCGCCTGGCCCGGCTCGCGCTGACAGACGAGGAGCTGGACAGCTATGCCGGCCAGCTCGACGCCATCCTCGAACACGTCAGCCAGATCCAGGCCGTCGACGTCACCGGCGTCGACCCGACCGGCAACCCGCTCAAGGAGGTCAACGTCTTCCGCCCCGACACCGTCGAGCCGTGCCTGACGCAGGACGAAGCGGTGGCGCAGGCGCCCAAGGCGGTCGACGGCCGGTTCGCCGTTCCGCGGATTCTTGGGGAGGCGCAATGAGTAGCGACCTGATCCGACTCGACGCGGCCACGCTCGGCGCGAAGATCGCGGCCAAGGAGGTGTCGTCGACCGAGGCGACCCAGGCCAGCCTGGATCAGATCGCCGCGACCGACGACCGCTACCACGCGTTCCTGCACGTCGCCGAGGAAAAGGCGTTGGCTGAGGCCGCGCGGGTCGATAAGGCGATCGCCGCGGGCGAGACGTTGCCGTCGCCGCTGGCCGGTGTGCCGCTGGCACTCAAGGACGTCTTCACCACCACCGACATGCCGACCACCTGCGGTTCGAAGATCCTCGAGGGCTGGACGTCGCCCTACGACGCCACGGTCACCGCGCGGCTGCGGGCGGCAGGCATCCCGATTCTTGGCAAGACCAACATGGATGAGTTCGCGATGGGCTCGTCCACCGAGAATTCCGCGTACGGGCCCACCCGTAACCCGTGGGACGTCGACCGCGTGCCCGGTGGATCGGGCGGCGGTAGCGCGGCGGCACTGGCGGCGTTCCAGGCGCCGCTGGCAATCGGGACGGACACCGGCGGGTCGATCCGCCAGCCGGCCGCGCTGACCGCCACGGTCGGGGTGAAGCCCACGTACGGCACGGTGTCGCGGTACGGCCTGATCGCCTGCGCCTCGTCGCTGGACCAGGGCGGACCCTGTGCGCGCACGGTGCTGGACACCGCGCTGCTGCATCAGGTGATCGCGGGCCACGACCCGAAGGACTCCACATCGGTGGATGCTGCGGTGCCCGACATAGTGGCTGCCGCCCGCGCAGGAGCCACAGGGGACTTGAAGGGCGTGCGGATCGGTGTGGTCAAGCAGCTGCGCGGCGACGGCTATCAGGCCGGGGTGCTGGCGTCGTTCAACTCCGCCGTCGAACAGCTCACCGCCCTTGGCGCAGAAGTCAGCGAGGTGGACTGTCCGCACTTCGACTACTCGCTGCCCGCGTACTACCTGATCCTCCCGTCGGAGGTCTCGTCGAACCTCGCGCGCTTCGACGCCATGCGGTACGGGTTACGCGTCGGCGACGACGGCACGCACAGCGCCGAGGAAGTGATGGCGTTGACGCGAGCCGCCGGCTTCGGCCCGGAAGTCAAGCGCCGCATCATGATTGGCACGTATGCACTATCGGCTGGGTACTACGACGCCTACTACAACCAGGCGCAGAAGGTTCGTACGATGATCGCCAACGACCTGGACGAGGCCTATAAGAAGGTCGACGTGCTGATCTCGCCCGCAACCCCGACGACCGCGTTCCCGCTCGGGGAGAAGGTCGACGACCCGCTGGCGATGTATCTGTTCGACCTGTGCACGCTGCCGCTGAACCTGGCGGGCCACTGCGGGATGTCGGTGCCGTCGGGCCTTTCGCCGGACGACAACCTACCCGTCGGGCTGCAGATCATGGCCCCGGCGCTGGCCGATGACCGGCTGTACCGGGTGGGCGCGGCCTTCGAAGCGGCGCGGGGACCGCTGCCGACCGCGCTTTAAGGGTTCACCGGCGCCACGACGTCGACGCCGTCGCACGGCCCACTCGCCGAGCATCAGCAGCAGTACGACCGTGGCCAACGCGGGAACAGACATCACCCTGGCCAAGTAAACAACTTGGTGCAGAAGGGATTCCATGGGTGAAGGCTAGAACGGCGGCGGTCGCAAAGGCATCACGCTTGGTGGCCACGCCGACGAGCCGGCTAGCTCAGAAGAGCCAGTCAGAAATAGCACTGAAGGGGGAGGGCAGCGGCACCGTGGCGCCCTAGCATTGAGGCGTGCAAGACACCACGAATCTGCTGCGCCACTGGCACTGGTCGACCTGGTTGGTGGTCGCCGTAACGGGGATCCTCTACGCGATCGCCTGGCCGACCTTGTTCCTGACCCACGACGTTCCAGCGGCGCTTGGGCCCATCGTCGCCGCCTTCGCCGCGTGGCCCCTGCTCCTGTTGCGGATCAATCCGCTACTGGGATGGGCGATTTCGGCTGGCTCGGCGGTGGCGATACCACTCTTCTTCGACCTGCTCCCGACCTGGAGCTACCCGTGGCAGGTGGTCCACATCATCGAACTACTGCTGCTCACCGTTGCGGTGGCGTGGACCCGCCCGCTGCCGGTGGTCATCAAGGTATGGCTGGCGTCGACCGTGCTGTTTTTCGTTGCGATGCCGTCTGCAGGCGACGCCGACAGCGGCTGGGCGTTTGGTGTCACGGCGATCGTGTTCGTCGTGATGCTCGTCCGCTGGCTGGTGCTGTCGCGCAAGCAGGTCGCCAGGCTGGAGGAGGTCAGCGACCTGGAGCGGGCTCGTCGCACGGTGCTGCAAGAACGCACAAGGATCGCGCGTGACCTACACGACGTGGTGGCACATCACATGTCGATGGTGGTGGTGTCGGCGCAGACGGCGCCGTACCGGCATGAGGGTGTGCCGCCGGGGCTGGCGGCCGAGTTCGAGACCATCGCTGCCACCGGCCGTCAGGCGCTCAACGAAATCCGTGGACTCCTCGGGGTGCTGCGCAGCGACGGCGAATTGCCCGAACTTGCACCGGCGCCACAGATTTCGGATCTGCCCGAGTTGTTTTCGTCGACCCAGCGCGCCGGTGTTCCCCTGACCTGGCGTGTCGACGGTTCGACCGCGCTGGTGGCGGAATTGATCTCCGCGACCGCTTACCGGATCGTGCAGGAGTGCCTTGCGAACGCCTCGCGGCACGCGCCAGGATCGCCGGTAAACGCCGAGGTGAACATCACCGCCGACGGCGTCGGTGTCGAGATCCGTAACCGGCTGACCGCGCCCCCGTCGACGCCGGACGTTCCTGGCCTCGGCATTGCCGGGATGCGCGAGCGTGCCACCGCGGTCGGCGGCGTCGTGGCCGTCCATGACGACGACGGCGAGTTCGTGGTCTGGGCCTACCTGCCGTGTCTGCCCGCCGTCGTGCCGGCCGGGTAGCTTTTTCGGGTGATCACCACATTCATCGCCGATGACCAGGCGATGGTGCGGCAGGGCTTCGGCGCGTTGCTGGCGGCTCAACCCGATATCAGCGTGGTCGGCGACGCGGCGAACGGCAGGGACGCGGTGCGCCTGGTGCGTTCGTTGGCCCCTGACGTGGTGCTCATGGACGTGCGGATGCCCGTACTCAACGGGTTGGACGCCACGCGCGAGATCCTGGCCCGCGACACCGCCACGAAAGTTCTGATGCTCACCACCTTCGACATCGACGACTACGTCTATGCCGCGCTCCGCGCCGGAGCCAGCGGCTTCCTGCTCAAGGACGCGCCCGCCGACGAATTGGTCCGCGCTGTGCGCGTCGTCGCCGCAGGAGATGCGCTGCTGGCACCGTCGATAACCCGGCGGATGATCGCGGACCTGGTCAGCAGGCATGCCGCGCCCCGCCGGTCGCCCGACGAGCTGGCCCGCCTGACTCCACGGGAGACCGAGGTGCTCGAGCTGATTGCCCGCGGAATGTCCAATGCCGAGATCGCCGCGAGCCTGTTCGTTTCCGAGGAGACCGTAAAAACACATGTCGGCAAGGTGTTCTCGAAGCTTGGATTGCGCGACAGGGCCCAGGCCGTGGTGCTTGCGTACGAAACCGGCCTGGTGTCACCCTTTGCCGGTTGAGACCGCGTTTCGCTGGCCGCGGCGCCCGGACTGGACGAAGCGGGCAAGATAGGGGCCATGCGGATCGGAGTTCTCACCGGTGGCGGTGACTGTCCTGGCCTGAACGCGGTGATCCGGGCGGTGGTGCGGACGAGCAACGCGCGATACGGATCCACCGTGGTCGGATTCCTGGACGGGTGGCGCGGCCTGCTCGAAGACCGGCGAATCCAGCTGGCCAACGACGACCGCAACGACCGCCTGCTCGCCAAGGGCGGCACCATGCTCGGCACCGCGCGCACCAACCCGGAGAAGCTACGCGCCGGCCTGGACCAGATCAAGCAGACGCTCGACGACAACGGCATCGACGTGTTGATCCCGATCGGCGGTGAAGGAACGCTCACTGCTGCGCATTGGCTGTCCGAGGAGAACGTCCCCGTCGTCGGAGTGCCCAAGACCATCGACAACGACATCGATTGCACCGACGTGACATTCGGCCACGACACGGCGCTGACCGTCGCGACCGAGGCCATCGACAGGCTGCACAGCACCGCTGAGTCCCATCAGCGGGTGATGCTGGTGGAGGTGATGGGCCGCCACGCCGGCTGGATCGCTTTGAACGCCGGTATGGCATCCGGTGCTCACATGACGCTGATTCCCGAGCAGCCGTTCGATGTCGAGGAGGTGTGCCGGCTGGTCAAGCGGCGCTTCCAGCGCGGCGACTCGCACTTCATCTGTGTGGTGGCCGAAGGGGCCAAACCCGCAGAGGGCACGATGCAGCTGCGCCAAGGCGGCATGGATGAGTTCGGGCACGAGAAGTTCACCGGTGTCGCAGCGCAGCTGGCTGTCGAAGTGGAGAAGCGGATCAAGAAAGAGGTCCGCGTCACGGTCCTCGGCCACGTGCAGCGCGGCGGCACGCCGACGCCCTACGACCGCGTGCTGGCCACAAGGTTTGGCGTGAACGCTGCCGACGCCGCCCACGCGGGCGAGTTCGGAATGATGGTGTCGCTTCGTGGGCAGGAGATCGGCCGGGTGGCCTTGGCGGATGCGGTCCGCCAGCTGAAGCTGGTGCCGCAGAGCCGATACGACGACGCCGCCGAATTCTTCGGCTAGGGCAGCGTCACCCCAAGAGTGGCAACGTTCAGCGCCAAGAACCCGATCGCCAGCCCAAACTGTGCGCCGTAGTCGCCGGCGCGGATGTGCGTGTAGACCGCGCACACAAAGAACAGCACAAGGCCGATCGCGGCCGAGATGCCAAGCGGTCGAATGGCTATACCCGCAGCAAGACCAAACGCGCCAAGGGTTTTGAGCGTTCCGATCGGAAATGTCAACCACGACACGGGTACTCCCGCCTTGGCCATGCCGGGCATGATGGGCTTGAAGTGAAGCAGCGCCGCGATCCCCGAGAAGCCGTTCGCGGCAATAGCGGTCAATGCCACGGTGAGGTAGGCAGTCGTCATCACGCGCTCTTGAACGCTTCGCGGCGGACCATTTGCCACATCGTCGGGGTATCGGCCGTCGTCGAGATCGTCACCGTGTCGTGGCGCCCCGGCCGGCTCGCCAGCCTCACCAGATAGTCGGCCAGATCGGCGCGGGATGTGAACCCGCCCACCGGATCAACCTCTCCGGCAATGTATTCGGTGACGTTCGGCAGGTCGAAGAGTCCCGAAGGATGCACGATCGTCCAGTCCAGACCGCTGTCGCGGACGGTCGCTTCCATGCGGCGTTGGTCGTCATAGGTGGTCTTGCCGATCGTGCGGGTGATGATGGGTTCGACGATTCGCAACGCGAATGGCGGGTCGACCCGATTCGGGTAGTGGGTGGTGCCGCTCGAGCTCACCACGACAAGGCGCCGCACCGATGTCTTCTGCATCGCGACAACGACGTTGCGGATGCCTGCCGAGTACGTGTCGATGGGACGCATGGTGAACGGCACGCCCAGCGTCGAAAGCACGGCATCGCCGCCGTCGATAGCAGTGACGACCGCGGGCGCGTCGCGCACATCGGTACCCACGACCTCGAGCCGTGGATCAGTGAAGGGAAAGCCGCCAGGGTTCCGTGTCACGGCCACCGCGGTATGACCGGCGTCGAGCACTCGTCGGGTGACCAGTCTGCCGGTCTGCCCATTGGCTCCGAAGATGACGATCCTCATCGATCCTCCTAGATAGTCACGATCCATGATTATCACCATAAGGGATGATCATGCCGAGTGCTAATGTCCAACCTCATGAGCGAGCGCTTCACCGGCATCGCCGCGTTGCACCAGCGGATTCCCTTCCTGCTCTCTCAGCTCGGCGTGCAGATCGCCGAGGACTTTGTGCACCGGCTGGAGCCTTTCGGCGTTGATCCGCGCTCGTATGCGGTGCTCAAGGCGCTGCTCGAGGACGACGGGCGGTCGCAACGCGAGCTATCGACACAGCTCGGCCTCCACCGCAACGTGATGGTGACGGTCGTCGACAAGCTCGAAAGCAAGGGGCTGGTCAAGCGGATGCCACACCCGGGGGACCGGCGCGCGTTCGCCGTGACACTGACCGGTAAGGCGCGCGAACTGCTGCCCGCGCTCGACGAGCAGGGTCGCGCGCAGGAAGACGAGATCACCGAGACGATGACGACCGGCGAGCGCGAACAGGTCCTGCAATACCTGCAACGGATGTCCGCGGCGGCCGGCCTCGTCCCGGGTGTGCACCCCAAACTGGCGTAGGCCGCCGCACTAAACTTCCCGACATGACCGTCGCCGCTCGATCCCAGGCCGAACTGCTCGACTACGACGACGTCGTGGCGCGCTACGAGCCGGTGCTCGGCCTGGAAGTCCACGTGGAGCTGTCCACCGCCACCAAGATGTTCTGCGGTTGCGCCAACAAGTTCGGTGCCGAGCCCAACACCCAGGTGTGCCCGGTATGTCTCGGGCTGCCAGGGTCGCTGCCCGTGCTCAACCAGACCGCGGTGGAATCGGCGATCCGCATCGGGTTGGCGCTGGGGTGCGAGATCGTGCCGTGGTGCCGCTTCGCCAGGAAGAACTACTTCTACCCGGACATGCCGAAGAACTACCAGATCTCGCAGTACGACGAGCCGATCGCCATCAACGGCCACCTCGATGTCCCGCTCGACGACGGCACCACCTGGCGAGTGGAGATCGAACGTGCGCACATGGAAGAGGACACCGGCAAGCTGACCCACCTTGGCAGCGACACGGGCCGCATCGAGGGCGCCACCACGTCGCTGATCGATTACAACCGCTCGGGCGTGCCGTTGATCGAGATCGTGACCAAGCCGATCGAGGGCACCGGTGAACGCGCCCCCGAGATCGCCAGGGCATACGTCACTGCGCTGCGGGACATGTTGCGCGCGTTGGGTGTTTCCGATGTGCGGATGGATCAGGGATCGATGCGCTGCGATGCCAACATCTCGCTCAAGCCGACGGGCCGCAAGGAGTTCGGTACCCGCACCGAGACCAAGAACGTGAACTCGCTCAAGAGCGTCGAGGTGGCGATCCGCTACGAGATGCGCCGTCAGGCAGCGGTTCTCGAGTCGGGCGGACGAGTGCACCAGGAAACGCGGCACTTTCACGAGGACGGCTACACCTCGCCGGGTCGCAGCAAGGAGACCGCGGAGGACTATCGGTACTTCCCTGAGCCGGATCTGGAGCCGGTCGCACCGGACGCCGAGCTGGTCGAGCGGCTGCGGCAGACCATTCCGGAGCTGCCGTGGTTGAGCCGCAATCGCATTCAGCAGGAGTGGGGCATCTCCGACGAGGTGATGCGCGACCTGCTCAACATCGGCGCGATCGATCTGATCACCGCCACTGTCGCGCAGGGCGCATCGAGTGAACACGCTCGCGCCTGGTGGGGAAACTTCCTGGTGCAGAAGGCCAACGAAGCCGGTGTGGACCTCGACGCGTTGCCGATCACGCCGGCCCAGGTCGCCGCGGTGGTCAAGCTCGTCGACGACGGCAAGCTGTCCAATAAACTCGCCCGGCAGGTTGTCGAGGGGGTGCTGGCCGGCGAGGGTGAACCCGAACAGGTGATGACCGACCGTGGGTTGGTCGTGGTCAGCGACGATTCGGCCCTTCAGGCCGCCGTCGACGAGGCGTTGGCCGCCAATCCCGATGTGGCCGAGAAGATCCGCGGCGGCAAGGTGGCTGCGGCGGGCGCGATCGTCGGCGCCGTGATGAAGGCGACCAAGGGCCAGGCCGACGCCGCACGGGTGCGCGAGTTGGTGTTGGCCGCCTGCCGCTAGTTACCTCGGCGCGAGCCCGGGCGCCGGTGCCGGTGCGATGAGCGGCGTTGTGGTCGGCGTTGGCGGCGGGGCCAGGCCGGGTTGTTCAACCTTGGGCACCGACGCGGGGCCTTTGGATGGGGGCGGCGGTGACGTATTCCCTTCGTTCGTCACTGTCTCAACACACATGAATGCGTCCCCGTTGCCATCCTTCAGCGTTTCGGAATCGGTCCCAGCGCCGATACAACAGGCTTCGATAACCAGCTCGTATTGGGCGCCATCGACGCCCATTCCGCGGTCGATGCAGTCCTTGTATTCCTGACTGGTCACCTCGCGTTGCTCCGCAGAGGCCACTGCGGCGGGCCCGATCGCGAGTGCCGCCGCAAAAGCCATTGCGGCGAATGCCGGCAGCAATTGTTTGAGGAATCTCCGAAGCGTCATGGTGGTCCTAGCGGCAAGGGATGGCCGTCCCGACTCGGCGACGTAATCGTAATTCGCTGGGAACGCGTACGCACCCGGAATCGCAGCGTGTGAAGCCTAGTTTGTTGTCATCTCAAGTGTTTCGCTAGCGTCGCCTGGCCAGCCCCATGGCCGCGACGGCGAATTCCTCTAGCCGCTCCCGCGGATACGTCTCCGGGTCGTTGACCGCCAGTCGGCCCAGCATCTCCGCGAACGACAGCATGGTGTGGCCGAGCAGCGTCGGGTCCAGATCGGCCAACGCGGGATCCAACGCGACGCCCGCCTTTGCTAACGCCTCGGCCTGCGCGAGGATCGCCGACCGCGCGCGCCGCAGCCCATCGCGGTACTCGCGGGGGGCGCTGTCGGGCACGGTCAGGATGAGGCGCCAACGGGCGGGGTTCTCCAGCACCACGCGCAGAAACGCTGAGACGCTCGCCGCATAGGCTCCGGTGGGGCCGTGCACGGTCAGGTCGTCGGGCATGCCGGCAAGCACCTGTTCCAGCCCGCGTTGGTGCTCGCGACTCAGCAGCGCCGACACGAGTTCAGAGCGGGTTCGAAATGCCGTGTACAACACCGGCTTTCCCACTCCGGCCGCCTCCGCGACGGCTTCCATGCTCAACTCGTGAAGTTGACCATCGCCGAGCACCGTCATCGCGGCGTCCAGCAGCTGCTCCCTCCGCTGTTCGCGGGGCAAGCGTGGCGCGTACTTGCGGCGCTGACGGGGGGCGGGCACGCAGGCAATATTACGCCACCGTTGTATTCACCACCAACAATTGCTACGTTGGCGTTGTATTCAGGTGAAAGCAGAGGTGAACGCCATGGCGGTGGACCAGGACGCGTCGATCCGGCGCGAGGACTACGGGTTTTTCGGGCCCGATTCACCAAGCTGGAAGGTGTGGGCGTCCCCGACGTCGCTGATCGGATTCCAGCGCTCGGTGGTGCTCGAGCACTTCGACCCATACCTGGCTGCTGCGGTCGCCGACAGCGCGGGCATCTACACCGACCCGAGTGGACGGCTGGACCGCACACTGGCCTATTTCCTCACGGTCGCGGTGGCCGACGGCCGCACCGCGGTCGCGGTGTCCGACGCGTTGATGCGCATTCACGCCAGGGCCAAGGGCGTCGAGCCGATCACCGGATCGCGTTACAGCGCAAACAATCCCGAGGCGCAGTTGTGGATCCACCTCACCGGCTGGCATTCGGTGCTCAAGTGCTACGAGCGGTACGGGCCCGGCAGGCTGTCTCCCGAGGAGGAGACGCGGTACTGGGCCGAGTGCCGCGTCGCCGCCGAGTTGCAGACGTGCAAACCGTCCGATGTGCCCGCGTCGCGGGACGCGGTGCGGCAATACTTCGCCGACGTCCGCAGCCGGCTGTGCACGTCCGAACACGCCGACCGCGCAATGCATTATCTGTTGTACACGCCACGGGACAAAGGTCTGCGCTTGTGGGCGGGCAGCCGGATTCTGGCGCCGGCTGCTATTGCCACGCTGCCCAAATGGATGCGGCACATGGGCAACTTAAATCAGCCGACGGCGGTCGACGCCGCGGTCACCCCGATCGCACGCGCCTGGGTTCGGGCCATGTCTGCCAACAACTTTGGCCCGATGCTCGCGGTCGCACGCCAAATCGCTCCCGAGACCGCCGAGGTCCTGGCTCAGCACCTGGCCGCCGGCCGGCCCGCACACGAGCGGACCACCACACCCGCTGAGGTCCGCGAACGGTTGGTCCTGCACGCGTAATCACGACGCCGGGCCGACCAGCCCGTCCCACGCCGAGATGGCCTTCTCGGCAATGCCGGACAGTTTCGACCGATCGGCGCCGTCGCGCGCCTGGATCGCCATGCCGTGGTTGACCGTGTTGTAGAACGCGGCGACCGTCGTTGCGTCGGTGCCGGCAGGGACGTCACCGTCGGCGATCCCGCGTTCGATGCGTTCGATGAAATCCGTTTCGAGCGCCGTTCGCCATTCGGCTAGATGACTGTGCACCGCTCGGCTTTCGTCGGTGTATGTGGTCGCGGTCAGCACGATCATGCATCCCGCTGGCTTCTGTGGGTTGGTGTACGCAATCACGTTGTGCCGCAGGACTTCCGCGATCGCTTCGCGTGCGGTGGGTAATTCACTCAGCGCCGTGGCGGCCGCAGATCCTTCGATCTCGTTGTAGTGGGCCACCGCCTCGTGCAGCAGTTGCTCCTTGCAGCGAAACGCGGCGTAGAGGCTCGGCGAATTGATGCCCATTGCCGCGGTCAGGTCGCTGATCGACGCGCCTTCATAGCCGCGTTGCCAGAACACCTCCATGGCGCGGTGCAGCGCGTCGTCCCGGTCGAACGCGCGGGGCCTGCCCCGAGCCGCCATCGCGCCCACCTTTCTGTATCGAACAACAAGTAATTCATTGACAGTGTAGCCTGGGACGATAATTATGTATCGAACGACACAAAAATAGGAGGATGGGATGACTGAACTGCAGGGCAAGGTGGCGCTGGTGACCGGCGCCAGCAGGGGGATCGGGGCGGCGACGGCGGTGCGGCTGGCCGAACTCGGTGCGGATGTCGCGATCACCTATGCCCAGTCCAAGGAGCGCGCCGACGAGGTGATCGACAAGGTCAAGGCGCACGGACGGCGCGGGCTAGCGATCAAGGCCGACAGCGCCGCCGCGGACGAGGTGGTGTCCGCCGTCGGCCAGGTCGTCGAGGAGTTCGGGCGGCTCGATGTTCTGGTCAACAACGCAGGCATCTTTCCGTTCGGGCCGATCGACGACGTTCCGCTCGAGGAGGTCGACCGTGCGCTCAGCATCCATGCGCGAGCCGCGTATGTGGCCAGTCAGGCCGCCGTACGGCACATGACCGATGGCGGGCGGATCGTCAGCATCGGAAGCAATCTCGCTGAGCGCGTGCCGTTTCCTGGCGTAGCCCTCTATGCGATGAGCAAGTCGGCGCTGATCGGCTTCACCAAGGGGCTGGCGCGTGATCTCGGCGAGCGGGGGATCACCGTCAACCTGGTGCAGCCCGGGTCCACCGACACCGACATGAATCCCGCCGACGGGCCGTCCGCCGACCATCAGCGCTCGCTGTCTGCCCTTGGCAGGTATGCGAATGCGACCGATGTTGCGGATACCGTCGCGTTTCTCACCGGACCCGGCGGCCGCAACATCACCGGTGCGGTGCTCACCGTCGACGGCGGCACGAACGCGTAATCACAATGGCCTGGTTGGTTCTCGTCTGCGCCGGTCTGCTCGAGATCGTCTGGGCCACAGCGCTCAAACAGTCCGACGGGTTCACCCGGTTCTGGCCCAGCGTCGTCGGCATCGGCGGCGCGTTGGTGAGTTTCCTGCTGCTGGCGGTGGCGCTGCGGCACCTGCCAGCGGGCACCGGCTACGCCGTTTGGGTCGGAATCGGGGCGGTGGGCGTATCGATCGCCGGAATCGTCGCGTTCGATGAGGCCGTCAGCGCCACACGGGTGCTGTTCTTGTCGATCATCGTCGTCGGCATCGTCGGGTTGCGCCTCGTCGAGGGCTAAACCCGTGCAGCGCGGGAGATCAGGTGTTGTCGGCGTTGCTCCGCGGGAAGCCGCCGCCCTGCGGGAACAGCGGGAAGACGACGTCGTCGAGCTTCTCGGCATCGCCGGACGTCTTGTTGACGGTGGCACCCCACACATTGCCGTCGGGCGACAGCTGCAGCGCCCAGGCATGGCCGTGCACATCCTGGCGTAGCACCTCGGGCTCACCGGTCACTGCACCGGTGTCGGGGGCCAGCCGGACCGCGACGGTCTGCTTGGTGTTGACGAGGTTCACCAGCACGGTGCCGTCGAGCGCGGCGCAGCCGGCGACACCCGGGCGATCGGGCCAGGTCCACACCGTCGACACCTTGGAGTCCTTGGTGATCCGCTGCAGCCGGTCGGCGGTCGGGGTGCGGTCGGTGATGTACAGCGAGTCGTCGGACGGATCGATGCACAAGCCGCCGCCGCCACCCATTCCGCTCAGCGCGGTGGTCGGTGGCGCCGGATTCACCGTCGTGGGCTGCTCGAGGCGCAGCACCTTGCCGGCCAGCGAACCGGGGTCACCTGCCTGAGCGGGGTTGCCCGCGTCACCGGTGAGCACCACCAGCGTGGTTGGACTGGTGAAGATCAACGCCCCCGAATTGCCGGTGGCGCCCTTCGGAATGCCGGTCAGGATCGGCTTCACGATGTCCCCGTCGGCGATGCGGACGACACGGTTGTCGGTCGGGGTGCTGATGTAGGCGTACATCAGCCGGTCCTGGGAGTACGTCGGCGACAACACGATGTCCAGCAACCCGCCGTCACCGGACCCGTCGACCGGGATCACCATTTTGACCTTGGGTTCCGCGCTGACCGACACATCTTTGACCGCGCCGGTGGTGCGCTCGGCCACCATCGCGGACTGGCTGTCGGGAAGCATGATCAAGCCGCTGGTGCTCTCGAGGCAGCCCTGCATCACACCGGGCGCCGGGCATTCCTTGGGGAACGGTTTGGCAGGCAACGGTGGCGGCGGTGGTGGGGTCGACGTCGGGCCGGGAGCGAGCTCCGGCTTGGTGGTGAATGGCTGTGACTGGGCGTCGTCGAAGCGGGCGCATCCGGAGGCGACGAGCAAAGTCGCGCACAGGACGGCGAACACACCCCGCATCGGCAGGCGCTGTCTCATGCAGGCCAGGTTACGGATTGTTCGGCGGTGCGCGCCACGCTCGCCCCCTCTGTGCGCCCGTCGGCCTCGGCGAATAGGGCGCCCAAAGCGCCGCGCCAATGCTCGATTCGTGGGTAACTAACACTTACGCTGGCTATCGTGACCAGTCATCCGCATGACCCACTTGCCTGGCAGCGGCCCGACGACGCGACCGGGCGACCCATGTCGGCGAGCCTGGTCGACCCAGAAGACGACCTTCCCACGTCGAACTACGCCGGTGATTTCGAGACCACCGCGATCCCGCGATACGACTCCGACAAGGCGGCAGCGCAGCCGGGCTTCGGACTGATCAGCGATCCCGAGCCACTGCCATACGTGCAGCCGGGCCCACGGCACTCGCTGGATTCTTTCGGGGCGGAGCCGACGGAGATCGGTCCGGTCGACGATGACCGCACCCGCGACCGGCGGGGCACACAGGATTTTGGCCTGCTGATCCTGCGCGTCGCTGTCGGGGCGCTGCTGATCGTGCACGGGCTGCAGAAGGCATTCGGCTGGTGGGCCGGCCCCGGCTTCGACGGCTGGGAAGACTCGCTGACCCAGATGGGTTACCAGCACGCCGACATCCTGACCTACGTCGCGACTGCGGGTCAGATCGCCGCGGGCGTGCTGCTGGTCCTCGGCCTTTTCACCCCGGTGGCCGCGGCGGGCGCGCTGGCCTACCTGGTGAACGGTGTGCTCGCCGACGCGATGGCCGCACACGAAGAGGCCAGGTTGTCGGACTTCTTCACCGACGGCCACGAATACAAACTCATCCTGGTGTGCGTCGTCGTGGCGATCATCCTGATCGGGCCGGGCCGGTGGGGCCTTGACGCCGGGCGCGGATGGGCGCGGCGGCCGTTCATCGGCTCGTTCGCCGCCCTGGTGGTCGGTTTGGGTGCGGGCGTCGCGATTTGGGTGCTGCTCAACGGTGGCAACCCGCTGGCCTGACGAGTAGCGGCCCCTAGCTGTAGGGATTGGGCACTCGGCCCCCGCTGACCTCGGTCAGTAGCGGCAGCGTCGCGAACGTGACCGCAGGAAGTCGCAGCTGCTTGCCGTCTTTCAGTTGAGCGGACGCCCACGACCCCTTGCCGAAGCTGAGCCCATCGATGTCGTCCCATGCGACCGTCTCGCTGTCCACAAGCGAACGGGCAGTCACGGTGTCAGCGTCGGCGACCGTCCGGTATCGAACAATCGCCACCGACAACATGACCGGGACGATGAGCAGCAGCGCCACCCACGGGGGCCCGGCGAGCACCGAGGCAAGCAGGCCAAGCGCAAGGAATCCGACCGCGAAATGCGCCATCGGAGGTATCCGGAGGACAACCGGGGCGCGCGGCGCCGATTCGGATGGGGAGCTCACCTGGCCATCTTCGCACCGCTGCGTACGTGGGTCGGAATTTGACCTGTGACCTGTGCGGAGGCTACCGTCAACGGTTATGCAGGCCCTGGGATTGCTCGTAGTAATTGGGAAGCGCGTTGATGCCGCGCTAGCCCCAGCCCGGGCATAGCAACCCGCATCAACGCGCGACCCTCGTACAGCAGCCAGCTGGCGGGGGTTTTTTCTTGCCCCACCACCGATTTGAGATCCTAGAGACAGATCCGAACAGGATTGACGAAGATATGAGGACACCGTGAGCGCACCCACCACGCGACCCCCGGAACGGTCGGCGACTCCGCAAAACGGGGGACACGCCGCCAAGCCCGCGCCGAAGGCCAGCACCGCGCAGCCGAAAAAGATTGCGCCGCAACAGCTCACTGGCGCGCAGGCAGTGATTCGGTCACTCGAGGAACTCGACGTCGACGTCATCTTCGGCATCCCCGGTGGTGCCGTGTTGCCGGTCTACGACCCGCTTTTCGACTCGCAGAAGCTGCGTCACGTCCTGGTCCGTCACGAACAGGGCGCGGGCCATGCCGCCAGCGGATACGCGCATGCCACCGGCAAGGTCGGCGTGTGCATGGCAACGTCGGGGCCCGGCGCCACGAACCTGGTCACCCCGCTGGCCGATGCGCATATGGACTCGATCCCGATGGTGGCGATCACGGGCCAGGTCGGCCGCGCACTGATCGGCACCGACGCTTTCCAGGAAGCGGACATCTCCGGCATCACCATGCCGATCACCAAGCACAACTTCCTGGTCCGTAACGGTGACGACATCCCGAGGGCGTTCGCTGAGGCGTTCCACATCGCGTCGTCCGGTCGGCCAGGCCCGGTGCTCGTGGACATCCCGAAGGATGTTCTGCAGGGGCAATGCACGTTCAGCTGGCCGCCGCAGATCGACCTGCCCGGCTACAAACCGAACACCAAGCCACACAACCGGCAGGTCCGCGAGGCCGCCAAGCTCATCGCCGCGGCCCGCAAGCCGGTGCTTTACGTCGGCGGCGGCGTCATCCGCGGCGACGCCACCGACCAGCTGATGGATCTGGCCGAGCTGACTGGCATCCCCGTCGTCACCACGCTGATGGCGCGCGGCGCATTTCCCGACAGCCATCCGCAGAACATGGGCATGCCCGGCATGCACGGCACCGTCGCCGCGGTGGCGGCCCTTCAGCGCAGTGACCTGCTGATCGCGCTTGGCACCCGATTCGACGACCGGGTGACGGGCAGGCTCGACTCGTTCGCGCCTGAAGCCAAGGTCATCCACGCCGACATCGATCCTGCCGAGATCGGCAAGAACCGCAACGCCGACGTGCCGATCGTCGGCGACGTCAAGGCAGTTATCAGTGATCTGATCGACGCGCTGCGTCGCGACAGCGTCATCGGCTCTATCAATATCGACAACTGGTGGGAGTACCTGCGCAGTGTCCAGTCGACCTACCCGCTGAGTTACGGCCCGCAGAGCGACGGCAGCCTGAGCCCGGAGTACGTCATCGAGACATTGGGCAAGTTGGCTGGCCCGGAAGCGGTGTATGTCGCCGGCGTTGGCCAGCACCAGATGTGGGCCGCGCAGTTCATCAAGTACGAGAACCCCAAGACGTGGCTCAACTCCGGCGGCCTCGGCACCATGGGCTTCGCGGTCCCTGCGGCCATGGGCGCCAAGTTCGGCCGCCCCGAGGCCGAGGTGTGGGCCATCGACGGCGACGGCTGCTTCCAGATGACCAACCAGGAACTGGCCACCTGCGCCGTCGAGGGCGCGCCGATCAAGGTGGCCATCATCAACAACGGCAACCTGGGCATGGTGCGGCAATGGCAGACGCTGTTCTACGGGGAGCGGTATAGCCAAACGGATCTGGCGACGCACTCGCGTCGCATCCCGGATTTCGTGAAGCTGGCAGAGGCCCTGGGCTGCGTCGGGTTACGTTGTGAGCGTGCCGAAGACGTCGAAGACGTCATCAATCAGGCGCGGGCGATCAACGATCGGCCGGTGGTGATCGACTTCATCGTCGGCGCCGACGCCCAGGTGTGGCCGATGGTGGCCGCTGGCACCGGCAATGACGAAATTCAAGCGGCACGGGGAATTCGTCCGTTGTTCGACGATCCTGAAGAGGGGCACGCATGAGCACCGTCAACACGCATACGCTCTCGGTGCTTGTCGAGGACAAACCCGGCGTGCTCGCCCGCGTGGCATCGTTGTTCTCCCGGCGCGGTTTCAATATCCAGTCGCTGGCTGTTGGTGCGACCGAGCAGAAGGACATGTCGCGGATGACCATCGTCGTCAGCGTCGAGGACTCTCCGCTCGAGCAGATCACCAAGCAGCTCAACAAGCTCATCAACGTGATCAAGATCGTCGAGCAGGACGAGGAGAACTCCGTCGCCCGCGAACTGGCGCTGATCAAGGTGCGCACCGATGCCACCACCCGCAGTCAGGTCATCGAAGCGGTGAACCTGTTCCGCGCCAAGGTTGTTGATGTGTCGACGGAGTCACTGACCGTCGAAGCCACCGGTACTCCGGAAAAGCTCGAGGCGCTCTTGCGGGTTCTCGAGCCGTACGGAATCCGCGAGCTCGTGCAGTCCGGAGTGGTGTCGCTGTCGCGTGGACCGCGCGGCATCGGCACGGTCAAGTAAGCCCAAACAAAGTAGATAAGGAAACTCGAAGTGGCAGTTGAGATGTTCTATGACGACGACGCGGACCTGTCGATCATCCAGGGACGCAAGGTCGGCGTCATCGGCTATGGCAGCCAGGGCCATGCGCACTCGTTGAGCTTGCGCGACTCCGGTGTTCAGGTGAAAGTCGGCCTGCGCGAAGGCTCAAAGGGCCGGGAGAAGGTCACCGAGCAGGGCCTCGAAGTGGATACGCCCGCCGAGGTCGCCAAGTGGGCCGACGTCATCATGCTGCTGGCGCCCGACACCGCACAGGCTGACATCTTCAAGAATGACATCGAGCCGAATCTGGAAGACGGCAACGCGTTGTTCTTCGGCCACGGCCTGAACATCCACTTTGATCTGATCAAGCCGCCGGCCAACGTGACCGTCGGCATGGTGGCCCCGAAGGGTCCGGGGCATCTGGTGCGCCGTCAGTTCGTCGACGGCAAGGGTGTGCCGTGTTTGGTTGCGGTGGACCAGGATCCGACCGGTGAGGGTGAGGCGCTCGCGCTCTCCTACGCCAAGGGCATTGGCGGCACCCGGGCAGGCGTCATCAAGACGACGTTCAAGGACGAGACCGAAACCGACCTGTTCGGCGAGCAGGCCGTGCTCTGCGGCGGCACCGAGGAACTCATCAAGACCGGTTTCGAGGTGATGGTCGAAGCAGGATATGCGCCAGAGCTGGCCTACTTCGAGGTGCTGCACGAGCTCAAGCTCATCGTCGACCTGATCTATGAGGGCGGCATCGCGCGGATGAACTACTCGGTGTCCGACACCGCGGAGTTCGGCGGCTACCTGTCAGGGCCGCGGGTGATCGACGCCGACACCAAGGGTCGGATGAAGCAGATCCTCTCCGAGATCCAGGACGGCAGCTTCGTCAAGAAGCTGGTCGCCAACGTCGAGGGTGGCAACAAGGAACTCGAGCGACTGCGCAAGGAGAACGCCGAGCATTCCATCGAGGTCACCGGCAAGAAGTTGCGCGACCTGATGAGCTGGGTGGACCGCCCGATCACCGAAACTGCTTAAGCGATTTGGGCGTGATTTCCTGCGCTCACCGCAGGAAATCACGCCCAAATCGCTCGTTACGCCGCTGATGACCAGCTACTAGGCGGATAGTTAGCTCTCCAACACCAGTCGTGGTGACCTTCCGTCGTCGAGTTTCGGGGATTTGCGTCGAGGCCACATGCGCCGAACGCAGGGAGCACTCATGACGCCCCGTACGTCCACCCACTGGCGCCGCCTTATGCGCGTCGCCGTCCTCGCCGCTGCGGGGGCGATCGCAGCGGCCGCGATGATGCTGACCGCGCCCGTCGGCAACGCGATCCCTGAACAGCAGATCATCGACGAATGCAACGACGCCGCTGGCAACTACACCACCATCGTCATTGACCTAGTGCGGTACTCCACGTGCTGCTACCGCGACATCAAAGGTTTCACACACTGCGACCATTACGTAGACGGCACCTACGAGACCACCAATAACACCCTGGAGCCGCCGCAACCTTCGCCGCCACCACCGCCGCCAGGGGGCGAAGTAGTTGGCCCGCAAGCGACCGCGGCCACGCCCGCACCGCCCGCACCACCGGATTTCGGTAACCCAACCATGACGCTGTGGATGCCGCCGCCTCCCGCCGGTCCGGCAGCACCGCCGCCCGGCGAGGCGGCGCAGATCGGGTGACGTCCACCCGGGAATTGCTGCCCACTACGCTATGTGGACGTGAGTCTTCCCGTTGTACTGATCGCCGACAAACTGGCTGAATCAACCGTTGCCGCCCTTGGCGACCAGGTAGAAGTCCGCTGGGTCGACGGCCCAGATCGAGAGAAGCTGCTGGCCGCCGTGCCGGAGGCCGATGCCCTGTTGGTGCGCTCGGCGACCACGGTCGACGCCGAGGTGCTGGCCGCCGCTCCCAAGCTCAAGATCGTCGCCCGCGCCGGCGTCGGCCTTGACAACGTCGACGTCGACGCCGCCACTGCACGGGGTGTGCTGGTGGTCAACGCGCCGACATCGAACATCCACAGCGCCGCAGAGCACGCAGTGGCACTGCTGCTGGCCGCGGCGCGGCAGATCGCGCCTGCCGACGCGTCGCTGCGTGAACACACCTGGAAGCGCTCGTCGTTCTCCGGCACCGAGATCTACGGCAAGACCGTGGGCGTCGTCGGCCTCGGCCGCATCGGTCAGCTGGTGGCGCAGCGCCTGGCCGCGTTCGGAACGCATGTGGTGGCGTACGACCCGTACGTGTCGGCCGCGCGCGCGGCGCAGCTGGGCATCGAGCTACTGACGCTCGACGAACTGCTCGCCCGTGCCGACTTCATCTCGGTGCACCTGCCCAAGACGCCCGAGACCGCGGGGCTGATCGGCAAGGAGGCGCTGGCCAAGACGAAGAAGGGCGTGATCATCGTCAACGCCGCCCGCGGTGGCCTTGTTGACGAAGAGGCACTGGCCGAATCGATAAGAAGCGGACACGTCTTTGGCGCGGGTATCGACGTGTTCGCCAAGGAGCCCGCGACCGAGAGCCCGCTGTTCGATCTGCCCCAAGTGGTCGTCACGCCGCACCTTGGCGCGTCGACCGCAGAAGCGCAGGACCGGGCCGGCACCGACGTCGCTGCGAGCGTGCGGCTTGCCCTGGCAGGGGAATTCGTGCCCGACGCCGTCAACGTCGGCGGCGGTGTGGTCGGCGAAGAAGTGGCGCCGTGGCTCGAGCTGGTCCGCAAGCTCGGTCTGCTCGTCGGGGTGTTGGGCAGCGAGCTGCCGGTGTCGTTGTCGGTTCAGGTTCGCGGCGAACTCGCTTCGGAAGAGGTTGAGGTGCTGAGGCTTTCGGCGCTGCGTGGGCTGTTCTCGGCGATCATCGAGGACCCGGTGACGTTCGTCAACGCGCCGGCGCTGGCGGCAGAACGTGGCGTGCAGGCCGATATCAGCACGGCCACCGAAAGCCCGAACCACCGCAGCGTGGTCGACGTGCGAGCGGTGTATTCGGACGGATCGGTCGCCAACGTCTCGGGCACGCTGTCGGGCCCGCAGCTGGTGCAGAAGATCGTCCAGATCAACGGCCGCAACTTCGATCTGCGCGCTCAGGGCGTCTACTTGGTCGTAAACTACATCGACCAGCCGGGCACCCTCGGCAAGATCGGCACCCTGCTCGGCTCGGCCGACATCAACATTCACGCCGCCCAGCTCAGCGAGGATGCTGAAGGGCCTGGCGCGACGATCCTGCTGCGCATCGATCGCGCTGTCCCCGACGACGTCCGCGCATCGATCGCCGAGTCCGTCGGCGCCAAACTCCTGGAAGTGGTGGATCTGTCGTGAGATTGGCGATCGTTGCCGGCGACGGCATCGGACCGGAAGTGGTCGGCGAGGCCGTCAAGGTGGTCGACGCGGTGCTGCCCGGTGTCGAGAAAACCAGCTACGACCTCGGTGCGCGGCGGTATCACGCCACCGGTGAGGTGCTGCCCGATTCGGTTCTCGACGAACTACGGACGCACGACGCGATTCTGCTCGGGGCGATCGGTGACCCGTCGGTGCCCAGCGGCGTGCTGGAACGTGGCCTGCTGCTTCGTGTCCGGTTCGAACTCGACCATCACATCAATCTGCGGCCAGGCCGGCTGTACCCGGGGGTGAGCAGTCCGCTGGCTGGCGATCCGGACATCGACTTCGTCGTGGTCCGCGAGGGCACCGAGGGTCCCTACACCGGCACGGGCGGTGCGATCCGCGTTGGCACGCCCAACGAGATCGCCACCGAGGTCAGTGTGAACACCGCATTCGGTGTGCGCAGGGTCGTTCAGGATGCCTTCCGGCGGGCACAGCAGCGCCGCAGGCATCTGACGCTGGTGCACAAAAACAACGTGCTGACGTTCGCCGGTTCGTTGTGGTGGCGCACCGTGCAGGACGTGGCGGGGGACTACCCCGACGTCGAGGTCGCTTACCAGCACGTGGATGCGGCCACCATCCACCTCGTCACTGATCCCGGCCGGTTTGATGTCATCGTCACCGACAACCTGTTCGGCGACATCATCACCGATCTGGCCGCGGCGGTGTGCGGAGGCATCGGTCTGGCCGCGAGCGGCAATATCGATGCGACGCGGACGAATCCGTCGATGTTCGAGCCGGTGCATGGCAGCGCGCCGGACATCGCGGGCCAGGGCATCGCCGACCCGACGGCGGCGATCATGTCGGTCGGGCTGCTGCTTTCCCACCTCGGTGAGGACGCCGCCGCTGCCCGAGTCGACAAGGCCGTCGAGCAGCATCTGGCTACCCGCGGCGACGAGCGACTGACGACCACGCAGATCGGCGAGCGGATCGCGGCCGGCCTCTAGCCGGAGGGGCGCTTGTCCTCGACGGGAACGACGGGGATGGCGGCGAGCGGAATCAGCGCGCATACCGCGAATGCCACTGGGTAGCCTGCGATTCCGATCAGGCCACCGAATAGCGGCGCCGCTATGCCTGCGGTCAACAACTGGCTGGTGTTCTGGGTGCCCAGCGCGCGGCCGCTCCAAAACGGCCCGGCGATCTCGGCGATGGCGGTGAACGCCAACCCGTTGTCGGACACGGTGACCACCGAGGCGATCACCATCATCGCCACGCTGATCGGTGAGTCGAGCCAGTCGGTAATCGCCAGCAGCGCCATCGCCGCGGCCGCCGCCAGCGCGATGGTGCGGATCGGTCGCAGTCGGTACCCCACCATGTCCGACCAGCGTCCCGCCGCGATGCGACCACCCGCCCCCAACACCTGGGCCATCGTGACCATGGCCCCCGCCGAGCCCGCCGACCAGCCGCGGTCGCTCATCAGCCACACCAGCGTGAACGTCCACACCATCGCCTGGGGAACGACGAGCAACACCGATACGGCGTGGATGCGCCACAGCGTCGCCGATCCGCGGTAGGGGTTGGCCAGCTCGCTCGCGTCGGCGTCGGCACGCGCAGGTCGCGGCGGATCGATCACCGCCACCGCGCATACGACTGCCGAGACGGCGCACACCACCGCGGGGAACAGCAGCGCCACCGACACCCCGTGACTTTCGGCCAATCGCGGAATCACCAACGCGCCCAACGCAACTCCCAGCGGCTGCGCCGTCTGCCGGATGCCCATCACCATGCCGCGCTTTTCCGGTGGAAACCATCCGACCACCAGACGGCCGCTGGCCGAATTGCTGCTGGCCGCCGCCATTCCGCCGAGCAGCAGGAACGCGCCGACCGCCACGAGCGAGTGCACCGACGCCGCGGCGAACGCCGCACCCGCGGTCAGCGCCGCACCCAACGCGAGCACGAACCGCTCGCCGATCCGATCGACGACGTAGCCCCAGGCGATCAGCGTCGCGACCATGCCGAAGGTCGGCATCGACGAGAGCAGCCCGGCCTGTGCGAGATCAAGGCCGCGTTCGGTATGCAGGGTGGGGATGAGAAACGCCGCCCCGTTGATGAACACGTTGGCGCACAGAGTGGTGCTCAGCGCGATGGCCAGCATCGACCAGCGCCGCAGCGTGCTGATTGATTCGACGGACACCAGCCCATCGTCGCATGACGTCTCACAATGCTGAATTGTGATTCCAAATACTGAGATTGCTACAGAGGGGGAGCGGCTGCGTCCGCCCCGAGTGCGGCCACTAGGCTGGGCTGATGCGCCTTGGCCGTATCGCCAGTCCCGACGGGGTCGCCTTCGTCAGCATCGAGGGACCGACCGACGACCCGAACCAGGCAATCGTGAGGGAGATCGCTGAACATCCCTTCGGAACGCCGACTTTCACCGGAAGGCAGTGGCCGCTGGCCGACGTGCGACTACTGGCCCCGATCCTGGCCAGCAAGGTGGTTTGCATCGGCAAGAACTACGCCGCACATATCGAGGAGATGGGCGGCGGGTCGTTTCCCGATCCGGTCATCTTCATGAAACCCAACACTGCGATCGTCGGACCCGGCGTGCCGATCCAGCTACCCGCCGACGCCAACCCTGTGCATTTCGAGGGTGAATTGGCCGCCGTGATCGGGCGGCCGTGCAAGGACGTGCCTGCCGCGCGGGCCGCGGAGAGCATCTTGGGCTACACGATTGGCAACGACGTGTCCGCGCGCGATCAACAGAAGAAGGACGGCCAGTGGACCCGCGCCAAGGGCCACGACACGTTCTGCCCGATCGGGCCGTGGATCGTCACGGACGTCGACCCCGCCGACCTCGAATTGCGCACCGAGGTGAACGGTCAGGTCAAACAGGACAGCCGAACGTCGCTGATGATCCACGACATCGGTGAGATCATCGAGTGGATCTCGGCGGTGATGACACTGCTTCCCGGTGACCTGATCTTGACCGGCACGCCCGACGGCGTCGGACCGATCGAGGACGGCGACACCGTCAGCATCACCGTAGCCGGCATCGGAACGTTGACCAATCCCGTTGTGCGCAAGGGCAAGTCATGAGTGCGACAACCGTGCGGGTCCGCTTCTGCCCGTCGCCGACGGGCACACCGCACGTCGGTCTGATCCGCACCGCGCTGTTCAACTGGGCGTACGCCAGGCACACCGGCGGCGTGTTCGTGTTCCGGCTGGAAGACACCGATGCCGAACGCGACAGTGAGGACAGCTATCTCGCGCTACTGGACGCGCTGAGCTGGCTCGGGCTGAACTACGACGAGGGACCCGACATCGGCGGACCCTATGCGCCCTACCGTCAGTCGGAGCGCAGCGAGACCTATCGCGACGTCGTGCGCAGGCTGCTGGACGCGGGCGAGGCGTACGAAGCATTCTCGACGCCCGAGGAGGTCGAGGCCCGCCACCTCGCGGCGGGGCGAAACGTCAAGCTGGGCTACGACAACTTCGATCGCGATCTGACCGACGAGCAGCGCGCCGCGTTTGTCGCCGAGGGCCGCAGGCCCGTCGTGCGGTTGCGGATGCCCGACGAGGACATCAGCTGGCACGACCTGGTTCGCGGTGTCACCACGTTCGCAGCGGGCACGGTCCCGGACTTCGCGCTCACCCGGGCGAGCGGAGATCCGTTGTACACCCTGGTCAATCCGGTGGACGACGCGTTGATGAAAATCACCCACGTGCTGCGCGGTGAGGATCTGCTGCCGTCGACGCCGCGCCAAATCGCGCTGTACCAGGCCCTGATGCGCATCGGCGTGGCCGAGCAGGTTCCGCAGTTCGCTCATCTGCCAAGCGTTCTCGGTGACGGCAACAAGAAGCTGTCCAAACGTGACCCGCAGTCGAATCTTTTCCTGCACCGCGAACGCGGGTTCATCCCCGAGGGGCTGCTGAATTATCTGGCGCTGCTCGGCTGGGGTATCGCCGAGGATCGTGACGTGTTCAGCCTCGACGAGATGGTGGCCGCCTTCGACGTCGTCGACGTGAACTCCAACCCCGCCAGGTTCGACCAGAAGAAGGCCGACGCGCTCAACGCCGAACACATCCGGCTGCTGAGCGAAGAGGACTTCACCGCACGATTGCGTGACTATTTCACCGCACACGGCCACGACACCGGCCTCGACGACCAGCAGTTCGCCGAAGCGGCCCTGCTGGTGCAGACCCGCATCGTGGTGCTTGGCGACGCATGGGATCTGTTGAAGTTCCTCAACGACGCAGACTTCGCGATCGACGAGAAGTCAGCGGCCAAGGAACTGCGCCCGGACTCCGCGCAGGTGCTCGAGGCTGCGGTGGCCGCGCTCGAAGAAGTCGAGGAGTGGACGACGGCGAAGATCGAAATAGCGCTCAAGGTTGCGTTGTTGGAGAACTTGGCGCTCAAGCCACGCAAGGCGTTCGGTCCGATCCGGGTCGCCGCCACCGGATCGTCGATCAGCCCGCCGTTGTTCGAATCGCTGGAGCTGCTAGGGCGCGACCGCAGCCTGGCCCGGTTGCGTGCGGGCGTCGATCGGGCGGCGACGGCAGCCACCGAGGCCTGAGGCGCCGTGAAAAGGCGCGTGCGAATCTTTGGTAGTCTGCTCGTCGGCCCGATACAACATGCGGTGGGTGCGCCCCACCGTGTGATGTGCGGAGAAATGGCCTGTGACCTGCGGTGATAGGCAGCCAATGGGGTATGGTGTAATTGGCAACACAGCTGATTCTGGTTCAGCCATTCTAGGTTCGAGTCCTGGTACCCCAGCCAAAGCGATGAGCGCTTGCGCGAAGAGCATCTGGTTTCAGCCGATTATGACCGCATAATCCGCTGGGCTATGCTGACTCTCCGGAAATGTTCTGGCCCCCGTCGTCTAGCGGCCTAGGACGCCGCCCTCTCACGGCGGTAGCGTGGGTTCGAATCCCATCGGGGGTACAACACGTCGCGACAGTACGGCTTGTGACGAAAATCAGCCTAAATCCGTCACATTCCGTACTCTCGGCGACTCTTTTGTTTTGGACTCGGCGAGTGCGGGGCGGACCAGTGACCGCGCGGCCCAATTCGTGAGTTCCCGTACACGGCACGCCGCTCGGACTCAAAGTCGGCGCGTGCGAATCCGCACAATCGCGGGCGTCCGTTCCGCGGGCCTTCTGCGTCAGGAGCTGTAAGGACGCGTGCGCCTCGCCGTGGTGGATGAAAATCGCGTCGACTTTCCGCAGCTGCCGGAGACCCTGCGCGAAGGCTCAGAGCCGGCGCATCAGCGCGTCCGCGGCTGCCAACAGATCAGCCGCCCACCGGGCACCTGGCCGCCGGCCCATCCTGTCGATCGGCCCGGACACCGACACCGCCGCGATCACTTCACCGCGACCGTCACGCACCGGCGCCGAGACGCTGGCCACACCGGGTTCGCGCTCAGCGGCGCTCTGCGCCCAGCCGCGTTTGCGGACCTCGGTCAGCGTGCGGTCGGTGAATTTCGCGGTAGGCAGCACCGCTTGTTGGGTTCCGGCATCGGCAAAGGCGAGTAGCACTTTGGCCCCTGAGCCCGCCGTCATCGGCAGCCGTGTGCCGACCGGCACCGTATCGCGAAGGCCGGCAGGGGGTTCCAGCGCCGCCACACAGATCCGCCACGTACCCTCCCGACGGTAGAGCTGCACGCTCTCACCGGTGATCTCGCGCAGGCGCGGCAGGACCACCGCACCCGCGGCCAGCAGCGGATCGTTGATCTGCCCGGCCAATTCCGTTAGCCCGGGTCCCAGCCTCCAAAGCCCGTCGCCGTTGCGGCTCAGAAGTCGATGCACCTCGAGGCCGGCCGCCAATCGGTGGGCAGTGGCCCGGGGCAGTCCGGTGCGCTCGCACAGCTCGGCGAGCCCGCATGGCGAGTCGGCAACCGCATGCAGCACACCCACAGCTTTGTCGAGCACGCCGATGCCGCTATCCTGTCCCATAGAGAGATACTAGCTTCCCAGATTGTGAGATAGCCAGATATGAATGCCGTCGACAAACCACGCACCATGGCAGAAAAAGTCTGGAACGACCACGTCGTCGCCCTCGGCCCGGGTGAAGGCGCGGCGCGTGAGCCCGACCTGATCTATATCGATCTGCACCTCGTGCACGAGGTCACCAGTCCGCAGGCGTTCGACGGACTGCGGCTGGCGGGGCGCCCGGTGCACCGACCGGATCTGACCATCGCCACCGAAGACCACAACGTGCCAACGGTCGACATCGACAAGCCGATCGCCGACCCCGTTTCGCGCACGCAAGTGGAGACGCTCCGCCGCAACTGTGAAGAATTCGGCATCCGGTTGCATCGGATGGGCGACGCCGAACAAGGCATCGTGCACATCATCGGCCCGCAGCTGGGTCTGACCCAGCCGGGCATGACGGTGGTGTGTGGTGACAGCCACACCTCTACACACGGTGCGTTCGGTGCGTTGGCGATGGGCATCGGCACTTCGGAGGTTGAGCATGTGCTCGCCACGCAGACCTTGCCGCTACGGCCGTTTCGGACGATGGCGGTCAACGTCGACGGACAGCTGCCTGCTGGAGTCAGTGCGAAGGACATCATCCTGGCGGTGATTGCAAAGATCGGCACCGGCGGAGGCCAGGGCCACGTCATCGAATATCGCGGCAGCGCCATCGAATCGCTCTCGATGGAGGGCCGGATGACGATCTGCAACATGAGCATCGAGGCCGGCGCCCGCGCGGGCATGGTCGCGCCCGACGAAACCACGTTCGAATTTCTGCGCGGTCGTCCGCACGCACCGCAGGGCGCCGACTGGGATGCGGCGGTCGCGGCGTGGCGCGAACTGCGCACTGACGCCGGCGCCGAATTCGACACCGAGGTCTACCTCGACGCCTCGACGCTGAGCCCGTTCGTCACGTGGGGGACCAATCCCGGACAGGGTGTGCCGCTGTCGGGATCGGTTCCAGATCCAGAGTTGATTTTCGACGAGGGGCAACGTCAGTCGGCCGAAAAAGCGTTGGCGTACATGGATCTTCGTCCCGGAACGGCGATGCGTGACATCACCGTCGACACTGTTTTCGTCGGCTCGTGCACCAACGGACGGATCGAGGATCTGCGAGTGGTTGCCGACGTACTGCGCGGCCGCAAGGTCGCCGACGGTGTGCGGATGCTCGTCGTGCCCGGATCGATGCGGGTGCGCGCCCAGGCCGAAGCCGAGGGTCTCGGCGAGATCTTCACCGCCGCTGGGGCCGAGTGGCGACAGGCCGGATGTTCGATGTGCCTCGGCATGAATCCGGACCAACTCTCGCCCGGCCAACGCTGCGCATCTACTTCCAACCGCAACTTCGAGGGCAGGCAGGGCAAGGGTGGCCGTACGCATTTGGTGTCGCCGGCCGTCGCAGCCGCCACCGCACTGCGCGGCGCGCTGTCCTCGCCAGCCGACCTGACCAACTGACAGGAGATAAGCCATGCAGGCTTTCCACACCCACACCGGCATCGGCGTGCCACTGCGCCGGTCCAACGTCGACACCGACCAAATCATCCCTGCGGTCTATTTGAAGCGGGTAACCCGAACAGGATTCGAGGACGGACTGTTCGCAGCTTGGCGCACCGACCCATCCTTCGTGCTGAATCTGAGCCCATTCGACAGGGGCTCGGTATTGGTCGCTGGGGCGGATTTCGGGACCGGCTCGTCGCGCGAACACGCGGTCTGGGCGCTCATGGACTACGGCTTCCGGGTGGTTATCTCATCTCGGTTCGCCGACATTTTTCGCGGCAACGCGGGCAAGGCAGGCCTCTTGGCGGCAGAAATCGCTCAAGATGATGTGGAACTCCTGTGGAAGCTCATCGAGCAGCATCCGGGCCTGGAAATCACTGTGAATCTTCAAGATCGGAATATCGTCGCGGGAACGGTCATGGTGCCGTTCACGATTGATGATTACACCGCATGGCGGCTCACTGAAGGACTCGACGATATAGGCCTTACGCTGCGGAAACTCGATCAGATCGAGGCGTACGAGGCGGCCAGGCCGAGCTGGAAACCGCGCACTCTGCCGGCCTGACGAAAGGGCCGCGGCGACCCGAATTCGCCGCCCTGGAACCCCTTCTCGGGGCGCCAGCCAGGAGGCCAAGGGCGGCAAGCGGATTGCCGAAAAGTTCGCCAGCCACGTTTGAAATTGCGCGTGGCTCTTGGAAATCAGTGGGTATTGGGTTTACCGTGTCCTCTAGTCGGTCCAAAGAGGACCACTGGTTTCGGAGGTTTTGAATGAACAAAGCGGAGCTCATCGACGTACTCACGGAGAAACTGGGCTCGGATCGTCGGCAAGCAACTGCGGCGGTGGAGAACGTAGTCGACACCATCGTTCGCGCGGTGCACAAGGGTGACAGCGTCACCATTACAGGTTTCGGCGTTTTCGAGCAACGCCGTCGTGCAGCCCGTGTCGCGCGTAATCCGCGCACCGGCGAGACGGTGAAAGTTAAGCCCACTTCCGTGCCGGCATTTCGGCCCGGCGCACAATTCAAAGCGGTTGTCTCTGGGGCACAGCGCCTCCCGGCGGAAGGACCAGCAGTGAAACGTGGCGTTACGGCGGGAACCGCCAGAAAGGCAGTCAAGAAGACGGCTGCCAAGAAAGCGGCGAAGAAGGCCCCGGCCAAGAAGGCTCCGGCCAAGAAGGCCGCAGTCAAGAAGGCTCCGGCCAAGAAGGCCGCCGCCAAGAAGACCGCACGCAAGGCCCCGGCCAAGAAGGTCGTCAAGCGGGCCGCAGTCAAGAAGGCTCCGGCCAAGAAGGCCGCAGCCAAGAAGGCTCCGGCCAAGAAGGCCGCAGCCAAGAAGGCTCCGGCCAAGAAGGCCGCAGCCAAGAAGACCGCACGCAAGGCTCCGGCCAAGCGCGGCCGCAAGTAAATTCGGCATCGGGTACGCCGTGGGTCACCGCGACCCACGGCGTACCTGTGTGTAGCGAGGTCGGTTAGGCCGCTTCGGCCTCAACGATCGACGCGGGGCCGGCCGTCGCAATCACTCGGGTGAAGCCCAAGCCGGCGGTACGCAATAACTCCGCATACTGACTTGCTGTGCGCTCTCTGCCGGTGGCCACCACGAGCATTTCCAGATCGAGCAATTTCGACAGGTGTTCGCGATTGTCGTCGGGCACGACTGTCTCGATAATCAATAGCTTTGCGCTGCTGGACATCGCCGCGCGGACATTGCGGAGGATCTGCAGCGCAGTCGCGTCGTCCCAGTCATGCACGATGTGCTTGAGCAGATAAACATCTCCACCGGAGGGCACCGACTCGAAGAACGAGCCGCCGACTACGGAACATCGGCCGGCCACACCTGCGGGCTCGAGCACGGTCAGTGCGCCCTCGGCGACGGACTCGGAGTCGAACAGTATTCCGCGCGATTGAGGCCACTTTCGCAATATCGCGGCCAGTAGTCTGCCGTGACCGCCGCCGACATCGACGATGGTGCCTGCGCCGGTGAAGTCCAGTGCGGCAAGGACAGGTCCGATCTCGATGTCCGACACGCTGGTCATGCCGTCATTGAAGATCGCCGCGAACTCCGGATCGCCCTGCAGGAAGTCGAACATCGGCTTGCCGCGCAACGCGTCCACCGCCGGCTGCCCGGTCTGCACCGAGTAGGGCAATTGGCTCCAATGCTCCCAATGCCGATGGTCGCCCCAGAACAACACGAGGCCCCTGACCGACATTGGCACATCAGCGCGTAATGCATCGGCCATTGGCGTCAGCGCGAAACGCCCGTCGGCCTGTTGGGCGAAGATCCCTCGACTGGCCAGCGTCCGCAGCAGCCGAAATACGGCGTCGGGGTTGGCGTCGATCCGTTTGGCGATGGCGTCGGTAGTCAGCGGCCCGTCGTTCAACACGTCGGCAATGCCGAACTTCGTCGCCGTGTAGATCGCCCGCGTGATTATTGCCGCAGTCATCATGTCCAAGACCGCGATCGGCGCGGGTAGCAGCTTCTGATCCACTCGGCGCAATCGGCGGCGGACCGCATCTACTAACCCCGCTATACGTGCGGGCGGTAATTTCGGTTCGGCGGTCATCGTGTTCCTCTCCCTGTTGGCCGTGGAGGCCATCGGTCAGAGGCTACTTCTTGACCGCCAGCGGGCTGCCGATATGATCGGCAGCCACCAGGTTCCCGTCCGCCATCGACATCACCCAGGTGCTGCCCTTACGGTTCCGCGACTTGTCGGGTCGAACCTTGTCGCGCTCGCACCACCACGCGATCAGGTCCGGAATCACCTTGCCCTGCGTGCAGATCACCGGCGTGCCACCGGCCGATGCGATCTCGAGGATTCGATGCCTGGCCGCCTTGCGATTGTCCGAATAGGCTTCTTCGGTCAATGCCGGCTCGTTGTGGATCGTCACGCCGAGTTCTTCTGCCAACGGCTCAAGCGTCTGATGGCAGCGCACGCGGTCGGCCGCATACAGTTCGCTGGCGCCGAACGCGAGCAGTTGACCCACGAGTGACTCGGCCTGCGCGCGGCCGCGCTTGTCCAGCGGGCGCTTTCGGTCGTCGCCCTTGTAGCGCGACTTGCTGCCCGCCGTCCCGTGCCGAACGATCAGCACCGTGCGCGAATCGACCGGACGTTTCTCAAAGTGGCGCAACACTTTTCGATCGAGCTGGTAGCCGAGTTGTTTCATCGCTTCTGCGACCGGTAGCCATTTGAGCTCGTCGACTTCGTCGTTGGGGGCGAACGAACCGTCCACACAACGGGCCGCCCAGTACCGCACCTTTTTGACGCCGTGCTCCACCGGGTAGCTGACAGCGATCAGTCGCCGACCGAGGTGCGCGGTGTAGCCGGTCTCCTCGTGGACCTCGCGCACGGCAGTAACGGGTTCGGTCTCGCCGGGATCGACCTTCCCCTTGGGCAGCGACCAATCGTCGTAGCGCGGACGGTGGACGATCGCGATCTCCGGTGCCCCGGCGGAACCGTTGGTACGCCACAACACCGCGCCCGCGGCCAGTTCGGCTTTGGTCGCCGTGTCCGCGCTCGGCGAGGTTTCCTTTGGCACCTTAACTCCTGCAGGTCATCCGGGCCGTGACGGCCAGTCTCACGGATGCCTGTGGCGTTCCATCAGCGACACCTGATGGTCGCGAACGGTCTCGCCTTCTCGCGGCGACGCCGTCCAGTGCCCGTCGACGCCCAACTCCCAGCACCGGGTTGCCGGGTCCATCGCGGACTCGAAGATGTCGTTCATCTGCGCGGTCAGCCTCGGATCCTTTACCTGAGCCATCACTTCGACCCTTCGGTCCAGATTACGATGCATCATGTCGGCGCTGCCGATCCAGAACTCGTCGATGGCGCGGAAGTGAATAATGCGCGAGTGCTCGAGGAAACGGCCGAGGATCGAGCGCACGACAATGTTCTCTGAGTAGCCGGGTGCGCCCGGTCGCAGCGCGCAGATGCCGCGGACGACCACCTCGACGCGGACGCCGGCCTGAGACGCTCGATACAGCGCGTCGATCACCTGCTCGTCAACCAACGCGTTGGCCTTGAGCCGGATCCCGGTCTGTGCACCATCACGAGCGGCCGCGATCTCGCGGTCGATGCGTTCGACGATTCCCCTGCGCACGCCGTGCGGCGCCACCAGCAGGTTGCGGTAGGAGTCCTTGCGTGAGTAACCAGTAAGCGAGTTGAACAGATCGGTGAGGTCCGCGCCGATGTCGGGCGCGGCGGTCAGCAGCCCGACATCCTCGTACAGCCGCGCGGTTTTCGGGTTGTAGTTGCCGGTGCCGATGTGGCAGTAACGCCGGATCATCGAGCCTTCGCGACGCACCACCAAGCACGTCTTGCAGTGCGTCTTGAGCCCGATAAGGCCGTACACCACGTGCACGCCTGCGCGTTCCAATGCACGCGCCCACTTGATATTGGCCTGTTCGTCGAACCGCGCCTTGATCTCGACGAGCGCAACGACCTGTTTACCGGCGGCTGCGGCGTCGATGAGCGCGTTGACAATCGGTGAATCACCCGATGTGCGGTAGAGCGTCTGCTTGATCGCCAGGACGTTGGGATCCGCGGCGGCCTGCTCGATGAAGCGTTGCACCGTCGTCGAGAACGAATCGTAGGGGTGGTGGACCAGAACATCGCCGTCGCGCAACGTCGAGAAAATGCTCTTGGGAGTTTCGCGCTCACCGAACGCCGGTGGCGTCGCAGGCACGAACGGCCGATCCTTGAGAGCAGGCCGGTCGACGCCGTAAATCTGCCACAGCGACGTCAGATCCAGAAGCCCTGGCAGCTCGATCACATCGCCGGGGTCGACGTCGAGTTCACGCAGCAGCAACTCCAACATGCTCTCGGTCATGTCGTCGGAAACTTCCAGGCGAACGGGCGAGCCGAACCGCCTGCGCGCCAGTTCCCGCTCGAGTGCCTGCAGCAGGTCCTCGTCGCGATCCTCTTCGACCTCGAAATCGGCGTTGCGGGTGATACGGAACGCGTGGTGCTCGACGATTTCAAGGCCTGGAAAAAGCACCGGCAGGTACACCGCGATCAGCGCTTCCATCGGCAGGAAGCGCACCACGTCGGACGAGCCCTCGCGGGGGCTCAGCTCGACGAAGCGATCCACGTTGTCGGGCACCTTGATTCGGGCGAAGTGCTGACCGCCGTCGTCGGGGTGCTTGACGGTGACCGCCAAGTTCAGGCTCAGCCCACTCACGAAAGGGAAGGGGTGCGCAGGGTCGACGGCCAACGGCGTCAGCACCGGGAACACCTGCTCGTGGAAGTAGGTCGACAGTCGTGAGCGTTCGTCCTCGTCGAGGTCCGCCCACGTGACGATGACGATGCCTTCATCGGCAAGCGACGGCCGCACCGAATTGAGGAACACGTGAGCATGCCTGTCCGCGATCTGTTGTGTGCGCTCGTTGATCCGGCGCAACTGCTCGCGTGGTGACAGGCCGTCGGCAGACCGCACCGAAAGTCCCATCTCGTCGCGGCGCTTCAGGCCTGCGACGCGCACCATGTAGAACTCGTCGAGGTTCGACGCGAAGATCGCCAAGAACTTCGCCCGCTCGAGCAACGGCAGCGAGGTGTCGGCAGCAAGTGCGAGGACTCGTGCGTTGAACTCCAGCCAGCTCAGCTCCCGGTTGAGGTAGCGATCCTCCGGCAGGGCGTTGTCGACCGCTGGCGACGTCGCCGCCGGTGGAGCCTCCGGCGACGAATTGTCTGGTCCTGGCGGTCGAATCGGGGCCGCGTCCTCGGGTCGGATCTGGGCTTCGGCTTCCGTCATCTTTCTGATGATCCCCTATCGAGCGGCGGCCCTGCTACCGCGGATGGCCTTATAGTTCTCAGCTCGTCACCTTGGCCGCCCGATGGCCTGCGCCGTTGCCGCGCCCACCCCGAGGCGACGCGCGATCAGCAAGTCGTCCGGTGTGTCGATGTCACACCGCAGCCCTGGCCATGCGCCGGTCAGTTCGATGGCCCCCGAACTCCGATGGCTCTGCGCGGAGTCAGCACCGAACTGCGGGTCGAGCGCGACACCGAACGCGAACAATGCCGACGTGCCTGTGCCGTGCCGGTCGCCGACGAAGCTGCGCGGGTACGCTCTGGCGGCCGCGATCGCTTCTGCCAACTCCTGTGGTTGAAGTGCGGGCAGGTCACCTTGCAGCGCAACGATATTCGCAGTCTCCTGCCGTATCGACGCCTCGGCCGCGGCGATGGCGTTGTTCAACGGGTTGCGATGGCCCTGCGGTGTGGGGTCGACGAGCACGCGGGCACCGAGGCGGCGGGCCGCTGCGGCGGCGTCCTCGTCGGGGGTGACGATGGTGAGGACCTTCACCGCCGGGACGGCCGACGCGGCGGTGATGGTGTCGTTGAGCATGGCCAGCACGACGCCTTCGCGGGTGGCCGAGGAGAACACCGGCGCCAGCCGGGTCTTGGCTGCGGCGAGCCGTTTGACGGCGATCACCAGCCCCACATCCGGTGTCGCGGCTCCGGTGTCCGCTCTGCCGCTCATGAGCGCCATCCTGCCAGCACCGGTGGCCGCGCTAGGGTGATGCCGTGGTCGAAGCGGCGGTGATGGGTGCCGGAGCGTGGGGGACTGCGCTGGCCAAGGTGCTGGCGGATTCCGGCAGCGAGGTCACCCTGTGGTCTCGTCGTGCCGAACTCGCCGATGAGATCAACGACACCCGTCGCAACACCGGCTACCTCGGCGATGTCGAGCTGCCCAAGCTGATCCGTGCGACCAGTGATCCCGCGGAGGCCCTCGCCGGTGCGTGCACGGTGCTGTTCGCGGTGCCCGCGCAGACGCTGCGTGCCAACCTCGAACGGTGGAAAGGCTTGATCGGCGACGACGTCACGCTGGTGAGCCTGGCCAAAGGCATCGAGCTCGACACACTGATGCGGATGAGCCAGGTCATCGTGCAGGTCACCGGCGTCGATCCGGCGCGGGTGGCCGTGGTCAGCGGTCCGAACCTGGCCAGTGAAATCGTCGACGAACAACCGGCGGCCACCGTTGTGGCATGCAGCGACTCGGGCCGGGCGGTGACCTTGCAGCGCGCGCTGTCCACCCGCTACTTCCGCCCGTACACCAACGCCGACGTCATCGGCGCCGAAGTCGGCGGTGCCTGCAAGAACGTCGTCGCGTTGGCCGCCGGGATGGCGGCGGGGGTCGGGCTGGGGGAGAACACCGCGGCGGCCATCATCACCCGTGGGTTGGCCGAGATCATGCGGCTGGGAATTGCGTTGGGCGCCAAGCCCGCCACCTTGGCCGGGCTCGCGGGCATCGGCGACCTGGTGGCTACCTGCACGTCGCCCTCGTCGCGCAACCGCTCGTTCGGCGTGCGGCTCGGCAAGGGCGGCACCATGGACTCGGCGCTGGAGGCGGCAGGCGGTCACATCGCCGAAGGCGTCACGTCGTGCCAATCGGTGCTCGCGCTGGCAGCCAGCTACGACGTCGAGATGCCGCTGACAGATGCGGTGCATCGGGTGTGCCACAAGGGATTGTCGGTCGACGAGGCTGTCCTGCTGCTACTCGGACGCAGTACAAAGCCGGAGTAGGCAGATGGACGGCCAGTACGGCGACTCCACCCGCACTGTGAAAGCGGTTGGTTCAGAAGCAATTCCGGGACAACCAGTCGCGCCAATGCCCGTCACCGCTTCGACGTACCACCTCTCTCCCGACGAGACCGAGCCGCGCGACAGCTACGGCCGCAGCTCCAATCCGACGTGGCGGCAACTGGAGTCGGCATTGGCCGAACTCGAGGGCGCATCGACGGCGTTGACGTTCGGGTCTGGGATGGCCGCGATCACGTCGGCGCTACGGGTGCTGGCCAAGCCCGGCAAGAAGCTCGTGGTGCCGGCCGACGGTTACTACCAGGTGCGCCAATATGCGGTCGAATACCTTGCCCCACAAGGCATAACGGTGGTCGAAGCGAACAGCGCCGACATGTGCGCCGCGTCGTCGGACGCGGACGTGGTGTTCGTGGAAACTCCAGCCAATCCCGGACTCGACGTCGTCGACCTGTATCGGCTGGCGTCGGACTGCCGCAGGCGCGGCGCCGTCCTTGTCGTCGACAACACCACCGCAACCCCGCTGGGTCAGCAGCCGCTGTCGCTGGGGGCGGACCTGGTGGTGGCCAGTGCCACCAAGGCGTTGTCGGGTCACAGCGATCTGCTCGCGGGTTACGTGGCGGGCAGTCACCCCGATCTGATGGCCGCGGTGGAGCGGGACCGCCTGCTTGCCGGGCCGATCCTCGGCGCGTTCGAGGCGTGGCTGGTGCTGCGCAGCCTCGGTAGTGCGGGCCTGCGCTTCGAGCGGCAGTGCCAGAGCGCCCAGGCGCTCGCGGTGATGCTGCGAGCCCACCCGGCGGTGCGGGCGGTGCGCTATCCCGGCCTGCCGGACGATCCGTCGCACGAGGTCGCCACCCTGCAGATGAAGCGATTCGGCGGGCTCGTCGCGGTGGAACTCGAGAACGCCGCTGCGGTGCACGCGCTGGTGGAACGAAGCGCGCTACTGGTCGCGTCGACCAGCTTCGGTGGCATCCATACCTCGGTGGACCGCCGGGCCCGGTGGGGCGATCCGGTCAAAGACGGCTTCGCCCGCATCTCCCTCGGCATCGAGGACACCGATGACCTGATCGCCGATTTCGAACAGGCTCTCGGGTAAAAGGCCAGCTGAGGGCGCTACGGCCAGCAGCCCGGCGCAGGCCCGGTAGCCTCTCTAGGTTGTGACTGCCCGCAACGAATCCGGCTCCGCCGGTCGCGTCCGCGTCGCCGTCGTCTACGGCGGACGAAGCTCCGAACACGCGATTTCGTGTGTTTCCGCAGGCAGCATCCTGCGCCACCTCGACCCCGAGCGGTTCGAGGTGGTCGCGGTCGGCATCACGCCCGGCGGATCCTGGGTGCTGACCGACGGCAGTCCGGACACCCTCGCGATCACCGACGGGCGCCTGCCCGAGGTGACCGGAACGTCGGGCACTGCGCTGGCGCTGCCGGCCGACCCGGGCCGCAAAGGGGAACTGCTCTCCCTCGGACAGGGGGCGGGGGAGCTGCTGACCGCGGTGGACGTCGTCTTTCCGGTGCTGCACGGGCCGTATGGCGAGGACGGCACCATCCAGGGGCTGCTCGAGCTGGCCGGGGTGCCGTACGTCGGTGCCGGTGTGCTGGCGAGTGCGGCAGGCATGGACAAGGAGTTCACCAAGAAGCTGCTCGCCGCCGAGGGCCTGCCGATCGGCGATCAGGTCGTGCTGCGGCCACAGCAGGAGACGGTGGAGCTCGAGGACCGCGAACGCCTCGGACTGCCGGTGTTCGTGAAGCCCGCGCGCGGCGGCTCGTCGATCGGTGTCAGCCGGGTGACGGCATGGGATCAGCTGCCTGCGGCGATTGCACAGGCGCGCCGTCATGACCCGAAGGTCATCGTCGAAGCGGCGGTGCCGGGACGCGAATTGGAGTGCGGCGTACTGGAATATCCGGACGGCAGGATAGAAGCCAGCACAGTCGGGGAAATCCGGGTCGCGGGCGTGCGGGGTCGTGAGGACGCGTTCTACGACTTCGCCACCAAATATCTTGATGACGCTGCCGAACTGGATGTACCCGCCAAGATCGATGACGACGTCGCAGATACGGTGCGCCAGTTGGCTATTCGCGCGTTTCGCGCGATCGACTGTCAGGGTCTGGCCCGCGTCGACTTCTTCCTCACGGAGAACGGGCCGGTTATCAACGAGATCAACACAATGCCGGGCTTCACCACCATTTCGATGTATCCACGGATGTGGGCCGCCAGCGGCGTGGACTACCCGACGTTGTTGGCCACGATGGTCGAAACCGCAGTGAAGCGCGGCACCGGTTTGCGCTAGCCGATCGGTGCCGGGTCAATCGGCTTGGCCGGCAGGGCCTTTGCGACCGCTCTGGAGATCTCCTGGATGGGCGTCGGACCCGAGCCCTGCGGCAGTGTGAGCGCGACATAGACCGGGCGGTCGACGACGAACCACGTACTGCGTTCCTCATCGGCGACTCGGAACCATTGGACGGTGTCGACGACCTGGATGGGGGCGCCGACGACGAACTCTGCGGGGCGATCAACCCCGCAGCGCATGATGATCGACCCGGCGTCCGGTGCTGCCCGCCATCCTGCAGCCCCGGCGGGTGCGGGGTCGGCCGCGGGTGCGCGACGATAGTCACCTAATTGATCCGGCACCGCGTCGAGCAGAGTGCCGCATTCCGCGCTGCCCGCCTCGGGCGCCGGCGCCGCTGCGATGGCAACCCGGTCCTGCTCGGGTGGGCTCTGCCGCAGCGCAGCGAACACCAGGATCGCGATGATCGCACCGGCGGCCACCGCAACCGCCGCGATCAACAATGCCCGCGGCGGGCCGTCGCGGGGGTCGGAATCCACGAGCACAAACTCTAGGGCCGCACTCCGTTGGCGATCGGGCAGGTCAGCGTGCGGGTGATACCGGTGACCTGTTGCACGCTGGGCACCACGCCGGCCTGCAGATCGTCGAGGGTTTCCGCTCCGATGCGCACCACGACGTCGTAAGGGCCTGTCACGTACTCGGAGGACAACACACCGGGAAGCGCGGCGAGCTGCTTGGCGATGACCTCGGCGCGGCCCACCTCGGTCTGGATCAGCATGAAGGCCTCGACCACCCGCTATCCCTTCGTCTCGCTGCATAGACTGCACGCCGCAGGGACCAAACGTACCGCAGCCCACGGGAGGTGACATGGCGAGCGAAAACGCCGCCGAGACGCTTGCGGGCCTTGGCGAGTTCGCGGTGATCGACCGATTGGTGGCCGACCGCGACCAGCCCGCGGACGTCGCGGTGGGCCCCGGTGACGACGCCGCGGTCGTGTTCGCCCGCGGCGGCACGGTGACGGTGTCCACCGACATGCTCGTCGAGGGACGGCACTTTCGACTGGACTGGTCCGCGCCACACGACATCGGCCGCAAGGCCATTGCGCAGAACGCCGCCGATATTGAGGCGATGGGTGCCAAGCCGACCGCCTTCGTCGTCGCATTCGGAGCGCCGGGGGATACGCCATCGGTGCACGCGGTGGGGCTGGCCGACGGCATGTGGCACGAGGCCAGGCTGCTCGGCGCGGGCATCGTGGGCGGTGACCTGGTCAGCGCCCCGCAATGGGTGATCTCGGTGACCGCGCTTGGCGACCTCGAGGGCCGCGAACCCGTGCGCCGCGGCGGCGCCCGGCCGGGCGACACGCTGGCCGTCATCGGCGAGCTCGGCCGCTCTGCTGCTGGGTATGCGTTGTGGCACAACGATATTCGCCAGTTTGATGCGCTGCGCCGTCGGCACCTGGTGCCTGAACCGCCGTACGGCCAAGGCCGGGTCGCCGCCGACGCCGGTGCCACCGCGATGACGGATGTCTCCGACGGGCTGCTCGCCGACGTCGGTCACATCGCCAAGGAATCCGGAGTCGGCGTCGACGTGTTCACTGCCGCCCTTGCCGCGGACCGGGCCGCAGTCGCGGGTGCAGCGGGCGTGGTCGGCATCGACGCGCTGGGCTGGGTGCTCGGCGGCGGCGAGGACCACGCGCTGGTAGCGACGTTTGCAGGGGCGCCGCCGGAGGGCTGGCGGGTGATCGGCCGGGTACTCGATGGCCCCGCCGGGGTGCTGGTCGACGGTGCCGGATGGGACGGAAATGCGGGCTGGCAGTCGTTCTGATGAACCGCGCACGCTAAGTTCACTTTTCGTGACCGCACGTCCGTTGAATGAAATCGTCGAAGAAGGCTGGGCCCGCGCACTTGAACCCGTCGGCGCCCAGGTCGCCCAGATGGGCGAGTTCCTGCGGGCCGAGATCGCCGCGGGCCACCGGTATCTGCCTGCGGGTCCGAACGTATTGCGTGCCTTCACTTTTCCATTCGACCGGGTGCGGGTTCTCATCGTCGGACAGGACCCGTATCCGACGCCGGGTCACGCGGTCGGCCTGAGCTTCTCGGTGGCCTCCGATGTGCGTCCGCTGCCGCGCAGCCTGGCCAACATCTTCACCGAGTACGGAACGGACCTGAGTTACCCCGCGCCGGCCAACGGCGATCTGAGCCCATGGGCCGAGCGTGGAGTGATGCTGCTGAACAGGGTGCTCACCGTGCGGCCCGGCACCCCGGCGTCGCACCGGGGCAAGGGCTGGGAGGCGGTGACCGAATGTGCGATCCGGGCGCTGGTGGCCCGCGAGCAGCCACTGGTGGCGGTGTTGTGGGGCCGTGACGCGTCGACGCTCAAGCCGATGCTGGTCGGAAACGACTGTGTGGCGATCGAATCGCCCCATCCCTCGCCGCTGTCGGCGTCGCGGGGATTCTTCGGCTCGCGGCCGTTCAGCCGCGCGAACGAGCTACTGGAGAAGATGGGCGCCGAGCCGATCGACTGGCGCCTTCCCTAACGCTCGCCTGGCTATCCGACGCCCGGGATCGGCGGCGGGGATGGAATTGGCGGTGGCGACGGAATCGCGGGTGGCGCCGGGATGGCCGGGGGCGACGGGATGGCCGGCGGCGAAGGGATGTCGGGCACCGGGACCTCGATCGTGCCGTCTCCGTCGGTGGTCGCCGGTGGCGCCGGGGCAGGAGTCACCGTGACCGACGTCGGCGAGGTCGTCGTTGTGGCCTCGGTGGTAGTCGTGGTCGTCGTTTCCGTGCCGGCATCGTCACCACCGCCGCAACCGGTCGCCAGCGCACCCGCCGCAACGCCGGCGGCGAGCAAAAACAGAGCAGAATCCGGGAAAACGCGACGAATAGTCATGCGGGCGGAATTACCCGCCCGCGTTCCAGCTAAACGCTAGCCGCGCGAGACCTTGCCGGCCTTGATGCAGGACGTGCACACATTGACGCGCCTCTTGTTGCCACCGGGGTGGCTGGCGGTGCGCACGGTCTGGATGTTGGGATTCCACCGTCGGCTGGTCCGGCGATGGGAGTGTGACACCGACTTGCCGAAGCCGGGGCCCTTCCCGCAGATATCGCACACGGCAGCCATATGTAGAACTCCTCGGATCAGTACTTGGGGGTCTGGGTTCGTTTCGCCGGAGGCCGGCAACGGGTCGACCCGACAACCTGACCAGGATACCGGGCAGGAGAAGTATCGCCAAAATGCGATCCACAGCCGTCAATATTGTCGTCAGTGATGTCGCCACCACTGACTAGGCTGGCGCCACGCCGGACTAGCGGGTTGGAGGTGGGGATGTCGGCTCGGCGCCTCGACGCCTCCGCCTTGCGTGACTGGGCCCACACCGCGGTCGGCGACCTCATCTCCCATACCGACGAGATAAATCGGCTCAACGTGTTCCCGGTCGCCGACGCCGATACCGGGACAAACATGCTGTTCACGATGCGTGCGGCGTGGGCACAGGCCGACGCCGCGTCCGAGGTCGACGACGTGGTCGGGGTGACGTCCGCGCTCGCAGCGGGCGCAATGCACGGTGCGCGCGGCAACTCGGGGGTCATCCTTTCGCAGATTCTGCGGGGGCTCGCCGATGTCACCGTCGCCGCGGCCGCCGACCGCCGTGAGGCGCTGTCCGAGATCGACGGCCGGATCTTCGCCGCCGCGTTGCGTCACGCGATCGGCCTCGTCGTCACGTCGATGGGCGAGGCCGTGCCCGGCACCATCGTCTCGGTGCTGCAGGACGCCGCGGGCGCCGCCGAGCACACCGCCGCCGACGGCGCGGACCTCGCCGATGTGGTCTTCGCTTCGGCCGGCGCCGCGGCCGTGGCACTCGACAAGACCACCGAACAACTCGACGTGTTGGCCGAGGCCGGCGTGGTGGACGCAGGCGGCCGCGGTCTGCTGGTACTGCTGGACGCGATGAGCACCACCCTGGCCGGCAACGCCCCGCACCGGCACGAATACCTGCCGTCTCCACCGCAGATCGAAGCCACCCCAAGGACCGCGGCACCACCGCAGTTCGAGGTCATGTATCTGCTCAGCGGTTGTGACCCCGACGGCGTCGAGACGCTGCGCCAACGGCTGGATCAATTGGGGGAATCGGTGGCCATCGCGGCCTCGGGCCTCGATGTCGCTGGCACGGGGCACTATTCGGTGCACGTGCACGCCGACGACGCCGGTGGCGCGGTTGAGGCGGCGCTGGCCGTCGGCACGCCAAGCCGGATCCAGGTCACGTCGCTGACTCCAGGAGCAGGTACCCGTCCGGCGGGCGGCTGGAGCCGCGAGCGGGCGGTGCTGGCCGTCGTCGACGGCGACGGTGCCGAGGAACTGTTCGCTGGTGAGGGTGCACACGTGTTGCGACCCGATTCGGACACGCCGGTCAGCGCCAAACAGCTCCTGCACGCGCTCGTCAACGCTGGGGCCGCACAGATCATGGTGCTGCCCAACGGCTACGTGGCAGCAGAGGAGCTCGTCGCGGGTTGCACGGCCGCGATCGGCTGGGGCATCGACGTCGTTCCCGTGCCGGCGGGCTCGATGGTGCAGGGATTGGCCGCACTAGCCGTCCACGACGCGGACAGGCAGGCCGTCGACGACGGCTACACCATGGCCCGCGCCGCGGCGGGGGCACGGCACGGGTCGGTGCGGGTCGCCACCGAGGAGGCGCTGACCTGGGCAGGCACTTGCAAACCCGGCGATGGATTGGGCATCGCGGGCGACGAGGTGCTGATCGTCGGCGGGGATCTCACTGCGGCCGCGGCCGGTCTGATCGACCTGCTGCTCGCCGCGGGCGGCGAGTTGGTCACGGTCCTCACGGGTGCGGGTGTCGAGCCGAGCGTCGGAGAAGCGCTCCAGGACCACGTCCACAGCCGGCATCTAGGCGCCGAACTGGTGACGTACTACACCGCCCACCGCGGCGATGCCCTGCTGATCGGGGTGGAGTAGCCGTGGCCCTGTTGACCGATCGGCTGGATTACGTGCTCGGTAAGAAGGCCGCCGACCCGCTCGAAGAGCACTTCGGCATCCGCACCGTCAACGATCTGCTGCGGTACTACCCGCGCAAGTACAGCGACGGCATGACGGTCGTCGGCGAGGGCGAGGAGCTCGAAGAGGGCGAGCATGTCACCTTCGTCGACGTCATCACCAAGGCCGACGTGAAGTGGACGAACCGCTCACCGAAGCGGGAGTACATGGTGATCACGCTTGGCCACCGCAGGCCGAAGGTGACCGCGACCTTCTTCAACGTGAAGTACCTCAAGAAACAGTTGGTCGAGGGGTTGCGAGTGATGCTGTCCGGGGAGGTCGGCTATTTCAAAGGCACCATGCAGCTGACCCATCCCGCGTTCCTGATCCTGCATGCCAGCGGCAAGATGAGCGGCTCCAAATCCCTCAAGACCATTGCCTCTGCTTCGGGGGCAACTGGCGACGAGCTCTTGTCGGCGTTCGAGCAGGAGTTCTTCCCGATCTACGGCGCGAGCAAGAAGCTGCAGACCTGGGACATCTACGCGTGTGTGCGTCAGGTGCTCGACGTGCTCGACCCTATCGATGACCCACTGTCGGAACCGTTTGTGCGCCAACATAACCTGATATCCGAGGACGAAGCGTTGCGGGCCATCCATCTGGCAGAGAACACGATCGACAGGGACCGCGCGCGGGACCGGCTCACTTTCGACGAGGCCATCGGACTGCAGTGGGCGCTGGTGGGCCGCCGATACGGCGAGCGCAGCGAGACCGGACCGGCCGTGCCGTACCGCGGCGATGGTCTCGCTGCCGCGATGCGCGAGCGGTTGCCGTTCGAATTGACCGCGGGCCAAAACGAAGTGCTCGAAGTGCTGACCACCGAACTGGCAGCCACCCGGCCGATGAACCGCATGCTGCAGGGCGAAGTGGGCTCGGGTAAAACCATCGTCTCCGTGCTGGCGATGCTGCAGATGGTCGACGCCGGCTACCAGTGCGCGTTGTTGGCGCCGACGGAAGTCCTTGCGGCTCAACATGCCCGGTCGGTGCGCGACGTCCTCGGCCCGCTGGCGATGGCAGGTCAGCTGGGTGGTGCAGACGGCGCGACGCGGGTGGCCTTGTTGACGGGATCGATGTCCGCGCAACAGAAGCGGCAGGTGCGCGACGAGGTGGCCGCAGGCGAGGCCGGTATCGTCATCGGCACACACGCGTTGCTGCAGGAGGCCGTCGAGTTCCAACGGCTCGGCATGGTCGTCGTCGACGAGCAACATCGGTTCGGGGTCGAGCAGCGAGACCGGTTGCGCGCCAAGGCTCCAGCGGGTCTGACCCCTCATCTGTTGGTGATGACCGCGACACCGATCCCGCGTACGGTCGCGCTGACCGTATACGGCGATCTGGAGACGTCCACACTGCGCGAGCTGCCACGTGGCCGCCAACCCATCGCCACCAACACGATCTTTACCAAGGAAAAGCCGGCCTGGCTCGATCGCGCCTGGCAACGCATCATCGAAGAGGTCGATGCAGGGCGCCAGGCCTACGTCGTCGCATCCCGCATCGATGAGAGCGACAAACCCGGCAAGGACGACAGCGGTCCGCCCCCCACCACCGTGGTCGAGTTGTTCGATCGGCTGCAGAAGGGTCGGCTGTCCGGGCTGCGTCTCGGGCTCATGCACGGCCGCCTGCCCAGCGACGAAAAGGACGCGGTGATGGCGGCGTTCCGTGCCGGCGAGATCGATGTCCTCGTGTGTACCACGGTGATTGAGGTCGGCGTCGACGTGCCCAATGCGACGGTGATGGTCGTGATCGATGCCGACCGGTTCGGCATCAGCCAGTTACATCAGTTGCGCGGGCGCATCGGTCGCGGCCAGCATCCCAGCCTTTGTCTTCTCGCGACCCAGCTGCCGGAAGGTTCCAAAGCGGGGGAGCGGCTCAAGGCCGTCGCGGGCACCTTGGACGGCTTTGTGCTCGCCGACCTCGACCTCAAGGAACGCAAAGAGGGAGATGTGTTGGGACTCAGCCAGTCCGGCAGGCCCATCACCCTGAGGTTCCTATCGCTCTCCGAGCACCTCGACATCATCGTGGCGGCTCGGCAGCTCTGCGAGTCGCAGTACGAAGACAACCCCAACAACCCCGCAATGGCGGTCTTGGCTGCCCAGTTCACCGATACCGACCGCGTCGAATACCTGGACAAGTCATGAGCCGCAACCGGCTTCTCTGGCTGGCGATCTCGGTGGTGGTCTCGTTGCTCGTGGCCCACCAGGTCGTCGCGTCATCCGGGCAGCGGGCCCAGTTCGTCGCGGGAGCCGATATCCCCACCGTCGCACCGGGTATCGACGTGCTTGCCGGTGTGACGATCGTGCCCCTTCGCATCCGGGGTTTCGACTATCGGCGCGCGGCGTTTGGCGACAGCTGGACCGACGACAACACCGCGCCGGGCGGCCACAACGGATGTGATACCCGCAACGACATTCTTGATCGGGATCTGGTCGATAAGACTTTTGTGTCGATCAGCCGGTGCCCTCGCGCTGTGGCAACTGGCGTGCTGCATGATCCTTACACAAGCAAGACAATAAACTTCTTGCGCGGCAACAAAACTGGTGCAGCCATACAGATCGAGCATATCGTGCCCTTGGCCTACGCATGGGACCAAGGGGCGCGGGGTTGGTCCGAATCGCTCCGAATACGCTTTGCGAATGATCCAGCGAATCTCCTTGCGGTAGAGGGTCAAGCGAACCAGGACAAGGGTGACAAAGAGCCAGCCGCGTGGATGCCGCCTAACACCGCGTTCCGTTGTCAGTACGCGATGCAGTTCATCGCGGTTCTGCGGGGGTACGGACTTGCCGTTGATGAGCCGTCAGTGCCGGTCCTACGTGGTGCAGCAGCGACATGCCCGAGTAGCTGATTTGGTCGGAGATCCTTGACGCCGTTCGTTTGCGAATTTCTGGCGCCGGTGTGGCCGCCGATGGCTTGGGTGTCGCCTGGTTGTCGTCGTTGGCGATGGGGCGTGATTGTCGCGGACCAGCTAGGCACTTCCGGCGTCGATTCCCCCGCGAGATCGTCCTGTGCAGCGTCGCCGCCCGTCGCGCGATCCCCACCGCGGAGCAACTGAGTCGGCTCGGCTATGAGGCGTTCACTACCTGGCCGGCGGATACTCCGCCTGGCACAACCGCGGCCGTTGATTCTCAGGAATATCGGGGCGAAGCCCACTTGACGTGACGCGTATCACTTCGTAGTCTCATCCTAATCGTTTAGGACAAAACGTTTAGGATGACAGTGAAGAAGGCTCCGACAGTTCGCGACGTGGCCGCGGCAACCGGCCTGTCGACCTACACGGTGTCGCGGGCGCTGGCAGGCGCGGAGGGTGTTTCCGTTGAGAGCCGCGAGCGCGTTCACAAGGCCGCGGCCGAGATGGGCTACGTGGCGCACCGGGCTGCTCAGGAACTTCGCCGCAATTTCCGCAGCTCGATCACCGTCATCACCGCGAGCACCCCGAATTACTACTACATCGACCTGATGGATGGGGTGCAGCGGACGCTGCACGCGACAGGCCGATCAGCCGTGATCGCAGACATCGCCGTCGGGGGTGTCTACGACAGCCAAGCCGAAGACGCTGTCGTGCGACAGATCATCCAATCCCGCACCGCGGGGGTCATCTCGACTCTCACGCTGACGTCCGCGAACGCGCGTCTGCTCCGCAAATGGGAGATCCCGATGGTCTTCGTGGACTCGGACCCGCCCGAGGACCAGCCGGACGTCGCGGCGATCCGCACGGACAACTTTTCGGCCAGTCTCGCCGTTGGCCGGCACCTCGCGGAGCACCAGTTCCATGACTGGCTGTTTGTCGCTTATCCACCGGTGTGGTCAACGCGGCGCGAACGCGAGCGAGGCTTGCAGCACGCCGCGAAGCAATTCGGCGCCAAACTGACGGTTCTCGAAACCGTCAACGACCCGCCTGCCGCCCGGGATGCCTTCACCTCCTACCTCGGCCAGGTGGCTGCACTGCCCGACGTGGTCATCGCCGGCGACAACCCGATACTCCACGGTGTCCTGCAGGTATTTGCAGAGCGCGGCCTTCGTGCACCGGACGATGTCGCGCTCGTGGGATACGACGAATTCCCCTGGGCTGCAATGCTTCGTCCGCCATTGACAGTCCTAAATGAGGACAGCGCCGCGATCGGTGTCCGCGCTGCCGAGATCCTGACTCGAATCATCGACGAGCAGGTCGAGGCGGAGCGGAAAGGCATGAGCTCCGCGCCGACTTATCGGCCCTCCGATCGAGAGGAGGTGGGATCCGCGCTGATCATCCGTGAATCGTGTGGCTGCTGACCACATTTCGCGGACACGCTCGTCCTGTCGCTCCCGGCAGGAGTCGTCATTATCACCCACGTATGAAGGCTGCTCGACGCGAACTGACCAGCCTGCGTACCGCCGTCGTCGATAAGGAAAATCATGACTAGGCACTTCACCAAGCGCTGCGCCACCGCGCTCGCCGCCGGCTTGGCCCTGAGCCTTTGCTCCTGCGGCGCCGTTACGTCCGGCGACGAGCGGGCCGCCCGCCCGGAAAAGATCGAGAACGTTGGGTTGATGGTGCAAGACATGTCGAACCCGTTCTTCTCGGCTATGGACAAGGGGGCCAAGGCAGCCGCGTCGGAGATCGGTGCCGAGGAGAACACCCAGGATGCACAACTCGACGTAAGCAACCAGCACAACCAAATCGACGCCTTTATTCAGCAGGGCGTCGACCTGATCATCATCAGCGCGGTCGACCAGGACGGCATTGCACCCGCGATCGAGCGCGCCAAGGCCGCCGGCATCATCGTGATCGCTGTGGACACCCCGGCACAGGGGGCCGACGCGGTCGTCATGACCGACGCCGCTCAAGCGGGTGAAAAGTCCTGCACCTACCTGTTCCAGCAGATGAATGGAACGGGCAATGTGCTCGTTGTCGACGGCACGCCGATCCAGACGATCATCGACCGGATCAAGGGCTGCGAGGAGGCCGCGAAGAACTTCCCTGGCATCAGAATTGTGGGCCAGCAGGCGTCCAAGAATGACCGAGCGTCTGGACTTTCGGTCACCACCGACATGCTCACCGCGCACCCTGACGTCCAGGGCATCTTCGGCATGAACGATCCGTCGGCGCTGGGCGCTGTGCTCGCTGTCGAGCAGGCGAACAAGGTTTCGCAGATCAAGGTCACCGGCGTCGACGGCAGCCCCGAGGGCGTCGCCGAGTTGAAGCGTAACGGTTCACCCTTCATTGGCACGGCGACGCAGAATCCCGCCGAGATGGTCCGACAGGCCGTTACGATCGCGCAGCAGATTGTCGAGGGCAAGGAGCCGGCGAACTCGACGATCCTCATCCCGAGCGAGCTTGTTACCCGCGAGACCGTTTCGAGCTACCCGGGGTGGTGAGCGTGACCGCTTCATCCCAATCGGCAAGTGCCCGCCCGCTCCTGCGGCTCAAAGGCGTGAGCAAGCGATACGGAGCGACCGTGGCTCTCAACGGCGTGGACTTCGACTTGCGCGCCGGCGAGGTGCACGCGCTCATGGGCGAAAACGGCGCCGGCAAGTCAACATTGATGAAGATCCTGGCTGGAATCGTGGACAGAGACACGGGCCGCATCCTCATCGATGGACAGCCCGCCGACATCGCGTCACCGCGCGATGCAGCGTCACTGGGAATCGCCGTCATCCACCAGGAACTCAACACCGTGCCGTCGATGACGGTGGCCGAGAACCTTGCCCTGGGTCGCGAGCCTCGCACCCGCTGGGGTCACCTCGACCGGCGCGCGATGGTCGCACAAGCACGGACGAAGCTGGCCGGGATCGGCTGCAACATAAGCCCGCGTCAGCGCCTCGAGAGCCTCAGCGTCGGTATGCAGCAGATGGTCGAGATCGCTCGCGCCGTCAGCGAGGATGCACGGATCCTCGTCATGGATGAACCCACTGCCGCACTCTCGATGGCCGAATCCCGGCAGCTATACGAGGTGATCGAGGAGCGTCGACGCTGCGGCGCCGGCATCATCTACATCTCACACCGCATGGAGGAGGTCTGGAAGCTCGCCGACCGGATCACCGTCTTCCGCGACGGCGGCCACGTCGCCACTCTGCAGCGCGCGGAGGTAACTCCGAATGAGATTGTTCGGCTGATGGTGGGGCGGCCTCTGACCGACTTGTTCCGCCCCGAAAGGGTGCCCCCAGGGGACACCGTGCTCCAGGTCGAGAATCTGATTGCGCGCGGCATCGGTCCGGTAAACATGTCCGTGCGTAGTGGAGAGGTGGTCGCCCTCGCCGGGCTAATCGGCTCCGGGCGAAGCGAATTGGCCCGCCTCATCTTCGGGGCCGACCGGGCTAGCGGCGGCCGAGTCATGATCAACGGTCGAGCAGTACGCCACGACCGGCCCGACCGGGCCATTGCAGGCGGCATCGCCATGCTGCCGGAGAGCCGCAAGGAGCAGGCGCTTTTCCTCGACCACAGCGTCGAGAACAACATCGCGATCTGTTCCTTGGGCCGACTCTCCACCGGTGGCGTCCTGCGACGCGGCCGCATCGCACACGAAGTCACCAAGCAGATGCGAAGGCTCCACATCAGGGAGAACGCCCGACGCCAACCGGTCCGAGAACTCTCGGGCGGCAACCAACAGAAGGCGGCGCTTGCCCGATGGCTCATGCGAGACGCGCCGGTCGTGATCCTGGACGAGCCGACGCGAGGAGTCGACATCGGCGCGAAATCCGAGATTTACGACGTCATCAACGAGTTGCGCCGGCGAGGGAGCGCAGTGCTTCTCATCAGCTCTGAGCTTCCCGAGGCCATCGGAGTCTCCGACCGCGTGCTCGTCATGCGGGGCGGTCTCGTAGTAGCGGAGTTTGAGTCCACCATCGTCACCGAGGAGGACGTCATGGTCGCTGCCACCGGCACATCCAACCCTCCCCAATCCCTCCAGCGTCAACCCAGCACATCGGGAGCCACCTCATGACCGAATTAACTACTGCCCCAAAGCCGTCCCAAGAGCCATCGGGAAGCAACCGCACCTTCGACTTCGCCACATGGTGGGACCGCGTGGGCATCCTCGTCGTCCTCGTGATTCTCGTCGCATTGATGGCCGCCATCGCGCCCAACTTCGCGAGCACCGACAACCTCCTCAACATCGCACGATCGATTTCGATCAACGCGATCCTGGCCGCCGGACTGACCTTCGTCATTCTTACCAGCGGGATCGACCTATCCGTCGGGTCGATCGTCGCGGTGTCCGGCGTCGTCTCGGTACTCGCGGCTGTTCACGGCTTCAATGCGCTGTGGGCTGTTGTGTTCGGCCTTGCCGCCGGCGCGCTCGCCGGCCTGGTCAACGGTTGGCTGACGGCATACCTCTCGCTCGCCGCGTTCATCGTCACCCTCGGCACGATGTCGTTCCTGCGCGGGCTGGGGTACACGATGACCGACGGCCAGCCGATCGTGACGAACAAACTCAACTTCCGAATCCTGGGCAACGGCTACGTATTAGGGATCCCCATCCCCGTAATCATCATGGCCATCGTCTACCTGGCCGCCTGGTTCGTCCTTGAACGCACCCGCTACGGCCGCCATGTGTACGCCGTCGGCGCCAACGCCGAAGCGGCACGACTTGCCGGCGTACGTGTGAAGCGGGTCATTTTGTCGGTTTACGTCATCGGCGGGCTCTGCGCGGGTCTCGCGGGCATCATCTTCGCCGCACGCGTGGTCTCGGCCCAGCCGACCGCCGGCACAGGCTACGAACTCGATGCGATCGCGGCAGTCGTCCTCGGCGGCACCAGTCTCGCCGGGGGCCGCGGACGGATCATCGGAACCCTCATCGGCTCGGTGATCCTCGGCGTCCTGAGCACCGGGCTGATCCTCATGAACGTCCCGTTCTTCACCCAACTCCTGGTGAAGGGCTGCGTCATCGTGCTCGCCGTCGCCATCGACAGCCTCAAGCAACGCCAGGCCAGCAGCTTCCCGTGGTGGAAGCGGTCCACCGCCGCGGCCGCCAGCGCTCACTGAGGGGCCACTGTCCACACCCCACCATCTCGACTGCCGCAGAAGCGGCGGAGAGGACCTGACTATGCCAATCCGCGTGCACATCACCGACCCAGTCCCCGGATCGCGACAGTCCCACCCGGTCCGATTCAGCGTTCCTATGGAGGCACTCGACGGCGATGCTTCCCTGCTGTTCGCGCGCACCAACACGGGCGAGCAGGTCGTCTGTCAGCGCTTAGCAAGCCTTACCGGTCAAGGCGTGGAACTGGTTGCGGCCCTGAGCTTCACCGGCAGCATTGACCTCGAGATCCTTCAACCGGTAGCTGACCAGGCCTCCGTGGCCGGCATGTACGAACTCAAGCCTCGGGAAAAGGACGCATTCGCCCGGCTGAACACCGGTTGGTTCGACCTTGAGCTCTGCCGCGGCACGGGTGAAGGTACCGGGGCGTCCAAGTGGGGCCTGCGCCACTTCGCCCAATTGGACGAGGGCCTTGACCTTCTCCCCTCGGGCAACAACGCCATCGGGGGCTTCTACGGTCCGTTCTTCACACCCGAAAACGGACTCATCAACCCACCCGAACACACCGTCGCCGACATCAAAGTCGTCGAATCTGGTCCGATTCTGAAGCACTACCGAATGTCTGGCACGATCCCTGACGGCCTGCGTGATGAACTCCGGGGCCGCCGCTTCTCCATCGACTGGATCTTCACCCACGGCTCCCCGTTCTTCGAGCGCACTTACCACGTCGACCACTTCGCGACCGTCGTCAACGGCCGTTCGATCGTCGACAAGATCACCGTCGGCGACGAGTTCGAAAGCGGTCAGGGCTCAGTGGTTTTCGACCGCTTCGCCGCCAAGGGCGGCACCCGCTACCGTGCCGGTGATCCGTACGCGGGCTTGTTGGTAAAGGCAGTCGCCGAAACCCTTGCCAGCCCGGGAAGTCGCCCCGCGAAATTCGAGATATTCCGCACGCTCCTTGGCCAAGATCTGGAGTCCGCGCATTGGGATCTTTACTGGCGACTGTTCTGTGTGTGGGAACAAGCCCTCTCGACCGGAGAGCTCAGCCAACGACTCGATGCGGTGCGCGCGGAAGCGCACGTGCTCGCCGACCTCACAGATCGACGGTGGATCCTCGCCGACGCGCTCGTGGACGTTTCCGCCCATCCGCATGAAACCATCTTCCCCGGCCCCGCCGACAAGACGGCGGAACTGAGCACAACGAGGAGTCAGGCCATGGTGTGGTGGACATCCGCTCCCTCGGGTGCGTTCCAGATCGTGCAACGACCCCAATCCGGTTGGGTGAACTGGGGCACCAACGGGGAAAACGAATGTCCAGAGCTTCCGGTCGGAACCACCATCAGGACCGCTTACGGAGCATTTGCGGATAGCTGGGAAACAATCGCCGAGCAACTGGCAAACGAGCCGGTTGCGACGGTCGTGGAGAACTGATCGGCGGCTGAACCCACCGCTTGCAACATTCCGCGCTGTATGTTCGGTCTTACTGCAGTGCAGCGAAGGGAAGTGTCATCGCCAACAAGGAAAAGGCCGTCGGCCCATGGTGTCGTCCCATCGGTACAGTTCTTCGCTGATATCGCACCCTCACCGCCATCCACGGCACCGTGCGGTGCTCAATGAGCACAACCAACCGACCGCCGTGGATGAACCAGCGCATCCGAGCCAGCGCCCTCTCGCGCGGCACATCGTGGGCTACCTGTGCAACTCGACATCGGCCTCACCGTAACGCCTTACACATGAGGAGGACGGTCGGACCAGCCCGAACAATCTGACCGGCCATCATCGATACAGATAGGTCGTCCCACGGGCGCCCAAGATCGGCGTACGAAGCCACGAGTAGCCGATGAGCGCGTTACTCGTAGAGCGCGAGTTTGCGCCGCAGCGCGAGGTTTTCACCTTGCGCAACGGCGAGCGCTTGGCGCAGCGCTGCCGTGTCAGTGATGTAGCGGCGCCGAAGATCCTTCAATTGGGCAGACAGAGCCCGCACTGGCGCAGATTAAGCAGAGGTGCTCTCGTCGGCGGGCGCGGCGCGTCGCTCAGTCTGCCTGGTTGGCTGCGCATCTGCTGGACTTTTGTGCGCAGTGCGGGCTGTCGGTAGAGGAAATCGGTCGAGACGCCCGCCTTGCGGGCGACGCTGGCGAAGGTGATCGGGACGCCCGCGGCCGACAGTGTGGTCAGCGCATCGGTCGCGCGCTGCAGGCATTGTTCGTGTCGCCGATGAGCTGCATCGCGCAGGTGCTCGGGGCATGACCGTGCCGGATCCCTTCTAGGCAGTCTGGTCGTTGACACCGGCGCCGCGGACGGCGTGATCGGTGATGTCGGTGATGGACAGCAGTATTCGGTTCAGCGACGCGACTTCATCGCGGCGGCCTTTCGGCCAGATGTTGTCCTCACCCATAGAGGTGCCGTACTTGGCGCCGCGGCTGCTGCGCGACGCCGCCGCCACGTGTCCGAGAAGCTAGGTGCCTGTGTACGTCTCGGGGTCGGGCCGGAACCGGGTGCCGTCGTCAAGCCCGTTGAGCGTGGCCATCTCGTCCTCGCTCAGCTCGAAGTCGAACACGTCGAAATTGGACTTGATCCGCTCGGGCGACGACGACCGGGGGATGACGACGTTGCCAAGCTGGATGCTCCACCGGATCAACACCTGCGCAGGAGTCTTACCGTGCGCTTGCGCCACCGACGACACCGTCGGATTTTCCAGCAGCTTGCCAACGCCCAGCGGACCGTAGGCCTCGGTGACGATGCCGTAGTCGGCGTTGACCGCCCGTAGCGCAGCCTGATTCAGCAGCGGGTGCAGCTCGATCTGGTTGACGGCAGGCGTGAAGAACGACAGATCGATGACGTTCGACAGATCCTCGGTGTGAAAGTTGGACACACCGATGGACCTGGTTAAGCCATCCTCCCTGCGCTTCATCAGCCCGCCCCAGCTGTCGACGTACTTGCCGGGGTTACCGGCAGGCCAATGGATGAGGTAGAGGTCGACGTAATCAAGGCCGAGCCGCTCGAGGCTGCCCTGCAAGGCGTCCTGCGCGGCCTGGAAGCCTTGATCCTTGGTGGCGAGCTTGGTGGTGACGAACAGCTCATTGCGCGGCACACCCGACGCGGCGATCGCGCGACCGACCGCTTCCTCGTTGCCGTACGCGGATGCGGTGTCGATCAGCCGGTAGCCGGCCTCCAGCGCCGCCGAGACGGACTGCTCCGTCTCGGAGTCCGAAAGCTCGCCAACGCCGAGGCCGATCACCGGGATCGTGTTCTCGTCGTTGAGAGTGACGGTGGGAGTCATGACACCTACCCTGTGAAGTTGAATGTTCGCGGATCGGGTCCCAGCCGTGTTCCGTCGCCGAGCGACGAGATGGACGCCATGTCCTGCTCACTCAACTCGAAATCGAACACGTCGAAATTGCTCACAATTCTCTCGGGAGTCACCGACTTGGGGATGACGATATTACCGAGTTGGATATGCCACCTAATCAGTACCTGCGCAGCGGTTTTTCCGTGCGCCTCGGCGACGGCGGTGACGGTCGGGTTGCTCAGCAGCGAACCCTGGCCAAGCGGGCTCCAGGCTTCGGTGGCGATTCCCAACTGGGCGTGCACTTCTCGCAACTCCTGCTGCTGCAGGAGCGGATGCAACTCGATCTGATTGACGGTCGGGACAATGCCGGTGGCGTCGATCAGAATTCGCAAGTGCTCGGGCTCGAAATTGCTGACCCCGATCGACCGGACGCGGCCCTGGTCCAGCAGATGCGCGAAGGCCTTGAACGTTTCGACGAAGGTGTTCTTCGACGGCATCGGCCAGTGAATGAGGTACAGATCGAGGTAGTCCACGCCCAACTTGGCGATGCTGGCGTCGAACGCCGCGAGCGTGGTGTTGTAACCCTGGTCCGCGTTCCACAGTTTGGTGGTGAGGAAGACGTCCTCGCGCGGCAGACCCGAGTCCGCCACGGCCTGGCCCACCTCGCGTTCGTTCTCGTACGCTGCGGCAGTATCGATATGTCGGTAGCCGGCGTCCAGGGCGGTCGCCACCGCGCGTGTGGTGTCTTCCTGCGGTGTCTGCCAAACGCCGAGCCCCACCTGGGGTATCGATTTTCCGTCATTGAGCGTGATCAAAGGAGCTGCCATGACTCAGAGTCTGCCAGGACAGGCGCCGCCCGTCGGGCCACCTACCGGCGACCCTGCGCCCCGCGGTGAAAGCGCTCGCCGGGACGCAATCGTCAACGCCGCGGCGGGGGTGACGCTGCGCGCCCTTCCGCGGATACCGAATGGCGTCAAACGCCTGCTGCTCGGCGGCCGCACCGTCACGGTCGACGGCAACACCCTGGACACCACTCTGCAGTTGATGCTTGCCGGCCAGCGCGCGACGGGCATCGACGGCCTGGTGTCGAGCGACGACGTCCATGCGGCGCGCTCGCAGCTGCGAATCCTGGCAGCCAGCTACAAACAGGACATCCCGGTGGCCGGGGTGACGAACCTCGCGATTCCCGGTCCGGCGGGCCCGATCCGGGCGCGGCACTACCGCACAGCGGAACGCGACGCGCCGCTGCTGGTCTTTTATCACGGCGGCGGCCAGGTCATCGGGGACCTCGACACCCACGACGACGTCTGCCGCAAATTCTGCCGCGACGGCGGTTTACACGTGCTGTCGGTCGACTACCGGCTGGCACCGGAGCACAAGGCGCCTGCAGGTTCGGACGATGCGTTCGCCGCGTTCGCGTGGGCGCTCGAGCACGCCGAGGAACTGGGCGCCGACCCGTCACGGGTGGCGGTCGGCGGCGACAGCGCAGGCGGCAACCTGGCCGCGCTGGTATCGCTGCGGGCGCGTGACGAGGGCACCACGCTGCCCGCGTTGCAACTGCTCTTCTACCCGGTCACCAACTACGCCGACGCCACGCGGTCGCACACGTTGTTCGCCGAGGGCTTCTTCCTCACCAAGCGCGATATGGATTGGTTCACCGGCATGTTCCTCGACGGTGCCGATGTCGACGCGGCCGACCCGCGGGTGTCGCCGCTGCTGGCCGACGACCTGTCGGGGTTGCCGCCGGCGCTGGTTCTGACGGCAGGCTTCGACCCGCTGCGCGACGAGGGCAACCGGTACGCCGAGGCCATGCGGGCCGCGGGCGTCACCGTCGACCTGCGCGAGTTCGGCTCGTTGGTGCACGGCTTCGCCAACTTCTTTCCGCTGGGCGGCGGCAGCGCCGTGGCGACCGCGGAGACGATCTCGGCGACGCGGGCACATCTGAGCCGAGCCGAAGGAGCCGCGAAAGTCCGCCGGTACTCTTAACCCGTGGCTACGAACTCGAAGAAGACCGCCAAGTACGACCTGAAGGCAGCAGATCGCAGGCGCGACCTCGCGATCCGGATCGGCCTGACGGCGGTCGTGATCGTTTTCGCCGTCGCGTTGGTGCTCTACATCGTGATGTCGGCGGACGAGAAGCCCACGGCCGGCGAGTCCAAGGCGGTCCGGGTGACGTCGAGCAAGCTCATCAAGAAAGAGGGCGCCGACGAACCCAAGGTCGTGCTGTCGATGTACGAGGATTTCCTGTGCCCGCACTGCGGCGAGTTCGAGAAGCAGTTCGGTCCGACGGTGCGCAAGCTCATCGACGCAGGAGCGGTAGCCGCCGACTACTACTTGGTCGGCATTCTGGACCGGCCGCAAAACCAGAATTACTCGTCGCGCGCGGGTGGGGCCGCCTACTGCGTGGCCGATGAATCCACCGAGGCGTTCCAGCGCTTCCATGACGCCCTGTTCCAGCAGCAGCCCAGCGAGACCGCTCCCGTCTACCCCGACAACGCGCGTCTTGTCGAGATCGCGCGCCTCTCCGGCGCGGGCGGTGCCGTCCCCGACTGCATCGACAAGGGGCGCTACAACGAGATGGTGCAGGGCATGGCCGCAGCTACGGGCATCAAGGCAACCCCGACCGTCCGGATCAACGGCGAGGACTACGAATACAGCACGCCGGACGCGCTGATCGCCAAGGTCAAAGAGATCGTCGGCGATGTGCCGGGCCTTGACGGCGCAGCACCGGCGCCCGCGCCTGCCCCCGCCGCGCCCGCTGCCGCACCTGTTCCCGCCGGACCCACGCCACCACGATGACCGTCACCGCGCACACTCCAGCCGAGCCGACCGAGGCCGCGGCTGACGCGTCGGCGGGTGTAGCGATCGGGCGGGCCAGCGCGGTGTGGATCCTGATCGCCGGCATCGCCGGGTTGGCCGCAGCGATCACGCTGACGGTCGAGAAGATCGAGATTCTCATCAATCCCGACTACGTGCCCTCCTGCAGCATCAACCCGGTGCTGTCGTGCGGTTCGGTGATGATCACCCCGCAGGCGTCGGCGTTCGGCTTCCCCAACCCGCTGATCGGCATCGTCGCGTTCACCGTCGTGCTGGTGACCGGTGTGCTCGCGCTGGCCAAGGTGCCGCTGCCACGCTGGTACTGGGCGGGCCTTGCCACCGGCACTCTGCTTGGCACCGCGTTCATCCACTGGCTCATCTTCCAGAGCCTGTACCGCATCGGCGCGCTGTGCCCGTACTGCATGGTCGTGTGGGCGGTCACCATCCCGCTTCTGGTCGTGGTGTCCGCGATCGCGCTGCAACCCCAAGGCACGAACGCGGTCGCCAGGGTGCTCTACAACTGGCGATGGTCGCTGGTAGCGCTGTGGTTCACCGCCCTGGTGCTGCTGATCTTCGTGCGGTTCTGGAACTACTGGTCGACACTCCTTTAAACACCGCGGTGGCCCCGCGCGTTAAGGTAGCGCGTGATCTCGAAAGTCTTGGTGGCCAATCGCGGAGAGATCGCCGTTCGTGCGTTTCGGGCGGCGTATGAGTTGGGAATCGCGACCGTTGCGGTGTATCCGTTCGAGGACCGCAATTCGCTGCATCGTCTGAAAGCCGATGAGTCCTACCAGATCGGTGAGGCGGGCCATCCGGTGCGCGCCTACTTATCGGTCGACGAGATTATCGGGGCGGCCCAGCACGCCGGTGCCGATGCGATCTACCCCGGCTACGGCTTCCTCTCGGAGAACCCCGATCTGGCCGCGGCGTGCGCGGCCGCGGGTATCACGTTCATCGGCCCGAGCGCCGAGATTCTCGAGCTGACGGGCAACAAGTCGCGCGCGATCGCGGCCGCACGCGCCGCAGGTTTGCCGGTGCTCAATTCGTCTGCGCCGTCGGCGTCGGTCGAGGAGTTGATGGCCGCGGCGCAGTCGATGGAGTTCCCGCTGTTCGTCAAGGCGGTCTCCGGCGGCGGCGGGCGTGGCATGCGCCGCGTCACCGACGCCGATGGGCTGTCCGAGGCCATCGAGGCCGCCAGCCGTGAGGCCGAGTCGGCGTTCGGTGACCCCACGCTGTACCTCGAGCAGGCCGTGATCAACCCGCGCCACATCGAGGTCCAGATCCTTGCCGACACCCACGGCAACGTGATGCATCTGTTCGAGCGTGACTGCAGCGTGCAACGCAGGCACCAGAAGGTCATCGAACTCGCCCCGGCGCCGAACCTGCCCGACGAGCTGCGCCAACAGATGTGTGCGGACGCGGTGGCATTCGCCCGTCAGATCGACTATTCCTACGCGGGCACCGTCGAGTTCCTGCTCGACGAGCGTGGCAACTACGTATTCATCGAGATGAACCCGCGCATCCAGGTCGAGCACACCGTCACCGAGGAGATCACCGACGTCGACCTGGTGGCCAGCCAGATGCGCATCGCCGACGGGCAAACGCTGGAAGACCTTGGGCTGAGCCAAGACACATTGACGGTGCGCGGTGCGGCGATGCAGTGCCGGATCACCACCGAGGACCCGGCCAACGGCTTCCGCCCCGACACCGGCCGCATCACCGCGTACCGGTCGCCGGGCGGGGCGGGGATCCGGCTCGACGGCGGCTCGCATCTGGGTGCGGAGGTCAGCGCCCACTTCGACTCGATGCTGGTCAAGCTGACCTGCAGGGGGCGCGACTTTTCCGCGGCGGTCGCCCGGGCCCGGCGCGCGCTTGCCGAGTTCCGGATTCGGGGCGTTTCGACGAACATCCCGTTCCTGATGGCCGTGGTCAACGATCCGGACTTCCGTGCGGGCCGCGTCACGACTTCGTTCATCGACGAGCGGCCGTATCTGCTGACCGCACGCACCCCGGCCGACCGCGGCACCAAGATCCTCAACTATCTCGCCGATGTCACGGTCAACCAGCCGCACGGGCCCCGCACGTCGACGGTCTACCCGCACGACAAGCTGCCCGAGATTGATCTGGAAGCCGCGCCGCCGCACGGCACCAAACAGCTGCTGACCGAGTTGGGGCCCGAGGGATTTGCGCGTTGGCTGAAGGAGTCGGCGGCAGTAGCTGTTACCGACACGACGTTCCGCGATGCCCATCAGTCGCTGCTGGCCACCCGGGTGCGTACCACCGGTCTGATGGCGGTGGCACCGTACATCGCGCGGATGACGCCGCAGCTGTTGTCGATCGAGTGCTGGGGTGGCGCGACTTACGATGTGGCGCTTCGGTTCTTGAAGGAAGATCCCTGGGAGCGGCTGGCCGCGCTGCGCGAAGCGGTCCCCAACATCTGCCTGCAGATGCTGTTGCGGGGCCGCAACACCGTCGGTTACACGCCGTATCCGGAAACCGTCACCCAGGCGTTCGTCCAGGAAGCGACCGCAACGGGTGTCGATATCTACCGCATCTTCGATGCGCTGAACAACGTCGACTCGATGCGCCCTGCCATCGACGCGGTGCGCGAAACCGGTACGGCGATAGCCGAAGTCGCGATCAGCTACACCGGCGACGTTTCCAACCCTTCGGAAAACCTCTACACGCTGGACTACTACCTCAAACTGGCCGAACAGATCGTCGATGCCGGAGCGCACGTGCTGGCGATCAAGGACATGGCCGGGCTGCTGCGACCACAGGCCGCGCATCAGTTGATCAGCGCGCTGCGCAGCCGCTTCGACCTTCCCCTGCACGTGCACACGCACGACACCCCCGGCGGTCAGCTGGCCACCTACCTGGCCGCCTGGCAGGCCGGCGCCAGCGCGGTCGACGGCGCCAGTGCGCCCTTGGCGGGCACCACAAGCCAGCCCGCACTGAGTTCGATCGTTGCGGCCGCCGCGCACACCGAGTACGACACCGGGTTGTCGTTGGAGGCGGTCTGCGACCTCGAGCCGTATTGGGAGGCGCTGCGCAAGGTGTACGCGCCTTTTGATGTTGTGGCGGCTGGTCCTCCCGCCCCGACGGGGCGGGTGTACTCGCACGAGATCCCAGGAGGCCAGCTGTCGAACCTGCGCCAGCAGGCGATCGCGCTGGGGTTGGGTGACCGGTTCGAGGCGATCGAGGCCAACTACGCCGCGGCGGACCGCGTGCTGGGGCGGCTGGTGAAGGTGACGCCGTCGAGCAAGGTGGTCGGTGACCTCGCCCTTTCGTTGGTGGGCGCGGGTATCTCTGCCGACGAATTCGCCTCGGATCCAGCACGATTCGACATTCCCGACTCGGTGATCGGCTTCCTGCGCGGCGAGCTTGGCGACCCGCCCGGCGGTTGGCCGGAACCGTTGCGGACCAAGGCGCTGGCCGGGCGCCCACCGGCCAAACCCATCGAGGAGCTCAGCCCCGACGACGAGGTGGTGTTGGCGCAGGCGGGCCCGAAGCGACAAGCCGTGCTGAACCGGCTGCTTTTCCCAGGGCCGACAAAGGAATTTGAGGCGCACCGCGAAACCTATGGCGACACCTCCACGCTGTCGGCCAACCAGTTCTTCTACGGGCTGCGGCCAGGTGAGGAACACCGGGTACGGCTGGAGCGCGGCGTCGAGCTGCTCATCGGGCTCGAGGCGATCTCCGACGCCGACGAACGCGGCATGCGCACGGTGATGTGCATCCTCAACGGCCAGCTGCGGCCGGTCGTCGTGCGTGATCGCAACGTCGCCAGCGAGGTGCCTGCCGCGGAGAAGGCCGACCGGACGAACCCCGACCATGTCGCTGCGCCGTTCGCGGGCGTCGTCACCGTCAGCGTGAGCGCGGGCGACGAGGTCGATGCCGGACAAACCATCGCCACCATCGAGGCGATGAAGATGGAGGCCGCCATCACCGCGCCCAAAGCAGGCAAGGTGGACCGCGTCGCCGTATCGGCGACCGCACAGGTCGAGGGTGGCGACCTGTTGGTGGTGGTCAGCTGACCCGCATCGTCGCCGGCACGTTGGGAGGCCGGCGAATCGCGGTGCCGCGCACCGGAACTCGTCCGACCACCGATCGCGTGCGCGAGTCGTTGTTCAACGTGCTTGCCGCGCGGATCGATTTCGCCGGGGCGGCGGTGCTCGACCTCTACGCGGGATCAGGAGCGCTCGGACTCGAGGCGCTCTCGCGCGGCGCGGCGTCGGCGCTGTTCGTGGAGGCCGACCAGCGCGCCGCCGCCGTCATCGCCAAGAACATCGAGTCTCTCGGCGTGAAAGGGGCGACGGTGCGCCGAGGTGCGGTGGCGGCCGTGTTGGCCGCGGGCGCCGACCGGCCGGTGCACCTCGTGCTTGCCGATCCGCCCTACGACGTGCCCGCCGACGAGATCGAGGCGGTGCTCGCCGCCTTGACCAAAGGGTGGACAACGACAGGCACGATCGTGGTCGTCGAGCGTCCGACGGCGGGGGCGGAGCTGAGCTGGCCCGACGGCTGGCAGTCGTGGCCGTCGCGCAGCTACGGCGACACCCGACTGGAGCTGGCCGAGCGGATCTAGGCCCCCTGTAGCGTGATCCACCATGAGCGGCGCGGTATGCCCGGGATCCTTTGATCCGGTGACCCTCGGCCACGTCGACATCTTGGAGCGCGCCGCCGCCCAGTTCGACGAAGTCGTGGTCGCGGTGCTGGTCAACCCGAGCAAGAAGGGCATGTTCAGCCTCGACGAGCGCATCGAAATGATCGAGGAGTCGACGAAGCATCTGCCGAACCTGCGGGTCGAATCGGGGGAGGGCCTCGTCGTCGACTTCGTCAAAGCCCGCGGGCTCACCGCGATCGTCAAGGGCCTGCGCACCGGCACCGACTTCGAATACGAGCTGCAGATGGCCCAGATGAACAAGCACATCGCAGGCGTCGACACCTTCTTCGTCGCGACCACGCCGCAGTATTCCTTCGTGTCCTCATCGCTGGCCAAGGAGGTGGCGGCCCTCGGCGGGGACGTTTCGGAGTTGCTGCCCGTGCCGGTCAACAAGCGGCTGCAGGCCAAGCTCAAGGGTTAACCGTCGCCCTGGCCGGGTATTTATCTAGTGGCGCACAGCCCCCAGCGCCCAAACCCGGTTCTCCAAAGAAAGCGATGGTTACTCCCATGGTCGAAACATTCGTCCAGTCGACCGACGATGTCGTGACGTACCTCAAGGGGCAGCACGATTTGATCAAGGACTTGTTCGAGGAGGTGTTCTCGGCGTCGTCCGATGACGCGCGCCGCAAGGCCTTCACCGAACTGCGTCAACTCCTAGCGGTGCACGAGACCGCCGAGGAGATGGTGGTCCACCCACGGGTCCGCCACGAGGTCGAGGGCGGCGATGTCATCGTCGACGCTCGTCTCGTCGAGGAGCACGACGCCAAAGAAGTCCTATCGGCGCTTGAGGCGATGGATATCGCTTCACAGGAGTTTCTCGACGAGTTGGCGCTGTTCCGGGGCTCGGTGATCGACCACGCCGAGCGCGAAGAGCTCGAGGAGTTCACCCGGTTGGAGCGCGCGCTCGACGCCGCCGATCTGGGGCGTATGGCCAAGGCCGTCGAGGCCGCAGAGTCCATCGCCCCGACGCGTCCGCACCCCGGCGTGGAATCGGCGAAGGCCAATTTTGCGCTCGGACCGTTCGCTTCCATGCTGGACCGGGCCCGCGATCTCATCGGTGCGGCGATGCGATAGCTGCTCGGCGAGCACCATCCGAACGCATTGACATAATGTAACGGCTGATAATGCCAGGCCAGCCTGAATCGACCTCGGTCGCGACACACCGACCTCGGAAGCCGAGTCACAGAGGTAACACCAGGCACACTGGTAACTGTCAACTACGCCTGGAGGGTGTGCCGTGTACCGAGTATTTGAAGCGCTCGATGAGCTGGGCGGGATCGTAGAAGAGGCCCGCGGCGTGCCGATGACCTCCGGCTGCGTAGTGCCCCGCGGCGATGTCCTCGAGCTGATCGACGACATCAAGGACGCGATCCCCGGCGAACTCGACGACGCCCAGGATGTGCTCGACGCCCGTGACTCGTTGCTGCGCGAGGCCAAGGAGCACTCAGGGTCGATGGTGTCGTCGGCCACCGCGGAGGCCGACTCCCTGATCAACCATGCCAGGGCAGAGGCCGACCGGTTGCTCGCCGACGCCAAAGGGCAGGCCGACAGGATGGTGGCCGAGGCGCGCCAGCACAGTGAGCGGATGGTCGCCGAGGCCCGTGAAGAGGTATCCCGCCTTGCCGCCACCTCGAAGCGGGAGTACGAGGCCGCCACCGGGCGCGCCAAGACCGAGGCCGATCGGCTCATCGAGAACGGCAATCTGGCGTACGAGAAGGCCGTCCAGGAAGGCATCAAGGAGCAGCAGCGGCTGGTGGCGCAGACCGAGATCGTCCAGACCGCAACGTCCGAAGCCACCAGGCTCATCGACTCGGCGCATGCCGAGGCGGACCGGCTGCGCGGCGAATGCGACATCTACGTCGACAGCAAGCTGGCCGAGTTCGAGGACTTCCTGAACGGCACGCTGCGCTCCGTCGGCCGTGGTCGCCACCAGTTGCGTACCGCTGCGGGCACCCACGACTACGCGGCTCGCTAGTCGCCACCACCGTCGCCGTAGGATTGACATCCATGGCGACGCATGAAAAGGCTGCCCGTCGCGGGCCACGATCGCCGCTCGTGATCAACATCGCCCGGCTCGGGCGGCGGCCCGGGTCGATGATGACCCTGCACGAGACCGTGCCCAGCCCGTTGCGCATCGGACTCGACCTGATCGCGATCCAAAAGGACGCGCCGCTGGAGCTGGATCTGCGGATCGAGTCCGTGTCCGAGGGTGTTTTGGTGACGGGCACGGTGTCCGCTCCGACGGCGGGCGAATGCGTGCGCTGCCTGACCCCGATCACCGGTGACGTCGAGATCGACCTCACCGAGTTGTTCGCCTATCCAGACAGCACTACGGATGAAACCACCGACGCCGACGAGCTTGGTCGCGTCGTCGATCAGACCGTCGACCTGGAACAGCCGATCATCGACGCCGTCGGGCTGGCGCTGCCGTTCGCGCCGTTGTGCACGCCGGACTGCGCCGGCCTGTGCCCGACATGCGGGGTCGCGATGGCGACTGCAGACCCCGGCCATCACCACGAGCAGATCGACCCCCGCTGGGCGAAACTCACGACCATGCTCGATCGAGACGACACGTGAGCGACGACCGCGCGCCGTTGCTCAAAGCGCTCGAGGTCGACCTGCCCGCCGAGCTGCTGACCATGGCACTGACGCACCGCAGCTTCGCTTACGAGAACGGCGGACTGCCCACCAACGAACGCCTGGAGTTTCTCGGGGACGCAGTGCTCGGTCTGACCATCACCGAGGAGCTCTACCACCGGCACCCGGACCGCTCGGAGGGCGATCTGGCCAAGTTGCGGGCCAGCATCGTCAACACCCACGCGCTGGCCGATGTCGGCCGAAACTTGTCCGACGACGGGCTGGGCTCCTACCTGCTGCTCGGTAAGGGCGAGGAGACCTCCGGTGGCGCGGACAAGTCCAGCATTCTGGCCGACGGCGTCGAATCCCTGCTCGGCGCAATCTATTTGGAGCATGGCATCTCGGTAGCCCGCGAGGTGATTCTGCACCTGTTCCGCTCGCTGCTGGATACCGCGCCGACACTGGGCGCCGGGCTGGATTGGAAGAGCAGCCTGCAGGAGCTGACGGTGTCCCGCGGGATGGGCCCACCTTCCTATGTGGTGACCTCGACTGGCCCTGACCACGACAAGGAATTCACCGCGGCGGTTGTGGTCTCCGAAACGGAGTACGGCAAGGGCGTCGGGCGGACGAAGAAAGAGGCTGAGCTCAAGGCCGCCGCTGCGGCTTGGAAGACCCTGGACGCGCTCGCGACCCCCGGTGTAGATGCCTGAGCTTCCCGAAGTCGAGGTCGTTCGGCGGGGGTTGGACGCCCACGTCGCTGGCAAGACCATCACCGCGGTGCGCGTCAATCACCCGCGGGCCGTGCGCCGCCACGAGGCAGGCCCCGCCGACCTCACAGGGCGACTGCTCGACAATCGCATCACCGGCACCGGCAGGCGCGGAAAGTACCTGTGGCTGACGCTCGGCGACGGGTCGGCGCTCGTCGTGCATCTGGGCATGAGCGGGCAGATGCTGCTCGGTGACGTGCCGAACGAGAACCACTTGCGCATCGCGGCGCTGCTCGACGACGGCACCGCACTCAGCTTCGTCGACCAGCGCACGTTCGGCGGCTGGATGCTTTCGGACATGGTCACCATCGACGGCACCGATGTTCCCGAACCCGTCGCGCACATCGCCCGCGATCCTCTGGATCCGCAGTTCAATCGCGACGGCGTCGTTACGGTGTTGCGGCGCAAGCATTCTGAGCTCAAACGCCAGCTGCTGGACCAGACCGTGATCTCCGGCGTCGGCAATATCTATGCCGACGAGGCGCTGTGGCGGGCGAAGCTGAACGGTTCGCGGTTGGCTTCGTCGCTGACCCGCCGCCAGCTCGGGGAGGTGCTCGACGCCGCGGCCGAGGTGATGACCGAGGCGCTCGGTCAGGGTGGCACGTCGTTCGACTCGTTGTATGTCAACGTCAACGGCGAATCGGGTTACTTCGAGCGATCATTGGACGCCTACGGTCGCGAAGGCGAGCCGTGCCGCCGCTGTGGGGCGGTGATGCGGCGGGAGAAGTTCATGAACCGCTCGTCGTACTACTGCCCGAAATGCCAACCACGTCCCCGCGTCCGGCGGGAATAAGGGCCGCGAATGACCGTGTTTGTACGTCGACACGCCGCGTAGGGCTGGCATTTTGCGGTCTCTCGTGGAGAAGGAGAACCATGACGGAACTGTGGGTTGAGCGCACCGGCGTGCGTCGCTACACCGGGCGCAGCTCACGCGGCGCCGAGGTGCTCGTCGGCAGCGAGGACGTCGACGGCGTCTTCACCCCGGGCGAGCTGATGAAGATCGCGCTGGCGGCCTGCAGCGGGATGAGCAGCGACCTTCCGCTACAACGGCGCCTCGGCGAGGACTACGACACCACGATCCGGGTGTCCGGGCCCGCCGACCGCGAGCAGGAGCGCTACCCGCTGCTCACCGAGCGCATGGAACTCGACCTGTCCGGGCTGTCCGAGGACGAGAGGGCACGGGTGCTGACGGTCATCGAGCGCGCGATCGACCAGGTCTGCACGGTCGGGCGCACGCTCAAATCCGGTACCAAAGTGACGTTTGAGGTCAGTGATGCAGGAGTTAGCTGACGTTCGCCTCACGGCGTGGGTGCACGGGCACGTCCAAGGGGTGGGATTCCGGTGGTGGACCCGCTCCCGGGCACTCGAACTGGGCCTGAACGGATACGCCTCGAACAGGCCCGATGGGCGCGTTCAGGTCGTCGCGCAGGGGCCGAGAGCGACCTGTGAAAGGCTCCTTGAGCTGCTGCAAGGCGGCGGTGCGCCCGGCCATGTCGACAAAGTCATCGCCGATTGGTCAGAAGTCGGCGAAACGCTATCGGGGTTCACCGAGCGTTAGCCTGCGCGACGGTAGTGTGGCACGTCGTGCACCTCAAGAGTCTGACCCTGAAGGGCTTCAAGTCGTTTGCTTCGCCGACGACTCTGCGCTTCGAGCCAGGCATCACCTGTGTCGTGGGCCCCAACGGATCTGGTAAGTCCAATGTGGTCGACGCCCTCACCTGGGTGATGGGCGAACAGGGTGTCAAGACTCTGCGCGGCGGCAAGATGGAGGACGTCATCTTCGCCGGCACGTCGTCTCGGCCGCCGTTGGGCCGCGCCGAGGTCACCGTCACGATCGACAATTCCGACAACTCACTGCCGATCGAGTACTCCGAGGTGTCGATCACCCGCCGGATGTTCCGCGACGGCGGCAGCGAGTACGAAATCAACGGCACGAGTTGCCGTTTGATGGATGTACAGGAGCTGCTGTCCGACTCCGGCATCGGCCGCGAGATGCACGTCATCGTCGGCCAGGGCAAGCTGTCGGAGATCCTGGAGTCGCGGCCCGAGGACCGACGCGCGTTCATCGAGGAAGCCGCTGGCGTGCTCAAGCACCGCAAGCGCAAGGAAAAGGCGGTCCGCAAGCTTGACTCGATGTCGGCCAACTTGGCCCGGCTCACCGACCTGACCACCGAACTGCGCCGCCAGCTCAAACCGCTTGGCCGCCAGGCCGAGATGGCCCGTCGCGCCCAGACCATCCAGGCAGACCTGCGCGACGCCCGGCTCCGGCTGGCCGCCGACGACCTGGTCACCCGAAAGGCAGAGTTCGACAACACCGACCAGGCCGAGACGACGCTTCGCCGCGAGCACGACGAGCTGACCACCAGGCTCGAGGCCAAGACCGTCGAACTCGACTCGCACGAGTCCGCCGTCAACAGCCTGTCCGAGCGTGCCGAGAACGCCCAGCAGACGTGGTTCCGGCTCTCGGCGCTGGCCGAGCGGGTCAGCGCCACCGTCCGCATTGCCAGCGAGCGCGCGCAGCATCTGGACACCGAGCCCGAGACGTCCAGTGGGCCCGACCCCGACGTGCTCGAAGCCCAGGCCGAGGAGGTCGCCGCCCAGGAACAGCAACTGCTCGACGAGCTGGCTGAATCCCGCGCGCGGCTCGAGGCGGCGCGCGCGGTGTTCACTGAACGTGAGCGCCTCGCCGCTGAGGCCGAACGCGCTCACCTGGCCGCTGCCCGCGCAGAAGCCGACCGCCGCGAAGGTCTTGCGAGGCTGGCCGGGCAGGTCGACACCATGCGCACCCGCGTCGAGTCGATCGACGAGACGGTGGCGCGGCTGACCGTCGGTATCGAGGACGCCGCGGCCAAGGCGCAGCAGATGCAGGCCGAGTTCGAGACCGTGCAGAGCCGCGTCAGCGAGCTCGACGCCGGCGAGGTCGGCCTCGACGACCACCATGACCGGACGGTCGCCGCACTGCGGTTGGCCGACGAACGCGTCGCAGAACTGCAGGCTGGCGAGCGCGGCGCGGAGCGGCAGGTGGCCTCGCTGCGGGCTCGCATCGAGGCGCTGTCCGTCGGCCTCGACCGCAAGGACGGGGCCGCGTGGTTGCGGAAGAACCACGGTGGCGCAGGACTTTTCGGTTCGATTGCCACCCTGCTCAAGGTCCGGCCCGGGTATGAAGTTGCGGTGGCCGCCGTGCTCGGCGCAGCCGCCGACGCCGTCGCTGCCGAGAACTTCGGCGCAGCCCGCACCGCCGTCGCCGCGCTGAAGGAATCCGACGGTGGCCGCGCCGCGATCGTGCTTGGCGACTGGCCGCATCACGTCGCGCCGCCCGCGGGACCGCCGCCGGAGGGGGCGCAGTGGGCGGCGGATCTGGTCGAAGCCCCGCACCGGCTGCAGGGCGCGATGACCCACATGCTGTCCGGCGTCGCCGTGGTGCGGGACCTGTCCGCCGCGCTGGATCTGGTGGCCGCGCGCCCCCAGCTTCGGGCCGTTACCGCCGACGGCGACCTCGTCGGCGCCGGCTGGGTCAGCGGCGGTTCGGATCGCAAGCCAAGCACTCTGGAGATCACTTCCGAGGTCGAGAAGGCCCGTAACGAGCTTGCCGACTCCGAAAGGCAGACCAGCGAACTGTCTGCCGCTCTGTCAGGGGCGCTGGCCGAGCAGGCCGCCCGCCAGGACGCCGCCGAGCAGGCGCTGGCCGCGCTCAACGAGTCGGACGCCGCGATCTCGGCGATCTACGAACAGCTTGGCCGCCTCGGCCAGGATGCGCGCGCCGCCGACGACGAGTGGCAGCGACTTATCCAGCAGCGCAACGAGTTAGAGGCCGGACGCGCATCCACGGTTCAAGAGCTCACCGAGCTCGAGCAGCGGCTGCACAACGCCCAGCAGGAGCCGACGTTCGACGACGAGCCGGTCGACCGCCAGGAGTTTACGGCGGCAGCGGAAACCGCACGCGCCGAGGAGGTAGACGCCCGGCTGGCGGTGCGCACCGCCGAGGAACGCGCGAATGCCGTTCGTGGGCGCGCGGATTCGCTGCGCCGCGCCGCGGCAGCCGAACGTGAGGCGCGGCTGCGCGCTCAGCGTGCCCGGGAGGCACGCGAGCTCGCCGCGGCCGTGGCAGCAGCCGTTGCCGAGTCGGGACGCCAGGTGGCCGCACGGCTTTCCGCCGCGGTGGCCGTCGCCTCCCGGTCTCGCGATGAGGTCGCCGCCGAACGCCAGCACCGGGCAGCCGCCTTGGCCAAGGCCCGCGAAGCGGTCAACGAGCTGAGCAGCAAGATCGCCTCGCTGACCGACGCGCTGCACCGCGATGAGGTCGCCAAAGCTCAAGCGGCGCTGCGGATCGAGCAGCTCGAGCAGCAGGTGCTCGAGCAGTTCGGAATGGCGGTCGATGACCTGATCGCCGAGTACGGGCCCGGCGTTTCACTTGCGCCTTCGGAGCTGGAGATGGCCGAGTACGAGCAGGCCCGCGAGCGAGGGGAGCAGGTGACCGCGCCGGCCCCGATGCCGTTCGACCGGCCGACTCAGGAACGCCGCGCCAAGAAGGCCGAACGCGAACTCAACGAGTTGGGTCGCGTCAATCCGCTTGCCCTCGAGGAGTTCGCCGCTCTCGAGGAGCGCTACAACTTCTTGTCCACTCAGCTCGAGGACGTCAAGGCGGCGCGCAAGGATCTGCTCGATGTCATCGCCGACGTCGACGACCGAATCCTGCAGGTGTTCGCCGAGGCCTTTATCGACGTGGAACGCGAGTTCCAGCAAGTGTTTTCGACGTTGTTCCCCGGCGGCGAGGGCAGGCTGGTACTCACCGATCCCGACGACATGCTGACCACCGGCATCGAGGTCGAGGCGCGGCCGCCCGGCAAGAAGATCAAGCGGCTCTCGCTGTTGTCGGGCGGCGAGAAGTCGCTCACCGCGGTCGCCATGCTGGTTGCCATCTTCCGCGCCCGCCCATCGCCGTTCTACGTCATGGACGAGGTCGAGGCGGCGCTCGACGACGTCAACCTGCGCAGGCTGCTCGGCCTGTTCGAGCAGCTGCGCAGTCAGTCACAGCTGCTCGTTATCACGCACCAGAAGCCGACCATGGAGATCGCCGACGCGCTCTATGGCGTGACCATGCGTGATGACGGCATCACCGCGGTGATCAGCCAGCGCATGCGCGGCCAGGAACTGGTCGCGTCCACCAACTAGCGGTTTCACAACTCGGTGACGCCGCGGCGGCGCAAGGCGGCCAGGTCCGCCGCGCCGCAGCCATGCAGGCAGATCAACAGCTCGTCGATGAAATGGCTCAGCCAATCCACCACGGCGCCAACCGATTCGATTGCGGGGGCCAGCAGCGGCCTGGCCACCGACACCGCGTCGGCGCCCATCGCCAGCGCCTTGGCGGCGTCCATACCGGTGCGGATACCGCCGGAGGCCACGATCGCGACGTCGGGCAGGGCGTGGCGCACTTCCAGCAGCGCCTGCGCGGTCGGAATGCCCCACTCGGCAAGCGCGGGAAAGCGGATCTCGCCGTAGCGCACGAACTGTTCGACGCGCGCCCACGATGTGCCGCCGGCGCCTGCGACGTCGACGGCCGCGATCGGGCAATCCACCAGTTCGGCTGCGGCCGCCGCGCCGATTCCGTGGCCGACCTCCTTGAGGATCACCGGATAGCCGATCGACCCCGCGACGTCCCTTAGCCGGGCGATCGAGCCGGAGAAGTCGGTGTCACCCTTGTGCTGCATGGCCTCCTGCAACGGATTGGTATGCACTGCAAGGGCATTGGCGCCAATCGCATCGAGCGCCTTGACGAGGTCGGGGACCATCATCTCGTTGAGTTGAGCCAGCCCGATGTTGCCGATCAACAGCACGTCGGGTGCGGCGTCGCGGACGCGAAAGCTATCCGACGCCGATCCGTTGTCGAGCATGATCCGCTGCGAGCCGAGCATCATGCCGATGCCGAGCTGCTGGGCGGCGGCCGCCAGGTTGCGGTTGATGGTCCCTGACAGTTCGGCGCCGCCGGTCATCGGACCGATCAGCAGCGGCGCACGCAATCGCGAGCCGAGAAAGTCTGACGCCAACTCCACGCTGCCGAGGTCGGTCTGGGTGAGCGCGTTGTACGGCAGCCGGTAGCGCTCCAGCCCTGTGGTCACCGACTGGTACTCGACGGCCTCGGACAGACACACGTCGATGTGCCGGCGTTTGCGGGTTTCCATGCCGCCGGGGTCCCGCGTCACCGCCTATCGCCCCTGACACAATGACGTGGTGACAGACGCTGCCGGGCTGGGCATATGGATCGCGATCGCGGTCATCGCCGTTTTACTGGTGGCCGCGCTGGTCGTCGGCCTGCTGCGGTACCGCCGCCGACGGATCAGTTTGACGACTACAGACACTGCTACTCCCGTCGACCGCTCTGGCGGCTATACCGCCTCCTCAGGCATCACGTTCGCGCAGTCAGCGCCTGCTGAGCCCGTCGAACGCATCGACACCAGCGGGCTGCCTGCCGTCGGCGATGATGCCACCATTCCACGCGATGCGCCGAAACGGCCGATCGCCGACGTGCGGCTGCCCGAGCCTGACGTTGAGGTCGAGGAGCCTGCGGCGCCCGCTGAGATCGAGGCCGAAGCACCAGAGCCGCCCGCTCCGCCCGATGTCGGCGCCATCGCGCCGTCCGAAGGCAGGCTGGACCGGCTGCGCGGAAGGCTCGCCAAGTCGCAGAACACGCTGGGCCGCAGCATGCTGGGTCTGCTCGGCGGCGGCGACCTCGACGAGGACTCCTGGCAGGACGTCGAGGACACCCTGCTGATCGCCGACCTCGGCCCGGTCGTGACCACGTCAGTGGTCACCGCGCTGCGGGCCAAGATGGCCGGCGCCAACGTGCGCACCGAGGCCGACGCCCGCGCGGTGCTGCGCGAGGTGCTGATCTCGGAGCTGCATCCCGACCTGGACCGCTCCATCAAGGCGCTGCCGCACGACAACAAGCCGTCGGTGCTGTTGGTGGTCGGCGTGAACGGCACAGGCAAGACCACGACCGTCGGCAAGCTGGCCCGCGTCCTTGTCGCCGATGGCCGCCGCGTCGTGCTCGGCGCCGCCGACACCTTCCGCGCCGCCGCCGCCGACCAATTGCAGAGCTGGGCGTCCCGGGTGGGCGCGCAGGTGGTGCGTGGCGCGGAGGGCGCCGACCCCGCCTCGGTGGCGTTCGACGCCGTCGACGCAGGAATCAGCGAAGGCGCCGACGTCGTGGTCATCGACACCGCCGGACGGCTGCACACCAAGACCGGTCTGATGGACGAACTCGGCAAGGTCAAGCGAGTGGTGAGCCGTCGCGCCGAGGTCGACGAGGTGCTTCTCGTGCTGGACGCGACCATCGGGCAGAACAGCCTGCCGCAGGCCCGGGTGTTTGCCGAAGTCGTCGACATCACCGGCGTGGTGCTGACCAAATTGGACGGCACGGCAAAGGGCGGAATCGTCTTTCGGGTGCAGCAGGAATTGGGTGTGCCGGTCAAGCTCGTCGGCCTCGGCGAAGGACCCGACGATCTCGCGCCGTTCGAGCCCGCGGCGTTCGTCGATGCACTGCTCGGTTAACGAACACCCGTCAAAAAACGCGTGATGTAACACGGACGAAACCCCAACCGCGCATCCGTTCACACGAGCGAAACACCGCAGCGTCTTAAACGAAACAACCACTCAGCATTGTCTTGGACCAGGTCAATGGTCGTAAATCGTTGCGGCTGTGGCGTGTCGAAGGAGGAAACTGCGAGTGGATGGATTCCCGACCCTCGGTATCCCGGATACCGGGGATACCGCGTGGATGCTGGTAAGCGCCGCCATGGTGCTGTTGATGACGCCAGGGCTGGCCTTCTTCTACGGCGGCATGGTGCGAGCCAAGAGCGTGCTCAACATGATCATGATGAGCGTCAGCGCCATGGGTGTGGTGACGGTGCTCTGGGTGCTCTACGGCTACTCAATGGCGTTCGGCAACGACGTCTCCAACCTGTTCGGTGACCCGACGCAGTTCTTCGGGCTAAAGGGCCTCATCGGCGGTAACGCCGCTGCCGAGGTGATTGCTGACCCGGCCGCAGGCGTCGAAGCCGCGGAAGCGCTGAACATCCCGCTGGTGTTCACGTTCCCAGCCACCGTGTTCGTCGCGTTCCAGTTGATGTTCGCGATCATCACCGTCGCGCTGATCTCCGGCGCGGTCGCCGACCGCATCAAGTTCGGCGGCTGGCTGCTGTTCTCGGCACTGTGGGTGACTTTCGTGTACTTCCCGATCGCGCACTGGGTGTTCTCCTTCGACGGCGGCACCGCAGAGACAGGCGGCTGGATCGCCAACAAGCTGGCGGCGATCGACTTCGCGGGCGGCACTGCGGTCCACATCAACGCGGGCACTGCGGCGTTGGTTCTCGTGCTCATCCTCGGCAAGCGCAAGGGGTGGCCGACCACACCGATGCGGCCGCACAACCTGCCGTTCGTGATGCTCGGAGCCGGGCTGCTGTGGTTCGGCTGGTACGGCTTCAACGCCGGTTCGGCCACCGCCTCCAACGGCACCGCAGGCTCCACCTTCGTCACGACGACGGTGGCCACCGCGGCGGCCATGCTGGCATGGCTGCTCACGGAACGCATCCGGGACGGCAAGGCGACCTCGCTGGGTGCGGCGTCGGGTATCGTCGCCGGGCTGGTGGCGATCACCCCGTCGTGCGGCGCGGTCAACGTGCTTGGCGCGCTCGTCATCGGCGTGGTCGCCGGCGTCCTCTGCGCTCTCGCGGTGGGCCTGAAATACAAACTGGGATATGACGACTCGCTCGACGTCGTCGGTGTCCACCTGGTCGGTGGTCTCACCGGCACACTGCTGATCGGCCTGGTCGCGGCACCCGAGACCTACAACGGTGTCGCGGGTCTGTTCTACGGCGGGGGATTCGACCAGCTCTGGCGACAGGCCGTCGGCGCAGGGGCGGTTCTGCTCTATTGCGGCATCGCTACCGCTATCTTGGCTTTGATCGTGAAGTACACGGTGGGGCTGCGACTTAGCGACGAAGATGAGGCAACCGGTGCCGACGAGAGCGAACATGCGGAAACCGCTTACGACTTCGCGGCTGTTGGCGGAGGCAGTTCGGTGCTCGGACGTCACGGCGGAGAGGAATAAGGGGATATGAAGCTGATAACTGCGATCGTCAAGCCGTTCACGCTCGAAGATGTCAAGACCGGCCTCGAGCAGACCGGGATTCTCGGAATGACCGTCAGCGAGGTTCAGGGTTACGGGCGCCAGAAAGGTCACACCGAGGTATACCGCGGCGCCGAGTACTCGGTCGACTTCGTGCCGAAGGTGCGGGTCGAGGTCGTGGTCGATGATTCCGCCGTCGACAAGGTGGTAGATGTGATCGTGCAGGCGGCACGCACCGGGAAGATCGGCGACGGCAAGGTGTGGGTCAGCCCCGTCGACACCGTCGTCCGGGTGCGCACCGGAGAGCGGGGGGCCGACGCCCTTTAACCCGCCGATGATTTGAGATGTCGTCTCCCGGCCATGCACCGTGCGAGCGTTGATCGGTAAAGGCCGGGGGAGGACACCAAATGGCAGAGCACAGAGGAGAATCCGCCGCCGGAGCGTCCCGATGGGAAGCTCCGGCGGCGGGCTCGTCTCGGCCGGCAACGGATCTGTCCGCGGCAGCCGAACAGCTGTTGAAAGGCAGTGCTCGCCAACTCGATTCGGCCGCGCTGCGCAACGCGCTGCTGGACCTGCACGAGTTCTGGCTCACCACAAAGGCCACCGAGATCGGCATCACGCCGACCAGTGGCTTCGCGATCGTCGCCACCGGCGGACTGGGTCGCGGCGAATTGCTGCCGTACTCCGACCTCGACCTGATGCTGTTGCATGACAACATGCCTCACGACGTCGTCAGTCAGGTCGCCGAGCTGTTGTGGTACCCGCTGTGGGACGCCAATATTCGCATCGACCACAGTGTGCGCACCGTGCCAGAAGCGGTGTCGGTGGCCGGCGAGGACATCTCGGCCGGGCTGGCCATGCTGGAGGCGCGGCACATCGCAGGCGATTCCGAGCTGTCGTCGTTGTTGATCGGCGGAGCGCGGCGGCAGTGGCGCACCGGAATCGCTTCGCGTTTCGAAGAACTGGTCGAGCACACCAAGGCACGGTGGCAGCGCAGCGGCGAGATCGCACACCGCGCCGAGCCCGACCTCAAGACCGGCCGCGGCGGTCTGCGCGACGTTCAACTGCTCAACGCCCTTGCAATCGCGCAACTCGCCGACGTCTATCCCAGCCGATCCATTGCCTCGCCCACCGAAACGCTCGGCGAGGCTCACCTCGCACTGCTCAACGTCCGCACCGAACTGCACAGGGTCTCTGGCCGCGGCCGTGAACTGCTACTGGCGCAGCACGCCGACGAGATCGGTGCAGCGCTGCGCATCGGAGACCGGTTCGACTTGGCGCGCATGCTTTCTGATGCGGCCCGCACCATCAGTTTCTATGTCGACGCCGGGCTGCGCACCGCCGCCAACGCGCTGCCGCGTCGTGGGTTCGCTGCGTTGAGGCGGCCGGTGCGCCGACCACTCGACGAGGGAGTCATCGAGTTCGGTGGCGAAGTGATCCTGGCCCGCGACGCCCGCCCTGAACGCGATCCCGGGCTGATCCTGCGGGTGGCGGCCGCATCGGCGAGCAGCGGTCTGCCGATGGCGTCGTCCACTCTCGGGAGGTTGGTGGAAACCGCGCCCGAACTGCGCACACCATGGCCGCGCCATGCCCTCAAGGATCTGCTCGTGATGCTGGCCGCAGGCCCAACGGCGGTAGCCACCATCGAAGCGCTGGACCGCACTGGCTTGTGGGGCAGGCTGTTCCCGGAGTGGGGCGCGGTGCGTGACCTACCGCCACGCGACATCGTGCACATCTGGACAGTCGACCGTCACCTTGTCGAAACCGTTTCGCGGGCAAGCGCGTTCACCACGCGGGTGTCCCGGCCGGACCTGTTGGTGCTCGGCGCGCTCGTGCACGACATCGGCAAGGGCCGGGGAGGGGACCACAGCGTCATGGGCGCCGAATTGGCCACCCAGATCGGCACCAGGATGGGTCTGTGGCCGTCCGACGTCGAGCTTCTCTCCAAGATCGTGCGCTACCACCTGTTGCTTCCGCACACCGCGACGCGCCGCGACCTGCAGGATCCCAAGGTCATCTCATCGGTCGTGGAGGCGCTGGACGGCGACCCGGTACTCCTGGAGTTGTTGCATGTGCTCGCCGAGGCGGACTCACTTGCCACCGGACCCGGCGTCTGGGGCGACTGGAAGGCGTCGCTGATCGGCGACCTGGTGCGCCGGTGCCGGCTGGTCATGGCAGGCGAGCCGCTGCCGCACCCGGATCCGATTGACCCACGACATCTTTCGCTCGCAGCCGACGTCGGCGTGCACGTCGAACTGGACCCGGCGGACAGCCCGCACATCTACAACGTCGCGATGATCGCGCCGGACCGCCGCGGCTTGCTGAGCAAGGCCGCCGGAGTCCTGGCGCTGAATTCACTGCGCGTGCACTCGGCCTCGGTCAACGGTCACGAAGGTTCGGCGATCAATACCTTCGTCGTGTCACCACATTTCGGCTCGCCGCCCGCCGCCGAGTTGCTTCGCCAGCAGTTCATCCTCGCCCTCGACGGCGAACTCGATGTGCTGGCGTCACTCGACCGCCGTGACCGCGACGCCGCGCAGCACGGCACCACCCGCGCGGGGGACGTACCCGCCGCGGTACCGATCAACCACGCGGCCGCACCACCGAAGATCCTGTGGTCGGCCGGCGCCGAACCCCGCGAGCTGGTGGTGCAGATCCGTGCCACCGATCGCGCAGGTCTGCTGACGAGGCTGACCGCCGTATTCGAACGCGACGGGGTGGACATCGCATGGGCCAAGGTCACCACCTTGGGTTCGTCGGTTGTCGACGTGTTCGGCATCACTGCCGACGGCGCCGTCCGCGATGAGCTCGAACGCGACCTGTACGCGGTGCTGCCTGCGCCGCCGCCCGCGAAGCCGGTTTCCGAAGCCAGCTAGGCTTGACCGCGTGTTTGAATCGCTGTCCGACCGGTTGACCGGTGCGCTCTCTGGCCTGCGCGGAAAGGGCCGGCTGACCGACGCCGATATCGACGCGACCACCCGCGAGATCCGGCTGGCGCTGCTGGAAGCCGACGTCTCGCTGCCCGTGGTGCGCGAGTTCGTCGCGCGCATCAAGGAACGCGCGAAGGGCGCGGAGGTCTCCGGCGCGCTCAATCCGGCCCAGCAGGTCGTCAAGATCGTCAACGACGAACTCATCGGGATCCTCGGCGGGGAGACCCGTCAGCTGGCCTTCGCCAAGACCCCGCCGACGGTGATCATGCTGGCCGGTCTGCAAGGCTCCGGTAAGACCACCCTGGCCGGCAAGCTCGCCAAATGGCTTCGCGGACAAGGAAATACACCCCTGCTGGTGGCGTGCGACCTGCAGCGTCCCGGTGCGGTCAACCAGCTGCAGATCGTTGGCGAACGTGCAGGTGTCGAGGTGTTCGCGCCGCACCCCGGCGTGGCACCGGGAGGCGACGAGAACGCCGCTGCCGGCGACCCCGTCGCCGTCGCCGCTGCTGGCCTTGCCGAGGCCAAGGCCAAGCACCATGACGTCGTCATCGTCGACACCGCGGGCCGGCTCGGCATCGACGACGAACTGATGGGCCAGGCCGCCGCGATCCGGGCCGCCGTCGATCCCGACGAGGTGCTGTTCGTCCTTGACGCCATGATCGGCCAGGACGCCGTGACCACGGCCGAGGCGTTCCGCGAGGGGGTCGGCTTCACCGGCGTCGTGCTGACCAAGCTCGACGGCGACGCCCGCGGCGGTGCCGCGCTGTCGGTGCGTGAGGTCACCGGCACCCCGATCCTGTTCGCGTCCGCAGGTGAGAAGCTCGAAGACTTCGACGTCTTCCACCCCGACCGGATGGCAAGCCGCATCCTCGGCATGGGCGACGTGCTCACCCTCATCGAGCAGGCCGAGCAGGTCTTCGACGCCGAACAGGCCGAGGCGGCGGCGGCCAAGATCGGCAGCGGCGAGCTGACGCTCGAGGACTTTCTCGAGCAGATGCTGGCCATCCGCAAGATGGGCCCCATCGGCAACCTGCTCGGCATGCTGCCCGGCGCCGGTCAGATGAAGGATGCGCTGGCCGCCGTCGACGACAACCAGCTCGACCGCGTGCAGGCGATCATCCGCGGCATGACACCGGCCGAGCGCGCCGACCCCAAGATCATCAACGCGTCGCGCCGACTGCGCATCGCCAACGGCTCCGGTGTGGCGGTGTCGGAGGTCAATCAGCTGGTGGACCGGTTCTTCGAGGCTCGAAAGATGATGTCGCAGATGGCCGGTCAGATGGGCATGCCGTTCGCGCGCAAGGGCGGGAGTCGTAAGGCGGCCAAGGGCAAAGGCAAGAAGGGCAAGAAGGGCGGGCGGGGGCCGACGCCGCCGAAGGCGCGTAACCCGTTGGGCGTCGGCGGAATGCCTCCCGGCTTCCCGGACCTGTCGAATATGCCCAAGGGCCTTGACGAACTGCCGCCCGGCCTTGCCGACATCGACCTGTCGAAGCTGAAGTTCCCGAAGAACTAGCGTGACCCGGCGCCTTCATGTCAAGGGCCGCGGGCTGCCCGATGACGAACCGGTGGAGTGGTGGATCGTCGACGGCACTCTGTCCGCAGAGCCGGTCACCGATGCGGACACGATCTTTGACGGCGGCTGGATACTGCCGGGCCTGGTGGACGCGCACTGCCACGTCGGCCTCGGTCAGCACGGGGCCATCGAGCTCGACGAGTCCATCGCCCAGGCCGAAACCGAACGCGATGCAGGCGCACTGCTGCTGCGCGACGCCGGATCACCGACAGACACCCGCATCCTCGACGACCACGACGACCTGCCCCGCATCATCCGGGCTGGCCGCCACCTCGCCAGGCCCAAGCGCTATCAGCGCGGTTTCGCGATCGAACTGGACGAGCAGTCCCAACTGCCCGACGCGGTGGCCGAGCAGGCGAGGTGGGGCGACGGCTGGGTGAAGCTGGTCGGTGACTGGATCGACCGCGATACCGGTGACCTCGGGCCGCTGTGGTCCGACGAGATCCTCAAGGCGGCGATCGACGCCGCCCACGCCAACGGCGCTCGGGTCACCGCGCACGTGTTCAGTGAGGACGCGTTGCCAGGGCTGATCAACGCGGGCATCGACTGCATCGAGCACGGCACCGGGCTGACCGACGACACCATCGAGCTGATGGTCGAGCACGGCACCGCACTGGTGCCCACGCTCATCAACATCGAGAACTTCCCGGGCATCGCCGCGGCGGCTGAGAAGTATCCGGCCTACGCGCGGCACATGCGGGACCTTTACGAGCGGTGCTATCCGCGGATCGCCGCGGCGCGCGAGGCCGGTGTGCCGATCTATGCGGGCACCGACGCGGGCAGCATGGTTGCGCACGGCCGCATCGCCGATGAGATCGACGCGCTCGCCAGGATGGGGATGACCCCGACCGAGGCACTGGGCGCGGCGTGCTGGGACGCGCGCGCGTGGCTTGGCAGACCCGGCCTTGAGCACGGGGCGTCCGCGGATCTGGTGTGCTTCACCGACGACCCGCGGCGCGGCACCGCCGTCGTCAGCAACCCGGACTTGGTGATTCTGCGGGGAAGGGCGTTCTAGCCGCTGAATGTGGACCTATGGCACACGATCCCGCAAATTGCGTGCATCGAGTCCACACTCGACGTAGGAACGGCTGCGCAAGGTCGCGCCGGGCGGCTACCGGTAGAGGCTGAAGCCCCAATCCAGCAGACCGATTGCCTGTCCGTAGAGATCGCCTTCGCCGTACATCTGCACGACCACCAGTCGGTGGCCGTTGCGCTGTGCGGCGCCGACATAGGTCTTGCGGGCGATGTTGGTGTAGCCGGTCTTGCCGCCGAGCATGCCGGGGTAACGCTGCAACAACTCGTTCTGGTTGGCGATCTGCTTGTACCCGAGGCCGTCGGGGAACAACGCCGCCGGCTGGCGCGCGATCTGGCCGAACATCGGATATCTCAGCGCCGCGCGGAAGATGAGCGCCAGATCGTATGGCGTGGTGCGCATGTCCATTCCGGGCGCGTCAAGACCCGATGGTGTGGTCACCCTGGTGCTGCGGGCGCCGAGTTGGGCGGCCTTGGCGTTCATCTTCGCGACGGCCATTGCGAACCCGCCGAGCATGTCGGCCAGCGTGTTGGCCGCATCGTTGCCCGAGATCAGCATCACCGCGTCGAGCAGTTGTTTTGCGGTGTACGCACGGCCGGGCTGGATTCCCGCGCATGAGCATTCCACGGCTGTATTGGCGGGTCGCGCGATGATCGCGGAGTTCAGGTTGAGCTGATCGAGCGCGACGATGGTCAGCAGAACCTTGATGGTGCTGGCCGGTGCATGCGATTCATATGGGTTGCGGGAAGCCAGAATTCGGCCCGTGTCGAGATCCGCGAGCAGCCACGCCTGTGCAGGACCTTCGGGGATCGCCACCGCGCCCGCCGGCTCGACGGCGGGTTCGGCCCGTGACGGGGGAGCGACCGTCATGGCCGCGGACAGCATGATGGTCAACGCGGCCAACAACTTTCGCACGGACGCTGAGCGTATTCGGATCGTTCGCCGACGAGGTCTCGGATCTGTTGCGATTGAGCAACTTTGCGCGTGTGCGCTGGCTACAGCGAGCCGACACTCGCATTCGGATCGAGCGCAAAGCCCCAGTCCAGCAGGCTGGCGGCCTGATCCCAGTACGTGGGCCCGCCCGGCTTGTCCATGCCGAACATCAGCGCGATCACCAGCCGGCGACCGTTTCGGTTCGCGGCGCCGACGAAGGTCTTCTGGGCCAGATCGGTGAAACCCGTCTTGCCGCCGAGCGTGCCCGGATAACGCGTGAGCAGCTCGTCCTGGTTGACCAGCACCTTGTCGCCGGTCTTGGTGGCAAAGACGGTGGTCGGCTGGGTGGTGATCTGGGCGAACACCGGGTTGGCCATCGCGGCGCGGAAGATCACCGCAAGGTCGTGCGGCGATGACCACATGGCGATGCCCGGGCCGTCGAGGCCAGAGGGGGAGCCGACGTTGGTGCCGTAGGCGCCGAGCAGCGCGGCCTTGCCGTTCATCTTCATGACGGCCGCCTCCTGCCCGCCCAGCATGGTCGCCAGCGTGTTGGCGGCGTCGTTGCCGGAGACCAGCAGCAGTGCCTCGAGCAGCTGTCGTGCGGTGTAGACGTGACCGGGCGCCACTCCGGCGCAGTTGCATTCGACCTTGGTGTCCGCCTCGGTGGCCACGACCGTGGTTTCGAGGGGAAGTTCGTCGAGAACGGTCAGCGCCAGCAGCACCTTGATGGTGCTCGCGGGCGCGTATTGGCCGTTTTCGTCGCGGGCCGCGAGTACGGCGCCGGTGTCCATGTCGGCGACGATCCACGCCTGGGCCGGCCCGTCGGGGACCGGCACCGAGCCGGATGGCTGGCTGACGCCGATGGGCGCGGCCAGCGCCGGCGTGGTTCCCCCTGCCACCAGGCTCAGGGCCGCCGCGACACAGACCAGAAGCCGCACCATGGGCGTGGAGCCTATCCCTGCCGGAGGATCGTGTTCAATCAACGCATGTTGAGCCTGGCGGAGATTTCGGATCGGTTGGAGATACAGCAGCTGCTGATCGACTACTCGACGGCGATCGACCAGAAGCAGTTCGATGACCTAGACCGGGTGTTCACCCCGGACGCCTACATCGACTACACCGTCACCGGTGGGACCGAGGGCCGTTTCCCCGAGGTCAAGGCGTGGCTCAAGGAGGTGTTGCCGAACTTTCCCGCCTACTACCACCTGCTGGGCAACGTCGACATCCGCGTCAATGGCGACAGTGCGACGTCGCGAGCCATCTGCTTCAACCCGATGGTCTTCAACGTCGAAGAGAAGCAGATCCTCTTCGTCGGGATCTGGTACGTCGACGAGTTCGTCCGCACTGCCGAGGGTTGGCGGATGAGCCGCCGCGTCGAGGAGAAGTGCTTCGACAAACTGCTCTAGCGTGGATCGCTCGGCGTACGGCCAGCGGCGGATTTTCGGCTAAGCCCCCTGTTCTGGCACAATGGGCGGCTGTCTGCCCCGCGACTACGGCTGCGCGGCGGTCACACACGTAAGGCAAAACCGGATCCGGGCATCCCGCCCCGATCGCTGAATTGCCAACGTGGCAACCACAGGAGAAGTCGCTTAACCATGGCTGTCAAGATCAAGCTTGCCCGTCTCGGCAAGATCCGCAATCCCCAGTACCGAATCGCAGTCGCCGATGCGCGCAATCGCCGCGATGGCCGTGCGATCGAGGTCATCGGCCGGTACCACCCCAAGGAAGAGCCCAGCCTCATCGAGATCGACTCGGAGCGGGCCCAGTACTGGCTCAGTGTCGGCGCCCAGCCCACCGAACCCGTGCTGCAGCTGCTGAAGATCACCGGCGACTGGCAGAAGTTCAAGGGTCTGCCCGGTGCCGAGGGCACGCTGAAGGTCAAGGAGCCCAAGCCTTCCAAGCTGGACCTGTTCAACGCTGCGCTGGCCGCGGCCGACGGCGCGCCGTCCGGCGATGCCACCCAGCCGAAGAAGAAGAAGGCGCCGGCCAAGAAGGCCGAGCCGGCCGCGCCTGAGGCCGAGGCCGCCGCAACCGCTCCGGTCAAGGACGAATCCGAGCCGGCCGCCGAGGGTGCTGACGCCACCGCGGCCGAGGCTTCACCCGAGTCCACCGAGAGCTGAGCACAGCCATGAGCTCAGTCGTCGTCGACGCCGTGGAGCACCTGGTCCGCGGCATCGTGGATAACCCCGAGGATGTCCGGGTCGACATGGTGACCAACCGCCGCGGGCGCACGGTCGAGGTGCACGTGCATCCCGACGACCTCGGCAAGGTCATCGGTCGGGGTGGCCGCACCGCCACCGCGCTGCGCACGCTGGTCGCCGGTATCGGCGGCCGCGGCATCCGCGTCGACGTGGTGGACACCGACCAGTAAGGGTCCCGGACATGGACCTGGTAGTCGGGCGGGTCGTCAGGGCGCACGGCGTGACGGGCGAGGTCGTCGTCGACGTCCGGACCGACGACCCGGATATCCGATTCGCGCCGGGCACCGCGCTGCGCGGCCGGGCCAAGAACGGGCCTGAACACACCTATACGGTGGACACCGCTCGCCCGCACGGCGCCCGTCTGCTGGTGCGCCTCGACGGGGTATCCGACCGCAACGCCGCAGACGCGCTGCGCGGCACTCTCTTTGTCGTCGACTCGCAGGACCTGCCGCCCATCGAGGATCCCGACGAGTATTACGACCACCAACTCGAGGGCCTGCAGGTGGTCACGACTACCGGTGACGTGATAGGCGCCGTCGTCGAGGTATTGCACACGGCCGCAGGCGAATTGCTGTCGATACGAGCCGAGGGTGGCGAGGTGCTGGTGCCGTTCGTCAGCGCGATCGTCACCTCGGTGTCCTTGGCGGAGGGCACGATCGAGATCGATCCGCCCGAGGGTCTTCTGGAGCTGGGCTGACGATGCGATTGGACATCGTGACCATCTTCCCCGGCTACCTGGAGCCGCTGCGACAGTCGTTGCCGGGCAAGGCGATTGAGTCCGGCATTGTGCAACTGACGGTGCACGATCTACGGGCCTGGACGCACGACGTGCACAAGTCGGTGGATGACTCGCCGTACGGCGGCGGCCCCGGCATGGTGATGAAGGCGCCGGTTTGGGGGACCGCCCTTGACGAGATCTGTTCTGACGAAACACTTCTGATCGTCCCAACGCCCGCGGGTCGATTGTTCACCCAGGCCGATGCCCAACGCTGGAGTGCAGAAAAGCATCTGGTGTTCGCATGCGGTCGCTATGAGGGCATCGACCAGCGCGTCGTCGACGATGCCGCGCGCCGGATGCGGGTCGAGGAGATCTCGATCGGGGATTACGTGCTGCCGGGCGGCGAGTCGGCGGCACTGGTCATGATCGAGGCAATCGTCCGCCTACTACCCGACGTGCTCGGCAATCCGGCGTCGCACCAAGATGATTCGCACTCCGACGGCGTGTTGGAGGGGCCGAGCTACACCCGGCCACCGAGCTGGCGTGAGCTCGACGTGCCTGAGGTGCTGCTCTCGGGTGACCACGCGAAGATCGCGGCGTGGCGACGCGAGCAGGGGTTGCAGCGCACCCGCGACCGTCGCCCCGATCTGCTCGATTAGATTCGGCCGCCGGGGAACATCGTCTTGACGGCCTCGGTGACGTGATTGCGCGCGGCGGCCTCGCTTGTGGGATCCAGTGATCCGATTGCCATCACGTAGCGTCGGGCAGGGCCGATGATGCCGGTGGACACATGCAATTGGTTCGCACCGCTCCAGCAGCAGAACCAGCCCTGCTTGACCGCTACCGGCTCGTTGTAGAACCCCTCGGGAATGCCGAAACGCTGCGGGTAGCCGTCGATGCCCGTCGGCGTCGATTGCGCGAGATTGGCCATGATGACGTTGGCCTGCTCGGGCGGTAGCCCGCCGCTGCCGTTCAACAGCTTGTCGTAGTAGCGAACCAGGTCGCCCGCGGTGCTCGTCGTGAGGTCCCATTTGCCGTTGTACGGCTTCGTCGTGCTCGCCAGACCGTACCGGGCGACGACGCGGGTGACGATGTCGCTGCCACCGCTGCGGTTCCAGAAGTTCTCGGCCGCATTGTCGTCGGACGATCTCAGCATGACGTCGAGCGCGCTGCGATCAGCGGGCGACAGCTTCGTCTCCCCTTTGGATTCCTGCAGCAACAGGTCGTCGGCGATGAACAGCTTCACCACCGAGGCGATGGGGAACGGTGCACCGTTCCCGCCCGACACCGTCTGGCCGGTGTTGCGATCCAACACCACAACAGACATTTCGGCGCCCGCCTTGGCGGCGTCGGCGGTGGCTTGCCTGGCCCTGCCGTCCAGACCGTCGAAGGTCGCCGCCGGCTCGTCGGGCGGGGCTTCGGGCAGGGGGGCCATGCGGCCCTGGGGTGCGACGACGGTCCACTGTGGGACCGCGGGCTCCGGCGGCGTGCCGTACACCTTGGCTTCGCAGGCAGCCACCACGGGCAGGCCGACGACGACCGCTGAAAGTACCGTGACCAGCTTCGACAGCCGCCGTCGCATGGCCCTCCTTCACGACTTTCCTGAACCCGGGATGTGGGTTCGCAGTACTGGCTACCCTCGCCGCTTCAGCCTAATCTGCGAGCTGGCATCGTGTGTCCCGAGGTGTTCTCGGTGTTTCTGGTCGCCTGCGCGGCGACGATTTCACTGGATCGAGGCCCATCTGGCACAATTGGGCAGTTGTCTGTGCAGGCCCGGGACGGCCCCGCTGCCAGATACGCCTAGATACACCCGATACCACGGCTCGGCAGTTCGTCGATGTGAGCGTCACATTCCGATCGATCGCCCGCAGCCGCCAACAGCAAGGAAGAGTCACCGATGAACACGCTGGACTTCGTCGATCAGACGTCGCTTCGCGACGACGTCCCGGACTTCGGCCCCGGCGACACCGTGAACGTGCACGTGAAGGTCATCGAGGGCTCCAAGGAGCGCATCCAGGTCTTCAAGGGTGTCGTTCTGCGCCGTCAGGGCGGCGGAGTCCGCGAGACGTTCACGGTCCGCAAGGAAAGCTACGGCGTTGGCGTCGAGCGGACCTTCCCGGTGCACTCGCCCAACATCGACCACATCGACGTCGTCACCCGTGGTGACGTGCGCCGCGCAAAGCTGTACTACCTGCGCGAGCTGCGTGGCAAGAAGGCGAAGATCAAGGAAAAGCGCTGACTGGCGTCTCCGCCGGCCGACTCACCGGTTTCTGACCCGTGGGACTCTTTGGGCGCGGCGGCAAGCATCGCGTCGAGGAATCTGACGATGCGGCCGGACCCGCGGAGCCCGACGAAGAGTCGTCCGCCGATCCGGAATCCGACGTCGACGACGGGGAGCCCGAAAAGAAACACGGCGCACTTCGTGAGGCCGCGATCCTGGTCACCATCGCGGTGGTCCTGTACTACGTGATGCTGACGTTCGTTGCGCGGCCGTACCTGATTCCGTCGGAGTCGATGGAGCCGACGTTGCATGGCTGCAACGGATGCGTCGGTGACCGGATCATGGTGGACAAGCTGACGTACCGGTTCTCGTCGCCGGAGCCCGGCGATGTGATCGTGTTCAAGGGACCGCCCAATTGGAACGTCGGCTACAAATCGATCCGCTCGGACAACCCCGCGGTGCGGTGGATGCAGAATGCGTTGTCGTTCGTCGGGTTCGTCCCGCCTGACGAGAACGACCTGGTCAAGCGAGTCATCGCGGTCGGTGGCCAGACCGTCGAGTGCCGAGTGAACACCGGATTGACGGTCGACGGCAAGGCGCTGTCCGAGCCGTATCTGGACCCCACCACGATGAATGTCCCCGACCCGAGCATCTACCCCTGCCTTGGCAATGAGTTCGGGCCGGTGACGGTGCCGGAGGGCAAGCTGTGGGTGATGGGCGACAACCGCACCCATTCGGCAGACTCGCGTGCGCATTGTTCGAACACGCCTGGCGATGCCCAGCGGGGGCTGTTGTGCACGGGCGACCCTGAGGCGGGGACCATTCCGGTAGACAATGTCATCGGAAAGGCACGGTTCATCGCCTGGCCGCCATCGCGATGGGGTGGTGTTGGCAGCGTGAACCCGCAGACCCAATAGGAGGGCTTAGCTTGCCGGCGACATGGCCTCCGCGAACTGTGATCAGGAAGTCTTCGGGCCTGCGCACCTTGGAGTCCGCGCTGTATCGCGGCGGACTCGGTCCGGTGGCGGGTGTCGACGAGGTGGGCCGCGGCGCATGCGCGGGCCCGCTTGTGGTGGCGGCGTGCGTGTTGGGTCCCAACCGTTTGGAGAGCCTGTCCGCTCTCGACGACTCCAAGAAGCTCAACGAGAAAGAACGCGAGCGGCTTTTTCCGGTGATCCGCCGGTACGCGCTCGCGTATCACGTGGTCTTCATCCCTTCGGTCGAAGTGGACCGGCGTGGCGTGCACGTGGCAAATATCGAGGGCATGCGGCGGGCGGTGGCCGGGCTGTCGGTGCGCCCAGGCTATGTGTTGTCGGACGGCTTCCGGGTACCCGGTCTGCCGATGCCCTCGCTGCCGGTGGTCAGCGGCGATGCGGCTGCGGCGTGCATCGCGGCGGCCAGCGTGCTGGCGAAGGTCAGCCGCGACCGGCTGATGGTCAAGATGGAGGCCGAGCATCCTGGCTACGGCTTCGCCGAGCACAAGGGCTACAGCACGCCGGCGCACACTGCGGCACTGGCCCAGCTCGGGCCGTGCAGCCAGCACCGATACTCGTTCATCAACGTGCGCCGGCTGGTGACTGTCGACGGCGAATTGATCCCAGAGGACGCTCTGGACACCGAACCCGAGCAGCAGAGCCAACTCGGGTAGGGGAAGAATGGATACAGACCTACACGAAGGACAGCTGAGTCGATGAGTGCCGAAGATCTCGAGAAGTACGAAACCGAGATGGAGCTCTCGCTCTACCGCGAATACAAGGACATCGTCGGGCAGTTCAGCTATGTCGTGGAGACCGAGCGGCGTTTCTACCTGGCCAACAGCGTCGAATTGGTGCCGCGTAACTCCGAGGGCGAGGTCTATTTCGAGCTTCGGCTCGCCGACGCCTGGGTGTGGGACATGTACCGGCCGGCCCGGTTCGTCAAGCACGTGCGGGTGATCACGTTCAAGGACGTGAACATCGAAGAGGTCGAGAAGCCAGAGCTGCGCCTTCCCGAGTAGGCGTGCCACCCGCCGACGGCTAGATCCCCGTTATATTGACGGGTTTGTCGATTCGCGAGGTTGGTTCCAAACCCTTACTGCGCCAGCGTCATCCGCGCCGGGTCACGCCCACGTCGTACCTCGTGTCGGGGGCGCTGCGGCTCTATTTAGATAAAGATAGCTATTTACGCCCTATCGCCGTGCGATCTGGTCCATCATTGTGGCGAGAAGCCGGTGGGGTGACCGGAACCGCAGGGCCAGTGCTGGCCGCGTCGGTCGCCACATCGACTCGATACCTGATGGCCTTTTAACCTAACTTTTGCTCCATCGCTCTTCGCTGGCGGGCGCCCGTGTCTCGATTGACGCGATGCGAAGTCCTGTTGCAACTCCGAGACAGAAAACTCGTAAATGTCTCAAAAATGCTACTTGAAGTGCAGTTCTCTGTATGGGAAGCTTGCACAGCAAAACAATTTTGGGCACTAACTGCAATGGTCGAACCACCGAACGCAAGGCGACCGCTATGCCTACAACGGAATTATTGACCCAAAGATATGTTCCCGCGTAAAGTCCTGCACCGTCGTCGAATCCGCGTTGGGGGTGGGACCGGCTTGGCATACCGAGCGGCGGGGAGCGTTTCGGTGCGGCTCTTGCCCTTGCGCGGAGGCGATCGATGACGCCACGTCTGCTGCGCCCACTCGTCGGCCTGGTGTCCATCGTTCTCGTCGTCTCGGCCTTCGTGGTGGCCGCAAATTTGTTCCGCGGTGGGTACGCCGACACCGCTTCGGTGACGGTGATCTCGGAGCGCGCGGGTCTGGTGATGAACCCCGACGCAAAAGTTCAAATTCGTGGCGTCCAAGTGGGCAGGGTGGCGTCCATCGAAGCGCTGCCGAACGGCCAAGCCGCTATTCATTTGGCGATGGACCGCTCGCGGTTGGATGCGGTACCCGCCAATGCCCTCGTTGACATCGCATCCCCGACGGTGTTCGGCGCCAAACAAGTGCAATTCGTGTTTCCGGAGAACCCATCGCCAGAATCGTTGCGCGCCGGCCAGGTGATCGACGCGCAGCACGTGATGGTCGAGGTGAACACCATCTTCGAGCAACTGACATCGGTGTTGGCGACGATCGATCCCGTCAAGCTCAATGAGACCCTCGGGGCCCTTGCTTCGGCGTTGTCGGGCCGCGGCGAAAAGTTCGGTCAGATGCTCGCCGATCTCGATTCCTATCTGGCCACGCTCGAGCCGAGTCTTCCTGCGCTGAGCCACGATCTGGAGGTCGCGCCGGGCGTGCTGCGGGCGTACGGCGACGCCGCTGATGATTTCGTCTCGATCGCCGACAACACGGCGCGGATCAGCGACACGATCGTCGACCAGCAACAGAACCTCGATGCGGCGCTCGTCAGCGTGATCGGCTTGGCTGAGATCGGCAACGAAGTGGTCGGACAGAACCGGCGGCCGTTGGCCGAAGTGCTACGCCTGCTGGTGCCGACCACCGAGTTGACCAACCAGTACAACCAGGCGCTGTGGTGCGCGCTCGGCGGCATGATCGAGGCGGGACACCGTCCTCCGCTCAAAGAGCCTGGCGTCGTCGTGCTGGCCGGGTTCCTCTGGGCTCAGGAGCGTTACCGGTACCCTGGCGACCTACCCAAGGCCGGCGCGGAGGGCGGGCCCCAGTGCACCGGGCTGCCCGTCCTGCCGTTCGAGGCGACCGCGCCGTACGTCGTCGCCGACACCGGCACGAACCCGTGGCGGCGGACCTACCCCGGCATCGTGCTCAACGCCGACCTCATCAAGCAGATCATGTTCGGCGACACCGAGGTTGACGGGCCGCCACGCAACACCGCGCAAATCGGACAACCCGGATGAGGCGTTCACTGCGTCCGACGATCATCAAGTTCGGCACCTTCGCGGCTGTGATGGCGTTGCTCACCGCGTCGCTGTTCTTCATCTTCGGCCAATACCAGACCGGCTCGACGCACGACTATTCGGCGGTTTTTGCCGACGCGTCCCGCCTCGAGACAGGGCAATCGGTGCGCGTGGCCGGTATGCGCGTCGGCACGGTCGGCAGCGTCAAGCTGCAGCCCGACAAGACGGTGGTCGTCACTTTCGACGCCGATCCCAGCGTGCGCATGACGACAGGAACTCGGGCGGCGGTGCGTTACCTGAACCTCGTCGGCGACCGGTATTTGGAGCTCATCGACGGGCCCGAGGGCACACCGCTGCCGCCGGGATCGCAGATTCCCACGGAACGGACGTCGTCGGCGCTGGACCTGGACCTGTTGCTCGGTGGGCTCAAACCCGTTATCCGCGGCCTCAATCCGCAGGATGTCAACGCGCTTTCGGCTTCGCTGATCCAGGTGTTCCAGGGACAGGGCGGCACGCTGCAATCCCTGCTCTCCAACACCTCGGGCTTCACCACCGCGCTCGCCGAACACAACCAGACCATCGCGGCGCTGATCGACAATCTGCAGACGCTGCTGGCGACGCTGTCCAAGGAGGGCGACAAGTTCTCCGGCACGGTCGACCGTCTGGAAAAACTGGTCACCGAGCTTGCAGCAGAGAAGGATCCGATCGGCACCGCGATCGAGTCGTTGAACAATGGCACGGCCTCGGTCGCCGACCTGCTGACCGATGCCCGACCGCCGCTGGCGGGCTCCGTCGACGAACTGAGCCGGCTCGCGACCAACCTGGATATTCAGAAGGACCGGCTCGATACCTCGCTGCAAAAGGCCCCCGATAACTACCGCAAGCTGATCCGCACCGGGTCCTACGGCAGCTTCTTCAATTACTACATCTGCGAACTGAAGTGGCGCGTGACCGACCTGCAGGGCCGGACCGCCGTCTTCCCGTGGATCCGGCAGGAGACCGGGAGGTGCACCGAGCCCTGATGCTGAAATACCGTGGAGCGAAACTCATTCGGGCCGGGTTCATCGGCGTCGTCCTGGTCGTGCTCGTCATCGCGGTGGGTCTTGCGCCAGAGCGGCTGGCCTCGATGGCGACTCAGATCCGGTATCAGGCACAGTTCGCCGATGCCGGCGGCGTCGTGGCGGGCAACGATGTGACGATCTCGGGAACGAAGATCGGCACCGTCAGCAATGTTGCTCTGCAGGGCCGCAATGCCCTGGTGACGTTCACGATCGACGGCACGGTGTCGCTCGGGTCGGACACCACCGCCCACGTGCGCACCGGCACTCTCCTTGGTGAACGCGTCTTGACGTTGGAGTCCGACGGCGAAGGCACGATGCGTCCGATGGAGATCATCCCGGTGTCACGCACCGCGTCGCCGTATTCATTGACCGAGGCGGTCAGCGAATTGACCACCAACACCGCGGGCACCGACACCGCTTCTCTGAACCAGTCGCTCGACACCCTGTCGGCGACCCTGGATCAAGTTGCACCGCAACTGGGTCCGACGTTCGACGGCCTGACGCGGTTATCGCAGGCGCTCAACGACCGCGATGACACTTTGGGTGAGCTGTTCGAGAACAGCGCCGACGTGACGAAGATCCTCTCGGACCGCAGCCAGCAAGTGAACACGTTGATTCTCAATGCCAACGACTTGGTGGCGGTGTTGTCCGACCGGCGCTATGCGATCGTCGAGCTGCTCGCCCATACCTCCGCGCTGTCCACGCAGCTGTCCGGCCTGATCCACGAGAACGAGCAGGAACTGGCGCCGACGCTGGACAAGCTCAACGCCGTCACGGCGATCCTGGAGAAGAACCGCGACAACATTGCGCAGGCGCTGCCAGGGTTGGCAAAGTTCCAGATCACCCTTGGTGAGACGATCGGCAACGGGCCGTACTACCAGGCGTACATCCCCAACATCATGTTCGGCCAGCTGCTGCAGCCGTTCCTGGACTACGCGTTCGGGTTCCGGCGCGGCGTGAACGCGGGACAGCCACCGGACAATGCCGGCCCCCGCGCCGAACTTCCGTTCCCGTACAACGGGATCCCCGGGCCCGGTGAGCAGTGGGGGAGTCCACCCCCATGAGCGCAAACCGTCCAGTGAAGCTCGTGCTTGCCGCGGTACTTGCCCTATCGCTCATCGGGGGTGTCGCCGTCGTCATCGGGCGGACATTCTTCCGGCCAACGGCGATCACCGCGTACTTCACCACCGCCACCGCGATCTACCCCGGCGACGAGGTCCGCATCGCCGGGGTGAAAGTCGGCACCATCGAGTCGATCCGACCGGTAGGTACTCAGGCCACGATGACACTGCACGTGGATCGTGGGATTCGCGTCCCTGCCGATGCCAAGGCGGTGATCGTCGCCCAGAACCTCGTTTCGGCGCGTTATGTCCAACTCACGCCTGCGTATGAGTCGGGACCGGCCATGGGCGACGGCGCGGTGATTCCGGTCGAGCGCACCGCGGTGCCGGTCGAGTGGAACGAAGTCAAAGAACAACTGATGCGGCTGGCAACGGAGTTGGGGCCACAGGGCGGGGTGTCGACAGGATCCGTCGGGCGGTTCATCGACAGTGCCGCGACGGCGTTGGACGGTAACGGAGACAAGCTTCGCCAGACGCTCGCGCAGTTGTCGGATGTAGGGCGGATTCTGGCCGACGGCAGCGGCGACATCGTCAACACGATCACCAACCTGCAGACGTTCGTCACCGCGCTGCGCGATAGCAACGAGCAGATCGTGCAATTCCAGGACAGGTTCGCGACGCTGACGAGCGTCGTCGACGACAGCAGATCGGATCTGGACGCGGCGCTGAGGAACCTGTCCGACGTCGTGGGGGAGACGACGCGATTCATCGAGGGCACGCGAGACAGGACGGCCGAGCAGATCCAACGGCTGTCCAACGTGACCCAGAACCTGTCCGATCACCGCCTGGCCCTTGAGAACGTTCTGCATATCGCGCCGCACTCAATTGCCAACGCAGTCAATATGTTCGACCCGCGCACAGGAGCCGCGAGCGGAGTCTTCGTGCTCAACAACATGTCCAATCCGGTGTGGTTCGTGTGCGGCATGATCGGCGCGCTCGAGAACGTCACGTCACCGGAGACGGGCAAGCTCTGCGCGCAGTATCTCGGACCAGGGCTACGCCTCGCGAACTTCAACAACCTGCCGTTCCCGGTCAGCCTGTTCCTGTCATCCAATCCGCCGCCCTACATGCTGCGGTACAGCGAGCCGGAACTGATGCCCGGCGCCGCAGGCCCGGAGCCGGGACCCCCGGAAACCCCGCCTGCCGTTTCGGCGTACACCGGTATGGGCGACGTCCCGCCACCGCCCGGTTATGGCCCGCCACCGGGGCCGCCGCCGCCTCCGGGCCCTGTACCGCCGGGCCCACCGACATTGCCGGACATGCTGTTACCGGCCGAAGGCCCGCCATGATGGGGCGCCGCTTGTTGACAGTCTTCGCGGCGGTGATGCTCGTCCTCACGGGATGCACCTTCCAAGGCGTGAACTCGTTGCCGCTGCCGGGTGCGGTGGGGCGTGGTGGTGACGCCGCGGTGTATCACGTCGAGATGGCGAATATCGGTACGCTGGAATCGAATTCGCCGGTGATGATCGATGATGTCGTGGTCGGCAGTGTCGGCAAGATGACGTTACACGGCTGGCATGTCGACCTCGAGCTGTCGGTGAAGCCGGACGTCGTGGTGCCTGCCAACGCGGTGGCTACGGTCGGACAAACCAGCCTGCTGGGGTCCATGCACGTCGCGCTCGATCCATCGCCGGGACAAGCCCCCGACGGCCGCCTGCCCCCTGGCACCACCATCGGACTCAACGATTCATCGACCTATCCGTCGACCGAGCAGACACTGTCGTCGCTTGCAGCGGTCGTCAACGGCGGGGGACTCGGCCAGATCGGCGAGATCATCGGCAACTTCAACACCGCGTTGTCCGGTCGCCAGGACGCCGTTCGCGACCTGATCACCAGACTCGACACGCTTGCGGGCACGCTGTATCAGCAGCGCGACAACATCATCGCGACCATCGATGAGCTGAACCGTTTCGCGCTACGGCTCGGCAGCCAGCAGGAGATACTGACCAGGGCACTGAACAAGATCCCACCGGCCCTTGATGTCCTGCTCGAGGAGCGGCCGAGGCTCACGACAGCCCTGACGAAACTGGGCGCGTTCAGTGACACCGTCTCCGGTCTGGTCGACGATACGCAGGCCGACCTGGTGAGGAACTTGCAGAACCTCGAGCCGACGCTGCGCGCGCTTGCCGATGTGGGGCCGGAGATCGACACCGCGCTGGCCTGGCTGCCGACGTTCCCGTTGACCCAGAACATCATCGACAGGGGTGTCCGCGGGGACTATGTGAACCTGTTTGTCACAGTCGATCTCACGAATGCGCGGATCAAGAGGGGAATGCTGCTCGGCACCCGGCTGGGGCAGGACCGGGCGTCGTTGGTCCCGGCTCCTGGCGATCCGGGTTATGACGCGTACTACACGAAGTTCCCCCTGGGCGTCGGCACGTCGCCACCCTTCGGTCCCATTCCGAACGCGGCGCCAGCACCGTGGGAGCCGGGAGGTGGCGGCTGATGTTGTCGAGATTCGTCCGTATCCAACTGGCGCTCTTCACGATTGCGTCGATCGTCGGCGTACTGGTCATGGTGTTCGCCTACATGCAGGTGCCAACGTTGGTCGGCATCGGCAAGATCACGGTCAAGCTCGAGCTTCCCGCCTCGGGTGGCCTGTACCGGTTCGCCAACGTCACCTACCGAGGTGTGCAGATCGGCAAGGTCACCGAGATGGATGTGTCGCGGGAGCACGCGACAGCCACCCTGAGGCTCGATACGTCGCCCAAGATCCCGGCCGACCTCGTGGCCGAGGTGCGCAGCGTTTCTGCGGTGGGTGAGCAGTATGTCGACTTGTTGCCGCGGACGGACTCGCCGCCGTATCTGCAGGACGGATCGGTGATCGCGCAGAGCGACAGCATGGTTCCCCAACAGGTCAGCCCGATGCTCGATCAGGTCAGCACGCTGATCAACAGCATTCCCAAGGACAAGCTGAGCGGCCTGATCGACGAATCGCACAAGGCCTTCGGGGGATCAGGCTACGACCTCGGGTCGCTTATCGACTCGTCGTCGACGGTCGCGGGCGAGCTCAATCGGGTGGGCGACCGCTCGACGACACTGATCGAAGACTCTGGGCCCCTTCTCGATTCGCAGGCCGCGACGACCGACTCGCTGCGGTTGTGGGCGCAGAGCCTGGCAGGGATCACCGGCCAGGTGGTGGACAACGACCCGCAGGTGCGCACACTGCTGCAGCAGGGACCCGGCGCGGCCAACGAAGTCTCGCGACTGTTCGACCAGATCAAACCCACGCTGCCCGTGCTGCTGGCGAACCTCACCACGTTCGGTCAGGTCGCCGTCACCTACCGTCCTTCTCTCGAACAGGTATTGGTGTTGCTGCCTCCGTTCGTGGCCAACGTGCTGTCTTCGGCTCCGGAGAACAACCCGACGGGCATCCCGCTCGGCGACTTCCGAATCCAGATCGCCGATCCCAACCCGTGCACGGTCGGATTCCTGCCGCCGTCGCAATGGCGCTCACCGGGCGACCTGACCACGATCGACACGCCGGACGGGTTGTACTGCAAGCTGCCACAAGACTCGCCGATCGTCGTGCGTGGTGCGCGCAACGCGCCCTGTATGGGTGTTCCTGGCAAGCGGGCCCCGACAGTCGAGCAGTGCTACAGCGACAAGCCCTACGAACCGCTGGCCATGCGGCAGCACACAATTGGCCCGAACCCGATCGATCCGAATCTGATCGCGCAGGGGGTTCCACCCGATGACAGGGTGGACTTCGGTGACCGGATCTATGCGCCGGTGGAAGGCACGCCACTGCCTCCGGGCATTCCACCGCCGGGAGTTCCACCGCCTCCCGGTCCGCCGCCGCCTGGTCCAGATGGCGCGGTGCCCGCCGCGCCGAGTTCATTCGGCGGCGAAACATCGGGGCCGGGACCGTCGGTGGCGATCGCCCACTACGATCCGCAGACCGGCCAGTACGCCACTCCCGACGGCGGCGTGTATCAACAGACCGACCTCGTCGAGCCGGCCAAGACGTGGCAGGACTTGATCCTCAAGGCGGGCCCCTGATGCTTGCCCGCGCAACAGTGTTCACGGTCGTCGCGGTCGCGGTAGCGGCAGTGGGCGTCGCACCAAGTGCGTTGGCGGACGATGATGTAGCGCTCAACGGCACGTTCACCGCGTTCTCCGATGGCCAGTGGGCGGAAACCAATGACTCGTACCACGACGAAGTGAGTGTCACGCAGACGTGGACGATCGCCTCCACGTGCACAACGTTCCAGGACTGCACCGGGCAAGTGACAAGCGATCAGGGCTGGAGTGAGGATCTGGTCTACATGAGCGGCCGGTGGAAGGTGAGTCGCACCATCGAGAACTGGGAACCGTGTGCCGACGGCACGTCACATCCGGGTAAACAGTCCTACACGTTCTGGCTCGGCTATCCCCAAGACCGCAACCAGTACCTCGGCTGGGACCGGACCGAAGGTCCCAGCGGCGGTTGCGGTTTCAACAAGGTGCTCGATGTGGAGATGCCGTTCCGGCTTACCCGGGTGGCGTGAGGAGATCTCGTGACGACACCGCTGCGAACGGTGGTTTGGTCGACCGGCGGTGTCGGATCGATCGCCATCGACGCCATCCGGCGGCGGCCGGACCTCGAGCTCGTCGGGGTGTGGGTGCATGCCGATGAGAAGGTCGGCAAAGACGCGGGTGAACTGGCAGGTGGCGCCCCGGTCGGCGTAATGGCCACGAACGACGCCGATGGACTCATCGCGCTGTCGCCCGACTGCGTCGTATACGCGGCCTGCGGGCCCGAACGCGACGCGGGTGCGGTGCCGGATTATCTACGGCTGCTCGAGGCCGGGATCAACGTGGTGACAACGACGTCCACCAGCTTGGTGTACCCGCCCGCGTATTACTCGCCCGAATGGCGCGACCAGCTACAGGATGCGGCGAAGACGGGAAACGTATCGTTCTACGCGTCCGGGATCTTCCCTGGCTTCGGATCGGACCAACTTGCATTGTTGCTCTCCACGCAGTCCAAGACGATTCAGCGCATCACTGTGACCGAGGTGGCGCTGAACGACCATTATCCCGTGGCGGACGTGATGATGAACGGCATGGGATTCGGCCACCCGCTGGATTTCGAGCCGATGCTCAAGACTCCCGGTTTCATCCAAATGGCTTGGAAGGCTCCGATTTACCTGATGGCGGCGGGCCTCGGCGTCGAAGTGGACGAGGTGCGTGGATCACTTGACCGGCGCACAACGGACAGGGACATCGAAGTCGCATTCGGAACCATCAAGGCCGGCACCTGCGGCGCGGTGTGCACCCGCGCGGCCGGCGTGGTCAACGGCAGGGAAGCCATCGTGATCGAGCACATCATCCGCATGGCGCGCGACGTGGCGCCCGACTGGTTGGCTTCGGAGTTCGACGCCACGTACCGCGTGGACATCGACGGCGATCCCGACATCCACTGTTCGATGAATCTGGGTGAGGCCGAAGGGCATGGTGCTGGGCATGCCGCGATGGCAGCCACCGCGATGCGGGTCGTCAACGCGATCCCATACGTCGTCGAGGCGCCTGCCGGGCTGCTCAGCTCGCTCGATTTGCCGAATACCTTGCCGCGACACGCATTCGACTGAGGTGGGCAAGCTGCCCGTCACCTTCGGCTAGCTATTTGCTCCGGTCGATGACTCCGCGCAGCATGGTGTCGCGAACGAGGATGAGCGACGCGCGGGTTCCGACGTGGCGAATGATGTTCTCAGGGAACCAGCCGACCCCGATGACGCACCGCGCGAGCATCTCGTTGGACGGGCTGTCGATCTTGATTTCGCCGGACCGAATGCCTTCGGCCAACAGCGATTTCATCTGGCGCACCCGCTTGGCGAACAACCAGCCCGGGTTGGGGGTGTCGGGAGGGGATTGCCGCATCCACGCGAGCTGAATCCGGAACTCGTCACCGAAGCGGTCCAACACATTGGTGTTCACCCAGGACAGCGCATCCAGCTTCTGGACGGGCGACGAATCGGACCGCAGCACGTTCGTCCAGCCGACCGCGACCTTCTCGCCGAACGACTGCATGATCGATGCCAGTAATTCGTCCTTCGAGCCGATCAACCGGTACACCGTTCCTGTGCCGAGTCCTGCTGCCGACGCGATGTCCCGCACGGTGGTGACTTCGTAACCCTTGCGGCCGAATTCGGCGCGCGCCACCGCGCGGACGTGGGCCGCCTTGTCATCGGGTGCAGCCGCGCTGGTGTCGGACCACGACTGCACGGCCTCGTCGGCGGCGATGAACGCCGCTGACCGGTCGAGTTCGACATCGGTGGGCGGGACGGCGGCCAGACCCTCCAGCAGAATCCGGCACAGCAGCGTGGCCACCTTGTCCGCACCCGCGCTGTGCCGAATGACGTCGAGTCCCACCTGAAGCATCGTCTGCACGATCCTGTCGGCGAGAACAGGCAGGTCGACATCGGGCCGCAGATAGCCGCTCCATCGCGCCGCGCGCAGGGTCTGCACCATCGCGTCCAGGATCGCGGTCGGACGCTGCTGGGCCAACGCGGCCAGATTGGGATTGGACGTCGGCCCCTCGTAGAACGTCATCTGCAGTGCAGCGCGATGTGTGACGGCGCACTGCGCAATTGCCGAGCCAAGGTCCACGATTCGGTCGAACGCGGACAGCGACGTCGGATCGTCCAACCGGCCCTGAGCGTGCTCGGCGATGCGATCCAGGTCGTCGTGATAGCGCCGGAGCAGCTCGACGAGGATCGCTTCCTTGGATTCGAAGTGGTGATAGAGGCTGCCGGGCAGGATTCCCGCGGCGTCGGCGATCTCCTGCAGCGAAGTGCGCAGCCCCGACGTCGCGATCAATAGGGCCGCGGTTTGGAGGATCTCGGTTCGGCGCGTGCCGTCGTCGTACGCGTGCCCGGAATGCTTCGGCGTCATCTGCGGACGCCCCACAACACCTCCACGGTTCCTGACTCCCGTCACGGGCTTGCCCGACCGACCCAATGTTTGGTTAACGCTACCAGAAGTGCGCCCTTGAACTGGGGTCCCGATGCGCCGAATGCGCCGGTAGACGGCTGTGCCGCCGCTCCTTGTGTTACGCCTCGGCGCCGACCATACTTCGGAACAGATGTTTGGTCTGAGTGGGGAGCAGTGCGTGACCGATGAACTGACTCAGGACGTCAAGGACGCACAGGCCCGGTTCGACGCCGGGATGGGTGCGCACGGCGACGCGTCACCGTATCCGATGCTCAAAGAACTGCGGGAAACAGCGCCGGTGCACCCAGGGTGGCCCGAGATGGGCATCTTCGAGAACCCCGAAGACGGTCAGCAGATCTTCACGGCGTACACATTCGACGCGGTGAAGGCCGTCTTCACCGACAACAAGACGTTCAGCACCCGGTGCTACGAGGCGATCGTCCGCCCGCTGCAGGGACCGACCATCCTCGAGATGCAGGAACCCGAACACCCGGTCTACCGCCGACTGCACGAATTCGCTTTCGCCCGTTCCTCGATGCGGCGATGGGAGGCCGAACTGGTTCGTCCACTAGTCGAGCGCACTATCGAGCGGCTGCGCGACGCCAAACGCGCCGACCTGGTGGAGGAGGTGTTCATGCCGATCCCGGTGCGGGTCATTGCCGCACTGATCGGCCTTCCGGAATCCGACATTGGTGAATTCCACCGTCTGGCAATCGATCTGCTCGGATTCCACTCCGACATGGACACCGCGCTGCGGGCTTCGGCGCAGCTCAAGGAGTACTTCGTCGGCATTCTCGCCGATCGCCGCCGTGAACCGCGCGACGACATGGTCACCGTGTTGGCCGCCGTCGACATCGACGGCGTGCGGATGTCCGACGAGCAGATCTACGGGTTCATGCGCAACCTGCTGCCCGCCGGCGCCGAGACGACGTCGCGGTCAACGGCCAGTCTCGCATTCGGGCTCTTGACACACCCCGACCAGCTTGCGGCGGTAGTGGGGGATCGCAGGCTGCTCCCGCAAGCGATCGAGGAAGGCATCCGGTGGGAAACTCCGCTGCTGAACTTCATGCGCGAGACCACATGTCACGTCCATTTCCGCGGGCACACCATTCCGGAGGGCTCGACGGTGGCTGTCAACCTCGGCAGCGCCAACCACGACGAGGCCCGCTGGGACCACCCGGAGACCTTCGACATCTTCCGGGAACGCAAGCCGCACATCGGGTTCGGCCACGGCGCGCACGTGTGCCTCGGCATGCACCTGGCTCGGCTGGAGAGCGCGATGATCTTCAATACGCTCTTCGACCGGCTCCCAGGACTTCGGCTCGACCCCGATGCGCCGACGCCATATGTGTCCGGCACGTACTTCCGCTCGCCGCCCCACCTCAACGTGGTCTGGGACTAACGCCCAAACTCACAAACGGGCGAGAAAGTGCGAGTGGATTCCGCCAAAGCGTCGATCTCGGCGCAATGGTCGTCAGGTGCTGAGGCCGAGACGGGCGGTGACGGCGAAAACCTCTTCGTAGATCGAGCCGGGAACGGTGAACGGTTCCGTCGCGGCGATCTCGGCAAGGTGGGCCGCGATGTCGTCGGCGCCTGGACTGCTGTCGGGCTCGGCCATCCAGCCCTCGCCAAGCCCGATGAACACACGCGCGAAGCGGCCGCCGCACGCCGAGAAGTTCTGGTGGCTGAACTCGCACGCCCGACTCGCCAGGAACACGACAAGCGGTTCCACCAGTTCTGGCCGGATCGCCTTGAAGAAGCCAGTTTCCTCAAGCGCTTTCGGGTTGCCGAGTGTCTCGGTGACCATTCTGGAAAGGCCGAACGGCAGCACCGTGTTGGCCAGGATCCCATGCGGCTCGCCCTCGAGGGCAATCACATTGGTCAACCCGACGAGCCCGGCCTTCGCTGCCGCGTAGTGCGCTTCGAGGTGCTGGCCGAACATTCCCGCAGACGACGCGATGAACACGAAGCGGCCGTAGCCCTGCGACTTCATCACGCGGTACGCGGGCTGGGCCAGATAGAAGCCGCCGTCGAGGTGCACGCGCAGCATGCGACGCCAGTCCTCTGGCGTCAGCTCGTCGAACGGGACGCTCGTGAAGATGCCGGCGTTGCTCACCACCGCGTCCACCCGACCGAAATGGTCGACTGCCGTGCGCACGATGGCTGCACCGCCCTCTGCGCTGTCGACCGAATCGTGCGATGCAACCGCGGTCCCACCGGAAGCGATGATCTCCCCGACGACCTGGTCCGCCACGGCGGCGTCGGAGCCCTCGCCATCCATGGTTCCGCCGAGGTCGTTGATCACCACTGCGGCGCCACGCCTTGCCAATTCGATCGCGTATATCCGGCCCAGTCCACGGCCCGAGCCCGTAACGACAGCGACCTGTCCCGTGAAGTCGATCATGTCTCCTCCGACCATTGACGTGCGGTGATGCCGGACTCTACGTTGGAACAGATATTTGGTCAAAGAGTTGAGGTGACCGTTGCACGGCGAGACAGCGACCGAAAACGTGGGCGGTCCGCAGCGGTTCGCGCTGCTCGCCTCCGCGCTGGCTGGCCGCACGGTAGCGGTGGCTTCCGGCGCCCCAGGTGAGCCGGCGTGGACGGACGGCATCACCGTGTTCGTCGACGCCGCGGCGAGCCTGCCCGAGCAACGCGAGTCGGTGACGGTCCAAGCATCACTTCTGGCAAGCGGCGGACTGAACGACGACGTGGTGCGCAAGCTGGTCAGGCGACCTGCGTTGGCGCGGCGCTATCTCGCCGTCGAGGGCCACCGGGCGCTGTCCGCCAACGACGACCTGCTGCCGCCGGGTACCCGTTCGGTGATCGACCTCGACCTTGCGGCGCAGACCGATTCGCCGGCCGATTCGCTGAGGCTGGCGGCCGGCGGCGACCTCGCTGATCCGCCGCCGAGCTTCGGTGTCATCAGGGCGCGGAACCTACTCGCTGCGCGTACTGCCACCGCACACGCGGAATCGAAGGGCGCCCATGCTCCCCGACGCGAGTCGAACAAAGCACTGGCGGAACTCGAAGACGATGACGCCGACGGCGAGGACGTCATGGACCCGTTCTCCAGTCCCGTCGGGGGTGGCGGCGTGGTCGGGAAGCTGTTGCAACGTTTGATGAGCAGGGTGCGTCAACTCAGCGGGGGAGGCACACCGGGGGCGGACACCCCTACCCATCGCTCGCACAAGGGGATTCGCGGTGCCGGCGCCGTCACGTCGGTCGCAGCAGGCCCTTCCGACGCCGGCAGCATGGCAAACTCCACGGAGGACGGACGCAAGTACCCCGAGTGGGATCTACACCGCCGCCGATACCGGCCCGACTGGTGCACGGTGCTCGAGATCGATGCACCGCACTACGACGGGCCGGTGTTGGGCCGGCCGGATGTGCACGCGCTGCGACGGCCGCTGACCCGGCTCGGGATCGGATTGGATCGCGCCCACCGACAGGCGCAGGGCGACGACATCGACGTCGACGCCGCGGTGGAGGCGCGGGTCGAGACCCTCGCGGGATCGGCGCCCGATGAAGCCGTCTATCTCGACAACTTGCGCAGGCGACGAGATCTCGCCGTGCTCGTGCTGCTCGATGTGTCCGGTTCGGCCGCCGAAGCGGGCACCTTCGGGCAAACCGTGCACGAGCAGCAGCGCGACGCCGCGGCCGCGCTGGCCATCGCGCTTCACCAGCTCGGAGATCGCGTGGCGCTGTACGCATTTCAATCCCAGGGTCGCTCGGCGGTGCATCTGGTGCCGGTGAAGCGATTCGACGACAACCTCGACGCGATGGCGATGCGACGCCTGGGCAGCCTCACCCCTGGTGCGTACTCGCGGCTCGGTGCGGCGATTCGCCATGGCACGTCGGTGATCGCGGAAAAGGCAGGGACCTCACGGCGATTGCTCGTCGTGCTGTCCGACGGCCTGGCCTACGACCACGGCTACGAGCGGTTGTACGGGGCCGCGGATGCACGACGTGCACTCGGGGAGGCCAGGCGACAGGGCATCGGCTGCCTCTGCCTGACGATCGGCGCAGCGACCGACAAAGGCGAACTCGCAAGGGTGTTCGGCAGCGCCGCGCATGCGGCTATCCCCAAGCCGACGCAGTTGGGGGACGTGATCGGGCCGTTGTTCCGCGCCGCCCTGTGCAGCGCCGACCTGCGTCGGCGGGTGTCGTAACGGTTCGAGGGTTGAACCAAACATCTGTTCCGGGCTAGGGTGCGTTAAAGCGGAGCCGAGAGAGGAACCGATGCCGGTGAAACCGCCGCGCCCGTACTACGTGCCTGTCGCCGACGAGGAGCAGGTGTTCAGGGCCGCGTACACGTCCGGATTGTCGGTTGTTCTCAAGGGCCCGACCGGATGCGGCAAGACTCGGTTCGTCGAAGCGATGGCGCATGATGTGGATCGACCGCTCATCACCGTCGCCTGCCATGACGACCTGACCACCGCCGACCTCGTCGGACGGTTCCTGCTGCGCGGTGGCGACACCGAATGGGTCGACGGTCCGCTCACCCGTGCGGTGCGGGACGGCGCGATCTGTTATCTCGACGAGGTCGTGGAGGCCAGGCAGGACACCACCGTCGTGCTGCATCCGCTCGCCGATCACCGAAGGCAACTTCCGATCGAGCGGTTAGGGCTGACGCTCGACGCCGCGGCCGGTTTCTGCCTTGTCGTGTCCTACAACCCCGGCTACCAGAGCGTCCTGAAGGATCTCAAGGACTCGACACGCCAGCGCATGGTGGCTATCGAATTCGGCTTCCCGACACCGGATGTGGAAGAGAAGATCGTCGCCAACGAGGCCGGCGTCGACCACGACCGCGCAGCCGGCCTGGTGCGGCTCGGCCAAGCCATTCGGCGGCTGGAGACCGGCGGGCTACGCGAGGTGGCGTCGACACGGGTGCTCATCGCGGCAGGCCAACTCATCGCCAAGGGCCTGCCTCCGCGCGTCGCGGCGCGTGCGGCGATCGCCGGGCCGCTCACCGACGATTCAACGGTGACTCGTGGCCTCGTCGAAATGATCGACGTGTACCTGGCCGACCAGTCGCCAACCGATTGACCCGCGGCACACCAACGGAGGTTTGCATGTCGTACGAGAGCACCGCTGAGCCGATCAAGCTCGGCTATCTCATGGATTTCAAGCTGCCGGAGTTCTACCCGCAGGAGATGAAAGAGGACCTGTCCAACCCCTTCGAGCTGATCTTCGGCGAGGCGATGGAACAGGGAGTGATCGACCGGCCGATCCAGATCATCTACAAGGAAGTGGAGGGGCTCCCGAAGGGTTCGGTCAAGGCGGTGATCGACGCGTACGGCGAGCTTGTCGACGAGGGGTGCCTCGCGGTGTTCGGCCCGCACATCACCGACAACTGCGTGCCGACCCGCGAGGCCATCGAGGAGCGTTTCCGGGTGCCCGCGCTCAGCGTCACCGGCAGCGATGACTGGTTGGGGGAGTGGACGTTCTCATTCCCACAGGGATCCTTGACGGACGAGCCGATCTTCTGGGCGGATCTGCTCGCCAAGGGTGGCCACGCCGAAGTCGGTGTTCTGGTCGAGCAGTCGCTGGTCGGCGAGACCTACCTCAGGCATTTCCGAAGTGCCTGCCGGCGCAAGAACATTCGGATCGTGGCGGAGGCGTCGCTGGCCCAGACGGCTCAGGACGTCACCGAAGCGGTGCGCACCATGCACGAATCCAAACCAGATGCGCTGGTGCACTGTGGTTTCGGCTTCGGGATCGTGTTTCTCAACACCGCGCTTGAGTCGCTGGGCTGGGATCCGCCCCGGTTCACCAGCACCGCTTTCCAGAACGCGTGGATGAACCCTGTCATGTGGAACGCGTTCATGGGGTGGACAGGGGTGGACCAGTACGACGAGGGCAATCCAATTGGCCAGCAGTTTCTCGACAAGTACCAGGAAAAGTTTGGTCGACGCCCGCAGTACTGCGTTCCGGTGGTGAACTGCGACGTCGCGTCCGCATTGCTGCGAGCCTGCAGCGACGCGCACCCACTGAGCCCGCGCGGCGTGAAAGAGGCGCTGGAGCGAGTGAAGATGATGCCCGCCGCGGCTGGTGCACCGGGCACCCGGGTGTCGTTCGGAAACTGGACGCGGCGCGCCTGGATGGGGGCTGGCTACCTGGTGGCCCGACGGCTCGACGCCGACGGCGTCAACTCCCACCTCGTCGACCGGTTTGGTGAGGAGTGAATCGATGACCACTCAAGAGGCAACGCCGACTCCCGAATCTCCAGCGGCGCAGCATAAGAAGGGCTCATGGAAGGGCGCGGTGTGGATCGCCGTCGCGGTGGTCCTTCTCGTTCTGATCGCGGTGAATGCGCGCAAGGGTGCGGTATCCTCGCGCATCCGCAACCCCGAAGTCGAGGGTGCGCCGCGCCCCGTCGAACCGCTCTTCGGATTCGACAACTGGCTCGATCTGTTCCAGATCTTCACGATCATCTCGATGTCGATCATCGTCATCGTGTACGTCGTCGCCTGGCGCAGGCACGGCGCCCACCCGGTGTTGTTGATGGGGATCGTCACGACGCTGATCGTCTGGCAGGACCCGATCATGAACTGGTCGCCGTTCGCGGTCTACAACCCCGAACTCTGGCACTGGCCCGAAGATTGGCCGCTGGTGTCGATCTCGCCGACTGTCGAACCGTTCCTGGTCATCGGCTACATCATGTTCTACCTCGGCCCCTACTTCCCGGCCGTCTGGATCCTGCGCAAGCTACAGGCCAAGCGCCCGCCCGAATCATTCGTGTGGCGCCACCCGCTGATCAGCCTCGGCGTGATCATCCTGCCCATCGGCATCCTCATCGACGCGATGCTCGAGATCACGTTGGTGCGTACCGGCTTCTACATCTACGCGCAGGTCATCCCGTTCGGGTCGGTGTTCGTCGGTGAGACCTACCAGTTCCCCTTCATTTGGGAAACGGTGATGGTGACGTTCGTGATGATCCCGGCCGGTGTGCTGCTCTATCGCGACGACACCGGCAGGACAGTCGCGGAGAAACTGGCCCAGCGGGCACGCATATTCGTCAGCAGGCCCGCATTGGGCATGTTCGTCGTGATGTTCGTGATCATCAATCTGGCGTACTTCGCGTACGGCACTGGATTTGCGATCATCAAGTGGACCAAGACCGCCACCTCGGTGGCCTGCCCATGGCCCTACCCCGAGGCAAAAGTGTATGACCCGCAAGGGTTCTATGAAGAGAACGGGCATCCGGGACCGTATTCGGTCGGTATCTGGTCGACGTGGATGAGCATGCAACCCGACGGACGACCGGATGTCGCGCTGGGGACCGTCAGCGATCGTTGCGCGCCAGAAAACCAGAATGGCTGAACCGCGCAGCGTCGTCATCACCGGCGCATCCAGGGGACTCGGGTTCGCGTCCGCCTCCCACTTGTACCGGAAGGGCTGGCGCGTCGTTGCGGCGATGCGTTCGGTCGACACGGGCATGAAGCGCCTGCGCGATGTCACCGGAGCGGCAGATGACGACCCGCGCCTGATCGGTGTCCCGCTCGATCTCACCGACTCCGGATCGGTGACGGCCGCTGCGAAGGCCATCGAAGATGCCGTCGGTGCTCCATACGGTTTGGTGCACAACGCAGGCATCTCCGCCGCCGGAATGGTCGAGGAGTGCCCGATAAGCCTCTGGGAGCAGATGTTCGCGACCAACATCTTCGGCCCGGTGGCACTGACCAAGGCGCTCCTGCCCTCCATGCGGGAAGCCGGCCGCGGGCGAATCGTCCTGGTGTCCAGTGTGGGCGGCGTGCGCGGAATGCCAGCCACCGCTACCGTATTCGGCCGTCAAGGGCGCTCTGGAACGCTGGGGCGAGGCGATGGCCGGTGAGGTCGCGCCATACGGAATCGGTATCACGGTCCTGGTCACCGGCACCTTCGACACCGAGATCATCACCGATGCCGGCACCACGGACGCCCGTGATCTGAATGGGCCGTACGCCCGGCATCACGCCACGATGGACAAACGTGGTCGGGCCGCGATGCGCCTGGCCGCGAAGTCACCCGGGCGGTTCGCCGCCGGTCTCGAGAAGGCGCTGGACAGCAACAAGCCGTTCGTCCGGCGCCCAGTGGGCCCGGACGCGCGAATGTTGCTCATCACCAGTCGGTTACTACCCGGGTCGGCAATGCACCACATGACCCGCGTGATGATGGGAATTCCGCGCTTCGGCGCGATGCGAGGAAGCAGGAACGATGCCTGACACCGTGCGCTTCGAGTCGAAGATGATGATCGACGGCAAGCTCGTCGACGGCCAGGCAGGCACCTTCACCAATATCAACCCGGCGACCGAAGAGGTCATCGGCGAGGTCGCCGACGCGTCGAAAGCCGATATGCATCGGGCCATCGACGCCGCCCGGCGTGCGTTCGACGACACGGACTGGTCCACCAATCACTCATTCCGTCAACGGTGTCTGCTGCAACTGCAGGACGCGCTGGAATCCGAGCAGGAAGAACTCCGCGAGGAACTGATCCTCGAGGTCGGCTGTCCGCGTGCGATCACACATGGGCCGCAGCTGGATGCGCCGCTTGCCGATGCGCTGCGATACCCAGCCAAGCTGATCGACGAATATCCCTGGGAGACCTCCCTCGGAGACGCAGTCGTGTCGGTCACCGGGATGAACACCACACGCAAGGTGTGGCGGGAGCCCGCAGGTGTGGTCGGCGCGATCGTGCCGTGGAACTTCCCGTTCGAGGTCACCATTCAGAAGATCGGTCAAGCACTGGGCACAGGGTGCACCGTCGTCCTCAAGCCGGCACCCAATACGCCGTACAACGCGACCCGGCTGGGCAGGCTGATCGCCGAGAAGACCGACATCCCAGCGGGAGTCGTGAACGTCGTCACCGCATCCGACCATTTCGTCGGCGAGGAGCTCACGCTGTCGCCGAAGGTCGACTTGGTCTCGTTCACCGGTTCCACGGCTGTCGGTCAGCGGATCATGGAGAAGGGCGCGGCCACCATGAAACGCCTGTTCCTGGAACTGGGCGGCAAGTCCGCCACGATCGTGCTCGAGGATGCCGACTTCGCGCTGGGCTGCATGATGGGCATCGCGCCGTGCATGCACGCCGGCCAGGGCTGTGCGAACCCGACGCGGTTGCTGTTGCCGCGGTCGCGCTACGACGAAGGTGTCGAGATCCTCAAGGGCATCTACAAGAGTCAGGCGCCAGGTGATCCGCAGGACCCCGGCACATTCTGCGGTCCGGTGATCTCGGACAAACAACGCAGCCGCGTCCGCGGATACATCCAGAAGGGCATCGACGAGGGTGCGCGACTGGTGGTCGGCGGGCCTGAGCAGCCCGACGGACTCGACAAGGGCTTCTTCGTCAAGCCAACGCTTTTCGTCGACGTCGACAACTCGATGACCATCGCGCAGGAGGAGATCTTCGGGCCGGTGCTTGCGGTCATCCCGTACACGGACGAGGACGATGCGGTGCGAATCGCGAACGACAGCCCGTACGGGTTGGCGGGAAACGTGATGGCAGGTTCCATCGAACACGGCCTGGCCGTCGCCAAACGACTGCGCGCCGGGTTCCTCGGTATCAACGGCGCCGCGGGTTACGGCGCCGACACGCCGTTCGGCGGTTTCAAGGCCAGCGGCGTCGGCCGGCAGAACGGCACCGCCGGATTCGACCAGTACACCGAAGTCAAGTCCGTCGCCTACCCCGCTTAAGGAGCAGCTATGCAGCTATTTGAGGACCTAGCGGACTTCGGGGAATTCGACGACTTCGTGTCGGGTGATGTGCGGGACCCCTATACCGAACTGAACCGGCTGCGTCGTGAAGAGCCCGTCCAGAAGATCGAGATTCCCGGGATCCCCGGCCAAGAGGGCAAGCCCATCTTCATGGTGTACCGCTATGAAGAAGCCCAGCAGATGCTGCGGGACAACGAAACCTTCTCCTCTTCGATCATCATCCAGGCGTTCGGCGATGTCTTCGGCAAGCATGTGATGCTCGGCATGGACGAGCCGCAGCACGGGCGGCATCGTGCCCTGGTGTCAAAAGCGTTCTCGCAGAAGGCCCTGGCCCGCTGGGAGGACGAGCTGGTGACGAAGATCGGCAATGCGTTGATCGACCGCTTCGTCGATCGCGGCAGCGCGGACCTGGTGAAGGAGTTCAACTTTCCCTATCCCACGCTGATCATCGCCGGCCTGCTCGGCCTTCCGCAGGAGGACTACGCCCAGTTCCAGAAGTGGTCGATCTCGCTGCTGTCCTTCACCGTCAACCCGGAGCGCGGCCGGGAAGCATCGCAGGCGCTGGCGGAGTACTTCAGACCGATACTCGAGGCGCGGCGGCAGGACCCCCGCGATGATCTGATCAGCGGGCTGGCAGCGGCCGAGATCGACGGGGAGAAGCTGTCGGACGAGGAGATCTTCTCATTCCTGAGGCTGCTGCTCCCCGCCGGTGTCGAGACCACCTACCGGTCGCTCGGAAATCTGCTGTTCGCCTTGCTATCCAACCTCGATCAGCTCGACGCGGTGCGGGCCGACAGGTCGCTGCTTCCACAGGCGATCGAAGAAGCGGTGCGGTGGGAACCGCCACTGATCATGATCACGCGGGTGGCCAGCAGGGACACCGAACTCGGCGGAGTCCAGATCCCGGCCGGATGCTCGGTGATGCCGATACTGGGTGCGGCCAATCGGCAGGACGAGCGATACGCCGATCCGAACCGGTTCAACATCTTTCGCGATATCAAGCCGAACATCGGTTGGGGACATGGTGTTCACGTATGCCTGGGTATGCACCTCGCGCGGCTGGAAATGCGGGTCGCGCTGAACCTCCTGTTCGACCGCCTGCCGAATCTGCGGCTGGATCCCGCGGCCGAAGACCCGTACATCCGTGGGCAGGCCTTCCGGTCACCCACGTCAGTGCCAGTGCTCTTTGATCCCGCCGGGAGCGCTTCGTGACCGATTTCGAAACAGTTGACTTCTTCACCGACGTATCGCTAGTCCCGGACCCGTATCCGTACTTCGATCATCTGCGGTCGAAGTGCCCAGTGGCGCAGGCGACCCCGTTCAACGTGCTGGCCGTTACGGGTTACGACGAAGCTCTGGCGGTCTACAAGGATCCGGCGTTCTCCTCGTGCGTATCGGTCGCGGGGCCGTTCTCGGGCATGCCGATCGGCCCCGGCGACGCCGACGATGTGACGGACCTGATCGAGAAGCACCGTGCCCAGGTGCCGATGGCCGAGCACATCACATCCCAGGACCCGCCGCTGCACACCCGCAGCCGCGGTCTGATGAACAAGCTGATCACGCCTAAGCGCCTCAAGGAAAACGAAGCGTTCATGTGGCGGCTGGCTGACAAGCAGCTCGACACGTTCATCGAACGGGGCGAAGCCGAGTTCCTCACGGACTACGCCAAACCCTTCTCACTGCTCGTGATCGCCGACCTTCTTGGCGTGCCCGCCGAGGATTACGAAGAGTTCAAGGCGGCCTTTGCGCTCGAAACCGTCGGGGAGTTGGGCAAGGAGACACCCACCTCGCACAATCCGCTGCAATGGCTGAACGACAAGTTCTACGGCTACATCGAGGACCGAAGGCGGGCGCCGCGCGAGGATGTGCTGACCGAGTTGGCGCAAGCCAAGTACGAAGACGGATCCACGCCCGAGATCGAAGACGTCATGAACCTGTCGACGTTCCTGTTCGCCGCCGGGACTGAAACGACAACCAAGCTGGTGAGTTCTGCGGTGCGGATCATCGGGGACAACCCGGAGTATGAAGCTGTCCTGCGCGAGGATCGCAGCAAGATCCCGGCGTTCCTCGAAGAGACTCTGCGGATGGAGAGTCCAGTCAAAGCCCATTTCCGAATGGCACGCACCACGACAACCGTTGGAGACGTGCAGGTCCCGGCCGGGACAACAGTCATGTTGCTTCCAGGTGCCTGCAATCGGGACGAGCGAAAATTCGCCGATCCCAACACCTTCAGCGCTGACCGACCGAACGTGCGCGAGCAGATCGCGTTCATCCGAGGCGTCCACTCGTGCCCTGGCGCGCCGTTGGCCCGCGCGGAGGGCCGGATATCGCTGAACAGGATCCTCGACAGAATGACCGGCATCGCGATTTCCGAGGAGCGCCACGGTCCGGCAGAGGCGCGGCGCTACACCTACGAATCGACGTTCATCATGCGGGGACTCAGCGAGCTGCACATCACCTTCACGCCGGTCAGGTAGACCCCAAGCGCCGGGTCAGCCGCGAGTGTGCCGTTTCGTACGCCCCACCGGCGTGTCGCGTACGAAACCGCTCGCTCGGCCGTCGAGGCCATGGCGCTAACGTCGGTGATATCTTTCGGCAGCAAACTGGAATGGGCGGGCTTATGGCCCACAGTTACTTTGCAAACCGCGGCGTCAGAGCAAAAATAGTTCCGCTTGCAAAGGATTATGGGCCTCGACCGCCGTCGAGAGGGTGACAATTTGAATAGCCTTGCTGCAGACATGGATTGACGTGCGATCAACGAGTCTTCAAATAACAGCTGTGAGATACGCGCGTCGCCGAGGCCATGTCCCGGCTAATTGACATCACCGCTTATTCCTGTTTGCGGTAGTTGCGTGTTTTCGATGGTTTTGCTGCCTCAGCAAGCGTAAATTGCCCTACAAGTGGCTGGCATCAGCGCAACCATGAGGTCGATTTGGGGGTCATCACATGTCCGTTCGTCCGTACATCACCTCCGGGGTAGCGATCGCCGGGGCCGGAATTCTCTTGACATCGGGCAGCGTGACGCCGCTGCCGGGCACTGACGACGCCCAGCCGAAACTGGACGTCGCGCAGAACACACTGACACAGGCGGAGGTGGCTGTGGCGCAGGCAGGCGCGTCGGCACCCGCGCCGCTTGCGGTCCTCGGCTTCATCCCGGCGAGCACGCAGGCGGCCGGCAGCGGACCCGGTGTGGTCTTCGCGCCAGGCCTCACCGGAGGGTCCGCACCCGGCATTTCGGTGCAGCAGGGTGGCATCGTGACGACTCGCACCGTTGCATCGACTTTCTTTGCGCCCGAGGTGATTTCATTGACGGTGCCACAGACGGGTGGTGGCGGTGCCACGCCGAACCGTCTGCTGGCTGCGCTGACCGGACCAGAGGATGCCTCCTCCGCGAGAACGATGGCGATGACCACCGAGTTCGCCCCCCTCATGGCTCCGCCGCCGGGACCCAGCCTCCTTGACCCGATCGCCGCGATCATCAAGATCTTCATCAGCAACGGCGGACCCGGTGAGAACGGCGGTCTGCTGATCGGCAACGGCGGAGACGGCCTCCCCGGCCAGGATGGCGGCAACGGCGGGCTGTTCGGCTCCGGAGGCAAGGGCGGTGACGGGGCCCCCGGCCAGGCCGGCGGTAAAGGCGGCAACGGTGGTTTCATCTTCGGCGACGGCGGCGCAGGTGGTGCGGGCGGCCTGGGTGCAAAGGGTGGCGACGGTGGCAACGGCGCGACGTTGTTCGGCAACGGCGGCGCCGGTGGCATGGGAGGCATCGGCGCGACAGGAAATCCGGGCGTCAACCCCACCCCCAACGGCACCACTGCAAAGGACGGCACATTCGCCAATCCCGCCGCCACGGGTGACGCCGAGATGCTCATCGGTGGCACCGGAACGCCCGGCGAGGATGGCGGCCCCGGAACCGCAGGTGGTAAGGGCGGGGGTGGCGTCACTGTCATAGGCGCTCAGGGCTCGGTGGGCGGCGGCGGCGGCGCCGGCGGCAACGGGGGCGCCGGTGCGCAGGGCGGTGACGGTGGCACCGCCGGAGGCGGATTCGGTCAGGCGTCCGGGGCCGGCGGCACAGGCGGCGCAGGTGGCAATGGAGGCACCGGCGCCGACGGTGGCGATGGTGGTGACGGCGGGAACGCCGGCACCAGCCTTGAGTTCGGCGTAGCCCAGGGTGGCCAGGGCGGCGCGGGCGGCGCGGGCGGCGCGGGTGTCCAGGGCGGCACCGGCGCTACGGGTGCACAGGGCGGCAAAGGCGGTAACGGCGGTCTGTTCGGCAGCGGCGGCCAGGGCGGCCAGGGTGGCACCGGCGGCACCGGCGGGACAGGCTCGAAGGGCGGCGACGGCGGCGACGGCGGCGATGGCGGCGACGTCCAAACCAACCCGGGCGCGGAACCGGGCAAGGGCGGCGCCCTGGGCGCAGGCGGCGCGGGTGGTGCAGGTGGCAGCGGCGGCGGCGGTGGCCAGGGTGGTGCCGGTGGCTCTAGCGGAGGATTCGGCGGCGCAGGGTCCACGGGCAGCACCGGCAACACCGGACAAACAGGTCAGCAGGGACAGAACGGCGCTGACGGACAGGCCGGCGAGGACGGGGAATCGACCTAAACCGTCAGGACAGGCTGGCGGCGACCTCGTCGAACGCGGCGATGGTCGGGAACAGTTTGGTGGCGTCCTGGGGCAGTGGCCAGCTCGACAGCTTGGCCGCGACCATGTTGGCCGACCGATTCACGTAGATCATCTGGCCGTGAATCCCCAAGCACAGCAACACATTGTTGCCGGGATAGGGGAACCAGCACTGGTTGCGGTACATGCCGCCCGGCATCCGGTTGTCGTCGGGACTCGCGGCGAACGCCGCTCGCGAATCGATACCACCGGTTAACGTGTCCGCGATCCACGACAGCGACACCACGTGCTCACCCGTCAACGACGTTCCGCCGTTCAGGAATAACGACCCGAACCTGACGAGATCGCGCAGGCTGGCATTGATGCCGCCGTCGAACATACCCGTGCCGACGGAGTCGACACCGATGGTCGCGTCGTACTCGGCGCCGAGCTTGGCCCACAGCAGCTGTGACATCAGTTCGGGCATGCGAATCCCGCTGGCCGCCTCGCAAATCCAGCCGAGCACATCGGTTTCGCAGGACCGGTAGTGAAAGGGTCCGCCGTGAGGCTGAGCCTGTTGGAGGGTGAGCAGAAAGTCGTACATGGTGGTTGGCAGATCCGGCACCGTGCGCGGCGCCCACCCGATGGCCTGCTCCAGCAGACGCACCTCGGCCAACGGGTTCAGGTAGTCCTCGGAAAACGCGACACCCGAACGCATGTCGAGCAGATTGCGCACTGTCGCACCGGCGTACCCCGAGTTGGCCAGGGCGGGAACGTAGTTCGTCAGTTGTGCATCGACATCAAGCGCGCCGTTGCTGACGAGCGCCCCGGTAACGGTAGCGATCAACGACTTGCTCACCGACATCAGCAGATGCGAGCTGTCGGCGGCCATGCCGCCGTAGTACTCCTCGGCCAGCACCCGTCCGCGTTGGGTGACGATCCAGCCGTCGGTCGCGGTAGCGGCCATCACATCCCCGACGGTGGTGCGCCTGCCGTTGGTCTTGTCGTACAGCGCGATGTCCGACAGCTCGGTCGGAGCGCTAGGGAGTTCGGCGACGGGCCCAGTGCCGCGTGAGATGACCGCCGTCGGCAGGAAGTCGGCAACGTGCTGGAACGTCCAGTGCAGTTGCGCGGCGGACTGCCAGTTGTCCAGCGTCACGTCCGACGGCACGCGTCCGGTGTTGCCGCCTAGAACCATGGCGACGACTGTAGTGGTTCGGGCCCGTCACGCCGAAGCTCAGCCGGACTTCACGCCAACAGTGGTCGCAGGAGGGGCGGGTTCAGATATCGGAGTACCTGCATATTCGCTTCGAAGTGAGTCGATGAGGTGGCGTGCGCGGATCGCCAGCGCCGATTTGCCGGTGCCCGAGTCCACCTGCAGGCGGCCCTTGGTCACCACCACGCCAAGGTCGGCGCCCTTCCACCGGTAGTCGCCGGGTCCGTAGATGCGCAGGAAGAAGGCCTCGGATTCGTTCTGCAGCTGATGCCAGTCTAGGGCCGACCGACGGAACACCAGCGCGCCGCTGGCGTCGAGCGAATACTGGCCGGTGCGCGGTGTGGCCGTGAGCCGCTGCACGACATCATCGGTCTCCTTCATGACCATCTGGCTCCACACGTCGGCCGAGGCCAGCTCTTCCCAGCGTTCGTTGATCTCGTCGACGTCGAGGTCGAAGTCGATGTTCATGTACTCGAGGATGTGGAACAGGAACAGCGGCACGTCGGCGTACGCGCCGGCGGTGACGTTGGTGATCGACGACGCGCCGCTGATTCGCGGGTTGAGCTCGCCGAGGTACACCTCACCGGTGTCGGTGTCGACGAGGACGTCGACCTCGAAGAACCCGCGGTAACCTTCCTTGGCCAGCCGGTCGCCCAGCCGTCGCACCAACTGCGTTGCCGTGCGCCGACTTTCGCCGGTGAGGACTTCTGGGAACATCTCGTTGCCGCACCAGCCGCCGCGGGACGGCGTCAACCGCTTGTAGCCGATCAGCTCCGACATGAAGGGACCGACGACGGTTCCACACCGGGTGAGCACCGCTTCGACGGCGACGGGGCGGTTGTTGATGCGGCGCATCACCTTGATTTCCTCGCCGACGATGTCGCTGCTGTGCTTGCGCCAGTCTGCTTCGGACGAGATGAAGAAGGTGGTCTTGCCCGAGTCGCCGTACGGCGTCTGCACAACGAGTTCGTCACCGAGACCGGCCTTTTCGGCCACGGCCTGCAGGCCCGCCCAGTCGTCGACCCGGGTCAGCACGTTCGGCACGCTCGGGGCGCCTGCCTCGTTTCCGAGGCGGGTCGTGACGATCTTGGAGTCCAGGTGTTGGCGCAGACTGGCCGGCGGCAGGATCAGGTCGTAGCCGAGTTCCTTGCAGATGTCCTCGGTTTCGCTGTCGAAGAAGACCATCGCGACCTTGGGCCGCACGCCCCGTGGGGTCGCCGCGTCGATATGTGCGCGGACTTCGGCGTTGCACAGCAGCCAGTTGTTGATCTCGTCGCCGCTCTCGAACTCCTGGTACGGCTTGTGGCTCGGCGTGAACACCCGGGGGTGCGCGCCGTCCCAGGCGTCGTAGTAGGTGATGTAGGTGAAGTTGCGGATCCAGCGGTCAAGGCCCAACAGGTTGAACGGCGTTGCGCCGAAGAACAGGATGGGCACATCGTTGGTCCGAAAGAAGTGCCTCACCTCGGAGATGTTCTTCAGCCGTCGCCGCGGCTGCGGTGAGCCGGGTGCGAACGCGGCGTCGGTGCCGACGCTGATCTCACGTGGTTTTGGCGTTTTGGCAGCGGGGGTGCGTTTGGCTGGCGGTGATCCATCGGCGGCGGTCTTCGTGGCGGCGGTTTTCTTGGCTGCCGCCGAAGGTCGTCTCGATCGAACCGGGCGATCACTCATGGCGGGCACCTCGCTCATCATCGGATGATCCGACCCTAGGCTGCGGTGGCGCGGAATGGACGAGGTTTCGCCGTCGATGACCGCAGATTGCAGTCGACGCGCTATTGCATCGTGGCCAGGTTGCGCCAGAGGTTGCGCAGGCTGTCGGCGCCGCCGAACAGCGTGGTGAAGTGGGTGGAATCGATCAGGACGATGTCGCCGGCACGCCGACCCACTGGCGGCATCCAGATCAGCGCATTGAACTCCGTGCTGCCGTCGGCGGTGAACGGGTGCGGCCGGTAGGGGTCGACGCGCTGGCGGCCGAGCACCCGCAGGTCGTCGCCCTCGGGAGCGGTCAGTTCGTAGTGCGGCAGATGGGGGTGGAAGTTGAACGTGGTGACATTGTCGAGCAGCCGTGCCGCGTCCAGGTCACGGAACCCGGTCAGCGGAGCGATTTCCTTGGTGCCTTCGACGACTGCCGGTCGTAGCCCCCACTTGTTGTGGACGGGTACATCGAGTGCCTTCATCAGCGACCGCGTGTACTGACCGAAGCGCTGTTGGCGTGGCACCAACGGGTCGCCGTGATGTTCGAATTCCGTTTGCCGCTGCGCAAAGTCGTCGGTGAAACCGACATCATGATGTGGCGCGAGTAGCAGGCAGGTGCCTTCGCGCTGCAACCACTGCTTGATTGCGTCGATCTCTTTGGGCGCGGCTTCCTGTTCGGACAGGATGTGGTCGAGCCCGAACACCATCAGGGTGTCGGTGTCGGCAAGAATCCGCTCGTCGATCGGTAGTTTGTAGCCGGCCTGGTCGATGCGCTGGAACACAGCAACAGGGTGTCCGGTCGCTTCGCCCGCGAGCTCCTGGAATGCCAGGGTCGAACGGTGGAAGAGCTCCAGTGTTCCTGCGATGCCCTGCAGGAAGTGTGCGTCGTCGCATTCTGCGGTCTCGTAGCTGGGCCACAACGCATTTCGCACTTCGGTCATGGTGGAGAAGCGGTTGTACATCTCTCCCGGAATACGTTGCGCCTCCCATGGGTAGCTCCACGTCCAGTAGATGCTGATCCGCCTGCCCCCGTCGTGTTTTATGGCGACGTGACTCTGGTTGTATGTGCGGGCAGCGGTCATGGCATGTCCTCCTTGCCCAGCGTGGTCAGATAGCGCAAGGCATTGATGCCGGGAAGGAAGAAATAGGCGCCGCCCGTGAGGGTGGTGAAGGCGGGGATCCCCTTGTGCACCTTACGAATCGGACGTTTGGGGACAGTGAAGTCCAGTGTGCTGTCCTGGGTGCCGCAGATGGGATCGTCCTCGGCAGCCTCAGCAGCCGGCACATGAAATGCCAGGTTAGGGTAGCTAAACCGTATTTAGCACACCTGTCAATTTAGGGCCGGCGTTAAGCGCTTCGCTTATCCGAATGGCGAATCGATGAAAATGTGCAATCACCGATACTGTCTCGCTGGCCGAATTACAGTCCGCCCATACGGTTCGAGCGCGTTGTCAGGGGAGATCTACGGCGACGGGCCACCTATCTGAGGAGGGGAGTGGCCGTGAGATTGGTTCCGCGGTATCTAATTTTGGGAGTTGCTTCGGCGGCGGTGCCTGCTGCCGTCGTTGTCGCTGCGCCGCCGGCAACGGCGGACTGCACGAATGCGGGCTATGCCACCGTGTGTGCACAGGGCACGGTACGGGGCGGTGGCCCCACTCCCCCGCAGGCGGGGCCGGTCTACCCCGGTTATTGCGCCGACCCTTGGTATTGCAGTGACGACTGGGGCATCGACATCGACCTCGATCCGGGTCGTCCCGGCCGCCCGGGAGGCGGCGGCGGAGGTATCGGACCGCGTTGAGCATTCCAACAAGTCCCATCGTCCACCCGAGCAAGGAGCTTTTTATGTTCTCTCGCAGCGTTATAGGCGCCGGCATGATTGCCGGTGCGATGCTTTTCGGCACCGCGGCAACGGCGGCCGCCGATCCGCCGAACTGCACGGCCGCCGACCTCGCCGGCGTCATGTCCGGCGTGTCCGCCGGCACGTCGGCCTACCTATTCAGCCATCCTGACGTAAACGCGTTTTTCACCGGTCTCAAGGGCAAGCCCAGGGATCAGATGTCGACAGAGATCCAGGCCTATTTGGACGCGAACCCCCACGTGCGTGACGAGCTCAGGGTCGTCAGGCAAGCAGCCGCTGATTTCCGCGACCGCTGCAATGTGCCGATGCCCGATCTTCCGACCGGTTAGATCCGCCGCGCTGGTTGAGATCGCACGCTCGACGCAAAGCCTTCGCCACGACCACGTTCCGGCAAAGCGCTACGGGCTTGCCTCGGTGTGGCTCAACCGCCGCCACGACCGCCCCGGATGGGGTGCGACACCCGGGGCCGACGGACGAGTTCAGCTACGCCATGGAGTTTCCCTCCATAGCGGCCTTCGCCGCGGCCGCTCGAGAGAGTAAGCGGAGATGACCAAGTAGCGGCCCACAACGCGATAGCGTGAGTCAGGTCACGTCGATCGAACGCCATAGCGTTCATAGTCGAAAGGCCGCGCCACATGAGCATTCTCGGCTCCTCTCCGTCCGGAATCTTCCGCCGCAAGCCGGTCGATGACGTCGAACCGGAAGATCTGAAGGAGGGCGGCGGGCTGCAACGCGTGCTTGGGCTGTGGCAGCTCACCGCGATCGGCATCGGCGGCATCATCGGCGCCGGCATCTTTTCTCTCGCCGGAGCGGTGGCGAGCGACAAGGCCGGGCCAGGGGTGCTCCTGTCGTTTCTGGTGGCCGGCGTTGCGAGCGCTTGCGCCGCTCTGTCGTATGCAGAGTTCGCGGGCATGATCCCGAAGGCCGGGTCGGCCTACACCTATGGCTATGTCGTCCTCGGCGAAGGCGTCGGCTGGTTCATCGGCTGGGACCTGCTGCTGGAGTACACCGCGATCGTCGCCGTCGTCGGCATCGGTATCTCCGGCTACTTCGGTTTCCTTGTCGAACAACTCGGGCTGAACCTGCCCGAGTGGATGCTCGGGGCGCCGGGCAGCGACCCCGAGCAACCGGGTCGCGTGGTCGACCTGTTCGCACTTCTGCTGTGCCTGTTGATCGCGTTCGTCCTCACCAGGGGTATCCGCAATGCTGCCCGCGTGGAGAGCTTTCTGGTCTGGCTCAAGGTCGGTCTGGTCGTCCTGATCATCGGGCTCGGCGTGTTCTACGTGAACACCGACAACTACACGCCGTTCCTGCCGTTCGGGTGGGCCGGGGTGTTCGCCGGCGCCTCGGTGGTGTTCTTCGCCGTGTTCGGGTACGACGCCATGAGCACAGCGGCCGAGGAGTCCTCGGAGGCGCGAAAGATTCTGCCCAAAGCGATCCTGATTTCGTTGGCGATCTCGATGGTGCTCTACGTCCTCGCGTGCCTGGTGCTGACCGGGATGATCAAGTACAGCGAGGTCGATCCGGAGTCGGCCTTCGCGCAGGCATTCCAGGACGTCGGCCTGCCGTGGATCGCCACCTTGATCTCGGTGGGCGCCATCCTCGGTATTGCCACGGTGATGTTCACGTTCATGTATGCCGTGACCCGGGTGTGGTTCTCGATGTCCCGCGACGGCCTGCTGCCCAAATGGTTTGCCGCCGTCGACACCAAACACCGGGTGCCCGTGCGCGTCACGTGGATCGTGGGCATCGGGTCGGGCCTTATCGCCGGCTTCTTGCCGATCGCCGAGGCCGCCGAGCTCACCAACATCGGGATCCTGCTTGCCTTTGCGGTCGTGTGCTCCGCGGTCATCGTGTTGCGCTACCGGTCACCGGAGATCGAGCGTGGTTTCAAAACGCCCGGGATGCCGGTCATCCCGCTCATCGGGGTCGGGTCGTCGATCTGGCTCACCACCTATCTCACGTCGACCACGTGGATGCGGTTCGGGATCTGGCTGGTGATCGGCCTCGTCGTGTACGGGCTTTACGGCTATCGCAATTCGCGCTTGAACACGGCCAGGCACGGCTGATCAGTTGAGGTGCTCGCCGAAGAAGGTGAACACGCGCGACCAGGCGTCCTCGGTCACGGCCGCGTTATAGCCGATCCCCGCGATCCGCAACAACGGCTGAGCGGGCAGTTCGTTGGCGAAGCTGTGGCCGGCGCCGGGGTAGACCTTGATATCGGCGGTGATGCCCTTGGCCTCGACGACCTTGCGCAGCTGCGAAGGCGCTCCGATGCCAAGGGGATCCCGACGGCCGAAGCTGGCCACGATGGGGCACGCTCCGTCAAGCGTTTCACTGAGGTGGCGCGGCATCGGGTTGCCGTAGAACGACGCCGAGGCCCCAAAACCCTTTGGCGACATCAACAGCGCGAACTGGCCACCCATGCAGAAGCCGACGATGCCGACCGATCCGTTGCATTCCGGCATCGCTTGCAGATGATCGCGGGCGGCCAAGATGTCGTCGAGGGCGCGGCCACGTTTCGTCAGCATCTCGCGAAAGACCTGTCTGATGCACCGCGCTCGACCACCGCGCGAATACATATTCGGTGTGACGGCGAGGTATCCGGCCGCGGCGATTCGACGGGAGGTCGACTCCTTGTCGGGGCCGTAGCCGACCGCGTCGTGCACCACCACGACGCCTGGCCGTGGTGTCGGCCCGTCGGGAATGCTCAAGAGCCCATCGATCGGACCGTCCGGTGCGTCGATCGTTACCGTGGTCATCCGGCCAATCTAGCCATAGTTCCCTGCACCGTGCTCGTTCGACCGGCGATGCGCCCATCTCCACCCTCAATGCGGTTGGGTAGCTGCGACTTTGGCGGCCGACCGGGTGAGCTGCCTGCGCCTGATTCGCCCGCCCGGTTTGTACAGCGACAGTAGTAGGGCGCCGACCAGGCTCAGCAGCGCGACGCCGAACCCCCACAACACCACGTCCGATGCACCGCTGATCTGCGCGGCGGTGCCGCCGGCCGCCGCCAACGCCGCCGCCTCGTGGGCCGCTCGCTCCAGGGCGTCGTGAAGAAATCCGAACGCCATCACAAGGATTCCGACGGCGATCGCGACCTTGGCAACCACCCAGTAGTAGCGGACCAGCCCCCACTTCGTCGTCATGCTCAGCGCGATGCCGGTGAGAATGGTGCCGAAGTTGGTCCACGGCAGCAGCGTGATGTCGAAAACCGCCATCAGCTCGTAAACGGCCTGCGTCGTCCGAATGTCGTTGGTGGACATGGCTACTACCGACATCGCGACGAACGTCAGCCCGACGCCCACCCAGCAGGCGGCAAAGATCGCATGCGCGGCGACCAGAGCCTTACGCGGTTTCGGCCGCAGCTGCCCCGCGAACAACGCCAGCACCGGCACCGACAACCAGGTCGAGAACATTGCGATCAGGTCACCGACGACAAACGCCTGAATCACCGTCAGCCCGACCAGCCACCAGCCGCCGGTCAGCAGAATCCACCGCACCGTCATCGGTCGGATGGACACCAGCACGGCGAGGCCGCTGCTCAGCACGCCGATCGCCATCCACATCGGCAGGTGGGCGGTCGGGTATGTCGGAGGAAACAGCGGGGGCAGCCACGCGGTGATCACCGCGACCGCAGCCAGGGCCAGCAGCAGCCGACGGGCGCCGCGCAGGGAAGTCGATACCGCCGAATTCGGCACCTCGATCACGCTAGGTGCGTCGGCCACGCCGGGTAATGGGGCTAACCCGTGAATCACCCGGGGGATAACCTCTTGCCGTGACGCGCGTGTTGATCACCGGGATGTCGGGCGTGGGTAAGTCGGCGCTGTTGAGCGAGCTGGCCCAGCGTGGCCACCGAACCGTCGACACCGACTACGGCGACTATTACGAGACCGTCGACGGTGAGCAACTGTGGCGTGAGGACCGGATGGACGCTCTGCTCGACGAGGAACTTGACGGAACGTTGTTCGTGCAGGGCACCACGCGCAATCAGGTGCGGTTCTATCCGCGGTTCGACCACATCGTGCTGCTCAGCGCGCCGGCAGACGTGCTCGTCGAACGACTCACCACGCGAACCAGCAATCCCTACGGGCAGGATCCTGCCGAAATCGCCGAGACTCTCGATTATTTGGAGACGGTCGAGCCACTGCTGAGAGAGGCCGCGACGCTGGAAGTCGTCACCACCGTGCCCGTCGAGCAGGTCGCCGACATCGTCATGGCACACATCAGATGACGGCCGCCATCGTCTCGGCGACTTCGCGCAGCGGACGTGAGCGGATCGATTCCGACACGCACCGGGCGAATACCCACTGGGCCAGCCGCTCTCGATCGGCACCGGCAAGGTCCGCGATGCGGTCGATGAACTCGTCGCGGTCGGACATCAGCCTGCCGGGATTGTTGAGCATGTACTGCACGGGATCGTAGGCCGGATCGCCGACATACGGCTTGGGGTCGATGACCAGCCATGGTTCGCGTTCGGCGGCAAGAATGTTTCCCGCGTGCAGGTCGGTGCCCAACACGACGCTTCGTTGCGCCGTGCGGGGAAGGTCGCGCAGCAACTCCATGCCGGCGCGGACGATTCCGGGGTCGGGCACATCCTCGGCCTCCGCGGCGTCGTCCTCGTACTCGTCGGCCCACGCTTCGCACATCTCGGCCAGCGGCCGAAAGGGACTGTCGCCGAGCGGTTCTCGCCACAACCTGCGCAGCACCTCGGTGACGACCACGTCTTGTTCCTCGGGCCGTTCGGCCTCGTTCAATGGTGTACCGGGGCGGCACCTTTCGAGCAGTAGCGCCGTTGTGGCACCTTGGGCGCGCGACGCGTACAGCAGGACCGCGCCGTCGCCTGCCCAGAATCGCAGTCCGTCCGCCTCGTGCAGCGCCTCGTCGTGTGTCCAGCCGACCTTGAGCACCGCGTCGAGTCCGTCGGTCGTACGGACCGGCGCGACCCACGCGCTGGCGCCCCCCGGCTGAAACGGCCGCCGCACATCGGTAAGCGACCATGTCTCGACCAGGTCGGCGACGAGCCCTTCCAGCCCGGCCAACCAGGCTCGCCGCGCAGAATCGGGAGCCTCGTCCTGGAAGTCCTCGATCAAGTTGCGTGGCAGCTCGAAATTCGTCACCGGGCCATCATGCCGAGCTGACAGACTGAGGCCGTGCGCTCAACACCCGAATGCTGGCTGACCGATATGGACGGCGTCCTCGTCCGCGAAGAACACGCTCTGCCGGGAGCCGCGGAGTTCCTGCAGCGGCTGGTCGAGCGCGAAAGACCGTTCCTGGTCCTGACGAACAACTCGATCTTCACCCCCCGTGACCTGTCCGCCCGCCTCCTGCGCTCCGGCCTGTCCGTGCCCGAGGGCTCGATCTGGACGTCTGCGCTGGCCACCGCGGCATTCCTGAACGACCAGCTGCCCGGCGGGTCGGCCTACGTCATCGGCGAGGCCGGCCTGACCACCCCGCTGCACGAGGTCGGGTACACGCTGACCGACACCGACCCGGACTTCGTCGTGCTCGGTGAGACCAGGACCTATTCCTTCACCGCGATCACCAAGGCCATCCGGCTGATCATCGGCGGGGCACGGTTCATCGCGACGAACCCCGACGTCACAGGACCGTCCGCCGAGGGCCCGATGCCGGCCACCGGCTCGGTCGCGGCCATGATCACCAAGGCCACCGGTCGCGAACCGTACTTCGTCGGCAAGCCGAACCCGATGATGTTCCGCAGTGCCCTGAACCGGATCGAGGCCCATTCGGAGAGCACCATGATGGTGGGCGACCGGATGGACACCGACGTCGTCGCGGGCATCGAGGCGGGTTTGGACACGGTCCTGGTGCTCACCGGATCGACGACGGTCGCGGACATCGAGCGGTATCCGTTCCGGCCCGGGCAGGTGCTGGACTCCATCGCCGACTGCATCGACCTCGTGTGATCGATGTCGAGCTCCCTTCAGAGGTCCTGGACACACTGCGTGCGATGAAGGACCGAGGCACCCGGTTGCCGCGCTGCCACAAGGGGCCGATCCGCAGCGCCATCGCGGGCGCCGTGGGACGGCTGCTCGAGAACACCCTCGATGGCGGTGTCCGGCCGTGGGACCTGCCGGCGCTGCAGCGCAGGGCGACGACGCTGGGTCAGGTCTGTTCGGCACGCGCGGTCTCTGTCGACGAGAACGTGTTGGTCGCTGAGCTATTGCCCGGCGGCGAGCGGCTTTTGTTCCGCGGCGTCGACGACAGCTGGGTGCTGGTCCGTTTCGCCGACGGCGCCGACACCACGCTGCGACCCGAGACCATCCGGCGCGTCGAATTGCACGGCCGGGGACCGGAATCGGTGCTCACCGCGCTCGGCGTCGTCAAGCCCGATGACGTCGAGCTGGAGTGCCTTTCCGAGGACCTGGGCCAGGGCGAGACGGAGACCAGGCACCGCTACCAGTGGACCGAGGCCGGCCGATCCATCCTGGCCGAGAAGGTCAAGAACGAGATCTTCGACGGCGCCACACCCTATTCGACGTATGTGCGGGGACTCATCATCGACGGCGACGGCGGAGTCGTACTGAACGGGCGGGACGACAGCGCGACCCTCACCGAGGGATGACCATGCCCGAACCCATCGACGAATACTTCACCGCAACCATCTCCGCGATGGGCGGCCCACGCGGCGCGGCACTGGGCTCGTCGCTGACCGTGCGGGACGCCATGGCGCTCTTCGACGCCCAGCTCGGCAGCAGGCACCTCGACCTGGCCGCACGCTGGTTGCGGTCACAAGGCAAGGGCTACTACACCATTGGCTCATCCGGGCACGAGGGCAACGCCGCCGTCGCGGCCGCGCTACGGCCCACCGACCCGGCGCTGCTGCACTACCGGTCCGGCGGGTTTTTTCTAGCCCGCGCCGCCCAGGTCGACGGTGGCGATCCGCTGCGTGACGTGCTGCTTGGGCTGGTGGCCGCCACCGAGGAGCCGATCGGCGGCGGGCGGCACAAGGTGTACGGCCGCCATGACCTGAACATCATTCCGCAGACCTCGACCATCGCGTCGCACCTGCCACGGGCAGTGGGCGTGGCGTTCTCCATCGCCAGGGCACGCAAGCTCGGCGTCCCAGGCAACTGGCCCGACGACGCGGTCACGGTGTGCAGCTTCGGCGACGCATCGGCGAACCATTCCACGGCCGTCGGCGCGATCAACGCCGCGCTGAACTCGGCCTACCAGGGTGTACCGATGCCGTTGCTGTTCGTCTGCGAAGACAACGGGATCGGGATCAGCGTCAAAACCCCGCGTGGCTGGATCGAACGAACCTACGGAAAACGGGACGGGCTAGCGTATTTCGAGGCCGACGGCTCGGATCTGGCGGCGACGTTCGACGCTGCGTCGGCTGCGGTAGGGTGGGTGCGCGGTAACCGGCGCCCGGCGTTTCTGCACCTGCGGATGGTGCGGTTGATGGGACACGCCGGTTCGGACTTCGAGCCCGCGTATCGGACCCCGGCGGAGATCAGCGCCGACTACGACCGCGATCCCGTGCTGTGCACCGCGAAGTTGCTGATCGGCTGCGGCGCGTTGACGCCCGGCGAGGTGCTGGAGCGCTATGAGGCCAAGCGCGCCGACGTCATTGAGATGGCCGCGCAGGTCGCCGACCTGGGCCAGCTCGACAGTGCGGAAGCGGTGATGACGCCACTTCGCGACAGCATCGATGACGCCATGGCCGCGTCCCCGATGTCACTTGTCGCAGCAGTCAGGGCCGGTGAGCCCGATGCGCCGGTGACGGTGGCACTGGCGATCAACCATGCGCTGCAAGATATCCTGGACCGCCATCCCGAGGCGATGATCTTCGGTGAAGACGTCGCCCGCAAGGGCGGTGTGTACGGAGTGACACGGGGGCTGCTCGCCAAGACGAGTTCGGCGCGGGTCTTCGACACGCTGCTCGACGAACAGTCGATTTTGGGCCTTGCGCTCGGCGCCGGGGTCTCGGGGTTGTTGCCGATTCCCGAGATCCAGTACCTCGCTTATCTCCACAACGCCGCGGACCAGATTCGCGGTGAAGGCGCGACGCTGCAGTTCTTCTCGAATAGGCAGTACCGCAATCCGATGGTGGTGCGGGTGGCCGGATACGGATACCAGAAAGGATTCGGCGGCCATTTCCACAACGACAACTCCATCGCCGCGATCCGCGACATCCCAGGGGTGGTGATCGCCTCGCCCGCGCGGCCCGACGACGCCGCGGCGATGCTGCACACCTGCGTCGCCGCGGCGAAAGCGGCGGGCGTCGTGTGCATCTTTCTCGAGCCCATCGCGCTGTACCACACGCGCGACCTCTATGACGACGGCGACGACGCCTGGCTCGCGGCCTATCCGGCAGGCGGTGTGCCGATCGGCCGCGCACGGACGTACGGCGAGGGCACCGACCTGACAATTCTGACGTTCGCCAATGGGCTGCGGATGAGCCTGCGGGTGGCCCGCAGACTGGGGAAGGTCGGAATCCGGGCGCGCGTGGTAGACCTGAGATGGCTCGCGCCGCTGCCGGTCAACGACATGATCCGCGAGGCGGACGCCACCGGACGGGTGTTGATCGTCGACGAGACCCGATCCAGCGGGGGGGTCAGCGAAGGCATTCTGGCCGCATTGCTCGACAACGGCTACACCGGCGCAATGGCCCGAGTTTGCAGCGCCGACAGCTTCATCCCACTTGGCGACGCGGCGCTGGCGGTCCTGCTGTCCGAGGACACCATCGAGGCCGCAGCGATCAAGCTGGCTCGCAGAGGCGATTGATAGCTTGATCGGATGACACCCGATGCCGCCCGTCCCCTTACCGGGGTGCGGATTGTCGAGATCTCCAGCTTCGTCGCCGTGCCGTTGGCGGGGATGACGCTGGCCCAGCTCGGGGCAGAGGTGATCCGTGTCGATCCCATCGGCGGAGCGGCCGACTATCACCGCTGGCCGCTCACCGAGTCCGGCGAGAGCATCTACTGGGCGGGCCTGAACAAGGGCAAGCGATCCGTCGCGGCCGACATGCGCTCGCCCGAAGGCCAGGACCTTGTGCAGCGGCTTATCGCGGACAGCGGCGTGCTGATAACGAACGTCGTTGGCCGGCAATGGCATTCATATGAGGCCCTGACCAGATTGCGACCCGACCTGATTCACGTCGAGATTTCCGGCCGCGCCGACGGTGGCACGGGCGTCGACTACACCGTCAACGCAGGCATCGGATTCCCGATGGTGACCGGCCCCGCCGAACTCGCGGCACCCGTCAACCACGTGCTGCCAGCGTGGGACGTCGCCTGCGGCGTCTACGCGGCACTTGCGGTGGTCACCGCGTTGCGGCACCGCGACGCCACCGGGCACGGCCAGCAGATCTGCATCCCGTTGGAGAACGTGGCGCTGGCGACGGCGGGCAACCTGAGCTTCCTGACCGAGGTGATGATCAACGGCAATGCGCGCGAACGCATCGGCAACTCGGTGTACGGCCAGTACGGACAAGACTTCACGAGCAGCGACGGGGCGTCGTTCATGATCGTGGCGCTGACGGGGCGGCACTTCCGCGATCTGACCGAACTTACCGGGACGGCGAAAGCCGTTGCCGCACTTGCTGACACACTCGGCGCCGACTTCTCCGACGAGGGTGAGCGATACCGGCACCGCGAGGCGCTGACCGGCGTGTTCACCGAATGGTTCAGCGCGCATACGGGCGAGGAGATCAGCGCCGCGCTGAGGCAGACCTCCGTGCTGTGGGACCGATACCGGAGTTTCGCCGAGGCGATCACCGGCGAAAGCGTGACGACGAACCCGATGTTCACCACGTTGAGCCAGCCCAGGATCGGGGAGTACCTGGCACCGGGGCTGCCCATGTCGATCGACGGCAGCTATCCGCCTGCCGCGCCCGCCCCCGCCCTCGGTGACGACACCACCGCGGTGCTTGGCGACTGGCTGGGATTGAGTCCAGAGGAGATCGGCGCGCTCACCGAATCCGGCGCGGTGGCATGAGCTCGCTCCTGGAGTTGCTCGACGTGAAGCCGGGCGATGGGGCAGATGTCTGGACAGGTCCGGCAAGTGGTCCCGACGGAAAGCGTTCCTACGGAGGGCAGTTCGTGGCTCAGAGCCTGGCTGCCGCCTGCCGCACCGTCGAGGCCGACCGGATGCCGACCAACATGCACCTGCAATTCCTGCGCGGCGGCGAGGCGGGTGATCCCGTGGACTACACGGTGACCCGGGTCTTCGACGGACGCACCGCGGCGTCCCGCCGTGTCGACTCCCACCAGAACGGACGCCTGCTGACCACGGCCACGGTGTCCTTCGCGATCGATCTGCCCGGCCCCGAACACGGTCAACGGCCTCCGGCGCCGCACGATCCCGATGCGCTGCCGCGAACGGGGCCGGCGGGCCCCGCACCGTCGATGCCGCTGGACGAGATCGACATCAGGATCGTCGACGACGGATCGGGCGGGGCGTTCGTGCGCCGGTTGTGGTGGCGGGTCACCGCTGGGCTCCCCGAAGGCGCACTGGTGCACACGTTGGTCGCGGCATACGTCACCGACGTCTACATGATCGATCCCGCGCTGCGGGTGCACGGGCATTCGATGACGGCCCGCACGCACCGCAGCGGCACCACCGACTCGTCGATCTGGTTTCACCGGCAGATCCAGGCCGATCAATGGAACCTGCTGGAGTCGACGTCGCCCGCCGCGTCGCGGGGACGCGGGGTCGTGGAGGCCAGCTTGATCCGCGCGGACGGCGTCGTCGCGGCCACGCTGGTGCAGGAGGGACTCATCGCAGAGCGGGACTAGCGCCGAGATCGACGTTTTGGTGAGTTCCTCTCGCACTTCTTCGCCCAAATGTCCGTTTGGGCGTAATCGGGCGCATCGCCGTAGGGTCTATCGCGTGTCGACGTCGGCCGATCTGATCGTGGTGGGAGCTGGCCCGGCGGGACTGATGGCGGCCTGGCGAGCCAGCCGAGCCGGACGTTCCGTCGTCGTTCTGGAACGGGCCAACGCGGTGGGTGGCATGGCGGCGAGCTTTTCGGTGGCTGGCGTCCGCGTCGACCACGGCAGCCACCGGCTGCACCCAAGCACCGCGCCCGAGATCATGGCCGATCTGCGCGGCCTGCTCGGCAACGATTTGCAGACCCGGCCGAGGCATGGCCGGTTGCGGGTGGGCGACCGCTGGGTCGGCTTTCCGCTGCGACCCGCGGACCTGGCGCGGTCGCTGCCCGCCGCGACGATCGCACGGATCGGCGCCGACGCGATCACCGGGCCGCTGCGTCGCAATGATGCGGCGACCAGCTACGCCGAAGCGTTGCGCCGCGGTCTCGGCCCGACGCTGTACGACTGGCTGTACGGGCCGTTCGCCCTCAAGCTGTGGGGCAAGGCCGGCGAGGAGATCGACCCCGAACAGGCGCGGGTGCGGGTGCGGGCGGACACCGCGTGGAAGATCGCGGGCCGGTTGTTGCGCAGGCCGAAGGACGGCGCAGGGCGGGTGTTCCATTACCCGCGCCGCGGTTTCGGGCAGATCGTGGACGTCGTCGCGGATGCGGCCGTCGACAACGGCGTGAAGCTTGAACTCGGCGTTGAGGTGACCGAGATCCGGCCCGGACGCGACGGGGTCGAGGTGAACACCGCGGACGGCGGCGTGCTGACCGCGGGCCACCTGTTCACCACGGCGCCGCTGACGAGGCTTGCCGACCTGGTGTCCCCACCGGCGCCATGGGCGGCTGTCGCCGACGCCGCCAAGCTGACGTTCCGCGCCATGGTGCTCGTCTACTTGGTGCACTCGGACCGCACCCGCTGGACCGAGTTCGACGCCACCTATCTGCCAGATGCGGACACTCCGATCAGCCGCATCTCAGAACCGGCCAATTACCGTGTGTCGGAAGAAGATCCGACTGACCGGACGGTGCTGTGCTGTGAGATCCCGTGCGCGGCCGATCCGGACGACCCGATCTGGTCGGCGACGCAGCAACAGCTCGCCGACCTGGTCGCCGACACGCTGAGCCGGCTCGGCTTGCCACCGCTTCGCCTCGAAGGGCCCGATGCCGTGCACGTTCGCCGGTTGCGGCACGTGTACCCCGTGTACGAGAAGGGCTACGCGGCGCATCTTCGCGGGCTCGACCAGTGGGCTTCGTCGTTGCCATCGGTGACCACATTCGGTCGGCTCGGGCTCTTCGCCCATGACAACACCCACCACGCGTTCGCGATGGCCTACGCCGCCGTCGACGCGCTTGGCAGTGGCGAATGGGACGCCCGCGGGTGGTCGATGGCGCGGGAGGCGTTCCGCGATCACGTCGTCGAGGACTGAACAGTCTCCTGCTGCAACGTCTTCGGGGCCTCGGGTGTGCGCCGCACAGAGTAGTAACCGGCTATCAGTAGCGCGATCGTCACACCTACCCATACGACGTTGCTCGTCGTCGTGCCGTAGTGCGCGAGCACCCGGTCCAGCGCGTGGAATACCGGCGCGTCGGCCTGCTGAAACCCGTTGACCCACGTCACTTCTCGGGTGTGGCCGTCCACCAGCAGGCAACCGTAGGTGTACACGCCTGCGGCGCCGAGCACGGCCGCGGCGGCGCGCACGACGATGCCGCTCCTTGCGAGCCAGCACAGGATGATCAGCAGGGCCAGCGGCAGCACCACGACAACCTGCCGACCCGGCCACCAGTACCCGTGCATGGTGAGTGCGGGATAGGTGGCGACGAGCCAGCCGGCGGCCAGCGGCAGTGCCAACGCTGCGCGGCCGCCCCGCACCCCCAATCCTCTGGCGGCGAGCGCGCCGAGCGCAGGAATCAGCAGCAGCCAGGCGGGCTGCCACGGCACCAGGCCGAAGGTGCGGTCGACCAGCAGGTCGATGAGCCGCCACGAGCGGAACAGAAAGTTGGGGTCTTCTCCCATCACTCCGAGTTGTCCGCTCTGTTCGAACGCGTCGCCGCTGGCGTAGACGGTGAGCCCGCCCCACACGGCCACGTGTACCAGCGCGTAGAGCGCGCCGCCTGCCGCGAGGGCGCCGACGAACCACGCGTTCTCCCGGCGCGCACCAATCCGGACCGCGCCGAGCACCGCGAGCGTCGCCGCGACCGGCAGGTACTTCACCGACAGCCACGGCAACGCGAGCACCGCGCAGGCCATCAACGCAAGCGAGGCCGGTGTGCGTCGGCCGGTCAACGCAGCAACGGCCACCAGGCAAGCAAGGGCCGCCGGCAGTTCCGGGTAAATCTGTTGGCCGTAAACAGCAAGTGGGGCCGATGCCGCGGCGGTGGCCGTACCAATAGCGGCCAGTGCCAGCGGCACCGCGAACCGCCGAACCGCGACCCACAGCGTGAGTGCCGCAAGGGCCGCGGCGAGCGCGGCCATCGTCAGCTTGGCGCCGACCGAGCCCGCAAGGCCGACGGGCACCGCGAGCACGATCGGCAGCAACGGGTCGTGTGGGCTGACCTGCTGGCCGCCCGGCCGCATGACCGTCTCAATCGGGGGCTCCACCGGAGTGAACTCGCGCCAGCTGCGCTGGGCGATCTGATTGCTGATATCCAGATCGCCATCGGCCCAAAGCGATTGCGCCGTCATCAGGTACTGCGGCTCGTCGACAGCGACGGGCTCGTTCGGTGTCGCGTACACACCGATGCCAAGGGCGGCCGCGATGAATCCGATCACGGCGACGCCGACCATCGCCCACCGCAGGCGTCCGGAATGCACGCCGCTGATCATGCCCCGACGAGGCTGGCCTCAACCTGACGGGCGATGAGCGCATCGAGATCGGTGTGCGGCACCCAGCCGATCAGCTCGCGCAGCCGCGTCGTCGCGGCGAGCGTGTGCTCGACCTCGGCCGGGTGGCCCGGCTCGATCACGAAGTGCGGCGGTACGCCGAGCGCGCCGCATACGGCCGTCGCAATGCGCTCGATGGTGTGTCCGACGCCGGTGCCGATGTTGACAAGGCCGCGCGCGCCCGCCGCGCCGAGGCTAGCCAACGCGCGCGCGGCGTCGCGCACGTCCGTGATGTCGCGGCTGCGCCCGGGGCTTCCGTAGAGCGGCAGCGGCTGGCCGGCATGCACGGCGGCGATCCAGCGTGACACCGCCATCCCTTGGCGCTGTCCTTCGCCGGCCACCGTGAACGGGCGCGCGATGCACACCGATCCGCCGTCGTGCAGCCGCTCTTCGCACAGCCGCTCGACCGCGAGCTTGCTGTGGGCGTAGCCGCCCCGTGGGCTCGGCGAGTCGGTCTCCGGACACGGCCGGCCGGCGGTCGTCCCGCCGTACACCGACGACGACGAGGTGACGACCAGGGGAGTGTCGGATGGGACCGCACTCAGCACGGCCGACGTGGCCAGCACGTTGTCGCGATGGCGCCGCTGCTCGGCGTCGGGCCGCGGGTCGCGGACGTCCGGGCACCCGGCCAGGTGGTACACCGCATCGGCGTCAGCGAGCGCGGCGTGCACCTGCGGCTGGCGGTCGAGTAGGTCGGCCGTGATCGTGGTGACGCCGTCCGCCGGTGGCATCGGCAGCCGGTCGATCGCGACCACCGGTCCGCACTTGGCCAGCTCCTGTACGAGAATCCTCCCGATGAAGCCGGCGCCGCCGGTGACCACTGCGACCACATGAGCTCCTTCGCTGACCACGGCACTCGTAAGGTTAGGCTCACGAAATATAACTGATGGAGGTTTTGTGGCACGGCGCGTCCGTACCGTTGCTGGACTCGTCGTTCTCGGGTTGGCCGTGTGGTACCTCGCGACGGTGCTCAACGGCGAGGCCGTTGCGGCGCTGCGCCAACTGCTGCGGTCGCTGACCGGAGCGCCGCTGGGGTTGACCGTTGCGCTGGCCTGTTACGCCACCGCGTTCGGACTGCGGGCATTGGCCTGGAGGGCGTCGCTGCCCGGCCTGAGTACCGGCCAGTCGTGGGCAGCGCTGCACGTCAGCCTGCTCGGCAACCACGTCTTGCCGCTGCGGCTCGGTGAGGTACTGCGGGTGACGAGCGTGCTTCGCCGCACCGATCTGCAGACCCGTCCGGTGCTGGCGTCCGCGGTGACGTTGCGCGCCGCCGATTTCCTCTCCGTCGCGGGGCTTGCCGTGCTCGCCGTGCCCGGGCTGGTGACGCGCCTGGTCGGCCCGTGGTGGTGGGTGTTTGCCGCGATCGCCGCCGCCGCCGTGGTGGCGGGCTTGGTGTGGTCGATGCGCCTGGCCTCGGGCGGCGCCGCGGTGCGGCTTCCTCCGCCGCTGGCCTGCGTCGCCGTGGTCGCCGCCTGGGTCCTGGAGTCGGCGGTGGTGTTCGAGATCGCCCGTGTCGCATCGCATCCGCTGACTCTGGCCCAGGCCATCGCGGTCACCGCGGTGACGATCGTGGCCCAGGCGGTCGCCGTCACCCCCGGCGGCATCGGCACCTACGAGGCCGCCGCCACCGCGGCGATGGTGGCGATCGGGGTGCCTGCCGGACCGGCGTTCGCGATCGCGCTTACCACGCACGCCGTCAAGACGGTCTACTCGCTCGTGGTCGGCGGGGTCGCGCTCGTCGCGCCCGCGCCCGGTTACTGGGGCCGCTGGCGGTTGCCGCGCGAGCTCCCGCCTGCGCCGCCGTCTCTTCCCGTTGCTCCCGATGCACCCGTGGTCGCTTTCCTGCCGATCCACAACGAGGAGGAGAGCGTGGGGAGGGTGGTCGCCAGCCTGTTCGCGCAAAACCTCAGTCGACGGTTGGTCGTCATCGGGGTCGACGACGGCTCCACCGATTCGTCGCCCGCGCGCGCAGAAGCCGCAGGCGCGGTCGTCATCGCCCAGCCGCGGAACCTGGGGCTGGGCGCCGCCGTCCGCCGCGGCCTCGCCGAGGCGATGGCTTACCAGCCCGCCGCGGTGCTCTACTTGGACGCCGACGGCGAATACTCACCGGCCGATGCGGCGGCGGTGCTCGCTCCCATCCTTTCCGGCGAGGCCGACTACGTCGTCGGGTCGCGCTTCGCCGGCGAGATCGGCCGAATGCTGCCGCACCGCCGGTTCGGCAATCAGGTGCTGACTCGCTGGGTGCGCTGGCTGACCCGCCGTCGGGACCTGACCGACGGGCAGAGCGGCTGGCGCGCGTTCAGCCCGGCCGCAGCGGCCGCCGCCGAAATAGTGCACGACTACAACTACGCGCAGGTCCTCACACTTGACTTGCTTGCCAAGGGTTTTCGCTACGCGGAGGTGCCGATCCGTTATTCGTTCCGCGACACCGGAACGTCGTTCATTCGGCTGGGCCGCTACCTGAGCCGCGTGGTGCCTGCGGTCCACCGCGAGCTGAACTCACCGTGAACTGATCACCACGCCCGTGCCCACCACCTCGACGCGCACCTTGGCGTCGATCGGCGGCGGGTCGAGGCTGTGCTGGCGCACGATGATCGGCTCGGATTCCCCTGCGGGATCGATGGTCAACAGCACGTCGTGGCCGAGGAACTCGACGGCTGAAACAGTGCCGACACCGTTGAGGTGACCGCTGTCCGAAATGACCGTCGCCACAAGTTGTTCGGGCCGCAGCAGCAGTGTTCCGGTTCCGTCGTCGGCCCGCACTGGGACCCGGCCGAACGCGCAGTCGGCGACCCCTGACGTGACGACGCACGGCAGGGCGATGCAGTCGCCGAGGAACTCGGCGGTGAAGCGGTCGTTGGGCTGTCGATAGACGTGCTGCGGGGAACCGACTTGGGTGAACCGCCCTTCGCGCATCACCGCCACCTGGTCGGCGATCGACAGCGCCTCCTCCTGATCATGGGTCACCAGCAGCGTGGTCACGCCGGCGTCGGTGAGCAGCCGTGCAACCGTCTTGCGGGTGGATGCCCGCAGGCCGGTGTCCAGGGCGGTGAACGGTTCGTCGAGCAGCATCAGTACCGGGTGACGGGCCAGTGCGCGGGCGAGTGCGACGCGCTGTTGTTGGCCGCCAGAGAGCTGATGCGGGCGTCGCGGCGCGAATGACGCATCGAGAGAGACGGTTTCGAGTAGTTCGGCGACCCGTGTGCGGATCGTCTCGCGGCCTTCTCCGCGAATTCCGTACGCGATGTTCTGGCCGACGGTCAGATGGGGAAACAACGCGCCGTCCTGGGCGACGTAGCCGACGTTGCGTCGATGCGGTGGCGTCGAAGCTTGCGGACCCGCCACCTGCCGGCCTGCGATGGTGACCGTGCCGTCGCCCGGTGTCTCGAAGCCGGCGATCAGCCGAAGAAGCGTGGTCTTGCCGCAGCCGGACGCCCCGACGACCGCGGTGATGCTGCCCTGCCGCAACTGCAGGTCGATGCTGTCCAATACGGTGTTGCCGTTGAAGGACTTCGCGAGGCCGCGGACGTCGAGGACGGGTGTGCTCACAGGGCGGCCGCCTTGGTCGACTGGCGATACAGCAGAACTGTCACGGGGATGGCCAACAACACCAGCACGAGTGCGTACGGCGCGGCGGACGAGTAGTCGAGCTCGCTGCTGTAGGACCAGAACATCATCGACAACGTCCGGGTTCCTGTCGGTGCCAGCAGTAGGGTGGCGGTCAATTCCGTTGCCACCGCGACGAATACCAGCGACGCGCCAGCAGCGGCCGCGGGCGCGGTGAGGCGCAGCGTCACTCGGATGAAGGTGGCCGATGGTGAGCTGCCCAACGATCGGGAGGCTTCTTCCAGGCTTGGAGGAACCTGCGCGAGGCCGGCGCGGACGTTGACCAGCGCACGCGGCATGAACAGCAGGACGTAGGCGAACACGATCAGCGGCACGCTTTGGTACAGCGGCCGGACGGCGTGGATGGCGACGGTGACGAGGGCGAGCGCGGTGACGATGCCTGGCAGCGAACTGGTGACGTAGTTGGCGCCTTCCACGGCACGGGCGAGCACACCGGTGGAGCGCACCGCGACCCACCCAACGGGGAAGGCCAGCACCGTCGTCACGACAGCGGCCATGGACGCCAACCCGATGGTTTGCGCGAGCGCGGTGCCGATGGCGTCGAGCTCCCAGACGTCGATGCCGCCGATCCGCAGCCAGCGCACGATGGTCCACACCGGAACGCCGAGCGCCAGTGCCGCCAGCGCGGTCAGCGCAGCCAGCGCGGGTATTGTATTGGGGCCCAAGCGGATCGGCGTCGCCGCCCGGGGTGCACCGGAGCCGATCCGCGCGTACCGAGCTTTTCCGCGCGCCCCGGCTTCGGCGATCAGCAGCGCCAGGCACAGCAGCACCAGCACGCCGGCCAGCATGCTGCCCGCCGCTCCGTCGAAGGTGACCTGGAACTGCTGGAAGATCGCGACCGTGAAAGTGGTGAAGCGGATCATCGCGAACGCACCGTATTCGGCGAGGAGATGGACACCGATCAACAGTCCACCGCCAAGGATTGCCAGCCGCAGCTGCGGCAGTACGACGCGGAAGAACACGCCGGATGTGTCGGATCCCAACGCCCTTGCGGACTCCTCGACAGTCGGGTCGAGCCGGCGCAACGTCGCCGCGACGGGCAGGTACATGAACGGGAAGTACGACAACGTGGTGATCAGCACACCAGCCCACAGCCCGTGCAGGTTCGGAACGACGCCGACCCAGGCGTAACTGTTGACGAACGCCGGAACGGCAAGCGGCGCAACGAACAACGGGCGCCAGAACGAGCGACCGGGCAGGTCGGTCCGCTCGACCAGCCACGCCGCCCCGACGCCGATGACGACGCACAACGGCACCGTGATGGCCACCAGAGCGACGGTGTTGAACAGCAGGTCGCCCACCCCGGGCCGGACGATCAGCTCATAGGCGCGCCTTGGCCCGACGGAGATCGCCCCCCACACCACGTATCCCAGCGGGATGAAGGTAGCGGCAACAAGAGCCGTGACCGTCGCCGTGACCAGTGGGCCGGGACGGGCGGCCTTATCCGGCCGCGAAGTCGGCGCGGCGGGGCGCGGAAGCGGGGGAGCGACCACCTATAGCAAGCCTGCTGCCGTCATCATGTCGGACACCTTCTGCGCGTTGAGCGCCGAGGGGTCGACCTTGGGAGCTTGCAGCGAATCCAGCGGCGGTAGAGCCGGATTCGCCGGCACCCCGCTGGCCACCGGGTACTCGAACGAGGTGCCCTTCTCCAGCACTTCCTGACCCGCCTCGCTGGTGACGAATCTGATGAACTGCTGTGCTTGGTCCTTCTTCTTGCTGGACTCGAGCACGCCGCCGCCGGACACGCTGATGAATGCGCCGGGATCGGAGTTCTTGAAGTAGTGGAGCGCGGTATTCGCGCTGTTCTCTTTGGTCTCGGCCTGATCGCGGTACCAGTAGTAGTGGTAAATGATGCCGCCGTCGATCTCGCCGGCGTTGACGGCCTCGAGCGTGGAGACGTTGTTGTCTTCGAGCACCGCGTTGGCTTTCATGCCCGCGAGCCATTGGGCCGTCGCGTCCTCGCCCTTCAGCTCGAGCAGCGCGGAAACGATGGCCTGGAAGTCCGGCCTGGCCGGGGGAGCACCCCAGCGGCCCTTCCACTCGGGCTGCTGCAGATCCAACATCGACTTCGGCAGTTGATCGGGCTGCACCTTCGTCTTGTTGTAGACGAAGATGGTGGTGCGCGCCGCGACGCCCGTCCACTTGCCGGTCGGCGGACGGTATTGCGCAGGAACCTGATTCAGCGTGTCGGCGTCGAGATCAGCGAACAGTCCCGCGCGTTCGACGGCGGCCATCGCGGGGGAGTTCTCGGTCAGGAATACGTCGGCGGGCGAGGCAGCCCCTTCGGCGATCAGCTGATTGCCCATCTCGGTGTCCCCGCCGTGGCGGTACTCCACCTGGATGCCGGTCTCCTTGGTGAAGGCCTCGATCCACTCCTTGGTCAGTGACTCGTGCTGGGCGTTGTAGATCAGCAGCTTGTCGCCTTCGTCGGAACCACAGGCGGCGGTTGCTGAGGCCACGATCGCAAGAGTCGACACGAGCGCGGCGATCCGGCTCCAACGGGGACGCATCAACGAGGTCCTTTCCCGCGCCAACCGGGCGCCATTAGCTGAGGGTTACCTAAAAGAACATACTCCGCCCCGCCGTACGCTGGAGTTGTGCCCGAGTCCGGCTCGCATTCGGTGGCGGTCGCCCTGTTGGCCCACCTACGACGTGTTCGCGACCATATCGATCGCAACTATCGGGAGCCGTTGGACCTGGACAGCCTTGCCAGGGTCGCGGGTGTCTCGAAATACCACTTCGCGCGATCGTTCGAGGCCACCTATGGCGAGACGCCGATCCGCTACCTGACCCGGCGGCGCATCGAACGGGCCCAGGACCTGCTGCGTACGGCCAATCTCACGGTGACCGAGGTGTGTATGGCGGTCGGGTTCGCCAGCCTCGGCTCGTTCTCGACGAGGTTCGCCCAGCTGGTGGGTGAGAGCCCAACTGCCTACCGCGATCGCTGGGCGGCGCGCGGCGGGCCGCATGTGCCGGGCTGCTTCCTGTTCATGCGTGGTGTGCTCAATCACGCGGAAACCGCCGGGGATTGCGCAATTTGGGAGAAGCCCGCGTCGGCGGTTGAGCGTTAGCGTTCTCGCCATGATCACCAACGTCTCGCTCGTCACCGTGTACTGCCTCGACCAAACCGCCACCCGCGACTTCTATGTCGACACGCTCGGCTTTGAAGCCGGCACCGACATCACCATGGGCGAGGGCTTTCGCTGGGTGACCATCAAGCACCCGAGCCAGCCCGAACTGCAGGTCACCCTGATGACGCCGGGACCGCCGCTGGATGCCGAGGCGGCCGACTTCATCCGCCGTCAGTTGGAGAAGGGCGGGATGGGTGGGCTTGGTCTGTCGGTCGACGACTGCCACAAGACGTTCGAGGAACTCTCCGCCAAGGGCGTGACCTTTCTGCAGGAACCGGCCGATAGGCCCTACGGGGTCGAAGCGGTCATGCGGGACAACACCGGCAACTGGCTCGTGCTTGTCGAGCCCAAGGAATTCACGCCGGAAGACTTCGCCTAATTCTCGCGGTCTCGCCATGTGCTCGCTGTCAGCTGTACGTTGACTGTCAATCACGTCACGTGAGCGACGAAAACCGAGGGGATGAACCGATGAAACTGTCAGCAACTGCTATGCGGCGGGGGCTATTCGGCACGTTCGCGGCCTGCGCGGTCGGCGGCACAGCGATCGCCGTCATCGCCGCGCCGACGGCAGGGGCGGCCGATCCGTGCTCGGCAAGCGGGCTCGCCACCACCGCCAGTGGAGTGCTGAGCCAGGCGGGTGGCTATCTCGACAGCCACCCGGGGGCCAACGACGTGCTGACCGCGGCAGCGACGCAGCCCGCAGGCGATGCTCAGGCCTCTGTGCGCGCCTACTTCATCGGCCACCCTGGCGAGTTCTTCGATCTGAAGAACATCGCGGCGCCACTGACTGGCCTGCGCGATCAATGCGGTGTATCGGTGTCGCCGGGTCAGTTGGCGCTGCTGTTCGACGAACTGTCCCCGTAGTCACATGCGGCCGTAGCGGCTTCGCACAAAGCTGTATGCCCCGAACGCGGCGATACCGAGGGCGGCAAGTATGAGAAGGAATTTGCCGAACGGTGCCTGGCCCAATGTCTTGACGGCCGCGTCGAGTCCGCTTGCTTTCGACGGATCGGCCTGAAGCGTCGCGACGATCACCAACACGCCCGCGCCGGCGATCACCAGGCCTTTGGCGATGTAGCCCGCGACGCCGGTGGCGGTGATGGCGGTTCCCCCCGACACCCGCAGATCCTTGAAGAATTTTTTGGATGCGCCCTTGTAGACGTGGTAGCCGCCGACCGCGACGAGTCCGAGCGCGAAGCCGATCAGCACGGCCTTGCCCCAGCCCGACTGCATCATCTGCGCGCTCAGTCCGGCGTTCTGCTGACTGCTCTGCTGTCCGCTTCCCAACGCGAACCGGGCTGCGGCGAGCGCGATGGCGAAGTTCACCACGGCGAGTCCGACGGACTTAGCGCGTTTCCAGGCCGGGGTGTCGTCCTGTCGAGGGCCGGAGCCCTCACCCGGCTTGGACCCGACGATCGCTTCGGCGACCCGCCATAGGCCCAGGGCGACAAGACCGATGGCGATGACCCACATGATCAACGCCCCGCCGGTCTGGCGGGCCAGTGTCGCCAGCGCGCCCGACTGGTCGGCGTTGCCGCCCAACCCGAACGCGATCCGGGCAATGATGTAGCCGACGATCAGATGCAGGACCCCGCTGAACGCGAAGCCGGCGCGGGCCGTGTATTCGAACGCATCGCTGTTGGTGGCCTTGTCAGCGACGCCGTGTAGTGACTTGTCGGTCATGCCGTGGTGTACCCGTTTTTTGACGGCAGCGAAACCCCGTGTGCGCGAGTTGTGGATGAACGCGTGATTGGGGATAACTGCCTTCGTGCGCCGGCGTCGTGTCGGTACCGGGTCGCACGGTTGCCCCATGACTACGTTGACCCGTGCCGAGATCGGCGCGCTGGGTGAGCGACTCGCGGTCGAACACCTCGAGTCGCTCGGCCTGCGAGTGCTCATCCGCAATTGGCGCTGCCGATACGGCGAGCTGGATGTGATCGCCGCCGACGACGCGGCCCGCACGGTGGTGTTCGTCGAGGTGAAGACGCGCACCAGCGACCAGTTCGGTGGCGTCGTCCACGCGGTGACGCCGCAGAAGGTGCGGCGCCTGCGCCGGCTGGCGGGGTTGTGGCTGGCCTCGCAGGACCGCAGCTGGGCGGGCGTGCGCATCGATGTCGTCGGGGTACGCATCGGACGGAAGCGCAGCCCGGAAATCACCCACCTGCAGGGAGTGGGCTGATGACCCTGGGCAGGGCGTTCTCGGTGGCCGTGCGCGGGTTGGACGGCGTCATCGTCGAAATCGAGGCCGACATCTCCTCGGGTCTGCCGGGCGTGCATCTCGTCGGGTTACCGGACGCGGCGCTGCAGGAGTCACAGGCTCGGGTCCGCGCGGCGATTACCAATTGCGGTAGCGAATGGCCCAAGACCAAGGTGACACTGGCGCTGTCGCCGGCCACCCTGCCCAAGATGGGCAGCGTGTACGACTTGGCGCTCGCCACTGCCGTGATGTCCGCGGAGGGCAAGAAGACGTGGGAGCGGCTCGAAAAGACCGTCCTGCTAGGCGAATTGGCGCTCGACGGTCGGGTGCGTCCCATCAAGGGTGTGCTGCCTGCCGTGCTGGCCGCCAAGCGGGAAGGCTGGCCGGCAGTGGTGGTGCCCGTCGACAATCTGGCGGAGGCCAGCCTCGTCGACGGCATCGAGGTATGGGGCGCGCGGACGCTGGGCCAACTGCGTTCGTGGTTCGGCGGAAAGACGCAACTCGACGGCCGGGTCGATGCGCCGCGTTCCGCACCGGATCCGTCGGCCGATCTCGCGGATGTGGTCGGACAGTCCCATGCGCGCTACGCAGTCGAGGTGGCCGCGGCAGGTGCGCACAATCTGATGCTGACCGGTCCACCCGGAGTAGGTAAAACGATGCTGGCGCAACGGCTTCCGGGACTGCTGCCGCCGTTGACCTACGCCGAGTCGCTCGAGGTGACGGCGATCCACTCGGTGGCAGGCCTGTTATCCGACAGCACGCCGCTGATCACCCGGCCGCCGTTCGTCGCACCGCACCCGACCGCAAGTGTGGCGGCGTTGGTCGGCGGCGGGTCGGGGCTCGCCCGGCCCGGGGCCATCAGTCGCGCGCATCGCGGCGTGCTCTTCCTCGACGAATGCGCGGAGATCGGAGCCGCGGCGCTGGAAGCACTGCGAACCCCGTTGGAGGAGGGTGTGATTCGACTGGCCCGCCGCGACGGCGTCGCACGGTATCCGGCGCGGTTCCAGTTGGTGCTGGCGGCCAACCCGTGTCCGTGTGCGTCCGCCGATCCGCGTGATTGCGTCTGCGCGGCCAACGAAAAACGCCGCTATCTCGGCAAGCTGTCCGGCTCGCTGATCGACCGGGTGGACCTGCGGGTGGAGATGCATGCGGTGAAGACGGGTGCGTTCGCCCCGCAGGAGGGCGAGGCCAGCGCCGCGGTTCGAACGCGAGTGGCCGCTGCGCGCGATGCGGCCGCGGAACGCTGGCTACCCCACGGCTTCCGCACCAATGCCGAGGTCAGCGGCGCATTGCTGAGGCGCAAGTTTCGGCTGGACGCCAAGGCGATGAATCCGCTTCGGATCGCGGTCGATCGCGGACAGCTCAGCTTCCGCGGCCTCGACAGAACCCTTCGGGTCGCGTGGACGTTGGGTGATCTTGCGGGCCGAACGTCGCCAGGGCTTGGCGACGTCACGACGGCGCTGAGTTTCCGCCAGGCCGGGAGTGTCCGATGAACGACGACACCGCGCGGGCGTGGGCGTACCTGTCTCGAGTGACCGAACCGCCGTGCCCGGAGTTGACGGAGTTGGTGGCCGCCGTGGGGCCCGTCGAGGCCGCTGATCGCGTCGCGCGCGGCAAGGTCGAAGGGCGACTGGCGAACGAGACCGAGGCGAGACGCCGGATCGACTGTGCTGCACAGGATCTGGAGGTATTGGCTGGTCTCGGCGGGCGGCTGGTCACCGCCGACGATGAGGAATGGCCGCTGCTGGCGTTCGTCGCGTTCGGCGGGTGCGGCGCCCGCCAGCGCCCGAGGAGCCATCCGCCGATGGTGCTGTGGGCGGTGGGGCCTGGCCGGCTGGACGATGTCGCCGACCGGGCCGCGGCGATCGTCGGCACCAGGGCGAGCACCGCCTACGGTGAGCACGTCGCAGCCGACCTCGCCGATGGTCTGGCAAGCAGGGACGTCGCCGTGGTGTCGGGCGGCGCGTACGGCATTGACGGGGCGGCCCACCGGGGCGCGCTTGCCGCTGACGGGTTGACCGTCGCGGTACTGGCCGGTGGCATCGACGTGCCCTACCCGGCGGGGCACGCCGGATTGTTGCGCCGCATCCGCGAGGACGGCCTGGTGGTCACCGAGTACCCGCCGGGGATGCGGCCGGCGCGCCACCGGTTCCTGACCCGCAACCGGCTGGTCGCCGCGTTGGCGGGGGCGACCGTGGTCGTCGAGGCCGGCGCGCGCAGCGGCGCCGCCAACACCGCGGCGTGGGCCGGGGCGCTGGGACGCGCGGTGTGCGCGGTGCCGGGACCGGTGACTTCGTCGGCGTCGGTCGGGTGCCACGTGCTGCTGCGGGCCGAAGCGAACCTGGTGACGCGCGCCGAGGACGTCGTCGAGCTGGTGGGTCGGGCGGGGGAGCTGGCACCCGACGAGCAGCGGCCGGTGTCGCCGCTCGACGGGCTGGCCGAGGCCGAGCAGCGGGTGTACGAGGCGCTGCCTGCCCGCGGCGCGCGCACCCTCGACGAGATCGCGGTGGCGTCCGGTTTGCCAGCAACCCAGGTGCTGGGGCCGTTGGCCGTGCTCGAAATCTCAGGGCTGGTGGTGAGTCGGGATGGACGGTGGAAGCTGGTGCTCCGGTAAGTTGGCGCCATGTATTTGCGGCTGAGCAGGCTCGTCGGCCGGAGCGTAGTCATCGTCCTGCTTGTCGCAGCGGTTTCGGTCACCGGCGTCCGGACCGCGAATGCCGAAGCGGTTGTCGCGCCGCAGGACGGCTACGGCTTCAGCGTCGGCGGGCCGATGACGTGGATGAACGCCGCCGACGCCGACCGCGAACTGGACGCCGCGGCGCTAACCGGCGGGACGTGGATGCGGGTGCTCATCGACTGGAACCGAGTCGAACCGATGCCCGGCGCGTTCAACTGGGGTTATGTCGATCATTGGATCGACGGCGCGTTGAGCCGCGGCATCAAGGTGCTTGGGCTGATCTCCTACACCCCGGAGTGGGCAAGGGCGCCCGGCACCTACTTCAGTGCGCCACCGGTCGATCCCGCGCTGTACGCCGGTTTCACCGCGAAGGTGGTGCAACGCTACGGCGACCGTGTTTCGGACTGGGAGCTCTGGAACGAGCCGAACCTGCCGCTGTTCTTCGGTTTCGTCGACAACCGCCCGCAGCGCTACACCGAACTCCTCAAGGCCGCCTATCCCGCCATCAAGGCGCTGCAGCCGAACAGCACCGTCATCGCCGGCGGACTCAGCCCGGCGTTCGAACCAGACGCGCCGCCGATCTTCGTCAACGCCATGTACGACCTGGGCGCCAAGGGGTACTTCGATGCCATGGCCATGCACCCGTACGTGTTCCCGACCGGGTTGGCGGCGGATCCGCTGAGGGGGTGGGCCGACGTCGAGGTCGTGCGCCAGATCATGGTGGACCACGGCGACGGCGACAAGAAGATCTGGATGACCGAGTTGGGCGCCTCGACCGCCGACCCGGGCGCCGAAGGTGTCAGCCAGCAAGAGCAGGCCCGCCAGATCACCGACGTGCTGTGGAAGTCCGCGCATTCGGGATACAGCGGGCCGGCGTTCATCTTCGCGATCCGCGACGTCGATTCCACCCAGCGTGGCAACCGCGACGACAACTTCGGGGCGCTGCTGACGTCGGACTGGCAGCCCAAGGTGGCGGCCGCGGTGCTCGCGAGGTAGACCGCCACCCGGTCGCCGGATCCCATATAGTTGTGAAAGTACAACCTTGAGTTTGGCTAACAAAATTTTGGAGGAACCGTGGCAGGACGTCCTGTGCACACATTCGAAGTGGTGCGTACCGAGCAACTGACGCCCCATCTGACCCGGGTTGTCCTCGGCGGCAGCGGATTCGACACGTTCACGCCGAACGACTTCACCGACGCGTACGTCAAGATCGTGTTCGTCACCGACGGAACCGACGTCGGCGCGCTGCCTGCGCCGTTGACGCTGGACAGCTTCAACGAGTTGCCCCTCGAGCAACGGCCGGCCGTGCGCACCTACACCGTGCGCAGTGTCGACGCCGAACGCCGCGAGGTCGCCATCGACTTCGTCGTGCACGGAGACCAGGGCGTCGCCGGTCCGTGGGCGGCCGCGGCGACGCCGGGCCAGCCGGCCTACCTGATGGGGCCCAGCGGCGCCTACGCGCCGGACCCCGCGGCCGACTGGCATCTGCTCGCCGGCGACGAGGCGGCGGTGCCGGCCATCAGCGCGGCCCTGGAAGCGTTGCCTGACAACGCAATCGGCAAGGTCTTCATTGAGGTCGGCGGACCCGACGACGAGCTTCCGCTCACCGCGCCGCCGGGTGTGGACGTGCGCTGGATCTATCGCGGCGGCCGTGCCGACCTGGTGTCAGAGGACAAGGCCGGCGACAACGCGCCGCTGATCGCGGCGGTCAAGGAAGCCGAATGGCTGCCGGGGCAGGTGCAGGTGTTCATCCACGGCGAGGCCCAGGCCGTCATGCACAACCTGCGGGCCTACATCCGCAAGGAACGCGGCGTCGACGCGAAGTGGGCGAACTCCATCTCCGGCTACTGGCGCCGCGGCCGCACCGAGGAGACGTTCCGCGAGTGGAAGAGTGAACTGGCCAAGGCGGAGGCAGGCACCTAGAACCAGCTTGCCCGAGCGTCCACGGTGGTGCGGTCCAGGCTGGCCAACAGGTCGAACTGCGGCCCGGTCCTTGGCAGCTCATAGGTGAAGAAGTACTGTGCCGCAGCGCGTTTGCCGTCGTAGAAATCCCCAGGGTTGTCCCCGGCGGCGATCAGCTGCTCGAGCCACATCCATGCCACGACCACATGTCCCGCCGCCTCGAGGTAGACCGTTGAGTTCGCAAGGGTGGCGGCGACGTCGCCCGCGGCCCACAGCGTCGCGGTGACGTCGACCAATCGCTGCACCGCTTCGCGCAGATTCTTCGCGTAGGCCGCGGTGCTCTCGGTCTCCAACGCTGTGTCGATGGTCTGGTTGATCCGCTCCGTCAGCAGGGTCAGCCCCGCGCCGTCGGCCATCACGACCTTGCGGCCCAGCAGATCCAGGCCGTGGATGCCGTGCGTGCCCTCGTGGATCGCGTTCAGGCGGTTGTCGCGGTAGCCCTGTTCGACGTCGAACTCTTTGGTGTATCCGTATCCACCGTGGACCTGGATGGCCAGGCTGTTGGCCTCGAGGCACCACTGCGCCGGCCAGCTCTTGGCGATCGGAGTCAGGACGTCGAGCAGCAAGTGTGCGCGCTCGCGGTCGGCCCCTGTGCTGGTGCGCCCCTCGTCCACCAGCATCGCGCAATACAGGCCGAGCGCGAGCGCGCCTTCGACATAGGACTTCTGCGCCAACAGCATTCGCTTGACGTCTGCGTGTTCGATCAACGCCACTTGCGGGCGGGCCGGGTCCTTTGCGTCGACGGGTCGGCCCTGGGTGCGTTCTCTCGCATACTCCACCGACGCCAGGTGACCGGCGTATCCGGTTGCCGTCGCCTGCAATCCGACCGCCATGCGGGCCTCGTTCATCATGTGGAACATGTAGGCCAGGCCTTTGTGCTCCTCGCCGACGAGATAGCTGACGGCGCCCGGTTCGGTGTCGGGCTCGTGAGTGCCGTCTCCGAAGTTCAGCAGCGCGTTCGTGGTGGCGTGGTTGCCCATCTTGTGGTTCAGGCTGACCAGCGCGACGTCGTTGCGGGTGCCGTCGGGCAGGAACTTCGGGACGATGAACAGCGAGATGCCTTTGACGCCTGCGGCGCCGCCGGGAACTTTGGCCAGCACAAGATGGACGATGTTCTCGGTGAGTTCGTGGTCGCCGCCGGTGATCCACATCTTGGTTCCAGTGACGCGGTAAGTGCCGTCGGCGGAGGGCACGGCCTTGGTGGTGATGTCGGCCAACGACGAGCCGGCATCGGGCTCCGACAAACACATGGTGCCGAAGTAGCGGCCCTCCAGCATCGGACGGACCCACGTGTCGATCTGCTCCTCGGTGCCGTATTCGGCCAGCAGGTTGGCGTTGCCGACCGTCAGGAACGCGTACGAGAACGTGCTGGGATTAGCGGCGCGGAAGAATGTGTGCGCCGCCTGCGCCAGCACCATGGGCAGCTGCATTCCGCCGATCGCCTCGTCGAACGGACCCGCGATCAGGCCGGCTTCGCTGAAGGTGTCCAGCGCGTCCTTGATCTCGTCGATCAGCACGACGTTGCCGTCGGCGCCCACCGAAGGTTCGTTTTGGTCGCCCTTCTTGTTATGCGGCGCAAAGCATTTCGTCGCGATGTCCTCCGAAAGGTCCAGAACGGCGTCGAACGTGTCGCGGGAATGTTCGGCGAAGTGGTCGCGCTTGGTCAACGCCACCACGTCGAGCCACTCGTAGAGCAGAAAGTCGACGTCACGCCGAGACAGGAAATACGCCATGTCAGGACTGCCTTTCGAGATTCAGATCACATTAGCGATCGCTCATTTTGTGAGCGCTCGCTAATAATGCACCTGGCGTCGGCGGGTGTCAAATACGTGTAGGATGACCAGCCGTTATGGCCATCGACCGAGGCGCCGACTCAGCTGCGGCGGAACGCATGCGACGTGCCGCGATCGACGCGTTCGCGGAATCGGGCTACGGCGGCAGCTCGACGCGCCAGATCGCCAAACGGCTCAACATGAGTGCGACCGCGATGTACCCGCACTACCGCTCTAAAGAGGAACTGCTGTACGCCATCGCCCTTGAGGGACACAGCAGTCTGCTCGCCGCGCTGCGCGAGACCGATGACCCGCAAGAGAATTTCACCGAGCGGCTGTGCGCAGTGGTCGCCGCATTCGCCGCCTGGCACGCCGAGAACCACAAGCAGGCCCGCGTTGTGCAGTACGAGCTGCACGGTCTGACGCCGGCCCACTACCGCAGGATCGCGCCATTGCGTCACCAGGTGACCGACGTGATCGCCGGCATCGTGGCGGGCGGGGTGAGTGCCGGCGAATTCCACGTCGACAACGTGGACGAGGTGGTGATGGCCATCTCGTCGCTGTGTGTCGACGTGTGCCGTTGGTTCCCGTCGCGCACCCACCGTGACGCTCACAAGCTGGGCAAGATGTACGCCGCAATCGCGCAGCGGCTGGTTCGCTGACGACGCTCGGTGTCGGCCTGGCACGCTGAGCCCATGGCATTCAGCGACTACCAGCTCGAGATCTACCTCCAGGGGTTAGCCGGCGTGCTGCCGTCGATGCCGATGGCCTATGCCGAGTGGGAGGCCAAAGCGGAAGCGGCGATGCCGCCGTCAATCTGGTCCTACGTGGCAGGCGGCGCAGGTGACGAACGCACCCAGCGCGTCAATCGCACCGCTTTCGACGGTTGGGGCGTGATGCCGCGCATGTTCAACGCGCATCGAGAGCGCGACCTTTCCGTGGACCTGTTCGGCCTGAGGCTGCCGTCGCCGGTGTTCATGGCGCCGATCGGCGTCACCGGCTTGTGCGCACAGGACGGGCACGGCGATCTGGTCACCGCACGCGCTGCCGCCCGCACTGGCGTTCCGATGGTCATCTCGACGCTGACCGAGGACCCGATGGAAGACATCGCGGCCGAATTCGGTGACACTCCAGGCTTTTTCCAGCTGTACACGCCGACGGACCGTGACCTGGCGGCCAGCCTGGTGAATCGGGCCGAAGCCGCGGGATACAAGGGCATCATCGTCACACTGGACACCTGGATACCTGGCTGGCGGCCTCGGGACCTGTCGACGTCGAACTTCCCGCAGCTGCGGGGCCGCTGCCTGGCCAACTACACCAGCGACCCGGTTTTTCGGGCGAGCCTGGCACAAACCCCCGAAGAGAACATGCAGGCCGCGACGCTGCAGTGGATTTCGGTGTTTGGCAATCCGCTGACGTGGGACGACCTGCCGTGGCTGCGGTCGCTCACCGACCTGCCGCTGCTCGTCAAGGGCATCTGTCATCCCGACGACGCGCGGCGGGCGAAGGACGGCGGCGTCGACGGGATCTACTGCTCCAACCACGGCGGCCGTCAGGCCAACGGCGGAATTCCGGCGATCGACTGTCTGCCGGGGGTCGTCGAGGCCGCCGACGGCCTGCCGGTGCTGTTCGACTCCGGTATCCGCAGCGGTGCGGACATCATCAAGGCGCTCGCGCTTGGCGCGACGGCCGTCGGCGTGGGTCGGCCCTACGCGTACGGCCTGGCGATCGGCGGGGAAGACGGCGTCGTGCACGTGCTGCGATCGCTGCTCGCTGAAGCCGACCTGATCATGGCCGTCGACGGCTATCCGTCTCTCAAGGATCTGGCACCCGACGTGCTTCGGCGCGTCACCTGAGGCACGGCGTCCGCGTCTGCGAACGTAGGGGAGTGGACGCGATTCTCGAGGAGTTCGACGAGTATCTCGCGCTGGAGCGTGGCCGCTCCGACCACACCCGTCGCGCCTACCTCGGCGACTTGCGGTCGCTTTTCGACTTTCTCGGGCAGCGGGTGCCTGACGCGGGAATGGCCAGCCTGAGCCTGCCGGTCCTGCGGTCCTGGCTGGCGGCGCAGGCGACTGCGGGCGCGGCCCGCACGACAGTGGCAAGGCGCACGTCGGCGGTCAAGACGTTCACCGCGTGGGCGGTGCGGCGCGGGTTGATGCCCAGCGACCCGGCCACCAGGCTTCAGATGCCAAAGGCCCGAAGGACACTGCCATCGGTCTTGAGGCAGGACCAGGCGCTTGACGCCATGTCCGCCGCGAAATCCGGTGCACAGCAAGGAGATCCGCTTGCGCTCCGTGACCAGCTGATCGTAGAGCTGTTGTACGCCACCGGAATTCGGGTCAGCGAGTTGTGTGGCCTCGACATCGACGACATCGATACCCCGCGCCGTGTGCTGCGGGTGCTGGGGAAGGGCAACAAGCAACGCACGGTGCCGTTCGGCGAGCCCGCTGCGGCGGCGCTGCAGGCGTGGCTCTCCGATGGCCGTCCCGCGCTGGCCGTCGCGGACTCGGGCCCTGCGCTGTTGCTTGGCGCCCGCGGGCGGCGCATCGACCCGCGGCAGGCCCGCACCGTGGTGCACCAGACGGTGGCCGCGGTCGACGGTGCACCGGACATCGGGCCGCACGGCCTGCGGCACAGCGCCGCAACGCATCTGCTGGAGGGCGGTGCCGACCTCCGTGTCGTGCAGGAACTGCTGGGTCACTCGACGCTGGCGACCACGCAGCTCTATACCCACATCACCGTCGCGCGTCTACGTGCCGTGCACGACCAGGCTCACCCCCGCGCCTAGTTGCGATTTCGGCGCGCGAACCGGCGCTGGGCGCCCGTTTGCGCGCCGAAACCGCTACGAGCGCAGTAGCGCAATGACTTTGGCGATATCCGGCATGGCCGACTCTCGGCCGACCCATTCGTCGAACACGGTCCAATAGCTCACCCCGAACCGCTGCTGGCGCTGCGCGAGCGTTTCGGCCATCTGCTCGTGCGTGCCGAGCAGCACGAACGGCGAATCCATGACGAACTGCGGCGCGACCCCGCCGAACGCGGCGGCCAGCTCGGCGGCCGCTTCTGCCCGGTCGTCGGTGACCACTACGAACTGAATGAGCGCGTTGAGCTCGATGGCGTCGAACCGCTCGCCGGCGGCGTCACGCACGACCGCGATCCGGTCGTCGAGGCCGGCAGCGTCGAAGTGGGTGAGCTCGACCTTGGTCGCATCGCGGTTGTGGCTGAAGCCGGCCAGCCCGGCGATATCGGCGACGCGGCCCGCCAACCGCAACACCCGAGTCCCGTTGCCGCCGATGAGAAGTGGCACAGGCACCCCTGGTGCGGCGACGAGTTCCCCGGCCCCGGCGCGCACGCAGTAGTGCGAGCCGTCGACGTCGACGGGCTCGCCGGCCAGGAGCGGCCGGATCACGTCCACCGACTCGATCAACCGGTCGACGCGCGTTGCGCCGGCGTCGAACCGCAGGCCCGCGGCGTCATATTCCGATTTCATGTGCCCCGCGCCGAGGCCCAACTCGAATCGGCCTCCCGAGATGGCCGCGACGGTGGCGGTCTCGCGTGCGGTGTCGACGGGGTGGCGCAGATCGTTGTTGAGCACCAGTGTGCCGGTGTGCAGGCGCGACGTCGCGCACGCGGCGGCCGCGGCACCCGCGAACGGTGACAGCGATCCGACGAGATGATCCGGAATCGTCAGCACGTCGAACCCTGCCTCTTGCACGGAACTCGCGAAATCGCCGAAGTCGGTGCCACGGGGCAGCGCGGTGTGCAAGCCGAATCGGAGCGGGCGGGTGCGATGGCTTTCTGTGGAGGCGGTCATATCTCCCGACGCTAGGCGTGCTTTCGACAGCGCGCGAGCGACCGCAAAATGCCGAGTTTCCGCGGCGTGTTGCGTGCAAACGCGGTCACTCGCGCTAGGGGTGCAGCGGCTTGAGGCGGATCGGCGTGCTGGCGAGCAGCCCCAGCGGGTCGACGTAGTCCGCGCGCGATGCCGCACCCCACATCGCACCCCAATGCAGACACGCGGCAGCGGCGCAGCCGTCATGGCCCGCTTCCACACGGCCGATCACCGTCCCCGCGTCGACGAGTTGTCCGGCCCGCACCGACGGTCGCACCGGTTCATAGCTGGTGCGCAAGCCGCCCGGATGCGCGATCGAGACCAGCGGCCGCCCGGCCAGTTCGCCCGCAAACACCACGGTGCCCTCCGCGGCCGCATACACCGGTTGGCCCGGCACCCCGGCCAGGTCGACGCCGCGGTGCCCGCGGTTCCAGTTCGGCGACGGCGCGTCGAACACCCGCAGAACAGCTGGTCGAGGCCGCAGCGGCCAGTCCAGCCTGGCGTCCTCGGCCCGCGCACCGGGCGCACACACGACCGCAAGGGCCACGATCGCGGTCAGAATCCGCATATGTCCAGCTCAGCGCATCGCTCCCCAGTGGCGCCATACCCAGGCGTCAAACTGTGGATGGCCAGGTCACTGTGGAAAAAGCACCCCGTTTCACGGTGTAAACTGCTACCCGCAGCTCGCTTGCGCGGGCTGACTTCGCGTGTCTGCACCTCGACCCGGTTTTCCAAGGTCGTATACGCCGATGCCGTCGGTCTCGTCCCGCAGGGGACGGGTCTGGCATCGGAGCAGGCACCAGGGCTTGGCATCACCCCGATGCCGGGCGACAACCGACAACTGAAGGCTGGGCATAACCATGGCCGTAGTGACCATGAAACAGCTGCTGGACAGCGGCACCCACTTCGGGCATCAGACCCGTCGCTGGAATCCCAAGATGAAGCGGTTCATCTTCACCGACCGCAACGGCATCTACATCATCGATCTGCAGCAGACGCTGACCTATATCGACAAGGCGTACGAGTTCGTCAAAGAGACCGTCGCCCACGGCGGCAGCATCATGTTCGTCGGCACCAAGAAGCAGGCCCAGGAGTCGATCGCCGCAGAGTCGACCCGCGTCGGCATGCCGTACGTGAACCAGCGCTGGCTCGGCGGCATGCTCACCAACTTCTCCACCGTGCACAAGCGCCTGCAGCGCCTCAAGGAACTCGAGTCGATGGAGCAGACCGGTGGCTTCGAGGGTCGCACCAAGAAGGAAATCCTGATGCTGACCCGCGAGAAGAACAAGCTCGAGCGCAGCCTCGGTGGTATCCGCGACATGCAGAAGGTGCCTTCGGCGATCTGGGTCGTTGACACCAACAAGGAGCACCTCGCGGTCGCGGAGGCTCGCAAGCTGAACATCCCGATCATCGCGATCCTGGACACCAACTGCGATCCCGATCTCGTCGACTACCCGATCCCGGGTAACGATGACGCGATCCGCTCGGCCGCACTGCTGACCAAGGTGGTGGCCTCCGCGGTCGCCGAGGGCCTGCAGGCCCGCGCCAACGTCGGTCGCGACGGCGACAAGGCCGAGACCGAGGGCGCCGAGCCGCTCGCCGAGTGGGAGCAGGAGCTGCTTGCGGGCGCCACCGCGACCGCTTCCCCGACCGCCGAAGGTGCCGGCCCCGGCACTCCCGAGGCAGACATCCAAACCGAACCGAAGACCACGGAAGGCTGATATGGCGAACTACACCGCTGCCGATGTCAAGCGACTTCGGGAACTGACCGGTGCCGGCATGCTCGACTCCAAGAACGCATTGGTCGAGGCCGAGGGCGATTTCGACAAGGCCGTTGAGCTGCTGCGCATCAAGGGCGCCAAGGATGTCGGCAAGCGTGCCGAGCGCGCGACCGCCGAGGGCCTGGTCGCCGCCAAGGACGGCGCGCTGATCGAGCTCAACTCCGAGACCGACTTCGTCGCGAAGAACGCCGAGTTCCAGGCGGTTGCCGATCAGATCGTCGCGGCCGCCGCGGCTGCCAAGGCGACCGACGTCGACGCGCTGAAGGCCGCCAAGGCGGGGGACAGCACCGTCGAGCAGGTCGTCGCGGACCTGTCCGCCAAGATCGGCGAGAAGCTCGAACTGCGCCGCGTCGCGTACTTCGACGGCACCGTCGAGACGTACCTGCACAAGCGGGCCGCAGACCTGCCGCCCGCGGTGGGCGTGCTTGTCGAGTACACCGGTTCCGACAAAGCTGCGGCGCACGCCGTCGCTCTGCAGATCGCCGCGCTCAAGGCCAAGTACCTCACCCGTGAGGACGTGCCCGAGGACGTCGTCGCCAACGAGCGGCGCATCGCCGAGGAGACCGCCCGCAACGAGGGCAAGCCCGAGCAGGCGCTGGCCAAGATCGTCGAGGGCCGAGTGACCGGCTTCTACAAGGACGTCGTGCTGCTCGATCAGCCGTCGGTGTCCGACAACAAGAAGACCGTCAAGGCGCTGCTCGACGAGGCCGGCGTGACCGTCACCAGGTTCGCGCGGTTCGAGGTCGGCCAGGCCTGACAACGCGAGAAGACGCAAAGGTCCCCGCACGCTCGGCGTGTCGGGGACTTTGCGTCTGAGGCGAGGCCTAACCAGCGGCGGTACGAATTGGTACCGTCTGGGCATGACTCGCATCCACGCCTTCGGCGATGACGCCCTTGGTGACCTTGACGCTGTCGGGATCGTCGAAGCCCTCGATGCAGGCAAGGTGTCGGCGGCCGAACTCGTCGAGGCCGCGATAGCCCGCACCGAGGCCGTCAACCCCACCCTCAACGGGCTGGTGTACGAGGCGTACGACCGAGCGCGGGCACGCGCTGGCGCCGCACGTCCGTACGGCGGCTACTTCGACGGGGTGCCGTCGTTCATCAAGGACAACGTCGCGGTCGCCGGTATGCCGACGATGGACGGCACCGACGCGTGGACCCCGCGGCCCAAGCCCGCCGACGGCGACTTCGCGCGCGCCTACCTGGCGACAGGCCTTGCGCCGCTGGGCAAAACGCAGATGTCCGAGTTCGGTTTCAGCGCGTCGGCGGAGCATCCCCGGCTCGGCGCGGTGCGCAACCCGTGGAACCCCGATTACACCGCCGGTGCGTCGTCGTCGGGCTCAGGGGCGTTCGTCGCCGCGGGTGTGGTGCCGATCGCGCACGCCAACGACGGCGGCGGTTCCATTCGAATCCCTGCCGCCTGCAACGGATTAGTGGGGCTCAAGCCCTCGCGAGGCCGGCTTCCGCTTGACAAGGACCACCGCCAGATGCCGCTGCGCATCGTGGCCAACGGCGTCGTGTCACGTTCGGTGCGCGATACCGCGGCGTTCTACCGCGAAATGGAGCGGGTGACCCGCAATCCGAAGCTGCCCGCGATCGGCGATGTCGCCCACCCAGGCAAGCAGCGGTTGCGCATCGCGGTGGTCACGCAGTCGATCCTGCGTGAGGCCGGCCCCGAAGTGCGCGAGCTGACGCTCAAGAACGCGGCACTGCTCGAGGAATTGGGCCACAAGGTGACGGCGATCGACAATCCGATACCGACGCGGTTCATCGACGACTTCCTGCTCTACTGGGCGTTCCTGGCATTCGCGCTCGTGCGCGGCGGACGGCGCACGTTCGGTGAAAGCTTCGATCGCACCCGGCTCGACAACTTGTCGCTGGGCCTGGAAAAGCATGCCGCCCGCAATCTGCACAAGGTGCCGCTGGCTATCACCCGGCTGTCCCGGGTACGGCGGATCACCTCCCGGCTCACCAACACCTACGACGTGGTGATGATGCCGACACTGGCCGAGGTGACGCCACGCATCGGCCATCTCGACCCCACAGCCGACTACCAGCAGATCATCGATCGGCTCGTCGAGTGGGTGGCGTTCACCCCATTGCAGAACGCCACCGGCGAACCGGCAATCTCGTTGCCGCTTGCGGAATCCGCATCGGGTCTGCCGATCGGCATGATGTTCGCCGCGCCCGTCGGCCACGAGGCCAGGTTGCTCGAGCTGGCGTACGAGCTCGAAGAGGCGCGGCCCTGGGCGCGCATTCAGGGCTAAGGGTCTAGGGACTATCTGCTCCCGACGCGCGGCACGCCGGCCAGCAGTCCGCGCTGCGGCACGCCGATGATCGGTTCGGCCGCCGCGCCGAGTTCGGCGAGAACGTCGTTGGCGGCGAGCACGCCCGACATCGCCGACCGTTCCATCAGCCCCGCCAGATAGGGAAGCTCGACGAAATCGCCTGCCACCCGCAATCCGCGGGCGTCGCTGCGCACACCGGGGCGGGTGCCGGCCGACCCCGGCGGAAACGCCGGTGCGGTGGCCTCCAACCGGTCCAGGCGGTGCATGACGGCGGCATTGGTGGTTTCGGGCCACAGCGTCGTCAACTCCTCGCGCATGGCCTTAGCCGCGATGTCGGCACGGTCGAGACTGCACGAGTACGAGTGCAATTCGACCACCGACCCGCCGGTCGCGTTGGCCCACCGTGCGCTGGGCTCCTCGAGGCGGGAGTACACCGCCACCGAGTCGAGATTCGGCTGCCCAGTGACCGCGCTGAACGGTGCCCGCTCGGGCGCGACGTCGCGGTCGAGCCACAACCTGCTGACTGCGAACGGCGGTGCCACAGAGAGTGATCGGCAGCGGCGCGCGAGCAGCGGCGCCGCGGACGCGGTGGCCGGCGCCGCCGCGAGCAGCACACGCAGCGCACCGGGATCCAGGGCCAGGATGACATGCGGGGTGGTGACGTCGCCGGCCTCGGTGCCGACGCGCCAGCCCTGCCCGTCGGGTTCGATGCCGGTGACCCGGCTTTCAGTCCGGATCACCGCGCCGTGCCGAATGAGATACGTTCGCAACGGGTTCCAGATCGCGGTCGCGTGGTCGGTGTCCGGCACATCGAACCCGATGCCCTCGGGGTTGCCGAGGAAGTAATAGTGGAACATTGCCACGAGTTCGGCCGCCGACAGCTCACCCTGGTTGCAGAAGAACGACCGGGCGAAGGCCTCGAAGAGCATGCTGCGGGTGCGCTCGGTCATGCCGAGGCTGTCAAGAAAGGTCGCGGCATCCACATTGTCGAGGTCGGCGACCGTGGTCGCCCGGTCGTAGGCCAGCAGTGCCCGGCCCGCATCGGGGTTGGCCCGCAACAACTCCCGGCGGGTCAGGCTCTTCGAACGCAACGCCAGCGCAAGCAGGTTCAGCGGCGGCGCGGTGGGCAGCCCCGACAGATCCTCGGCCGGAAACGTCGCTGAGATCACCGGATAGCTCGGAACAGGCGCCAGGAACGACAGCGCAGGGTCGACGCGACGCAGGATCGACCGCCAGGTGTAGTAGTGCCGGAAGAACGCGTGGAAGCCGTGCTCGACGTATTGCACACTGCCGTCGGGTAGGCGTTCGGGCCACGCGCCCAGCCGTCCGCCGAGATGATCGGCAGCCTCCAGAACAGTGACGGCGACGCCTCTTTCGGCCAGCACGACCGCGGCCGAGATCCCGGCGATGCCACCGCCTACCACCGTCACCTCCGCTGCGGCGCCGACTTCGCGCGGCAGCAGCGGATCCGGAACCACCAGACGGCGGGGTCGCATGCGAAACGGCGCCGCCCGGCTGGTCAGCGCGTCGGACATGGGGTCACCATCTGAGCGTCCGACCGCGGCGGCGCACGAGCGCGACGGCGAACGGCACCGCCACCGCGCCCATGATGACCGCGCCGGTGATCGCCGAGCCGGGCAGGCCGAAAAACACGGCATGGCCGAGCACGGAGGAGAAGTACACCCACAGATACAACGCCGCCGCCGGCGCCGACGGGGCGTTCTCCCGCCGCAGCGCACGGTTGAGGATCGCCATGATCACCAACGACACCAGCAGCCAGCCGACGTAGTTCGTCAGCGGGATGCCAGGGATCAAGGGCAGACCGGGCGCAGTGTCGAACCAGGTCCAGTGACCCGCAGCCACCATCTGCGGATCGAGGAAGACGTCCCAGGCGGTGAGCGCCACCGCCCCGACGGCGACGACAGCGGGACCCCGACCCACCAACGTGCGGGCCACCACCAGCGCCGGCCAGGCCATCATCACCCAGGCCAGCGGAACGACGACCGGCACACCGAACAATTCGGGTCCCAGTGTTCCGGTGTAGGCGTAGTGCCCGAACGGCCGACCCGTGGCCACCCCGACCGCCTCTGCGATCAACCCGCTGCCGCCTGCCACACCGACCAGGGCGCCGGCGCCCACGAAACCGTGCACCCGCGCGGCGTCTGCGACCGCGGCGACGAAGAAGACCACCACGCTGGCCACCGTGACCTCGGTGCGCCAGGATTCCGGCATCAACGGATAGGCGATCTGCACCAGGACGGCCGCGGCGACCAGCGTCCACACCACATGGTTGACGCGCACCCGCACGACCGGCACGGTCATGGCCATGCGTGACACCTCCGCTGTCCGATTACGTTGCCTCCACCCGTCGGCTGCCCTTCCCTGGTGAGACTTCGTAGAGTTTCCAAGGTGCCCGATGCGCGCTACGCCGAAACCCTTCGCGCGCTCGTTGTCATCGGTTCGTCACTGGCGTGTGTGGGGACGGCCCATCAACTGGTCAACCAGCGGTTGCTGCGGCGCCCGCCCGCGGACCCACCCGCGGTGCGCGCGGCGGTGTCGGTGCTCGTCCCGGCCCGCGACGAGGCGCACCGTATCGCGCCGACCATCCGTTCGCTGCTCGACCAGCAGGGGTTGCCCGACGCCGAGATCCTCGTGCTCGATGACGGTTCGACCGACGGGACGGCCGACGTCGTGCGCGCCGTGGCGGCGTCGGATCCTCGGCTGAGCGTGCTGACCGGCAGTCCGCCGCCGCCGGGGTTCCTCGGCAAGCCACACGCGTGCGCACAGCTGAGCGAGGCGGCGCGTGGCGAGATCCTCGTGTTCGTCGACGCCGATGTCGTCCTGGCGCCGCACGCAGTCGCCGCCGCGGTAGCCCTGCTGCGGGGGCCCCGACCGTTGGACCTGCTGTCGCCGTGGCCCCGCCAGGTCGTCGCCGGTTGGTCCGGCCGGCTGATCCAGCCGTTGCTGGCCTGGTCCTGGCTGACCACGCTGCCGCTGCGCGTGGCCGAGCGGTCCCGGCGCCCGTCCATGGCCGCGGCCAACGGCCAGTTCCTGGTCATCGACGCTGCGGCGCTGGCGCGAACCGGCGGCTGGCGGGCCGTCGGCGGTGAGGTGCTCGACGATATCGGGATGGCCCGCGCGATCCGTGCGGCCGGCGGCCGGACGGGGATCGCCGACGGGTCGGCGTTAGCGACCTGCCGAATGTACGCCAGCGGGCACGAATTGCGCGAGGGGTACCGCAAGTCGTTGTGGGCGGCGTTCGGGTCGCCCGCGGGCGCCTTCGCGGTCGCGACGGCGTTGGCGATCGTCTACGTCCTGCCCCCGGCCGCCGCGCTGACCGGCTCCCGGATCGGGGCGCTCGGCTACACCGCCGCCGTCGTCGGCCGCCTGTCGGCGACCCGTTGGGGCGGCAGGCCGGTCGACGCGGCGGCCCATCCGATCTCGGTGCTGGCCCTGCTGACGCTGCTGGTGTCGTCGTGGATGGGCCGGGCGCGGGGCTCGCTGCGGTGGAAGGGACGCGCGGTATGAGGCGAGCGGTCGTCATCGGCGCGGGACTAGGCGGTCTGGCCGCCGCGGCCCGCCTGGCCGCGGCCGGGCATCGCGTCGCCGTGTACGAGAGCGCCGAGACCGTCGGTGGGAAGCTCGGCGTCCTGGAACGCGACGGGTTCACCTTCGACACCGGGCCGTCGCTGCTCACCATGCCCGCCGTGCTCGAGCAACTGTTCGCCGACACCGGCGGCCCAACGGACGTCCAGTTGACCGCCGTCGACCCGGCCTGCGCCTACACCTTCGGCGATGGCACCGAGCTGGTGCTTCCGCACGATACGGCGCAGGTGCCCGCCGCGTTCGACGAGGCACTCGGTCCGGGCGCAGGCGAGGCGTGGCGGCGCCTGCACAACCGGTCGCGGCGGCTGTGGGAGCTGGTCGGCGAGCCGGTGCTGCGCCGACCGGTGTCGGTGGCGGCCATGGTCCGGATGAGCGCGCGGCCAGCCGACCTGCGCGCGGTGGCCCCGTGGCAGACGATCGATGGGCTCGGCCGCCGGCTGCTGCCCGATCCGCGGCTGCGGGTCTGGCTCAACAGATATGCCACCTACTCCGGCTCCGACCCGCGCCGCACCCCGGCCGTGCTATCGGTGACGTCGTTCGTCGAGCAGGAGTTCGGGGCCTGGTACGTGCCGGGCGGGCTGCGCCGCATCGTCGACGCGGTCGAGGCGCGCTGCGCCGAACTCGGCGTCGAGGTGCATACAGGCTCGCCGGTCGAATCGGTGCTGGTGTCCGGGGGCCGCGCGGTCGGAGTGCGGGTCGACGGGCGCGACGTCGTCGCCGACTGCGTGGTCAGCAACGTCGATGCCGCCGTCCTGTATGAGCGGCTGTTGCCGAACGGCGCCGCCTCGGCGATGCGCAGGCGGCTGCGGCGCCGCCCGCGGTCGATGGCCGGGGTGGTGCTGTTGCTCGGGCTCGCGGGCCGGCGGCCCGGTCCGTCCCATCGGGTGTACTTCCCGCGCGATTACGACCTCGAGTTCGACGCGATCTTCGGCCGTTCGCCCCGGCCGGTGGACGACCCGACAATCTACGTGCACGCACCCGACGATCCGGCGCTACGCCCCGACGACGACTCCGAAGGCTGGTTCGTACTCGTCAACGCACCCGCTCACGATCCGGTGGGCGGCATCGATTGGGACGCAACGGGATTGGGGAAAACCTACACCCGGCGCGTGCTCGACCTGCTGGCCGAGCGCGGGGCCGACGTCCGCGACCGCATCCGATTCGTCGAGACGCTCACGCCGGCGGATCTGCAGCGCCGCACCGGCGCGCCGGGCGGGGCGATCTACGGCACCGCCTCGCACGGACCGCGCGCCGCGTTGCGCCGGCCGGCCAACCGCAGCCCGCTGCCCGGGCTTTACCTCGTCGGCGGCTCGGCGCATCCCGGCGGCGGCATACCGCTGGTGCTGATGTCGGCCGAGATCGTCGCCGGTCTCATCGGGCCCGCGGAAAGCGCGGCGGGATCGAGCGCCGCACGCCGACCAGCAACTGGAGCATCCCGACGACCCCGACCGCCGTCCACGTGATTGCCAACGTCGTACCCCAGCCCCATCCGAACGCAGGCACGCCCGCCGGGAACACTGCTGCGCCGCCGGCCGCCATCGCGACGACGATCAACCGCGTAGGCCGTTCGGCGACGGTCACCGTGCCGACTCCGGGCATGCCGACGGCTTGCGCGCGCGAGCGGACGTACTCGATGAGGAAGACGAGGATGACCGCTGCCGCTACCCAGGCCTGCGCGGCGCCCAGCGCCAGCAGCACGCCGCCGAGCAGCAGGTCGCCGAGGCGGTCGGCTACCGCATCGACGACGGCGCCCAGCGGCCGGGCCCGTCCGGTCCGCAGTGCGACCGCACCGTCCAGACCGTCAAGCAACCCGGCGGCGATGATCAGCGGCACGGCTGCGGCGGGCCACCACGGTCCTGCGACGGCCGCCCACGCCGCTGCCAGGGCCAGCACCCCGGCCGCCGACAGCACGTCGGGCGGGATCCGCAGCACCGGCCCCGCGGCGAGCGCCCGCACGATCCGCAGCCACCCGCGGACGACGGCCGACGGTTGCACCCCGTCGTGCAACGACGACCAGCCCTCGTCGGCTGCGCCCTCTGCCCCGTCCGAGCTCACGGTGTCAGCCTGCCAGCACCGGCATCGACATGGTGGGAGGGCACGGTGAGCCGAGTGCGCCGAATGGCCACAGTGGCGTCCTCGGTCCGCAGAACCTTCCCGGGCAGTGACTTGTCGCTGTGGGCGGCGGGCGCCACGTTCTTCGGCGTCATCGGGATTGCGCCGCTGGCCCTGATGTCGTTGTGGGCGGTGGGCGCGCTGGTCGGAGATGATGCGGTCACCGCCGCGATGGACGCGGCGATTGGCGGCCTGCCTAACGGGCACGGGACCCCAGAAGCACTGCGCACGCTGACCGCGGTGGCCCTGTCGATGTCGTGGCTGCAAGCCCTCGTGGTGCTGTTCCCCGCGAGCCTCTACGGCGAAGGGCTGCGCCGGGCCTTCCTCCAAATGTCCTCGACGCCGGACACTCTCACCGGATGGCGGGGCCGGGCTGGCCTGCTCATGGTGGCGGCCGTCGCGCCGTTCCTGGTGCTCGCGGTGCTCGCCTCGGCGTCCTATGTCGGCCCGCTCTACGACGCCGGTGGATGGTCGCTGGTGTGGGGGATCGTGGTGGCGTTCCACATCGTCTGGTTGACGGTGTCGACCGCGCTCGTCGGCGTATTCGGCATCATCGGTCCCGGCCGCCTCGCATGGCGACCGCTGCTGATCGGAGCGTTCGGCACGGGCTCGATCCTGGCCGGGTTCCTCCAGGGCTTCCTGCTGTTCCTGGCGATCCCGATTCCATGGTCGGCTCCCTTCGGTGGTCTGCCGATTGTCGGCGCCGTTTCGGCACTTGTGTTGTGGCTCTACCTGTTGCACATCCTCGTGCTGTGCGGGTTCCGCATCACCGTGGTGCTCGACGAAATGATGACCGGCCGTCCGTAACGGAGCCCGACCGGCAACGCGGCTTCCCGCGCGGCAACGAAATCCGTTGCGTCGGGGCAATAGCGCCGTAACGGCCGCACGTCCGAGTTAACGCCGCGGACATTCTGCACGGCTGTTGGTGAAACTTTTAGACCGCACCATCCCTTCTTGTGGAGACTTCCGCACCCAATGCAGTCCGACCTCCGGCGATCGCCACGGCATCCGGAAACACCTTCGGGTGTCTCATCCGGTTCGCGTTGGCCAATATTCGCCGCCGCCCCGAGCGGTTTGTGCTGGCCGTGCTGGGCATCGCGCTCGCGATCGCGTGCGTGACCGTCGTACGCACGATCTCGTCGAGTTTCGCCATCACTGGCGCCGACTCGGTGACCGACGTGCTGGGTGGTGCCCAACTGTGGACGGTGTCCGCTGCGGGCGTGCACTACGACGCCGACGCGCAGGCACTTGTGGCCGACGGCGCCGCGCCCGCCATCGATCTTCCGGCCGGCTGGACGGCGACCAAGACGCTGTCCGGGCTCACGACGATCGACAGCACCACGGTGTCGGTGCGTGGAAACGACCAAACGCCCAGCAGTCAAGCAGTTTTAGGCGCCGGCCTTGCCGAACGTCTCGATCTGCAGACCGGTGATCGCGTCGTGATCGGCGGGCAAAGCCTCGTCGTCGCCATTGCCGGGGCCGGCCAGTCGATCACCGTTGCCACACCCGTGGCGCATTCGATCGTCGGCGACAACGGCTGGTGGACGATCTTCGCCCCGCCCGGCGACGAGAAGCGGCGCGACCTCGCGAAGGTCTTCGGTGGGGCGGTCGGTCTCGAATCGACGTCGGACCCGTCGGTCATCCCGGATCCCAGCGGACGCGGATTGATCTATGACACCGTCGGCGGCTCAGGGCCGCTGACATTCGAGCAGAAGTTCTCCGCCCTGTTCTCAGGCAAGGTGACCAGCTCGACGCTCGGCCTCATCTCGACCATCGGCCTCGGTCTCGGATTCGTGATCGCCGTGTCGTCCTTTTTGGCGGCCGTGCAGGAACGACGGCGCGAGTTCGGCATCATGTCGAGCATCGGGCTTGCCGACGAGGTGCTGTACTTCTTCCTCGTCGAATCGGCGATCGTATTCGTCGCCGCCTACCTCGTCGGCGTGCTCGGCGCGGGTATTGCTGTGGCGCTGGTGATTCCGGGGATCGCAACCCCGGCGGCATGGCTGCAGGCGGCAGGCATGGTCGCCGCGTTCCTGCCTGCCATGGCGATCGTTGGCGCGCTGGTCCCGGTCCACCGGTTACTGCAACAACGGCCCGTATCACTGCTGGGAGATCGCTGATGCTGACGAAGGGTCTGTCCTACGGGTGGCTGGCGGCGCGGCGCCGGATCGGCGAGATGGTGCTGCCTGTCGTGACCACCGCGACCGGTGCGTTCCTCGTGGTGATCGTGTTCGGAATGTCCGACGGCATCCGCGCGCAGTCCGCCTCACTCGGCCACGCAGACGAAATCGGGCGGGCGGTCGTTCTGATCGCGGTGACCGTCCTTCTGGTCGGCGTCGTCGAGGTGGCGGTGGCGACGACTCGGACCGTCGCCCACCGCACGCGCGAACTCGGTGTGCTCGGGGCCAATGGCGTGCCGCGCAAGCCGGTCGTCGCCGCATTACTCGTCGAGCCGGTGATCGCCGCTGTGCTGGGTGCGCTGGCCGGCGCCCTGCTTGCGGTACTGGCCGCAATCGTCCTTGGCACAGTTGGTTTGGTGCCCACCGGGGTGTCGGGCGGGGGACTGGGGCTGGGCGCGGCGACCGCGATCGTCGTCAGCATCATCGCGGCGCTGGCCACCAGCATCGTGCCCACCTGGAATGCCGCGTCGCGGCCACCGATCCGCTCGCTGACCGCAGGAGGTTGAGATGACGGCAATTGACGAGACGGTCGACACCACCGAAGCCCCTGTGCGGGCCCCGGTGATCGAGATCTCCGACGTGTGGAAGCTGCACAAGCTGGGCGACGAGGTTGTCAAGGCGCTCGTGGCGGCTGAATTAGCGGTGATGCCAGGAGAATTCGTCTGCCTCATGGGGCCGAGCGGCAGCGGCAAGTCGACCTTGCTGAACATCATCGGCGGGCTGGACCGGCCGACCAAGGGCACGGTGAAGGTCGCGGGCAAGGACACGTCGACCCTTACCGAGAGCCAGTTCGCGGCACTGCGCCACGACACCATCGGGTTCATCTTCCAGTCCTACAACCTCATCCCGTTCCTGTCCGCGGTTGAGAACGTCGAACTGCCGCTGATGTTCGAGCCCTATGACCGCAAGTCGTTGCGTAAACGGGCCCTGGAACTGCTCGAGCTCGTCGGCCTTGGTCATCGCGTACACCACCAGCCGACCAAGATGTCCGGCGGCGAACAACAGCGCACCGCGATCGCGCGGTCGCTGATCAGCAACCCGACCCTGGTGCTTGCCGATGAGCCGACGGCCAACCTCGACCACCGGACGGGGGAGACGGTGGTGCGGATGCTGCGTGACCTGTGTTCTGAGCTCGGCGTCACCGTGGTCGCCAGCACGCACGACCCCACGGTGGCCGAAGAAGCCAGTCGTGTTATCCGGATGAAAGACGGCCAGATCATCAACTGACCCAACGTTATTGGGAGACCCGCATGACTCAAGAACTCGAGGCGGCGCCGCCGTCCAAGCGCGACGCGCTGATGACGACCGAGCTCGTCCCTGAACAGGTGCTGCCGAAGGTGATGACCACCTTCGGGCTCACCGCCACCTATGTGTTCATCATCTGCTGGATCACCGGGTCCTCGATCATGGCCGGTGGTGGCTGGACCGCGATACCGATGTGGGTGCTTGGCATCCTGACCTTCCTGGTGCCCGCGGCGCTGGCGGTCGGCGAACTCGGCAACCTTTGGCCGGGCCAGGGCGGTGTGTACATCTGGGCGTACCGCACGATGGGGGAGCGGATGTCGTTCCTCGGTGGCTACCTGTCCTGGGTGCCGGTGATCCTGAATGCGGCGAGCTCACCCGCGATTGTGCTTCAGTTGCTGCTCTTGGCATTCCACACCGAGATCGGGTTGACGGCGAGCATCATTCTTCAACTCGTGATCCTGTGGGGCGTGATCGCGCTGGCGTTGGCGAAACTTGCGGCGAACCAGAAGATCATGAACGTCGTCTTCGTGGTGTACGGAGTGCTGACGCTGACGATCTTCGTCTGCGGTGTCATCTACGCCGCACGCAACGGAGCAGGTACGCCGTTCAACGCCCACGACGCGCTGGTGCCCAACTTCGCGATGGCGGGCTTCCTCTACGGCACCGTGCTGCTGTACCTGGTCGGCGTCGAAACGCCGTTCAACATGGGCGCGGAGTTCCTGTCGGTCAAGCGCAGCGCCACCAAGATGATCGGCTACGGCTCAGCCGCTCTGGTCGCCATCTACCTGCTGACCACCGTCGGCACCATGCTGGTGCTGCCAAGTGACCAGATCGATCCCGTGACCGGTGTCGTCGGCAACCTCGGCACGTCGGGCTTCCCCGGTTTGATGGAGGTCGCCGCAGTCCTGCTTGCCGTCATCGTGTTCGTGGCGCTGGTCACCTACCAGGTCGCGTACTCCCGGCTGATCTTCGTCTCGGGCCTCGAGCGCCACCTGCCGCGCATCTTCACCCACCTCAACCCCCGCACCCGCAACCCGGTCACGGCGGTCCTGATCCAGGGCGTGCTGTCGTCGCTGATCATCGTGGCGCTGTACTCGCAGAGCAGCATGGCCAATGTGACGGTGTACCTGCAGGGTGGCCTGAGCGTGGTGTGGCTGATCTCCGGGTTCTTCTTCTTCGTGCCGTTGGTGATCGCGCGCTACAAGTATGCGGATCGCTATGCCAGCGAGGACTTCTGGCGGATTCCCGGCGGCATGCCTGCGGTCTGGGCCGTGGTCGTGATCGGTATCGTCGCGACCTGTGCAGGCATCTACTACTCGTTTGCCTCGCCGTGGATCGATGTGCCGGCGAGTACATGGATGACCTGGGTCGGCGGCATCGCGGTGTCGATGTTCGTCCTCGGTTTCATCGTGTATTTCTTTGGCCGACGGTCCGCCGCCAAGGTCAGCCAGGAAGATGCACTGGCGCATCTGGCAGTTCTCGAACTGAAGGACGAGTCGAAATGACGATGGAAAGCACCGTGCCGAGCGCGGCGTCGATGCACGGCACCACCCGGTATCCGCTGGACCCGCTGACCGGCGCCGAGATCGAGGCCGCCGCGAACATCATTGTGGATTCCGAGTATTCGACCCCGACGCTGAAG
>CAVQFK010000023.1:0-852127 GCA_963711755.1 uncultured Actinomycetota bacterium
CTATCGCAGCAAGTCAACAAGTTCTGCCACGTGTCGCACCCTGCGAAAATCCCGAATCACCCGCAGGCTCAGGTCCAGATTGTCGCCCGAGAGATTCGCATAGGGTACGAGCGAACGGTACTTCGCCTCGATATCGGCCCAGCTGATTCCGAGTACGGCCGAGCCTCTCGGGGCATGCACGGTGCTGGTGTGAAGCCTTCCGTCACGGGTCTTGATCGTGACCGTGGCACCTGACTTGAAGCGCTCGAGATTCTCGCTAGGCGGGTCGACCATGCGCACCTTGGGGAGCATGGCGCGGATCGCAGGATTGTTGATTTTCTCCTCGAACGCATGCGCCCAGCTGTAGTCACGGTCGACGACGGCTGCGGCAGCGAAATACAGCGCGCTGTGCGCGATGCCGATGAGATCGGTGGGGAAGTGCGGGTTTGCAAAGCCCTGGAACCCCGGCCGGGAGATGGTTACCTCTTCGACGTCGTCAGCATGAACATCGCCGCCACGGGCGGCGGTGGTCGCGGCTTCGGCCACCGCGTGATTGGGATGTCCACCGGGTACGAGCTTTATGCCGAGGTCGGTAAGGATGCTCCATGTTGTCCCCAGATCGCGGGTGATCGTGGCGGCATCGGGCTTGTCGCCGTGGACCTCGAGAAAGCCCTTTCTGGTTTCCAGCACTTCCTCCTCAGCGGTGTAGCCACGACTTGCCGCAAGCGCTGCGTTGACGCCCTGCATCGCCGCCTGTCCCGCGTGATACTCGCGCGCCAGACTGGTGTTGGCCGCAGCGGACAAGCCGCCCACCGATGTCGCCGTCAGTGCGATGGCGTGCGTGGTTTGCGTTTCTGTGAGCTTCATCAGGCGCGCGGCGGCGACCGCGCCGGCAAAGGCTGCGACGATGCATCCGTGGAAGCCTTTGGACTTGTAGGGAAAGCCCATCGCGCCGATCAGACGGCTGGTGACTTCGTAGCCCAGCACAATCGCGGCCAGGGTGTCGGGCCCGCTGGTCCCGGTCCTTTCGGCGACTGCCAGTGCGCAGGCGCAGGCTGTGGTGCCGTGATGAATGATGTAGTCGAGGTGGCTGTCGTCGGATGCCGCCGCGTCGCTTGCCAGAGCATTGACGCGTGCCGCGGCGGCGATGGGTACGGCCTCGGCGCCGGCGAACCATATCCGCGCTTCGGGCTTGCCGCCGCGCTCGACCTCCAGTGACCGGATGATGCTGGTGGATTCCAGCGTCGACCCCAGCGCGGCGCTCGCGATCGTGCTGGCGATGAGCATTTGCGCATGCTCGATCGCTTGAGGTGGCAGCTGTGCGAAATCTTGCCGCTGCACAAAGACCGCAAGTTCACGTGCGAGAGTCATAGTGATTCCTTTCGCGCTGGGAACGTCGCAGCATGCCCAGCCATCACGAAGCGCCGCCAAACAAACCGCTGAACAGGGCGGTGAGGTCCTGCTGGTTGGCTACGACTGCCTGCTCGTTCACGATTCGCACGTCTTTCGGGGTCTGCCACCACTCTTCGTCGATCACCGGCGCGTCAAATCCTTCCCGCCGGGCGTTGTAAGCGAACGTGTCCTGCACCGCTTGCTGACCGTTTTCCGACAGCAGCCAATTGATGAACAGCTGCCCCGCCGCTGAATTGGGTGCATCTTTGACCAGGCCGGCTGAGAACGGATAGGTCGGGGTAGGCGAGGGGGCCGCACAACGTAGCGGGGCCCCGTCGTCGGCCGCACGTGCGGCCATCAGCGTCAGGCTGTTGAAGAGGACGTCGTATTCGCCGGCAATCACTTGGGGCGCTGCTGCGTTCGCGTTGGGGAATACCGTCGGATCGAGCTTGGCGATTTGGCGTAGCCAGGGCTCGCCCAGTGCGGAGTTCTCGTAGACCCAGTTCGTCAGGCCGCGCCGGTACCCATACCCGTCGGGACTGACGATGGCGGCGCGCCCCTCGAAGCGAGGATCGGTCCAGCCCTCATAGGTCTGCAGTAGCTCCACTTCTTCGTCGCTGAGTTTGGTGGGGTTGTAGCAAACACCCATATTGATGTCGGCGAACCCGTAGGCCAGCCCGGGTATGAAGCCGTTTGGATCGTAGCTAAATAGATCGGCGTCCTCGGGGGTGAACTGCGCGAGATAGCCTTCCTCATTGATCTGCTCGAACGGCGCAATGCCGCCGAGCGAAACAACGTCGGCGTTGTTTAGTCCCGCGCGCTTCTCGTTGAGGAAGCGTTCCTGGACCTGGTCACTGGTCCCGTTGATGAACGAGAGGTCGATGTCCGGGAATTGGGCGCCGAACGTCTCCTTGACGGCGTCCAGTTCCTGGTTTCCGGACGATCCGATGAAGACTCTCAGTTGTCCGCCGGCATTGACCGCTTCCTCATAAAGCCCCTGCTGAGCTTCTGACAGCGGCTCACCGCTCGCGGCCCCCTCGTTGGAGCCGGAACTGCACCCGACAAGCACAAAAGAGAGCGCAGCCAGCAACGACAGTGCGGCCCGCGGTACCGCACGGGGGCGCCCAGATGCACCGATACTCGACCACATCACTCTTCTCCTTCATGTGACGACCGCCACTCTGCTGGCTGAGAAGTTATAGGCATTAGCCGAATGTGTCAACTGTCAGACTGATGCCATTTGCGACAAACTTAGACGTGCCTGTACTGCCATCGGTTTGGCCGTGAAGGACGCGGCGGCGAAGCGTCGAGATCGGTCACCCGGTATCGGCGCCACCTGATCGCGACAGCACTCGTCGCGCCTGCTGGGCCACGGCTTCATCGAGCATGCGACCGCGCCATGCCACCGCACCTTGTCGGCCCGCGGCCGCGGTGTCGAGTGCGGCCAGAATCTCTTGCGCCTCTTTGATATCGCTCTTGGTGGGCGTGAAAGTGTCCTGGACAGCAGCGATTTGACGCGGGTGGATCACCCACTTGCCGTCGAAGCCGAGGGTGGCCGCGGTTGCGGCGCGAGCCCGAAATTCAGCGTCGTCTTCGACGCCGAGGTGTGGCCCGTCGATGGCCTGCAGGCCGTTGACGCGCGCCGCGAGAAGAACGCGATCTTGGGCGTACTGCCATGAGGAGTCGGCGCGCCTGCCGAGCGACACGGACAAGTCGGCATAGCCGATGACAAGTGAACGTATCCGCGCTGACGCCGACGCGATGGCCTCAACGTCCGCCAGGCCACGGGCGGACTCGATAAGGATTTGCACTATCACTGGGGCGGCGCGCTCAACGGTGTCTTCCATTGCGGATAGCACTGAATCGACGGCACGCACGTCGTCGGGCGACTCGACCTTGGGTATCACTATCGACGTCACCGCATCGTTGGCCGCACATTCAAGAAGGTCGCGCTCACACCACCGCGAGCCGATGGCGTTGACGCGTACCGCCACCAGGCCCCGCGGTCGTGTGCGTAGGGCGCGGACGTTTTCCCGTGCACTGTCCTTGGCGTCGGGGACGACGGCGTCCTCGAGGTCAACGACAATCTCATCGACATCGAGCGCGGCGGCCTTGCCGATCTTGGCCGGCTCACTAGCGGGAACACACAGTGCCGCACGCCGCATGGCTTCTGTCACAACGGATCTCCTGCCGTGGCGATATCCCCGATGACTAGGAGCAGGTCGGCGCCGTCGACCTGTGCGGTGGTCGAGACGGCGACCCTTTGGACTGTGCCGGATTTCGCCGTGGTGATGGCGGCTTCCATTTTCATGGCTTCGATAGTGGCGACGGTTTGGCCGGCGTCGACGCTATCTCCGGCGGCGACATTAACGGTGACGACACCGGCGAAGGGTGCGGCGACGTGGTCGGGATTGGTGCGGTCGGCTTTCTCGGCAGCGGGAACGACGGATGCGATGTTGTGGTCGCGGACCACAACGGGGCGAAGCTGGCCGTTCATGATGCACATTACGGTGCGCATACCGCGTTCGTCGGGATCGGAGACTGCCTCCAAGCCGATCAACAGCTCGACACCTTTTTCTAACGCCACGCGGTGTTCCTCACCTTGGCGTAATCCGTAGAAGAACTGGTTGGCGCTGAGTTGGCTGGTGTCCCCGTAGGTTTCGCGGTGGGCTTCGAAGTCCTTGGTCGGGCCGGGGAACAGCAGCCGGTTGAGGGTGGTTTGTCGCTTGCTGCCCGGTGCGGCGAGCGATATCTCGTCATCGGTGGACAGCTCGAGCTCTGCTGGGGCCGGGCCACGACCCTGTAATGCTTTGGTGCGCAAAGGTTCCGGCCAACCGCCGGGGGGATCGCCGAGTTCACCGCGCAAGAACCCGATCACCGAGTCTGGGACATCGAACCGCGAAGGGTCGGCGGCGAACTCGTCCGCCGTCGCTCCGGCACCAACGAGTGCCAACGCCAGATCGCCGACCACCTTCGATGACGGCGTGACCTTGACCAGGCGCCCGAGCACTCGGTCAGCGGCGGCGTAGTTGGCCTCGATCTGCTCGAACCGGTCCGCCAGACCGAGCGCGACGGCCTGTTGGCGAAGGTTTGACAGCTGTCCGCCGGGGATCTCATGGGTGTAGACCCGCCCGGTCGGGGCCGGCAGGCCGGATTCGAACGGGGCGTAAACCTTGCGTAGCGCCTCCCAATAGGGTTCCAAGTCACACACCGCCGTTAGCGAGAGTCCGGTGTCGAACTCGGTGTGCGCGGCGGCGGCCACAATGGAGCTCAAGGCGGGTTGGCTGGTGGTGCCCGCCAACGGCGCCGCCGCTCCGTCGACGGCGTCGGCACCCGCGTGCCATGCTGCGGTGTAGGTGGCCAATTGCCCACCCGCGGTGTCGTGGGTGTGCACGTGCACCGGCAGATCGAACCGGCTCTTGAGCGCCGAGACCAGCATGGCGGCCGCCGCCGGGCGCAGCAGGCCCGCCATGTCCTTGATCGCCAGCACGTGCGCACCGGCGTCGACGAGCTGTTCGGCCAGCGTCAAGTAATAGTCGAGTGTGTAGAGCGTCTCACCGGGGTCCAACAGATTGCCGGTGTACGACATTGCGACTTCGGCGACGGCCGTCCCGGTATGGCGCACCGCGTCGATGGCAGGACGCATCGACTCGACGTTGTTGAGGGCATCGAAAATCCGGAAAATGTCCACTCCGGTCGTGGTCGCCTCGTCGACGAACGCCGACGTGACGAGCTCTGGAAATGGTCTGTAGCCCACGGTGTTTCGGCCGCGCAACAGCATCTGCAAACAAATGTTTGGCAGCGCCTCGCGTAGCGCGGCCAACCGCTCCCATGGATCCTCTTTCAAGAACCGCAACGCCACATCGTAAGTCGCGCCGCCCCAGCACTCGACGGACAAGAGTTGCGGGGTCAGCTGCGCGATGACCGGCGCCACGGACAGCAGACCTGTCGTGCGCACCCGCGTCGCCAGCAGCGACTGATGCGCATCACGGAACGTCGTGTCGGTCACCGCAACCGCGCGCGAGTCCCGCAGCCACTGCGCGAAACCCTGCGGTCCGAGCTCGACCAACTTTTGTTTGGATCCCGAAGGTGGCGACTGCGACAGATCGACCTTGGGCAGCTTGTCGTGTGGATACACCGTCGACGGGCGCTGGCCGTGCGGCTTGTTGACCGTCACATCTGCGAGATAGGACAAGATCTTGGTGCCGCGGTCGGCGCTGGAGCGCGCCGTCAGCAATTCCGGGCGCTCGTCGACGAACGAGGTGGTGACCCGGGCTGCCATAAAGTCCGGATTGTCCAGCACCGCGGCGAGAAACGGGATGTTGGTCGACACCCCGCGGATGCGGAACTCGGCGATCGCTCGACGTGCCCGCCGCACCGCGGTCTCGAAATCCCGCCCCCGGCACGTCAGTTTCACAAGCATGGAGTCGAAGTGCGCACCCACTTCGGCACCCAAATGCGTCCCGCCGTCCAACCGGATCCCTGCACCGCCGGGGGTCCGGTATCCAGTGATGCGGCCGGTGTCGGGGCGAAACTCATTTGTTGGGTCCTCGGTGGTGATCCGGCACTGCAACGCAGCGCCGTGCGCCGCCACCGAATCCTGGCTCAGGCCAAGGTCGGACAAGGATTGGCCGGCAGCGATGCGCAACTGAGACGACACCAGATCGACGTCGGTGATCTCCTCGGTCACCGTGTGCTCGACCTGGATCCGGGGGTTCATCTCGATGAACACGTGCTGGCCACGCTCGTCAACCAAGAACTCGGCGGTCCCCGCGCAGCTGTAGCCGACGTGGCGGGCAAATGCCACCGCGTCGTCGCAAATACGTTGCCGCAGTGTTGGGTTCAAGTTAGGGGCGGGCGCCAGCTCGACAACCTTCTGATGCCGTCGTTGCAAACTGCAGTCGCGCTCGAACAGGTGGATCACGTCACCGTGGGTGTCAGCCAAGATTTGCACCTCGATATGGCGAGAATTGATCACCGCCTGCTCAAGGAACACCGTCGCGTCCCCGAATGCTGACTCCGCCTCCCGGCGTGCGGATTCGAGCGCCTCTGGTAAAGCAGCGCGGTCAATTACTTTCCGCATACCGCGCCCACCGCCACCGGCGACAGCCTTGACGAACAACGGGAACTGCATCGATTCCGCCGCCGCCAACAACTCATCAATTGACGCCGACGGCTGCGAGGATGCCAACACGGGCAACCCAGCGGCTCGTGCGGCGGCGATGGCCCGCGACTTGTTGCCCGTAAGCTCCAACACGTCTGCGCCCGGTCCGACGAACGTGATCCCGGCGCCCGCACATGCGCTCGCCAACTCCGGGTTCTCCGATAGGAACCCGTAACCGGGATAGACCGCATCTGCGCCGGCGGCCAGCGCCGTCGCCACGATCTCATCGGTCGACAGATACGCCCTGACCGGATGACCCGCGGCCCCGATCTGGTAGGACTCGTCGGCCTTGAGTCGATGCACCGAATTGCGGTCCTCGTATGGGTAGACCGCGACGGTGGACACGCCCAACTCGTAGGCGGCTCGGAACGCGCGGATCGCGATCTCGCCACGATTGGCGACCAAAAGCTTGGAAAACACCGCAAGGCCCTCCTCGGCGTAATGTTCGGGTAGGCGCAACGACCCAGGGTGTGCGCCGATCGTGTATCGGGCTGCCTGGCAATAGGTCTGGTGAAGCTCGCTTTGATGGCGCTGTGGCTATCGGCCCTCGGCGGACACGCGAATCGCACGTGCGATGAGCATGCTTTGGACCTGGTTGGTGCCGTCGTAGATCTCGGTGATCTTGGCATCTCGGAGGCGGCGCTCGACGCCAAGATCGACGCGATCGCCGTCCTCACCGAGAAGCTCGATACAGGTGTTGGAGACGCGCACTCCAAGGGCGGTGCAGTGCAGCTTGGCCATGGAGACCTCCAACGTCGGATCACCGTCGCCGTCGTCGACCAGATCGCAGACGCGATCCAACATGGTGCGTGCGGCGTAAATTTCGGCACGCAGTGCGGCTAAGGCGAACTGAAGGTCCTGGGCGGAGCGATTCCGCGAGGAAAGGAGGTCTCGCTCGGCGCAGTAGGCCACGGTGGCCTCGAACGCTCCGGTGGCGAATCCGACACCCTGTGCGGCAGCTGAGATGCGGGACTTCTGAACGGATTTCAGCAGTAGTGGATATCCTTCGCCTTCCCCGCCAAGGATTGCGTCGGCGGGAATCCGGCAATCGTCGAAACTGAGCGCAACCGTGGAAGCACCCTTCTGGCCCAGCTTGTCCATGGGCTTGTCCGCCCTGCACCCGCCGACCGCTGCCGTGTCGATGAGAAAGGCAGTGATACCGTCCTTGCCACGGCTGGGGTCCACGGTCGCGAACAACACGATCACATCTGCAACGTCTCCGTTGGAGATGAAGATCTTGGCGCCGTTGACGACGTAGTCATCCCCGTCGCGGCGGGCCACCGTGCGCATTGCCCCGACATCCGAGCCCGCGTCAGGCTCGGTCAGCGCGATGGCTCCGATTGCCTCCGCGGAGCTGATTGCGGGAATCCAGCGCCTGTGCTGCGCGGTGGTGCCCTGCAGATGAATCGGGTGGGCGCAATGCAATTGGGTCATGTACACCGTTGACGTCGACCCGCACACCGCGGCGATCCTTGCCACCGCGTCGGCGTAGACCGATGTTCGAGACTGCTGGCCGCCGAGTTCCTTGGGCATCGGCAGGCAGCCCAGGCCCTCAGCGGCGAGCGCCCGTATCGCCGCCCAAGGGAAGGCGTGCTGCTCGTCGATCCGCGCGGCCTCAGGTTCGATCGTGTCGCGCAGTATCCGCGTCAGTGCGTCGGGTTGGTCGTCGAGGCCGAATTGGTGGGCATGATCGGTCAACAACGTCATCGGGTCTCACTCCTGTCGAACGCGGGCGTGCGTCGCTCGGCGAACGCCCGGATTCCCTCCTGGCCGTCCGCGGAAGCAATGGACATCGCCGCCAACGCCGCCTCGTGCTCCAATGAATGGGGCTGGGTCGCCTGACGGGCCGCTTCGAGGATGTTACTCAGCCCGCTGCGGCTGCCGGTCGCGATAGCGTGCGCGAGTTGGTCTACTTCGTCGGCGAACTCGGTCGCTGCCACCGGTGGCACCGACAGTAGCCCGATGTCCCATGCCCGTTGAGCATCGACGCGAAGCCCTGTAAGCATCAGGTGCATTGCGGCTGATTTGCCGACGGTGGACTGCAGCCGTTGAGTACCCCCGAAGCCAGGTATGCATCCGATCTTGGCTTCCGGTAGCCCGAATGAGCTTCTTTCAGAGGCGATTACGATGTGGCAGGCCAACATCAACTCGAGTCCGCCACCGAGAGCGAAGCCGTCGACCGCGGCCACGACGGGCACTGGCGACGTTTCGACAGTCGTCATGGCTTGATGGCCGCGTCGGATAAAGGTATGGGCCTGCTCAGTATCGAGGCCGTTGATCTCGTCGAGGTCGGCCCCCGCGCAGAATGCGCGCTCACCCGAGCCCCGGATGACGATGCAGCCTACGGCGGATTCCGTTGCTGCGCTGGTCATATGGCGCAATAGCTCCTCTAATACGGTGCTGTTGAGCGCATTAAGCCGGTCAGGGCGGTTCAGGGTGAGGTAGCGGACCCGGCCGATGTCGGAAACCGCAATCAGGGAATCCACACCACACCTGCCTCCACCAGATCATCGATGGACTCGTCGTCCATGTCGAGTTCGGCCAGGATTTTGCGACCGTGCTCGCCGCGCAGGGGTGCAGGGGTGGGGCGGTAGTCGGCGTCCTCGGAGGCGTAGCGCCACGGCTTGTTCACTCCACGGAACTCACCGGCGCGCGGATGCACCTGGGTGGTGACTGCATCGCGCGCCAACACCTGAGGGTCACGGACGACCTCGGAGAGCGAACTGATCCGCGAGCATGGCACGTCGGCCGACTGCAGAACCTTTAGCGCGGTGTTGGCGGTCATCCCGCTGAACACCTTCTGGAACTGGTCGACGATCTCTGCACGGCGGGCGCGCCTGCCTGCGTTGGTGTCCAGATCGGGCTGTTGGGACAGCTCCTGCAGGCCCAGTGCCGGGCAGGCCCTTTGCCAGTGTCTGTCGTTGCCCAGCGCGACCACGATGGGGCGGTCACTAGTTTCGAAGCGCTGATAGATGGCGACGACCGAGTCGGTGCCGCCACAGGGTCGCGGCTCGGGGTCACCCGCAAGGTAGCTGGCGATGCGGGGGGCCATGAAGGCCAGGTCGGCGTCGATCAGCGAGATGTCGATTACTTCACCTTGGCCCGTTTTCTGCTGGCGGACAAGAGCCGCGGCGATGGCCAGGGCGGCGACGGTGCCTGCGGCCACGTCGGAGAGTGCGGTGCTGACCCGCTGCGGGATCCCGTCGTCGCCGGTGACACTCATCATGCCGGAGCGAGCTTGTGCGATCAGGTCGTAGCCGGGCAGCGCCGAGTCCGGCCCGGTGAGCCCGAATCCGGACACCGCGCATATCACCAGGTGTGGAAACCGTTCGAGCAGTGCCGCAATGCCCAGGCCGTGTTTCTCGAGTTTGGACGGGTTCAGGTTCTCGATGAACACATCCGCGGATTCGAGCAGGCGGAACAGGACTGCGCGCCCCTCGGTGGTGCGAATGTCGAGGCACAGGCTCTGTTTGTTGCGGTTGACTGAGAGGAACCAAGCAGCCTCACCATTGAGAAATGGTGGCCCCCAACTACGCGCGTCGTCACCGCGCAGTGGCTCGATCTTGACGATCTCGGCTCCCAGGTCACCCAGGTACATAGACGCAGTCGGCGCCGCGTAGGACGAGGAGATGTCGACCACCTTTGTGCCGTGCAGTGGTCCGGTCATGAGGCGGTGTTCTTCGGGTAGTCGTTGGAGTAGCGCAGCACGTAGTCGAGGTGGGTTTCCATTGCCTCTGCGGCGCCGACAGCGTTGCCGGCCTCGATTGCGGCGACGATTGCCATGTGTTGTTTGACGGTGCGCCTGCCGACCTCGGGTGTCACTTCCAAATATTGAGCCGGGTGCGTCGCATCATGTACCGAGGCGATGAAGGCCGCCAGCAGTCGATTGCCCGACGCTTGACCGACGGTGGAGTGAAATGCCAAGTCGTACACGGGGATTTGCGGATCGTCGATCGTCGTCGTGCGCTGACGCTCGACGATGGACCGCAGTTTGTCGGTGTGCGCGTCGGAGCGGTATTGGGCGGCCAACTGCGCAGCGGGGATCTCCAACGCCCTTCGGAGGTCGGTCAGTTCGCGGATATTCACCGAACCCAACCGCAGAATCGTGTCGACCGACTCGGTGAGCATCTGGCTCAATGAGTCCGGGGTCACGCTGTTGACGAACGAGCCGCCTGACACGCCGGGTACTTTGCGAATAAGCCCAGCGCTGACGAGGCCACCGAGGGCCTCCCGCACCGTCGGCCGACTCACACCAAACTGTTCGGCGAGCTCGGTCTCCGGTGGCAGCTTGTCGCCCTGTCCAAACTGGCCCGACAGAATGGCCTCTTTGAGCTGGTGCTCGACCTGCGCCCGAGGCCGGGTGACGTGACGTGCCTTGAAGTTCTGACTCGCGTCGCCCGTTGTCTCAATGCTCACGGTGGTATCGGCCTTCCTCGACGTGAAGTCGAATGTGGTGGGCTGACATTGGCGGGTTCATGACAGCGCTCCCAGCCTGTCGGTGGCGATCTCTGCGATGGCGGATCGGCGCGGAACGCCGCGCGCACGCATGCTGACCGCGTCGCGCAACAGGCCTGCCACGGGGTATTCGTCGATGTAGCCGTAGCCGCCGTGCACCTGGATGGCGTCGAGGGCGATATCGACAGCCGCTCTACCCGCGGTGGCCCACAGTTGCCACGTCGCTGCGGTCGTCGCGTCGGCGCTCAGCGCTTGGTCGAGCAGTGTGCGCACCGCTGCGACGCGCATCTGCATCTCGGCGAGCATCGCCCGCAGCGCGGGAAACGACACCAGGCTGGAACCGAACTGGCGCCTGTCGGCGGCGTACTTCTCGGTGACGTTGCGGGCACTCTCGGCGATGCCGAGGGACACCGCGGACATCAGCAGGGTCCATTCCTTGCTGGCGATGGTGACAGCGGCGGCGTCCAACGTCGCCACCGCAGATCCGGCCCTCTGGACGTGACGTAGGCGAGCGTCGGCCAGACCGGTGCGGGCGGGCTGGGGCTTGGCGTCCTCGTGCGCTTCGACGACGACCGCGTACAGGTTCGCCGTGTCGATGAGGAGCAGGAGTGCGGGGTCGAAAAGGAGTGGCACCACTACCGGGGCGGCTTGCGTGGTGTCGTTGTCGTGATCCGCCAGCGCCGCCACTGCACCTGCAGCGATCTCCGGCGATGGTGGGGCCCCGTCGGCGGCCGCCAGTGCCCGCTGCGCGGTGTAGCGGGATGCGAGCACGTACGCCAGAGACGGTGAAGTGTGGGCGATTTCGGACACTGTGGCGGTGAGCCACCGTAGGGAATCCGGCATTTCGATGGTCTCTAGGGCGAGGTTGCAGACATCGGATTCCTCGAGGGCGCGGCGCAGCCCGGGCAGGGTCGCCGGGTGGTCGAGGGGTAGGCCGGGGGTGCTGTGATCGGCGAGCAACTTAGGCAGCATTTCGACGAACTGTTCGAGGTCAGTGTCGCGACCGCTCATCGGTGGAACTTCTTTCGTTCCGGTGCGCGCCGCTCCTCGAACGACCGTGACATCTCGTCGGCTTCGTCTGTGCTGCGATACGCGGTCAGCAGCAGGTCATGGGCGAGCCGGGCCTGGCCGGCGACCCCGGTATGGCGGCCAGAGAAGGCCGTCTTGAGGGCGGCGATGGCGAAGGGGCCGCGGAGCCGCAACTGCTGGGCCACCTCAACCGCGCGCTCGACCACCGATCCTTCACTGATGACCTCGTTGACCAGGCCCATGTCCAATGCCTCGGCCGCGGTGTACTTCTTGTTGAGGTACCACATCTCCTTGGCGCGCCGACGCCCGATGGTTTCCTCGAGATACCAGGTGCCGTAGCCTGCGTCGAAGCTGCCGACGATCGGACCGACCTGCCGGAAGACCGCGTGGGGCGCGGCGATGGCGAGGTCGCACACGACCTGCAGGACGTTGCCTCCTCCAACCGCGTAGCCGTTGACAGCCGCGATAACCGGCTTGGGCATGGTGTCGATGAGTTCGTATAGGTCGATGACCGGCATGACACTGGAGTAGTCGATCGACTTGAGTTCCTCGTGTTCGCCGCCGATGCAGAAGAACTTGTCGCCGGCGCCGGTGAGCACGGCGACATCGATGCCAGGGTCCTGGCGCACCTCTCGGAAGGCGCTGTGGAGTTCGCGTGCGGTTTCGAACCGCAATTTGTTCGCCTGTTCCGGGCGATTGATGGCGACCGTCGCAACGCCGTCGTCGACGGTCATCGTGATGTCCTCATAGGTCATGACTGGGTCTCCTCGGGGGACGTTGTCGAGTGCATGCGCTCACTGGCGGCGGATGCGATGGACACGGACGACGACACCGGCATATGAGCCAGTTCGCGACCGCGGGTAGCCTGTCCGTACATCACTTGACAAGTGTGCCATTGTCTGACACCTATTTGTCAAGCAGTCAATGACCTTTTGCCTCGGGCCAAAGCGAAAAGTGCGCGCCGTCTGCCGGTGCTACCGGTGACGAGCGCGCACGTTTTCTGATGGTCCCGCGGCGGTTCACGCCACGGGGCTCAGCTTGTCGACTATTACTAGGACGCCGCGTTCCTCGCGTAGTCCGCGGAGTACCGCAGGACATAATCAAGGTGAGTTTCCATGGCCGCTGCTGCCCCCTCGGCGTCGGCGGCCTCGATCGCGGCGACAATCGCCATGTGCTGCTTCACAGTGTGGCTGGCTACCTTCGGAGTCAATTTCAGATATTCGACTGGGTGAGTGCCTCCATGGACGGCACCAATGAACGCTGCCAACAGGCGGTTGCCGGAGGCCTGGCCGATGGTGGTGTGAAACTCGAGGTCGTACACCGCAATGTTCGGGTCGTCGATGGTCGTGGTGCGCTGAATCTCGATGATCGCGTGCAGCGACTCGACCTGAGCATCCGTACGGTTCGCGGCCGCCCACCGCGCCGACGGGATCTCCAGCACCCGCCGCACCTCGGCCAGTTCGCCGATATGCAGGGTGCCAAGCCGAAGGATGGTGTCCACCGACTCACTGAGCATCCGGCTCAGCGAGTCCGGCGTGACGGAGTTGACAAAGCTGCCGCCCGCGACCCCGGGCACCTTGCGGACCAAGCCCGCGCTGACGAGCGTCCCCAGTGCCTCGCGGATAGTGGGCCGGCTGACACCGAACTGCGCGGCCAGCTCGGTCTCCGGCGGTAGTTTGTCGCCCTGCCCGAACTGCCCCGACATGATTGCCTCACGAAGCTGCTTCTCGATCTGCGCGCGGGGTCGGACGACTTGCTTCGCCTTGAACTCCGGTGGCTCGGGAAGTGTGACGTCGCTGTGCATCCCCAGTGCACCTCCCGTCCGTCAACGTGGTGTTGCCCGGCTTCCTCCGCTAGGTATAGCGCACCGTAGTCCGATCAAATTGGGTTTCGGGAAGCAGAATGCCAAACATTTTATTGTCTGACCCTAGCATGGCGGGTAACTTCGTGTTGCCAGCGACATGCGCGGCGGCGCCCAATTTGCCCCGTGTATGTGCCCGGGCTAAGAGTCAGGGCCGCGGTTCGTACCACTCCGCCATCATCTGGCTCTGATCGGCCTGCTCGCCGAATCTTTCGATCGCCTCTTCGGTGAGTTGCTCGGCCTTGGTGCCCATGGGTGTGTTGATGCCGACGTCCTTCGCCAGCTCATTTGCCAGCCGGATGTCCTTTCGCATCAAGCCAAGGGTGAACCCCTGCGGTTGGTAGGTGTCGCCAAGCAACAAATTCGGGTACGTGTACTCGGTCGTGTAGTTGCGGCCAGTCGACTTGTTGAGCACCTCGATGATCGTGGCGCGATCCAGGCCGCTGGCCTCGCCGAGCGCCACCGCTTCCAGCGCCGCGAACCGGTTGCAGTTATTGAGGAAGTTGTTGACCAGCTTCATCGCATGACCGGCGCCGACCTCGCCGACCCGAAATACGTCCGGCGTGACGCACAGCAGCAGATCGCGGGCTTTGGCGAAGGCTTCCTCGGTGCCGCCGACCATGAGTGTCGCGGTGCCCGCGCGGGCGCGGCGCACCCCACCGCCGATCGGGGCGTCGAGATAGTCGATGCCGCGGTCGGTAAGCACCGACGCAATGATCGCATCGCCCGTCGGGGTACCGGTGGTGTTGTCGATCACGATGGCTCCAGGTGCCAGCCGCTGAGCCAGGCCGTCGTCGCCGAGCAACAAATCGGAAACGTCGGAAGGCCGCGGCAGGCAGGTGAACACGTATCGGCAGGCGCCGGCGATGTCGTCCGCCGAGGCGAATGTCGCTCCCTGCTGCACCAATTCGTCGGCAGCAGCCGGATTTCGATCATTGACGAAGAGGCGATGATGTTCGATCAACCGGCTGGCGATCGCCGACCCCATTGCGCCAACCCCGATGAAACCCACGTCGGTCACGAGAGCACTCCTTCAGCGATCCGTCGTACTCTAAGTCTGACATTAATCAATGTCGCGCACTACATCCGCCTTGTCAAGCTTCTGCCCGCCCCTGCTACGGGCTGATAACTACTTGACAATTAACAGGCCAAGTTACAACATGTCACCGATGCCCTGACCGCACTTGTGGTCGATCATGGCGACTCACGCTGGCACAGGGCTGGCCGCTTCAAGGTAGGAGCAGCATTGGAATCTGCAGCGACCGTGCGTCAGCTGATGAGCCAGATCGAGCACCGACCCGTCGGCTCCGTCGCGGTGGAGGGCGGTGGTGTCAAGCTCACCATCGGAGACCTTCGCAGGCTGTCCAACCGCCTGGCGAACGCGTTCGTCGGAATGGGACTGCGTCGAGGCGACCGGGTGGCTTACGTTGCCCAAAACCATCTCGAATACGTCGTCCTCGAGTTCGCGCTGCTCAAAGCGGGCCTGGTCAAGGTGCCGCTGAACCACCGACTGACCGCGCGGGATCTCGTCGGGTGCATGCAACTGGCCGAGGTTCGCCTCGTCGTGGCCGATCTTCCGACCGCGGCGGCACTGGACGACGTGTGGTCGGGCGCCGAGCGTCCGCTGACCGTCGTGATCGGGGAGTGTGCGGGTTGGCAGTCCTTCGACATCCTGGTCGCTGGGGGAGCCGAGACGTCGCCGCGTGTGCCCGTCGGCCCCGACGACCTGTACCACATCAGATTCAGCTCGGGATCGACCGGCAGACCCAAGGGAATCGCGATCTCGCAGCGCGCCGCGCGGGCTGCGATCCTGGGCAACACCTGGGTGATGTGCACCAACGCGCCGGCGCCTGCGCCGCGCACGCTGCAGGTGGCTCCGCTGGTGTACGCCGGGGGGTGGAGTGTGCTGCCGACCTTGCTTTGCGGGGGCACCAATGTCATCGTGCCGAGTTTCAACGCCGATCAGACGCTTCAGGCGATCAAAGACGAGGGCATCGACTGGATGTTCGCGGTGCCTACGATGCTCCGCAGGCTTAGTGACTCGGCGCGGTTGCCCCTGCTGCGGGAGTCTCGTCTGGGTTGTCTGATGCTTGCCGGCGAGCCGGCGGCGCTGCCCGCGCTGGAGATGGTGAGTCAGTACACCGACGCGCTGGTCCAGTGCTGGGGACAGACGGAAGCGCCGGCGTCCACGACGATGCTTGCGCGGTGGGAGATGCGTGATCCGACGCTGTGGCCGTCGATCGGACGCCCGATACCCGGCGTCGAGTTCTCGCTGCTGATCGACGGCCAGGTGGTCGACGAGCTGCGTCCCGGTGTCGAGGGTGAGTTGGTCCTGCGGTCGGAAACCGTGGCCTCGGCGCTGTTGGGAGCCGAGGCTGAGCGGTCGAGCAGGTTGCTGGACGACGGCTGGTGGCGCACCTCGGATCTGGGCCGCTTCGACGACGAGGGACGGGCCTATATCGTCGGGCGCGTCAGCGAGGTGATCATCACCGGCGGTACCAACATCCAGCCTGTCGAGATTGAGCGGGCGCTCGAGGAGCACGGTCAGGTCTTGGAGGCGGTGGTGGTCGGTGTCCCCGACGATCGATGGGGTGAGACGCCGGCGGCGCTGGTGTTCGCGCCCGAACTGGCCGCTCGTCCGACCGGAGAGCTGGTGACCTGGGTGGGTGACCGCCTTGCGGGATTCAAACGTCCGCGACACCTGTTTATCTCGGCGCAGCCGCTACCGCGGGCCTCCAGCGAGGCCAAGATCGCGCGAGGAGAGATGAAAAGGTTGCTTTCGGGGTGGGTATCCGAGCCTGCGCAGACGCCTGGCTATGTGACCAAGGTGGTGGACTGACATGGACGATGTGATCGTCGAGGCTTCGGACACAACGGCTTTCGTCCGGCTCAATAGGCCGCACCGGGGCAACTCGGTCACCCCGGAGGTGGTGACCCGTCTCGGTGAGGCGGTCGAAGAGGTCTGTGCGATGGACTCGGTGCGTGCGGTGGTGCTGACCGGCACGGGCTCGGTGTTCTGTGCCGGCGCCGACGTCCAGGAGATGTATGCCGTTTACACCGCCGACGGCGCCGACGGGCTGATGGGCTACCTGTCTGATGTGTGGATGCCCGCGGTCCAGCGGACGGTGCGCGCGATCTGGCAGGCGCCGCGGCCGATCGTGGCGGCGCTCAACGGCGCCGCGACCGCCGGCGGGCTGGACTTCAGCCTGTCGTGCGATGTGCGGGTGGCCGCGACCACGGCCCGATTCGCGGAGAGCTACGTCAATCTGGGCATGATCCCGGTTGCCGGCGGCGCGTTTCTGTTGCCTACGGTGATCGGCCTGCCCGCGGCCACCGAGCTTCTCGGCACCGGCAAACTGATCGACGCGGACCGGGCGCACGAGCTTGGCCTCGTCGACCATCTGTGTGAACCGGAGACGCTGGAGGAACGCGCTCGCGAGGTGGCCGCCGCGATGGCCCACGGGCCGATCGAGACGTTCGCCCGGCTCAAGAAAATCGTGCGCTCGGCTGCGACGGCGAAACTGGATGCGGCGCTGCGTGCGAGCTATGAGGCCAATGTGGAGCTGATTGCGCGACCCGAGGTCCGCGATCGCATCGTCGCGGTAATGGAGCGGTTCAGTCGCGCCAAAAATTGAGGACGAGGAACCCGATGGAGTACTGCCAGTTGGGCCGAAGCGGGCTCAAGGTGAGCCGACTGTGCCTCGGCACGCTCAATTTTGGCTTCAATACCCCCGAGCCTGAGTCGAACGCGCTGATGGATCAGGCGCACGACCTTGGCATCAACCACTTCGACACGTCGAATGTCTACGGACAGTGGCCCGGAGAACCGAGCGAGTCAGCCACCGAGCAGATTATCGGCCGCTGGTTCGCAAAGGGCGGCGGACGCCGCGAGCGTACGGTGCTCGGCACGAAGGTGTTCGAGCCCCTCAGTGACTGGCCCAACGACGGGCGCCTCTCGGCACTCCACATTCGGCGCGCGTGCGACGCATCGCTAATGCGGCTGCAGACCGACTACATCGACATCTATCAGATGCACCATATTGATCGGCACACGCCGTGGGACGAGATCTGGGAAGCGATGGACGTGCTGCGCACCCAGGGCAAGATCCTGTACGTCGGTTCGTCCAACTTTGCCGGCTGGCACCTCGCCCAAGCACAAGAGGCGGCGCTCGCCCGATCCATGCTCGGGATCGTGAGCGAACAGTCGATCTACAACCTGGCGACCCGCGACATCGAACGAGAGGTGATTCCTGCCTGTCAGGCCTACGGGATCGGTGTTCTGGCGTGGTCTCCGTTGCATCGCGGCATGCTCGCCGGGATCTTGGGGTCGGACATCGCAGGGACCCGCTACAAACCGGAGCACCTTGAAGGCCATCGCCGGCAGTTGGAGGAGTATGAGGTGTTGTGCGCCGAAGTCGGTGTCGCACCGGCTCAGATGGCGCTGGCCTGGCTACTTTCGCGCCCAGGCCTCACCGCTCCGGTGCTCGGTCCGCGCACCAAGGACGACCTTGACTCCGCTGTCGCCGCCCTCGACGTACGCCTCGATGCGTCAGTCATGGAGGGCCTCGACGACATCTTTCCCGGGTACCAGGCCGCCCCCGAGGACTATGCCTGGTAGCGCACGAAGGAGCTTCATGGGCGACAAGCTGTAAAATACTTGACAATAATTGATGATGATCTAATGTTGCAGTTATGCTGACAGTGATGCGGGGCGGTAGTGGAACGCCGTCCGGACTGGCCGAAGGAACCTTCACCGGCGAAGCGTGGCGGGACACGTTGATGAGCCAGACGGACGGTATCGCCGTCGGAAACGTGTTCTTCGCGCCGTGCTCACGAACGTTCTGGCATTCGCATGTCGGCGGACAACTCCTGATCGTTCTCGCGGGCGAGGGGCACGTCTGTGACGAGGACGGGACCGTCAGCGTCCGGGCAGGCGACATGATCTGGACCCCGCCCGGTGTCCGCCATTGGCACGGCGCCTCGAAGAGTCGCTACATGATCCACACCGCCGTGACCGTCGGCGACACGAATTGGGAAAACGCGGTCAGCGACGCTGAATACCAATCCGAACTTGCCTGATTGCAGTTCGACCCGTTCAGGACACCGATTCACGGTGCCGCACAAGCTAATTCGGTGCGCCCCGGGTGCAAACTAGGAGAGTTTCATATGTCCGACACTGATGAGCCCACGCTCGCCCGAGTCGTGGTCACCGGCGTCGGTCCAGACGGCCGCTCGATGATCGCAAGCGACGGTCCGGCCCGACCCTGGGTGAAAAGGCCCACTGGCACGCTGGTGATGGACCTGTGGCGCGCAGATGAACTGCCGATTTCGGTGCACGCCACGTCGACAGCGACCGACGAGGTCGTACTCGCTCCGCCGCCCCATGGGATCGTCATTCGCACCACGGTGTTCCCGCCTGACAGCTCGATCTCGGCCGAAGCAGCCGCCGCCTATGCGGCGGCGATGAAGGACATCTACGGCGCTGCGGGAAACACCGACCCCGACGCCCCCGCCATCCCCGGGATGCACAGCACCGAAACCATCGATGTCATGACGGTCATCGACGGCGAAATCTGCGCGGTGATGGAAGACGGCGAAACGGTGCTGCGAACCGGCGACACCATGATCCAGCGGGGCACCCGACACGCCTGGCGCAACCGCAGTGACCGCCCCGCCACCGTCGTTACCACCATGCTTCCCGCCTCTCGACCCACCTGACGCGGGCGGCCCACCACGCGGTCGGCGACCGACCTGCTCGCGATGGACCAATCACGGTTTACCGCAACCGCTTTCGACTTCCTCCGCGCTGGGCAGTGGATTCCTGCCTTCGGACGGACGCTATTTTGTGGTCCGGTTTGAATCCGTCAAGCCAACGGGCGCATTGATGTCGTTGAGGTCACGTTGGCTCGTTTCCTTGAGAACGAATGCACAGATCGCGCTGACAAAGCACAGTGCTGCGAGGAAAACTGAGAACGCATAGGCGCCAAAGGTTTCGGTCAGTGTCACCCCGACGATGGGAGGCACGGCTCCGCCGACGATAGCGGCAAAGCTGAGTGCGATTGCCGCGGCGGTGTATCGGAAGCGTGTTTCGAAGAGCTCCGAAAGGTACGACCCCGCAACTCCGAAGGCGAGTCCGGCGATGAAAGTGCTAACGCACAGCCCCATCCAGAAAGCGGTGAGAGATGCCGTACTCAGTATGGGAAACAGGGCGAGCGCCCAGATGCTCCCGGCGACGTTGGCGGTCAGTATCACCCGGCGCCGGCCAAAAACGTCGGACAGGGTGCCGCCCAGTATCACACCGGTCACCAAGGTGACCCCGCCGGCGACGCCGGCGCCGAGAACACCAGCCTGGCCTAGATCTAACGTCTGTGTTCCGTAGTTGAGTAGATACGACGCGCCCATGTAGTTAAGCGCGTAAGCCATGAGCAAGACACCCCCGCCTAGCAGTATCTCCCGATACTGATGGCGGAATGCGCTGACAAATGGAAGTTCGCCACGCTCATCCTCATCCGTTTGATGCGCGAAAACCGGTGTCTCACCCAAACGCAGCCGGATCCAAAGGCCAAACAGCAGGAGCACGGAGCCGAGTAGGAATGGGATGCGCCAGCCGAAATCTTTGAAACTCTCGGGGCTCATCGTCAAGTTGATGACGAAGAAAGTGCCAATAGACAGCAAGAAAGCGAGCCCGCCACCAATATTGGCGAACATCGACCAGAAGCCGCGCCGTTCTTTAGGTGCATGCTCTGACGAGAACAGCACTGCACCGGCCAATTCTCCGCCGGCTGCGAAGCCTTGAAGAATGCGCAAGAAGACCAGAATGATGGGCGCCGCCACTCCAATACTGTCCGCCGTCGGCAAGACACCGATCGCCGTTGTTGCTATCCCCATCAGGGCCATCGTGGCGATGAGAGTTCGCTTGCGGCCGAGCCGATCTCCGATATGCCCAAAAACCACCGCGCCAATCGGTCGAACGAGAAAGGCGACACCAAGTGTCGCGAACGAGGCTATGGTTCCGGCACTCTTACCAAGGGCGGGGAAAAAGACATCAGAGAACACCAACGCCGCTGCGGTTGCATAGATCAGGTAATCGTAAAATTCGATGACCGTTCCCACGAGGCTCGCGAACGCCACTTTGAACATTGACTTGTTCGAGATCGGCGGGTCTGCGGCCGAGGGACTCGTCGTATCGGCCGATGTTAATGGCTCGTCAGAACCAGTTTGGACGTGCATCGGAATCCTGGTCTCTCGCAATCTTGGTTCAGGTGTCGGGCTCATCGGGTCGCTTCTTCTGGATCATCGGTAAAGCGTTTTGGGGCCCGTCGCTCTTACACCGTCCGGATGTGCTGATCGTCACACTAGCGCCGATCTATTTGTCAGTCAATACAGTTGCTGTCACTGAGAGATCTACTTGTGCATAACTGACGGGTGCGATCACAACTACATCGGGGAGCGCATACGTAAGCCATCCATCACTGCGGAGACGAGGGCCACCGCCAGAGACCAGCTCTCACACGGCAACAACGGCCACACCGATGGATCCCGCTGGCTGCCGAGTCGACGATGATCTTCCCAATGTCGCTGTCGCCTAGCCGCAGAACCGCCCTGGACCGCGAACGCCTTGCGCTAGTTAACGATTCGTGGAGATGGCGCGTGCTTCGAGGTACGATCAATCCTGATTCGCGAGGGCAAGCGCGGCGTCCGGTACCGCTGGGCGAGCACCTGAGGTCTGAAACATCGCACAGGAGTGCAGTTTTGAGCGCTGAGAACGCTGCGGCCATCATGACGAACGGACAGGAGGTCAGCTCGCAATGAGGTTGGAAAGCAAGATTGCGGTGGTCACCGGCGCGGGCTCGGGCCTCGGCAAGGTGATCGCTGAACGCCTCGCCGAAGAGGGCGCCCATGTCGTGATCGCGGACGTCAACGAGACAGCCGCGGTGGCCACGGCCGAGGAGATCGCCGCCACCGGCGGGGCGGCGAGCGCCGTCACCGTCGATGTCACCAGCCGCAGCGACGTCCACACGTTAATCGATTCGGTAGCCGAGCGATTCGGACGCATCGACATCCTCGTCAACAACGCCGGCGTCACCCGGTATCGGGCCTTTCACGACATCGCCGACGACGATTGGGATGCCGTCCTTGATCTGGATCTCAAGGGTGTCTTCTACTGTGCGCAGGCCGTCGCAAAACACATGGCGAGACAGCGGTACGGAAAGATTGTCAACATCTCGTCGAGCCTGGGAACCGGCTCCACACCGCACACCACGGCGGGTTCACCCGGCGGTAGTTCGGCATACGCGGCCGCCAAAGCCGCGGTGATTCAGCTGACCAAAACGCTTGCTCGCGAGCTCGGCCCGGACGGCGTGAACGTCAACTGCGTGGCGCCCGGCTTCTTTCTGACGCCGCTCACGTCGGCCACTCGGACCCCTGAGGAGGTCCGTGAGCACATTGAAGTGCGCAAGCGGATGACGGTGCTAAACCGATCTGGGCAGCCCGGCGAACTCGCGAACGCGGTGCTGTTCCTGGCGTCGGATGAATCCAGTTTCATCGCCGGGCACACGCTCTTCGTCGACGGCGGCCGCACTGACAGGATGTAGGCGTCAGTTGTGACCGTGCCACTCCGCCATGAGCTTGCTCTGATCGGCGTGTGCTCCGAACCGTGCGACGGCTTCGCCGGTGAGTTTCTCGACTACTTCCCCGATCGGCGTGTCATGGCCGACGGCTCGGGCGAGTTCGTTGGCCAGCGCGATATCTTTGAACATGAGGTTCAGCGTGAAGCCCTGGGGCCGGTACTGCTCGCCGCTGAGGTACTGCGGGTAAGTGACCTCGGTGACGTGATTGCGGCCAGTGGAATTGTTGAGCACGTCGATGATGACGTCGCGCGCGATCCCGTTGATCTCGCCGAGTCGCACCGCTTCCAGCGCGGCGAATCGGTTGCAATTGTTGAGAAAGTTGTTCACCAGCTTCATTGTGTGGCCGGCACCTACGCCGCCGACGTGGAACACGTTGGGCGTCACCAGGCGCAGCAGATCGGCGATCCTGTGGAAAACTTCGCCTGATGCCCCGGCCATCAGCGCCGCGGTGCCGTCGGTCGTGCGACGTGGTCCGCCGCTGATCGGGACATCGGCGTACTCAATGCGATGGGCGCGCAGCGATTCAGCGATCTCGCCGTCGACCGTCGGTGTGCCGGTGGTCATGTCGACGACGACCGAACCCGGGCGGAGTCGATATGCCAAACCATCTCTACCAAGCAGGAATTCGACGACGTCTGCCGGCGTGGGCAGACAGGTGAATACGAACTCACACGACTCGGCGATCGTCGCCGGCGATGCGAATGTCGCACCGCGGGCGATGAGACCGTCAGCCGCACCAGGATTGAGGTCGTAGACTAGCAATCCGTCGTCATGGAGGAGTCGCCCGGCGATGGCCGAACCCATTGCGCCCAAGCCGACGAACGCAACACCACCCGTGCGATCGTTCGACGGATTCTTTGGGTGTGCGGCGGTCACGGTGCTGCTCCTTCTGCGGTGATGGGTAAAGACGTGGGTTCAATTGTCAGCCGACGAACAGGCGGTCGAACAGCGCTGCGAATTCGGCCTGCCGGGATTGCACAAGTTCGTCGGTGACGATCCGCTGGTCGTCGGGCGGCTCGGAGGCGGCTCCCTCCCCGAACACCGGCTCGTCGAAACCCTCACGCAGAGCGGTATATCCGAGGGTTTTCTGCACCGCGCGCTGGCCTGACTCAGACATCATCCATTCGATGAACAGCTGTCCGGCTGCGGCGTTCGGCGCGTCGTTAGGCAGCGCCGCCACGAACGGGTACGCGGGGCCGTATTCGCCGGTGGTGCACCGGAACGGCGCACCGTCCCTGATCGCAACCGCCTGGATTGCGGTGGGCGCGTTGTACAGGATGTCGTACTCGCCGGCAGTGACCTGGGAGGAGGCAGCGTTGGCGTTGGGGAAGACGATCGGGTCGAGGTCGGCGATGCGCTGCAGCCAAGGCTCACCGAGTGCGGGATCGCCGTAGGCCCAGTAGATCATTCCGCGCCGGTAGCCGAACCCGTCTGGTCGGGCGATCGCCGCCCGGCCGTGCCACCGCGGATCCGCCCAACCCTGATAGGTCTGCAATAGCGCGACTTCTTCGTCGGAGAGTTTGTCGGCGTTGTAGCAGACACCGAAGTTGATGGTCGACGTGCCGTAGGCCCGTCCAGGGATGACGGTGCCGGGGTCGTCGCCGAACAGCGCGGCCTCGCTCGGCGTGAAGTCCGCGAGATAGCCCTCTTGATTGAGGTCCGGGAACGCGATCATCCCGGCGAGAGCGATCACGTCGGCGTTGTTCAGCCCCGCCCGCTTCTCGCTGAGGAATCTTTCCAGGACGTGGTCGCTGGTGCCGTAGATGAATTCGATAGCGACATCGGCAAATTGCTCCTCGAACGCCGCTCCCAGCGCGTCGAGCGCGTCCTTGTCCGACGTTCCGATGAATACCCGAAGCTGACCGCCGTCGGCGATCGCCTGGTCGTAGAGCTGCTGCTGCGCCGGTGTCAGCGGCGCGTCGCCGCCATCACTGCTGGTGCCCCCTCCTGAACTGCAACTGGAAATCATCAGCGCGAGTGTCGCCAGCAGGGTCAGTACCCGCGATGAGGCGTGGGCACGTCCGGGTGCCCCGGTTGCGCTAGCCATGCTTGTCTCCATTCGGCAGTGAATGTGACTCATGCCACTCACCTAGACGAATACCAGGACGACTGACATTCAGTCAACTGTCCGAGTATTTGTGGCCTCGAGCAGTAGTTACATAGACTTTTGTGACATACATGTAGAGATAGAACTAAAGAGTCAGATAGTTGACATCTTGTACGCGGCTTACTAGGTTCTCCTTGCGTGATCGCCATCACAAGCAGGAGGTTGGTCGTGGGTCTACGGACATGGGCCTTCGCCGTGGTGGCAGCACTGTCTCTTGTGTCGGCGGGTTGCGGTTCCGAGGCCGAGGAGCCCCTGGGCCTGGAGTCGGTGTCCGAGGGCCAGCGCGCCCTCTATCAGGACGCGCTGGATGCGGGCGGCGAACTGACCGTGTTCATCGCGGTGTCGGGCACTGCCGAACTCGACATGCTGACAGAGAAGTTCAACGCGCAGTTCCCCGAAATCACGGTCCACTTCATCACCGGAACCGGCGACAAGGTGCAAGAGCGCTTGCTGACCGAGAAGAGGGCAGGTCTGAACAATGCCGACGTGGTTGCGCTCGGCGGCATCGATCCGTTTGTCCAGATCGACGAGGCAGGCGTCCTCGGCGATTTCACTCCCGAGGACGCTGACCTTTACACCTATGAGGACAAGGCTTACCTCGACGGCTTGGCGTATGCCTTCGGCGACATTCAACTCGGTGCCTGCTACAACCCGACGAGACTCACTGATGAAGAAGTCGCGCTGCTGCACACCTTCGAAGGTTGGACTGATCCTCGTTTCCGGGACCGCGCGGCAATCGTGTCTCCCGACGGATTCGGCTACCGACGTGGACTCTCCTATTGGGTGTTCGAAGATCCTGGATTGGGCCGGGAATGGTTGACAGGTTTGGCTCAACAACGCCCGACGGTCTACAACACCGCAGGGACGGCCGCGCCTCAGGTGATCGCGGGCGAGCATGACGTGTTGTTCAATTCGTTGACCGTCTACGCGGTGCGCGCCGCCAGAGAGGGCGCGCCATTGCGGTGCATCACCGCCGAATACGCTCCCACGTATCCCTTTTCAATAGGGCTGGTGAACGGCGCACCGCATGCTGCGGCGGGCAAGCTCTTCATCAACTGGATTCTCTCCGAGAACGGCCAGGTGGCCATCCAGGAGACCTTCGGCTACCAGGCGCGCCGAGAAGGCTACGACGCGCCACCGATCGTCGAGGAAGACTGGTGGCAGCCAGCCCGCGGGAAGCAGATCCGGTTTGTTGACGAACAGGTGCTCAACGACAATTACGTGCAGCTGCGTGACACGTTCCAGAGTCAGTTCGGTGGGGCGCAGAATTGACCAACGCCTTGACTTCCTCTGCCAAAAAATCGATTTCGTTGTTTCGCAAACATGGCCTGTCTGCTGGACTGGCCCATAAAGCAGGAGGCCGGTCGGGACGTCAAACACAACGGCAAGCGCAGCGTAGCGGGTGCGGTGAGACTCTCGAACTAGTTTGGACGGAGAAGGATTGTGACCACATATCCCTTGAGCAAGCAGGAATCGATGATCACCAACGTGGATCGGCTACGGGAAACGTCGCCGGAAATCGCCACCGGGTTCAGGAGTTTCCGCAAGGCCATCGAAGCTCACGGGCCACTCGACCCCAAACAACGAGAACTATTGCTGCTCGCGGGATTTGCGGTCACTCGCAACGAGCCGGGGTTCCGCGTCCACTGTAACCGCGCGAGTGACGCCGGTGCGACGCTGGTGGAGATAGAACAGGCTGTGCTCCTGATGTTCGGCACCAGTCTGGGTTTGGTACCCATCGTCGAAGCATTGGCCTGGGCCCGCGACGAACTCGCTTGATCGCGCGGCGCTGAGCCCTCGAAATCCTCAGCGTCTCGGGTCGACACGCGAATCGCGGTGGATACGTTCGACGTCACCAATCAGGCCACATCCATGCGGCGATTCCGGCAGCTATCGTCCCAGTGAAAAAGACGATCGGCCGGACGTGGCTTCGGCGACGGACGCGCTGAATCCCTACTAGAACCTTGAGGAATCATCGCTATGAGTGATCAGCGACCCAGCGGTGCACAGCACCCGCTCAGTGGATTCGCCCCTGCGCTAGTCGAATTCACGGACCGTGTGCTCTTCGGACAGGTCTGGGAGCGCGACGTGCTGAGCCCAAAGGAGCGCAGCCTTGTCACTGTCGCGTCGCTAGTGACTAGCGGCAACACCGACCAACTCGTTTACCACCTGGGCCGAGCGCGCGAGAACGGCGCGACGATCGATGAGCTCGTCGAGGCGATCACGCATCTGGCGTTCTACGCCGGCTGGCCCAAGGCGATGGCCGCCATGGCGGTCGCCAAGGATGTCCTGGGCGCTGACGGCGACTGACCGCCGACACCCCGTTAAGCGCGCGGGTTGAAGGGGTCCTTGATGATGTTGCCGGTGTCGATCCACGCGGTCTTGACCTCGGTGTACTCGTTGATCGCGTCGACGCCGTTCTCACGGCCGACGCCGCTCTCGTTGAAGCCGCCGAACGGCCCGACGTGGTTGACCTTGCGGTAGTTGTTGATCCACACTGTGCCCGCCCGCAATCGCCGAATCATCCTGTGCGCCAGCGCGACATCACGTGTCCAAACACCCGCGGCCAGGCCGAACGACGTGTCGTTGGCGATCCGTACGGCGTCGTCCTCGTCGCGGAACCGGATCAGCGCCGCCACTGGACCGAAGACCTCTTCGCGGGCGATCCGCATATCGTTGGTGACGTCGGTGAACACCGTGGGTTCGACGAACAGCCCTTTACTCAACGCGGGGTCACCGGGCCGTTTGCCGCCGGTGGCCAGCACCGCGCCTTCGGATTTGGCGATGTCTATGTAGCGCAGCACCTTGTCGTACTGGGCCTGGCTCGCCACGGTACCCATCTCGCTGGCGGGATCGTTGGGATCGCCGATCTTGATTTCGGCGGCGCGCGCGGCCAGGTTCTTGGCGAAGTCGTCGTAGATCTCGTCGTGTACCAGCACCCGGGAGCCGGCCATGCAGGTCTGTCCGGTGGCCGCGAAGATGCCAGACATCACGCCGTTGACTGCGTTGGGCAGATCGGCGTCGGGAAAGACGATGTTGGGGGACTTGCCGCCGAGTTCAAGGGAGACGCGGGCTAACCGCTGCGCCGCGGTGGCGGCGATGTGCTTGCCGACGGCGGTCGAGCCGGTGAACGAGATCTTGTCGACGTGCGGATGCGCGACCAGGGCGCTGCCGACCTCTCCCGCGCCCGTGACGACGTTGACGACACCGGGTGGAAACCCGGCTTCTTCTATGAGCCGGCCGAAGACCAGCGTGGACACCGGTGTCACCTCGGACGGTTTGACGACAACGGTGCAGCCCGCGGCCAGCGCGGGCGCCAGCTTGAAGATCAGCAACGTCAGCGGGCTGTTCCATGGCGTGATGGCAGCGACCACCCCGATCGGCTCGCGCACGGTGAACGCCTGCAAGTTCGGCAGGCTGCTGGCCAGCGTGGCGCCGATCGGATTCTGGGCCACACCCGCGTAGAAGTAGCAGTTGTTGGCCAGTGCCTTGGCCTGATCACCCACCTCTCGGATCAGCTTGCCGTTCTCGCGGATCTGGATGTCGGCGAGTTCGGCCGCGTGTTCGGTGATCAGATCGCCCAGTTTGCGCAGCAGCGCGGCGCGCATCAACGGCGTCGACGCCGACCAGGGTCCCTCGGTGAACGCGCGTCGGGCGGCGGCAACTGCGGCGTCGACGTCTGCCGAGGTCGCCGCCGGAACTTGAGCCCAGGTTTGCCCGTCGAACGGATTGCTGACGCCGAACACCTCGCCGTCCGAACTGCTGCGCCACTGTCCATCGATCAGCATCGAATAGTCCTGCACCACAAACTTCCTTTCCTATGCCGTAACCCGTCGACCGAAGGTGAAATTGTCAGATATTAGGCCCTATTGTATAGGAGGTGGTGCGCAGTCGAAAGCCCGCGTCGCCTCCGCTTCAGAACAGGAAGACACCCTTGCCGCTGTCCTGTTGCCTTTGGGTGCAACGGATTCAGTCGAAGACATCGGATCAGTTCTTTGAAGTGGCGGTAGGCGTGGCGTTGGTCAGTTCGGCGTCACCCCACTCGACGAAGTCGCGCAGGCCGTCGCGCAGGCTGGTGCTCAGGACCGGGCCCAACGTGGCCAGCATCTTGTCTTGGCCGACCAGCTGATAGCGGGCACGGTCGGGTTGCCAGTCGATATCGGCGGGGTCGCCGCCGACGAGGTCGACCAGCGTGCCGAACACCTCGGTGGACCGCAGGGGCACGCCGACGACGTTGATTGCCGTTGCCGACGCTTCCGATTCCAGCGCCGCGACGATCGCCCGGCCGCCATCGGCCACATAGACCAGGTCGTGAATGGCGTCGGGATGCCATTGGACGACCGGTCGGTCGCCCCGGCGCACGGCGGCGACCGCGTCGAGCATCATGCCGCCCAAGGAGTTGTCGCGGTTGACGCGCGGCCCGTAGATGGTGCCGAACCGCAGCGACAGGTAGTCGGCGCCGCCGCTGCCAGCGTGCGCACTCAGGTAGGCCTCGACGGCCAGCTTGCTGGCGCCGTACATTCCGACGCCCGGCGCCTCGCCGGTCTCGTGCTCGCGGAACCGGAAGGTGCGTGGTTGTTTGAAGTGTCCGTAGACGCTGTGCGACGAGCCGAAGACGATCCGCCGGACATCGTGGTCGGCAGCCAGTTCGATGAGGTCATACGTGGCCACCACGTTGACCTCGAACGCCTCGCGAGGACGGGCGTCGACCGCTTTCGGGCGTAGGGCGGCGAGGTGGACGATGCTGCCCGCCTCTGCGACACATCCCTCGACGGCCGTTCTGTCGCGAAGGTCCAGCTCACGGAACTCGACCCCGGGCAGGCTCTCGATGATGCCGGTGCGGCCGTTGCGTGCCGCGTCGACGCCGATGACGCGATAGCGCCCCGACGCGCTCAGTTGCTCCACCAGGTGTGATCCGAGGAACCCTGACGCCCCTGTGACCAGGACGGTTTCCTTGGTGCTGGTCGGCGTGCCCGGCGCGCCTGCCGAACCTGAACCTGCGGTCAATTGTTTTCCCCTGTCGTTCTCGGTTGTGGGCGACGTCATCTCACCGCCTTCGTGGTGACCGAGGCCACTGATGAAAATCTATTAAGAGGTTTGCCTCGATGTCAACTGTCGGACTGAAAGCAGCTCTGTCGCCTATAGCGCGGATTGCCCTACCCGGTCTGCGCGGACACTCTGGCGGTCGCCCGCAGGTGAAAGCTGGTGCGATAACGCGGATCGTGGTACTCCGCCCACATCGTGTCGAGGATCTCCACCACAGTGGCGGGCGACCATCGCTGACACCACTGGAAGGGGCCCAATGGATAGTTGGTGCCGAGCATCATGGCGGTGTCGATGTCCTCCGGGGAGGCGACACCGTGCAGGACCGCTTCGTTCGCTTCGTTGATGAGCATGGCCACAATGCGGGCGACGATGAGTCCTGGCGTGTCCGCGACCGGATATCCGCGCACGCCGGCATCGTTGAGAAGCGTCACAACAGTATCGGTCAACGCGGCGTCGGTTGACGAAAATGCAAGTCCTGCTACGCTTTTGGGGTCAAGACAACGGTCCAGCACGAGAACGGGCATGCCGCGCCGCTGCGATTCCTCCTGCGCGGTTCGGCCGCGGGTAACCACCACCGCGCCCACACCGGGGATCTCGACAGCCGGTCCGTCGACGGCCTCGCGTCTGCTGAGTCTTGCGCCTGCCCTGCCCAGCAGCCCCTCGAGCTGCTCGCAGTCGCCGCAGAGCAGCACGGCGTCGGGGCACGGCGCCGATGACCGCGCCGGCTCGGGCAGAGTGCGCTCCGCCCCATCTCCGTAGCGGTAGAAGCCCCGCCCGGTCTTGCGGCCGAAGCGCTTGGCTGCAACGAGTTCGCGCTGCACCTGCGAGGGTGCGAACCGGGGGTCGTAGTTGTAGGCCTCCCACACCGTCCTGGTGACAGCGAAGTTGACGTCGCTACCGATCAGGTCGATCAGTTCGAAGGGGCCCATCCGGAACCCTCCGGCGGCGCGAAGCGCTTCGTCGATCGTCTCGACGGATGCGGCTCCCTCCTCCAGGAGCTTGAGCGACTCGCCGTAGAACGGCCTGGCCACCCGGTTGACGATGAATCCTGGTGCCGAGCGCACGAGCGCAACATCTTTTCCCCATGCGGTGGCCAACTCGGCGATGACACCGGCGACGGCGGCGTCGGTCTGCACGCCGGTCACCACCTCGACCAGCCGCATCACAGGTACCGGGTTGAAGAAGTGCATGCCCACCACGCGCGACGGCAGATCGGTGCCCGCAGCGATCTCGGTGATGGACAGCGACGACGTGTTGGTCGCGAGGATGGCGGTTGGGCCGAAGTGCTCGATCGCCTCGTTGAACACCGCGTGCTTGACCTGGAGGTCTTCGACAACTGCCTCTATCACCACGGTGCCGGCGCGTGCCGACGTTTCGGCGATGGAGATAGCGGTGCGTAGCCGTGAGGACAGGATTCTGTCGGCGTCATCGTGCTTGCGCAGCAGTCGTGACGACATATCGGCAGTGGCGGCTTCGAGTTGGTCGGGGTCCGGGTCGACGAGGCAGACATCGTGGCCTGCCGCGATCGCGACCTGGGCAATGCCGCGGCCCATCGTCCCCGCGCCGATCACGCAGATGCGCGACAGGTCGTTTGTCATCTCGGCCGCTCACTTTCTCCTGGTGGTGTACTCATGCACCGACGTTGGCGGCGTCGTACGACTACTCGACCGTGAGCCTCGGGGGGACGAGGTCGGCGCCCGTAAGCCGATCCATCGCCAGCGCCGCAGTGTCGACCTTGGAGTTCACGCCGAGGTCGTTAATGCACAGTTGGTAGAGCTCCCGGGTGACCGCGCCATAGAAGAGCGGCATCCCCGACTCCGCGCCGAGTTGGCACGCGAGTCGGAGATCCTTGTGGGCCAAACCGAGGCTGAAACCGGCATCGAGGCTACCGGCGATGACCTCCGCGGCGCGCCGCTCAAGGAAGGCATTGCGTGCGCCCCCGGCTCGCAGGACCGCTACGGCCTTCGCGGGTTCGATGCCGTTCTTTGCCGCCAGCGCCAAGCCCTCGAGACTCAGCAGCCGCTGAGCACAGGAGATCAGGTTGTTGACAAGCTTCATGGTGTGGCCGGTGCCGACTTCGCCGGTATGAAACACGTTCGGGCTGATCATCTCGAAGATCGGCTGAACGCGTGCCAGCTGCTCCGCAGAGGCGCCCACCATGATCGCGATCGTGCCGGCCTCGGCGCCGCGGGGACCGCCGCTGACCGGCGCATCGATGAACTCGACACCGAGGTCGTTTAGCTCGGCGGCCATTTTCCGGGTGGCTGACGGGTCTCCCGAAGTTTGATCGACCACGATCGATCCCGGCCGCAGCGTCTTCGCCAGGCCAGTGTTGAACAGCAGATCATGCACGTGTTCGGAGGTGGGGAGGCATAGCATGACAACCTCTGATGAGGATCCGAGCTCGGTGGCTGTTGCGCACGGTGTCGCGCCGGCGAGAGCGAGGTCGTTGACGGCGTCCTTGCTTCGGTCGTAGACCATGATCTGGTGCTTGGACTGCAGCCGCCGGGCGAGGGCGCCGCCCATGTCGCCTAACCCGATGTACCCGATCTTCACGTCGCGCTCCTTCAGCCACCACCCGATGATTATGTCGGACAATTTGTCAGTATTTCATGATATCGCCAAGAAGGACAGTAGTTGACAATATGTAGCCGGAAGTTCAGGATCCGGTGTAATGGCAGTCGAGTGGACTTGTGCCGACGAGGACGCCCTGACCGGCGCCAGACTTGAGGAGACACGATGGTTCGACAAGGCCAATACGACAAGTTCTTCATCGGCGGCGAATGGGTTGCACCTGCGGGTGGGGACGAGGCCAGAAACACATTGAATGTGGTGTCCCCGACATCTGAAGAAGTGATCGCCACGGTCGTATCGGCGTCGGCGACCGATATCGACCGCGCTGTCGTTGGTGCGCGACGGGCGTTCGAGTACGGCGAATGGCCCCGCACTCCGCTCGAGGAACGGATGGCGATACTGCGGCGCTTTCGCGAGCTTCTCGCCGCCCATCAGGGTGAGATGGCCGACCTGCTGGCCGATGAGATGGGCTGCCCCATCGCCCAGGCGCGCACGGTCCAGACCACCAACCCATTAGTGGTGATCGACACCTATTTGGAGCTCGCCCCTGACTACCCGTTCCGTTCCGTCCGCAGTTCGGGTGCGGGCCGGGCGCTGCTCTCACGCGAACCGGTAGGCGTGGTCGCAGCGGTCGTGCCTTGGAACGTCCCGGTCGGTATTGCTGTCCAGAAGATTGCACCTGCGGTCCTGGCTGGGTGCACCGTCGTCCTAAAACCGGCACCGGAGACGCCCCTGAACGCCTACTTCATGGCCGAGCTGCTGATCCAGGCAGGCCTGCCGCCGGGCGTGGTGAACGTGGTTCCGGCGGATCGGGACGTCAGCGAGCATTTGGTCACGCACCCTGGCGTCGACAAGGTCGCGTTCACAGGCTCCACGGCCGCAGGGCGCCGCATCGCCTCCCTGTGCGGACAAGACATCCGGCGAGTCACCCTCGAGTTGGGTGGCAAGTCCGCTGGCATCGTTCTCGATGACGCCGATCTCGATGCGACCGTGGAATCGCTGCGGATGGGGTCGTTTCGCAACAGCGGGCAGGTCTGCAGTCTCAAGACCCGAGTCCTGGTGTCCGCGCGACGCAAAGCCGACCTTGTTGATCGGCTGATATCCCTGGTTGAGTCAATGCCGGTCGGTGACCCACACGATCCCGGCACTCACATCGGTCCGATGGTCACTGCGCGGCAACGTGATCGGGTCGAGAACTACATCACTGTGGGTCAGAGCGAGGGCGCCAAGATGGTCGTGGGTGGGGGGCGGCCCGCTCATCTCGACCGCGGATGGTTTGTTGAGTCGACGATCTTCACCGATGTGCAGCCCGACATGCGTATCGCCCAGGAGGAGATCTTCGGGCCGGTGCTGGCCGTGCTCTCGTATGACACGGAGGATGAGGCCGTCGCGATCGCCAACAACTCTCCCTACGGGCTCAGTGGCGCGGTTTACACGTCGGACCTCGAGCACGGGCTCGCCGTCGCGCAGCGCATTCGAACCGGCACGGTCGAACTCAACGGCAATCCGATCGGACCTAGCGCACCGTTCGGCGGGTTCAAGTCCAGCGGCCTTGGACGGGAGAACGGTCGGGAGGGACTTGACTCCTTCGTCGAGCTCAGGGCTATCGGCCTGCCTCCAGGGTTTCAAATCGCGGGTCTGCCGCACGACTGAGGGAGTAGGCATGGCCACACCATCCGTCCAGCCGCTGGCGGGTCTGCAGATAGTGGAGGGCGGTTCGTTTGTCGCTGTTCCTTCCGGGGGGATGGCGCTCGCCCAGTTGGGTGCCGATGTCATCCGGGTCGATCCGCCGGCGGGCGGAAGCGATTTCCGTCGCTGGCCACTGGCTCCCACCGGCGAGAGCCTGTTCTGGACTGGCCTGAACAAGGGCAAGCGGTCGGTCACCATCGACCATCGGACGCCGGAGGGGCGCGAATTGCTGATCGCGCTGGCGACTACTCAGGGCCGAGGTGGCGGAATCTTCCTGGACAACATGGTGGGAAAGGGCCAGTTGACGTTCGACGAATTGGCCGCACGCCGCGCAGACGTGATACATGTCCACGTGCAGGGCCGCAACAACGGCGGACCGGCAGTCGACTACACCATCAACGCCGAAGTGGGTGTCCCGGCGATGACGGGGCCCCCAGACGGCGGACCGGTCAATCACGTGCTGCCGGCGTGGGATCTTGTCGCGGGTATGACCGCGGCCACCGCGATTCTTGCGGCGGTGCTGCACCGCGGCAACACCGGTCAGGGTGCCCGACTCGACCTAGCGCTGGCCGATGTCGCGTTGGCCGGCGTCGGGAACATGGGCTGGTTGGCCGAGGCCGAGATAACGGGCCGGCCCCGGGCGCGGCACGGCAACCACATGTTCGGCGCATTCGGTGTCAACTTCGAGACCTCCGATGGCGCAGGAGTGATGGTGGTGGCCTTGACAAGCGGGCAGTGGCGCGCGCTTCGCGATGCCACCGGGACCGCGCCCGTCTTCGAGGCGTTGCAACAGTCGCTCGGGGTCGATCTCGACACCGAAGCTGACCGGTATCGCCTGCGTGAGACCATCGCGGGCGTGCTGCGGCCCTGGTTTGAGCAGCGGAGTTTCGACACCGTTGCGGCCGCTCTCAACCGTGGACGAGTGTTGTGGAGCCCGTACCGCGACATGTCTGCGGTAGCCGCCGAGGCGCGCCGCGACCAGACATCGATCGCCACCGAGATTGACCAGCCCGGCATTGGGCAGGTCCTGGCCACCGGCCGGCCGGTGCGCTGGGACGGCGTCGGTGCCGACCCGGTGCCGGCGCCGACGTTGGGCGAGCACACAGCACAGGTATTGGCCGAGGTGCTCGGGTTGTCCGACACGGAGCTCGGTCGGTTGAGTGACGGCGGTGTCATCGGCTCCCTCGGCGCGATGGCCGGGACATCGCGCCCGGCATATGCACGATGTTGACAACTACGGAGATGTCAGACATATTGATGTAATGTCGACTCGGGTAGCGATCGTCACGGGGGCCGGCCGCGGTCTTGGCAGCGCCATCGCGGAGAGCCTCGCGGGTGAAGGCGTCAGCGTCGTCCTAGCCGGGCGCACGGCCAGCTCACTCACCCAGACAGAGAAGGTCATCGACAAGGCAGGCGGCGCCGCGCTGTCGGTGCCGACCGATGTCACCGACGCCGCATCCGTGCAGCACCTCTTCGACACGGCGATTGAGCACTTCGGACAACTCGACGTTCTGGTGAACAACGCTGGCATCACTGCCCAGGTGAACCTCACCGAACTCAGCGAAGAGGAGTGGGACCGCATCTTCGACACCAACGTGCGGGGCATGTTCTTGTGCAGCCGTGCCGCGGCCCGATATTTCGCCAACGTAGGCGGCGGACGTGCCGTCAACGTCGCGTCGGTGTTCGGAGTGCTGGGCAGACCCGGTTTCACCGCGTACTGCGCCTCGAAGGGCGCGGTCATCAATTTCACCCGATCCGCGGCCGCCGAGTGGGCGAAGTTCGGCAGTCAGATGAACGCCGTCGCTCCGGGATACTTCGCCACCGACATCAACGCCGACCTGCGGGATAACAGCGACGCGCTCACCAAGGTGCTGCGCCGGATCCCCGCCCGCCGGATGGGTCAGCCCGACGAGCTCGCCAACGTCGTTACCTATCTGGCCTTGCACGCTCCCGCGTTTCTCACCGGGCAGACCATCGTGGTCGACGGCGGGGAATCCTCCGTCTGATCCACCCGAACGATCCATCGAAGGAGCCCATCGTGCCTGATGCCGTCATCTGCGAACCGGTGCGTACACCGGTCGGCCGGTATGGCGGGGTGTTCAAGGACGTTCCCGTCGCCACTTTGGCGGCTACGGTCGTGAAGGGCCTCGTCGACCGCACAGGCTTGAAGTCCGAGGACATCGACGACGTGATCTTCGGTCAGGGTTACGCCAACGGCGAAGCCGCCGCGATCGGACGCGTCGCCGCGCTCGACGCGGGCCTCGACATCCAGGTGCCGGGCCTGCAGATCGACCGGCGTTGCGGGTCGGGGCTGCAGTCGGTGCTCTACGCCTGCATGCAGGTGCAGTCCGGCGGCAGCGATCTCGTGCTGGCAGGCGGTGCCGAGAGCATGAGCCAGGCGGAGTTCTATCTGCCCAATGCACGCTGGAACGCTGGCGGGCTGCCCCGCATCTTGGACCGGCTCGCAGAGCCACGGCGCAACTCCGGCGGTGTTCGGTTTCCAGTCGAGGGCGGGATGATCGAGACCGCCGAGACCTTGCGGCGTGAGTACGGCATCAGCAGGACCGAACAGGACGAGTGGGCGGTCCGGTCCCATGAACGCGCGGTCAGTGCGATCGAGACCGGCAAGTTCTCCGACGAGACCATCGCCGTCGAGTTGCCCCCCGCCAAGGGGCGCAATACCCAGTTCGTGACCACCGATGAGCATCCACGGCCGGGAACTACCGTCGAATCGCTGAGCCGACTGAAACCGATTCTGCGGCAATCAGACCCGGATGCGACCGTAACGGCCGGCAACTCCAGCGGGCAGAACGATGCGGCGGCAGTCGCCATCGTCACCACGCCGCAGCGCGCCGACGAAATCGGGCTGCGGCCACTAGCGCGGCTGGTGAGTTGGTCGCTGGCGGGTGTGGAGCCGCACCGGATGGGGATCGGCCCGGTGCCTGCCACGGCAGGTGCTCTCAAGCGTGCCGGGCTGGGCTGGCAGGACATCGACCTGATCGAACTCAACGAGGCGTTCGCCGCCCAGGTCATCGCGTGCTTCCGCGGATGGGGATTCTCGGACGCCGATCTCGAGCGGGTCAACGTCAACGGATCCGGGATCTCGCTGGGACATCCGATTGGTGCGACAGGCGGGCGCATCCTGGCCAATCTGCTGCGCGAATTGGACCGTCGCCAAGCACGATTCGGCATGGAGACGATGTGCATCGGCGGCGGTCAGGGGCTGGCCGCGATCTTCGAGCGCGTCGAATCCTGACTCGCCGAACGCTCCATGAAGACAACGGTAGGAGGATCGACAATGGCAGGTAACGCGAACAGCGCGCTCGCCGGGCGCCGACTCCTGGTCACCGGGGCCGCGGGATTCGTGGGCTCCCGTGTTGTCGAGATGCTCTCTGCCGCAGGGCACTCCAGGATCATCGCCACCGATGTTGTGCAGTCTGAGCGCGCCGAGGAGTTGGCCGCCTGTCCCGGCGTCGAATTCCACGCTGCCGATTTGCGGGACGCCGCGGCGCTGGGCGCGATGGTCGACGGCTGCGATGTCGTGATTCATCTGGCCGCCGTGCGTACCAAGGCGTCGCTCGCCGATCCGCGAATCTCCCATGAAGTCAATGTCGGCTCGACCTATGACCTGTTGGCTCTCGCGCGCCGGTTTGGGACCCGGCGATTTGTCTTCGGGTCATCGCACACGGTTTACGGCACCTTCCAGGACCCCGACGTAGCGCCGTTCCGCGAGGACGATGGCGTCCCGCTGCGCGGACTCAACATGTATGCGGCCTGCAAGGTGGCATGCGAGTCGTACCTCGACGCGTTCGCCAACGGCGGAGGGCCGGAGTACTTCGCGTTGCGGTTCGGCACGATTTATGGTCCGCGTGTCAGCCCTGGGTCTAATGGCTCAATACTGCTCGACGCGCTGGCGGCGCTCGATCGCGGCGAGCGGCCACAGATCGCATGGTCGCGTACCGCGCTACACGGTCTGACCTACGTCGACGATGTGGCGCGGGCTGTGATGGCCGCAGTCGAAGCGGACACCGCGGGGATGGCGGTCAATGTCGTTGGCACCCCGGTGTCCTCGGATGAGCTCTACGGCACGCTGATACGGCTCTACGGCGCGGATCCCGACGTGATCGATTGGCGTGAGGAGAAGACCCGTTATCAGCTGGTCAGCCAGGACCGGATGCGTGCGGTGCTCGGGTTCGTTCCGCAGACCGACCTCGAAGAAGGGTTAAGCGCGTTCATCGACTGGTATCGCGCCGCGGTGGCAATGTCAGCACAATCCACATTAGGGAAACCACAGTAGGCACCATGACCAAGATCCTGTATTTGAGCCTTTCCAACGAGAAGTACTCGGCAAACTACTTTCCGTTTCTCAAGGACTACATTGCTTCGATCGCCGCCGCCGACACCACCGTAGAGCTGCGCGGCGCGAGGGTGGGTCGCATCGACAGCTATCGGTTCTGGGAGGCGCTGGACACGATCTCCATCCTCGATTCGGTGTTGGAGGCCGAACAGCGGGAATTCGACGCCGTGGCGATCGGCAACATCCTCGACCCGGGCCTACGTGAAGCGCGGTCAATGGTCGACATCCCCGTGTTGGGGCTCGGGGAGACGTCGATGCTGACAGCCTGCATGATGGGCAGCCGGTTCGCGCTGATCGCCGTCAACCCCTATTTCAGCGCGCGCTTCTCGGAGAACGTCGCCAAGTACGGTCTCAAGGAACGGCTCGCGTCCATCGAATGCATGGGGTTGACCCCACACGAGCTCGACGCCTGCTTCTCCGATTCCGGAGATCGGCGCAAGGCGGTGGAGGCGTTCACCGCCGCCGCCCGCGCGGGCCTGGATGCGGGTGCCGAGGTCATCATTCCGGCGGGTGGACGGCTGACGGCCTTCCTCAACGCCAACGGTATCCGTGACGTCGACGGGGCCGTGGTGCTCGACGGTACCGCCACACTGGTCACGCAGACCGAGGCGGCGGTGCGGATGCGGGCGGTGGCCGGCACGTTCGTCAGTCGCAGACTGCTGTACGCCAAGGCGCCCACAAACGTGATCGAGAGTGCGGCCGCCGACTATGCGGACGGTTACCACCTGCCGGCGCTGGCGAAGCTCGCCGCTCCAGAACTGCCGAATGCACGGGAAACCGGCCTTGCTCCTTAACTTTTCGCCGGTCTTCGCAGCACCTACCGACAACTCCAAGGGAGCAGAGCCACCATGTACCCGCTGAGCAAGCAAGACAACTTCGTATCCAATCTCGACCGGCTCCGCGAGACGGCGCCCGATGTCGCCACCGCGTTTCGCGGCCTGCGGGTGGCGCAGGACGCCTACGGCACCTTGGAACCCAAGCAACGCGAACTGTGCTTGCTGGCCGGCTTTGCAGCCACCCGGAACGAAGGGGGCTTCCGGGTGCATTGTGCGCGCGCCACCCAGGCCGGCGCCACGCTCGTGGAGATCGAGCAGGTCGTGCTGCTCATGTTGGGCACAACCCTCGGTCTGGTGCCTGTCGTCGAGGCGCTGAGCTGGGCGCACGATGAATTGCGTTGATATGACGGACCATCGGGGTCTGCGTAAGCGAAAGGACTGGGATGGCTAGTCTGTGTCAAACCGACGGCCTCTCCGAGGATCAGAACGAAATCCTCAAGGCGGTCAGGTTTTTCGTCGACGAGAAGATCATTCCAGTCGCACAGGAACTGGAACACTCCGACACCTACCCGCAGGAGATCGTCGACGGCCTGAAAGAACTCGGCGTCTTCGGGCTGATGATTCCCGAGGAATACGGCGGGCTGGGGGAGTCGCTGCTTACCTACGCACTGTGCGTCGAAGAGATCGCACGTGGCTGGATGAGTGTGTCGGGGGTGATCAACACGCACTTCATCGTCGCCTACATGTTGATGCGGCACGGTACCGAGCAGCAGAAGGCGAAGTATCTGCCGCGAATGGCAACGGGTGACGTGCGCGGCGCGTTCTCGATGTCCGAACCGGGTCTCGGGTCCGACGTCGCCGCGGTGTCGACCAAGGCGGTGAAGCTGTCAGACGGCAACTATGCGATCACCGGCCAGAAGATGTGGCTCACCAACGGAGGCTCGTCGAATCTGGTTGCGGTGCTTGCCAAGACGGACGAAGGCGCCGACTCGGTCTACAAGAATCTGACCACCTTCCTGGTGGACAAGGAAGTCGGCTTCGGAGCGACGGCCCAAGGTGTCACGGTGCCCGGCAAGATCGACAAGATGGGCTATAAGGGCATTGACACCACCGAGATGGTGTTCGACGGCCATATCATCGGCACCGATCAGGTGCTCGGCGAGGCTCCCGGCCAAGGCTTCTACCAGATGATGGACGGTGTCGAAGTGGGGCGCGTCAACGTGGCCGCCCGCGCGTGCGGTATCGCGTTGCGCGCGTTCGAACTCGGCATCGAATACGCCCAGCTGCGCAAGACATTCGGCAAGCCGATCGCCGAGCACCAGGCCATTCTGTTCCGGCTTGCCGAGATGGCCACCAAGGTCGAGACGGCGCACGCGATGATGGTGCGCGCCGCCCGCAAGAAGGATTCCGGCCACCGCAACGACGTCGAGGCGGGGATGGCCAAGTTGGTCGCCAGCGAGTACTGCACGGAAGTCGTCGAGGCGTCCTTCCGCATTCACGGGGGCTATGGCTACTCGAAGGAGTATGAGATCGAGCGACTGTACAGGGAGGCCGCGTTCATGCTCATCGGCGAAGGGACCTCGGACATTCAGAAGATGATCATCGGCCGCAGCCTGCTGAAGGACTACAAGCTGTAGAGCACGCATACTATTGCCAAAGATGATAATGTCTGACATTCTAGACTTCAGATGCTGCGGCGCCTCCGGCCGCAGAGGTCAGCGATGACGGAAGGCAAAAAGCGCGTGAATGGCAGTGTGGAAACCAGTTCTCAGAAGACGGCGCTTGTCATCGGCGCCGGTTCGGGCATCGGACGCGCCACCGCGCTCCACCTGGCGCGGCAGGGGTTGACCACCTTCGTCGCAGACCTCAATGCCGATTCGGTGCGCACGCTGACCCAGGAAAGTGAGTTGATCGTCTCGGTAGGGGATGGAACATCCTGGGACGCAACCAATTTCGAAGCATGCAACCGGCTCTTCGAGCAGGTCCTGTCCGAGGTCGGGTTCATTGACGTGGTGGTATCGACCGTCGGCTGGACCGCGATCACACCGTTCATGACGGAGACGCCGGATTACTGGCGGCGCATCATCGACGTCAATCTCATGTCGTGTATCTACATCGCGGCCGCTGCCGCGCACGCCATGAAGGGCCGCGGCGGCAGCATCGTGTTCACTGCGTCGGAGGCGGGCAAGGTGGGCACTTCTGGGGAGACGGTGTACTCGGCCGCCAAGGCGGGCGTCATCGGCCTCGTCAAGTCGCTGGCTCGGGAGCTGGCGCGCGAAGGAATCCGGGTCAACGCGGTGGCACCCGGTCTCACCGACACTCCGCTGTTGGAGAGCCAGGGTGGCGAAGGGCTGCTCGCCAGCATCGTCAAAGCGGTACCGCTGCGCCGAGCCGGTCAACCCGATGAAATCGCTGCCGCCATCACGTTTCTCGCGCTCGAGCAGGCCAGTTATGTCACCGGCCAGACGCTGTGCGTTGGCGGCGGCCTGACTATGGGCTCCTGAACCAAGACAACAGCAAGGAATCGACATGGAACTGGCGGGCAAGACCGTCCTGATCACCGGTGGCTCACGCGGAATGGGGCAGCGCCTCGCGGTCCGGCTGGGCAGGGACCGCGCCAACGTCGTGGTGAACTTCAAGAAGGACGCCGAAGCGGCGAAGAGCACCGTGGAAGAGGTGATAGCGGCAGGCGGAGACGCGGTGGCGGTGCGGGCCGACGTTGCCGATCCAGAGGCCGTCGGTGTCCTTGTCCAGACCGCAGCAGATCGGTTCGGCGCCATCGACGTTGTGGTGGCCAACGCCGCAGCGAGCGCTTTCAAACCGTTGTCCGAGATCCATTCCCATCACGTCGGAAAGACGATGGGAATCACGGTCGAGGGCTTCCTCGAACTGGTGCGCGCGAGCACCCCGCACATGCCACGCGGTGGCCGCATCGTCGCGGTGTCGGGCTGGGACAGCTTCCGCGTCCTGCCAGGGCACGGCTTGCTCGGCGCAGCGAAGGCCGCGATGGAGACGCTGGTCAAGTACCTGGCCGTCGAACTCGGGCCGGTCGGCATCAGCTCGGTCGGCATCTGCCCGGGCCCCATCGACACCGATTCGTTCCGGTATTACGCGGGCAACCAATGGGATTGGTATGAGCGCAACTGGCTGGCGATGGCGCCGTCGGGACATTTTCCGACCCCCGATGAGGTGGCCGAGATCATGGCGTTCTTCTGTTCGCCGCTCAGCGCCGTGGTCAACGGCCAGACGATCGTGGTGGACGGCGGCCTGTCGCTGGCGACGATGCCGAGGCCGTCCTAGCCTTGCCCTCGCCGGCGAACCGGGCGCAGGGTGGCCGTGTCGTGATCAGTCTGAGGATCGGCCCGGTGCTGCCCACGGAGTCGTGGGTGGAGAGCTCTCGCTCGCGCTGGTCTCGGCTCGCCGCATTGGGATCGCACACAGAGCCGAGAGCACCGTTGAGCCGGCCACCCACAGCACCACCGGGACCACGGAGTCATAGCTGTCGATCAGCTGCGTCAGGACAATCGGCGTCGCCGCACCACCGATGATGACGCCGAGTGTGAACCCGACCGACAGACCGGTGTAGCGAACGGCACCCTTGAACGCCTCGGCGAAGAACACGCCGATCGTGCCCCACGTCATCGCGTATCCGCTGAGCATCACCAGATACGCGATCAGCACCAGACCCTGGTTGCCCGTCTCGATCGCCGCCATCCATGGGTAGATGGTCGCCGCGATCGCGAGATTGCCCGCGATGAAGATCATCTTGCGGCCATATCGGTCACTGAGCGCGCCCACGTAGATGCTGGCGGCAATGACCCACGCGGCGGCCACGATGATTACGACCAGCATCTGGCTGCGACTCAATCCCTGAGTGGTGCCAAAGGAGAGGCCGAACACCGAGGCGGCATAGAACGTCACGGAGTTGCCGATGGCGGCACCGGCGATCAGCAGCACCTCTTTCATGTGGTGGCGGATGACTTCCACGACCGGGGCAGGGTGGATGTCGTTGGACTCCTTGAGCGCCTTGAACTCTGGGCTCTCCTCCAACCGCAGTCGGATGGCCAGGCCCAGGATGACCAGGACGATGCTGATCCAGAACGGAACGCGCCAGCCCCACGACATGAAGGCCTCGTCGTTCATGCCGGCGCCAACGATCAGGTAGACGACGTTGGCGATGATGAGACCGAACTGCGCGCCGGTCTGAACCCACGACCCGTAGAACCCGCGTCGCGTAGGCGGACTGTGCTCGACCGTCATGAGCACCGCGCCGCCCCACTCGCCGCCGAGTGCGATGCCCTGAATGAACCGCAATGCCACCAGGAGCAGCGGCGCCGCGACACCGATCGAATGGTACGAGGGGACCAGACCGATGGCCACGGTGGCGACACCCATTGTCAGCAGCGTGGTCACCAGGGCGACCTTGCGACCCACGCGGTCACCGAAGTGGCCGAATACGACACCGCCGAGCGGGCGCGCCACGAACGCGACGCCAAAGGTGGCGAAGGACAGCAGCGTTCCCGTCAGCGGATCGGAGTCGGGGAAGAAGACGTCTCCGAACACCAGCGCTGCGGCCGTGCCGTAGATGAAGAAGTCGTAATACTCGATGGTCGTGCCCATCAAGCTGGCAAGTCCGACCCGCCGGACGTTGGTGGTGGATCGACTCTGCGACGTGGTGCGGCTCTCGGTCATTGTGTCGTCAGTTCGTCTTTGTGTCGTCTAACCCATCCGCCGCGGCGGGCGGGGCCGGACCCGAATTTTCGGTCGCCGCGATCAGCGCGCGAGCACGATCGACGACGGCTTCGTCTACATCCAGCCAGCCGCGGGCGAGCGCGTCGTCGCGACGAGCACGTGATCCGTCGAACGGGAGCCGGACCGCGCCGCCGTGCTGGTCTGGTCTGGCAGCGCGCATGCGCTTCGCAAATTCCGTCGCACGTGCCTTCACGCCACTGGCGTCACCAAGAACGGCGGGGTCGATGACGATGATCAGATAGGCGTGGTCCAGCAGGTATGCGGGCTCGACCCCTGCGCCGGCAAGGAATCCCAGGAATTGGGCCATGACCGCGAGGCCAGACCCTTTGTGCCCGCCCCAGGCTGCGAACGCACCTTGCATTGCCGCCACCGGGTCAGTCGTCGGACTACCGTCAGGGGCAAAGGCGAGGCTCGGCTCGATCGGCTTACCCGTGCGAGCTGCCAACGTGGCCTGCGAAAGCATGATCGCCGACGTGCCGATGTCCCAGATCACCGGCTCGTCGGTCGTCGGGAAGCCGATCGCCACCGGGTTGGTGCCGAGCTTGGCCTCGTTGCTGCCGTGCGGAGCCACGAGTGGGCCGCCCGAGGCGATTGCGATTCCGACGAACCCCTTCGCTGCCACCTGCTCGAGGTAGTAGGAACTCATACCGGAGCACCATGTGTTGGCGGCGCCGACCACGCCGACGCCATGCGCTGCCGCCTTTTCGATCGCGATCCTCGTCGCCTCGAGCGCGACGAGGTAGCCGACGACATCGCCACCGTCGAGGCGCGCCGAGACCGACGTTTCGTGGACCAGTCGGCAGTGGGTGCCCGTGGATCCGTACTTCTCGATGCGCTCCTGGATCGTTAGCGCTCGCGCAAGCCCGCCATAGCCCAAGCCCCGCAGCTCGCAATCCATGAGGTGGTCCACGATGGCATGCGCGTCGGCATCGTCGTAGTCCAGTGTCTGCAGGACACCGAGGGACAGCTCACGGACATCAGCGATCGACATCCGCATCACGAATCGCCCTCGGCGATCAGTTGCGCGCGCAGCTCGACTTTGCGGATCTTGCCGCTCATGGTCTTTGGCAGCTCGTCCACAACGACGACACGTTCGGGGACGTAGCGGCTGGCCAGGCCGGTAGCGGACAGGAACCTGCGAAGGTCGTCGAGGTCGATGGACTCGCCGGCCTGGCAGCGAAGGACAGCGCATGCGCGTTCCCCGAGCCGCGGGTCGGGGTAGCCGACGACCGCCACCTCGGTGACCGACGGGTGCTGAAAAATGAGGCTTTCGACGGCTGCGACCGGAACGTTCTCGCCGCCGCGAATAATGATGTCCTTTGTCCGCCCCGTGATCGTGATGGAGCCGTTGGCTCCACGGACGGCCATATCACCTGTCGCGAACCATCCGTCAGCGTCGAACTCGCGTTGCGTCAGTTCGGGCTTGCCGCAGTAGCCGACGAACAGCCCGGTGCCGCGGATCCAAAGCGAGCCCTCAACTCCGTCAGGAAGCTGGGCTCCGTTCTGATCGCGGATGCTCACCTGCGCGCTCGCCACCGCGACGCCGTCGGTATCGAGGTTGACGTCACCGAGACCGGGACGCCCGGAAATGGCGATTCCGAACTCCGTCATGCCCCATGCCGGGATGACGGCACAACTCAACACCGATTCGGCCTCCCGCATGAGGGGGCGCGGAATCGGCGCGCCGGCTACGACAACGAGATCGAGGGTTTCCGCGTCGGCCTTCGTGAGACCGGCGGTGCGCAACAAGTCGATCAGGAATGTTGGCGAGCCGACCATGCAGGTAATGCCGGCGCTGCGGATGATCTCCGCCCCGACGGTGGGACTCCACTTCTCGACCAACACCGCAGTGCCCGCAAGGTGCACCGTCAGGAGGGCACCCCACATGAAGCCCGTGGAGTGCCCGACCGGTGACATGACCAGGTTGCACATCGGACGGCCGTACGATTGGGGCCCTATGTGCGACGCCCATCCGCGCACTACCACATCGAGACTCGCGTGGAGGTTCATCACGGCCTTCGGCTCGCTGGTTGTGCCCGAGGTGAACGCGAGCTGGGCGATGGCCAACGGGTCGTCCGGAACAGGCGAATATGCGTCAGGCGCCAGCAACAGCGAGTCCAGGTTCCTGGACCCATCCACCGTGGGTCCGACGACGACGACCTCGAGGTCGTCGTCGTGGAACACGTCGGGCGGAACCGCAGATTCCACGACGTCCCGCTCGCCATGGAAGCGGGAGACGATCAGCACCTTCGTGCCGGTTTGGCGAGTCATGAACGCGACCTCGCGCGGACCGTAAGTGATCGGGATGCCGGAGTAGCTCGCGCCCGCCCGCAGGATCCCATAGACGACGCCAAGGAACTCCGCGGAGTTCGTCATCATCACGGTGACGACGTCACGCGGCCGAATCCCAAGTGCCTGCAGTCCGGCCGCGACGCGGCGGCTCATCTCGTCGAGCTCGGTGTACGTCATCTCCCGGATGGCTTCTCCGCGATGGTTCACGCTGACCGCCGCCACCCGGTCGGGTTGCTGCGCGACCGCGTCATCGAGGAAGCGCGTGAGCGAAGCCGTGGACCACTCTCCTGCGCCGACGCGACGCTCGGCCTCGGCGTCTGTGAGGATGCTGCCGGCAGGCAGCCCGCCTGCTCCTCCGGCCGGTTCCGAGCTCGAATCCGGCTTGTTCGGCAGCTGCAGTGCGCCCTCAATCACATAACAAAAATACAAAAACCTTACAGTTTGCGCAATGTTCCTTATGTTTGCAGTCGGAGGTGTGAGTACGCCAAGCGCAGATTGGTGAAAACGTGCATGTCAGATCGGAACTCGCCGGCTGACCGGATCACTCCTGGAATTGCGTTGTGCTCCAACGGCTTCGTCTCTTTTCGATGCGGTTGAGGGCAACGAAGATAATGCTGGACGTTACGACGAGCACACCGAGCATGACGAACATCCCGGTAGTGTCGAACGTATTCGCGGACACCTTGAGCATGTGCCCCACACCCTTGTTGGAAGCCACGATCTCGCCGACCACGGCACCGGTCAGCGCGTACGGGATCGCGATGCGCAGTCCGGTGAAAATCCACACCGTCGACGAGGGGAGCACGACGCCGAACAGCACCTGCCGTTGACTGCCGCCCATGATCCGTACGACGTCGATCAGATCGCGGTCGACCTCTCGGACACCACGGTAGGTGTTGTAGAACACCAGGAAGAACACCGTGACTGCGGCAATCACGACCTTTGAGATCATCCCGATGCCGAACCACAGAATGAACAGCGGCGCGAGGGCGATTTTCGGAATGCTGTAGACCGCCAGGATCAGCGGATCGAGCACTTCGGCCAGGAACCGGACGCGACCCAACAGGAATCCCAGCGCGATGCCAAGGATGCTGCCACACACGTAGCCGTACACGGTGGATTGAAGCGTGTAGAAAAGGTTGTCGGCGATGGTGCCATCGCGCAGCCACTCGCCGGTTCGCTCGAGGACCGCACTGGGCTTGGAGATCCAGAACTCGTCGATCACTCTGCCAGACAAGGATTCCCACACCGCGAGCATCGCTCCGATGAAGGTGAATCGTGCCAGGAGCACCTGGATCTTGCGGCGACGCTGCGCCCGCGTGTGAGTGTGCGGGTCCCAGATGTCACCCTTCGAGACCGAGGAGCCCTCGGCCGCGGACACTGCCACGCTCACATGTCCTCCCCGGCGAACATCTCGTTTCCCATTGCCTGCCACAGGGTGTCGTGCAGAGGCCCGAACCGCGGGTGGCTGCGGATGCCGAAGACATCTCTCGGACGCTCGATGTCGATCGGGCAGTCCAGCTTGACCCGGCCGGGCCGTTTGCTTATCACCACGACTCTCTCGGCGAGAGTGATCGCCTCGGCGATGTCGTGGGTGACGAAGACCGTGGTGATCTGGTGCTTTTGACAGATCCGCAACAGCTCCTGCTGCATGACGAGCTTGAGCTGTGCGTCGAGCGCGCCGAACGGCTCGTCAAGCAACAGCGCTTCCGGTTGGTAGATCAGCGTCCGGCCGAGCATCGCCCGTTTGCGCATACCGCCGGACAGTTGCGCCGGGTACGAATCGGCGAATCCGTCGAGTCCCAGCATGTCAATGGTGCGTTCGACGGGTTCGCGGCGGTGTTGCTTGGGCACGCCGCGAATCTTGAGCGCCAGACCGATGTTCTCGGCGACAGTGGCCCACGGCAGGAGGTTGTCCTTCTGAGTGATGTAGCCGATCTTGGTGTTCGGCATTGGTACGGGTGCGCCGCGGTAGCGGATCGTTCCCGTGGTGGGCGACATCAGGCCGGCCGTCATGTTCAGCAGCGTGGATTTGCCGCAGCCGCTCGGCCCGACAAGGCATACGAATTCGCCGGCGTGGACGTCGACTGTCAGGTCGGCTACCGCCTCGATGGTCTCCCTGCCACGAAGGAAGCGCTTGGTGACTTTGGAAGCGTGCACGACGACCTCGCGTTCCGGTCGTTCGGTCACGCTGACTGCGCCGCGAGTCCTGCTGTCGCTCGGCATCGTGAAATCTCCTGCAGTGATTCTTGAATTACAGACGAGCTAGTACTTGACAGACTGTACAAATGTCATAACTATTGCGCAATAGAAATTGTGGTGACGGTCTCGACTGCCCCGTCAAGTGATGTAGGCCATAGGAGGCGCGGTTGATGCTCGGGTGGCGACGCGGATTGGAAGCGAGCTTGTGCACCATCTCTGTGATGGCTCTCGGTGCCTGCGCCCAGAGCGTCGACGTCGACGACGCCGCCCGGGGCGGCACGTGCGGTGGTGAGAAGTTGACGGTCTCGCAACCCAGCACCGGCTACAACTTCTTCCCTTCCTATGTCGCGGAGGCGGCCGGCTACTACGACGAAGCGGGACTCGACGTGGAGGTGCTCGACCTTGGCGGCGGGCCCGAGGCCCTTTCGGGAGTTGTCGCAGGCAGCGTCGACGTGGCGCTCAGTGTCCACAGCTCGGCGGTGGAGGCACGTGCTAAGGGCGCTCCGGTGAAGAGTTTCTTGGGGCTGATGGACCAGTATGGGGCCGAGCTGGTGGTGAAAGCCGATGCGGCCCAGGCCGCCGGTGTCACGACGGAGTCCCCGATCGCCGACAAGATCAAGTTGCTGGAGGGCAAGACGATCGGCATCACGTCCCCGGGGTCGGGTACCGATCAGGCGATTCGCTACATGATGCGCTCGCAGGGGCTCGATCCCGATCAGGCGGCCACCATCGTCGCCGTCGGGTCGGGTGGTGGCATGGTGGGCGCGTTCACCCAGGGCAAGGTGGACGCCGTCATCACCTCGTCACCGACGGCGGACATCGCCGCACAACGTGGCGACGGCACGAAGGTGCTCAGCATGACGAAAGGGGATTACGAGCCGCTCGATGGCTTCCTCTACATCACAGCTATCGCCCGCGAGGACACCCTGGCCGGCCGCAAGTCGACGCTGACGTGTTTTGCATCTGCGCTGCAGAAGTCGCTCGAACTCATCAAGGACGACCCCCAGCGTGCCGCCGAACTCGGTAGGCCCTTCTACGGCGACCTCGACGATCAGATGTACACCAGCGTGCTCTACGACGGTGTGCTGCCGAGCTTTCCTGAGTCGGTGCGAATCGACCCGAAAAGCTCCGACATGGTGATCGATTTCGTCAACGATTCCCACGACAACTCTGTGGATGTGACCACAGATGACACAGTGGACTTCGGCATCGTCGACGAGGTGTCGGCCAACCCGTGAGTGACCGGGTGAGTGCAACGCACGACAGCCTGTTCCAGCCGCTTCGGGTCGGCCCGGTCGAGCTCGAGAACAGGGTCGTTTTCGGGCCACACACGACCGAGTTCGGGCGCGACGGTCTGCCGACGCCGCGCCACTCCGCCTACTACGCCGAGCGGGCCCGCGGTGGCGTCGGCATGATTGTCACTGAATCGTCCTACGTCCATCGGTCCTCCTTGTCGAAGGCCAATTCGGTCCTGAGTTGCGATCCGCGGATAGTCGACCCGCTGCGTCAGATCGCTGCCGCCGTCCACGATCACGGCGTGCCACTGGTCGGTCAGCTGTCACACCGCGGAAGGCAGATGAAGGGCGCGCACAGCCAGTTGCCGGTGTGGGGCGTCTCGCCACTGCCCTGCCCGAGCAACCGGGAGTCCCCGCACGAGATCGACGAGCACGAAATCGACGAGCTGGTACGGGGATACGCGACGGCCGCCGGGCACTACCGAGATGCCGGCTACGATGGTGTCGAGATCCACGCGGCGCACGGGTATCTCATCGAACAGTTCTGGTCGCGGTGGACCAACAAGCGTGAAGACCGGTACGGCGGCTCGCTGGAGAACCGGCTGCGCTTCTCCCGCAGGGTGATTGAAGCCGTCCGGACGAAGTGCTCCTCGTCGATGGCCGTCGGAATGCGGGTCAGCGCTGACGAACTCGTCACGGACGGGCTGAACGCTGACGACATCCTCGCCATCGTGGCGGAACTGACTGCCGAAGGCGGTATCGACTACGTGTCGGTCAGCATCGGCACGCACAGCACCGTCAATGTGATGATCGGCGATATGAGTCTGCCGCAGGGCCATGTCGTCCCACTTGCGGCGAAAATCAAACGGGCGCTCTCGATTCCGGTGTTCGTAGGGCTGCGGATCAAAGAGCCCGATATGGCCGCCCAGATTGTGCGCAGTAATGCTGCCGACGGCGTGGTGATGGTGCGCAGCCTGATCGCAGATCCTCAATGGCCGGCCAAGGTCCGCTCCGGACGGCCAGAGACGATCCGCCATTGCGTCGGAGCGAATCAGGACTGTCGCAACCATCACCGTGGTGCAGCTATCGGCTGCCTACAGAATCCGGCTGTCGGTCGCGAGGCGCAACTCGGTGTCGGAACCCTGACCCCTGCTGCGGCGGCCAAACGAGTGCTTGTCGTCGGTGGAGGACCGGCCGGTATGGAAGCTGCACGAGTGTGCGCACTGCGAGGTCACCGCGTGACGCTCGCCGAGCGCGATCGGCGGCTCGGTGGCCAGGTCAACATCGCCGTCGTAGCGCAAAGTCGCAGGGAGCTCGGCGATGTCACGCGCTACCTCGTGCCGCAACTGAAGCTGCTCGATGTCGACATCCGGTGCGGAACCGAGGTCACCGCTGCGACCCCCGGCGACCTCGGCAGCGACGAAGTGGTTCTCGCGGTGGGCTCCGAACCTGCGCCGCCACCGATTCCGATCGACGAACCCGGCGAGATCGCCATCCTCGACGTGCGAGCCGTCCTGACGGGAGCTCCGGTCTCCGACGGCCATGTGGTGATCTACGACCCGGTCGAGGGATTCTGGCAGGGTTGCTCGGTCGCTGAGGTGCTGTCGGCGCGTGGCCACCGGGTGTCGATGATCACGCCGCACCTGCAGGTCGGCGTCGAGCTGCCCAAGGAGAGCGTGCGTCCCACCTACGAGCGGTTGTTGCGAGCGTCGGTCACGTTCATACCCATGACGCGCGTCGTGCGCATCGCAGTCGGCCGCGTCGAGATCGAGAACGTTTACACCAGGGCTACCGGGTGGATCGGCGACTGCCGAACCCTGGTGACGACCGGCAGCGTCACCGACGCGCGGCTCAGCAGGGCGATGCGGGCGCGCTGTCCCGAGCTTCCCGTTCATGTTGTCGGCGACGCCGTGGCGCCCCGGCGGATCACGCACGCGATCCGCGAGGGCCACCTGGTTGGTCGAAAGATATGACATCCCAACAACTTCCACTATCCGACGTGGCATGCCGAGAGGAGTCGAACATGGGAACGACACGGTGGTGGGGAAGCCGGACGATCAGGGGTGCGGCAGCCCTGACCGCGGCAGTGGCCCTGCTCGTCTCGGGCTGCAGTAGTTCGCAATCGGGCGAATCGGCGACCGATAAGGGCGTCGGGCCGAATTCGCCGGCCCAGCAGCAGCTTTACGAACAGGCCGTCGCCGACGGCGGCCAGCTGAGCCTGTTCATCGGCACCTCCGGCAACCAAGAGACGCAGCGTTTCATCGAGTTGTTCAACCAGCAATTCCCGGATATCACCGTGCAGAACATCTCCGGCACGGGTGACCAGGTGCTGGAGCGGCTGATGACCGAGAAGCGCGCCGGCCTCAACAACGCCGACGTGATGCTCGCGCCCGGGATCATCCCGTTTAGGATCGCCAACGATGCCGGCTACATCGAACGGTTCACCCCCCAGGACGCTGACCTGTTCGCGCAAGACCAGACGGCATATATCGATGGCATTGCCTACGCGTTCAGCGATGTCTACAACGCGGTGTGTTACAACCCGACCAACGTCACTCCGGAGGAGATTGCGCTCCTGCACGACTACAGAGGGTGGACCGACCCCCGGTTCAAGGGTCGTGCGTCGATCGTCGACCCGTCAGGCTTCGGCTATCGCCGCGGTCTGACCTTCTGGGCGTTCCAGGACCCGGCTCTCGGGGAAAGTTGGCTGCGTGACCTCGCGGCGCTGGAGCCGACCGTTTACCCGACCGCCAATGCCGCGGCGCCGCAAGTGATCGCCGGTGAGCACGATGTGCTGTTCAATGCCATGACAATTCATGGCGCGCGGGCCTACCACGATGGCGCACCAATGGAATGCGCGACGGGGTCCTATGCACCGGCCTATCCGTTTTCCGTCGGGCTGATCAAGGACGGGCCGAACCAGGCTGCCGGCAAGCTGTTCATCAACTGGTTGCTCTCCGAGCCCGGCCAGATCGCCGTGCAGGACACTTTCGCTTTCAGCGCTCGACGCGACGGCATGGACGTTCCGGTGATCGACGCCGACTGGTGGCAGATTCCCGACGACATCCGCTACACCGACGAGAACCTCGTCGACACCAGGTACCAAGAACTGTCGACCACGTTCAACCGACTGTTCGGGGCGGCCCGAAGCTGACGCCGATCAGCGGGCCAGACATGCTCTACTCTGCGCAGAGCCGCGACTTCCGGCTGGTGGTTGCGGGCGACTCGCTGATCACTCGGCCGATGTCAGTGTTCAGCGAGTCGCGTTTCACCGAGCTGGTCGACCTGATCCGCTCCGCCGATGCCGCGGTGACCAACGCCGAGATGCTGTTCCACGACTACGAACACCCCCCGGCGGCCATCCCCGGCGGCTCGTACATGCGGGCCGATCCCCGCATGGTTGACGAGCTGGCCTGGATGGGGTTCTCGCTTCTGGCCGCGGCGAACAACCACGCTTACGACTTCGGCGAGAACGGCTTGCTCACCCATTTGCGCCATCTCGAGGGATCGGGTCTCACGTTCGCCGGTATTGGCCGAAACATGGCGGAGGCGCGCGAGCCGCGGTACCTTGACACCCCCGCGGGACGAGTCGCCCTCGTTGCAGTGACGTCTTCGGGACCACCGGCGCTCTACGCCGGTCACCGCCACCGAGACGGTCGAGGTCGCCCTGGCGCCAACATGATTCGCCACACGGTTCGCTACACCGTCGACGCAGCGAGCTTCACGGCGCTACGGACATTTCGCGACAAGGTCGGATTGCGGACACGGCCGGGGTTCGGGGATCACTCGCTGGGCGCAAGTGCCGTCGAGGAGACTGATCGGCGGTTCTATTTGCCCGATTTGCAGGATATGTGGCAGTACGGCGTGCCGGCTGGCTATGTGGTCGAACTCGGCGACGGGTTCGGCCGCACGTTGGTGCCCGACCGCATGGACCTGGAGGAGAACCTGCAGCGGATCCGCGACGCCCGGCGGATGGCGGATTGGGTTGTGGTGTCGATGCACAACCACGAGGACGGAGAAACCGCCGATTTACCGTCCGACGTCGCGGTCGAGTTTGCGCACGCGGCTATCGACGCCGGCGCCGACGTCTTCCACGGACACGGGCCGCATCGCGACCGCGGCATCGAGATCTACTGCGGCAAACCGATTTTCTATAGTCTGGGACACTTCGTCTTCCAGAACGACACCATCGACCGAGTACCGCTCGACAACTTCGTCCGGCAGGGCCTCGATCCGTGGGAGTCGACGCCCGCAGATTTCTACGATGCCCGATCGGGACGGGAGTCCGAAGGGGAGTGGCTGCGTCTGGCGGGTAGCCCCGCGGCGTGGCGCGACGCCCTGGGAGTGGTCGAGTTCAAGGCCGGGGAACTCGCCGGTGTCGAGCTGGTGCCGATTGACCTCGGTTTCCAGCTGGCCCGGGCACAGCGCGGCCGGCCACTGCTCGCCAACATGGCGACTTCCACCGAGGTGATCCGGCTGTTCCAGCGATTGTCTGCACCCTTCAACACGACGATCAGCCAGGCGGGTACGCGAGGCGTAGTTCACATACCGGTGGCGGGGTCCACAAGGGCATCCCTGGGTAGTGCAAACACTCAATGATAATTGACTGACTGTTGTGTGTATGTAAATAATAAGGGTTAGTTGTTCGTGTGTTGCCCGTCACTCGTGGAAGGAACCAGCTTGTCTGCCACTGCGCTTTCCGAGGCGATCGTCGAGGCCGGGGCGGCTCCGCATGAACGAAAAGCCCTGGTCTCGGTGCGGGATTTGTCGAAGTCGTTCGGCCGTCGACGCAAAGAGATACAGGTACTGAACAACGTCGAACTCGAAGTGACTGACGGAGAGCTACTCGTCTTGCTCGGGCCTAGCGGTTGTGGGAAGACAACTTTGCTGCGTTCGCTGGTTGGCCTCGATCGCCCCGACACCGGACGCATCGACCTCGGCGGCACCTGCGTCGTCGATACCGACAGGGGCGTCTTCGTTCCGCCCTATCGCCGCAACGTAGGCATGGTTTTTCAGAACTACGCGCTGTGGCCTCATATTAAAGTCCGCGGCAACGTCGCATACCCGCTTCGCTCCCGCGGGCAAGGCGCGGCGCTCCGTCAGGGTCGAGTCGAGGAGGTCCTCGACATCGTCCAATGTGGGCATCTGGCGGACCGTTATCCGCCCGAACTCAGCGGTGGTCAACAACAACGAGTGTCACTCGCACGGGCCTTGGCGGCTCGCCCCGCTCTACTGCTGCTCGATGAGCCACTCAGCAATCTCGACGCCCTGCTCCGAGTTGAGCTGCGCGCGCAACTGCGACTGCTGCACCGAAACCTGCGGTTCACCGGCGTGCACGTGACGCACGACCAGGAGGAAGCGATCGCACTCGGTACGCGGGTCGCCGTCATGAATGCGGGCCGCATCGAGCAGATCGGTGATCCGGTCGAGGTTTATCGGGCTCCGGCGACCGAATACGTTGCCGACTTTCTCGGCGCGCGCAACCGCATTCCGCTCGCCGCCGACAATTCCGGCGTGACCGTTGCCGGTCAACCCGTCCGTGGCCTGGTGCAGGACCAATTGCATGGGTCGTTCGGGATCCGTTTGAGAGATGAGCACATCGTGGTGCGCCGCGCGGTTGAAGGCGCAGGCGTCGGCACGACGCAGGCCGCCAGCTTCGACGGTTCGACGGTGTGGCTGGACCAAGGACGCCTCGTGGAGCAGTTGCCCGGCGTCGAGGTCAACGAATGCGTTGTCGACCTCGGCGAGCTTCGGCTATTCGCCCGGGTCTCCGCCGGCAGCCTGGACGCGGCAGCCGGTGAACCGATCGAGGTCGGCTTCTCTGTCGAGAAAGCCCGCTGCTACGCGGCGGACGGCAGTCTCGTGGAGCACTGGGCGACGTCCGCTACTCCGACGACAGGACCGGCATGAGCAGCGCAGTCCTCACCCGCGACGAGGCGACGACGGCTGCGCAAATCCGGGTGCTGGCCTATTCCCGGCGGCTTCAACGCCAGCTGCCCTGGTTGGCGCTCACCTTGCTGGTCGGGGCAATGGTGCTGCTGCCCGTCCTGCCGCTACAGGAACGGGCCTTGGCCGACGGCGCGGCCGGCGTCCAGGGGGCACTCGCGCTTGACGGGATTGGGAGCATGTTCGTCACCACCGTGCGACTCGCTGGGGCGTCCCTGATCGTCGCACTGACGGTCGGCACGGCGTTGGCGCTGTGTATGAACGCGATGTCCCAGCGCACGCGGCGCTACCTTGCGTTTCTCCCTGTGTTACCGATGATCATCCCGGGCGTCGCACACGTCGTCGGCTTCGTCTTTCTTTTCTCGCCCGAGAACGGCTATGTGAACTCACTCTTGCGGGCGACACCGTTGTTCGGGGGTGACGCAGGACCGATCAATGTCTACAGCGAGTTCTGGATCTTCGTCTACACCGGAATCCATCTGGCGGCGTTCGTGTACCTCTTCGTCTATGCGGGTCTGCGCAACTTGGGTGAAGATTACGCACAAGCCGCTCGGGTAAACGGCGCCAGCGCGCCCCGCGTGCTGTTGACGGTCACGTTGCCGCTGCTTCGTCCGGTTTTTGTATACGCGGGCGCCGTCGTTTTTCTGTTGGCCCTTGGCCAGTTCACCGGCCCTCTCATCCTTGGCCGACGCGAAGGTCTGGATGTGCTCACCGTCCGGATGTTCGAGCTGTCTGCTCAATACCCCATCGAGTACTCGGTAGTCGCTGCCCTAGGAACCCCGCTGGTTGCGCTCGCCCTTGCGATGGTCATGGTGCAGCGGGGACTGATAGGTAACCAGAATCGATTCGTCGGCTCCGTGAACACCAGCAATGGGTCAGGTACAAGCCGCTGGGCGAACATCGGCGCAGCCAGCTGCGTTTTGGTGTTCACGGCGCTGTCGGCTTTCGCGCCCCTCGTGGCGCTGGCATTCGTCTCGTTCTCCGCATTTTGGAGTGATTCGATTTCATTTGGCGCGTTGACGACGCAGAACTACTCGCAAGTTTTCGGCGATCGAGTATTCGCGGAATCAATCCTCAACAGCACCTTCGCCTCCGTCGCTGCGGTGGCAGTGGTGCTCCCGTTAGGCACGCTGATCGCGCTCGGTATCTACAACCGTGACCGACTGTGGCGACCGCTCCCAGCGATCCTCGACGTGTTCGCGAACATCCCGTTGACCATGCCGGGCGCCCTACTGGGGTTCGGCTTCCTGTTCGCCTACTCCAACCCGTCGATCGGCCTGTACGCCACGCGAACCGGGTTGATCCTCGCCTACATCACGATCATGGTTCCGTACGCGGTCCGCTACCAGCTAGCGACGCTCGTGGCCCTCGGCAGAACGACCGTCGAGTCCTCACAGGTCAGCGGCGCAGGGCCGTTGCGAACCTTCACCAGAATCGTCTTGCCGTTGAGCCGGGCCGGCATGGCTTCCTCGGCGGCGATCATGTTCGTTCTGCTCATCCACGAGTTCGGAGTGTCACTGCTCATCCGATCGGCCGAGGTCAATGTCATGTCCGTTGTGCTGTTCGAGCAGTATGACGCAGGCGGATACCCACAGGTCGCCGTGATCGCAATCGCGATGACGTTGATCACCGCGGTGGGCGTCTTCCTTGCGCTGCTCTTCGGTGGCAGTCGTGCACTCGAGAAGTTCTGAGACACCGCCAAAGGACTGCGTAGATATGACCAAACCCAACCGCATCAGCGCAACGCTGGCCGCCGGCCTAACGATCGTCTTGACGCTGGCCGGGTGCGCAGCCGTCGCCGACTATTTCGGCGCCGGCGGACGGAGCATTCGCGTATACAGCGTCGCGGCTCCGTCGCAGAACGAACGGCTCGAGGACGCCTTCAACGCCACACATCGCGACATAAGGCTCGAGATCACGCGCGGTGCTTCGGATCTCGTCCCCAAGGTGGATGCCGAGATCACAACTGGAGCCGATGGCGCAGACATCTTCATCATGTCCGGCGACGCCTGGTTCCTCGAGAACCAGAAGAACCTCGTTTCGCTCACGGGCCCCGCTGCCGCGACCTACCCGGACTGGGGAGTGAAGGGCTACGCCCCGATTGTTTCCTACTCACCGTTCAGCATGATCCTGTGGAACACCGAGGTTTTCCCGAACGGCTTTAAAGATTGGGACGACCTTCTCGCGCCAGAGGTCAAGGGTCGTATTGGGGTACGCGACACCATGAGCTCGGTGCTGGCGTCCTACCTTCAATACCTCCAGGACAAGAACGGTCCCGACTATCTTCCTGCGCTGGCCCGTCAAGAACCGAAGTTCTACCCGTCGCTGATCCCGATGGCCCAGGCGGTCGCATCCGGCGAGATCGGAGTCGCGTACACCGCAAGTCCAGCCGTTGTCCATGATCTCCAGAGACGCGGCGCCCCAATTGATTCGGTGCTGATCGAGGACGGATGGGCGTCCCCCTTCATCGCCGGCGTGCTGGCGAAGTCTCCGCGGCAAGACGACGCTCAGGTGGTCATGGACTATCTGCTGTCGCCTGAGGGTCAGAAGGCATTCAACGGCGACGGCGACGCCGGCAGCGCCATCACAGGACTGGAGGGAACTCTCGATGTTTCACACATGGTCGTGCTGTCGGCAGAAAACACCCCGCCCGAGGCGGTCAAGGCTTGGGGGGTCCGGTTGCGAGAGATTTTCAACCGCGGCTAGCCGGTTGTCGCTCGCACTGTCCGGCTGATCCGGCACTGGAAGGGTTGGCGAGTGTCGTCAAATAGCACTACCCGCCGGATACTTGGCGGTTCGATCGGCAACTTCGTGGAGTTATACGACTTCTTCATCTACGCATTCTCGGCTCCGGCGCTGGCGCTTCACTTCTTTCCGGAGTCCGACCCGACGACAGCCCTGCTGGCCACCTTTGTCGTGTACGCAGCGGGTTTTATCATGCGGCCGCTAGTCGAGAAGGCCACGCACGGCTCGGCGCCATAACGACCTAGCGACATCGATCAGGGGTCTGGCCGTCGGTGAGACGCCGGGTCGAGAAGCTCTCGTCCATTCCGTCGTTGCGGACGATCTCACGGTAGCGAGGCTTTAGCTTCCATCTGGATCACGACGGGGATGTCGAGCACTTCCGTAGGGCGACAACGCCGGGATCCAGCGAGTCTCCCCTGTTGGCGGCCACGCACGAAGGAGCCGGTGAATCCGGATGCCGCACCCGCGTGCGGCATCGCGTCAGGACGCGGTGCTACGCGCGTACTCGGTCGAGTGTCGCAGCACGTAGTCGAGGTGAGTCTCCATCGCCTTACCAGCGGCCTTGACGTCGCCTGCCTCGATCGCCGAGACGATGGCTATGTGCTGCTTTACGGTGTTGACGCCCACCTCGGGGGTGACTTCGAGATACTCGACCGGGTGGGTGGCGCCGTGCACGGCCGACACGAAGGATGCCAGCAGCCGGTTACCCGAGGCCTGGCCGATGGTGGTGTGGAACTCGAAGTCGTACTCGGGGATCTTCGGGTCGTCGACGGTGGTCGTCCGCTGCATGTCGACGATCGAATGCAAGGTGGCGATCTCGGCGTCGGTCCGATTCTTGGCCGCCCAGCGCGCCGAGGGAACTTCGAGCACTTTGCGCACCTCGGTCAGTTCGCCGATGTGCAGGGTCCCCAGCCGCAGAATGGTGTCCACCGACTCGCTCAGCATCCGGCCCAGTGAGTCGGGCGTCACCGTGTTGACAAAGCTGCCGCCGGCGACGCCGGGCACCTTCCGGATCAGCCCCGAGCTCACGAGTGCGCCGAGCGCTTCGCGGACCGTCGGCCTGCTCACGCCGAACAGCTCTGCGAGCTCCGTCTCGGGAGGCAGCTTGTCGCCCTGGCCGAACTGTCCGGACATGATCGCCTCGCGCAGCTGCCTTTCGACCTGCTGGCGCGGCCGCACGACCTGCTCGGCCTTGAACTCCGGCTGGTCGGGGACCGCCACATCACTACTCATCCGTCGTGCACCTTCCCGTTCGAAGTTGCCACACCGGCCGTGTCGCCCACCGCATCCCAACTGGCGTACTGCGAACAGCGTGGCTAGGCTTGGTGTAAGTGTCACACATCACGCAGTAAGCACGTGGGCTTGCGGCCCGGACGATTCGTTTGCGATGCTTCCATTGCCAAGCAATTTATTGTCTGACGATGATACGCGCGGTGAGCTTGGGCGCGCAAACGACACGCTTTGCCGAAATGAGCGTTGTGTCAGCTCTACCACTCGGCCATCATCTGGTTCCAGTGCTCCCCGCTGATCGCCCAAGCAGCTTTTTTCGGTGTAAGTGACGCGTTGGCTGCGGCAAGTCGGCGAGAGTCATTGCGCGGCGCCCCCGAACAGGCTGTCGAACAAGGTGGTGAGGTTTTGCTGTTCGGCTATCACCGTTGCCTCGTCGACGACGCGGATGTCCTCGGGTTGCTGCCACCAATCCTCGTCGATCACGGGTGTGTCAAAGCCTTCCCGGCGCGCGGTGTAGGCGAAGGTTTCCTGTACGGCCTGTTGTCCTGTCTCCGACAGGATCCAGTCGATGAACAGCTGACCGCCGGGAGTGTTGGGGGCGTCCTTGACCAGACTCACTGAGAACGGGTAGCTCGGTGAGTATTCGGCGGTGGTGCAGCGCAACGGCGCGCCGTCATCGGCGGCGCGGGCGGCCTGATGGGTGATGCTGTTGAACAGTACGTCGTGCTCGCCGGCGATCACCTGGGGCGCCGCCGCGTTGGCGCTGGGGTAGACGGTCGGATCGAGTTCTGCGAGCTTGTGTAGCCAGGGCTCGCCGAGGTTGGGGTCCTGGTAGAGCCAGTAGGTGAGACCCCGCCGGTAGCCGTATCCGTCGGGGCTAACGATCGCGGCGCGACCCTTCCACCTTGGATCGGTCCACCCGCTGTACGTGTGCAGCAGGTTCACCTCGTCGTCGGACAGTTTGGTCGGGTTGTAGCAGACGCCCATGTGGTTGTCGCCAAAGCCGTAGGCAAGGCCGGGGAGGTAACCCTTGGGGTCGTAGCTGAACAGGTCGGCGTCCTCAGGTGTGAACTGCGCGAGGTAGCCCTCCTGATTGACCTGTTCGAACGGGGCGATGCCGCCCATGGAGAGAACGTCGGCGTTGTTGAGCCCGGCTCGCTTCTCGTTGAGGAACCGTTCCTGGACCTTATCGCTGGTCCCGGAGATGAACTCGAGTGTCAGGTCGGGAAATTGGTTTCTGAACCGTTCCTTCAGGGCATCGAGTTCTTTACTGCCGGAGGAGCCGATGAAGACTCGGACCTGTCCACCGGCGTCGACTGCCTGGTCGTAGAGAGCCTGCTGCGGCTGCGATAGCGGTTCACCGCCGCCGTCCGGCCCGGAGGTGCCCGATCCGCAAGCAGTCAGCAGGAAGCCGAACGCGGCTAACAACGACACCGCCGAACGCGAAGTCCTGCGAGTCCATCGCAATGCGCCATTGATCGTCCACATAGCCTTCTCCCATTTGATGGCCAGGAACTGTGACGCTCGCCACCGTTCTGTAAGCTATCGAGACCCTCCTTGCATGTCAACTGTCGTACCTCTTAAGAATCGGCGGTCAAAAGACTCATCGATTAACTGTAAGACGTATACATCTTGCCTGCTCTCGGGCGCGCGGGGGCTTTTGTTCCGCATATTGCGCGCGTCGCTGCATAAAGCCAGACGTTAGACATTTCAAGGTCAACCTTGATCTTCAACTTAAAAGCAAACTCTTGAACACCCGCACATTATGTGATTGGCTGTGAGGCCAGCGTTACTCAATCCTCGTGAATCCATGGCTCTGTCACAGACCGTTGGACTGCGAAGGAGATGGGCTGGCGTGTTTACCCGCAGCCGTCAGCGCGATGACGCCAGCACGAAAGGGGTGCCAGCCGTAATGCCTCAACCAATGAGCGCGGAGGTGTCATGACCACCGTCGAGGACGTAAATGTCGACATCGTAGACAACGTGGTACGCGGGTTCACCGGTTTCGCGATGGGGCTCGATTTCACCGATATCGGCGACGGGGCTTTGCGGGCAGCCAAGCGGTGCCTGCTGGACGCGGTCGGGTGTGCCCTTGGCGCCCGTGGCAACAGCGTGATCGATGCCCTCGAATCGGTTGCGGCCACAGCGACGGCACAGCGGCCGGCGACCGTCTTTGGAACCACCATTGAGACGACTCCCGACGTGGCCGCATTCGTCAACGGGTCCATGATCCGGCTGCTGGACTTCAGCGACGACTACTTCGGCACCGACGAGTCCCACGCGCATGGAGACAACGGCCCGCACCCCAGCGACAACATCGGCGGTGTGCTGGCCGCTGCTGAGGTCGCGGGCGCCGACGGTCGGGCCGCGATCCTTGGCCTGGTGATCGCCTACGAGGTGTGCGGCCAGCTGGTCGACGAGGTCATCCTGCGGGCTAATGGGTGGGACTATACGATCTTCCACGCCGTCGCGACCGCGGCGGCCGCCAGCCGATTGCTAGGCCTGAGCGGCGACCAGACGGCCAACGCGATCAGGCTTGCCGTCGTGCCCAATCTTGCGGTCCATGAATCCCGCACCGGCACGTTGTCGAACTGGAAAGGTCTCGCGGGTCCGTACGCGAGCCGGAACGGATTGTTCGCCGCGACGCTCGCCAAGGCGGGCATCACTGGCCCCGAGCTCGCCTTCGAGGGCGTGCACGGGTTCATGCAACAGGTGAAGCACACGTTCTCACTCGGCGCGTGGGGAGGCGACGGACGGCCGTTTCGCATCGAGAACACCTACTTCAAGAGCATGCCCATGCGCTACGAGATGCAACTCCCGGTGCAGGTGGCGATGGAGCTCCGCAACACGGTGGACCCGGTCTCCATCGCCAAGCTGCGCGTGTTCATGGAGAAGAAGTCGGTGACTTCGCGTGAGCAACAGCCCTCGGTGTGGCGCCCGCCAACCCCTGAGACGGCCGACCACAGCGGGCCCTACCTGATCGCCGCCGCCCTGGTCAACGGCTTCGTCGACGAGAGCTCCTTCCGGCCGGAGAGCCTGGTGGATCCTGCTGTCCTACAGGTCATCGACACGATTGAGTTGATCGAGGATCCCGATTACACCGCTTCGTTCCCGTGGCCGATGCAGTGCCGGTTCGAGATCGAGCTCACCACCGGAGAAACCAAGACCGTCACGGGGGAGAACCCCAAGGGTCACCCACTGAATCCGATGAGCGACGACGACCTTGCGGCGAAGTTCCACGAGCAGGTTACGCCGCGGTTGGGCCCCGGCCGAGCGGATCAGCTGCTAAAAACCATCTGGAACGTGGAGAAGGAACCGTCGCTGGAACGACTCTTCGACCTGATGGTCGTCCGCCCGGACTGAGCGGGCCATCTGTTCCTCCGTTGGAGGCCGTTCGCTAGACGTGACGGTTCCATCCACCGTCGACGTAGATCCGCTGGCCCGTGATGTATCCGGCCAGCGGCGAGCACAGGAACGTGATGAGGTTGGCGGCGTCGCTCGCCTCACCGAACCGCCTGGCGGGAATCTCGCGTTCGAACCACTCCTGTTGATCTTTCTCGGTGGGCACGAATCGCGGGATGAAATTGTTCTTCGTCTGTTCGGTCATGAGGTAGCCGGGGGAGACGTTGTTGACCGTGACGCCGTCCTTCATCACCATGCGCGCCAGACCTTTGGCCCACATCAGAACTGCCGCCTTGGAGGTCAGGGAGCCGCTGACGTGCCCCGGTTCCGACGTCGCGGTGAGGTTGATGATCCGGCCGAATCTCCTGTCTCGCATGCCGACGATGAACGGGGTCGCCAGCCTGCGCGGGGTCGTGAAGTTGAGCCGGAACGCCTCGTCCCATTCCTCTTCAGTGGTGTCCAGGTCGAACGGCCGAGCCTGGCCGAGGTTGTTGACCACGATGTCCACACCGCCGAAGGCGGCGAGCACCTTTGTCGTCACACGGTCGAAGGAGCCGTCGTCGGTGAGGTCGTCGACGATCACCACAGGGCACTGATGTCCCTCGGCGCTGATCTCCTCGGCCAGCGACTGCAGTTCAGGTTCGCGGCGGGCGACCACGATGGTCTGAACTCCTTCGCGTGCCAGGATTTTCGCGGTTTCGCGGCCAATGCCGGCGCTGGCCGCCGAGATCAGAGCTGTCTTCCCGTTGAGTTGCAAGTCCATGTGTCGTACCGTCCCCTTTCGCCGTCAGTCCCGTGCCGTTCTGGTGGCTCGCGGAGTGTGCAACCGCGCCATACGGGTCGGACACGCAAGTCACCTTCGCCCAGACCGCCCCGTCGAACGGACTGCCGACGCCGAACACCGATCGGTCGGAACTGCCGCGCCATGCTCCGTCAATGAGCATTGATCAGCTCTCCATTGACATTCTCTCCTTGTCGACAGCGGACCAAGCCATGAGCTGAGCCAATAATTGTCTGATATTCAATCCCCGGGTTTTACTTTGCTGGACTTGCGGGAACAGCCCCTTACTACGGCAGACGGCGGACATCCAGGCTGTAGAAATTTCGCGCAGTGCCGCTGAACAGGGCTTGTCGTTCGGCGGCAGTCGCCGACGACGCGAGCTTCTTGAAGGCATTCCAAAGCACCGGATATCCCGTTCCCATCTTCTCGACGGGAAAGTTGCTCTCGAACATGCACCGCTCCGGACCGAAAGCCTCGATGCAGGTCTCGAACCACGGTCGCCAGAGGCCGGCCAGTTCGTCGGAGGTGGGCGGCACTGCGGCGTGCACGTAGTCGAATGCCGCGCCCCTGGACAGCAGGCCACCCAGTTTGCAGACGACGGTGGGCCGTTTGGCCAGTTCACGCACCCCAGCGCGCCAGTGCGCGAAATGGGAATCCCGGTCGGTGGCATACGGCCCGTACCCGAGCGGGCCGCCGCAATGGTTAAGGGCGATCGGCAGCTGCGGTACCGCATCGGCCAGCGCCGCAACGTCGCCGAGTTGGGTGTGGAACAACCAGGCGTCCAGCGTCAGCCCCAGGTCGGCAAGCTCCCGGGCCCCCTTCTGGATAGTCTTCTCGTGCAACATGTTCGGGCGCTTGGCCGCCTGGGTGTTCGCTACCTCGGAGCTGTCATCCCAGCCGGTGCTGAATCGGATACCGCGGAACCTCCCCGAGCCGGCGGCCAGGTGATCTTCGAGCACGGGCTTGATCGCTGCCCCCAGCCCCAGGTCGGCGAACCCGACAATGCCTGCAGCCACGACGGCGCCATCACCTTCGGTGGGCGCGGTGCTGCGGGCGACGTACTCAGTTTCACCGACAGGACGTAGCGGCTCGGGTCCGCTCGTGCGGTAGGCGGAACCGCAGTCGACATACACCGTTGCCACGATGTTGTGACCGGTCTGCACGTCGGCGCTGAATTCGGGTAGTTGATACCGAAACCCGGCGCGGTCCCACAGGTGGTGATGAGCATCGACGATGGGCAAAGCAGGATCGACGATATCCTCCTGCGGCTGTCGGGCCAGCCACTCCTCGGCCGGCGCGAATATGGTCCCGAACTCCGAGGGCCGGCCCGTTGCAGAGCTCTTGAAAAACCGCGAATCCAGTGCCATCGGCGCTCCTACCAGTTGACGATCGGCAATGGTGCCGATGCTGACATCAGTTGGGCGTTGAGCCAGCTCCTGCGACTTGCGTGCGGTCGCCTTGAGCAGCAGTCACTTCGGTGGTCGAACCTACGACTCGGTTTCCTGTCTGTCAACTGTCGGACTGATTGCCATTTGGGACTGGCCGGTGGAGTGCCCGGCAAAATCAGATGCGGAGTCGGCCGCACACGCTTCGTTGGCCAGTAGTGACAGATCCGGGTGCCGGGGTTATCGCAACCGGTTCAGGGGTTATGCGGCAGCGCTCAGCAAGACCTCTCTGCGCCCGAGCCTGCGAGAATTCGCCGGTAGTCGCTGATCGCCCAACGGAGCTGTTCAGCTCGGATAGTCCTCGGCCGACACGGCGTCGTGCCAATTGGTGCCGCCGAGGGTGATCGCGGTATGCACCAGATACCTCGTCGCGGACGCACCATGCCAATGCAGAACTCCAGGCGGCGTCCAGATGGTGTCACCTGCGCTCACCCGCAGTGGTCCGTCAGCGTCGGCGACGAATCCATCTCCTGCCAACACGATCAGGATCTGGCCTCCCTCGTGGGAATGCCAGAACGTTCGAGCGCAGGGTGCGAAGAAGTTGTTGCCGATGGTGACTCCATCGGTCGGCGGCAGGATGCGGTCCCGCCACACGTCGCCGGTAAAGGACTCGGACGCACGGGCCGAGGGTTCGCCATTTCCGCCGCGGATAACTATCAACATCGGGCCATCTTGAAAGGAATGCTCGGAATTGTCAAACACTAGCTGTAGTCACGAATTATCAGTTCTTTTGTGGATTGGCTAGAATGTCCGGTTGCAAAGCACCCCCAGATCGAGGCCTCAAGGAAGGTCCTAAGTTCGCGCGCAGAGCGCGTCGTCTCGAATGGCCGCGTCAGCGAGATCAGCCGGGTGCTATACCGACGATCGCGGGGTGGAGAAGGTCGCGGATCTCGTGCATATCGGCGGCTTTGGCCAAAACCTCGATGGGCGGCTTGGCGTACAGGCCGCGGCGACTGGTCCACTGCCCGGTCAGCTGGTGGATCGCGACGGCCGTCTCGGCAAATCGCGCCAGCAGCGCGTAGGTGTCCTGCACGATGGCGCCATCGACCTCGGTCAGGCCGGCCTGTGCGGCGATCGTGGTGTGCACCCCGGTGGCGATTACGGTGTCCGCGCCGCGCGAGATGAGTCGGCGCGTCGACTCTTTGAACGCGTCGATGACAGCGTCGAACACCTCTTTGTCGTCGAACGCCTGGTGGATCCGGGGCAAATGGTCGAAGCGCACGGAGTCGACACCGGCGAGCCGGCTGCCCATCCCGTAGTTGCGGACGATCTCGCGGTAGCGGGGTTCGGATTTGGTGTTGGTGGCGATAATGCCGAATCGCTCGCCGGTCATGCATGCGATCGAGGTCGATACTTCCATTTGGACGACGACGGGGATGTCGAGAACTTCGCGCAGCGCGACAACGCCGGGATCCAGCGAGTTTCCCAGCGCGAAAACGTCATAGCCCTCCCGCTGTGCCGTGAGACCGTTGCCGATGATCTCACGCTCGTCGTAATGGAAGAGCAAGCGGTATTGGTCGGCATAGGCTCCGTGGGTGGTGCCCCGGACATCGATCCGGGTGCCGGGACTGACCGCCTTGTCCAGATGCTGCTGGACCGCGCTGAAGAAGCCGGGGCTGCGTTGTTCGGATGCCATCAACTGGAACCAGATCTTCACGGGTGACCAGCCTTTCCGGGAGTGCGCTGAACGTATTCAGCATGTTGACATCTTGCGATATGCCATGCAAGACCCTAACGTAGCAATTGTCAAACATATCTCCAGGAGGCCGGTGTGGGCACTGCTGACTTTGACCTGGTGGTCATTGGCGGCGGAATGGCGGGGATGTCCGCTGCCGCAGAGGCGGCGGGTCAGGGCGCCCGGGTGGCGGTGTGCGAGGCGTCTGATCGCGTCGGCGGGACCGCGCTGCTGTCAACGGGAAACGTTTGGACCGTACAAACAGACGAAGCCTTTCGGGCCGCCGATCCCGACGGTGACACGGAGTTGTGGCAGATCGTTCGTGACCACATGGATGATTCCCTCGATTGGGTCGCCTCGCTCGGGGTTCCCGTGCGCGAGCGGCACAAATCGTCGTCGAGTTCGACCTACGATCCGCCGCCGATCGGCCGCAATATCGACATCGAGACCTTCATGGTGCGGTCGCGGCGTGCAGTCGAGCGCTCCGGCGGGTGGGTTCTCAACGGCACGACGGTGTCAAAGCTACAAACGCGCGGCGAAGCGGTTGAGGGTGCGATCATCGAGACGGTCGCGACCGGTGAGCGACTGAATGTCGGCAGCCGGGGAGTCCTACTAGCTAGTGGCGGGTTCCAAGCCAACGCGGACCTGCGCGCCCGCTATCTGGGGAAGGTTGTCGCCGAATCAGTCGCGGTGCGCAGTAATCTCCACAGCCAAGGGACCGGGCTTCGACTGGGCCTACAGGTGGGAGCGTCCCCGACACCCCGGATGGACACGTTTTACGGAGTCATCGTTCCCGCCATACCGGGGGTGCTGTCGGAAGGTGACTATCGGGGAGTCGTCATTCATGGCGCGGTCTACGGCGTAGCTCTCGGTAGTGACGGCAGGCGGTTCATCGACGAGTCTGTCGGTGCAGTGCCGCTAGCCAATGCGCTGGCCCGTGCGCGCCGAGCGTTGCTTGTTGTTGGCCCAGATACGAACGCCACCGCCGTTGACCGGTTGGGCATGGGTCTCATGGATCTGATGCGCACGGCTCAGTCGCGTGGTGCCCGTTGTGCGCTCGATCTGACCACCGAGTCGTTGGCGACGACAGTGTCGGAGTGGGGATACGACGGTGTAGCGGCCAAAGCCACGCTCGCGGAGTTCGACGAGGCGATGCAGCTTGACGCTGTGATCGCCCCGGCGCGCAAGCGCCACCACATCGCCATCGGTACCGGGCCGATCGCGGTGCTGGAAGTCAAGACCGCGATGACCTCTACGTTCGGCGGGATACAGACCGATATTCATGGGCAGGCGCTGGACCGCGTCGGTTCGCCGGTCCCGGGCCTCTTCGCGGCCGGTGTCGACCAGGGCGGCTACAACGTCAGCGGATATGTCGGGGGGCTGTCGCGCGCGTTGGTCTTCGGTCGGCGGGCGGCGAGGAAGGCGCTCGACCTTTGACGGTCATTGGCAGGACGTGAAAGTCGGGGACCGGGAACGAGACTCGGGGCGAACTCCCGGGGCTTCAAGGAGAGGACAGTCAACGGATGGCGGACAAGTCGATCGTCCATCGCTATCTGACCGCGCTCGCGACCTCAGACGGAAAACTGGCTCGCTCGCTATTCACTGAGGACGGCGTGATCGACGACTACCGCGGGGGCCACCGCGCGGGAGGTGACGTTATCGAGAATTTCATCGATGCGCGGCCGCCACGCACCATCGATCTCCTCAGCGACGTCATCGTCGACGGCCCGCGCCTGACGGTTTACACAGGAATGGACTATCCGGACGGTCGGCACAAAACCGTGCGATTCCTGTTCACCGCGCAAGGGGACCACATCGAACACCTCTGTAACTCGGACATCGAGTTCGTGCCGCCGGACCGACTGCGCAACCGCATCAGGTTCGATGCGGCCGATATCGCGAAGTGAACTTGCCATTCAGGACTTCGCCGGTATCTGGTTCGTGCGCAACCGGTTTCGGGTCATCCGGCTGCGGTGAGGTCTAAAACGGGTCCGGCGTCGGCCCGGCCGTGAGGGGAGCGCGGAATGTCGGTTCGCCGACTCGTCTTGATGTCGGTCTGCTTGATGTTCTCGCAAGTCGCCCTCTCGTCAGTGCGTCCCATGACTTCGTACCGCTTGCTCGCGCTCGGTGAATCGCCCTCGGTAATCGGCTGGATTTCGGCGCTGTATGCGATTGCCCCGTTGGCGTTGGCATTGCCTGCAGGGCGGGTGGCTTCCCGGGGATTCGCGGCGTGGCTTGCTGTCATTGGAAGCGTGTTGTTCACCATTGGGTGCGTCGGGCTCGCCTTCGGGGAAACGGTTGCGCAGTTGGCAGCCGTCAGCGTGTTGCTCGGCGCGGGCAACCTCGGCCAGATGATCGGCTACCAGACGCTCATCGCAGCGGAGTCTCAGGAAGCGGACTACGACAGGGACTTTGGGTGGTACACGGCCGGGGCGTCGCTTGGGCAGCTCGTCGGTCCGCTGCTTGGCGCCATGATATTTGAGCACTTCGGTCAGGGGCTCCGGGGTACCACGGCGGCAAACCTGGCCAGCGGTGTCGCCGGCGGCATTGGTCTCCTGCTGTCGATGTTGTTGCTTGGTGCAGCTGGCCAGCGCATCCTCAGACGGCAGGCGTCTTCGAAACGGCACGCACGGGTACACGAAGCCCTCAGGAATCCGGGAGCGGCGGCATCGATGTACGTAAGTCTCATCATCGTGTCCACTGTCGATCTGCTGTCGGTTTACCTGCCGGTTCTCGGCGCTCAACGGGGTTGGTCGGCGAGTTTTGTGGGACTGTTGCTGGCCATCCGTGCAGCTTTTTCGCTATTGGCGCGCCTGATCCTCGGCGTGCTGGTCGCCCGCGCGAGTCGACGCGCCATTCTGTCGTTTACCGTGATGGTGACTGCCGTGCTGTGTGCGATCATGCCCGCGGTAAACCACCACGCAGCACTAGTCGTGGTGATGGCTGTACTGGGCCTCGGTATGGGTGTGAGTCAACCGGTTAGTCTGGCGTGGACCGTCGCGACGGTTCCCCCTCAGGCGCGGTCGACTGCAATCGCGTTGCGGCTCATGGGAAATCGCCTCGGACAGGTTGTACTGCCGGCGGCGACGTCAGTATTCGTCGTCATCGGTGGTGCGGCGTCGCCGTTCTGGTTGCTCGGGGCCCTGCTGGCATCGAGCGCTGGCGCGGTGGCGGCCACCAGATAGTAGTTAGCGAGCCCGTGGCGGGCGTTGGGCGGTGCTCATCCGTCAAAGAGATCGTTGAACAGGCGTCTGGCGAATTCGCGCAACACGTCACGGCGCACTTTGTCGCCGTTGGCGCTCGGAGTTGTCGGAATCGTATCCACGATTTCCACGTGCACCGGCACCTTGAAGCTGGCCAGCCGTGCGCGGCAGTGCTCGATTATGTCGTCCGGCTCGACGACGGCGTCGGGCACCGTTCGCACGAATGCCACCCCTAGGTCGTCGCCGGTGCGCGGGTCACGCACGCCGACGACCTGAGCCTGACGTACGGTCACAAGCTGTTCGATCGTCGATTCGACATCTGCCGGCGAAACCGAGTAGCCGCCCAGGCGCAACGTGTCGTTGGCGCGTGCAATGTATCGGAACCGTCGCTCGCTCAGGAACACTCCGCTGTCGCCTGTGCGGAACCAGCCGTCGTCGGTCCTGCTTTTGGCGGTGGCCTCTGGGTTATGAAGGTATTCGATGAAAAGGGTGTCGCCGCCGATCTCCAACTCACCGACGTGCCCCACGGGCTGCGACCGACCCGTTTCGGGGTCACGGACACGGACGCAGGCGCCCGGCGCCGTGAGTTCACCGCCGGGCACCAGGCGATCTTCGGCCGGGGCCCCGGGAGGGGCTATGGCCGCAAAGGCGAAGATTTCGCTCGAGCCGTAGACGTTGAATGCCTTCACGCCTATCGCTGCGGCCGCGGTGACGATGTCAGCAATGTCTAGACCCGCGGTGACAACTCGGCGAAGACCCCCGCCGTTGTTTGGGGTTCAACGCTTCCAGCAACTCGCGCACTGGCCCTTCGGCGGCCACGAGGAAGTCGCAGTCATGCGACTGCAACGCGTCCAGGACGCGAGAGAGCTTGAAAATGGGCAACAGAACTGTCGGCTTGCCGACCAACAACCCCGATATGAAGGGGACGAAGCCGAAGGTTCCCGACAAGGAAAGCACCTGCAGCGCCGCAGGCCCGCCGCCGAGGGCTAGCCGGTCGGCGACCGCTGTCGCCTGGAGCGCAGTGGTGTGATGGCTGTGGACGGCGAGCTTGGGTGCAGAGGTCGTACCCGAGGTTCCGAACACGATGAGCGGATCGTCGCGGCCCGAGTGCGCCGCCTCGATGAGTGTGCTGTGACGCATTATGTCCGGCGCTGCCAATCGATTCCAGCGGTCCGGCAGCTTCTCGAGGTCGCCTGTCACGTTGACCACATGACGCACAGGCACTTCTTCGTCACCGCCGAGTTCGGCCATCGCGTGAAGACGCTCGGCAAAGTCGATGCCTTCGAACTCGCTGGCGGTGACCAGCACTTCAGCTTGGGATAATCGCAGGTGATGCGACAGTTCCTGTGGGCGGTACCGGGTGTTCAGCGGTACCACCAGCGCACCTAGCCGGGCGGCGGCAAGGAAGGTCTGGACCCAGGTGGTGCAGTTGGGCAACAAGGTGGCAACGGCGCTACCGCGTTGGACGCCGAGGTCGGCGAACCCCGCTGCGGTGTGGATCGCTTGGTCAAGTAATTCTGCGTACGAAACCCGTTGTGGTACATAAGAACTCAGATCGATAAGTGCTGTCGCGTCGGACGCCGTGTGGGCAATGTCCGTGAAGCGTCTCCAGAGAGTGTCATTGGGGGCAGGCATGAGTGCGGCTCCACGGTTCAGCGGTTTACGCGTTTGCGTTGACTACTGGACTGCGAACGCCCGAAAGAGTTTGCCGACCGGCGCCAAGGAGTCGAGCTGCGCAAGGTTCCACAGCCCGTCAGCAAGCTCCCGTGCCTCTGGTGGCTTGAGCGCCCGGGCCGCGAGCTCATCGAATTTCGCCTGCACCTCTGTGTCGGTCATCGGGTTCGCGTGGTGACCGCGAGGTACTTCGCTACTGGCGGTCACGCTCGACCCGTCTTTGAGCTGGATCGTCATCTCCGTCGGACATCTGTCTCTGGTGGCACGCGCGGTCAGGTCCGGCCGCTCGACGACCCGGGTGGCGTCCATCAGCGCGATCAGCTCGGGGTCGGTGAGCCTGTCCGCAGCAAACGAGTCGTCGTCCAGGCGGCCGTCCACTAGCGCCACGGCCAATAGGTACGGCATGCTGTGGTCGGCCGTCTCGCGGGTTCGCGGACGCCACTTCTCGGCGGCGTCGCCGCGGCCGCCACCGATCGTCCGCCATGCGGCCTCGCACGTGGCGACATCGATGGCCTGGACCCGGGAACGGTCCACCTTGACCCGGAGCTGACTCATCAGGTCGACCGGTACCTGGCCCCAATAGCACGCCGGAAACCGCTTCAGGCTCGCTCGCTCAATGGCCGACGGGGCCTTGGTCGAGGTTAGATCGGCGTCGAAGGTAATCCAGACCCGCTCCAGGATGCCGTCCTTGCCTTCAAAAGGCGCAGGTGGACCAGTCATGCCTTGAGCGGCCAGTCGCACCGCAAAGGTGGCGTCCGCGGCCGCGCGGCCCGTCGCTGCGGCTTTCCATTCCGAGAGCTCACCGAAGCGGGTGACCCGCAACGGGATGTTCGGCACGACCGCCAACGACAGGGCATTCGCGGTCTGCTCTCGGGACAGTTTCAAAATCTTGGAGAGCCCGGCGGCCACGGCCAGGGAGCAGTAGATGCCCTGGTCCCACCCGCCGTCGGGGGGCACAGCCTCGGCCAGTCGGGTGGCCAGCTCGTACGCAAGATAGATCGCGACAACCGCGTCGCGGCCCGGGGCGCCGGTGGCTTCCGTCATCGCCAGTAGCGCGGGGATCATGTCGCTGGGATGCCCGGATACGCCGAAATCGTTGAAGTCGAGGTACCGGTTCGCGGTGGCGTTGGCGAAGGCGGCGAAGTCGACGAGGACGGGCTCATCTTCCCCGTACACGGAGGCAACGAAAGGACCGGCTGAGCCGCGTATCACTTCCCGGGCTGCTCTTGCGGGCGCGCTGGCAAATCCACCTGCGCCGCATCCGACGGCGTCAACCGTGTGGCGAACCACGCGGTCAATCGCTGACTGACTGAATTCGTCAAAGCTCGTTGACTCCACGAAGTCCACCAGCGACGAAAGAACCCCATCCATTACCACCGCTTCCTCTCCCCGCGTGACCGCCGGATCAGCCGAGCATTTCGCCGAGAGCGGTGATGTCGTCAACTGATTCGAGGTGTTCGATCCCGCCGATCAGCTGTTTGGCGTTGTCACGGGGCACTGGGTTCGCGGCATAGGCGGCACAGTCCTCGAACTTTGACACCAGCTGCGCCCAGTCCAAGGGCCGCAGGGCAGCGCCCGGCGTGTGGTCGTGACTGGTTTCGGCGAACATGCTCTCACCGTTGGTGAGCGTGATCCGCACCGCTCCTGCCGGAAGCTCCTTGCCCCAGTCGTATTTCGCGTCGTCGACGAACTGAATCTTGTCGGCGACGGCGCCGATCGCTGGATCGAAGCGCCGCTCCTCGGAGAAATCCCCAACCCCGATACTGCCCGTGGTTAGCGCAAGCGCGACCGTATAGGGGATGCTGAACTTCGCGTCAACGACGGTCGGCGGGCGACGCCGGAACGCGGCCGGCTCACTTAGTTGCTTGGCGAAGTCGCCCCCGAAGACCTCGAGCTTGGTGATCTCGGCGGTGCGGCCAGGACCGCCCATCAGCCGAAGTGCGGTGTCGATGTAGGCGTGGGTGACGCCGCAGCTCGGCCAGAGCTTGTAGAGGATCGTTGAGCCTTGGAAGTCCGTACCGAGTCCGGCCAGCATGGCTTCGCGGTCCCACTCGCCGAAGTACACCTCGAGGAAGCCCGCCTTGCCCTCGAGTGGCGCGGTCGTGCCCTTGATACCGGCCTCGGCCAGCAGGACCGAAAGCACACCGGCCTTCGCCCCGAATGCCCCGTAGATGCCACGAAGGTCACCGCCGGTTCCGTATGCGATTTGAAACGTGCCGGCCGACTGGCAGCTTGCGATGCCGATGGCATTGAGCACTTTCGCCTCATCGAGTCGCAACAATTTTGCGCATGCAGCGGTGGCGGCGAACGCGCCCAGCACTGGTGTCATGAACCAGTCCTGTTTCCAGACCACGTTTTTCCTCAGCCGGGCGAAGATGTCTTGTCCCAGCGCTAGCGCAGTGATGAAGTCCTTGCCGGACACCCCGCCCACCCGTTGAGCGAGTGCAAGCAGCGCCGGAACGACGCAAACACTGGGGTGGTGCCCCTCCGGCAAATGGTCATCGAAGTCCAGACCGTGTCCCATCGCGCCATTCACGAACGCCGCGGAGATCGCGGGGACCTTGTCGCCGAAACCGATCAGCGTGCTCTCGGGTTTTCCTCCCCAGTCCCGGGTGAGTCCGACAATCCCCGGCATGACGTCCATCAACCCGCTCGCTCCGAGCATCACCCCAAGCGTGTCCAGCGTGCTGTACTTGGCGGACTGAGCCGCCTCGGGCGTCAGGGCGGAGAACGACGTATTCACTACGTGGCGCGCGAATTCGGTTCCGAGATCCACCTGACCGATGTCGTTCTGCTGGTCGTTGCGGCTAGACGCTGTCGCGGCTGTCATCGCTTTTCGGCCGTCCTTCCAACTGTTCCGTATTCATTGGGCACTGCGAATCCATTGGGGCACTGCGCGCGTGGTGGCATGACAGCGCTAGCGGATCTTGGCGGGGTCGCCCAGAGTGATTACCTAACCATTAATAGTCTGACAACTAGTAAGGTGTAAGTCAACGGCCTGGCTCGCAGAACTACCCGAGTGAACTCCTCGCCACAATGACGGCAGGATGGACCACAAGTCGCGAGTGCCGCAGCAACCGCGGTGGTGCTTCACCGTCGTTGAACGCATCGATCAGCGCGTCGCGGCTCGGATGGTTGGCGGCACAGGAAGTGTGGTGTTTCCAGCTGATTTGTACCGCGGCGAAGCGCGCTCATCACGTGCGTGCGCGGCGCAACTCGGGGAGGACTTCCCGAGATAACAGCTCCAGGGCGGCCTCGGCGGTTTCGATCGGCATTCCAGACCAGTGAATCCTGAATAGGAAATGATTAGCGCCGGTTGAATCCCGCCATGCCAGAAGGCTTTTCAGGCATTCCTCTGGATTGCCTACGATGAACCGGTGGTCGGCGAGGTCGGCGAATGGTGCGCCGAAACTGTCGTTGTCGGGGAGCACTTCGTCCTGCCCCCAGGCCGCATAGGCGCGGTACTTCGACCCAAGGTAGCGCTCGGCCAGTTCATGTGCGTCTTGCGAGCGTGCTGCGCAGAACACCTCCCGCATGACAGGGATAGCCTCGGGGTCAGGCAGGCCGTGACGACGGCGCTCGTCGAAGTAGATTTCTTGCTGACGTGTGATGGTCGGAAGTGGCGCATGGGGATTGATAAGCCATGCGTCTGCCATCCGTGCGGTGCGCCGGACTGCGGCATCGGAGTTGGCGCCCATCCAAAGCGGCACTGGGCTCTGCTGCGGGCGTACCGACAGCTCCGCTGAGCGCAGATTGCACCACGGGACATCCGCGACGACTGATCGGCCGGCGAGCAGATCCCTGACGATCCGAAAGTTCGCTGAGAAGCGTTTCGCGGCATCCGTTTTGGGCACGCCGAAGGCGGCGTATTCGACGTCGCGATAGCCGATGCCCAGGCCGAGGATCAATCGCCCGCCCGTGACAACGTCCAAGGAGGCGGCGTGTTCGGCAACTTCGACAGGGTTGAGCAACGGCAACAACAGAAGTCCCACGCCGATGTCCATGTCGCCCGCCTCGACCGCCAGGCGCGTCAACAGGACGATTGTGCTCAGCTGCGAGGACGAGTCGGTGAGAAAGTGCTGTCCCTTCCACAGCGAATCCCATCCCTCATCGCGAGCCTTGTGCACGAGTCGGATCTGTTCAGCCAGTCCGGTGGCCGCATCTTTGCTTTTCGGGTGTTGACTGGGGGCGTAGAGGCCGACGCGAATCGCCGAACCGGCGGCCGTTGTGTTCACTCGAGACCTTTCGCTCGGCCTGTCGCGGTGCGCGCCTCGGTGCTCACCGGAGACTCCTTGTGTAGATCGAAACGGTCGATCAGTCTTCTGCGTGACGTTCGTAGTCCCACCGTTCCAACCGATTCTGCAGATCGAGGAACGCAAGCACGGCGAACGGCGCGCACACGGCCAGGCCGATAATCGTCACGACGTTCATGGCGCCTCGATTCGCTGATGGTGTGATTCCGGAGATGAGTTCGCAATCGTGACGGGGATCGACCAACGTGGCGGCGGGTGGGACCGCCACGAGTGACCCCGTGCGTAGCGCATGGACATACCGTGTTGACAGCCATGTCGGTCCCGATCCGCTTTACCAGAAGTAACTCTCAGGTAACTACACTGACAGAAATCTAAATGTAAGTCAATACACATATAATAAATATCAACTCGTGCGGTTGATCGTGCAACGGCCTGGGTGAGGCTGAATAGCCGGCATGCGCACACCGCGGGAGCAGGTCGGATGGCCGCCTGCCGGTTCAGTCGGCGTGGCTTGGGTACGCAAACCCGGCCGTGTCCTTGACGATGCGCGCGTGCTCATCAGGGTTGGGGGACCCGCTTCGTTCGTTGGTGCCGGGATGATGCGCTCGGCCCCAACCGATCCAGCCTGAACTGTGATTGAGCGCGTCTCATCCCTGGATTGGTTCCAGCTACTTGGCTATTGTCAAGCAATAAATGAACTGTAATGCAACGCGATGTGATAGCGACGGCGCCGCGCAGATTCGCCACCTAACGCAGGACCCACGGCATCAAGCTCGCGGACGTCGAGACCGTAGAAGCGCGGGTTCCCCAGCACGGTGCCAGAATCGTCAACCGCCGCGACATGCCCGACATCAGTCTTCAGTATATTCTCGCAGTTCCGTTGATGGACGGTTGAATTGCTTTCGGGGGTGCGCACGACTATGCGCGACTCAGTTGCCCGAGACACGTGCGGCGATGGAGCGGATTGAGCTGGTGGCTGATCCGGCGTTGGATGTTCCTGAGGGGTCGACACAGCGAATCGGCGGACCCGTCGAGCCATAGTGACCGTGACGACTCGTGACGGTCGGTCTTTCATCGAGCGCGTCGATGCCTGCCTTGGGTCGCGCCACAATTTGATGTCATGGAGCGGTCTTGGTGCCAAGGCGCATATGGTCTTGAACGGTGTGATGGTGTCAGGCCAGGTGGACGGACTCATCGAATGCGTTCGGGGACTGGACACTTTGGCCAGCGCGCGCGGCTTGCGGCCCTATCTCCACGCGCGTGGTGTGTCTTGCGCCGTTGCCGATTAGTTCAGCGTCGCCGCCCAATCGCTGGGCCGCTCGACGTCGAGGGTTCGTACCGAACGGCCGGATCGCCCAGGTAGCGCATCAGCGCGTTGCGCGTATCTCTAGGCCGGCGGCAGGACGTGGACCCGGTCTTGGTCGATGGTCATGAAGACATCCTTTTCTACCCAACCATGATCGGCGGAGTTGGTGCGGCAACGGAACTCGATCGAGTCCACCGCGAGGACGTAGTCGATTGAGTCACCCAGGTAAGCGCCGGCGAGGACCTTGCCTTTCCAGCCGTTGGCGCCCTCGGTCACGGTGGCAACCTCGTTGAGGCGGATATCCTCAGGACGCACCATAACGATGACCTGGTCGCCAACAACCAGATCGCGCCAGCTAGTGCTGAACAGCATGCCGTGGGGCGTCTCCAGTTCCGCCACATCCTCCCCAACCGTTCGGACCGTGCCCTGCACCACGTTCGACGTGCCAATGAATTCGGCTACGAATTGACAGTTGGGCGACTCGTAGATTTCGCGGGGTGTGCCGACCTGGACGATCTCCCCTCGATTCATGACGGCTACCCGCGATGACAGCGCGAGCGCCTCACCTTGATCGTGCGTGACGTACATGGACGTGAGACCAAGGCCTCGCTGTAGTCGCTTGAGCTCGAGTCGCATCGACTCCCTGAGCTTGGCATCGAGGTTCGACAACGGCTCGTCGAGGAGCACCAGGTCGGGGTCGGTTACCAAGGCACGAGCCAGCGCAAGTCGTTGCTGCTGCCCGCCCGACAGTTTCACGGCTGGCCGCGAGCCCAGCCCCCCGAGGTGCACCGTCTCGAGGGCGTCGTTGACACGCTCGTGGATCTGTTTCTTCGATAGCCGGCGGCCACGGGGTCTCACCTCGAGCGGGAATGCGACATTGCCGAATACATCCATATGGGGCCAGATGGCGTAATTCTGGAAGACCATGCTCAGCGGGCGCTCGTTGGGAGGAAGGCGAATACCGGCTCGGTCCGAGAACACCGTGCGGTCGCCGATCGTGATTTCGCCTTCATCCGGTTGCTCCAGGCCGGCGATCGAGCGCAACGTGGTGGTCTTCCCACAGCCCGACGGCCCGAGGAGGGTGAACATCTCGCCAGGTTCGACGCTGAAGCTCACATGGTCGATCGCCCGCACATGTGCCGAGGAGTCGTCTCGCTGGCCAGCTCTCCGCCGGTTCCGCCGCCCGGCGGGCCGCTTCTCTGCTCCCGCGAACGTCTTGACCAGATCGTCGACCTTCAACATTGCTCTACTCCTCACGCGCTTTCTACGACTCAATCCGAATACCGAAGCGTGATCCCACGCGGTAGGCCAGCAGGATCATGCCCACAAGAGTCGCGACCATCAGCACGCCGAGGGCGGCCACGACCCCAAAGGACCCGGCGCTGTACTCCCGGAACAGCACCACGGAGAGCACCTCGGAGTCCCGCCCGAACAGCAGCACTGTGACCCCCAGCTCGCGGAAGGACACCATCATCACGAAGATCCAGCCCGACACGATTCCTGGGGCCGCCAGCGGGAGGACCACTTTTCTGAGGGTCTTCCACCAGCTAGCGCCACTGACCTGGGCCGCTTCCTCCAGCTCGTCGCCGATCTGAGTCAGCGCAGCCCCGGCGTATCGCATGCCGTAGGGGATGTACTTCGTCATGTACGCGATGACGAGAATGATCAGCGTCCCGTAAATCGGAATCGGAGAACGCAGGTACACGAATAGCAGGGCGAGGCCGAGCACCACACCCGGGATGACCAGAGCGGTCATCGTAAAGGCGTCAAGCAGGCGAGCGGCCTTCATCTTCGAGCGGACGACAAACCATGCCGCCACTACCGTTAGCGCCATCACCAACGTCGCACTCACCACCGCCACGATCACTGTGTTGACGAGTGCGTCTGCGAGGCCAGGAGTCTGTGCCAGTTTCCGGTAGTTCTCGATACCAAGCTGCTGTAACGACTCCCAGGTCGGAGTTTGATAGTAAGTACTAAGCGACACATAGATCAGCACGGCCGTAGGTAGCACGGTGGCCACAAAGAAGAACAGCACGACGAAGGCGCCGACCCACGGGCGAGCTTTGCCGAGCGAAATCGGGACTGGCCGAAATCCCTTGCCCGTCATGGTCTGCTGGCTCCGCGCCGATGAACCACCAGTGCGCGCGCTCATCAATAGCGCCAAGGCGACGATCAGCAGAGTGATGCTGAGCGCTCCGGCCGCGCCGAGATCGGCTGGGTACGAGTTGGTCAAGAAGAAAATCCGGCTGGTGAACACGTAGACGTCGGCGGGCTCGCCGAGCATCACGGGGACCTCGAAGCTCTCCAGACCGAGCACGGTGACGAGGACGGCGGCGGACGCGATGGCGGGGCGGGTCAGCGGCAATGTGATGCGGCGCATGACCGTCGACCACCGGGCCCCGGAGACCCGGGCGCTCTCCTCCAGGGAGGGGTCCATCGCCCGGAATGAAGGCACCATGAACAGGAACACGATCGGTGCCAGGTGCAGCCCTTCGACGAGGATCATGCCGGCCATGCCGTAGGCGTCGATGGGTGATTCGCCGAAGACGCCTGCGAGCAGGCTGCTGATGACCCCGACGTCCTTGCTCAGCAGAAACACCCACGCCGGGGCGTACACGACGGCTGGAAAGATCAACGGGACCAGCGACGCAGCGAAGAACAGGCCCTTAAACGGGACGTCGGTCCGGGCTTGGAGGTAGGCAAGGACGGTGCCAACCAAGACTGCCAGCAGCGCAGAACCCACCCCGTAGATCAGTGAGTTCGTGATGAGCTCGATGGACTCCGGGTCGCCGTAGGCCCGCGCGAAGCTGCCGAGCGAGAACCCGCCGGTATCGAAGAAGGTGCCCCACAACAAGTACAACAGGGGCCCGCCGACGAGATAGCCGATGATCGCGGTCACCAGGACCAACGACACCCCTCTTGCGGTCGGCCGCCTGAGAAATCGGCTGAATCTGCGGGGCCTTCTAAATTTGCCGGAACCGGACATATCCGGCGGGGGGGTGGCAGTCGTCGCGGGTGCGCTCGTGATGCTCATCAGGATGCGTTTTCTGCGTCAGTTGGAGGCGGTGATGTATTCGGGGAGCACGTCTTCTTTGCCGCGGATCATGTTGTCGTAGGCGACGCGCCACTCCTCGAGCCGTTGAGGGTCGAGGTCGTCGTAGGACAGTCTGCCCATTGCCGCACCACGCAAGTCGGTCTCCTCGGGGCTTTGCTCGATGTACATCTCCTTTTGCAGAATCGACTGCCCTTCGGTGATGTACCAGTGCGCGAATAACATCGCCGCTGCTGGATGAGGAGCGTCTCTGAGCAGGCCGATTCCTAGTGGGATAGAGGCAACCGGGGCGACAACGGGCTGGTAGGCAATTGGCACGTTTCCGGCCTTTTTCATCGACGTCAAGGACATGTTGATACCGCCGAGGTATTGGCCGGAAGCGAGGAATGCGGCAGCAGGGTTGCCGCTGTCGGTGACGCTGGTGTTGGCGCCGATTGCTCGAAACAGATTGGCGAACTCGTCCGTGCCCATGCCCTTTTCTTTGGTCAGGTAGTCGAAGAGGGCCTTGTAGGGCATTTCGTAGTTGGACACCATGACGAGGCGATCTTGGAACTGAGGACCGGTGAAGCCCTCAAGCGACGTCGGGACATTTCCGCCGGTGACAATGTTGGTGTTCCAGGCGGGCAGGAAGGTGTACTGGTAGACCTCCAGCCCTACATCGGTGGACATGCCGTCGGCGATGAGGTCTTCTTTGAGGAACTCGGGCATGGCGGCGACGACGTTTTCCTGCTTGTAGACGAGGGCCAGCTCATGCATGTAGGCCTCGACGATGTCGGCTTCGAGTCGGCCCGCCTTGGACTGTTCGAGGATCTGCTGACGGACGACGGTGTTTGTGCCCGGGTTGAGCTGCTGCAGATCGATGTCGTATTTGGCCTCGAACGCTTGCTCTAGCTCGCGTCCCACCACGTCGGCGCGCAGGTAAGCCACGACGGTGCCCTCCTCCTTGGCGGCCTTCACGAGCGCGTCCATGCGCTGGTTGGGGTCCATGTCCTGGAACTGCGTGAAGACGCCCTCCGCGTCTGAGGCGGCCGTCGTGCCGGTTTCCCCGACAGGGCTTCCACACGCAGCAACACCCAAACTCAGCACTGTGGCCAGAACCAAGCTCCGCAGCGAGCGATTATGCGCCATTTTGCATCTCTTTCTCATAGATCGTCCCGGTCGTTCGCCGGGAGCCATCCATTTGTTAACCATCTGTCCGATACATGCCATCGCGTTCAAAGTCTGACATATACGTTGTGGCTGTCATCACACCAAACGGCCCACTGTGATGTCAAGGGGCAACTGCGGCACGCGCGTTGAACTGGGGTGTGGGGTCGGTAAGTGGTGTGGCCCTGGCTGAGCTCTCAACCTGGGGACTTTGTGGCCTGGTTGAACCGCACGGCGGCGCTGGTCGCGCGCAATGTGGGATGGGCCGGAGCAGCGGCTGGTGTTGCCGCTATCGGGTTTAGAGTGCATGACCCGCACTATCCGGACGGTGGTCTCCGGCTGGTGCAGACCAAAGAATCTAGCCGCCTGGACTGAGGCAGATCGTCACCGAATCGTCCTCGACCTTGAACTCCGTGCCGACGTTCTGGCTCGCCGTCACTTCCTGGACATAGTCCACAACCTCATGAAACCGCGGGTCATCCCCGCGCAGGAGCTGCGGTTGTGCCCGCTTGTTGATCATCACTGGCAGGAACTTCGCAGCGGAGAGTTCGCCGTCAGTGAACTCACAACGCACGATGAGGGACTTCCTCGTGTATTCGGGGAACGTGTACGCGGACCATTCTGGATCGTCTAGGACCCAGCCGCGACGTCGGAACTTCTCCCTGATTTCCGGTGCGCCCTCGGCCCACTTGTCCACTTCGTGGGCGGGTAGGTCAAAGGCGAAGTTGCCAGTGCTGTGAAAGATCGGCTTGCCTTTGTAGACGTCGATCGCCTTGATCATGTGCGGGTGGCTGCCGAGGATCACGTCGGCACCCGCGTCGATTGCTGCTCGGGCAACCTCACGCTCGTAGTCGGCGATAACCGCATGTACGAAGTGGACACCCCAGTGAAAGGACACTGCGACGACGTCGACCTGGTCACGGATGGCCTGGATGTCGTCGACTACGGCGGCCAGGTCTGCCTTGTTGGGAAAAGTCAGGATCTCCGGAGGGTTGCCTGGCTGGTAATCCACCTGGTTGTAGAGCGTGTACGCACGCATCGGAGCGCATCCGGGTTTGTGCGTGTCTGCCTGATAGCCGGGTCGGATTACGGATGCATAGGCCAAGACGGCGATCTTGGTACCCTGCCGTTCGAAGATCGCCGGCCGGCGTGCCTCTTCGATGTTCCTGCCTGCACCGATTACCTCGAAGCCAAGGTTCTTGAGCTCGCCAATCGTCTCGAGCATCGGCGCACCGCCAAGGTCCATGCAATGGTTGCTCGCAAACGAGACGACGTCAAACCCACCCTGTTTCAGCAGCTTTGCGTTGGAAGGGGGAACCTGTTCGGTGAATCCCCCGATAGGAGTGACCTGCGACGTGTTGTAGTGGCGCTCGTTCTGGGCGAATAATACGTCGGCTTCACCTAGCGCCGAGCTAACATGCTCGAACATCGGAACGGTGGGGTCATGAAAGGCAGCGATGTCGCCCACAGCCGCGAACACGAAACTCCGACTCATGCTGAAGCCTCCTCCTGGATGTAATTGTGCGGGACGCTGATGAGCAGACGAGTTATCTCACGCGGCGGTGGGCTCAGTGTGTTTTCTGCGTCAATTGGAGGCGGTGACGTATTCGGGGAGCACGTCATCTTCGCCGCGGATCATGTTGTCGTAGGCGATGCGCCACTGCTCGAGTCGCCGGGGGTCGAGGTCGTCGTAGGACAGTTTCGTCGTCGTCGCGTTGCGCAGGTCAGTCTCTTCCGGGCTTTGGTCGATGTATTGCTCCTTTTGCAGAATCGACTGCCCGTCGGTGATGTACCAGTGCGCGAACAACATCGCCGCCGCCGGGTGGGGTGCTTGTTTTGTCAGGCCAATTCCGAACGGAACCAGGGACACCGGCTCCGCGGCCGGCTCGTAGGCAACCGGTACGTTTCCGGCCTTTTGGATCGACGTCATCGAGACGTTGACACCGCCGAGGTACTGGCCAGAGGCCAGAAATGCGGCGGCGGGATTGGAGCTATCGGTGACACTGGTGTTGTCGCCGATCGTGCGGAACAGGGCGGTGAACGCCTCTGGGGTCATGCGCTTTTCGGTGGTCAGGTAGTCAAAAAGGGTCTTGTAAGCCATCTCGTAATTGGCAACCATCACCAGGCGGTCGCCAAATAGCGGGCCGGTGAAGTCCTCCAGCGCAGTCGGCACATCGTCACCGGTGATCCGGCTGGAGTTCCAGGAACCAGCCAGGAAGGCGGTCTGGTATGTCTCCAGGCCGTATTCGGAGGACATGTCGTCTGCGACGAGATCTTCCTTGAGGAACTCCGGCATCTTGGCGACGATGTTCTCGGTGTCGTAGACGAGGGTCAGCTCGTGCATGTAGGTCTCTACAAGATCGGCCTCCAGCCGGCCGGCCCTGGACTGTTCGAGAACCTGCTGGCGGACAACGGCGCTCGTGCCGGGGTTGAGGATCTGCAGATCGACGTTGTATTTGGCCTCGAAGGCTGTCTCTAGCTCAGGTCCCACTTCGTCGACGCGCAGGTAGGCCACCACGGCGCCCTCCTCCTCGGCGGCCTCCACCAGCGCGTCGACGCGCTGGCTGGGATCCATGTCGTCGTATTGGGCGAAGACCTTTTCTGAGTCTGTGGCTTCGCCTTCTGTGGTCTGGCCGGTCGGATTACCGCATGCGGCGACGATCACGCTCAACACGCTCACCAGCAGCATGTACCTCCACGGGCGAATCTGGGCCATTGCCATCTCTTTTCTTGCGCCGCTCTCGGAAGTGATGCCCGCCGGTAGTGCAGTTGTTTACTGTCTGTGCGGCAGAATTCAGTGCATCGAAAGTCTGACATCTGATGTGGCTGTTATCCCACCAAGAGGTGACCAAGATGTCAAGGGAGGCGCGTGCGGACTCCCACCCGCTTACCCCACCGAGAATCGCGGCGGTAAGTTGGACGTACACCACCAGATATCGGCCGGTCAACCCGTTAGGACGACGGATGAAAGTTCTGCCGCGGTTGCTATGGGCCACGTTGGCCGCGACACACAAGGGCCGCCGATTAACTCTCCGAGAACGCTGCTAGCGGCTGGGTCAGGTGACGAACTTCGCTCAAATTGTCGTAGGCGAGCGCGATCTCTACTACCCGTTCCGCCGCACCCTCACGCAGGTGTACGCGCTCGGCGGCGCGGGTGAGGACCGCGATGATCTCAGTCGTCGTGAGCGGATTGTCTGGTCGCCCGCGCGCCACCAGGACCGGCGGCGGCGCGAGGACCGTGTCGTCGGACAGTGCCGCCCTCACGGTGCTACCCACCGTGTCGTGGCCGAGGGATATGTCGACGATGGACGCCAGGCGCACCAGCTCCGGATCCGCCAAGGCTGACTGGTCGTAATGCCCGATCGTCAAGTCCCCGTCACGAATCACGCACGCCACACCCCACGGGATGCTGAACTGCGCCTCGATGCCGGTGCGGGGTGAGCGCTTGAGTTCGATCGGATCGGCCATGATGCTGAGGCTGCTGGCGCCGAATACGCTGATGGAACGGACCTCACGGCCCTCGAGCTGGGCGTGGATCGTCCGCGCCGCGTCCAGTGCAGGGTGCGCGACAATTCCGCACGGGTACCCCTTGAAAGCCAGATCGGCCCCCCAATAGGTGTCGCCCAGGTCTTTAGTGACGTCGGCGAGGTCGACCGTCGCGTGACGGTAGTGGGCCGCGTAGAGACCGGCCGGCCCGGTAATCGGCGCCCGGGCGGCTACCGTCCCTGCGGCAGCGAGCCGCGCTGCCGCGACGCCGTTGCGAACCGCGAAGCCGGCTTGGGCAGACACCCCCCGTCCTTCGATATGACCCTCGTAGTTGCCGGCAGCCTGCCCGTGTGCCAGACCGAGGGCGTTGAGATGGCCCGACGCGTCGAGGCCGTAGATCCTCGCCGCCGTCGCGGCCGCGCCGTAGTTGCCGAACACGAAGGTGGACGTGGAGATGGCGCGCCCGGGGACGAACTCCATGCCCAGGGGGCGGTGGAGGCGAATCTCGAGGTCGAGGCCGAGGGCGATGGCCATCAGCAGCTCGTGCCCGGTGACCCCGCCACGGTGCTCGGCGGCGGCCAGGGCAGCGGGGACGACGCAACATCCGAGCGCAAATCCGATGGACGAATCCATCCAGTACTTGTCCTCGTGTTCGTAGATCTTGCCGGCACTGCCGTTCACGAATCCGGCCAGCTCGGGGCTTGTCCGGTACGTCGTCCCAATCACCAACGCATCACCGGCGATCTGCTGGCCGGTGACGTAGCGCTGTAGCGGTACCTGCTCAGGGTGGGTCGAACCTTCGAGGGCAGTGCCAAGCCACCACAGGAGGGCCCGTATCGCCTGCTCGCGGGCCGGCTCGGGCACGTCGGCCCAACGGGCTGTCGCCAGATGAGCGGCGATTCGCTCTTCAAGCGCGGTGTCCAGTTCAACTGCTCGCATGCGAATGTTCCTCGTCCTGTGTCGATTCCTCGGTCATGCCCGCGGGTTGAATCCACGTCGTTTTGACCTCCGCGGCAATGAGCTCTCCCTGGTGCGATCTGCCCACGCCCTGGTGCTCACGAGGGAAGTCGCACGGATGTTTACATGCCGTTATTAATCTGACATTATCAGAAAATACAATCAAGTGCCTACGTGATGCCGATGATTTAACCAAGAGCGGAGGAAGTGGCATGAAGAGTTCGACGTGGTCGAGCGGTTCGGCGGTCAAGCCGATCTCAGCCAGATGATGGCCGAATGGTGACGCGCCCACCGGCCGAGCCGTGCAACATCGGCGGCCGCCTCAATGGTCGGTGCGCACTCCCGCGAGGTGCTGTTCGAACATGGCTACAGCGAGAGGTACCCAAATTTGCAACGGCCCCAACGAGATTCAGCGGCCGTTGGTCGGTCGTGAGATCACGGGTTCGATCGGAGAATTGCCATGACGCCTCTGAAAGGCAAGGTGCATCGTTCATCGACGGCGGCCAGAGCATCCGCTGACACCGAGTCAGGAGAAACGAGTGCGTCCTGAGAGAAAGACCGTCGCCGTCCTCGGCGCCGGCACGATGGGTTCGGGCATCGCGACCGTTATGGCCCGAGCCGGCCATCGAATCATCCTGTACGACGTTAGTGCGAACAATCTGCAGCGCGGTATCGACACTGTGCATAGCTTCTTCGACAAGAGCGTCAGGATCGGAAAGCTCGACGAAGCCGCGGGCCGCGCCTCGAAGGACGCGCTTATCGGCAGCACCGAACTGGGCGATCTCGCTCCGTGCGATGTGGTCGTCGAGGCGGTGTTCGAGGATCTCGCGCTGAAGAAGGACACTTTCGGTCGGCTCGACGAGATCGTCTCGGGCTCGACGCTGTTCCACACCAACACTTCGACGCTGTCGGTCACCGGAATCGCTTCAGGCTCAAGACTTCCTGAGAGGGTTGTCGGGACCCACTACTGCAATCCGGCGCCGCTAATGAAGCTCGTCGAGGTCGCCGACGGCCGGCACACCGCCGACTGGGCTCACAAGGCGACCATCGAATTCCTCGGCTCACTGGGCAAGACCAGCGTGGTAACAAAAGACCGCCCCGGGTTCATCGTCAATCGCTTCCTGATCCCGTGGGAGAACTCCTGCATCAGGGTGCTGGAGGCCGGCCTGGCCACCAAGGAGTCAATCGACGCGGCGGTGCTCGGAGCTCTCGGCCACCCGATGGGCCCGTTCCGGCTGCTCGACATCGTCGGATTGGACATTCATCAGCAGGTCGCTACCCGTCTCTACGAGCAGTTGCGCGAACCTCGCTTCTTTCCGCCTCCGATGGTCGACCGGATGGTCGCCGCGGGCGACCTCGGCCGCAAGACCGGTCGCGGCTTCTACGAGTACGACGACACTCGCCAGTTCGGGTCATAGGAGTGAGAATGAGCAAGAGCACCAACGACTTCCGCGCTGTCGGCCTGCTTGGTTTCGGCACCATGGGCGCTGGTGTCGCACAGGTGCTTGCGGCCTCAGATCGTCACGTCGTAGTCCTCGAAACTGACCAAGCGCGGATCGACTCAGGCACTGCCCTCGTCGAGCGCTTCCTCGACGAAGGCATCGCCCGCGGGAAGGTAACCGAGGGGGGCAAGGTTGCCGTTCTCGGCAGCATCACCGCCACCACGTCGGTGGCCGACCTCATTGACGTCGACCTCGTCATCGAGTCGGTCACTGAGAACGCCGTCGTGAAAAAAGCGGTGCTGCAAGAAGTTGCCGGCGTGATTGGCCCGCAGACTCCGCTCTGCACAACCACGTCAGCATTGTCTGTTACGGAACTTGCTGCGGCAGTCCCTAATTCGGATCGCGTTGCGGGTCTACACTTCTTCAATCCTGCACCGGTGATGCGAACGGTCGAGGTGGTGCGCGCGTTGCAGACCGCCGCCGATGTCATCGAGCGGCTAGTCGCGTTCGCCGAATCCCTCCCGGGCAAGGTCCCGGTCGTCGTCAAAGACCGGCCGGGCTTCCTGGTCAACGCGTTGCTAATGCCCTACCTCAACGACGTGATCCAGGAGTACGACGACGAATTGGCCTGCGCGGAGGACATCGACGTCGCCCTCAAACTCGGGCTCGGCTACAAGTCCGGACCTCTGGAGTTGCTCGACATGGTCGGGCTTGACGTCCATCTCGATGCCACGAAGGCTGCCTACGCCGCAACCCTGGATCCGCGTTACGCGCCACCACCGCTGCTGCGCCAGATGGTCGCCGCGGGCCGACTCGGCAACAAGAGTGGCGACGGATTTCGCACTGCCCCATCCACATCGAAAGACATGTGAGATGACCGATGCCGACAGGTTCTTCTGTGTCGGGGGGCGAGCACGACCCAGGCCGCATCGCCGGCACCAAGATAGTCCCGTCGCAGTACGGCCCTACGTAAGGAGATCAAGATGTCCACTGATGACCAGACCGCTCTCCTGAGGGAAGAGCGTGACGGCCTCGCATGGCTCACCATTAATCGACCAAAGCGTCTCAATACGCTCAATCGGACCTTGATTCGCGAATTGCGCAGGACCTTCCTGCAGCTCAGCGAAAACCGGGACGTCCGTGTCATCGTCCTATCCGCCGTCGGGGAGAAAGCCTTCTGCGCCGGTGCCGACCTCAAAGAGTCTGATACGCACGAATACGGCGGCCTTTCGGAGTTCCTCGCCGAACAGCCCGGGGTGTGGGAGATGATGATGCGCTGTCCGCAAATCATCGTCAGCGAGGTCAATGGCTGGGCAGTCGGTGGTGGCCTGCAGCTCGCACTATTTTCTGACCTGGTGTACGCATCGGTCGGCGCCTCCTTTCGGATACCGCAAGTGCAGCTTGGCTTGATTCCGCCCTACGGCACCACCGTGCGGCTAGGGAGGTATATCGGCCAGGGGCGGGCGATGAAGATGCTGTTGCTCGGGGAAACCATGCGCGCCGAGCAAGCCTATGAGTGCGGGTTGGTGCAGGGCTTGGCAATGGATGCGTCAGCGCTGCGCGACGAGGTGGAGACCGTGGTGCAGTCCCTGCTGAGGATGCCGCCGGAAAGCCTTGCGCTGGCCAAGAATTCGATTATTACTGGATGGGACATGAGTGCGGAGGGTGCTGCGGTCGCCGACCGATTTCGCTCTTACGCACTCAAACAGAGCACCGTGACCAAGCAACTTCACGAGCAATGGCGTACGGGGGTTGGCTGAAGTCGGACGCCTCGGCCATCGGCGGAAGGCGGCTACGTCGAGCAGACCGTCTCAGTGATGGTCTGCTTCCTTCGCGCGCCGTCAATGCGCGACGCACATGTGATCCAACACCGATTCATGCTCCGGCATGAACCTTGACACAGTCTGCCCAGCGTGCTGTAGTTAAGAACAGCCAAGGTAAATGTCAGATTGTTAGTGAAGTGTAGGTGTTTCCAGGTGAGTGCGGGGGAGCCGATCGCCTCCATCGTCGGGATTGGGGCATTGCCGGTCGGCAAGTATGTCGACGTTCTCGAGCACGAGATGATGCTCGGGGCGTTGGTCGCCGCTGTTGAGGACGCGACGATGTCGAAGAACGATATCGACTCGCTGATATTTGCGATGCCCCGTCCATACGCCGCGCAGCGTTACTTCGGCACCTTCATGGCCGGCTACCTCGAGATGCCCGTTGGCGACATATTGATGGAGGTCATCGGCAACGGTCTGACCGGCTCGATTGCATTCGACGTCGCGGTGCAGCGGGTGGCATCCGGCACGTCAAGCGTTGCCGTGGCGTTGGGGGTCAACCGGGAGTTGCACGTGCCGACCGCCGAGCATATGACGTGGTCGATGCGGGCGGTGGGCGATGTGGATTTCCACGTGCCCTTCGGCGTCACCCCGATTGCGTGGTACGCGTTCAACGCGGTCCGTTACATGCACGAGTACGGCCTGACCCGTGAGGAACTGGCTGCCATTCCGGTAAAGAATCGCTGGCACGCCTCCATGAATCCGCTCGCACAGATGCGCAAGCCGATCACCGTGCGCGACGTCCTCGATGCGCGTCCCATCGTGCGTCCGCTTGGCCTGCTAGATGTGCCGCCACGGTCGGATGGCGCTGTCGCCATCGTCGTGGCCCGCCCCGATATCGCGAAGGCACTTGGTCGGTCAGTCGATGTGGTGGCCCGCGGCTTCCACCATGAAGGTGTCCATCAAGTGTCCAGCCGACCGCGAGATCTGACGTGGTTCGAGTCCGCGGAGATCGCGTCCGCCAAGGCCTATGACATGTTGGGGATTAGTGCCTCACACCTGGACTTCGCCGAGGTATACGCGCCGTGTTCGATCGTCGAGCTCATCCTCAGTGAATCGATTGGCCTGTTCGCCAAGGGCACCGGAGGGGCGGGCGCAGCCAGCGGTGCCACGACGATCGGCGGGCAGATCCCCGTCTCGCCATCGGGTGGATGCGGCAGTCGCGGCCATCCTCCCCACGTGACACCTCTCTACAACCTGTTCGAGGCCGTTCAGCAACTGCGCGGCGAGGCTGGCGATCGCCAGGTGGTCGGGGCCTCAATTGGAGCCGTGACGGGTGAACTTGGTGACTATAACGCGACCCTGATGCACATCCTCAACAACGACCGGGTGTAGGGATCGGAGACAACAATGACGAAGCCGACACTCGCCTACCCGCCGCGGATCACGGAATTCACAACTCCCTTCTGGGATGGCCTGCGGCAGGGGAGATTCCGCACGACGGTGTGCCGAGCGTGCACGCATCTTACGTTTCCTCCCAAACCGATTTGTCCGGCGTGCTGGTCGCAAGATATCGAATGGTTCGACCTGAGCGGACGCGGCGTCCTGCGCAGCTACACCGAGGTGTGTGCCGCTCCGTTGATGTTTGCAGAAGAAGCACCGTACGTGCTTTGTCTTGTCGACCTGGAAGAAAACATTCGGTGTTTGAGCCGCGTGCTCGCCAGTTGGGACGACCTTCGGCCCGACCTGCCAGTCAAGGTGCAGATACGGGCGACCGAACCGACGTGCCTGTTCGACTTTGTGATTGACGACGAGAGATAGGAACCACAAGCAGATGGATCGTGGCAGCCAACCGTTGGGAGCGTCGCCGCAGGCCCTCCAAGGCGCAGAGGCGGTGAGCTAGATGAGCACCAAATTGCGTTCGGCGACTCATGGTGTACTGAGCGGCATCAAAGTGGTGGAGTTGTCCCATCTCATCGCTGGCCCCTACTGCAGCATGCTGCTTGCCGATGAAGGGGCCGATGTCATCAAGGTAGAGCCCCCAACGGGTGAGTTGACGCGCAAACGCGAGCCGATTCGCACCAGCGACAAGGGCACGGTGTCGGGGTACTTCGCATCGCTGAACAGGCGAAAGCGCAGTATCGTGCTCGACCTCAAGAACGAAGCCGGCAGCGACGTGCTCCACGAGTTGCTCTCTGACGCAGATGTTTTCATTACCAATATGCGTGCTCAAGCGCTGGCACGCCTGGGCGTCCATCCGGAGTCCCTGCGCCAGCGATACCCGCGGCTCATCGTCGTCAGTATGAGCGGCTTCGGGCTGGCAAATGCCGGTCCGGATGCCGATCGGGCTGGCTTGGCCATGGTCGCGGAAGCACTCTCCGGCACTACCGCTCTGACCCGCGATCGGCTCGGGCGGCCGACCTGGTGCGGATTTGCGCTCGGCGACATCGTTACTGGCATGACTGCTCACGCGTCGATACTGCTTGCGCTCCGCGACCGCGACAACACGGGAGATGGTGCACTGGTGGACTTGTCGCTCACGGAGTGCACATTGCCGCTGGCGACCGTGGCATTGGCCAGGGTGCAGTCGACCGACGAAGATCTAGCAAACGTCGCTGGTGCCAACGATTTCCACGGTGTGCCGTACGGCACTTTCGCCGCCGCCGACGGGTACTACAACATTGGGGTGAATCGGGACGACTTCTGGGTCCGGGTGTGCGCCGCGATGCGACGGCCGGACCTGGCCGAAGATCCGCGCTACGCGACATACGTAGCGCGTGCGCAGCGGCAACGAGAAGTCGAGAAGATCCTTGAAGACTGGAGTAGCACATTACCGCGTGACGAAGTTGTGGAGACGCTGACAGCTGCCGATGTCCCGGTGGCCCCCGTCCTGACCGTCGCAGAAGTGTTGCAGTCCACCCATTTCCAGGCCCGGCAAACGTTCATTGACCTCGATGACGGCATCGGTGGAGTTCTGCGACAGCCAAAAGACCCGACGGGGTTCGGTCTCACGACCACCGCCCGGGTGCCAGCGCTCGGCGAGGATCGCGACTCGGTATTGAAAGAAGCGGGCATCGACGCCGACCGTGTCGATGATCTCGCCAACCGCGGTGCGTTCGGTTCGGGCATTCATGAAGGCCGCGCATAGTGATGGACCCTTCTAGGCCTAGAGAAAGGTGAACGACTGATGACTGCAACACCCGAAGTGGACCTCAGCGCAACACGGGACGATGTCTTGCAGGCCGTGAAGGGGGTGACCGCGCGTTTCCCCGCCGAGTATTACCAGGAAGTCGACGAGAAGGAAGCTTTCCCAGAGGAATTCGTCAACGCGGCCGAGCGCGCGGGCCTGCACGCCGTCATGATTCCCGAGGAGTACGGGGGATGGGGGCTGGGCGTAGCCGAAGCCTCGATTGTGACCGAAGAGATCGAGCGCTCGGGTGGCTCCGGTTCGGCAATACACTCGGCAATGTTCGCCATGGGCATTGTGGTGCGCCACGGCTCAGAGGAACTCAAGAAGAAGTGGCTGCCCCAGATCACCAGCGGCGACGTGCGCCTCACGACTTTCGCGTTGACCGAGCCTGACGCAGGGAGTGATACCGCCAAGCTGGGCACCACGGCACGGCTGGACGGGGACGAGTGGGTATTCAACGGCCAGAAGGTGTTCATTTCCCGCGCGGCCTACACCGACGTGATGGTGATCATGGCGCGAACGAGCCCGTCACCTGATCCGGCAAAGCCGGGACTGGGCATCTCGTGCTTCCTGATCGATATCCGCGATGTCGACCCGGCTCGATTGTCGATGCGCAAGATCCCGCTGATGTTCAACCATCACACCTATGAGTTGTTCATCAACGACCTTCGCGTTCCCGCCGACACGCTGATCGGCGAGGAAGGCCAAGGTTTCCGCTATCTGTTCGACAGTCTGAATGCTGAGCGCATCGTGATCGCCGCCGAATGTATCGGTGACGGAAGGTGGTTCATCGATCGCGCCGTGAAGTACGCAAACGAACGGGTTCTGTTCGGCAGGCCGATCGGCGCCAACCAGGCGATTCAGCATCCGATCGCCAAAGGCTATGCCCACCTGGAGGCCGCCGACGCGATCCGCTGGAAGGCCGCTGAGACATTCGACCGGGGTGAGAATGCCGGGCCCCTGGCGAACATGGCGAAATACCTTGCCGCGGAGGCATCGTGGGAGTTGGCCGAAGCATGCATGCAGACCCACGGCGGGTTCGGCTTGACGAAGGAATATGACATCCAGCGAAAGTTCCGCAACAACCGAGTATTCCAAGTCGCACCGGTGTCGCCCAACATGGTCCTGAACTACCTCAGCCACAAGGTGCTGGGGATGCCGAAGTCGTACTAGGTTTTGGCATGAATCCGCACTTCTTCGAGGACTACGTCGACGGCCTCACGCTGGAGACACCTAGACGCACGGTGACGGACTACGACATTTCTGCCTTTGTCACGCTGTGCGGAATGTTCACACCGACGTTTATTGATATCGAGTACGTGAGCCGACCGGAGCACTACTCGGGACGCATCGCTCCTGGACTGCTGACTTTATCGTTCGCCGAGGGGCTGATCATGGGTTCTGGCCTCACCCGGGGTACCGGCCTGGCCTTGCTCGAGCTGACCCCGACGTGGCAGGCACCGGTTTACGCAGGCGACACGATCTATACCGCTATCAACTTCATAGAGAAGCGCCTGACGTCAAAGGGCGACCGCGGTGTGGTGGCGACTGAAAACGTCGTCCGCAACACCAAGGGGCGGACTGTGGCCACCTACATCTCACGACGAATGATCAAGAGCCGGCGATTTGGCAGCGCCCACGCCGCTGGCGCTGCGGAGGACACACCGTGACCGCGCACAAGCCCGCGTATTACTTCGAAGATTTCGCGCCCGGCGACCGGTTCGTCAGCCAAGGTCGGACGGTAGGTCTTTACGAGATTGGTCAATTCGCCGGTCTGTCAGGCGATTTCAACCCAATTCACACCGACGCCGAGTTCGGCTCGGCGAGCTCGTTCGGTCAGCGAATCGCCCACGGTGTTCTCGGGTTGACCGTCATGACGGGATTGCTGACCCGGCTCGGCGTCTTCGAGGCATGCACTATCGCGTTGCTGGGCATTGAGGACTGGCGATTCAAGGCGCCAATTTTCGACGGCGACACCGTGCACCTCGAGATGGAGATCGCAGACGCGCGGCCGACACGAGACGGCGAGCGGGGCATCCTCGTGCGCCACTGCAAATTGGTCAATCAGCGCGCCGAGGTCGTTCAAGAAGGTGTGCTGCCGTTGATGGTCAAACGCCGATCGAGCTGATGTCTGGCAGTGACTGGCATCGCTCGGTATGTGGGAGGCCAAGTGACAGATCCGCTACACCAACCGTCGTCAGGGGGTCTGCTGTCCGACGACGGCGCGACGCCGTTTCGAATGGGCCTGTTCCTGTCCGGTTGGCTCGATCCGACGGCTTCAAGTCACAGTCGCGCGGTGGACAGGCTACTCGCGAGAGTTGGCGTTGCCGAATCGGTCGGCTTCTCGTCGGTGTGGGTAGGCCAGCATCTCCTGGGTGATCCATGGCCTCTGATCGACACCGACGTTTTCCTCGGCAGGATCGCTGGCGTCACAAACACCATGGAAATCGGCGGCGTATACGTACTTCCGCTAGATCACCCGATCCGGCTTGCGGAGTCGTTAATCAGCCTGGACATCGTCGCCGGGGGCAGATTCGTGCTATGCGCTGCGCTGGGGTGGGCGCAGCGTGAGTTCGACGCAATGGGCGTTCCAATTGGAGAACGCGTCGGCAGGTTCAAGGAGGCGCTGCATGTGCTTAAGCATCTGTGGTCGACGGAGGACCCGCTCACATTCGATGGCAAGCACTTCCACTTCGAGAACGTGCGGATGCTCGCAAGGCCGGAGCGACCTGGCGGGATCCCGGTATGGATTGGCGCCAGCACAGCGGGTGCGGTGCGGCGGGCGGCCCGGCTCGGCGACGCCTGGTTAGGCAGCAGCCACACCCCTGAGCCCGATCTCGAGAAGCTCAGCACCGCCTATGAGGACGCAATGCGGGCCGAGGGTAAGGAGGCCGGCCGACGACCGTTATTGCGGCATTGCATGGTCGCTGAATCAGACGGCGCCGCAGTTCAGCGATTCACCGACGCCTTTGAGGCCTACTACGACGCTCTGGGGAATTGGGGCATCTTCAAACAGGTCGTCGGTGAGCGGCACGCGGTAGGAATCAACAATGCTCGTCTCCCGCCTGGGCGGGCGATCGTCGGCAGCCCGGCGACGGTGTCGGACCAGATCGACGCGTACCGTGCACTCGGATTCGACGAGATCGTGTTCCAGGTTGGGCTACCAGGGACTCCCGAGCGCAGCGTCAACGAGTCAATCGAGCTGCTGGGCACAGAGGTTCTGCCGAAGATGGCCAGCGCGATACCCCGATGACCCACGATGCCCATGGTCGGTCCCGGCACCGATTGCGGCCATGTCTTGGAGTCACCCGATGCGCAGCATCTCTCCATAAGGAAGGTCCCAGTCGTCGATGTCGGAGCAACGGCTAGCCCAGGCAACGCAGTCGATGCCGGTAGGTGACCCGCGGATCGCGAACAACTCCGTTTATGGGCTAAACGGAGCGGTATTCACGACGACCAGAGCACAGTCTCGACGGTCATTGACAATTGCATTAATGCCGGACAGTATCGATTGAAGACCGCTAACTTTAGGAGGCGCATGAGTTCGACGGCCCTCCCGCGGGGAGTGCGGGTGGTCGATATGACGATGCCGGCTCCGTGGCCACAAGCCCTCGCGAGTTAGCTACCACCGAGCCGGATGCGGGAAGCCCCGTCAAAATGCGAGGGACGAAATGGCGATAACGTTGCAGGAGCTGATCGGGAATGGTGCACCGATCACCGCGTCCGACGCTGAGCGGTTCCGTACTGAGGCCCATTGGCTAGGCGGGCCGATTCGTTCGGTGTTGTCAGCCGCGGTCGCGGTCCATCCCGACCGGGAGGCGTTGGTCGGCTACCGATCCGACGGCACCGTGCTGCGCTGGACGTACCGCGAGTTCGACGCGAAGGCGACTCACGCCGCCTCAGTCCTCGCTGAGCTCGGAGTGGAGCCTGGCGATGTCGTGGCCGTCATGCTTCCGAACTGGATTGAGTACTGCGCCCTGATTTTTGGCGTCGCGGAGATCGGAGGGCTATACACCGGTATTCCGGTCTCCTATGGGGAGCGACAGACCGAGGCGATCCTGCGTCGCAGCGCGGCGAAAGTCCTCGTCATCCCGCGCCGGTGGAGATCAGTCGAACACCTACACATGGCACGAGGATTGAAAGCTGTACTGCCAGCCTTGGAAACCATCGTTGTCCTCGACGACGATGGCTCGGACTTGGGTGCCGGTGAGCAGCTCTGGGAGCACTATGCGTCATTGCCGCAGAAGGTATTCGAGCCGCGCAGCGCCGACGAGATCTGCTACTTGGGGTTCACGTCGGGCACAACCGGCGAACCTAAAGGAGCCATGCACACCCATGACACGTTGCTCTACAGTGCTCGGCAGCTGATCACCCATATCGGACCCGACACATTCGGAGACCCGATGGCTCATCTGGTGGTTTCACCGGTCGGCCACCACACCGGTTTCATCTGGGGTGTCGTGTTCACGACGTGCCTGGCCGGTACCGGCGTTCACATCGACCGATGGGAGCCTCGGTGGGGCGTCGAAGTGATTCGCCGAGAACGGGTTTCGACCTTCTTCGGCGCGCCGACGTTTCTGCAGGACATGATGCGCACGGACCTCGCGGGCGACCCCGACTGCCCGCTGCGATGTCTAGTCATCGCGGGATCCTCGGTACCGCGCGGGCTACCTGCCCATGCGTCGAATGCTCTCGGTGCCTACGTCGCCCCGGCGTGGGGAATGACAGAGTGCAGCATCATCGTGTCCTGTACACCAATTGAGCCGGAAGCGATTCTCGAGTCCGACGGCTCGGTCTTCGCAGGATCTGATGTACGGGTAGTCGACGCAAACGACAACACCGTTGACCGGGGCGTTGTTGGCGAGTTGCTGGTACGGGGACCAGCGGTGTTTCTCGGCTACTTCCAGCGACCCGATGCCACCCGAGCCGCGTTTCTGCCTGGCGGCTGGTTCCGCACCGGTGATACTGCGCTGATCGACGAGCACGGCTTTGTCAGCCTCATGGGGCGGACCAAGGACATCGTCATCCGGGGCGGTGAGAATATCCCGGTCACTGAGATCGAAACGCTGCTCTTCGAGCATCCCGATGTCTTGAACGCGGCGATCGTCGGTGTCTCTGACGAACGCCTGGGAGAGCGGGTGTGCGCGACGGTCGTACTGGAGGAGGGGAGTGAAATGAGTCTCTCCGGCTTATGCGAGTTCCTCCGCTCGAGAGGTTTGTCCAAGCACTACTTGCCTGAGCGACTCGTGGTGCTCGACGAACTGCCGATGACGCAGAGCGGGAAAATCCAGAAATTTAAGCTGCGCGAGATGACAGCGCAGTCGTTGTGACGGCTCACCTCACGCGACGAAATACGTTGCGGAGCCGGCAGAGCGCGAGACGAGGTGGCGCCGAAAGTCGTGTATCTGCGGAAAGGCGGATCCGACACGCCTCGCCTGATGGCGCAACTACGACACCTGAAGGAGGGTGACCACCGTGTCCGAAATGCAAATGGTCGCGGCAGACGGCAAAGATGAATTGGTGCTGTCCTTGCCTGAAGGGCCCTACAAACTGCCCATTGTGGCGGCCACCGACGGCGGTCGTGGACTCGAGTTGGGCAGCCTCTTGGCCGACACCGGCTATACGACGTTCGACGAGGGCTTCGTCAACACCGCCTCCACCAAGAGCGCCATCACGTACATCGACGGCGACGCGGGGATCCTGCGCTACCGCGGTTACCCGATCGAGCAGCTCGCGGAGAAGTCGAATTTCATCGAGGTCAGCTATCTGCTGATCTACGGCGAGTTGCCGACGACCGAGCAATTGGACAAGTTCACCACCCAGATCCAGCGGCACACGCTGCTGCACGAGGACCTCAAGCGGTTCTTCGACGGTTTCCCGCGCAATGCGCACCCGATGCCGGTGCTCTCGAGTGCCGTCAACGCGTTGAGCGCGTATTACCAGGACTCACTGGATCCGTTCGACGACGAGCAGGTCGAGCTGTCGACGATCCGGCTGCTCGCCAAGCTGCCGACCATCGCGGCGTATGCGTACAAGAAGTCCGTCGGGCAGCCGTTCTTGTACCCGGACAACTCGATGACGCTGGTGGAGAACTTCCTGCGGATGACGTTCGGCTTCCCTGCCGAGCCCTATGAGGTGGACCCCGAGGTTCTGCGGGCCCTGGACATGCTGTTCATCCTGCACGCCGATCACGAGCAGAACTGCTCGACGTCGACGGTCCGGTTGGTGGGTTCGTCGCAGGCCAACCTGTTCACCTCGATTTCCGGCGGTATCAACGCGCTGTGGGGCCCGCTGCACGGCGGCGCCAACCAGGCGGTGCTGGAGATGCTGGACAAGATCCGTCAGGAGCACGGCGATGTCCACGACTTCGTCAAGAAGGTCAAGAACAAGGAAGACGGCGTGAAGCTGATGGGCTTCGGGCACCGGGTTTACAAGAACTACGACCCGCGGGCGCGCATCGTCAAGGAGCAGGCCGACAAGATCCTTGGCAAGCTCGGCGGCGACGACGAACTGCTCGACATCGCCAAGGCGCTCGAAGAGGTCGCGCTGACCGACGACTACTTCGTCGAGCGCAAGCTCTACCCGAACGTCGACTTCTACACCGGCGTGATCTATCGCGCGATGGGCTTCCCGACCAGGATGTTCACCGTGCTCTTCGCGCTCGGCAGGCTGCCGGGCTGGATCGCACACTGGCGCGAGATGCAAGACGAGGGCGGCAGCAAGATCGGCCGTCCACGCCAGATTTACACGGGCCACTGCCGGCGAGAGTTCCCATCTCGCACCGATTGACGCGTACGTGCCTCTAGCGACTCTCGGTATCACTGCAATGTGCGAGGCTGATCGGAGTGCCGGATGGGAGTGATCTACCTCCTGCGACACGGGCAGGCCTACATTGACGCGTACGGTCCTGACGCACGCTCACGGGATTCCGGAGGACTGACCGAGCTGGGCCGAGAGCAAGCCCGAATAGCCGGTCGCGCGTTAGCACAGCGCGTGAACACGCTTGACATCGCCGTAGCGGGAAGCCTTGCCCGCCAACAGGAAACGGCCGAACTAGTCTTGGACGCGTTCGTGCACGCGCCCGAACTCGACTGTGATCCTCGTTGGGATGAGTATGACTTCGAGGCGATTGTCAACGCGCATGGCGGCAGGGCCGCATCAACCGACCGGGAGTTGCAGCGCGTCGTCGACAACGCGCTGACAGCCTGGATAGCCACAAACCCATCCACAGCTTGGAGTGGCGAAACTTACACGGCCTACTCGTCGCGATGCAGGGCTGCTTTAGACACTCTTGTCGACAGGGTGGCATCGGGCAGGACGGTGTTAGTAGTGTCCTCCTCCGGCACGATCACCAACATTCTGTCGCATATATGGTGTCTCGAGTCGGCGTCGTGGATTGCAATGTCGCGCACCATGTTCAACGGTTCGATCACAAAACTGATCGTTGGTCGGCGGGGGGTGTCAGCGATGTCAGTTAACGAGCATGCTCACCTTGAGATCGTCGGTGACAGTGCCAACCCTGGGCTTATGACTTTTCGCTGAGAACCGACAATCAGCGCTTCGCTCACAGGCGCTTTCGCTAATGCAACACCGTCTCGCGCAAAGTTGCGAAACATCGCGGTGAGAGCGGGCCTGTATCAGAAGGGGATTCAGTTGCGCGATCTTTTGCTGCCGCTTCGGGAGACACCTGTGCTGGAGGGTCGCTCGCTCGTGCGCTTTGACACAACTTCACTTCTTCAATTGTGGCCACACTCAATTCGCGGACTGACAACTGACCAGTCAGGTAGTGGCGAACGAAGTAGAGCCGACGTTTCGCTCACCGATGTCGTTGGCGATCGAAGCCAGCAACATCGGATCTATCGGATAGGGCGTATAGAACCAGTAGCGGTCGGCAATGCCGCCGTAGCGGTGGTTGATCTCGGCGCCCGCGCGTTCCGGTTCTGCAATGGTTGCAAACGTTCTCAACACGTCGTCGTCGACGAGCGCAGCCATTCTGGTCCACCGGTCATCCGTGTCCGAGCGGGACAGAGCGTACAGGCGTTCTCCGAGGTCACCCCAGCCGTGGGCATCTAGCACAGGCCGATAGGCCGGTGTACTCGCATAGAAGGCGATCCGTGCACGTACAGCTTGCTTGGCGAGCCGTAGTTCCGTTTCGTCGCGGCCGGTTGCGAGAAACCCTCGGCAGCTCACCTCGAAGCCTTGTCTTGACCGCCCACTGGTGGACAATCCACGATCGATCGCCGGAAGAACCCCGTCCCGCAGGTAATGCGGCGTGCAGAATGCGTGAACGAGTACTCCGTCTGCAGTACGCCCGGCAGCCTCAAGCATCCGTGTACCGACACCTGCCATGACGATCGGCGGAAGGCCGTGACCGTGCGGACTGGGGCGAAACATCGGCGTCATGAGCGTGTGCTGATAGAACCTCCCGTCGAAATTCAACGGATCGCCGGTCTCCCATGCGGTCAATATTGCACGTACCGCTTCGATGAACTCTCCAAGGCGATGTATAGGGTCCGACCAGGGCATCGAAAACCGACGTTCGATGTGCGGCTTGATCTGAGTTCCGAGTCCGAGCGTGAATCGACCACCGGAATAGGTCTGTAGATCATGTGCCAGGTTGGCGACAATCATTGGATTCCGTGCGAATGCCACCGCGATCGCGATGCCAAGCTGAGTGTCGCGGGTGTGCTGCGCGGCCACCATGAGCGGCAGAAATGGGTCATGGTTTGTCTCGGACGTCCACAACCCGGCGTATCCGTCATCCTCGATCTGTGCGGCATTGCGGGCCATCGTCTCGATGGTCCCGATATCCAAGCGGGCATCGACTTTCATGGGATCCTCTCTTCAGTCAATGAACATGAACGCTGCGGCTAGCCCGGTTGCCGCTGCCGGAGTCGCCGGCCGCAACGATCGGATCGGGCGCGTTCTCATAGCCGGCGGTCGTCGGCGGCCATCAGCAGTGGTCGCGCAAACCGATAAATCTCCTCGCTCGCGTCGAATCCGACGGTTCCTCCGGGCCACCTGTGTCCGACGCCCGAAAGCGTGCACGCCGCGACCTGGGTCCCCCCAATTCCTCCGGTTGCGGTGTGCCAAGTCGAGATTCCGATGGTCTCGGTGATGGGTTCGTGCGTGCACCGATTCACTCGACACCAGTGGGAGGTGGAATCCGCCAGTGACAGGATCCGGCCTCGCAGCTCGCCATTAGGACCGCGCCAGCGGGAGTAGCCTCCGGCGAGCGGCACGAATTTGTCTGCTGTGCCGTTGATAAGGATTGCGGAGACTGCGTGTGTGGGCTGGCGCTCGCAAAGTGCCGCCGGCAGCGTACCTGCGACAGCTCCGAATACTGCGACTCGATCGCCGGCATCCAAGGCTAGGCGATGAGACATGAACGCGCCGTTGGAAATACCTGTGACGATGGTGGAGTCCGGTCGGGTCCCGTAGTGGTCGGCGCACCAATCGATGAGCGATCGCAGAAATGCGACGTCGTCCACCCCGTCTTCGTCGGCGTGGGTGATGCCGCGGCCGTCGGCCCAGCAGCTTCGGTAGCCATCCGGATAGGCGACGGCGATGCCCCAGTCGTCGGCGTTGCGCGCGAACGTCGTCCGCTGCACCATCGTCCGGCCGGTGACGTCAGATTCGTTGCCGTGTAGCACCAGTACCAGCGGTGCGTCAGACAGGTTAGGCGGTCGCAGGGTGGACGTGCGGCGCATCCCATCAACGCTTAGCTCAACTGTGACGAGATCATTCATGGACGCCGCTCGCCTCCTAATCGATTCGTCGATCACACGTGGTTGCTCGGAGCTCTCCTGGCATCGGGCGCTGGCGCGGTCGCGGTCACCAAATAGAGCCGATGACGGAACCTATTGCGGTGCACCGCCGAACAGCTGGTTGAACCGTTCGTTTAGCGCCGTGAATCGCTCCTCCACCTGATCCTCGTCAACGAAGCGCACGTCGGCGGGAGTCTCCCACCAGTCCGCTTCGATAACCGGTCGGTTGAAGCCCTGCCGACGCGCGCTATAGGCGAAGGTGTCCTGTACTGCGGTCTGGCCCTTCTCGGACAGCAGCCAATTGATGAACAACTGGCCTGCGGCCGAGCTGGGCGCGGCGTTGGCAAGTCCGACGGAAATCACTGTAGCGGGCGCATAGTCGGCGGTGATGCAACGCAAGGGCGCATCGAAACGGGCCTGCCGGGCAGCCACGAACGTCAGGGCATTGAAGATGACGTCGTCTTCGCCGGCGATTACCTGCGGGGCAGCGGAATTCGCGCTGGCATACACGGTGGGGTCGACCTCGGCCAGGCGTTGCAGCCACGAGTCGCCGAGCTGCGGATCGTCGTACGCCCAATAGGTCAGACCGTGACGGTACCCATAGGCCTCGGGGTTGACGATCGTCGCGCGCCCGTTCCACCGCGGGTCGATCCAGCCCTGGTAGGTGCGCAGCAGCGCGACTTCGTCGTCGGTGACTTTGTTCGGGTTGTAGCACACGCCCGACTGCATATCGGCGAAGGCGTAGGCCAGCCCATCCAGATGGGGGTTGCCATCGTATGCGTACAAGCCGGCTTCCTCGGGGGTAAACGACGCCAGGTAGCCCTCGCCGTTGATGAGCTCGAAGGGCTTGATCCCGGCCAGGATCACCACGTCGGCGCTGTGCAGGCCGGCGCGCTGCTCAGTGACGAACCGTTCCTGGACCTGATCGCCGGTGCCCGAGATCCACTGCAGTGAGACATCGGGGAACTGTTCGTTGAACGCCGCGCGCAGTGCGTCGAGCTGCTGGTTGCCCGACGAGCCGACGAAAACGGTCAGCTCACCGCCCGCTTCGGCTGCCTGTTGGTAAAGCTGCCGCTGGATTTCGGACACCTCGCCGGCCGCCGTGCCGGCGGAGCCGCCCGACCCGCAAGCCGTCAGCACGAGGGCCCCAGCCGCCAGCATCGAAAGCCCCACCGCCTTGGTTCGTGCCCATACCGCCCGGCGATGTGGTCGCGTCACCTGAATCACTCCCTGTAGCACGTGAGACGGTCATCACTACAGTAGGTTAAGCTATAGACTTTAACGTGACAAGGCAACTGTCAGACCAAAGGGTGCAGTACTTATGTCTTCGCTCAACTTCCGATCCGATCCGTCAAGGCACCCGGCCGAATTCGGCGCCATCTATCCGCCAGATCTGCGGTGGCTCGCGCTGCAGCCGCCCGAGGAGGCCTTGTTCCCGGATCTGGAGATCATCGACGCCCACCACCATCTGTGGGAAGTGCCGGACAACCGCTACAGTCCTGACGAGTTCGCCGACGACCTGGCCGACGGGCACAACGTGGTCGCCACCGTCTACGCCGAGTGCAAGTCGGCCTACTGGAGCGATGGGCGACTCGAGCTACAGCCGGTCGGAGAGACCGAACACGTTGCGCGCATCACCTCCGTACCGCAACCGACGCGAGTAGCGGCGGGCATCATCGGCTTTGCTGATCTCGAACTCGGCGACCGGGTCGAGGAGGTACTGCTGCGGCACATCGAGGTGGCTGACAGGCGATTCCGCGGGATCAGGTTTTCCACCGGATGGGATGCGAGCGAGAGGGTCAGAAACCCCCATTCCGGTCAGCGACCGAACATGCTGACCGAGAACAACATTCAGCACGGAGCCCGAAGACTAGCCGATCTCGGCCTGGTTCTCGATGTACGGCTGTTCCATCCGCAACTCGCCGATGTTGCTGTCCTCGCCGATGCCGTTCCGACGCTGCAGATTGTGCTTGACCACTGCGGCGGTCCACTGGGCTACGGCCCGTACGCCCGCGATCGGGCCGAGCACTTCAAGCTGTGGCGTGCCGGTGTCCGCGACGTCGCGCAGCGCCCCAACGTGGCCTGCAAACTCGGCGGTCTGCTTTCGCGCGGCGCCGCGTTCGACTACCTGAACGCGAAACGTCCGCCCACGTCGCGAGAGCTCGCCGCGATCTGGAAACCGTGGATCCTGACGTGTGCAGAGGAATTCGGGGCCCAGCGGTGCATGTTCGAAAGCAATTTCCCTGTGGAGAAGATGGGCACCGGCTATACCACGTTGTGGAACACCTTCAAGCGGTTGACCATAGACGCGTCAGCGGCTGACCGCCGGTCGATGTTCTTCGAAACGGCACGCCGTGTGTACCGATTGCACGTGTAGGCCGGCGGGAATTAAACCGTGGTGGAGTAGTGCAGCGTGTCGGCAGGGGAGACTGCGTTCTCCGCTTCGCTCGGCCGCGCCGCATCTGGGTGGGTCTGTTCGGCGACGGTCCACACGCTGCGGGCGTCGAACACGGCGTTGACCTGGTCGCCCACCGATAGCTGGGACAGCTCGATCGGCAGGAGTTGTGCCCGCAATTGGGTTCCGGCCATGTCGACGAATGCGTCGCATAGGTTACCCGCGTACACCAGGTCGGACACGGTGCCTGGCAGGGTGATCACACCGTCGCGGTGTGACCCGGCGCCTCGCGGTTCGACGTGGATCGCCTCGGGGCGAATGGAGATGGTCACCTCGTCGCCGGCGCGCATGCCGTTACCGACCATCCCCGGCACGGTGGTGCCCCCGAACCCGTCGACCCGCAGCGACCCGATGCCGTCGGCGTCGGCGTCGGCCTCGACACGTGCGGGCAGCAGGTTGCTGAACCCCAGGAACTTCGCCGCGAACGATGTCGTCGGCCGTTCGTAGAGGTCTTTGGCCGTGCCTTCCTGCATGATCGCCCCCTTGCTCATGAGGATGATGCGGTCGGAGATCACCATGGCTTCGGCCTGATCGTGGGTGACGTAGATGGCCGTCGTCCCGACTTCCTTCTGGATGCGGCGCAGCTCGAAGCGCATACTCTCGCGCAGCTTGGCATCGAGGTTGCTCAACGGTTCGTCAAACAGCAGCACCGCTGGGTTGGGCGCCAGGCTGCGCGCCACCGCGACGCGCTGCATCTGGCCGCCGCTGAGCTCCGACGGCAGCCGCTTCTCCATGCCCTCCAGGCCGACGACTTCGAGCACTTCCCTCACTCGCCGGGCGATGTCCTTGCGGTCCCACTTGCGCAGCTTCAAGCCGTAGGCGATGTTCTTGAAGACGGTCATGTGCGGCCATAGAGCGTACGACTGGAAGATCAGGCCCATGTTTCGCCGCTCCGGGGCCATAGTGAACCCGTTCTTGGACAACAACTTTCCGTTGACGACGATCGAACCGCCGTGGATATCTTCGAGGCCGGCGATCGCGCGCAGCAGGCTGGTCTTGCCGCAGCCACTGGGGCCGAGCAGTGAAACGAACTCGCCTTCTTCCACATCGAGGGTGAAATCGCGAAGTGCGAGGTAGTCACCGTATGTCTTTCGTACGCTGCGCATTTCGATGTATGACACGGTTCGGTCCCTTACGTTTCGGGTGGTGATTCGATCAACGACGAGTCAGATCGACGCGGAAGCCAACCGCACCGACAATGACGATTGCCAGAATCAGCAGTGATTCCACGATGGCGATGATCGCCGCCTTCTGGTAGGAGCCGGCACTCATTTCGCTCCACATCAGAACGGGAAGCACGACGGACTTGCTGGTGTACACCATGATCGCCACATTGAGTTCTCGCGTGCAGTAGATAACGAGCAGTAGCCAACTGGATAGGGCCGCGGGTTTCAGGAGGGGGATCGTGACGCCGGCAAGTGTGCGGGTGACGCCCGCGCCGGCGACGCGGGAAGCCTCTTCGAGTCCCTTGTCGATCTGCACCATTCCCGAGGAAATGACGCGCAGCGCGTGCGGCAGATAGCGCGCGCAGTAGGCGATCATAAGCAGGAATACGGTGCCGTAGACGGGCGATCCCACGTATGCCCACAGCACGCCGACGCCGAACACGATCCCGGGGACGGCGACCGGCATCATGCCGACGGTCTCGAAAAACTCACGCAGCGGCGCATTGGTGCGGTTACGCACGTAGGCCATCACGAACGCGAACGCCACCGCGATAGTGGGCGCGACCGCGCCGACGAGGATGGTGTTCTTCATCGCGGTCTGGAATTGGGAGGCCTCGAACGCCGACTGCCAGTGCGCCAGGGTAAACAGGTCGAAGTTCAGTTCCGGTGTGAAGTAGCGCATCGACGAACCGATGAGCAATGCACCCGCGGGCAAGATCACCGCCAGCAGAACGTAGGTCGCCGGCAGGGCGAAGACGAACCAGCGCCACTTACCCAGCTTCATGGTGATGGGCTTTGAGCCTTTGCCGCTGATCGTGACGAACCGTGCGCTGGCTCGGGTTGCTTTGGCCTGCAGGATCATTCCGAGCATCATGATCACAAGCAGCGCCAGTCCGGCGACTGCTGCGCCACCCCAGTTCGGGGGAGTGGTGGTGGTGTTCTGATAGATGAAGTAGGTGAGGGTGCGGTAGCCGGCGGCGGTGCCGATCAGGCCGGGTATCGAGAACATCTCGGCGGCCAGTACAAACACCATCAGGGCCGCCGACAGCACACCCGGAATCACCACGGGCAGCGTGACCTTGAAGAATGTGTGTGGGAGCGACGCTCCGATAACGCGGGAGGCCTCTTCGAGGCTGCCGTCCATGTTGACCATCGGGCCCAGGGTGAACAGGTATGCCAACGGGGCGAAGGACAGCACCATGACGAACACCAAGCCGGGGAAGGTCATGATGTTGACGATGCCTGCCGACTCCCCGAAAACCGACCGCAGCCCCGCGTTGATCAGCCCGGAGTTCTCCGATCCGAGAAGCACCCACGCGATCGCGCAGGCGAAGGGCGACAAGAAGATCGGAAGCGGAACGAGGATCGAGAGCACCCGACGGAATGGAACGTCGGTGCGGCCAAGGATCCATGCGAAGGACACGCCGAGCACAACTGCGAACGTGGCGACGAGAAAGCCCAGCCACAGCGAGTTGCGCAACGCCGTCCAGTACGACGGCTGGGTGACAAGGGCTTTGAGGTTGTCCAGTGTCCATTCGGAGTTCGGGGCGCCCGGCGAGGCGCTTTGCAGCGTGGCATACAGCAGATAGCCCAGCGGCAGCACGACCAGCGCCAGCAGGATCGCGTACGTGGGAATGGACAGCAGGTAGTCCTGCTTATTGCGCACACGTTCCAGGAACGACGTTTGCGGGGCCGGCGGTTCCGCCGGGGTGGTGTCAGGCCGAACAGCGAGGTCGGTCATGGGTGTCCGTCCCTAAGTCGGTCGGGGGGTTGGCCCGATGGTTTGTCGTTGGTGAAAGTCATTGCGTGGCACCGCCGAACAGGCCGTTGAACGAGGTGGTGAGATCCTCTTGCTTGGCCACCACGGTTGCCTCATCGACGATGGGAGCCTCCTTGGGCTCCTCCCACCAGTCCTCGTCAAGCACCGGTTCCGAGAAGCCCTGCCGACGCGCGGTGTGGGCGAACGTGTCCTGCGCTGCGCGCTGGCCGCTCTCGGAGAGTATCCAGTCGATAAACAGCTGGCCGCCCGCGGTGTTTTCCTGGATCTGGTCACCCGTGCCCGATGTGATGTCCAGGGTGACGTCCGGATACCGCTCGTTGAAGAACTCGGCCAGGCCGTCCAACTCCTCTTTGCCAGTGGTCCCGATGAAGACACGGACATCCCCGCCGGCGTTGACCGCCTGGTCGTAGAGGGCTTGCTGCGGCTCTGACAGCGGTTCGCCCCGACCCGACCCCGGCGATCCCGAACCACACCCAGATACCACGATGCACAGGCTGGTGAGAACCGAAAGTGCCACGCGCGCGGTCAGGCGACGCCGCAATGCGCCCTTGCTCGACCACATGACCTTCTCCCAGTCTCACCGTAGATGTGACAACCGCCACTCAATGGTCGGAAACTTATATACAACACGCGTAAATGTCAACTGTCAGACGGATAGAACAACTGTTAGCTTCGGACGTGCCGGGGGCGACTCAACCCGGGTCGCTGGTCAATGCCACCGCGGCGGCACTCGAGGCTAGAAGCAGCCCCGGCATCACGAACACCGACGAGGCACCGCCGACGGCAACGAATACCGCCGACGCGCCGGGTGTGACCACCTGACCCAATCGGTTTCCCATCAGTCGGACGCCGATGGCCGTCGATCGAGCGCGCGGCGGGACGATCGAGACGGTCCACGCCAGGCTTGATGCGCCACCGATCCCTATCGCCACGCCGAGCACGGCCATGATCGCGATCAGCAAGCCGGTGTGGCCAACCACCGCCAGGGCGGCCACGAGCAGGGCAGAGACAACGGCCGCGACTACCAGAATCTTGCGTCGTGAGGCTCGCGCCGACAGTGTCCCGAGGGCAACCCGCGACAGCAGCGAACACAATGCGCGGATCGCCAGCAAGACACCGATCAACAAGGGGACAGACCGCGTTCGTTGCCGAGCAGTGGCAGGTACACCGACAGCAGATCGATGCACGACATGATCACGAGGCTGCCGTAGACCGACGTCTTGGCCCCAGGTCGCTGTAGCGATTCGCAACGATGCCCTGTCGCGTGCCGGGCGACAGGAATACCGTCGCGGCCACGCCGATTGCCGCCGCTACGACGACGACGACCATGGCCGCGGTGGTCCCATGGGTGCCACGGCCGAAATGCTCGTAGGTCCACACGCCGAGCAGTGGGCCGATCAGGTGGCCGATGGAGGTGCCGACCGACTGGCGCCGCTGGTCCTCGCGCTACCGGCAGGCCGGTTCGCCCATGGTGCGACGCGGGCCTGGGGCCTGGCGTGATCGGCAGCGCCGTCGTCGCGCTCGCATGTCTGAGCCTGGCCCTGGCCCAGACTGCGGTGGTCGTCGCCTTAGCCAGCGCGCTGCTCGAGGCGGAGACCCAGCCGATCAGCGCCGGCGCGTACCCGAGATCCAGTAGCCGGTAGGACGTCATCGGGCGTACTAATGTCAGCGCGCCCTGCGAGCACATCATGCAGAGTGTCAGCACCGCGAGGCGACGTCTAGTCACACTTTCCCCGTGCGCGGATCATCCGCGGATCAACCTCAGCCGTCCTGGGTGTGACCGAAACTGTTTTCGAAGGTATGCCGCAGGTCTTCTTGGTTTGCCACCACGAGTGCCTCGTCCGGGATCGGGGCGTTCGTGGGCCGCTGCCACCACTCCGCACTGAGCACCGGCTCGTCGAAGCCTTTGCGGCGGGCGTTGTAGGCGAGATTTTCCTGTACGGCACGCTGACCGTCCTCGGACAGAATCCAGTTGATGAACAACTTGCCGGCGGCCGCGTTGGGGGCTCGGCTCGCCAGGGCCGTGGCGAAGGTGTACGTCGGCGAGTATTCGGCGGTGGTGCACTCCAGCGGGGCACCCTCCGCGGCGGCGCGCGGCCCCTGCACGGTTTGGGCATTGAAGATGACGTCGTATTCGCCTGCGATCACCTGGGGTGCGGCGGTGTTGGCGCTTTTGTACACAATCGGGCGGTTGGCGGCGACTTTGTCCAGCCACGGTTTGCCGAGCTTCGGGTCCTGGTAGAGCCAGTACGACAGGCTGCGCCGCGGCCCGTAGCCTTCGTCGCTCAGAATCGCCGAGCGCCCCTGCCAGCGCGGATCGGTCCAACCTTGGTAGGTCTTGAGTAGGGCGATCTCTTCCTCGGAGACGTTATTCGGGTTGTAGCACACGCCGAGGTTCAGATCGCCGAACGAGTATGCCAGGTCGGCCTGGTATCCCGCCGGGTCGTAGGTGTAGAGGTCGGCCTCCTCGGGGGTGAAGCGCTCCAGGAACCCTTCGGTTTCCAATGAGTCATAGGAGGCGATTCCGGCCAGCGCGATGACGTCGGCGTTGCTGAGGCCCGCGCGCCGCTCCGTGACGAAACGCTCCTGAATGGTGTCGCTGGTGCCTGAGATCCATTCCAGCTCGACACCGCCGAAGTCTTTGGCGAATGCCGCCTTCAGGCCTTCGAGTTCGTCGCTGCCCGATGACCCGACGAACACTGTGAGCTTGCCATTGTTAGTGCTGCGGGCTTCTTCCCACAGCGACTTCTGCTTGTCGCTCACCGCATCGGTCACGGAGTCGGTGCCGCTCGAATCCGAACCGCACCCCGCTAATGCAAGGCACACTGCGACCGCGGCGCTCAGTGCCCGCGATGAGCGCTTTGCTACGACTCGATTGGATGGCATGGCTCTTCTCCTCCAAGGGGTGCAGTCATTGTGACCGCGCTCACAATTTTGACAAGGTAGCAACTAGATAACTAATAGTCAACTGTCGGACAAAAGCCGAGCGGTTTTTCGGAGTCTGCGGCCGCCCTCGAACTCGGCCGGCAGGTAGTCGGGGCATCGCTCGAGTGCCACTCGCTCTGCGCCTGCCGGGTCGGCGATCGAGCGCGACTCGAGGTCGAAAACCATTGTGTGGCGCGACGCCGTCGAATACGGCTGCCAGACCGGTCTCCCGGCGCCGTTGGGACTACCGGATCGGGCGAACTCAACCCATGCGCCCGCCATGGCCTCCTGAACGGCGTACCGGCTCGGATCCGTCCCAGTGATCCCGGTCGCGAGATCGACGTTGCCGAACACGAAAGGAATGCACAGGGTGTGCGGCGTGCGCAGCATGCCGCACAGCACGGGCGTCTGCCAGCGCAGCAGATACATATACGTCGCCGCACCGGGTTGCTGGCACCGCAACTCGGCAGCCTTTGTGGCGGTACGCCGGTAGCGTTGGTCACCGTAAATCAGCGCCATGATGTCGCCAGGAGTGTCGTCGAACCTAGTGCGCCCGTAGATCCTCATCAGGTCCTCGGCATCAGTTTCGGGGATGTCGAGGAAAGCGGCAACCCGCGCACGCGCCGCGGCCGCGTCGACGAGCAGGTCCTGGGTCGTCAACGCGAACCGCAGGCGCTGTTCGGTCTCACACCATCCCACGATCAGCGGTATGTCGGCAGACAGTGGTGGTGCGCCCTGGTCGAATGGGTGGTCCGGCAAAATGCGCCCGTCCACCACGGGCCGGTAGTTGTCGATGCCGCCTGCCGCCTGCCGCCTCGATGCCGGCACGCATCGCGGCCAACAAGTCGTTGACAGGCAGGTCATGCAGCAAAGCACGGTCGGCGGGGCGCAGACCCAGTTCCCTGAACAGGTAGTGAGTGTTGCGCTCGGCGTCCTCTTGGGTGGCCATCCGCAGCATCGACGACGAACTCTGCACGATGGCGCGGTGGAACAGGCCGCGCGCCCGCGGCATCGCGAGCAGCGTTGCGACCTTCGATCCGCCCCCCGATTGTCCGAACAGCGTGACGCAACTGGGGTCGCCGCCGAACACCGCGATGTTGTGGTGCACCCACTCCAGGGCGGCGACGACGTCGAGCAGGCCGGCATTACCGGAGTCGGCGTACTCGTCGTCATCGCCGAGGTACAGATGGCCGAAGACATTGAGGCGGTGGTTGAGGGAAACCAGGACAACACCACGCCGCGCGAGGTTGGCCCCGTCGAGTCCGGGGCCGCCGGCCGATCCGAACGCGAAACCGCCGCCGTGCAGATGCACCATGACGGGCAGTCGATCGTGTGCGGCGAGACTCGCCGTGAAGACGTCGAGGACCAGGCAGTTCTCGCTCTGAGGCTGGTTGTCGGCCTGCCATGCGACATGGGGAGCGCTGTTCGGCGACGCATGAACCTGTGGCGCGCGGGGGCCATGCACGGCCGCATCGAGGACGCCCGGCCTCCGATCGGTTGTGGAGGGCGGAAGCGACGAGCGCCGGAAGTGTCTGCGCCATAGGGGATGCCGCGGAACGAGAAGACTCCGGGCCCCGCAACGCCGCTCAGCCGACCGGTGGAGGTATCGACGACGGGCCGGGTCACACGACCTCCTAGGGGTCTGGGTCACATATTGACAGCGATGTTGTTGTCTGACATTATCTGGGCTTTATCTACCGGCGTCAACGATTTGTCGTGACGCCCGTCTGACGAGGGGAGTTTCGTATGGGTGCGCCGGTCACAGCTGCGGTAGCAACGTATATCGCTGATGCCGAGCGTCGTGAGCTCGCGCCGGAGGTCATCGAGCGCACCAAGCAGCACATCCTGGACGGTTTGATTGCTGTTCTCAGCGGATCCACCCTCAAGCCGGGCCTGCTCGCCACCGGCTACGCCAAGTCTCGCGGCGGGCTGGGCGAATCAACTCTGGCCGGCGACGGAGTCCGGACGAATCCAGAGCTGGCGGCGTTGGCCAACGGGATGTGCGCACACGCCGACGAGACCGATGACGTCAACGATCTCGCGCGCGTCCATCCCGGCGCGTCCATCGTTCCCGCGGCGATCGCCATGGCCGAGGCGTGCGATCGACCCGGGCAGGCGTTGGTGGCGGCGGTCGCAGTCGGCTACGACCTGACCGTATCGATGAACATCGGGGCATGGGCGTCGTATCCCGCCGTGCAGCGGTCAGTCCGTGCGCCGCACGGATTGGGCCAGACGTTCGGATCGGCGGCGGCCGCTGCAACTCTGGCTCAGCTCACGCCCGAGAAGAATTCTTACGTGTTGTCCTATGCGGCACACCAGGTTTCGGGGATCACTACTTTTTACCGCGATCAGGAGCACATCGGGAAGGCGTTCGCCACCGCCGGTGTGCAGGCACAGGCGGGGGTCAGGGCAGTTGAGATGGTGCGGTGGGGTTTCACCGATGTCACCGATGTGTTCGACACTTCTCCGCATGTCTACGACGCATTCGGGGAGGACGGCGACACGGGGCGGCTGCTCGACGATCTCGGCGCCACTCACCATGTCATGACCACCGACATCAAGCAGTATCCGGTGGGTGGCCCTATTCAGGCGCCGGCGGAGGCGTTGGAACGCATCATCTCCAGGCAAAGGCTCGGCGTCGACGACGTCGAGTTAGTGGAGGTGAGGTTGCCTCGGCACGGTGCCCGCATCGTCAACGACCGGGAAATGCCGGACATCAGCTTGCAGTACATCCTGAGCGTGCTTCTGCTCGACGGCCATATCACCTTCGCGAACTCGCACGACTACGCCCGTCACCAACTCGCGCAGACACGCGCAGTGATGCAACGCGTTCATCTGATACCCGATCCCGACCTCGACGTCCCCCCGTCCGCCAGTCCGGCGGACCGGCGGACACGACGAGCCATCGTCACCGTTACGACCCGCGACGGCACGACGTTTACCGAGCGCGTCGACGCCTGTCTCGGTGCGCGCACCAACCCGATGTCTTGGGATCAACTGGCGCACAAAGCACACAGTGTGCTCGACACCGTAATGCCGGTGGCGCAGGTCGACGGTCTGATCGGCCGTGTGCAGCATTTGGAGAGCATGGCCAGTGTCCGCGAACTTCGCACGTACCTGGCCGCGCCGAAGGTCTCACACGACTGATATGCCTATGGGACAACTGCGATTTCGTCCCCGAGCCGGTAACCCGGCGCCAGCGGCAGTTCGTCGCCGCTCCAGAACTTGCCTGGGTCAAACCAGCTCGAGTCCTTGTCGGTGATGAGCAATCCCATTTCCTCGTAGGTGATTGCGACGGTCTCAGCGCAGTAGGCGGTCTCCAAGCCCATCTTGCGCTTCGCCGCCTTCCTTCGCCGAGACGACTCCTGAACCCTGTTCTCGAGGAACGGTATTCCTCGCGTCCAGTCGCCCGCCGTCGGCACGCGGCCACGAAACCATCGCCCTGTCACGCGCGCGGTGCTCGGAAACGGCGTGCCGTCCATCCTGGCGATGACCCGCAGCATCCGGTCCTCTTGCTCGCGGGTGGCGTAGGGCGTCAGCTGCCGCAGCCAACAGCGCTGTCCATAGACGTTGAACCATTGCTCGACGGATTCTCGGGCGTCGTTCAATTGCACGCCACGATGGTGGCCGCCGGTCCATACGTCGAGCAGCTTGTTGCCGAGTTCGGCGCTCCACATCAACGGAGGCAGGTCGTCGATCGCGACCGTCATCCCCACGTGGTTGACCGGGGCGTTGCTCAACGTCTGGATCGCACGGTCGGGCCCCGAACCGCCGCGAAAGAGCCAGATATCCCCGGTCCGGGTCTGGTCCAGTGCTTGCTGGAGCGACACCGTGCTTTCCTTCACCCCCGCAGCTTAGGCAGACTGTCCTGCTATGCGCGGGATATGGAAGTTGGTCGGATTGGCAGGCGTTGCCGGTGTGGTGGCGGGCGGAGTGCTGGTCGCGCGCGACCAACGCAAGCGAAACGCGTACTCACCGGAGGACATCCGCGCCCGGCTGCACCAGCGGGCGGCCGAGGCGGGGGAGACCAAAGACTAGGCGGCCACCGCATACAGCCGGTGTGCGCCACTGAACCCTTTGAGCTCGGCATCGCGCCCATCGTCGACGGAGATGTCGTCGATGCCGCTGACGGCGTTGCGCACCACGTCGCTGACCAGGATCTGGCCGCCGTCGGCCGCGCTGGCCACCCTGGCCGCCATCGCGACGTTCCTGCCGAACAGGTCATCGCCGCGCCGCACCGACTTGCCGGTGTGGATGCCGATCCGGACCCGAATGCCGTTGGGCCGCTTGCTAAGCGAACGCTGAATGTCGAGGCCGCACCGCACCGCTTCCTCCGGGTGTGCGAAGGCGACCATGAAGCCGTCGCCCTGGCTTTTCACCACATGGCCGGAGTGGTTCTTCACGTGCCGTCGCACCATCTTGTCGTGCCTGTCGATGAGCCTGACCCACGCCCGGTCCCCGATGCGCTCGTTGAGCGCCGTCGACTCCTCGATATCGGAGAACAGGATGGTGACTTTGCCGCTCGGAGCGAGCCGCGCCAGGTCGGGCCGCTCCACTTCGGCCCAGTCGGCGAGGTCTTCGATCGAGGACCGTACGGCCGCTTCGAACCCGTCTTTGCGCAGGATGTTGGCCGTCTGCCACATCTGCTTGACCGCTTCGCGGCCGCCGGTGAACAGCATGTTCTTGGTGTCGACGCGGCGGCGCGCCTCCTCGAGTTGGCGTCTGCTCCGCCGCAGCAGCGCCCACAGCACGACCAGCGCGACGGCTTCCGCCGCGGCGATCCCCGCCAGGACATAGAGGGCAATCTGCGCTCCCATCACCGCTCAAGTATTGGATGCTGATCCCGTGATGTCCGCGAAGGCCCCGTATTACGAGAGTCGCTACATCCGCGCCAACGACCCGGAGCGCCCGCAGGCCCTGTGGCTGCGCGAGACCCTGCTGCTGCCGACGCTGGGCGAACCCACCGCGGACGTGTGGGTGATGGTGTTCGACCCCGACGGCGCAGGCAACCGGGCGCTCAAGGAGCCGTATCCGATCACCTCTGCCGACTACGACTACGACAACTGGACCGCGCGCATCGGCGCGACCACGGTCGACGACCACTCAGCGCAGGGCGTCATCACCGGCGGGAACCGTTCGGCGCGCTGGGATCTGCGTATCACGCCGGGGGTAGAAGAGCCGGTCAAGCTGCTCACCGAGCGGGCCTACCGGGCGCGATTCCCGACGGCCAAGACGACCGTGCGCCACCCGCTGGCGCAGTTCGACGGGCGGCTCGAAATCGACGACACCACCGTCGTCGTCGACGGCTGGACCGGCAGCGTCAACCACAACTGGGGCACCCGGCACACCCCGGCATACGCGTTCGGTCAGGTCTGTGGGTTCGACGACGCACCCGAGTCGAGCCTGGAGATCGTCACGGCCCGCGCCGCCATCGGCCCGATCTCGCTGCCCACCGCCACGCTGTTCGTGTTCCGCCACGCAGGGGCGGAGTTCGCGGTCCGTACGATCCGGGGCAGCCTGCACACTCACGGCCACTACCACCCGTTCTTCTGGCAGTTCGGTGGGCGCGTCGGCGAGCGGATGATCGAGGGTGAGATCTTCACCGAGCCGGCCGACGTGATCGGCCTGACCTACACCGACACCGACGGCGCGTCGAAGTACTGCTACAACTCGGCTCTTGCCACCTGCCGAATCCAGTTGGCGGGAAAGGCATTTGAGCGCACCGAACTCGTCGCTACCCGGCGGGCGATGTTCGAGATCCTGACCGACACGCGCCACGACACGGTCCCACTGCTGGCCTAGTTTTCGTCCTCGTTGGTGAGCGCGAGAATGACAGAGTCGCTGCCGCCGCGGGCCAGCTCGTCCACGGGGTGCCGCAGCGCCAGCACGGCGTGCGCAGGCCGGTCGCCCTCACAGGCGTACAGGTGCGGCCCATCGGCGGCGAAGCTGATGAAGTCACCAGCCGCGAGCAGCACGGGCGCATCCGCCGGGCCGACGGTCATGTTGCCCGAGGTCACCAAGATGTTCTCCACCCCTGGATGCCCGCGAGACACGTGCGGATCCCCGGGCAGCGCCGTCATCTCGTACAGCTCGACGACGTCCAGGCCTCCTGAGGTGAACCGGTGCACGAACCGCAACTGCAGGTTCGGGCGCCTCACCTGCGCGCCTTGGTCGGCGCGGACGACGGTGACTGGCGGCCTGCTGGCGCCGTCGAGCAACTCGGTCAGCGGCACCCCGAGGGTCTCCGACAGCGCCTGCAGCGTGTCCAAGGTCGGGTTGCCCGCACCCCGCTCCAGCCCTGACAGGGTCGCCGGGCCGACGTTGGACAGTCGCGCTAACTGCGCAGAGGACATCCCGCGCAGCCGGCGCAGCCTGCGCAGGTTCGTGGCAAGAGTGATCCGCGTTGGGGAGGTGAGTCCGCCCCCGCCAGGGTCCGGCTCCTCGGTCAGCGTGCTGTGCGGACGTGACATCACTCGAGCCACCTTCCTATATGACCGTGCAGCCGGTCCAGTGTGCCAAGAGGCTTGACCTAGCCGACCACACGTGTCAGTGTAACGAACATACGCTCGGTAAACCGAAGGGACTTGTGTAAGTGGAAACGGTAGCGCGGATCATGCGGGAGCTGTCGGAGACGATCGGGCCGCGGTTTTCTGCCAGCGATGGCGAGCATGCGGCCGCCGAACTACTGGCGAAGGAGTTCGCCAACGCGGGCCTGGCGGCGCGGCTGCAGCGGCTGAACTTCGTCGGCTGGTCGGCCACCTCCACTCCTCAGCTGCAGGTGCTCGAACCACACCCGCGGGCGGTGCCCGCTGCACCGGTGGTGTATTCGGCCCCTGCCAAGCAGCTCCGCGGACGGCTGACGCGGCTCGGCCAGCGGGCGCTGATCGAGGGCTTGTACGAGATGGACACCCTTGCCGTGCTTGACGAGGAAGGCGCCCCTGCCGCGGTGCTCGTGGTGAACCCCCGCGGCGGCGCCATCCCGCTGATCAATCCGCGGCCGCTCTACCGGATGCCCCAGCTGGTGATCGCGAAGGAAGACGCCGAGGTCCTGCTCGCCGACATCGACGCAGGAACACCGGTGACCGTCCAGCTGGACTTCGAATCCGAGCTGGACCCAGACGCCTACTCCTACAACGTCGTCAGCTCTTACCGCGGCAACCCCGGCACCGACGAGCACATCGTGGTTTGCGCGCACTACGACACCCAGATCGGTTCGCCTGGCGCCTACGACAACGCATCCGGCACTGCGGGCATGTTCGGCATCCTCGAGCACCTACTGCAGACCAAGGCCCCGGTGAACGTGACCTTCATCGGCATCGCCGGTGAGGAGGTCGGCATGTTCGGCTCGGAGTTCTACGTCAACGACCTCGTCGAGCGCGGGCTCCTCGAGCACGTGCGCTACTGCGTGTGCCTGGACCAGATCTCCGGCGGCGAGTTCTTCTGGCTGTGGTGCACCGACCCCGACCTGCGTCGCGCCGGACAGGAGGCGATCGCTGCGGCTGGCATCTCCGAACTCGGCCCCGTGCACGTCGACGACAACAAGCCCGGCGCGGATCACTGGGCGTTCCACGCCCGGGGCGTGCCTGCGTGCCTGCTGATGTGGTGGCGGCAAGAGGACTACCACCGCAGCAGCGACACGTTCGACAAGGCCGACATGAATCGCGCTGCGGTCGCTGTCGCCGCGGCGTGCAACCTCGTCGACACCCTCGCCAAGGAGATGGCCCAGGAGAAGGCGACGCGGTGAGTGCGCCGGTTCTGACGCGCGACGACGCCGGCGGCGGGACGGTTACGCCGTCGCGCAACCGGGGGCGGGGCGGGTCAGCGGCCTGGCTGCAGGTGCTGCCCGCGCTGCTCGTCTCGGCGGTGCTGTTCTGCGCGCCGGTGGTGCTGCTGTTCGCCGCCAGCCTGCGCGGCGGGGGAAGCGCGTACGAGAACGTGCTCTCGGACGGCTATTACCTGCAGGTGACGGTGACAACGCTGCGGATCGCGCTGGTGGCGACCGTGGCCACCGTGGTGCTCGGATATGTCGCCGCGTTCTGCATCGCCAGGGTGCTGGCCTCGAGCTGGGCGCGACGGATGATGCTGCTGCTGTTGATCACGCCGATGTTCATCTCCGCGGTCGTGCGCTCGTTCGGCTGGCTGGTGATCCTTGGCCAGCAGGGGCTGGTGAACGATGTGCTGCAGGCGGCCGGGTTGAACGGAATATCCTTGCTGTACAACGAGACTGGCATTATCGTCGGCCTCGTCTACATCCTGCTCCCGTACGCGGCGCTGACTATCCTCGCGGTGTTCGACGCCTCCGCGCCGCAGCTGGAGCGGGCCGCCGCCGACCTTGGCGCGGGCCCGGTGCGCCGCTTCGCGCACGTGACGCTGCCGCTGACCCTGCCAGGGGTGTACGCGGGCGCGCTGATGGTGTTCGCGATGGCGTTCACCAGCTATGTGACGCCTGCGGTGCTGTCGGGCGGACAGGTGACCGTGCTGTCGATGCTGATCTACGACCAGGTGCTGGTGACGTTCGACTGGTCGACCGCGGCGGTGCTTGCGGTGCTGATGCTGCTGCTAAGCGTGGCCGCGATCGCGATCTATCTGCGGCTGTTGCGTCCCACCTCGAGCGGACAGGGAGAGGACCGATGAGGCCGGCGGGGTGGGGCCGCGCGCTCGGCTTGGCCGCGGTCGCCCTGTTGATCGGCTTCCTGCTGCTGCCGCTGCTGGTGCTCCTGGGCACCTCGGTGTCGACCACCTCTTTCCTGGCGTTCCCGCCCAAAGGGTTCACGCTGCATTGGTTCACCGCGGTGCTCGCCGACGAAGCGTGGATGAACGCGATCTGGGTGAGCACAAAGATCGCGACGCTGGCGACCGTGCTGGCCGCAGTGGTCTCGATGCCCGCCGCGCTGGCGCTGACCCGCGGTCGGCTGCGTTTCCGGTCGGCGCTGGAATCGCTTCTGACACTGCCGATGCTGGTTCCGCAGATCGTGCTGGGCGTCGGCCTTCTGCAATGGCTGCTGGTGCTCGGCGTGGGCCGCACCTTGACCGGGTTCGTGCTCGCGCACACGCTGCTGGCGATGCCGTTCGTGCTGCGGAGCGTGCTCGCCTCCCTCGTCGCGGTACCGATCACCTGCGAACGCGCAGCCGCGGACCTTGGCGCGACGCCGTGGCGGCGGTTCTGGCATGTCACCCTGCCGCTGGTGCGGCCAGGCCTCGGAGCGGGCTGTCTGTTCGGGTTCGGCATCAGCTATATCAACGTCGAGGTCAGCATGTTCTTGGCGACCCCGACGTCGACGCCGCTGCCCGTGGAGCTGCTCAACCACGTCACTTACACCGTCGACTCGACCGTATCGGCGGTGTCGACGCTGACCGTGCTCATCGCGTTCGGCGCGCTCTTGCTGTTGGACAGGCTCACCGGCCTCGAACGCGTCGGCGCAACCCCCTGAGCTTCGTCAGACGACCCTGATAGAGGAGGACCATCGTGAGGTACGTCAAGGCCGCGACTGCTACGGTCGCCGCGACCGCCCTGCTGGCCATGTCCGGCTGCGGTGCCGCAGAGCAGGCCGAGCAGCAAGCCCAAACGAGTAGCGACTCCGGCGGTAAGACGTTGACGGTCAGCGTGTTCGGCGGCAGCTGGGGCGAGGCCATCCAGGCCAACATCATCAAACCGTTCGAGGCCGAGCACGGCGTCACCATCCAAACCGTGGAAAGCACGTCCACGCTCGCGCTTGGCAAGATGCGCCAGGAATCTGGCGTGTTCGACGTGGCGCTGCTCGACTCCGGGGTGTCGGAGGTTGCGCGGGCCGAAGGTCTGGTGGCGACTTTGCCGGAGGACCAGTTGACCAATCTGCCGGATCTATCGGACCGGGCGCAGCTTCGCGACGACCAGGGGCTGTGGGCGGTGACGATGGGATTCTGGGCGCTCGGCCTGGCGTACAACACCGAGCAGGTGGACCAGCCGCCCGCGGCGTGGGCGGACCTGTGGGATCAGCGATACGCCGGCAAGGTGACAGTGCCGACGCCGGACACCACCGGAGGGCTGCCGTTCCTGATCCAGGCGGCCGAGCTCAACGGCGGCGGGATCGACAACATCCAGCCCGGCTTCGACGCCATCGCCAAGCTGGACGTGGCCGCGTTCTTCGACTCGTCGGGCACCGCATCGAACCTGATGCAGTCCGGCGAGGCGACGGTGGCCGCCCATTACAACCCTGGCGCGTGGCCGATGGCCGACCAGGGCTTGCCGATCACATGGGTGGTCCCGAAGGAGGGGGCGCTGGCCGCGGACAGCCGCTGGCACCTGAGCGCAGGCACGGACCAGCAGGACCTGGCGACGCAGTTCATCGATTTCGCCTCCAGTGCGGCCGCCCAGCAGGGCCTGGCCAAAGACCTGTTCGTCGCCCCTGCGAACACCACGGTGGAGCTCGACGAGCAGACGAAAGCGCGAATGCCATACGGCGCCAACGGGTCTCTTGAGGATCTGACGTTCCCAGACTGGGCAGCGATCAACAAGCACCGCTCGGAGTGGACCGCGCAGTGGAACCGGCAGGTGGCGCAGTGACAATGACCGGTGAACGGTTCACCGCCGCCCCTCCGGCCGCGGCGGAGAAGGCCGCTGTCGAGCTTGCCGAGGTCCGCAAGTCGTATGGGCCGAACACCGCGGTCGACGGAGTGAGTCTGCGGCGTGCGCACCGGAGAGTTCCTGACGCTGCTCGGGCCGAGCGGCTGCGGCAAGACCACGATCCTTTCGATGCTCGCCGGCTTCGTCATCCCCGATGCGGGGTCGGTCGTCATCGACGGTTCGGACGTGACGAGCGGTGCCACCGCACCGTCGGCCGGTGAACACGGTGTTCCAGGACTACGCCCTGTTTCCGCACATGAGCGTGGCCGACAACGTCGCGTTCGGGCTGCGGATGGAGAAGGTCGGCCGCAAGGACGCGCGCCGCCGGGCGCGGGAGGCGCTGGCCAGCGTCGACCTGGAGTCGTTCGCCGGGCATCGGGTCGCGGCCCTGTCGGGCGGTCAACGCCAGCGGGTCGCGTTGGCGCGGGCGCTGGTGAAGCAGCCGAAGGTGCTGCTGCTCGATGAGCCGTTCGCGGCGCTGGACCTGCGGCTGCGCCGACGCATGCAGCTCGATCTGCGGCGGCTGCACCATGACACCGGCACGACGTTCGTGTTCGTCACCCATGACCAAGAAGAGGCGTCGGTCCTGTCGGACCGAATTGCGGTGCTGCGGGACGGCAAGGTCGAACAGGTCGGGACGCCGGAGGAGATCTATGACGACCCGCGCACCCGCTTCGTGGCCGAGTTCATCGGCGAGTCAAATGTGTTCGACGCCAACATGACCGGGCCGGGGACGGTGCAGGTGCCCGCACTCGGTCAGACGGTGTCCGCTGGCGATCAAGCGCAGGGCGCGGTGGCGTACGCGGTGCGCCCCGAGCGGGTGCGGGTGCTCGCCGGAGGCGACGTCCCGGCAGGCCATCCGACTGTGGTGGCGCGTGTCGAGGAGGTCATGCGCGCAGGGGAAGTCGTGCGCGTCCTGGCCCGGCTTGACTCGAATACCGTACTGGCGGTGACCACATCAGCCTGGGCCGAGCGGGTCGAGCCGGGCCAGCGGGTGCAGCTGTACTGGCGGGCCGAGGACGCACGAGTCCTCGCGGCCTAGTTTTCTTGGCGAGCAGACGCAGAAGCGCGTGTCGCGGCGGCGTGTCGGGTGATTCTGCGTCTGCTCGCGAGATAGATCAAGCCTGCCAGCGCGGCCGATCCGAGGGTGCTCACATCGACACCGCCCGCGATATCGGCCAGCGGCCCGACATAGAGCGTCGTGTTGACCGTCAGCAGCCCGAACACGGCGCCGATCGTCCACGCCGCCACGGCAGGCACATTCCAGCCGCCGGTGAACCAATAGCGCCCGCCATGCAGACCGTGCGCGAACGCCTGCAGATCGTTGGGGTCGTACGTCTTGGTGCGCAGCGCACCGATCGCCAGGATCGCCACCCACGGCGTGATGACCGCGTTGAGTGCCACGGTCATCGCCGTCACCGACTCGACCGCATCGAACACGAACACGCCCAGATACAGCAGCGCGATCGCAACCGCCGCGGTGATGATCGTGGTCTGCGTCCGCTTCAGCCGTGGCGCAAGGCCTTCCAGGTCCAAGCCGCTGGCGTAGATGCACAGCACGCCCTGGCTCAGCCCGCCGAGTAGCGAGATGACCACGATCGGCAGCACGTACCAACCTGGGGAGGCGGTCACCAGGTCATCGAGGTAGGAGTCGGTCGGGTTCGCGAACGACAGGGCGGTAAATGCGCCGAACAGGCTCGGCAGCAGCACGCCGATGAACATGCCGATGCCCAGCGCCGCGCAGATCCGCCGATTGGAGTAGCGGCGGGCCGAGATTCGCCGGGTGTAGTCGCCGATGGTGGGCCCGTACGAGATTGGGGCGGCAGCGAACAACACCGCCGACAGCGCCCAAGTCGGCCAGAACCCGCCGAGGGCGTACTCACCGCCTGCCGCGCCGGTCTGGAAGCTGCCCGCGAACGCGACGACGCCAAGCACCATCAACACGCCAACAACAGGCACAACCACCTTCTGTATGGCGACGATCGTCGCGTGGCCGTAGAGCGCCACAGTCACCATCAACGCGGCCACCGCGGCGTAGGCGACCGCGTGCACGACGTCGTTCTGCGGCGTGCCCAACATCCGGTGCGCCGCGGCGACGATCGCGTCACCGCTGGTCCACACCGTCACCGAGGCGAAGCCGAGCGCAATGGCCAGCGCGATGCCCGAACCGATGAACCGGCCGCGGATGCCGAAGAACGCGCCGCTGGAGACCGTCATGTTCGTCCCGGTGCGCGGCCCGATGATCGCGGTGGGCAGGACGGCAAGGGTGCCGATGGCCGTGCCGACGGCCATCGACGAGACGGTCTGCCAGAAGCTCAGCCCGAACAGGATCGCGAACGCGCCGAATACCACATTCGTCCAGGTGAAGTTCGCGCCGAGGAACACCGCGCCGAGATTGCGGGGCCGCGAATCGCGAGCATCCTCGGCGAGGTACTCGATGCCGGCGGCCTCGACCGCGCCGACGCGGTCGGTGCGCAAGCTGACGGCGGGGCCGGACAGGGTAGCGGTCATGGCTGCTCGATTCACTGCTTGTTGATGGGTGGATCAATAGTGTTGATGTAGTGTTCAATAAGGATCGCGATTCGTCAATAGGAAGGACCGAAATTGACCGTCGACGCGCGTGACGCCAAACGCAAGCTGCCAGCCGAACGCCACGGCGAACTCCTTGCCAAGGCGGTTGAGCTGGCCGCGGCCGAGGGGTTGTCGGCCGTCACGCTGCGTCGGGTCGCCGCGGACTTGAGCGTCACCCCGGGCCTGGTCAGTCACTATTTCTCGTCGGCCGAACAACTCATCACCGCAGCGTTTCGGTCCGCCGCGGTAGCCGATCTGGCCGAGGCCCGATCACGCGTCGACGCCGCGCCGACGGCGCTGGCCAAGATGGACGCGCTGATGGACTACGTCCTCGACGACTCCAGTGACGACGCCGGCGCACTGTGGCTGGACGCATGGAGCCTCGGCAGGCGCAACCCCGCGCTCGCCACGGAGGCCAACGACCTCACGGACGAATGGCTGATCTGCATCGCCGACATCGTGCGCGCAGGCATGAGGGACGGTGAGTTCGTGGTCGATGACGTCAGCGTGGCAGCACGGCGGCTGCTCACGATGATCGACGGCTTGGGAGCCCAGAAGGTGATTCGTGCCGTCCCTTCAGACGAGGCCAAACACATCGCGCGGGCGTACTTCGCGTCGGAGTTGGGCGTGGTGGGTTAGCCGGCTACCAGCCTTCGGTCAGCACCCGGTCCAACGTGTCGGCGTAAAAGTCGGCCGACGAGATGTCAATACACAACGGCGGCTTGGTCTTCAGGATGTTCATGTGATCACCCGTCGGCTGGATGATCACCCCGAGTTCCAGCATCCGGTCGCAGATCGCCGACGTCTCGCGCGGCGCGGGCTCCAGGGTCGCAAGGTCACGAACCATTTCGACACCGAGGTAGAGCCCGATGCCGTGCACGGTGCCGATGATCGCGTGCTTGTCTTGCAGCGCTTGCAGTCTCGACTTCAGATGGGCGCCGACGCGCGCGGCGTTGTCCTGCAGCCCCTCGTCGCGCAGCACGTCCAAGACGGTGAGACCGATCGCGCACGACAGCGGGCTCCCACCGGTCGACGAGAAGAAGTAACCCTGTGACGCGAAGCCTTCTGCGACCGCCCGGCTCGTGATCACGGCCCCCAGCGGGTAGCCGTTGCCCGTCGACTTCGCGATCGACACGATGTCCGGCACCACCCCCTGCTGGTGAAACCCCCAGAACCATTCGCCGAGACGGCCATACCCGACCTGAACCTCGTCGGAGATCGCCAGGCCTCCCGCTGCACGCACCGCGCCATACACCTGCTGCAGGTAGCCGTCCGGCAGCGCCATGCCGCCCGCGTTGCCGTACACGCTCTCGCAGATGAACCCCGCAGGGGCGCGACCTTCGGCGGTCAGCCGCGAGATCTGCTCCACCGCGTCGCCTGCATAGCGCACCGCATCCGCCCCCCGGTACTTGCCGCGGAAGCTGTTCGGGGACTCGACCGTGTGCACCCAGTCGGGGCGGGTGGCAATTGCATTGGGGTTGTCCGCCGTTGACGTGGACACCGCATCGGTGCCGTATGTCCAGCCGTGATACGCCTCGCTGACGGCGACAACGTCACGCCTTCCGGTCGCGGCCGTCGCGAGCCTGATCGCCAGATCGCTTGCCTCCGAACCGGAGTTGACGAGGAACACGGTGTCCAGCTGCTCGGGTAGGGTGGCGGCCAGCCGCTCGCTGAACTCGACCACCAGCTCGTAGTTGAACCGCGAGTTCGTGTTGAGCTTGCGCAACTGCCGTGCGGCGGTGTCGGCGACTTGTGGATGAGCGTGGCCGAGCACGGTGACGTTGTTGACCATGTCCAGATAGGTGCGGCCGGCCGTGGACATCAGGTAGTGCCGTCGGCCGCGTTCGATCTGCGGTGGCCTGCGGTAGTAAAATTCCTGCACCGCAGCAAAACTCGCGTCGCGACGCGACAACAGGTCACCCGTCTCGTGCGCGTCGACCGCAGGCAGGCCGAGCAGCGGTCGTGGATCACGGGTGACCGCGAGCCAACCGGGCGCAAGTTCGGCACTGGTGAACGACGGCGCAGGCGGCGCACCGAGCGGACGCACACCGATCTCGACCCACACCTCCGCGGGCACTTCGGCCAACGTATCGCCTGCACGAACGCTGCCCGACACGACGTCCACGCCGGTCAACGTCAGTTCGTATTCGGAGCCGCGCAATACGGATCCTTCGACCTCGCCGTCCCACGGCGCGGCAAGGGTGGTGGCCGTCGCGGCCCACACGCCGATTCCCGTTGGCACCACGTCGGGGCCGTCGTGACTCAACCTGAGGGTGCGACTCAGACGTGGCTGCCCGTACTGGGTCACCACCAGGTGCGCGCCGTTGCGCACCGCCGCCCTCGCCGCATCGTCCTGCGCGCCTGGCCGCAATGCGCCATCGGCATCGAACGCGTAATCGTAGGCGTCCGATGCGGTGGACAGATCCAGCGTCGCAACGGACGAGGGGTCTACGGCGACAAGCGATCCCGCCACGGGTTCGGGCTGTCCTGCCAACCCGAGGTCGGCCCTGATCAACGCGGTCATCACGTCGATCGGGACAGACGTGGCCAGTTCGAACATGCGCCACTCGCCGTCGGATTGTTCGGTGACGTAGTCGTTGTCCGGGTCGATGCCGGCCTGCTGCGCACCGCTGACGATGAGCACCGCGGTGCGCAACACCAGCAGTGGCCACAGCGCATCCACTTCTGCTGACGTCAGTGGTCTGACCTCGTGGAAGGCCCGCACGGCAGGCAGCACCGACGTGGGATCGGCACCGGGATGTCCAAGCACACACGACGCGGTTATCGCGAGCTCGGACACCGTCCACGTGTCTGACAGGTCGCCGAAATCGATGACGCCGTCCGGTTGTACGGAGCCGTCCTGCGACCGTGAGACCACGACGTTGGCATCGGTGAGATCGATGTGCGCCGCCTGCCGACGCAACTCGTCGGACAATGGCGCGATCCGCGACCAGGCGTCTCGTGTCGCCGCCTCGATCGCGGCTCGGTGCTCGGGGTCCTCGACGTGTGAAATAAGTTGTGCCACAACGTCGGCGCCGTAGCGCAGATCCCACTGCAGCGCCCGATCCAGGCCGGCATGGCGGAAGCCTTCGAGCGCCCGGCTCACCCGTCCGGCCACCTCGCCGAGACCGGCGACAACCGCGGGTGACAGATAACCCGACTCCAGTAGCGTTCCGCCCGGCAGGTAGCGAAGCAGCCGCACGTGGGCGGTGCCGTCGACCAATCCGGTGACGGCCGTGCGCTTCTCGCCCGCCAGATTGGGCAGCGGCACAGCGATGCGCAGCGACGGCTCCACTTCGGCGATCAAATCCGCCGCCACATCCTGGGCTTCCAACTCGGTTGCGCTGAACGCGGGATTCGCGATCTTGAGCACCCCGATGGTCTTGCCATCGGGATCGGCAACCATGAAGTTCTTGTCCTGCTGGCTGCCAAGGGAAGTCGCGCGGGCGCGCAGACCGTAGTGCTCGGCAAGGATCTGCTCGGCCTGCGCCTCGCTCACCCGCGGCGCCGGAAGCTCCGGCTCCTCAAGGAAGTTGAAGCCGGCGGAGCGACTGTCGGTGGTCACCGGCTGACGAATTGCGCGACGACGTCGGAGAACGCGTCGTTGTCGTCGCCGGCGGCGGTGTGTCCCGCCTCGGACAACTCGACGAACTCGGCCTTTGGCACCTTGGCAAGGAAATCTTTGACGCCTTCGGCGCTCACCACGTCCGACAGCTTGCCGCGGATCAGCAGAATCGGGATCGTGAGACCGATCGCGGCCTGCTCCAGCTTCTCGACGCGGACAAACGGATCGTCGGTCGGCACGGTGAGAAACTTCGGGTCCCAGTGCCAGTACCAGCGGCCGCCGCGCTTGCGCAGGTTCTTCTTGAGCCCTTCAGGACTGCGCGGTTTGGTCCGATGCGGCAGATACTCGGCGACCGCGTCGGCCGCCTCTTCGAGCGTTTCGAAGCCATGCACATGGCTGAACATGAAGTCGCGGATGCGCGCGCTGCCGTCCTTCTCGTACCGCGGCACCACGTCGACCAGGACCAGCTTGGTCACCTTTTCCGGGCCGGCGGCGTCGGCGACGAGGATGCCGGTCATTCCGCCCATGCTGGCGCCGATGAGGATCACCGGCCTGCCGATCTGCTCCAGCACCGCCAGGGTGTCCGCGCACAGCGCGTCCACCGTGTAGTTGGCTTTCGGCGCCCGGTCGCTGTCGCCGTGGCCGCGACTGTCCAGTGCGACGACGTGCAGCCCCTGGTCGGCAAGGATCTGGCCGGTGTTCTTCCATGAGAAGCGGTTCTGCCCACCGCCGTGGAGGAGCAAAACGGAAGGTGGGGCTTGGCCGGATGTCGCCGCCGGAGCGGCTCCGAACGGCGCGCCCCGGTTCCATTCGTCGGCCACCAGAGCAATGTCCTCGGCACCTCGAAACTTCACCGTCTGCGGTTCGCTACGCGTTGTGCTCATGGACGTCCTCTCGGCTGGCCCCGTGGGCTCACGTTACCGAGCGGACCATTTGTACCGTTCTTCGGCCCAGCGGCCCGTCAGCGTCCATAGAATCGGCGGGTGCAGCCCCAAACGCCCGGCGAAGACGACCGTGGCTGCATCATCGATGCCGCCTACGTCTGTCTGTCGGAGCCGCACAGCGGCCCGATCCCGGTTGCCGCGATCCTGCAGCGTGCCGGGGTTTCGACGCGTGCGTTCTATCGACACTTCGAATCCAAGGATGAGCTGTTCCTGGCGATGCTGCGGCACGAGAGCGACGCGCTGGCCGCTCGGCTGGACCAGATTGCCGAAGAGGCGCCAGGGTCCCCCGTCGAGCAACTCAAGGAATGGATCGGCCGAATGTTCGGCTGGGCGAATGACCCGCAGCTGCGGATGCACCTGACCGTGATCGACTCGGACGAGGTCCGGGCCGCGAAGGGGTACCGCGAGACCCGCGAGCGCGCCCATGCCGACCGCGAACGCTCCCTGGTGGAGATTCTGCGTCGGGGCCGTGCAGACGGCTCCTTTCCGCTGGCCGAGCCCGAGCGCGACGCGATAGCCCTTAGTGCCGTGGTGAGCCGCGAGATGACCGGCGTATCGCCCGATGACGAACGGCAGCTGGAACGTTCGCTGGCTCGTGTACTGGATTTCGCACTTCGGGCGCTGGGCGCCGATCGGGCGGTGGCCGACCGGGCGATGAATTCCCGACGCCGCGGCGGTCTCCATACCTGAAGCCGTCACCCCAACAGGAGGACCCAATGCCGTCGATCACCCCGTCGCTCTGGTTCGACAACAACCTCGAAGAAGCCGCGCAGTTCTACACGTCGATCTTCCCGAACTCGTCGATCGAGGAGGTCAGTCACTACCCCGAGACCGAGCCCGGTAAGCCCGGTGGTGTGTTGGCGGGTTTCTTCGTGCTGGACGGCATCCGGTTCATGGGCATCAACGGCGGTCCGCACTTCAAGTTCACCGAAGCGGTGTCCTTCGTGGTCCACTGCAAGGATCAGGAAGAGGTCGACTACTACTGGGACCGGCTGACCGAAGGCGGCGAGGAGTCGCAATGCGGCTGGCTCAAAGACCGGTTCGGGCTGAGCTGGCAGATCGTGCCGGAACGGATGTTCGAGCTTGAGCTCGACCCCAACCCCGCGCGCGCGGCCGCGGCGTTCAGGGCGATGGAGGGGATGCGCAAAATCATCGTGGCCGACGTGGAGGAAGCCGTCGCCAACGTCTGACACCGATCCTGTCGAGCTGGTCCTCGCGGGCTCAGTTGAGTTTGCTGAAGGCAGTTTGCGTGACGCAATCGTGATGTACCTCGTGCGGCCGCCTCTGACAATGGTTTTGAGCCGCGACACGTCGCTAACCCGGCACCGATCTGCCTTTTAAGCTTTGGTAGACGTTGCGGCAGAGCGGATTACGGCCTGCCTTAACTTGCGCCGGGTACCCGAAGCGGCAATGATCACGCTGATCTGTATCCGTGTTGCTCGCTGCGAAAAACTTGATGTACCGTTCTCCGGTCAACGTCCCGTGTCCCGTGTCACAGTGGTACAGGTCGGCGCGGTCGTGGGCGCGGCGGCCCATGCCAACGTGGCGCCTACGAGGGAGGACGGGCTGATGGTGGCTTCCGACGTCGTCGCCAAGCCGGTGCGCGCGTTCGGTGGCTTCTTCGCGATGGCTCTTGACACCTTCGTCGCGATGTTCCAGCCCCCATTCGCATGGCGCGAGTTCATCACACAGAGTTGGTTTGTCGCGCGGGTGTCGATCGTGCCGACGCTGATGTTGACGATCCCCTACACCGTGTTGCTCACGTTCACCTTCAATATCCTGTTGACGGAGTTCGGTGCCGCCGATTTCTCCGGAACCGGTGCCGCACTCGGCACGGTGCGCCAGATCGGTCCGATCGTCACCGTGCTGGTGGTCGCCGGCGCCGGCGCGACCGCCATGTGTGCCGATCTCGGTGCGCGCACGATTCGGGAGGAACTCGACGCCTTGCGGGTGATGGGCGTCAACCCCGTTCAGGCCCTTGTGGTTCCCCGCGTGCTGGCCGCAACGCTGGTGTCCCTTGCACTCTCCGCGTCGGTGATCCTCGTCGGTCTGGCCGGCGCCTACTTCTTCTGCATCTACATTCAGAACGTCTCGCCAGGTGCGTTCGCGTCCGGCTTGACACTCATCATCGGCGCAGCCGATGTCACGATCGCGCTGCTGAAGGCTGCGTTGTTCGGGCTGTCGGCTGGTCTGATCGCTTGTTACAAGGGCATTTCCGTGCGCGGCGGCCCAGCAGGTGTAGGGAACGCCGTGAACGAAACGGTTGTGTTCACCTTTATGGCGCTGTTCGCCATCAATGTCGTCGCCACCGCCGTCGCCGTAAAGGTGACAATGTGACCGTCTCGAGGCCCCATTCCCAGTTCCCTTGGCTCAAGGCCAGGGCCCGCCCGTGGGTGAATGGCTGGAATAGCGTTGGGCGGCAGACGAAATTCTATGGCCGCACACTGCGGTCGATCCTTATCGCCGTCACCCAGTACCGCGTCGAATTGATCCGGCTCATTGCCCAGATGGGGTTGGGCGCAGGTGCGTTGATCATCATCGGCGGAACGGTCGCAATCGTCGGGTTCCTGACAGTGACGACCGGCGCGCTGGTGGCGGTGCAGGGGTACACCGACTTCTCGGAGATCGGTGTCGAGGCCCTGACGGGATTCGCGTCGGCCTTCTTCAATGTGCGACTGATCGCGCCCGCGACGACCGCGGTCGCGCTCTCGGCGACGATCGGCGCTGGCGCCACAGCACAACTCGGCGCGATGCGGATCAATGAGGAGATCGACGCGCTCGAGGTGATGGGCATCCGCAGCGTCGCCTACCTTGCGTCCACCCGGGTGGTGGCCGGCCTACTCGTGGTGATCCCGCTCTATTGCGTGGGTGTGCTGGCTTCGTTCTGGGCGGCGCGATTCGGCACCACCGTTCTCTACGGACAATCGACGGGCGTTTACGACCACTACTTCAGGACATTTCTGAACCCCACCGATTTGTTCTGGTCATTCATCCAATGCGTGGCACTCGCCGTGGTAATCATGCTCGTGCACACCTATTACGGCTTCACCGCGCGCGGCGGTCCCGCCGGCGTTGGTGAGGCGGTCGGGCGCGCGGTGCGCATGTCCTTGATCATCGCCGCGTTCGTTCTCGTGATGATGTCGCTCGCCATCTACGGCCAATCCGGCAACTTCAACCTGGCTGGTTAGCGCAATGGACGACAGAGAAGAAGGCATGCATCCCGGATGGGCGACGCTCATCCTGGTGTTGGTGCTCGTCGCCGCTATCTGGCTGACGTATGCCTTGTTCACCGGCACGTTCCGGAGGTCAGTGCCGGTCACGTTGACCTCGGACCGGGCTGGCTTGGTGATGGAGACCAACGCCAAGGTCAAGCTGCGTGGTGTTCAGGTCGGGCGGGTCGCCGAGATCAGCGGCGGCAAGGAGCCGGTGGTTTTGAAGCTGGAGATCGATTCGGGCCAGCTCAAAAACATTCCGGCGAACGTTGAACCGCGGATCCGGGCCACCACGGTCTTCGGTGCCAAGTTCGTCGATCTGGTTTTTCCCGGCGATCCCAGCTCGCAGCGGCTTGCGTCCGGTCAGGTGCTGAAGTCGACCAACGTCAGCACCGAAGTCAATACGGTGTTCGAGAACGTTGTTGTCGTACTGGACACGATCGACCCGGCCAAGCTCAACAGCACCCTGTCCGCACTCGCCGAAGGCGTCCGTGGACAGGGCGAACGGATCGGTCAAGCCACCACCGACGCCAACCAGGTTCTGCTCGAACTGAACCCGCGCAACGAGACGATACGAGCCGACTGGCGCGCGCTCAAGGATTTCAACGACACCTTTAGTGTTGCCGCGCAAGACATTCTGTCCGTCCTGAACGCGGCGAGCACGACCAGTACCACGATCACCAACCACGCCGAACAGTTGGATGCGTTGCTGCTGGCCACGATTGGGCTTTCCAACAGTGGCATCAGCCTGCTGGCTCCGAATCAGGCCAACCTCATCAGGGCCATCAACGTTCTCGAGCCCACGACCAACCTGTTGTACAAGTACAACCCCGAGTACACCTGTCTGCTGGTTGGCGCGAAAACCCTTCTGGACACCGGAGGTTACGAAGCGCCCGGCGGCAACGGCAGAACACTCGTGCTCGACACCTCGCTGGCGCTCGGGGACGACCCGTACCACTATCCGACCAACCTGCCGGTCATCGGCGCCAAGGGCGGACCGGGCGGTAAACCAAGCTGCGGCTCTCTGCCCGATGTCGCGAAGAACTGGCCGGTGCGCAATCTCGTCACCAACACCGGATTCGGCACCGGCGTGGATTGGCGACCCAACCCCGGCATCGGCTTCCCGGCCTGGGCCAACTACCTGCCCGTCACCCGTGCGGTGCCCGAACCGCCGAGCATTCGTAACCTGTTCGGCGGACCTGCGCCAGGACCGATTCCGTATCCAGGCGCCCCTGCGTATGGAGCGGACCTCTACGCGCCGGACGGCACTCCGTTGTGGCCGGGTCTGCCGCCGGCGCCTCCGCCGATGGCGCCACGGGACCCAGGTCCGACACCGGGCACGGAACCGTTCGTGGTCCCGCATCCCGCGCAAATGCAGCCGACCCCGCTACCGCCTGTTCCACTGCCGACGGCGGTGGTCCCGTCACCATGACCGTCGACAGACCGGCAGCAAGGACGACAAAGAAAGGTAACCGGCCATGAGAGAAAGCCTGGGAGGCGTCGGATTGCGCCTCGCCGTCTTTCTGGCTGTGTGCCTGCTGGGCGTGTTCGGCCTCTACGCGGTCTTCGGACAGCTGCGATTCGGCGAGAAAGCCAGGACCTACAACGCCGAATTCGTCAACGTGACCGGGTTGGAGAACGGCGATTTCGTCCGCATCGCGGGCGTCGAGGTCGGCCAGGTGAAGAAGGTCGAGATCCAGCCCGACACCACGGCGTTGGTTGAATTCACCGCCGACGATTCGGTGGTGCTGACCGAAGGCAGCCGAGCGGTCATCCGCTACGACGACTTGATCGGCGGCCGGTATCTGGCGCTGGAAGAGGGCACGGGCGCCACCAAGAAGCTGAACCAGGGTGACACGATCCCGATGGCGCGCACGTCGCCGGCGTTGGACCTGGACGCATTGATCGGTGGGTTCCGGCCGCTTTTTCGGGCGCTGGATCCGGAACAGGTAAACGCGTTGTCCGGCCAGCTGATTGCTGCCCTGCAAGGCCAGGGCGGAACCATCAACTCGTTCCTCGCCCAGACCGCCGCGCTGACCACCACACTGGCCGACCGGGATCAGCTGATCGGGGAGGTCATCGTCAACCTCGACGTCGTACTCGGATCGTTGGGCGACCAGAACGACCAATTCTCAAAGGCTGTCGACGCGCTTGCCGAACTGGTGCAGGGCCTGGCGGCGCGTAAAGAGGACATCAGCAACGGCCTGGCCTACACCAACGCGGCCGCGGGAAGCATCACCGACTTGCTGGCGCAGGCCCGTCCACCGTTTGCGAAGACGATCCGGGAGACCGATCGGGCCGCGGGAATCGTGGTGGCAGATCACGACTACTTCGACAATCTGATCAACACCTTGCCGGATGCTTACCAAGCCCTTGCGCGACAAGGCATTTACGGTGACTTCTTCAGCTTCTACCTGTGCGACATCGTGCTCAAGCTCAACGGCAAGGGTGGCCAGCCGGTGTACGTCAAGGTCGCGGGCCAGAGCACTGGGAGGTGCGCGCCGAGGTGAAGCCTTTCAGTGAACGAAATCTATTTGTCATCGGGGCGATCGGTCTGGCGCTCACCATCGGCATCGTGGTCGGGGCACTGCAATACGACAAGCTGCCCTTCCTCAACCAGACCAAGGAGTACTCGGCCTACTTCGCCGAGGCGGGCGGTATCACAGGTGATGCGGGGGTCCAGGTTTCGGGTTTCCAGGTGGGCAGGGTGACCTCGATCGAGCTGGACGGTCCGCGGGTGCTGATCAAGTTCACCGTCCAAAAGAACATCCGGCTCGGGGATCGTACCGAGGCGGCCATCAAGACCAAGGGCCTGTTGGGGACGAAAATCCTCGAGGTGTATTCCCGCGGCGAAGGCCAACAGGAGGGCACCATCCCGTTGGATCGCACCACGTCGCCGTATCAGCTACCGGATGCGTTAGGGGAGCTCGCGACGACCATCAGCGGTCTGAACACCAACCAGCTGTCGGATTCCTTGAGGGTGTTGTCGGAGACGTTCGCCGACACCCCGCCCGAACTGAAGATTGCGGTAGAAGGTGTCGCGCGGTTCTCGGAGACGCTCAACGAACGCGATGCGCAACTGCGTGGTCTGCTGACCAACGCCGACAAGACCACCGCGGTTCTTGCCGAGCGCAGCAACCAGATCGTCGGCCTGGTCTCCAACACCAATGCGCTGCTGGCAGAGCTTCAAAATCAAAGTGCCGCACTGGATCAGATCTCGGGCAACATTTCCGCACTCAGTCAGCAGTTGCAGGGCTTCATCGGCGAGAACCGCGCGACGATGAAACCCGCACTCGACAAGCTCAACGGGGTGCTCACGATCCTCGACAACCGCAAGGAACGCCTGCAGAAGTCGCTCGAGCTGCTCACCAAATACTCGATGTCCCTTGGCGAATCGGTGGCTTCAGGGCCGTTCTTTAAGACCTACGTCGCGAATCTGCTGCCGGGACAGTTCGTGCAACCGTTCATCGACGCCGCGTTCTCCGACCTCGGTCTTGATCCGAACGTGCTGCTGCCTTCGGAACGTGGCGACCCACAGGTCGGCCAGCCGGGGACACCGGCGTTGCCGGTGCCCTACCCGCGCACGGGCCAAGGTGGCGATCCGCGTCTGACGCTGCCCGATGCGATCACTGGCAATCCGGGGGATCAGGGCTGCGGTCCGCCCGGCTTACCGTTGCCAGGGCCCACCGGCTGCTACCCGTACCGCGAGCCGCTACCCGCACCGCCGCCGGGTGGTCCACCTCCCGGACCGCCCGCCGAGGCACCGCACGGCTTGGATTCCACGCCGCAGCCGACGCCAAGTCCCGTGCAGCTGCCCGCACCGGGTGGGGCCTCGCACCTTCCATCCCAGGAGGGCGGGCAATGAATCGCAGAGCCTTGGTAGGAGTCGCCCTTGTCCTGCTGTTGGTGGCAGGGGTGGTCGTACTGTTCCGGACCACCGAAACCATCAACCGCACAAAGGTCGTGGCGTACTTCGAGGACAGCACCGGCATCTACGTCGGCGACGACGTTCGCATTCTCGGTGTGAACGTCGGCAAGATCACCGAGATCGAGCCGCAGCCAGAGCAGGTGAAGATCTCGTTCTGGTATGACAGCAAATACAAGGTGCCTGCGGATGCGAAGGCCGCGATCCTGTCGCCGACGCTGGTGACCGCACGCGCCATTCAGCTGACCCCCGTCTACACCACCGGGCCGGTGATGAAGGCGGACACCGTGATTCCGCGCGAACGCACCGCGGTGCCGGTCGAGTGGGACGAGGTCCGTCAGCAGCTGGAGAAGCTCGCCGACACGCTGCAGCCGACCGAACCGGGCGGCGTGAGCCCGCTGGGCTCGCTCATCAACACCACGGCGGACAACCTGCGCGGCGAGGGCGCCAACATCCGCGACACCGTCATCAAACTGTCGCAGGCGTTTTCGGCCCTCGGTGATCACAGCACCGACATCTTCTCCACCGTCAAGAATTTGGCGATTCTGGTGTCGGCGCTTCAGGACAGCACCGACCTGATGCGACAGCTCAACCAGAACCTGGCGTCGGTGACCGGGCTGCTCGCGGACAACCCGGAAGAAGTCGCCAGCGCCGTGCGCGACCTCAACGCCGTTGTCCCTGAGGTCCAGTCGTTCGTTGCCGAGAACCGCGAAGCGCTTGGCACCACATCGGACAAGTTGGCGGGAGTGACGCAGGCGCTGACCGACAGCCTCGCCGACGTCAAGCAGTTCCTGCACGTGGCGCCCAACACGCTGCAGAACTATGTGAACATCTGGCAACCGGCTCAGGGCGCGGTGAGCAGTGTGCCGATGATCAACAACTTCGCCAATCCGATTTCCTTCCTGTGCGGCGCCGTTCAGGCGGCATCGCGGCTGGGCGCCGAGGAGTCGGCGAAGCTGTGCGTGCAATACCTGGCGCCGATCATCAAGAATCGTCAGTACAACTTCCTGCCCGTCGCGCAGAACGTGTTCGTCGGTGCCACGACGCGGCCGAACGAGCTCACCTTCAGCGAGGACTGGATGCGGCCGGATTACATTCCGCCGCAGCCTGCCGCGCCCCCGGCTCCGCAGTTACCGGACGGCTCGCCCGCGCCACCCCCACCGCCGCCAGGCCCCCCGCTGGCTGCAGAGGCGATGGCGACCAATCCGGCCGACGGTCTGCACGGAATGATGGCGCCGCCTGGAGTTGGACCATGATGCGGGGCAGGCGGATTCGTGCGGTGGTGGGAATGCTGGCGCTTGGCCTGGTGGTGTCCGGGTGCGGCTGGCAGGGGCTGAACTCGGTTCCCCTGCCGGGGGTTCAGGGCGTCGGTCCCGGCGCGTTCACCATCCAGGCGCAGATGCCCGACGTCGACAACGTCGAAGAGAATTCCCGGGTGCGGGTCGCCGATGTGAACGTCGGCACGGTGAGCAAGATCGAACGTCAGGGCTGGAATGCGCTGGTGACGATGACACTCAACCGCGACGTGACGTTGCCGGCCAATGCGACGGCCAAGGTCGGGCAGACCAGCCTGCTCGGGTCACAACACATCGAACTCGCACCGCCGGTAGACGTTGCGCCGCAAGGCAAACTGGGTGAGGGCTCGGTGATTCCGCTTGCTTCGGCTGGCGCATATCCGACCACCGAGCAGGCGCTGGCCGCTATTGCCTTGCTGCTCAATGGCGGCGGATTCGGAAACATCTACGACATCACCGAGGCGTTGAGCACCGCGTTCGCCGGCCGCGAGAACGACCTGCGCAGCCTGATCGAGCAGCTCGACAAGGCGATCGGCTACCTCGACGATCAAAAGGGCGACATCATCGCGGCGTCGGAGAGCCTGAACAACCTGTTCGGTCAGATCGCCGAGCAGAAACCCGTGGTGGACAAAGCATTACGGACCATACCGGATGCGCTGGCCGTGCTGCGGGACCAGCGCGACAACCTTTCCGAGGCACTCGTGCAGCTGGGCAGGTTCAGCGCCCTGGCCGCCGACTCGGTTGACCAGACCAAGGAAGCACTCGTCCAAGAGCTCAAAGACATTGGGCCGGTGCTGCAATCGCTGGCCGACGCCGGTCCCGCACTGACCCGCGCGCTGAGCTTCTTGCCGACCTTCCCGTTCCCGAAGGAGACGCTGACCAACTGGATGCGTGGCGACTATGCCAACCTCACGTTGATTCTGGACCTGACGTTGAGCCGGATCGACGCCGGAATCTTCACCGGATCGCGGTGGGAGTGCGACCTGACGTGGCTGGAGATTCAGTGGGGTCGCACCATCGGCCAGTTCCCCAGCCCGTGCACCGGCAGCGCCCCGCCGAACGGCGCAGGCAACCCGTTGATAGCTCCGTACCGCTGGGATCAGGGGCCCTGACATGATCTTGACTCGTCGAATCCTCATCCAGATGGCGATATTCATCGCGGTGGCAGCCGCGGCGCTCGCAATCATGTTGTTCGGTTACGTGCGGCTGCCCGAGATGGTCGGCATCGGGCAGTACCGGGTGACCGTCGAGCTGTCGGAGACCGGCGGGCTGTATCCGCGGGCCAACGTCACCTACCGCGGCGCCCAGGTGGGAACGGTCGACAGCGTTGAGCTGACCGATTCCGGTGCCGGTGTCGCGGCGGTGCTGAAGCTGACCTCGAACATCAAGATTCCTGCCGACGTCGAGGCGCAAGTGCACAGCGTCTCCGCTGTCGGTGAGCAGTACGTCCAGCTGATCCCGCGAAGCGGTCAGGGCCCGGATCTCCAAGACGGCGACGTCATCCCTGTGGACCGAACCTCGGTGCCAACGGATATCAACACCGTCCTCAACGACACGACGCGTGGGCTCGAGGCGATCCCCAGGGACAACCTCAAGACGGTCATCGACGAGGCCTATATCGCAGTCGGTGGCCTCGGGCCCGAGCTTCGCCGGCTGGTCAACGGCAGCACCGCGTTGGCCATCGACGCTCGCAAGAACTTGGACCCCCTGACCACACTTATCGATCAATCCAAGCCGGTCCTGGATTCGCAGACCGATACCGGGGACTCGATCCAGGCGTGGGCGGCGAACCTGGCCAGCATCAGCGGACAGCTGCAGAGCCAGGACCCCGCGGTGGCCGGCATCTTGCAGAACGGTCCTGGTGCCGCCGATGAGGTGCGGTCCCTGATCGATCGGGTGCAGCCAACGCTGCCGATTGTGCTGGCCAACCTGGTCAGCCTCGGCGAGGTGGGCGTCATCTACCAACCGAGCCTCGAGCAGCTGCTGGTGCTGCTGCCGCAAGGCACCGCCGTCACGCAGGCCGTCGGTGTGCACAAGCGGAACACCAAACAGGATTACGAAGGCGACGCCTTGACGTTCAACCTGAATTTGATGATTCCGTTGGTGCCGGCGCCGATCCCACTGCCGCCGCAACAACTGCCGCCGCCGTGCACCACCGGTTTCCTGCCGGCCCAGCAGCAGCGGGTGCCCACGTTCGAGGACTACCCCGACCGACCCGAAGGCGACCTCTACTGCCGAGTCCCGCAGGATGCGCCGTTCAACGTCCGCGGTGCGCGCAACCTGCCCTGCATCACGGTGCCGGGCAAACGTGCCCCCACATGGCAGCAGTGCGAAAGCGGCGAGAACTACGTGCCGCTCAACGACGGCTACAACTGGAAGGGTGACCCGAACGCGACGCTGTCCGGGCAGGCGATCCCGCATGTGCCCCCAGAGCCGTCACCTGCGCAAGCGGCTCTGCCGCCGGGTCCTGCTCCGCCGCCGATAGCGGCCGCCGAATACGACCCAGCAACCGGCACGTACGTTGGACCGGACGGACGTGTCTATACACAGTCCAACTTGGCCAACAGTGCCGCAGAGGAGCAAACATGGCAGAAGATGCTGCTGCCCCCGACGGGGAATTGAACGAGACGACAGCGGCTGAACCGGAGTCCAAGGCCATCGAGGCGTCCGACGACGCCGCCGATGAGGCTGCGAAGGATTCCGAGGCCTCGGAGGCTACCGAGGATGAGGGCGATGAGGGCGACGAGCCGCCGGCCAAGGCGGGGACGTCCCATGTGAAATTGGCCCTGATCGCCGGGCTGGTGCTGGTGCTGGCGCTTGGCGGGTTGACCGGCTGGCTCGGATTTCGTGCCTACCAGTCGCATCAGGCCGATGAGCTCCGCAAGCTGTACCTGCAGGTCGGCAGGCAGGGCGCGCTGAACCTGACCACCATCGACTTCGGGCGCGCCGACGCCGACGTGCAACGCATTCTGGACTCGGCGACCGGCACCTTCTACGACGACTTCCAGGCGCGCGCACAACCCTTCGTCGAAGTCGTCAAGCAGGCGCAGTCGAAGTCGGTGGGGACCGTCGCCGAGGCAGGGCTGGTATCCGAATCCGAGAATCAGGGCCAGGTGCTGGTGGCGGTGACCGTCGAGACGTCGAATGCCGGTGCGCCCGAACAGGCGCCACGCGCGTGGCGAATGCGGATCACGGTCGAGAAAGTCGGGGACGAGGTCAAGGTGGCCAAGGTGGATTTCGTGGCATGAGCAAACACGGCAATGACAGCTCCGTAGACGAAGGCACGACCGCACCCGCCGACACCGAAATCGAGGATGTCGAGCAGGACGAGCCGACGGAAATCGCCGACGAACCGGCGCAGGCGGCCGAACCGGCGAAGCCAGGGACTGGAGTCAAGTGGTCGCGGGTGGTCGCCTATGGCGTCTTGCCCGCCCTTGCGCTGATACTCGCGATGGCCGCCGGATTCCTGAAATGGCAGGACAATTCGGTGCGCAGCAGCCAGATCGCCCGCACCGAGTCGGTCCAGGCTGCCAAGGACACGACGGTAAAGATGCTGTCGTACAAGCCCGACAGCGTCGATAAGGAACTCAACGACGCCCGCGCGCTGCTGACGGGCGGATTCCGTGATGAGTACACGTCGCTGATCAACGATGTGGTGATCCCTGGGGCCAAGCAGAAGCAGATCACGGCGGTGGCCACCGTTCCCGATGGCGGCGCGGCGTCGGTGTCCGCCGAGCCGAATCACGCGGTGGTCCTGGTGTTCGTCAACCAGACCGTGGTGGTCGGCCAGGACACGCCGACCGACACCGCATCGAGTGTGCGGGTGACGCTCGACAAGGTCGGCGATCAGTGGCTGATCTCGAAGTTCGACCCGGTGTAGGAGCCGTGGTCGAACCAGAATTGATCGAGGTCGCGGCACCGTCCGTGCGACTGCGCGCGCTGGCGTGGGGCCCTGCCGAGGCGCCAATCGCGTTGTGCCTCCACGGGTTTCCCGACACCGCGTACTCCTGGCGCCATGTCGCGCCGCACTTGGTGGACGCGGGCTGGCGGGTGGTCGCGCCGTTCATGCGCGGCTACGCGCCGTCGTCGCTCCCGGCTGACGGCAGCTATCACGTCGGCGCCCTGATGGACGATGCGCTGCATGTGCTCGAGGCCGCGGGTCCGACCGGCCGCGACGTGATCATCGGACATGACTGGGGAGCCATCGCGACGCCAGGGCTCGCGGCGATGCCCGACAGCCCGTTCGAGAAGGCTGTCATCATGTCCGTGCCGCCGTCTGCGGCGTTCCAGCCATTCGGCAGAGTCCCCGACGCAGGCCGGCTTGCCGCACTGCTGGCGCGTCAGCTGCTCCGCAGTTGGTACATCATGTACTTCCAATTGCCCTGGCTACCAGAACGTTCGGCGTCGTGGGTGGTTCCGCGGCTGTGGCGGCAATGGTCACCAGGATATGGCGCAGACGAAGACCTTCGCCACGTGGACGCCGCCATCGGCGCACCAGAGAGGTGGCGCGCGGCGCTCGGCTACTACCGCGCAACGGTGCGGAACAGCAGGCCCCCTGCCCAGTACGCGTACCTGCATGAACATTGGCTGTCGGCGCCGACACTGCCGACCCTGTACCTGCACGGCAACGACGATGGCTGTGCCACAGCGGAATACGCGCGCTGGGTGGAGAATGTGCTTCCGGACGGCAGCGAAGTGGCGCGTGTCGAGCGCGCAGGACACTTTCTGCAGCTTGAGCAGCCCGACGTGGTCGCACGGCACATCGTCGACTTCATCGGCAAGGCGGCCTAGCCCTGCTTGAGCCCTGGATGGTTGCGGGCGACCATCGGCAGCAGCAGCCGTCGCGGCATGTGGTGGTTGATCACCGACGCGATGCGGTTCGGCAGCCCGGGAACGATCACACCCTTGCCGGACGCCAGCCCGTCGACGGCGGCCTTGGCGACCGCGTCGGCTTCCTGCCACAGGAACTTCGGCAGTGACTTCTCGGCTTCGTCGTCGGGAATGCCCGCCGCTTCGCCGAAGCCCGTGCGGACGGGTCCAGGGCACAGCGTGGCCGCCGTGACGCCGGTGCTGCGAAGTTCTTCTCGCATCGCCTCGGTGTAGGACAGCACGAACGCCTTGGCCGCGCCATATGTGGCCTGTCCGGGCACCGGGCCGAACGCGCCGACCGATGCGACGTTGAGCACCGCACCGCGCCCCCGCGAAACCATGCCTGGCACAAACCGACTGCACAGGTCGACGACCGCGCTGACGTCGACGTCGATCAATCTGAGTTCGTCGTCGGGATCCGATTCGGCCACCGGGCCCAGGTTGGTCATCCCCGCGTTGTTGACAAGGACGTCGACCACGACGCCGAGTGCGGCGATCTCGTCCGGCAGGGTGGCGCGCTCGGCGCGAATCGACAGGTCGGTCGCGAGCACGTGCGCCTTGTCGCCAAGCGTTTCGGCCAACTCCCGCAGCCGGTCGGCACGCCTGGCGACCAACACCAATCGGTAACCGCGCCGGGCGAATTCGCGAGCGAGCTGTTCGCCGATCCCCGACGAGGCGCCGGTGACGACGACCACGCCGTCCTTACGTACGGGCGGAAGCATGGCTGCAGAGCTTAGCCTGTGTCTATGCGCGCGCGCCGACTGTCGACGGTTGACGCACAGACATATTGGATGTCGGCCAAGATTCCCAACGACCAGTTCCTGCTGTACGGGTTCGGTGGTGTGCCGTCCGACCTCGATGGGGCGTTGGAGGAGATCCGCGGGCGTGCGCTCGGGTGTGCCGAGCTCAGACTTCGGGTGCGCGATCGCAGCTTTCTGACTTACCCCGCATGGGTCACCGGCGACGTCCGCGCCGATCAGTTCGTGGTGCACGACCTCGCCGAGCCGACATGGGCGAGCGTTCTGGCGGCCGTCGCCGGGTTGAGTGAACGCCAACTCGATGCCCGCGCGATGTCATGGCGACTGCACGTCTTCAGTCCGGTCGAGGGGGTGCCCGGCGCCGACGTTGGCACCGTTGCGGTGCTGCAGGCCACGCACGCGTTCGGCGACGGAATCCGGTCGTCGGCGTTGGCGGCCTTGCTGTTCGGCCGTCGCGAAGCGGTCCCGACCGTGAAACCGCCCGCCCCGTTTCGCGGTGCGGCGCTGCCGTGGCGCAGCGTGCGGGCGGCCCGAACCCACCGTCAGCTGGTCCGCGACACCGAGGCCGGAATGGTGCCCGCGCAGGCGGAGTCACGCCCCGCGCTGCACAGCAACAATCGGCCGGCCGGAACGCGGGCGGTGCGCACGGTGGTTCTGCGCCGCGATCAGTTGCCCGGCCCGACGGTCACCGTCGCGGTGCTGGCCGCGGTGTCCACGGCCCTCTCGGACCAGCTGCGCGAGTTCGGCGACGATACGACCAATCTCGGCGCCGAGGTGCCGATGGCGAAAACCGGTGTGCGGCTGGCCCATAACCACTTCGGCAATGTCGGCATCGGCTTGTACCCGGAGTTGAAGTTCGCCGAGAGAGCCGACCGCATCGCCGAGGACCTTGCGCAGCGGCGCAGGCGGGCCGCCCATCCGGCGATGTTGGCGGGGAGCCGGGCGTCCGCCGCCGTCCCCGCGCCGTTGCTACGTTGGGGGGTGGCGCAATTCGACCCCGACGTCCGGTCGCCGACCGTCACCGGCAACACCGTGGTGTCCAGCGTCAACCGCGGCGCGGCGGACCTGAGGTTCGGTGCCGCGCCGGTGGTGCTGACCGCAGGCTATCCGGGCTTGTCGCCCATGATGGGGCTGACGCACGGTGTGCACGGGATCGGCGACATCATCGCCGTCAGTGTGCACGCCGCGGAGTCGGCGATCGGCGACGTCGACGCGTACGTGGAACGGTTGAAGGACGCGCTCAGATAGGGAGGCGCAGCGACTCGATTCCGACGTCCAATGCCGCCTCGAGGTAGCCGAGCTCGCCGGTCGCCAGCATGATCCCGACGCCACCCTGGATACCGGCAAGCATTGCGGCGGCGACCCGGTCTGCATCCAGCGCATCCGAGACCTTGCCTTGGGCCTGCATGTGCCGTACGCCTGCGGCGATCTCGTCGTGCCACTGGCGTATCAACGCAGACGTGACTGCCTGAGCGCCCGGCGTGGTGCGGCCGATCTCCGACATCAACACCCCCAGCGGGCAGTGCTGGCCCTGCCGCCGGTAGCGGTCTACCACCGCATCGCGCCACCGCTGCCACGCCGCCCATGACGTCAGCGCGCCGAGATGCGGCTGCTGATCGTCGAGCACCGTCTGCGCTTCCTGCTCGGCGACAGCGAGCAGCAATTGGTCCTTGCCGTCGGGGAAGTAGTGAAACAGCTGGCTCTTCGACGTCTGGGTGCGCGCCCGAATGTCGTCCAACGTCGTTGCGGTGACGCCGCGATCGCGGATCTCTGTTGCCGCGCCGTCGATGATGCGCTGCCGCGTCGCTCGCCCTTTCGCCGTCAGATTCTGGACTTGCAAGTCCATTTTATGAAGCGGAGCATGTGGACTCATGAGTCCAAACAGTACGCGGCTGGCAGGCCGCACAGCACTTATCACCGGTTCAACAGGCGGCCTCGGGGTGGCCATCGCGTCCGCGTTGGCCGACGAAGGAGCGTTCGTCGTCGTCAGTGGCCGCGATAAGCAACGGGGCGATGCCGTCGTCGCCGGCATCCGGTCCGCAGGGGGGCGCGCCGAGTTCGTTGCCGCCGACATCGGCGCAGGGGAACCGGAGGTACGTCGCCTTGCCGAGCAGGCCACAGCCGCGGCGGGAGGGCGCATCGACATCCTGATCAACAACGCGGCAATGCTCCTGATGCCGACGCCGACCGCCGACATTTCCGAGCAACTGCTGCGTGAGGCGTTCGCGGTCAACGTGTTCGCGCCGTTCCTGCTCACCGGGTTGCTCGCGCCGGGAATGGCCGAACGAGGTCACAGCGCAATCGTGAACATCGGTTCGATCACCGGGCTGCGTGGCAGCGACGGTTCGGCGATCTACGAGGCGAACAAGGCAGCGATCCACTCGCTCACTCGATCGTGGGCGGCCGAGTACGGGCCGTTCGGCGTGCGGGTCAACGCCGTCGCGCCTGGACCGATCGCCACCGAGCGCCAGGAGCAGTACGCCGACCACGTCGCGCCGGTGCTCGCGCGCATCCCGTCGCGCCGGATGAGCACGCCCGCCGAGGTCGCCGCCGCGGTGGTGTTCCTGGCCAGTGACGATGCCGCGAACATTCACGGCGCCACCCTCAGCGTGGACGGGGGGTGGGCGGCGGTTTAACACATGGCCTAGATTCTGTTGCATGTCTGCCTACGACGTCGGAGTGCTGATCCTGCGGGTGGCGCTGGGTCTGACCATGGCCGCCCACGGTTACAACAAGTTCTTCGGGCCGGGGGGCCTCAAGGGCACCGCGGGCTGGTTCGACAGCATGGGGATGAAGCCGGGCATCTTCCACGCCAGGATCGCCGCGACCACGGAGATGTCGGCGGGCATCGGGCTGGCGCTCGGGCTGCTCACCCCGGTCCCCGCTGCCGGTTTCGTCGCGTTGATGCTCGTCGCCGCATGGACCGTGCACCGACCCAACGGCTTCTTCATCGTCAAGGAGGGCTGGGAGTACAACCTGGTGCTCGCGGTGTCCGCGGTCGCGGTGGCCACGATCGGGGCGGGCAAGCTCAGCCTGGATTACCTCATCTTCGGTACCACCGGCCTCTACGAACTCCTGCACGGCTGGTGGGGTCTGCTGATCTCGGCCGGGCTGGGCCTGGCCGGCGGCATCGGTCAGCTGGCCATCTTCTATCGCCCACCGGCCAAGGCCGACGCATAAAACGGTGCATCAGTCGGACCATCTGAATCCGCGAGCCTAGAACACGTTCTAGTCTCTGGAGCCATGGGTTTCCTCAAGCAGGACGCGCCGGTCATCGACTACGCGGAGTGGAGCAAGGGCACGCGCGCGGAGAGGATCAAGCCGATGGCCCGGCATTGGGCCGAGGTGGGCTTCGGCACGCCCGTGGTCCTGCACCTGTTCTATGTCGTCAAGATCCTGCTCTACATCCTTGGGGGCTGGCTGTTCGCGTTGGCCACCACGGGCATCGACGGCTTTACCAACGTCGGCCAGTGGTGGACCGAGCCGATCGTGTTCGAAAAGGTCGTGCTCTTCACGATGCTGTTCGAGGTTGTCGGCCTCGGGTGCGGATTCGGCCCGCTGAACAACCGCTTCTTCCCGCCGCTGGGATCGATCCTGTACTGGTTGCGGCCCAACACCATTCGGCTGCCTCCGTGGCCGAACCGGATACCGCTGACCAAGGGCACCGCGCGCACGCCGTTCGATGTCGTGCTGTACGGCGCCCTATTGGTGATGCTGCTCGTCGCGTTGTTCTCAAACGGCACAGGTCCGCTGCCCGCACTGGACACCACGGTCGGGGTGCTGCCGATGTGGCAGATCTGGACCATTCTCGGCCTGCTGGCGCTGGCCGGGCTGCGGGACAAAGTGATCTTCCTGGCGGCACGCGGAGAGGTGTACGCCTCGTTCACCGTGGCGTTCCTGTTCGCCGGCTACGGCGTCGACATGATCATCGCCGCCAAGTTGGTGTGCGTGGTGATCTGGATGGGCGCGGCCACCTCCAAGCTGAACAAGCACTTCCCATCGGTCATTTCGACGATGATGAGCAACAATCCGATCTTCCGGCCGCGGTTCATCAAGCGGATGTTCTTCGAGCACTTCCCCGACGACCTGCGACCAGGCCGGCTGTCGCGCTTTGTTGCTCACTTCTCCACCGCGATCGAGATGCTGGTGCCGCTGGCACTGTTCTTCTCCCACGGCGGCTGGCCGACGGCGATCGCGGCGTTCGTGATGGTGTGCTTCCACTTCGGGATCCTGTCGGCGATCCCCATGGGCGTTCCGCTCGAATGGAACGTCTTCATGATCTTCTGCGTGCTTACGCTGTTCGTCGGGCACGCGGACGTCGGAATCACCGAGCTGAGCACACCGCTGCCGCTGGTGCTGTTCGCTGTCCTCGCGGGCACCGTTGTCATCGGAAACCTGTTCCCGCGCAAGGTCTCGTTCCTGCCGGGGATGCGCTACTACGCGGGCAACTGGGATACCACGCTGTGGTGCATCAAGCCGTCGGCGTCGGAGAAGATCGAACGTGGGATCGTGTCGATCGCCAGCATGCCCGCCGCCCAGATGGAACGGTTCTACGGCAGCAAGGAGACCGCCGAAATGTATCTCTTTATGGGATACGCCTTCCGCGGCTTCAACACCCACGGCAAGGCGCAGTTCACTCTCGCGCACCGCGCGATGGCAGGGCAGAACGAAAGCGACTACGTCCTCACCGACGGCGAGCGGATATGCAGCACCGCGATCGGCTGGAACTTCGGCGACGGCCACATGACCAACGAGCAGCTCATCACGGCGATGCAGGAGCGTTGTGGATTCGAACCCGGCGAGGTGCGCGTCGTCATCATCGACGCGCAGCCGATTCACCAGCAGCGGCAGGAGTACCGGCTGGTCGACGCCGCAAGCGGTGAATTCGAGCGTGGCTACGTGAACGTCGCCGACATGGTGACGCGTCAGCCGTGGTCGGACGACGTCCCGGTGCACGTGTACGACACCGACGCAGAAACTAGCCCATCGCGTCGCGGACCTTGACGGTCTCGAGGCCCTTCAGCATCAGGTTGCGCGCCACGTCGAGGTGCCTGCGCCAGTGCATCTCGGCCGCATCGCCATCGCCGGAGCGCAGCAGCTGCATCAGCCGCCGATAGGACCGAATCAGCTTGTCATAGTCCGCCTTCGACACCGGGCGACCTTCCTTGAACACAAATGCGGTGTGCCGAACGGTGATCTCGTGCAGCATGCCCGCGATGATGCCCAGCGTCGCGTTGCCAGACAGCTCCACCACCCGGCGGTGGAAGTCCCCGGTGGTCTCGGCCAGCCGTCCCGACTGCCAACCTGCGGGGACGTGCTCCTCCAGCATCTTGTCGAGCTCGTCGAAGGCCTCCGAATTGCCGGACTCCGCCAGCAGCCGCACGGCCATCGGCTCCATGCCTGCGCGGGCGACCATGACGTCGGCGATGGTGGCGCCTGAGAGCTCGAGGAGCAGCCCGGCGGGGCGGGCGACGATCTCGGCCCCTGGCACCCGCACCTTGGCGCCGGTGCGCGAGCCACGCCGCACCTCGACAAGGCGCTCGGATTCCAGCACGCGCACGGCCTCGCGCAACGTCGGCCTGCTGACGCCGAAGTGGGCCATCAGCTCGGCCTCGTTCGGCAGGAAGTCGCCGTCCTTGAGCTGACCTTCGACCACCATCCGGCGCAACGTGCCCGCGACGAGCTCGGCCGTCTTCGGGGACCGGACCGCCGCGCTCGCGCTGATGGCATCAGGGCCGATCATCGGCGCCAGCGGTGTGCTTCTCGTCACAACATCTCCCAAACAGTGTTTCCCCGAGCTATGCAACTCAGTAAACCATGTTGGCTGCGATCTAACCCGCGCGAACGTCCGTGACCAGCCTACCAACCAGTAGGTTGACCTAGTAAACTTTGTTCAACTACGTTCGGGATACATGTCGGAAACGACACCACATTCAAAGGAGAATTCCATGGCTGAAGCGGTAATCGTCGAGGCGGTGCGATCGCCGGTCGGCAAGCGCAACGGCGGCCTGTCGGGTGTGCATCCCGGCGAGCTGTCCGCGCAGGTGCTCAACGGGCTCGTCGAGCGGGCAGGCGTCGACCCCGCGATCGTGGACGACGTCATCTGGGGCTGCGTCATGCAGGCCGGCGAGCAGGCGCTCGATATCGCCCGTACCGCGGTGCTCGCGGCGGGCTGGCCGGAGACCGTGCCCGGCGTGACCGTCGACCGCCAGTGCGGTTCGAGTCAGCAGTCGGTGCACTTCGCCGCCGCGGGTGTGGTGGCCGGGCACTACGACGTCGTCGTGGCCGGTGGCGTCGAATCGATGTCGCGCACGCCGATGGGCGCCTCGCTGGCCAGCGGTGGGCATCCGTATCCCGACGCGTTCCGCAATCGCTACAGCCAGACCCCGAACCAGGGCATCGGTGCGGAGATGATCGCCGAGCAGTGGGGATTCGATCGCACCGCGGTGGACCAGTTCTCACTCGACTCGCACGAGAAGGCCGCGGCCGCCCAGGATTCCGGCGCGTTCGATGACCAGATCGTCGCGATCAAGGATCAGGACGGCAATCCGGTCCTCAAGGACGAGGGCATCCGCCGGGGCACCACCATCGAGAAGATGGCCGGGTTGAAGCCGGCGTTCAAGGACGACGGCGTCATCCACGCAGGCAACTCGTCGCAGATCTCCGATGGGTCGGCCGCGCTGCTGTTCATGTCGGCGGAGAAGGCCAAGTCGTTGGGGCTCAAGCCGATCGCCAAGGTGCACACCGCGACGCTGGCCGGCGCCGATCCGGTGATCATGCTGACCGCGCCGATCCCTGCCACGCAGAAGGCGTTGCAGCGCTCGGGCCTTGCGCTCGAGGACATCGGCGTGTTCGAGGTCAACGAGGCGTTCGCCCCGGTTCCGCTGGCGTGGCTGAAGGACATCGGCGCCGACGAGAAGAAGCTCAATCCCAATGGCGGCGCGATCGCGCTGGGGCACCCGCTCGGCGGCTCTGGCGCGCGCATCATGACCACCATGCTGTATCACATGCGGGACAAGGGAATTCAGTACGGCCTGCAGACCATGTGCGAGGGTGGCGGCCAGGCCAACGCCACCATCCTCGAACTGCTGTGACCGACACGACGACCGCCCCGGCCGCTCTCACCGAGCGGCGGGGCAACGTCATGATCATCACCATCAACCGGCCCGAGGCACGCAACGCCGTGAACTCCGCGGTGAGTATCGCCGTTGGCGACGCGCTGCAGCAGGCGCAGGACGATCCCGAGGTCCGCGCGGTCGTGATCACCGGTGCGGGGGAATCCTTCTGCGCAGGAGCGGATCTCAAGGCGATCTCGCGGCGGGAGAACCTGTTCCACCCCGAGCGCGGCGAGTGGGGCTTCGCGGGCTACGTGCACCATTACATAGACAAGCCGACCATCGCCGCCGTGAACGGCACCGCGCTTGGCGGCGGCAGCGAGTTGGCTCTTGCCAGTGACCTCGTGGTGGCCGAGGAACGGGCGAAGTTCGGGCTACCCGAAGTCAAGCGCGGCCTCATCGCCGCCGCGGGTGGAGTGTTCCGCATCGTGGATCACCTTCCGCGCAAGATCGCGATGGAGTTGCTCTTCACGGGGGAGCCGATCAGCGCGGCCGACGCGCTGAAGTGGGGTCTGATCAACCAGGTCGTGCCCGACGGCACCGTGGTGGACGCGGCGCTGGCGCTTGCCGAGCGGATCACCGTCAATGCGCCCCTTGCGGTCTGGGCGAGCAAGCGGGTGGCCAATGGCGTCGACGACGGTGTGATCGTCGGCGACGAACCGGGCTGGACGAGAACCATGCGCGAAATCGGAACGCTGATTCGCTCCGAGGACGCCAAGGAAGGGCCGCTGGCGTTCGCCGAGAAGCGTCAGCCGGTCTGGAAAGCTAGGTAGGAGAGAACGTGAAGCGTCTGGTATTCGAACCCGAGCACGAGCAGTTGCGTGACACCGCGCGTCAGTTCCTGGAAAAGGAGTGTGCGCCGCACGCCGAGAAGTGGGAGAGCGAGCGGCTCGTCGACCGCGAATCCTACGTCGCCGCAGGCAAATACGGACTGATCGGCTTCAACCTGCCGGAGCAGTTCGGCGGCGGCGGTGTCGATGACTTCCGGTTCAACGCGGTGATCGTCGAGGAGTTTGCGAAGTACGGAGCGGCCGCGCCGGGGCTGAGCCTGCAGAACGACATCGTCGGCCCGTACTTCGTCAACCTCGCCAACGACGAGCAGAAGGAGCGGTGGCTACCCGGTTACATCACCGGCGAGTTGATCGGCGCCGTCGCCATGACCGAGCCCGGTGCGGGCAGTGACCTCGCGGGCATCAAGACCACGGCGGTGCGCGACGGGGACGACTGGATCCTCAACGGCTCCAAGACATTCATCTCCGCGGGCATCAACTCCGACCTGGTCGTGGTCGTGGCCCGCACCAATCCGGACGCCGGCCACAAGGGCTTCTCGCTTCTCGTCGTGGAGCGCGACATGGAGGGCTTCACCCGCGGCCGCAAGCTCGACAAGATGGGTCTGCACTACGCCGACACCGCCGAACTGCACTTCGAGAACGTCCGGGTGCCGGGGGCGAACCTGCTTGGCGAGGAGGGCAAGGGTTTCTACCACCTGATGACCAACCTGCCGTCCGAGCGGTTGTCGATCGCGGTGGCGGCCATCGCCGGCGCCCGTGCGACGTTCACCGAGACGTTGCAGTACGTCAAGGACCGCAAGGCGTTCGGGCAGTCGATCGGCAGCTTCCAGCACAACCGGTTCGTGATGGCCGAGCTGGACACCGAGCTCGAGATCGGCGAGCAGTACGTCGACCGGTGCCTGCGTGCCGTCGTCGACGGCGAGCTGACGGCCGTGGAGGCGTCGAAGGCCAAGTGGTGGTCCACCGAACTCAACAAGCGGGTCGTCGACGCCTGTGTGCAGATGCACGGCGGCTACGGCTACATGAACGAGTACCGGGTCGCCCGCGACTACGTCGACGTGCGCATCCAGACCATCTTCGGCGGCACGACCGAGATCATGAAGGAGATCATCGGCCGCGACCTGGGCCTCTAGCTCGTCGAGATCGGGGTCAGCCGATCGGCGCGTCTGCCGCGGGCGTCTCGGTTGGCGCTGGCGGGGTCGTGGTCGTCGTCGTGGTGGTCGTGGTGGCCGTCGTGGACGTCACCGTCGGCGTGATCGGCTCGGGGCCGAGCGCCGGGTCCAGGACGGTGTCGATCAAGTAGATCCGCGCATTGCTGGCCTGGATCGCACCGCAGAGCACCTTGGTGGTGTCGTTGACCTTGATGTCGCCGCCCTTGCCGGTCACCTTGATCTCGGTGCCCTCCTGCGTTGGCCGCTGTCCCTTCACATCGTCAGGGCCGAGCAGGCCGAGGAAGACGTGGTAGTAGTCGAGCTTGGACAGCGCCGCAGGATCGGCCTTGAGCCCGTCGAGCTGCGCGGGCGGCAGCGCCGCGAACGCCTCGTTGGTCGGCGCGAACACCACGTACGGGCCGTTGTCGAGCACCGGGAGGATGTTCACCGCGGGGTTCGCCCCACCCGAGATCAACGCGTTGAACGTCGAGAGGTCCGGAATGCTGGCCAGCGCGGTGCTGACGGGCTGCTTGTCGAGGTCCTTGAACGTCGGCAGCGACTGCTTGAAGGCGTCACAGCCCGGCCCCTGGGGATCGGGGATCGGCGCGACGGGCGTCGAGGTGGTGGTCTGCGCCGGCTGGGCGGAGGCTGTCACCGCCGTCGGTCCGTAGGCGGTGATCGCCAGTGGTACGGACACCGCGATCGCGGCGATCCCTGCGGCGGCGGCTACGGCCTTGCTGGTCTGAGTCTTCACGCTTAAGCTCCTCGGCTCTTCAAGTCGCTTGGCATGGTAAGTGCTTTCAGGACCGTACGGCAAAGTCACTATCTCGAGAAGGTCATTCTGTGGACGTGCTGACCTGCACTTTGCGCACATTTGCGCAGAGCAGCGTTGCGATGAAACACAGTCCCGCCGCCAGGTAGAACGCCGTGTCGTAGTCACCCTGCAGGTCCCGCAGCCAGCCGGCGCCCGCCGCCGCGATCGCCGCACCTAGCTGGTGCGACGCGAACACCCAGCCGAATACGACCGGCGCTCGCGTGCCGAAGTAGTTGCGGCACAGCACGATCGTCGGCGGCACCGTGGCCACCCAATCCAGGCCGTAGAAGATGACGAAAACCCAGGTGCTCGGTTCGGCCGTCGGCGAAAGCAGCGAGGGCAGCAACAGTAGCGAGATGCCACGGCCGGTGTAGTAGACGACCAGCAGAATCCTGGGATCGACGCGGTCGGTGAGCCAGCCGGAGAACACCGTGCCCGCGACGTCGAGGATGCCGATGGTGGCCAGCAGCCCGGCCGCGACGGTCGTGGGCATGCCATGGTCGTTGGCTGCGGGAATGAAGTGGGTGCCGATCAATCCGTTCGTGGTCATCCCGCAGATCGCGAAGCTGGCCGCCAGCAGCCAGAACGCAGGCACCCTGGCACCGATGCGCAGCCCGTCGAACGCCGCGCGGAAAGTCGAAGCGGGCACCACGGCCGGCTCGGCAGCCGTGGTCGCGCCGTACGGCGTTAAACCCTTGTCCTGCGGGTAGTTCCGCATGAACACGAGCACCAGCGGCACCACACACAGCGCGGCCGCCGCGACGATCAGCGACGCCCAGCGCCAGCCGTGCCGGGTGGTGACCTCGGCCACGACGGGCAGAAAGATCAGCTGCCCGGTCGCGCTTGCCGCGGTCAGCACACCGGTGACAAGGCCGCGGCGCGCCTCGAACCACCGTGTCGCGACGGTCGCGACGAAGCCCATCGAGATCGAGCCCGTTCCGATGCCGACCAGCACGCCCCACAGCAGCACCAGTTGCCAGCTCGCGGTCATCGTCACGCTCAGCGCCGAACCGGTCGCGATCAACAGCAACGCCGCTGTCAGCACCGGGCGTATCCCGAACCGGTCCATCAGCGCTGCGGCGAACGGCGCGGTCAGGCCGAACAGCGTCATGTTGACCGACATCGCCAGCCCGACCACACCGTGCGAGAAGCCGAACTCGTGGTGCAGCGGGTTCATCATCACGCCGGGTACGGAGCGGAAACCCGCGGCGCCAAGGAGCGCGATGAAGCTCACGGCGGCCACGACCCACGCCCAGTGGATCCGGCGAAGGGGTGTGTTTTTCTGCGCGGCGGTGAGCGTCACCCGATCACTGTCGCTGATCGCGTCCCCGCACCACCAGTGGCATGAATGACAGCAATCGTTAAAAACGTGCCAGAATGGCGGGATGCATCGCGTCGCCGTCCTGCTGCTGCCGCCCGTGGTGGGCTTTGACGCCGCGATCGCGCCGACGCTGTTCTCGAGCGCGACCGACGCCGACGGCGATCCGCTGTACGACGTGGTGGTGTGTGCGCCGACGCGGGGACCGGTCGCCTCGACGACCGGTTTCGACGTCGTGCCCGCCGCGGGCCCCGAGGTGCTGGCGACCGCAGACACGGTGGTGATCCCCGGGACCCGCTACGCGCCCGCCCGCTTGCACGGTGTGCTGGCACCGGAGGAGCAGGCGGCGTTCGCCCTGATTCGGCCAGGGGCCCGGCTGGTGTCGATCTGCACGGGCGCGTTCGTGCTCGCCGCGGCGGGCCTGCTCGACGGGCGGCCGGCCACCACCCATTGGAAGTTCGCCGACGCGTTGCGGCGCCTGTACCCCGAAGTGGCGGTCGACGAGAACGTGCTGTTCGTCGACGACGGGGATGTGCTGACGTCCGCGGGGCTGGCCGCGGGAATTGATTTGTGCCTGCACATCATTCGCTCCGACCACGGGGCGCAGGTGGCCAATGCCGTCGCCAGGTACTGCGTGGTGCCGCCGTGGCGCGAAGGCGGTCAGGCCCAGTTCATCGACAGGCAGGTGCCCGAGCCCGATCACTACTCGACCGCGGCCACCAGGGAGTGGGCGGTGGGCCACCTCGACGAAGAGCTGACCGTGCAGCGGCTGGCCCGGCACGCCAAGATGAGCCCGCGCACGTTCAACCGGCGCTTCCGTGAGGAGACGGGGCAGTCGCCGGGGACGTGGGTGCGGCGGCGTCGTATCGACCGCGCGCGCGAGCTGTTGGAATCCCGCGACCTGCCCGTCGACGAGATCGCCAGGCTGTCCGGGCTCGGCTCCGGCGGCAATCTGCGGCACCACCTGCGCCGCGGCGTTGGGATGTCGCCGTCGAGCTACCGCAAGACTTATCAGGGCGTTTGAGAAGCGACACAGCCGCAACGAGTGTGGAGTTTTTACACGCGATCAGGAAAACGGCGTGTCTCGAGTCCACGCTCACCGGAAGGTGAGAACTAAATGGTCGCAGCGAGATGCTCGGCGGCCATCAACGTCGGCACGTTGGTGTTGGCGGTCGGGATGGCCGGGAAAATCGACGCGTCGACGACGTGGACACCCTCGATGCCGTGCACGCGTCCTCGGTTGTCGACGACTGCGGTCGGATCGCTTCCCATCCGGCATGTCCCGACCGGATGGTGATAGACGTTGAGCTGTTCGGTGATTGCGTCGCTCGGGTCGTCGCTCAACAACGGCTGCGAGTCAGGCGCCACCCCGGTGAGGTGGCTCGACATCGCAACGGCGATGTCGCGGGCGAGGCGCGCACCGATGACGATGCGCCTCGGCGCAAACGCCGCTCGCGGTGCGGCGGCCGGCCAGGCCGGCACCCTGCGCATCGGGTTTCTCGCGTCGGCGGCGCTCGAGCTGCTCGCGACGATCGTGCCGCCGTGGCGGGCCGTCGCGCCGGCGGCCAGCCTGGAGTTCGTGGAAGGTTCGAGCGGCGAGCACATCGCGGGCGTTCGCGAGCGCAGACTCGACGTAACATTCGTGCGCCCGACGCAGCCGGCGGACGACCTGGTCGTCGAGGAGGTGTGGCGCGAACCGGTGGTCGCGGTGGTTCCCGCTGGGTCACCGTTGGCGCGGCGGAAGTCCTTGCGGCTCAAAGACCTTGATGGTCAGCCATTCGTACTGTTTCCTAGGCATCGGCTCCGGACTTTCATGACAACCTCGTCGACGCGTGCCGCAGGGTGGGTTTCGTGCCGGAGATCGCACACGAGTGTTCGGCGATGCCGACGGTGGTGGGTGTGGTGGTTGCCGGACTCGGCGTTTCGCTTGTGCCGCAATCGATCAGCCGCATCGCGCGAGACGGTGGCCTACCGTCCGCTGGCCGATGTGGACCTGCAGGCGCGACTCGCCATGGTCACCGCGGCCGACAACTCGAGGCCATTGGTTTCGGGATTCACCGATACAGTGCGGCGCACACTGGCTCGCTAACCCAGCGCGGATGGGGACGGTGTCGCGATCCCATCGAGGCGATGAATACGATGACCGTCATGCCTGAGCCGCTGATCCTGCCCATTCGCGGCCGCGCGCCCCAACTCCACGCGGAATCCTGGGTCGCGCCCAACGCGAGCATCATCGGTCAGGTCAGCCTCGCGGCCAGGGCGAGCGTCTGGTACGGCGCGACACTGCGCGCCGAGGCCGAGCCCATCGACATCGGGGCAGGAACCAACATTCAGGACGGCGCGACGATCCACGTCGACCCCGGATTCCCGGTCCGCGTCGGCGCCAATGTCAGCGTCGGGCACAACGCGGTCCTGCACGGGTGCGAGATCGAGGACGGCTGCCTCATCGGCATGGGAGCGGTCATCCTCAACGGGGCCAAGATCGGCGCGGGGGCACTGATCGCCGCGAGTGCACTGGTGCCGCAGGGCGTCGTGGTCCCGCCGCGGTCGCTGGTTGCGGGCGTGCCCGGCAAGGTGCGTCGCGACCTCAGCGATGCCGAGGTGGCGCACAACCGGAACAACGCCCAGGTGTACCAGGCACTGATCGAACTTCATCGCGACGCCCACTGACCCGGGCCGACCAACTCCAGGTGCCGCTGTGCACCTCGCAGCTGTGACCAGGCACGTCGCCATCAACTCTGCCTTCTGACGCGCGACTCGACCCGCGCGGTGCGATCACCCCAGGCCACCGCGTTGAACGCAGCCGAAAACTGCTATTGACATCGCCATCCTGCGACCTCAGAATTGTCTCAAATAGCGATGCGTGTTCCGCTATTTGGTACAAAGTCAAAATCCGTCGGAGGTCGAGATCGTGCTTGCTATTTGCCCCCTCGCCGCCTTGCCTCGTGGCGAGGCGCGGCGGGTTGAAACGGATCCCCCGATCGCGGTCTTTCACACCGAAGACGGAGAGGTGTTCGCGATCGACGACACCTGCACCCATCAGGACGCCTCACTTGCCGATGGCTGGGTGGAGGGCTGCGAGGTGGAATGCCCGCTGCACGCCTCGAAGTTCGACCTGCGGACAGGGGCGGTCGACGAGCCGCCTGCCAAGCTTGGAGTGCGCACGCATGAAGTCGTCATCACCGACGACGTCATCAACGTCGTCCTCAACACAGCGCCGCCCAACCTGCCGCCCGGCGTCACCGCAAAGGCGGGTCAGTGAGAAGTGTCGCCGTCGTCGGTGCATCGCTGGCGGGGCTGTCGGCCGCCCGCGCACTTCGGCGCCAGGGATTCGACGGTGAGCTGACGATCGTTGGCGCCGAGGTGCGGCGGCCGTACGACCGCCCGCCGCTGTCCAAGGAGTTCCTCGTCGGTGATATCTGCGAAAGCGATCTGGCCCTGGAAGGCGATGACGACAACATCGACGCGCGGTGGGTGTTGGGGGTCCACGCGATGCGGCTGGATGCCGGCGGCGGTGCCATTGCGTTGGACGACGGCAGCGAGGTGCGTGCCGACGGGGTGGTCGTGGCCACCGGCGCTCGAGCGCGGGCATGGCAGGGCCCCGAACGACTGGCAGGCGTCCATGTGCTGCGCACCATCGACGACGCGCTGGCCCTTCGCGAGGATCTGCGCCCAGGCTCGAGGCTGGTGGTGATAGGTGCGGGCTTCATCGGCGCCGAAGTAGCCTCGACTGCAACGAAATTGGGTCTTGACGTCACAGTCGTAGAGCTGGCCCGCACACCGCTGGCCGCATCGCTCGGGGAAGAGCTCGGCGCGGCGCTGGCCCGGTTGCACGCCAAGCATGGCACTCGGCTGGTCTGCGGCGCGAAAGTCTCGGGCCTCACAGGTGCCGAGCGCGTCACCGGCGTGGAGATCGCCGATGGGCGGCACTTGGCCGCCGACGTCGTCGTGGTGGGTGTCGGTGCGATCCCAAACATCGAGTGGCTCAACGGCAGTGGCCTGGAACTGGCCAACGGCGTGGTGTGCGATGGCGGCGGCGCGACGTCGATCCCCAACGTCGTCGCGGTGGGGGACTGCGCCGCCTGGTACGAGCATGCGGTGGGCGGGGCCCACCGGGTCGAGCACTGGACCGGTGCATGTGACCGGGCGGCCGTCGCGGTGGCGACGCTACTGGCAGGCCAGTATTGCGGCGCGCCCGTCAAGGCTCCGTATTTCTGGTCGGATCAGTACGGCAGCCGGATACAGTTCGCCGGCATCGCGCGCCCAGCGGACGAGATCTCTTTCGAAGTCGGCGATCTCAACGCGGACAGCTTCCTGGCGGTCTATCGCCGTGACGGCCGTCCCGTTGCGGTACTGGGCGTCGACCAACCACGCCTGTTCACCCGGCTACGCCGCCAACTCGAACCTGTGACGAAGGAGTGCGCATAGATGACGACCGCCACGCAGACTGGCAGCCTCATCTCCACGTTGCCCGGCAGCTACTACACCGATCCCACCATCTTCGCGATGGAACAGGACAAGGTGTTCGAGTCGATGTGGTTCTGTGCGGTTCGCGCCGCCGATCTCGACAAGCCCGGCGCCTTCAAGACGGTTCAGGTCGGCAGGGAAAGCGTGCTGCTCACCCGTTCGCGCAACGGCGAGGTGCGGGCCTACTTCAACATCTGTCGCCACCGCGGCGCGAAGTTGTGCACCGAAGACAGCGGTGAAGTCAAACGGGCGTTCCAATGTCCTTATCACGCATGGACATACGACCTCGAGGGCAAGCTGATCGCCGCCCCGAACCTCACGAAGATGCCGGACATCGACCGGGTCGAGTACGGCCTGCGAAGTGTCACGGTGCGCGAGTGGCTGGGCTACGTCTGGGTATGCCTGGCCGAGACGCCGCCGAGTTTTGAGGACACCGTTGTGGCCGAAGTGCTCGATCGTCTTGGCACGCCGGAGGCCATCGAGCACTACGGAATCGCCGAGCTGAGCGTCGGACGTCGGATCCGCTACGACGTCAAGGCGAACTGGAAGCTGATCATCGAGAATTTCATGGAGTGCTATCACTGCGCCACGATCCATCCCGAACTCACCGAGGTGCTGCCCGAGTTCGCCGATGGTCTTGCCGCGCAGTACTTTGTGGGACACGGCGCCCAATTCGGCGATGACATCGAAGGATTCACCATCGATGGCTCCGCGGGACTGGACCAGTTACCCACCATCACCGAGGAGCAGGACCGGCGCTACTACGCGATCACGGTTCGCCCGCAGGTGTTCATCAATCTGGTGCCCGATCACGTGATCCTGCACCGGATGTTCCCCATGGCTCCCGACCGCACGATCGTCGAGTGTGATTGGCTTTATCTGCCCGACGTCGTGCAGTCGGGCAAGAACATCGACCATTCGGTCGAGCTTTTCCACCGGGTGAATCAGCAGGACTTCGACGCGTGTGAGCGCTGCCAGCCGGCGATGAACTCGCGGGTCTACCGGGACGGCGGGGTGCTTGTGCCCAGTGAGCACCACATCGGCGCATTCCACGATTGGCTACGTGCCACGCTCGCCCACTGACACTCTCAGGCGAAGAAGCCCATCCGATGGCTGATCGCGGCGGCACCGCTGACGACGTCGGGGATGGCCTTGCTCAGCTGCTCCTGGTCGAAGCGGAAGGCCGGGCCGGAGATACTGAGTGCGGCGACCACCGCACCGGTGTGGTCCCGCACCGGCGCGGCGACCGCATTGAGGCCTTCTTCGAGTTCCTCGACCGCCCTGGCGTGCCCGTCGCGAGCGACTCCGTCGAGATGTGCGGTGAGTTCGTCGAACGAGGTGATGGTGCGGGGGGTGAACCGGGCCAGCCCGTCGCTGCCAAGCACCTCCCTTCGGTCCTTGGAGTCCATGAAGGCCAGCAGAATCTTTCCGCTTGAGGTGGCATGCAATGGGGTGAGCTCACCGACCCAGTTGTGCGCGACGACCGCGCTGGGGCCGCGCGACTGGTCGAGGTTGACCACGTAATGCGAGCGCCGCACCGCGACATTGACCGTTTCGCCGAGATCTGCAGCGAGTTGGTCGCACACCGGTCGGCTCTGCTGGGTCAGGTCAAGGTGACCGAGCACCGCACTGGCCAGCCGCAGCACGCCAAAACCCAGGCTGTACTTGCCACGGTTCTGAGACTGCTCGACCAGTTCGCGATCCTCTAAAGCGGTGAGTAACCGGAAGGCCGTCGACTTGTGCACGCCCAGCTCGGTGGCCACCTCGCTCACGCCGGCGCTGCCGCGCGCGAGAATCTCGAGTACCGAGATCGCGCGATCGACCGACTGCACGCCCCCGCTTGTCGCTTCAGCGGGCTGATCGTTGCCCATGCCGCAACTATAACCGCCAGCAGTTGCGCGATAGGAAACGTGGTGCATATCGCGCATTGATGTGCGGGTTTACCCGCGGACACCGAATTCCTCTGCGGCGTCGATCAACCAGTCGGCCAGGTAGCGCGCGAACGTGGATCGCACCAGGATCCGGTAGTCCGTGCCGGCATCGTCGAGGGCGATCAGCACCACCCCCGCGAGTGCGAGCATGGTCTGCGCGGTCATGCCCTTGCGAAACACCGTGGGATGCAAGTCAAGCGAGCAGCCCTTGGCCAGTAGGTCGCGTGCATCGGCACCGCGCAGCCGTAGCGTGGTCCGCTGCGCGGACATGTCGATCGCCGCGCCGCCGTGTTCGCTTACCGCCGAACGCAATTGGGTCTCCAACGTGGTCGCCGATCCTGTCCCCGCTGTGATCAACCACTCGTCGGGACCCATCCAGATCGCCGTCAGTGTGTCGGTGCGCACAGATGTCGACGGGGTGGTCGGAAGCGCGAGCCCAAGGATCGCCGACGCCACCGAGGCTCCGGGCCCCTCAGGATCGACCCGCAGATCCAGCATCGCGACGAAAGGCTCTTCGCTCAGTTCGACGGTGCCGGGAAGGTTGGCGAACTTGTCGTGAAAGCCTTGCAACGGGCTTGTCGCGGTGAGGGTTTCAGCCATCGCGGCGCGCTCCTTCCGGGTCGACGAGGACGGAACTGGTGACCTCGACTGCCACCAGCGTGCCGTCCACGGGGACATGCAGCGTGTCGCCGATTCGGTCGCGGCCCCCTTTGACAAGGGCGAGCCCGAACGGGCGGCCCAGCTCGGCGCTGCGGTAGCTGGAGGTGACGTGGCCGAGCATGGGCACGGGCGGGGGCGGAAGCATCCCGTCCTCGACGTGTTCGATGATCTGCGCACCTTCTGGCAGCACAGTCTCCCGGTCCAGCGGCAGCACACCGACGAACTGCTTGCGCAGCGGGTTGACGTTCTCCGGGCGGCTGAACGAGCGCTTGCCGATGAAGTCGGGCTTCTTCTTCGACACCGCCCAGCTCATGCCGAGGTCTTGCGGGGTTACCGTGCCGTCGGTGTCCTGTCCGATGATCGGATAGCCCTTCTCGGCGCGCAGCACGTGCATGGTCTCGGTGCCATACGGCGTGATCCCGTACTTCTCGCCCGCGGCGATGAGCCGGTCCCACACAGCAGGTGCGTGCCAGGCGTCGACGTTGACCTCGAACGCCAGCTCGCCAGAGAAGCTGACCCGTGCAACGCGGATGGGCACGCCGGACAGATTGGTGTCGCGCCATCCCATGAACCCGAATGCGTCGTTGCTCACGTCGAGCCCGCCGAACACCTCACCGATGACCGCACGCGACTTTGGCCCGACGACGGGGAAGGTCGCCCAGTGATCGGTCACCGAGGCCAGCCGCACTGACAAATGCGGCCATTCGGTTTGCAGCCATTCCTCCATCCAGTCGAGGATCTTGGCGGCGCCCCCGGTGGTGGTGAAGATCTGGAACCGGTCCTCGGCGAGCCGCATGACGGTGCCGTCGTCGATGACCATGCCGTCGATGCCGCACATCACGCCGTAGCGGACCATGCCCACCTTGAGTGTGCTCATCATGTTCGTGTAAATCATGTCCAGCAGCCAGCCGGAGTCCGCACCCTGCACGTCGATCTTGCCCAGCGTGGTGCCGTCCAGAATTCCGACGCTTGTCCGCACCGCCGCGCACTCGCGCAGCACCGCGGCCTCCATGTCTTCGCCGGGCTGCGGGTAGTACCGCGGCCGTTTCCACTGCCCGACATCCTCGAAAACGGCGTTACGACTGACGTGCCAATCATGAAGTGCGGTCACGCGTTCGGGGTCGAAGAGGCTGCCTCGGTTGCGTCCGGCGAGCGCGGCGAAGGCCACCGGAGTGTAGGGCGGCCGGAAGGTGGTGGTGCCGAGATTTTCCACCGCGGTGCCCAGCAGCTCGGCGGTGATGCCCGAAGAGATGACCCCCGAGGTCTTGCCCTGGTCGTGGGCGGTGCCGATGGTGGTGTAGCGCTTGATGTGCTCCATCGAGCGCATGCCTGCGCGCACCGCCCTCGCCAGGTCGGCGACCGTCGCGTCGCGCTGCAGGTCGACGAACTGGGACTCTTCGTGCTCGACATCGGGCACCCGCCACACCACGTCCGGCGCAGTTGGGTCGACGCGTTCGCCGGCCTGCGCCTCCCACGCGGTCGGGGGCGTGAAGCCGAGCTCGGTGACCACGCCCGTGGCGGCATCCCGACCGGCGCGCAGACAGCCAGCCAAGTCGAAAACACCGTTGGCAGAACCGGTTACCGACACCCCGGGCAACGGCTCCGCCGGCAGGAACGCCCCGAGCGTCTCGTCGTAGCGCAACGTGCCACGGGCCTGGCTGAACAGGTGCACCGCCGGGTTCCATCCGCCGCTGACGAGCAACACATCGCAGGGGAGTGCGACCGACTCCTCGTCCCTTGTGCGACGGCTCACCAGTGCATGGGTGACGCGCTCCTGACCGCGAGTGCCGGTGACCACAGAGTCGCTGTGCACCGCGATGCCCCGCTGCCGGCATGCGGCGCTCCACTCCTGGGGCGCCCGCGCGCGGGTGTCGACGATGGCGTCGATCCGAACCCCGGCGTCGTGCAGGTCGATCGCGGTTGCGTAGGCGCTGTCATTCGTGGTGAACACCACTGCCTGTTCGCCGACCTTGACTCCGTACCTGTGCAGGTAGGTGCGCGCCGATCCGGCCAGCATGATGCCGGGACGATCGTTGTCGCTGAAGACGATTGGGCGTTCGTGGGCGCCGGTGGCGACGACGATGTGGCGCGCCCTTATCCGCCAGATTCGTTGGCGGCTCAGCGCGGCGGGCGCATCGCCGCCGAGATGGTCGGTGCGGCGCTCGAGCGCCAGCACGAATCCGTCGTCGTAATGGCCGAACGCCGTGGTGCGCTGCAGGTGAAGAACATCGGGATGGCCGGCCAGTTCGCGCACCGCGGCCGCCACCCAGTCGAGGGCAGGCGCGCCGTCAACGGTGTCGGTGCTACCCAGCAGCGCACCGCCGGCTTCGCTTTGTTCGTCGACGACGACCACGCGTGCACCGGCGCGTGCCGCGGTCAATGTCGCGGCCAGGCCCGCCGGGCCACTTCCGACGACAAGGACATCGGCGTGCACATGCTTGGCGTCGTACTTCGCGGAGTCCGCAACCTCGGCGAGCCGACCCTGTCCTGGGATACCTCGGGCGGCCAGACCGTCGAACAGTTCAATGGTGGTCGCCAGCAGCATCGGCTCCGGGAAGGGCGCCTCCACCTGCACCAGAGCGCCGGTGTCTTCGGCCCAGGCGGCGGTGATCCCGCGCGGGCGGCCGAGCTTGATGCTGGTGGTGATCTGGTGAATCCCGTTGGCCAGCAGGGCCGATGCCAGGGTGTCACCGGCGTGGCCGGTGAGTTCGCGACCACCGAAGGTGAAGTTGTTGGTGACATCGCGATCGATGCGGCCGCCCGCAGCGGTGCGGAAGGGTGCGGTCATGAGATGGCCGGCTTCTGGTCGTCGAGGCGGTACACGCCCTGGAATCGGTAGGTGGCGGTGTCACGAACGGCGTTGAACCAGCGCCTGCAACCGGCGTGGTGGCTCCACCGTTCGGCGAACAGGCCCTTGGGGTTGGCCCTGAAGAACACGAAGTGCGCCCATTGCTCGTCGGTCAGCGCCTGCGGATCGGCCGGATACGCGACGTGCGCCTCGCCGCCGTAGTGGAATTCGGTCTCTTCGCGGGGCCCGCACCATGGGCATTCGATCAATTGCATTGGGAGTCCTGTTCGATCAGTGGGCGACGGCGGCCGCGCCGTGTTCGTCGACCAGCGCGCCGCTGACGAACCGGTCGAGGGTGAACGGCGCGATGTACTCGTGGGGCCGGTCGTTGGCGATGGTGTCGGCCATGCACCACCCGACGCCGGGGGTGGCCTTGAATCCGCCTGTGCCCCAGCCGCAGTTGAGATAGACGTTGTCGTACGGGGTGCGCCCGACAATGGGAGAGGCGTCAGGACAGACGTCGACGATGCCCGCCCAGGTGCGCAATAGATGGGCGCGCGCGAAAATCGGGAAAAGTTCCACGGCCGCGGCCATTTGGCGCTCGATGATGTGGAACGCGCCGCGTTGTCCGTAGCCGTTGTACGAGTCGATGCCCGCGCCCATCACCAATTCGCCCTTGTGGGCCTGCGAGACGTAGACATGGATGGCGTTGGACATGACGACGGTGGGGTGCACCGGCTCCAGCAGTTCGGAGACCAACGCCTGCAGCGGGTGGCTCTGCAGCGGAGTGCGGATACCCAGCATGTCGGTCAGTGTCGAGGTGTGCCCGGCCGCGCACAACGCCACTTGACCGGCCGCGATGGTGCCCCTGGTGGTGTGCACACTGGTGACATTGTTTGCCGCGGTGCTGAACCCGGTGACCTCGCAATTCTGGATGATGTCGATGCCGGCCTCGTCGGCGCGGCGCGCGAAACCCCATGCCACATAGTCGTGTTTGGCTATTCCGGCGCGCGGCTGGTACGTCGCGCCAAGCACGGGATAGCGAATATCGGTGGAGATGTTGACGATCGGGCACAGCTTCTTGACCTCGTCGGGTTCGACCCATTGGGCGTCGACGCCGTTGAGTTTGTTGGCCTCTACCCGTCGCACGCTGTCACGGACGTCCTGCAGGGTGTGCGCCAGGTTGAGCACGCCGCGCTGGCTGAACAGGATCGGGTAGTCGAGATCGTCCTCGAGCCCTTCCCATAGCTTGAGCGCGTGCTCATAGATTTTGGAACTTTCATCCCACAAGTAGTTCGATCGGATGATCGTGGTGTTGCGGGCCATGTTTCCGCCGGCGAGCCAACCCTTCTCCAGTACCGCGACATTGGTGATGCCGTGGTTCTTGGCCAGATAATGCGCGGTCGCAAGGCCGTGACCGCCACCGCCAACGATCACCACGTCATAGGACGATTTCGGCTCGGGGTTGCGCCACAGAAAATCTGGATGGTCGGGTAGATGCGCGCCTGCGGGTCTGGTCGTCATCAGGAGCCCTCCGGCAGATGTGGGTAGAGCGGGAAGCGCGCCGCGAGAACGTCGACGCGGGACCGCAATTCGTCAAGGCCGGCCTCGTCTATGTCGGGGCGCAGGGCATTGCTGATGACGTCGGCGACCTCGGTGAACGCGTCGAGATCGAAGCCGCGGGTGGCCAGTGCCGGAGTGCCGATCCGCACACCGGAGCTGACCATGGGCGGGCGCGGGTCGAATGGGACTGCGTTGCGGTTCACCGTGATTCCTACCCGGTGCAGACGGTCCTCGGCCTGCTTACCGTCGAGCTCAGACGCTCGCAGGTCCACCAACACCAAATGCACGTCGGTGCCGCCGCTGACCACGGAGACCCCCGCGTCGCGGGAGTCGGCCCGCAGCAGCCGCTCGGCGATGATCTTGGCTCCGGCGAGCGTGCGCTGTTGGCGCTCGGCGAATTCGGGCTCGGCGGCGAGTTTGAACGACACCGCCTTAGCGGCAATGACGTGCTCGAGCGGGCCGCCCTGCTGCCCGGGGAACACCGCGGAGTTGAACTTCTTGGCAAGCGCCTCGTCGTTGGTGAGAATGATGCCGCCGCGCGGGCCGCCCAATGTCTTGTGCGTCGTGGACGTCACCACGTGCGCGTGCGGCATGGGCGAGGGGTGCAGGCCGGCGGCGACGAGGCCGGCGAAGTGGGCCATATCGACCATGAGGTATGCGCCGACCTGATCGGCGATGCGCCGGAACGCGCCGAAATCGAGCTGGCGAGGATAGGCCGACCAGCCGGCCAATATCAGCTTCGGGCGGTGGGTGTGAGCGAGGCGCGCGACCTCGTCCATGTCGACGAGGTGATCGTCCTCGCGCACGTGGTACGCGGCAGCGTTGTACAGCTTGCCGGAGAAGTTCAACCGCATCCCGTGGGTGAGGTGACCACCGTGGTCGAGGGCCTGACCCAGAATGGTGTCGCCTGGCGACAGCAGCGCGAACATCGCCGCGGCGTTGGCCTGCGCGCCCGAATGTGGTTGCACGTTGGCGTAAGACGCCCCGAAAAGCGACTTGACCCTGTCGATCGCCAGCTGCTCGATGACGTCGACGTGTTCGCAGCCGCCGTAATAGCGGCGCCCGGGATAGCCCTCGGCGTACTTGTTCGTCAGCACCGAACCCTGGGCTTCCATCACCGACCGTGGGGCGAAGTTCTCGCTCGCGATCATCTCCAGCGTGCTCTCCTGACGATTGCGCTCGGCGGTGATCGCGTGGTGCACCTGGGGATCGACGTCGGCAAGCCCGAGGCTGAGCTTGGGATTGGCCGAGGCGAGGACAGTCATCGAACACCCTTCTGGAAGGCCAGTACAAATAAACTGATATATCAGTCTGTGCAGTAGAGTACGATCAACTACGGACGTGGTCAAGAGGCCGACATGTCGAAGATGACCAAGGAGGCGCGAGCAGTGACCGCAGAGGCGCTTGCCCCGAGTGGCACCTATGCCGACCAGGCGTACGAACTCGTTCGAGACCGGTTGGTAATGCTGGATATTCGGCCGGGTGAGCCCATCGACGACGATCGCCTCGCCAACGAGATGGGCTTCGGCCGGACGCCGGTGCGCGAGGCACTCAAACGACTCGAGCGGGAACGACTGGTCGTGGCCTTCCCGCGGCGTGGCACATTTGCGTCCGCGGTGGACATGACCGATTTGGCGGACATCTCGGAGATTCGCAAGCAGCTCGAGCCCGTCGCGGCGGCGCGGGCGGCAAGGACGGCATCGGCCGACATGCGGGCCCGGCTGACGGAACTGGCCGAGGAGATCCCGACGTTCGATGACGGCGAGGGGCCCCGCGAACTGCTCCGCAAGGACGTACGGGTTCATCGCGAGATCTACCGCGCCGCAGGCAATCCCTACCTCGAGGACGTCTTGGTGAGCCTGGACTCCCACGCCACCCGAATCTGGTGTCTGTTCTTGGATCGCCTGCCGGGAGTGCGTGAGCATGTGCAAGAACACGTCGCACTGTTGAAGGCCATCGTCGCCGGCGATGAAGAAACGGCCGCCGCGTTGACCCTGTCGCACATCGAGGGCTTCGAGCAGGCGATCCGCGAGATCTTGTAGGCCGAGCTGTCAGTGCAGCACCACGGTGCGATTGCCGTACATCAGGACGCGCCGCTCGCAGTGCCACTGAACCGCACGTGAAAGTGCCAGCGCCTCGGCGTCTCGACCGACCGTCGCAAGTCGCGCAGGATCGTACGAGTGGTCGATACGAATCACCTCCTGCTCGATGATCGGACCCTCGTCGAGGTCGGCGGTGACGTAATGTGCGGTGGCGCCAACGAATTTGACGCCGCGATCGAACGCCTGGTGATAGGGCTTTGCTCCCTTGAAACCGGGCAGGAACGAGTGGTGGATGTTGATCGCGCGCCCGTTCAGCGCGCGGCAAGTGTCATCCGAGAGCACCTGCATGTAGCGCGCCAACACCACCAGATCGGCGTCGTGACGCTCTACGAGAGCCAGCAGTTCCCGCTCTGCCTGCGATTTGGTCGCAGCCGTGACCGGGATGTGAAAGAACGGAAGGTCCGCGGCCTCGGCCATGGGGCGCAGGTCGAGGTGGTTTGACACGACACCGACGATGTCGGCGCCGAGGCCCCTCGCCCGCCAGCGAAAGATCAGGTCGTTGAGGCAGTGGCCCTGGCGCGACACCATCACGATCACCCGTGCCGGTTTGTCGTTGCTGAACTCGAAGTTCATCCCGAACTCGGCGGCCGTCGGCCCGAACCGGGTGGTCAAAGTGTCGACATCGACGTCGTCCATCGGAACGAACGAGGTGCGAAGAAAGAAAGCGCCGTTCTGCGTGTCGTCGAACTGCTTGTGCTCGGAGATATCGCAGTTCTCCTGCAACAGAAAGGAACTGACAGCGTGGACGATGCCGGGGCGTTGTGCACACGTCGCTGTCAGGGTGAACGACTGGGGCATTGGCCCCTCCTTGCATCGCGTGACGTTTCAGTCTTGAAGTATTGATATATCAGTGAGAGGCTATTGGAACGCCGCTGGAGCGTCAAGACCTAGAAGGTGAGGAGTCCGTATGCCGCAGCAGGTTCGAGGCGTGATCGCACGCGCCGAGGGAAAGCCGGTCGAGATCGCCACGATCACCATTCCCGATCCCGGCCCTGGTGAGGTGATCGTGAAGGTCGCCGCGTGCGGTGTGTGCCATACCGACCTGACCTACCGCGAGGGCGGCATCAATGACGAGTTCCCGTTCCTGCTCGGCCATGAAGCCGCCGGATTCGTCGAAAGTGTGGGCGCAGGAGTTGATTCCGTGCAGCAGGGCGACTTCGTCGTCCTCAACTGGCGCGCGGTGTGCGGGCAGTGCCGTGCGTGCAAGCGCGGCCGCCCCCAGTACTGCTTCGACACCTTCAACGCGACGCAGAAAATGACGCTCGAGGACGGCACCGAACTGACGCCGGCGCTCGGAATCGGTGCGTTCGCCGACAAGACCCTCGTACACGCGGGCCAGTGCACCAAGGTCGACGCCACCGCAGATCCCGCGGTGGTGGGCCTGCTCGGCTGCGGGGTGATGGCGGGCTTGGGAGCAGCGGTGAATACGGGCGATGTCGGGCGCGGCGATTCGGTGGCCGTCATCGGATGCGGCGGCGTCGGCGATGCGGCCATCGTGGGCGCGCGCCTTACGGGCGCTTCGACGATCATCGCGATCGATCGCGACGAGAAGAAGCTGCGGTGGGCTGCCGAACTCGGCGCGACGCACACGGTCAACGCCGCCCTGGTCGACACGGTCGAAGCGGTGCGCGAGTTGACCGGCGGCTTTGGCGCGGATGTCGTCATCGATGCGGTCGGGCGCCCTGAGACATGGAGGCAGGCGTTTTACGCACGCGATCTGGCGGGCACCGTGGTGCTGGTTGGTGTGCCGACACCCGAGATGATGCTGGAAATCCCGTTGGTCGACGTCTTTTCACGCGGGGGAGCGCTGAAGTCGTCCTGGTACGGCGACTGCCTGCCCGAGCGCGACTTTCCGACTTTGGTCAGCCTCTACCTTCAGGGCAGACTGCCGCTGGAGAAGTTCGTCAGCGAACGGATCACCATCGACGACGTCGAAGACGCGTTCCACACCATGCATGCCGGTGAGGTACTTCGGTCGGTGGTGGTCCTGTGAGCGCGACGCTGCGAATCGAACGTGTGGTCACCACAGGAACTTTCGCGCTCGACGGCGGCAGCTGGGAGGTCGATAACAACATCTGGCTGATCGGCGACGACAGCGACGTGGTGATCGTCGACGCCGCTCATCAGGTCGCGCCGATCGTCGACGCCGTCGCCGGCCGCAACGTGATCGCGGTCGTCTGCACCCACGGCCACAACGATCATGTGACCGTCGCCCCTGTGCTCGGCGAACAGTTGCACTGCCCGGTGCTGCTGCATCCCGGTGACGATGTGCTGTGGAAGATGACCCATCCCGACGACGCGTATCGGCACCTCGATGACAACCAGCGAGTCGACGTGGCGGGCACCGAGATCCAGGTCATCAGGACGCCCGGGCATTCGCCGGGGTCGTGTTGCCTGTACATGCCCGAGGCGGGGGTCCTGTTCTCGGGTGACACTCTGTTCAGCGGTGGGCCCGGTGCGACCGGGCGGTCGTTCTCAGACTTTCCGACCATCGTCGACTCGATCCGCGACCGGCTGTTCACACTGCCGGAGGAGACGCTGGTGCACACCGGGCACGGTGATGGCACCACGATCGGCGCCGAGGCGCCGCATCTGGCCGAATGGATCGCGCGAGGCCATTGAGAGGCGCAATAGGTGGCCCGCGGGGACATCGTGGCAGAGGTGGCCGACACCTCCGCGAAACGTACGTTTTGTAGATGAAGTGCGAGTGGGGACATACAAAAAGTACGTTTCGCGGAATCGATGGAGCATGCGGGGCACATGGTGCGACAGCACCATGGCAAGCCCCCCGAAATTATTGACTCACAACGCTAGGCCTTGATCCGCTTCATCTCGGGGTCGACGAGGGGTTCGGCCACCACGGTGGCCGCGATGCGCCGGTCGAAGTACTGAATCTCGATCCGGGTGCCCGGCTTGGCGGAGGCCGGCAGCCAGGCGTAGGCCAGCGGGGCGCCCACCGTGTGACCGAACGCGGCGCTGGTGACATAACCGACCGGATTGCCGTCGAGGAATACCGGTTCGTGGCCGAGCACCACCGACTGGCCGTCGTCGATGACCACACAGGAGAGTCGGCGCTCAATCGTCGCATCCGAAATGCCCTGCAGTGCCTGGTGTCCGACGAAGTCCGTCTTCTTGGCGGACACCGCAAAGCCCAAGCCGGCCTCGTAGGGATTGTGTTCGGTCGCCATGTCCGTGCCCCACGACCGGTAGCCCTTTTCCATGCGCAGGCTGTTGAAGGCGGCGCGGCCGGCGGCGATCACACCGTGCTCCTGGCCCTGCGCCCACAACACATCCCAGAGGCGCAACCCGTAATCGGCGGTGGTGTACAGCTCCCAACCCAGTTCGCCGACATACGACAGGCGCATCGCAGTGACCGGAACACCCGCGATCCGTACCCGCTTGGCGCGGAAGTACTTGAAGTTCTCGTTCGAGAAGTCGTCGCCGCTGAGCGCCTGGACCACGTCACGTGCGCGCGGGCCCCACAGACCGATGCAACACGTCGCCCCCGTGACATCACGGACCTGCACGCGATCGTCGTTCGACGCCTGCCGGCGGAAATAGTCCAGATCGATGTTGCTGTTCGCCCCGACCTGAAAATGGTTCTCGGCCAACCGGGCCACGGTGAGGTCGCTGCGCACGCCGCCCCCCTCATCGAGCAGGAGCGTGTATGTCACCGAACCGACGGACTTGTCCATCTTGCCCGTCGTCAGACGCTGCAGGAGCGGCACTGCGCCGGGGCCGGTAATCTCGAGCCGCTTGAGCGGTGTCATGTCGTACATCGCGACGGATGTTCTGGTTTTCCAGGCCTCGGCGGCCGCGATCGGGGAGTGGAACTGCCCGGCCCAAGCGTCGCGATCAGGCGGCACCCATTCCGGCGGAAGATGTTGCACCAGATCGGCATTGGCCTCGAACCAGTGCGGGCGTTCCCAGCCGCCTGCTTCCAGGAACACCGCGCCGAGCTGCTGCTGTCTGACGTGAAAGGGGCTGACCCGCAGATCACGTGGGGAGCGCCGCGGCTCGAGCGGATGCAGGATGTCGTAGATCTCGACGAAGTTCTGCTGGGACGTCTCGCTGACGTACTCGGGCGCGAGCTGAACCTCTTCGAAGCGGTGCACATCGCAGCCGTGCAGGTCGGTGTCGCTGCGTCCGTCGACCAGTAGTTGCGCGACGGCGCGTGCGACACCCGCCGAGTGCGTCACCCAGACGGCTTCGGCGATCCAGAACCCTGCGACGTTCCAGGACTCGCCGATCAGCGGTCCACCGTCGGGGGTGAAAGAGAATATCCCGTTGAATGCGCTCTCGATCTTGGAGTTCTCCAGGCAGGGCAGGAGCAGCTTGCACTGTTCCCACGGTTGCGCGAAGTCCTCATCGGTGAACGGCAGCATCGACGGCATGCTCGCCGCGGAGACGTCGTCGGACTCGGCGAGCTCGCGCAGGTCCACCGGCATGGGGCGGTGAGCATAGGAGCCGACGCCGAGGCGGTCGACGTGTTCGCGGAAGTACAGGTCCTGATCCTGGTGGCGCAGGATCGGCAGGCCGGCCTCGGCTGCTTCGGTGTTGCGGCCCACCAGATCTGGCACCTGGTCCGTCTTGGCGTACTGATGCGCCAACGGCAGCAAGGGGATGTCCATGCCCACCATCGCGCCGATGTCAGGACCCCAGAACCCGGCGCAGGACACCACGATGTCGGCGGGAATCGTCCCGTCGGGGGTCGCGACGCCGGTGACACGCCCCCCGCTCTGTTCGATTCCGATCACCTTGGTGGACCCGCGGAACACCGCGCCGCGAGCCTGGGCGCGCCGCGCGAGCACCGTCACGACGCGCGATGCCTTGGCCAGCCCGTCGGTCGGCACATACAGTCCACCAACGATTTTCGACTTGTCGACGAGGGGATGGAGCCGTGCGCATTCCTCGGGTCCCAGCACGGTGCCCTCGATGCCCCATGACGTCGCCCACCCCTGCCTGCGGTGCAACTCGCCGAGCCGCTCGGGCGTGGTCGCCACCTCGAGACCGCCGAGTTGGTTGAAGCACCATTCGCCGTCGAGATCCAGGCCTCGGAACTTCTCGACCGTGTATCGCGCGAATGCGGTCATTGTTCGCGACGCGTTGGTCTGGAAGACCAGACCCGGCGCATGCGAAGTGGAGCCGCCGGTCAACGGCAATGGCCCCTGGTCCACTACGGTGATCTGATCCCAACCGCGCGCGGTGAGTTCATCGGCCAGGTTGGCGCCGACGATGCCGGCGCCGATGATGACGACACGCGGTACGGCCATGGGCCTTCTCCTCGATGGATTGCGAACAACCAGCTAGTCGACAACTGATATATCAATAAGATAGTAGTTGTGCCCGAAGGGGTCAACCCTCAGCATTCGATGAAATTCACCGCCACGTTGATGGCGAGACCGCCGGTCGAGGTCTCCTTGTAGCGCGAACTCATGTCCCGCCCGGTGCTGCGCATGGTTTCGATGACCTCGTCGAGACTCACGCGATGGGTGCCGTCGCCCCGCAGCGCCATGCGCGCGGCGTTGATGGCCTTGCCCGCCGAGATGGCATTGCGTTCGATGCACGGTATTTGTACGAGCCCGCCGATCGGGTCGCACGTAAGGCCCAGGCTGTGCTCCATCGCGATCTCGGCGGCGTTCTCCACCTGTTGTGGTGTGCCACCGAGGATTTCGGCAAGCCCACCGGCGGCCATCGACGCCGCGGAGCCTACCTCGCCCTGGCAGCCGACTTCGGCACCGGAGATGGACGCGCGCTCCTTGTACAACGAGCCGATCGCGCCCGCGGTCAGCAGAAATCGAATCGCGACTTCGTCGCGGTCGGCGTTGCCCACCGGGGTGTAGTGCACCGCGTAGTGCAGCACGGCGGGGATGATTCCGGCGGCGCCATTAGTCGGCGCGGTGACGATCCGCCCACCCGATGCGTTTTCCTCGTTGACGGCGAGGGCGACGAGGTTCACCCAGTCCTCGGCGAATGCGGGCGAGCGGTCCGGGTCCTCGGTGTCGAGTCGCAGAAACCAGTCACGCGCGCGACGCCGCACGCGCAGTGCCCCAGGCAGCAGTCCGTCACGGGAAATGCCCCGACGCTCGCATTCCTCCATGACGTCGCGGATATGCAGCAGCCGCGCGCGGATCTCGTCGACCGGCCGGAACTGGCTTTCGAAGTCGAGCATCAGTTCGCTGATCGACGCGCGGCGATGATCGGCCAGCTCGAGCAGTTCTTTAGCGGATCCGAACGACAGCCGCGACCGTGTCACCGTTGGTGGTGCCGCCGCCTCGGATTCGGTGAGCACGAACCCGCCGCCCACCGAGAAGTAGGTCTGACTATGCACCTCGACGGCGGTTGCCGACGACGCGGTGATCGTCATTCCATTGGGATGGAATGCCAGCGCCGTCTGCGGATGCAGGACGATCTCGTCCTCGGCAAGCGCGATTGCCCGCTCGCCGCCCAGCTGTATCCGGCGGGACGTCCGCATGTCCTCGATGCGGCGTTCCATCGCCTCGGTCTCGATGGTCTCGGGCTCAAATCCCTCAAGGCCCAACAGGATTGCCGGCATCGTGCCGTGGCCGGCACCAGTTGCCGCAAGCGACCCGTACAGGTCGACACGAACGTCGGACACGTCCGCCAAAGCGCCAAGCGTACGGAGGTCGCCGACGAACCGGGCAGCAGCCCGCATCGGTCCAACGGTGTGCGAACTCGACGGGCCGACGCCCACCGAGAACAGCTCGAATACGCTGACGGTCACCGCTTCACGTGGTCCTCGTACTCGCTGGCGGTCAGGAGCGCGGCGGTCGACGACCCGGCTGTCGCTGAAACGGCGAACAACCAGCCGCCATGGAAGGGGTCACGGGCCGCGAGGCCTGGATCGTCGCGGACCGTGGCGTTGACGGCGGTGACGCGCCCGCTGATTGGTGCATAAACCGCGGTGAGGCTCAGCGGGACTGTCAAGATCAGTGCACAGGGCTCACCCGCCTCGATCATGGTGTCGATGCGCGGAAGTTCGACGCAGACGACGCAGGTGCCCTCGGTGACGGTATCGGTCACGCCCACCCGCAGTGCTTCATCACCGGGCCGATCGCCGGGAGCCAGCCCCAGCCAGCTGTCGATGTCGGTGTACAGGCGGTCAGTCGGGACCGCACCCGTGGTCATCGTCGCCATGGTTGCTCCTTGGTCAGTTCGGACGAAGGCTGTGGAGGCCCGGAGAGTGATCCAGGCCACTTCTTCTTCAGGTCTTGACAGAGATCACACCTACTGGGCACTCTAGTTCCGTAATGAGAACTGAGTTGCGTAATGCGTAACAAATATCGGCCCGCTCCGCAAGGGGGTTGAAGTGACAGCCGCAGCCCTGCTCGACACCGACGGTGCATCGTCCGTGCGCACGCTGATGGACGCCCTCGGCAATCCGCAGCGGCGACTGCGAGCGGTGCACATCACCGGAAGAAACGGAAAAGGCTCGACGGCGGCGATCTGCGCGCAGCTGCTCGCCGCGTCGGGACTCGAAGTTGGGCTTTTCACCAGCCCGCACCTGTCGAGGGCCTACGAGCGCATAGCCGTCAACGGAGTAGCGATCAGCGACGCGGATCTGTCGTCGGCCCTGTACCGAGTGCACATGGCGGCATTGAGCACATCGGTCCAACCAACCTGGTTCGAGGCGATGACGGCCGCGGCCCTGCTGCACTTCGACCGTTGCGGCGTTGCGGCCGCAGTCGTCGAGGTCGGGACGTTGGGCCGCTGGGACGCAACCAATGTCGTCGATGCCGAGGTCGCCGTTGTGACCAACATCAGCAGTGACGGAAACGAAGAGACCGGCATCGTCCGTCCGGGATCGACCGTGATCCTTGGCGAGCGAGATCGCGAACTCACCAACTATTTCGAGCGGCAGCTGCCGGGCCGGATGCTGCAGCTGGACCGCGACATATCCGTCGTTGACAAGATGGCGTCGTCCGCGCTCACCGGTGCCGCCGACTACACGACTCCTTGGGGTAGCCATACCGACATCGAGCTGGCAGTCGCGGGCGCTTTCCAGCGGCACAACGCCTTATGCGCACTCGCGGCCGCGGAGTCGTTCCTGCAGCGAAAGATGGACAGCCGGGTCATTGGCGAAGTGTTCGGTGCGGTGAGCCTGCCCGGTCGATTCGAGGTGCTCGGGGACGCGCCAATGATGATCGTGGACTGCGCCGACAACTGCGTCGCCGCGGCAGCGCTACATCCCTTGGTGGACAACGCAATTCAGCTAGCGGAGCGACGGGTACTGCTGTGCGGATTGACGGGTGGCCATGATGCGCGCCAGTTCCTCGCCAGCCTGGGAGCCGGCCGTTTCGACGATATCGTCGTTACTGAACCCGAAACGCCGCGCGCTCAGCCCAGCACGGCGGTCGCCGCCGCGGCCGCCGCCTTCGATGTGAACGTGGTGAACCAGCCGACGATTTCGACTGCCCTGCAGACCGCGTTGTCGTTCGCAGGCACCAGCGGCCTGGTCGTGGCCGTGGGGTCACACCACCTCGTGGGACCCGTGCGCGAACTTTTCAGCGCGCTTGGTTATGCAAACACTGCGTTACACCGAGCGACCAGGTCTTGACGCGGCGATGTTAGCGGCCCAGCATTCACCGAGAACCGTTGCGTATCGCGAGTTGTGTTGTAAATTGCGAAACAGCCGAGGAGCCTCCCGATGACCAAGAGTTTGTCCGACTCCACGAAAACCGAACCGGAGAGTCCGCGATCCAGAACAGGCCTGCCCGTGGACCGCAAAGTCTTCGCGATCGCCGCCGCACTCGCGCTCGCGTTTGTGCTCTGGGGAGCAATCGCGCCGGAGAAGATGGGTGATATCACCACGGCGGCCATGTCCTGGGTGACCGGGTCCTTCGGTTGGCTGTTCATCCTGACCAGCGGCGCATTCGTGGCGTTCTCCGCGTATCTGGCGCTGAGCAGGTACGGCAACATCAAGCTGGGCCCCGACGACGCGGTGCCCGAGTTCTCCAAGTTCTCGTGGGTGTCGATGATGTTCGCCACCGGCATGGGGATCGGCCTGATGTTTTACGGCGTCGCCGAGCCGCTGTACCACCTCAACGGCCCGCCGATGGGCATGGCCGAGCCCGGCACGCCTGCGGCCGCGCAACTCGCGATGGAGTACACCTTCTTCCATTGGGGCTTCCACCCCTGGGCGATGTACGCCGTGATCGGCCTGTCGATCGGATACTTCGCGTATCGCAAGGGCCACGGCAACCTGGTGTCAGGCGCCTTCCGGCCGCTACTGGGGAACCGGGTCGACCGGGCCCCCGGCAAGGCGATCGACGTCGTCGCCATTTTCGCCACCCTGTTCGGTTCCGCAACGTCGCTCGGCTTGGGCGCGTTGCAGATCACCGGAGGCATCGACAAGGTGTTCGGTACCGGTGGTGACTCCAAACTGTTGGCCATCGGCGTCATCGTGTTCCTCACCGCGTGCTTCGTTATCTCCGCGGTCAGTGGGATCGAACGGGGGGTCAAATGGCTGTCGAACGCCAACGCGGTGGCCGCGGGGTTGTTGGTGTTCTTCCTGTTCGTTGTCGGGCCCACCGTGTTCATCCTGGGCACCTTCACCGAGTCGCTCGGTGGCTACCTCACCAATTTGCCTGCGATGAGTTTCCGCGACGGCGTCTTCGACGCCGAGGTGTCCGGCCCGTGGTTGTCAGCGTGGACGATCTTCTACTGGGCATGGTGGATCTCCTGGACGCCCTTCGTGGGCATGTTCATCGCCCGGATCTCGAAGGGCCGGACTATCCGCGAATTCGTGGTCTACGTGATCCTGGTTCCGAGCCTGGTGTCGTTCGTGTGGTTCTCGATCCTCGGTGGTTCGGCGTTCGACCTGCAGCTGAACGAGGGTAAAGACATGGGCGCAGTGGTCGACGCGGGAATGGAGGGCGCGCTGTTCGAGACGCTCAGCAGCTATCCGCTGGGTACGCTCACTTCCGCCCTGGCGGTCTTTCTCATCGCGATTTTCTTCATCACCGGCGCAGACAGCGCCTCGATCGTGATGGGCATGCTCAGCCAGAATGGTTGTGAGGAACCCCGCCGCGGGCTGACCGTCTTCTGGGGCGTTACGACCGGCGCCGTGGCCGCGGTATTGCTGTGGACCGGTGGCCTGAAGGCGCTGCAAACCTTGGTAATCCTGGTTGCCGGTCCGTTCATGCTGGTGCTGATCGCGATGTGCATATCGACGTTGAAGGCATTGCGGGATGAACCGTACGAGTCGACGCTGCCGCCGCGGGTGCGCCGCGCGGTGCAACACGCACAGCGGCATGACCGCCTGCAACATCAGTCGATCGCACTGGCCACACTCGGCTGCGAAGGGCTCAACGACACCGAAGTGCCAGACTCCAGCACGCCGAAAGTCGTGACAAAACTGAACCTGTGATATGAATTCCACACCAGCACAACGCCTCTCACCGTAGTTGACTCTGATCGAAGCGGGCGTTTCTGCAGACGGAGTGCTGGGTACAGCCGTACGGTGAGTTCTGTGCGGATACTTGTCACCGGCGCCACCGGCTATGTCGGTTCGCGCCTCGTCACTGCCCTGCTCGACGCCGGTCATCACGTCGTGGCCGCCACCCGAGATCCCGGCCGGCTGGCCGAGTTCGGCTGGTACGACCAGATCACCGGCGTCGAGTTGGACGCCCACGACGAGGTGTCGGTGAAGAACGCCTTCGGCGAGGCCGGTCCCATCGATGTGGTGTATTACCTGGTGCACGGCATCGGGCAGCCGGACTTTCGGAATGCGGACAATCGCGCGGCCACCACGGTGGCGAACGCGGCAAAGCAAGCCGGAGTCCGGCGAATCGTCTATCTCGGCGGGTTCGTCCCCGACGAGGATGACCTGTCCGAACATCTGACCAGCCGTGCAGAGGTCGCCCATGCGCTGAGCGTGGACGGCGGACCCGACGTCGTGTGGCTGGGTGCGGCGATGATCATCGGCTCGGGGTCGACATCGTTCGAGATGCTGCGGTACGTCGGGGACCGGTTCCTGTTCATTCCGCTGCCTACGTGGTCGGTAAACCCGATCGACCCGATCTCGATCTCCGACGTGCTCTACTACCTCGTTGCGGCCATCGACGCCGACCGCGTGCCCGCAGGCGCGTATGACATTTGTGGCCCTGAGACCACGTCCTACGGTGATCTGCTTCGCGCGTATGCCCGGCTGTCCGGAAATTGGCGTGCGGAGCTTCCTCTCCCGGGCGTGGATGCCGGTGTGATGTCGTGGATGGTGGCGGCTGTGCTGCCGGTTCCCGGGGGTCTGGCGTCGGATCTGGTTGAGTCGCTTGACCATCCGATGATGGCGTCCGATGCCCACCTGCGCGATGTCCTGCCCGACCCGCCGGGTGGGCTGGTCGGCATCGACGAAGCCATCTCACGCTCGTTGGCGAGTCGCAGGCCCAGGCCGGTCGACTCGCTCACCGATCCGCACCACCTTGCCGACACCGACCCGATGTGGGCAGGCGGAGACGCGCTGCGCATCCGGCGGCTCGCCACGGCCATCACGCCGCCCATCGTCCGTCCGTTCCTCGGTCTACTCGGAGTGGTGCCCGGCCCGGTCGCGGGCGCGGTGCGCACCGGCCTTGACGCGATGCTCAACCTTGTCCCGAAGGCATGAGTCGCAGCGAGGTGCGCGACATCGTCACGACAGTGGCTGTGCCGCATCACGAGCCGCCATCGGTGATCCTGCGCCGTCGCATCGTCGTGGCTGTAGTACTGGTGATCGGCGCTGCGCTGCTTGGCTATTCGTTGACCCGACCACCCGGCGACGAGTCGTTCATCTGGCTCACCCTTGCGTTGGCCGCGGTGTGGGCGCTCGGCGCCGTCGCGTCAGGACCTCTGCACCTTGGCTGTGTGCGGTTCCGCGGGCGCAACCAACGCCCGGTGATCACAGGAACCGCTGTCGGTGTTGCCGTCGGCGCCGCGTTCGTGGTCGGTGGCCTGGTGGCGCGCGAGATCCCCGGTGTGCGCGAATACATCACGCAGGTACTGGAATTCACCAGCAGTGGGCCGCTGGCGTTGCTGGTGTTCATCACCGTGGTCAACGGGGTCGCCGAAGAGATGTTCTTCCGCGGAGCGCTGTACACCGCGCTTGGCACCGTCTATCCGCTAGTCCTTTCGACAATCCTGTACGTGGCGGCCACGTCGGCAACGACGGGTAACCCGATGCTCGGTTTCGCCGCGGTGATCCTCGGTTTGGTGTGCGCATACGAGCGCCGGATAACCGGGGGAGTGCTCGCACCGATGCTGACCCATTTCTTCTGGGGTCTGGTGTTGGTGCTCGCACTGCCCCCGATCTTCGGCGTCTAACGCAGTGGGTGGGCCAACTCGTCCTGGCGCATCCGCGCCGCCCACAACGCCAACGCGGCGAACAGCACGGGCGCGATGCCTGCCACCAGGAAGATCGTTTGCATTGAAACGACTTTCGACAACGGGCCCGCGATAGCGAACGACACCGGCATGAACGCCAGCGAGACGAAGAAGTCCAGGCTCGAAACTCGGCCCAGCATCTCGGTCGGGACCCGCCGCTGCAACAGCGTGCCCCAGATGACCATCCCTGCACCGTCGGTGAAGCCGATGACGAACGTTGCCACGGCCATCAAGGCGAACGAGGACGTGAAGCCGAACACGACCAGCGGTATCGAGCCGACACTCCACATCGTCAGCATCACCGTCAGATAGCGACGCGGCAGCCGGCCCGACGACACCGCCAGCGCACCGAGCGCACTGCCCGCGCCGAAGAACGCGAGGATGAAGCCGAACATCCTGGCTCCATCCTCGAACCGCTGCTTCGCGATGAACGGCAGCAAGACCTCGATCGGCCCGAGCACCACAAGCACGAACATGCTCGCGAACAGCAACGTCCACAGCAGCCACGGTGTCTGCAGCATGAACATGAAGCCGTCGCGCAGATCGCGCAACACGTGCGGCCGCTCCCGATCCGGCTCCTGCACATGTGTTTTCACCGCAGGCCTGGTGGCAACGAGCAGCGCCAGTCCGATGGCGAATAGCGCCGCCACCACGACCGCGCCCACGCTGGGGAACGTCGCGCCGACAACCACGCCCGCGATCGCGGGTCCGACGGCGCGCTGAAATACCGGGCGCACCACGCCTTCGACGCCGTTGGCGGCCAACAGCTGTTCGGCAGGCAGGATCCGCGGCAGGATGGCGCTGTAGGCCGGGAAGAAGAACGCGGCCGCGATGCCCAACGCGCCGGCTGCGACCGCCATGTGCCAGATCTGCAGGGCACCAACGAGTCCCAGGACCGCGATGGCGGACACGGCGATCACGTTGACCGTCTCGACGGCGATGATGATGGTGCGCTGGTTGATCCGGTCCGCGGCGATGCCACCGATGAGGACGAACGCGACCAGGCCTGCGCCTAGGCAGGCCGCGACCAGCGACAGCGACGTCGGGTCATTGGACAGTTCGATGACTTGAAGTGCCATCACGACGGCCCACATGCCCTCGGCGAAAATCGAAAGGGATACCGCCGCGATGAGCAGGCGGTACTCGCGGATTTTGAACGGTGCGAGCACGCGCCAGCCGCCGGCGTTGGCCACCGGCTGTTGGATTTCGAATTGCGTGCTCACACCGTCGATGGTCCATGACGGGCTGCGGTCGAGTCCAACGATTTTCGGCGCTCGCCGAGATCGACCTAATGGCGCGATCTACTCGAACAAAGCCGCCCGAACGTGAGTTTCGGTGAAAAGGGGGCAGGGGGTTCGGGGAAGGTCAGGTGTCGGTGAACGTCGCGGGACGGCGCTGCTGGAACGCCTTGGCGCCTTCCTTGAAATCGTTCGACACCAGCAGCTGCAGCTGGCCCTGCGTCTCGCGCTCGAACGCCGCATCGAGCTCGGTCAGCGTCGCCGCGTTGATCGCCTGCTTGGTCTTGCGTAGCGCCACGGCGGGTCCGGCCATCAGCGTAGCGATCACCGCGTCGACCTCGGCATCGAACGACTCGGCCGGGTATACGGCGGTGACCAGCCCCCAGTCCAGTGCGTCCGCCGCGGAGATCCGCTCGGCCATCAACGCCATCCGCATCGCGCGGTGACGGCCGACGGACGCGGCGATCAACGCGGATGCGCCTCCGTCGGGCATCAGTCCGATCTTGGTGAAGGCCAGCATGAGAAACGCCTTCTCCGAAGCCAATACGACATCGCAGGCCAGTGCCAGTGACGCGCCGACACCTGCGGCCGCCCCCTGTACGACGGCCACTGCGGGCTGTGGCAGGTTGACGATCGAGGCGACCGCGCGGTTGGCCGCCGCCAGCACGTCGGCAGGGGTGCCGCTTGCGCCTGGGTTGGCGTGATCCTCCTCGCTGATCCCCGCGCCGGAGGAAAAGCCGCGGCCCGCCCCGCCGAGCCGGACAACGCGCACCCGTGGATCGGTGGCGGCTGTCTCCAGTGCGTCACCGATCCCGGCCAGCATCGCAGCGGTCAGCGAGTTCAGGCTGTCCGGCCGGTTCAGCGTCACCGACAGCACGCCGTCGCTCAACGCGACGGTCAGGTCATCGATGCTGGTGTAGGCCGTGGTGCCGGAGTCGATCGTGGTCATGTCTGCACCCTAGATCGGTTCGACTTGGTTATACAAGTAAGCTATGTCGCGGTCGACGGAGCACTCTCACTCAAGGGGTAAAGATGGCTGGACCACTGCACGGACTGCGCGTCATCGAACTGGCCAGCATCGGCCCCGGGCCGCACGCAGGGATGATCCTCGGCGACCTCGGCGCCGACGTGGTCCGCATCGAACGTCCTGGCGGCAAGCTCGGCGGTGTCCCGACGACCAAGCGCGAGGCCACGCTGCGCAACCGCCGATCGGTCACCGCCGACCTGAAATCCGACGAGGGCCGCGACCTCGTTCTGACGCTCGTCGCGAAGGCCGACGTGCTCATCGAAGGACTACGCCCTGGGGTTACCGAGCGGCTCGGCCTGGGACCCGAGGACTGCGCGAAGGTCAACGAACGTCTGGTCTATGCGCGTATGACGGGCTGGGGTCAGACCGGGCCCCGCCAGCTGCAGGCCGGGCACGACATCAACTACATCTCGCTCAACGGTGTGCTGCACTCGATCGGCCGGGCGGGCGAACGGCCCGTTCCGCCGCTGAACCTCACCGGCGACTTCGGTGGCGGCTCGATGTTCCTGCTCGTCGGGATCCTTTCGGCGCTGTGGGAGCGGCAGAGCTCGGGCAAGGGCCAGGTGATCGACGCCGCGATGATCGACGGTTCCAGCGTGCTCGCACAGATGATTTGGGGTTTCCGCGCCGACGGAATGTGGTCCGACGAGCGGGGCGTCAACATGCTCGACAGCGGCGCGCCCTACTACGACACCTACACGTGTGCCGACGGCCGCCATATCGCCGTCGGCGCGATCGAGCCGCAGTTCTACGCCGAGATGATCAAGGGCCTCGGCCTGGACGGTGAGGACCTGCCCGACCAGAACGACGTGAGCCGCTGGCCCGAACTGCGCGCCCGGCTGACCGAGACCATCGCTTCGGCGGATCGCGATCACTGGGCCAAGGTGTTCGCCGACAGCGACGCCTGCGTCACGCCGGTGCTGTCGTTCGGTGAGGTCGAAACCGAACCGCACGTCACCGAGCGCGACATCTTCTATCGCGACGGCGACTACCTTCAGCCGATGCCCGCGCCGCGGTTCTCCCGCAGCGTGATCCCGACACCAACTCCGCCCGGACAAGCCGGCGCGGACACCGAAGCTGTTCTGCGCGACTGGGTATAGAGAAAGGAACTCATTTCAATGGAGATCAAAGACGCCGTAGCCGTCGTTACCGGGGGAGCGTCGGGCCTGGGCCTGGCCACCACCAAGCGGCTGCTCGACGCGGGCGCGCAGGTGGTGGTGCTCGATATCAGAGGGAAAGAGGCCGTTACGGAACTGGGTGACCGCGCGACCTTCGCCGAGACCGACGTCACCAACGAAGCTGCCGTGACCGCTGCGCTCGACGCCGCGGAGAAGCTCGGCCCGGTGCGCATCGCGGTCAACTGCGCGGGCACCGGCAACGCGATGAAGACACTGAGCAAGGACGGCCCGTTCCCGCTCGATGCGTTCCGCAAGATCGTCGAGATCAACCTGATCGGCACCTTCAACGTGATCCGGCTCGCAGCCGAGCGGATCGCCAAGACCGAACCGATCGGCGGCGAGCGCGGCGTCATCGTCAACACCGCCTCGGTGGCTGCGTTCGATGGCCAGGTCGGCCAGGCCGCCTACTCGGCGTCCAAGGGCGGCGTGGTCGGCATGACGCTGCCGATCGCGCGTGACCTGTCGCGGGAGCTGATCCGCGTGGTGACCATCGCCCCTGGCCTTTTCGACACCCCGCTGCTGGCCGGGCTGCCCGAGCCGGCCAAGGAGTCGCTCGGCAAGCAGGTGCCGCACCCGTCGCGGCTTGGCAAGCCCGACGAGTACGGCGCGCTGGCCGTGCACATCGTCGAGAACCCCATGCTCAACGGTGAAGTGATCCGGCTGGACGGGGCGATCCGGATGGCGCCGCGATGAGCGTCACCACCAAGTTCACGCAGACGTTCGGGGTTGAGCACCCGATCGTGCAGGGCGGTATGCAGTGGGTGGGCCGCGCGGAACTCGTTGCGGCCGTCGCCAACTCGGGTGCCCTTGGATTCCTTACCGCCTTGACGCAGCCGACGCCTGCGGACCTGGCCCGCGAGATCGCCAAGACACGGGAGCTGACCGACAAGCCGTTCGGCGTGAACCTGACGATCCTGCCGACCATCAACCCGCCGCCGTACGACGAGTACCGCAAGGTGATCGTCGACGCGGGCATCAAGATCGTCGAGACCGCAGGCTCGAACCCGGCGCCGCACCTGCCGATGTTCCACGAGAACGGGATCAAGGTGCTGCACAAGTGCACCTCGGTGCGCCATGCGGTCAAGGCGCAGAGCCTTGGCGTGGACGGCATCAGCATCGACGGGTTCGAATGTGCCGGCCATCCCGGCGAGGACGACATTCCGGGTCTGGTGCTGATCCCGGCGGCCGCGGCCAAGATCGACATCCCGATGATCGCGTCGGGCGGCTTCGCCGATGCGCGTGGTCTGGTGGCGGCGTTGGCGCTCGGTGCCGACGGCATCAACATGGGTTCGCGGTTCATGTGCACCGAGGAGTCGTCGATCCATCAGAACGTCAAGGAAGCGATCGTGGCAGGAAGCGAACTCGACACCGAGTTGATCTTCCGTCCGCTGCGCAACACCGCGCGGGTGGCGAGAAATGCGGTATCGCGTGAGGTGGTGGAGATCCTCAACAACGGCGGTCAGTTCCCCGACGTCAAGGATCTGGTCGCAGGTGTCCGGGGCAACAAGGTTTATGAGATCGGTGACGTCGACGCGGGCATCTGGTCGGTCGGCACCTCGATGGGCCTGATCAACGACATCCCGACGGTCGGGGCGCTGGTGTCCCGCATCGTCGACGAAGCCGAGGAGATCATCAACGGCCGGCTCGGCGACATGGTCGAGACGGTAGCGGCAGAGAACGTGGCTTAGGGAAACGAGGGATCTACACGGGTGCCCGTTGACGGGCAAACTGTCCTGAGCAAAACGCCCGCCGATCGGCTGGCGTTTTTTCAGACGGCCTTTGGCAGCGTGTGCTCGTCGTCGAGTTGCTCCGAGGTATCGCCCTCTACCAGAAAATCTCCGTGGTAGAGCGCTTCGAAGTCAACCTTGATGACATCAGCACTGGTGTCGTCGATCCACATGTACTGAACAGTAACCATCACCATTAAGAGTTCTTTGAGTCACGATTCGGAAAATGGTGGCAATTCTTACCGCCGGGTAGGGTCGGAATCTACCGGCGAGTAAGTTTTAGCTGGTCGGGGCGCTGAAGTGAATCGGGTTGGTCCCGTTGAGCGCAATCCAGGTCAGAATCGCCGCCGCGATCGCCAGAATCAGCAGTCCGACGGCGATCCGAGGGGACCAGGTCGTCTTGCCGAACAGACGCGCATCGACGGAGTAGGCGCCGGCACCGACGAACAGCAGCGCGGTCGCCCCGATGGCCAGCAGGAACGGCACGTTGAACGGCTCGGCCCAGAATGCGCCGCCGGATACGTTCACCGCCCAGGCATCGATCATCGCGGCGATCACCGCGCACGCCGCCAACGGCGTCAACGCGCCGACGAGCAATCCGATGCCGCCGAGGGTCTCCGATGCGGTCACCATGAACGCAGCGAACTTCGGAAGCCGCCACCCGTCGGACTCCATGAAGCTCACCGTGGCGCCGAAGTCGAACGCTTTGATAAGGCCTGCCTGCAGGATCGCCGCACCGACGCCGATACGCAGGATCAGCAGGCCGATGTCGGTCAATGACAACGTGGTGGTGCGGGCGGTCACGTCGGTCGTGGTCATGGACGGCAGCTTATTCGGCTGTGAGAAGGCTGTGCGAGGTCTGTCATGAACTTTTGGACCCGTCGGCGACGTGTTCATGGCAGGCAGGATGCGTTGACCGCGCTAAGTTACCGTTGATAAGTTATCGGCGATAACGAGCTTCTTCGAGAGGACGCGACGTGTTGCAACGAATCGCGCTGCTGGCCATCGCCGCCCCGCGCCGGATCATCGCGATCACGGCGCTGATCATGGTGGCCTGTGGTGTCTTCGGGATACCGGTCGCCAACGATCTCTCCGCAGGCGGCTTTCAGGATCCGACGTCGGAGTCGGCGCAGGCGACCAAGGTGCTCATCGACAAGTTCGGCCGGGGCGACATGGAGCTGTTGATCACGGTGTCATCCGAACAGGGCGCTGACAGTGCGGCCGCCAAGGCGGTCGGCACGGACATCGCCTCACAAATACAGGCTTCGCCGTATGTGGTCGAGGTGACGTCGGCGTGGACCGCGCCCGCGTCAGCCGCCCCGGCTCTGATGAGCAGGGACGGCAAGACCGGCTTGATCGTCGCGGGCATTACCGGCGGGGAGAGCGGAGCGCAGAAGCACGCCAAGGCGCTGACCGGCCAGCTCGTACATGACCGCGACGGGGTGACCGTGCGGGCGGGTGGCGAGGCGATGACCTACGTCCAGATCAACGGGCAGAGCGAAAAAGATCTGTTGATGATGGAGTTGATCGCGATTCCGCTGAGTTTTGTCGTGTTGGTCTGGGTGTTCGGCGGTCTGCTCTCCGCGGCGCTGCCGCTGGCCGTCGGCGCGTTCGCCATCCTCGGATCGATGGCGGTGCTGCGCGCCGTCACCTTCGCCACCGACGTCTCCATCTTCGCGCTCAACCTGACTGTCGCAATGGGTCTTGCGCTGGCCATCGACTACACCCTGCTGATCATCAGCCGCTACCGCGACGAACTCGCCGAGGGCGCCGACCGCAACCACGCGCTGGTGCGCACCATGGTGACGGCGGGCCGCACGGTGCTGTTCTCGGCGCTGACGGTGGCGTTGTCGATGGTCGCGATGGTGTTGTTCCCGATGTACTTTCTCAAATCGTTCGCATACGCGGGCATCGCCGTTGTGACGTTCGCGGCCATCGCCGCGATCGTGGTGGCGCCTGCGGCGATCGTGTTGCTCGGTGACCGCCTCGACTCGCTGGACGTGCGTCGGCTCGCCCGTGGGGCTCTTGGCAGACCCGAACCGGTGCGTAAGCCCGTCGAGCAGACGTTCTGGTATCGCTCCACGAAATACGTTATGCGCCGGGCGATTCCGATCAGCCTTGCCATCATTGCGTTGCTACTGGTGCTCGGTGCCCCGTTCCTCGGCGCCAAGTGGGGCTTCCCCGACGACCGGGTGCTACCGCAGTCGCAGACGGCCAGGCAGGTCGGTGATGATCTACGCACCAACTTCGCCGTCGACTCCGCGCGAAACGTCACCGTCGTCATCCCGGACGCCAAAGGCATCACGCCGGCCGGCCTCGACGGGTACGCCGCGGCGCTGTCGCAGGTGCCCGACGTGTCGTCGGTGTCGGCGCCCGGCGGGACGTTCGCAGGCGGCAGGCCGGTCGGACCACCATCGGCGGCCACCGGGCTGAAGAACGACAGCGCGTTCCTGACCGTGGCAAGCACCGCGCCGCTGTTCTCCGACGCCTCACAAGCACAGCTCGATCGGCTGCGCGAAGTCAGCACCCCTGCCGGGCATTCGGTACAACTGACCGGTGTCGCGCAGATAAACCGCGACAGCTCCGACGCGATCACCTCGCGATTGCCACTGGTTCTCGGGGTGATTGCCGCGATCACCTTCGTACTCCTTTTCCTGCTCACCGGCAGCGTCGTGCTGCCGCTGAAAGCGTTGGTGCTCAATGTCTTATCGTTGACCGCCGCGTTCGGCGCGCTGGTGTGGATCTTCCAGGACGGCCACCTCGGGGCGCTGGGTACCACACCCACCGGAACCCTGGTCGCCAACATGCCTGTGCTGTTGTTCTGCGTCGCATTCGGATTGTCGATGGACTACGAGGTGTTCCTGGTCTCCCGGATACGCGAGTACTGGCTGCGGTCGCCCAAGACCCGTGCCGACAACGACGAGAGCGTGGCGCTCGGGCTGGCCAGGACCGGCCGCGTGGTCACCGCCGCAGCTCTGCTGATGTCGATCTCGTTCGCAGCGCTGATCGCCGCGCAGGTAGCGTTCATGAAAATGTTCGGCCTCGGGTTGACGCTTGCGGTGCTGGCCGACGCGACGCTGGTGCGCGTGCTGCTGGTGCCCGCCTTCATGCATCTGCTCGGCCGGTGGAACTGGTGGGCGCCCAAACCGCTTGTCCGCCTGCATGAGCGGATCGGCTTGAACGAGTCAGGGGATGCCTCCTCTGTGGTCGCCACCAGTCCGTCGACCGAGTCCGTCAGGTCCCGATGAAACGGCGACGCGCAGCCCGCGGATCCGGTGAGCGGTTGCGCGAGGAGATTCTCGACGCGGCCACCGACCTGCTGCTGGAAACCGGTCACGCCAAAGAGGTGTCGATCCGATCGGTGGCGCAGCGTGTCGGCGTCACGCCGCCGTCGATCTACCTGCATTTCGCGGACAAGGACGCGCTGCTGGACGCGGTGTGTGCGCGCTACTTCGAGAAGCTCGACGAGGAGATGCAGCTGGTGACCGCACAGCAGACTTCGCCGATCGAGGTGCTGCGCGCGCAAGGCCTTGCGTATGTGCGATTCGCGGTAAAGACCCCTGAGCTGTACCGAATTGCCATGATGGGAGAGGGCAGGGCGGGCAGCGATGTGGACGCGACACTCGACACGTCGGCGTTCGGCCACCTGCGAAGTGCGGTGGAGGCGTTGATGGCCGAGGGTACATATCCCCAGGGGGAATCCACGGTGTACGCCCTCGAGCTGTGGACGGCCGCCCATGGCGTGGCGGCGCTGCTCATCTCGCGGCCATATCTGCCGTGGGGCGACGCCGAGGACTTCGCCGACCGCGTATTGAGGGCGGTGTGCTGCGGGCATATTGCCCTCGGTCTGATCGGCCCGAAGGTCTCACCCCAGGAGACTGTTGCACAACTGAAAGGACTCCGCAGATGAGCAGCAAGACCGTCGATAACCCATTCTTCGCCAAGCTCTGGACGGTGTTGTCCACCCACGAGACAGACGCCATCAAGGCGCTGCGGCGCGAGAATCTGGCCGGGCTTTCCGGGCGGGTGCTCGAGGTCGGTGCCGGCACAGGCACCAATTTCGAGTTGTACCCCTCGACGGTCGGCGAGGTCGTCGCGGTCGAGCCGGAGCGGCGCCTCGCGGCGATGGCACGCCAGGCCGCCGAGACCGCGTCCGTCCCGATTTCGGTCAGCACCGACACCGTCGAGCAATTCGCCGCCAGTGAGCCGTTCGACGCGGTGGTGTGCTCGCTGGTGTTGTGTTCGGTCGACGACCCCGAGGGCGTTCTGCGGCAACTGCTTTCGCTACTGCGCCCCGGTGGTGAGCTTCGTTACCTCGAGCATGTCGCCAGCAGCGGACCCCGAGCGCAACTGCAGAGGTTCGCCGATGCCACCGTATGGCCCCGCCTGCTCGGCAACTGCCATACGCATCGGCATACCGAAGAGAGCATCGTTCGAGCGGGTTTCGAGGTGTCCGGCGCCAGGCGCGAATGGACGTTCCCGGCGTGGGTGCCGCTGCCGGTGGCCGAGTTCACGATCGGGCGCGCGGTCAGACCCGCGAACTAGCCCAGGAGCGCGGGCAGCCGCTGCAACAGGCCCGGTAACGCGGTGGCCGCGCTCTCGCGCACGGTCACCGTCGCGCTCCGGGACAGCGGTGTGGCTTCGGGGTTGACCTCGACAACGACGGTGCCGTTGGCCAGCGCCAGCTCGGGCAGTCCCGCGGCGGGATAGACGATCGACGACGTGCCGACGACGATCACCACGTCGGCGTTGGTCACCGCGTCGACCGAACGCTGCCAGGCGTCCTCTGGCAGCGCTTCGCCGAACCACACCACGTTGGGCCGGATCAATCCGCCGCACGCGCAACGCGGCGGATCCACCTCGGCCACCGGTTCAGGCATCGCCGGTAGCTCTGCGCCGTATTCGGACTGGCAACGATCGCAACGGAATTCGAACAAGTTACCGTGCAGGTGGTAGACGTTCTTGCTGCCTGCGCGCTCGTGCAGGTTGTCGACATTCTGCGTGACGACGTGCACGTTGGCGTAGTCCTGCCAGGCCGCGACGGCCAGGTGAGCGTTGTTCGGCTGCACCGCGCCCATCATGTAGTGACGCCACAGATACCACGCCCACACCTTCTGGGGTTGCGCGCGCCAGCCGTCCGCGCTGGAGATTTCGTAGGGATCCACCTTTGCCCACAGTCCCGTTTCGACGTCGCGAAACGTTGGCACGCCGCTCTCGGCCGAGATGCCAGCACCGCTGAGGACCGTCACTTGCACATGACCAAAGTATCCCGTTTGAGCGATACTAAGCACGTGGCCGAGTTGGGGGATTGGGTACGTGTCGATCAGAGCGCGGCCAAGCCGCTATTTGACCAGCTCAGGACGCAGATTATCGACGGGATCCGGGACGGCAAGATCTCGCCGGGCGTCCGGTTGCCGACGGTCCGTGACCTGGCGGGCCAGCTGGGCCTGGCGGTCAACACCGTTGCACGCGCATACCGCGAGCTGGAATCGGCGGGAGTTCTCGAAACCCGGGGCCGCTTCGGCACTTTCGTTGCCAGGGTGGACCCGGCCGATGCGGCGATGGCAACCGCCGCACACACATTCGCATCCACCGCGCGGGCGCTGGGCATCGCGAAGGCCGATGCGTTGCGATACGTAGAGACGGCGTTCGGCTAAAGACCGCGCCAACGTAGGACGTCCAGCGCGACGGCCACGCTGACACTTGACTCGGCGAGCGGCCGGGGCAGGAGGTTATCGGCACGCGCGAGCCGGCGGAGGAGTGTGTTGCGATGCGTGAACAGGCGGGCCGCGGCGCGGGAGGCGTTGCACTGCTCGTCAACGAATGTTCTTACCGTTTCCTGTAACTCGGCTGCTGCCGACTCGAGTTCACCGAGCGTCTGTGTGACGAACTCGGCGGCGCGGTCGGTATCGGAAGTGATGAGCGCGACGAGTTGGACGTCGGTGAACCGCGCGATCTGTTGTTGTGAACGCAACCGCGCCATCAGCTGCTGGGTGCTGATCGCGTCGAAGTGGCTGCGTCGGAAACCGTCGACGCCGGTTGCCGTGGATCCGATCGCGATGCGGACATCGGGCACCCCGCGCACGGAACGCTGCAACGCGCCGGCATCGACGGCGCCGGGCACCCAGACCCATCGGGTCGCCGTGGAGGCCAGCACGCTCAGCGGGCGCGTCCCACCTGCTGCGTGCCCGAGGGCTTCCGCTGCCCTTTCGAGCCGGGCGAGGTCACCTTTCGCGTCGTCGCTCCAGATGACCGCCGCCGTGTGGAGTCCGGTCAATGCATAGCCGAGCCGATCCTCAGCGCGCTTTCGGGCGATGGGCGCTCCGTCGAGAATCAGCGCGACTGTCTCGCGTCGTTCGGCATGGGTGCCTCGGGTGAGTTCGTCACGCTCCTGGTCGATCTGGGCCGCGATGGCCGACAGCGTGGTGTCGACGAACGCGCTGATCGATCTGGAGCACACATCGAGGAATTCCTGCAACTCCGCTGGATCGGAGATCAGCGCGAACGCGATCTGCATGAGTCGGCGCCACGCCACTCCTTCGCCGACGCGATACGCGTCCAGCGCAAACGCGTCGAGGCCCCTGCGGACCAATTCTCGGGCGACGGTCACCGGTTCGGGACCGGTGTTCGCAGGAACGGGCGCGCCGGGATCGCGGACGTTGGCGGTGGCCCAGAAGTACAGGTTGGCCTGGTTGCTGCGGCTCACGGCGCCAGCGAGTTCCGGGTCCGCGGCGATCACCGGGTTGGCTCCGAGGACGGCGTCGTCGAGCTCGTCCAGCCATTCCGGAGGCGCACTGACGATGATCTGTGCACTCTGCCGGATCAGGTTCCTGACCCGCGGCGATGGGCGGCTCCATGTCATCGACCCAGGGTAGGACAGTGGTGCAAAATGCACCATCATTGCCGAACTTTGAGATGATTTGTTCTTGGATGAGCCGGGCTGGGACGCGACGATAGAGACATCGCATCCCGCCACCGTCAGGAGCACCGCCATGGTCCGCACCGCCACCCGCATCGAGCAGGTAGACGTCTTGATCGTCGGCGCAGGCATCTCCGGCATCGGTGCCGCCTACTACTTGCAGAAGGAACACCCCGACCGGACCTACGCCATCCTCGAGGCCCGTGGCGCGACCGGCGGCACGTGGGATCTGTTCCGGTATCCCGGGATTCGTTCGGATTCCGATCTGCACACGTTCGGCTACGAGTTCAAGCCGTGGCGCGACGAGGACGCCATCGCCTCGGCGGACAAGATTCTGGCCTACCTGCGCGAGACGGTCGCCGAAAACGGCATTGACGCCAAAATCCGGTTCCGCCACAAGGTTCTGGGTGCGGCGTGGTCGAGTGAGGACGCGCGCTGGACGGTCGATGTCGAGCGCTTCGATAGCGCGCAGGACACCGAGGAGCTGGTGCAGTTCCGTGCGAACTGGATCTTCTGTGCCGGCGGGTACTACCGCTACGACCAGGGTTACACCCCGGAGTTCGCGGGCCGCGACCGTTTCCGCGGTCAGGTGGTGCACCCGCAGCACTGGCCCGAGGACCTCGACTACACCGGCAAGAAGGTCGTCATCATCGGCAGCGGGGCAACCGCCGTCACCCTCGTCCCGGCGATGGCAGGCACCGCCGCCCACGTCACCATGCTTCAGCGCTCGCCGACCTATGTGTTGCCGGTGCCGTCGAAAGACATCTTCGCCAACGTGGCGCAGCAGGTGCTCGGCTCCACGCGCGGGTACGCGCTGGCGCGCCGCAAGAACATCGTCAAGCAACGCGCCGTGTACCAATTCAGTCAGAAGTTCCCAGGTGCGGCACGACGGCTCATCCGTCGCCTCAATGCCAAGGAACTGCCTGCTGGCTATCCGGTCGACGAGCACTTCAACCCGACCTACAACCCGTGGGACCAGCGGCTGTGCGCGGTTCCCGATGCCGACCTGTTCAAGGCGATCAGTAGCGGTTCGGCGTCGGTGGTCACCGATCGCATCGAGACCTTCACCGAGACCGGTATCCAGCTGGAGTCCGGCAAGCATTTAGAGGCCGACATCATCGTCACGGCAACAGGTTTGAACATCCAGTTGCTCGGCGGCATGTCCCTGACCGTGGACGGCACGCAGGTGCACGTGGGTGACACGGTCGCCTACAAGAGCATGATGCTGGCGGGCGTGCCCAACTTCGCGTTCGCATTCGGGTACACGAACTCGTCATGGACGCTGAAAGTCGGCCTGTTGTGCGAGCACTTCTGCCGGCTGCTGAGCCACATGGACGCGCACGGCCACGACATCGCCCGCGCCGAGATCGGCGCCAACGGAATCGAGACCCGGCCGATGCTGGACTTCGCCGCCGGGTATGTCCAGCGCGCGCTTGACCGGATGCCGAAGCAGGGGTCGGGGGAGCCGTGGCGGGTGTCGATGAACTATTACTACGACGTCGAGCAATTGCGCGAGGGCGCCGTTGAGAACCCGCACCTGCACTTCGCCGGCAGTGCTAGCCGAACTCCAGCAGGGTCAGCACCGGCCGCACCGGATCAAGCAGCGGTATCCGTTGGGCCGCCCACAGGATGCTGTTGAAAACCTTGCCACGGCCGGCGGGTAGCGGCATATCGTGCACGGCCCGGATGCCCGGCACCGAATTCACCAGGTCTGCCGCCTGCGACGGTGACAGGCTGAACGGCATCGGGGGCACCTTGTAGCGCAGCGAGGTCCGCATGCCGTTGCGCGCCCACGAGGCGAACCAGGCAGGCGGCAGGTCGAACATCATCTGTCCGCCTCCAAACCGCTTGGCGCACTCGGCGATCAGCGCCAGCGCCTCGCCGGGCTGCAGGTACATCAGCAGCCCCTCCGCTGTGATGAACACGCCGTGCTCGGTCTCGACCTGATCCATCCAAGTGAAGTCCAGCGCCGATTGAGCGATTATCTGCACGCGGTCCGATGCGGGCAGCAACTTCTCGCGCAGTGCGATCATCGGCGGCAGATCGACTGTGAGCCAGCGGAATTGGTCACCGAGGCCAGCTGCATCAAGGCGATAGAAGCTGGTTTGCAGGCCCTCGGCGAGCGCGACGACGGTGGCCTTGGGGTGGTCGGCGAGGAACCGGCGGGCCTGCTTGTCAAAGGCCAAGGCACGCACGGCCATGTCCTGGCGGCGGCTGAAGCCGAACTTGGCGAAGTCGTAGTCGATGGAGTCGGCGAGCTGGATCGCCATGGGGTCGTCGATGATGGAATCCGGTCGGCGGGCCTCGTGCGCCCGCACGTGCAGTGTCAACAATGCTGTCTCGGATACGCCGGTCAGGGCGGCTTTGTGCCGGCTGGTCTCAGTCATCAGACCGACCCTATCCGTCCCTGAGGGTGGCACTTCCTAGATGTGAGCCCGACCGTATAGCCGAAGAAATGTGATGCCAGGCACTTGATTTATGGTCATCAGGTCATATGATGACCTGATGAATTCGGCCGAACCTCGGAAGTCTGCAGAAGCCGCATCACCGCGAGTCGGTGTCGTTGGTCTGGGCTCGATGGGCCTGGGTATGGCGCATTCTCTGCGGGCCGCCGGCTACGAGGTGGGCGTTTACGACGTCCGGCAGGAGACGGCTGTTGCATTCGCCGCCGACGGCGGAATCGCGCACCAGACGGTGGCCGAGCTGGCCGCCGAGGCCGACGTGCTGATCAGCGTTGTCGTCAACGCGGCCCAGACCGAGGCGGTGCTGCTGGGGACGGACGGCGACGACGGTGCGTTCGACCACCTCAAGCCGGGATCCGTCTTCGTGATGTGCTCGACGGTCGATCCGCAGTGGTCAACCGCGCTGGCCGGGAAACTCGCCGAGCGCGACATCCACTACCTCGACGCTCCCATCTCCGGTGGTGCCGCGAAGTCGGCCGCGGGTCAGCTGACCATGATGACGTCGGGCTCGCCCGAGGCGTACGCGCTCGCCGACCCGTTCCTGGAGGCCATGAGCGAGGCCGTGTACCGGCTCGGCGACCAGCCAGGTATGGGCTCGGTAGTCAAGATCGTCAACCAGCTTCTCGCCGGGGTGCACATCGCCGCCGCGGCCGAGGCGATGGCGTTCGGCATCCGCTGCGGACTGCGCGCAGACGACATCTACGACGTCATCACCCACAGCGCGGGAAACTCCTGGATGTTCGAGAACCGGATGGCCCACGTGGTCAGTGGCGATTACACCCCGCACTCGGCGGTCGACATCTTTGTGAAGGACCTCGGGCTGGTGCTTGATGCCGCGCGGCCCAACGTGTTTCCGCTGCCGCTCGCGGCGGCCGCGCATCAGCAGTTTCTGCGCGCGTCGGCCGCCGGTCACGGTCGCGAGGACGACAGCGCGGTGATCAAGACATTCCCCGGCGTCGACCTGCCCGCCAGCAACGGCACCAAGGAGTTGTGAAAATGCCTGTCCGCCTTGGCTGCATCGCCGATGACTTCACCGGCGCGACCGACCTGGCCAACAATCTGGTTCGCGCCGGCATGCGCGTCGTCCAGACTATCAACGTCCCCGCCGCGCACACGGTCGTCGACGCCGACGCCGTGGTGATCGCGCTCAAGTCGCGCACGATCCCTTCAGCCGACGCCGTCGCACAATCGCGGCGGGCCTTGCAGTGGTTGAGTTCAGCCGGGGCGCAGCAGATCTACTTCAAATACTGCTCGACGTTCGACTCCACCCCGAAGGGCAACATCGGTCCCGTCATCGACGCCTTGATGGACGACCTCGGCACCGATTTCACCATCGCCACACCGGCATTCCCCGACAACGGCCGCTCGGTGTTCAAGGGCCACCTGTTCGTCGGCGATCGGCTTCTCAGCGAGTCGGGAATGAAGGACCATCCGCTAACACCGATGACCGATCCAGATCTGGTTCGCGTGCTCACCCCGCAGACCCGGCACTCGGTGGGGCTGATCGACTACGCCACCGTCGCGGCGGGTCATGACGCGGTGCGGGCGCGGATCGACGAGCTGCACGCAGACGGCGTTGGCATCGCCATCGTGGACGCGATCACCAACGACGACCTGCTTCGCCTCGGTCCCGCCATCGCCGACCTGCGCCTGGTCACCGCCGGGTCCGGCGTCGCGATCGCGCTGCCTGCCAATTGGGGATTCCGCCCCTCGCCCGATGCGGCCGCACTCCCCGCTGTGGCGGGTCTACAGGCGATCGTCTCCGGCTCGGTCTCGGTGGCGACCAATACCCAAGTCGCCGAGTTCCATCGCACTGGCCGCCCGTCGTTTCAGGTCGACGCGCTGCGCATCGCCGGCGGCCAGGATGTCGTCACCGAGGCGCTCGCGTTCGCTGATCGGCATCTCGCGTCGGGACCCGTTCTCTTCTACTCCACCCAGAGTCCATCGGAGGTACGCGCCGTTCAGAACGAGCTCGGCGCATCCGAGGCGGGCTCGTTGATCGAGGACACCCTGGCGCGGATCGCTGTCGGACTCGTGAAAAGTGGTGTGGGCCAGCTGGTCGTCGCCGGCGGCGAAACTTCGGGAGCAGTGGTCCAAGAGCTGGGCATCGACGTCATGCGGATCGGTCCGCAGATCGACCCAGGCGTGCCGTGGTGTGCCGCAACGCTTCCCGATGGGCACCAGCTCCACATTACGCTCAAGTCCGGCAACTTCGGCGCCCCCGACTTCTTCACGAAGGCGCTGACGGCAAGGGAACCCGGGAGATGAGCGACTCGTTGGAGCGCGCGCGCGACGAGATCTGCCGCGTCGGGGCCAGCCTGTTCGCCCGCGGCTACGTACACGCCAGCGCAGGCAACATCAGCGCCAGGATCGGCGACGAATACCTCGTCACGCCAACAGACGCACCGATGGGTTTCCTTGAAGCGGACCGGATTTCGCGCGTCGACGCCGATGGCAACCAGCTCTCCGGCGACCGTGCAAGCAAGACACTCGTCCTGCACCGCAGAATCTATACCAGCGACCCAGAGGCTGCCTTCGTCATCCACACCCACTCGACCCACCTCGTGGCACTCACTCTTGCCGGCGTGTGGTCCGACGACGACATCCTTCCGCCCATCACCCCCTACTACGTGATGAAAGTCGGTCATGTGCCGCTCATCCCGTACCACCGACCGGGCGACCCGGCAGTGGCCGATCTGGTCGCGGCACGAATCGCCCAACGAGCTGACGACGCACCGATCCGCGCCGTCATGCTCGACCGCCTCGGCCCTGTCGTATGGGGACCGAACCCGGCGGCGGCCATGGCCGTCCTCGAAGAACTCGAGGAGACGGCCCGACTCTGGATGCTCACCGGGGGTCAGCCCGCACCGCTTCCATCGTCGGCAATCCAGGAGCTGAAGGACGTCTTCGGCGCCGCTTGGTAGTTCCTCCAACCCATTTCACGACCGACGAGGAGGTCGGCATGTCCCTCATCACTCCCCTTCGCGACGCCGCTCGCGAGCAGGCAGTCTTCCGCAAAGTTGTGCTGCGCATCGTTCCGTTCCTGATGCTCTGCTACGTCATCTCATACCTGGACCGCGTCAACGTCGGCTTCGCGAAACTGCAGATGTCGTCCGATCTGGGTTTCAGTGAGGCCGCGTTCGGGCTCGGCGCAGGCTTGTTCTTCATCGGCTACTTCTTCTTCGAGGTGCCGTCGAACATGATCCTGCAGAAGGTCGGCGCCAAGGTATGGATCGCCCGCATCATGATCACCTGGGGGATCGTCTCGGGTTCTTTCATGTTCGTGAACAACGAGATTGTGTTCTACATCCTGCGGTTCCTACTCGGCGTCGCCGAGGCCGGCTTCTATCCGGGCGTCATCTTCTACCTCACTCTCTGGTTCCCGTCGCACCGGCGCGCACGGGTGGTCGCGATGTTCATGTCGGCCATCCCGCTCGCGGGCATCTTCGGCAACCCCCTTTCGGGCTGGATCATGGGCACTTTCGACGAGGTCGGCGGCCTCGGCGGCTGGCAATGGATGTTCGTCATCGAGGCGATTCCCGCCATCCTGATCGGCATCTGGACGCTGTTCTACTTGGACAGCAGTGTGCAAAAGGCGAAGTGGCTGACCCAGGACGAGAAGGACATCGTCGAAGCCGCCGTTGCCGAGGACGCGACGCACCAGACACACCAGCGGCTGCGCGACGCGTTCCGCGAGCCGAAGGTGTGGCTGATGTGCCTGATCTACTTCTGCTTCGTCATGGGCCAGTACGCACTGACGTTCTGGACGCCGACGTTCGTGAAGTCCACCGGCATCAGCTCGGAGCTGACGATCGGGGTGCTTTCGGCAATCCCGTTCCTCGCCGCGCTGGTCGCGATGAACCTGTTCGGCCATTCGGCCGATCGTCATCGGGAACGCCGCTGGCACTTGATCATTCCAGCTCTCATGGGCGCCGTGGGCTTCTCGATGGCCGCGGTGACCACCGGATCGACGGTGTTGGCGCTGATCTCGCTGTCGATCGCCGCGGCAGGCGTGCTCACCTGCGCCCCGCTGTTCTGGTCGTTGCCAACGGCGTTCCTTGGCGGCTCCGCGGCCGCGGCCGGTATCGCGGTGGTCAACTCGGTCGGAAACCTCGCCGGTTTCGTCAGCCCGTACATGATCGGCGCGGTCAAGGACGCCACCGACTCGACCGTCGTGCCGATGTTCATCCTGTCCGGGATTCTGCTCGTGGGCGCCCTCTGCGTGTTCAGCACCAAGAAGGACGTCGTCAACCGCTGACCACCCGGTCGGGGAAGGAGGTTGCCATGCCACGCTTTGCGGCCAACCTGTCCATGATGTACACCGAGCACGCATTCCTTGATCGGTTCGCCGCAGCGGCAGCGGACGGCTTCACCGCGGTGGAGTACCTCTTCCCCTACGAATATCCAGCGGCGCAGCTGCGCGCGCTGCTCGACGGAAACGGCTTGCAGCAAGTTCTATTCAACGCCCCGCCAGGCGATTTCGAGGCCGGGGAGCGAGGCATCGCTTCGGTCCCCTGCCGCGAGGTCGAGTTCCGCGACGGGTTCCACCGGGCGCTGGACTACGCGGAGACGCTCGACTGCCCGCGTGTGCATGTGATGGCGGGACTCGTCCCGGCTGCCGCCGACCGCGACGAGCGGCTTGCGCTGTATCGCGACAACCTCGGCTGGGCCGCCGAGCGCGCTTTGGCCCGCGGGGTCGACGTGTTGATCGAGCCGATCAATCAGCGCGACATGCCGGGGTATCTGCTGAGCCTGCAGGACGACGCGCACCAGATCGTGGTCAAGATCGGAGCGTCGAACCTGAAGGTGCAGCTCGACCTCTACCACTGTCAGATCACCGAGGGCGACCTGACCATGCGGCTGCGGTCGGACCTGCCAACGGGTCGAGTCGGGCACCTGCAGATCGCCGGGGTTCCCGACCGGCACGAGCCAGATGGTGGTGAACTGGCGATCGACCACATATTCGCCGTCATCGATGAACTCGGTTTCGACGGATGGGTCGGATGCGAGTACCGCCCGGCGGCTGGCACAAGCGAAGGATTGGGGTGGCTCAAATGAGGGTCGTCATCACCGGGGGTTTCGGCTTCATCGGCACCATGGTCGCCCGAGAGTTGTTGGACTCCGGAATGTTTCGTGGCAGTGAGCTGACCGAACTGGTGCTGGCGGACCGGTTCGTTCACCGCGACGACGACGCGATTGCTGACCCGCGAACCGCCGTGGTCGAAGGTGACCTGCTCGAAACCCTTTCGACGATCTTCGCCGACCGGGTAGATGCGGTCGTGCACCTGGCGTCGGCGGTGTCGGCGGAGGCCGAGGCCGACCTCGACCTCGGCATGACCGCCAACGTGCACAGCACTCTGGCGCTGTTGGAAGCCGCCCGACACCAGCAGGGCGAACCGGCAACAGTGGTTTTCTCGAGCAGCGTCGCGGTGTACGGGTCCGACCCGGCGCTGCCCCTGCCAGAGGTCGTCAGTGAAGCGACCATGCCGACACCGCAATCTAGCTACGGCGCACAGAAATTCATCTGCGAGCAGCTCGTTGTGGACTACACGCGCAAGGGTTTCATCGACGGCAGGATCGCCCGTCTGATGACGGTCGCGGTGCGGCCCGGCAAGCCGAACGCGGCTGCGTCCGGGTTCCTGTCCGGGATCATCCGCGAGCCGCTGGCCGGGATTGCGACGGTCTGCCCGGTGCGCCCTGAGCTTTCGGTCGCGCTGGCGTCGCCGCGGCGGACCGTGGCGGGACTCCTGCGTGTCGCGCAGGCCGAACGTGGTGACGGGCCCGGCGACTTGAACGGGCGAATCGCCGTCAACCTCCCGGCACTCACAGTGACGGTGGCCGAGATGCTCGACACGCTGCGACAGCTCGCCGGGGACGCCGTGGCCGACCTGGTCGTGGTCGAGCCCGATCCAGCGATTGAGGCGATCGTGGGATCCTGGCCGTCGCGTTTCGACAACAGCCGCGCCGCGGCCCTCGGGTTGACAGGCGACGCGTCGTTTGCCGACGTCGTGAAGCAGTACCGGGACGATAATCTGTAGCCTGTGCTGCCCAAACTGTCCGGAGCCGTAAGCCTCGCCGACCGTGTCGCCGAGGTGCTCTCGGACGAGATCACGAGTGGTCGGTTGTCGCCCGGCGAACGGCTGCCCACCGAGATACAGCTCGTCAAGCAGTTGGGTGTCAGCCGGACCGTTATTCGTGAAGCGGTGTCGCGGCTTCGCAACGCCGGCCTGGTCGAGCCGCGACAAGGTGCCGGCGTTTTCGTACTCGCACCCCGCGTTCAGCCGCTGGATCTGTCCGTCGAGGCGCAGCGCACGAAGGCGTCGGTTCTCCAGATTGTCGAGGTGCGCCAGGCGATCGAGGGGGAGGCCGCTGCATTGGCCGCGACCCGCGCCACGCCTGAAGATATTCGGCGAATCCGCGCCGCGTTAGAGGCGATCGACGCCGATGTGCGCGGCGGCGGCGACGGCGTGGACGCCGACCTCGCGTTCCACCAGAGTATCGGCGGCTCAACAGGCAACCTGGTGCTCGCGGAGACGCTCCGCTATATCGGTTCGCTGATGCGCAATGGCATGCGGGTCACCCGGGCGAACGAGGCCCGCCGCGCCGATTTCACGGCGCAAGTACGGCGGGAGCACCGAAATCTCGTCGAGGCGATCGAATTGCACGACCCGGACCTCGCCCGCGCTGTCGCTCGCCAGCACATGGAACACGCGGCGGAGCGATTGCTGCAGGCCGACGACCGATTCTGGACCGAGGCAGGTGCGCTCGCGTTCGAGGTCAAAGGCTGAGAGGTGCGACCTGGTCAGCGCAAGACTTTGTCCAGCGTGCGCAGGTTTCGGGTGGTGGTCGAGGACTTGTAGCGCTTCTTGCCCATGGTCTTGCCAATGGTGGTGTCCAGGGTCCCCGTGTTGGGCACCTGCCAGTAGATGACGTTGTCGCCGCGTTCGATCTTCTCGTGGGGCCCGGCGTCTTTGGCCAGCGCGGCGAGTTCGTCGAGCACCTCGGCGTCGGTGACGAACGTGACGTAGGAGTGGTGGCCCTCCAGTTCGCGCTCGAACGGGAACTTTTTCGAGATTGTGGCAACCTTCTTGGTGTCGTAGGCGAGTACCCAGGCGTCGTAGCCGAACGTGTCCCGCAACGCCTTCTCGGCCCTCTTCCGCACCGCGTCCACCCCCGAGCGGCTGTCAAGCAGCACGTTGCCGCTGGCCAAAACCGTTCGCACATTGGTGAATCCGGCATCCTCGAATACCTTGGCCACCTCGGCCATCTTGAGGTTGACGCCGCCGACGTTGACGCCGCGCAGAAACGCCGCATAGCGAGTCACGAGGTCAGCCGAATTCCAGCAGCATGATGCTTGGCCGGATGCGGCGCATGAACCCGACACGGTCCAGCGGCGGCCAGGCTGCCAGCTTGAAGAAGCCACGACCCGGTGGCAGCGGGATGTCCCGTGCCGCGCGCACACCGGGGATGCTGTCGGCAAGGGCGAGCCCCTCGTCGGCGGTGAGCGCGAACGGCATCGCCGGGGCGAGGTAACGGTCAGACAGCTTGAGCCCCTTGATGGTGCGCGCGCTGAACCAATGCGGGATGGTGTCGAACATCATCTGGCCCCCCGGAAAGCGGGCGGCGCAATCGCGAATCAGGCCGAGGGCGTCGTCGGGCTCCAGGTACATCAACAGGCCTTCCGCGGTGATGAACACGCCGTTCGAATCGTCGACGCGGTCCATCCAGCTGCGGTCCAGCGCCGACTGGGCCAGCGGCACAATCCTCTCGTCCGGCGGCAGCAGCTTCTCACGCAGCGCCATGACGGGTGGTAAATCGACCGAGTACCAAGTCAATTCGTCGGTGATCCCGGTCCTGCCCAGCCGCCAGAAGCTGGTCTGCAGGCCTTCGGCCAGCGCCACCACCGATGCCTTGGGGTGCGTCGTCAGATAGTCGAGGGTCGCCCCGTCGAAGGCCACCGCCCTCAAGGCGTGCGACTGGTTGGGCTTACCGAACTTGCGGTAGTCGTAGGAGATCGCGTCGAACAGCGTGACGGCCCATGGGTCGCGAATCACCCCGTCGGACCGCTTGGCTTCGGTCCCACGGTTGTGCAGAGTCCACAGCGTGGTGGCCGAAACACCTTCCAGGATGTTGCCGTCGACTTCTGAAAGCCCAGTCATTGACTCGATAGTAGAACTACGCGCCGACAGCGCGGGTTCAATGTCGGTGGCGACCGATACGGTGCAGACATGGCTGTGGTGGCTCGCCGGTTGCCGGTGCTGGAGGAGGTGAATCGGGGCAAGGCCGCGACGTTGTCCGTGATGGGGTCGGAACTGGACCGGGTTCGGGCGGGGGTCTGGACGCGGTTCTCTGGCGCTAAGACTGCGCACCTGTCCAAGCGCCAGATTCGGGATCGGCTGATGGCCGAGGGCGCCCCGGCCGGTGTGGCGGTGCCGCAGCGTTTGTGGCGGGCCACCGTCGAAGACACCGTCGATAAGATCCGAGCCTGGCAGCAGGCGGTGATTGCCACCGAGCTGAGGTCGAAAATCTACTGCCGCGCCGGCGACGAGCACGAGCGCAAGCGGCTGCTGGGATTGGCAAAAGCGGGCCGCTGGCGTGAAGATCCGTGGCTCTCGCGTCAATGCCGGGAGGCATTCGCTGGCAAGCGGCCGCGACCGCGGCATTCAGGGCGGATCGTGGCCGACAATTGCTCCTATAACACATGGCGTGACGAGCACAGCCGGGTGTGGTTGGCCGTGATGACGCCTGCCCGTGGGCAGCGATTGCGGCTCAACTTGGGCCCGCTACCGGAGGAGCTGGTGCCGACATCGACGATCCAGATCCTGACCGACGCGCGTGGCAGCTGGCAGGTCATCGCCGCCTACTCGGCCGAGCGGGTGTGCAGCACCCGACCCCGCCGTCGCACGATCACTCCGGCGGAGGGCATCGATGCTGGGGTCCGCGAGGTGTTCACAACCACTGACGGCCGGCGTTTCGGTGCTGGCCAGTATCGGCGGATCGCCATGCGCGCGGAGCGGGATCGTGCCCGCGGCAAGGCCCGCAACAAGCTGCGTACTGTGCGCGACCGTCACCTGGCCCGCGCTGCGGCCGCCATCGAAGCTGGCGACGTGGCCACTGCTCGTGCGGCGGCCGTAAAAGCGCGCCGGATCGACCGCCACAATCTGGGCCACAAGAAACTGTCCGCCCAACGGGTACACGATCGGGCGGTGACCAAAGATGCGGTGTATCAGGCGGTTCACGATTTGGTCGATTCCACCGCGCATGTAGTGGCCGAGGACCTGTCCGCGTTGCACGGCAAGAGCAAGTTCGGTCGCACTGTCAGCCGGGTCTATGCGGCGTGGCAGCGTTCATTCTTGGCCGAGGCCCTGGCTTCGGTACCAAGCCGCAGAGGTTCTGCGGTGACATTGATCAACCCGGCCTACACCTCACAACAAGTACACCCGTGCGGGCACCTCGGTGTTCGGCGCGGGAAGAACGTTTACTGTCAGACTGCAAATTGTCCGCAGCAGGGGATCGTGTACGACACGGAGGTCAATGCGGCCCGCAATATTTTGGCGCGGGCCACCGACCCCGAAATTAGCCGTTACACCCCCAAGCATGAGGTGAAGCGGATCCTGATCGGCCGGGTCGGGACGGTGGAGAACTGCCCCACCACGACACAAGCCACCACCGCCGGCGGCTGTGAGCGAAACAACTTGCCTCCCAAGCGAACAACTACGCCCGGGAAGTAAGTAGCAGACGTAGGCTCGGATCATGGGACGCCACGTATTCGACGACAAGTTGTTGGCTCTGATCAGTGGGAACTCGCTGGGCGTGCTGGCCACCATCAAAGGTGACGGACGGCCGCAGTTGTCGAATGTGTCCTATCACTTCGACCCGCGCCAGGTGAGCATCGCGGTGTCGATCACCGAACCGCGCGCCAAAACCCGCAACCTGCGCCGCGACCCGCGGGCATCGATCCACGTCAGCTCCGACGACGGCTGGGCATACGCCGTCGCCGAGGGCGATGCGGTTCTCACCCCGCCTGCCGCCTCCCCGGACGACGACACGGTGGAGGCGTTGATTGCCTTGTACCGCAATATCGCCGGGGAGCACCCCGACTGGGATGACTACCGCAGGGCGATGGTGGACGACCGCCGAGTGATGCTGACGCTGCCGATTTCGCACGTATATGGGATGCCACCGGGGATGCGGTAGAGCTACGCTGCCAGCATGGCTGATGAACCGGAAGACGAAACCAAACGCAAGTTCCGGGAAGCCCTGGAGCGGAAAAAGGCCAAGTCAGGCGGCGGTTCCGCCCACAAGGACGGCGGCGCCAAGCAGCCGCGCGCGCACGGACCTCTCGAGAGTCGTAGGGAGTTCCGGCGCAAGAGCGGCTAACGGGTGGCCAGACGTTCGCTGTTTGCGGAGACGCGCTGAGTGTCGCTGGCCAGCCTGCGCGCGGCGATCAGCGCGACCAGCATCGCCGCGACGCAGTACAGGCCCTGGTCCTTGAGACCCCAGCCGACCGAGGCCAGCGTCGCCGCACCCGCGATGCACAGCAGCGCGCCGACCGCCGCGCTGCGGACACCCGGGCCCGCGACGAGCGCGCCGTCCCATAGCGGCAGCGGATTGTTCTCCAGTGGTCGCAGCGTGACGAACACCAGCGCGACCAACGCCGCCATGATCACCAGCTGCACCACCGACAGCACCACAAAGCCGGGCGTCGACGGGTCAAAGCGTGGATAACCGAGGTAGTCGAAAACCAGGTGCATCGCCAGCAGCGGCGGGATGTGCCACAGGTATAGCGTCATCGCACCCGAGTTGCCGATCGCCGCCAGCCACCACACCCGCGGCCGTTGCGCCCACCGTGCGATGGCGGGCATGGCGGCAATCACGAACGCGCACATCATGATTGCGTGCCCGGCCAGGAGTAGCGACGGCGGTGTCATGTTCTTCAGTTGCTGCGTCTCGATGCCGACCAGGCTCAGCTCGTACGGCCCGAGCGTCATCAATGCCACGTTGATCGCCAGCATCGCGACGCCCAGCGCCAGCGCCGCGCGGCCCCCGAGTAACCGCCTGCGGTACGCCACCCCGAACATGCCGGGGATCAGCCACACCATCATGTTGAGGTAGCCGAGCGCCGAGAAACCCTCGACGTTGATGCGGACCGCGTCGACGACGGCGACGCACGCGTAGGTGCCGACGACCGCGACCACAAGGCGTCCTGTGGTGGTGATGCGGGCCAGCAGCGGAACCGCCGCCAGCACCATCACGTAGGCACCCAGGAACCACAACAGTTGAATGGAGATCCCAGCGACGGGCTCGTAGACGTGCTCGGGCAGAACCACGCTCAGCACCGCCAGAGCGACCCACCAGAACGTCAGGTAGTAGAACACCGGCCGGTACAGCCGGGTGCAGCGGCGCATCAACCAGTTGCCCCAGCTGGCCCCTGGTGTCCAGCTGTCGATGCTCGCTGCGACGCCAGCGAAGAAGAACAGCGGCATGATCTGGAAGATCCAGGTCAGCGCCTGGAACACCGGCGAGACGGTGAGCAGGTTGCTCCAGATGAACACTTCGTCGCGCACGATGCTGGTGGCCATGACCGTGTGCCCCACCACGACACCCACCAGCGACACGATGCGGACCACGTCGATGGCCCGGTCACGGGTCCCCGGTGTGCTCGCCTCGACTTCGGCGGGGGTGGGAAACAGCCGTTGGTTTGCCATGGCGCAAACCTATGGCGAGGTGGCCTAGGTAGTAGTACTCAACTTTTCCTGGCGCCGAACGTGGATTACCCTCACGTTTTTTGCGCGAAAAGCGTGACGGTAATCCACGTTCGCCGGTGTTCGGGGAGCTAGTCAGGCCACGCTGTCGGCGCGTCCGACACCTTGATCAACCGCACCTCGGGCCGGGCGGGCACCTCATCCGCGATGAACCACCGGAACGCGAGGTTGCCGCGCGGGTAGTCAAGTGTGGTCACCGAATTCGGGTGCGACGTCATCCCGCGCGAGACGACGATGGTCACCGAACCGTCGGCGTTGGGGACGGCGCTGTGCCCGTTGACCGAACTGCGCGCGTCGGCAGCGTTGTGGCTCGCCATGAACTGGTTCCACACCACCAGATTCCAGAACCGGCACGCCGGCGGTCGGTGAGTGATGACCAGCACCTCGTCGTCCTTCAGCTCGAAACTGCCGTAGGCATAGCAGGCGTCGCGTGCCGACCAGCCGAAGTTCGCATCCGGCACCTGGTACGGATCGGCGAATTGGTTTGCAGTCTGCGAGATTTCGTGGCCAAGGGCGTGTGCGTCGTCGACGCGCACGCCGACGGTGAGCGGCAGGATCGCGAACATGGTGCGCAGCCACGCGGCGCTGGACCGAAGGGCCGCAGCGGTTTCCGCGTCGCCGTGCCGGATCGGGTCCGGTTCGTCGAGCGCCTCGATGTGCCAGGTGACGGGGCGGCCGGTCTGCGGGTCGGCCTGATAGTCGCGGGTCAACAGCACCGCAGCGTCGGGCGTCGGCCCGAGGTCGAACGAGAAGTTGCCGTCGGCATCAAATTCGAGGTCGTCGTCGCGCAGGATCGCGACGATCCGGTCGGACCAGGCGCCGGGGGACGGTTCGTTGTAGGCCGTCACGGAGAAGTAGACGCTGTCGCCCTTGTTGCCGCTGATGCGATAGCTGCGCGCGGGATCGACCGGGCAGAGGTGGTAGTACGCGTCGGTGTTGTCGCCTCCCCAGCGGCGGTCCCGCCGATAGGGGGTGTTGACCTCGACGAACTGCGGGCGGCTCGGTTCGGCGAACAGGTAGGTGTCAAGTGCCACACCCAAAGTCGTCGCGAGCATGCGGTAGCCGTCGGCGATATGCCTGTCGTCGGTGACCGCGCGGTCGCCCTCCATGAAGGTGCGGTCGAGTCCGCCGAGGGTGTCGAGCAGCTCACGCCACGCTGTGGTGGATTCGCTCATCTGGCAATTCCTTTCAGGATCAGGGTGGTGGCGCGTTCGAGCCACTCGTCGTCGAGCGCGGCACCGCGGGTGAGCAGCGCGAGCAGGGTGATGCCCGCGAGCGCCTCGGTCAGGTCGAGGGCGGTTACGCCGGGCCGGACCTCATTGCGTGCGGCGGCCATGTCGAGGCGTTCGGTCAGGCCGTGCGACAGGATTCCGCTGAACCGCTCGAGCAGTGCGGCGTGCAGCGTGAGGTCCGCGGCCATCTCACCGACGAGCCCAGGCAGTGCCGCACGCGCGGCAGGCGTGGTCAGCACGGCCCTTGTGCGCCGCATCATCTCGAGCACGTCGCCGGCAAGCGATCCGGTGTCGGGCAGTTCGGTGGCGTCGCCGATCGGGAACACCGCCTCGTGCACCAGGTGCGCCTTGCTCGGCCAGCGCCGGTAGATCGCCGGCTTGCTCGTCCTTGCCCGTTTAGCGATGGCGTCGACGGAGAGGTTGGCATAACCGGTCTCGCCGAGCAGGTCGACCGTCGCCTGCAGCACCGCGCCGTCAATACGCGCATCGCGAGGTCGGCCGATTTCTGTCGTCATTACGAAACTCAGAGTAACATAAGTCGCTGTGACCGAAACCGTAGTTCACCTCGATGACCTTGGGGGTCCCCGCTTCAGCGCTGATGCCGAGCAGATCCGCGGCATGATGGCTTCGGTGGCGCCCGACTGCCCACTAGACGCGGATGCGTTGCACGCCAAAGCAATTGCCGACACCGGGCTCGACGATTTCGGGCCCGACGACTACCGCGAACGGATGGACGTCTACCTGGCCGCGCTGCGTGAGATCGACGATCTGCATGCGCCGGGCACGGTGAACTTCTTCAGCCAGATGTCGCAATGGCTCAAGAACCGGCTGCTGCTTGCCGATCTGCTGACGCGCCACCCCGAGATCGGAGACATCGAACTTCTCCCTCCGGTGGTGATCGCGGGGCTGCCGCGTACCGGCACCACGCATCTGCACAATCTGCTTGGCCAGGCGGCCAACTTCAGGACACTGCCGTACTGGGAGAGCTTCGAGCCGTTCCCGCTGCCCGCCGAGGCCGGCATGCAGCCCGACCCACGGGCGGCGCGCATGGACGTCGCGGTGCAGGTGATGAACATGCTGATGCCGCACTTCGTGCTGATGCACGAGATGACCACCGAACACGTGCACGAAGAGATCCAGCTGTTGGCCAACGACTTCTCCACGATGTTCATGGAGACCCTCGCGCACGTGCCGCGATGGACCGACTACTACCTGGCGCACGACCAGACGTCGACGTACGAGTACCTGGCCACCCAGCTCAAGGCACTGCAGTTCCTGCGGGGCGGCAGGCGTTGGCTGCTCAAGTCTCCACAGCATCTCGAACAGCTTCCGGTGCTGGACAAGGTGTTTCCCGGCATGGCCGTGGTCTGCACCCACCGTGATCCGGTTCCGGTGGCCATCTCGATGGTCACGATGCTCGTCTACTCCGCGCGCATGCACCGGTCGCGGGTGCCCGTCGAGGAGATCGCCGCCGCCTGGATGGACCGGCTCGAGATCATGCTGGCCGCGCTGATCCGGGATCGCGGCGTCATCGCACCGGAGCGCTCGATCGACGTGCGTTTCGCCGACTTCATGGCAGACGAACTCGGTGTCGCCGAACAGGTTTTCGCCCTCGTCGACGAGCCGGTGACCGACGAGGCGCGCGCCGCGATGGCCGACTACGTCGCGAACCACCAGCGCGGCAGGCTCGGCCGAGTCGAGACGTCGTGCGAGATGTTCGGGCTCGACGAGGACGAGCTACGTGCGCGGTTCGCGCCCTATGTCGAGCGCTTCCTGGCTTGATCAGGCGGTGGCGGTGCGGCGTTCCTGCACCAGAATCGCGGCAAGGCACAGAGCCGCCAGCACGCCGACCGCGATGGCGAAACCTACTCCCGCGGTACGCAATCCCAGGTACTGGGCGGCGATTCCCTCGCTGACGACAGGCACCGACAGCGCAACGTAGGCGACCACGAAGTACGTCGAGCTGACCTCGGCGCGCCGTTCCGGCGGTGTCTTTGCGGCGACCGCGGCCAGGCCGCGGCTGAAGCTGATGCCCTGCCCGATGCCGGACACCACCGCCGCCACTAACAAACCTGCCAACGATGAAAAGTGCAGCGCCGCAGCAAGAATCGCTGTGCCGACCACCAGGAGCGCGCACCCGATGGCGATCGCCCGCTCCGGTTTGATGCCATTTGCGCCGAGTTGAGCCAGCGCGGAGGAGGCGAAGATCAGGCAGACGACGAGCCCTGCCACCAGGTGATCCTCGATGCCGACCACCTGTGAAAGGAACGACGGCGCGACGGCGGTGAACAGCCCGCTGACCGCAAACCCGGCGAACGCCGCGATCGCCGCGATGACGAATACCGTGCGCACCTCGCTTGGCACCGAAACACGCTGAAAACCAATGCGTCCCGTGCGGGGCGAGGTCTCCGGCACGACGAGGATCGCGGCGGCGGCGAGCACCATCAGCGCGATGTGCACGATGAAGGTCAGGTGCAGGGGCGAGGGCGCGTACTCGACAAGCACCCCCGCCAGCAACGGCCCCGCACCAAGCCCGCCGATATTGGCGACGGTCGCGACGGCGGCCGCGCGGCCGCGCCATTTCGGTGGTGCGGCCTCGATGACGGCCGCGGTGGCCGTGCCGGTGAACAAGCCCGCCGAAAGGCCCGAGAGCACCCTGCCGACCAGCAGCAGCGGCACGGAATCGGCGACCAGGAACACCGCGGCGCTCGCCAACGCGGCCACCAGTCCTACCGCCAGGATCGGTCGCCTGCCCACCGCGTCGGACCACCTGCCGAACACCAGCAGGGCGAACAGCACCCCGCCGGCGTAGGTGGCGTAGATCACCGTCGTGGTCAGCACCGCGAAGTGCATGCGTTCGGCGTAGAGCGCGTATATCGGCGTCGGCAGCGTGGTGCCGAGCATCACCGCCGCGAAGGCGTACGCCAGCAGCGGGAATGCGAATCGTCGGGCGCCAAGGCGCGTTTCCGATGGAGCCGAATCAAGCACATCGAATGATATCGACCCACGCTGGGAGTCTTATTCCTCAGACCTGCCCGCCGGTCAGCGCGAGCAGCTGGCGGGTCCTTGCCTTCGCCTGATCGCAGTAGGTACGCGCGGCCGTTCGCGCCGCGTCGGCGTCGCCGTTCTCGAGCGCCTCGAGCAGGTCCCGCTGCACGGAAAGGAACGTCGCCGAGGACTGTGCGGTGGTGCCGAAGCTGCGGGCCATCACGTTCTTGATGCTCAAGGAGCTGAACGCCGCGATGAGCAACGGATTGCCCGAGAGCGCCACGATCGACTCGTGGAAGGCGTAGTTGGCGTCGAGGTAGGCGTGGAAGTCCTCGAAATGGTCGCCGACCAGGTACTGCGACATCTTCTCCAGGTGCCTGCGGGCGACCGCGAGGTCCTTGGGGTCGGCCGTACCCGCCACGCGGTCGATCACGCCGAGCTCGATCGCCAGCCGAGCCTCGAAGGTGTCGTCGGACGTGCGCACGTCGAACGGTTCGATGACGTATCCGCGCTCGGGGTCGCGGCGCACAAGGCCGTCCCCTGCCAGCCGGGTGAGCGCGTAGAACGCCGGTGGGCGGTCGCCGTCGAGGTGGTCGGCCAGCTCGTCGACGGTGATCACCTGGTCCGCGGCGAAGACCCGGCTCAGCACCATGTTCCTGGCGTGTTCGTACGCGCGATCATTGCGCTCGAACTCGAAGCGCCCGAAGCCGCCGCGGAAATAGGTCAGCGGGGCGCCTTCCCGTGCGGTGGCGGCGATGACGTGGCCGAGGAAGACCGAGTGGGTGCCACCGACAACCTGCTCGGTCACCTCGCACTCCAGCGACGCGATCGCCTCCGCGAGCAGGGGCACGCCCCCCTCGCCGCGGTCGATCCGCACGCCCGCGAATTTGTCCGGCCCCGGCGAGGCGAACTGATAGGCAAGGTCGCCGTGCGCGTGGCCGAGGACGTTGACGGTGTAGCGGCCGCTGCGCTCGATCGCCGTCGCGGTGGGCACCGCGTTGTTGACGCACGCCAGCATCATCGGCGGTTCCATCGACAGCGACGTCACCGAACTCGCGGTCATGCCGTGGTCGCGTCCGTCGATGTGGGTCGTCACCACCGTGACCCCGCTGGCGAGGTGCCCGACGACGTGACGGAACAGGTCCGCGTCGACCGCCTCATGGGCCGTGACGTACTCCTGCGTCATGCGTTCAATTGAACGTGGGCCGTCGCAGCCGATCACTCACGGAATACGGCAGGTCCACGCCCGAAGTTCACGTCGAGCGACAATGCGTGCGCCCCGCGCCGGCCATTGACTGGTCCCGTGATCAACGCAGCCGTGGTGGGACTCGGATGGTGGGGCCGCAAGGTCGTCGGTGACCTTTCCGGAAGTGACCACGTGCAGATCGTCGCGGGTGTCGACGTCGATGCCGCCGCCCGCGACGCGATGCGGCCGGTACTGGCCACGGTCACCGGCGATCTCGACGACGTGTTGCGTGACGACGCCGTCGACGCCGTGATCCTGTGCACGCCGCACAAGTTCCACACCGACCAGATCATCGCCGCCGCTGCGCACGGCAAGCATGTGTTCTGCGAGAAGCCGCTGAGTGCGTCCGGTGCAGACGCCCAGCGCGCCGTCGATGCGATCACCGGGGCGGGACTGCAGCTCGGCATCGGCCATGAACGCCGCTTCGAGCCCGCGGTCGTCGCGCTGCGGCACGCGATTGCGGACGGCGAACTCGGGACGCCGTTGGTCTTCGAAGGCAACTTCAGCCAGGACAAATTCCTCGATTTACCTGCGGACAACTGGCGCCTTTCGGCGATCGAGGCCCCCGTCGGACCGCTGTCGGCGACCGGAATTCACTTGGTAGACCTGGCGATCAGCATCTTCGGACGACCAACGCAGGTGTGGGCGAGGCTGTCGACGCAAGCGACCAGCTTCGCCAACGGCGACACCCTGGCAATCACGCTGGCCTTCGAGAAGGGGCAGACCGCACTCATCACCGCGATCCTGGCGACACCGTTCGTCGGCAGGGTCACGGTGCTCGGTTCGGAGGGCTGGGTCGAAATCCGCGATCGCAGTCACCCCGAGGATCCGCAGGGCTGGGACGTGACACGGCAGGTCCGCGGCGAGCAGGCCAGTTCGGCCTTCTTCCAGCCGCATTCGTCGGTCCGCGAGAACATCGAGTCGTTCGCGAAGGCGGTTTCAGGTGAGGCGGTGTATCCGATCCCGCTCGAGGAAATGGTCGCGAACGCACGGACCTTCGAGGCGATCACCCGATCTGCGCTGAGCGGGGTGGTGGAGGTCGTCGGGTAGCGCGCAGCCCCGATTAGGATCGCCATGTCGATGACCCTTGACCGAGACCCCGCTTCGCTCGCCGCCGACATACCGATGCCGGCGCCGCTGAACCTGTGGCGAGACGAGCGGCCGCTGCCCGACTGGGTGCAGGGCGTTGCCAAGGAATTCGACGTCGACAAGCTCGTCGACGTCATCATCGGCCGGTGCCTGTCCATCGCATTCCCGAACCAGGCGCACGACGACGAGTTCCGCGGCTACCTCACCGCGAGCACCCGTGCCAACGCCCGCTGCCTGCGCTCGGTGATCGCTGGGGAGATCGCGCTGGAGGACGTCTACCTCGAACAGGTGCTGTCCTTTGCGAAAGTGCAAGCGCAGCTGCGTATCCCGCAGAAATCCATGCAGCGCTCGTACCGCATCAGCTTCTTCACGATGTGGGAGGCATGGAGCGCACACCTGCGCCAGATCATCATCGATCGCGACGTCGACCGCGACGAGGCCGCCCTGGCGCAGCAGCTGCTCACCCAAACCATCCTTGGCTATCAGGACTTCGTCGCCTCGCAGGTCGCCGAGACTTACACCCGCGACTATGAGGCGCTGAACCGGTCCCGGGCGCATATGCGCCGAAGCCTGGTCAAGGACATCCTGCGCGACGAGAGCGGAGCCTTGTCCGGCTCGGATGCGGCGATCTTGTCCTACGACCTGACCTGCAGGCATATCGCGGTGCTGCTGCCCACGGTCGCAGAGGGGGCGGCCACGCAGTTGGCGGTGGGCCTGCGGGCGGCCGTCAGTTGCCAGCACGCGCTGGTGTACCCATTGACGCTCAGTTCGACGGTGGTGTGGCTGGGCCGGATCGGGGAGTGGAAGCGCACCGTGCTCGACGCGCTCGACGCGGTACTGACCGAAGCCGGAGTGCCAGCGACGGTGGGTGGCCCGCATGCCGGTATCGACGGTTTCCGCACGACGCTGGCCGAGGCGAGGGACGCCGAGCGGATTCGCGCCGCGTGGGACCGGCCGGGAGCACCGTCGGTAGTGCACCACAACGACGTCGGGCTGGAGATCCTGCTGATGCGCGATCCTGCGCAGGCCCGGCAGTTCGTCGAGCGTGAGCTCGGGCCGCTGGCGGGGAACACCGTCGAGGCGGCTCGGCTGCGCGAAACGCTGGAGGCGTCGTTCCGGTTCGGCTCCCATGTCGCCGCCGCCGAGCACCTGCAGCTGCACGAGCACACCGTGCGCAACCGCCTGCACAAGGCCGAGGAGCTGCTCGGCCACACCCTGAGTGAGCGCCGCACCGAGCTGCAGGTCGCCGCCCGGCTGATGCGGCTACTGGACGGCGTCGAGGAGTAGCTCGGCGAATTTCGCCGGGTACTCGACGGCGCAGGCATGCTTGCCTGGCAGCCAGTGCGGGCTCCCGGCCGTCGCCGTCGCCAACCACGTCGCCGCGTCGCGAAACGGCGGGGCGTCGTCCTGTCCGCACACCACCACGGCGGGCACGTTCAGCGAGGCCACCCGGTCGCGCATGTCCACGTCGGCGAGCACGTCGCAGGTGCGTGCATAGCCCTCCGGGTCGGTGGACGCGAACGTGCGGCGGGCGTGCGCCACCCGCGAGTCCGCCTGCGCGGCGAGCTGTTTGGTGAACCACATCTCGACCATCGGCTCGACCAGCGACTCCATGCCTTGGGCGCGGGCGATGCCGGCCCTGTCGCGCCACATCTGGCGCATCGGCTCGGGATAGGTGGCCACGGTGTCCACCAGCACCACCGACGCGACAAGGTCCGGCCGTGACGCGGCAAGTTCCTGTGCGACAAGGCCACCGAGCGACATGCCCACCAGATGCGCGGGTTCACCCAGCTGGTCGGCGACCGCGGCGGCGTACGCGTCGATGCCTGCTCCCAACGCCTGCGGCGGCGCCGTGCCGTGGCCTGGCAGGTCGAGCGCCATGCTCGTCCGCGGCACGAGCTCAGCGCGGACCGGATCCCAGAAGCCGGCGTCGGCCCCGAGCGGATGCAGGAAGACGAACGGCGCGTTCACGGCAGGCGCTCGTAGTCGTCGGGCACCGGCGTCCTGGCGGCGTTCATCGTCATCGCCAACGTCGTGTAGTAGCCCACCGTCGCGATCACCTCGACGACACCGGTGTCGCCGACGGCGCTCATCGCCGCATCGAACGTCTCGTCGGTCACTGCGTGGTGCTCGTCGAGCTCGGTGACGAACCGCCACACCGCACGGACGTCGTCGGAACCCGTGACGTTCTTACCGTCGCGGAGTGCGGCGATGACCAGGGCGTCCAACCCGGCGGCGCGCGCGAGCGGCACGTGGTGGCCCCATTCGTAATCCTGATCCCAGCGACGCGCGACGATCAGGATCACCAGCTCGGTCAGGTGAGCAGGCAGCGTCGCGCAGAAGCGCAGGTACTCGCCGACCAGCTGCAGCCGCGTCATCAACTCCGGCGCTCGTAGCAGCGGGACGAATGGTTCGATGAGACGCCCGCGCGGTCCGGCCGCGACCTTGTCCATGGCGTACTGCTGGGACACAGTCAGCTCTGCCGGCAGCGGCAGCCGGTCAGGCGGCATTGACCCGCGGCATGACCTGCTCGGCCATCAGCTCCATCGAGCGGCGCGCCAGTCCGGGGTCGACCCAGTCCAGCCCGGCGTACACGAGCTCACCGAAATCGCCTGTCTGTTCGCGGAATTGGAGGATCTGTTCGGCGACGGAATCCGGCGTGCCGGTGATGACCAGTTGGTCGAGGACGCCGTCGAGGGTCACCTCGTCATCGGGCTGGTCGCGGTGCGTCTTGAACAGCTCGAGGCGGCCGATCTTGCGCATCTTCGTCAGCATCTTCGTGTAGTAGAAGCGGTACGGGCTGTTGGCGTCGCTGCGGCCGTAGGACTCTGCTACGGCGTCGTCGTCGGCGACGAACACGGTGCGCGCCACCCGCCAGTCCTCGGTGCTGGCTTCTTCGCCGACGGACTCCTTGCCCTGGACGTAGTTGGGCCAGTGGGTGGCAACCCACTGGGGCAGAAGGAAATTGGCTGACAGCGGATGGAAGTTGCGCGCACCCATGGCGACGACACCCTTGGAGAACGGCGCCACCACGGTCCCGACGATCTCAGGGCGCGGCTGCTGCAACGGCTTGGGCAGGATTCCGACACCGAGTTCGAGGTCGAGGGTGCGCTCGGTGGTGACGGAGAACCGGCCGCCTTCGCGGACAAGTGAATACGGGGGTTCGCTCTCCCAGATCGCGGTGATGACGTCGATGGCCTCGGCGAACATTTCGTTGCGGTCCTGATCCAGGATTCCGAGCGCCTCGGCGTCCGAAGGCAGCGCTCCTGGGCTGATGCCGAGGATGAAGCGGCCGCCCGCCAAGTGGTCGAACATCGCCGAGTTGGCGGCGACCAGCACGGGGTGTTGCTGGGAGAGGTTCGTGGTGCCGGTGCCGAGGCGGATCTGCTCCGTTTCGGAGATAAGCGTGGCAAGGAACACCAGGCTGTTGGTGATGTTCTCGTGGCGGTCGGTGAGGTGCTCGCCGATGAATGCGTCGTGGAAGCCAAGGCGGTCGGCCATGATCACCGCCTCGCGGTCCTCGCGCAGCGTCTCCGACCAGTCACGGCCGGCGGGGTGCAGGGGCATGGAGAAGTAGCCGAGTCGCATGGGTTCATCCAAGGCGCGACGACGTCACGCGTCAGTGGCGTGCGGCGCGAATTCTGCGCCGCCCCGATCACGCCATTCGTCACCCCATCCGCAGGGTGACGGGCGACGTCACAGCCCGCGACAGCGGTCGGGAGCGAAATTCACGGTCGACGACATAGGCCACCCGCAGCCCCGGCGCTTCACTCAGTGGTACACATCACAGACCAGGAGGCCATCGTGAAGGTCAAACAGACTTTGTGCGTCGCTGCGGCAGCAGCCATGGCGTTGACGCTCGGGGTGGGGTGTAGCAAGTCGGCAGAACAGAGCGCCGAAGGCGAGCCGCAGGTCATCAGGTTCGCGTTCGCCCCCGAGGCGGTGTGGGACATGATGAAGGACAACGGCACGTTGGCCAAGTGGGAGCAGGAGAACAACGTCCGCATCGAGACCAGCACGACGTGGGACGAGTTCACCTACTTCGCGGGCGGGCACGGGGACATCGTCTCGATGTCCACCCAGGAGACGCCGGTACTCGAGGCGGAAACCGGCATCAAGACGGTGACCTTCGGCAAGTACAACTACCAGCGTGTCCCGTTCTACAAGCGGGCAGGCGATCCGTACCAGACCCTCGCCGATATCCCGAAGGGTTCGAAGATCTGTGTCTCGGGGCCGACGTCCAACGCCGCGTTCTGGGGCGTGTTGGCCAAGGAAATGCACAACCTGGACTACCGCGTCGGCGGCGGGGATTTCGATCTCCTCGTCAATGACCACTTCGTCAACCCGACGAACCTGTTGCGCGGCGACTGCGAGGCCGCCGCGATCATTCCCGAGGCGGCCGTGCCGCAGATGCGCAAGGGCGAGCTGGAGTTGATGTACGACGGTAAGTCACCGTTCCAGCTCTATAAGGAGTTCGCGCCCAACAACGACGGCCTCAACCACGTCAGCGGCAACAACTTCGTCGCCACGCAGGAGTGGTACGACGCCAACCCGGAGCTGGCCGCGAAGTTCCTCGACTTGTGGCAGCAGGGCGTCGACCAATGGAAAGAGCAGAAGGCCGACATCATCCGGAAATACCCGCAGCACTTCTCGGTCGAGTCCGAAGAGGACATCAACTTCCTGATCGACTACATGTCGGGCGACGCCGACTGGTTCGTCGACAAGGTCGCGATGGACGAGGCGTGGATCGGCAACGAAACCGAGCTTTGGGAGTTGATGAAGCACCTGCACCCCGATAACCCGAACTATCTCGCGGCTGACGCGCCGAAGCCGCGGTTCGAGGCGATCACCCCCCAGTGACCCCGGCAACGACCACCACACGGAAGGCGATTGTGGCGACGACGTTGGACACCGCCAGCCAGGCACCGCCTAAGCGCACCAGCGAAGAGGACCTCGTCCGCGCTGCCAAGCGCAAGGACCGGATCACCACGTGGAGCTGGCGGATCGCCGGTTACGTGTTCTTCCTTGGCATCTGGGAGCTCGCCTCCGGACGCATCATGGATGAGAATCTGCTGCCCGGCCCTTCGACGGTCTTTGAGACCTTCGGCGAGCTATGGGCGACCGGCGAGGTGCCCGGCGCATTCGCCACGACGCTGTCCCGTATCGCTGTCGGGTTCGCCATCGCGTTCGTCGTTGGCGTCGGCATCGGAATCCTGATGCAGAACCGCTTCCTCAACGGGTTCTTTCGCGACGCGGTGACCATCGGCGTGACAACGCCGGGCCTGATCTGGGCGCTGATCACGGCCATCATCTTCGGCAACCGGACCGTCGGGCCGATTCTTGCGATCGTGCTGACGACCTTTGCGATCATCACGGTGAACGTCTCCGAAGGCATCAAATCGCTGCCCAAGGACCTGCTGGACATGGGCAAGTCGTTCGACGTGAGCCTGTACAAGCGCAACCGGCACATCGTGATCCCGCACCTTGCGCCGTTCATCTTCACCGGCGTGCGGTTCGGCTTCTCCATCGCATGGAAGGTCACGGTGCTCACCGAGGTGTTCGCCGCATCCAAAGGAATCGGATTCGAGATGCGAACGGCAACACAGCTTTTCCGGCTCGATGAGTTCCTGACCTGGATCCTTGCGTTCTATGTGCTCGCGCTGTTCCTGGACAAGGTCGTGCTCGAATCGATGGAACGTCGGTTCTTTGCCTGGCGTGGGGAGCTGAAGTCATGAGCGTCCGGACACGGAGCCCGCAGCGCGTGTGGCGCTCGTTCCGACGCGGCCCGCTGGCGGGCCGGCTGCTGTTCCCCGTCGTCTGCCTGGTGATCTGGGTGCTGTCGATCAAGCTGGTCACCAGCATCTGGCCGTTCGCGGTCGACGTGCTGCCAACGCCGTGGCAGGTGATCAAGTTCATGTGGGACGAGATCACCCTCAAAACCGTCGCACCACACAACTTGTACGAGACGTTCGCGATCTCGTTGCAGCGGTTGGCCATCGGAATGGTCATCGCCTTGGTGATCGGCACCGTCATCGGCATCGCGATGGGGCTGTCGAAGGCCGTCAACGCGTTTTTCAACGACTGGATCGTCGCGATTCTGGCCATGCCGAATCTTGCCTGGGCACTGTTCTGCAGCTTGGCCTTTGGTTTCGGTGACACCGGACCGATCATCACCGTCGTGTTGACGGGCGTGCCGTTCGTCATCATCAACGTGCGCGAGGGCGTGCGCAACACACCGAGCGAGCTCTTCGACATGGCCCGCGCATTCGACGTCCCCAGGCAACGTGTCATCCTCCACGTGCTGATCCCTTCGCTCCTGCCCTTCTTGTTCGCCGCTGCTCGGTATTGCTTCGCCCTTGGCTGGAAGGGCCTGGTCGTCGCGGAGGTCTTCGGCGGCATGGACGGCGCGGGGTGGACCATCAAGTTCTGGTACGACGCGCACCGGGCGTACGGCGTCATCGGCTACGCGCTGTTCTTCGTCATCTTCGCGCTGGTATTCGAGAAGTTCATGTTCGACCAGCTCTCCAAGCGGCTGTTCAGGTGGCGACCGTCGCTGGACGCCGTCGAGATCGCCGAGCAGCAGTTCGACGCACCGACCAAAGCCGCTGTTGGCGCCGCAACCGCGACCGGCGCGGCGCTGGGCAGCATCTCTCTAGCCACTGAAGGACCCGACGATCGAAGGAGCGACGCAGACGATGGCTGACATCACGATCGACAAGCTGCACAAGGAATTTGGTCTTGGCACCGACAAGGTGGTGGCGCTCGAGAACGTCAGCCTGAGCATCAGCGGGCATGCCTTCGTCTCGATCGTGGGTCCTTCGGGGTGTGGCAAGTCGACGCTGTTGAACATCCTGTCCGGCATCGACGTCCCGACCAACGGGAAGGTGAGCATCACCCAGGACGGCAGGCCCGCCCGCGCCGGTTACGTGTTCCAGGCCGCACGACTGCTGCCATGGCGCTCGGTAATGGACAACATGCTCTTCGTCCAGAAGGAACGCAACGACGCGACCCGCGAGCGGTGCCAGCACTACCTCGAGATGGTGCAGCTGGGCGACAAGGGCGGCAAGTACCCTGGCGAGCTCTCCGGCGGTATGCAGCAGCGCGTCGGCATCGCGCGCGCGTTCTCGACCGAGCCCGACGTGCTGTTCATGGACGAGCCGTTCAGCCACTTGGACGCGATCACCGCGCGGACGCTGCGCAGGGAGCTGCACACGATCTGGGCCGAGACCGGCAAGACGGTAGTGTTCGTGACACACGATGTCGGTGAGGCCGTCGAGCTGTCCAACCGAATCCTGGTGTTCGCCAAGGGCGGTCGGCTGGCCGACGACGTCGAAGTCACGCTGCCGTTCCCACGCGACGTCGCCGACGCGGACGTCGCGCTGATGAAGGCCGATGTCTTCAAGACGTTCGAGAACCTCGGAGCGCTGGCCGTCTCGTGACCCGGCCTGCGATGGTCCTACGCTCGGCCGAGATCACACCGCGCCAACGTGGCGGTGGTGTCGCCACCATCCCGCTCGTGTCCCAGCAGGTCGGTGCGAAGGATTTCCTCAACGGCATCACCATGTTCTCGCCCGGCGCGGCAATCGCCGAACATATCCACAACTGCGACGAAAGCGTGCTGGTCATTAGCGGCTCGGGCGTCGCTCATATCGAGGGCGTCGAGTACCCGGTCGCGGCAGGGGATAATTCGTTCATACCCGAAGGCATCCGTCACTTCTTCCGGAACGCCTCCGAAACCGAAGACATGCACATCTTTTGGACCTATGCCTCGATCGACGCCACCCGCACCGTCCTCGCGACCGGAGTCACGACGCGCATCGACGAGGAACACGGCACCGCGATCAGCTAGGCTGCTAGGCGCAGGGATTGGCCAACGTGCCGATGCCGTCGATCGTCACTTCCATGCGATCGCCGGGTGCCAGAAACTTCGGCGGCGTGAAGCCGATCCCGACGCCAGCGGGTGTCCCTGTCGCGATGACGTCGCCCGGCTCAAGGCGCACCGCTGCGGAGATGGCCGCGATGAGCTGTGGGATGTCGAAGATCAGATCCATAACAGGCGCGTCCTGCCGCAGCTCACCGTTGATGCGCGTCTGCACCCGCAGCGCACCGACATCGGCGATCTCATCGGCGGTCACCAGCACCGGGCCCATCGGGCAGTAGGTCGCGGCACTCTTGCCGATGAAGAACTGCACATGGCGCTTCTGCAGCTCCCGAATGGTGACGTCGTTGACGATGGTGTACCCGTAGACGCTTCCGCCGATACCGAGCACGACTGCGAGCTCACCCTCGTAATCGCTTGTGGCGGTGGGATCATCGCTGACCCGCACCCCGTCGCCGGACCCGATGAGCGACGACAGCGCCTTGGTGAAGATCACCGGGGCCGCGGGCACAGCTTGTTTCGCCGACGCGTCGAAGCCGCTGCTGTTGAACTCCTGCGCATGCTCGGCGTAGTTCTTCCCGACGCACATCACGTTGTTGGGCGGCCGGATCGGGGCCAGCAGGCGCACGTCGCCAACCGGGATGCGGGACGCCGTCGCCTGCAGGCTGGCCGCGCGCTCCAGCCCTTCCGCGCCGAGCGCGACGAAATCGGCCATCGTCGTCGGCAGCGCAGCGTCCGCGGCCAGCGGCACCACCTCGCCGCCGTCGAGGATACCGAGCGCCGGCGGGGCGCCGGCCGAGGTAAAGGTGATGAGCTTCATCGGGTTTCGGCCTTGGTGAAGGGCGAGGGGACGCCGAGCCCACGGGACAGCTGATCAAGGTCGGCCGCGAGACTGTCAGGGATTCCGATGCCGTGCGCCTCGTTGTCGGCGCGCGTGCGCGCGGCCTCATCGCCAGGAAGACGCACCGTGCCGCCGTCGCGGCAGCCGGAGTTCCGCAGGTCGTCAAGGTGCCGAGTCAGGTCGGCCAGTACCTCGCCACGCGGCCGGAACAGGTCGGGCGCCAGCACGAGTATCGCCTGGCCAGTGTTGGTCGGGCTCGACTCGTCACGACGATGGTCGACCACGTCCGTGCCGAATGCGGCGCCGTTGAGGACGCCGGCCAACAGCCCGATCGCGATGCTCAGGCCGGAGCCCTTGTATCCGCCCATCGGAACCAGGAACCCCTCTGCGGCCCGCGCGGCGTCGGTGATCGGCCTGCCATCGGCATCGACGACCCAGCCCTCCGGCATCGGACGGCCCTCGCGCGCAGCCACTTTGATGGTGCCGTGCGACGCCGCGGTGGTGGCGATGTCGAGCACGAACGGCGTGCCGGTGGTGGGGACCGCGATCGCGATCGGGTTGGTCCCCAACACGGGGTTGGTGCCGCCCCACGGGGGCATGCCGTTGGCGTTGGCCACCGCGAAGTACATGCCGATCAGCCCGGCGTCGGCTGCCATCTGCGCGTACAGCCCCGCCGCTCCTGCGTGATTGGAGCGCACGGTGCCGACCCAGGCCATGCCGGTGTTGGCGGCCTTGGCGATCGCGACATCCGTCGCTTTGGTCATCACGACCTGTCCAAGCCCGTTGTCCCCGTCCACCAGCGCCGAGACCGGCGTCTCGTGGGTGAGGTGGATATTGGGCCGCACGGTGACGCCGCCCGCACGAATCCTGCTGACATACGAAGGGAGGCGGATCAGCCCGTGCCCCGATCGTCCCCGCAGGTCCGCCTCAACCAGGCGCGACGCCGTGATGTTTGCGTGCTTGGGTAACACGCTGCAGGCACGCAGGATCTCGGCGGCGAACTCCGTGAGCTCGTTCGCGTGGTGTCTGCTCATGGCCTCGCTCCCTTGATGTCGAACAGCCGGGCCGCATTGCCGCCGAGCACGAGATCGCGATCGGCATCGCTCAGCTTCGCACGCGCCAAGAAACCGACCGGGTCGACGGTGCTCATGTCGAACGGATAGTCGGTGCCCATCAGCACATGCTCGGCTCCGAGATCGGTCACCAGCTGCTCGACCATTCTGGGGTCAAACACGTTGGTGTCGACGTAGATCGAGCGCAGCACTTCACTTGGCGGCACGCCGAGATGGTGCCGGAGTTCGGGCCGCACCCGCCAGGCGTGATCGGTACGGGCGACGTAGAACGGGAGATAGCCGCCGCCGTGCACGACCATCACGCGCAGGTCGGGATGCCGGTGCCACACTCCACCAAGGATCATCCTGGTGACCGCGAGCGTGGATGCCAGCGGCATGCAGATGACGTTGACGAGGTAGTAGTCGCTGAATCGTCGTCCGTCTGTGAAGCCCTGCGGGTGCAAGATCACCGTCATGTCGAGTTCGACGACGGCCTGCCAAACCGGGTCGAAACGGCGGTCGTCGAGGTCGAGGCCCAGGACGTCGGCGCTGATCTGGACCCCGCGAAAGCCAAAGTCCCGGTGAGCCTCTCGCAGCATATCCACCGCCAGCGCGGGATAGGCCATCGGCACGTTCGCGACCGCAGCGAACCGCGACGGCCATTGCCGGATCACCTCGGCGAACCGTTCGTGTTGCATCCTGTTGACGCGCAGCGCCTCGTCCTCGGGCAGCCAGTAGAAGTACTCGGCCGGTGGCACCGCGAGCAGTTGCACGTCGACGCCTTGGGCGTCCATGTCGGCCAGCCGCTGCTCGGCGTCCTCGAACTGGGCGGTGTTCAGCGCGCTGGCCCGGTACTCGGTGTTGTAGCGGGTCGTCTCCTCCGACGAGTACAGCGACCTTGGTTCGAACTCCTTGCGGAAGTACGGCTTGGCGAGCGCGCCGGCCTGCGGCACCGAGAGGTGGGTGTGGGTATCGACGCACAGGCTCCTGGGACGCGGACCGCGCGACGGCTCGATGCGCGGTGCGAGCTCAGGCCACCACACGGCGGGCGTCATCGCGTGACAGCGGCAGCTCAACGACCTGGTTCAGGTGGGCGGACAGGTCGGCGGCGATGTACACCTCCATGGTGACGCGAGCCAGCTGCGGGTCGACCATCACAGGTCGGTCCAGCGCAACGGCCTCGATGAAATGCGTTGTCTCCCTCTCCATCGGGCCTTGAAAGATGTGGTCGATGAACTCGCCCGGCATCGTGGAGAGTGGGAACTGAATTCCGTTGGCAACCGTGTTGAACACGATGTCGCGGTGGCTGGCGTCGGCCAGCACCGCGCCGTCGGTGCCGATCACCTCCATCCAGATGGTCGAGGCGTTGGGATAGTGCGGCGGAAGCGACATGCCTGCCCCTACCGTCACGACAACGCCGTCGTCCATCGTGACGACGATGTACTGGGTGTCGGGCGCGCCGTGCGTGGCCTGCCGGACGCCCCACGCGTTCTGCGAGTACACCCGCACCGGCCGCCGCGGTTCCAGGCACCAGAACGCGAAATCGAGGTCGTGGGTGGCTTCCATTGCGGCGGGGGACAGTTTGGTGCGGGAGCTGATCTTGGCACCAAGGGTGCGGGTGATGTGGCGGCTCAGCAGGATGCTGGTCACGTCGCCGAGCGATCCGTCGTTGATGGCCCGCTTGATCATCGCGGGTTTGGGATTGAAGCGCTGCGAGTATCCGATCGTGAATTTCAGCTGCCGCGAGTCGGCAATCTCGATGAGCTCGTCAGCCTCGTCCAGGGTCAGCGCCATCGGCTTCTCCAGCAATACATGCTTGCCGGATTCCAACGCCGCCTTGGTCATCGGGTAGTGCAGGTCTTCCGGTGTGGCCGACACCGCGACGGCATCGATGGCGGGATTCTCGACGATGTCCTGCCAACGGCCCGTCGCACCTGCCGGGTTGGTCTGTGCGACCATCTCGGCGAGCCGGGCCGGGTCGATCTCGGCGAGGTGAAGCTCGTCGACCAGCGGGCTGTGTGCCGCGGCGACCGCGCGAATGCCGCCGCACCATCCGGTTCCGATGATTCCGAGGTTGATCTGCTGCACGCTGATCCTTCCGCTATGAGCCGAGCCCGGTGATCAGCTCGTCGGGGCTGATGGGCAGGGGTACTGGTCGACCCGTACGGGCCGAAAGGTCCATCGCCATCGTGTTGAGCAGGTTGGCGTGGCCGTCGGACGCTGTGGCATGCGGTGTTTCGACGCCGCGGCACACCCTGGCGAACCACGTCGTGGTCTCCTCGCGCATCGGCCCCCACAGCAGACCGTCCGAGACGTCGCCGGGGGGATAGCTGCCGATAAAGTCGACGTGCCGCGGCGCAGGCGGCGCGAACCCGCGGCTCGTATAGCCAGCCGGCTGGCCGATTTCCGAGGCGAGGATGACGTCGCGGTGGGTGTCTTCGACGTCGATGACGCCGTGTGTGCCGACGATGCCGATCTCCAGCCCGTACACCGCGCCTGGCCACACGGTCGGCAGCGCCCAGTTGATGTTCATGGAGAACACCACGCCGTCGTCCATCGTGAAGATGCCCGACGTACCGTCCTTGGTACCGATGGGCCCGAGGGTGCGATCCGTCGAGCGCGCGTACACCTCGACCGGCGCGCGGCCTTCCAGCAGCCACATGCACATATCGAGGCTGTGCGTGCCGGAGACCACCATCGGCGTCAAGCCGGTCGGGTCGGCCACCTTGCGCAGGGTTGCCTCAGGCACCATGCGGTTCATGAACGCCCGCGTGACAACCGTTGTGACGTAGCCGATTTGACCGTCACGAAGGCGTTGCTTGACGGTCTGGAAGCGCCGGCGGAAGCGCTGTGTGTAGCCGACGACGGCGTCCACATCGGCCTGCGAGATCGCGGCAAGCACCCGGGCGGACTCGACCGGGTCTGTGGCCAAAGGCTTTTCGATGAACAGCGGCACTGAAAGCTCGACCGACCGCAGGATCGGGTCGACATGCTCCTGCTCGTCGGTTGCGATGATGACGGCGCCGACCTCGGGCCGCGCGAGCAGCTCGGCGACATCGGTGGTGGCGAAATCCGCCCGGGTGTCGTCGGCCAACCCCTTGAGCGTCGGTTCGTCGATATCGCACAGGCCGAGCCAGCCGATGCCGGGGTATTCACGGGCCAGCATCGCGCGGATCCGGCCGACGGTGCCGCAGCCGATGACCGCCAACCCTACGGTGCCATGTGCCTTCATGACAGCCCCAACAGTCGCGCGGCGTTGCCGCCGGCGATGAGGTCGACCTGCGGTTGCTCCAGCCCCGACGCCGCGGCAAGCAGCACCAGCGGATCGTCGTCGCCCATGTCATAGGGGTAGTCGGTGCCGAGCATCACGTGGTCCGCGCCGTACTGGTCGACGAGGTATTCGAGCTGGCCGGGTTCGAAGACCATGGTGTCGAAGAAGAACTTTCGCAGGTATTCGGTGGGCGGCCGGGGGACGCCTTCGCGCACATCTTCGCGTGCCCGCCAGCCGTGGTCGAGCCTGCCCGCATACGCGGGCAGGTAGCCGCCGCCGTGCACCACGACTATCTTCAGGCCGGGGTGCCGCTCGACGACACCGTCGAAGATCAGGTGCGCCGTGGCCAGCGTCGCCTCGAAGGCGTGGCCGACGATGTTGACGAAATTATGGTCGGCCATCCGCTGCGGATGGCTTGCGCCTTGGGTATGCACGACGACGACAAGGCCGAGGGCCTCGACCTCCGCCCAGAACGGCTCCAGCCGTGCGCTGGAGATCTCCTCACCCTCGACATGGGTGCCGATCTCGATGCCGCGCATGCCGAGATCGGTTGCCAGATAGCGTAATTCCTGCACGGCCACCTCGGTGTCCTGCAGAGGTACGGTGCCAAACGGCAGGAAGCGGCCAGGGAAGCGGGAGGTGGCTTCGACGAATTCCTCGTTCACGATCCGCGCGACCTTGGCGCCGAGTTCGGGGTCGGCCCAGTAGTAGTACTGGTACACCGCGACCGCCACCGCTTGAATGTCGACGGCCATCCGGTCCATGTCGGCGATGCGGACATCGAGCATGTCCATCTTGGGTCTGATCGCCTCGAGCTGTCGCCGGTTCACGGCCTGCGTCGTGGGGTTGCCGTGTCCGAGCGCGACCTTGTTCGCCGCGACGGCGGCGTCCTTCATGAACTCGGCGGCAGGTGCGCATTCTCGGTGGCAATGGATATCGATGACCGGACCGTCACTGCGGAACGCCCTGACCACTCTGTCCTCCTCCAGCCGCTACGCGTGAGCCTAGGACGGCTGGTGTGGCGCCACACTGCCGTCGACCGTGAATGTCAGTGCAGCGGTCTCCCGCGCGATGACATCGACTCGGGGCATATGCGGCGAAGCAAGAGGTGGCGCCGCCAGCGGGGGGTTCTGGCGGCGCCACCCGAGCGGCGGTCAGTGGGCGGTGACCGCTTTTTCGGCTCCGATCCCGGTGAGGGATCGAACCTCGAACTCGGCGTTGATCTCCGGATCGCCACGGTCCGGTGAGCTCAGCGTGCCGACGATGCCGAGGAGGAACGCCAGCGGGATCGACACGATGCCGGGGTTGGCCAGCGGGAACCATGCGAAGTCGACGTTCGGCAGCATCGCGGTCTTCGCACCCGACACGGCGGGGGAGAAGATGATCAGCACGATCGTCGAGATCAGGCCGCCGTACATGCTCCACAGCGCGCCGCGGGTGTTGAACCGCGACCAGTACAGCGAGTACAGGATCGTCGGCAGGTTGGCGGCGGCGGCCACCGCGAACGCCAGCGCGACGAGGAACGCGATGTTCTGCTCGGCGGCCAGGATGCCGAGGCCGATGGACAGGATGCCGATCACCACGACCGTGATGCGGGATACCCGCACCTGCTCGTCCTCGGTCACCTGGTGGCTCTTCAACACGCTGGCATAGATGTCGTGCGCGAACGAGGTTGCCGCCGTGATGGTCAGCCCGGCGACAACCGCGAGGATCGTCGCGAACGCCACCGCCGAGATGACGCCGAGGAGCACCACACCGCCGAGTTCGAACGCCAGCAACGGTGCTGCCGAGTTCTGCGCGCCGGGAGCCGCAAGGATGGTGTCCGGTCCGACCAGGGCTGCGGCGCCGTAGCCCAGTGCCAGCGTGAACAGATAGAAGGCACCGATCAGGACGATCGCCCAGACGACGGACCGCCGTGCTTCTTTGGCGGTCGGCACGGTGTAGAAGCGCATCAGCACGTGCGGCAGACCCGCGGTGCCGAGCACGAGGGCCAGCGCCAGCGAGATGAAGTTGATCTGCGACGTCAGCGAAGCGCCGTACTGCGCGCCGGGAGCCAGCACGTCACGGCCGGCGACCGCTTCGTTGGAGGAGCCCGAAACGGCAGTCTGGGCCGCGCCGAGAATCTCGGAGAAGTTCACGCCGAACTTGACCAGCACCATCACCGTCATCAGCGCGGCGCCGCCGATCAGCAGCACGGCCTTGATGATCTGCACCCACGTGGTGCCCTTCATTCCGCCGATCAGCACGTAGAGGATCATCAGCAGGCCGACCACGGCGATCACGAGGGCCTGCCCGATGTCGCTCGTCACGTTGAGCAGCAGGGCCACCAAGCCGCCGGCGCCCGCCATCTGCGCCAGCAGATAGAACAGGCATACGGCCAGCGTGGTGGTGGCCGCGGCCATGCGTACCGGGCGTTGCTTGAGGCGGAAGCTCAGCACATCGGCCATCGTGAATTTGCCTGCGTTGCGCAGCAATTCGGCGACCAGCAGCAGGGCGACCAGCCAGGCGACAAGGAAGCCGATGGAGTAGAGGAAGCCGTCGTAGCCGTAGACCGCGATCGCGCCCGCGATGCCGAGGAAGCTGGCGGCGGACAGGTAGTCACCGGAGATCGCGATGCCGTTCTGCGGCCCGGTGAAGGAGCGTCCTGCGGTGAAGAACTCTGCGGCGGTGGCGTTCTTCTTGCTGGCGCGAATCACGATGTAGAGCGTGACGGCGACGAAGAGCAGGAAGATGCCGATGTTGGCGACGGGATTGCCGACCGTGCCGCCTTCTGCGGCCAGGAGCGTGATGGTCATGCCGCACCACCCTCGATCTCGTTGCGGATCGCTTCGGCGCGCGGATCGAGCTCACGGTTGGCGAAGCGGACGTAGATCGCGGTGATGATGAACGTCGACACGAACTGGCCAAGGCCGATCAGCAGGCCGACGTTGATGTCGCCCCACACCTTGGTGGCCATGAAGTCGTGGGCGAACGCGCCAAGCATCACGTAGGCGAAGTACCAGAGCAGGAACACTGCGCTCATCGGGAACACGAAGCGGCGCAGCCTGCTTCGAAGCTCCTGAAACTCGGGACTGTCCTGGATCTGCTGGAATTGGGGGCCATCTGGCAATGGCGCCCCGCGGGATGGATATTGGGTCTCGGGCACGGTGACTCCTGACCTCGACTGTGAACCGGCTCAAGCGGTGAAGTTAGTTGAGACTCAGGTCACATACCCACTGCGTGCGGCGTTGACACGGTAAAGCCCAAGGTCGATGCGGTGAACGGTCGATCGGCGGCGATGAGCGGTGAACGGTTAGCCGCCGCGCGGCACCCGCTCGATGCCCATGCCCAGCCCTTCCGGCACATGCATGCGGGCGAACGTCTGCGCGACGTCGGCTGGCACCGTCGCCCGGGTCAGCCGGCTGGCCACGATCATCGTGGCGAACGCGATCGGCACGGTGACCGCGGCGGGGTAGCCGATGATCACGGCGGGCCAGCCGCCGAGCACGTCGTCGTCGATGCCGCCTGCCACGGCCACCGTCACAGCCGTGCCCGACAGCAGCCCGCCGACCACAAGCCCGCATGCGGCGCCGGCTGCGGTCAGCCCGCGCCACCAGATGCCCAGCACCAGCAGCGGGCACAGCGTCGATGCCGCGACTGCGAAAGCCAGCCCGACGCTGCGGGACAGTTCCAGGCCGCCCGTGGCGGCCAGCGACAGCGGGATCGGGATGAGCCCGCCGACGACGGCGGCGAGCCGGAAGTCGCGCACCCGCCCGCGGAGCACGTCGGTGGACAGCGCACCGGCGATGCTGACCAGCAGTCCGGACGAGGTGGCAAGGAACGCCGCGATAGCCCCGGCGGCGACCAGTGCGGCGAGCAGTTGACCTGCCGCCCCGCCGATGGCCGTATCGGGCGCGAGCAGGACGGCGGTGTCGGCGTTCCCGGTGATCAACACCCTCGGCACGAACAGCCGCGAGAAGGCCCCCAACAACGTCGGGAACAGGTAGAACAGCGACAGGAGGGCGATCACGGCCAGTGCGGTTCGCCGCGCGGCACGACCGTCGGGGTTGGTGTAGAAGCGCACCAGCACATGCGGTAAACCCATGGTGCCCAAGAATGTTGCGACGATGATCGACAACACCTGATAGAGCGGATGGTCGCCGCCGAGCCCGCCGCCGGACGCGATCCACTCCGCGCCGGTGCTCGGCGTGCCTGCCACCACCGGGGTCGCGGCGCCCGCGGTGAGCGTCAGCGTCGTGCCGGCGCCGAGCGTGTGCTCGCCGGCCGCGGGAATCGGTACCGCGTCGACGCGTTCGCCGTCGAGCGTGCCGGTCACGGTGATGCCCTTGGGATCTGCGACCTGCACCACGACGTCGGTTTCGATCGCGACCGTGGTGTGCTGCTTGACCGTCGGCGGTAGCGGGCCGCCAAGCTCGCCGCCGTCGGCGAAGAACAGGCCGAGCAGGGCCAGTGCGGGGATGGCGATCGCGGTGAGCTTGAGCCAATACTGGAAGGCCTGTACGAACGTGATCGAGCGCATCCCGCCGGCAACGACGTTGGTGATGACGATGCCGCCGACCACCAGCGGGCCGATCCAAACCGGCAGGCCCAGAAGGGCTTTCAAAGCGATACCGGCGCCCTGGTACTGCGGCACCAGGTAGTACACGCAGATCACGATGACGACGAGCATCGCGACCTTGCGCAGCCAGGCCGAGCCGAGCCGGAACTCCGCGAAGTCCGGAACGGTGTATGCGCCCGATCGGCGCAGGGGCGCGGCAACGAACAGCAACAGCCCGACGTAGCCGGCCGTGAAGCCGACCGGATACCACAGGGCGTCGGCACCATACTTGGCGATCAGGCCCGCCACGCCGAGAAACGATGCCGCAGAAAGGTACTCACCGGAGATGGCGGCCGCGTTCCACTGCGGACCGACGGTGCGCGATGCGACGAGGAAGTCGGATGTGGTGCGGGAGAATCGGACTCCGTAGGCGCCGATCGCGATCGTCGCGAACGCAGCAACCAGCAGTGCGGCCGCCGTCAACGGCGAACCGGTCACGGCTCGCTCTCCACCACGCCGACGAAGTCTCGCTCGCCCTGTTCGGCCAGCCGCACATATAGCCGTCCGATGCCGTACAGCAGCGGATACACCAGCGCAGCGAGCACCAGCCAGTTCAGCCGGATTCCGAAAACGGTGAGCGCTGCCAGATCGGGAAAGACCGCATTGAGCAACGGGATTGCGCCGACGGTGCAGACCACCACGACGGCCAGCCGTAACGCCAGGCCCAGCTGGGCGCGGACCAGACCGCGCACCAGCGCGTCCCCGACCTGGGTCTGTTCCTGGACCTCGACGCGGGTGCGCACCATGCGCGCGCCGCGGCGGTGTGCAAGCACCACGCGTTCGCGCTGCGGGCGCTCGCCGCTAGTCATCGGGCCTCAGGTTGCGCATCGGGTCGCGGACCACCCTGTCCCGCAGCTCGCGGGCCTGGCGCCTGCTCACCGGCAGCTCCACCGCGGGTGAGGCACCGTTGGCGCGCAGCCGCACCAGCACCGCGCCTTCGCTTGTCCGCAGCCCTGTCACCAGGCGCAACGCCACTAGGTACGACCGGTGCACACGTTGGAAACCCCTGTCACGCCAGCGGGTTTCGAGTGTGCTCAACGGAATACGCACCAGATGCGAACCCGAAGCGGAATGCAGCCGGGCGTAATCACCCTCGGCCTCCACCCAGCCGATGCTGTCCCGTGGCACCAGGTGCGTGATACCGCCGAGCTCGGCGGGGATCACGTCGGAGTCGTCCTGGGCCGCTTGAGGTTCGGCCGGTTCGGCTGAACGGGCCGCCATCACCCTGCGCACCGCTTCGTTCATGCGGTCCTGGCGGATGGGTTTGAGCAAGTAGTCGATGGCGCCGACGTCGAACGCCGCGACGGCCTTGTCGTCGTGAGCGGTGACGAACACGATGACCGGCCGCTGGGAGAAGTTGGCAAGCACGCCTGCGAGTTCGATCCCGGAAAGGCCAGGCATGTTGATGTCGAGGAAGATCGCGTCGATGACGCGGCCGTTCAGTTCCCGCAGCGCGGACGTCGCGTCCCCGGCGCGGTACACCTCGCCGATGTCCGGGTGCCGGTCGAGCAGGTACGCCAACTCGTCGAGGGCGGGGGCCTCGTCGTCGACCGCGAGCACCGCTAACTTGCTCACCCGAACGCACCTCCGCTGGCCCGGACACCCGACCGGAACTTCGGCACCCTCATCACGACCTTGGTGCCCGCCCCGACCGCCGTTTCGACCACCAGACCGTAGTCGTTGCCGAAGGCGGCGCGCAGCCGATGATCGACATTCGTCAGCCCGACGTGTGCGGAGTGGTCGGTGCTGTCGGCAAGGGCATCACCCGGTCCGCTGCGCAGCGTCTCGGGATCCATGCCGACGCCGTCGTCCTCGACGGTGATCACGCAGTCCGAGCCCTCGTCGCGGGCGATGATCTCGACCGATCCGCCGCCCTTGCCTGCGAGCCCGTGCCGCACCGCGTTCTCCACCAGCGGCTGCAGGGCGAGGAACGGCACGACGACGTTGAGCACCTCGGGCGCCACCTGCAGCCGGACCGTCAACGCGGTGCCGAACCGGGCGCGTTCCAGGTTGAGGTAGCGGTCGATGTTGCGCAGCTCCTCGGCCAGCGTCGTGTACTGGCCCGCGGCGCGGAACGAGTACCGGGTGAAGTCGGCGAACTCGAGGATGAGTTCACGGGCGCGATCGGGGTCGGTACGCACGAACGAGGCGATCGTGTTGAGCGCGTTGTAGATGAAATGTGGGCTGATCTGGGCTCGCAGCGCCAGCACCTCGGCGCGGTCGAGGCGGGCTCGCGAGGCGTCGAGCTCGGCGAGCTCGATCTGGCTCGCAGCGTAGCGGGCGACTTCGCCGACGGCGCCGAGCAGCCCCGGTGCCGGTGAGCGGGTGGTCACGACCACCAGGGCGCCCAGCAGATTGCTGTTCTCGGTGAGCATCGGCTGGGCTACCACGGCCGACGACCTGACGTGGGTGAGGACGCGGCGCTGGCCGGAGACCGCTTCGCTCGCGGCTTGCTCGCACGCCTTGTCGACCGCCGCATCCCAGATCGGCGCCTGCGGCGGGTCCTGGGCCAGTAGTCGGCCGTCGCCGTCGAACAACGCGACGCCGTCGGTCCCGGTCAGGCTGCGCAGGAAAGGGGCCGCGGTCTGGGCGGAGTCGGTGTCAAGGCCCTGGCGCAGCGCCCGTGCCGCCAGCGAGGCGGTGTGCAGCGCCGCGTGCACGGCGCGTTCGGTCGGGGTGGCCACGACACGGCGTGTGCGCACCGCGATGACCGCGGCGGCTACCGCCGCAAGGAACAGCGCCGCCAGCGCTATCGCAAGCTCGCCCGACATCTCACCTCATGCGGTTTTTGGTCACCTTAGACTGGCCGGGTGGCGAAACTGCAGCTAGTCCAAGATCCGGCGGCCGACGCGCTGCTGGAGTCCAATCCCTTCGCGCTGCTGGTCGGGATGCTGCTTGATCAGCAGTACCCGATGGAGGCGGCGTTCGCCGGGCCGAAGAAAATCGCCGACCGCATCGGCGGCGTCGACGCTCGCGAGATTGCCGACTACGACCCTGAGAAATTCGCCGCACTGTGTTCGAAAACCCCTGCGGTACACCGCTTCCCGGGCTCGATGGCCAAGCGGATCCAGGCGCTGGCGCAGATCGTCGTCGACGACTACGACGGAAACGCCGCGGCGCTGTGGACCGCGGGCGACCCAGATGGCCCCGAGGTGCTTCGTCGTATCAAGGGGTTGCCGGGGTTCGGCGAGCAGAAGGCGAAGATCTTCCTCGCGCTGCTTGGCAAGCAGTATGGGGTCACGCCGGCGGGCTGGCGCGAGGCCGCTGGCGACTACGGCAAGGCGGGTTCGTACATGTCGGTTGCCGACGTCGTCGATCCCGGGTCGTTGGAGAAGGTCCGCTCGTACAAGAAGCAGGCAAAGGCGGCGGCGAAGGCCGCAAAGGCTTAGTGCCTGTGGCGCGCGCCCTCGAGGTCGAGGGTGGCCAGCGTCGAAAGGATGGCCGCGACGTGGCGCCCCGCCGCGGTCGCGGTATCGAGGCCGTCGTTCAATGCGCGCAGCGTGATCCCGCGTTCGGTGAGTTCAGCGACGGTCTGGGTGACCTCGGCGACCGACCGGCCGAGGCGGTCTAGTGCGACGACGACGACGGTGTCGCCGGACCGGGCATAGCTCAGCATGGCGTGCAGACCGGCCCGCACCTTGTCGGCCGAGCCGGAGAACTTGTCTGTGAAGATCCGCCGCTGGTCCACCCCGGCCGCGACCAATGCGGCGAGCTGCCGTTCGAGGTTCTGCTCGCCGTTGCTGGCTGTGGCGTAACCCAGCGTCACGGTCACGACTTCAAGGTCTCATGGCATGGGCCATCTGCGGTAGAGACACGCCAGCAAAATCGGCAGGCTAGTTGTCCGGCGCAGCGCGCCGCCCCAAGGCTGCGACCACGACACGTTGCGTAACGCTACGGCGGAATCCAAGCCCGGAAACCGCCACAGCGTTACGCAAATCGTCCTGCGGCGAGCGGCATGGGTGGTACTCCCGGCGGAGGCCGCCTGTGAATTATGCAGTGACACAGCCAGATAACGTCCAGTTTCAAATATTCTGAAATGACCCTTGCAAAATGTGTGACACCGGTCATATGATCTGAACCGATCGTTGCAGAATGGTTTGGGACGTCGTCCTTGCCTTGGCAATCAGTTGGAGGAGGAGGGCCGTGTCCATCACTCGGCAGAAACCGGACGGGGACGGAGCGATCGACAATCGCCCGCTTCGCACCACCCTCGCCGCAGGGGATCCGTCGGCACCGGCCAACGCGCACGCTGCTCGCCGGGTTCGGACCAGTCCGCGACTGGCGGGCCTATTGTCCAGCACCGAGTTTCAGCTGCTCATCGGCGTCACGACCCTGACCGCGATCTTTGTCGGCATGTACCCGGCGACGTTCGCGACGCCCCAGAACTTCAAGAACATGGCCGCCGTCGCGGGGATTCTGCTGGTCGTGGCGATCGGGCAGACGATCGCGCTGCTCGTCGGGGGCTTCGACCTGTCGGTCTCGGCGAACATGGGTTTCGTCAGCGTGGTGTGCGCGCTGAGCATGACCGATAGCCGCAGTATCGCCGGCAGCATCGTGCTCGGCCTGCTGTGCGGGACTCTCGTCGGCCTGGCCAACGGCGTCATGATCGCGCTACTCGGGATCACGCCGTTCGTTGCCACCCTTGGCACGCTGACATTCTTGGGTGGTTACACGAACTACCTGAGCGACGGTCAGTCCGTGCCCGGCCTGCCGGAGGACTTCTCGTACTTCGGGGGAGGCGACTGGGGCCCCCTGCCGTCCGCTCTCTGTATGGCCGCCGCGGTGCTGGGCCTGGCCTGGTTCCTGCTGTCTCGTACTCGCCTTGGCCTGTACATCTACGCCATCGGCGGGAGCCGGGAAACGGCCCGCACGGCGGGCGTCATCGTCGCGAGATACGAACTGGCCGCCTATGCGCTATGCGGTTTGTTCGCAGGACTTGGCGGTCTCATGCTCGCGTCCCGGGTGACCGTGGGACAAGACAGTCTCGGACAGGGTTACGACCTGCTTTCCATCGCCACCGCGGTGATCGGTGGGGTGGCCATCGGCGGAGGAATCGGCCGACTATCCGGTGTGGTGCTGGGTGTTGCCACGTTGGTGGTTCTGACCACCGGCCTTGACATCGCTGGTCTCAATGCTTTCGTCAAACAGATGATCACCGGCGTGATTCTCATCGTCGCAGTCCTGGTGGCCAAGATGCGCGGCTTCGAACTGTCCGCCCTATTCCAGCTGCGTCGCAAAGGAGCGTCCCGGTGAAAAGAACCTATCCCACAACATTTCTCGCGATTGCCACGGCGGTAGTCACGACGATCTCCGGCTGCGCGAACTCCACCGGGCAGGGTGCGAACGCCAGGAACTCGTCCAACGTTGAGGTCAGCGCGCTCGAATGTGATCGTGACCTCACCCCCGAAGACGTGTTGAACTTCCCTGTCCCCAAGGCCAACGAGCGGTACCAGATCACGTTTCTGGTCATCTCGTTGGCAGGCTACTACTACAACGCCGAGGTCTCAGGAGCACAACTGGCCGCCGAAAAGGCGGGTGTCGACGTCTCTGTCGTTGCAGCACAGGGCTTTTCCACCGCACCGGAACAAATCACCCAGGCAGAGAATGCGCTGACCCGCGGCACCGATGCGATCGTGCTCAATCCGGTCGATGTCAACGCCTCCGCCCCGATCATCGACATGGCCAAACGGCGGGGCGTCCCGACGATCGTTGTCGGCACCCTGGTCGATACGGATGACGCCGCACAGGTCGTCCAGGACGACTACCTCCAGGGGCAGGCCGCGGCAGACGCGCTTGCCGCACGACTTCCCGACGGCGGCAAGGGGATCGTCATGGCCGGGCCAGCCAATGCGACGTGGTCGGTGGGCCGCACACAGGGCTTCCTGGATCGGGTCGGTGAAAAGTACCCCAACATCACCGTCACAGCCGTGGCCAATTCCAACGTGGATCCCGGCGAAGGCCTGGCGAAGTTCACCAACGCCGCCTCGTCAAACCCGGCCGTCGACTGGATCTACCCCGTGTACAACGGCCTCCTTCCGCCGGACTCCATCCCTGCGCACTACCGAAATGCCGTCTTGGTGACCGGCGGCCTTGATCCGTCCACCCGCGGGGCCGTTGGATCGGGAAAGGCGATTGTGATCCCGGACTGGCCCGTGCACACCGGCTACATCGGGGTGGCTGAGGCCGTCGCCGCCCTCAACGGGCAAGCGCCGCCCAAACTTACGTGCCTGCCCAGTCCGGTGGTGGCCCAGGCCGACCTCGATTCGCCGGTCGGCAAGGCCCAGTTCTTCCCGTGGAGCCCGAAGTGACGCCCACAGTGCCCACCGTTGCATTGCGCGGAATCACCAAGCGATTCCCTGGCGTGCTCGCCCTCGACAATGTAGACCTCGAGATCCAGCCCGGTGAGGTGCATGCGCTCCTCGGCGAGAACGGCGCAGGCAAGTCGACCTTGATCAAGGTGCTCACCGGGACGTATCGGCCCGACGCCGGCGGCATTTTCATCAAGGGCGACGAGATCCGGGTTTCCGATCCGCATATGGCCCGCACCCTCGGTGTTTCCGTTGTGCCCCAGGACATCTTGGCCATCCCGGAGATGCCGATCGGAAGGAGCATACTGCTGGGCAGTGAAGGCGTCATCGCCAAGCGTTCGACCCTCTCCGACGATGATCGACGGCGCGCCGACGCTGCCCTGAAGCGGGTCAGCGCCGATTTCGCCGCTGACACCCTGGCCTGCGATCTCAGTGTGCCCCAACTACGCCTCGCGCAGCTCGCCCGTGCGCTGGCCGACGAGTGCGCCGTCCTTGTCCTCGACGAGCCGACCGCCGCGCTGAACGAGCACGACGCAGAAGTGCTCCTTGCCAGGGTTGACGCGGCGAGAACTGCTGGCACAGCTGTCCTTTACGTCACCCATCGCCTCAGTGAGGTCATCCGGATCGCCGACAAGGTCACCGTGTTGCGCGACGGTGCCGTCGTCGGGTTCTTTGAAAAGGGCGCGATCGATCGCGAGACGATCATCGAGGTGCTGACCAAGGGGGCCCGAACCGATGACCCCGAGACCGGCCCACGACCCGCCAACCAGTCGGCGCAACCCGCGGTGCTGCGGGCGAGGAGCATCTGCGACAAACACCGGCTACGGGACGTCGATCTGGAGGTCCGCGCGGGTCAGATCGTAGGCATCGCAGGTGTGCAGGGATCCGGTCACGGTCAGATGGCAAAGGTGCTTGGCGGGCTCGTCAAGGCGAGCGGGCACCTGGAGGTCGACGGGCGTCACCACCGTATGGATGGGCGCGCGACGACCTTCCGGCGCGGAGTGGTCGTCGTGCCGGGTGATCGGCGAAACGCGGGCATCGTCGGCCCGCTGTCGATCAAGGACAATATTGCGCTCAACTCCCGCATCACCCGTCGCGCGCGTCTGTTCGGACTTCGATGGCATGGCCGTGAACGCCAATTGTGCCGCGGGTACATCGATCGGCTTTCGATCCGGCCACGGAACGTCAATGCGAAGGTGGGCCTGCTCAGCGGCGGTAATCAGCAGAAGGTGGCGATCGCCAGGGCGTTGGAGGGCAAGCCACGCGTGCTGGTGGTCGAGGAGCCGACACAGGGGATCGATATCAACGCCAAGGCCGAGGTGCGTGCGCTGTTGACGCGCTTTGCCCGCGACGGCGGTGCAGTGGTGGTTGCCACCAGCGAGTTCGAAGAACTCATCGGCCTTGCGGACTGCGCCTACGTGATGTGCGGCGGCCGGGTCACGGGATTACTTGCTGCGGAACGCATCACCTATCGCAACATCCTCCAGTACGCAATCGGATGAGCATTCGCTCAGAAGGGAAGGTAGTGCAAATGAGTCCAGTCGCGCTGATCGTCAGGCTCAAGATCCATCAAGGGCGTGAAGAGGAATTTCAGTACGAGTTGGCCGAGGTGCTCAAACAGGTCAGGCAGGAGCCGGCGTGCATATCGATCGCCGGGCATCAGGATTCCGATGACCCCACGTCGTTCATGCTGTTCGAGGTCTGGGAAAGCCATGAGGCCTTCGTGGAATTCGAGCAGGGACGGCAATACCTGCGGGAGTACATGGACCGCGTGACGCCGTGGTGGTCGGAGCCTCGAGACATGTCGTTCTGGCAGACGGTGGCGTGATAACGAAACGATCATCGCAGAACGGCTATGGTGGAGTCATGTCCCGAACAAAGGCCTTCGAGCCCGACGAGGTGCTCGAGCGCGCCATGCATACGTTCTGGCGATACGGGTACGAGGGAACGTCGACTCAGATTCTGGAACGCGAGCTCGGGATCAATCGCTCGAGCATCTACGCAACGTTCGGGTCGAAGGCCGCGCTTTATCAGAAGGCGTTGCGGCACTACACCAGTGAGTCGACCATGTGGGCGGTGGTTCAACCGGGCACTCTGGACGGGGACGAACCGTTGGCTGACAAGGTCGCGAAAGTGTTATGGAGTGCGGTGGATGCTGACATGCGCGCCAAGCGGGAGCGCGGCTGTTTCGCGGTCAACGCCGCCGTAGAGCTCGCCCCCGACGACGTGGAGATCCGCAAGATCTTTACCGCTTCGATCCGGTCGGCGCGAAGAGTGTTTCGCGACGCGTTCGTCGTGGCGCAGCGAAGTGGGGAGTTGTCGCCCGACGCGGATCCCGAAGCGCTGGCCAGCATGATGATGGCGGTACTCGACGGATTGCACGTCCTCGCGAAGGGAACGGCGGACCGGCGCCTGCTCAAACAAGCCATCCAGGGCGCGACAACAGCCCTGCGTTAATCACCATGAGATAGCGCGTGGTGAACCATGCGCACATATTGCAATGATCATTTCAGAAAGGAAATCCGATGACCAAGACCCTCGACGGCAAGGTCGGCATCGTCACCGGCGGTTCACGAGGAATCGGTCGGGCTATCGCAACGCGGCTGGCCGCCGACGGAGCCCGCGTGGTGATCAGCTACCAGTCGAATCACCAGGCGGCCAAGGATGTCGTCAACGAAATCGTGGCAGCGGGCGGTGCCGCGGCAAGCATCGACGGTGACGTCGCCGATGTCGCCCACCTTCGCGACATCTACGACTTCGCCGCCTCCGAATTCGGTTCGGTGGACATCGTGGTGAACAACGCCGCAATCACAGCTGCCGGGCCCATTGCCACGATCACCGAGGAACTCTTCGACCGGCTCGTGGACGTCAACCTGAAAAGTGTTGTCTTCAGTTGCCAACTGGCCGCCGAAAGGTTGAGCGATCACGGCCGGATCGTGAATATCTCCACCGTGCTGCCCGCCGCTCACGTGGGCATTCTCGGCGCCTACGGCGCGGCCAAAGGTGGAATCCCGGTTCTCACCCGCGCCTTGGCCCGCGAAGTCGGCTCGCGCGGCATCACCGTCAACGCAGTCGCGCCGGGCCCCACCGATACCGACATGCTGGTGCCCGAGGCGCGGGAGCAGTTGAACGCCAACCTCGACGAGCTACCGCTGCGTCGCATCGGCCGCGCGGGTGACATCGCCGATATCGTCGCCTTCCTCGCCAGCGACCAGGCGCGCTGGATCACCGGCCACACCCTGCCCGCCGCGGGCGGTATCGAATGAACGGCGGGCACTGGCAGAGCATGCTGCCCGCCCCGGCCGCTCGCGTCGCGGGCGATCTGGTGTACGTCTCGAGCATCCATCCGGTGCAGCTGGACCCTGCCGAAACGGGACGAGTCTCCCCGTGGACGGGCGAATCGGACGCGACGATGCAGATGCGCGCCGTACTGCAGACCATGCGAGAGGTGTTGGACCAAGCCGGGTCCGACCTCTCGCGAGTGGTGCGCCTCGAACTGCAACTGGTCAGCCCCGAGGTCTTTCCTGAGGTGAAGCTCGTCCTCGAGGAGATGTTCGACAGCTACCCCGCGTTGACGACCATCGTGGTGGGAGACGAACATCTGGTGCAAGGCGCCGTGCTGAGCCTTCACGGAGTTGCCCTGCACGGGTCCTCTGCCCATGACCTTGTGTATCTGCGACCCGAAGGGCTACCCGATCCTGGCTCAGCGGAAGCGTCCTGCTTGGCCGTGCAGGCAGGCCCGTTCGTCTTCACCTCGGGGCTGACCGCGACCGACTACCAGCACGGGCTGGCCGTGGCGCCCGCGGCCAACACCTACCATCACTCGGCAGCAAAGTTGCAGGGCGACTACGTCGTCGACGTGTTGGAATCGGCTTTGAAAGCGGCGGGTGCCGGGCTCGAGGACTTGGTCAAGGTGCAGTTCTACGAACCCGATCTCACGAACTTCCCGATCATCGACTCGATATGGGGCACCCGCGTCGGGGTTCCACCTACGCGCAGCTCGATGGCGTGCCGCGGTCTGCTCACCCCGGGTGCGTGCTGGTCGGTCAACGCCCAGGCTCTCGTCCCCGGCCACGGAGTCGAGAAGATCGAGACGCGGGAGGGCATTCCGTGGCACCCCGTGGACACGGGAAGGGCGAACTTCTCGCCCGGCATCGGAGTCGGTGACTGGCTTTTCACCGCCGGCCAGATCCCCGTACCCGACATCTCGACCGGGGAGTGCGTCGAGACACCACAGGGCATGCCCCATCACTGGTCGAACATCGAACGCCAGACCGAGTTCACCCTTGAGCTACTCGGCAAACAGCTGGGCGCCAACGGGTTCAGCACCGGCGATGTCGTCGACGCCAAGGTCTATCTCGTCAATCCGCGGCGCGATTTCCGTGGGTTCGCACGGGCCTGGTCCCGGCATTTCCCGGCCGACGGTCACCGTCCGGCACTCAGCATCATCCCGTCGACACAGTTCGACGGAAGCAGTGGGGTGATGGTCGAGGGTCCGCTGTTGGAGGTCGACTTGACCAGCCATCGGGCAGCGCAGGCCGAGGTGGCGCGATGAGTGAGGCGTTGGGAGTCGTCGACGTCCACGCGCACTGCGTGCCACAGAGTTTGTATGAACGCGTCTCCGAGGCGGATTCGACCCTGGGCATCGTCGCGATCCCCACCCCCGATGGCCCCCGGTGGGAGTTCGACGGCGGCGCGATCAGTGGTCCGGTGGAGGAGTTGTTGGTCGACGTCGAGGCGCGGGTCAGTTTCATGGATCGGGCCGGAATCTCGGTGCAGTTTCTTTCGAGCTTCATCGACGTTGGCGCGCACCAGATGTCCGACAATCGTGCCCAGACCTATGCGCGGTCATTCAACGACGCGCTCGCCGCTACTGTCCAGGACTACCCAACTCGCTTCCGTGGGCTGGCCACCCTGCCGCTGACCACGCCGGAATCGGCCGCTGACGAACTCACGCGCACGGTACGAGAGCACGGCTTCGCGGGAGCCGAGGTGCCGGCGTCGGGCGTGCTACGCCAAGACCTCGAGCCGCTGTGGCGCACGGCAGCCGAAGCAGACGCGGTACTCCTGATTCATCCCGAGGCCGCCGCGACATCTCCATTGCCGTATTTTCTCGGGAACTTCGTGGGCAACCCCGCCGAAACCACCGTCGCGGCGGCCACTTTGATCATGTCCGGTGTCCTCGAGCGACATCCCGACCTGCGGATCATCCTCGTACACGGGGGTGGCTTCCTGCCGTATCAAGCCGGCCGGTTGAACCACGGCTTCTGCCAGTACGGAGCCCGCTTCGGCGCTCAACTGAAAAGCCCTCCTGCAGAGTACATCCGGCGGTTCTATTACGACACCATCCTGCATGACCCGGACAATCTCGCCCATCTCGTTCGCACCGTAGGCGCGGACCGTGTCGTCGTCGGCACCGACTATCCCTACCCCATGGGCGACGCCGATCCGCACCGGACGGTCGGCGATCTGAAGTTCCTTTTCGACAACGAGATTCGAATGATCAAAGAAGACAACGCAATAAACATGCTGGACGCAATTGAACGGACACGTTCATGCTGACGGTGAACGGCAAGGCCATCTCAATTGACCCCCGCCACGGCGAGACGCTTTTGCGCCTGCTGCGCGACCGGCTGGGACTGACCGGCACAAAGGAAGCTTGCGGGCGTGGTGAGTGCGGCGCATGCACGGTCTTGGTCGACGACTTGGCGATCATGTCGTGCATCACGCCGGCCTCGGATGTGAACGGCGCGGTGACCACGGTCGAGGCCCTGAGGGAAGGCGATATCGCGGAGGCGTTCGCCGACCACTACGGCTTCCAGTGCGGCTTCTGCACGTCGGGCCAGATCATGCGTGCCGAAGCGCTGTTACGCACGTGCGGTGCCGTGCGACGCTGCGACATCGCCGTCGCGATGAGCGGAAACATCTGCCGCTGTACCGGGTACGCCCAGATCGTCGACGCGATCGTCAAGGCGGCGGCCGGGCGCGGCCTGATGGTCGATCAACCACCTGAGGCTGACCATGTCCTACATCGGTAAGCGGGTCCGGCCGGTCGACTGGAAAGCGAAGACATCCGGAACCGCTCGCTTCGTGCTCGACCAGATACCGCAGGGCGCCCTGTGGTGCGCGATCGTGCGTTCGCCGCACCCACACGCACGCATCGTGTCGCGCGACGTATCCAAGGCACGGGCCGTGCCCGGGGTACATGCGGTCATCACCGCCGATGACTTCGGGGATGCGACGTACTTCGGGGATCGCTATCCGCTGGCGCGCGACAAGGTGCGATTTATCGGGGAGGAGGTCGTCGCGATCGCCGCGCAAACACCGGAGATCGCCCAACTCGCCGCGTCGCTGGTGCGCATCCGCTACCAGCGACTCAGCGCACCGACCACGGTCGGGGAGGCGCTGCGTCCACGGGCCGCGCGACTGCATCGTCGCGACACTGACACGAACGTGTCGGTCAGGATGCACGGTGAGCACGGCGATTTCGCGGCCGCTGTCGGTCGGTCGACGTGTGCGGTAAGCGGTGTGTACACGTATCCCCGCGTGGCTCAGGCGCCCATGGAACCGTCCGCCTGCATAGCGAGCTGGGATCCGGCGGCGCAGCTGATGGAGATCTGGTCGACGACCCAGTCGCCGCTGATCGTCACCGAAGTCGTCGCCGACATGCTGAGCCTGGACAGGCGGCAGGTCGTGTTCAGGGAGGTGTCGGTGGGCGGCGGATTCGGGGCCCGATCCCGGGTCTGCGAGTACGAAGTTCTGACCGCGATGCTGAGTCTGCGGTCCGGGCGCCCCGTCGTCACATCGTGTACCAGAGAGGAGGAGTTCGCAACCAGCCGGTCTCGCCATGAGTTCGTTACCGAACTCATCGCGCACGCGAACGCCGACGGCATGATCCAGGCGTTCGACGCCAACATCACCGTGAACAACGGCGCTTACAACAGCACGGGGCCGTTCGTGATGGCGGTGGCGTTGCACGGCCTCGGCGGGCTGTACCGGCCCACCGCGGTGCGATGGGACGCACAGCTGGTCGATACGGCAGTGACTCCAGGCGGGCAGATGCGCGGACTCGGCTATCCGCAGGTGGCGATGGCCTCCGAATGCCTGGTCGACCGTCTCGCCGAGCAACAGGGTGTCGATCCCCTCGACTACCGGCTGCGCAACGCGAACGTGGCGGGCCAGCGCACCCTCGGCGGAGGCGAGATCGGTTCCACCGCACTGGCTCAGTGTCTGCAACGGGCTGCCTCGGCCATCGATTGGCACCGCAAGAGGGCAGATGATCGTCCGTTTCGCGGGGTCGGTATCGCGGCAGGGATGCACGGCAGCGGAGACAACGGCGGACGCCCCGACGCGAACCGGTCGGATGCCGCCATCGACCTGTGCCGCGACGGACGGATTCGGCTCCGGTACGGCAGCATCGATTTCGGCACGCATCAACGCACCGTCCTCGTCCAGATCGCCGCCGACGTGCTGGGGGTATCGCTCGAGGACGTCGACATCATCCAGGCCGACACCGAGCACACCCCATTCGAACTCGGACAATGGGGTTCCCGCGGAACATATTTCGGCGGTCACGCGGTGCGGGTGTGCGCGCAGGGATTGGCCGACCGACTCCGTGGTCTTGCCAGGGCACGCCTTGGGAAGGACGTCACGCTGCGTGGCGGCTACGCCGTCGGCAAGACCGGCAGGATTGCCCTTGGTGACCTCGCCGCCGACGATCCCGATTTTCGCGACGACACGCTCACGTACCACGGCAGCTACGTCGACCCGATCGTGCGTTTCGACCCGAACCATCCCGTTCCCGACGACATCTCGGGGACGTACGCGTTCGCCGCGCATGCCGCCGAGGTCGAGGTGAATCCGCACACCGGCGCCATCAAGGTGCTCAATTACGTTGCCGCACACGATGTGGGGCGGGCGCTGAATCCGTCAGCGTGCGAGGGCCAGATCATCGGCGGCTCGGTCATGGGACTCGGCGCCGTCCTCGGGGAAGAACTGATCCACAAAGACGGTAGGCCGGTGAACCCGGCGTACCTCAACTACGCGCTGCCCCGAGCGGCCGACGTACCCGAGGTGACGCCCATCCTGATCGAGGAAGCCAGAGACAACGGACCGTGGGGCGCCAAGAGCGTCGGCGAGCTTCCGACCGTGTTGGCCGCGCCCGCGGTTCTCAACGCGGTCTACGACGCCACCGGTATCCGGTTCGACTCCCTGCCGCTCACGCCCGACAAGGTGCTACCGGCGCTGCGTGCACACGCGGGTAAACCGGCGCGGAGGTATCGGCTCTGGCGACGGCCAGGACGCTGGCAGATCGATCTGATGCGGCGGGCGTATCCGCTCGGAGTGCACTGGTTCATGCACCGGTTCGGCCGCAAGGTCGCGCACCGGTATCACCCGCCGATGGCGGCGCCCGTCGAGCGGCCGACGACGGTGCCTGACGTGGCGGCCTTCGCCGATACCGGCGGCACGCTCGTGGGAGGCGGTACGGACCTGCATCTGCAGATGAGGCAGGGCCTGCGGACACCGAAGCAGATGATTTCGGTGACGTCCGTCGATGCCATGCGGGGGATCGATGTGCTTGCCAGCGGCGATCTGCAGATCGGTGCTTCAGTGACCCTTTCGGAATTGATCGCCAGTCGGGAGATTCCGGAGGTGCTCCGGCAAGCTGCTGCCACGATCGCTTCCGAGCAGATCCGCAACGTCGCCACGCTCGGCGGAAACCTCGTCCAGGCCAAGCGCTGCTGGTTCTTTCGCAATGGGTTCGACTGCTACAAGCGGTCGGGCGTGACGGCGCCGTGCTATGCGGTCACGGGCGATCACCGGTTCTACCATGCGGCCATGGGAGGGCATCGCTGCCAGGCCGTCAGCCCGTCTGATCTTGCGACCGCACTCACTGCGCTGGATGCTCAGGTCGTCCTGGAGTCTACGGAGGGTTCGCGAACCGTTGAGATCGGTTCGTTCTACCGAGGGCCTGGCGAAACCGTCCTTCGCAGCGGCGAAGTCGTCAGCGCCGTCATCGTCCGCGCAGAGGATCGGCTCAGGATTGCGCACTTCGAGAAGCTGTGCCTGTGGACGGGCGACTTCGCAGTCGTTTCTGCCGCAGTATCCGTGATCTCCTGGCAACAAGATCGGTGTGCGCGAGTGGTATTCGGCGCTCTCGCACCCACTCCATGGCGGGCCAGGACGGCCGAGCGTGCTCTTGATGATGATGAGTTGCCCAGCGCTGTGCTCGGGCGCCTGGACGACGAGCTGTCCATGAACGGGCACCCGTTGAAGAACAACGCGTGGAAGCTCGACGCTGCACATGGTTTGGCGCGTCGCGCGCTGGAGGAGTTGTCGGCGATCGAAAGACCTTACGAGAGAATAGGAGAACGACGATGACAGCCCCTCGGCTCGTCCCCGACGAACTACCGACCACGATGCGTGCCATGGTCTTGCACGAGGTGGGCGGGGACTTCAAGCTCGAACGTCGAGCTGTCCCGAGCCCGAACCGTGGTGAAGTGCTCATCCGGGTACTCGCCGTCGGTGCGGGTGTGACCAACGAACTCGCCCGCGACGGTGTGCTGGGTGGCTCTGTGCCGCGGATCCACGGACACGAGCTCTCGGGTGTGGTGGTGGCACTTGGTTCAGCCGACGAAGGCTGGTCGCCCGGCGACATCGTGACAACGTCGTTCTACCACCTGTGCGGACACTGCCGGTGGTGCACGTCGGGTCGAGAAACGTTGTGTGACAATTTCGGCGGCTTCATCGGTATCGCGAGTGACGGCGCCTTCGCCGAGTTCGTCACCCTGCCAAGCGCCAACCTTGTGCGAATTCCTGACGGCGTTGATCTGCTCGGCGCCGGCATCGTCGGCGATGCGATCGCCACTCCTTACCACGTTGCTGCTGAACGACTTCGGATGCGGCCGGGCGACCCAGTCGCGGTGATCGGCGGCGGTGGCGGGCTCGGTGTCCATATGCTGCAAATGGTTCGAGCCTTTGGCGGGGTCCCGATCGCTGTCGAGCGGAACACCGAGAAAGCCGCCGAACTCGAACGCCTGCGATACGCCGAGCATGTCGTCATTCCCGAGGGCGGGACATGGGCCGAGGCGGCCACGGCGGCCGCGGGCGGGCGACTGGCCGGCGTCGTCGACACGGTAGGGAACTCTCAGACCCTGGCCGAGGGCTACCGGGCGCTCGGCAAGGCGGGAACGTTGGTCATCCTCGGACACGTTCCCGGCGCGGAGCTTCCGGTCGATCCGGAGCGCCAGTTGCTGGATGAACTTGTTGTGGCAGGCACCCGCTATGCGACGCGTGCCGAGATCGCGCACACGATGGAACTCGTGCGGCTGGGCCGCGTCGTACCGGTCGTTGGCGCCACATATCCGCTGGAACAACTCAACGACGCCTTGGTGGCCGCCCACAAGGAGGAAGTGTTCGGCCGCATCATCATCGAGATCGCCGACCAGAAGGACTACCGGTAAACCGATGCGTGCAGCCGTTTTTCATGATCGTGGCGATCTCCGTGTCGAGACCGTGCCCGACCCGGTGCCCGGGGCAGGCGAGCTACTCGTCGAAGTGAAGGCCGTCGGTATCTGCGGTACCGACGCCCACGAGTACGCCTCGGGGCCGCACATGTTTCCGATCCGCGAACGACACCCGGTGACCGGGCACGTCGGTCCGATGATCCCCGGCCATGAATTCGCAGGCGTGGTGCGCGATGTCGGCGCAGGCGTGCGGGGGTTCGCCGAAGGGAACCTCATCGCGTCGGGCGCCGGGATCTCGTGCGGCGAATGCACGCACTGTCGCCGACGCCGCACCAACCTGTGCGACCGCTACTCGACCGTCGGGCTACAGCGTGACGGTGCGCTGGCACAGTTCGTCACGGTGCCGGCCGCCATCTGCGTGCCCGTCGGTCCGTACGGCCTTCGCCCGGACACCGCCGGATTGGCGCAACCCATGTCGATCGCGGTGCATGCGATGCGCCGAGGGCGGCTCACGGCGCGGGATCAGGCGATCGTCGTCGGCGCGGGTGGCATCGGCTCGTTCCTCACCTACGCCGCGGCATCGGTTGCCGACGCGGTGACCGTCGTCGACCTCGACAGCGGGCGTCTCGAAATCGCCGATGCCGTGGGTGCAACCCACACCGTGCAGTCCGGCGAAGCGGACCAGGTCGGCCAGGCCATCTCCGAATTCGGCCTTGTCCCAACGGTTGTCTACGAGGTCACCGGGACAGCGCCAGGTCTTGGGACCGCCCTCAAAATTCTTCCCCGTGGCGGCCGTCTGGTATTGGTCGGGCTGCAGGATGGGCCGGTGCAGTGGGACATCCGAAGCCTGAGTCTGGTCGAACACGAGGTCATCGGCACGAACGCTCATGTCTGTGACGCCGACTTGCCGACGGCGTTGGAATTGTTGGCATCGCGGTCAACCCCATGGAGCGATATTGCTCCGGTCGCCATCGGCCTCGACGACCTGGTGTCCGAGGGACTGCAGCCGCTCGTCGAGCGTCGATCGACCCGCGTCAAAACCCTGATCGATCCGTGGGTTAAAGAGATGCGGCCCACGGATATGACGGTCGGCGGTTGAGCCGGGTCGCCGCTACAGCGGTGGCCCGTCGAAGCGCTCACGGGTGGCGATCTCGGTGACCGGGTTTCGCTTGAGCTTTGTCAGCTGGCGCACCGGCTTGCCCAACGGGAGCACGGCGGCGATCGCGTACTCCTCCGGTATGCCGAGCAGCTCCTTGACCCGTTGCTCCTCGGCCACCACCGCGGTGGTGAGGACGCCGCCGTAACCTTCATTGCGCGCGGCCAGCAGGATGTTCCACACGAACGGGTACACCGACGCGCCGGGAACCACGCCGATGCGGTCGAGCTCCTGGTCGAACGCTGCGACAACGCTGAGGTCGACGCAAACCACCAACACCACCGGCGCCTCGCGCAGCGGAGATTCCCTTGGCACCTGGACGGCCGCGATCGTCTCGGCATCAACACCGCACGGCTGCAACGGGTTCCACGGACCTTCGCCGTTACGTAGCTGGGCGACATAGCGTTTGGCGCCCGGCATGCCAAGGTCCGCCAGCTGCTCACGGGTCTGCGCGTCGCGCACGACCACGACGCGGGTGCCCTGGCGGTTGCCGCCGCTTGGTGCGAACCGGGCGTTATCGAGGATGCGCGTCAGCACCTCGTCGGGCAGCGGGTCGTCGGTGTATTCACGAACGGCGGCCGTTGTACGCATGACGTCGTAGAGATCCATGATCACCATCTTCCGGACCTATGCGATTCTGATGATATGAAGACCCACCTGAACTGCCCCTGCGGCGAGGCGATTACCGGCGAGAACGAGGACGATCTGGTCGAGAAGGCCCAGGCCCACCTGTCCGAGAAGCACCCCGGCCGCGACTACGACCGGGACGCCATCCTCTTCATGGCCTACTGATTCCTGCGCGTGGGCCCACGCGCAAGGGGGACTGGCTAGGGCACGACCGTCGAGCCGATGGTCGGCATGAACTGGCACTGCTGCTCGACCGTGGTGACCTGGCCGAAGATCGTCGAGATGATGCTGCCCGAGCCGGTGTCGGCGATCACGGACAGCGTCGTGGGACCTTCGGGATTGATGTCCGGCCGCGGCTTGAGCGTCGCGCTGCCGGACTTGCCGGTGGTCAGGTTGACCCAGGTGACGTTCAGCGGCAGCTTCTGCTCGGCCGCCGGCGCCGGTGTGCCCACCGCGGTGAACACGTAGGCGGTCTGGCCCGCGACAGGCCCCGGGGCCGGAATCTGGGCGGGACCGGCCACCGAGATCGCCGTTGCAATGACGTTGCCGCCGTCCTTCAGGCACCCGTTGCTGATCGACGGATACATGAAGTCCTGCGTCGGCGGGGCGTCAGGTCCGAAGGCCGGACCGGGTGCCGCCGCTGGTGGCGGGGCGTCCGGCGCAGGCGCCGCGGGTGCTGGTGCCGCAGCGGCTTCCGGCGGCGGTGCTGGCACGGCCTCCGGGGCAGGCGCGACCTCGGGCGCGGCCAACGGCTCCGCGTCCGGCACGGGTCCGACGGCGTGGGCCGGGTTCACCCCAGGAGGTAGATGAGCCTCGGCGCCTGGCACGGCGCCGGGCGCAGGGGTGTGCGCGACGAACTGATTGACCGCCGCCGCCACATTCTTCGAATCCGGCGGTGCCACAGCATCACCGGCGAACACCGCGGCAGCAGCCATCAGCGTCGAGACCGCGTTGGTCGGATCGGTGGCGGCCTGCTGGATGGCAGGGCTGATGCCCTGCACGGCCGAAAGGCCGGGTGCCTGCAGGCCGTCGATCGGAATAGGAAGTGGTGCCGGCTCCGCATTGGCCACGCCGGTCGCGCTGCCGAACAGCAGCGCGGCCGACGAGCCGATCGCGACGGCCGCCTTAGTGATCATCGTCCTGGTCGATGACATGGATCCCCCAAATGCCTGGTTGTTGGGTGAACGTCGGTGTCGCCGAGCCTCAGGGCAGGGCGGACAGCGGCATGAACAGCGGAGGCGCAGCCGACGCCGGTGCTGCAGGTGCCGCAGCAGCCACCGGAGCCGCAGCCGCCACCGGAGCCGCGGCAGCCACTGGAGCGACAGCCGCCGTCGGTGACTTCGGTAGCAGGCTGGCAAGCGGTGACCCTCCTGGCATCAACGACGCGAGGCTGGAAGGCAACGAAACCGCTTGCTGCAGCGGCTCAGGAAGGGCGGGTGCGACCGCTGCCGGCGCGGCGGCCGGGGTATTCAGCGGGGCGGGCAGCGCAGCCGGGGGTTGCGGAAGCGTGATCGACGCAGTCGCGGTCGATGGCGGCGCCGCCGGTGTGACCGGTGCGGCCTGCGCAGCGCCCAGCATGGAGGTCAGGCCCTGCATCAGCTGCGTGGCCGCGGCCGGGTTGGACGCCAGCTGCTGGATGAACGGCAGGCCAGGCACACCCGGCGCTGGCGCCGGAGCCGGTGCCGCGGGTTGCGCCGACGCGGTGGCGCTGAGCGTCAGCGCGGCCGTGGCTGCCCCAGCAGCGGCGATCATCGTGGTTGCGAACAGTTTTCTGGTGCTAAGCATGGTTCTCCCAATCAGTTGACGGCACGCCTCTGGCCGAAGCTACGGTGTTACTGGTGGTACTCAAGTGACACGTGTGGCGGTTATTCAAACGTTACTGATGCGACGGCTTACGGTGACCGATCACTAGAGTCGGGCTCATTGACACCGAAAAGCGCTCGCCCGTCCGGTTGGCCATAGCGGCGCCGGTTTTGTTGGCCATCAGCATCGCGGCCCGGCTGGCGTGGACGTACCTGGTGCCCAACGGCGCCAACTTCGTCGACCTGCATGTGTACGTCGGTGGCGCGGGAGCGCTTGATCAGCCGGGCACGTTGTACGACTTCGTCTACGCCGACCAGACGCCGGACTTCCCGCTGCCGTTCACCTATCCGCCGTTCGCGGCGGTGGTGTTCTACCCGCTGCACCTGTTGCCCTTCGGTCTGGTCGCGCTGGCCTGGCAGCTCGGCATCTTCGCGGCGCTCTACGGCGTGGTGCGCGTCAGCCAGCGGCTGCTGCCGGGCGAGGGCGATCGGCGGGTGGCGATGCTGTGGACCGCCGTCGGTATCTGGATCGAGCCGCTGCGAAGCACTTTCGACTACGGCCAGGTCAACGTGCTGCTGGTGCTGGCCGTGTTGTACGCGGTCTACAGCACCCGGTGGTGGTTGTCGGGACTGCTGGTGGGCCTGGCGGCCGGGGTGAAGCTGACGCCCGCCGTGGCAGGGCTGTACTTCGTCGGCGCGCGGCGCTGGGGTGCGGTGGTGTTCTCCGCGGTGGTGTTCTTCGCGACGGTGGCGCTCTCGGCGCTGGTGGTGGGCGACCAAACCCGTTACTACTTCACCGAATTGCTTGGCGACGCCGACCGGGTGGGTCCGATCGGGACGTCGTTCAATCAGTCGTGGCGTGGCGGTGTCTCACGGATTCTGGGCCATGATGCCGGATATGGGCCGGTCGTTCTTGCGGGGATCGCCGTCACCTTTGTCCTGGCCCTGCTGGCGTGGCGCGCGATCGGCGGCGCCACGGATCGGCTCGGCGCGATCGTCGTCGTGCAGCTGTTCGGGCTGTTGCTGTCGCCGATCTCGTGGACGCACCACTGGGTCTGGCTGATTCCGCTGATGATCTGGCTGCTGCACGGCCCGCTGCGCGAGCGGCTCGGCGCGCGAATCCTTGGCTGGGGCTGGCTGGGCCTGAGCGTGGTTGGGCCGCCCTGGTTGCTGAGCTTCGCCCAGCCCACCATCTGGGAGATCAGCCGGCCGTGGTACCTGGCCTGGGCGGGCCTGATCTACATCGTCGCGACGCTGGCGACGCTCGGGTGGATCGCCTCTACCCCGCGATCGCGTTGATCTCGCGGGCCATCTCCACGTCCTTGTCGGTGATGCCACCCTCGGAATGTGTGACCAGCGCGAAAGTCACTGTGCGCCAGCGTATGTCGATATCGGGGTGATGGTCCTTCTCCTCGGCCTTCTCTCCGACCCTGCGCACCGCGTCGATGCCGTCGAGGAAGGCGGGGAACTTGATCGAGCGGCGCAAGGCGCCGTCGGCGCGCTCCCAGCCGGGAAGGTCGGGCAGTGCGGCGTCAACTTGTTCGTCCGATAACACAGCCATCTTCCGACGGTACCCGTCGGGCGCGATGCCAAACCATTGACGTCATCGTTTTGTTCGAATTTTCGCGGCATTCCGCGGGGGCCGGCGCGCGTTTGAACTCAACGCGTGGCCCCACCGCGGCCGCCCTTCCCCGACGAAAGGACTTCGACGATGGCGGATGTATCGACGACGGCGAAACCTGTTGGCATTTCCTCGAATTGGCTAATGCGGTTCGGCGCGGTCGTGAGTCGGTACGGCCTGGTCGTCGTGCTGGCCTGGATCGGGGTTGGCAAGTACGTCAAGATGGAGAGTCGGGTGCTGATTGAGCACAGCCCGCTGATGTCGTGGATCTACGACTTTCTCAGCGTGCAGACCGTCGCCGTGTCGTTGGGCACCGCCGAGATCGTCGCCGCCGTTCTCATCGCCGTCAGACCCTTCTGGCCGAGGCTGTCCGCCGTGGGCAGCGCATTGGCCGTGGTGTTGTTCCTCGGAACTCTGAGCTTTCTGTTCACGACGCCAGGGATCGTCGCGGGGCATGCGGGCGTCATCCCGGTGCTTGGCGCGCAGCCCGGTCAATTCCTGCTCAAGGACCTGGTGCTGATCGGCGTAGCGCTGTGGACATTGGGCGAATCGCTCGCTAGCGCCAAACGGTAAGTCCTCGACCGTATAGCGTCGGCCGCAGTGTCGAACCAGAAGCCGAACCAGATCGTCGTGGCGGGCGCTCTGATCTCCGGGGGCTCGCTGCTGGTGGCGCAGCGCGACCGGCCACCCGAGTTGGCGGGACTGTGGGAGCTGCCCGGTGGCAAGGTCGCGGCGGGGGAGAGCGAGGCTGTCGGGCTGGCCCGCGAGCTGCACGAGGAACTCGGTGTCGAGGTGTCGGTCGGTTCGCGCCTGGGTGCCGACGTTTCGCTGAATGAGACGACGACATTGCGCGCGTACCGCGTCGCGCAGACCGGTGGAACCTTGCGCCCCAACGATCATCGTGCGCTGCGGTGGGTGACTGCGGACCAGCTTGACGACCTGCCATGGGTCCCCGCCGACCGGGCGTGGTTGCCGGACCTCACCCGAGCGCTGACCGAAGTGACCGTCCGTCGAGCGACCGAAGCCGACAGGGGCGCAATCGCGGGCGTCATCGCATACGCGTACCGGCGGGAGTTCTCGACGATCTCGCGGGACCTGGACAGGGTCGCCCGCGCGTTGGCGCACGCGGTGCAGGTCGACCGGTTCTTCGTCGCCGACCGTAGCGGCGACGTCATGGGCACGATCGCGTGTACGGATTGCACAGGAAGGGCGATGCGGGTCAGTGGTGCCGAACTTCGAAGGCACCTCGGGCTGGTGCGCGGATCAGTGTTGACCCGAAGCGTGGTGCCCGAATTCATGACGGCGTTGGACTACCCGGCCAGCACGGGTTATATCGAGTTCGTCGCCGTTGCCGAAAAGGCGCGACGACAGGGCATCGCGACCAAACTCGTCGAGGGTGTGATCGCCGATGCGCCGTATGCCGAATACATGCTCGAAGTCACCGACGTCAACACCGCGGCTCGCGACTGCTACCGCAGGATCGGGTTCGCCGAGGTCGCGCGCAAGAAGGAAAAGTTCGCACGGCTCAAGGGATTTCGGGAACGCATCCACATGCGATACCCGGGCTAGCCGACCCGCCAGCCGCTGACGGCCGGGTGATGCTGTTGCTGTCGTATCCGTGAGCCGACTGTGCGGTGTTGTACGCGACACGCCGCGGGCGCGTACGAAAACGCACAGTCGAGGGCGCTGCGCCCGCTGGTACTGCCTACCGGTCGCTGCGCACCCGTACGCCGGAGTGGCGCAGCGAGTAGATCGGATGCATCAAGGCCGGGTGCCTGCAGTGCGGGCAGGACTCCTGCGACCGGTCCGACGACGAGAACGTCAGATGGTGGCACGCCGCACATCGGACGATGTAGAAGGCGCCCATCCAGTTGAGCAGTCCCAGGTAAATCGCCGCGGTTGCGGCGGTCGCCAGAACAGCGATGAGGCCGATCGTGAAGATCTCTTCAAGCACCATCACCGTGAACCTCCCGACCACTCTTGACGTGTTACTGCCACGCTAGGCGCGAACCCTGTGAGCGGCCTGTACGCGCGCTCGGCGCAATCAGTGCCCTCGCGCTCGCTTGAACACCTTGACCAGATCCTTGCCGCGGATTCCGTTGCGTTCGGCCTTGCGGACGTGGTGCACCACGACGGGGCAGCGCTTGCACCGCGGCTTGCTCCGACAGCACTTCTTTTTGGGCTTGAGGCCTGAAAGCTTGTTGGATTTCGCCATCGTCTTCAAGTGGTGTGGGTCTCTCGTTTTCGTAATCGACCCGCCAGACTGCCACACTGTGCGACGTGGATGTCCGCCCCCTTTTTCGCAACGTCGCCATCGTTGCTCACGTCGACCACGGCAAGACGACCCTGGTCGACGCGATGCTGCGGCAGTCGGGGGCGTTGACTCACCGCGGTGACGACACCGTCGAGCGCCTGATGGACTCCGGTGACCTTGAGAAGGAAAAGGGCATCACGATCCTGGCCAAGAACACCGCCGTGCACCGGAAGAACCCCGACGGGACCATGACGGTGATCAACGTGATCGACACCCCTGGCCACGCCGACTTCGGCGGCGAGGTCGAGCGCGGGCTGTCGATGGTCGACGGCGTGCTGCTGCTGGTCGACGCGTCGGAGGGGCCGCTGCCGCAGACCCGCTTCGTGCTGCGCAAGGCATTGGCCGCACACCTGCCTGTGCTCCTTGTCGTCAACAAGACCGACCGCCCGGACGCCCGGATCGCCGAGGTCGTCGAGGAAAGCCACGACCTCCTCCTTGACGTCGCGTCCGACCTCGACGCCGAGGCTCAGAAGGCCGCCGAGGACGCGCTCGGACTGCCGACGCTCTACGCATCGGGCCGCGCGGGCATCGCCAGCACCACCGAACCCGCCAACGGCGAGAACCCCGACGGCGAAAACCTGAACCCCCTGTTCGACGTGCTGCTCGAGCACATCCCGCCGCCGCAGGGCGATCCGGAGGCGCCGCTGCAGGCACTCGTCACCAACCTCGACGCGTCGGCGTTCCTCGGCAGGCTGGCCCTCATCCGCATCTACAAGGGCCGCATTCGTAAGGGCCAGCAGGTGGCGTGGATGCGCGAGGTCGATGGCCATCCGGTGATCACTAACGCCAAGATCACCGAGCTGCTCGTCACCGAAGGTGTAGAACGAACCTCAACGGACGAGGCCATCGCGGGTGACATCGTCGCCGTCGCGGGCATCCCGGAGATCATGATCGGCGACACGCTCGCCGACACCGAGCATGCCCACGCGCTCCCGCGCATCACCGTCGACGAGCCCGCGATCTCGGTGACGATCGGCACCAACACCTCACCGCTGGCCGGCAAGGTTTCCGGGCACAAGCTGACGGCCCGGATGGTGAAGTCGCGGCTGGACAGCGAGCTCGTCGGCAACGTGTCGATCAAGGTCGTGGACATCGACCGCCCCGACGCCTGGGAGGTCCAGGGCCGCGGGGAGCTGGCGCTGGCCGTGCTGGTCGAGCAGATGCGTCGCGAGGGCTTCGAGCTGACTGTCGGCAAGCCGCAGGTGGTGACGCGCACCATCGACGGCAAGCTGCACGAGCCGTTCGAGGCCATGACCATCGACTGCCCAGAGGAGTTTGTCGGCGCGATCACGCAGCTGATGGCCGCCCGCAAGGGCCGCATGGAGGAAATGACCAACCACGCCGCAGGCTGGGTCCGGATGGACTTCATCGTGCCGAGCCGCGGGCTGATCGGTTTCCGGACCGACTTCCTGACGCTGACCAGGGGAACCGGCATCGCCAACGCGGTGTTCGACGGTTACCGACCGTGGGCGGGGGAGATCCGGGCACGGCACACGGGCTCGCTGGTTTCGGACCGGACCGGCTCGATCACCCCGTTCGCGATGATCCAACTGTCCGACCGCGGGCAGTTCTTCGTCGAGCCCGGTGAGGAGACCTACGAGGGTCAGGTCGTCGGCATCAACCCGCGCGCCGAGGACCTCGACGTCAACGTGACGCGTGAGAAGAAGCTGACCAACATGCGCAGCTCGACGGCCGACGTGATGGAGACGCTGGCCCGTCCGCTGGAGCTGGGCCTCGAGCAGGCGATGGAGTTCTGCGCCGAAGACGAGTGCGTCGAGGTAACCCCCGAGGTCGTTCGCGTGCGCAAGGTCGAGCTGGACGCCACCACCCGGGGCCGCGCCCGGTCTCGGGCCAAGGCCCGCGGATAGCGCGGCGTCGAGTCTGCGCAGATCGCGAAATAGGGACGAATCGCGATCTCACCGCAGTCTCGATGTGTGGGAAGTAGGCACCACCGACCGTGCGCGGCGGAACCCGCCGTCAAGGGCGCCTTGACGATCGGGTCGCGTCAAGTAATCCTTGACGCATGGCAGTTCAGTCGATCAGCTTGCACGCGTTTCGTGAGGACGCCGCCGGCCCCCGGTGGCGCGCCCTGTACGACGCAACATGGCCGGGCTACCGATCGTGGTATCTACGCCCAGGCAGCGGCCGGCGACCCACCGCCGCGCAGGCAGAGGCCGCTCTGCTGCAGTACATGCCGGAGCTGCACCCGATGTGGCGACGGCTCGTTGACCTGGCCGGCGGTGATTCCACCGCAGCCGCGATGCTCTCGCACTGGAACATGCCGGCGTTCGCGCCTGCGTGTTCACAGGTCGTCGTGAACAACCAAGCCCGGGCGCTGATCCGCAACTACGACTACCACCCAGCGCTGTTCGAGCAAGTCGTGATGTCGACACGGTTCATCGACCGCCAGGTGATGGGAACCAGCGATTGCCTGTGGGGACTGCTGGACGGCATGAACTCCGACGGATTGGCCGTATCGCTGAGCTTCGGCGGGGCCAAGACCTACGGGCAAGGGTTCGGCATCCCCTTGGTGGTCCGCTATCTCCTGGAAGTCGCCGGGACGGTGACACAGGCCCTGACCGCGCTGCGCCAAATCCCGGTTTCCATGTCCTACAACCTGACCCTCACCGACGGCGGCGGCTGTGTCCGCACGGTCTACCTGGCGCCGGGTCAGCCGGTGGAGGTGCGAGCCTATCCGCTAGCGACCAACCACCGTTTCGCTCGACCCGACGACCCAGTGCACGCACGGCGGTTCCGCAGCCTCGAGCGGCAGGAACACCTCCTCGGATTGCTTCACGACCAGCCGCACCCAGACGACCTCGCCAAGGAGTTCCTCCGAGAACCGCTGCGCAGCAACGACTACGCCAACGGGTTCGGCACCCTGTACACCGCCGACTACCGCCCAGATGCCGGAGAAGTCCACTATCGATGGCCTGGCACCACCTGGACCCGATCGTTCGACGCCACAGACGCCGAACTGCGACTTGACGTTCCGGCCGCATAGCGGCCGTAAAATCCCCACATGACCGCACACGCCGATCTGCCCCTTGGCGGTATGAGTGAGGGCGAAATGGCGGCGCTCATCTATCGGGTAGCCGATGAACTCAGCGCGCGCGCCAGCCGTGACGCCTTCGCCGAACTACTTCACGTGGTGGCCTACATCGGCGAACGGGTCGGTGACACCGCGCGCAACCTGGCGGCGTCGGATTCGTGGAGCCAGGTTGCCCAGGTGTCCGGGACCTCAAAGCAAGCGGCATGGGAACGCTGGCGGACATGACTGACCGTCGCGTCCTCCCGCGGGGCTAACTGCTCGAACGCCTCACCGAGACTTAGGCAGCCTGCGCATGGCCGCGCCTCGAGCTCAATCTGTGCGAGGGACGGCCGAACAGAACGGCGGTGACCACGGTCCCGACGACTAGCAGGCAGGCGATCGTCAGGTAGGCCAGGTGGTAGCCGCCCAGCCGGTCGATCGGGTCGTCCGTATGGGTCACGCTCGCGACGATCGCCACCAACGCTGCGTGCCGAAGCTGGCACCGATCTGCTGGGCGGTGATGTTGAAGGCGCCGGCCACGCCGTGCTGGTCGTTCGTTACGTCAGTCAGCGACGCCGTGTGCTCCTGAGTCGAACTCATCACGATGGCCTTGGGCCGGATAAGCGTCACAGGACGAGGGTGAGGTAACCAGTGCTCGGATTGTGCTGGTAACAAAGCAGACTAGGACTCGCCGTACCACCTAACCTCTCGCATCGGCACCCGATACCACGAAACTATTGGTGTGCACGTACGGAAAGAACTCGGCGATTTTCTGCGGTCGCGGCGGGACCGGCTGCGCCCAGAGGACGTCGGCACGGCCGCGACAGGCCGACGGCGTACCCCAGGCCTGCGGCGTGCCGAGGTCGCACACGGAATGTCAGACCGTCGGCAAGTGCTGGAGGCGTTGTCCCGGGTGCTAGGTCTGAGCGAGGACGAGCGGGACCACCTGTTCACCCTGGCCCGCTCGGAACCGGCACCGCGCAGGCCGGGCAGCAGGGAGGTAGTCCGGCCCAGCGTGCGGCGCCTGCTGGAGCTGCTGAACCCCAGGACACCGGCCTTCGTAGTAGGCCGCAGGCTGGAGGTACTCGCCTGGAACGACCTCGCCGCCGCGCTGATCACCGACTTCAGCACCTGCCCACCACTGCGGAACATCGTCCGACACGGCTTCTGCGACCCGGCTGCTCGGCGGCTGTACGTGGACTGGGAAGAGATGGCGAGGCAGGAGTTAGCGCACCTTCGGGTCGCGGCAGGCCGTTACCCGGATGATCCCGCCATCGCCGCGCTGGTGGGCGAACTCTTCCTCAAGAGCGAGGAGTTCCCGAAGTGGTGGGAATGCCATGACGTCAAGGACCGTAGCTTCGGCTCCAAAGAGTTCGACCATCCGCCGGTCGGCAGGCTAGTGCTCGACCATGAGTCGCTCGTGCTGCCGGGGGTGCCGGGCCAGCATCTGATCACCTACACCGCCCCGGAGGGCATTTCGTCCCAGACCGCGCTGGACATGCCGGCCGACATGACCGCAGGCGAAGGCAGTGGGCTGCTTCGTTATTCGGGTGCGAGCGGGACGCGGTGAGTGACGCGACACACTAAGTGACGAGCGGTTGCGCGCACGGCGATCAGGACGCCTGGACCTCGCCGAAGCTGCCGCGTTGAAAGCGGCCGATACCCTGAACGGCGTGCCCGGGTCCCTACGCGTCATCGCCGCGATATCCGCGCTGATGCTGGCCTTGTCCGGCTGCACCGTCAGCCCGCCGCCTGCCCCGCAGAGCACTGACACCACCGAATCGACGATCCCGCCCCCGCCAAAGGCGACGCAGATCATCATGGCCATCGACTCGATCGGCCCCGGTTTCAATCCGCACCTGCTGTCCGATCAGTCGCCGGTCAACGCCGCCGTCAGCTCCCTGGTGCTGCCCAGCTCGTTCCGGCCGGTGCCGGACCCGGACACGCCGACAGGGTCGCGCTGGGAGCTCGACACCACGCTGCTGGAGTCCGCGGAAGTCACCGGCGACAACCCGTTCACGGTCACGTACAAGATCCGTCCCGAGGCGCAGTGGACCGACAACGCCCCGATCGGTGCGGACGACTACTGGTATCTGTGGCGGCAGATGGTCAGCCAGCCCGGTGTCGTGGACCCAGCGGGCTACGACCTGATCACCGGCGTGGAGTCGGTCGAGGGCGGCAAGACCGCGGTCGTGACGTTCTCGCAGCCGTATCCGGCGTGGCGCGAGCTGTTCAACGACATCCTGCCCGCCCACATCGTCAAGGACGTGCCTGGCGGTTTCGCGGCCGGGTTGACGCGCGCACTGCCGGTCACCGGTGGCCAGTTCCGGGTGGAGAGCATCGACCCTCAGCGCGACGAGATCCTGCTGGCCCGCAATGACCGGTACTGGAGCGCACCCGCCAAGCCAGACCTGGTGCTGCTGCGCCGCGGCGGTGCGACGTCCGCGCTGGCCGACTCGATCCGCAACGGTGACACCCAAGTCGCGCAGGTGCACGGCGGTGCGGCCGCTTTCGCTCAACTCTCGGCGATCCCCGACGTGCGGACCGCGCGGATCGTCACTCCCCGCGTCATGCAACTGACGCTGCGGGCCCAACAGCCGGCGCTGGCGGATTCCCAAGTGCGCAAAGCGATTCTGGGGCTTCTCGACGTCGATCTGCTCGCTTCGGTCGGAGCGGGCGACGACAACACGGTGACGCTGGCGCAGGCGCAGGTGCGCACTCCTTCGGATCCGGGCTACGTGCCAACAGCACCGCCTGCGATGACCAAGGAGGCCGCGCTCGGGCTGCTCGCCGGCGCCGGCTATCAGGTTCAACCCGTCGAAACGCCGGTGCCGCCGACACCGGGCACCCCGGCGCCGGAGAACAACCGTGGGCGTATCACCAAGGACGGGCAACCGCTGGCGCTGGTGCTCGGGGTGGCGGCCAACGATCCGACCTCGGTGGCCGTCGCCAACACCGCCGCCGACCAACTGCGCAACGTCGGCATCACCGCGTCCGTTTCGGCGCTGGACCCGGTGGTGCTCTACGGCGAGGCGTTGGCCAACAACCGCGTCGACGCCGTTGTCGGCTGGCATCAGGCCGGCGGGGATCTCGCGACCGCGCTGGCGTCCCGCTACGGCTGCCCGGCGCTCGAGGCGACGGCGGTATCGACCACGACGCCGGGAACGCCGCCGCCCTCGCCGTCGCCGACAAGCCGGTCCGCGCCGCCGCGGCCCACCACCACGGCCACCCAGACCACGCCGAATCCGGAGCCGGAATCGGACGAACTCGTCCAGGCGCCAAGCAATATCACCGGAATCTGCGACCGCAGCATTCAGCCGAAGATCGACGCGGCGCTCGACGGCGCCGACAACATCGCCGACGTGATCACCGCCGTCGAGCCCCGGCTGTGGAACATGTCGACGGTGCTGCCGATCCTGCAGGACACCACGATCGTCGCGGCAGGCCCCAGCGTGCAGAACGTCAGCCTGTCCGGTGCCGTGCCGGTCGGCATCGTCGCCGACGCCGGTATGTGGGTCAAGGCGCCTCAATAGGGGCATACGAATCGGCCCCCTCCGGTGGCGGAGAGGACCGACCCGTCATTGTTGGGTTACTCGGTACCGCTGCTGTCGCTACCCGCGTCGCCGGCGTCACTGCCCGCGTTGCCGGCGTCGCTACCGGAGGCACCCGAGGTATTCGTTTCGGTGCTGTCCGCGGCATCGGCGTCGTCGTTGCTTGCGCCCGTGCTGTCCTGGCCGGAGTCGCCGGGGGTGGCCTTGTTGCCGTCGCTCAGGTCCGTGGCACCCGAGTTCGTATCGGACTCTTCGTCTTTCGGGGTGGCCTCGGTCTCGGTGGTCTCGGTGGCATCGGTTTCGTCCACCGGTGCGACCTCCTCCACCACCTCGGGCTCCACCACCTCGGGCACGGCCTCCACCACCTCGGGCGTCGTCTCGACGCTGGCCTCCACCGTGGTGGCGGTGTCGGTCGCGGTATCGACCGCTGCCGTGTCGATCGCGGCGGTATCGGCCGTCTCGGTCCCGGTTACGACGTCGAGGGTCACCGTCGGGGTGTCCGTCGATGTCTCGGTCACTGCCTCCGTCGCCGGCGCCACGATCGGGGCGGCCGGGTTGAGCGCGTTGGCGATCATGTCCCGAATGCGGACCAGGATGCTCAACGATCCGAGCCCCGGGGTGAGCAGGCCGCCCGTCTGGGTCGGCTGATAACCGTTGAGGAGCCCGTCGAGCATCACCGCGGGTGCGCTGAGCACGGCGTTGACAAACTGCCCGATATCCCCTGTGGAAATTGCGTTGAACACCGATTGAAGAGCCGCGCCGGTGGATTGCATGAGCGCCAGCGGTGGGCTGATTACGGCAAGGCCCACGGAGAGCGCTATATCCGGTAATAGCGAAACGACGTTGACGAAATTTTCGAGTGGTCTCAGCAACGTCGGCACGATCGGTAGGGCCACGCCGATGAGACCTGTCGACAGGGTCTGGGCCGCGTTCTGGAACTGGCCGGCCGCGAGTTCGGAAATCGCCTTCTGCAACACCGCGGGCAGACCCGATGGATTGGCCGACGATAGCGCTTGATTCAGGGCCGCGTTGAGGTCGTGGACAAAGGTGAGTTGGTTGACGACGAGCTGCTGAAGGATCGGCGCGACGCCACTGGTAAAGGCCTGGTTGGCGACGGTTCCGACGTTGCCGAACGTTCGGTTGAGCAACGACAGGTAGGGGTCCAGCGGACCCCATGAGGCCGTCAGGCTGACCGTGGTGGAATGCACCGCGGGAAGTTCGATGTTCATGGGTGGCGGCGCTATCGGCGCCGCGGCGATCGCACCCGCGGCGACGAGGGCGATACCGGCATTGAGACATGGACGGACGACAGCCTGCATGACTTCTCCTTAACATCGCTGTGACCTCTAGTAGCAATCATTTACTCACAAGAAATGTGGAGATGAATACAATTCCGAAAAATCCGATCTGAGCCGCTCTGCCTGCGCAAATATAGTGAAATTAGCCGACCAAATAGCGCATCGATTCGGGCGGCAAACAATGCCATTCGAAGACCTCATTGCGGTTGGAAGTGTGCCTGCAAGCGCTTAATTAGCGGGGTTAATTCGCTGCCGCTTGTGGGCTCGTGCCGACTTTCGGATCCAGCTGGCCTGCACAGTTACCGTTTGCTTTTGCTAGATCCGCCGGACGACAACGCAGTGCCGGTACTGGATTTAGCGGGCCGGCCGGCAACGCGCGCCGTTGGCAACGTTGGGCTTGGGCAGGCGGCAACTTCGAGACGTTTGCGTGCCTGGTGTCCGGCGCGCAATTCGGCCGCTCAGTCGGCGTGGCGTTCATCCGGGACGCGGCGCTCGCGAAGTACCCACAACCCGTACGCACCGTAGGCGCCGACGGCGAACACGACCAACATCCAGTACGGCGGCTCAGCGAGTTCCCAGACGAAAAGGGCTGCGAACAACGGCGCCCGCTGCGTAATCGCCAGCACGCCGGCAGCGCATGTCAGTGCCACCGCGGGAACGTGGAGGTCCGTGCCTACCAACTGATTCAGCGCGAGGGTCACAACCGAACCCGCGGCCGCACCGGTGGCCAGCGCCGGCGTCAGCAGTCCGCCGACCGCGCCTGCCCGCAGGAACAGCGCCGTCAGAAGCGGCTTCAGGAGCAAGATCACCGCCGCCGCACCCAACGTGATGTCGCTGTCCACACTCACGGTCAGAATGCTCCTGCCGTTCCCTGGCAGTTCCGGCCACCAGATCGAGCAGATTCCGGTCAGCAGGCCGACGGCCGCGATTGCGGGAATCAGCACCCACGATTCGATCTGCACCTTCGGCCGCGCCGCCGCCATCACCCTGCTGAACGCGAGGCCCAGTGCCGCGGCCAGAGGCGCGATCGCCAACGCCAAAAACACCAGCAGATAGGACATTCGTGCGTCCGGCCATGACAGCGGATGTTCCAGATGGGTCACCGGGGAGGCCACCGCGACCGCCAGGCTGGACGTGATCAACGCCGTGCCGAGGACGCGCGGATGCCAGGTGCCGAGCAGAATCCGGGTGGCGAACAGGGCGCCGCCGAGCGGCACGCTGTACACGGCGCCAAGGCCCGCCCCCGCTGCGCACGCCAGCAGGATCTCGCGGTCGCGCGCCGTCAACGACAGCCTGGTTGTCGCGAAATCGCCTATCGCAGCAGCGAGTTGGCGGGGGGCACCTTCGCGGCCGAGGGACGCTCCTGACCCGACCAGCAGCACCTGAAGGCCCGCGTCGATGGAGTTCGCCAGCCGGGCGAGCGGTCGCTTCTCGGCGATCGTCTCCGCCAGCGGCGGCACCACGGTCCTGCGGCGCAGCATCCACCATCCGAAGCCGGCCAGCGCGCCTCCGATCATGGGACCGAGCGCGCGCCGCACGGGGCTGGCGTCACCGACTCCGGCCAGCAGCGTGCCGAATGAGTAGTGATACGTCAGATGTTCGACGCCGTGCAGCAGGAGGGTGGTGGCCGCGCCGGCGACCCCGGCCAGCAGGCCGAAGATGACGATCGCGCATCCGTACTCCAGGGTGCGCCGCGACACCACGTGAATCTATGCCAGGCACCGGGCATGCTGGTGCGAATGGAGACCCCTCGGCTGCTCTTCGTGCATGCGCATCCCGATGACGAGACCCTGACGACGGGCGCGACCATCGCGCACTACGTCGCGCGCGGGGCGCGAGTACAGGTCGTCACATGCACGCTGGGCGAGGAGGGCGAGATCATCGGCGAGCGCTGGGCGCAGCTCGCCGTCGACGCCGCCGACCAACTCGGTGGCTACCGAATCGGTGAACTGACCGCGGCGCTGAACGCATTCGGGATCGACGAACCGATTTTCCTCGGTGGCGCGGGCCGGTGGCGTGACTCGGGCATGGACGGCACACCGGCGCGGCACCGCCAGAGATTCACCGACGCCGACCCGCACGAATCGGTGGGCGCGCTGGTGGCCATCATCCGGGAGCTGCGTCCGCACGTGGTCGTCACGTACGACCCCAATGGTGGCTACGGCCACCCCGACCACATCCACACGCATCGGGTGACGGTGGCCGCCATCGCCGCATCGGAGGGCACCGACTATCCGGGGGAGCCATGGACCGTGCCGAAGTTCTACTGGACTGTCTTCGCGAAGTCCGCGATGGCAATGGGTCTTGCCGCGCTCTCCGACCTGCCGCCCGAATGGATCCACGTGACGGCCGACGATCTGCCTTTCGGCTTTCCCGACGATGCCATCGATGCCGTGATCGACGTCCCCGAGCAACTCGCCGCGAAGACAGCGGCGATGCGCGCGCACGCCACCCAGGTCACGGTGGCCGCTGACGGGCAGTCCTTCGCGCTGTCGAACAACATCGCGCTGCCCATCGGCGCACTCGAGCATTACATCCTTGCCGCTGGTACCCCGGGCGAGCGTGACGCCCGCGGATGGGAGACCGACCTTCTGGCGGGGCTGAACCTGGGATAGCGGGGTCGAGACGCGGTAAGCTCCCGCACAATCAGCGTCGAAGGGATGGCAATGGATCCGGACCTCGATCCCAACCTGCAGCACTGGCAGGACCGGCTCGACAATTTCCAATGGGTGCTCAATTCGCTCACGTCAGTGCTCGACAGCATCCCGACCTGACCCCGCCCGCATCCACCACCGATCGCCAGCGTGTCGTGGTGTTGACACTGTTGACCATCGATGGCGTGCTCTCCGCGTTGGCCGCCGCCTTCTTTCTTCCGCTCCGCATCGGGTCGGTGCCGTTTCCCGTCAGCGCGCTGCTGAGCGGCTTGCTCAACGCGGCGCTGGTGTGGGCGGCGCTGCAATGGACGTCCGCACCGCGGCTGGCCGCGCTGCCGTTGTGGGCCTGGCTGGTGACGGTGGCGGTGCTGACCTTCGGCGGACCCGGCGACGACATCGTGTTCGGGGGGGCCGGGGTGATGGAGTACGCGGCGCTGCTGCTTATTGTGCTGGGCTCGCTGCCGCCGGCCCTGGTGCTGTGGCGCCACCTGAATCCGGCGAGCTGACCTGCTTCTCCGGTTCGGAGTAGTCGGCCGACAGTGCATCGGTGGGATCCACCGTCACGTCCGGCGTGTCCTTGTTCGGTGAGCTGTCCACGGCGTTGTCGACCGTCTCGTCGGGTGAGGCGCTGATCCCGGTTTCGCGGACCTCGCCCTGAGCCTGGACGGTGCCGGATGAGGATGTGGTGGATTCCTCCTCCGCCTCCTCTGCGATAGCTTCCGTGGCATCTTCGATGGCCGGATCTTCCTCGAGCGTCGCCGCTTTCTCGGCTCGCTCGGTTTCGATCAGTTCGGGTTCATCCTCGGTCACGGCCGCCTCGCCGGGGATTTCCGCCGACATCGTCGCCATCGATTCGTTCGACTCGGTCAGTTCGGCCGTTTCCGTCGCGGCGAACGGGCCGATGGGCGGTATCGGCGGCAGTGGCGGCAACCAGAAGGCCAGTTGGTCGTTTGCAAAGAAGATGAACGAGTTGATGGTGTCGACACCGACGTTGATCAGACCTTGGGTGAAGCTGACTTGCCCGCCGATCCAGTCGGCGATGTTGAACGTGATGCTGCGCACGATGCGTTCGCCGAGGTTGTAGAAGATCATGATCTGCGGCGCCAGCCAGCCGACGTACGGAACCCAGCCGACCGCGTATGCGGCCACCTCGAACCCCCACTGCACCCACGGCTCGACGGCGTTGTAGGTGTTCTTGATGAGGCTGCTGACGGACGTGCCGCCGACGACCGGTGGGAATTGCGGCGTCGGGAGCGGCGCATTCGCACTTGGCGGCACGACGATGCGTCGCACGAAGTCGACGAGAAGGTTCGGCAACGAGGCCTGGGCTATTTGCGCCTGAGCCACCGTCGGCTGGGGTCCGGTCGGATTCGCTCTCGGCTGAACCGCGGCCGCGAGGTCGACGGCGGGGAAAACGACGCGAGCGGCCGACGTCACGGGCGCGGTGGGCACCGGCGCCTTGACCGACGGGGCGATGGCGACCGTCACGGCGGATATCAAAGCGACGCCTGCTGCCAGGGCTGGACTAATTGACCTCATGGCTATCCCCTCCGAGCTGCGCTCACCCCGCTTGACCGCGAACTTACGGCGCTGTCAATCGCCGAGGGCGACATTGAGCGACCGGTTCCAGGGCAGGCCCCTACCGATGCGACCCGCTGGGACTACTGTTGCTCCTATGTCGAGGGCATGGCAGGCGCACGGGGTTTCAGAATGTGAGACATGCGGATGATTCTCGACGACGCCGGGGTTACACGGGAGTGGCTCTGAACCCCCAGCGTGGCGCTGATCTGCCCAGCCCGGTGGTCCCACCGAACACCGGTGCGCCCAGTCCCTCCGCTTTACGACGTGTGTTGCGGCGCGCCCGCGACGGCGTGGCCCTCAACGTCGACGAGGCCGCCATCGCGATGACGGCCCGCGGCGACGACCTCGCCGAGTTGTGTGCGAGCGCGGCGCGGGTACGTGATGCGGGCCTTGAGGCGTCCGGCCGCCGCGGCGCCACCGGCCGCCTTCCGGTGAGCTACTCGCGCAAGGTGTTCATTCCGGTCACCCATCTGTGCCGCGATACGTGTCATTACTGCACTTTCGTCACCGTCCCCGGCAAGTTGCGGGCACAGGGCCTCGGCATGTTCATGGAGCCCGACGAGATCCTCGATGTCGCCCGCCGTGGCGCCGAATTGGGTTGCAAGGAAGCGCTTTTCACACTCGGCGACCGCCCGGAGGCGCGCTGGGAAGAGGCGCGCCAATGGCTGGACGAGCGCGGCTACGACTCGACGCTGGATTATGTGCGGGCGATGGCGATCCGCGTCCTTGAGGAGACCGGGCTGCTGCCGCACCTCAACCCTGGCGTAATGAGCTGGTCGGAGCTGTCACGGCTCAAGCCGGTCGCCCCGTCGATGGGCATGATGCTGGAGACCACGTCGCGAAGGCTCTTCGAGACCAAGGGCCTTGCTCACTACGGCAGCCCCGACAAGGATCCGGAGGTTCGGCTGCGAACGTTGGCCGATGCGGGGCGGTTGTCGATCCCGTTCACCACCGGTCTGCTGGTCGGCATTGGGGAGACACTGGCCGAGCGTGCCGACACCATCCACGCGATCCGGCGGTCGCACAAGGAATTCGGGCACGTGCAGGAAGTAATCGTGCAGAACTTCCGGGCCAAGGACCACACGGCGATGGCGGCGGTGCCCGACACCGGCTTCGAGGATTTCGTCGCGACGGTCGCCGTCACCCGGCTGGTGATGGGGCCCAAGGTGCGCATCCAGGCGCCGCCCAACCTGGTGTCGCGCGCCGAGTGCCTGGCGTTGATCGGCGCCGGCGTCGACGACTGGGGCGGCGTGTCGCCGCTGACCCCCGATCACGTGAACCCGGAACGGCCGTGGCCCGCGTTGGACGAACTGTCCGACGTCACCGCAGAGGCCGGGTACGACCTGGTGCAGCGGCTCACCGCGCAACCCCAGTACGTGCAGGCCGGTGCGGCGTGGATCGACCCGCGGGTGCGGGGACACGTCGACGCGCTTGCCGACCCCGATTCGGGGCTCGCATTGGACGTCAATCCCGTCGGCCGGCCGTGGCAGGAACCCGACGAGGCGACCGAGTCGTTGGGTCGCACCGACCTTCATTCGGCCATCGACAGCGAGGGTCGACTCACCGAAACCCGCAGCGACCTGGGCAGTGCATTCGGCGACTGGGAGTCGATCCGAGAGAAGGTGCACGAGCTGGCCGCGCGGGCGCCAGAGCGCATCGACACCGATGTGCTGGCGGCGCTGCGTTCGGCTGAGCGGGATCCTGCCGGGCTCAGCGACGACGAGTACTTTGCGCTGGCCACCGCGGATGGTCCGGCAATGGACGCGGTTGCGGCACTGGCAGATTCGCTGCGCCGCGACGCCGTCGGCGACGACGTGACCTTCGTCGTCAACCGCAACATCAACTTCACCAACATCTGCTACACCGGCTGCCGGTTCTGTGCGTTCGCGCAACGCAAGGGTGACGCCGACGCGTATTCGCTATCGACCGACGAGGTTGCCGGCCGGGCGTGGGAGGCACACGTCGCAGGCGCGACCGAGGTCTGCATGCAGGGCGGCATCGATCCCGAGCTGCCGGTGACCGGATACGCCGATCTGGTGCGGGCGGTCAAGGCCAGGGTGCCGTCGATGCATGTGCACGCGTTCTCGCCGATGGAGATCTCCAACGGCGTGACCAAGAGTGGGCTTTCGATCCGCGAGTGGTTGATCTCGTTGCGCGAGGCGGGCCTTGGCAGCATCCCGGGCACGGCCGCCGAGATCCTCGACGACGAGGTGCGCTGGGTGCTGACGAAGGGCAAGTTGCCGACGTCGATGTGGATCGAGGTCGTCACGACCGCGCACGAAGTCGGCCTGAGGTCGAGCTCAACCATGATGTACGGGCATGTCGACCAGCCGCGGCACTGGGTGGGCCATCTGCGCGTGCTGCGCGATATCCAGGACCGCACAGGCGGATTCACCGAGTTCGTGCCGCTGCCGTTCGTGCACCAGAGCAGCCCGCTCTACCTGGCGGGCGGCGCGCGGCCTGGACCGACGCATCGCGACAACCGCGCCGTGCACGCGCTGGCGCGCATCATGTTGCACGGCAGAATCTCCAACATCCAGACCAGCTGGGTCAAGCTCGGCGTGGAGCGCACCCAGGTGATGCTCAACGGCGGCGCGAACGACCTCGGTGGCACGCTGATGGAGGAGACCATCTCGCGGATGGCCGGCTCGGAGTTCGGCTCGGCGATGAGTATCGAAGAGTTGGCTGCGATCGCCGAGGGTATCGGCCGTCCCGCCCGCCAGCGCTCGACCACCTACGCACCGCTCGCCGCTTAACCGGTTCCCGCCTCACAGTTCGGCGCTGCGTTTCGTCGTATTGGTGACGGCGTAGTTGTCCGCGGGAATGAATCGGACTATGGTCCGGTTGTCCCTGTAGACGCGGGCGCCGCTCGTTGAACACTGAAATCTGTGAGGAGATCTGCACATGACTGCGACCTCGGAAGCCACCGGAACGACCCAGCTCCCAGCCGGAACGTGGGCTATCGACCCGGTTCACTCGTCGATCGAGTTCTCGGTACGCCATCTGATGGTGAGCAAGGTCCGGGGCCGGTTCGAGAACTTCAGCGGCGCGATCGTCGTTGCCGAGGACGGCACACCGTCGGTGTCCGCCGAGATCGCAGTCGACTCGGTCAGCAGCGGCAACGAGCAGCGCGACGGTCACATCAAGGCGGCCGACTTCTTCGATGTCGAGAAGTACCCGACCGCCACCTTCAAGTCGACCGGCGTCCGCGCCGACGGTGACAAGTACGCGCTGGACGGCGAGTTCACGCTTAAGGGCGTCACCAAGCCGGTCACCCTCGACCTGGTATTCAACGGCACCAACCCCGGCATGGGCCACGGTGAGGTTGCCGGATTCGAGGCATCGGTCGTCTTGAACCGCAAGGACTTCGGCATCGACTTCGAGCTGCCGCTGGAAACCGGCGGCACCGTCGTCGGCGACAAGGTCAACATCACGCTTGAGATCGAAGCGCTCAAGCAGGCCTAGCACGCTTGCGAGTTAGAGCCGAGCCGCCAGTTCGGTGCCCTGCTTGATCGCACGCTTGGCATCGAGCTCGGCGGCGACGTCGGCGCCGCCGATCACGTGCGGCTCGATCCCGTTGCGGCGCAGGCCGTCCTCGAGGTCGCGCACCGACTCCTGGCCCGCGCAGATCACCACGTTGTCGACCTCGAGCACCCGCGGGTCGGTCCGTCTGGAGCCGAAGCTGATGTGCAGGCCGGCGTCGTCAATGCGTTCGTAGTTCACGCCGGACAACTGCTGCACGCCCTTGGCCTTGAGCGAGGCGCGGTGCACCCAGCCCGACGTCTTGCCGAGCCGCTTGCCTTGCGGCCCCTTGGTCCGCTGCAGCAGGTACACCTCCCGGGCCGGCGGCGCGGGGATCGGCGTAGTCAACGCACCGCGCGCCTCTTGAGGATCGGCAACGCCCCACTCGGCCTTCCACTCCTTGAGGTTCAGCGTTGATGATTCGTCCGTCACCAGGAACTCGCTGACATCGAACCCGATGCCGCCCGCGCCGACAACCGCCACCGCCTTACCGACCGGCTTGCCGGTGATGGCCTCCGCGTAGGACAGCACCATCGGATGGTCGATGCCAGGAATGTCGGGCATCCGCGGTGCCACCCCGGTGGCCAGCACCACCTCGTCGAAGCCTGCCAACTCCTCAGCGCCCGCGCGCGTCCGAAGCCGGACGTCGACGCCGTGCTTGCCCAGCATCGTCGTGTAGTAGCGAATCGTCTCGCTGAACTCCTCCTTGCCGGGAATCCTTCGCGCCAAATCGAATTGGCCACCGATGGTGTCGCCGGATTCGTAAAGCGTCACCGCATGACCCCGCTGCGCGGCCGTGACCGCGGCGGCCAGCCCGGCAGGACCTGCGCCCACCACGGCGATCCGCTTGGTGCGGCGCGTCGGCCCAAGCACCAGTTTGGTTTCATGACCGGCGCGCGGGTTCAGCAGGCACGACACCGTCTTGTGCACGAACGCGTGGTCCAGACACGCCTGGTTACAGGCGATGCACGTGTTGATCTCGTCGGCGGCGTCGGCAGCGGCCTTGAGTACCCAGTCCGGATCGGACAGCAGCGGCCGCGCCATCGAGATCAACTGCACGTGACCGTCGGCGAGGATCTGCTCGGCGGCCTGCGGCATGTTGATCCGGTTGGACGCCACCACCGGGATGCTCACCGTTTCGGCCACCGCATTGCTGATGTCGACGAACGCGCTGTTGGGCACCGAGGTGACGATCGTGGGCACCCGCGCCTCATGCCAGCCGATGCCGGAGTTGATGAGGGTGGCTCCCGCGGCCTCGACTTCGGTTGCCAGCGCGACGATTTCGTCCCAACTCTGGCCGTCCTCGACGTAGTCGGCCATCGACATCCGGTAACAGATGATGAAGTCCTCGCCGACGGCGGCGCGGGTTCGGCGGACGATCTCGACGGGGAAGCGGCGACGCTTCTCCGGGGTGCCGCCCCACGAGTCTGTGCGCTTGTTGGTGCACGGAGCCAAGAACTGGTTCAGCAGGTAGCCCTCACTGCCCATGATCTCCACACCGTCGTAACCGGCCTCGCGGGCCAGCAATGCGCACCGGGCGAAGTCGTCGATCGTGCCGTCGACATCGCGCAACGCCCGCGGCTTGAACGGGTTGATCGGCGCTTTGATGGCCGACGCGCTGACCGAAAACGGGTGGTACGCATAGCGTCCGGCGTGCAGGACCTGCAGCAGGATCTTTCCGTCGGCCTCGTGCACAGCGCGGGTGATCTTGCGATGCCGGCGGGCCTCCGACGACGACGTCATCTGCGCGGCGAACGGCAGCAGCCAACCCGATCGGTTCGGCGCGTACCCGCCGGTGATGATCAGGCCGACACCGCCGCGGGCGCGCTCGGCGAAATACTCGGCGAGCCGATCGGTGTCGCGGGCCCGGTCCTCGAGACCGGTGTGCATGGAACCCATCACCACTCGGTTGCGCAGCGTGGTGAAGCCAAGGTCCAACGGCGACAACAGGGTTGGATATGTCACTGGTGCCCCTTCAAGGCCGCTGCCACTTCGTCGAGCCATTCGATGGCACTTTCCTCCGCCCGGACGCCGCCGCGCAGCACCAGGTACTGATGCAGTGCGCTGCCGGTCAGCGCGGATGGGTCGGGGAACTGACGCTTCTCGAATCCGCGGTAGGTGTCGAGCAATTCGGCGCGCTCGGTGCGCAACGCGGCGACCTGGGCACGCAGGATCTCGACGTCGCCGAACTCGGCGCCGCGTACCTTCACCGCCAGATCGCGGGTGCGGTTGTCGGCCACCGAACTACCGCGGCCGGACAGCGGTTCGGCGATCCAGCGCGCCAGTTCGGCGCGGCCGTCGTCGGAAACGGTGTACACCTTCTTGTCCGGCCGGCCCTGTTGGGCAACCGGCGTGACGTGTACCCAGCCGTCGTCCTCCATCGCACGCAGCGTTCGGTAGATCTGCTGATGGGTCGCGGCCCAGAAGAACCCGATGGACCGGTCGAAGCGGCGGGCGAGCTCGTATCCGGACCCGGACTGCTCGCACAGCGCCACCAATATCGCGTGGGGAAGTGCCACACCCGGCAGCGTAGGGCTGCTTGGCACCCATATGCAACTTGTTGCACTGCACCCAGGCGCATAGGGGGCGCTGCGCGGCGCCCGCAGCTAGCTCAGCACCAGTTCACGTCGACGTTTGTGCCGCCGTTGTTCACGTGCACGTTGCAGGCGGCGGGCTCAAAGGTGGCGGCATGGGTCGCCGCCGACGCCGGGCTGGCCAGGCCGACAGTGAGTGCGGCGAACGTGCCGACAGTGGCGAGGCCGAGGGTCAACTTCTTCATGGGGACTCCTTTGTCATGACTTAGTCAAGCTAAGCAACTGATATTCGGTAGAACACCCGAGAAATGACTCGTCTTCCGCAGCGGACCGCGATTTCAGGTGATCACACCGGCGACGTGGGAGTGGCCGTGGTCACACAGGTGTGTCACTAGGCGTGCTGTATGTGCAACGTCTAGTATCAGTAACCACGCGCCACCCTTAACCGGGCGGTGCGAAGGTAAGGGCACACTGACAAGAGCGTCCAGGTACCGGCATCGGATACTTGCAGCGACTTTCGGCGGGCCCGACCAAGAACGTCAGCCCCCTGGACAGGAGATCGAGGAGCACTGGAGTGACGTACACGATTGCCGAACCCTGCGTCGACATCAAAGACAAGGCGTGTATCGAAGAATGCCCTGTCGATTGCATTTACGAGGGCGCACGCATGCTGTACATCCACCCGGACGAATGCGTCGACTGCGGCGCGTGCGAGCCGGTCTGCCCGGTCGAGGCCATCTACTACGAAGATGACGTGCCCGACCAGTGGAGCGGATACACGCAGGTCAACGCCGACTTCTTTGCTGAGTTGGGTTCGCCGGGCGGCGCGTCCAAGGTGGGGCAGACCGACAACGACCCGCAATCGGTCAAGGATCTGCCCCCTCAAGGCGAGGAGTCCTAACGGCTCGCCCTGCGCTCCGTAGGCGCGTCTCGGCGTTGTTGCCGGTGTTCCCATGGGACACCCTCGCCGATGTCACTGCGCTTGCGCGCGCACACCCCGACGGCATCGTCGACCTCTCGGTCGGCACACCCGTGGACGAGGTGGCTCCGGTCGTCCGAGACGCACTCGCGGCGGCCAGTGCGTCGCCCGGCTATCCCACCACCGCGGGCACCCCTGCATTGCGGGCATCGGCGGCCGCGGCGCTGCACCGCCGGTACGGCATCACGGGACTGCCGGACGACGCCGTGCTCCCCGTGATCGGCACCAAGGAGCTCATCGCGTGGTTGCCGACGCTGCTCGGTCTCGGCCCCGACGACGTGATCGTGGTGCCCGAACTGGCCTACCCGACCTATGAGGTCGGCGCGCAGCTGGTCGGCGCCCAGGTGGTGCGCGCGGATTCGCTGACCCAGCTGGGTCCCCAGCGGCCTGCGCTGGTGTACCTCAATTCGCCAAGCAACCCCACGGGCAAAGTGCTCGGCGACGAGCACCTGCGCAAGGTGGTCGGCTGGGCACGCGAACGTGGCGTGCTGGTGGCATCCGACGAGTGTTATCTCGGCCTTGGCTGGGACGCCGAACCCGTCTCGGTGCTGCATCCATCTGTCAGCGACGGCGATCACACCGGATTGCTGGCCGTGCACTCGCTTTCGAAGACCTCGTCGTTGGCCGGCTACCGGGCCGGCTTCGTGGCAGGCGACCCGGCGGTGGTCGCCGAGCTCCTCGCGGTGCGCAAGCACGCAGGAATGATGGTGCCGACGCCGGTGCAGGCGGCCATGGTCGCCGCGCTCGACGACGACGCGCACGAACTCGAACAGCGCGAGCGCTACCAGCTGCGCAGGGCGGCGTTACGGCCTGCGTTGCAGTCGGCAGGGCTGACGGTCGACGACTCGGAAGGCGGGCTCTACCTGTGGGCGACCCGCGGCGAGGCGGGCCGAGACACCGTCGCGTGGCTGGCGCAATTCGGCATCCTCACCGCACCCGGCGAGTTCTACGGCCCACGGGGATCGCAGCACGTGCGGGTGGCGCTGACCGCTACCGATGAGCGGATAGCCGCTGCCGTGCAACGGCTGGCGTAACTCGCCGAACGTGGATTACCAGCACGCTAAATCGCGAAAAGCGTGCTGGTAATTCACGTTCGGCGGAGGTGTTTCGTAATACCGTCGCGGGATGAGCGACTACGACCTGGAGGCGGTGGACCGGCTGCCGTTTGCCACGCCGCAGAAGGCTCAGCGCTACCGCACCGAGAATTACCAGGGCGCTGCAGGTCTCAACTGGTACACCACCGATCCGACCCTGCAGGCCACGATGGCTTACTACCTGCAGCCCGACGAGTTGGCGGTTGCCGAGCCGCACCTGACGAGCATCGGCGAGCTGATGGGCGGCCCGGTGGCGCGGTGGGCCGAGGAGACCGACCGCACCCCGCCGCGCCTCGAACGCTACGACCGGTGGGGCCACGACATCAGCAGGGTGATCATGCCGACGTCGTTCACCGAGTCGCGGCGAGCGGTCCTCGACGCGCAGAAGTCGTTGCGCGACGGGGCCCGTCGCGCCGGGATGAGCTCGTCGTTGCCGATGTTCGCGTCCAACTACCTGCTCAACCAGGCCGACATCGGCATGGGATGCGCGCTGGGCACCGGCGGCGGCATGGTGAAGTCGTTGGTCGCCGCCTACGCGCCGCCCGATGTGCGCGACCACGTGCTCGCCAAGTTCGAATCAGGGGAGTGGGAAGGCGAGACCGCGCAACTGCTGACGGAGCGCACCGGCGGATCGGATCTCGGGGCGCTGGAGACGACGGCGACCCGTCACGGTGACGCCTGGCTGCTCAACGGCTTCAAGTGGTTCGCATCGAACTGCAACGGGGAGGCGTTCGTCGTCCTTGCCAAGCCAGCAGGGGCGCCGGATTCGGGCCGGGGCGTCGCGAATTTCCTTGTGCTGCGGACCCGTCGCGATGGCTCCCGCAATGGTGTGCGGGTGCGGCGCCTCAAGGACAAGCTCGGCACGCGATCGGTCGCCTCTGGCGAGATCGAGTTCGCCGACGCCGAGGCTTTCCTGCTCTCCGGTGAAGCCAGCGAGGACGCCGGCCCTGCCGACGGTAAAGGTCTCGGCAGAATGATGGAGCTGACGAACGCCGCGCGCCTCGGCATCGCGTTGTTCGCACTCGGCAACGCGCGACGGGCGCTGGTCGAGTCGCTCTGCTACGCCAGGGCGCGGCACGCGTTCGGCGAGACCCTCATCGACAAGCCGTTGATGCGGCGCAAGCTGGCCGAAATGATCGTCGACGTCGAAGCCGCGCAGGCGCTCGTGTTCGACGGCACCGGTGCGGCCAACCATCGCCAACCGCGCCGCGTACGCCAGCGCATCGCGGTGCCCGTCACCAAACTCAGGGTCTGCAGGCTCGGCATCACGATGGCCTCCGATGCCATCGAAATCCACGGCGGCAACGGCTATATCGAGACCTGGCCGGTGGCCCGGCTGTTGCGCGACGCCCAGGTGAACACGATTTGGGAGGGCCCCGACAACATCCTGTGCCTCGACGTGCGACGCGGGATCGAGCGGGCCGATGCGCACGAGCCGCTGCTCGAGCGCCTGCACGATGCGGTCTCGGTGTCCGAGGCGAACGACACCACCGCCCTGGTGTCCCGCCGCGTCGAGGATCTGGACGCCGCGATCACCGCCTGGACCAAACTCGACGGCGCGGTCGCCGAGGCGCGGCTCTTCCCGCTGACCCAATTCATGGGCGACGTGTACGCCGGGGCGCTGCTGACCGAGCAGGCCGCGTGGGAGCGTGCAGAAGGCCGGACCGACCGCAAGGCGCTGGTCGCCCGGCTGTACGCGCAGCGGTATCTGGGCGACGGCGGTCCGCTTCGCGGCATCGACGCCGACGGTGACGAGGCGATCGAGCGTTTCGACGAACTGGTCGCCGGTGCCCTGGCACTCTGATCGTCGATATTGGGATCGGTAGCAGCGCGCGCCGTCTGTACTAAAGGAATGCAGCGACTGATGGAATCCACCATGCGCACGCTTGTCGCGACGGCGGTCGCCGCGGTCACGCTGGCGGCGTGCTCCTCGACCGGTTCGACCGCGGTGCACGACGCGCCGGTCAGCCCCGCCGCGCCGACGTCGGCAGCCGCTGCGGAGCCGGCGGCTCGCGGGGTCGAGGCCCCGATCGAGGACGTGCCCTGGTCGCAGGTCGGGCCGGGATGGACGCTGGCCACGTGGAGCCCGGCCGTCGGCACCGCTGCAGGCGTCGAACCGCCCCCTGGCACGCCGACGCTTCAGACGGCCAGCACGACCCTGTACCTCGTGGACCCGGCTGGTGGCCGCTATCCGGTCACCACCTTCGCGCCGGGCGCGAGGGCCGAACTGGCGGACTGGTCGGGCGACGGCAGGCACGCCCTTTTCGAGGAGTTCGACTACGAGACCAACGAGAACACGATCACCGATATCGATCTGACCACCGGCGCCAAGCAGAGCTTCGGAGTGGACGGCCACGTCGGCGTCGCCTACAGCCGGCCAACCGGCAAGGCCATCCTCGTTTCGACCTCGCGCAACGGCGACGTCGCGGCAACGCTGCGACGGGTCGACCTGACCGGCGCCGAGCAATTGACCTATCCCACCGAACAACTGGGCGCGGCGGGTGACTTCAACGGCAGCTACCTGGCGGCGCCCGACGGGACGACGCTGGTTCTCGGCGGCGAAAACGGCATGGTGGTGATGGGCAACGACGGCGTGATCAAACGGCAGTTGCCGATGCCGGGACCCTTCACCGACTGCGCGCCGGTCCGGTGGTGGACCGCGACGGTCGTCCTGGCTCGGTGCAGGGAAGTGACCTTCTCCTCGGCGAGCCAGCTCTGGCAGGTACCCGTCGACGGCGCTGCCCCGACGGCGCTCACCGCGGTCAACTCGGGTCAGGGTGATGACCCGGCCTTCGGATCGGACCTCGGCGACGCGGACGCCTTCGCGCTGCCCGACGGCACCTATCTGCAGTCCGTCGGCGCGTGCGGCAGCGCGTTCCTTTCCCGTCTGACTCCGGACATGCACACCACGAAGGTGAACGTGCCCGGTGTGGACGATGCGCACAGCGTGCTCGTCAAGGGGGTGGCCGGCGACAAGCTGGTGCTCCAGGCCACGATGTCGTGCGGCTCCGGTGTCTCGCTGCTGACCTACGACCCGGCGGCCAACACGTCCACGGTGCTGCTCGGGCCACCGGTCAACGGCGGCGGCGTCATCGAAGCGGTGCCCTACCCGCAGTAGCTAGCGCAGCAGGCCGAGCGACATCGCTGTCGTCACCGCCGCGGTGCGATCGGAGACGCCGAGCTTGTTGAACGCCCGCAGCAGATGGGTTTTCACCGTCGCCTCGCTGATGTGCAGCTGTCGCCCGATGTCGGCGTTGGTCTTGCCCTTGGCGACCTGACCGAGCACTTCGACTTCGCGTGCCGACAATGTTGCCGAACCGGGCTGGCGGACAAAGTGAACCAGGCGATCGGCCACCGTCGGCGCAAGCACCGTCTTGCCCCTCGCGGCGTCGCGAACCGCGTCGGCCAACTCGGCGCGCGTCGCATCCTTCAGCAGGTATCCCGCCGCGCCCGCCTCGACGGCGCGCAGAATGTCGGCATCCGATTCGTACGTCGTGACGACGACTATCCGCGTCCGCGGTAGTACCGCAAGGATGCGTTCGGTAGCGGTCACACCGTCCACGTCAGGCATCCGCAGGTCCATGAGAATCACATCGGGGCACAAGGATTCGGCCATCGTGACGGCTTGCGCGCCCGATCCCGCCTCGCCGACCACCGCCAGGTCGGGTTCGGCGTCGATCATGCCGCGCAAGCCTTCGCGCACAACGGGATGATCGTCGACCAGCAGCACAGTCGTCACGCAGGTACCTCCACCGTCACGGTCGTCCCTCCGTCGGCAGTCGCCGACACCGCCATGGTTCCCCCGACCTGGGCGACCCTGGCCCGCATTCCGCGCAGCCCGAAGCCGTCGCAGTGGCCCGTGGGTAGGCCAATGCCATTGTCCGCCACCGTGAGTCGGACGCCGTGATCGGCTACGGCGAGTTCGACGGTCACCGCGGTGGCCTGCGAGTGCTTGCGGACATTCGCGAACGCCTCCTGCGTCGCACGCAGCAGCACCACGTCGGGTGCCATGCCCAGCGCGGGCAGGTCCCCGTCCACCCGCATCGTCGCCGCGATGCCGGACTCGTCGGACAGCCTGTCGCATTGACGTTGGATGGCCGATTGCAGCGAACCCTCGTGCAGCGCAGTCGGAGTCAGCTCAGCCACCATCACCCGGGCTTCGGCCAGGTTCTCCCTGGCTGTCGTGCGGATCAGTTCGACGTGCCGTTTCGCGGCCGCCGTGTCGGTGTCCAACTCCGGCTCGACAGCCTGGGCCAGCGCGACGATGCTGGTGAAGCCCTGAGCCAACGTGTCGTGGATTTCGCGTGCCAGCCTTTCGCGTTCGGCGGCCGCGCCGGCCTCGCGCGACAATCGAGCGCTTTCCGCGCGGGTGGCCGCGAGTTCGGCGATCACTGCGGCCAGTTTCCTTCGCTGCTTCATCGACGTCATGATCACCGTGCCGATCACCGGCGTCGCGACGAGGCCGATGAGCGTGAAAGCAATGGCCATACTGAGATTCGGTGATCGGATGCCCTGCGTAAGCAGCACCAACGTCAGCGGTATCAGGTTGATCGCCGTGGTTATCACGAGGGCGGTGCGCAGCGACAGCGTCGAGAACACCAGCGGGTAGATGGCAGGAACCGCGGCCACCGAGACGGGCGACGCCCACAGCGCGAGGGTCCACAGCGCCACCACCGCGCCGACGAACAAGAATGTGCGCCAATCGCCTTCGGGCAACTTCGCCACCCGACGGCCGACGGCGATCACGCACACCACGATGCCCGCGAGTGCGGCGATGGCGACAGGAAGGTCGCCGGGGAAGCGATGGTCGAGGAGGAACACCGCGATCATCGCCGTGAGGCAGAGGCCGACGACATAGGCATCCCACAGCCAGTGCCACTCGGCTCCTCGCGAAGCGTCCCGGTTCATGGGGCGATGTTAGTCCCCATTGGGTACCCAGTTGCCGTGAAAACCGTGTGGCACGCGGGCCGGAAGATGCACGCTCACGACGGTTTCCAGCGTCTGCCCGTCAAGCAGCACCAGGTCACTGCGGTCGGTCGACCGGTCGTAGACGAATCCCATCGCCACGCCGTCGTCCTCGGCGGCATCCGGCGCAGACGGCACGAAAACGAACTCGCCGGGCTCGCGGCCGATCCCGAAATCTGCGCACTGTGTGCTCCCCGCGGTGAGGTCGTGCTTCAGGATCGAATTCGGCGCGGAGATCCCCGAAGTCCCCGGGGTGTACCCGACCGCGTACCCGTACCGATGCCGCCTGCCGACCAGTCGCTCGTCCACGCGGGGGAACTCCTGCACGGTGTCGTCGATGCGCTCCTCTGTGACCCGTCCGGCGGCCAGGTTCACCGTCCACCGATCCAGCGATTGGGTTCCTGGAACCAGGCCGTGGCCGGAGTCGAACACCGACGAATGGCGCACCACGTCGAGGACGACGTTCTCGCCGTCGTCGTAGGCGTTGAGCGGATGGAAGACGTAACACGGCTGCACCTCGAACCAGCGGATGTCGGCGGCCGTACCCTCGCGGGGCATCACACCGACGCGGGCCTGACGCTCCGGCGCCCATCGGTAGGGCATGGTTCCAATGCCCTGCGACGCCCGTCTCCGCTCGGATCTGCGCATCGCCGTCCGCAGCACGTAGTCCGGTGCGGCGTGGCGTTCGACCAAGCGGGTCAGCAGGGCGGCGACGGCTTTCGCGGGCCTGCTGTGCAGCGAGCCGCCGAAGTCGAGCGCGACCGGCAGGTCGTAAAGCACCACGTACTTCTCGGTCAGCGAGAAGTCGTGCATCATCGTCTGCGCCTTCAACCGGATGTTGACCGTGCGACGCACCTTGCCGTCCACACCGGTCACCGTGTACTGAACGATGTTGCCGCGCATCGGGTTATAGGAGACGGCATGCAGCTCGCCGGTCACCGGATCGCGTTTGGGATGTGCGGTGTAGCCGCCGAACAGTGTGCCGCAGAAATCGGACGGGCCAACGGATTCCAGCTCTTCGGTCAGTTCGTACGGTCGGGCACCTGTCTCGGCGATGGCGAAGGTCTTGCCGGCGTGGCCGATGACGTTGGTGTTAGAGGCGAAATCGAACCCGCCGGTGTGGGGGCCGCCCGGCCACGATTCGCCGAGCTCGCGCGAGACTTCAGCCGATCGCACCCATCTGTTGCGGTACCAATGCGCCGTGCCGTCGCGTAGCCGCAGCCCGTGCGCCATCCCGGCGCCGAGGAACCAGTGGTACGTCGCGGGATCCTGATCTCCGATCGGGTTCGGCCCGATCCGCAGATAGCGGCCGTCGAGATAGTCGGGAATCGTTCCGGTGACCTCGAGGTCGAGCGCGGTGATCTCCTCGCGGACTGGCGCGTAATTGCCGTTGAGGTACGGGTTTTCGGTATCACGAATGGGGGCTGTGGTGGTCATAGCGCTGTCTCCTTCAGGTCGATCGCTATCGGGATTCCGGTCTCGAACCAGTAGCGGTGCAGCTCTCGGATCTTGCTGCGAGTGGGCAGGCCGCGTAGGTGCAAAGCGCATTCGCCGTAGTCGTTGCGAAATACGGTGTCGCAGATCAGAGCGCGCGCCCGTTCGCGCTCGTCGGCGTCGGTGATTTCACGCGCGACGCCGTCCATGTCGCCGCCGCGGATCCGTAACCGAATGTGCGGATCGGCCCGGATGTTCAGGACCCAGGCCTGGACCGCGTTCGGATTGACGATCGCGATGTCGGGCAGTCGGAGGGCGACGAGATACGCGCGGTCGCCGCGATGGATCACCCTCACGCATTTGCGGCGCGGCTTGCCGGTTCTGCGTCCGGTGGTGGTGAGCACCCCGTATCCGGCGGGGGTCGCCATCCATAGCTGCGGCAACATCAGGGCGCTGAGCATTCGGCCATGCTTGCCGCTGCGCAACAGCCGCCGGTGCTTGCCGATCTCGGTGGCTGCGGCGCGCTGGACCGTGTCGCTCACGGATTCATCGTGCGCCGTGCGCGGCCCGACCGCGACGTCCTGACGACTGATTTTCGGTGTCCATCGATCGGTTGACCCGCCTATCGATGCAGAATCGATGCAAAAGCGGTAGAACTGTACAGACGACCGCGATTAGCGCGGCTCGTCCTGGGTACTTACCACGCAAACGACGCACGAGATGGGGGTGTCGCGTGACTGCGATCGATGGCCGCACGCGGGCTCGCGTGTCGTCGACGCCGCAGAAATCCCCGGTTGACCTGCGGCATAAGGACTGGCGCGGCACCGTGCGCGGCAATGTGCAGGCGATGGTCGGCGAATTCGTCGCCCTGCGATGCGCGCCGGAGCTGCACGCCGCAGGCATCCACGTTGCTGCGGATGTGCTGCGGGATTCGGTCGATGGCGGCAAGTGTGTGCGCTCGACATTCATGTACCTGGGGTGGCTGTGTGGCCACGACAACGACCACGACCACGACGACTCCGCGCTTCGGGCGGCCGCCAGCCTGGAGTTGCTGCATGCGTTCGCGCTGCTGCAAGACGACGTGATGGACGGCGCCGAACTGCGTCGAGGCCGGCCCTCGGGCCACGTCGCCTTCGCAAGGTGGCACCGCCGCGTGAGGCCGTCTGCGTCGCCGGATCGATTTGGTGGATCCGCCGCGGTGCTGCTCGGGGACCTGTGCCTGGTGTGGGCCGCGCAGATGATGCGGGATAGCGGCGTATCTGCGACCGCCCTCGACCGGGTGTGGCCCCGCTATGACGCGATGCGCACCGAGCTGGCCATCGGACAGTTCGCCGATCTGATCAACGGTGCGTGCGGCTTTCCCACCTTGGACAAGGTGCTCGACGTGTCGCGGCGCAAATCCGGCAACTACACCGTGCGGCGGCCGCTCGAGATGGGCGCGGCTATGGCCGGCTGCGGTGAACACGTGCTGACAATGCTCGGCGGCTATGGCGACGCGATCGGCGAAGCCTTCCAGATGCGTGACGACGTGCTGGGAATCTTCGGGTCACCCGCGGTCACCGGCAAGCCGGCCGGCAGCGATCTCGCCGAACAGAAGGCCACCAGTGTCGTTGCGGCCGCCTACCATCTGGCCGATTCCACGGTGCGCCGCCAGCTCCGCGAGCTGATGAGCGCCGATCATCTCGCCGACGCCGATGTCCGCCGTTGGCGCGACATGATCGCCGCAACCGGAGCAGTGGATTGGATCGAGGGTCTGATCGATTCGCGGCTGAGGCGGGCCCTGACACTGGTCGACAACAGCCAAATTCACCCGACGGTACGAACCGCACTGGCCGACATGGCCAAGGCCTGCACCGAGCGGCCAGCGTGATGGCGCTGCCGACCGTTGGTGAGCACGCCGACCGGGTAGTGGTCGTCGGTGCGGGACTGGCAGGTCTTTCCGCGGCACTGCATCTCGCGGGCCGGGGACGCGCGGTCACCGTCGTCGAGCGGGCGCAGCACCCTGGCGGACGCGTCGGCCGACTGGACATCGACGGCTACCGCCTCGACACCGGCCCGACCGTGCTGACGATGCCGGACATCATCGAGGACTGTTTCGCCGCGGTCGGCGAGTCCCTCTCCGACCGGCTGGAATTGATGCCGGTGGAGCCGGCGTATCGGGCGTGCTTCGCCGACGGCAGCACACTGAACGTGCACAGCGAGCGCGACGCCATGGCCGCGGCGATCGAGCAGTTCGCGGGCCGCGGCCAGGCTGACGGTTACCTGCAGCTGCGGGACTGGCTGACCCGGCTGTATCGCGTCGAGTTCGACGGCTTCATCGCCGCAAACTTCGACTCTCCGCTGTCCCTGCTCACCCCGCAACTTGCTCGGCTAACCGCCATCGGCGGTTTTCGCCGGTGGGACCGGATGGTGCGCCGCTTCATCAGCGACGAGCGGCTGCAGCGAGTCTTCACCTTTCAGGCCCTGTACGCCGGGGTCCCGCCGCAGAGGGCGCTGGCGGTGTACGCGGTGATCGCCTACATGGACACCATCTCCGGCGTCTATTTCCCGCGCGGCGGGATGCGGGCGCTGCCCGATGCGCTCGCCGCGGCAGCCACCAACGCCGGTGTCGAATTCCGTTACGGGGCAGAAGTTTGCGCGTTGGAGCGCAAGGGCTCGCGGGTGACCGCCGTGCACACTGGAACCGGTGAACGGCTCGCCGCCGACGCGGTCGTGTTGACCACCGAGCTTCCTGACACGTACCGGCTGTTGGACCGTACTCCGCGCAGGTGGCTGCCACTGCGTGCGGCTCCCTCCGCTGTCGTCGCACATGTCGGTTGTCGCGCTGTGCGCCAAGATGTTTCGGACATCGGTCACCACACCATCCTTTTCGGTGACGCTTGGCAGCAGACATTTCGCGACATCATCGACGACGGGCGACCAATGAGTGATCCGTCGCTCTTGGTCACCAGGCCGACGGCGGGTGACGCCGCGTTGGCGCCTGCAGGGCGCGACCTGCTCTATATTTTGGCCCCGGCGCCGAATACCGCTGTGGGAAAGGTGGATTGGGCGATCACCGGATCGGCCTACACCGACGAGATGCTACGGGCGGTCACCGACCGGTTGCCTGCGCTCGGCGTGGAGGCCGAGGTGCTGCACGTGGTCGATCCGGCGGGCTGGGCGCGTCAGGGTATGGCGGCGGGCACCCCGTTCGCACTGGCGCACACCTTCGGCCAGACCGGCCCTTTCCGGCCTGCCAATACCGTGCGGGGCATCGACAACGCAGTACTGGCCGGATCATCGACCGTGCCAGGGGTGGGGGTGCCGACGGCCTTGCTGTCGGGCCGATTGGCCGCCGACAGAATCACTGGCGCAGTCGCGGGACGGCGCCGTCAACGGGTGGTGCAGAAATGATCAGTTCCGAACTCCATGCCGCCGGTGTGCGCGATCCTGCGCTGCGCGATGCTTACCGTCGCTGCCGAATGCTCAACGCGCAGCACGGGCGCACGTTCTTCCTGGCGACTCGGCTGCTTGCACCACAGCAGCGTCCAGCCGTACACGCGCTCTACGGATTCGCCAGGCGCGCGGACGACATCATCGACGACTTCGACCAGACGCTGCAGACCGCCGAGCGCGCCGACCGGCTGCAAAGCCTGGCCACCCAGCTGTTCAACCGGCTCGCGGGCGCGACCGACGACGGCGACTTATCACTGGCCGCGGTGGTGCATACCGCCCGCACATACGGCATCGCATGGGAATTGTTCGACGACTTTCTCGGCTCGATGCGGATGGACCTGACCACCACCGACTATCCCGACCGCGCCGCACTCGACCAGTACATGTACGGCTCCGCCGAGGTGATCGGTCTGCAACTGCTGCCCGTCCTCGGCACGATATGCGCCCCCGAAGAAGCCGCGCCGTACGCCGCCGCATTGGGAAAAGCCTTTCAGCTCACCAACTTTCTGCGCGACATCGACGAGGACCTGCAACGGGGGCGGATCTATCTGCCCGCCGACGAGCTGGCCGCCCATCAAGTGGACCGCGACGTGCTGATGTGGTGCCACGCCAATCAGCGCACCGACGCGAGGGTGCGCCGGGCGCTGATCGACCAGCACGCGAAGACCCGGCGCATCTACGACTTTGCCCGGCGCGGCATACCGCTGCTGCATCCGCGATCGAGGCCGTGCATCGCCGCCGCGCTCACGCTGTATTCGGACATACTGGATCGCATTGAAACGCTCGATTTCGCCGTGTTCAGCCAGCGCGCCAGCGTCGGCACGGCCCGTCGACTCCAGGTGGCCGGCGGCGGCCTTGCCAAGGCGTGGGCCGCGCGGGCGCGAGGTGCCGGGGCCTGACGATGGACCACTGGCAATATTTGTTCGTCCTCGCCGCGTGCCTGGCGATCACTGCGCCACTGGAGTTGTTCGGTGCCGGCGTGTACCGGCACGCCTGGCGCACCGCAGGTGCTGTTCTACCGGTCGCCGCGGTGTTCGTGGTGTGGGATGCCGTCGCGATCGCCGCGCACGTGTGGACCTACAACCCGCGCTTCGTCACCGGCATCGAGTTGCCAGGTTCGATGCCGATCGAGGAACTGCTGTTCTTCGTCGTGATCCCACTGTGCGGGCTGCTGACCTACAACGCCGTCGACGCGATCCTCGAACGGCTGCGGCGGCACACCAGCAAGGCGGGGCGGTTGGCATGACCGGTCTCGGCTACACCCTGCCCGCCGTGCTGGCGGTGGTGGCGGTATGCGTGCTGGAGTTCGCGGTGCTGCGAACCGGGCTGTTCCGCCGTGCGGCCTACTGGATTTCGATGGTGATCGTGCTGGGATTCCAGATCCCGGTCGACGGGTGGCTCACCAAGCTGAGCGCGCCGATCGTCATCTACGACGATCGCCACACCAGCGGCATACGGTTCCCTTTCGACATTCCCGTCGAGGACTACCTGTTCGGATGGGCGATGGTGACCGCGGTGATCCTGCTTTGGGAACGACAGCGGCAACGCGACCGCGGGAGGAAGGCTTCGTGACTCTGTCCTTCGGCGACCTTCCCGACGCGTTCGACGCCGGAGCCCCGGCCTACGACAAACTCGTTGACACCAACCCCGGCTACCACAAGCACCTGAAACTCTCAGCGCAACGCATGCTGTGCGCGACCCAGGGCGACGGTTTGCGGCTGCTCGACGCGGGCTGCGGAACAGGGGCATCCACGGCCGCCCTGCTCGCTGTCGCGCCGCGGGCTGAGATCGTCGCCGTCGACGCGTCGGCAGGCATGCTGGCCCAAGCGGCCGCAAAATCGTGGCCCTCTTCGGTGCGGTTCGTCCAGAGCCGCATCGAGGATCTCGCCGAAGCCGGCGTCGGCGGGCCGTTCGACGGCATCTTCGCCGCCTACCTCGTGCGCAATCTCGCAGACAAAGACAGCCAGCTCCGGGAGTTCCGCGCGATGTTGCGCCCCGGCGGCACGCTTGCCGTCCACGAATACTCGGTGCGCGACTCCCGGATCGCCACCGCGGTGTGGAACACCGTATGCGCTGCGATCATCATTCCGAGCGGACGGCTACGCAGCGGCGACGCCACCCTCTACAAATACCTACGGCAAAGCGTGAACCGATTCGACGGTGCGGCTGCCTTCCGAGACCGCTTGCGCGCCAACGGCTTCACGTCGGTGCAAAGCGCGACGGTGACCGGCTGGCAGCGCAACATCGTGCACACGTTCGTCGGGCAGGCTCCGCAATGACCGACCAGCGGCGCATCACCTATGCGGCGCCGCGCGGAGCCGCTGACGCCGCGGCGCTGCCGGTCAGGCCGCATGTCGTCGTCGTCGGAGCGGGCATCGCCGGGCTGGCTGCGGCGACGGGGTTGGCCGAACGAGGCGTCAGCGTCGACCTCGTTGAGCGGTGCGGATACCTCGGTGGACGGGTCGCAGGATGGACTGAAACCCTGCCCGACGGCACCGCGGTGGCGATGAACCGCGGATTTCACGCGTTCTTCCGCCAGTACTACAACCTGCGGGCACTCCTGCGCCGTGTCGATCCCGGACTGTCGATGCTGACGCCGGTGGAGGACTACCCGTTGATCGACGGAAAGGGTCGGCGGGACACTTTCCGAGGATTGCCGACGACGCCGCCGTTCAACGCTTTGGCGTTCGCGTTGCGCAGCCCGACATTTCGGCTGCGAGATCTCTTCCGCCTCAATGCCCGCGCGGCAGCTCCGCTGGCCGCGGTATCCGTGCCCGACATCTACCGGCGTCTCGATCACGTTGACGCCGAATCCTTCCTGCGGGACATCAACTTCCCAGAAGCCGCACGCCACTTGGCGTTCGAGGTGTTCTCCCGCAGTTTCTTCTCCGAACCGGACGACTTGTCGGCCGCCGAGCTGGCGGCGATGTTCCACATCTACTTCCTCGGCTCCAGCGAGGGGCTGGTCTTCGACGTGGCCAGCGCGAATTTCGATGCCGCGCTGTGGAATCCATTGGGCAGGTACCTGCAATCGATCGGCGTCCGAATCCACAACGATGTGTCGGTGACAAAGATAAGCGGTGATCAGCGGCTGACCGTCGGCGGCGACACCGGCCCAGACTTCGAAGCCGACGGCGTCGTGCTGGCGACCGATGTTTCCGGACTGCAAGGCATCGTCGAGAACTCGCCGGGTCTCTGGGACGACGACTGGCGCAAGTGCGTGTCGAAGGTCGGCAGCGCACCACCATTCGTGGTGCACCGGCTGTGGCTGGATCGCAAGGTCGACTCCGGAAGGGCGGCCTTTGTGGGGACGGGCGGGCGGCCTCCGCTGGACAACGTCAGCGTGCTCGAGCGCTATGAACACGAAGCGATGACATGGTCCCGCCGCACCGGCGGATCGGTTGTCGAACTTCACTCGTACGCGGTGACGGCGCCCCACAACGACCTCCGTGAGCGACTGCTGGACCGCCTTCATGAGCTCTATCCGGAGACGACGCATGCCAGGGTGGTCGGTGAGAAGCTGTTGTGGCACAACGATTGTCCGCGGTTCGCGCCCGGTGATTTCGCCGACCGCCCCGGTGTGGTCACCCCACATGACGGCGTGGTCCTTGCCGGTGACGGCGTCCGCATCGACCTGCCGGTCGCGCTGATGGAACGCGCGGCCACCACCGGTTGGACAGCGGCCAACAAGCTCCTCGAGCGCTTCGGTATCCAAGGGCACGCGCTGCAGAGTGTGCCGAACCAGGGCCGCTCGCGCCTCTTGACCCGCCTGGCGAATCGCGAAAGGGCACACGAATGAGGCTCACCGATCTGGCATCACGCCTGTCGAAAACAACGCCGTTCGAGGCGCTTCCGTCGCTGCGGTGGCCGGAGCAGCGTCCGACGTACCGTGACGCCGACCCGGCGGTAATCGGGGCCGCGCTGCGTCGGTCCCAACGCAGGCCGAGCGGCAACTGGTACGCGTTCGCGGCCAGCGATGCCATCCGTAACCGGCCGGTCGGCGTGTCGGTCGCCGGAACGGAACTGGTCGCCTGGCGTGATGAAGACAGCGCCCTGCACGTCGGTCCGGGCGCATGTCCCCATCTGGGTGCCGACCTGTCGACCGGGACAGTCGATTGCGGCGCGCTGATCTGCCCGTGGCACGGGCTGCGCCTCGACGGTGGACGCGAATTCGGTTGGCGTCCTTACCCGTCACACGACGACGGCGTGCTTGCGTGGGTGCGGCTGGACAGCATAGGCGGTGAAACACCGACCGACCGTCCTGTCCTCGGGGCGCGCCCAAGCGGTGTCCAGCTCGACGCCGTGACGCGGCTTGTCGGCATCTGCGAACCGCGCGACATCATCGCCAACCGGCTGGATCCGTGGCACGGCTCGTGGTTTCATCCGTACTCGTTCACCCGGTTGGAGGTGCTCGGCTGCCCGCCTGCCGACGATGAAGCGCCCGAGGACTTCGACCGCTTCCTCGTCGCGGTGACCTTCCGCCTCGGCAGGCTGGGCGTCCCCGTCGTCGCCGAGTTCACCAGCCCGGAGCCACGGACGATCGTCATGCGCATCGTCGACGGTGAAGGGTCGGGCAGTGTGGTGGAAACTCATGCCACCCCGGAGGGGCCCGGTCTCGACGGGCTGCCCCGCACCGCCGTACTGGAGGCCGTGATCGCGCATTCGGACCGACCAGGATTTGTGCACGCCTTGCGCGCCGCGACGCTGATCAAGCCGTTCATGCGGCGGGCGGCGACGCGGCTGTGGCGTGACGACCTCGCGTATGCCGAGCGGCTCTTCCAGCTCCGTTCTCGTTGAATCTCAGCCACGACCCGGGTAAGTAGCGGCCTCCAACAGCGGCACCTGCTCGACCGCCCATGGGCTGATCGCCCAGCGCAGTTCGGCTGCCGCACGCAGGTCACGCCACGGCACCCAGGTGTGGTCCATGACCTCATCGGTCGCCGGGCGGACCGGGCCTGCGGCGGTGGCACGAAACACCGGACACAGCTCGTTCTCGACGGTGCCGTCGGCGGCGACGGCGCGATACCGGTAGTCGGGCAAAACGCAGACGATGGAGTTGATCGCCAGGCCCAGCTCCTGGTGGGCGCGTCGGCGCACCGCATCGACCGTTCGTTCACCGGGCCCCGGGTGGCCGCAGAACGAATTCGTCCACACCCCGGGCCACGTTCGCTTGCTCAATGCGCGCCGAGTCATCAACACCCGGCCGTCGGCGTCGAACACGTAGCAGGAAAAGCCCAGATGCAGCGGCGTCGACTGGTGATGGACGGTCGCCTTCGCCGCAGCTCCCAGTTCCTGTCCGTGTTCGTCGACCAGCACCACCAGTTCCTCGGTGCCGTCGGCCGCAGTTCTCGACATCCGCTAGGTGTACCCACCGATGCGAAAACGATGCGACGGAACTAGGCGGCGCGCAGGCGCTGCAGCGCGGTGTGCAGGCTGTCCACCCGCACCGCCTTCTTCGGGACCTTCGCCGCCATCCATCCGGGCCCTCCTACCATCAGCTGCGGGCCTGCGGCGATGACGGATTTGGCAGTAGCAATGTCGGCGGTTGCGCCGGTCTGCGCCCACAACACGACAGTGGTCGGCCGTACCGTTCGCGCGATGGCGTCGATGAGCGCGCTGGCCGGAACATCGCCGCCCAGCATCAGTGCACCGTGGCCGCGTTCGCCGAGCGCCGCGCGCAGCGCCTCGAGCGCCAGGGTGTGCGTCTCTCCCTCACTGCACGCCAGGATGACGGGGGCCGAGTCGTCCGGCGCTTCAATGGGCAGCCGTTGCAGTGACCGCGACACGGTCCACGACAGCGCGTGCTCGACATCGATGCATCCTTCGCCGGACGCCTGCCTGGCTTCGATGGCCGCAAACGCCGGCCGGACCAACTGATCCCACGTGTCGACGACGCCGTAGTGGCGCAGGTGACTTTCCAACTGACGTCCCGTGCGCTGGAGGTCCAGATCGAAGGCCGACGTGAGCAGGGACTCGATGTCCGCCCGCGCCGGCACCACCGAATCGAGAGCGGCCCGCGCGGCGCTGCGGGGGCTGGCACCTTCGCCGATGAGTTGGTGCATCTGCTCGACGAGCATGATGTCGGTCTCGCTGTAGAGCCGATGCTCCCCGGGACTGTGGCCGGGCGGGCCCACCCCGTAGCGCTGGTTCCAGCTGCGCAGGGTCGCGATCGGCACTTGCAGCCGTTCGGCGACCACGCCGACGGTGTATCGCGGTAGATGGGCATCGCTGACTTCGCGACGGGCATTGCGTCTCGGCGACTGGCTCACTGACCCTCCAACCACGTCAGGATAGAGCCAACCCGGCCGCTGGCGACGACTATTCAATGCACAACCGATGCACAGCTCTGAAATGGGTATCCCACCACCATGACTCAAATGGAAGCAGGCAAGCACCTGCGCCCCGATGGCGTCGACGATGCAACGGTCGAGGCCGTCGGCGCCGTCTCGGAAGCACTCGAGTGCGTCGAACGCGCTCGCGGCGCCCTGTACTCGTTTCACCAACTCATGGGGCATGCCGACCTTCTGCTTGGCGAGGCGTGCGACAACCTTCGGGACGCGGGTCACGCGGAGGCCGCCGACCGGCTCGAGAGCGAGGTCGTCGGTCGCAATGTCATCCACGGTCGCTGGACGTTCCAAATCGTCGAGGACTTCGATGACAACTACTGGTCGGTGTTCCGCGATCACGAGAGAGCGCTCCGGGACGAACTGCAGCAGGGTGTCAGGCACGTGTTCGAAGCCGAGATGAAGGAGCGGCGCCGGACGCACGGCAAGCATGCCCATCAAAGCCGGCCGTGAGCTAACGCTCGGTCGCCCGTAGTCCAAGGGCAAGGACCAGCCGGTCGTCGGGGTCGTCCAGTGACGTCGACAGCAGTTTCTCGATCCGGCGTACCCGGTAGCGCACGGTGTTCGGGTGCACATGCAGCCGCTGCGCCACCGTCGCGATGTCACCGAACCCGTCGAGGTAGGCGCGCAGCGTGTCGGCAAGCATCGCGTCCTGGTCGCGCAGCTGACGCACGCGCGGGTCGACCAGCCTCGGCTGTCCCGCCACCTGCGACACGATCGCGTCGAGCAGCACGGTCGTACGTGCCTCGTCCAGCGAGGTGACCTGCCCGATCGCGCCGGGGTGGCGCTCTGCGCTGTCGAACACCCTGTCCGCCTCGGCGCGCGCGGCCGCGGCGCCGGCAAGCCCGGACAGCGGCGCGGCGATCACCGCGCGCACCGTCAGGCCGAGCTCGCGGTTCAGCGCCGCCACCACGCCGCGCGCCCAGGAGGTGACCGATGACGGCGCTGGCGTCTTCGGCAGCAGCACGTACACCCGCTCGCCGGTCGATGCGATCTGGGCGTCGGCGCGAAAAGCACTGGCGCTCAACGCGATTACGTCGGTGGGCACCGCGGTGTCGACGCCGCGGAAGCCGATGAGCGCGGCCCGCCCTTCGGCGGTGATGCCAAGCTCGCGGGATACCGCGCCCACGTCGACCGCTTCCCCTGTCAGACCGAGCAGCTCCTGGACCCGCACGGTGTGCGTCGACGGCGCTGCCGCCAGCCGCGACATGACCCGTGCCGCGAGCACCGCACCGCCACGCAGGATGTCCTCGACATCGTCGGCCAGCGCAGAGGATCCCTGCTGCAGCCAAATCGTTCCCGCGAAGCCGGGCCTGCGGCGCGCATCCGTCGGCGGGAGATGGATGCCGACGGCCAGCCGCGGTCGAAGGCCGAGCTCGGGGCGTTCGGCCACCCGGACGACCTCGCCGCTGGCGCGCAACGCGTCGAAGATGCCCCACTGGCCGATCCACTCCAGGTGTTCGGGCGGCCCTGCACGGCCGAGGATGGTCAGCCGTCGCAGCTCGTCGGCCTCGTCACTGGAGGCGGAGTACGCGAGCATATGGGAGCCCTCGTCCTCGATGCTGATCATGCCGTGGGTGCGGTCCGCGATGGATTGGGCAAGGCCGAACAGATCCGTTCCCGAGCCGTAGGACGGGTCACCGCGGTCGCCATGATGCTCGAAGGCGTGGTTGACGAGCTTGTACAGCAGCTCCCATCGCGCCCGCGGTTCGACGGAAACCACCGCGGTGCCCAGCGCGACGGCTCGCCGGATCGCCTCGTGCGACGGCTCCTTGACGAAGATGGCCGCAGGCACCCGTCCGGTGTCCACGACCTGCTGTTCGATCCAGCGCACCGCATCGGCGTCTGACACGCCGAGCAGAAAGAACAGGTCGGCGGATCCAGGGCCGACCGCCAGGCCGAGCCGCACATCGTCGGCATCGACCAGCGCGACCGATGCGACGGGCATATTCAGGCCGCGCGGCGCCTCGACCAGCGTCACCATCGTGCGGTCAAGGGCCAGCAGCAGCTGTCCGAGCCCGAGCCCGGTCGTCGGTTCCGCCACCGTGCACTCCTTTGTCCGATTCGACTATAGATGCTTGACCAACTTGTCGGATCGGCCATGTGTTGCGCGTCGCTTTCCGGGCATCCTTACTGCATGGACGCCATTACCGACGTGCCCTTGCCGGCCAACGAGCCGATCCACGAATACGCACCAGGCTCGGGTGAGCGCACCCGGCTCATCGAAGCCCTCAAAACAGTCGCTCCCGAACCCATCGATCTGCCGCATGTCATCGGCGGGCAGCACCGCATGGGCGACGGTGCCCGCGCCGACGTGGTGCAACCGCACCGCCACTCCGCACGACTCGGCACCTTCACCAATGCCACCCACGCCGACGCCACCGCCGCGGTCGATGCCGCCGCAGCGGCCAAGGCCGACTGGGAGGCCACGCCGTTCGACGAACGCGCAGCGGTGTTCCTGCGCGCTGCCGACCTGCTTGCCGGCCCGTGGCGCGAGAAGCTGTGCGCCGCAACCATGCTCGGCCAATCGAAAACCGCCTACCAGGCCGAGATCGACGCCGCCTGCGAGCTGATCGACTTCCTGCGATTCAACGTCGGCTTCGCCCGCCAAATCATGGCGCAGCAGCCGGTCAGCTCCCGCGGGGTGTGGAACCGTACCGACTACCGGCCGCTGGAGGGTTTCGTCTACGCCATCACGCCGTTCAATTTCACCGCGATCGCAGGCAATCTGCCGAGTGCGCCCGCGCTGATGGGCAACACGGTGGTGTGGAAGCCGTCACCGACGCAGACCTTCGCGGCCTACCTGACCATGCAGTTGTTGGAGGCGGCGGGGCTGCCGCCGGGTGTGATCAACATGCTCGCCGGTGACGGCATCGCGGTTTCCGATGTGGCGCTTGCCGATCCGCGGCTGGCAGGCATCCATTTCACCGGCTCGACGGCGACGTTCCAGCACCTGTGGCGCGAGGTCGGTGCGAACATCGATCGGTACCACACGTATCCGCGGCTGGTCGGCGAGACGGGCGGCAAGGACTTCGTGCTCGCGCACTCGAGCGCGCGCCCGGACGTGGTGCGCACCGCCCTGATTCGCGGCGCGTTCGACTACCAGGGCCAGAAGTGCTCTGCGGCGTCGCGGGCATTCATTCCGCGCTCGGTGTGGCAGCAGATGGGCGACGACTTCCTTGGCGCGACCGAGGCGTTGCGCTACGGCGATGTGACCGACCTGTCCAACTTCGGTGGCGCGCTCATAGACGACCGGTCGTTCGCCAAGAACGTCAAGGCGATCGAGCGGGCCAAGAGCGCGGCCAATGTGACCATCGCGGTCGGCGGCGAATACGACGACAGCGAGGGTTATTTCGTCAGGCCGACGGTGCTGCTGTCCGACGACCCGACCGATGAGGCGTTCAGCACCGAGTACTTCGGGCCGATTATTGCGGTGCACGTGTACCCCGACGACGAGTACGACCGCATCATCGATGCCGTCGACTCTGGCGCGAAGTACGCGCTGACCGGCGCGGTGATCGCCGATGACCGCGCGGCGGTGCTGCGGGCCCAACAGCGGCTGCGCCACGCGGCAGGCAACTTCTACGTCAACGACAAGCCCACCGGAGCCGTCGTGGGGCAGCAGCCGTTCGGCGGTTCGCGGGGATCGGGCACCAACGACAAGGCCGGTTCCGCGCTGAACCTGTTGCGCTGGACGTCGGCCAGGTCGATCAAGGAAACGTTCGTCCCGTCGACCGACCACAACTACCCCCACATGGAAACTCCATGATGACCGAGCTGTTTCACCGGGTGGCTCGTCCGGCAATCTTGGCGGTCAGCCGGTCCGACGGTTTGCGTCGTACCGCAGAACGGCTGCCCGTCACCCGCCAGGTGGTACACCGCTTCGTGCCGGGTGAAACGGTTGCGGACGCGCTGAATTCGGTTGAGCAGTTGCGGTATTCGGGTCGGCTGGTGTCTATCGACTACCTCGGCGAGGACGTCACCGACGTGGACACCGCCAATGCCACCGTCGACGCTTACACCAAGCTGCTCGACGCGTTGGACTCCCGCGGCGAGGCCGCAGGCGCGGTGCGGCCGCTGGAGGTGTCGCTGAAGCTGTCGGCGTTGGGTCAGGCGCTGCCGCGCGACGGTGAGAAGATCGCGCTGGAGAACGCCCACGCGATCTGCGAGCGTGCGCAGCGGGCAGGCGTATGGGTGACGGTGGACGCCGAGGATCACACGACGACGGACTCGACGTTGTCGATCGTTCGGGAGTTGCGGGCCGACTTCGACTGGCTGGGCACGGTTTTGCAGTCCTACCTGAAACGCACCCATGCTGACTGCGAGGAGTTCGCGGCGTCTGGTGCGCGGATCCGGTTGTGCAAGGGGGCCTATGAGGAACCGGCGTCGGTGGCGTACCGCGACCGCGACGACGTCACCGACGCCTACTTGCGTTGCCTGCGGGTGCTGATGGCGGGCACGGGGTATCCGATGGTGGCGTCGCACGACCCGGAGATAATCGCGGCGGTGCCGGCCATGGCTCGCGAGAACAGCCGCGCGGTAGACGATTTCGAGTATCAGATGCTGTACGGCATCCGCGATGGTGAGCAGCGCCGGTTGGCTGACGACGGCAATCAGGTCCGTGTCTACGTACCGTTCGGCACACAGTGGTACGGCTACTTCGTACGTCGGCTCGCGGAGCGCCCTGCGAACCTGACGTTCTTCCTGCGGGCGCTGGCCGAGCGCAGGCACTAGTCCGTCGAGCAGAACGAATGGTGTTCGTGCGTCACGACCCAGCGGCCATCGCGCTTGCGCAGCCCGACGGTCAGTCGCAGCCGGTTCTCCGGATTGGCCTCGAGTTCGGCGAGCATTCCGCAGCGCAGCAATGCGTGGGCGAACGCGACGTCGTCCCCAGCCGTGACATCCAGTTCGACGATCTCGAAGGACGCGCCCTGGCGCTGCCACTCGAAGAACGGCGGCCAGGTATCGCGGTAGGCCGTCATCCCGCGGACTCCGTCGTACGGCGGTGGCACGTCGAACATCACGATGCCCTGATCATGGTCTGCCAGAACGGTGTCCAGGTCCCCAGTGTGCACCGCGTCGGCCCATCGAGTGATCAGCTCGCGGATGAGCTGCTCGTCAGTCACGGGGCCGACGGTCCTTGCGATCGGCGCTGCCCTGAGCCGACACGAGGACGTAACCGGCGCTGGCGAACAGGACGGGCATCATCGCCATCATTCCGTATGCAGCGGTCATCGTGTCACTCCTCTCAGATGCATGTTTTGTTGTTCAGTGTCTTCAACGAGGTAGACCGTTACAGGGTTCAGGACTCATCGCGTCAGGTCGAACTTCGTGGCGCCGTAGGGCTCAGCGGTGCCGAACGCGAACACGGTGGCCGGGGAGATCCGGTATACGTGCCACGGCGGCGGGCCCGCCGACGGTGCGCTGTATTCGGCGGTCAGCTCGTCACCCTCGACCTGCGCAGGCCAGCCCTGCTCTCCGAATTTCGTCGCGACGGCAGCCAGCTCCTCAGCATCTGTGACGCGCGCGGCGTTGCTCTCGACGACGACGTCGAACGGTTGCGTCGCGATGCTGACGACACACCGTGGATCCCCTGCGATGTTGCGCGACTTGCGGGTGGCAGGGCCGGAGCTGAAGTACCAGACGCCGTCGACGCCAACGATTCCTACGGGCGTCACATGCGGCGAGCCGTCCGGGTTGATCGTCGTGAGCCACGGGGTGTGGCGGGCGGGCCCACCGGAGCCGGGAATCTGCGTGATATCGGCCGTCAGCACATCGCGAACGCGCGCCCACTCGATCGCAGGTGTGCCGTACCCGTCGAGGTTCGTCGCTTCCATGCCGGTATAGACCCTGGCGTGCAGTAGAACTCATCGCGATGTCGGTCAGCTCGGGAGGGAGTTTGGTAGGCCGAACCGTGGGAGCGCGTTGCTGTCGAAGCGGGTGAGGTCGCTGATGCGGTCACCGGCGAGGGTCAGGACCAGTAGGCCCGCGCCGTGGCGGATGCCCCCGGAGGGGGCGCGAAGGTAGGCCCCGAAGGCCTGCTGACCATTGGCGCGCGTCGGGATGAGGTCATATGTCGGTCCCCGGCCGAAGACGGCGGCGTAGAAGCGCCCCACGACGTCGCGGCCTTGCCATTCGAGCGGAATCGGCGGCATGGACAGCCGCACATCGGCGGTGAGCAGGTCGACAAGCGCATCGACGTCGCCAGCCTCGTAGGCACGGACAAACCTGGCCACCAGGGCTCGCTCGGTGGGCGAGTCGGGAGCGGGAGGCGATTCAGCGTCGGAGGCCAGGCGGTGCTGCAGGCCGGCCCGAGCACGCTTGAGGGCACTGTTGACCGATTCGACTGTCGAGTCGAGCATCTCGGCCACCTCGTTGGCGTGGTATCCGAGTACTTCGCGCAGGATCAGCACAGCGCGTTGGCGGGCGGGCAGGACCTGTAGCGCGGTGATGAATGCCAGGGAGATCGCTTCGCTCTGTTCATAGCGTGCCTCCGGGCCCAGCGGCACGTTGATCGCACCCTCGAGCAGTGCGTCGGGGTACGGCTCGAGCCAGACGACTTCACCCTGCCCAGTCGGCTCGGGCGGTTCAATCGCGGAGATGTCCCACTCCTTGGCCGCGCGGCGGTTGGTGGAGCGAAGCATGTTGAGGCAGCGGTTGGTGGCGATCCGATAGAGCCACGTGCGGATCGAGGCGCGCCCCTCGAAGCTGCCAAGTCCTCGCCACGCGGCCAGCAGCGTGTCCTGGAGGGCATCCTCGGCGTCTTGAAAGGATCCGAGCATGCGGTAGCAGTGCACCAGAAGTTCTCGATGGTGCGGTTCGGTCAGGTCCCGAAACGCGTCGCTGTCTCCGGCCCGCGCCCTGGCTAGCAGGTCGGTTGTCACCACTTGTCACCACTTGTCACCACTGCACCCTCACGTCACGGGTCTGGCTCTTTTTGCCGACTCTGCAGTATCGACACCCGCGCGGCGCCGAACTGGGCGCAAAAGTTGCGCCCAATTTCTCGACATCACGGCATCTACATCGTCGACAGCTCGGAATTCACTATGCAGGAGGATGTATGACCGTCGCAGACAAGGCAGTTCTGGTCACCGGGGCCAATCGCGGCATCGGAGCCGCTCTGGTCGAAGAAGCGTTGAGCAGGGGAGCGAAACGCGTGTACGCCGGCGCCCGCCGGCCCGTGGCCCACGTGGACGGGCGCGTCACGCCTCTGACCCTCGACGTGACCGACGCCGCCCAGATCCAGAAGGCCGTCGAGGATGTGGACACTCTCGACATCCTCATCAACAACGCCGGCGTGGCGCTCTACGACGACCTGAGCGATCCCTCGGTGCTGGAACGCCACCTCGCGGTCAACCTGTTCGGTACTTACGCCGTGACTCAGGCTTTCCTGGCGTTGCTGGCCGGCTCCAAGGGAGCCATCGTCAACAACCTGTCGGCGAACGCCTTGGCGCCGTTGCCGCTCATCCCGGCCTACTCAATCTCAAAGGCGGCCGCCTTCAATATGACCCAATCGCTGCGTGTCCTCGTCGCCGCGCGGGGCGTGCGCGTTCATGCCGTCCTGACCGGCGTCGTGGACACCGATATGACCGCAGGCTTCGACATACCGAAGGCCTCTCCGGACTCCGTGGCGCGAGGCATCTTCGACGGGGTGGACAACGGCCTTGAGGAAATCTTCCCCGATCCGATGTCGGAGTCGCTGGCCCAGAGCTGGCGGAGCGGGGCGGCCAAGGCCCTCGAGCGTCAGTACGCGGCGCTCCTAGCCTCCGAGCCCGTCACATAGGGATCGCTGAAAACCACTGGCACACCGAGAAAGAGCACAATCATGAGTGATCTATCGAGCAGGACCACTGTCGTCGTTGGCGCGAGTCGGGGCCTGGGGCGCGGGATCGCCCTCGCGTTCGCCGAGGCTGGTGCTCCGGTGGTGGCGGTCGCGCGGACCGGCCCTGCGCTTGCCGAGCTGTCCGCCACCAACACGAATATCAGGACCGAGATCGCCGATGCGGTCGACGCACCTGTCGCGCGCAGGGTGCTGGACCAGTACGAGCCCAAGGTGCTCATCCTGGTTGCCGGCGCCAATCCGGAGATGCGTCCGCTTCAGGAGCAGACGTGGGAGACGTTCTCCGCGAACTGGAATACCGACGTCAAGATCGCGTTCACCTGGCTGCGTGAGGCGTTACTGAAGCCGCTGCCGCCTGGCAGCAGGGTAGTGGTGGTCAGCAGCGGGGCCGCCATCAACGGATCACCGGCCAGCGGTGGTTACGCCGGGGCCAAAGCCACGCAGCGGTTCCTCGCGGGTTATGCCCAGGAGGAGGCGCGGCGTGCCGGGCTGGACATCTCCGTCACGGCCGTCATGCCCAGGATGAGCCCGTTTGCGGATGTGGGCAGGAGCGGTGTTCGGGCCTACGCCGAACGCAGCGGCCAAACCGAGGAGGCATTCGTCAAACAGCTGGGCGACGTGTGGACGCCCGAGGGCGCCGGATCCGCGTTAGTGGAGCTCGTGGGGTCACATCCGGCGACCACCGCGGCTGGGTACCTGCTCACCGGGGCCGGACTGAAGGAGCTGTCATGAACACACCACCGGTTGTGTCGGTGCAGGAATGGGAGACTGCGCGCCAGCAACTGCGCGTCCAAGAGAAGGAAGTGATGCGCGCCCATGACGCCCTGGCCGCAGGGCGTCGGCGGATGCCGTGGCTGGCAGTGGACAAGCGCTACGAGTTCGACGGACCCGAGGGCAGGGCAAGCCTGCTCGACGTGTTCGCCGGTCGTCGTCAACTGATCGTCTACCGTGCTTTCTTTGAACCCGGGGTGCACGGCTGGCCAGGGCATGCCTGCCGCGGCTGCTCCATGATCGCCGACCACATCGGCAACCTTGCCCATCTCAACGCCCGCGACACCACACTCGTATTCGCTTCGCGTGCACCACAGCCCGACATCGAGCGGGTGAAGGCGCGGATGGGCTGGCATATGCCGTGGTACACGATCACCGATGGCTTCGACGTCGACTTCGGTGTCGACGAGTGGCACGGCACCAACGCGTTCATCCATGACGGCGATCGCGTGTTCCGAACATACTTCCTGAACGGCCGCGGTAACGAGACGTTGGGCAACACTTGGAGCTACCTCGACATGACTGCCCTTGGCCGCCAAGAGGACTGGGAGGACTCGCCGGAGGGCTACCCGCAGGGCCCGTCCTACGAATGGTGGAACTGGAACGACGAATACAGCGACCCCGCGTCGGCGTCGGAGGAATGGAAGAGGAGGTCCGCCGCCGCCCAGGATCTGTGGCGCAAGGACCCGAAGGCCAACCCCGAGTGATCGCTCGCTTCGGTGTCTTCGGGCGGCGCGCGTGTGCGGTGCTCGCGGTGTGTTCTGCTGTCCTGCACGGTGTTTCGCTCGTCCGTCCGACGAGCATCGGAGCGACCGTACTGACCCTGGTGATGCTCCTCGCGTGCCTGTTGTGCGCCCGCGACCTGTGGGCTCGCGGCACGCTGCGGGCGTGGGTCCTGGTGGCGATGATGAATCTCACGATGATCGCAATCCACGTTCCTGGATCATCAGGCGCGCATCACCATGGCGGCGACGTCCCCGCGGCTGCGGCTGCACACCATTCGACGACGATGACCCTGGCCACCGCGCTCGCGGCGGTCGAGGTCGTCGCCGCCGCTGCGGTGCTGTATTGCCGGACCCGTGCCATGCACTGGCGGCGTGGGAACGCGTCGGCCGGGCGAGGGCGTTCGACAGCTAGTTCTGCACGATTTCGTCGAGCGCGGTGATGATTTGCCGAGACGAGGATCTCCAGTACGTCGTCGATGCTCGCATGCCACATCCCCTGATCAGACGGTCAGATGAGGTTACCTTCGCTCGCTCAGCAGCAGCAGTGCCCATGCCGCGATGCTCTGCGCATCGGTGATCGTGCCGTCGCGAATCATCCGCTCGACGTCGCCACGGGTGAACCACTCGCTGTGCATGTCCTGCTCCTCGTGCTCGCGTTCGTGCTCGCCTTCGGTGATACCGGTCGCCAGGAAGACCCAGCCGCGCTGGCTGCTCATCCCCGCCGCGACGTCCAATTGCCCCAACGTCGTCAGCGCCTCGGCCCGCAGGCCCGTCTCTTCACGCAGTTCACGGGCGGCCAGCTCGCTGGGCTCGAGATGTGCCTGTTCGGGCGCTGTGCCCTGCGGAAACTCCCAGCGTCGCAGGCCAAGGGGATAGCGGAACTGCTCGACGAGATGAAACCGGTCGCCGTCGCGGGGGATGACCAGCGCATAGGTCGGTTTGTCGACCACCGCGTAGATGCCGGTGCTGCCGTCGGGGCGCCGGATGTCGTCTTCGCGCAGCGTCATCCAGCTGTTCCGGTACACCTCACGCGAGGCCACACATTGGATGGGATCCACGCGCCCAGTATCGCCGAGCGGTCGATCGGTAGATTCAGGTCGTGCTACTGGCCTCGCTGAACCCCGCAACCGTCGCCGCCGGCGCCGATATCGGCGACGCGGTGCGCATCGACGGCGCCACGCTGAGCCGAAGCGACCTCGTCGGCGCCGCGACGTCGGTGGCCGAGCGGGTCGCCGGTGCGCACCGGGTGGCCGTGCTGGCCACGCCGACCGCGCCGACGGTGCTGGCCGTCACGGGTGCACTGATCGCCGGCGTGCCGATCGTGCCCGTGCCAGGCGACGTCGGTGCCGCCGAGCGCAGGCACATCCTCACCGACTCGGGCGCGCAGGCTTGGCTGGGCGAGAAACCCGACGACACCGGCGGCCTGCCGCACATCCCGGTGCGGCTGCACGCGCGGTCCTGGCATCGGTACGCCGAGCCGTCGCCGGAGTCGACCGCGCTGATCCTGTACACCTCGGGAACCACGGGTCCGCCCAAGGGCGTGGTGGTGAGCAGGCGGGCGATCGCCGCGGACCTCGACGCGCTCGCAGAGGCCTGGCAGTGGACGCCAGAGGACACCCTGGTGCACGGACTTCCGCTGTATCACGTGCACGGGCTGGTGCTTGGCCTGCTCGGATCGTTGCGGATCGGAAATCGCTTCGTGCACACCGGGAAACCGAAACCACAGGCCTATGCGGCAGCGGGTGGCTCGTTGTATTTCGGCGTTCCGACGGTGTGGTCGCGGGTGGCCGACGACCGTGACTCGGCGGGGGCGCTTGCCGGCGCGCGCCTGCTGGTCTCCGGTAGTGCACCGCTTCCGGTGCCGGTGTTCGAGCGGCTCGTCGAATTGACGGGGCACCACCCGGTGGAGCGCTACGGCAGCACCGAATCGCTGATCACGATCAGTACCCGGGTCGACGGTGATCGTCGGCCCGGCTGGGTGGGCCTTCCGGTGACCGGTGTCGAGACGCGGCTGGTGGACGAGAACGGCGCCGATGTGCCCCATGACGGCGAAACCATTGGGCGCCTTCAGGTTCGGGGACCGACAATGTTCGACGGTTACCTCAACCAGCAGGAGGCCACCGCCGACGCCCTTGGCGCCGACGGTTGGTACCGCACCGGTGACGTGGCCGTGATCGACGGCGACGGCATGCATCGCATCGTCGGGCGCGAGTCCGTCGACCTGATCAAGTCGGGCGGCTTCCGGATCGGCGCGGGCGAGATCGAGACCGCACTACTCGGGCACCCCGGCGTCAGGGAGGCGGCCGTCGTTGGCATGCCCGACGACGACCTTGGCCAGCGCATCGTCGCGTTCGTCGTCGGCGACGCCGACCCGGAGGCGCTGATCGATTTTGTCGCGCAGGAGCTTTCGGCGCACAAACGGCCGCGGGAGGTGCGGATCGTGGACAGTTTGCCTCGCAACGCATTGGGCAAGGTGCTCAAGAAGGAGCTGGCCGAATGACACTGAAGTTCGATGAGATCTGCGTCGATGCAACGGACATCCACGAACTGGCGACCTGGTGGGCCGACGTGCTCGGATGGCAACCTGAACCGACCGACGACGGTGACGTCATGCTGATCGCACCGTCCGGGGCGGGACCCAACTGGCTGTTTGTCGAGGTGCCCGACGACAGGGTGGTCAAGAACCGCATCCACTTCGACTTCCGTCCGGACGACCAGCAGGCCGAGGTCGAGCGCGTGATCGCGCTGGGCGCCCGGCACGTCGACATCGGCCAGACGGGCGACGAAAGCTGGGTGGTGCTGGCAGATCCCGAAGGCAACGAGTTCTGCATCCTCGCCGCGGACGACTGACGGTGCAACCACATTCGACCGCGACGATGTTCGCGGTGCTGGCATTTGCACTGAGCGGCTGCCATTCGGAGGCGCCGGTGACGTTGCACCTCGGTGACATCGGCGATCCGGAACCGCTGACGATCGGCACGGCGGCGACCGACACATTCAGTGGGTGGCTGCCCGATGGCGTGACACTCAGCCCGTTCGACGAGTCGAATCCCGTCCTTGCTCAACTTGATCCGTTGCTGCTCAAGGCCGTTCAGGACGCCGCGCGCAGCGCGGAAGCCGAAGGTATCAAGATGAGGATCACGTCGGGCTGGCGAACCAAGGGCTTCCAGCAGCGGTTGTTCGACATGGGTGTCGTTCAGTACGGAGGTGTCGACGCGGCCAGGCAGTTCGTCGCCTCGCCGGAGGCCTCCAAACATGTCGTCGGTGAGGCGGTTGACATCGCGCCCGTCGACGCCGACAGATGGCTGATCCGCAACGGCTCGCGGTTCGGGTTGTGCCAGATCTTCGCCAACGAGATCTGGCATTTCGAGCTGGCTGTCGACGATCAAGGACGTTGCCCGCCGTTGAAGCCCAACGCCGCGGGCTGAGCCCTGGCCGCGGGCGACCTGCTCGATCATGTCGGCGGCGCGTAGCCGTCCCGCCGAGGCCTGCAGGCGCTTCGACATCGCGCCGAGGCCGCGGTCGCGTCGTGCACGATCGCGGCGGGTGGCAATACTCGTCGGGCATCAGACTGCTCTGGCTTCGGCGCGCTCTGACCACCCCATGGCGAAGACCGTCACGTTCGTCGTCAGGCGAGAACGGCGGGGTCATTATCGATACGCATTTAGTTCTAGGCTGCGGCGTGTGTGTCAACATGGTGGTATGACAGTCGATTCTTCCGGGTGTCACGCCGTTTGCCGGGGGCGGATTCATTGATCGAAGGAACGCTCTCGGAAGCGATTGGCCATGACGGCGCCGAAGCGCCGCTCAGTGAGCAGATCGCTGCCGCTATTCACCGCAAGATTTTGAATGGTGAGTTGCCTGTCGGTACCTGGCTCAGACATGTGAGCTTGGCTGAAGAGTTCGGCATTAGTCGCACACCGGTGCGGGAGGCGCTGCGCGTGCTGAATGCGCAGGGAATCGTCACGATTGTTCCTAATCGGGGCGCTCGTGTGAATGGACATTCGAGCCATGACGTGCTCGAGATCGGAGTAGTGCGCGCCGAGTTGGAAGGACTCGCGGCCGAATTGGCGGCGGAGCGTATCGATGACGATCAGATTGCCCTATTGGACGGTGCCGTGCGGTCTTTCGAAGAGATCCTAGTTCTGTCGGCAGCGGCGGATGATGAGTTGGCGGTGACGTGGGCGCACACGAATGATCTTTTCCACGCGGTAATCCTCGAAGCGGCCGGGAACAAGCACCTAACGACGAGCATCAAAGAGTTACGCCGGAAACTTCCGCACAATCTGTCCTACGGCGGATACCGGGGCAACAGCCGGCTGCTGAAACGGAACGTCGCGGAGCACGCCGAGATCGTCGAGGCGATTAGAGCCCAAGACGGTGTGAAGGCACGCCGACTGATGACGGCGCACATCCGCGTCTCCAACGAGGCCACGGCCCGGTGGGTCGAACGCAACGCCGCTGAGGCGCCTTCGGTCTGAGACGTCGGCATCAGCTACTGAGGCGGCCGCCGTCGATGACGATGTCATGGCCATGGACGTGTGTCGCGAGATCTGAGATCAGGTAGGCGATCGCACCGACGTGCTCGTGCGGCTCGGCAAACCGGCCGTCGGGGATTTTGGTCAACGTCTTCTCGACCCAGCCATCTCGCGCGAACAGCGATTCGTTGATCGGGGAGACTGTGGTGCCGGGCGAGATCGAGTTGATGCGGATGCCCTGGGGGGCGAGCTCGGCGGTGAGTGCTCTCATCATTCCGAGCACGGCGTGCTTGGACATGTCGTAACCGACGGCACTGGCCGATCCGCGGTACGCCGACGTCGACGACCCGCAGAACACCACCTGGCCTCGTGTCTTCCGCAGGTGGGGAAGTGCGGCCTGGGTGAGGAAGAACGGGGCGTAGACATTTACCCCAATCTGGAACTCCAAATGCTCGCGGGTAACGTCGGGTACCGGACTCCAACGCGACACACCGGCGATGTGGATCACCGTTGAGAGCTCGCCGAAAGCCTCGACAGCGGTCGCAATGACGCGCTGTGGCGTCTCAGGGTCGACGAGATCGACGGCGAGCATCTCCATCGCACCGCCCGTCGACGCCCGGGTCGCGGCTAGGCCGTCCTCGTCCCGGTCGACCCCAAGCACTTGCGCGCCCGCGGCAATAAGAGCGCGCGCGGTTGCCGCGCCGATACCGCTACCAGCGCCGGTGACGATGGTGGTCCGCTTATCGAGTCCCGGCAGTGTCCAGCCGAGGAGCTCCGATTCGTTGGCGTGCACGATGTCTCCTGTCGTATCGAGTTGGGGGTGCCGTTAATATCCGAGCCGGCGGCTCAGGCTCTCGAATGCGGGTTGGTAGGGAATAGTGGGCGGCCGTACGGCCGCGCTGGCAAACACTCCTTGGCGCCGCCAGTGCTCTTTGCGGATGCCGATGCTCGTTCTCTGTTGAGTTTCGAAGCTGATCAGTGAACCGATCGGACCTATCCGGTCGCGAGCCCCCTCCGCGTCACCGCTGCTCCACAGAGCTGTTGCGGCACAGATGATTTCGGGTCGGGTAATACCGGTCGCAACGGCTGTGGCTCCGCTGGCGAGGTCCTCCAGCAGGCTCAGGCCGCCCAGGCCCGTCATCAGGGTCAGGTCCGGTCCGGCGTCCTTGAGCTGTTGGATGCGGTGAAATGTCGGTTGGCCTTCACTTTTCACCATCGTCACCCCAGTGGCGGTGACAACCTCCTGAAGCGCTTCGACGGCGATCGTCACCCCGGAGGCGGCGGGATAATCCTGTAGGACGACGGGCAGCCCGGACACCGCGTGGACCTGCTCTACGCGGTCGATGACTTCACGGGCATCGGGAGACACGATGGGAATCATCAGGGCGGACAGTTGTGTCCGGTAGCGGGCGCCAAAAGCGGCGGCGTCTGCGCGTTGGAGTTCGGCGTCGGCGGCCATCAACCCCGCGATGACGGGTACGTCGGCGGCCAGCGCGGACTCGATGGAGTCCAGCTTCTCGGCCAGGCTCAGTGCACCGGGTTCGGCGATTACGCCGAGTACGACCAGCCCGTGACATCCGCGCTCCACCAGTGTTTCGGCGTACCCACGCATCGACGCGATGTCGACGGCGAGTTGATCGGTCAATGGCGTGGCCATCATTCCCCACACGGCGGGAGCCTCAGGCATCAGCGCCCCACCGCATAATTCTGCGCACCGCGGGGGTTGGCGGCGGCGGTGATCACCCCGGTCGACCGGTCGAGTGTGACACTGGTGAGCCTGCCCAGCGACCATTCTCCGGCCTGCCGCACCACGTGTCCGAGGTCGCGCAGTCGCCGGATAATCGCCGCGTCAAGGCGATTTTCGACGACGAGGCCCCCGGGCTCCCAGGCCCGCGGCCAGAAACTCGCCGGATAGCTGGTGGTGTGGAACATGGGAGATTCGATGGCCTCCTGCGGTGATTGCCCGAACACCAGTGTTCGGAGAAGGTACAGCAGTTGCCACTGGTCTTGCTGATCACCACCGGGAGTGCCGAGCACCGTGATCTGCTCGCCGGTGGTCACCAGCGTTGGACTCAACGTCGTCCGCGGCCGTCGGCCTGGCCGGAGAGCAGACGGGCTGAGCGGATCGAGATGACACATCTGCAGGCGGGTACCGAGTGCGAACCCGAGTTCCGGGATGGTTGGCGAGGACTGGAGCCATCCGCCGGACGGAGTGACCGAGATGGCGTTTCCAAACTGGTCGATGACGTCGATGTGGCACGTGTCGCCGTGGATCGCACCGGCGAGGGTGACAGTGGGTTCGCCGGCAGCGCCGGCTTGTTTGATCGATGTCGTATGCAGATCGGGGTAAAAGGGTGCTGGCAACGCAGCGCTGCGGCCGGGTCGGAACTCGGCGGAGGCCCGGTTGGCGATCTGAGTTCGGCGGATTGCGGCATAGGAACTCGACAACAATTCCGTAAGCGCACGGCGGGAGAGGCCGTCCCCGTAGTAGGCATCACGGTCAGCCAGAGCCAGTTTCAGCGTCTCGACCACGTTGTGGATCCCTCGACTTGATGTCAGGTCCAGGGCCTCGTCGGCGAGACCCTCCACGATCTTCAGGCTCTGCAGAAGAACGGGACCTTGGCCCCATGGGCCGCTCTTGTAGAGTTGCGAACCACGGAAATCTGTGACCACCGGGGGCTCCCAGGAAGCCCGGAAGGCCGCGAGGTCGCCGGCCTCCAGGATGCCCCGGTGGATCGTTCCCGACGAATGCAGGTGGGGGGCCGCCGAACAGAAGTCCGCGATGGCTCTGGCGACGAAACCCTCGGCCCAGACAGCGCGGGCGCTGTCGATCACTGCGACGCGATCTGTACCGGAGCCGTTGTTGTCCAACGCTTCTCGACACAGTCGGCGCAGGGTCTCGGCGTACGTCCGGTTGCCGATCACGGTGCCGGGGGGAGGTGCAGTGTCGCCATATAGCCACTGGGCGGCCGAGGTGGGCCAGTGCGCGAGGAAGAGGTCCCGGACCCCAGCGATGGCGTTGGCGGCGTGGGGATGCAGCGGTTGGCCGACGGTCGCGTAGTGGATGGCGTAATCGAGAACGCTTTCGAGACTCCACGTTCCGTAGTCGCGCAGGAGGAGCAACCAGGCGTCCACCGCACCGGGAACGGCCGCGGTCAGGGCGCCCGAACCAGGTATGACACCCAGGCCAGCGTCGAGGAAATAATCGATGGTGGCCTTTGCCGGCGCTGGCCCTTGGCCGCAGAGGACCGCTGGTGGTGCACCGACCGGGGCAACGATGCCGACGAGATCTCCGCCGGGGCCGTTGAGGTGCGGCTCCACGATATGCAGGACGAAACCTGCCGCGGTCGCGGCGTCGAAGGCGTTGCCGCCACGCTCCAGTACAGATTGTGCGACGCCGGAAGCCACCCAGTGTGTCGAGGCGCTGGCTCCGAACGAACCGATGACATTCGGGCGGGCGAGGAAGTTCTGGTTCACGAAGCGGCCTTTCGTCATCAGCGCTTACTACCGAGCCATGTCGGCTCGGGCGCGGTTGGTGTGCACAATGCACGAGCTGCGAATAAATTGGATGCTATCTTGACAATATGGCATCCAAACGAGAAGGTGTTAATCACACACGGTCCGCGCCAGATCGCCGGCGTGGGTGAAACCGGAAGGTTCAAGCCATGCAACTAAACCCGCTGGTTTCTGCTTCGCCCGCAGAGCAGGGAGCCGACAAGAACCTGCGAAAAGTAGCCCTTGCGAGCTTGGTGGGCACCACTATCGAGTGGTACGACTACTTTCTCTTCGGCACAGCATCTGCACTGGTCTTCGGCAAGGTCTTCTTCCCGGCGCTGTCCCCGACGGCGGGCACCCTCGCTTCGTTCGCCATCTTGGCAGTGGCTTTCGTCGTGCGGCCCATCGGCGCAGTAATCTTCGGTCATTTTGGCGACCGAATCGGCCGCAAGAAGCTTCTTGTGGTCAGCCTGCTCATCACCGGCGGCAGTACGTTCTTGATCGGGCTGGTTCCGACACCCGAGAGCATCGGGATCCTCGCGCCGGCGTTGCTCGTTCTGCTGAGAATCGCTCAGGGTCTGGGTGTTTCAGGAGAATGGGGTGGTGCGGTGCTCATCGCGGTCGAGCATGCGCCTGCCAGGAAGCGAGGCCTGTTCGGAAGCTTTCCGCAGACCGGTCTTGCGCTCGGGCTCCTGTTGGCTACCGGCGCGTTTGCCCTGATCAGCCTCCTGCCAGAGGATGACCTGCTGGACTGGGGATGGCGGGTGCCTTTCCTGGCCAGCGCTCTGTTGCTCGTCGTGGCGCTCTACGTCCGCATGCAGATCAGCGAAACTCCGGCGTTCGTCGCAGCACAAGAGAAGATGAAAAAGGCGCAGGAGCACAGCATTCCGATCGTCGAACTACTTCGCGATCACTGGCGCCAAGTGGTACAGGCGATCGCGCTGCGACTGGCGGGGGACGTGCAGGGATACATGGTGACCGCGTTCTCGGTGTCCTACATCGTCAATCAACTGGGCAGTGACGGATCCCGCGCCACCTTCGCGGTGACGGTGGCGGCACTCACCTCCGTGGTGGCAGTCCCGGTGGCCGGTTACTTGTCCGACACAGTCAGTCGAAAAAAGACGTATCTCGCCGGCACGATTCTCGGCATCGTGTTCGCCTTCCCGTTCTTCTGGCTCATCGACACTAACTCGTTCGTGGCCATCGTGGTTGCGGTCGTCGTCATGTACACCTTCGCCGGAATGGTGCCCTACGCGGTGCAGGGCACCATCTATGCCGAGATGTTTCCGACTCGGGTCCGGTACAGCGGAACATCGCTGAGCTACCACTGCGCAGGAATCTTCGGTGGCGGGATCGCGCCGATGATCGCCACCGCGCTTGTCGCCTGGTCCGCGGGAAGCTCCTGGCCCATTTCCGTATACATGGTGGCCATGGGTCTAATCACCCTGACCGCGACGCTCAAGCTTCGAGACCGCGGACATACCTCACTGGAGTCCGGCGTGTGAAAACCACTGCACCGCTTATCTCACCGACCACCAGAACAGGGGCCCATCGTGAAGCAGGTGACCTTCGGACGCAACAACGGTCTACGGGTGTCCGAATTGTGTTTGGGCACTGGGACTTTCGGCACCAAGCTACGGCGCGGTGCCACTCTTGAGGAGGCGGGCCGCATCGTCGATCGCTACGTCGAGGCCGGCGGCAACTTCATCGACACCGCGAGCAATTACCAAGCAGGGGAGTCCGAGGAGTTTGTGGGGCACATCCTCGCCAGTCGACGGGAGCGATTTGTTCTCGCCAGCAAGTACAGTCGCGGATCAGGAACGCCCGACGACCGGAGTCCGGCAGGCAACAGCCGGCGAAGCATGGTGTGCGCGGTGGAACACAGCCTGCGGCGCCTTAACACCGACCACCTCGACGTCTACTGGACACATTACGACGATCGCGTCACGCCGATAGACGAGATCGTCTGCAGTTTCGACAAACTCATCGGTGCGGGCAAAATCCTATACGGCGGCTTCTCGAACTTCCCGGCTTGGCGGGTCTCGCGCGCTCAGACCCTCGCCGAGACAAAGGGACTCGCGTCGATAGTGGGAATCCAGGTGGAACACAGCCTCGTAGAGCGCACCGCAGAACGGGAACTGTTGCCCATGGCAGACGCCTTCGGGATGGGAGCTGCACTGTACTCACCGCTGGGTGGTGGGTTCTTGACGGGAAAGCATCGAATCGGTCAATCTGCGCGTGAAGGGGTCGTGTACCGCGAGGACGCCGAACGCCGGTCGGCGATCCTGGACGCGGTAGTCGAGCTGTCCGCGGCGGAGGGAGTCTCACCGGGCGAGCTGGCCATTGCCTGGCAGCGGCGGTCGCACCGCTCGTCGTCGACCCCCGTGACCATCGCAGGCCCGCGCACAGTGGAACAACTCGACGACTACCTGCGAGCGATCGACGTCGAACTGACTCCCGCAACCGTGAACCGCCTCGATGAGGTGAGCGCGATCAGCTTGGGTGCGCCCTTCGACAGCGTGGGTGGACCCACGGATCTGGGGGATGATCCAGTCCGTCTCCGCGACCGCACAGTGCCCGTCAACTGAGAAGGAACAAACCATGACCGACGTTTCACCTACCGCTTCGACGAACGAGTACCCGACTGATCCCGGAGACGAACTCGTCTTTGAGAATGACCGGATCCGCGTCTGGGCAATGAATCTGGGCCCCGGAGAGGCGATCTTCTACCACACACATCAGCACGACCATCTGATCCTGTGGCCGACGCCGGGCCGAGCGCTATCACAGGACGTCACGGATGACGAGGACTGGCAACACGTCCAGAACGCCGAGAAGAACTTCGCGTTCTTCAAGACCGTCGGCTACACCCGAGGTCTGACCCCACACCGGTTGAAGAACCTCGAGGACCACCCGGTGACCCACTACATCATCGAACTCATCAGCGAGCGATCGCCGAGTGCGGTCGAACGGCCGGCCGAGACCAATGGCAAGGGAGAAATGTCTCGTGAGCACACGGTGCGAAAACCACGGGCGTCTCACCCGCATGCGTGATGAGAACGCATTCCGGTGACGAGCGTGACACGCGCTCGCGGAGGCTAGTTAGCGTGCAGTGCCTCGTTGAGGGTGATGCCGGTGCCGTCGCGCTTGACGACCTCCACCGCGCCGGACACCGAATTACGGCGGAACAGCAGGTTATTCGCTCCCGACAGCTCCCGCGCCTTGACCGTCTCGCCGTCGGAGGTCTGCACCTTGGTCCCGGCTGTGACGTACAGGCCGGCCTCGACGACGCAGTCGTCTCCCAGTGAGATGCCGACGCCGGCGTTCGCGCCGAGCAAGCAGCCCTTGCCGACCGAGATGACCTGCGTGCCGCCGCCCGAAAGCGTGCCCATGATCGATGCGCCGCCGCCGATGTCGGAGCCGTCGCCGACCACCACGCCCGCCGAGATCCGGCCCTCCACCATCGAGCTGCCAAGCGTGCCCGCGTTGAAGTTGACGAAGCCCTCGTGCATCACCGTGGTGCCCGACGCGAGGTGCGCGCCAAGCCGGACCCGGTCGGCGTCGGCGACCCGGACCCCCGACGGCACGACGTAGTCGACCATCCGCGGGAACTTGTCGATGCCGTAGACGGTCACCGGTCCGCGGCGGCGCAGCCTCGCCCGCACCACCTCGAAGCCCTCCACCGCGCACGGCCCGTGGTTGGTCCACACCACGTTGGTCAGCAGCCCGAAAAACCCGTCGGCGTTCAGCCCGTGCGGGGCCACCAGCCGGTGCGACAGCAGATGCAGCCGCAGGTACGCGTCGTACGCGTCGACGGCCTTGTCCGCCAGCGACGCGATCACCGTGCGCACCACGACGGTGTCGACGTCGCGTTCCTCGTCGCGACCGGCCAGCTGCGCCAGCTCCTCGGGCACCTCGGCGACCGAAAGCCGCACCGTGCCAGAAGGGCCGTCGCCGTCCAGCTCGGGCGCGGGAAACCACGTGTCAAGGACCGTTCCGTCGGCGGCGATGGTCGCCAGGCCGACGCCTGAAGCAGAAGTCACGGCGCTAAGACTAACGTCAACCGTGTGGGCCTGGACTTGCACGGCGACCCGATCGCGCTGACCGCGGCGCTGGTGGACATCCCCAGCGAGTCACGGCACGAGCAGCGCATCGCCGCCGAGATCGAGGCCGCGCTGCGCGACCAGACGTCTGGCTTCGAGATCGTCCGCAACGGTGACGCCGTGCTGGCTCGCACGAATCTGGGCAGGCCGACGCGGGTGCTGCTGGCCGGCCACATCGACACCGTGCCTGCCGCCGACAACCTGCCGAGCCTGCTGGCCGACGGGGTGTTGCACGGCTGTGGCACCTCCGATATGAAGTCGGGCGACGCGGTGTTCCTGCATCTGGCCGCGACCGTCGCCGAACCGGCCCACGACATCACGCTGGTGATGTACGACTGCGAGGAAATCGAAGCCGCCGCAAACGGTTTGGGCCGCATCGAACGTGAACTTCCCGACTGGCTGAGCGCCGACGTTGCGATTCTCGGCGAGCCGTCCGGCGGATTCATCGAGGCCGGCTGCCAGGGCACGATTCGCGTGGTCGTCAGCGCCGCGGGCACCCGCGCACACTCCGCGCGATCCTGGCTGGGCGACAACGCGATTCACAAGCTCGGCGAGGTGCTCGCGCGGCTGCAGGCGTACCAGGCCCGAAACGTCGACATCGACGGCTGCACGTATCGCGAGGGCCTGTCGGCGGTGCGCATCGGCGGCGGCGTGGCAGGCAACGTCATCCCCGACGCCGCCTCGGTGACCGTGAACTTCCGCTTCGCTCCCGACCGCACCGTCGATGCGGCCCTCGCCCACGTCCGTGAGGTGTTCGACGGTCTCGACGTGCACATCGAACAAACCGACGGCGCCGCGGGCGCGCTGCCGGGTTTGACCGAACCCGCCGCCGCGGCCCTCGTCGACGCCGCAGGCGGACAGGTGCGCGCCAAATACGGCTGGACCGATGTCGCGCGGTTCTCGGCGCTGGGCATCCCCGCGTTGAACTACGGGCCCGGGGACCCCAACCTCGCCCACCGTGCCGACGAACACGTCGACACCGCGCAGATCACCGCCGCGGCCGACATGCTGCGGCGGTATTTATCCGGTTGACCCGATCCGTACGCTGAAAGCATGCGGTGAGTAGACGACTCCGGTGTCCCAAGTCGTTCTGTCACGAGAGATCTCTCGCATGTCTTCCATCGTCTGTTCAAATTTGTCGTTCTCCTGGCCCGACGACACGCCCGTGTTCGCTGACCTGTCCTTCACCGTAGGGACAGGACGCACCGGCCTCGTCGCGCCCAACGGCGCAGGCAAGAGCACCCTGCTCAAGCTCATCGCCGGCGAGTACCGGCCCACCGCCGGATCGGTCGCGGTCGATGGCGCCGTCGGCTACCTGCCCCAGACACTGCCGTTCGTCGCGGACCGCAGCGTCGCCGCGGTGCTCGGCGTGGCCACCACGATCGACGCGCTTGCCGCGCTGACGGCAGGTGAGACGGGCGAGCACGTGTTCGCCGCGATCGGCGACGACTGGGACGTCGAGGAACGCACCCGCGCCCAGCTCGACCGGCTTGGTCTTGGCCACATCGCACTGGATCGGCGGCTCGGATCGCTGTCCGGCGGTGAAGTCGTCTCCGTCGGCCTTGCCGCGCAACTGCTCAAGCGGCCGGAGGTGCTGCTGCTCGACGAGCCGACCAACAACCTGGACGCCGACGCGCGCCACGCGCTGTACAACGTGCTCGACGACTACACCGGTTGCCTGCTGCTGGTCAGCCACGACCGCGTGCTGCTGGACAGAATGGATCGCATCGCCGAACTGCGCCGCGGCGAAATCCTGTTCTACGGAGGCAATTTCACCGCCTATGAGCATGCGGTCGACGATGCGCAGCGGGTCGCGGAGAGCAGCGTGCGCAGCGCCGAACAACAGCTCAAACGTGAGAAACGGCAACGCCAGCAGGCCCGTGAGCGCGCGGCACGAAAGTCGTCGACCGCGGCGCGCAACATCAAGGACGCCGGTCTTCCGAAGATCGTCGCGGGCGCGCGCAAGCGCAGCGCGCAGGAGTCGGCCGGGCGCATCGACGGGGTCAACGCGGCACGCGTCAACGACGCCAAGGAGCGGCTCGACGATGCCGAACGTGCGCTGCGCGACGACGACGTCATCGTGCTCGATCTGCCCGACACCAAAGTGCCCGCCGGACGCACCATCTTCGCCGCCACGGGATTGCTGATGGGTCGTAGCGGCAGGTGCCTGTTCACCGATGCCGACCTGACCGTGCGGGGGCCCGAACGCATCGCGCTGACCGGGCCGAACGGGGCAGGTAAATCCACCCTGCTGCGCATCATCGGCGGCGAACTGGAACCCGATGGCGGCACGCTGCAGCGGGCCGACGGCCGCGTCGCCTATCTGTCCCAGCGGCTCGACCTGCTCGACGGCGACCGGACCGTCGCCGAAAGCCTCGCCGCGTTCGCGCCTAGCCTGTCCGAGACGCGACGGATGCACCTGCTCGCACAGTTCCTGTTCCGCGGCAGTCGAATTCACCTGCCCGTGGCGGCGCTGTCGGGCGGTGAGCGGCTGCGCGCCACGCTCGCGTGCGTGCTGTATGCAGAACCGGCACCGCAGCTGTTGCTGCTCGATGAACCGACGAACAATCTGGACCTGGTCAGCGTCGGACAACTCGAATCCGCGCTGAACGCGTACCAGGGCGCCTTCGTCGTCGTGAGCCATGACGAGCGCTTCCTGACCGAGCTGGGAATCGACCGCAGGCTGCGGCTGTCCGACGGCGAATTGGTGACGATCTAGGGGTTCGCTGGGCGGTAGGGTCGAAGCGTGGCGATCATGCCTGATTCCAGCCCGTTCGGCGGGCAGACGGTGATGGGCCCCGGCTGGCCTGCGGTCGACGAGGAGGCGCTGGCAGGTGCGGCGGCGACGTATGAGGCGCTGGCCGCGAAGCTGACCGGCTCGGTGGTGCCTCAGCAGCAGGGCCAGCTCATGCAGCTCGCGGAAGTCTGGAAGGGCACCGCGGCGCTGGCGGCGGCGGGTGAGGCCACCTCGATCATCGGCGGCCATGAGGGTCACGGCGCACAGGCGGCCGCGATCGCGGCCAAGTTGCGCAGCATGGAGGTCACGGTCGCCAAGACCAAGGCGCTGGTGAACGCGACCGCGCAGGAGGTCCAGCACGAATGCGAAGCGATTTCGGCGATGCCGTTCGGCAACACTCAGGAGCTGGTGCAGAGCCGGATCAAGTTGGGCCTTTCGCAGAACATCGCGTACGTGACGGCCAACTCCGCTGAGCTCGCCAGCACTCTCGGCGTGCCGGCCATCCCGCAGGTTCCGACTCCTCCTGGGGGTATGGCGGCGAGTGAAGCCGGAAAAGGCGGGCAGCAGGGGATGCAGATGCTCAGCCAGATGGGCCAGATGGCCGCGCAGCTCCCTGCCCAGATCGGCGGGATGCTGGCTCAGGCTCCGCAGCAGATGATGCAGCCGCTGCAACAGCTCTCACAGCCGTTGCAGCAGCTGACGTCGATGTTCGGCCAGGCGGGCAAGGGCGGCTCCGGCACGTCCTCGATGGCGGGTCTTTCGTCGTTCTCCAACCATCCACTGGCGGGCGGCTCCGGCAAGGGCGGCGGCGGTGGCATGATGCGCGCGGCCTCGCTGCCCGGTTCGGGGGGGACTGCGGCGCAGACACCGTTGATGGCCAACCTGGTCGGGAGCAACGCGGTGGCCGTCGGCCCGCACGAGGCCGTTGGTGCCAGCAGCGCCGCGGTTGGCGGCCTGGCGCCGGTGGCAACGGGCGCCGGCGGAATGGGCGGCGCACCGATGGGCATGCTGGGCACCCGCGGCGAGAGCGGGGGCGTCCACTCGTCGTTGGCGCTTCCGCCTGCGCTCGACTACGACCTTGCAGAAGACGACGTCGATGACGATTGGTGACATGCTGTGACTGACCCGCTGGAAACACCCGACGCGCCCCTGAACTGGAATCCCGCGGCGGTCGAGCTTCCTCAGATCCCGATGCTGCCTCCCGGTGAGGATGCGATGAGCGCGACCATCTCCGCCGTGCTCCCGACGCTGACCGCTCCGCTGGCGGCCAGTGTCGCGTCATTGTCGGCCAAGGAGAACATGTTCCGCGGCAAGCTCGGCACCGCGGAGTCGCAGTATCAAAACGCCGACGACTCAGGTCAGCAGTCCTTGGGACAGCTGACGGGCATGCTGGGCCAAGTCGGTCAGATGGGACAGCAAGCGGGTAAGGCCGGCGAGGCGCTTAGCGGGCAGACCGGCATGTTCGGCTCGCTGATGGAACAAGCGATGAAGGGGGCTCAGGGCGGGGGCGGTCAGTCGTCCGGCGGTCAGTCGTCGGGTGGGCAGGGCGGCGCCACGGGTGCTGCCGGCGCACCGCTGGCGGGTGGACAGCCCCAGCAATCGCGCGACGACACCGCCGCCACACAAGAGGAACCGCCCCAAGAGCCGCACCGCGAGGAACGCGAGACCTTGCAGCGCGCCGAGACCGACGACCGCGCCAGGCCGGACCTTCCGGAGCCGACGACGGCGGACTCGGCGCGGGCCAGGCCCCGGTCGACGCCACCTGAAATCCCCGCGACCGCGGCGAGGACGATCTCGCTCGCAGGATGTAGCCCGGATTTCAGCGCCGTCCGAAATGTCGGTGGGCCGAACTAGTGTTCGATGTATGTGTTCGGGTGTCGGTTCGGATCGGGAGTCGGTGCTGGCCGCCTACGACGAGCTCGACGCATCCTTTGAGAAGGTGGGCGAGCTGTCGCTGGACGCCAGCACCCACCCCGAACAAGTCGCGCTGACGAACCGCCGTGAAGTGCTGGCGCCGCGGCTGGCCGCGCTGGATCGCCCGGTGATCAACCGGCTGGCAGGCGAAGCCTGACCCACCGAGTTGGGCGCCAGGACGTGGACCGAGGTGTTGGCCACCGGGCTGCGCATCTCCAAGAAGGAGGCCCGCCGCCGCATCCGCCGCGCCGAATTGCTGGGGCCGCGCACCGCGCTCACCGGCGAGGAATTGTCGCCCCAGCTGCCCAAGGTCGCGTCCGCGCAGGCACGCGGCGAGATCGGGCCCGAGCATGTGCGGATCCTGGAGCGGTTTCTTCAAGCAGCTGCCCGCCGATGTCGACTATGAGACCCGTGAGGCCGCCGACCGGTTGGCGCTGCTGCTCGGTCAGGACGGCGAGCTGCCCGACGACGCCGAACGGGCCCGGCGGCGCCATCTGCATATCGGGCGGCAGCAAGCCGACGGGATGACCCCGATCAAAGGGCTGTTGGATCCCGAAGCGCGCGCCACCGTGGATGCGGTGTTCGCCAAACGGGCCGCGCCCGGGATGTGCAATCCCGACGACGAGGCCCCGTGTGTGGACGAGGACCCCTCGCCGGAACACGTGTAGTCCGATGCACGTTCGCAGGGTCAGCGCAACCACGACGGCCTCAATGCGGCAGTCGCTGTTCCGCACTGTAGGAGTGCTGGCCGGTGCCGGCCAACTTGCCGCCTTCAACGATCAGGTACTCGTCCCGGATCGGTCGGCCGGACAAGAAACATTCGAGGATCTCACGGGCGCCGGCGGCGTAGCGGGCTTGCGCGGTGAGGGACGTGCCGGACGTGTGCGGAGTCATTCCGTGGTGCGGCATCGTTCGCCACGGATGGTCCCGCGGTGCGGGCTGGGGGAACCACACGTCGCCGGCGTATCCGGCGAGCTGACCGGATTCCAGCGCCCGCACGACCGCGTCGCGGTCGCAGATCTTGCCCCGTGCCGTGTTGACCAGGTAGGCACCTCGTCTCATCTGGCCGATCAACTCATCGTCGAACATGTTCTCGGTCTCGGGATGCAAGGGGGCGTTGATCGTGACGACGTCGCACACCCGGACGAGCGACTGGACGTCCGGATGGTAAGTGACGTTCAGTTCTTCCTCGGTCTCCGCAGATAGCCGGTGCCGGTCGGTGTAATGCAGCTTGACGTCGAACGGCTTCAGCCGCCGCAACACCGCGGATCCGATCCGGCCTGCGGCGAACGTGCCGACGTCCATCCCCTCGAGGTCGTAAGACCGGGAGACGCAGTCGGCGATGTTCCAGCCGCCGTCGAGCACCCACTGGTGCGACGGGAGGTAGTTGCGCACCAAGGAGAGGATCATCATCACCACGTGTTCGGAGACGCTGATGCTGTTGGAGTAGGTGACCTCGGCGACGGTGATCCCGTGTTCGATCGCCGCGGCCAGGTCGACGTGATCGGAACCGATCCCTGCCGTGATCGCGAGTTTCAGGTTGGGCGCCTTGGCAATGCGCTCAGCGGTCAAGTACGCGGGCCAGAAAGGCTGCGAAATCACAACGTCGGCGTCTGGGAGCTCCCGTTCGAACACCGAGTCGGCACCTTCCTTGTCTGAGGTGACGATCAGGGTGTGACGCTGCGATTCGAGGAAGGGCCGTAGCCCCAGCTCACCTGACACGCACCCCAGCAACTCTCCGGGCGTGAAGTCGATCCCGCCCGGGCTGGGCACGGTTTGGCCGCCAGGATAGTGATCGACTCTGGGGATGCCGTCCCGTGCATACGAGGGCGGATAACCGTCGACCGGGTCGTCGTACAGGACGCATAGCACTTTTGCCATCAGCCGTAACCTCCAATTGCATGATCAATCGGCGCGCCCTTCAGGGGACCCCGCGCCACCGGCCGCGGCAGTGCTCTCGCGGAGCGTGTGCGCCCGGTGCAGGTGCTCCTCCGGGGTGACGACCTCGCTCGGCGGCACCCACCTGAAGTAGCGCGACGCGTCCTTCAGGAGGACAAAGGCCAGCGTTCCGAAGCAGAAGGGCAAGGTAAGCGCGGGCAGGCCCCACGGCACGAAGAACGAGGCGGTGGCGCCGAAGAGCAAAGCGGTGAAGGCCGCACAGACGATGCCCAACACCGCTGAGCGCCAGGTCAGCACGTAGAACACGCCGGCGATCGCCAGCGCCGCGTCGAACGAGTTGAAGCCCCATAGTCCGTTGTAAATCGCCACTCCGTCGGCGCCGAGGGCGACGCCGGTGAGCATGCCGACAATCGAACCGACCAGGGCGAAGCCAGCGGCGATCCTGGAGCAGAACGCGATCCCGATGATGATCAGGACGCCAGCCAGGATGCTGTTGAGGAAGAACAGCTGGCCGATACCACGGAACACGGCATTCACGATCGCCAGCGCGTCGGTGCTCCCAGCGGCGTCGGCACTCGGCCGCAAGGCGGTTTGCACGCCCGGCCCGCCGGATACCGGTGCCGCGGGTGTGACATCCACACTGAGCCGCCCGTACGCCGCGTGTAGTCCCGTGATCAGGAACAGCAAGGTGATGATGTTGAAGGCCAAGGTGAATGGGGGCACCCCCCACGCTCCGCCGAACAAGGCTGCGAGAGCCCCCATCAGCACCGAGGATGCAGCGCTCAGCACGATGATCCACAGGACGACGAGCGCGTCCCAGGGCGGCGACAGGAAGAGCGCCAGCCCCAGCCCGACGAGTACCCCGTTGAATCCGTACAGTCCCGCGTGGATGGCGTCGCGATCGAAACCCAGCGCGAGCGCGGCGAGCGTCGAAGCGATCACCGCGATCGTCCCGGCGAAACCGAACCACGGGTCGTAAATCCAGGCGGCCCCCAGGATGAACAGACCGGTGATCGGGCTGTTCATGAACACGACCTGCCCGACTCCGCGGAGGCAGTACTCGATAAACCCCACCACGGGGATCTTCAGCACCCGCTCGTCCAGGTCCGGCATCGTGCCGTCCACCCATCGCAGCGGGCTGTGGTGTGTTGGATGTGCCGTCGTCATGACTGCCTCCTCCGGTGTGTCAACGGACGTCTCTATGTCTGCGGACGTCTCGGAAAACCTGGCTGGCGCCAGCCGGCGCCTCGCGGCCGGCGACGTAGCGCGGGCTCAACGTGGCGTCTGGTCGGGAGGAGGGCCCGTGGGACGGGCCCCGCCTCCCTCTCGGATACCGACGCCGGATCAGGCCCCAGCACTTGCCATCGGGACACCCATGCCGGGATCGATCTGCGCCGGTCCCTGGGCCGAGGGACGGATGTTGATGTCGAAGATCTCGGTAGGGATGTATACCGTCGAACACGAGTTCGGGATGTCTACGACGCCGGACAGCCTGCCCTCGATCGGCGCCGAACCCAGGATCATGTAGGCCTGGATTCTGCTGTAGCCGAACTTGGAGAGGTAGTCGATGGCGTGCAGACAGGCCCGCTGGTAGGACAGGTGCGAGTCCAGATAGTGCTGGACGTTGTCGAGCGTGACCGAGGTGCCGGAGAAGGCCAGCCACTGGCTGTATTGCGGGTTGACGTTGCCCGGCATGAAGATCGCGTTCTCGCTGACGCCGTAGGTCTCCATCCCGCCCTTGATCAGGTCGACGTGCAGGTCCAGGAACCCACCCATCTCGATGGCGCCGCAGAAAGTGATCTCGCCGTCTCCCTGGGAGAAGTGCAGGTCACCCATCGAGAGGTTCGCGCCGTCGACGAAGACCGGGTAGAACACCCTGGTCCCCTTGGTGAAATTCTTGATGTCCTGGTTGCCGCCGTTCTCCCGCGGGGGCGCGGTGCGGGCGGCCTCGGCGGCAGCGCGGTCGAAATCGTCGCCAGAGAGGCTGCCGAGGATCGCGGAGTCCGGTAGGGGCGGCAGTGCCAGCGGCGGCACCCGGTCCGGGTCGGTGTCAATGAGCGCCTGCTCGCGGGCGTTCCACTTGGCGAGCAGCTCTGCCGAGGGTGCGGTCCCCATTAGCCCGGGGTGCACGATACCGGTGTAGGAGACTCCCGGCACGTGCCGAGAGGTCGCGACTCCGCCTTCGAAGTCCCAGACCACCTTGTAGGCGTCGGGGAACTGCTCGGTGAGGAATCCGCCACCGTTCTTGGTGGCGAACACGCCGGTATAGCCCCAGCCCTGGCCGGCCAGCGGCCCCGAGTCTTCCTGCGGGATCGGGCCGATATCGAGGATGTCGACGATGAGCAGGTCGCCAGGCTTGGCGCCCTGGACGGCGATCGGCCCGCTGAGTACGTGCACAGAGGGAAGCGGCGCGTTCAGAACGTCCTCGGCGGAGTCGTCGTTGTGGATGGCGCCGTCGAACCATTCGCGACAGTGGACGCGGAACGTGTCACCAGGCTTGACGCGGACCTGGGCGGGGATGGCCCAGTGCCACCGGTTGTGGCCGACTATCTGCTGCTCAGTGAACTTCTTCTTGGAATCGAGTGGAAACACTACCTGTGGCATCGGAACTCCTGACTGATTGTGGGCGCTCGACCAAAAATTCAGGGCGAACGACCAGGAACTCGGGGGACACACACACCTCCTCATCTCGGCGCGGAGTGCGCTGAGCACCCCGCCGGGCGGCGGCCGCGAAGGCCTTTTACCGGCCAACGAGTGAGCCGTCGCCCCGAAAAGGCACCGACCCCGGCCAATGCGGATGCTTACGGTCTCGGCAGGCGCTGCAAAGCCGGGTTCTGTGTCGCCATCGGGCTCCGCGTCCGGACACCGCGTGGCGGCAGAGCCGACACCACTTCAGGCTCGTCGCTGGTCTTCTCCGTGCGGTCGATCGCGGCCACCAGCGCACGAGACGCAAACGAGAGCATCGGCGCGTGGAAGACCCGCGCTGCCTCGTTGTTACAGACTGGGCACTGCGACTTCGGCGCTGCTGTTCCCATCGGCCAACTCACGTCGAAGTCGCCGTCCTGGACGCATCGATATTGGTATGTGGCCATCCAACGCAGTCCTCCTAGCCGCTACCCGCCTGATACCTCTTGCGGCGGGTCTGCGAGAGCACTCGGCACCTAACGCTCGCATGTCCTCGGCGAGCCAACATCGGTCGTGGGCCTTCGATGAGGCCGTAAACCGTCGCTGTCGCGGGGCATCTCTCTCGGCCATTCAAGGAAAAAGGAGCTACGCGGCGCCGAAATACTTTACCAGGCTTGCGGTTTTAAAGCAATCTTGCTGGAAATCGCTTCGGGCATTTGATTGGTCTAATTCGCGACAACGCCGCCACCTTTGAGGCGTCCACACCTGAGGCCCTGGTGACCAACGACCTCATCTCCTACCACTCCTACCACCGCCGCCCGGCCGCGAGCGGGTGCATGATGACCCTCGCGTACTCCGCGGTCTCCCCGGGCGGACGCACCGAGGGCGGCAGATCTGGATGCGGCCGGAGGCCGTGGCGGGTCTGCGCCGGCTCACCACGCGATCCATGCCCGAGGATGCCGCTATCAGCGCGCAGTGTGAACACTGCGGTTGCCCGCAGTTCTGTGCATGATATGCACCATGTTCTCCCTCAAGCCGGACGACGATCGCGAAGAGTGGGAGGACAGTGCCGCTGCACGCTGGAATCCAGACCGAGGATGGCACGATCCAACAATGGGAGCAATCCACGACCGCGGATGGCAGGGCGAACCATGATGGCGTTGCGAATCATGTTATGCGGCAACATGATAGGGGGCCGGGTCAAAGATCGTGAACCGATCTTGAACATCTCGAAGCCAGGCTCGCTTCGCACATTATCGCGGCGAGGAGCTGTGTAACACGTGACACGCCAAGGTGACATGCGCGACCGCGCCAGATACCGGCGGGGCTTGCCGCTGCGCCGAGTGTCGAGCCGCCAACCAAGCGTGTCAGCGTGCCCGACGCGCCCGGACAAGGCTCAGTGCAGTCCCCACAGTCACGGAGACGGCCGAAACGACCGAGCCGCCTACGACGGCCGGGCAAACCGAGCTGGACGGCCTGGGCGCCGCCAGCGAGCGGCCGGGGTTGGCCGCGATCGCTGCCAGGTTGGAATCTGCCGGGCTGCAGCTGCACCCCGACAAGACCCGAATCGTGTACTGCCAGGACGCAAACCGGCGTGGCGCTGCTGAGCACCCCCGGTTCCTGAGGGAGCCCGGAGGTGCGGGACGACGACGCGGCCTAGCTGTCAGCTTGGGCCGCCGCGTCGGCGGCCGCGCGGTTCATGCCGATCGCGGCGAGGCGCGCCGACACGTCGCGAAGCGCATCGCGGTCGCCTGCGACCAGCGCACGGCCGTGGTCAAGGGCCAGCCGCCCGAACGCGCAGTCCACGCCGAGCCTGGCGATGCCGTCGGCGGCCCGCATGTCGCCGAGCCGCACCGCGTCGTGCAGGGCGCGCAGCGCCACCGCCGACTGACCGCCGCGTTCGGCGTTACGCGCCGCCTCGCGGGCCGCCTCGACCGCACCGTGCGGATCGCGCCGTGCTGACATCGTCCACGCCCGCGCGAGTGCGAGTTCCGGCGCGAACAGCATGGATTTCAATCCATGCCGAGATTCCGCGCGGGACAAGACTTTTCCGGCTTCCGCCGTCGCACCCAGCTGCCCGAGCGCGTTCGCAAGCAGCATCCACGCCAGCGGCCCCCACGAATATCCCGTCGGAGCCAGTGCGGCGGCCGCACCCCGCAACAGGGTCACCGCGTTCTCGAGATCTCCCTTGGCGATCAGCACGTCGGCCACCAACACCTCGCCGATCGCGCGGCCCGGCTGTTGCAATTGGGCGAAGTCGGTCAGCTGCCTGCCCAGTGCGTGCGCCTTGTCCAGTTCGCCTGCCATCAGCAGTGCGGTGGTCTGGCCGAATCCACTGGTGAACCGCAGCAGGCCGGGATGCCCGGCGGCCATCGCCCGCTCGGCAAGCGCGTCGACGTCGGCGAACCGGCCCATCCTGGCGGCGCTCAGCGCGGCGGCCGCCGCGGCCCAACCGACGGCGACCTCGTCGGCCGAGGGTGACGCCAGCACCTCGTCGGCGATCTGCATGGCGCGGCTGGGACTGCCCGCGTTCATCGTGAACGTCGCGGACAATGCGTCGAGCGTGGTTTGGGCCGCAGGCGCGCTCACGCGGCTGCGCATCGTCTTCAGAAACGCGGTGGCGCGCTCGGGTTCGGACAGCATCCAGAACTGGTTGGCCGCCCTCGGCAACGCCCACACCATCAGCTCGGTGTCCGAGAGCGTGTCCGGATCGACCTCGGCGAGCACCGCGTCGGCATCGCGTCCTCGCCCCTGCCACGCGAGTGCGTAGGCCAGCGGCACGCACGCGGCCAGCCCAGGCGCCCGCGCAACCGCGGCACGGCCGAGTCGCTCGCTCAATTCCAGGTCGCCGAGCCGCAGGGCTTCCTCGGCAGCCGAGATGAGCTCGGGCACCGGTGCGGGACGATCACCGTCCAGGGCCAGCACGGCGAGCCGCAGCCGGTCCACAACGCCGCGCGGCGGTGAGGCGGCTAAGCGGTCGACCACTTCGGTGCGCAGCCTGCGCAGGTCGGGGCCCCCGAGCGCGTCGCCGACCGCGTCGACGAAAAGCCGGTGCCCCGAACGGATTCCGTGCTCGAAGACGACGATCGTGCCGGACGCCTCGGCCTGCTCGACGGCGTCGGCCCCGGCAAGCGCGGTCACATCGGCGAGTGGCAACGGGTCTTGGACGGCCAGGTACTCCAGCACGCGGTGCGCTCCCGCGGGCAGCGCCGCGACGAACTCCTCGACCTGAGTGGCGAGGCGGCTGTCGTCGTGGCCGGGTGGTTCGACCTCGACGCGGGCCAGCAAGTCGTCTCGCCAGAGCGCCGAAATCTCGTCGGGCACCGGCCCGTCGGCCGTGACGGTGACGATCATCGTCACCGAACCGCTGACCGCCAGCTGGTACACGAGCGCCGCCGACAGCCTGTCGAGCAGATGCGCGTCGTCGACGATCAACATGCGCCCGTCGCTTAACGACTCGCGGGCGGCCCGCAACACCGCCGCCGTCTTGCCGGTCTCGGGTACCTCGATCAGGTGACCGAAGGCGGCGAACGGAAGCGACGGCGTCGTCGCCGCCACCCAGTCGACCCGGGGCAACCGCCCACCGAGCCGCTCGGCGGCCACGCGAGCCAACGTGGTCTTGCCCACGCCCGCAGGGCCGATCAGCACCGCGCCGGTGCGCGTCCGTAGCCCGGTTTCGAGCAGTTCCAGCGCCGGCTCGTGCGGCGCGGTCACCCACTCAACTGGCACCGCCGGAGTCTATGGCTAGGTTGTCCGTGTGTCCCCAGAACTCGACCGTCCGTGGGCGGTCTGCGTCTACTGCGCTTCAGGGCCAATGCATCCCGAGCTGCTGGCGCTGGCCGTCCGTGTCGGTGAAGCTGTCGCAGACCGCGGCTGGACGCTGGTGTCCGGTGGCGGAAACGTCTCGGCAATGGGCGCGTTGGCAAGCGCGGCAAGGGCCCGCGGCGGCCGCACCGTAGGCGTCATCCCCAAGGCGCTGGTGCACCGCGAGGTCGCCGACGTCGACGCCGACGAGCTCATCGTCACCGACACCATGCGCGAGCGGAAACAGGTGATGGAGGACCGCGCCGACGCGTTCATCGCGCTACCCGGCGGCATCGGCACCCTCGAGGAATTCTTCGAAGCCTGGACGGCCGGCTATTTGGGTATGCATGACAAGCCGCTGGTGATGCTCGACCCGATCGGGCACTACGAGGGCCTGCTGGCCTGGTTGCACGGGCTTGTGGACAGTGGATACGTCGCTGAGGGGGCGTTGGACAGGCTGGTCGTTGTCGATGACGTCGAAGCGGCGTTGGCGGTGTGCGCACCAGCGGGGTGACAGCGGTCACTAGGGTGTTGTGCGCATACGAGCTTGTAGAGGGGACACATCGCATGAGCGACGACAAACGCGGCAGCGTCGGACTGCTCGACATCGCCACCCACGTGCCGGGTCTGCTGATGGACGCGCCGACGATCCTGCGGGGCGTGATCACCGGGTTCGGGGCGCGGCCGTCGGCCAAGACCTCGATCGGCAAGGTGTTCCAGGAGCGCGCAGCCCGCTACGCCGACAAGGTGTTCATCAAGTTCGCCGATCAGCAGATCACCTATCGCGAGGCGAACGAAACCACCAACCGCTACGCCGCCGTGCTGGCCGCTCGCGGCGTCGGACACGGCGACGTCGTCGGGATCATGCTGCGCAACTCGCCCGAGTCGGTACTGGTCATGCTGGCCGCGGTCAAGTGCGGGGCGATCGCCGGGATGCTCAACTACCACCAGCGCGGCGATGTGCTCAAGCACAGCTTCGGGCTGCTGGACGCCAAGGCTGTGGTCGCCGACACCGACTTGATCGACCCGATCACCGAGAGCGGTGCGGACACCACCGGCCTGATGACCGTCGATGAGCTGGAGCGGCTGGCGGCCACCGCGCCGACCACCAACCCCGCGACCACCTCCGCGGTGCTGGCCAAGGACAAGGCGTTCTACATCTTCACGTCGGGCACCACCGGCATGCCGAAGGCCAGTGTGATGACGCACTACCGGTGGCTGCGCGCCCTTGCCGGCTTCGGCGGCCTCGGCATGCGGCTGACCACCAACGACACCCTGTACTGCTGCCTGCCGCTGTACCACAACAACGCATTGACGGTCGCGCTGTCCTCGGTGCTGAACTCCGGTGCGACGCTGGCCCTCGGCAAGTCGTTCTCGGCGTCGAAGTTCTGGGACGACGTGATCCGGTATGACGCAACCGCGTTCGTATATATCGGAGAGATCTGCTCGTATCTGCTCAACCAGCCGCCCAAGGACACCGACCGCAAGCACAAGGTGCGGGTGATTTGCGGCAACGGGTTGCGCCCTGCGATCTGGGACGAGTTCACCGAGCGATTCGGCATCGAGCGGGTGTGCGAGTTCTACGGCGCCAGCGAGGGCAACACCGCGTTCGTCAACGTGTTCAACGTGCCCAAGTCCACCGGCATCTGCCCGACGCCGGTGGCGTTCGTGGCGTACGACGCCGACACCGGTGAGCCGCTGCGAGGCGACGACGGCCGGGTGCAGAAGGTCAAGAACGGCGAGCCAGGGCTGCTGCTGTCGAAGGTCAGCAACTTCCAGCCGTTCGACGGCTACACCGACAAGAAGGCCACCGAGAAGAAGTTGGTGCGCGACGCGTTCAAAGAGGGCGACGTCTGGTTCAACACCGGCGACTTGATGCGGTCGCAGGGTTTCGGGCACGCCTCGTTCACCGACCGGCTCGGGGACACGTTCCGGTGGAAGGGCGAGAACGTGGCCACCACCGAGGTCGAGGCCGCGGTGTCGACCGACCCTCAGGTCGAGGAGTGCACGGTGTTCGGTGTCGAGGTCGAGGGCGCGGGCGGCCGCGCCGGGATGGCGGCCATCCAGCTCAAAGAGGGCGAAGAGTTCGACGGCAAGGCGCTGGCCAAGGCCGCCTTCGACAGGCTGCCCGGCTATGCGGTACCGCTGTTCGTTCGCGTGGTGAAGGAGCTGGCGCACACCTCGACGTTCAAGAGCCAGAAGGTCGATCTGCGCGAGCAGGGCTACAAATCCGATGAGGTCGAGGACCCGATCTACGTGCTGTCCGGCCGTGACGAGGGCTACGTCGAGTTCTACGACGAGTACCCCGCAGAAGTGAAGGACGGCAAGAAGCCCAAGTAGCCGAAATGGCACGCCCGTAGCCTGGAGGGCGTGTTGTCGACCTTCTGCGGCCGCCCGGTGGCCGGTGATCGAGCGCTGATCATGGCGATCGTGAACCGGACGCCGGATTCGTTCTACGACCGCGGCGCCACCTTCACCGACGAGTCAGCCAAATCGGCGGCCCACCGGGTGATCGAGGAGGGCGCCGACGTGGTCGACGTCGGCGGCGTCAAAGCCGGTCCTGGCATCTCGGTGGACGCCGACGAGGAGATCGCCCGCGTCGTGCCCTTCATCGAATGGCTGCGCGGCACGTACCCGGACCAGCTGATCAGCGTCGACACCTGGCGCGCCGCGGTCGCCAAGCAGGCCTGCGCGGCGGGTGCGGACCTGATCAACGACACCTGGGGTGGCCACGATCCGGGGGTGCCCGAGGTCGCGGCCGAGTTCGGGGCGGGCCTGGTGTGCTCGCATACCGGCGGTGCGCAGCCGCGCACCCGCCCGTTTCGGGTCAACTACGGCATCTCGGAGCGCGGAGTGGTCGATGACGTCATCGCCGAGGTGACCGCTGCTGCCGAGCGTGCGGTGGCCGCCGGGGTGGCCCGTGACGCGGTGTTAATCGATCCGACTCACGATTTCGGCAAGAACACTTACCACGGTCTTAGTTTGTTGCGCCACGTAAAAGACCTTGTTAACTCTGGATGGCCCGTCCTGATGGCGCTGAGCAACAAAGATTTCGTCGGGGAAACTCTGGGTGTGGGTCTGACTGAACGCCTGGAAGGCACCCTAGCGGCGACGGCCATCGCCGCCGCGAACGGCGCCGCGATGTTCCGTGTACACGAGGTCGGCCCCACTCGACGCGTACTGGAGATGGTCGCGTCGATCCAGGGCGTGCGTCCGCCGACGCGCACGGTGAGGGGACTGGCATGACACTGACACCTGAACTACCCGGCACGGACGTCGTCACCGGGAGATGGTTGACCGATCACAGCTGGAACCGGCCGACGTGGACGATCGCTGAGCTCGAGGCCGCCAAGCGCGGACGCACCATTTCGGTGGTGCTGCCTGCCCTCAACGAGGAAGAAACCGTCGGCAGCGTCGTCGAGACCATCACGCCGCTGCTGGGCGGCCTCGTCGACGAGCTGATCGTGCTGGACTCCGGCTCCACCGACGACACCGAGATCAGGGCTCTGGCGGCCGGTGCCAGGGTGATCAGCCGCGAGGTCGCGCTGCCCGAGGTCGAGCCGCAGCCCGGCAAGGGCGAGGTGCTGTGGCGCTCGCTGGCCGTCACCACCGGCGACATCGTCGTGTTCGTGGACTCCGACCTGCTCGACCCCGACCCGATGTTCGTGCCCAAGCTGGTCGGTCCGCTGCTGACCACCGACGGTGTGCACCTGGTCAAGGGCTTCTACCGGCGACCGTTGAAGATCAGCGGCAGCGAGGACGCCAATGGCGGCGGGCGCGTCACCGAGCTGGTCGCGCGCCCACTGCTCGCGTCGCTACGACCCGAGCTGAGTTGCGTGTTGCAGCCGCTGGGCGGCGAGTACGCGGGCACCCGTGAGCTGCTGACGTCCGTGCCTTTCGCGCCCGGATACGGCGTGGAGATCGGCCTGTTGGTCGACACGTACGACCGGCTCGGCCTAGATGCGATCGCCCAGGTGAACCTCGGCGTGCGGTCCCACCGCAATCGCCCGCTGACCGAGCTGGCGTCGATGAGCCGCCAGGTGATCGCGACGCTGCTGTCCAAGTGCGGCGTCCCGGACTCCGGAGTCGGCCTCACGCAGTTCTTCGCCGACGGCGACGACTACACCCCTCGCACGTCGACGGTGTCGTTGGCCGACCGGCCGCCAATGAACTCGCTGCGCCCCCGCGGGTAACTTCCCGTCGGTGGCGTCAGGCACTATCGAGGCGTGACCCTGGTTCTGCTGTACCTGGTAGTGCTGATCCTGGTCGGCATTGTGCTGTTCGCCCTCGGCAGCGTGCTGTTCGGCCGCGGCGAGTCGTTGCCGCCGCTGCCGCGCGCCACCACCGCCACCGTGTTGCCGGCATCCGGCGTTACTGGTGTCGACGTCGACGGCGTCAAGTTCACCCAGACCCTGCGTGGCTACAAGACCAGCGAGGTGGACTGGGTCCTCGACCGGCTCGGGCAGGAACTCGACTCGCTGCGCGGCGAGCTCGCCGCGGTGCGTGCCGCGCACGGCGTCGTCGACGAAACCGGCGACGGTGACAAGCCCGCCGATGAGGGAGCGCACGCAATGGCATCGGACAACGAGGACGACGCGTGACGGCCGCCGGCGACGGCAAAGTCCGTTGCGGCTGGATCGATGAATCACGTTTAGCAACAGCTGATTTCAACCTCTATCGGGACTATCACGACACCGAGTGGGGCCAGCCGTTGCACGGCGCGCAGCCGCTGTTCGAACGGGTTACCCTCGAGGCGTTTCAGAGCGGGTTGTCGTGGCTGATAATCCTGCGCAAGCGCGAGAACTTTCGCCGCGCCTTCGGCGGGTTCGACATCGAACGCATCGCCCGCTACGGCGACAAGGACATCGCCCGGCTGATGGCCGACACCGGGATCGTGCGCAACCGCGCGAAGATCGAAGCCACCATCGCGAACGCGCGCGCGGCGGCCGATCTGGACGTGGATCTCGGCGACTTGTTGTGGTCGTTCGCGCCGCCGCAACGCGCCCGTCCGGCCAACATGTCCGAAGTGCCTGCGGTGACCCCGGAGTCGACCGCGATGGCCAAAGAACTCAAACGCCGCGGCTTCCGCTTCGTCGGACCGACGACCGCCTACGCGTTGATGCAAGCCACCGGAATGGTCGACGACCACGTCTCGGACTGCTGGGTTCCGGTTGTCGAACACGCCCCGCCACGACCGGCATAGCCGGGTCTTTGCACATGCAACGCCGCCGATAGGGAACAATAGGGAGAAGTTCACTAGCCCGACGCGGGCCAGCTCATGTGGAGGGAGCACTCGATGGCGGCGATGAAGCCCCGGACCGGCGACGGTCCACTGGAAGCAACCAAGGAGGGGCGGGGCATCGTGATGCGAGTACCACTGGAAGGCGGCGGGCGACTTGTGGTCGAACTCACCCCTGACGAAGCGGCCGCCCTCGGCGACGAGCTCAAGGGTGTCACCAGCGGCTAGGACGAAACCTTCCGGTAGATCTCCAGCGTCTGCTCGGCAATGTGCGCCCAGGAAAATTCCTGGATGCAGCGTTGCCGCCCGGACCGACCGAATTGGCTGGCTCGATCTGGCTCGGCCACCAGTGAATTGACCGCTTCGGCCAGCCGTCTTTCGAAAAACGCCGGGTCGCTTGGGTCGTAATGCACCAGCAGCCCGGTCTGTTGATCGGCGACCACCTCCGGGATGCCGCCGACATCGGAGGCCACCACCGCCGTCGCGCAGGCCATCGCCTCCAGGTTGACGATGCCGAGTGGTTCGTACACCGACGGGCATACGAAAACTGTTGCTGCTGAAAGTATTTCGCGGATCTTGGCGACCGGAAGCATTTCGCGGACCCAGAACACGCCGCTGCGCGCCCGTGCCAGCTCCTGCACCGCTTCTGTCACCTCCGCGGCGATCTCCGGCGTGTCTGGCGCGCCCGCGCACAGCACCAGTTGAACGTCCGGGGCGAAATGGTGCGCGGCCGCGACGAGGTGGGCGACGCCCTTCTGCCTGGTGATCCGCCCGACGAACGCGACGATGGGGCGGTCGAGGTCCACGCCGAGTTCGGCCAGCACCGAATCGCTCATATCGTTGCTTGTACGATCCACCGGGTACCAGACATCGGTGTCGATCCCGTTGCGCACCACGTGCACCCGATTCGGGTCGAGCGCGGGGTAGGTGTGCAGCACGTCGTCGCGCATGCCCGAGCTGACCGCAATCACCGCATCGGCGGCCTCGACCGCGGTCTTCTCCACCCATGACGACACGCGGTACCCGCCGCCGAGCTGCTCGGCCTTCCACGGCCGCATCGGTTCGAGCGAATGCGCGGTCAACACGTGCGGAATGCCGTACAGCAAGGCGGCCAGGTGCCCGGACAGCCCGGTGTACCAGGTGTGCGAATGCGCGACGGTGGCCGCCGAGGCCGCATTGACCATGTTCAGGTCGGCCGACAGCGTCGAAAGCGCCGGGTTGGCGCCCTTCAGGGCCGGGTCGGTGTGCGCGACGATGGCGCTCTGGCGCGGCGCTCCCATGCAGTGCACGTCGACCTCGCATAGATGACGGAGCTGAGCGACGAGCTCGGTGACGTGGACGCCCGCTCCGCCGTACACCTCGGGTGGGTACTCCCGAGTCATCATCGCCACCCGCATGGTGACGACCGTATCCAAAAAAGTGGGCCGCTGCGCCCCCGTATCGGTGTTTATTCATCGTCGATTTTTGCGCCAAAACGCTTGACGGACATGTGCGAATGCCTAGCCGAGGTGAGAGTCGGCCGATAGGTTTGACGCATGAGGGAATTGCCACACGTGCTGGGTATCGTCCTGGCCGGCGGGGAGGGCAAGCGGCTTTATCCATTGACGGCAGACCGCGCCAAGCCGGCGGTTCCCTTCGGTGGCGCGTACCGGCTGATCGACTTCGTACTGTCCAACCTCGTCAATGCCAGGTATCTGCGAATCTGCGTGCTGACCCAGTACAAATCGCATTCGCTGGACCGCCATATTTCGCAGAACTGGCGGCTTTCGGGGCTTGCCGGCGAGTACATCACGCCGGTTCCTGCCCAGCAGCGGCTCGGGCCGCGGTGGTACACCGGCTCGGCCGATGCCATCTACCAGTCGCTAAACCTGATCTACGACGAGGACCCGGACTACATCATCATCTTCGGGGCCGACCACGTGTATCGCATGGATCCCGAGCAGATGCTCACCTTCCACATTGAGAGCGGGGCAGGCGCGACGGTTGCGGGCATTCGGGTGCCGCGCAGCGAGGCCACCGCATTCGGTTGCATCGACTCCGATGAGTCGGGGCGCATCCGCGGCTTCATCGAGAAGCCGGCCGAGCCGCCGGGTACGCCCGACGACCCCGAGCAGACGTTCGCGTCGATGGGCAACTACATCTTCACCACCAAGGTGCTCATCGATGCGATTCGCGCCGACGCCGATGACGACGACTCCGATCACGACATGGGCGGCGACATCATCCCGCGTCTCGTCGGCGACGGCATGGCCGCGGTTTACGACTTCTCCAACAATGAGGTGCCCGGCGCCACCGAACGCGATCACGGCTACTGGCGCGACGTCGGGACCCTGGACGCGTTCTACGACGCGCACATGGATCTGGTGTCGGTGCACCCGGTGTTCAACCTCTACAACAAGCGCTGGCCGATACGGGGCGAGTCAGAGAACCTGGCGCCTGCGAAGTTCGTCAACGGCGGCTCGGCGCAGGAGTCGGTGGTCGGGGCGGGCAGCATCATTTCGGCTGCCTCCGTTCGTAATTCGGTGCTGTCATCCAACGTCGTCGTTGACGACGGTGCCATCGTCGAGGGCAGCGTGATCATGCCGGGCACGCGGATCGGGCGCGGTGCGGTGGTGCGTCACGCGATCCTCGACAAGAACGTCGTCGTCGGGCCCGGTGAGATGGTCGGGGTCGACCTGGAGAAGGACCGCGACCGCTTCGCGATCAGCGCAGGGGGAGTGGTCGCCGTGGGCAAGGGCGTCTGGATCTAAGCCGCGGCTTTGCGTCGTCGGCGGCGCATTAGGGCAATAACCGCCCAGGCCAATGCGACCAGCACCACCAACACCAGCACCGGCAGCAGGATGGCGACGAACACCAGGCTCACGCTGATCCCGTCCTCGACCGTGGATAGCACCGGTGCGGCGAATCCCGCCGTGGCCACGTTGGCGGCGGGTCGCACGGCGGATTTCGTCAACGACACCGCCAGCGCGGTCACGACGCCGATGACGACGGGAATCCACTGACCGGATTGCGCGAACGCACCGGGGTCGGCGACCGCGGAGGTCTGCGCCGCGGTGCCCGATCCGAATACGATGCCCCCTGCCGTCGGCCGGACGAAGGTCTGGATGGCGTCGTTGATGCTGTCGAGCGCCGGGATCTTGTCGGCGACCACCTCGATGACGAGCAGCACGGCGACGATCGCCATCACCCAGCCGTTCTCCAGCCACGCCCATCCGTGCGGCAACGACACCAGGTCGGTGAACCGGGACAGCAATCCGAGGGCCAGCAGCGGGATGTAGGCGTTGAGGCCCGCCGCAGTGGCCAGCCCGAAGCCGGTCAGCAGTTCCATCAGATCAGTATGCGCAGGTTTACGCGGCGGGTAGCCCTGCGAGGTGATGGGCGATTCGGGTTTCGACCGCGCTCGGGGTGAAGACGACGACGTCATTGAGCAGCGGCGGTGCGTGCGAATGGTGGTGGGCGTCGGTGGGCGTGATGTATTCGGCGGTGTGCCGCCGACCTTGGGCCTCGATGGTGTGCACGCGCCAGCCGGGTGCTTCCTTGGCGTAGTTGCAGGCCTCGCACGTGCCAAGGCCGTTGGCGGCGGTGGTGGCACCGCCGCGGGCGTGGGGGGTGGCGTGGTCGGTGTGCCGGATCGGGGCGTCGCAATACGGGGTTCGGCAGGTGTCGTCGCGGAACGCGATGAACCGCGCCAGAGCAGTCGGGAACAGCCGGGCCCGCGATTCCATCGCCACCAACGCACCGGTTTTCGGGTGCCGGTAGAGCCGACGCAGGGTGGCCTTGGACCGCTCATCGGCGACCGCCTCGGCGGCCAGCCGGCACGCCACGGCCGCGGGCACCGGCCCGTACCCCGGCACGTGCGCCGGGGTGCTCGCCCCACCGAGCAGGGTCTCATCGGTGAGCACCAGGTTCACCGCGATCGGGGTCGGCACCTCGGCTGGGTGGCCGGTGATCCGCTCATAGGCGGTATCGGCCATCACCTGACCGCGCCCACGACCGTCGAACGTGGTGTCCGCGGCACCCTTGAGCGCGGCGTACACCGACACCCCCCGGGCCATCGGCAGCAACAGCGTCACATAGCTCATGGTGTCCGGCGCGGGACGGATGGTCACCGTGCGTTCACGCTCAGCGCGCACCGCGCGATCGACGACGGCCTGCGGGTCCAGTTCATAGGCAATGGCTTTGGCCTTTACTTCGATGCCCTTGTCACCCTTGCCTGCCAACTCGGCCTGATCCGCACACATCCGCGCATCGAGGGTGCCGCGGTCGTCGACGCTCAGGCAGGCCGACTCCCGCACGATCAACGTGGCCCGCCACTCCGAGAGCACCCCGGCCTCCAAAGCAGCCAGCGTGTACGGCATCTCATACACCAGGGCCCGGGCAAAACCCAGATGCCGGCCACCGCAGTTCGGGCGAATCGTGACGGGCCAGCGCGATCTCACTGGCAAGACCGCGGCCCCGCTTGGCCGCGGGCACACCCTGGGCCGCCTCGCGGGCACGACGCTTCTGATCCAGCGCCGCGGTCAGCCTGACCTGCCCGGCCGCGGCCACCGACTTGAGGTGTTCGAGCTCGGCGATGCCCTCGACCAGCGTCGCCTCATCGGCGTCGGAGTCGATCACCGCCAGCATATCGAACATGTGTGCGAGTCTACCGAGACCCTCTGACAGGTTTGGCAACTCCCTCAGGACAGCACGGCCAAATTGAATCCGCGTAGCCGCTGCGGGTCGGCGGCGATGTCGATCTCGGTGATCCGTTCGCCGATCGCCGTGAAGCGCAGCACGATCGCCAACCGACCCCTGGGCGCGACGACGATGCCGACCGCGTCGTCGACAAGGGCGGGTTCGGCGAATCGGGCGTTGGCGGCGAACATTCGCGCGTTGGTGGCCACCGACTGCGCCCCCCGGATCGTTGTCGGCGAGCCGGCCAAGGTCGCGTCGACGTGCAGCACGACTTCGTCGTCGAGCACCGCCAGCAGGGCGGCGAAATCGCCGTCGCGCGCCGCGGCGAGAAATGCCTCCACGAGCCGCCGCTGGTGCGCGAGGTCGCCTGCCGGGTCAGGAGTTTTACCGCGTACGCGGCGACGGGCCCGCGCCGCAAGCTGGGCGGCGGTGTTCTCCGAGCGGCCGACGATCGGAGCGATCTCCGCGTACGGCAGGTCGAACATGTCGTGCAGCACGAACGCAAGGCGTTCGGCCGGGGACAGGGTCTGAAGGATGACGAGCAGGGCCACGCCGATGGAATCGGCCAGCTCGGCCTCTCGCTCAGGATCGACGGCGTCCTCGGCCGCCGTGTGATCGGTCAGCGTCTCGTCGAGCGGCAGCTCGGGTCGGGCGCCACGGGCGCGAAGCATATCCAGGCAGATGCGGGCGACGACCGTCGTCAGCCAGCCGCGCAGATTGCCGACGTCGCCGATGTCGGTGCGGTCCATCCGCAGCCACGCCTCCTGCACGGCATCGTCGGCCTCGCCCAGCGAACCCAACATCCGATAGGCGACCGACCGCAGGTGGGCCCTGTGCTCCTCGAATGCTTCTCCGCGCATGTCGTCAACTTCTCTCGTCATACTCCGCTCTCGCCATCTGTCACCTTTATGACGGATGGCTACCTGCTTGCATGACAGAAAGGGATTTCATGAGGACCGCTACATCTGGTAAGCGGCGTACTTGATCTCGTCTATATGCAGCAGACCGGCGTCAGCCGCACGATGATCGTCAACACCGTGCTCAGGTTCACTGTCGTGGAGATACTCCTCGCCGCATGGCGAGTGTCGCGCCCTCACCAGACCCCGGGCACGAGTCGATAGTGCACCTTCGCCGCGTATTCGCGATAGCCGGGCAATTCCTTGGCGAGGAGCTGCTCCTCGTCGCGGATCCGAGCGGCGAGTACGAGTAGGCCGGGAATGACGAAAAGCAGTGTCCAATACGAGCCGAGCGCAAGCGGGACGCCGAGCATCATCACGACGTTGCCGAAGTACATCGGGTGGCGGACAAGGGAGTACACGCCCTCCGACACCACCGTCTGGTCCGGTTCGACGCCGATGTTCGCTGCCGCATAGCCGTTTTGGATCGTGGTGATCATTGCGATGAGTAGGCCGGTACCGACCAGGACGACGCCGACCACGGAGACGGCCGCGGGCACCGACGACCAACCGAAGCGATGGTCCAATGCGCTCACCACGATCATCGCTCCCATCGACAGAAACGCAAAGGTGATGATGATCTTCTGCGCGGTTCGGGTCTCTGCGCCGGGGCCCGCCTGCATGCGGCGGCGCAGGGCTTCGGGATTGCGCACGGCCAGATAGATGCTGGGGAGCAGTGTCGCGATGGCGAATACCGCGATGAACGCCCAGCCCTGCCAGTAGTCGAACGTACCGGCAGGCAAGAACACCATCAGGCCGAAGGCGATGAGGCCAATCGGCACCGAGATCGCTAGTTGGGCAACTATTTTCACGGACGGCTCCCTACCAGACGTGGGGGACCAGTCGCGAGTGCACCTTGCGGGTGTACTCGCGATAGCCGGACAGTCCGTCGGTAAGCGCCTTCTCTTCGTCGACGATGCGAACCGCGAAAAGCACTGCCATGACAGCAACCATGACCAGTGCCCAGTAGGAGCCGAGCGCCAACGAGGTGCCGACCATCATGATGAGACTCCCGAAGTACATCGGATGGCGCACCAGTCCGTAGAGTCCGGTCGACACCACTGTCTGATCTGCTTCGACGGTGATATTTGCTGCGGCATAGTTGTTTTGGACGACCACGAGCATGGCGATGCCGAGTCCGACGACAACTAGCACATTTCCGACGAAAACGAGCGGTGGTGGCACCGTCGACCAGTCGAACCGGTGGTCGAACCCGGCCGCAACCAGTTGGGCAAAAAAGGTCAGCCCCACGCCTGCGCTGACGACCTTCTGCACGGGCCTGGTCTCGTGCGATGGCCCGGCATTCATCCGGCGGCGCAGGGCGGCGGGGTTCGTCACCCCCATGTAGATGGTGTAGATCACCGCGAGCACGACGAACACACCGAGGAAGACCCAAGCCTGCCAGTAGTCGAACGTACCGGCCGGCCAGAACATCGCCAGCATGATCAGCGCGAAGGCAAATGCGGATGACGTCGTTGCTTGAAGTGCGGTCTTCATAATCCCTTCTCTTTGGTTGTGTTACACCGCATCGCGGCTGCGATAGATCCAGCCGGCGACCAAAGTCAGTGCGGTGGCGGCGACGACCATGACGGCGAGCGCCGCGGCAGGGAAATCCGTTGGCGCCGTGGTCTGCCCCACCGGCGATAGATCGAGCAGCCATTGCGGGAGCCGCAGCAATGCGCCGAGATACAGCGACATCACGACGAATGCCACTGCCAGCCAACCGATCCAGGGCCGTCGCGCTGCAACGGCCAGAGCCGCGACTCCGGCCAGCACCGCCATCGCGGGCACGAACGCCAGTCCTGCCAATGTCAGTTTCACGATGGTCCCCGGTTCGCCGAGGGTGATGCCTGCGCCGAGGCCGTTGCCAAGGCCCGCCAACAACATCAGGAGGGCCGAGCCCAGCACGGCAGCCGCGACCGCGGTGACCAGCCACCGCCAGCGTGATACCGCACCGGCGAGCACCGCCTCGCCGAGGCCCTTCTCCTCGTCGGTGTACACCCGCAGCACGGCGCCGACCGCGTAGGCGGTGGCCGCCGCGGCGAGGAACTGCGTCATCGTGGTGTACACACCGTCGGTGCCCTGCGCCGACAGCACGCGGTTGATGAGCTCGTTCTCCTTCGCGGCGTCCAGCAGCGATTTGGTCATCGACCCAAACGCCAAGCCGCCCAGGAACAATCCGACACCCCATCCGACGGTCTGGCCGCGTTGGAGCGTCAGGTGCAGTGCGAAAGTGCTCTTGATCGGATGGGCGTTCGGGTGCTCGCCGGAGGATGGAATGTTGCCGTCGTCGTACTGGCGCCTGCTCTCCAGCACCGTCGCCGACGCCATCAAAACGAGCGCGAGCACGACCAGCAGCGCGAACGGCCACCACCGCAGGTCGACGAACGCGCGCATCTGCTGAGCCCATGCGATGGGGGAGAACCAGCTCAGCGCGCTGCCCGAGTTGGTGATCACGTCGCCGACACCACGCACAAGCGCGGCCACCGCCAGGGTCGCCATCGCTGCGCCGGTGGCTGTGCGCGCCTGACGCCACAGCTGGGCGGTCACGGCGGCGACCGCACCGAACACCATGGCCACCCCGGTGACCCCAAGGCACATCGCCGCGGTGTCGACGAAGTCGAAGCCGGTCGCGGACATGGCCACCGTCATGGTGACGGCCAGTATCGCGTTGACTCCGCCGACGAGTATCAGCGCGGCGAATGTCCTGGCGTACCTGCCCACCACGGACGACAGCACCAATTCCGCTGCGCCGCTTTCTTCTTCGGTGCGAGTGTGCCGGATGACGGTGAGAATGGACAGGATCGACGCGGCGACGATCAGCGTGAGCATCAGCTCGTTGGCCATCATCGCGCCAAGGGCGGTCTCGTTGCCGCCGAACATCGGGCCGCCCATCATGAGTGCGGCGGGCGTCTTCATCAGGTTCACCCTGGCCATCCGCTGGGCCTCGTCGGGATAGGCCAGCTTGATGGCGTTCGGCGCGTAGACCATCATCAGCGTCAGCAGCGCGATCCACACCGACAGCCGGAGGCGGTCGCGGCGCAGGGCGAGCAGCAGCAGTCGCGTCGTTCCCGTCCACGGGGAGCCGCCCGGTGCGACGCCCTGCCGCCGCGTGGACGGCGCGAGCGCGGTGGCGGTCATCGGGTCACCCCTTGGTATTCGCGCAGGAACATGTCCTCCAACGACGCCGGGGTCACGGTCAGATCGATCAGGCCCAGTTTGGTGAGCAGGCCCATCGCGCGGTCGAGATCATGGCGGTCGACCGAGAAGCTGTAGTGGCCGTCGTGAATCGAGAAATCGTGCACGAACGGAGTGCGTTGCAGCTCCTGGCCGTCGGTGCGGGTGCGCACCGTCACGGTGGTGCGCATCAGGTGGCGCAACTCGTCGAGCGTGCCCGACTTCACGGCCCGCCCTGCGCGGATGATCGTCACGTTGTCGCACAGCTTCTCCACCTCGGCCAGGATGTGGCTGGACAGCAGCACCGCAGCGCCGCGCCCGGCGACCTCCTCGACGCATCGCTGAAAAGCCTTTTCCATCAACGGATCCAGGCCGGACGTCGGCTCGTCGAGAATGTACAGCTCGGCGTTGGTTGAGAACGCGGCCACGATCGCCACCTTCTGCCGGTTGCCCTTGGAGTAGGTGCGTGCCTTCTTGTGCGGATCGAGTTCGAAGCGCTCGATCAACTGGTCACGGCGCCGGGTGTCGACGCCGTTGCCCCGCAGGCCCGCAAGGAAGTCGATGGCCTGCAGACCGGTCAGGTTGGGCCACAACGTCACATCGCCTGGCACATAGGCGATCCGGCGGTGCAACGCGACCGCGTCCCGCCACGGGTCGCCGCCGAGCAGTCGTACGGTCCCACCGTCGGCACGAAGCAGCCCAAGCAGGACCCGGATGGTGGTGGACTTGCCCGCGCCGTTGGGGCCGAGGAAGCCGGTGATGCTGCCAGGTGCGACCGCAAGGTCGAGGCCGTCGAGCGCCTTGGTGCGGCCGAAAGACTTGGATAGGCCTCGGATCTCGACTGCGAGCTGTGACCGTGCTGTGGTGTCAGCCCGCCGCAGGGATGTCGCCGTCACTGTCATCTCCCTCTTGAGGTGTGGTGAACGGGATACCTTGTTCATGCGCGGCGAGGAACGCGTCGTACATCGTGGAGTCGGTCATCAGGCCCTGGGTGTAGACCTCGAGGGCGGGTAGGACCATCTCTTCGGCGTAATCCCGAAGAACCGCGCGAAGGTCGCTTGGGTTGTCGTGCAGTTGCAGGTACATCAAAAACCCGCCGCCGCTGCTCATTCCGAGGTATCTGGCCCTGGCCCGTGGGTCTCGGCTTGGCTTCAGCGTGCCGGCGCGCACACCTTCTTCGAAATACTCCTCGGCGTCCTGCAGCATGCGGTTCCAGAACGACCTGGCCAGCTCGCTGCCGGACTGCATGCTGCGCACCAGGTACGCCATCATCGGCGCGTACGAAGCGATCTCGGCCATCTGGGCGAACCACGCCGCCGGATCGTGGGTGGTGATGGACTCCGACTTGGCCATGCGGATCTCTTCGGCGATGGAGTCGTCGCACGCCTTGCGCAGACCGTCCTTGGACCCGAAGTGATGGATCACCAATGCGGCTGACACGCCCGCCGCCTCGGCGATGCTCCGTAGCCCCACGGTGAACCCGTGCTGACCCCACTGGTCGATCGCGGCATCGCGGATCCGGGCGATGGCCGTGCGATCGTTCGACGCTGAACGCATGTTTAGTACACTAAACACGCGTTCAGTGGATGGTCAAGCATCCCCGCCGTTAGAAATGCGTAAAGATCTATCCGTCGTCGAAATTCAGTGCGGCTGCGCGGCAGGAAGGCATCGGGGTGGGTACAGCGATCGGGGAGATTCTGCCGTTGGCCGTGGCCCTGGCTGCGGGACCACTGCCGATCATCGCGATCATGTTGATCCTGGTTTCCGAGGACGCCAAGGCCAAGGGCGTCGGCTTCGTCGTCGGACGCATTGCCGGTCTGGCGCTGATCGTCGCTGCCGGGCTGGTGATCATCTCGTTGATCGACGATCCGACACTGGGGCACCGCAGCGATCACCCGCGGCCCGCGATATCGGTGGCCAGAATCGTGATCGGCCTGTTGCTGGTCGCGCTTGCCTACCGGATCTGGCGGCGTCGCAACGAGCCTTCGCGACCAAGTCTGCTGACGCGTCGGATCGATGGGCTGACCGCCAAAGGTTCGGTCGGGCTGGGCCTGCTGGTGAGCGTGATCGACCCGGCCAGCCTCTCGCTGGGGTTCCTCACCGGGGTCGACATCGCCGCCGCGCGGTTGCCCGTCGGCACCGATGTCATTGTGGCTGCCGCGTTCATCGCACTCTCGACCGTGACGATCACCGTGCCGTTGGCGGGCTATCTCGTCGGCGGACAGGCTGCGCGGGCCCGTCTCGTCGGCGTCAAGGCATGGCTGTCGTCGAACGAGAAAGCGGTGATGATGGTGTTGTTCCTGCTCATCGGGGCGATGCTGATCGGCCGTGGGATCCGTGACCTGGCAGGCGCGTGACGCGTATCAGTCGCGGGCGGCGGCGAGCAGGCCGTCGCCAAGCGGGACGAGCACCGGCGTCAGCCGCTCGTCCTCGGCGATCAGCCGCGCCGCCTCACGCACTGCGTTGACTTCGGGGTCGCTGGCGTTCGCGTCGCCGGCCCGCCCGCCCAATGCGGCGCGGTGCACGACGATCGCGCCCCCTGGCCTCAGCAGCCGAACCCCCTCGACGACGAACTGCGGCTGGTCGACCGGATCCGCGTCGATGAACACCAGGTCGTAGGACTCGTCGGCCAGTCTCGTCAGCACGTCCTGCGCCCTGCCACTGATCAGCCGGGTGCGCGACGGCCCGACGCCTGCCTCGACGAACGCCTGCTTCGCGATGCGCTGATGCTCGGGTTCGACGTCGATCGTCGTCAGCACCCCGTCGTCACGCATCCCCGACAGCAGCCACAGCCCGCTGACGCCTGCTCCGGTGCCGACCTCGACGACGGCCTTGGCCCCTGTCAGCTTGGCGAGCACGCACAGCAGCGCCCCGACGGCGGGAGTGACGGCGCCTGCGCCGATGTCGAGGGCCCGCTCACGTGCGGCAGCGACGATGGCGTCCTCGGAGATCGACTGTTCGGCGTGCGTGACGATCGAATCGGCGCGGCTCTGCGGCTGAATGTCGCCGCCGGAGCGGCTCCGTGGCCCGCCGCCGATGACGTCGTCGATGCCTGCCATGCCCGCAGCGTAGAGCTAGCCGGGTGGCCCCGCGCCGCGACACGCCCGCGCCTCGAGGCCAGAATCGGCGCCGGGAACGGGCAGTTTCTGCAGGTCGAAAAATGGGTAGCTTTCTTTCTCAGGAAATGTTCAGTTTGCTCATATGTCCGCCACATTAGGGTCCGCGAGTGTATCCCCATGGAACGCGGCGAACGCTGGGGCTCTGGGAATAAGGACTTGAAAACTCACGTTCCCGCCAATATCGAGCTGTCTGCCCGTAAAGACAGTTCTGACCAGGAGGATCCGACGACCACCACGCCTACGGCCCCAGTTTCCATGGCCCACCTCGAGCAGTTCACCGAGGGGGACTGGGTGGAGCCTTCCGACGAGTTGACCGGCACCGCGGTGTTCGACGCGACCGGCGACCACACCACGATGCCGTCATGGGACGAGCTGGTGCGTCAGCACGCCGACCGCGTCTACCGACTGGCCTACCGGCTCTCCGGTAACCAGCACGACGCCGAGGACCTGACGCAGGAGACGTTCATCCGGGTGTTCCGCTCGGTGCAGAACTACCAGCCAGGCACGTTCGAAGGCTGGCTTCACCGCATCACCACGAACCTGTTCCTCGACATGGTCCGCAGGCGCGGCCGCATCCGGATGGAAGCGCTGCCGGAGGATTACGAGCGGGTGCCCGCCGACGAGCCAAACCCGGAGCAGATCTACCACGATTCGCGGCTGGGCCCGGACCTCCAGGCCGCGCTTGACTCGCTGCCGCCGGAGTTCCGCGCTGCGGTGGTCCTGTGTGACATCGAGGGTCTGTCCTACGAGGAAATCGGCGCCACGCTTGGCGTGAAGCTCGGCACCGTGCGCAGCCGCATCCACCGCGGACGCCAGGCGCTGCGGGACTATCTGGCCGCCCACTCCGAGGACACGGCCAAATCGGCCTGAGGTTCGCAGGTGTCGGGCGCAGCGCGCCGCGCTACATTCGAGTGAGCACCGTCGTACAGACGTGAGTAAGCCGAGAGGAGCTGGGCGATGGTCGACCCGGGGCACGTGTTCCGCCGTGCGTTCTCCTGGCTACCTGCTCAATTTGCCTCGCAAAGTGAGGGACCCGTCGGACCGCGGCAGTTCGGCTCGACGGAGCATCTGTCCACCGAGGCCCTCGCCGCGTTCGTCGATGGCGAATTGCGGATGACCGCACACCTGCGTGCCGCGCACCATTTGTCACTGTGCCCGCAGTGCGCGACCGAGGTGGAAGCCCAGCGTCAGGCTCGCGCTGCGTTGCGGGACTCGTGCCCGATCGTCATCCCGAGCGCTTTGCTGGGCATGTTGTCCCAGATCCCGCACCACAACCCGGAAGAACCGCCGGTCGAGGCGGATCGGACGCAGTTAGCTGACGACCCGACGCGGTCGCGGCGTAAACGCCGGTAGGGTGGATGCGGACTCGATCAGCGACCTGCGCCGGCGATTGCGGGCGCTCTTATAGAGAGTGATACACGGGTGACCAACCAGGACCAGTCGGGCGGCAGAGACCGCCTTGAGCCGCGCCCTGTCTCGCGGCCACCTGTCGATCCGGCCTCGCAACGCGCGTTCGGCCGGCCCGACGGTGTCGACGGATCTTTCGTGGGTCTGGACCGCATCCGCGACCAAGGCGAGTACACGCCGACGAATCAGCCGCCCGACCCGGTACTGACCGAGGCGTTCGGGCGGCCATACGCAGGCGGCGAGTCGCTACAGCGTCATCCCGCCGATGCGGGCGCGCTCGACGCTGAACGCCACGGACAGGATGCCGACGAGCCCGCCGATCCCTGGCGTGACCCCGGCGCCGCCGCGGCGCTTGGCACCCCTGCGGTACCTGCGCCCACGCATGCTCCTGCGAACATCCAGATGGGCAAGCTCGGTGTGCGTGACGTGCTCTTCGGCGGCAGGGTGTCCTTCGTCGCGCTGGCGGTGCTTGGCATCGTCGCGCTGGTCATCGGCGTCGCCGGTGGCTGGGTGGGCCGCAAGACCGCCGAGGTCGTCGAGGCGTTCACCACGTCGAAGGTGACGTTGGACACCGGCGACGCCGGTCCGCCGCCCGAGGGCAGATTCGCCAAAGTCGCTGCGTCGGTGGCTGATTCGGTGGTCACCGTGGAAGCGGTCGGCGACCAGGAGGGCTCGCAGGGTTCCGGGCTCGTGCTCGACGAGCGTGGCTACATCGTGACCAACAACCACGTGATCTCCGAGGCGGCCATCAACCCGAGCCAGTACAAGATTCACGTCGTCTTCAACGACGGCAAGGAAGTGCCTGCCAACCTCGTCGGCCGCGACCCCAAAACCGACCTTGCCGTACTGAAGGTCGACAACGTCGACAATCTGACCGTTGCCAAGCTCGGCGACTCCGACAAGCTGCGGGTCGGCGACGAGGTGATCGCGGCCGGTGCCCCGCTGGGTCTGCGCAGCACCGTGACGCAGGGCATCATCAGCGCGCTGCATCGCCCCGTGCCTCTGTCGGGCGACGGCTCGGACACCGACACCGTCATCGACGGCGTGCAGACCGACGCGTCGATCAACCACGGCAACTCGGGCGGCCCGCTGATCGACATGAACGCCAACGTCATCGGCATCAACACCGCGGGAAAGTCGCTGTCGGACAGCGCAAGCGGTCTCGGTTTCGCGATCCCGGTGAACGAGGTCAAGAACGTCGTCGAGGCGCTGATCAAGGACGGCAAGATCGCCCACCCGACGCTGGGCCTTACGGCGCGCTCGGTCAGCAATGACATCGCCTCTGGCGCCCAGGTGGCCAATGTGAAGGCGGGCAGCCCTGCCGAACGGGCCGGCATTCTTGAGAACGATGTCGTCGTCAAGGTCGGCGACCGCACCGTCGCCGATGCCGACGAGTTCGTCGTCGCGGTCCGCCAGCTCAAGATCGGGCAGGACGCACCGATCGAGGTCGTCCGCGACGGCCGCCATGTCGTGCTGACCGTCAACCCCGGCCCCGACAACACCGTCTAGGGATGTTCGGCAACGTGGGCTGGGGCGAGATGCTGGTCCTGGTGGTCGCCGGTTTGGTGATCCTTGGGCCCGAACGGCTACCGGGTGCGATCCGCTGGACGTCCGGCGCGCTGCGGCAGGCCCGCGACTACATCAGCGGGGCCACCAGCCAGCTACGTGAGGACCTCGGCCCCGAGTTCGACGACCTGCGTCAGCCGCTCAGCGAGCTCAACAAGCTGCGCGGCATGACACCGCGGGCCGCGCTCACCAAGCATCTCCTCGACGGCGACGACTCGATCTTCACCGGCAAGTTCGACAAGCCCGTCAGCTCACCCGCGCCCGAAGCCGCGACGCCTACCGTCAAGGCGGCCGAACCGGCGCCTGCGCCCGCGACGACGCCGTTCGACACCGACGCGACCTAGTCGGTGGCCTGCGGCGTAACCACGGCCCGTTCGTTGTGCGAAACCGCCCAGTAATGCAGGCCGACAGCCCATCCCACCCACGCTACGAGCCCGACGAGGTTGGACGGTAGCACCCCGAGGTCCTGGAACGCGCTTATCACGATCAGGACGATGATCACCGCGATGACTACCAGCCAGATCCAGTAGACAATCCGCGCGATGTGGGCACGAATTCCATGGAATCGGTACAACAACAACACATCCCGCAGCGTGATCCGACGCTGTGGCGCATCAGCCGATTCTGCTTCCTCGACGCGCAAAGACCAGAAGCGGAACCCCATCGCGACGAGCGTGTACATGAAGATGCTGAGCAGGTCGACGTAGAGAAGTCCGTCCGAGAAATAGTTCGGGATGCCGAGCGTGTCCGCTCTGCCGAAGATGGATGCCAGCGCGCCGGAGACCTGCAGCAGCACCATGCCGACGACGAAGTAGTAGAAGCCCCGCAACACCCGGGCGCCGCGGCGGTGCATTGGGAAGGCGAGAAGCAGTCGCCGGAGGGTGATGGTCGAACGGTCGTTGTCCGCCGGCGACTGCTTGTATTCGGTGACGAGCGTGGAGGCCTCGTCGAGCCAGGCCTGTGCCTGAGCGGACGCACGGTGTTCGGTGTCTGGAGCGTCGGCGATCAGCTTGCTGGCGTTGAACCAGTCTTTGGCGAAATCGACCTGTCGGCTGGCGTCTTCGAAGGCCAGTTTGCGTTGCCCGGCCTGCGTTCGGCGGTCGCGCCAGTCGCCGATGACCAGGGCCATGATTCCGATCCCGGCGGTCAGGATCGGGGTGACGACCGTCAGAACGATGCGGATGAGCTGTTCGCTATCCATCGGCTGATGATGCCATCTCGCCGCGCGGCACCGAATTCTATCGGCGGCGAAAGCGGTTAGCGTCCAGCCGGGTCCAGGCCCAGCGACATCCCGGCCAGCCCTCGCTTGCGGCTCGACAATGCGTCGGCGATGCTGCGCAGTTCCTTGCCTGCGGCCGAATCGGGCGCCGACAGCACCAGCGGAACCCCCGAATCCCCCGCCTCGACAAGCGCAGGGTCCAGCGGCACCTGGCCAAGCAGCGGGACATCGGCGCCAACGGCGCGGGACAGGCTTTCGGCCACCTGCTTGCCGCCGCCCGCGCCGAAGATCTGCATCGTCGTGCCGTCGGGCATCAGCAGCCCGGACATGTTCTCGACCACACCGGCGATGCGCTGCTTGGTCTGCAACGCGATCGCGCCTGCGCGCTCGGCGACCTCAGCGGCGGCCAGCTGCGGCGTCGTCACCACCAGAATGTCCGCGCCCGGGATCAGCTGGGCGACCGAGATCGCGATGTCACCGGTGCCGGGTGGCAGGTCGAGCAGCAGCACGTCGAGATCGCCCCAGTACACGTCGGCAAGGAACTGCTGCAGCGCGCGGTGCAGCATCGGCCCGCGCCACACCACCGGGGTGTTGCCCTGGGTGAACATCGCGATGGAGATGACCCGCACGTCGTGTGCGACCGGCGGCAGGATCATCGACTCGACCTGCGTCGGCCGCTCGGTGGTGCCCATCATCCGCGGTACGGAATGGCCGTAGATGTCGGCGTCGAGCACGCCGACCGACAACCCGCGCGCAGCCATCGCGGCGGCCAGATTGACTGTGACGCTTGACTTTCCGACGCCGCCCTTGCCGGAGGCGACGGCGAAGACGCGGGTCAGCGAGCCGGGCTGGGCGAACGGGATGACCGGTTCGCGGGAATCGCCGCGCAGCTGCTTGCGCAGTTCGGTGCGTTGCTCGTCGTTCATCACGTCGAGGCTGACCTTGACCGCACCGGTGCCCGGCACGTCGGTGACCGCCTGGGTGACGCGGTCTGAGATCTCGGTCTTCTTGGGGCACGCCGAGGTGGTCAGGTACACCTCGACATGCACGCCGCCGTCGGCCTCGACCGCGACGTTTTTGACCATGTTGAGCTCGGTGATCGGCTTACGCAGCTCGGGGTCGATCACTTTGGCCAATGCGGCGCGGATGGCGGTTTCCAGCTCACCGGGAGTTTGGGACATCACCTGCGAGTCTAGGCCGACGCGACGGGCGTCTTTGACCGGCCGTCAGGCTGGCGGGCCGGGCAGCGGACCCGCGGGCGGTGGCATCAGCGGCTCGGTGGGCGGTGGTCCAGGCATAGGTCCAGGCGGCGGACCGGCCAGCGGGCCCGGCGGGATCAGCGGGTGGGCATTGGGCACCTCGCCAGGTGCAGGGGGAGGCGCGGCGGGCGGCACGGTGCTCTGGATGCAGAACACCGCACACTCGGGCTGCGGCGGCGGCTGCATCCACGGCGGCGTCTCCATCCACGGCGGCAGCCACGGCGGGCGCTCCGGCGCCGCGGACTGTGGTGCCATTACCTGCAGCGCGTCGGCGGGCCCTGGCAGCGGGCCAAGCGTCTGGCCGGGCGCGAAGCCGGGGATCTGCCGCGCGACGTCCGTTCGCTCCAGTACGGGCATCAGCGCGAGCGGGTCGTTGGCCGGCAGGCCGAGGGCGTTGATCGGCAACCCGGGACCGAGACCCTGATAATCCTCGAGGTGCGCATCGCCGAGGGCCGGGATCGGTCCGGTAATCGGCGGCAGGTCCATCGGGACCACGCCGGTGGCGTACGCGGCGGCCCAGCCCAACACGTTGCGGGCATACGCCACCGAGTTGTTGTAGCGCAGGATCGAGGACATCACGTGGGACTGGTCGCGCAGGTTCAGTCCACCGCTGCACAGGTAGCGGGCCGCGGCAAGGGTGGAGTCGTACAGGTTCTGCACATCGGCCTTGCCGTCGCCGTCGCCGTCGGAGGCGTAGCGCGCCCAGGTGCCCGGCAAGAACTGCATCGGTCCCATCGCGCGCGCGTACATCACCCGATCGGCAGTGCGGCTCTGCACGATGATCTCGTTGCCTGGCAGTGAACCGTCAAGCGTCGGCCCGTAAATCGGCCGCACCGCCGTGCCGCGTGAATCGGTGGCGCCGCCGTTGGCGTGCATGGATTCGATGCGCCCGATGCCCGCCAGCAGGTTCCAGCTGATCCCGCAGGCTGGATAAGCCGCGGCCATCATGCGTTCGGCGTTGCGGTACGCGGACAGGGCCATCGCCGGAATACGAAGTGTCCCAGGCGAATTGACCACCGCGGACGGCGGGGGAGCAGAGGAGTTCGCGGCCGCGATGTGAAATGGCGTCGGCGTCTTGGTGACCGCTACCACCGAAACCCCTGAGCGAGAACCGGATGAGGACTCCACGGCGGCCAGCGGCGTGACGGCGGAATCGCGGACCGGCGCCCCTGGTGAGGGTGCGGACGCACCGACGGCGCCCGCGAGGATGATCGGGGTGATCACGGCAATGCCGAAGGCAGGCGTGCGTACCGCTCGCTCTACTCGGCGCCGCACCGCCTCGAGGGCGGCTCCTCCCCCTATGTGCACTCAACCGTCCTTGGTGTGCGGTGGGTCGTGAACCAAGTCACCATACCTAGTCGATTACACATGCGTAACAGCATTGCCCGAGCTGGTTAACCCGGTTTCTTGGATGGTCTATCGGCGGACTGCTGCAATTCGACCAGCATTTCGCGCAGTTCGTCGAGTTCGCGGCGAAGGTAATCGCGAGTGGCAACCTCGCCGACGGCCAGCCGCAGCGCGGCCAATTCGCGAGCAAGGAACTCGGTGTCGGCCTTGGTCTGCTCGGCCCGGCGGCGGTCCTCTTCCAGCGACACCCGGTCGCGGTTCTCCTGGCGGTTCTGGGCCAGCAGGATCAGCGGCGCGGCGTAGGCGGCCTGCGTGGAGAACGCCAGGTTGAGCAGGATGAACGGGTACGGATCCCACTGCAGCTTGACCGCGAAGAGATTCAGCGCGACCCAAATGATGACCAGGATGGTCTGAAACGCCAGATAACGGCCGGTGCCAAGAAAGCGGGCGACGGATTCGCCGAAGCGCCCGACCGCCTCGGGGTCGACGTTGAACGCGAACCGGCGGGAGGCGCGCGGGCTGTACAGGTCGCTCATGTCACCCCTTCAGTGCCGTGCAGGTCGGGTATCTCGTGCTCTCGCCAGTCGTCGGGCAGCAGATGGTCGAGCACGTCGTCGACGGACACCGCACCAAGCAGGTGATTTTCGTCGTCGACCACGGGACCGCAGACCAGGTTGTAGGCAGCGAAGTAGCGGGTCACCGAGGCCAGCGAGTCCTCGGCCCCAAGGCACGGCAGATCCGTGTCGATGATGCCGCTGACCAGTTCGGCGGGCGGCTCACGCAGCAGCCGCTGCAGATGCACGCAGCCCAGATAGCGGCCGGTCGGGGTGGAGGTCGGCGGTCGCACCACGAACACCAGGGAGGCCAGCGCGGGCGTCAGGTCGGGATCGCGGACCCGGGCCAGAGCCTCGGCGACGGTGGTATCAGGTGCCAGCACGACCGGCTCGGAGGTCATCAGGCCGCCCGCGGTGTCGGGGGAATGGCTGAGCAGCCGTCGCACGTCTTCGGAGTCTTCTGGGTCCATCCGCCGCAAGAACTGTTCAGCGTCGGCAGGCGTCAAGGTGCCCAACAGGTCTGCGGCATCGTCGGGATCCATCGCCTCGAGCACGTCGGCGGCGCGGTCGGCGGGCAGTCGCCTCAGCACCTCGGCCTGCTCGTCCTCTGGCAGCTCCTGCAGCACGTCGGCGAGCCGTTCGTCGTCGAAGGCGTTGAACACCTCATGGCGCCGCTTTGCGGGCAACTCGCGGACGGCCTCGGCGACCTCGACGGGACGCTGGCCCGCGAACTGTTCGAGAAGCTGTGCCACGCCCTGGTCGGGCATCGCGAGACCCGACGGCGTCAATCCCTGCACGTGCTGCCAGTCGACGACGTGCACATTGCTGCGACGGCCCAGCCTGCGCTGGGGCCGCACGGCCACCTTGGTGACCCGCCAGTCGCGGGTACGCGTCTGCTCGATACCCAGATCGACGACGATCACGTCGATTCCGGACAGCTCCGGTAGGTCAGGATCGTCGACCCTGACCCGGCTTTCGACAACCTGTCCCAACACCAGCACCTCGTTGGGCCGTTGGGCGAATCGGCGCAGCGACACGCTGCCGGTTGCGAGCGTCACCGAGCCGGGCTCGATGGCGGTGACCCGCAGGATGGGTACGAAAATCCTTCGGCGGGTGAGCAATTCGACGACGAGCCCGAGCACCCGCGGCTGGTGGCGCACGATGCTGATGCTGATCACCGCGTCGCGGACACGACCGATGGACTCGCCGTCGGGACCAAGTACCACCATCCCCGCGAGTCGGGCCGCATAGACCCTGTTCACTGCCGCCACACCTGTAGAGAGTAGAGAGTAGATCTGTGGATAACGCGTATCGCCCCCGTAGGACGTGCCTTTCCGTTCCGGGAAGCAGCTCACGGATGATCGAGAAGGCCAAGAGCCTGGCTGCCGACGAGGTCTTCCTCGATCTGGAGGACGCCGTCGCGCCGGATGCCAAGGCCGAGGCTCGCACTCGCGTCGCCGCCGCACTGGCAGAAGACGGTTGGGCAGGACAGCTGCGCGGCGTGCGGGTCAACGACTGGACCACACCGTGGACGTACGCCGACACCATCGAAGTGGTCTCGACGGCGGGCGCACACGTGGACATCGTGGTGCTGCCCAAGGTGACTGGTGTCTCGCACATCCACGCGTTGGACTTGCTGCTGAGCCAGCTCGAGTCGGCGCACGGATTGCCGGTGGGCCGCATCGGGATTGAGGCGCAGATCGAAAACGCGCAAGGCTTGACGAACATCGACGCGATCGCTTCTGCGCCACGGATGCAGGCGCTGGTGCTTGGCCCAGCGGACATGGCCGCCAGTCTCAACATGCGCACCCTCGAGGTCGGCGAACAGCCCGACGGTTACGACGTCGGCGACGCCCACCACCACGTGTTGATGCGGATCCTGATCGCCGCCAGGACAAATGGCATCCTTGCGATCGACGGACCGTACCTGAAGATCCGCGACGTCGACGGGTTCGGGCGGGTTGCTGGCCGGTCGGCGGCACTGGGCTATGACGGCAAGTGGGTGCTGCATCCCGATCAGATCGCCGCGGGCAACGAGATCTTCAGCCCGCGCCAGGAGGACTACGACCACGCCGAGCTGATCCTGGAGGCTTACGAGTGGCACACGTCCAGCGCGGGAGGCGCCCGCGGCGCGGTGATGCTCGGTGACGAGATGATCGACGAGGCAAGCCGCAAGATGGCGTTGGTGATCGCCGGCAAGGGCCGCGCCGCAGGCATGGTGCGCAAGGCCGACCCGTTCCGGCCGCCCGCCTAAATCGCGGTTAGACCCACTGCCATCCGCTGGCGTATAGGCCGATGATCACCAGTACGTACAGCAACATCCCGACGACCATCAGGCCGCCGAGAACGGTGCCAGCCAATGCCAGGCCATAACCTTCCTGGCCGGTGCGTTTGGTCTCGCGCATCGCGGCGATGCCGAGGATGAGACCGGGGATCGCCGGCAGGCAGCACATGAAGCCCGACACCGAACACACCAGCGCCGCGATCGCCTTGCCGTTGGTGCCCGGCGGCTTCATCGGCCGATATGGGTCATAGCCGGCACCGGGGTAGTAGCCGGGCGCAGGCGGATAGCCCGGCGCGCCTGGATAGCCAGGGGCACCCCCGTACGGCGCGGGATAGATCGGCGGCGGCAACCCGGGGTCGGCCGGATATTCCACCGGCGCATTGGGATCGGACGGCCCCTCGGGGCCGGTGGGGCCGGTCATCCGTCAGCTGCTCAACATCGCGATCGTGAACAGGACGCTGAGCAGAAATGTCACCGCACCGACGGCGATGCCTGCGATCGCGAGGCCGCGGCCGCCCTCACCACTCGTCTTGATCTGATTCAGTGCGACCACGCCAAGCACGATGCCGATGATGGAGCCAAGGCCGCAGATGAACGGCAAGATCCCGATGCACGACGCCACCAACGACGCGATCGCCAAAGAATTGGTCTTCTGGGCGGGGACGGCGTAGCCGCCGGCATAACCAGGAGCCGGATAGCCGGTCGGCGGCGGGTAGCCGGGTGCAGGCGCGCCGTACGGCGGCGGCGGCGGGTACGGCGGAGCGCCGTAGCTGGCCGGGTCGGGATAGGGCGGGGGCGCGTAGCCGGGCGGACCGGGCGGCGGATAGGCGGGCGGCGGGAAGCTGGGCGGCGGATAGCCGTGCGGGGGTCCGAATCCCGGCGTCTCGTATCCGGGCGGCGGTGTGGGAGGTGCGTTGTACGCCGGAGGCGGTGTGTAGGCCGGTTGCTCCGAGACCTGCGGCGCTTCCGGTGCCGGTTCGGGTTGACCCGACTGCTCGATGGGCGGGGCCTCGAAGCCGGCCGATTCGGGCTCCGACGCCGGTGTGCTGGAGTCGGATGATGCCGTTTCGCCCGCGTCCTCGCCCGGATTTGTCATGCTGATCAACCTAGCGGAATTGCAGGTGACCCGTAGTGAGCCCGCTGCGGGGCACGTTTGTGCTCGTTGAGTCGTTGGTCTGAAGTGATGGCGGCTTCCAACCTCGCCGCCGCGACGACAGGAGAATGAAGTTCGATGACCAGCCCGTTCCAGCCCGGCACGCAGAACGTGGGACGTAGCGGTCCGGCCGGGATCCCCACCCCACCCAAGGGATGGCCGATTGGCTCGTATCCGACTTACACCGAGGCCCAGCGCGCGGTGGACTATCTCTCCGATCAGCAGTTCCCGGTGCAGCAGGTGACGATCGTCGGAGTTGACCTGATGCAGGTGGAACGCGTCACCGGCAGGTTGACCTGGCCGAAGGTGCTCGGTGGCGGAGTGCTGACCGGCGCGTGGCTCGGCCTGTTCATCGGCCTGATCCTGGGCTTCTTCAGCCCCAGCCCGTGGGGCGCGTTGGCGACCGGCCTCGTCGCGGGTGTGTTCTTTGGCCTGATCACCTCGGCGATTCCGTACGCGATGGCGCGCGGCACAAGAGATTTCAGTTCGACGATGCAGCTGGTCGCCGGGCGCTACGACGTGCTGTGCGATCCGCAGAGCGCCGAGAAGGGCCGGGATCTGCTGGCGCGCTTGACGATCTAATTTGCCGCTCCCCGCAAGCGGGTGGTACCCCCAGTTTGCCCGCAGACACGCCGGTCTCTCGGGACAGTTTGCGCACTCTCGCGCAGGTCACGATTGCGACGCGCGCACCGATGGTGTTGCAAATCACGCGTATCTGGCAATACGGTTTCCGCGCGGGACTTTCCCGGCGGACTGGAGGCTGATGGTGCGCGTCCGAAAAGTAGGCGCTGCGGCATTGGCCGCGCTGACGACGGCATCGACGGTGGCGGCGTGCGGATCGAGCAGCGGCGGAATCGTCATCAACTACTACACACCGGCTAACGAAGCGCAGACGTTCACGGCAGTCGCCGAGCGCTGCAACGAAGAACTCGGCGGCCGGTTCAAAATCCAGCAGATCAGCTTGCCGAAGGGCGCCGACGACCAGCGACTGCAGCTGGCGCGGAGGCTCACCGGCAATGACAGGTCGCTGGACCTGATGGCGCTCGACGTGGTGTGGACTGCCGAGTTCGCTGAGGCAGGTTGGGCTTTGCCGCTTTCCGACGATCCGGCGGGCCAAGCCGAAGCCGACGCCACCAGCGACACGCTGCCGGGGCCGCTCGAAACCGCCAGATGGCAGGACAAACTGTACGCCGTCCCGATCACCACCAATACTCAATTGCTTTGGTACCGGGCGGATTTGATGCCCGAGCCGCCAACGACCTGGGACGGTATGGTAACCGAGGCGACGCGGTTACACGCGGCTGGCGAGCCGAGCTGGATCGCCGTGCAGGCCAAGCAGTACGAGGGTCTGGTGGTGTGGTTCAACACCTTGCTGGAAAGTGCTGGCGGTCAAGTGCTTTCCGACGACGGTAAGACCGTCACGCTGACCGACACGCCCGAACACCGGGCCGCCACGGTCAAGGCGCTTCAGATCATCAAATCCGTTGCTACTGCGCCGGGTGCGGATCCGTCGGTGACCCAAACCGACGAGACCACTGCGCGCCTGGCGCTCGAGCAGGGCAAAGCCGCGTTGGAAGTGAACTGGCCGTACGTGCTGGCCGGGCTGTTCGAGAACGCCGTCAAGGGTGGGGTGTCGTTCTTCCCGCTGAACAAGGATCCCGCGCTGGCCGGCAGCGTCGACGAGCTCGGCTCGTTCTCACCGACCGACGAACAGTTCGATGCCGCGCTCGACGCCAGCAAGAAGGTGTTCGGGTTCGCCCCGTACCCGGGTGTGCAGCCGGATGAGCCGGCCAAGGTGACCATCGGCGGGTTGAACCTCGCGGTCGCCAAGACCACGCAGCACAAAGCCGAGGCGTTCGAGGCCATCCGCTGCCTGCGCAACGTCGAAAACCAGCGCTACACCTCGGTCGACGGCGGCCTGCCCGCGGTGCGCACGTCGCTCTACAGCGATCCGGCGTTCCAGGCGAAGTACCCGCAGTACGAGATCATCCGCGAGCAGCTCACGAACGCGGCGGTGCGCCCCGCGACACCGGTCTACCAAGCGGTATCGACAAGGATCTCGGTCACGCTGGCGCCGATCACGGACATCGATCCGGAGCGGACGGCCGACGAGCTCACGGAGCAAGTCCAGAAGGCCATCGACGGTAAGGGGCTGATCCCATGACGGCGGTCGCCGACGCACCCGCCACCCCGGTCTCCACCGGCGGCACCGACGACAAGAAATCCGAACGGCGATTGGCGTTTTTGCTTATCGCCCCCGCGGTCATTCTGATGCTTGCGGTGACCGCTTACCCGATCGGCTACGCGGTCTGGCTGAGCCTGCAGCGATACAACCTGGCGACGCCTGACGACACATCGTTCGTTGGGCTCCAGAACTACGTCACGGTTCTGACCGACGGCTATTGGTGGACGGCGTTCGTGGTCACGCTGGCGATCACGATCATCTCGGTGGCGATCGAGTTCGTGCTCGGTTTGACCCTGGCGATGGTGATGCACCGGACGATCTTCGGAAAGGGAGTGGTGCGCACCGCGATCCTGATCCCGTACGGCATCGTCACGGTCGCCGCTTCGTACAGCTGGTACTACGCGTGGACACCGGGCACCGGCTATCTGGCCAACCTGCTGCCCGAAGGCAGTGCGCCGCTGACAGAGCAGCTTCCGTCGCTGGCGATCGTCGTCCTCGCCGAGGTGTGGAAGACGACACCGTTCATGGCGCTGTTGCTGCTGGCCGGATTGGCGCTGGTGCCACAGGATCTGTTGAACGCCGCCCAGATCGATGGCGCAGGCGCCTGGAAGCGGCTCGTCAAAGTGATTCTGCCACTGATCAAACCGGCGATCCTGGTGGCGCTGCTGTTCCGTACCCTGGACGGGTTCCGGATCTTCGACAACATCTACGTGCTCACCGGCGGGGCGAACAACACCGGCTCGGTGTCAATCCTGGGCTATGACAACCTGTTCAAGGCCTTCAATCTGGGTCTGGGATCGGCGATCAGCGTGCTGATCTTCCTATCGGTCGCGATCATCGCGTTCATCTACATCAAGCTGTTCGGCGCCGCGGCGCCGGGATCGGACGAGGGCCGGCGATGAAGAGGGAGATGTGATGGCCGATCGGGTGGGCGGCAGCCGCGCGACGGGCTGGACCGTCGTCAACATCCTGGTGATCATCTACGCGCTCTTTCCTGTGCTGTGGATCCTGTCGCTGTCGCTGAAGTCGACCGCAACGGTCAAGGACGGCAGGCTGATTCCGGCCGAGATCACCTTCGCCAACTACAAGGCCATCTTTCAGGGCAATGTGTTCACCTCCGCGCTCATCAACTCCATCGGCATCGGCTTGATCACGACGGTGATCGCCGTTGTGATCGGCGGTATGGCGGCCTATGCGGTCGCGCGGTTGGATTTTCCCGGCAAGCAGTTGCTGGTCGGGGTCGCCCTGCTGATTGCGATGTTCCCGCAGATCTCGCTGGTGACACCGCTGTTCAACATCGAGCGCAGACTCGGGCTGTTCGACACCTGGCCGGGCCTGATCATTCCGTACATCACGTTCGCGCTGCCGCTAGCGATCTACACGCTGTCGGCGTTCTTCCGCGAAATCCCTTGGGATTTGGAGAAGGCCGCCAAGATGGACGGGGCAACGCCTGGCCAGGCGTTCCGCAAGGTCATCGCGCCGCTGGCCGCACCGGGCATCGTGACCGCAGCCATCCTGGTCTTCATTTTCGCGTGGAACGACCTGCTGCTGGCGCTGTCGTTGACGGCCACCGAGCGGGCCATCACCGCGCCGGTGGCGATCGCCAACTTCACCGGCAGTTCGCAATTCGAGGAGCCGACAGGGTCGATCGCGGCGGGCGCGATGATCATTACCATCCCGATCATTATCTTTGTTCTCATCTTCCAGCGACGGATTGTCGCCGGGCTGACGTCCGGTGCGGTAAAGGGGTAATTCGATGGCCGAAATTGTGTTGGACCGGGTGACCAAGAGTTACCCCAACGGCGCGACGGCCGTGAAAGAGCTGTCCTTCACGATCGCCGACGGCGAGTTCATCATCTTGGTCGGCCCGTCGGGTTGCGGGAAGTCCACCACGCTAAACATGATTGCGGGCCTTGAGGACATCTCGTCGGGTGAGCTGCGCATCGGCGGTGAACGGGTCAACGACAAGGCGCCGAAGGACCGAGATATCGCGATGGTGTTCCAGTCCTACGCGCTCTACCCGCATATGACCGTCCGCCAGAACATCGCCTTCCCGCTCACGCTGGCGAAGATGAAGAAGGACGAGATCGCGAAAAAGGTCGACGAGGCCGCGAAGATCCTTGACCTCACCGACTTTCTGGATCGCAAACCCGGCCAGCTCTCCGGCGGTCAGCGACAGCGGGTAGCGATGGGACGCGCGATCGTGCGTGACCCCAAGGCGTTCCTGATGGACGAGCCGCTTTCGAACCTGGACGCCAAGCTGCGGGTGCAGATGCGCTCCGAGATCGCCCGGCTCCAGAACAGGTTGGGCACCACCACGGTCTACGTCACACACGACCAGACCGAGGCGATGACGCTCGGGGATCGGGTGGTGGTCATGCTTGGCGGGGTGGCACAGCAGATCGGCGCACCAGAAGAGCTCTACAACAGCCCGGCCAACCTGTTCGTCGCCGGTTTCATCGGATCGCCGTCGATGAACTTCTTCCCGGCCACCCTCACCGACGTCGGGGTGCGGCTGCCGTTCGGGGAAGTGACGCTCACCCAGGAAGTGCACGATCTGCTTGCGCGACACCACAAGCCCAACAACGTGATCGTCGGTGTGCGGCCTGAGCACCTCGAGGACGCCGCGCTGCTCGACGGGTACGCCCGGATCAGGGCGCTGACGTTCGAGGTGACGGTCGAGATGGTCGAATCCCTTGGCGCCGACAAGTACGTGCATTTCAAGAGCGAGGGTGCCGGCGCGCAGGCCGCGCAGCTGGCCGAGCTGGCCGCCGAATCCGGAGCCGGTGAAAACGAGTTCGTGGCAAGGGTTTCCGTTGAGTCGAAGGTCACCCAGGGCAGCACCATCGCGCTGGCGTTCGACACGTCGAAGGTCGCCATCTTCGACGCGGACACCGGTGAGAACCTGACCCTGCCCGCGCCGCCTCCTGCAGAGTGACCGACGTCCTGGCGCAGGTTCGTGCCCATCTGCACGAGCACTTCGTCCGGGCTGGAGTCACCGGAGAGCCCGATGCGGCAAGCGTGACGTTCCTCGGTACCGAACGCATCGACGTGCTGCGATTCGGCCCAAGCACCGACGGCGTGTATCACTATGTGTCGCTTGGCTGTTCACGCCATCCGATGTTCGACCCGACCGAGATGGTCACCGACTCACTGCACGGGCCCCGCGCGGAGGTCGTTGTCGCGTTGCGCGGCTCGTCGCCCACAGGTCTGTCCCGCTCGGTGGCGATCCTGGCCGCAGCGCCTGCCGTCGAGGGGCTGATACTCGAGCCCGACGCGCTGGTCGATCTGCAGTCGCCGCTGTGGGACACCACGCCGTTCACCGCGTTCCTCTTGGGCCGCAGCGACATTGACGACGTTCCCCTCGCTGCGCCCCGACCGCCTGTCACCGTGCTGTCGGCGACCCCGATCACCGGCAACGAGGCGGCGTGGGTGCGGCTCAAGGGCGCCGACGCCATGCGTGAGGCGTGGGCGCAGGACGGGGTCGACACACTCGACCCATCGCGTAAGGCGGCGAGGCCGAGTTAGAGCCAGTGGTTGTGCCGGAACGCGCGGAACAGCAGCGTGCAGACCGTCAGCATCACCAGCAGCACGGCCGGATAGCCCCACACCTGATGCAACTCCGGCATGTAGTCGAAATTCATGCCATAGATGCCTGCGATGGCCGTCGGCACCGCCGCAATCGCCACGTAGGCCGAGATCTTGCGCATATCGATGTTCTGCTGCATCGCCACCTTGCCGACCGCGGCCTGCACCAGCGAGCTGAGCAGTTCGTCGTAGCTCGTGATGCGGTCGGACGCCTGGACGTTGTGGTCGAGGACGTCACGCAGATACCGCCGCACCTCGATCGAAACCAGGTCGTTGTGATCGGTACCCATGCGTTGCAGGGCAAGCGTCAGCGGAGCGACGGCCCTGCGCATTTCCACAACCTCGCGCTTGAGCATGTAGATGTGCTCGACGTCGGTGGGATGGTTGGGGGAGAACACGTTCTCCTCCATGCCGTCGATGTCGGTCTCCATCAGATTGGTGATGTCGAGGTAGTTGTCGACGACGTGGTCGGCGATCGCGTGCATCACCGCATACGGGCCGAGTTTGACGATCGCGGGCGACGAGTCGAGCCTCCTGCGCACGTCGGCAAGCCCGCCGTGCTCGCCGTGCCGGACGGTCACCACGAAATCCTGTCCGACGAAGATCATGATCTCGCCGGTCTCGACGATCTCGCGGGCCAGTGCGATGGATTCGTGTTCGACGTAGTTCACGGTCTTGAGCACCAGGAACAGCGTCTTGTCGTAGCGCTCGAGCTTGGGCCGTTGATGCGCGCACACCGCGTCCTCGACGGCCAGCTCATGCAGGCAGAAAACGTCTGCGACAGCCTGCATCTGGTGCTCGTCGGGTTCGTGCAGGCCGATCCAGACGAAGGCGTCCTTACCCTCGCTCTCTAGGTCGTGCACCTTGTTCAGGGCGGCCGCGTGGGTGTACTTGCCGGGCAGCCGCTGGCCGTCGACATAGATGCCGCAGTCGACCATGGCCCGTGCGACGGGAACGTGGATGGTCCTGGCGTCCGGGCCGGCAGGTTTGGGTCGCGCGACCGGTCGAAGCGATGGAGGCAAAGCGCGAAACGATGGCAATTTCGAACCTCCCGTTCACGGCCGGGCGTTCGTGAGAAGGCCCTGGTAAATGCTACGCGTCGGACCGGAAATCCACGGCGCGGGCGGGTGCGCTAGTTTCGTCCCCGAACCCACCCGGAGTCCAAGGAGCGTCTGACGTGAGCACAACTCCCCTCAAGATCGCCGTCACCGGCGCGGCCGGCCAGATCGGCTACAGCCTGTTGTTCCGCCTCGCGAGTGGCTCGCTGCTGGGCCCCGACCGCCCGGTCGAGCTGCGATTGCTCGAAATCGAACCGGCGCTCAAGGCGCTCGAAGGTGTCGTCATGGAGCTGGACGACTGCGCGTTCCCCCTGCTTGCCGGCGTCGAGATCGGCGCCGATGCCACCAAGATCTTCGACGGCGTGAACCTGGCGCTGCTGGTCGGTGCCCGTCCACGTGGCCCCGGCATGGAGCGCGGCGACCTGCTCGAGGCCAACGGCGCGATCTTCACCGCGCAGGGCAAGGCCCTCAATGAGGTTGCCGCCGAAGATGTTCGCATCGGCGTGACCGGCAACCCCGCCAACACCAACGCGTTGATCGCGATGACCAACGCCCCCGACATCCCGCGGGAGCGCTTCTCCGCGCTGACCCGGTTGGACCACAACCGCGCGATCAGCCAGCTGGCCAAGAAGACCGGGGCCGCGGTCACCGACATCAAGAAGATCACCATCTGGGGCAACCACTCGGCCACCCAGTACCCCGACATCTTCCACGCCGAGGTCGGCGGCAAGAACGCCGCCGAGGCGGTCAACGACCAGGACTGGATCGAGAACGACTTCATCCCGACCGTCGCCAAGCGCGGCGCCGCGATCATCGACGCCCGCGGCGCGTCCTCGGCGGCCTCGGCCGCATCGGCGACCACCGACGCCGCCCGCGACTGGCTGCTCGGCTCACCGGAGGGTGACTGGGTCTCGATGGCGGTCATCTCCGACGGCAGCTACGGAGTGCCGGAGGGTTTGATCTCGTCGTTCCCGGTGACCACCAAGGACGGCAACTGGACCATCGTGCAGGGTCTGGAGATCGACGACTTCTCACGCGGCCGGATCGACAAGTCGACCGCCGAGCTCGCCGACGAACGCAAGGCCGTCACCGACCTGGGACTCATCTGAAACGAGCGATTAGGTTACCTACGAGTTCGTCAGTAGCGTGATTTCCCGTGACGGATATCGCAGAGAACCCGCAGGTAGTCATCTCGGATGAGGAGATCTTCGAGGCTCATATCGGCGGAAAACTTTCGGTAGACCTGAAGTCGCCGCTGGATACCCAGCGCGCGCTCTCGATCGCGTACACACCGGGGGTGGCTCAGGTCTGCCGCGCGATCGATGCCGATCGCACGTTGGCCGCCAGGTACACGTGGGCCAACCGGCTCGTCGCGGTCGTCAGCGACGGCAGCGCGGTCCTCGGCCTCGGTGACATAGGGCCCGCCGCGTCGCTGCCGGTGATGGAGGGCAAGAGCGCGCTGTTCAAGACGTTCGCCGATCTCGACTCGATCCCGATCGTGCTGGACACCAAGGATCCCGACGAAATTGTCGAGACGCTGGTGCGGCTGCGGCCCACGTTCGGCGCGGTCAACCTCGAGGACATCTCGGCGCCGCGCTGCTTCGAGATCGAGCGTCGCGTCATCGAGGCGCTGGACTGTCCTGTCATGCACGACGACCAACACGGCACCGCGATCGTCGTGCTTGCCGCGCTGCTGGGCGCCAGTAAAGTGCTCGACCGGGAGATGACGTCGTTGCGCGTCGTCATCTCGGGTGCGGGCGCCGCGGGCGTTGCATGCGCGAATATTCTTCTGTCGGCAGGGATTTCCGATGTCACCGTGCTGGATTCGCAAGGCATCCTGCACACGGGGCGGCCCGACATGAACAAAGTCAAGGCCGAGCTGGCGCAGCGGACCAACCATGGCGGCCGCACCGGTGGACTCATCGAGGCCATCAAGGGTGCCGACGTGTTCCTCGGCGCATCGGGCGGTGTCGTCCCCGAGGAATTGATCGCCTCGATGGCACCGGGCGCAATCGTGTTCGCGCTGGCCAACCCCGATCCCGAGATTCATCCCGAACTGGCCGCCAGGCACGCCGCGGTGGTGGCCACCGGCCGCAGCGACTTCCCGAACCAGATCAACAACGTGCTGGCGTTCCCAGGGGTGTTCAGGGGCGCGCTTGACGCTGGGGCCCGCCGGATCACCGAGGGCATGAAGCGGGCCGCTGCCGAGGCGATCTTCGCCGTGGCGTGCGATGACCTGGCGCCCGACCGGATTGTGCCGAGTCCGCTGGATCCGCGGGTCGCCCCCGCCGTTGCCGACGCGGTCGCGGCGGCTTCCGGCGCCTGAACAGGTGATGGTCCGCCGGCTGGCGTTGGCGCTCGTCGCGCTGATAGCGATGAGCACCGCCGCTTGCGGCGCACAGCGCGCTGCGCCGTCCATCGCGGTCGGCGCCACGCCCGACGCCGAGTCGGCACTGGTGGCTCACCTGTATGCGGCCGCGTTGCGGTCCTACGGCAGCCCAGCACACGTGCAGACCGGGGACGACCCGCTGACCGAGCTGGACGCCGGGGAGGTCATGATCGTGCCTGGCTTCACCGGCCGGCTGTTGGCGCGCTTTGAGCCGGACGCCGCCGCGCGCTCGGCCGCGCAGGTGTACCGCACGATGGTCTCCGCCTTGCCAGAGGGCGTCGCCGCAGGCGACTACACCACCTCCGCGGAGGACAAGCCCGCCCTTGCCGTCACCGAGGCCACCGCCGACGCGTGGGGCGGGCGGGATGTGACGGCCGCCGTCCGCCATTGCGACGAAATGAAGGTCGGCTGGGCCCCTGATGTGCCTCGCCCTGAGGCCATCGGGACGTGCAAGGCGCAGACGCGTGGATATCCAGACAGCGCAACGCTATTCGCCGCACTGCGGGCGGGGGAGATCAACGCCGCGTGGACGTCGACCGCGGCGCCCAACATTCCCACCGAGCTGTTGATGCTGTCCGATCGCACGTCGTTGATCCGCGCCGAGAACCTGGTTCCGCTGTACCGCCGCAACGAGCTGACCGAATCGCAGGTGCTGGCGATCAACGAGGTGGCAGGTGTGCTGGACACCGCCGCGGTGGCGCAGATGCGCGCAGAGGTCGCCGACGGTACCGAACCCGGCCTGGTGGCCAACGGCTTCCTGGCCGAACACCCGCTCGGCGACTAGTGCGCGTTGGGCACCATTCGCGACATGACCGTCGAGAACAGCCGCTGATACCCCGAGCCGGTGGCGCGAACGATGAGATCGAGCGCTGTGGCGTCGGGGCCGACGAGCACGCGGGCCTTGTTCTTGCGCACGGCCTCGAGAATGATTCGCGCCGCCTTCTGCGGTGAGGTGGACGCCAACTTCTTGTCAAAGGTCTGCGCCAGCTCCACCTTGTCAAGGCCTTCGACGGTCTCCATGTTGCGGGCGATCGCGGTCTTGATGCCGCCGGGATGCACGCACGTCACCTTGACCGGATGGCCAGCCAGCGCCATCTCCTGCCGCAGCGCCTCGGTGAATCCGCGGACCGCGAACTTCGCCGAGTTGTACGCGGCCTGGCCGGGCACCGAGAACAGGCCGAAGATGCTCGACACGTTGACGACGTGCCCGTCGCCGGAGGCGATCAGGTGAGGCAGAAACACCTTGGTGCCGTTGACGACTCCCCAGAAGTCGACATCCATCACCCGCTCGATGTCCTTGAAATGGCTCGCCTCGACGTCGCCGGCGAACGCGATGCCCGCGTTGTTGTAAATCTGGTTGACGGTGCCGAAGTGCGCGACGACCGCGTCGGCGTAGGCACTGAACGCCTCACGCTCGGTGACGTCGAGCCGGTCGGCCTTGACGGGCGCGCCGATGGCCTTCAGCCGCTCCTCGGTGACCGCGAGGCCCTCGGTGTCGACGTCGCTGATCGCCAGCTTGGCGCCCGAGCGTGCCAGCTCGATCGCCAGCGCCTGCCCGATGCCCGACCCAGCGCCGGTCACCGCGGCGACTTTCCCGGCGAAGCCCTGCATAGCCACACTCCCTCGTATCGGTTGATTGCGATCGAGGCTAGCCGGTACCGCCGGTCCGCCCTCTAACGGGTCGATCGCATGCAGCACACGTGGCTGCGATCCACCCGCTAAGTCGTTATCCGAAGGCCTCGTCGATGATCTCCTGCTGCTCGACGGCGTGCACCTTCGACGAACCCGACGACGGCGCCGACATCGCCCGGCGTGAAATCCGCTTGATGCCAGCCAGCCTGTCCGAGCACACCTCGGGAAGCGTCAGCCCGAACGTGGGCCATGCGCCCTGGTTGGCAGGCTCCTCCTGCACCCAGAAGTACTGCTCGACATTCGGGTACTGGTCCAACGTCTCACTGAGCCGACGCTTCGGCAGCGGCGCGAGCTGTTCGACGCGAACGATCGCCACGTCGTCGCGGGATTCCTTGGCCTTGCGCGCGGCCAGCTCGTAATAAATCTTGCCGCTTGTCAACAGCATGCGCTTGGCCTTGCTGCGATCGCCTTCGCCGTCGGTGTAGGTGGGCTCCTCGATCACCGACTGGAACTTCTTCTCGGTGAAGTCGCGGATGTCGCTGACCGCAGCCTTGTTGCGCAGCATCGACTTTGGCGTGAACACGATGAGCGGCCGGTGGATGCCGTCCAGCGCGTGGCGGCGCAGCAGGTGGAAGTAGTTCGCCGGGGTCGACGGCATCGCGATGGTCATCGAACCCTCGGCCCACAACAGCAGGAACCGCTCGATGCGGCCCGAGGTGTGGTCCGGCCCTTGGCCCTCGTGACCGTGCGGCAGCAGCAGCACGACATCGGAGAGCTGGCCCCATTTGGCCTCTCCCGAGCTGATGAACTCGTCGATGATCGACTGTGCGCCGTTGACGAAGTCACCGAACTGGGCCTCCCACAACACAAGTGCTTCAGGGTTGCCGACCGAATAGCCGTACTCGAAGCCCACCGCGGCGAACTCCGAAAGCGCCGAGTCGTACACCATGAACTTGCCGCCCGTCGGCGTGCCGTCCGAATTGACGGTCAGCAGCTCCAACGGTGTGAACTCCATACCGGTCTTGCGATCGATCACCACCGAGTGCCGCTGGGTGAACGTGCCGCGGCGAGTGTCCTGGCCGGACAGCCGAACCGTGGTGCCCTCCGCGATCAACGAGCCGAGCGCGAGCAGTTCGGCGAACGCCCAGTCGACCTTGCCTTCGTAGGCCATCTCGCGGCGCTTCTCCAGCACCGGCTTGACCCGCGGATGCACGGTGAAATCGTCTGGCACGGCAAGGAATGCGTCGCCGATGCGGGCGAGCAGCGATTTGTCGACCGCGGTGTTCATGCCCGCGGGCACCATCTGGTCGGACTCGACCGACGCGCTGGGCTCGATTTCGTGCTTCTCCAGCTCGCGAACCTCGTTGAACACCCGCTCCAGTTGGCCCTGGTAGTCCCGCAGCGCGTCCTCGGCCTCCTTCATCGAGATGTCGCCGCGGCCGATCAGCGCTTCGGTGTACGTCTTGCGGGAGCCACGCTTGGTGTCGATGACGTCGTACATGTAGGGCTGCGTCATCGAAGGGTCGTCGCCCTCGTTGTGCCCGCGCCTGCGGTAGCACAGCATGTCGATGACGACGTCCTTCTTGAACTTCTGCCGGAAGTCGATGGCCAGGCGCGCCACCCAGACACAGGCCTCCGGGTCGTCGCCGTTGACGTGAAAGATGGGCGCGCCGATCATCTTTGCGACGTCGGTGCAGTACTCCGACGACCGGGAGTCCCCAGGCGATGTGGTGAACCCGATCTGGTTGTTGACGATGATGTGGATCGTGCCGCCGGTGCGGTAGCCCCGCAGCAGCGCCAGGTTGAGCGTCTCGGCCACCACGCCCTGCCCTGCGAACGCGGCGTCGCCGTGCAGCATCATCGGCACGATCGAGAATCGTTGGGAACCGTCGGCTTCTTCTCCGACGCCCAGCAGGTCCTGCTTGGCCCTGACCAAGCCCTCCAGCACCGGGTCGACGGCCTCCAGGTGCGAAGGGTTGGCCACCAGCGACACCTGAATGTCGTTGTCGCCGAACATCTGGATGTAGTTGCCGGTCGCGCCGAGGTGGTACTTGACGTCACCGGAGCCGTGCGCCTGCGATGGGTTCAGGTTGCCTTCGAACTCACCGAAGATCTGCGAGTACGGCTTGCCGACGATGTTGGCAAGCACATTGAGCCTGCCGCGGTGCGGCATACCGACCACGACTTCGTCCAGCTTGTGCTCGGCAGCCTGATCGATCGCGGCGTCCATCATCGGGATGACCGTTTCGGCGCCTTCGAGCGAGAAACGCTTCTGGCCAACGTATTTGGTCTGCAGGAACGTCTCGAAGGCCTCGGCCGCGTTCATCTTGGACAAGATGTACTTCTGCTCGGCGACCGTCGGCTTCTCGTGCTTGACCTCGATGCGTTCCTGCAGCCACTTCTGCTGCTCGGGCTCGAGGATGTGGGTGTACTCCACGCCGACGTGGCGGCAGTACGCGTCGCGCAGCAACCCGAGCACGTCGCGCAGCTTCTTGTGCTCAGCGCCAGCGAAGCCGTTGACCTTGAACTCGCGGTCCAGATCCCACAGCGTCAGGCCGTGGGTGTTCACATCGAGATCGGGATGGCTGCGGAAGCGGGTCTGGTCCAGCCGCAGCGGGTCGATGTCGGCCATCAGATGGCCGCGGTTTCGGTATGCCGCAATCAATTCCAGGACGCGACCGTTCTTGTCCTCGATCGAGTCGGGGTTGTCGGTGCGCCACCGGACCGGCTCGTACGGGATGCCGAGCTCGCGGAAGATCTCGTCGAAGAACTCGTCATCGAGCAGGAGCTGGTGGACGGTGCGCAGGAAATCCCCGGACTCCGCGCCCTGGATGATGCGGTGGTCATAGGTGGAGGTGAACGTGACGAGCTTGCCGACCCCCATCTCGGAGATGCGTTCCTCGCTGGCGCCCTGGAACTCGGCGGGATACTCCATCGCGCCGACGCCGATGATCGCACCCTGCCCGCGCATCAGCCGCGGCACCGAGTGCACGGTCCCGATGGTTCCGGGGTTGGTCAATGAGATGGTGACGCCGGAGAAGTCCTCCGCGGTCAGCTTGCCGTCGCGGGCGCGCCGCACGATGTCCTCGTAGCCGGCGATGAACTGACCGAATGCCATTGTCTCGCAACGCTTGATCGCGGCGACCACTAGCTGGCGGTTGCCGTCCTTGCCGGGCAGGTCGATCGCGAGCCCGAGGTTGATGTGTTCTGGGGTAATGGCATTCGGCTTGCCGTCCACCTCGGCGAAGTGGCGGTTCATGTTCGGGAACTTCTTGACCGCCTGCACAATCGCGTAGCCGATCAGGTGGGTGAACGAGATCTTGCCGCCGCGGGTGCGCTTGAGGTGGTTGTTGATGACGATCCGGTTGTCGATCATGGCCTTGGCCGGGATCGCACGCACGCTCGTAGCCGTCGGCACCTCAAGCGATGCCGACATGTTCTTCACGACAGCCGCCGCCGCACCGCGCAGCACCTGAACCTCGTCACCCTCGAGGGGTTTCGGTGCTGCGGGCGCCTTGGCTGGTGGCTTCTCGGGTGCTTTCTCCGCTGCCTTGGGCTCTGGGGCGGGCGCAGGCTTGGGCTCAGGGGCGGGCGAAGGCGGGGGTGCGGGCGCCGGCTGGGGTGGCGTCTTGGGCGCTGCGGTGCTTGCCGATGGCTGCCCATTGCCGCCCGCGCCTTGCGTCTCGGTTGGCTCAGGGGAGTAGTCGACCAGGAACTCATGCCAACTGTCGTCTACCGACGAGGGATCCTCGCGGAACTTGCGATACATCTCCTCGACCAACCACTCGTTCTGACCGAATGGTGAAGGTGAGCTCACGGTAGCTACTCGCCTCGATTCCTTAGCCTCATGCGAGCACACTGAGACGCTCGCCAACCCTATTTGCGGTTACCCCGCTCTTACGCCGCCTAAAGGCTATCGCTCTGCCATCGGCCAGACCATGGCAACTGCCTTATGGTCGTTGTGGTCGTCAAACGGCTAGTCTGCCGCCCCCGGCAGCACGTGCAACGCGGCAGGCCACCGCGGCGGTGGGGTACCGAACGCACTGCGCGCGTTGGCGATGATCCGCTTGCCCATCAGCCGGTTACCCCACCCGCCGACGACGGCGCCGATGCCGACAGGAAGCAGCTTGCCGAAGGCGATCGCCCCGCGCTTGAGGGCGTAGCGCTTGACGAAGTATCTGAGCAGTCGCGAGTTCAGCTGGGACACCGCAGGCAGCGGCAGCGTCGCCGCCCCGTCGGCCACCCACGCGCCGCTGGTGCGCCCCTGCCCGAGCAGGTCCGCGATGGCGTGCTTGCTGTCCTCACCGACGAGGACCGCAAGCACAAGGGCGCGGCGGCGCTCCCGATGATCGGCGGGGATGCCGTGCACCTCTGCGACGGCGAGGACGTACAGCGACGTCGCTTCGAGGAACACCACGGTCTCGCCCGCGACCGCCGACAACGCGGTCAAGGTGCCGATGCCGGGGATGGCCGCAGCAGATCCGACCGCCGCACCGCTGGCCATCACCCCGGCGAGGTAGTGCGTTTCGAGCTTCTTGATGATGTCGGCAGGAGCCGCGTTGGGATTCTGCTGGCGAAGCCGGTCGACATAGGCCTTGACTGCGGGCGCCTGCACACGCGCGCCGCGTTCGATGATCTGCGACAGCGCCTTGGCCATAACGCCGGGTTTTTCGTCTGTGGTTGCGGGCAATTGGCTCTTGGCACTTGACCGAGCACTCATTTCCGGCCCCCTGTCGTGGTTACGGCTGCTCTTCAGGCTAACGCCTTGTGAACGAACGACAGCGGGCGGCGCGTGCCCGACAGTGATCGCCGTCACTGTCTGTGAAGAAGGGAAGAAAATATTGATATGCGGTGCTAACTACTTGCATGGCAGTATCCCCCGACATGGACGTGACCGCCGCCGAATCCCCAGCCGCTGAAGGGGCGTCGGTGGTGCGTCCGGGTCGGACGAAGATGATCGTGGTGCTTGGCGCGTTGGTCGCGCTGGGCCCGCTGACCATCGACATGTATCTGCCCGCGCTGCCGAAGATCGCCGACGAGCTGTCCGTGTCGTCCTCGGTCGCGCAGCTCACCCTGACGGGAACGCTCGCAGGCCTTGCGCTCGGCCAGTTGATCGTCGGCCCGCTCTCGGACTCCCTCGGCCGCCGCAAACCGCTGATGGCCGGAATCGTGTTGCACATGCTGGCGTCGCTGCTGTGCCTGTTCGCACCGAATATCGCGACGCTCGGCGTGGCTCGCGGCCTGCAGGGCATGGGTGCGGCGGCCGCCATGGTCGTCGCGATCGCCGTCGTCGGTGACCTGTTCGACGAGTCGCTTGCGGCCACCGTGCTGTCGCGGCTGATGCTGGTGCTGGGCGTCGCTCCGGTGGTGGCACCCTCACTGGGTGCCGCGGTGCTGCTGAAGGCCTCCTGGCACTGGGTGTTCGCCGCGCTGGTCGTGATGGCAGGCGCACTGCTCCTGCTGGCCGCGCTTGCGTTGCCCGAGACCCTCCCGGATTCGCATCGCAGGCCGCTCAAGGTGCGCAGCATCGCCGCCACCTATGCCGAACTGCTGCGCGACGCCCGTTTCGTCGTTCTCGTACTGGTTGCCGCGCTCGGCATGTCCGCCCTATTCGCCTACATCGCAGGCGCTTCGTTCGTGCTGCAGGGCCGCTACGGCATGGACGAGCAGGTGTTCGCGCTGGTGTTCGGCGCTGGCGCGATCGCGTTGATCGGCGCGACGCAGTTCAACGTGGTGTTGTTGCGGCGGTACAAGCCGCAGACCATCGTGCTGTGGGCGCTGGTGGCGGCATCGGTGGCAGGTGTGGTCTTCGTCGTGCTGGCAATCGGCCACATCGGCGGCGTCGTTGGTTTCGTGGTTCCGGTGTGGGCGATCCTGGCCCCGATGGGCCTCGTCATTCCCAATGCGCCCGCCGTGGCGTTGTCGCGGCATCCCGACGCCGCTGGTACCGCCGCGGCGCTTCTCGGTGCGGCTCAGTTCGGCCTCGGTGCGGCCGTTGCGCCGTTGGTCGGGGTGCTCGGCAACGACGAGATCGCGCTAGCCTTGGTGATGACTGCCGGCATGGTGATCGCGCTCTTGGCGTTACTGGCAGTCGGTGTTCCTGCCACCAAAACCGAGGACGACGTCATCGTCGACGCCGTCGCCGAGCCTGCCTGACGTTTGTTGACGGCGTGACCCCGACTTGTCGGGGCACTAGTTAGGTCCGTAGCGTCGGCTAAATCGTTGTTCATCTAGTCGACCCGAGATGTTTCAGAGTCTGAATTCCCGGCAGGAGAGCCGCGCTCGTGGAGCGCGGCTCACGTCGGCCGACATCAACCCGTGGCACGCCCTGTGGGCCATGATGGTCGGCTTCTTCATGATCCTGCTCGACGCGACAATCGTGGCGGTCGCCAATCCGTCCATCATGGACAAGCTCGACGCGAGCTATGACTCCGTCATCTGGGTGACCAGCGCCTACCTGCTCGCCTACGCGGTGCCGCTGCTGGTCGCCGGCCGGCTCGGCGACAGGTACGGGCCCAAGAACCTGTACCTGGTCGGCCTCGCGGTGTTCACCGCGGCCTCGGTGTGGTGCGGTCTTGCCAACTCCATCGAAATGCTGATCGCCGCGCGCGTCGTGCAGGGCATCGGCGCCGCCCTGCTCACCCCGCAGACGCTGTCCACGATCACCAGGATCTTCCCCGCCGAGCGCCGCGGTGTGCCGATGAGTGTCTGGGGCGCCACTGCCGGGGTGGCGACGCTGGTCGGTCCGCTGGCGGGCGGTCTGCTTGTCGACGGGCTCGGCTGGCAATGGATCTTCTTCGTCAACGTGCCGATCGGCATTATCGGCCTTGGCCTCGCCGGCTGGCTGATTCCGCAGTTGCCGACCGACAAGCGTCACTTCGATCTGCCCGGCGTGGTGCTCTCGGGCGCAGGCATGTTCCTGGTCGTGTACGCGCTGCAGGAAGGCCAGTCGCACGGCTGGGCGCCATGGGTGTGGGGCACTATGGCCGGCGGCATCGGCTTCACGGCCGCGTTCGTGTACTGGCAGTCGGTCAACACCAAAGAGCCGCTCATCCCGCTCGACGTCTTTCGCGATCGCGACTTCTCCCTGTCCAGCCTCGGCGTCGCGACCATCGGCTTCGTGGTGACGGCGACGTTCCTGCCGTTGATGTTCTATGCGCAGGCGGTGTGCGGGCTCTCGCCGACCCGCTCGGCGCTGCTGACCGCGCCGATGGCGATCGCAACGGGCGTGCTGGCGCCGTTCGTCGGCAGGATCGTCGACCGTTCGCATCCCCGGCCGGTGATCGGCTTCGGCTTCTCGGTGATGGCGATCGCGTTGACCTGGCTGTCGATCGAAATGACGCCGACGACGCCGATCTGGCGGCTGTTGCTGCCGATCACCGCACTGGGCATCGGTTCGGCGTTCATCTGGTCGCCGCTGGCCGCGACGGCCACCCGCAACCTGCCGTCCCGGCTCGCCGGTGCGGGATCGGGCGTATACAACACCACCCGTCAGGTGGGGTCGGTGCTTGGCAGTGCGGGCATGGCGGCGTTCATGACGTCGCGGATCGGTGCCGAGCTGCCGCAGACCGCCGGCCAGACCCCGCAGGGCGAGGGTTCGGCGATGGATCTGCCCTCGTGGCTGGACGGACCGTTCGCCGCGGCGATGTCCCAGTCCATGTTGTTGCCCGCCTTCATCGCGCTGTTCGGTGTCGTCGCGGCGATGTTCATGCTGGGCTTCGGGAAGGAGAACCTGGACGCGCCCGCGCCCGTCGAGCACCACGTCGCGCCCTACCCGGCATACTCGGTCGAGCACGGCGGCGATCAGTCGTTCGTCGACGACGACGACGAGTACCTCGAGTACACGATCGCCTGGGACGAACCAGCACCGCCACCCGTGGCCGAACCGGTGCAGGCGATGGACGACGAGGGAGACACCGAGCCGATTCGGGTGAGAGCCGAACCGCCGCCGCCCACGCCTGAACCGCCACCGGAGCCGCCGAGTGAACCGTGGCGAAGCCTTATCGACGAGCTACTCGGCGATGTTCCTGCCAAACCCGCGGTAGAACCGATCGGCTTTGCGCACAACGGCTTTCATGTCGACGACGAACAGCGGTTTGAGCCGTTGCGCCGTCCCGACCCGATCGCCGAGCCACGGTCATCGGTCGCCGATGCCTACAGTTCCGACATTCACGGCGGCGGCCATTCGCGCCATTCGCGAGGCAGCCACGCACGCCATGAGGACCGGCACGACTATGAGCGACCGTCCCGCCATCACCGGCACGAGGAGCAACCCGAGCCGAGGCAGTTCTGGTTCGATTCGAATGGCAGGCATTCCCGTGACGACCCCGACGACGCCTCGCGCTACGGCAGGCACTCGATGCCCGGCCGCGACTGACGCTACGTGCCGAACAGCACCGCGGGGTTCAGGTAGCCCGTCGGGTCGAAGGCGTTCTTGACGGTGCGCATTGCCGCGATGTCGGCCTCGGTGCGCGCCATCGACACATAGTCACGCTTGCGTGAGCCGACGCCGTGCTCGGAGCTGACATTGCCGCCGCGGCCGGCGATCAGCGTCATCATCGCCGAGTACAGCTCCCGCTCTGCTTCGGGCCCGCAGCGCAACACGTTCAGGTGCAGATTGCCCTCGCCGATGTGCCCGAACAACACCGGAATTGCGTCGGGGGCGTGTTCGGCGATGAGGTCACCCGATTCTGTCGCGAACTCGCCGATCGCCGACAACGGCAGCGACACATCGAATTTCAGCGGCGGTCCGTACACGCCCAGTACTTCGGCGACCGATTCGCGGACCTGCCAGAGCCGTTGCTGCGCGGTGACGTCGACGCCGACCGCCGGCTCGCCGCACAGGCGCGCGCCTTCGAGCGCATCGGCGAGCCGCTCGGTCTGGTCGGCGTCGGCGGCCAATTCGACGAGCAGCTGCCAGGCGCCTTCGACGGGCGCGGCGACGCCGACGTGTTCGGCGGTCAGGGCGCTGGCACGGGCGTCGATCAGCTCCAGCGCGGCGATGCCGTCCATCTCGCGAAACATCCGGCCGGCCTCCACAAGCGCGTCGAGGTCGGCGAACCCGCAGATCGCGGTGACCCTGTGCGTCGGCGTGGGGTGCAGCCGCAGGTCCAGCCCGGTGATGATGCCCAGCGTGCCTTCGGCCCCGATGAATAGTGAGGTCAGGTCGTAGCCGGTGTTGTCCATCCTGACCCGGCTGTGCCGGTGCACCACCGACCCGTCGGGCAGCGCGACGTCGAGTCCGATGACCTGTTCGCCCATGTTGCCGTAGCGCACCGTGCGCAACCCGCCTGCGTTCGTCGACGCCATGCCGCCCACCGTCGCGGAATCGCGGGCCGCCAGGTCCACCCCGAACTCCAAGCCGGCCTGCGACGCCGCCCGCTGCACCGCGCCGAGCGTCACTCCGGCTCCGACCTGGATCCGGCGCTCGACGACGTCGACTTCGCCTATGGCGGTGAGCCTTTCGGTCGACAGCAGCACGTCGTCGTGCTCGGGCACCGTGCCCGCTACCAGCGAGGTGCGCCCGCCCTGCACGGTGACGAACGCACCGGCATCGCGGCAGGCCCGCAACACCGCGGCCACCTCATCCGCGGAACTCGGCCGCACCAGCACGGAGGCATGACCGCGATAGCGACCGGTGTGATCGACGCTGCGGCCCTCGAGCACGTCCGGGTCGGTGCTGACCGCAGCGGTGCCCACGATCGCGGTCAGCTGCTCGATCAGGCTCATCCCGAGGGTGTATCACATGGCGCGAGCGACAGGAATGCGCCCAGCTCAATCAGGCGATCCGGAGTGCCGGGCAGGTACTCGGTCAGCAGCGGCGAGCGCACGATGACACACAGATATTTGGCCCGGCTGATCGCGACGTTGAGTCGATTCCGGTTGAGCAGGAAGGAAATCCCGCGTGGCACGTCGTCGATCGAGGAGGCCGTCATCGACACGAACACCACGGCCGCCTGCTGGCCCTGGAACTTGTCGACCGTGCCTGCGCGCACGCTGTCGAGGCCCACCGCGTCCAGCCGCTGGCGCAGCAGCACCACCTGCGCGTTGTACGGGGTCACCACCAGCACGTCCTTCTGCGCGAGCGGACGCGGCCCGTATTCGTCGGTCCATGTCGAACCGAGAAGGCTCTGGATCTCGGCGATGATCGCGTCGGCCTCTTCCGGGCTGTCGGTCGAGTTGCCGTCGTGGTCGACGGTGACGACCCGCAGCCCCGGCCGATGCCCGTCGAGCGTGCGCATCCCCGCCACGTCGCCGTAGGACTGCAGGCGGCCGTCGTAGGACAGCCGCGATACGGCCGCGCACACGTCCGGGTGCATGCGATAGGACAGGTCGAGGAAGTAGCCGAGCTCGGCGGGCAGGGTGTGTCTGCCGTCGACGAGCCAGCCGAGCGCCGAGGTGTCGACGGGCTCGGGGTGGTTACCTTGGCTGACCTGGGGCAGCTGTTGCGGATCACCAAGCAGCAGAAGGTTATTGGCCGCCGACGCCACCGCGATGGTGTTGGCCAGACAGAACTGACCGGCCTCCTCGATCACCAGCAGGTCGAGGCTGCCGCGCGGCACCCGGCCCGCGTTGGCGAAATCCCACGCCGTCCCGCCCACCACGCAGCCGTGCCGGTCGGCGATGAAGCCCGGGTACTCCTTCTCGTCGATCTCCAGCCAGCACGGGTCGGCGCCGTGCTTCTTCTTGGCCACCAACGAGGCATCGACCCCCGTTTCGATGACGTCCCTGAACAGGTTCTCCACCACGGCATGCGACTGTGCGACAACGCCGATGCGCCAATGGTGTTCGTTGACAAGGCGGGCGATGATCGCGGCCGCGGTGAATGTCTTTCCCGTGCCTGGCGGTCCGTGCACCGCAAGGTAGGACGAATCCAGGCCGAGCAATGCGGACGTGATCGTCTCCGCGGCGTCACGACCGCGGGGGAGCGGCCCGCCGTCGCGAGTCCGTGGCGGCCGTCGCAGCAGGATGTCGACCACGGCGCTGGACGGCAGCCGAGGCAGGGCCGCTGCGACCGCACCCGCCGTCGACTCGATCGAGTCGCGCAGCGCGGTCGTCGCAATCGGTGGACCAGGCGTCAGCGCGAACGGCCGCTGATCAAAGAGCCCGCCGCCCTTGGGTTCTCGTTCGACCACGAGCACCTCGGTCGGCGCGGCGGGGTCGTCGCAGCCGGTGACGGTCACCGATCCGAATGCTCTGCGCTCGGTGTCGTCGGACAGACCTGCGGGGGACGGCGGCTCGTACAGCGCATACATCTCGCGTCCGAGCTCACCCGTCGCGATCGAACCGTGCAGTCGCACCCAGCGCTGTGGCTTGCGGGCCTTGGGCGGGGTGTGCCATTCGGTGTCGATCTCGGCGGAGTCGACGATGAAAACATTTGTGTTGTCGGCCCATTCGTCGACGGGGTTGTTCAGCCGGTCGAAATGTCCCCACCAGTACGGTTTGTCCTCGCGGCGGTGGTACCCGCGGGCGGCGGAGATCATGGCCACCGCTGTCTGCTCAGGGCTCCTGGCGGCAGGGTCGTCGCCGACGAACTTGGCCAGTTTGCGTTCCAATTGGTCGTCTTCGGTGATGGGCGCGCCGTCCTTGACGGGCTGGGCGCCGATCGGTGGCACCGCGCAATCGATCGCCCGGCAGATCAGCCAGTCCCTCAGCTTGCGCGTCGAAGTGCAGTCGTAGCGGTTGTATTCCTCGATCTCCTTGAGCACGACGGTCGCGTCGTCGTCGCGTCCCGCCGCGCGCAGCTCGCAGTATTTCGCGTACTGCGTGATCGAGTCGGTGGCCGTGGTGACATCACCGGTGCGCAGCTGCCCGCCCATGTACAGGGGCTCTAGCGACTTGAGGCTGTAGGTCTCGGTGCCGACCCGGATGCTCTTGCGCACCAACGGATACAGGTCGACAAGCACACCGTTGCGCAGCAGGTCGTCCACCTCGTCCTCGCCGACGCCGTAGCGTCCGGCCAGCCGCAGCAGCGCGGTCTTCTCGTATGCGGCGTAGTGATAGATGTGCATGTGCGGATACCGCTTGCGCCTGCTGCGCACCATCTTGAGGAAGTCGCGAAGGGCCTGACGTTCGTCCGCCCGGTTGTGTGCCCACAGCGGTGCGAAGTTGTCGGAGGTGTCGAGCACACCGAAGAGGTATTCCAGCCCCCACTCGCGGCCGTCGGCCGTCCACAGCGGGTCGCCTTCGAAGTCGAAGAACAGATCGCCCTTGTCCGGTTCTGGCAGCACCATCAGCGGCTGCTTATCGGCGATCTCGTACGGCGGCTTGTCATCGACGCGCGGCGCGATCTGCAGGCGCGCCTGTGCGGTCAGCGATGTCACGGTGCGTGCGGACAGTTCGGGGACGCCGCCGTCGTGGTGCGCGAGCGCCTCGACGGTGGTGATGCCCGCGTCGATCAGGCGGGCCCGCTGACTGATTCGCATGCCGGCCACCAGCAGCAGGTCGTCGTGCGCGCGGACCGCGATGGTGCACTCGGGGCACCGGAAGCATGCCCGCACCTCGGTGTCCTCCCACGCCACCGGCTTGCCTGAGGCGAGGTGACTGTCGAGCAGGTGCTCCAATGCGGCGCGGCGCGGCGCATACACCGGGAGCAGTTCGTCGACGCGGTAGCTGACGTCGGCACCGTCGCCGAGCACGAGTTCCACTTCGGGCGCCACCGGAACGCCTGCGCGCGCCAGCGTGTCCGCGTACGCCGCGAGTTGAAGGAGCGCCTCGACCTTGACCGAGCGGGCCAGCTTGGTGTCGCGGAGCCGGTAGCACTGCCCAGCCTTGGAATCCGAGAACACGAGGAAATCGGCGAAGCCGACGAATCGGCCGTCGAACATCGCGGCCTGATAGATGACCGGCGCCCTGCGCTCGACAGCGCGCATGGTGGCCTCCGCGGCCGACGTCAGCCCGTCGACGGTGAAGGCGGGCCGACCGATGATCGCGACGTTCTGCTCGGCGAGCTCGCGAAGCTCATCGAGGTGGCGCTGTTCGTGCTCGCCACCGAGTTGGGCGGTCCTGGCGAGCAGTTCGTCTTCGACCGCGACCGCGGGACCCCTGCCGAGCTTGGCGTCGAACGACCGCAACAGCGCATACTCACAGCGGGCGGCCGCGGCGAGGTCCGATGCGCTGTAGATGACTCGGTCGCCGGCTCCTTGGAATGCGACGAACACGGTGCCACTGTAGGCCCGCGACCCGACACTTCACGGCGTCGTCAGCCCGTGTTGCCGATCAGCTCAACGCCGTTGCCGTTCCAGCGGAACTTCACCACGCTTTCCAGTCCTGGCACACCGCTGGAGTACCGCAGCGCGACGGTGTCGCCGGTGGAGGTGGAGTTCTCGATGTCGTTGAAGCCATAGGTGTCCGGCACACCGGTGGGGATGAACTTGCCGAGATGGAACATCACCGCGCGGGTGTTCGGGTTCTCGGCGTTGGTGTTGGCCTTGACGATCACCGCCGACAACGGTGCGCACTCGTTGTAATTGCCCGCCAGCGGTTCGGGGTTCCAGCCCTGGTTGCTGCGCGGATCGCGGGGCAGTTCCGACACGGCCCTGACGATTTCCGGGGCGGCCAGGTTGACCTCGCACGGGTCGGGTGCGGCGGTAGCGGTCGGCGCGGGAAGCGACGGCGCGGGCGGTGGTAGCGCCGTCGAAGGGGCGGGCGATGCTGCGGTCGGCTCTGGCGTCTTGGACACGGTGGAGTCGCTCGATCCGCATCCCGCGACGACCAGGGCCGCCGCGCCGACCATGACCGCCCACTTCACAGAAGCGAACCTACCGAAGCCGATACCGGCGATCACCAAGGCGCGCGGCGGATACGGCAGGTGGTGGGCCGTAGACTCTGCAGGCGATGACGTCTTCCGACTCGGCCCCGAACCGTGTAGATTCGCCGGCCGATCTCACCTTCGCTGATCTGCAGATCCACCCCTCGGTGCTGCAGGCCGTAGCCGACGTCGGATACGAGTCGCCCTCGGCCATCCAGGCCGCCACCATCCCGGCGATGATGGCCGGCTCCGACGTCGTCGGACTGGCCCAGACCGGCACCGGCAAGACCGCCGCTTTCGCGATTCCGATCCTGTCCAAGATCGACCCCGCCAACAAGACCACGCAGGCGCTCGTGCTGGCGCCGACCCGTGAGCTGGCGCTGCAGGTCGCCGAGGCGTTCAGCCGCTACGGCGCACATCTGCCGCAGATCAACGTGCTGCCGATCTACGGTGGCGCGTCCTACGGGCCTCAACTCGCCGGTCTGCGGCGCGGTGCGCAGGTGGTCGTCGGAACCCCCGGTCGCGTGATCGACCACCTCGAGAAGGGCACCCTCGACGTCACCCATCTCGATTACCTCGTGCTCGACGAGGCCGACGAGATGCTTCAGATGGGTTTCGCCGAGGACGTCGAGCGCATCCTTGCCGACACTCCCGAGTACAAACAGGTGGCGCTGTTCTCGGCGACCATGCCGCCCGCGATCCGCAAGATCACCAAGAAGTATCTGCACGATGCGGTCGAGGTGACGGTCAAGTCGAAGACCTCCACCGCGGAGAACATCACACAGCGCTACATCCAGGTCGCCGGACCGCGCAAGATGGACGCCCTGACCCGGCTGCTCGAGGTCGAGCAGTTCGAGGCGATGATTGTCTTCGTCCGCACCAAACAGGCCACCGAGGAGGTCGCCGAGAAACTGCGGGCGCGCGGGTTCTCCGCCGCGGCGATCAACGGGGACATCCCGCAGGCGCAGCGCGAGCGCACGATCGCGGCGCTCAAGGACGGCACCATCGACATCCTGGTGGCGACGGACGTCGCGGCCCGCGGGCTGGACGTCGAGCGCATCAGCCACGTGCTGAACTACGACATTCCGCACGACACCGAGTCGTACGTGCACCGCATCGGGCGCACCGGACGTGCCGGCCGATCCGGACAGGCGCTGCTCTTCGTCTCGCCGCGCGAGCGGCACATGCTCAAATCCATCGAAAAGGCGACCCGCCAACAACTGACCGAAGCCGAACTGCCTACCGTCGACCACGTCAACGCGCAGCGCGTTGCGAAGTTCTCCGACTCCATCACCGACGCTCTCGGCGCTCCTGGCTTCGAAATGTTCCGGCGGATGATCGAGGACTACGAGCGTGAGAACGATGTCCCGATGGTCGACATCGCCGCCGCGCTGGCGGCGCAGTCTCGCGACGGCGAGCAGTTCCTGATGTCTGAGCCGCCGCCGGAGAAGCGCCGCGAACGAGACAACCGGCCGGATCGCGACGACCGCGGACCCAAGCGGTCGCGCGAACGGCGCGGCGACTTCGCTACCTATCGCATCGCGGTCGGCAAGCGGCACAAGGTGAGTCCAGGGGCGATCGTTGGCGCCATCGCCAACGAGGGTGGGCTGAACCGCAGCGATTTCGGGCACATCTCCATCCGGCCCGATCACTCCCTGGTGGAATTGCCCGCCGAGCTGTCCCGCGAAACCGTGAAAGCCTTGGAGCGCACCCGTATTCAGGGAATGCTCATCAATCTGCAGCCCGACCGGCCGCCAGGGAAGGTCGGTAAGAACACCCGCAAATCGAAATGACCCTTTCGAAGGACGTGGATACTCAGGGCGGCCTCGAGTCGGTCAGCAAGGCCGAGCGCGTCGCCTCGCTGACCGGAATCCGCGCCGTCGCCGCGCTGCTGGTGATGCTCACGCACGCCGCCTACACCACCGGCAAGTACACCCACGGATATGCCGGGCTGGTCTACTCGCGGATGGAGATCGGGGTCCCGATCTTCTTCGTGCTCTCCGGGTTTCTCCTGTTCGGGCCGTGGGTGCGGGCGGCCGCATCGGGCGGGGCGGCGCCTTCGGTACGCCGGTACGCCTGGCACCGGGTGCGGCGCATCATGCCTGCCTACGCCGTCACCGTGCTGGCGGCCTTCCTGCTGTACCACTTCCGCACGGCCGGTCCCAATCCCGGGCACACCTGGGAGGGGCTGTTCCGCAACCTCACGCTGACCCAGATCTACACCGACAACTACCTGTATTCGTTCCTGCACCAAGGGCTTACGCAGATGTGGAGCCTCGCGGTGGAGGTCGCGTTCTACGTTGCGCTTCCACTACTGGCGTACCTGCTGCTTGTGGTGCTGTGCCGGCGCCGGTGGCGGCCGGGTCGGCTGCTGATGGGTCTGACGGGGTTGGCGTTGATCACGCCGGCCTGGCTCGTGCTCGTGCACACCACCGATTTTCTGCCCGACGGTGCCCGACTGTGGTTGCCGACGTACCTGGCCTGGTTCGTCGGCGGCATGGTGCTGGCCGCCCTGCAACCGCTTCGCGTGCGGGCGTACGCGCTGGTGTGCATCCCGTTGGCGCTGGTCTGCTATTTCATCGTGTCCACGCCGATCGCCGGTGAGCCGACCACCTCGCCGCACGAGCTGCGCGAAGCGCTGGCCAAGGCCGCCTTCTATGCCGTGATCGCCACGCTGATGGTCGCGCCGCTCGCGCTCGGTGATCGCGGCGTCTACGCCAAGTTCCTCGCCACGCGCCCGATGGTCTTCCTCGGCGAGATCTCCTATGAGATCTTCCTGATCCACCTGCTCACCATGGAGCTGGTGATGGTGGAGATCCTTCGCTATCCGATCTACACCGGCTCGTTCGGCATTCTTTTCGTGGCGACACTCGTGGTCACGGTTCCGGTGGCCTGGCTGCTGCACCGGTTCACCAGGGTTCGCTCCGACTGATGGCCCGCCCGGCGCGTCCGTAAATTAGGGTAACCTAACTACACGCACGCGATACGAAGGACGAGGTATGTCAGACAAGAAGCCGACGCGCGGGTTCCAGGGCACCGTGTTGAAACTGCTGCGCGCTGGCGACTACCAGCTGACCGTCACGGGTCGCCGCGAGATCAGCCCGCACTACCTGCGGCTCAGCTTCAATGCAGGCGGCATGCTCGAGGGATCTCCGCTGCATCCGACGATGTGGATCCGGATGTGGTTCGCCGACGGCGAGAAGCTGCACCAGCGCGGCTACACGCTCGTCGACCCGAATCCGGCCGCGGACACCGTCGACATCGAGTTCGCGCTGCACGACGGCGTGGCCTCGAACTGGGCTCAGAACGCAGAGCCCGGCGACACGATCGAGATCACGGTCCTTGGCAGCAACTTCACACTGCCGGAACCGCCGCCGGCCGGGTACGTCATCGTCGGCGACACCGCCTCGTTGCCCGCCATCAACTCGCTGCTCACGGCGATCGGCGACGCACCGGCCCGGGTCTTCCTCGAAGCCGGCTACGACGACGACAAGCAACTGCCCGTCGTCCGCAGCTCCGATGTCACCTGGGTGGATCGCAAGAACGAAGGCGAGGCGCTGGTGGAGGCCGTCGCGTCGGCGGCGTTCGATGCCTCCGATCATTTCGGTTGGGTGGCGTCGGACAACCGCACCACCCGCGCAGTGTCGAAGGTGTTCCGGGAGAACTACAAGATTCCGCGCAAGTCCATTAAGGCGCAAGCCTATTGGGTGGCGTGACGGCTCGGTGAAGCAATTTCGGCGGGTGCGTTAAAGACCTGCCGTGGCGGACTTGCCCACCTAGGCTGAGCGTCTCGGAACCCGAGCAGCGTGGTTCCCGCCGAGAGGACGTCCATGCCGAGCTTGTCAGCGCAGAACAACGGTCAGTCGGATGGACGATCGGTGCGGCGCGACATCCTTCCGATCCCCGACGTCGCGCACATCGGCCTAACGACCTATGACGCGAAAGACCCGGACACCAGCTATCCACCGATCACCGACGTCCGTCCTCCTGGCGGTGCGCCCAATGTGGTGGTCATTCTGATCGACGACGTCGGTTACGGAGCAACCAGCGCGTTCGGTGGGCCGTGTAACACCCCGAACTTCGACAAGCTGGCCGCCGGCGGGTTGAAGTACACCCGGTTCCACACCACCGCGCTGTGCTCGCCGACTCGGCAGGCGCTGCTCACGGGCCGCAACCATCACTCGGTGGGGATGGGTGGTATCACCGAGATCGCCACCGCGGCACCGGGTTACAGCTCGGTGCTGCCGAACACTAAGGCGCCGCTGGCGCAAACGCTCAAGCTGAACGGCTACTCGACAGCGCAGCTCGGCAAGTGCCACGAAGTTCCGGTGTGGCAGACAAGCCCGGCGGGACCGTTCACCGCGTGGCCGTCAGGGGGCGGCGGGTTCGAGTACTTCTACGGTTTCATCGGCGGCGAGAACAACCAATGGGACCCGGCCCTTTACGAGGGGACCACAGCGATCGAGCCACCGAAGACGGCCGCCGAGGGGTATCACCTGACCGAGGACCTGACCGACAAGGCAATCAGCTGGGCCCGACAACAGAAGGCGCTGCTGCCCGACAAGCCGTTCTTCATGTACTTCGCCCCTGGCGCCACCCACGCTCCGCACCATGTGCCGCCCGAGTGGATCGAGAAGTACAAGGGCAAGTTCGCCCACGGCTGGGACAAGCAGCGGGAGCTCACGTTCGCGCGTCAGAAGGAGTTGGGCGTCATCCCCGCCGACGCAGTGCTCACGCCGCGTCACGCGGAGATTCCGGCCTGGGATGACATGGACCCCGAGCTGAAGCCGGTGCTGGAACGCGAGATGGAGGTTTACGCGGCGTTCATGGAGCACACCGATCACCACGTCGGCCGGTTGCTCGACGCACTCGAACCGGTCATCGATAACACGTTGATCTACGTGATCATCGGCGACAATGGGGCTTCGGCGGAGGGCACGGTTCAGGGCGCGTTCAACGAGATGGCCAACTTCAACGGGATGGCCGAAATCGAGACGCCCGAATTCATGATGTCCAAGCTCGATGACTTCGGAGGTGAAGCGTCCTACGGCCACTACGCGGTCGGCTGGGCGTGGGCGATGGATGCGCCCTATCAGTGGACCAAGCAAGTCGCCTCGCACTGGGGCGGCACCCGCAACGGCACCATCGTGTCCTGGCCTGCCGGAATCATCGACAAGGGTGGAGTGCGCAATCAATTCATCCATGTCATCGATGTCGCGCCCACTGTGCTCGAGGCGGCGAGCATTCCCGAACCGACGATGGTCAACGGTGTCATGCAGAGTCCGTACGAGGGCACCAGCATGCTGTACAGCTTCAACGACGCGCAGGCGGGCGAGCGGCACGAGACCCAGTACTTCGAGATGTTTTGCAACCGAGGCATTTACCACAAGGGCTGGAGCGCGGTCACCAAGCACCGCACGCCCTGGGAGATGAGCGGAGCGGTCATGCCCGCCTTCGACGACGACGTCTGGGAACTGTACGACGGCAACACGGACTGGACCCAGTCGAACGATCTTTCCAAGGAGAACCCGGAGAAACTGCATGAGCTGCAACGGCTCTGGCTGATCGAAGCTGTCAAGTACAACGTGCTTCCGCTCGACGATCGGCAGGCTGAACGCTTCATTCCCGACCTTGCGGGTCGACCCACGCTGATCAAGGGCAACACCCAACTGCTCGTCGGCGGCATGGGCCGGTTGTCGGAGAATAGTGTGGTCGACATCAAGAACAAGTCGTGGGCGGTCACTTCCGAGTTGGACGTGCCTGCGGACGGCGCCGAGGGCGTGATCATCGCTCAGGGTGGACGGTTCGGCGGATGGAGCCTGTACGCCAAGGACGGTCGTGCCAAGTTCTACTACAACGTGCTAGGCATCAAGTCGTTCGCGGTCGACGCCACGACACCGATTCCGAGCGGCACCACGCAGGTACGCATGGAGTTCGCCTACGACGGTGGCGGAATGGGCAAGGGCGGCAACGTGACCCTCTATTGTGACGGCAACGAAGTCGGGACGGGCCGGGTCGACCTGACGCAAGGTGTGGTCTTCTCCGCGGACGAGACCACCGACGTCGGACGCGAGACGGGCACCACGGTCAGCCCCGACTACACCGCTCACACGAGCAGGTTCAGCGGCACGGTCAACTGGGTTCAGATCGACCTTGGCGAGGATGCCAAGGACGCCGACCATTACATCGACGCCGACGAACGCTTCCGGATCGCGATGGCGCGGCAATAGGGCAATAGTTTGTCGCGCAACGTGCTTACCAGGTCGGCTCCCGGTGCGTCGGCACCAGAATCGGCACCAGAAACTCCGCGAGCATGGCGCGTTCGTCGGCCTCGTCGTGGCCGGGGAAAGCCAGCAGTGACGACATCACCCGCACCAGCCAGCGGGCCCGTCGCTCCACCACGTCGGCGTCGTCGGGCGCCAGCGAGACGACGAACGCCTCGACCAACGCCTTGATGACCTCGGACTGTTCGGCCATCTCCACGCCGATCGGTCGCGCCGTGGTGGCGAACCACGATGCCAGCGCTGGGCTTTCGCGGACGTTGCGCAACGACGTCATCATGCCCTCGATCAGGCGCTCCGCCGGATCGGTGATCGACGTGATCTGGTCGGTCATCTCCCGGTACAACCGATAGCTCTCGCGGTGCACGTATGCGGTGTACAGCGCCTCGCGGTTCTCGAAGTAGCGGTACAGCGTCGCGCGCGAACACCCTGCGGCCGAGGCGATTTCGTTCATCCCAACCGTCGCCGCTTCCTGCCTGGCGAACAGGTCGTTTGCCGCGTCCAGGATCCTGTCGGCGGCCACCTCGGTGCGCCGCGCGGCAAGCCAGTCGCCGGACATCAGGACGTCACCGTGAACGGAACGGATAGCGGCCTTCGCACGTAACTTCCACCCGCCCAGACGATTTTAGACTCGTCGACCTCGAAGTCAGGGATCCTTCTCATCAGCTCGGTGAGCGTGACACGCGATTGCATGCGCGCGGCCGCCGCACCGAGGCAGTGGTGCGCACCGTGGCTGAACGTCAGGATATTGCGCGGCCTGCGTGCGACGTCGAGCTCGGCCGCGTCGTCGCCGTACTGACGTTCGTCGCGGTTGGCCGACCCGTAGAGCAACATCACTCTGCGGCCCTCGGGGATGGTGGTGTCGCCGACGGTCACATCGCGAGTCGCGGTGCGCCCGAGCATCTGGACGGGGGCGGTCAGCCGCAGGAACTCGTCGACCGCATCGGGAATCAGGCCAGGATCGTCGGCGAGCAGCTTGCGTTGGTCCGGCCGCTGATGCAGCAGTTGCACTGATCCGCCGAGCATTCCGGTGGTGGTGTCGTTGCCGCCGGTGACCATCGTGAATGTGAACGCGAGAATCGACAGCACGCCCGCGATGTCACCGTCGGCGCCGACGCCCGCGGCCACCAGGTGCGAGACCGTGTCGTCCTGCGGTTCGACACGGCGGCGTTCGATCAGCGCGGTGAAGTACGCCATCATTTCGCCGAGCGCGTCGCCAAGGGTCCCCAGTGCGCCTGCGACGCCGCCTTCGCTGGTGTTGGCGGCGACGATCCCGTCCGTCCAGCCGTCGAACTGGTCGCGGTCCTCCTCTGGCACGCCGAGATAGTGCGCGACGACCATCGAGGGCAGCGGCTTGAACAGCTCCTTGACGATGTCGCCGCCGCCGGTGCGCCGGATGCGCTCGATTCGCTCGATGACGTACTCGCGAACCTTGGGCTCGACGGCCTCGACTTGTCGCGGCGTGAAGCCGCGCGACACCAGCTTGCGGAACTCGGTGTGCACCGGCGGGTCCTGCATCACCATCGGCGGGTTGTCGGCAAGTCCGATCAACTCGAGCTCGCCGTAGTTGACCGTCAACCCCTTGGCCGACGAGAACGTTTCGTGGTCGCGGGCCGCGGCAAAGATGTCGGCGTGCCGGGACATCACGTAGTAGTCCGCCTCCGGGTGGTCCGGCGGGACGACGTGGTGGACCGGGTCATGGTCGCGCAGTGCCTGGTACATCGGCCACGGGTTCGGCCACGTGCTGGCGTCGGCGAGCTCGAAGCGGACCGGAGTCGCGTGAGACAGAGTAGCCGTCATGTCTCATTGGTACGACAGTTCACCCCAGGGTGTCAATAGGCCCGGGCAAACCGGTGTCAGATGGCTGCGCCGGGGTTGAGGATGCCGTCGGGGTCCAGCGCAGCTTTGATGCGGCGGTTCAGCTCCATCGCCTCGGGCCCCAATTGACCCGCCAGCCACGGCCGCTTGAGCCTGCCGACGCCGTGTTCGCCGGTGATCGTGCCGCCAAGCCCGACGGCCAGATCCATGATTTCGCCGAACGCCTTGTGGGCGCGCTCGGTCATCGCGGTATCGGCTGGGTCGTACACGATCAGCGGATGGGTGTTGCCGTCGCCGGCGTGCGCGATCACCGAGATCAACAGGTCGTGGTTGGCGGCGATTTTCGCGATGCCGCTGACCAGATCGGCGAGCGCCGGCAGCGGCACGCCGACATCCTCGAGCAGCAGCGAGCCCTTGGCCTCCACCGCGGGGATGCAGAACCGGCGGGCAGCGACGAACGCCTCGCCCTCGTCCGGGTCGGACGTCGTAAACACTTCCTTCGCACCGTGTTTGGTGAACACTTCCGCCATGAACTCGGCGTCCTCGACGCCTGACGGACCCCTGTCGTCGGTGGCGGCCACCATCATCGCGGCTGCGCTTCGGTCCAAGCCCATCCGCAGTTTGTCCTCGACAGCGTTGATCGACGTCGAGTCCATGAACTCCAGCATCGACGGCCGGATCTTGCCGGTGATGGTGACGACGGCTTGCGTGGCGGCTTCCACCGAGTCGAACGACGCCACCACGGTGCTCGCCACGTGCTGGGGCGGTAGCAGCCGCAGGGTCACCTCGGTGATCACCCCGAGCGTGCCCTCGCTGCCGACGAACAGCTTGGTCAGCGAAAGGCCTGCCACATCCTTGAGGCGCGGCCCGCCGAGGCGCACCATGGTGCCGTCGGCGAGCACCACGACAAGGCCAAGCACGTAATCGGTGGTGACGCCGTACTTCACGCAACACAGTCCGCCCGCGTTGGTGGCGATGTTGCCGCCGATGCTGCAGATTTCGAACGACGACGGGTCCGGCGGATACCACAGCCCGTACTCGGCGACGGCCTTCTTGACCTCCGCATTGAGAAGCCCTGGCTGAACGACGGCTGTGCGGGTGACGGGGTCGACGGTGATGTCGCGCATCTTTTCGGTGGTCAGCACGATGGCGCCGTCCAGCGCGGTCGCGCCGCCGGACAACCCGGTGCCCATGCCGCGGGGCACGACGGCGATCTTGTTCGCGGTGGCCCAGCGCAGCACCGCCTGTACGTCCGCTGTGGCCCGGGGGCGCACGACTGCCAATGGGGTGCCCGCGGTCGGATCGAAGGCACGGTCCTGCCGGTACGACTCAAGGATGTCCGGATCTGTGACGACCGCGCCCTCGGGGAGTTCGGCGATCAGGCCGGCCAACGCATCTGCGCTCATGTGGTCGATGCTACGAGGGTGCCCCAGCATTAGGGCACCATCCAGGACAGCACCGGCGAGGCCTGCAGGCCCGAAAGGATGCACAGGAAGACAAGGAAGCCCAGGCTCCACAGGATGACGCGCCGGAAGATGTCGCCCTCCTTGCCGTCGAGGCCGACCGCCGCGGCCGCGATCGCGAGGTTCTGCGGCGAGATCATCTTGCCGAGCACGCCGCCCGAGCTGTTCGAGGCGGCCATCAGGACGTCGGACAGTCCAGCCTGATTCGCCGCGGTGACCTGCAGTGCGCCGAACAGTGAATTGGCCGAGGTATCGGAGCCGGTGACGGCGACGCCGAGCCAACCGAGGATGGGCGACAGCAGCGCGAACAACCCGCCCGCGGCGGCCATCCAGGTGCCAAGTGTGATGGTCTGGCCGGACAGGTTCATCACGAATGCCAGTGCCAGCACTGTCATTACGGTCACGATCGCCCACCGGAGTTGGTGCAGCGTGGCGCCGTATGCCTTCAGTGCCCGCGGGGCGGATAGCTGCAGCGCGACCATCGTGATGATGCCCGCCACCAACATCTGGGTGCCAGGAGTGGTCAACAGGTTGAAGGTGAACTTCGTCAACGTCGACGGCTCGCCGTCGGCGTTGATCACGTTGAGGCCTGGCCAATTCGTCGCGAAGGTGGCCTTGTCGAGCAGGCTCTTCACCGCGGAGATCTGGCAGATCACGAAGACCGCGATGATGATCCCGTAGGGCGCGTACGCCTTGACGACATCGGCGCGCGAATCATGACGGCCGTCGGCGTGCTCGACCCGCTGCGCGAAATCGGCGGACGGTTCGTCGGCCGCGCCGCCTGCGACCGCGGCAGGTTCGGTGTAGGCGTGCCGTGGCCGCCAGACGCGAACCAGCGCGACCACCGCGGCGGCGGACAAAAGCGCGGCAACCACATCCGCCAACGGCACCGACACGAAGTTCGACGTGGCGTACTGGGCTATTCCGAACACGACGCCGCAGACCACGGCCGCCGGCCACGTTTCCCGAATGCCGCGCCAGCCGTCGACGATCGCGACAAGGGCCAGCGGTACGAACACCGCCAGGATCGGAGTCTGCCGACCCACCATCGCGCCAAGCGTGTCGGCGGGCAACTCGGTGACCTTGCCCAGCGTGATGATGGGCGTGGCCATGGCGCCGAACGCGACGGGTGCGGTGTTGGCGACCAAGGCGAGCACGGCCGCCTTGATCGGCCTGAAGCCGAGTGCCATCAGCATCACCGAGGTCACCGCGACCGGGGTGCCGAATCCGGCGAGCGCCTCGATCAACGCGCCGAACGCGAACGCGATGAGGATGGCCTGGATTCGCTGGTCGTCGCTCACTCGGGAGAAGGATCGCCGCAGCACATCGAAATGTCCTGTCTCGACGGTCATCTGGTACACCCAGATCGCGTTGATGACGATCCACAGAATCGGGAAGAAGCCAAACGCCGCGCCCTCGGAACCGGCCAGCAGGGTTTGTCCGATCGGCATGCCGTAGACCAGGACTGCTATCGCGATGCTCACCGCAAGCGATATCAGCGACGCCACCCATGCGGTCACCTTCATCACGCCGAGCAAGACGAACAACAGCACGAGCGGTATCGCCGCGACCAGCGCGCTCCACGTCAGTGAGTCGGCAACAGGGTCGAGGATCTGCTGGTACACGGCCTGGCCTTTCGACGAAGTTCCCAGTGATCTTGACCCGGTTACCCACCCGACCCGTCCGTGTAACGCCGATCACACCGCCGCGGCGGCATCCCTCAGCGTCTGCACGCACCGTTGTCCGTTGGCCTCGTATCGATCCGCTGGCATCGTGATGGTCAGGGCGCATTGCGGATGGCGCTCGCCGAGGCGAAGCGGCACCGCGATACCCCAGACACCATCCATGTACTCGCCGCGATCGATGGCGTAGCCGCGCTCCCGAATGGTGGTCAACTCTTCGCGCATCGTGTCGATGTCCACGATGGTGTTGGGCGTGCGCCTGCGCATTGGACCCTTCGTCAGCAGTCGTTCGGCGCGTTCTTCTGGAGCGAAGGCCAGCAGGCATTTTCCCGACGAGCGGGCGTGGATGTCGCCGACCCGACCAACCTGCAGACCCGCCACTCGGACCGCGTGGCTGCCCTCGGCGACGGCGACGATCATCACGTCGTCACCCGTCCAGCACGACACGTAGCCCGACTCGCCGGTCTCCTGGGTGACGCGAAGCAGTGCGTTCAGCACGGCGGGTGACGGTCGGACGTCGGCCTGCACCTGGGTGTAGAGCGACAGGACCTTCTCGGTCGACAAGCTATAGGAACGACCATCTTTGCTGAGATAGCCGCACTCCGTCAGCGTGTTCAGAAGGTGCACCGCGGTGGTGAGATTCAGGTCCAACTCCGATGCGACCTCCTGTGCCCGCATGCGGTGGTTCGCCGCGACGGTGTCCACGATCGCCAAAGCGCGGGCCACCGACTGAATCCGTCCACTCGCGGGCATCGTCTCTTCTTTCTCCTTGACAACATGCTGGGCAACAGTCGAATACTTGAACTATTACATCGCTACTTACAGTATTCCACAGTTAGAGGATCGATGGAAGACGCAACAGCGGCGCCGCCATTCGCGGGGCTACCGCCGGGGCAGATCGGATTGCTCGTCGACGACCTTCACGCAGCGATGACGAGCTGGAGTGCGGTTCTGGGGCGCGCCGACTGGCTGGTCTACACCTACGGCCCGCAGAACCTGAAGAACGCCAGCTATCGCAGCGCGCCAAGCGGATTCGCGATGAGGCTGGCGTTGATCGGTTCGGGCCCGCAGATCGAACTCATCGAACCCCTTGATGGGCCAAGCATTTACACCGATTGGATCGCCGAGCGCGGATACGGGCTGCACCACATCGGCTTCTACGTCCCGTCGATCGTCGATGCCGTTCGGCAGGCCCGAGATGCCGGCTTCGAACCCATCCAGGCGGCCGACGGTTACGGCCTGCACGGCGACGGTGGGTTCGCCTACTTCGACACCAGCGCACACCTTGACGTCATCACCGAACTCATCGAAGTGCCTTCGGTGCGCCGCCCCAACGAGTTTGAAAGGGAACCACAGTGACCGAGATCGCCACATTCGACCAGCGTTGGTGGAGCGACTATCTGGACGTTCTGAACAGCGACCAGAAGTGGGCCGCGGCGTCCAAGTGGCTTGACGCCCGAGTGCTCTTCGAATTCGACGACGAGCCGGTCGCGGCTCTGGAAGTGCGGCAGGGCCGCGCGCTCGGAGTCGGCCTTGGCTTTCCGGGGCGCGGTGCAGACGTCGTGCTGCGCGCACCCCGAAGCGAGTGGGATCGGTTGACGCAGGGGGAGACTGACTGGTTTCGGGCTACGTCGCCAGGGCTTGGCGAGCTGGTGGTTTCGGGTGACGTGGTGACCGCGATGCGCAACGCGAAGAGTATGTGGCTGATGCTGGGCGCAATGGCGCGCGTCAATCGGCCGCCGGTCATCCCGCCCCCGCCCTCGCCCGAACCGGCCCCCACCGGCAAGGAGATCGTGGGTCGCTATCTCACCGTCAACGGCTCGCGCACCTACTACGAGGAGGCGGGTGAGGGACCGGCGATCGTGTGTCTGCACGCCGCCTCGCAGGACGCGATGATGTATCGGCATGTGCTCGAAGGGCTTTCGGACGCCTACCGGGTGATCGCCCTCGATGCGCCCGGGCACTGCAAATCGCATCCGCCCGTCGGCGGGCCATTCACCGACATCACCCAGCACGCCGAGTTCAACGAGGCGTTCATCGACTCGCTGGGCCTCGACAAGCCGGCCATCATCGGCTGTTCGTTTGCGGGCAATCAGGTGCTCGAGCTCGCGGCACGCCGACCGGGCGGCTACCGCGCGGTGGTGTCGTGCGAGGGTGCGGACTACACCCCGACCGTGTCCGACTTCTTCCTGGAGATGATGCGGACCGACGGTCACCAGATCGTCGATGGGTGGTCGCAGTCGCTGACCGGCGATCGGACGCCCGACGATCGCCGCGCCGATGTCGTCTGGCAGATCCAACGAAACCCCGCGGAGGTCATGGTTAGCGATCTCATCGGATATGGCCACTTCGACAAGCGCGAGGAGATGGGCCGTATCACCGATCCCGTGCTTCTCTTGCGCGGCGACGCCGACTGGCTCGTATCCCAGGAGCAGGTCGAGGCGACGCAGTCTCGAATCGCCGGGAGCAGGATCGCGGTGCTCGCAGGCACGGGGCACTACCCGATGATCGAGAACCCGTACGAATTCAATGCGGCTGTGCGCGCGTTCTTCCAGGAGGTGGACTACCGATGAATGCAACTGCGGAGATCATTCCCGTCAACGGCACGAATCTGTTCGTGCAGGACACCGGCGAGGACGACCTGCCCGTCGTGCTCGCGCTGCACTCATTGTTCCTCGACAGCAGGATGTTTGACGGTTTCGTCGATGCGGCGGCGGGAGTGTTGCGCGTCGTGCGTCCCGACTTCCGGGGCCAGGGCAGAAGCGACCTTGACGACGTTCCGCTGATCCACCTGGACACGCTTGTCGCGGATCTCATCGCCCTCATCGATCAGCTCGGGCTGCGCGACATCAGCCTTCTCGCACAGTCGATGGGCGGCGACGTCGGCTTCCGTCTGGTTGCGGCCAGGCAGGCACTTTTTCGCCGGATCGCGGTCGTCGGTTCGTCGGCACGCAGCGAGCCCGCCGACCAACTCGTGACGTTCCGGGAATGGACACGCAGCGTCGGCGAGCACGGGTTCGTCGGTGACACTCTCGACGAGACCATGGCGATCATGTTCGGCGAGACCACCCGCGCGGACCCGGCGCAAAGCGACATGTTGGCGCTGTGGCGCGACCGCATCACCGCCGTCCCGCGGCGATTGCACCCGGCCATGGCGGGGGTGATCGAGCGGGAGAGCGCACTCGAACTGCTGCCGCAGATTGCGCTTCCCGCACTTGTCATTTCGGGCAACGAGGACCTACCGCGACCGCCGGCGTGGGCGGATGAGGTTGTCGACGCGCTGCCCAACGCCGAACTGGTCCGCCTCACCGGGGTGGGCCACAGTCCGACGCTCGAGGCTCCCGACATCGTCCTGCCCCGACTCATCGACTTCTTCCTTGCATCGACGAACTGAAAGAGAGCGGCTATGACGAAACCGGAGTTCTTCGCCACCCCCGGGTACGGCGAAACCCTGTTAGCCACCCTGCATTACCACCAGGCCGTGCGAGTCGCCGACCGCGTCGAGACCTCGGGGCAAGGCGGATGGGACGACGACTTCAACTTTCCCGAGTCCCTCGAAGACGAAATCGTGGTGGCGTTCGACAACGTCGAGCGCACCCTGGCTTTGGCGGGCGCCACGTGGCGTGACGTCATCCACGTGAACTCGTATCACATCCCGGACGCGGCCGACTCCATCGGAGACGGTCACAACCGGGTCATGGTGGAGCAGTTTCGCAAACGCATGGGCGACCGCGCGCCCATCTGGACTCAGATCGGTGTCGCCGCGCTCGGTGCCCCGAAGATGCGTGTGGAAATCCGGGTCACCGCACTAGTCGGCGACGGCGACTGAGCGGCGGCGTGGTATCAATCCGGTTTCATGCAACTCATGGGAATGACCCTCCGCACCAGCGATCAGCAGACAGAGGCTCTGCGTCGACAGGCCGCCGCCGAGGGGCGGTCGATGCAGGCCGTCGCGCTATCGGCCATCGACGAGTACATCGCCCGGCGGGCGCACAAGGCCAAGGTTGAGGCGGCGCTGCAGCGCGTGGTGCGCGAAGAAGCCGGGGTTCTGGAGCGCCTGAAGAACGCATGACCGAGTACCTGGATCTGGACGACCTGCTGGAGATTGCCCGCCAGGCCGTCGGCGGCGAGGTCATGGTCTCCGATTACGGCTTGCTTGAATCAGCTCTGGCGCGGCCCCGCGCTTCGGTGTTCGGTCAGGATGCCTACCCAGACCTGCATCTCAAGGCCGCCGCTCTACTGCACTCGCTCGCACGGAATAACGCGCTGGTGGACGGGAACAAGCGACTCGCGTGGACAGCCTGCCGGACGTTCCTTGCCGTCGACGATCAGTGGATCAGCGCGCCCGAGGACGACCGCTTCGAGTTCGTGATCCGGGTCGCCACCGGCGCGGAATCCGAACTCGAGAAGATTGCCGCGCAACTACGCGCGTGGAGCTACGAAGAGGACTGAGTCGCTGGCGGCGGCCGGTCGAGATCACGTAGGCCGGGCAGGAAGATCGCGACGATGCCCAACAACAGCATCGGCAGCGACAGCGCCAGGAACGTCACGTGCAGGCCGGCCGAATCGGCCAACGGCCCTGCCACGATCAGGCCGAGCGGCCCGGCGGCGTAGGCCAGCGACCCCATCACCCCGACCACCCGGCCCCGCAGATGCTGGGGTGCGCGGGTCTGCATGACGTAGTTGTAGATCGGCGCAATCGGTCCGTAGACCAGCCCGACGACCGCGCACAGCACCAGGATCAGCGGCAGCGGCGGCAGGAAGGCGATCACGGTTGTCGCGACCCCGAGCGTCAGCACGGCGGTCAGCATCACGGCGCGCTTGCTCGAATACTTCGACAGCACTGCATAACCCAGTGCTCCGATCAGCCCGCCGACGCTCAGCGCCATCAACACCCAACCGAGCTGGGCCGGTTCGTTGCGGTCGGTGAAGTACTTCGGAAAGAGGACCGACTCCATCGGCATATAGAGGCCGGTGGCCGCCAGGTCGACAAACGCCAGCGTGCGCAGCACTTTGTTGTGCCAGACGAACTTCAGGCCTTCGACGATTCCGCCCCACACCCCTTCCGGCAGGGCAGTGCGGTCCGGCTTGCCTGCGCCCTCGAGGCGCAGCACGGCGACGGCCACGATGGAGAACCCGAACGCGGCGGCCGTGACCCACATGGTGTTGATGCCGCCGAGCGTCGCGATCAGCAGACCGCCGATCCCGGGTCCGACGATGTACGCCAGGTTGAAGACCGCCTCGTAGACGCTGTTGGCGTGATCCAGGGTCCAGCCCGCGCGGGTAGCGGCCTCGGGCAGCATGGTCTCGCGCGCCGTCATCCCTGCCGGGTCGAAGAGCGCGCCGAGCGCCGCAAGCCCCGCGAGCACCGCGACGTTGACCGCCTGCACCCCGAACGTGAGCGCCAGCAGCGGCACGGCGGCAACGGACAACGCCGACAATGCATCGGAGATCATCGAGACGCGCCGTCGCCCGATGTAGTCCACCGCGGCGCCCGCGATCAGGGTGGCAGCCAGCAGCGGCAGCGTGCCTGCCATCGCCACGATCGAGGCGTCGAGCGCAGAGCCGTTTCGCTGCAACACAAGCCATGGAAACGCGACGATCGAAATGCCGTTTCCCGCACCGGCCATCAGCGCGGCGAACAGAATCAGGAACAGGGGGCCGCGCTTGCCATTCGTCATGGGTATCGCGGCGAATCTAACAGCGGCGGGGCCTGCCGGGCATCGGATTTTGCGGCGCAGGCACAGTGGTGTGCGTGAAGTTGGCCCACCCGCGTACCGGCGCGACGTTCGAATCGCCGGTCCCACCTGGCGCTGGCTGGCCCGGCGACCCGGCCACCCCGCGTACCGCCGTCGCGGCGACGCCCGCGCAGGTCGTGTCGATGGCGGCGGCGGCGCGCACCATCGAAGAACTCGACGCCGAGGTGTCGGTGTGCCGGGCCTGTCCCCGCCTCCTGGAGTGGCGCGAAGAGGTCGCCGTCGTCAAGCGCAAGTCCTTCGCCGACCAGCCGTACTGGGGCCGGCCTGCGCCTGGCTGGGGGTCGCCGCGACCGCGCGTGATGGTCGTCGGATTGGCGCCCGCCGCGCACGGCGCCAACCGCACCGGGCGGGTATTCACCGGTGACCGTTCGGGCGACTTCCTGTTCGCGTCCATGCACCGCACCGGGCTTGCCAATCAATCCGTCTGTGTGGACGCCGCCGATGGTCTGGCGCTCATCGACACCCGGGTCGCCGCGGCGGTCCGCTGTGCGCCGCCCGCGAACGCTCCCACCCCTGCCGAACGCGCGACGTGTGCGCCGTGGCTGGACGCCGAGTGGCAACTGACGGGTGCCGATGTGCGGGTGATCATCGCGCTCGGCGGGTTCGCCTGGCGCGCGGCCCTGCAGATGATCCGCTCCGCGGGCGGCACGATCGGTTCGCCCGCACCGCAATTCGGCCACGGCGCGACGGCGGCGCTGAACACCTCGCATGGTGACGTGACGCTGATGGGCTGCTACCACCCGAGTCAACAGAACACGTTCACCGGCAGGCTCACCCCGCAGATGCTCGACGACATCTTCGCCAGGGCTAGGGCTCTAGGACACGCCGAATAGTGGCGAACTGCGCCTCGGCCAACGCCACAAGGTCGGCAGGCGCGAAGTCCCGGTAGTGCTCGACTGTCCACTCGTCGAAGACCTGCAGGATCCCGAACACCAACCCGCACTGCAGACCTTCCGGCAGATCATCGCGCACCGCACCAGAGCGGCGGCCTACCCGGAGTACTTCGTTCACCCACGTCCGCACGGAGGCCAACGCATTGGTGACGGACGTCTTCGCGGTGCCGGGCGCCTCGCTGTAGAACATCCGGCCAAGGGTGAGGAAGGCTTCCTGACCCGAGGCAAGCACCAGGCCGGAGAAGAAGTCTTCAAGTCGCGACCAGAAGTCCGCGCCTGCGAATTCCGCCGGGTCGGGAATGACGATATATTGCGCGACTTCGTCGACCAATTCACCGACCACGAAATCGAACAGTTCGGCCTTGGACTTCAGGACGTAGTAGAACGAGCTCTTGCTGAGGCCGCACTTGTCGATGATGCAGTTGAGCGACGCGTGTTCGTAACCTTCCGAGGCGAATTCGGCCGACGCCACCTCGACGAGACGACGCTGACGGTCGGGCGCCATGCGTTTGATCTGGCCGGCCATTTGGCCAGCTTAACATGAGTGGACCGGGTGGTACACAGAATGGTAGCGTGGGGTTATGTTCACTCCGATAAGCGTCGAGAAGCAGTACGAACATGCGGGCCGCGACGATCTGCGGATTCTGATCGTCGGGGCCGGAATCGCCGGCGTGACGGCCGCACAGCTGCTGCGTCGCGGCGGGCGGCACCCGGTGCTCGTCGAGCGGGGCGACAGTAAGTCCGCGCCGGGCTACATGCTCGCGCTGATGCCGATGGTGGACGCCGCCCTCGACGACCTCGGCGTGCGGGACCGGTACCGCGCGCACAGCGTGTCGCTGGAGCGCTACGCCGTGCACGGGCACACCGGTCGCCTGCTGAGGGTGGACTCGATGGCGAGCATCATGGCGCGCTACGGCGACTATCGGGGCATCTCGCGCGGCGCACTGCTCGAGGTGCTGACCGCCGACGGGTGCGCGGTGACCTTCGAAACCACCGTGACCGATCTTTCTGAAGACCGCGGCGTCGCGGCTGTAGGTCTGACCGGGGTGCCGCGGCCGCTGGACTTCGACCTCGTCATCGTCGCCGACGGGATTCACTCCACCACAAGGGAATTCGTCCTCGGAGGCCGGCAGCTCGAGGTGGTCGACACCAATTGGGGTGGCTGGGTGGTGTGGGCGCCGGCGGATTCGGAGCCCGATCTTGGCGAAGAACTCTGGGGTGCAGGCAATTTCGCAGGAATGTATCCGGTCGCCGGTGAACTGGGTGTGTTCCTCGGCGGGCTACGCGCCGATACCAAAGCCGGCCCCGCATCGTTCGCTGAGCAAGTGCGCCGCGGCCTCGATGAGGTCAATCCGCGGCTGGATCGCGCGCTGACCGCCGTCTGTGACGACCCCGATCCGTATTTCTGGTCGCTGACCGATTGCCGGTCGCCGGTCTGGACAACGGGCCACACGGTGCTGCTCGGCGACGCTGCGGCCGGATTCCTGCCGACCGCGGGAATCGGGGCGGGCATGGCGATGGAATCCGCGTGGGTGCTCAGCCGGATGCTGGCGCACGCCGACCGCGCGCGGCTCGCCACGGTGCTGCGCGCCTACGAACGCGTGCAACGCCCCCGCGTTGAGGCTGCGCAGACCAACTCGCGCCAGCTCGCGCGCATGATGTTCCGCCGGAGCCGGCTCCTGGCGGTGGCTCGCGAGCTGGCCATGCGGGTGATCAGCGTCGAACGGGCGCTGCGGCCCATCCAGCGACTATTGCAGGAGCAACCCGATTTGCGGGAAGCCATCGGGACAGCCCAGCGTTGAGGTTCAAATGCGTCTTTCCGTTCTCGACCTCGTTCCCGTGCGCACCGACCAGTCGACATCCGATGCCCTGGCGGCCACGACGCACCTGGCTCAGACGGCCGACCGCCTCGGCTACACCCGCTACTGGATAGCCGAGCACCACAACATGCCCGCCGTGGCGGCGACCAGTCCTCCGGTGGTCATCGCCCATCTCGCCGCGCAGACGGCGCAGGTGCGGCTCGGCTCGGGCGGGGTGATGCTGCCCAACCACGCCCCGCTGGCCGTTGCCGAGCAGTTCGCGCTATTGGAGGCGGCCCACCCAGGGCGAATCGATCTCGGCATCGGCCGCGCACCCGGTTCCGATCCGGTGACGTCCATGGCGCTGCGCGGCGCGGCTGGCCGCGGTGACCGCGATATCGAGGAGTTTCCCCAGTATCTGGACGATGTCGTCGCGCTGATGAGCGCGCGTGGCGTTCGGGTGCCGCTGCCGCGTGACCTGATGCGGGAGAACTACATCCTCAAGGCAACGCCCGCCGCGGTGTCGGAGCCGAAACTGTGGCTGCTCGGCTCGTCGATGTACTCCGCGCACCTGGCCGCGGCCAAGGGCCTGCCGTACGTGTTCGCACACCACTTCTCCGGTCAGGGCACCGCGGAGGCGCTTGCGGCCTACCGATCGGAGTTCAGGCCAAGCGAGCTGGCGTCCGAACCGGTGACGTTCCTGACGGTCAACGCGGTTGTCGCCGAAACACGCGATGAGGCAATGGCTTTGATGCTGCCGAACCTGCAGATGATGGCGCGGCTACGGACGGGGCAGCCGCTGGGTGCGCTCGACCTCGTTGAGGACGCCGAACAGATCGACCTCGGCCCGCAGGCGCAGCGGATCGCCGAATCCTCGTTGCAGCGTGCGGTCGTCGGTTCGCCGACCGAGGCCGCCGAGCAGGTGCGTGCGCTTGCCGATCAGTTCGGCGTCGACGAGGTGATGGTCAACCCCGTCGCATCGGCGTACCGGGGCACCGATCCCGCGACCGCGCCCGGCCGCGCCACCACGCTGGAACTGCTGGCCAAGGAGCTGTTCTAAAGGTTGACGGCTGTGCCAGGCTTGGTTGATGTTCGAGCGCTTCACCAACTCTGCACGGCTTGTGATCGTGTTGTCCCAGAGCGAGGCCAAGGCTCTGCAATGCCCCGAGATCATGGCGACGCACCTGTTGCTCGGCATTATGCGGCAGCCGGAGGAGCACGTCACCACGATCATCGAATCGCATTCCATTGACATCGACGCGGTCCGCGAGCGGGTGCGAGAGGCCTTCACAGTGGACGACCTGGACCCCCAAACTCCTGAGCACGTCCCGTTCAGCCCGGCCGCCAAGCGGGCCCTTGAGTTGTCGTTGCGAAAGTCCCTACGGCTCGGCGTCGACCACATCGGACCTGAGCATCTGGCGTTGGGCATGCTGAGCGATGGCGAAAGCGATGCCGTTCGGATCCTTGCCGGTCTCGGCGTAGACGTTGCGAAACTGATCCGCGACATCGAATCGCCGCCGCAGTCCGGCTAGCGCTCTGCCTAGTCGCTGGCGCGGAGCTCGACGACGGGAATCGGCCGCGTCGTGCGCTTCTGGTAGTTCGCGTAGCGGTTGGCGTTGTTCTTGTTGACGATCTCCCACAGCCGGTTGTAGTCCTGGTCGTCGGGCAGTATCGGCCTGGCGGTGACGGCGAATCGCTTTGGCCCTACGTTGATCTCGACCTTCGGGTTGGCCTTGAGGTTGTGATACCAGCCGGGCGCCTTTGGGTCGCCGCCCTTGGACGCGACGATGAGATAGCTGTCGCCGTCCTTGGCGTAGGTCAGCGAGTTCGTGCGCTGGATCCCGGTCTTGGCCCCGACGGTGTGCAGCAGCAGGTTGGGCGGAGTGCCTGGCAGGATGCGGTGCCCGATCCTGCCGTTCGTGCCCTTGTAGATCTTGTCGTGCAGCATCAACAGCGGAAGGCCGAGGTACTTCTCCCAAAGGGGCATGCTCATAAGTTCAGTCTTGCGCAGCGGAGTCGAGTTGCGCCAGTGCCTCCCGCAAGAGCCGTCCGGACTCCTCGCGGTCCGGGTCGCGGCGCAACAGCATGCCTTTGGCGAACGACAACTTGTCGCCGTCGCGGCGCGGCAGCACGTGCAGATGGATGTGGAACACGCTCTGGAATGCGGCCTTGCCATCGTTGATCACCACGTTGTTGCCGTCGGCGTGCAGCCCGGATTTGCGTGCGGCGCGCGCAATGCGGTGCCCGATCTTGACCATGACGGCGACCGTTTCCGGTGGCGTATCGGTCAAATCGACGGTGTGCCGCTTGGGGACGACCAGGGTGTGGCCTTTGGTGAACGGGCGGATGTCTAGCAGGGCCAGGTATTCGTCGTCTTCGTAGATGCGGATGGCGGGGGCTTCGCCGGCCACGATGGCGCAGAACACACAGGACATTCCGCCACGTTAGCGGCTCATCCGCCGACGTTGTCCTTCGCCCATTCGGCCAGCCTGCGGTCCCGCTCCTCACCGTTGACGTCCTCGACGCGCGTCATCACCGTCCAGCGCTGCCCGAACGGGTCGAGGATCGATGCGAACCGGTCGCCGGTGGGGTCGACCGCGGCGATTTGGTACGCCTCGGCGGGGTCACCGAGTTGCAGGCGGCCGGTGCTGAAGTCCAGTTCGGCGTGCGCCACCGTGCCGTTCGGACCGTCCATCCGGTCGACAAGCTTGGCGCCGAACACCGAAACGTAGAAGTCGATCGCGGCCGATGCGCCGTCGATGCACAGGAACGGGGTCAGGCTGGTGTAGCCCTCCGGTATTGGTTTGACGCTCATGACCGTGAGTTTCGCGGGCCGAGGAGATGCGGTATTGGAGAAACGCGCCACCCGCTCGGCGCACACTGACTCCCATGAGCCTCCAGCAGCAACAGGCACTCGACAAGCTCTACGCGCTCGACAATGTGGTGACAATCAAGATCACTATGCCGCAACCCGATTGGGAGGCGGTGCGCAACGAGCAGCCCAAGGGCGGCCGGTGCAACTTCGAATGGACCGATGGTGCCCGATTCACCTGGAAGAGGGCCACCTCGGTTGAGATATCGGGGACCACCTTTCCCGTACGTACCACATTCACCGAGGTCGGTGTCAAGAAGAAGTCCTTCTGCGGCTCACTCAACAGTGAAAAGCCCTGCCTACATGTGGACTTCGGCAGATTCAACAACGGCAACGTGCCCGCGATCGAAGCGCTGATCGGCTCGCGCTATCTCACGCTCAACAACTCGATCCAGGATCGGTCGTACATCCGGCAGCCACTGGGCTACCGACTGCTCGCGATGGCCGGATTGCCGCATTCCCGTTGCAATTTCGTCCGCGTGTTCGTCAACGGAACGCCCATCGGGCAAGGCCTTGGCGGCGTCAACAGCCCGGGCGTCTACGTCAACGCCGAACCGGTGATGAAGCGCTACATCGAGCGCAACTTCAACGCGAACATGGACGGAAACCTCTACGAGCTCGAACACAACGACGACTTCAAGAACGACCGGTTGGACTTCATCTCGGTGGAAGATCTTTCTGAGTTCGAGAACAAGGCGGATCTGAAGTTCGCTATCAGCCATATCGCCGCGCATGGGGTCAGTGGGGCGGCCAAAATGCTCGACCTCGAGCACTTCATCAAGCTTCACGCGATGGAGTTCTTCATGAAGCATTGGGATGGCTACGCAGGCAACACGAACAACACCTACCTCTACGACGACGTCACGGCCGTCGAGGCGCCAGGGGTGGACGACGTCAAATTCAAGATGATCCCGTGGGGTATCGACCAGACCTTCCAGCCCGATAGGCCGTTCAAGTTGTCGAGGGGCGGGCTGATCGCGAACCTCGTGCGGAGCGATCCGCAACGCCGCGTGCAGCTGATTGACCAGGTGCGTACCTACCGGGACACGGTGTTCAGTCGTGAGACCCAGCAGAGCGTCTGGAAACCACTGATCAACCAAATGGAGGCAATGCTGGTCGATTTCGGTGTGCCCAATGCGGTCAGGGAGATCGCGACGGTGCGCCAGCAGTTGCGGTTGGCCGAGTCGGCGGGCTACCTGTGTGCGGGGCTGCCCAGCGGCCGAGCGGTCTATGTGCTCGACGAGGTCAGGAACGAAGCGCTGCACGCCAGCAACAGCGAGGGTGTGCCGCCGGGCACACCGGCTCCGGTGAACTTCGAGGTGTATCACCACCTGCTCAAGGACGACAACGACAAGACGGATCTGTGGGTCTTCGACGACCTCGGCAGCGGAAAGTCGGTGACCAGCCATGCCTACGCTCGTGTCCTGCATGCCAGCAGGCAGGTCACCGGCCTAGGCCACGACTTCCTGTACACCTGCGTGCCGAACAACACCGACCACTCCGAGGAGTTCTGGATCGAACCTGTCGATGCGCCAAACGAGTTCACGTTCAGCGGCTACTTCAAGCTGAAGAGCATCCGCACCGACGAACGCGCAACGTTCGGAGACGACCTCACTCCGTCGCGCCGAGGGAGGGTCCACCAGGAACCCGGCGGGTCGAACGTGTACTTCTACTGAAAACCAAAGCGGCGCCACCCGATCGGGTGAGCGCCGCCTCGGCTCAACTCCGGTTAACCGACACTGTTGCTGCTGTTGTTGCCGTTGTTGTTGGACGTGTTGTTACTTGAGTTGTTGTTGGACTGGTTGCCTCCGGCATTGGCGTTGGCACTGCTGCTTGCCCCGCCGCCGCTGGCGGTGCCGCCGTTGGCGCTACCGCTGCGGGAGGTACCCGTGTTGGTGGCGTTGCCGCCGGTGGCGCTGCCGCCTCGGGTGGTGCCGCCGGTAGCGCTTCCGCCAGTTGCGGAGCCCGCGGATTGTTCGTTGCGCGCCGCTCCGCCGGTCGCTTCACCACCTGTGCCCTCCTGGGTGGTGGTGTTGGTTCCCCCGGTGGGAGAGGTTGTGCCACCGACGTTCTGCGCACCGAGTGTCGGAGCGCCGTTGACTGCACCGGTGTTGGCCACACCGGCCGTCGTCCCGCCGACGTTCGCCTGTGTGCCGGTCGACACGGGAACTGCCACGCCGCCAGTGGCCACAGGGGTGGCCACGCCGCCAGCACCCAAGCCGCCGACTCCAAGGCCGCCAAGGGCCGCACCGAGATTGGATCCGCCCACTCCCAAGCCGCCGAGCGCCGGGCCGAGGCCCAGCGTGGTGTCGATTGCCGCGCCGGCGATCGGCGCACCGACGGTGGTGGCTGCGCTGGTTCCGGCCCCGCCGATCGCCAGGCCGCCGACAGTCGGAGCGGCATTGGTTGCGATGCCGCTGCCGATGATCGGGCTGAAGATGGGGACGCTCACTTGGCCGTTCGCGATATTGCCGTTGGCGGCGCCGAACTGGGTGGTATTCCCATTGCCGTTGACTCCAATAGGAATATTGGTGTCGTTGCCGCTGAAGAACCACCAGTCGTCTGCGTTTGCAGTGGGCGCGCCCAAGGCAGCGAGCGCGCCGAAACCAACGGTGCATCCGGCGATGGCGCTGATCGCGAGGACGCGATTGCGCTTCGCCGGCGTCCGCGGCTCGAGATGTTTACTCATTTCTCTTGAGCTCCTTGTGTTTTGCTGTGCTAGCCGTATGGATTGACGTTGTTGCAGTGCGACATTGCGCAACACCGCGGCCCCCAGTCACCTCATCCGCACCTCCCCAAAGCTTCTGAGATCTCGCATTAGTCGTCGCCGCCGCCACTGTCGCCGCCGTTGTCGCCGCCCGCACCGCCTGCGTCGCCGCCCGTATTGCCGCCGCCGTCGGCGCTGTTCGGGGAGCCAGTGGTGGTGGCGTTAGCGGCCGTGGCATCGGCCGCGGTAGGTGCGAGGCTCGTGCGTGCGTTCTCCAGGACGGTGCTGTTCGAAGCGCTCACCCGGGCGGTGGTGTTCGAGCCGGCCGCGCTGGAGGGGCCGGGATCGGGATCGGAGTCGTTCGAGCGCAGCGCACTTGCAGTGCTGGGATCGGGATCGGTGGCGCTGGCCGAGCTGAGGGCGAGGGTATCGACACCCTGCTGGGTGGTACCGGAGGTGCTGGTCGACGTGATCGTGCTGGCCGAGCCGGGACCGACGTTCCATTGGTCGTTGTAGATGTTTCCCGAGCCGCCGGCGACCTGAGTCGTGTTGCCGTTGCCGGTGGTACCGACCACGACGCCGCCACCCGGCACCTGCGTGGTGCTGCCGTTGCCGTTGCCAATGGCAGTGTTGGTGGTCGCGGTGTTGTTGCTGACGTTCCCGCCACCGAGGCTGTACTGCGGGTTGAAGATGTTGGAAACGAACAGGCCAAGCTGGAATGTGTTGCCGTTACCCCGCATGAACAGCCCGAACCACCCGCCGATCGTCGTGGTGCTGTTGTTGCCGTTGTCCATCGAAACATTGCTGGCCGTCGAGTTGTTGCTGAGGTTCCCGCCGATACTCCACTGCGGGTTGAAGATGTTGCCGGAGAACAACGAGAGCTGAATCGTGTTGCCATTGCCGAGCATTCCGCCGAAGAGCCCGGAGCCGCCGGTGGACGTCAAGTCGGTGTCGTTGCCGTTGCCGATCGCAACGTTGTTGACACTCGTGTTGTTGCTGACGTTCCTGCCGATGCTCAACTGCGGGTTGAAGATGTTGTACGAGAAGATGTTGATCTGCATCGTGTTGCTGTTGGCGACAGCACCGCCGATCGCGATCCGGGTGTTCAAGATCTGGCTGATGATGTCGGTGCCATTGCCGATCGCAAAGTTGCCCATCGTCGAGTTGGTGCTGACGCTCCCGCCGGCGCCCACCTGCGGGTTGAAGATGTTGCCTTCGAGGATGTTGATCTGAGTCGAGGTGGCAACGCCGTTGACCGTGGGGCCGGGAAGCAGGATGGAAAAAGCGTCGGCGGTCGGGGTGCCCACCTCGTAGGCGACGCCCATGCAGATTGCAGCGCCGCCCGCCGCGACGGTGCGGGTCAGTGTCGACCGATTCTTCCGCCGCCTTCTGTGCGCACCTGTCTTCTTCATCAGTGTTCCTCCCCCTCCGGCAGACGGACCACGCAGCTTGCGCCATGGCGACAGTAAATCTTTGCTGATACCTGTGTCAAGGATCACACTCTACTTTTTGACGCTTGCGTCATATCTATTTTGGCAAATATCACTGACCGGCCACGATGGCGTTACCCACGCGTTATCGGCTGTTCGAACGTCCATCTGACCTGCGGTGAACTAGCGATCCATCGGGTCAATGATGGGTTTGAACCTACGCTCGAAAATTTACGCTAGTGTCGATCGCAAATACTTACAGTCTAGATAATTGAGCGCGTCAGCGATTGTAATTATCGTCCACGAAATTAACTCGATCTACCTGTGGAGGTCTGAAATGGTTCGCTGGCTGCGCCGTCCGTCTCACGTTATGCCTGCCAGAGCAAACGAAAACCGAAGCGGCGCGCACCCTTTCGACTGAGACGCCAAAAGCCTTGATAGGGATCGCAATTGATGGGTAGCTACGCTGGCCGGCATGCATCTGGATGAACACCCTGACGAAGAGCTCGATGACGAGATGGAGATCGACGAGAAGGACTGGAACGCCCAGACGCTGTCGATTCGGAGCGCCGACGGCGAAGAGGTCCTCACGATCGTCTCGCACGGCGAGGAGTGGAGCACGTACATGCAGCCCGGCGGCGGGGTGCGGAACGCGTTCTTGGGGGCATCCGGTGATCCGACAGTCTGGGTCGACGCCGTTGGACGGCAGATCCACCGTGACGAAGACGGCACGTACTACGTCCGCCTCGACTAGCTCCGAGAGGGCCTTCAAGAGCTCGCCAGCGCCCATGCGCGGTGTCGTCGGCAGGGCTGCCAGCGCGTCGGCGTTCGACCTCCAACGGTGGGCGCCGTCGGATTCGGCTGCCCGATTCGTCGAACACTTCTGGTCGGTGCAATGGGATCTACGCGAGCAAGAGCCGTTCGACAGCACCGTCATCACGTTTCCGTCGATGCACATCACCCACGAATGGGGCGGTGACAGCCCGCGCCATGGTTTTCCGTTGCCAAGCAGCCTGGTGCACGGAGTGGTCGAGCGGGTCTTTCACACCACGATCAGCGAGCGCGGCGCGGTGGTCGGTGCCCGGTTCCTGCCCGGCGGGTTCGCCGCACGCTCCGACCGTGATGCCGCTGCCATGACGGGTCGGGTGCAACCGGTCGATGATGAGTTGTTCGGTGCACCAATTCAGCTCGACGACGACGTCGATTCGGCGGCTGCGCAGCTTGACGAGCTGATCGCCGCGGCAGCCGGCGAGTCGGACTCGACGTATGTCGCACTGTCCCCGTTGATCGACCGTCCCCGTCAAGTGGGTGTTGTGCCGATTCCGGTTGCAGCAGGCCGCATTGGAGATCGAGAGCGATCCCGGCGTTGACTTCGCGGACCTGGCGGTCCGCCTCGGCTGGTACGACCAGGCGCACTTCTTCAACGACTTTCGCACCATGCTCGGCTGCCCGCCGGGGGAGTACGCCGCCAGGCACGGCGCGTGAACCGATACGCTGCCGCCGTGGAGCCACGTGATCTCGCCTTCGCAGGGGCCGCCGAGCAAGCGCGCATGCTCGCGGCGGGCAGCATCACCGCACCCGACCTGCTCGAAATCTACCTCGACCGCATCGGCCGCCTCGACCGCGAGCTGCGGTCGTACCGCGTCGTACTGGCCGACTCAGCCCGCACCCAAGCCGGTGCGGCGCAGGATCGGCTGAACGCAGGGGAGCGGCTGCCGTTGCTCGGCGTGCCGATCGCAATCAAGGACGACGTCGACATCGCGGGTGAGGTCACGACGTACGGGACCGCGGCGTACGGACCGGCGCCCGCCCATGACGCCGAGGTGGTGCGGAGGCTGCGCGAGGCAGGCGCCGTCATCATCGGCAAGACGGCCGTTCCCGAGATGATGATCTGGTCGTTCACCGAGACGGTCACGTTCGGCGCGACGCGAAACCCGTGGAATACCGACTACGCGCCCGGCGGCAGCAGCGGTGGCAGCGGCGCCGCGATCGCGGCCGGCCTGGCGGCGATGGCGCTGGGATCCGATGGCATGGGTTCCATCAGGATCCCGTCGACGTGGTGCGGCCTGTTCGGGGTGAAGCCGCAGCGGGACCGGGTGCCGTTATCGCCGCACGACGACGCGTGGAACGGGCTCAGTGTGAACGGGCCGATGGCAAGGACCGTCGAGGACGCAGCGCTGTTTCTCGACGTGACCACGTCGGACGGCGGTTTCGTCGAGGCGGCAGCGCGAGAGCCGGGCCGGTTACGGATTGCGTTGAGCACCAAGGTGCCTCCGCCGCTGCAGTCCCGCGTGGGGGTGGCGCAGCGGGCCGCCGTCGAGGAAGCCGGGGTGTTGCTGCGCGAACTCGGACACGAGGTGATCGTGCGGGATCCCGACTACCCGCCCAAGGCGGTCGCACACGCCCTGTCCCGGTACTTCCGCGGGGTCCACGACGACGTGCAGCACCTGGCTCGTCCCGAGCGGCTCGAGCCGCGCACCCGCACCTACGCAAGGATCGGCGGGATGATCTCCGAGCGGCGGATGAACAGGATCAGGGCCGCCGAAAGTGAAGTGGCCGAACGGATCCAGTCGGTCTACGACGATGTCGACGTGGTTGTCACACCGGGCACTGCGCTTGGTCCGTCACGCATCGGGGCGTACCAGAAGCGCGGCGCACTGTCGACGCTCACGCTGGTGGCCTCTCGCGTGCCGTTCCAGGCGGTCTTCAACGTGACCGGCCAGCCGGCAGCCGTGGTGCCGTGGGGGCTGGACGGCGATGGCGTGCCGACGTCAATACAGTTGGTGGGCAGGCCGTTTGACGAAGCGACGTTGTTGTCCCTCGGTGGCCAGATCGAGAAGGCGCGGCCCTGGGCGCAGCGCCGGCCCGCGGTGTCCTAGCGCCGCGCTGCGTCGCGCAAAGCAGCATCCAGGGCCGCGTAAAGCTCGCTGAGCCGACTGTTCCCCGCAGGCTGCGGCGGCATGCATGTGATCAGGCGGCAGACTTCTGGGGTGGCGCTACGCGCAGCATCTCGGATTGCCTCGTCGCCGACGGCCATCGCAGCGTAGACGGCGGGCCCGAGTACGTGTCTGGCCTGACGAACACCCGGCAGGCCCGTATGAAGGTCCGTATGCGTGTAGGCGACCGCGGCGGTCAGCATCGCCGCCCTAGCGGCGTACTTCGCCGATGGCTCTTCCGCGTCCTTGCTTGCCGAATGGGCGGCCCAAGCCAGCGTGCGAAGAGTCTTGTCCCGCTTCCTGCCGCGGCCAAACTCGCGGCCTCCGTCAATTGCGTCACGGGGGCGCATATCGGCCGGGTAGCGACGTTCGAAAACGCAAAGGGCCTGCTCGGCGCAATCGGCGGCCCACACCGCCGCCGCGCGCAGCAATCCCTGATCGTCAGCCGAATTTCGCAGCGATCCGGCGTTGACGGCGCCCCGCCATGCCGCCAGCTTGTCCGCGTAGCGCATGGTCTGCGCCGGGCTGGTCGACGGTAGGCGCACACTGCTCAGCTCCAACCCGACCAATCGGTTGAAGTTCTTCTCCGCCGCTGCGCCGTTGAACATCACCCGCTCGATCGCCGGGTGCGCATCGAGCAGCGCCCGAAAGTCGTTGGGCACCATGCTGTCCGGCTCCACCGCAGAATCCAGGCTGCCGACCCTTCGGCACGACTCCAGCACGTCCCACACCGCGACACCGTTGGTTCGCAACGCGGCGGTCCGCTCCTGGTAAGGCGCTTCGGCATCGAAGCAGAAGATCTCGCCCATGATTCGCCAGAACGCGTTGCGTGGATTCCCGTAATACTGCTGCGCCGCCAGCGACAACACGCTCGGCGCATTGCCGAGGATCAGCGTTCGTGCGCGGTCGTCGATGATCGGCGGCAGGCCGTGCAGCAGTGGCGAAGTCATCGCGTGATCAGGTCGGAGACGGTGATGAAGCGATAGCCGTCCGCGCGCAGTTCGTCCACGATTCGCGGAATCGCCGCCCGCGACGCGGCCCGCGCCTCGTGCATCACGTGCAGCAGGATAATCGAACCAGGACGCACCGCGTCGACCGTCTCGGCCACGATCTGATCGGCATTCGCGTCCCGCGCGGAATCGGGTTCCACATCCCAGGTCACGGTGGTCCGGCCGTGCTCGGAGAGGTACTTCGGCAGCGTCCACAGCTTCTTGCCGTACGGCGGACGGAACGTGATGGGCCCCCGATAGCCGGTCCTGGAAATCTCCTCATCGGTCCGTTCCACCTCCGCCGCAACGGTTCTTGGTGTCACGAACACCATTCGCCGGTGTGAGTAGGTGTGGTTGCCGATTTCGTGACCCGCGGCAGCGATCGCCCGGCCAAGGTCGGGGCGGGCGGCCAAGTCGCGGCCGTTCAGATAGAAGGTCGCGGCCACATCGGCGTCGGCGAGAATACGCAATACCTCGGGCGCCAAGGCGGTCGGACCGTCGTCAAGGGTCAGCGCGACGACCTTGTCTGACATATCGGTCCGGTCCACCAGCCGGCCCGCCAACTGGAATGACCGCGAATTCATCAGGAAGTAGCCGCCAACCGCGAGCACCATGGTCACCGCAAGTACCAGCCCGATGCCGGCGGCCCAACGTCGCATTACTGCTGTATACCGCAGTGGCATCGGTATACGTTGAGCCCGTGGCCGAGGACGTCGATATCGAGGCGGCGGGGCTGCTCGACGGCCTCGAGGGGCAGGCGCGCGCCGAGCGGGCTGAACTCATCGATTGGCTGCTCGAGATCGGCCTCAGCGTCGACCAGATCCGCGGCGAGGCGTCGCCGATCCTCCTGCCTGCGGGTCGCGTCATCGGGAACGACGGCGTCTTCGTCTCCGCCCGGCAGATCTGCGAGGAAACCGGCATCGACCTGGAACTCTTGGAGGCCATCCAGCGGGCGATGGGCCTGCCGCGCGCAGACGACCCCGACGCTCCGGTCCATCTGCGGGCCGACAGCCGTGCCGCCGCGAACGCCCGCGTCTTCGTCGACATGGGATTGAGTCGCGAGCAGGTGGTCGCGGTGTCACGGGTCATCGGCCACGGGCTGGCGCAGACGGCAGAGGTGATGCGCCAGGTGGTGCTCGAGGCCGTGATGAAACCAGGCGCAACGGAGCTGCAGCTCGCGCAGGCGTACGAGGCGCTCGTGAAGCAGGTTTCACCATTACTCGGCCCGTTGTGCGAAGACGTGCTGCGGGTGCAGTTGCGGCACACGTTGGAGATCGAGGCGGTCAGCGTCGCCGAGCGGGCGGCAGGGATTTTGCCGGGCGCGCGCCCCATCGCCGTCGCATTCGCCGACCTCGTTGGCTTCACCCGGTTGGGCGAGGCGGTGCCACCCGAGGAACTGGAGAACCTGGCCAGCCGGCTGTCCGGCTTCGCCCACGACGTGGTCGCACCACCGGTTCGGTTCGTCAAGACCATTGGCGACGCGGTGATGTTCGTCAGCACCGATCCGGTGGAGTTGCTGCGCACCGCCCTTGCCCTTCTTGCCACTGCGGAGAAGTACGACGACTTTCCTCAGCTGCGTGTCGGTATTGCGGCGGGGTCGGCCGTCACCAGGGCAGGCGACTGGTTCGGCAGCCCCGTGAACGTGGCAAGCCGTGTGACGGGTGTGGCGCGGCCGGGCTCGGTACTCGTGTCCGAATCCGCTCGCACCGCAATCGCATCCGCCGACGGATTCGACTGGTCCTTTGCAGGTGCCCGCCACCTCAAGGGCGTCAAGGACGAGGTGAAATTGTTCCGCGCTCGCGCGGCAGGCGAGGAATAGTGTTGCGTCATGGCCGAAGACCTCGATTTCGAAGCGTTGGGCCTGCTCGACGGGCTTGACGGCGATGCGCGGGCAGATCGCGCCGAACTGATCTCCTGGCTGCTCGAGCGCGGCTTCAAGCTGGAGCACATCCGCGCGTCGGTCGCCGCGCCCCTGATGCTGCCCGCCTACCGGGTTCTCGGCGACGACGGAGACCTGGTGTCCGCGCGCGAGATCTGCGAGTCGACCGGCGTCGAACTGGCTCTGCTGCAGCGCCTGCAACGGGCCGTGGGCCTGCCGTGCATCGAGAACCCCGACGCGGCGGTGTTGTTGCGTGCGGACGGAGAAGCCGCCGCGCAGGCAAAGGTGTTGCTGGAACTGGGAATTGACTCCGAGGACGCGGTGGCCGTCATGCGGGTGCTCGTGGAGAGCCTCAGTCACGCCGCGGCGATGATGCGCGAGGCGGCGCTGAAAACGATCCTGCGGCCAGGGGCCACCGAGATCGAGCTCGCCGAGGGTTCCGAGCGGCTGGCACGTCAAGTTCTTCCGTCGCTGGGTCCGTTGCTCGAACATCTGATGCGCATGGTGCTGCGGCATTCGTTCGAGAAGGAGGCCGTGACCGCTGCCGAGCGGGCAGCGGGCAGGCTGCCGGGTTCGCGCCCGGTGACCGTCGCATTCGCCGATCTGGCCGGTTTCACCCGACTCGGCGAGGCACTGCCCGCCGAGGAGCTGGAGCTTGTCGCCACCCGCCTGGCCGACCTCGCGCACGACGTGGCATTCACGCCGGTGCGGTTCGTCAAGTCGATTGGTGACGCGGTGATGCTGGTGTCGTTCGAGGCAGCGCCGCTGTTGTCGGCCGTTCTGAACCTCGCCGCCGCGGCGGCGAACGCGGATCTGCCCCGCCTTCGGATCGGGGTGGCCTCCGGATGCGCGGTGACGCGTGGCGGCGACTGGTTCGGCAGCCCCGTCAACCTGGCGAGCCGCGTGACCGGGGCGGCGCGTCCTGGGACGGTGTTGGTGGCAGAGTCGGCGCGCGACGCCGTCGCGAACGCGCCGGGTTTTGATTGGTCGCCTGCGGGCAGTCGCCGGCTCAAAGGTGTCACCGATGAAGTGAAACTCTTTCGCGTTGGACGCATTTGAATGCGGGCACGGCCGCGAGCACGAACAGCACCCCTGCCATGAGGACGTAGAGGTGGACGCCGGTCGCCGTGCTCACCGGGGCGCCGGGGACCTGGGTGGCCTTGAGGACTTCTCCTCCTGCGAAGGTGAAGACGACCGAGCCGAGGGCCATGACGACCGACACCAGCCCGGCGATCGTGCCCTGGCGCTCGGGCGGTGTGAGCGTGGTCGCCAGGTTGTAACCGGAGGCTCCGATCGCGCCGGCGGCGATGCCGACCATGGCGCCGCACGCGATCGCCAGCGGGAGCACTGAGACGCCGGCGAGCATCGCGAAGGTCGCGGCTATCCCGATGACGATGCCGCCGAGGAGCGGCGCTGCCGGGCCGACCCGGCCCGCGATCCACCCGGCGCAGATTCCGCCGATCGCGATCCCGAGATTGGGCATGGAAAGCAGCACTGCGACCGCCTCTCCGTGTCCCAACCCGTAGCCCAGCCCGAGCTCGGGCGGCACCTGGGCGACGATGCTCGTCAGCTGCAGCATGCTCCGGAAGGAGCCCGCAGCCAGCACCAAGGCCAGCAGAGTCAACAGGATCGGGCGGCTCAGGGCCCGGATGTCGATGATGGGTTCGTCGACTCGTAACGCCAGGATCGCCCACCAGGTCACCGCGCCCGCGCCGGCGGCCAGCAGCGCGAGCATGCCGGCGGAAAGCCATCCGAGGTCGCTCCCGAGACTGGTGTAGGCGAGCATCGCGCCGAGGCCGCCGCCGAGCAGGAGCGCTCCGCCCACGTCGATGCGGCCGGTGCTGCGGATCGGCGACTCCGGGATGAAGGCACGCACGCAGCATGCGGCCGCCGCGGCGAGCAGCGCCGCCGTAATGAACACGCTCCGGTACCCGAATTCGTCGATGATCGGTTGCATGACGAACGGCTCGATGATTCCGACGATCGACGAGCCGGACGTCACGAGCCCGACGACGGCCATCGCCACCCGCGGGGTGCAGATCTGGAGTACGAGGGTCACCGTGATGAAGATCGCGGCGAAGGCGGCGCCCTGGAGGAAGCGCCCCGCCAGGAAGATCCAGAGGTTCGGGGCGGCGAGGCAGACCAGCGCTCCTGCGCACGCGAGAAGCAGTGTGCCGATGAGTATCCGGCGCTTGCCGAAGATGTCGGAGCTCTTCGCCAGCAGCGGTGACCAGATGGCCCCGGCCAGCATCGCGCTTGCACTCAGCCACGCGGCCTGATCGGTTTCGAAATGCTCCAGCAGCTGGGGCAGGACCATCATCGGCGAGCCGATGGCCACGTCGGCAAGGACGTTGGCGAGGATCAGGACGGCGGCCCAGAGGACGAGTCGGCCACTCCACCGATGCTCCTTGACGATGATGACCTCCGTTGTTAAAGCGACAAATTGTTGCTTTAATGGACACTATGGCACGACGCCCCGGTGGCCGCAACGCGCTCGTACGCGCGCAGATTCTCGGCGCGACGGCCGAGCTCGTCGCGCGCGACGGTATCGCCGGCTTCCGTTACGAGGAGGTCGCCGAACTCGCCGGCGTGCACAAGACCAGCGTCTACCGCAACTGGCCCGACCGCGAGGAACTGGTCGCCGAGGCGCTGCTGCAGTACGCCGAGGACCTAGCGCCCATCACCGATACCGGCGATATACGCCGTGACTTGGTTGACTATCTGGCGGCCCTCGCCAGTGGCCTGGACACGCCGTTCGGCCAGGCGCTGATGCTGGCCGTCCAGCCCACTCACGAGAACGCCGTGGTCCGGCAGACGGTGGCCAGGATCCTTGAAGAGCGCGGAGCCGCCTTGCGGCAGCGGGTGGACCTGGCCGTCGACCGGGGTGAGCTACCACCGGTCGACAGCGCGTTCCTCGGCGAGATGATCTCGGGCCCGGTGCATCTCATCGTCAACCGCGGCATCCGCCCGTTCACCCGACCGGACGCGGAGCGCATCGTCGACGTGGTGCTCGCAGGCATCCGGGCGACTAGTGCGATGGCTTGAATCTGCGCAGCCGCAGGCTGTTACTCACGACGAACACTGAGCTGAAAGCCATTGCCGCGCCGGCGATCATCGGGTTGAGCAGACCGGCCGCTGCCAGCGGTAGTGCAGCGATGTTATAGGCGAACGCCCAGAAGAGGTTACCTTTGATCGTCGTCAACGTCCTGCGGGACAACCGAATCGCGTCAGGGACGGACCGCAGATCGTCACGCACCAGCGTCAGATCGCTCGCCTCGATGGCGACGTCGGTGCCACTGCCCATCGCCAGCCCGAGGTCGGCCTGGGCCAATGCGGCCGCATCGTTGACGCCGTCGCCGACCATCGCGACCACCTTGCCGTCGGCCTGCAGACGTTTGATGGTCTCGACTTTCTCCTGCGGCAACACCTCGGCGACCACCTCGTCGATCCCCACCTGCCGGGCGATCGTGCGTGCGGCGGCCTCGTTGTCGCCGGTCAACATGATCGGCGTCAACCCGAGCGCGCGCAGCCGGGTGATCGCCTCGGCCGAGGTCGGCTTGACCTGATCCGCGACAACCAGCGCCCCGCGTGCCCGCCCGTCCCAGCCGACGGCGACCGCGGTCCTTCCCTCGGACTCGGCCTGCCGCATGGCCTTTTGCAGTTCATCGGGCACTTCCGATACCAGCCGTGACCGCCCGACGACCACCGCGTGGCCATCGACCAAGCCTTGCGCGCCGAGGCCTTGGACATTGGTGAACTCCTCGACGGGCGGAAGGTCACCGACCTTGTTGCGCGCGCCGGTCGCGATCGCCTTGGCGATGGGGTGCTCTGAGGAATCCTCCAGAGCGCCCGCCAGCCGCAGCACGTCACCGGCGTCCTCGCCGTCGGCGGTGATCACGTCAAGCAGCGTCATGCTGCCCGTGGTGACGGTGCCGGTCTTGTCAAGGACGATGGTGTCGATGCGACGGGTGGACTCCAGCACCTCCGGACCCCTGATCAGGATCCCCAGCTGCGCCCCTCTGCCCGTGCCGACCATCAGCGCGGTCGGCGTCGCCAGCCCCAATGCGCACGGGCACGCGATGATCAGCACGGCGACGGCGGCCGTGAAGGCCGCGGCGACGGAACCGCCTGTGCCCAACCAGAAGCCAAGCGTCGCAACGGCCAGCGCGATCACGATCGGCACGAAGATCGCCGAGATCCGGTCCGCCAGTCGCTGGGCCTGCGCCTTGCCGTTCTGGGCGTCCTCGACAAGCAACGCCATCTGCGCCAGTTGGGTATCGGTGCCAACCCGCGTCGCCCGAACGACGAGCCTGCCATCCACGTTGAGGGTCGCGCCCGTCACCTGCCCGCCGGGGCCGACGTCCACTGGCACCGGCTCGCCCGTCAGCATAGACGCGTCCACCGCCGAACTGCCCTCGGTGACAACGCCATCCGTGGCGATCTTCTCGCCAGGCCGAACGACGAACTCGTCGCCGACGTTCAGCTGGTCAATCGGAATCCGTTGCTCGACACCATTGCGGCGCACCGAGACCTCTTTGGCGCCCAACTCCAACAGCGCACGCAGCGCGGCGCCCGCCCGGCGCTTGGACCGCGCCTCGAAGTATTTGCCTGCCAGGATGAACGTGGTAACGCCCGCGGCGGCTTCCAGATAGATGTTGCCGGAACCGTCGGTGCGGCCGATCGTCAGCTCGAACGCATGCGTCATTCCCGGCATGCCCGCCGTGCCCCAGAACAACGCGTAAATCGACCAGCCCAGTGCGGCAAGGGTACCCATCGAAATCAACGTGTCCATGGTCGCGGCGCCGTGCCGTAGATTCGTCAACGCCGCCCGGTGAAATGGCCACGCGCCCCAGACCACGACCGGTGCCGCCAGCGTCAGCGAAAGCCATTGCCAATTCGTGAACTGCAGCGCAGGGATCATCGCCATGGCGATCACCGGCACCGTCAGCGTCAGCGAGATCAGCAACCGCTGCCGCAGCGACGCGGTCGGGTCGTCCTGCGCCGCGATCTCCGGCTCGGATGTGGGCAGATGCGCCTGATACCCGGCATCCTCGACGACCGCCACCAGCTGTTCGGGTGTCACGTTGTCGGGGTACTGAACCCGCGCCTTCTCGGTCGCGAAGTTCACGGTCGCGCTGACACCGTCGAGCGTGTTCAGCTTCTTCTCGATCCGCGCGGCACACGACGCGCACGTCATCCCGTCGACAGAAAGCTCGATCGTCGTCATGTCAGTGTCCGTGTTCGGCGTGGCCGGGCTGTGTGGCGGGTGCTGACCGGCCGCCGTCGACCGACACGGTGAACTCGGCGGTGCGCACGACACCTTGATGCTGGAAGTCGAGGAACAACCGGTAATCGCCCGCGCTGGGGAAGGCGGTGTGGAATCCGATGTCCGGCCCCGCAGGTGTGACACCGTCGCCGGGCTCGCCCATCGGATGGACGTGCAGGTAGGCCAGATCGGATGCACGCAGCGCGACGAGGTGACCGTAGGCACCGAGATACGGCTGCAGATCGGTGACGGGCTTGCCGTTGCGGCTGACCGTCATCGTCAGCATCGACGATTCCTCGACCTTTGGCGCTCCGTCCAGCGTGACGGTGTACCCATCGACGACTGTGGAAGCCGAGACCGCGGGCAGCGGTTGCGGATCGTATTGGCCCGCGACATGCAGGTTGGCGCCGAGCGTCAGCGCCGGGCCGCCGTCAGCAGTGAAGTCGGCGAAGACGCGGTATTCGCCGGCCTTGCTGAGATTGACTGGGACACGCCATGTTCCGGTGGCGTCCAGCTCGGGGTGGACGTGCGCAAAGTCGGCGAGATCGTTGCGAACCACGATCAAATGCAAGAGCTTGTCGTGGTTTTCGACGTAGCGCGTCACCGATGTTCCATTTTGGTCGACGATCCGGAACTGCAGCGGCACATTCTTGTCGGCTGCGAAGCGATTCGCGGCCAGGTCGAGCGTGTAGCCGTCCTGGGTAACCTGCAGACCGCCGGGCAGTTCGGGCGCGTGCGGCACGGCGACATCGGTCGTGGCGGCAACGGGCCCCACGGTCCTGCCGACCCAGACCGCGAGCGCGAACACCGCGACCAGCGCGGCGGCGAACGCGGCGAACTTCTGCGCGGCCTTCATCAACTGGCCAGCCGGTAGCCGGCTTCCTCTACGGCCGTCCTGATCGCGGCCTCTTCGAGCGGGCCTTTGCTGTCGATGACCACGGTGCCGCTGGCGACGTCCACATCAACAACTGTCACGCCGGGGATCTGCCCGACCTCGCCTCGGACGGAGGACGCGCAGTGTCCGCAGGACATCCCGGCGACGGTGACCGTGAGTTTGTTCATGAGTCATGTCTACCATACCCCCCTAGGGTATGCAAAAGTGATCACGTCTTGCGCGCGGCGCCGACGAACATGGCTCCGCCGTATCTCTGTTCGATCGTGCCGGACCCATGCAATCCGTGCCGTGCCAACTCGGCTCCGAACTCGTCTGCGGTGAAACGGTTTTCGCGTGGATGCACGGTGAAGGTGCGGAACAACCATGTTTCCAGCATGTGGCGGGGGAGTTCCTCGAATAGCATCAGCCCGCCCGGCCGCAACACCCTGGCGATCTCGGCGATGGACTCCTGCCAGCTCGGGACGTGGTGAATGATGCCGAAGTCGACGACGGTATCGAATGATCCGGCCGGCGCCTCGATATCGCAGACGTCGCCGACCGACAGCGACACCGGACGGCCCGCTAGCCGTCGCTGCGCACGATCGACCATCGCCTCGTCGAGATCGAAGGCCGTCACCTCCTGGGCGCCGAGTCGATCGAGGATCACTTCGGCGCCGACACCCTGCCCGCAGCCGACTTCCAGCACATGCTGTCCCGACAGATCGCCGTCGGCCAGTCGTTTGAACCAGGCCGCCTCGCGATGGTGCTGGTGCGCGGCCCGCACCGGGTTGTTCATAAGAGCACGCTCTACAGAATTGAGCTTCATGAGCCGCAACGTACCCCCATAGGGTATGGGCCGATAGGTCTACGTCCCGGCCCCCGTGGCAGCATCAGCGACCATGCGCGTTCTGGTGCAGCGGGTCAGCTCGGCGTCGGTGACGGTCGAAGGGCAGGTGGTCGGCGCGGTGCGCCCGGCCGGCCAGGGGCTGCTCGCCCTTGTCGGGGTCACGCACACCGACGACGCCGACAACGCAATCCGGATGGCCGAAAAGCTGTGGCAGCTGCGCATTCTCGACGACGAGAAGTCTGCGGCAGACGTCGCCGCACCGGTGCTGGTTGTCAGCCAGTTCACGTTGTACGGCAACACCGCCAAGGGCCGCCGCCCGACCTGGAACGCCGCTGCGCCGCGTGCGATCGCCGAACCGCTGGTGACCGCGTTCGCAGACGCACTGCGGGCACTGGGCGCGCCCGTCGAAACCGGCGTGTTCGGCGCCCACATGCACGTCGAACTCGTCAACGACGGGCCCGTGACGGTGCTGCTCGAGCTGTGACTACTGGGCCGCGACCGGCGGGATCCCCTCCGACGGCTGCACGATGACGAAGCCCTGGCCGTGAAACGACACCTGGACCGCTTCGCCCGAACCGCGACCGATCAGGGCGCCGGCCTTGAAGCTCGTCTTGAGCTGCGTCTGCAGATTCGCCGACCACGCCACCACGGCGTTGGTGTCGGCGAACGTCGGCGCTTCGGCGGCGTTCAGCACGACCGGCGGGCCGTCGGTGGTCAGCGCCACCCAACCTGATCCGCGCAGCGTCGTATTGAACAGGCCGCCCGTCGCGATGCTGCCGCCCTTGACCCGCTCGATGTTCCAGTTCAGGCTCGAGGAGAACGCGAGCACGTTCTTGCCGCTGATCGACAAGCCCGAGTTCGTCAGGTTCAGCAGGTGGACGTCGAAGGCCCGCTCGGCAAGGAACACGTCACCCTGACCCTGGCACCGCATCAACGGCAGGCCCTCGCCGGTCAGCGCCTTCTTGAGGAACTTCGACGCGCCGCCGCCCTCGAAGGCGAAGTCCACGTTGCCCTGATACGCGACCATCGCACCCTGGCGTGCCATGAACGGTTCGCCGAGCCGAACACGAAGCAACTTCGCGTTCTGATTGCCGATCGGCTTGGCTTCTTTCTCGCTGAACCGGCCGTCGACGAGTTCTCCACTGATGCCTGCGAACCCGTCACCGGAAACCGCGCCAACCGCGGCAGCCTGCGGCTCGGGGCCTGGGCCCTGCTGCTGCTGTGGTGGTGGGGCACCCAGTGGCGCCCTGCCGACCTGACCTTGATGCGAGACCTGATCGGTCCAGCGCTGCCCATCCCACCAGCGGTACTCGAAACGTCCTTCGGGATCCGGTTGCCAGCCTCCAGGGCCTGTTCCTGTCATGGCAACCAAACTAGGGCAACCACTGGCATCCTTGGGTAATGGCAAAGGAAATTGACCGGGTACGGACGCAGAGCGCCCTCGCGGTCATCAAGCAGCACCCGGGCATGGTGCTGTTCGTCGCGTCGCCGGCGATCATCGCGCTCGGTCTGGTGTGGTGGTTCGTCAGCCCGGCATTGGCGGTGCTGCTGCTGATCGGTGCGGTGGTGGGCGGCGGGGCCGTCCTGCTCACGAAGCGCAAGTAGTAGCGCCGGGAACACCATCTGTTCGCTGGCGGAGAAAGCCGTCCCAACTGCGTTGTAACGATGTAATCATGTAAGCATGAGACATCATCACCTCCATGGCCGACGGTCGGGCCGCTCCGGCGGCTGGCAGCAGGCCCAACAACCCGACGCGAGCGACGCGGCCGACTGGTTCTCAGGCCGGCTGCCCGACGGCTGGTTCGCCGGCGACGCCAGCGTCGTCGTCGACCGCGAAGAAATCACTGTCATCGGCCGGTTGCCCGAACCCGCGGGCGCCGAGACTCCCGAAACCGAAGCCCATGCATCGGGTCGCGTCGCCCGCTTCCGCGAGGAGACCCGCGCCGAGCGCATGCGCATCGCCGACGAGGCCGAGGACCGCTACGGCCGCAAGGTGGCGTGGGGTGTGGAGATCGGGGTAACCGGGACAGACAGTTATGAGCGAATCCTGTTCACGCACATCGCCGTCCCTGTCATGACCCGGCTGCGTCAGCCCGAGCGCCAGGTGCTCGACACGCTCGTCGACGCAGGCGTGGCACGGTCCCGATCCGACGCACTGGCATGGTCGGTGCGGCTCGTCGGTGAACACGCCGACGAGTGGCTCGGCAAGCTGCGCGACGCGATGCGCAACGTCGATGACCTACGGTCCGAGGGCCCGCAGCTCTAGCGGACGGGTTCGACGCCGACGTACGAGGAGCTCAACGCTGTCGTCTGCGACAGCGGATCGACGGCCCGGCCGTCGATGAGCAGGTTTCGGTTCGCGCCGTAGGACTCCGGCTCCGACCCGCCGCGTGGATCGAAAACCCTTGAGCCCCAGCCGTGGTCGATGACGACCACGCCGGGCCGCGGTCGGTCGTTGACCTCCGCCACCAGTTCGATGGCGCCGACGGGGGAGAACACCCGAACCCGATCACCGTCTTTGATGCCGATGGCGATGGCGTCGTCTGGATGGATGACGACCTCGTTGCGCTTACCCGACGGGTGTAGGCCCGGCAGCTCGTTGAGCCACGAATTCATGGAATGCCGGTTGCGCCGGTTTGCCAGTTGGAACGGATAGCCGGACGGTGGTGCGGGAGCGGGTTCGGCAAGTAAATCGCGCGCCCTCGCGACGAACTCGGGCGGCGCCGCGTGCACCTTCCCATCGTTCGTCCGCAAGGCTTTCTTGAAATGCCCGAACTCCCGCGGGCCCAGCACCCAGCCATGTGGATGTGACAGCACGTCGCGCCATTTGAGCCTGCGGCCGTTGACCTTTCGGCTCGTCGCGACCACGATCCGGTCGATCCAGTGCGGACCGAACTCGAGGCCCGGTCTCCCGGCAAGCCCGGCGAGTCGGCGCGTGGTCTTGATGAACCCGTTGAGACCCTTGGCATTGAAGAGTGGCTTGTTCATCGCGATTGCCAGGTCGACGAAGATCCGCCACTCGTGACGGGCGCCTGGCGGCGGTTCGACGGCTTTGACTCCGTAATGCACATAGGGCTCGTCGTGCATGTTGCTGGTGAATGCCAGCAGGTCGTCGCGCTCCAGCCAGTGCACCGCGGGCAGCAGCCAGTGCGCATGGCGATGACTCTCGCGCTGGACGAAATCGATGGCCACCAACAGGTCCAGCTGTGCCAGCGCCTCGTCGAGCCTGGCTCCGTCGGGGCCCGAGACCACCGGGTTACCGCAATTGAGCACCATCGCCCGGATCTGGCCGCGACCAGGGGTCAGAATTTCGTCAGGCAGCTCGGAAAGCGCGTGGGCGCCCGCCACCATGTCTCGGCCCGCCAGCCTGCTCTTGTGCGGCTTCGGGTTGGCCATGCTCGCGAGCCGCAACGCGTCGACGTATCCCGGCTCGTATCTGCGGCCTCCTGGCCGGTCCATCCGTCCCGTGATCACGTTGACCACGTGGCCGAGCCACTCCGCGACCGTGCCCGCGAGGTGCAGCGAGACCCCCGTTCGGGTCACCACCATCGCGCCGCGCGCTGCCGCGAAATCGCGTGCCAACTGCTCGATCTGGCCGCGCGGGATGTCGCAGCGGGACGCCAGATCGTCGAGGTCGGCGTCGGCGACGAGCGTGCGTAGTTCAGGGACACCGGTGGCGAGTTCGGTGCAGTCCTGTCGATGCTCAAGGCCCTCGTCGAGGATGACCTTGACCATCGCCAGCAGCAACGCCCAGTCCTGACCCGGCCGCACCGGAAGATGAATGTCGGCCTTCTCGGCGGTTTCGGTGCGCAGCGGGTCGACAACGACGATCGTGGCGCCTTGCTTCTGCCGCGCCAGTGCGCGCCGCCATCCGCCGGGGACGGTTTCCAGCCAATTCCATGCGCTGACAGCGGGGTTGGTGCCGACGAGTAAGAAGTAGTCGCAGTTGTCGATGTCGGACACCGGCGCCATGAGCTGCGACCCGTACATCGCCGCGGCGACGACGTGCATCGCGTTCTGGTCGACCGAGCCGACGAAGTAGCGGTTGTGCGTGCCGATCCCGTCGAGCCAGCCGTTCATGAAGATGATGTTCGACGATGAGAAACCCGACGGATTGCCGTAGTAGATGCCAACGGCATCGGGGCCGTCCGCATCGATCAGCGCGTTCATCCGGGTCGCGATGTCGCCGATCGCCTCGTCCCAGGTGGCCTCGACGTAGGTATCGCCGACGCGGCGCATGGGATTCAGGATCCTCTTGGGATGCTCGACGAGCTGATGGGCCGTGCGACCCTTCGCGCAGAAGTCCTGCCAGGTGTGGGGGTTCTGCTTGTCGGGGGAGATCCTGGTGACCCGATTGTCCTCAACCGTCACTTCGATACCACACGAGGCGAGGCAGTACCGGCAGAAGGTGTGCACAGTCCCGGTGTCTACTGCGGTCATGGACGCACCCTAGACCGACTAAACCCGGGCCATATCCCAATAAGCGCCATGCTTAGCCAGCAGTTCGGCGTGGCTGCCCCGTTCGACGATCCTGCCTGCCTCCATCACAAGGATGACGTCGGCGTCGCGGATCGTCGAAAGCCGATGCGCGATAATGAAACTCGTTCGGTCGCGGCGCAGCTCACCCATGGCCTGCTGAATCAGCAGCTCGGTGCGGGTGTCCACGGAGCTGGTGGCCTCGTCAAGGACGAGCAGCTGCGGCTGCGCCAGGATCGCGCGGGCGATGGTGATCAGCTGCTTCTCGCCTGCGCTGATGTTGCCTCCGTCATCGCTCACCCGTGTCTGATAGCCGTCGGGCAGCGTGTGCACGAACCGGTCGACGTACGCCGCCTTGGCGGCTTTGATCACCTCGTCCTCGCTCGCCGCAGGACGGCCGTAGGCGATGTTGTCGTAGATCGTGCCGCCGAACAGCCAGGTGTCCTGCAGCACCATGCCGATTCGCGAGCGCAGCGACTGCTTGCTCACCGACGAGATATCCACGCCGTCGACCAGGATGCGGCCCGCGTCCACGTCGTAGAAGCGCATCAGCAGGTTGACCAACGTGGTCTTGCCGGCGCCGGTCGGCCCCACGATCGCCACCGTGCTGCCGGGTTCTGCGATCAGTGACAGGTTTTCGATCACCGGCGTGCGGGGCAGGTAACTGAAGCTGACGTTTTCGAACTCGACCCGGCCCGGTTTGCCGTCGGGCGACGCGAGCTCGGCAGGCGGGTCCGCTGGCTCCTCGGGTTCGTCGAGCAGGTCGAACACCCGCTCCGCGCTCGCGATCCCGGATTGCAAGGTGTTGTACATCCCGGCGATCTGGGTCAGCGGCTGGTGGAACTGGCGCACATATTGGATGAACGCCTGGATGCTGCCGAGCGTGATCTGGCCGGTCGCCACCTTGATCCCGCCGACCACCGCGACCGCGACATAGCTGAGATTACCGATGAACGTCGTGGCAGGGCCGACAAGGCCCGAAAAGAACTGCGCCCCAAAGCTGGACTGGTAGACGTCGTCATTGAACTCACTGAACTGTTCCTGCGCGCGGGCCCGGTGGCCGAACGTCTTGACGATGGTGAAACCGCTGTAGGTCTCCTCGATGTGGGCGTTGAGCCGGCCGGTGTTGGTCCACTGCGCCACGAACAGCCGCTGCGACCGTCGGGCGATCTTGTTGGTCACCCACAGCGACAGTGGCACGGTCACCACGGTGAGCAGTGTCAGCAAGGGCGAGATCGTCAACATCATCACCAGCACCGCAAGCACCGTCAGAAGAGAGGTCAGCAGCTGGCTGATCGTCATCGACAGCGACGTCTGAATGTTGTCCACGTCGTTGGTGACCCGGCTGAGCACCTCGCCGCGCTGGCGAGAATCGAAGTAGGACAGGGGCATTCTGTGCACCTTGTCCTCGACGTCCGAGCGCAGCGCCACCATGGTGCGCTGCACCGCGACGTTCAGCAGTCGCGCCTGCAACCAAACCAGCAATGCGGCAACCAGATACAGCCCAAGCGCCAGCGCCAGCGTGCGGCCGATGGCGCCGAAGTCAACGCCGTGCCCAGGCACCACGTTCATGCCTGAGAGCAGATCGGCGAACGTGTTGTCGCCGCGGGCGCGGGCGGCCTCGATGGCCTGCTCCTTGGTCAGGCCCTGCGGGAGTTGTCGCCCGATCACGCCGTTGAACAGCAGGTCGGTGGCGTGCCCGAGAATTCGCGGGCCGATCACCCCAATGGCGATCCCCCCGATGCCAAGCAGCATCACCAGCGTGGTCAGCCCGCGCTGCGGGGTCAGCCGCTTCACCAGCCGGATCGCCGAACCTTTGAAGTCCCTGGAGCGCTGCGCCGGCGCCTGCTGCGCAAGTCTGTTCAATGGGCGAGTCATCCCGCGGCTCCGACCGATTGCGAGTCGGCGAACTCCGCATAGGTCGGGCAGTCGGCCAGCAGTGTCTCGTGTGTGCCGATTCCCACCACGCGGCCGTCGTCGATGACGACGATCTGGTCGGCGGCCGCCACCGTCGCAATGCGCTGTGACACGATCACCACCGTCGAATCGGCGGATACCTCACGCAAGGCGGCGCGAACCCGTGCGTCTGTGTGCACATCGAGCGCCGAGAACGCGTCGTCGAACAGGTAGACGGCGGGGCGGCGGATGACGGCGCGTGCGATGGCCAGTCGTTGGCGCTGCCCGCCGGAGAAGTTGTTGCCGCCCTGGGCTACCCGCATACCCAGCCCGTCGGCATGCGCACGCACGAAGTCGTCCGCCGCGGCGACCCGCAGCGCCTCCCACATCTCGTCGTCGGAAGCATCCGCCTTGCCGTAGCGCAGATTCTCGGCGACCGTGCCGGTGAACAGATAGCCCCGCTGCGGCACCAGCCCGATCGCCGTCCACAACTGCTCGGTGTCGTAGTCGCGAACGTCGACGCCGTCGATGCGCACCGATCCTGCCGTCACGTCGTACAGCCGGCAGATCAGCGACACCAGTGTCGACTTGCCAGAGCCCGTCGAGCCGACGATGGCCGTCGTCGTACCTGCGGGAGTGGTCAGTGAAACATCCTGTAAGACAGCACGGTCGGCGCCGGGGTAGCTGAACGTCGCGTTATCCAACCGGATCTCGCCGCTGATGGTGGCGGGCCGCACCGGTTGTTCCGGACTGGCGATGCCCGGTGTGGTGGACAGCACCTCTCCGATTCGTTCGGCGCTTACCGACGCGCGCGGCAGCAGCACAAGCATGAAGGTCGCCAACAACACGGCCATCAGGATCTGCATGAAATAGGCCAGGAACGCGATCAGCGATCCGACCTGCATCTGACCGGCGTCGATCCGTAAGCCGCCAAACCAGATCAGCGCCACGCTGGAAACGTTGATCACCAGCGTGGTCACCGGCAGCATCAGTGCCTGCCAGCGTCCCGCGTCGAGCGCGGCGTCGGCCAGCGCCTGATTGGCTTCGGCGAATCGGTTGCGCTCGAAGGGTTCCCGCGCGAAGGCACGAATGACGCGGATGCCGGAGAGCTGTTCGCGCATCACCCGGTTGATGCCGTCGATGAGCCCCTGCACCCGGCGGAAGATCGGCAACAGGTGCGACACGATCCAGTAGTTGGCGACCGCCAGCACGGGCACGCTGACCAGCAGTAGCCATGACAGTCCGGCATTCTGGTGCACCGCCATGAAGATGCCTCCGATTGACATGATCGGCGCGGTGATCAGCATTGTGCAGGTCAGCTGCACCAGCTGCTGGATTTGCTGCACGTCGTTGGTGGTGCGCGTCAACAGCGACGGTGCGCCGAACCGAGCGGTCTCCTCAGCCGAGAAGCTCGTGACGTGGTTGAAGATCGCCGAGCGCAGATCGCGACCGAACCCGGTGCCTGCGCGGGATCCGAAGTACACCGCGCCCACCGCGCACACGACCTGCAGCCCGGTGACACCCAGCATCACCCCGCCCAACTCGACGATCGTTCGCAGGTCGCCCTTCGCCACGCCGTCGTCGATGATCGCGGCGTTGACGGTCGGCAGGTATAGCGAAGCCAGCGTGCTGATCAGCTGGAGCACCGCAACGACGGAGAGCAGCCCCCGGTACGGCCGCACATACTGTCGCAGCAGGGCCCTGAGCATCCCGCTACTGTCGCATACCGGGTATGCGGATTCGTGTTAGGCCACGACTGAGGATTTGCTGATAAAGGCCAGGTCAATCGGCATGTCAGTGGTTGACATTCAGGGCTGCCGCTACAGTGCATGGCGTGACCCCCAGCTCACGCCCGACTAGACGGCGCCGCAATGCGAAAGCGCTGGCCGTGGTGGCTGCGGCCATGATTCCGGTGATTGCCGCCTGCTCGGATTCGGAGCCGGCCGCTCCCGAGGTGCCCCAGACGACGGCACCGCAGCAGAACGCCGCGCACGGACCGTTCTTTCCGCAGTGCGGCGGCGTCAGCGATCAGACGATGGGCGAACTCACCCGCGTCACCGGCCTTGTCAACACCGCGACCACGTCGGTGGGCTGCCAGTGGCTGGTTGGCGGCGGCATCCTCGGGCCGCATTTCTCGTTCACCTGGTATCGCGGCAGCCCGATCGGTCGTGAGCGCAAGACCGAAGAACTGTCGCGGGCCAGCGTCGAAGACATCAACATCGAAGGCCACGACGGGTTCATCGCCATGGGTGAGCTTCCGGCTGTCGGCAATGAAGCGGCCATCACGAACCTGTGCGAGATCGGCATCCAGTTCGGCGACGACTTCATCGAGTGGTCGATCAGCTTCGCCGAGGAGCCGTTCCCCGACCCGTGCGACGTGGCCAAAGAGGTAACCCGTCAGTCGATTGTGAATTCCAAATGAGTCGAGCTTCCTACCGGCGCAGGATCCTGGCGGGGACCGTCGCGGTGCTGGTCGTGCTGACCACGCTGCTCGGCTGCACGCGAACCGTGGACGGAACCGCCGCCCAGTCCGGTTCCGGCGATGTGCCGCGCAACGACGATTCGCAGAAGACGTACCCGAACCTGCTCAAGGAATGCGAGGTGCTGACCGAAGACATCCTCGCCAAGACCGTCGGCGCCGATCCGCTCGATATCCAGAGCACGTTCGTGGGGGCGGTGTGCCGCTGGCAGGCGGCGAACCCGGCGGGTCTGGTGGACATCACCCGGTTCTGGTTCGAGCAGGGCAGCCTTGACAACGAACGTCAGACCGCCGAGCAGCTCGAGTACCAGATCGAGAACCGGACCATCGCGGGCGTTCAGTCGATCGTGATGCGCCCGAACGGGCTGAACGGCGCGTGCGGGGTGGCCAGTGACGCCGGCGGTGTGGTCGGTTGGTGGGTGAATCCGCAGGGGCCGGGCATCGACGGCTGTGCGATGGCGATCAAGCTGATGGAGTTGACGCTCGCCACCAACGCCTAACGGGGCACGTGGAAGGTGATCAGAGCGGCGCCGCCGAGCGCGAGCTGCTCCCACGTCGCGCCGGTGCGCAACAGCGCGATCGCCGAAGTCGGAAACTTTGTCGAAATGTTCTCGGCGGCAGTCGGATTGCTGCCGTCGATGGCGGCAAGGCCGAGCGCGAGGTTGGACATCGTCGGCTCGTGGCCGATCACCAGTAGTGTCTCGACGTTCGGGTCGACGCCGTTGATCTCCTCGATCACCGTGCCGGGCGTCGCGTCGTAGAGGCGGTCGGCAAAGGTCGCCGGTGCGTCGACCCCGGTCCGCTCCAGCGTCTGGCGGGTGCGGGTGGCGGTCGAGCAAAGCACGGCGTCGATCGCGGGCGCGTGTGCGCGCAACCAGTCGCCTGCCAGCCCGGCCTCCCGGATGCCGCGCGGCGCCAGCGGCCGCTCATGGTCGGCGACCCCGTCCGGGTAGTCGGACTTGGCGTGCCGGAGCAGCAGCAGCGTGCGGAAGGAGTCGCTCACCCGATCAACCGTAGGGCATGCCGAGGCGCGTCCCGGGACTTGTCGGGGCCCAGACCTACACTCGCCTTGCCCAGCTAACCAGCGAGAAGAAGGGAACGGGCCGAGATGCGATTCGTACACACCGCCGACTGGCAACTCGGTATGACCCGCTACTTTCTGAACGGCGAGGCGCAGCCGAGGTATTCGGCGGCCCGGCGTGACGTCGTCGCGGGCCTCGGATCGCTGGCCGCCGAAGTAGGCGCCGAGTTCGTCGTGGTGGCGGGCGACGTCTTCGAGGACAACCAACTCGCACCGCGTGTCGTCAGCCAGTCGCTGGAAGCGATGCGCGCCATCGGCGTTCCGGTGTACCTGCTGCCGGGTAACCATGATCCGCTCGACGCGTCGTCGGTGTACACCAGCGCGCTGTTCACCGCCGAATGCCCGGAAAACGTCACGGTTCTCGACCGGCCCGGCGTGCACGAGGTTCGCCAAGGCCTGCAGATCGTCGCGGCGCCATGGCGATCCAAGGCCCCCACCACCGACTTGGTCGCCGATGTGCTGGACGGGCTGGTTGCCGACGACGTCACCCGTATCGTGGTCGGACACGGCGGGGTTGACATCTTCGTCCCCGACAAGGACAGGCCGTCGCTGATCCATCTCGCGGCGCTGGACGCCGCCGTCGCCCGCGGCGCCGTTCACTATGTGGCGTTGGGCGACAAGCACTCTCGCATGCAGGTCGGATCGACCGGGCGGGTCTGGTACTCCGGATCTCCCGAAGTCACCAACTACGACGACATCGAAGCAGACTCCGGTCATGTGCTGGTCGTCGACATCGACGAAGCCGATCCGAAGCGACCGGTCATGGTCGCGCCGCGGCGCGTCGGCAGCTGGCGGTTCGTGTCACTGCGCCGCTCCGTTGACAACAGCCGCGACGTGACCGACCTCGACATCAACCTGGACCTGATGCCCGATAAGGAGCGCACCGTGGTGCGGCTCGCGCTGACCGGGTCGTTGACCGTGACCGACAAGGCCACGCTGGATGCCTGCCTCGACAAGTATGCCAGGCTGTTCGCCTCGCTTACGTTGTGGGAGAAGCAAACCGATATCGCGGTTGTCCCTGCCGACGGCGAGTTCGACGACCTCGGTATCGGCGGTTTCGCCGCGGCGGCGGTCGACGAGTTGGTCACCACCGCGCGATCCGACGGCGAGGACGCCGATAGCGCACGTGCGGCGCTGGCCCTGCTGCTGCGCCTGGTCGATCGGGGGGTGGCATGAAGCTGCATCGCCTCGTCCTGACGAACTATCGCGGCGTCACCCACCGCGAGATCGAATTCCCCGATCACGGTGTCGTTGTGGTCAGCGGCGAGAACGAGATCGGCAAGTCGTCGATGATCGAGGCGTTCGACCTGTTGCTGCATTCCAAGGACCGGTCGACCAAGAAGGACGTCAAGGCGGTCAAGCCGACGCACGCCGACGTCGGAGCCGAGATTACCGCCGAAATATCCACCGGCCCTTACCGATTCACGTACCGGAAGCGGTTCCACAAGCGCTGCGAGACGGAGTTGACCATCCTCACCCCGCGCCGTGAGCAGCTCACCGGCGACGAAGCGCACGAACGGGTGTTGGCGCTGCTCGACGAGACCGTCGACATGGATCTGTGGCAGGCGCAGCGGGTGCTGCAGGCGGCGTCGACCGCCGTGGTGGACCTGTCGGGGTGTGACTCCTTGTCGCGTGCGCTCGACGTGGCCGCCGGTGAGGCGGTCCAGCTTTCGGGAGCCGAACCCCTGCTCGTCGACCGTATCGACGCCGAATACCTGCGCTACTTCACGCCCACCGGCCGTCCGACGGGGGACTGGGCGGCGGCGACCAACCGGTTGCGCGCGGCAGATGACGAGGTGGCCAGGTGCGCGGCCGCCGTCGCGCAGGTCGACGACGCCGTGCGCACGCATGGCACGCTCACGCGGGATCTCGCACTGCTGACCGATGAACGCGCGGTTGCGTCGAAAGCTCTTGCCGCAGCGCGGGCGGCGGCGGCGGCCGTCGGTGCGCTCACCCAGCAGCTCAAAGAGGCCGACGTGGTGGCTGCCGCCGCCGGTGCCACGCATGGCGCGTCGCTGGCGGCGCTCACCGAACGCCGGCGGTTGCGCGCCGACATCGATGAGCGGACCGCGGCGATCGCGCAGTTGGAAGCCGCCGCCGCTGAGGCGCTCGAGGACCAGGTGACCGCCGCCGAGGTGGCCGAGGTGGCCGAGGCGGCCGCCGAGGCCGCGCGGGCGGCGGTCCCGTCCAGTCAGGCGCGCGTCGACGCGGCCCGCCGCGCCGTCGAACAACTGGCCAACCGCGACGAGGCGGATCGGCTGGCGGCCAGGCTCACCAAGATCGACGTGGCCCGGCGCGAGGTCGAGCGCATCGATCGCGGGCTCGCAGGCATCGCGCTGACCGACGGTTTGATGAGGACCATCGAGGAGGCCGCTGCCGCCGTCGAAATGGCCGCGGCGCAGGTCGAGCTGATGTCGGCCCGTATCGAACTCGTCGCGGCGTCGGACCTCGAGATCCTGTTCGACGGCGAACGGGTTGCTCTGCAGCGCGGTGTCGCCTGGTCGGCGAGTGCCAGTGCGGCCAGGGAGATCGAACTGCCCGACGTGCTGACCGCACGTGTCGTGCCGGGGACGCCCGCGTCCGAGACGCAGGCCAAACTCGATGCAGCCCAAGAGGTTCTGGCGACCGCGCTGGTCAAGGCCGACGTCGACGACGTCGCGGGCGCGCGCGTCCTCGATCAACAGCGCCGCGAGCTGGTGGCGGCCCGCGATCGTTTCCGCGCCAGACTGGAGGCGTTGACCGCTGACGAGGACACCGACGACCTGCGGGCGCGGCTGGCCGAGTTGCATGACAGCGAGCCTGCCGAGACGGGCCTTTTCGATCTGGAAGCAGATGTCGCGAGCGTCCGCGCTGAACTCGAAGGCGCGGTGGCAGCACACCAGCAGGCGATCGCGGATTGCGAGAAACATCGCCTGGTCGCCGAGGCCGCGTCAAAGCGGTTGGGGGAGAAGTCGACACAGGCCAGTGTGCTGCGCGAGAAGCTGGTTGCCGCAGCGGGGGAGCTGACCGTCGCGCGCGAGCGGTTGACCGTGCAGCGGGCGGCATCCGGAGATGACGAGCTGGCCGTCAGGGCCGAGGCCGACGCGGAGAAGGCGCAAACAGCAGGTGAATTGGTCGCGGAGCTGCGCGCGGAACTCGCCCGCACCGCACCGGACGCCGTCGCGGCCGCGCTCGACGAGGCGCTGTTGCGTGCCGAGTCATTGCAACGCCGGCACGACGAGAGCCTCGACGCGCTGCGCGAAGTGACGGCGGCCTTGAAGGTGTACGGCACCGAGGGCCGCAAGGGCCAGCTTGACGCGGCCGCCACCGAACGCGAACACGCGGAAGCGGAGTACTCGCGTGTGCACCGTCTCGCCAGTGCCGCTGCGCTGCTGCGCTCGGTGATGGCCCGGCACCGCGACGCCACCCGGTTGCGCTACGTCGACCCGTTCCGCAATCAAGTGGAACGGTTGGGCCGCATCGTGTTTGGTGAGAGCTTTGAGGTCGAGATAGACAGCGATCTGCGGATCCGCAGCCGTACACTTTCGGGCCGCACCGTTCCGTACGAGTCGCTGTCCGGCGGTGCCAAGGAACAGCTGGGCATCGTGGCCCGGTTGGCAGGCGCGGCCCTCGTGGCCAAGGAGGACAGCGTTCCCGTCGTCATCGACGATGCGCTGGGCTTCACGGACGCCGGCCGGCTGACCAAGATGGGCGCGGTGTTCGACGCGGTCGGCGGTGACGGTCAGGTCATCGTGCTGACCTGCAGCCCGCAGCGCTACGCCAGCGTCGGCGGTGCCCACCACATCGAGCTGACGGCCTAACGGCTTACTCGATCTGAAGTCGTTTCACCACATAGAAGCGCTCGTCCAAAAGGAGCACTGTCAGAGGTTTCCCGCCGATGGCCGGCGCAATGCGCTCCCCGAAGGCGCGCATCCATTCCACATTGGATTCGTCATCCCAGACACCTTCGCCGCCGACGAACGAGATTTGGTGAGCGCCGGTCTGTCCCGTGATCAGCACCTCGGCCGGGGCGCTGTCATCGAAGTAGTCTTCGTTGACTAGCGCTTCGCCGACCTTCTGGGCGTCCTCGCGCGTGGCGCCGCGGGAATAGTAGACCGCCTGGCCGTGACCGAAGTCGACGGAGCGTTGGTAATCGATCTGCGATTGGGGATTGATGCCGCTCACGAGATACCAGACGATCACCGGGCCGAAGATCAACACGGAGAACAGCAGGCCGATGCCGGCGCCTATCCAGTTTGTGGCCTTCTTGCCGCCCGCGGCGACATGAGCGTCGAAGCGGCGGCCCTGGAGCGATTTGGCCACGACGTATCCGCCGACAACCTGCGGCACAAAGAAGACGAAGGCGGGAACACCGGCGGGCACTATCCACGCCAGCCATCCCAGAACCGCGGTAACGAGCACGCCCCCGACGACGGCACCAACCCCGCGGGTTTTCTGGCCCCATTTCCAGTAGTTGAGCGCGAGCACCACCCCGCAGGCGATCGGCGTGCCGAAGAAGGTGGCCCAGGTGATGCTGCCAGGGGAGTGGAGACGATAGCCGGGCGCAGGAACGGCCGGCGGTGACGGCGGTGGTGAAGGTTCCATCCGTGCGCTCCGGCATGCGGGCTGAGGGTGACTGGTGCGTTCATCCTCCTGCATCCGGCCGTTAGCAGCAGATGATTCGCATTCTTTTCCATCCCGCCCAGGCTGAGTGACCTGCACGGCGCCACTACGTCGAGCTGACGGCGCGAGGCATGCTTCGGATTGTCATGCGGCCTCCGCAGTCGACGTTCCCGTGAGTCAGAACGCCTTGCGTGAGTCGACGTCTCGCAGGTTCTCGCGCGAACTCTCGCGGCTGACGATGACAGCGATGGTCGTTCCCGCTGCGGTCAGAACCACGTAGTACGCGGGAACCGCGCTGTTGCCGGTGCCTGCGATGATCGCGGTGAGGACCAATGGCGCGGCGCCACCGAAGATCGCGGTGGAGACGTTGAAGCCAAGAGAGTACGCGGTGCCTCGCACACGGGTGGGGAATAGCTCGACCATGACGGCATGAATGATGCCGGCGTGACCGGCGAAGAAGATGGCCATGATTACTGCTCCAGCGACGGCTGCCACCACATTGCCGATCCCCAGGAGTGCATAGCAGGGCAGGGCCAGCAGTAGCAGGCCGATGGAGGAGATCAGTAGCACCGGCTTGCGTCCGATTCGGTCAGACAGCGCCGCCTGCAAGGGAATTGCGACGATGATGGCCATGAGCGCGATCGAGGTGACACCAAGACCGGCGAGCTGCGTGAATCCGAGTTCCTTGGTCAGGTAAGAGGGCATGTAGCTGAACAGGATGTAATAGCCGGAGCTGTTCAGCAGCGTGAGGCCAATCGCGAGGGCGACACGCCGCAGCATGGCGCGGTCTCGCAGTGTGGTTCTCAGGGGACTGTCGACGACATCACGTTCGGCCCGAGCCGCGACGAACACTGGGGTGTCTTCGAGTCTGCGGCGGATGTAGTAACCAATAAGCCCCAGTGGGGCGGCAATCAGAAACGGAATGCGCCATCCCCAGCTCTGCAGGTCCTCGGCGGACAATGTGCGCCCGAGCGCAACGCCGATCGAGGTGCCGAGCAGCAGCGCTGAGAACGACCCCACCTGCGCCCATGACATCATCAAGCCGCGGTGGCGGATTGGGGCTGTTTCGCCGATGTAGGAAAAGGCGCTGGCGACTTCCCCTCCCGCGGAGAACCCTTGAATCAGCCGCATGGCAAGTAACAGGATCGGCGCGGCTATGCCGATGGTGGCATAGCCAGGCAGCAACCCAATGACAGTGGTAGCCAATGACATCAGAGCCAGTGACAACACCAGCGCAGCGCGTCGGCCGATGCGGTCGGCGATCGATCCAATGACGATGCCGCCCAAGGGCCGAACGAAGAATGTGACCGCGAAGATGCCCCAGGTCATGATGATGGCGGCGTCAGATTCGGGGAAGAACACCTTCGCGATGGTGGCGGCGAGAAAGCCGTAGGCGCCGTAATCGTAGAACTCAACGAACACGCCCATGCTTCCCGCAATGGTGACCTTGCGCAGCTGCGCGGTGTCCGTGGCTGGTGAGGAGGTCATCGTCGACTGATGCTTTCTACTTGCCATTCGTTTTCCTTGTTTGAATTTCGGTGTCGCATGGGGATAGGTGGTGCAGACGGATGCAGGCCACTGGCGGCAAATGCGGTGCGTACTCGTTCACGCAGCCTGCTCAAGTGCTCACGCTTCTTCGCGTACTTTTCGTGGGCCTCGCCGAGCGTGGTCCACTTGAACCGGACCGTGTTACCGGGACGCAGCTGGCCGAGGTCGTCGCAGGAAGCTCTGGATACGACCGCCACCACCGGGTAGCCTGCGGTTACGGACCGGCCGCGCTGCAAGGCGATGAGGTCGCCGGAGGGCGGCACTTCGACCGCACCGAGCGGGACTCCTCTGGACAGGAGTTCACCCGTTCGCTGCCGGGTCAGCCGCGGTCCGCGCAGGCGGGTGCCGACATGATTGCTTTGCTGGTCGACAACGAACTCCGAACGCGTGAGAACATTTGCGGTGTCGCCGAATTCGCAGGTTTCAGGGCCGTCGAGGACGTCGAGTGTCCAGGTATCACTGAATCGGGGGATGTACGGGCCGAACGCAAACAACGGAAGGTAGCGATGCTCGAACGAGCCCAGCGCCCCGCTGATTTCGAGCACGCTGCCGGTGGCGAGCGTCGTTCCGATACCAAGCAGTGGGTCGTGGGCGTAACTATCTCGGAACTTCTCGGCGATCAGCGTGCCACGGACCGCCATATAGGTGTGCAGTCCAGTGGTGATGTTGGTGATCGAAACCGTTACACCCGAACCGACCACGAAGGGTGCCCATTGTGGCAGACCAGTACCGTCGACGCCGATGGTTGCCGGGGCGCCGGTCACCGCAAGCATCATTGGATCCTTGGTGGTGACGACCAGGTCGGTAGCGGTGATCTCGATGAGCGGCGCGGTCTCGTCGTTGCCTACGAGGATGTTCGCCGCTCGGGCGGAGTATTGGTCGGCGGCGCCGTTGGTTGAAATGCCGTAACTTGAGGTGGCGAAGCGCCCGAGGTCGGTGACGACTGCTCGCACTGCGCGTTGAACCGTTATCGCGTTATTCATCGGCATCCCCCAGGAATTCGCCGCGATGACGCTGTGCCTCGGCTTCCGAGATGGGGACGAACCGGAACAGATCACCGGGTCGATAGAGCACGGGCGGGTTACGGGTGATGTCGGTGACGATGAGAGGAGTGCGGGCGATCAGCCGCCAACCGCCCGGCGAGTCGACGGCATAGATAGTTGCTTGGAAATTGGAAACCGCGACCGAGCCGGCTGGCACCCGGATGCGGGGCTGCGAGCACCGGGGAACCGGCATGTCAAACGGTGATCCTTCGAGCGCCGGTGACGCAGCAGGGGCGCCTCGGAAGGCGACTCGCCACTGCGCCGATGCGTGAGCCTCGATGAACTGCGCTGTTGTTAAACCCAATTCGTTTGAGACGTCGTCCAGGTCGGGGCCATTGTGGCCACCGTAGAGTGCGGGGATTCGGTGAGTGCGCGCATCGGTGTTACGGATCGCGGTGGCTGCGGCTGCGTACTGGAGATGGCTGTCGAGATCGTCTCTGGTCAACGCGTGTGGATCGAACTCGACAAGCAGGCTGTCGTAGGCAGCGACGAGGCCTTCGATGCCATGCGGCTGCGCTGCACCGAGGTTGTCGGCCAGTGCGTGGATGCGCTCCCAGGCGTTCACGGCACCTGGGGCGGTGATGAGCACCGCAGCGTCGCCATAGCACTGCAAATGCAGCCCGCGGGGTAGGGCGAACAAGGAAGTCATCGCACGCCCTTGGCATCTAGGACCGCCCTCATGGGCGCGATCGTGACTCCGGCGGCGATCAGGCTGTTGCGGATGCTGTGCGCCAAATCGACTGCGCCAGGGGTGTCGCCGTGTAGCAGCACGGTGTCGCATTCGACGGGTACGGGCATGCCGTCGACGGCCAACACGGTGTGGTCGAGCACCATTCGCACGACCCGCTCGGTCACCTCGCGCGCATCGGTGATGACCGCATCGGCACGCTTGCGGGATACCAGTGTGCCGTCGCCGTTGTAGGCGCGGTCCGCGATACCAAGCACCGACACCGGCACCCCGGCCGCTCTGGCACGGTCGGCGAGCCGGCCCGGCTGCGTTACCACGATCAAGGTGGGGTCGTATTGTGTGACTGCATCGAGGACGCCCTCGGCGTATCGGTCGTCGGTGACCACCAGATTGCCCAGGCGCCCGTGCGGGGTGATGTGGGTCAACGTGGTGTTGTTGGCAACGACGAAAGCGTGTAGGGCGCCGATCTGATAGAGCATGTCGGTGGCTATCTCTTTGCGGCTCAAGTCCATTGCTCGACGACCAAAGCCAACGAGGTCGGGAAACCCGGGATGTGCACCGACGGCGACTCCGCGCCGCGCGCACTCTGCAACCGTCTGGTCCATCACCATCGGATCGCCCGCGTGGAAACCGCAGGCGATGTTGGCCGAGGTGATCACCTCGAGGAGTTGCGTGTCGTCACCCATGCGGTACGCGCCGAATGCCTCCCCGAGGTCGGCGACGAGATCCACGATGACCGGCATGGCTGCTCCTAACGGGTGCGGGCGAGTGAAACTAAACTAAGATAAATCTCTCATTTCAGGCTGCGTATGACAAGGCTAGGTCAACCGACACTCGCTCCTTGTGCGCGATGAAATGCGCATATGAGGACAATTCCATCACCCTTGACGGGCGGTAGCGCGGTTGTCATGATGGAATAAGCAAGACGAAGCTCTCGCTTATGCGGGGTTTCACATCTCCAGGAGGACACCGCGATGAGTATGCGAAGCTCGGCCGCCGTCCAGCGGGTACGCGCGGCGTCGTTACGACCGAGCGGTTCGGCGCCGGGCTCCGATGTCATCGCGTTGGACATGGGCGAACCGGACTTCGACACGCCCGCCGTCGTTGTCGACGCTGCGGTCGATGCCTTACGCACGGGTCACACCCACTACGTCGACATGAATGGCGACCCACAGCTGCGCGCGTTGATCGCCTCGACGGCGTCGACTGTCGCATGCGCGGAGGTCGCGCCCGAATCGGTGTTGGTCAGCCACGGCGGCGCGGCCGCGATCACCGCTTCGGTTCTCGCTCTCGTCGATCCGGGCGACCGGGTAATCCTCCCGGAGCCAACGTATTCGCTCTATTTGGATGCAATCCAGCTCGCGGGCGGCGAAGCGGTGTATGTCGCCAACCGCAGTGACCACCACCTCGACCTTGACGCGATTGCCGCCGAGTCCGCGGGCGCGAAGATGTTGGTGTTGTGCAACCCCGTCAACCCGACCGGCGCGGTGTTCAGCGGCGACGAACTTACCGAGCTCAACCGACGTCTCGATCCGGCGACCTATCTTGTGGTCGACGAAGCGTACGCCCACCTCGTGTACGCCGATGAGCCGTTCACCTCCGCCCTCGCGCTACCGCCGCTACGCCAGCGATTGGTTTACGTCCAAACGCTGTCGAAGACGTACGCGATGACGGGATGGCGAATCGGTTACACGATCGCAGCGCCGGACGTGACGAAGGACATTGCGCTGGTGCACCGCACGATGAACAGCTCGATCAATGCCGCGGTGCAGCGCGCAGCGATCGCCGCGCTCACCGAAGGCGACTCGCTCACCACGCCCATGCTCGCCGAGTACCGCAAGCGCCGCGAGTTCGTCATCGACCGCGTATCCCGCATCGACAACGCCTCGATCGTCGCGCCGGACGCCGCGTTCTATGCGTTCATCAAATACGGCGGAGGCCTCCCGGCGACCGAGGTCGCTGCGCGCCTGCTGGCCGGCGGTGTGGCCGTGCGAGCCGGGTCGGAGTACGGCCCCAGCGGCGAGGGCCATGTTCGACTGTCGTTTGCCGCCGACGTGCCGACGCTGGAAGAAGGTTTGAACCGAGTAGAGAGAGTCCTGAAATCACTGATCTGACAGGCGGTTTCGATGATCTGCCCGAAGCTAGTCTGGACGAGTTGGCCACGCGATGCTCGAACGCCGGTCGGTGGGGGCCTGCCGATGGCAAGGGCACGTTGAACTTGATCACGCAGGCGGCCAGGCGCAGCGCCGCCGCACTCGTTTCAGTGGGCAGATCGGTGCCACTCGGCCGATTACCCGCAGTTGGCAGCCCAGGCGTCCGAATGGAAATGCTGCCCATGGGCGAGTCGGCGAGCTGGACGTGCCACGACCGGGTCACGATCGAATCCCACACCCTCGGTCTCACCCATCTCGACGCACTCGGGCATGTGTACCTACACGGCCGCATCTACAACGGCCGTCGTGCGACGGAGCACGTCACCGAAAGTGGGCTCGCGTTTGCGGACGTAAAGGCGCTGTGCGAAGGCATTTTCACACGAGGTGTGCTGCTGGACGTCTGCGCTGCCCGTGGCGTCGAATGGCTGCAGCCGCGGGAGAAGATCTACTCCGCGGACTTGAATGCCGCCGAACAGTTGGCGGGACTAACCGTGGGTGCCGGCGACGCCATCTTTGTCCACAGCGGCATCGAGAGGCGTGAGCGCGCGCAGGGTGCGCAGGACCCTGCGGTACGGCCAGGCCTTGCGGCGGAGGCGATCTCGTGGTTGTCAGAACGTGACATCGCCGTGTACTCCGGCGACTGTTTCGAAGCCATTCCGTCCGGCTATCGCGACTTCAGCTTCCCCCTGCACATGATCGGGTTGGGCGCCATGGGCCTGGTCCTCCTCGACAACCCGAGCCTCACCGCCCTGCTGGCGACCTGCGCGGAACTGCGGCGCAGCGAGTTCCTGCTGACGTGTGCGCCACTGCCCATTGCCGGTGCCACTGGTTCGCCGGTAAACCCGGTCGCCACTTTCTAATCGGCCAGAACGGATCAACATGACGAAACACGCAACCGGCCACCTCTTCATCACCCAGGAACTCCCTGAGCAGGTCGAGGGCGCACTTGCCGATCTTCCCGTGCCCGTGGTGACCCACCGTGGCGCGCGCCCGCCGACGGACCGTGACGTGTTGACAGGGGCCCGTGGGGCAGTGGCGATCGTGTCGACCGTCAACGAGACCATCGACGATGACGTGATGAGGGCCGCTGGGCCGGATCTGCGGATCATCGCCAACTGTGCGGTCGGATACGACAACATCGACCTGGCCGCCGCCGCCGCCCGCGGCATCCTGGTGTCGAACACACCGGGTGTCCTGGACAAGGCCACCGCCGATGTGGCTTTCGGGCTGCTGCTGGCGACGGCGCGGCGCATCGTCGAAGCCGACCGATTCGTCAGGAGCCGTGCCGATTGGCACTGGGGACCTGGCGTGTTTCTTGGTCGCGATGTCAGTGCGGGCACCACGCTGGGGATCGTCGGGCTCGGCCGTATCGGTTTCGAAATGGCCCGGCGCGCAGTCGCGTTCGACATGAAAGTGCTTGCCTACGACCGCCGGCCGCTCGATGACCGGGCGCGCGCGCTTGGCGTTACCGCGGTCGACCTGGACAGTTTGTTGGCCGCCAGCGACTTCGTCTCGCTGCACTGCCCGCTGACCCCGGACACGCGACACCTCATCAATGCAGAGTCCCTCGGGCGGATGAGACCCGGCAGCATCCTGATCAACACCGCGCGCGGGCCACTAGTCGAGGAGGCCGCTCTCGCAGCGGCCCTGCGTTCGGGGCAGCTCGCGGCGGCGGGCCTTGACGTCTTCGAGGACGAGCCGCGCATTCACCCGGCGCTGCTCGAACTCGAGAATGCTGTGCTCTTGCCACACATCGCTAGCGCTGGAGATAGGACCCGAGCGGCGATGGCCACACTGGCGATCGAGAACGTGCGTCGGTGCCTGGCAGGCAGGCCATTGCTGACCGCCGTGACCGACGCCGCCGCTAGCTGAATGACGCCCATCTGGTCAGGGCACCGTCGAAGGCGGCAAGCAGCTGCTCCGTACTTTGCGCCGCAGTCAGGCCCAATTGAGCGCGCAGGTCCAGGATTTCGCGCGGGTCGAAGAGAATATTCCAGAGAAACAGCGCCCGCTCCTCTCCGTCACGGCCCAACGTCAGACCGCGCGATTCGGCGAAGAGCAGGATGGGGCGCAGTAAGGCGTCGCGAAGAGCCAACAGGTAGTCGGCGCCCTCATGCAGACGTTCGAGATAACCACGGCGCGAACGCATATGAACCGTCGCAGGGCCATGAACCAGGCACAGCTCGATCCATTTGCGTGCCACCCGGGCCAAGAGTTCGGGACCGGGTGTCTCAAGACTCAAGCTGTACGTTCGCAATTCGTGCGCAACATCGAACATGTACGCCTCAAAAACCGATTCGAGGCTCGGGAAGTGGCGGTAGGCGGTGGCCACGGATAGGCCTGCGTGCTCGGCAATGCTGTTCATGGTCACCGACGAGCCGGAGGCGCGGACCAACTCGCCCGCTGACTGCAGCAGCGCACTCCGATTGCGCTTGCTGTCGCTTCGAACGCTTCGTACGGTCATGCCCTCCTCGCCATCCGCCATTGGACCCTACCGTCGCCGACGGCCTGCTCGTAGGCGTTGGCGATCCGCAGGAGCCAGTGATCGGCCCCGCGCGCGCCGATAAGCTGCACCGACAGTGGCATTCCGTCAGTTGTCAGGCCAATGGGTATCGCGATGACGGGTGCGCCCACCACGTTGAACGGCATCCGCGGTGACAGCGTCGATGACGTGTCGTCGGAGGTGTCGACATCGAAGGCCGGGCCCGGCGGACGCAAAGTTGTGATCGTCACCAACGCGTCGACGTTCTCCATGGTGCGATCAAAGTCCCGTATCAGCGTTTCCCGGATGGCGCGTGCGGCTGCGTAGTCCCGGCCGCGGATCGTCGAGCCCGATGCCAGGCGGCGGTAGGTGCTCGGTTGCATCAGATGACCCGACCGCCTCAACCTCATCTTGTGCTGCTCAAACGCCTCGGCGTGAAGAATTGTGGCGCCGCAACTCTGGTACGCCTGCAGCGACGCCATGGTTTTGTGCTCCACCTCGGCGCCGCAGGCCCGCATGGCCGCCACTGCCTCCTCGACTGCGGCTGCGACTTCGGCGTCGACCAATCCGGGGCAGTCACGCGCAAGGTCGACGACCGCGACCCGTGCTGCCGACAACGATCCGGGCTCATCAATGCGCGGATCAGCGGCCGCGGCGCGCAGCACGAGTTCGGCATCTCGGGCATTTCGCGTGGCTATTCCGATGTGGTCGAGGGTGGGCGACAGAGCCAGCACTCCTCGATGGCCGATGGCTCCATAGCTCGGTTTGTACCCCACGACTCCGCAATGCGCGGCAGGCAGTCTGATCGAACCGGCTGTATCGGTGCCAATCGCGAACGGCACGAGGCCTGCGGCCACCGCCACCGCGCAACCGCTTGACGACCCACCCGTCGAGCGATTCGGATTCCACGGATTGACCGGCGGTGCCGTGTCAGCATTCTCGACCGTTGGCCCGATTCCCAGCTCCTCCAGTGCGAGCTTGCCGACGAGGATCGCGCCGCTGGCGCGCAGCCGCGACACCACCTCGGCGTCCGAACAGGGGACAGGATCGGTCGAGGTCGAATCGGACGCGCCGCGGGTGCGACGGCTTTGGATGTCAATCAGGTCCTTGACGGCGAACGCCACTCCTTCGAGGGGCCGGCCAGCGCCGCGCGCCAGCCGCTCATCGGAGACCTCAGCGTCACGCAGAGCGCTCTCTGCATACGTTTCCACGAACGCTCGATGGTCGGTGTCATGTGTCGACACCGAGGACAGCACGTCGCTGACGTACTCGGATGCACTCACCACGCGGTCCCCAATGGCCCTTGCTGCTTGCGCCGCAGACAACGACATGGTCCAGCCAGGTGAAGCCTGGCCAGTAAACCGAGTCAGTCGTCGCATATAGCAGTCCCTTCTTGGCGTCAGATTCTACTCATGTGATGCGAGAGACGCGGCAAAAGCGGTTCGTAGGACCGTGTCGGTGTTTGTTTTTGCGCGAAGAGTGACCCTTGACACACCCTGAGGTAAGTGAGAGAGTTCTCTCAGTAAACAAACGCCCAGTGTCAATGGAGACCCGCGTGCCGCCACAGGATCCGTCTCGAGGTCAGACCCAGCTGACCTTTCTTCCTGCGACCGAGCTGATCCGGTTGTTTCGCCGATCAGAGCTTTCGCCGGTAGATCTGATGCGCCACACGATCGACCAATGCGAGCGCGTAAATCCCGGCGTGAATGCCCTGATCGACACCTTCTTCGACGAAGCCCTCGAGCAGGCTCGCGAGGCCGAGGATCGGTACCGTCGCGGGACCGCGGGGCCGCTCGAAGGAATCCCGGTAGCGCTCAAGGCGCAGCAGCCGATGACGGGCCGACCATGGACCGACGGATCGGTGGCCCTGCGAGACCGGATCGCCACCGATGACCACCCCATCGTGCGGCGCGTGCGAGAGACGGGCGGCATCATCCATGCCCGCACGGCGACACCCGAGTTCTGCTGCATGCCGTTTACCCACTCGACTCTGTGGGGGATCACGCGCAACCCGTGGAATCCAGAACTGAGCCCCGGCGGCTCCTCCGGTGGGTCCGTCGCGGCACTCGCGTCCGGAATGACAGTGCTGGCAACCGGTTCCGACAGCGGCGGATCGCTACGCAGCCCGGCGTCGTTCACCGGTACTGTCGGGTTCAAGCCGCCGTACGGCACCATCCCGACGATCTTTCCCGCCAGCCTCGATCCGTTTTGGCAGGATGGCGCGCTTGCTCGCACGGTGTCGGACTGCGCGCTGTTGCACGAGGTGCTCGCCGGGCACGACCCGACTGATATGGCATCGCTGGTGCGATCGCCACGCCCACCTGCGACGCCAAGTCCGGTGCGGGTGGCCGTGTTGACCAACCTCGGCAATTACCGGGTCGATCGGGAGATCGCGCACGACGTCGCTCGCGTCGCCGACGCGCTCGACCGCGCGGGTTTCGCGGTGGAGTCGGCCGAGCTACCTTGGGATCGGCGGCGTATCAACGAGATCGCCGACGCTCACTTCGGTGATCACGGCGCCGTAGACATCAGCCTGCTCGCCGCCAGTTCCGATGACATCACCGATTACGCACGCGCATTTGCCACCCGCACGACCGCCGCGGCGCAGCGCTTGCGCCCTCAGCTTCGCCACCGCGAGGCGGGAAAGATGTACGGCGACATAGCCTCGCTGTTCGAGCGTTTCGACGCCATTGTCTGCCCGACCGTCGGCATCACCGGCCTGACGGCAGGCGACTCATTCCTCGCCGAACTACCGGTGGTGGACGGTGAGCGGCTGGAGTCGCTCAGCGACATCAACCTCACCCGCCCGTTCAACATTCTCAACCGCCTGCCCGCCATCTCGGTGCCGTCCGGACACATTGCCGCGTCAGGACTTCCGCTCGGTGTGCAGATCGTCGGCCGGCCGTACGACGAACAGACCGTCCTGGCCCTCGCCGAAGCTATCGAGGGTCTTGTAGGTCGGATGGATCACGGCTTGGCGATGGCCGATTCGATAAAGGAGGCGTGACCATGACCGCTAGAAAAACCAGACGCTTGAAATGGCTGGCAGCAGTGGCGATGTGCGCTGCGCTCGGCACCGGTTGCACGGCGCCGGTTGGCGGCCGCGTCGAGGGTCCCGCAACCGGCATCAACCCGGAATACGCTGCGATGCTTCCCGAATCGATTCGTGAAACCAGGCTGATCCGCATGGGTTCGGATGCATCGACTCCGCCCTACCTGATGGTCGACGCCGACGGCGAGGTCGATGGGCTCGAATTCGACTTCATGAAGGTGCTGGGTGAGGAAATGGGTGTGACGATCGAGGTCGTCGCAACGTCCTTCTCGGGACTCGTGCCCAGCCTGCTCTCGGGCCGGGTCGACGCGGCGATGTCCAACTTCAGCGACACGATCGAACGCGAGAAGCAGGTCGATTTCGTCGACTACACCCGTTCGGCCGACCGTATTCTGGTTGGTCGCGGAAACCCGCACAACATTCACACCACGCAGGATTTGTGCGGGCTGAAAGTGTCTGCGACACAGGGTACGACGTCAGCTGCAGGCACGGCGAAATTCTCTGAGGAATGCACGGCAGCCGGCCGCGAGGCGATCACGATCCTGCTAGTGCCCTCATTGGGCGACACCATGATCCAGGTGCAAAGCGGACGTGCCGACGCAATGGTCACCGACCAGGCGCAGGTCCGCTTCCAGCAGCTCTCCACCGAGGGCCTCGTCGAACCCGCGGGAGGCCTGACCGGCCCCAACTATCACGGAGTCGCAACCACCAAGGCCAACACCGGGCTCCGAGACGCGTTGTACCGCGCCTTCGTAGAGCTGTTCGCCGACGGGAGGTACGACGCAGTGCTCAAGAAGTGGAACCAGCAGGAACTTCGGATCGACGCGCCGATCATCAACGCAGAAGGGCAGAACAAATGACCGTCCAACCAGGCGGGCCAATGACAGACAGGACCATCGACTCGCTGATCGAACTTCGAACCGTCCCACTCAAACACACCGGACGGCATGTGGCCGCAGCACTCGTCACGGCAGCTTTGGTGTGGCTCGTCGTGAGGCTAGCGACCAATGACAACATGCATTGGCCCGACGTCGGCACCTACATGTTCTCCAAAACCATCCTGCTCGGTGTCGGCGTCACTCTGCAGCTCACGATTCTCTGCATGGCGGTGGGCACGCTCCTTGGCCTTGTGGTTGCCGTCCTGCGGATGTCGGCCAGTACGTTTCTGAGCTCCATTGCTGCCCTGTATGTTTGGTTCTTCCGCGGGGTGCCGGTCCTCGTCCAGCTCATCTTCTGGTACAACCTCTCGCTACTGTTTCCCACCATCGGGGTGTACCTACCGTTCACCGACGTAGGAGCGAGCGCGCCGACGAACTCGGTGATCAGCGCGCTGATGGCATCGGTACTGGGACTTGGACTCAACGTCGCCGCGTACATGGCGGAGATCTTCCGCGGTGGCATCCTTGCGGTCGACACCGGACAGGTCGAAGCGGCCTCTGCGCTCGGCATGCGGCGTAGCCGCGTATTCCGCAGGATAGTGCTGCCGCAAGCGATGCGAGTCGTGATCCCACCTGCCGGAAACCAATTCATCGACCTGATGAAGGCGACTTCCATGGTGGCTTTCATTGCCGGTGGCGACCTGCTCACCCGCACTCAGCAGATCTACTCGATGAACTTCCTCGTGATACCGCTGTTGGTGGTCGCGTCGCTGTGGTACCTCGCACTGACGACACTGGCCACGATCGGGCAGTACTTCCTAGAGCGACGCTTCGGCCGCAGCACAGCCCAGACGGCGCCGCGCCTCACTCCGCAGCTGATCCTCAGCGCAATCGCGCCTTGGCGCCGTACGAAGGGATTGTCATGATCGTCGACACCAGCTCGCCGGACAAGCAATCAACCCGCCGGGCCGACGCGACCATGCTCGACATCGTCAATGTGCACAAGAGCTTCAACGGCGTTCCCGTGCTCAAAGGTGCGTCGCTGCGCGTCATGCGCGGTGAAGTGCTCTGCATCCTCGGCCCGTCCGGGTCGGGAAAGAGCACATTGCTGCGCAGCGTAAACCATCTGGAGCGCATTGACGCCGGCGCGATACTCGTCGACGGTGCGTACGTCGGCTATCGCCGGGATGGAGACCTGCTGCACGAGCTCAAGCCCAACGCCGTTGCCGGACAACGCGCCGACATCGGCATGGTGTTCCAACGGTTCAACCTGTTCTCGCATCTGACGGTTATGGAGAACATCATCGAAGCACCGATGGGGGTGTTGCGTGAGTCGCGCTCTTCTGCAGAACGCCGTTGCCGCGAACTGCTTTCACAGGTGGGCCTCGTCGGGCGCGAAGACGCTTATCCCAGACAGCTTTCCGGTGGACAGCAGCAACGTGTCGCTATCGCGCGTGCGTTGGCGATGAAACCCAAGCTGATGCTGTTCGACGAGCCGACCTCAGCCCTGGACCCTGAGCTGGTCGGGGAGGTGCTGGCGGTGATGCGTGGCCTGGCCAAGGGTGGCCAGACGATGCTCGTGGTGACACACGAAGTTGGCTTCGCACGCGAAGTCGCCGATCGAGTCGTCTTCATGGACGACGGGGTCGTCGTCGAGGAGGGCCCGGCACGCGATGTGCTGAACAACCCCCGTCACGAGCGAACGCGTGACTTCCTCGACAAGGTGCTGTAGTCGTCTTCCCCAAGTGCAGAGAGGTACCCCCATGACGTTCTTGACACAGGAGCACCTGGCCGAGTTCCAAAGGCTGGGCGCGGCAACCGTTCACGAGGGGCAGGGACGGACCGGTGCCCTCGACAGCGCCATCACACCGCTGGACCGGGACGCGGTACTGGCCGGCCCGGCGCTGACCGTCGACTGCCGCCCAGGAGACAATCTCGCCATCCAATATGCCGTGACGGTTGCCAAACCCGGTGACGTGCTCGTCGTCGATGCCAAGGGTTACACCGAGGGCGGTGCATGGGGTGATCTGCTGACGCTTGCCGCGCAGCAGGCGGGCATCGCAGGGCTGGTCATCGACGGGTCCGTGCGCGATATCCGGTCGATTGTCGAGATGGGTTTTCCAGTCTTCTCACGCGCCGTCAGCATCAAAGGCACCGACAAGAACCAGCCGGGAACCGTGGGAAAACCTATCGTGTGCGGCGGGGTTTCGATTCATCCTGGCGACATCATCGTCGGTGACGCAGACGGGGTTGTTGCCGTACCCGCGGAGCGGGTCCTGGAGGTACTCGACCTCGCCGAGAAGCGCGAGCGCACGGAGGAGCAGACGCGCAACGAGATTCGCAATGGCCGCACGCTGGTAGATGTGCTGGGCCTGGATGATCGCATCCGTTCCCTTGGTTACGTTTCTTAAGCAAGGGAAGGGGACCCGCATGATCACCTGCGTCGTCGACTACACCATCGACCCCGACAAGATCGGAGCCTTCGAGGAGTTCGCCGCGCAATGGATTCGCCTTGTCAACAACCACGGCGGTCGGCACCACGGATACTTCATGCCATCGGAGGGGGCGAGCGACAAAGCGCTGGCGTTGTTCAGCTTTCCCAGCTTCGCGGCGTACGAGAAGTACCGGGAGCTTTTCGGTGTGGACCCCGAATTCATCGCCGCGGACCGCATCCGCGACGAGAGCGGATGCGTGGTGCGATACGAGCGATCGTTCATGCGTCCCTTCCTCGAGGCTGCTGAGTAACCGCAGATGACACCTCGCAGCTTTGACCCGACGATCGACCCTGCCAGCGTTCGGGCACTACTGGACCGGCTCGCGCAGACACGTTGGCCCGCCCACCCAGCTGTTGAACCGTGGGCGGCAGGTTCTGCGCATGACTACCTTCGAGAACTGCTCGCCGACTGGTCGGCGTTCGATTTCGACGCGTTCTCGACACATCTTCGTGGCTTCCCGCACCAGCTGATCGAAATCGACGGAACGACAACTCACTTCGTGCACGTGCGGAGTCCGCACGACAGCGCGACGCCGTTGATTCTCACGCATGGATGGCCGAGTTCGTTTCTCGAATACCTGCCGGTGCTCGACCTGCTGACGGAGGAGTTTCATGTCGTCATCCCGTCGATGCCGGGCTTTGCATTCTCGGGCTGTCCCGACGATTTGCGGGACTTCACAGCGGCATCCATCGCCGACCGCTGGAAACAGCTGATGGCGAATCTCGGATACGACAAGTTCCTGGCGTCCGGCACCGACATCGGCGCACGCGTCACGGCCTGGTTGGCGGTGCGGCACCCGAAAAGCATGCTCGGCGCCCACATGACGGTCAATGCTCTTAGCTCGGTGCGCGATCCGTCGCGGTCATACGCCGCTGGTGACTCCACGACTCGCTGGTTCGGGGACATGGAGCAGTGGGACGTCACCGAGGGCGGCTACCACCATCTGCAGCGGACCAAGCCACTGACAGTGTCGATCGCCGTGTCCGACTCGCCCGCCGCGATGGCGGCATGGGTGGTCGAGAAGTGGAAGGCATGGGCCGACGCGTTCGACATGGACTCGCCCGCGACCCGGCACACTTTGTTGTCGCTTCTCACTCTGTACTGGACGACAAACTCGTTCGGATCGTCGGTCTTTCACTACCACGCCCATGACGTCGCGCCCGGATCACGGCCGATCGGCATGACAACGAGCACGCCGTTGGCGTTCTACTCGAGCGCCGCCGAGATCGGCGGTGTCCCGCCGAGAAGCCTGATCGAGGAGCAGTACGGCGCTCATCGGTGGACCGAGTTTCCGCGGGGCGGGCACTTCATGGCGACCGAGCAGCCCGCCTTGTTGGCGGCCGACCTTGTGGAGTTCCGTCGCAGTCTCGAGGAGTAGGCGGTGGTGCCGCGCGGCGGTGTTTGAGGTTGCCGATGATTACGCGCGCCGCACAAGAATCCCACTGTGTTGCCGAGTGGCCAGTTGTGTCACGTTTTTCACGAAGAAACGTACATTAACTGGCCATTCGCGCTTCCGATCGGCGAAATCACTTGTGTAACAGCGGTTTCAGTGGAGTCGCACTGAGCGACAACCTCTCATGGAACTTTAGGGAAATACGACGTGAGTTCTTAGAGTTCGCACATACGTTCGAGTGATGGGAGCGGGAGCGGTGCAGGCCACGGTGGCCGCGCTGCGCGCGGCCTATGACCAGTTGGCCGCCCTGCCGATCGATGCGCTCACTGCGTCCGAGTTGGTCGGGGTGCTCGATGACCTGGAAACCCTCACCTGTCAGCTGCCTGCCCAGAGCCACCGCATGCTGGCCCGCTTCCAGGCCGAGACGACGGCTAAGGAGATGGGCGCCAAGTCGTGGAAGGACGTGCTGGGGATCCGGTGGCGCATCTCGCCGACCGAAGCCGCGCGTCGGCTCACGGAGGCCGCCGAGTTGGGGCCACGCCGCACGCTGACCGGTGAGCCGCTGGAGCCGGTGTTGGCGTGCACCGCGCTCGCCCAGGGGCACGGGTTGATCAACGGTGAGCACGTCAAGGTGGTGCGCGAGACGATGGCTAACATCCCGCCGCAGTTGATGTGCTCACCCGCGGCCAGATTGAAGCGGATCTGGCGCGCACCGCGATCAGCGTGGGCCCCAAGGAACTCAAGGACAACGCCGACCGCACCCTGTTTCTGCTCGATCAGGACGGACCCGAACCCGACGAGAGCGAACGCGCACGCCGGCGCGGGCTGTGGAAAGGCCCGCAGGGCCGCGACAAGGTGATCCCGATCAAAGCCAATCTGACCCCGAGGCGTGGGCGACCTGGGAGCCGATTTTCGCGAAGTGGGCCGCACCCGGGATGTGCAACCCCGCCGACGAACACCCCTGCTATGTGGGGACGCCGACCCAAGCCCAGATCGACAACGATCACCGCACCCTGGCCCAGCGCCAGCACGACGCACTCGTCGCGGTCGGGCGCAGTGTGCTGGCAAGCGGTGAGCTCGGCCAGCACAACGGGCTGACCACCACGATCATCGTGCGCACCACCCTGCAGGATCTGGAGCACCGCGCCGGGGTCGGGGTCACCGGCGGCGGCACCGTGATGCCGATCAGCGACGTCATCGCGATGGCCGCGCACGCCACCCACTACCTGGCGGTGTTCGACAAGGCCACCGGGTCCGCGCTGGATCTGTTCCGCGCCCGCCGCGCCGCCTCTGCGGCGCAGCGGATCATGCTCATCGCCCGCGACGGGGGCTGCACCAAACCCGGCTGCACCGTGCCCGCCTACGGCAGCCAGGTGCACCACGCCGCGCGCGATTGGGCTCACGGCGGGCTGACCAACATCGACGAGCTCGGTTTGGCGTGCCCACCGGACAACCGGATGGTCGAACCCGGCGGCTGGAGCACCCGCATCAACGGCGACACCGACGTCGAATGGATCCCACCGGCACACCTGGACACCGGCCAGGCTCGCGTCAACGACTACCACCGACCCGAACGACTCTTCCGACCACCCGATGACGAACCGACCGCCGATGAACCCAACCAACCCGGCGGGCCGGAACCGAATGCGGCGTGAGGCTTACGTGATGGGTTCGTTGCCGGGGCCCCGGCCGCGCGACGATGCTTGAGGTTGCCGACAATCACGCGCGGTATGAGTGCAGGGTTTCCTAGCGCGCTAGGCGGATCGATCAGGCTGGCGACGCGCTGCAGGGATTCGGTCAGCACGATGTCGTTCTCGGCGGCCTTCAGCATTTTGTTGACGGTCCAGTTCATCAGGCGCGCCGACAGCGACTGTGGGCGTGTAGTGGGTGTGCGATCGTTGGCTTTGTTCATGGCCCACACGGGGGCGATGTGTCTAGCGGCGGCGCGGAAAAACCGTTGGGGTGCCCGTGGGCCGCTCTCTAGAAAGTCATGCAGTGCAAGGGCTTCCAGCGACGCCATCGTCATGCCTTGGCCGTAGATCGGATTCAGGCTGCACAGCGCGTCACCGATCACCAAGAGTCCGGTTGGGAATCGGGACATTCGGTCGTATCGTCTCCAGACCGCGCCGGTGTAGCGGAAGACCGAAACATCGCCGAGCGGTTGCGCGGCCCGCAGCCCTGCCATGATCGCGGGCGGTGTGAATTGCTCGGCCAGCGCAAGCACGCCCGCCAGATCGGTGGGCGGGTCGGGGTCGATGGCCAAACGGCCTGCCGTCAACATCCATGTCCCGTGCTCATAGGCGATCAGTCCGCCACGCGACTGCTGTGATCTTGGATCGACGACCAACATGAGCTTCTCGGTGAACATGTCCTCTGGGATCGACACCAGCAGGCTGGAGTAGGTGGCGCGCGCCGTGCAGAGCTGTTCCGGAGGGCGGCCAAAGCCGAGATCCTCTAGGAACGCAGGAGTGCGCCCGGCCCGTCCTGTCGCGTCGACTACCAGGTCGGCATCGAGGGAGGTCTTATCGTTGTTGTCGCGGTTGACAATCCGCACACCGGTGACGCGCTCCGCGGCGGCGATCGGACCCACCACATCGTGGGAATCGAGGAATCTCACGTTGCCGAGGGCGGCGACGCGGCGCCGGACATGGAACTCCACGAGGGGTCGGCTGGCAAGGTAGGTGACCAATGTTGCTGGATCGGCGAACTTCCCCGAGCGGTTGAGGCCGTACGGACCCACGCGCATATAGACGCGGGATAGGTCTCCGTCGTCGAGGACTTGGGCGCCCGCCTCCGCGAGTTCGCCGAGCACTCCGGGAAACAGCTCCTCCAGCACCTGCCAGCCGCGACTCAACATGCTGTGCAGATGGCGGCCCTGCGGGATCCCCCTGCGCTGATCCACGGTATCGGGCAGCGCGTCCCGTTCGACGATGGTGACCGATTCGAAGAACTCCGAAAGCACCCTGGCGCCAAGCAATCCAGCCATCCCAGCGCCAAGGACGACGGCATGCTCACCGCGGTTCGGCCGGTCCGATGAAGTCATCATCGAGCCGACTGTACAACAAATCTAAGAAAAATAAGCAACTGTTAAGGAAACTCTAAGGCGCTGGATCGGCCAGCAGGCCGGAATCTCCCGTCAAACGGAATGCGGTACGCATCGCGTCGACCTGATCGGGGTCACCGTCGAACGTCATCTTGCGCAGTGCGGCCTTCCGTTTGGCCGCGGTTGACCCGAGTCGGGCTGTGATCAAATCCGCGGCCGCCGCGGTCACCGTCACACTAGGTTGACCTTTCGCGGCGGCCAGACGCGCACTGCGGACGGCGAATTCGAATTTGCGATGGTCGATGTCGATTCGATAGGACGCGTTCAGGCTGATGGTGGGATCGACTGCCAATAGGATGCCGACGAGGAATCCGTTCAACGGCGTGAGCGCGCTCTCGTCGGGCTCGACCAAGTCCAGCCCAAAGGTGGCGATGGCCTGGATGACCGGTGGGACCTTCCGCCAGCCCTCGTCGGACAGCGTGTAGACGGTGCGGGCGATCGGCGGCGGCAGCTCCACGCGGTCGACGAGCCCGGCGTCCTCCAGTTCGCGCAGCCGGTCGGCCAGCAGGTTGGTGGCGATGCCCCGCAACTGGTCGCGCAGGTCACCGTAACGGCGGGCGCCCCCGATGAGCTCGCGCAGGATCAGCAGCGTCCATCGCTCGCCAAGGACGTCCATGCCGAGGGCGATGGGGCAGTTCTGCTGGTAACTCCTCTTGGTTGGCACGGGAATATTCTATCACTCAGACAAGTATCAATACATATCACTTGAATAACTTGTCTGAGGAGTTTACCGTCATGTTTATGAGCACGCGAACGCCCGTTTTCAAAGACCACCCGATCGCCGCGCTTGCCGTCATCTGCCTGAGCGTCTTCGTCGTCAGCGTCGACGCCACCATCGTCAACGTTGCACTGCCAACGCTGTCGCGCGAACTCGACGCCGACACCGCCCAGCTGCAGTGGATCGTCGACGCCTACACCCTGGTCATGGCCGGCCTGATGTTGTCGGCAGGCAGTCTTGCCGATCGCTTCGGCAGACGCGGCTTTCTCAGCGGCGGGCTCGTGCTGTTTGCGCTCACGTCCACCGTTGCGGCACAGGTGAATACGGCCGACGGCCTGATTTGGGCACGCGCCGCCATGGGCGTCGGCGCGGCAGTGATCTTCCCCGCCACGCTCGCGCTGATCACCAACATCTTCACCCAGCCCGCACAGCGGGCCAAGGCGATCGGACTGTGGGCGGCCATGGTGGGCGTCGGTGTCGCGGTCGGGCCGATCAGCGGAGGCTGGTTGCTCGAACACTTCGACTGGGGTTCGATCTTCCTTGTCAACCTGCCGATCGCCGCGGTCGCCGTCATCGGAGGCTGGCTCTTCATCCCGACCTCGCGCGACCCGGCAACCCCGCCCATCGACGTCGTCGGCCTGATCCTTTCGGCGGTCGGCGTGACCGCGCTGGTCTACACGATCATCGAGGCGCCCAACTACGGCTGGACCAGCGGCCACACCATCGCCGGCTTCGCGGTGGCCGCCGTGGTGGTCGCCGTGTTCATCTGGTGGGAGCAGCGCCGGGCACATCCGATGCTCGACCTGTCGGTCTTCCGCGATCGCCGGTTCTCGGGTGGCAGCCTGGCGATAACGGCCGGCTTCCTCACCCTGTTCGGCTTCATCTTCGTCATCACCCAATACTTCCAATTCATCAAGGGCTACAGCGCATTCGAGACCGGCGTGCGACTACTGCCGGTCGCCGCGTCGATCGCCATCGCCAGCATCGTCGGACCTCGCATCGTCGAATGGATCGGCACCACCATCGTGGTGGCCGGGGGGCTGGCCATGTTCGGCGCGGGTCTGGGCTGGGCCGCCACCGCCAGCGCCAGTACGCCGTACCTGGAGATCGCCATCCAAATGGTGCTTCTCGGTGCCGGACTTGGACTGACGACGGCGCCGGGCACCGAAGCGATCATGGGCTCGCTGTCCGCGGACAAGGCGGGCGTCGGGTCGGCCGTCAACGACACCACCCGCGAACTCGGCGGCACCCTCGGCGTCGCGATCGTCGGCAGCGTGTTCGCATCCATCTATTCGGCCCGGCTGGCCGACGCGCCCGCGGTCCAGGCTCTTCCCGAAGAGACTCGCGCGATCATGGGCGAGTCGATGGCCGCGGCGCAGGAGGTCATCGCGCAGTTGCCACCTGCCGTCGCGCCTGCGGTCCACAGCGCGGTGGAATCCGCCTTTCTCGACGGCCAGTGGATCGGATCGCTGGTCGCCGCGGGTATCGCCATCACCGCTGCCGTCGTCGTGGCGGGGTTGCTGCCCGCGAGGGCCCGCCAAACAGTGCCCACCGCAACCGAAATCGGGCCGAGCAAAGTGGCCGTGCAATCGTGCACGGACTCATAGACTCCGGCAAATGGATGCTGACTACATCGTTGTAGGCACGGGATCTGCCGGATCGGTAGTGGCCAACCGGCTCAGCGAGGATCCGTCGGTCGAAGTCGTAGTGCTGGAGGCAGGGCCGCGGGACAAGGACAAGTTCGTCCACATTCCCGCGGGCTTTTCCAAACTGATGCGCAGCGCCGTCGACTGGGACTACCGCACCGAGCCGCAGAAGGAACTCGACGGTCGCGAAATCTATTGGCCACGAGGCAAGATGCTTGGCGGCTCGTCGTCGATGAACGCGATGATGTGGGTGCGTGGCTTCGCCGCCGACTACGACGAATGGGCCGAGGTCGCAGGCGAGCAGTGGAACTACGCGAACATCGAGAAATACTTCACCAGAATCGAAAACGGCCCGCTGGTCATCTCCGCGCAGCGCAGCCCGAGGAGCTCGACCGCCCGCTGGCTGACCGCCGTCCAGGAGTGCATCGATGCGCCAGAAGGGTTCTGCGAAACCCGTGTCACGCAACGCAAGGGTGCCCGGTGGAGCACTGCGGACGCATACCTCAAGCCTGCGCTTCGGCGGCGGAATCTGACAGTGCACACCGAGGCTCCCGTATCGCGGGTGATCTTCGAAGGGACACGTGCGGTCGGTGTGGAATTCGAGCAGCTCGGCGCCAGACGGGTGGTCAAGGCCCGCCGTGAGGTGGTGCTGTGCGGCGGTGCGATCAACAGCCCGCAGTTGCTGATGCTCTCCGGTGTCGGGGACCGAGAGCGGCTTGCTGAGCATGGCATCGATGTGGTGACGCACGCGCCGGCTGTCGGCGGCAACTTGCTCGACCATCTGGTGGTGCCGTTGGGCTTCGACGTCCCCAATGACACGCTGTTCGGCGCCGAGAAACCCCTGCAATTGGTGAACTACCTGGTGCGGCGGCGCGGCATGCTGACGTCCAATGTGGGGGAGGCGTACGGCTTCGTCAAGAGCCGTCCCGATCTCGATCTGCCCGATTTGGAGCTGATCTTCGCTCCCGCACCGTATTTCGACGAGGGCATCGGCGACCCGTACTCCGGCCACGCCGTCGTGATGGGCCCTATTCTGCTCAAGCCGCACAGCACTGGGACCATCACGTTGCGCTCGTCCGATCCGAAGGACAAACCGATCATCGATCCTGGCTACCTCACCGACGACGCAGGTGCTGATCGCGCCGCGCTGATGGCGGGGCTGAGGATGTGCGCGACGATCGCCAAGTCGTCGGCGCTGCGTGGTGTGATCGGCGAGATCGCCAGACCGCTGCGGGCAACGACCCTTGACGACGACACGCTCGAGCGTGCGCTGAACTCGTTGTCGCACACGCTTTATCATCCGGTCGGCACCTGCAGGATGGGCAGCGACGACGCCAGCGTGGTGGATCCGGAACTGCGGGTGCGCGGCGTCGACGGCTTGCGCGTCGCCGATGCGTCGGTGATGCCGACGATCATCCGCGGACACACGCACGCCCCGAGCGTGCTGATCGGCGAGAAGGCGGCCGATCTGATTCGTTCAGCAGGCGGCTGAGCGCCAGGCCACCCGAACGCACAAAGTTTGGCCATGCTAGTGTGCAATCGTTTGCACCAAGCCTCGACGATGAGCGATTGGAACGGCGCATGCCCGCATCGACCTATCCAGCGATCACCGAAGCCGTACCGGGCTCCAGCCGGCCGGTCAGCTATCACCTGGCCGAGACCCGCGATGGCCTATACGTTCCCTACGCCCTTCGCCTGCCGTCGCAGGACGCCACCGGCCTTCCCTTCGTGTTCCTCGCATACGGCAACGGCGGCGGCGGTCTGGAGTGGTTGCGGGAACGGGTCGCGACGCACGGATACATCATGGAGCGGCTGCTCGACGCGGGTTACGCCTGCGCATGGGGCCGGTACCGGAGCGAGGTCGAGCTCGGTTTCCATCACGGTGGACGTCTCGTCGTCGACCGGCGCCAGGGGATGGATCTGATGAACCGTTCGCCGCTGGAGTTCGAGGACGAGCTCGCCATTCTCGAGGACGTGGCGCGGCATCCGCAGATCGACGCCGATCGACTCGGTCATGTCGGAGTGAGCCATGCCGGCGAGATGCTGTTCAAGATCGCGTCCCACTACGACGGTCCGCTCAAGGCCGGCGTCGCCTGCGAGCCCGCCAATCACGAATTCCTCGATCTCACCCCCGACGACACGGCCTACACGAACCCGGACACCCAGCTGCGGAACATCGAGGAGATGCAGATGCGCGATCCGGCGTTCGTGCGCTCGCGCATCAACGAGCCGCTCGCGCTCGAGCGGATGGCGCCCATCTCGCTCCCGATCCTGGTGATGGGTCGCGACGACGACCACCTCCAGGGCATCTTCCGGCTGAGCTACGACCTGTTGGCCGCCAGCGGGAAGGACGCCACCTGGGTCACCTGGGACCATCCGCTGCACGGCTACATCTACCCGGCGGTCGGCGCCGACGGCGCGGTCGAGGTCGATGACGTGCAGGAACGCGCGATCGACGGGGTGATCGCATTCCTCGACCGGCACCTCGCGGGCTGAGTCCGCGAACCAGCTGATGATCGAGGCCGTCGCGATCTTCGCGGCAGGGGTATGGGCAGGCGGGATCAACGTCATCGTCGGCTCGGGAACCCTGGTGACCTTTCCCACCCTGCTGCTGTTCGGCTATCCACCACTGACGGCGAACATCTCCAACAACATCGGCATGGTCGCGGGCGGTGTCTCGGGCATCTACGGCTACCGGCGTGAGCTGAGCCCGAACAAGGCCGTCCTCGCGCGCCTCGCGCCGGCGTCGATCGTCGGTGCGTTGGTCGGGGCCGTGCTCCTACTCGTGCTGCCCGACGAGTCGTTCCAGGCGATCGTGCCTGCCCTCATTGCCCTTGGCCTGCTCATGGTCTTGGTCGGCCCGAGCGTGCAGCGGCGAACGGCCTCTGCCGACCACGACGGCAATCCCACCATGCTTTCGCGAGTACTTCTCGCCGCCGGGATCTTCGCCCTTGGCATCTACGGCGGGTACTTCGGTGCGGCGCAAGGGATTCTGCTCGTCGGACTGATGGGAATGATCCTGCCCGACGGCATCCAGCGCCTCACCGCGATCAAGAACGTGCTCGCGACTCTGGTGAACACCGTCGCCGCGATCACGTTCATGATCGTGGCCACCGACCGAATCGACTGGGAGATCGTGGCGCTCATCTCGTCAGGCGCGTTCATCGGCGGCTACCTCGGCGCCCGGTTCGGCCGGAAGCTTTCGCCAGCGGTGCTGCGGATCTTCATCGTGGTGATCGGCGTGCTCGCGCTCGTCAAGATCCTGTTCTTCGACTGACGTTTTCCTTGACGCTCCGATGAGGTCGGCACATACTGATTACAATCGATTGCAGCCCCGAGGAGCGATATGGACCCGGCCAGCACACAGCGCATCAGCTACGTACCGTTCGAGCAGATGGACGACCGGATGAAGGCGGAGATGGAGCGGTGCGCGAAGCACGGCACGCCACGACCAGAGAGCTCAGCGGTCCGCGCCCACTCGCAGGAGGCCTTCTGGGCCTTCGCTGACAGCTGGCAGTCGCAGTTTCACAGCGGCGTGGTGGACCATGCGATCAAGGATCTGTGTCGGGTGTACATCTCAAGGACGGTCAAGTGCGAGTTCTGCGGCAACCAGCGCTCGGAGAAGGCCGCAACGGCGGGCCTGCAGGAGCAGCAGTACGACCAGCTGCTGAATTTCGAGACCTCCGACCTCTACGACGACCGCCAGAAGGCCGCGCTCGCGTACGCCGAGGCCATCGCATGGGGCAGTCAAGATCTCGACGGGTTATGGGACCGTCTGCATGCCAACTACTCCGAGCAGGAACTGGTGGAGTTGGGCTGCTGTATCGCGCTGACGTTCGGCCAGCAGAGCTGGATCCGGCTGCTCGGTATCGACCACCACCAGTATATGGCGGGCACCACCGCGTCGATGGCCCCCGGTTTCAAAACGGCCGAGGAGCTCGCCGCGAGCAAGGCCGATCCGGGCTACTGGGCCGCCTCGAGCCACGTCTGAGGCCACGGCGACTGCCAGTAAAGGAGACGGCCACATGGCCTCCTTCGAGCTGACCGTCAACGGCCGCGAACACCACGTCGATGTCCCTGAAGGCACCTCCCTGCTGGAGGTGCTGCGCAACGACATCGGCGACAAGTCACCGAAGTTCGGCTGCGGGCTTGGTCAGTGCGGGGCCTGCGTCGTGTGGATTGGCGGCCATCCGACACCGGCGTGCGACACTCCCGTCGAGTACGTCCGCGACGACGTACGGACGCTGGCCGGCCTCGGTCGTCCCGACGCCGCGCACCCTGTGCAGTCGGCGTTCCTCGAGTTGCAGGCCGCGCAGTGCGGCTACTGCATCGCAGGGATCATCATGAGGGCCGCAGCGCTGCTCCGTGACAACCCCAGCCCGACCCGCGACGAGGTGTCGGCGGCGTTGGAAAGCCACCTGTGTCGCTGCGGAACTCACTCACGTTTCGTCGACGCCGTGCTCGCGGCGGCAGGTTCGAAGACGTGACCCCTTCGCTGCCCGCTTCGCTCGTCACCAATCCGTGGATTTCGACGTGGCTGACCGTCGCCGACGACGGTGCGATCACACTGCGCGTCGGCAAGGTCGAGCTCGGCCAGGGGATCCTCACGGCCCTTACTCAGATCGCCGCACACGAACTCGACGTTCCGCCAGAGAGTGTCCGAGCCGCCGCGACCGACACCGTGTCGTCACCGGACGAGGGCCTGACCGCGGGCAGCCTTTCCATCACGGTCTCAGGGGCGGCAGTCCGGCGGGTGTGCGCCGAGGCGCGCGAGTTGTTCCGGCGCGCGGCGGCGCACAAGGCGGCGCTGGACATCAAACAGGTGCGGTTGGTGTCCGGCGTGTTCGCGGCCCCCGACGGCGCGCGCATCGGCTCCTATGCCGACCTGTCCGGAATCGTCGACCTGCATGTGAAGGTCGGCGATCCGTCCCTCGACGTCGAGCTCGCTCCACCGGCATCGAAGGATCTGGCTCGTATCGATCTGCCCGACAAGGTGTTTGGCCGCCCGCGCTTCATTCACGACCTGGATTTCGACGGCATGCTGCACGCAAGGGTGGTGCGGCCACCGGGTCCAGGCGCCCACCTCGAGTCCTTCGGCGACGTTTCGTCGCTGCCCGGCGTCGAGCAGGTCGTGCGCGACGGCGACTTCCTTGCCGTCATCGCTCGCCGCGAAGGGCAGGCCACCAAGGCGGCAGAAGCTCTGGCGGCCGCGGCGTCGTGGTCGAACGGCATCGAGTTGCCCGACCAGGACGACATCGAGAAGTGGTTGCGGACAGCCGATTCCGAGACCAACCTCATCCGCGCCGACGGCACTCGGCACGACGACTCGCCCGCCATTGCCGCTACCTTCACGAGGCCGTACCTCGCCCACGCGTCGATCGGCCCCGGCTGCGCTATTGCGCATTATGACGGCGGGCGCCTCGAGGTCTGGAGCCACAGTCAGGGCGTGTTCACGTTGGGCGCCGCCATTGCCGCGGCCCTGGATCTGCCAGCCGATGCGGTCGTCGTCCAGCACGTCGAGGGTGCTGGCAGCTACGGCCACAACCCTGCCGACGATGTCGCGATGGACGCCGCACTGCTCGCGACAAGGGCACCTGGCAGGCACGTGCGCGTGCAGTGGAGCCGGGCAGACGAAATGTCTTGGGAGCCATTCGGTCCTGCGATGGTCACCGACGTCACGGCCAGCCTCGACGAGCACGGCACGATCACCGACTGGTCGTGCGAGCTGTGGACGAACGGCCACACGGCCAGGCCCGGCTACGCGCCGCGGCACAGCCTGTTGGCCGACGCTCATCGCGCCCGCGTCCCGCTGCTCCCACCTGCCGTCGACCCACCGGCCGAGCGTGGTCACGGTTCGGCCCGCAACGCCGAGCCGTACTACGACATCGCCAGGGTCGACGTGACCGTCCATCGGCTGCTGACAATGCCGATCCGCGCGTCGTCGCTGCGTTCGCTCGGCGGTCACCTCAACACGTTCGCCGCGGAGTCCGTCATCGACGAGCTGGCGCTTGCCATCGGACGCGATCCGGTGGAGATGCGTCTTGCCCACCTTTCGGATCCGCGCGCCCGTGAGGTGCTGAGCACCGCCGCGGAGGCGGCCGGGTGGGGAGCGCCACGTCCGGACGGACATGGCCGCGGCGTGGCGTTCTGCCGCTACAAGAACCGAAGCTCGTACTGTGCGGTCGTCGCCGACGTGGAGGCGACCGACCGGGTGCGCGTCAGTCGCCTGACAATTGCCGTCGACGTCGGTCGGGTCGTGAACGTCGACGGGGTACGCAATCAGATCGAGGGCGGCGCCATCCAGGCCACCAGCTGGGCGCTGTTCGAGCAGGTTCGTTTCGATCGACACTCGATCCTCAGCACCGACTGGGAGTCCTACCCGATCGCACGGTTCAGCCAGGTGCCCGAGGTCGAAGTCCACGTGGTGCACCGTCCGGAAGAGCCGCCGCTCGGCGCCGGTGAGGCGACTCAGGGACCGGTGACGGCCGCGATCGGCAACGCGCTCGTCGACGCGATCGGCGTCCGGGTCAGGACGCTGCCGTTCACGCCCGACAACATCGTGGCGGCTATCAACTCGGCGCCTTGAGGTGGGCGGCCATCCAGTCCGCCGTGCGGTAGCGGTGCGCGGCAAGCACATTGGCGCAGCCGTGGTTGCCGTCCTCCAGTAGCAGGAAGTCGCTGCCGTCCACCTCACGATGCAGCCGCTCGGCCTGCTGCCACGGGATCAGCCGGTCCTTCTTGCCCGCGACGACCAGCGTCGGGCACCGCAAGGCCGACGTCCGGCCGATCATGGTGAGCGTGAGCGCCAAGTTGCGGGCGTCGTGCTCGTTTTTCGAACGCGACCTGACGGTGAACGTCTCCCGGGTCAGTGCGGGCAGGATGTCCCAGTTCTCGCCGAAAGAGTATGGGCCACAGAGGCTTACACACGCCTTGATCCGCTCGTCGCCGCTGGCGAATCGGGGCGCGTAATAGCCGCCGAGGCTCACGCCCCACACGCCGATGCGATCGGCGTCGACGTCGTCGCGGGCAATCAGGGTGTCGACGAATGCGCGGCCCGGCACCTCCCAGTCCGCGCGGATCGGCAGGTCGTACTCCGCTTCGCCTTGCCCGGGGCCGTCCACGCTGAACGTGGCGAGGCCGCGTTCCAGAAACAGCTGCTCGGTTGCGCGCAGCTCCTCTTTGGTCGAGTCGAGGCCCGGTACGCAGATCACGGTCGGATGTGGCGCAGGGCCGTGCGGTTTACGCAGAATCCCGTACATCGTGGCGCCCTCGAACGGCATCTCGATCCGCATCCCCGGCGGGTCCAGATGCGGCAGCGCGGCGTCCAGGCACCACACCGCCGCTCGATGGGCGGCGCTCATCTGCTCCATGTCGCGGACGAAGACGAACTTCGCGAAGTGATACACGACGGCCGCCGTGCTCAGATGCGCGCCCGCGGAGCGAAGTCGGCCCTGCTCAAGTGCCTCTTTTCCGAGCTTCTCATGCACGCTCGCCGCGTCCGACCAGGCGGTACACCAGTCGTCCCAGGACTCCAGCCCGGCCATCACCCGTTCGAAGTCGGCCGCGGGTACACCGTTTGCGGTGAACCGTGGACCCCAGTGCGAACGGGCGGAGGCGACGTATTCGTCCATGCGTGAGTCCTCTTTGACTTTCACCATTGCAAACGATTGCGGAGGCTTCTACCGTAGCAGGAGGGATGTCTTGACGGAAGGACGAAAGTGGCTCCAGCCAGCGATGTTGTTGTGGTGGGCGGCGGACACAATGCGCTCGTGTGCGCGGCGTATCTGGCCGAGGCCGGTCTGTCGGTGACGGTGCTCGAAGGTCGCGACGTGATCGGCGGCAACACCGTGACCGAGGAGCTCACCCTACCTGGCTGGCATCACGACTCGTGCTCGACGGCGCATGTTGTGCTGCAGTCGAACCCGTTGATCCGCGACGACGAGCTCGGGTTGATCGCCCGCTACGGGCTGAAGTACATCGTCACCGATCCTGCGGTGGTCTTCCCGCTGCCCGACGGCGACCTGCTCACGGTCCACCCGAAACTGGCCGACACCGCCGCCGAGTTCGCCCGCTACTCGCGCGCCGACGCCGATGCGCTCGTGGTGATGATCGAGGAATGGAATGCCGGCCAGCGGATCGCGCATGGGTATCTGTCCGCAGGACTTCCGTTGCCCGACGAGCCGTGGGCGCGCAGCTACGAGGAGTTGCGGCGGCGCAGCGCATGGGACGTCATCGCCTCGACATTCCAGCACCCGGTTTCACGTCAGGTGATGGCGTGGATGAGTTTCGCCACGATCCAGCCACCGCAGCGACCCGGCACCGGCGCGTTGCCCGCCGCGATCATGGCCGGTCGATTGGCCTTCGGCTGGGCCACTCCCGTCGGCGGGTCCGGCGCATTACCAAATGCACTGGCGGCCCACATCATCGACCACAGCGGCACCGTGGAGACGTCGGCGTGGGTGCGGTCGGTCATGGTCGAGGACGGGCGCTGCGTCGGGGTGCGCACCGATGACGGACGCGAGTTCCTGGCGAGCCGGGCCGTCGTCGCAGGCAGCCATCTACGCGAACTACGCGCAATGCTCAGCACCGCCTCTGCGGTCGCCGACGAGGCCGCGCGCTGCTGGCGACCGGGTATTCCTTTGTTCGCAGTGCATTTCGCGCTGCGTGCCGACGCGCGCTACCGATCGGAGAGCGGACCAGTCACGTCGGCCGCCGGGGGTCTCGGCAGCCCCGAGGGCCTGCTGCGCCAGGTCGAGGGACTTTCGTCAGGGCGCCTCGAGACCGAAGACCCATGGCTGCTGATGATGTCGTCGACGGCGGTCGATCCCCAGCGTGCGCCCGGCGGCACGTTCAAATTCCTGACCGCAGCGCCGATGCTTCACGACGGCCGTGCGTGGTCGGATGCCGATGCGATGGCGTACGCGCAGGTGCTCCTTGGCGTCGCGCGTCGCCATATCGACGGGATCGACGACGCCGACATCCTGGCCATCAGACCCGAATCGCCTACATCGCTTGCCGCGCATAATCTTTCGAATATCGGCGGATCCTGTCATGGCGGCGAGTTCGCGCTGGACGACGGCACGGTCATCCCTGGCTGGCTCGACTACCGCACCGATGTTCCCGGCCTCTACCTGACCGGCTCGACGTCGCACCCCGGTGGATCGGTGTCGGGGCGCCCGGGGCGCAATACCGCACGCACGGTGCTCGCCGACCTCGGGCTGACAGCGCCGATGTCGGTGCCTTGACCGCTCAGCGCCCTGTCAGCCTGACGATGTGCAGGCCGTGGTTCTTGTCGGAGAAGTAGATGTTGCCGCGCGCATCGACGAGGACGTCTTCGGACTGGGTGACCAAAGTCTTTGGCAGCAGGCCGCGGCGTTCGGTGGGATCGTCGGGCAGGTACCAGGCGATCTCGCGCGGCAGATAGGAATCGCTGATGTCGTAGACCCGCAGCCCCGCGTTGAACCACGTCATGAACATCAGGGTGTCGTCGGCGAGGAGTTCGGGACCCTGCGGGTGGTGCTGATTGTGTGGTCCGAACCGCCCGCCGCGCGTGCTGAAGTTCGGATACCCCGCGCCCGCCGCCGGCTCGGGTATCGGCAGCAGCGACATGAGGCGCGGGTTCTGCTCGTCGCTGACATCGACGATGCCCGCGAAGTTGTACGCCTCCTGCTGCCGCTCGGCGATCGCTTCGGTGTTGACCAGCAACAGGTTTCGCGCAGGAAGGGGGACCACGGAGTGCATCGCGATCATGCTCGAGAACGCGGCCCCGATGTCCAGCCGGGAGACCAGCGTCGGCCGCTCGATGTCCGAGATGTCGAGGATGACGACGCCTGCGGCCCCGTAGCTGAGGTAGGCGCGGTCGCCAAGGACGTAGGGCGGCCCGTGCAAGGAGACGCGCCGCTGCGGGGTGGCGCCGGCCGCAACATACTGCTCGGGCAGGAACCACATCGCGACCTCAACGGGACGCCGCGGATCTGCGACGTCGAGGATCACGTAGATGTTGCCTTCGAACCCGCGGCGGCCCGCCGTCACATGCAGGTAGCGGCCACCCGTGAAGTGGTTGCGGTGCACGCCGTGATCGCCCGTGTGCCACTCGCTGAGCAGCTGCGGTGCGACAGGATCACGCACGTCGAAGATCCGGATGCCTTCGGCCGCGTTGAGAGCGGGATCGCCACCCCATGCCGGCGGACGGTGCTCCATGCCCTGAACCAACAGCCCTTCGGCGACCTGGACCTGCCAGGTCGCGGCGTGCTCGGGACCCTCGATCGCCCCAACCAGCCGAGGGTCGGCGGGATCGGACACATCGAAGATCGACAGCCGCGGCTCCCAGAAATGCGTCGCATAGAGGTACCAGCGCTCGTCGACGATTTGCATGGCCAGCTTGAAGACGGGCTTGCCGCCGACATCGTGGTATCCGACGAAATCGACACCGTCGGAGGTGAACCCGGGTGGGCCTGGGCTCACGAAGCCGCCTGCTTCATCAGATCGGCCAATTCGGGCAGCGGCTCGAGACAGAAGACGCCGCCGGTGCCGCGGTCGGTGACCCAGATCAGGCCGTGCTCGTCGACGAACAGATCGTTGGCCTGCGGCACGGGCGAGCCTGCCGGTGCCTCGCTGACCCAGTGCGCGACCTCGCGCGGGTCCTCAGGATCCGAAAGGTCGTACACCCTTAGCCCGGCGCTGAAGTAGGTCGCGAACACCACCCGGTTGCTGCGGTACGACCCGTCCCGGTTCTCGTGCAGATTGTGCGGTCCATAGCGTTGGGGGAGTTCGTCGAACGACGCGTCAGGCGCGGGCAGCGTCCGCAGATATCGGGGCGCCGAAGGGTCCGCGATGTCGATCAGGTGTATCCGTCGCTCCTCGCCGTGCGGGCCGTCGTGTTGCTGCTCGTCGGTGGCGACGAGCAGTCCTCGACCCGCCAGCGGCAGGCAGGTATGGGTCGCTCCGCCACCCCACTGCAGGCGTGACACTTCGCGAGGACTGGTCGGATCGGATGTGTCGAGCACGACCAGGTTCGCGTCGTCGTAGCCAAGATAGGTGTGCTCGCCCTCGGTAAGCCCGTGGTGCGCCGCGACCCGATGACCGTTGGCCCAGTCGGGGGTCTCGCCCCCATCGGTCCACTGTCCCGGCCACCACCATCGCGCTGCGAGTTCGGGTCGTTCCGGCTCGGCCAGATCGATGGTCATCCAGATGCGGTCGGTGAATCCCGCTGGCGTACCCGACATGTGGGCGTAGCGTCCGCCTTCCCAGACGATGCGGTGGACGCCCTTGCCTCCCGACTCCCAGAATGCGATCTGCTTCGGCTCGAAGAGATCGTCGAGCCGGTAGATCGCGACACCGGCCGAGTGTGGGCCCAGCGGCGTCTTGGGCCGGTACGGGAATCGCTCGTGGTTGACGAGCAACAGCCCATCGGCGATCTGCACCTTGTGGGTGTGGGTATTGGCGGGAGCATCCCACTGCGCCACCAGTTTTGGTTGGTCCGGAGCGGACACGTCGAGGATCGACGTGCCCGCCCCGGTGGTCCCGGCGTGCCCGACATACAGCGCGTCGCCGTGACGCATCACCTGCATGCCGTCGCCTCGTCCAGCCAGGTCGTGCTGGCCGAGGAGTCGAACGCCATGCGCCGATGCGGTTTCCGTCACTGCTGCGTCAAGTCGGCGGGGTCGGGCCGTAGGGGCAGGTTCAGCGCCTTCTGCGCGCGCCACAGCGGGACCAGGTCGACGTATTCCTGCCAATTGGTCCCCGGCGGGATCACTTTGAGCTCGATCTGTTCGTTGACGAACTGATCCATATCGGCGATGTCGAAGCCGCCGTCGCCGGTGTGATAGTCCGGGCTCTGCTCATCGGCGTACACATCGCGGTAGGGCTGGGGGAGTTCAAATCCCTTGGTGGCCATCAGGTCGAGTACCGCGTCCTTGTTGGCCACGTCGTTGATGTACTGGCGCGCCTTGAGCGTCGCGGTAAGGAAGGCGGCCACGGTCTCAGGACTCTCGGCCAGGATTTCGTTGGCAGCCCAACCATTTTGAGGCGCCCGGCCGAGTTCCTGGAACAGGAACTTGCCGCCAGCTTCCTCGATGAGTGATCTGTGCCGAAGCTGAAGGCTGGCGCCGTCGACCGTGCCTGCGATCACGGACTGCAGACGCTCGTTGGACTGACCTCCTGTGCTCACCAGATTGACGTCCGTATCGGGGTTGAGGCCGTTGTCGGTGAGCAGCTTTCGGATCAGGAAGTCGTTGCGGCTGCCGAACTGTCCGCCGGTGATCGTCTTGCCCTTGAGGTCCTCGGCGTTGTTGATGCCCTCTCGCACGCCGAGGATGTTCGCCTCGCCACCGAGATAGACCGACAGATACTTCACGCCCGCCTTCGACTTGTTCGCCGCGGCGATGGTGGTATCGGTGTCGTAGAGCGCGAAGTCCACCGATCCTCCGATCAGCGCGGGCAGCGGGTCTTCGACGGTCACGATCTCGACGTCGTCGATCCCGACTTCCTTGAAGTAGCCCTTATCCTGCGCCACCAGGACGTCCACGTGGAACAGGTAGTACGGGTTGTCCACCGCCACGATGATCGACTTCTTCACCTTCGAGGTGTCGATGGTGGCATCGACCTCGTCGGCGTTGGTCGGAATGCTGGCCGTCTCACCGCCCCCGCTGGCGGCGTCGTCGCCTCCGCCGTCACCTCCGCAGGACGTGAGCACCGTCGCGAACGCCAAACTCGCGCTGAGCAACGCGAGCAATCGTTTGCTTCTCCTCATGCACTTCTCCTTGTTGTGTGAAGTTGGGTGAACTTGGGTGTCTACGCACGTGAGAAGTCGCGCCACGGCGCGGCGCGGCGTTCGATCCATCGCATGCCCTGCACGAGGCCGACCGAGATGACCGCGAGCAGCAGCAGGGTGGCGTACATCATCGGCGCATCAAACTGGTCGCCCGCGCGATCGAGCAAAAATCCGAGACCCTTGCCCCCGCCGCCGAGCAGCTCCCCGATGAGCATCCCGACCAGTCCGCGCGCGATGCCCTGGTTGATGCCACTGACGACGAACGGCAGCGTGAACGGCAAGATCACCTTGACGTACAGCTGAACCTCGTTGGTGCCGAAGACACGACCGGCCCGCACAAGCGAAGGGTCGACGGTCTTCACCCCCTCCATGCAGTTGACCATGATCGGAAAGACCGCCGACAGCACGATGATGGTGAGCTGCATGGAATTTCCGAAGCCGAGAACGAGGATCAGCAGGGGAATGAGCGCGACGCGCGGCAACGAGGTCATCGCCCACACGTAGGGCGACAGGATCTGGTCGATGATCCGAACGCCGCCCATCAGCAGGCCGACCGGGATGCCGATCGCCGCGGCGATCAACATGCCGATGGTGAAGTTCTTCACGCTGTGCAGCAGTTGCGGGCCGATGATGCCATCGACGAAACCGTGGTACAACGCCGAGAACATGTCTGTGGCCTTGGGGAAGAACAACGGATTGATGACTTCGGACAGTGCGAGCAGCTGCCAGCCCACGAAGAACAGCGACAGGTTGATCACCAGAATGAAAAAGCTCCGGAACGGCGCCCACCTGCTGCGTGTGATGGCCTCGGTGACCGAGGTCGAATCGGCGTTCGGATTCGTGGTCGGCAGTGTGCCCGTGCTCATCGGTCCCCTCCGGTCTTTGCGCCAAGTGCCTCGGCCTGGAGCTGGCTCCAAATGTGTTCGCGCAGTTCGCCGAACCGCTCACTGCGCTTGACGCCCTCGTCGAATCGGGATCGGGGCAGGTCGACGTCGAGGATTTCCTTGACGCGACCCGGCCGGTTCGACACGATCACCACCCGGTCCGCGAGTGTCAGCGCCTCGTCGATCGAGTGGGTGATGAAGAAGACGGTCTGCCCCGTCTCGGCGATGATCTTCTCGAACTCCGCCTGCATGGCCTCGCGCGTCATGGCGTCGACGGCCCCGAACGGTTCGTCCATCAACAAGATCTCCGGCTCGGACACCAGCGCTCTGGCGATCCCGACCCGTTGTCGCATGCCGCCGGACAGCTCGTACGGATAGGACTTTTCGAAGCCGGTGAGACCGACGAGATCGAGCGCGCGGCCGATGCGCTCCCGCGACATCTCCTTCGAAGGGCGCGGGTGCCTGTTCTCCAGAGCGAACAGGACGTTCTTGTAGACGGTGCGCCACGGCAGCACCGCGTAATCCTGGAACACCATGGCCCGGTCAGCACCGGGGCCGTGGACGACCTGGCCGTCGACCCGGATCGTCCCTTCCAGAGGCTTCATGAAACCGGCGATCATGTTGATCAGCGTGGTTTTGCCGCAGCCGGACGGACCGACGATGGCAAGGAACTCGCCGCGATACACGTCCAAGTTCACGTCCCGAAGGGCGATGAGCCGAGTCTTCTGTCGCTGGTTCTCGTAGCCGGCACTGACGCCACGAATCTCGATCAGCGGTCCCGCTGCCGCCGGCGAGTCGCCGGCACTCGGTCGCGGGCGACGTTTCACGGAGGGAACGGCATGACTCATGTAATCGCAACCTCTGTCTCTGCACTCACGACCGTTTTGCAATCGTTTGCCCCATCCTGCGATGTGACGTGGGTCATGTCAATGGGCGCTCGGAGGAAAGGTCAGCCATCGGAGCGAATCGGCAGGTAGGCATCCCGCCGGTTGCTGCACAAACGATTGCAGCTATGGCACCATGTGGTCATGGCACGAGCCGGGCTGCGGATCGGGACGTTCACCCCGTCACTGTTGATCGATCTCGCTCGCTCGACCGGGCGGCTGGACCGCGCCGGCCTCGAGGTCACCGAGACCCCCGTGCCCTCGTCGCCCGTTCAGTTCCGGTCGCTGGAAAGCGGCGAGTTCGACGTGGTCATGACCAGCCCGGACAACGTTCTCGCCTACCGGTTCCTGCGCACGAATCCGCTCAAACGCAACCTTTCGGTGGAGATCCTCGCAGGCGTCGATCGGGGACTCGGGCTTTCGCTGTGTCTGGCACCGTCGGTGGCGGACGTCGCGGACGTGGAAGGTCGTGTTGTCGGGGTCGACGTGCCGGAGTCGGGTTTCGCGTTCGTGGCGTTCGCCCTCCTTGACCGCGCCGGCCTCGGAAAGGCCGACTACACCGTCGAGTCGCTCGGGTCGACGCCCCGACGTGCCGCGGCGCTGGCAGAGGGCACCTGTGCGGCCACTGTCCTCAATGCGGGAAATGAATTGCGGGCCATCGCAGCCGGGTGCCGTGTCGTGAGCACGGTCGCGGACATCGGCCCGTATCTCGGTACGGTCATGGCGGCGATGTCCTCGGACGATCCCGAAATCACCGGCCCGCGAGGACGTTTGGCGGAGGTGGTGATCGATACTGCGCGTGACATCGTCACCGGCCGTCTGCGTGCGGAAGTCCTCGAGGCCGCGGGCCGGTTGCTCGGGCTCGCGGAGCCGCAAGCCATGGCGCACCTTGACTGCCTGCTCGACCCCACCCACGGTCTGATCACCGATGGACACGTCGACGAATCCTCGATCACCACCCTGATCGACCTCAGACGCAGGCACAGCCCGACCCCGGACCTCGACGTGGTGGCGTCCGAGTGGCCAAAGGTGCTGGCGACTGCAGGTACGGGAACTGGTCATCGCCCATGAGCGGCCACGGATATATTGCAGATGCAAGGGCGCAACTCCATCATGGACAGGACGTTGCATCCGATTGCGGCGCCAGGAGGGGAGTGGGGGTCTGTGCACAGGGCCACACTGCGTGAGGTTGCCGTCATGGCCGGTGTTCATCCGGCCACCGCTTCGCGCGCCTTAAACCAGCAAACCGAGAGTTTGGTCAACGCCGAAACGGCCGCGCGGATCAAGAAGGTCGCCGCCGAGATGGGTTACACGCCGAACCCAATCGCCCGCAGTCTCAAGACATCTCGGTCCGCAAGCATCGGACTGTTGATCCCCGATCTGACCAACCCGCTGTTCCCGCCGATCGTGCGGGGGGTCGAGGACGTGCTCCGCACCGTCGGCTACAACGCGTGGATCGTCAACACCGACAACCGGCCCGACGTGGAGAAGGCGGCGGTCGACTCGTTCCGCCAGCGCAACGTCGAGGGCTTCGTGTTCGCGACCGCGCATCTGAAGCACCCGCTGCTCGACGAACTTGCTGCGGCATCGACGCCTATGGTGCTGGTCAACCGCCGCAGCAACAGCGCAGACATCCCATCGGTCACCTCCGACGATGCGGCAGGCGTCTCAATGGCGATGCAGCACCTCGTCGATCTCGGCCACACGAACATCGTGCATCTCGCAGGACCGCAGGATCTGTCGACCGGGGTGAACCGGCGTCGCGCATTCCTGGCCAACCTGGAGGAGCTTGCGCTTCCTGCCGAGAGCTCACGGACGATCGTCTGCGACGAATGGTCGGAGCAGGCGGGCGCGAAGGCAATGCGGACACTGTTGGACTCTGGTCCTGCGTTCACCGCGGTCCTGGCCGGTAACGACCTGCTTGGCCTCGGCGTCTACGACGCGCTGACCGAACGCGGCCTGCGCTGTCCGGACGACATCAGCGTGGTCGGGTTCAACGACATGCCGTTCATGGACAAGGTGTCGCCGCCAATGACGACGGTGCGGATTCCCCACTACGAAATCGGCGCAGAAGCGGCGCGATTGCTGCTCGAGGTGCTCAATGACCCAGATCGCCACCCGCGTTCGCTATTGCTGCCGCTGACGATGGTGGTCCGGTCCTCGACGGGGCCGGTGCCTGCGCCTCGCGCCGGCGACTAGGTGCAACTGGCTGCAACCGTTCGCTACCACCGGCGCTGGCGCAGGCCTAGCCACCACCACGGATCCCGCTCATGCTGCGGTGTTGACTTGCGTTAGACCGCACGGCAGGATTGCAACCGATTGCAGTCGACGTGGGAGACTTAATGGGAAACAACGAGCAGGCGATGAGCGTGGGGTGGATCGGCGCCGGACGCATGGGCTACGCGCTTATCGAGCGCCTGTTGGACGCCGGGCACGACGTGTCGGTCTACAACCGCACCCGGTCCAAGGCGGAGCCGCTGGCCGAGCGGGGCGCCAAGCTCGTCGACACCCCCGCACAGCTTGCCGATCACGACGTCGTCTTCATCATGGTCGCGGCCTCCGACGACCTCGAGGCCGTCACCGTCGGCGAGGACGGGCTCCTGACCGCCGATGCCTCGCCCCAGATCATCGTCGACAGCTCGACCGTCTCGGCCAATGTCTCCGAAAAGATCCGCGGCCTTGCCGCCAACCGGGGGACCGCGCTGCTGGCCGCGCCGGTCAGCGGCAACCCCAAGGTCGTCAAGTCGGGCAAGCTCACGCTCGCGGTCTCGGGGCCGCGGGAGGCCTACGACCGCGCCGAACACCTTCTGCTGCCCCTCGGCAGGGGCGTCACCTACGTCGGCGAAGGCGAGGTCGCCCGCCTCGTCAAGATCTGCCACAACGTCTTTCTCGGCGTGGTCGCGCAGTCCCTTGCCGAGATCACCGTGCTCGCCGAGCAGGGCGGCACGAGCAGGCAGGCGTTCCTGGAGTTTCTGAACAACTCGGTGATGGGATCGGTCTTCACTCGATACAAGTCGCCTGCGCTTGTGAACCTGGACTTCACGCCGACGTTCACAAACATCTTGCTGCGCAAGGACTTCGACCTCGGCCTCGAAGCCGCCCGCGAGTACGGCGTGCCGATGCCCGTCGCCGCCCTTGCCGCCGAAATGGTGTCATCGGCGGTCGGTGCCGGCCACACCACCGAGGACTTCGCGACCCTGCTGCTCGAACAGGCGCGGCGTTCGGGAGTCGAGCTGGTCTCTGAAGAGGCCGACGTCGACGACGGTCTGGAGACTGAAGCGAATGAGTGAGTCGCGACCGCTTCCGGCTCCTGGCCACATGGGTGTCGACTACGAAGAGCGCGTCGACTTCGCCAGGCTTCGTGACTACCGGCTCGGCCGCGCGAAGGCGTCGCTGGAGGCCAGTGAGTGCGGTGCGTTCCTGCTGTTCGACTTCTACAACATCCGTTACACGACCCAGACCTGGATCGGTGGCGCGCTCGGCGACAAGATGACGCGTTACGCATTGCTCACCCGCACGGCCGACGAACCATGGTTGTGGGACTTCGGCTCGGCCGTTCGCCATCACAAGCTGTACTCGAACTGGCTGCCCGACGAGAACTGCCGACCCGGCATGCTCGGCATGCGGGGTGCCGTCGCGCCGTCAGCCGGCCTGATGGTGTCGGCCATCCGTGAGATCAAGGGCATCCTCGAAGATGCGGGCCTGAGCGACGCCCCTGTCGGCGTCGACATCGTCGAGCCCGCATTCCTTTTCGAGATGCAGCGACAGGGGTTGAACGTCGTCGACTGCCAGCAGCGCATGCTCGACGCGCGGGAGATCAAGTCCGCCGACGAGATCATGCTGCTCACCCAGGCCGCCGCGATGGTCGACGGGGTCTATCAGGATGTCTTCGAGGCCCTCAAGCCCGGCATCCGGGAGAACGAGATTGTGGCGCTGGTGAATCAGCGGCTGTACGCGATGGGCTCGGATCAGGTGGAGGCCGTCAACGCGATCAGCGGGGAGCGGTGCAACCCCCATCCGCACAACTTCACCGACCGGCTCATTCGGCCGGGCGATCAAGCGTTCTTCGACATCATCCACAGCTTCAACGGCTACCGCACGTGCTACTACCGCACGTTCAACGTCGGCAGCGCGACGGCCAGCCAGCACGACGCCTACACCAAGGCCCGTGAATGGATGGACGCCTCGATCGACATGGTGAGGCCCGGCGTCGGCACCGACGAGGTGGCGGCCGTCTGGCCGAAGGCGACGGAGTTCGGCTTCGACAACGAACTCGCCGCCTTCGGACTGCAATTCGGGCATGGCCTCGGCCTCGGTCTGCACGAGCGCCCGATCATCTCGCGGCTGAACTCGATGACCGAGCCGATCGAGCTCAAGGAGGGCATGGTCTTCGCCCTCGAGACGTATTGCCCTGCCTCGGACGGCCATTCGGCAGCGCGCATCGAGGAAGAAGTGGTCGTCACCGCCGACGGGCCGCGGATCCTGACGCTGTTTCCTGCGCAGGAACTCGTCATCGCCAACAAGTACTGAGCGCTTCGCCTTTCAGCGCTCAGATCAGGATCGTCAACGGGTTCTCGACCCGACGGACGAACGCAGCCATCCACGTAGCGGCGATCGCGCCGTCGATGACCCGGTGATCGGCCGACAGGGTGACCGTCATGACCGTGCCCACCTTCAGCTCACCGTCGTCGACGACCGGCCGCTGGGTGGCGCCGCCGACGGCGAGAATGCCTGACTGTGGCGGGTTGAGGATCGCGGAAAACTCTGCGACGCCGAACATCCCGAGGTTGGAGACCGAGAAGCTGCCGCCCTCGAGCTCGTGCTGCTGGAGCTGCCCATCCCTTGCTCGCTGCGCGAGATCGGCGGTCCTGGTGGCTATCTCGGACAGCGGGGCGGTGTGCACGCCGCGCAGCACCGGTGTCAGCAGCCCACCGTCCACCGAAACGGCCACCGCGATGTCAACGCCGTCGTAGCGGCGGATTGAGTCTGTATTCCAGATCGCGTTGGCTTCGGGTACCTCGAAAAGGGCACCGGCCACCGCTTTGAGGATGAAGTCGTTGAGCGACACCTTGACGGCGGCGGCCGCGTTGACGCTTCGCCGCAACTCGAGCAGGTCATCGACCCGGCAATCCGCGGTGAGATAGAAGTGCGGCACCGTTGTCTTGCTCTCGGTGAGTCGACGTGCGATGGCCTTACGCATCGGTGTGAGCGGAATGTCCGTGAAACCTGTTGCGCTTGATTGGGGGACCGCCGGGGTGCGCACGGGTGGCGTCGCGGCGGCGGGTTCTGCGACCGGCAGCCGGTCCAGATCACGCCGCACGATGCGCCCGCCGGGGCCGGTGCCCGTGACGCTCTCGAGTTCGATTCCCCGCTCGCGCGCCAGTTTTCGCACCAATGGGGTGGCGAACAGTCGCCGCCCGTTGGCCGCGGCGGCGGGTTCTGCGACGCCGACGGCCGCGAGTTCGGGCTCCGGTGTGGCGGACACGGCGGCACCGTTGTGCGCGTCGGCCTCGATGTCGGCGACGGTCTCGCCCGGCGCCAGCACCACCGCGATCGGTCCGCCCACCGCGATCGTCGAGCCCGCTTCGGCAAGCAGCCGTCCCACGACCCCGGCTACTTCGGCGACGTATTCGACGACGGCCTTCTCGGTTTCGATCTCGGCGAGTGGGTCACCAACGGAGATCTCCTGCCCCTCGGTGACGAGCCACGTCTGAATGATGGCTTCGCCGGCGTTGGCCAGCACCTCGGGCATCCGCACGACGGTGGGCATCAGCGTTGCCCCATTCCCGCACGGACCTTCTCGAGGCCGGCGACGACTTCCTCGGTCCTGGCGATGGCGGCGCGTTCGAGCACCCTTGAGATGCTCGGCGACGCCTCCGTGCCGGTCACCCGTTCCACGGGTTGGTCCAGCCAGTCGAAGAGCCTGCGCGCAATCTCGTCGGCCAGCCACCCCCCGTACGACGTTCCTTGCGCACCCTGTTCGACGATCAGGACCGCGTTGGTCTTTCGGACGCTGGCGGTGATGGTGTCCCAGTCGATCGACGCGCGGTCCAGCCAACGCAGGTCGATGAGTTCGGCGTCGATGTCGGTCGCCTCTATTGCCTCGAGGCAGTGGTTCACCATCGACAGATAGCTGATGACGGTGACCTCGGAGCCTGTCCTGCGGATCGCGGCGCGCCCTGGCGGAATGATGTAGTCGAGATCGCCTTCGGGGACCTTGTCCGCGACGCCATAAAGGTCGACGTGCTCGATGACGAGCACGGGATCCTCAAGGGCCAGCGCGGCATTCATCAACCCGACGTAGTCGGCTGCGGTCGAGGGCGCCACGATCCGCCAGCCGGGGCTGGTTGCGAAGATTCCCGCAGGATCCATCAGATGCTGAGACCCGTATCCCGCGCCCATCGCGACCTTGGTGCGCAACACGAACGGCACCGGGTTGTCACCACCGAACATGTGCCGCGCCTTGCCGATCTGGTTGAACACCTGATCGGCCGCCACCCACATGAAGTCGGGGTACATGAACTCGACCACCGGCCGGTAACGGCCGTCCAGCGCCAGTCCGCCGCCGATGCCCGAGAACGCGTTCTCGCTGATGGGGGTTCCCACCAACCGGTTCTCCCCGTACTTTCCAAGGCCTTTGGTGGCGCCGTTGGTGCCGCCACTCAGGCGGTGCACGTCCTCACCGAACACCACGATGCGCTCGTCGCAGGCCATTCGGCGGTCCATCACGCCTGCGACCGCCTCGACGAATTTCACTGAGCGCCAAGGACCCTGGTGCTGCGTCGGTTCGAGAACGGTAAGTGCTCCGAGCTCGCTTGCGTCACCGCGCACCCCGACGTCGACGAAGCCGGGATCGGGCCACAGCTGCGGGCGGATGCGACGCTTGCCTGCCTTTTCGGAGTCGGGTTCCAGCAATTCGGCTACGGCGGCCGTCATCGCGTCCTGCGCCTGACCTCGCAGCGACGCCACGCCGGCCTCGTCGATATGGCCAAGCGCGATCATTTCGCGCGCGACCCGCTCAAGTGGGTCACGGGCCCGCCAATGGGCTTCTTCCTCTTTGTCGCGGTATCCGAACGCGCTGCCCGGGTACGGCCCGTTCTGGTGGAAGAACCGGTACACCTCGACTTCGATGACCGCTGGCCCCGCACCGCTGCGCATCCGTTCCGCGGCCTGCTCGGTGGCGAGGTGCACCGCCAACGGGTCCATGCCGTCGACGCGCCAACCGGGAATGCCGAATCCCTGGCCGCGCACCGACAACCGCGGATCGGCGGTGATCTCCTCGACGCGCGTGGACACGGCGTACAGGTTGTTCTCGATGAAGAAGCAGAACGGCAGTTTCCACGCCGCGGCGAGGTTCATCGTCTCCAGCACGGAGCCGATCTGGCTGGCTCCGTCGCCGAAGTAGCTGATAGTGAGATCGGTGGTGCCACTGTGCTTTTGGGCCCATGCATTTCCCGCTCCCATCGGCACTCCGCCGCCGACGATCGCGTTGGTGCCAAGGGCGCCCGCCTCGAACCACTGCAGGTGCATGGACCCGCCACGGCCGCGGCAGTAGCCCTGCGCCAATCCGAGGATCTCGGCCAGTGTCTGTTGCAGCACGCGCTGGATCTTGGGGGTCACCGGTGTCGCCGGATCGATCACGCCGCCCGTGACGTGCGTCAGCGCCTTGGCGAGGAACTGGTGATGACCGCGGTGTGAGCCGTTGACGGCATCGGTGGAGCGCAGGCCGACAATGGATCCGACCGCGCCGCCTTCCTGTCCGATGCTCGAGTGCGCCGGGCCGTGCACCAGGCCTTCGCCTGCCAACTCGAGCACCGTTTCTTCGAAGGCGCGGATCAAGTGCAGTTCGGCGAGCATGGTGCCGAGAAGCTGTGGTGAGGCGGCTTTCCAGTCGTCGTCGGTGGTCGACAGTTCGATCCAGGCGGAGCCGGTCTCAAGGCGTTGTTCGCGTGGCATATCCCTTATCTCCGTTGACGCGCGCGACCGGTGGCGCCGGCGGCGGCCCTTTCACGGTACGCCGATTGGATACACTTTGGCTAGATTGGGGTCGAAAGTGGCCGGGATTTGGCCTATCGTGTCCATATTGGATCCACATGAAAGGCGGGCTGCATGGCGCTGCCGGGACTTGTCGGCACTGATCACATCGGGTTCACCGTGCCCGACCTGGGGGAAGCCCACGACTTCTTCGTCCGTGTGCTGGGTTGCACGCACGTCTACACGCTGGGGCCGTACCAGCACGACGACGACTGGATGCACGAGCATCTCAACGTGCACCCGCGCACCGTCATGCGTGAGTTGCGCTTCTACCGGTGCGGCACGGGAGCCAATTTCGAGGTGTTCGAGTACGAGCCCGCCGACGGTCAGGCGCCGATCCCGTGTAACAGCGATATCGGGGGACATCACCTGGCGTTTTATGTGCACGATATCGACGCGGCGGTCGATTACCTTCGCGCCGAGGGTATTCGGGTGCTCGGCGGACCGACGATCAGTCGCAATGCCAGCGAAGGCCAGCGGTGGGTGTACTTTCTCAGCCCGTGGGGCATGCAGTTCGAGCTGGTCACCTTCCCGAACGGCAAAGCGTACGAGAAGGATGCCGATGTGTTGTTGTGGAACCCGAATACCCCGGCACTGTGAAGCCGTGACGGATCGGAGGGAATGTGGCGCAACCCCTGGTGCGTGACGGCGGCACCGGATCGCGGGTCGCCGACGAACTGCGCACCGACATCCTGCACGGCGCGTACCCGCCCGGCACCCGGCTGCGTCAGGAGGAACTCGCGACCCAGTACGGAGCCAGCCGCCTGCCGATCCGCGAGGCGCTACGGATCCTGGAGGCCGAAGGGCTCATCACCACGGTGGCCAACGCAGGCGCGTGGATCGCCAGCCTGAGCATGGACGAGTGCGCCGAGCTGTACCAGGTGCGCGAACGGATCGAACCACTTTTGTTGCGCTACAGCATGTCCCATCTGAAGCCTGCCGATGTCGACCACCTTGGCGAGCTCGCTGATCAGATGCGCAACACCCGCGATATCGAGCAGTTCCTGGCACTGGACCGGGAATTCCATCTCGGCAGCTACCGCGGCGCCCAGACGACGTTCCTTCGCCCAACCATCGAACGGCTGTGGAATGCCACCCAGCACTACCGCCGCGCGTTCACCCGGTTGCTGGACGTCGAGAGCAACCGGATTGTCCACGATGAACACCACATGCTGGTGATGGCGATCCGCGAGAATGACCCCGACGAGGCCGAGCGTGTGCTGTTCGGCCACATCCGCCGCACCCGGCTACAGCTCACGCGCCACCCCGAAGTTTTTTCAAGCGAGTGAAAGGAACCCGCACACATGACAATCGCAACCGTGAACCCGGCAACCGGCGAGACCGTGGAAACCTATTCGCCCCACGACGACACCGAAGTGGCGCGTCGCATCACGGAGGCCGCCGACGCCGCTGCCGCCTTGCGTGATACGACATTTGCACAACGCGCCGAGTGGATGAACGCCGCCGCCGACATCATGGAAGCCGATGTCGAGCAGACCGCACGGATGCTCACCCTGGAGATGGGCAAACCCATCGGCCAGGCCCGCGCCGAGGTGCTCAAGTGTGCCAAGAACATGCGGTTCTATGCCGAGCACGCGGAGTCCTTCCTTGCCGACGAGCCACTGGCCGATCCTTCGACGGTTTCGGCGTCACAGGCCTGGACGGTGTGGCAGCCGCTCGGGGTGGTGCTGGCGGTGATGCCGTGGAATTACCCACTGTGGCAGGTCATCCGGTTCGCCGCGCCCGCGCTGATGGCGGGCAACACGGGGCTGCTCAAGCACGCCTCGAACGTGCCGCAGTCCGCGCTATACCTTGACGATCTGTTCGAGAAGGGCGGATTCCCGACCGGTTCGTTCCGCACCCTGCTGATCGGCTCTGCCGAGGTCGCCGCGGTGATCTCCGACAACCGGGTCAAGGCTGTCACCTTGACCGGCTCGGAACCGGCCGGCCGATCCGTGGCGTCCACGGCCGGTGGGCAGATCAAGAAGGCGGTGCTCGAACTCGGCGGCTCCGACCCGTTCATCGTGATGCCCAGCGCCGACCTGGACGCTGCATCGACGACGGCGGTCAAGGCCAGAGTCTCCAACAACGGCCAATCCTGCATCGCAGGAAAGCGTTTCATCGTGCACGCCGACGTCTATGACGAGTTCGCCCGGCTGTTCGTCGCGAAGATGAACGCACTTGTGGTCGGCGACCCGATGGACGAAGCCACCGACGTCGGCCCGCTGGCCACCGCATCCGGCCGCGACGACCTGGCCGAACTGGTCGACGATGCGGTGGCAAAGGGTGCCGAGGTGCTCACCGGCGGCGGCGCCCCAGAGGGACCCGGCTGGTTCTACTCGCCCACGGTGCTTGCCGGGCTCACCGATGACATGCGGTTGGTGATGGAGGAGGCGTTCGGGCCGGTGGCCGCCCTGTACAGGGTCGCCGATCGCGAGGAGGCAGCCCGGGTGGCCAACCAGACCACCTTTGGCCTGAGCTCGGCAGTGTGGAGCAACGAAGCGGCAGAACAGGACTGGTTCATCCGTCATCTGGATGCCGGCGCGGTGTTCCTGAACGGGATGACGGTGTCGTATCCGGAGTTACCGTTCGGTGGTGTGAAGGACTCCGGTTACGGCCGCGAGCTGGCCGCCGCGGGAATCCGCGAGTTCTGCAACCTCAAGACGGTGTGGAAAGCCTGAGCGCTCTGCGATTTCGGCGCGCAAAACCGCGTCCACCGCGGGTGAGCGCGCCGAAACCGCTATGTGCGGCCCGCGTCCCGTGCGGCCCGTGCGAGGACTTGCGGTCCGGTGGTCAGCGCCCTACGCCATGGCGCGACACCGTCGACCTCGATCTCGATGCTGATGCTCAGCACCGTTCGGATCAACACGATCAGCCCGAGAATCGCCGCATCGGTCAACGAGGGTGTCGAGGTCACGGTCTTGACGATGTCGGCCGCGACCAGCAACTCCAGCCCGAGCAGAATGGCGCCGCCGAGTGAATCTCGCAACGTCTTGAATGCGCGACTACCGTCGGATCGCTTCCATGTGACGAGGGCGAGGGCAAAGGCAAACACCGTTCCGACGATCATCGACGAAACACCCAGCACCTCAAACGCTTGGGTCGCCCTCTCGAAGAACGTTTCCACGCGCACGTGCCGAGACTCTATTCGAAACACCCGATGGAGCGGGCAGAATGAGCGTTGATGACGATGAACCCCAAGCGTCGCCGTGCGCACGACAAGCTGGCGGCCTTGCCAGGCGTGCGCCCCGTTCGCCGGCCCGTGCTGCCGGACAAATCCGAGGAGTTCGACCTCTACTACGTGCGCACCGGACGGAAGTCGGCGCATCCGCTGGTGGTCATCCCCGGCGGTCCCGGTGCCGCGTCCATCGGCCTCTACCGGGGGTTTCGGCGACGAGCAGCGGCACTGAGTCTCGACGTCATCATGGTCGAGCATCGCGGTGTCGGGATGTCCCGCCACCACGACAGCGGCTGCGACCTGCCGCCAGAGGCGCTGACCATCGACCAGGTCGTCGACGATGTCGCCGCCGTCCTCGACGACGCTCAGGTGGACAAGGCAGTCATCTACGGCACCTCGTACGGCACGTACTTGGCTGCCGGTGTCGGTGTGCGGCACCCGGACCGGGTGCACGCGATGGTGCTCGATTCACCCGTTTTGTCGGCGGCCGACATCGACGATGTGCGCGATACCACGCGTCGCCTGCTGTGGGATGGCAACGACCCCGAGACCGCCGCTCTTGCGGCCAAGGTTCGCCAGCTCGTCGACGGCGAGGTGCTCAGTCCCGCGGCCGCCCAGCTGGCCGCGGCGGTCTACGGCTTCGCTGGGCCCGCGGCGCTGGCTCGGCAACTCGATCTGCTGCTGGCCGGGCGGCCATGGTTGTGGTCGGGTCTCGGGCGGGCGGCCCGGTTTCTGTTCGAGCGCAAGGCGCCGTACCGTCACGAGCCCGACCTGGTCGGCCAGATCGGCTACCGCGAACTCAACTTTGGGGCGGTGCCCGACGGTAAACCGCTCGACCCTGCCGTTGCCTACCACGAGTTCGCCACTGGTCCAACGGATTTCGAAGCCGAACCCTACGACCTCGTCGCAGAGATGCCCAAGTTCGGCTGGCCGACGGTGGTCATCTCCGGCGGCCGCGATCTGATCACCCCGCCGTCGGTGGCCCGCCGGGTGGCGTCGCTGATCCCAGAAGCGGTGCTGGTCAATCTCCCGACGGCGGGCCACAGCGTCGTCGACCTTCGTGAACGCGCGGCGCTGGATATCGTCAAGGCTCTCTACGACGGTGCGAGCAACCGCCTACCCGCTCGCGCAGACACACTGGACTCGACACCCGGCGGGCTCGAGATCCGCGTTCTGGTCTGGGGCATCGCTGCCGCGGCCGCCGTCGAGAAGGCGGTGCCGGCCGCGATTCGGAGTACGGTGCAACGGGTTACGGCTTCATGAAGCCGATCTTGGTGTAGTCCAGATCGCCAAGGCCTGCCGGCCCGAAGTTGGCCACGTTGCTGCGCACGGCGACGTTGCCCGAGGCCTGGAACAGCGGCAGGCTGAAGCCCTCGGCCCACACGAGTATGTCGAACTCGTTGGCCAGCTCCCGCGCCTTGTCGGCATCGAGTTCGTCCAGTATTTCCTCGGCTTTGGCGTCCATCTCGCCGCTGGTGATCTTGCCGAAGTTGCTTTCCGCCCCCGTGGTGTAGATCTGGGTCAAACAGCACAGCGCGTCGGCGTCTCCCAACCAGGCGAACTGTGCGATGTCGAAGTTGCCGACCGTGACGTAATCGGTGAACAGGCTGCCGCCCGGCGCTGTTACCAGCTCGAGCTTGACCCCGATCTGAGCCAGGCTGTTCTGCGCGATCTGGCCGATCTGCCTGGTGCTCAGCGAGTCGTACATCACGTCGCGGATCACCAGTTGCTTGCCGTCCTTTTCCCGGAACTGTCCGTTCAGAGTCCAGCCGAGTGCGTCGAGTTCCTGCTTGGCCTTCTCGGGGTCATAGGGGACGACGCCGCTGTTGTCCTGATAACCCTTCTGCCCGGCGATGTAGACGTGGTTGTCGAGGGTGGCCGGTTTGTCGGCAAGGCCGCGCTGGGTGATGTCTGCGATGGCTTGTCTGTCAATCCCTTTGGAGATCGCCAGCCGAAGGTCCTTGTCCTCGAGGATCGATCCCGGTGCGCCGTTGAACGTGAAGTGATACCAGCTGTTCGACGGCGCGCGCCGTATCGAGATTCCGGGCGTCTCGCGGGCGATGGTGAGCTCGTCGAGCGAGCTGAGGCCCGACGCGTCGATGGTGTTGTTCTGCAGAGCGGGAATGCGTGCCTCGTCGGACAGCACCAGGTAGGTGATGCTGTCCAGGAGCGGCGGTGTGCCCCACCATTTTGGGTTGCGGGTCAGCACGATTCGCTGCGCAGTGCGGTCCAGGTTCGAGACCATGAACGGCCCCGCCGATGGGCCTGGCCCGTTGAGCTGACCCTTGTTGAACACTTCGGGGTTGGCGGTCATGCTCTTGGGGTAGAGCATGGTGTTGCCCGCCAGCATGCCCTTCCACGCGCTGTAGGGCTTGGCGAACGTCATGACCGCCTGCCGGTCGTCGACACCGCGGGTGACCGAGGCGACCCGGTCGTAGCCAGCGGAGCTGGAGATCGCGAACGCCTTGTCTTTTCCGCTGCTCGCATGGATCTGCGACGCGATGTCCTCCCAGGTGATCGACGTGCCGTCGGACCACACCGCCTTGGGGTTGATCGTGTACGTCACGACCTGAGGATCGGTACTGGTGAGTTCGACACTGGTGAAGTAGTCGGTGTTCACGGTCATCGAACCGTCGGGGGCGACGCGCATCGCGCGGGGCAGCGTCGAGCGCATCGCCGCCGCGCCGAAGCCCTCGCTGTCGATGTGCAGGCTGTTGAAGTTGGCGGGGAACGACGGCAGCACCAACCGCAGGTTGCCGCCCTTCTGCAAGGTGGCCGGGTCCTGCGGATTGATGTCGTTGGTGGTGCCGATCTCCGCGTTGCCGCCCGCCGAGGGGACTTCCTCGTTGCCGCTCGAACAACTGGTCAGGGTCAGCGCGGCAATCAGGGTTGCCACGGCGAAGCGTCGGATCTCCATGTCGACTGACTCTAACTGCGATGCGGCTCGGGTTGCGGAACTGCGGCAAGCAGTCGCTTGGTGTAGTCGTGCTGCGGGTTGCGGAATACCTGATCGCCCTCGCCCTGCTCGACGATTTTGCCGTTGTGCATCACCGCCACCCGATGGGCGAGGTGCTTGACCACCGACAAGTCGTGGGAGACGAACAGATAGGACAGCCCGAACTGCTGCTGCAGGTCCAGCAGTAGGTTGATGATGCCGGCCTGGATCGACACGTCGAGGGCCGACACCGGTTCGTCGAGCGCCAGGATCTTGGGCTGCAGCGCCAAAGCCCGCGCGATGCCGATGCGCTGCTTCTGCCCACCCGAGAACTCAGCGGGGTAGCGGCTGGCGTCTTCACGCCGCAACCCGACAACCCCCAGCAGCTCGGCCACCCGCTCGTCGATGCGACCCTTGTCGGAACCGTTGGCCTGCAACGGTTCCGCCAGCACATCGAAGACGGGCAGCCGCGGATCCAGTGACGCGACCGGGTCCTGGAACACCACCTGCAGGTCGCCGCGCAGGGCTCGTCGCGCCCGCCGGTCAAGTGCGGCGACGTCGGCGCCGAGCACCTCGATCGAACCCGCCTGCGGGGCGGTCAATTCCAGGATCTGATGGAGGGTGGTGGACTTGCCGGAGCCCGACTCGCCGACGATGCCAAGCGTGCGGCCTTGCTGCAGTTCGAAGCTGACGCCGTCGACCGCGCGCACCTCGCCGACCTGGCGGCGGAACACCACGCCCTTGGTCAGCTTGAACGTCTTGACCAGATCGCGGACCTTCAGCACCGCAGGCCCATCGCCGGGTGTCTCCGCGTCGGCGGGCGGTTCGGTGGAGACGCCGTAGATGTCGGCGGCGCTGTGCCCCTTCACCTGGTCGGTGCGGATGCACGCCGCGCTGTGCTGGTTGCCGACCGAGACCAGTGCGGGTTCGGCTGCGCGACACTCGTCGATCGCCAACGGACAGCGCGGCGCGAACGGACATCCCGGCGGCAGCGCGGCCAGTGACGGCGGCGCGCCGGGGATCGGCACCAACCGGGCCCCCTGCGCCGCGTCCAACCGCGGCACCGAGCCGAGAAGCCCGACGGTGTACGGCATCACGCGATTGCGGTAAAGCTCTGCGACGGAGGCGGTTTCGACGGCGCGTCCGGCGTACATCACCAGGGCGCGGTCGGCGAATTCGGCGACCACCCCGAGGTCGTGCGTGATGATCAGCACCCCGGCACCGGTGACGTCGCGCGCGGTCTTGAGCACCTCGAGGATCTGTGCCTGCACCGTGACATCCAGGGCGGTGGTCGGTTCGTCGCATATCAATAAATCGGGATCGTTGGCGATCGCGATCGCGATGACCACCCGCTGGCGTTCACCGCCGGACAGCTCGTGGGGAAACGACTTCGCCCTGCGTTCGGGCTGTGCGATGCCGACGAGGTCGAGCAGCTCGACGGCACGGGTGCGCGCGGCCTGACCGCTGATGCTGTGGTCGTGCACCTCGAGCGCCTCGGCTATTTGGTCGCCGATGGTGTAGACCGGCGTCAGCGCCGACATCGGGTCCTGGAACACGGTGCCGATAGTCCTGCCGCGGATCCGGGACATTCGTTGGTCGGAAAGGCCGAGCAGTTCGTCACCGTGCAGCCGGATCGATCCCGAAACTTCGGCGTACTCGGGCAGCAGCCCGACGACGGCCATCGCGCTGGCGGACTTTCCTGCCCCGGATTCGCCGACGAGGGCGACGACTTCGCCAGGGTCGACATGGAATTTCATGTCGCGCACCGCTTCGACCCGCTCGGTGTCCGTAGGGAAGGCGACGGTCAGGTCCGACACCTGCAGCAGACTCATTTGCGACGCTTCTTCCGCAGCGCGTGGCTGCCGGGATCGATCGCATCGCGAAGGCCGTCGCCAATAAGGTTGGAGCACAACACGATCAGTACCAACACTCCTGCCGGGAACAAGAACACCCATGGGAACGTCGTTGCTGACTTCGTGCCGTCGGCGATCAGCGTGCCAAGCGATACATCGGGCGGCTGGATGCCGAAACCCAGGAAGCTCAATCCGGTTTCGGCAAGGATCGCGATGCCGACGTTCAGCGCGGTGTCGATGATCAGGATGGACGCCACGTTCGGAAGGATGTGGCGCACGATGATGCGCCAGTTGCTCACGCCCATATACCGTGCCGCCACCACGAATTCGCGCACCCGCAGGCTCATCGTCATACCGCGCACGATGCGTGAGCTGATCATCCAGCTGAACACGGACAGCAGCACGATCAACCACAGGACGCGGTCGGACTGACTGAGCCGCGGCGTGACGATCGCGATCAGGATGAAGCTGGGCACCACCAACAGCAGGTCGACGAGCCACATCAGGCTGCGGTCGCGCCAACCACCGAAATACCCGGCGATCGAACCGACCGTCGCGGCAATGATTGTGGAGATGAAGGCCACGCAGACACCGATCAGCATCGACTTCTGCATGCCGCGCAGAATCTGGGCCAGCAGGTCCTGGCCGAGCGCGTTGGTGCCGAACCAATGATCGGTGGTGGGTGGCTGCTGCAACGCGGTGTAGTCGAGATCGGTGTAGGAGTAGGGCAGCAGCGGCGGCAGTACGTAGCAGCCGATAAACAGGAGCACGAGCAGTACCAAGGACACCACCGCGGACTTGCTCCGCAGAAAGCGGCGAAGAACGAGCGTGCGACGCGACGCGAACCCTTCGACGTCGACGCCGGCCTTGGCCGAGGTCGCTGATCCGGTGGTGACGGGTTCAGTCATGTGACACGCACCCTCGGATCGAGTGCGGCGTAGATGACATCGGACAACAATCCGGCCAGCAGGATCGTCGCGCCCGAGAACACGGTGACCGCGGCGATGATGTTGGTGTCCTGGGTGGCAATGCCCTGCACCACCCACTCACCCATGCCATGCCAGCCGAAGATCTTCTCGGTGAACACCGCGCCGGTGACGAGTCCGCTGACGCCGTAGGCAAACAACGTGGCCATCGGAATCAGCGCAGTGCGCAACCCGTGTTTGAACAGTGCCCGGCGTCGCGTCAAACCCTTCGCGCGCGCCGTGCGGATGAAGTCCTGGCCGAGCACGTCGAGCATCGCGTTGCGCTGGTAGCGGCTGAACCCGGCGATCGCGCCCATAGCGAGGGTGAAGGTGGGCAGCACCAAATGCTGCAGCCGGTCGACGAATTGGTTCCAGGCACCGCCGATGGCGTCCGGCGACGTCTCGCCGGTGTACTCGAACACTTGGACACCGAGAATCGAGTTCACTCGAAGCGCGCCAAGAATCAGCAGGTTCGCGATGACGAACACCGGCGTGCTGAGTATCAGCAGCGACAGCACGGTGATGAGCCGATCGGAGAGCCGGTACTGCCGGATCGCACCCCATGCGCCGACGACGACGCCGATTACGGTGCCGAGCAGCGAGCCGATGACCACGAGCCGCAGGCTGACGCCGATGCGGCGCCACAGTTCGTCGGCCACGGGCTGACCGGTGACCGTGGTGCCGAAGTCGCCGCGCATGGCGCCGGACGCCCAATGCGCGTAGCGGATCGGTATCGGCTTGTCGAGATCGAGCTCGGCGGCCTTCGCATCGATGGAGGACTGGGGTGGTCGAGGGTTGCGCTGCAGCAGGCTGTCCAGCGGTTCGAACGTCAAGGACGTCAGCGTGAAGGTGAGGAAGGATGCCAGCGCCAGCAGCACCACGTAGTTCAGCAGCCGGCGCGCCAGGAAGCGCGTCATCCGGTCAGTCCTGGCTGCGGCTGCATGGGCACAGGTTATGAGATGCGTGGTTAACAGGGCGGTTGTTGCAGCTCGGGCGTGGCTGGGCAATTCGCACCTGCGCCTAAGGCGACTTCCAGCTTTGACGCCTTCAGTGGAGTTCACCTGCCCGTATGTGTCGTCCCGCCGTCGCGGCGACTTCGACAGCACGTAAGAAACACGAGTAAGAGGTGTTCAGAAATGAACTCGAGTAAGAACTCCATCAAGCTTTTCGCTGCGGTGATCGGCGGCAGCGCCGTGGTGACCATGGGTGTGCTGAGCATCGCGCTCGGCCAAGAACAGACCACACCCAGCCTGGCCGCGAAATCGTCAACGATGACGATCGGCTCGACCACCACCACCGCCAAGAAGCCGCCGACCGTCGAAGCCACGTCGATGGCCGTGCCTGCCATCAAGGGCCCCGCCCCGCTGCCATCCGAGGAGAAGGCAGCGGAGTAGCCCGCCGCACAGCTGCCACCCAGACAATTCGCACCCGTAGCCAAGGGCCTTCACAGCTTCGCGGTTTTCACTAACTCCGACCTGCAGTCCACCAGGAAACGGAGTTATGACATGAATGCAAACAATCCGGCCAACGTGAAGATGCTGGCAGCTGTGATCGGCAGCAGTGCCGTCGTGGCCATGGGCGCAGTGACCATGGCGATCACCACGCACGATCAGGGCATGCCCGCCGAGGTGGCGAGCTCGGGCATGACGGTCGGCGCCACGTCGAAGCAGGAGACGCCGCCGCCGGCTCCGGAAACCAGCATCGCGGTACCGACCCTCAAGGCCGTGCCTTTCGGCGGTGCCGGCTCCTAGCAGGGGCCGAGCACCTCGCGTTTGACCTCCGACCGCATCGGTTACCCAGTACGCGGAGGGGCCGTCGTGGCCCCTCGCGAACTGTTCGAACCAGAGGCCGAATGAGGTGGTCAGAGGTGCAATCGAAGCAGTTTAAGTTGGTCGCGGGCGTGGCAGGTACTTCTGCTGTGCTCGCGATGGGCGCGCTCACCGTGACGTTCAGCAATGTCAGCGTCGCCGAGCCAGAACCGGCGCCGCCGGGCCCCGTTACGACGTCAGAGGTGACGACCGGTGAGACAGCCACCGAAACGGTGGCGCCAGAGGCGCCGGAGTCCCCGGTAGTCGTTCCGCCGATCACCACGACACCGTCGACTATCCCGCCGACGGCAGAACAGCACTAGTTCCGATATATAGAGAGGTCAACCGTGAATTCGAAGCAGTTGAAAGTAGTCGCGGCTGGTGTCGGCGCGAGCGCCGCGGTGGTGATGGGCGCGCTTGGCGTGACGTTCGCGTCGACGCCGGACAGCACGGGCACGTTCAGCGAAGGTCCGGAGGTCACACTCGGCGAGACCAGCACTGAGGAGGCCGCGCCCACCGAGCCCGAGACGACGTTTGTGACCCCTCCGGTGACGGCCGAGAAGCCTGACGGATACGACGTCGGCTGATCGCCTAGTTTCCTGAGTTGATGGCCGTGACGGTCGATGTTTGTCCGTCGCGCGTCGCGCGGACGGTCACCGGTTCGTCGATCGCGGGCGGCGGTCCTGCCGGCTGGGCGATGACATACGTCTGGCTGTAGCCGTCGTCGCTGCGCACCGTGATCGAGGTCGGTGAGCTGGCCGTCACCGTTCCCGTCTGGCTGAGCGCGGTGGTGTAGCCACCCATGCCATCGCGCACCACGAACTCGCCGTGAAGTGACGTTTCGCCGGCGGGCTGTGCAGGAGCGCCGAATGCTTGGTGCGACCGGGTGAGCGCCTGGGAGCCGCCGGTGGCGGCGTAGATCGCTGCACCGCCAACGGCGGCGATCACTGCGGCGACGGCGATCGCCGCGACCGTTCCGCGCAGTCCCCAGCGCCGGGTCGGCATCTGATCCGTGGTCATGTCTCTACGGTGACGGCGGCAGCTGGGAACGCGCTGTGGGCAGCGTCAGCGGCCGATATGTCTGTCAATCTTCACAGCTGGGGCATAGCAAAGTCACAGCCTTCGCCCATGGCCTGCGCAAATAATGGAGGCGTGGCCGTCAACGACAACGAACCCGCGCGCGTGACCATGCACCGGGCCGACGGCAAGCCGATTCATGTGCTGGTCGTCGACGACGAGCCCGTCCTTGCCGAACTGGTCTCGATGGCGCTGCGCTATGAAGGCTGGGAGATCGCGACGGCAGGCGACGGTGCGACCGCCATCGCGTCGGCTCGAGAAACCCCGCCCGACGTGGTCGTGCTCGACGTGATGCTGCCCGACATGAGCGGGCTCGACGTGTTGCACCGGTTGCGCGAGCAGATTCCTGGGCTGCCGCTGTTGCTGCTCACCGCCAAAGACTCCGTCGAGGATCGAATCGCGGGCTTGACCGCAGGCGGCGATGACTACGTGACCAAACCGTTCAGCCTCGAAGAGGTGGTCCTGCGCCTGCGTGCCCTGCTGAGGCGCACCGGCGTGACGAGCGAGAACGGTGGTGCCAAGCTCGTGGTTGGGGATCTGGTGCTCGACGAGGACAGTCACGAAGTCACCCGCGGCGGTGACGTCATCTCGCTGACCGCAACGGAATTCGAGCTGCTGCGGTTCATGATGCGAAACTCCAAACGCGTGCTGAGCAAGGCACAGATCCTTGACAGGGTGTGGAGCTATGACTTCGGCGGACGGTCCAATATCGTCGAGCTGTACGTGTCCTACCTGCGCAAGAAGGTCGACAGCGGCCGCGACCCCATGATCCACACCCTGCGCGGCGCCGGATATGTCCTCAAACCAGCGCGCTGACCGCCCGGTGACGCGGTTGCGTTCGCCAAGGACGTGGTCGCTGCGGACCCGCCTGCTGGTTTCCCAGGTCGTCTTGCTCGCGTTGGTGTGCGCCGCGGTGGGGGTGGGCACTTTGCTTGCGTTGCAAAGCTTTCTGACGCACCAGCTCGACGACCGGCTCACCGAAACAGTCAGACGCTCCTCGACCCTCTTCGAATTCGGGCCTCCGCCGCCACCACCGCCGGGATTCCCGGGAGCATCCGACTATCCCCGACGCGTCATCATTCGTCACAACTTCGGGCCGGGCCCTGACTTCCTCAACGCGCCGGGGCAAGCCGCCCGCACCGTTGGTGCGGTGGTGTCTCGCGGAACGGTGGTCGACGCCGGTGTCATCACCGCTGACGGCAGCCAGGCCGAAATCAGCCCGGCCGCAGCGCAACAACTCGCGGCGATCCCGCCGGCCGACAAAGCGTCAACGATCGACCTCGACGGGCTCGGGCGGTACAGGGTCATGGCGACACACGCTCGGGGCTTTGGCGAAGTGATAGTCACCGGGCTGCCGACGTCGGAGGTCGACGACACCTTGCTGTCGGTGGCCGCCATCTTCTGCGTGGTCGGCGCCGTGGCGTTGATCGGCGGCACCACCGTCGGCGTGATCATCATTCGCCGCCAACTCGAGCCGGTGTCAAGGGTTTCCGAGGCGGCACGGCAGGTGGCCGACCTTGAACTCGACCGCGGCGAAGTGCGGCTGCCGACTCCGATCGTCAAGGTCGATCCGGCAGGCGCGCACACCGAGGTCGGCCAGCTCGGCTCCGCGCTGAACCGGATGGTCGATCGCATCGCAGGCGCGCTGTCCGCGCGGTATGCCAGCGAGATGCGGGTCCGTCAGTTCGTCGCCGACGCCAGCCACGAACTACGCACTCCGCTCGCCGCAATTCGTGGGTATACCGAGCTGGCGCAACGGAAACGAGATGACCTGCCCGACGATGTCGCACACGCGATGAACCGGGTGCAGTCCGAGACCGAACGGATGACGCACCTCGTCGAGGACATGCTGCTGCTGGCGCGGCTCGACACCGGAAGGCCACTGGAACGCGAGCCGGTCGATCTGTCCCGGCTGGTCGTGGACACCGTGAGCGACGCCCATATCGCCGGTCCCGACCATCAGTGGTCACTCGATCTGCCTGACGAGCCGGTCGTGGTGAACGGGGACGAAGCCCGGCTGCATCAAGTGCTGGCGAATCTGCTCGGCAACGCCAGGACGCACACGCCGCCGGGCACCTCGGTCACCACGTCGCTGGCCGTCGGTGACGACGGCGGTGCGGTGCTGATGGTGATCGACGACGGTCCAGGGATTCCGCCGTGGCTGCAGCCGGAGATCTTCGAGCGGTTCGCCCGCGGGGATTCGTCGCGCTCACGGCGCGGCGGCAGCACCGGTCTCGGGCTGGCGATCGTGGCGGCCGTCGTCAGGGCACACCACGGCACGATCGAGGTGAACAGCGTGGCGGGCAAGACCGAGTTCGTGGTGCGGCTTCCCGCCAATCCACAGGTAAGCCACAGCGCGACCAAATCCAGCACATAGCTCCGCAAGCCAGCATGGGCCTGGTGCTTCTTGAGGCCGAGCAGACGCAGAATCGCACGAAACCGCCTTCGGTAATGCGATTCTCCGTCTCCTCGCGGGTGGGGCTCGGCGTGCTGCTCGTCGGGACCGCGGTGCTGTACCTGTGGAACCTCTCGGCGAGTGGGTGGGCGAACGCCTTCTATTCGGCTGCCGCGCAGGCCGGCGCGAGCGACTGGACCGCGATGCTGTTCGGGTCCAGCGACGCCGCCAACGCCATCACCGTCGACAAGACACCTGCGGCGCTGTGGATCATCGACGTGTCGGTACGGCTGTTCGGGCTGAACCCGTGGAGTGTGCTTGTACCGCAGGCGTTGGAGGGCGTTGCCGCGGTGGCGCTGCTGTACGCCACCGTCCGCCGCGTCAGCGGGCCCGGCGCCGGGCTGTTGGCAGGCACGGTTCTGGCGCTGACGCCGGTGGCCGCGTTGATGTTCCGGTTCAACAACCCCGACGCGCTGTTGGTGCTTCTGCTCGTCGCGGCCGCGTACTGCGTGGGGCGGGCATGCGAAAAAGGCAGCAGCCCTTGGTGGTTGATCGCCGCAGGCGTTGCGGTCGGGTTCGGCTTTCTTGCCAAGATGCTGCAGGCCTTTCTGGTGCTGCCCGGATTCGCCGCCGCCTACCTCATCGCAGCGCACCGGCCGGTACGGCGGCGAGTAGTCGACCTGCTTGGCGCGCTGATCGCCGTCATCGTGTCCGGCGGCTGGTATCTGTTGCTCGTCGAGTTGTGGCCGACGTCGTCTCGGCCCTACATCGGCGGCTCCCAGCACAACAGCATCGTGGAACTGGCACTGGGCTACAACGGATTAGGCCGGCTGACGGGCGACGAGCCCGGTGGTCTCGGCAATCTCAACCACGACGTGGGCTGGGGCCGATTGTTCGGAACCGGAATGGGCCTGGAAATCGCGTGGCTGCTGCCCGCCGCGGTCATCTGCCTTGCCGGCGGCCTGATCATCACCGGGCGTGCACCCCGGACCGATCCGACCCGTGCGGCGCTGATCGGATGGGGCGGCTGGCTGACGGTCACCGCGGCGGTGTTCAGCTTCATGAACGGCATCATGCATCCGTACTACACCGTCGCGCTCGCGCCCGCGATCGCCGCGTCCATCGGCATCGGCGCAACATTGTTGTGGCGCAACCGCTTCGACATCCGTGCCTCGACGGCGCTGTCCGGAACCGTCCTCGTCACCACCGTTCTTGCCGCGGTGCTGCTGTCCCGCCATGTTGAGTGGCAGCCGTGGCTGCGGGCCACCGTCGCGGTGGGCGGAGTGGGCGCCGCAGTCCTGCTGTTGGTCCTCGGCCGGTTGACGCGACCGGTCGCAGTGGTGGTGGCTGCCGTCGCCGTGGCGTCGTGTCTGGCCGCGCCCGCGGCGTACTCCATCGCGACGGCGGCGACGCCGCACACCGGCGCCATTCCTTCGGCGGGCCCGTCGCGCAGCGGGGCGGGGGGAGGGTTCATGGGGCCCGCCGGGCTCCTTGCGTCGCCAACCCCTGGTCCGGCGCTGACGGCGACCCTATCCGCCGACTCTGCCGACTACACCTGGGCGGCGGCGGTCGTCGGCTCGAACAATGCGGCGGGATACCAATTGGCCAGCGGTGCACCGGTGATGGCGGTCGGCGGATTCAACGGCACAGACCCGTCTCCGACGCTCGACGTGTTCAAGAAGCTCGTCGCCGATCGGCAGATCCACTACTTCATCCGCGGCCGGATCATGATGGGCCACTGGGGACAGCAGTCCGGCAGCAATGAATCGGCCGCCGTCGCCGAATGGGTCCAGGCCCACTACACCCCGGTGATCGTCGACCGCGCGGTCATCTACGACCTCACCGCGGCGCCGAAGAACTCATAGCCGGCGCATAGCTTGGCCCCACTTGGGGCACAAGCTGCCGGTCGAGCATGGGTGTCATGACAGAAGTCGCACTCTTCGAATCGCGGCCGAACGCAGCCGTGGCGGCTTCGGCCGCCGGCGTGCCCGTGCTCGACGTGGTGGTCCCGGTGTACAACGAGCAAGCCGCCCTTGCCGATTCGGTGCACCGGTTGCATCGTCACCTTCGGGAGCATTTCCCCTTTCCGGCACGCATCACGATCGCGGACAACGCCAGCACCGACGACACCTTGGCAATCGCCAGCGAACTGGCGTCGGAGCTCAGCGATATACGGGTCGTGCACCTCGAGCAGAAGGGGCGCGGACGAGCGCTGCATGCGGTGTGGTCCGCGTCGGACGCTCCCGTGCTGGCGTACATGGATGTCGACCTGTCCACCGACCTTGCGGCGCTCGCCCCGCTGGTGGCGTCGCTCATCTCCGGCCACTCGGACCTCGCGATCGGCACCCGGCTTGGGCGTGGTGCTCGGGTGGTACGCGGCACCAAGCGGGAGATCATCTCGCGCTGCTACAACCTGATCCTGAGATCTACACTGGCCGCGGGATTCTCCGACGCACAGTGCGGTTTCAAGGCAATCCGCAATGACGTTGCGCGGCAGCTGCTGCCGCACGTGTCCGACACCGGCTGGTTCTTCGACACCGAACTGCTGGTGCTCGCGGAGCGCAGTGGGCTGCGCATCCACGAAGTCCCTGTCGACTGGGTCGACGATCCGGACAGCCGTGTCGACATCGTCGCCACCGCCGCCGCCGATCTCAAGGGCATCGGGCGGCTGCTGCGTGGCTTCGCGAACGGGTCGATCCCGGTGAACATGATTGCCGCGCAGCTGGGTTCGTCGCGAGCTGCCGCTGCGCCAGGATCGCTCTTTCGTCAGGCGGTGCGGTTCGGGGCCGTCGGTGTGGTGTCGACCGCGGCTTATGTGGTGCTGTTCATGCTGATGCAGGGTTGGGCGGGTGCGCAGGCGGCGAACCTGATCGCGTTGCTGCTCACGGCGATCGGCAACACCGCCGCCAACCGGCGCTTCACCTTCGGGGTTGGCGGGATGGCCAAAGCGGGACGCCATCACGTCGAGGGACTCATCGTGTTCGCGATTGCGCTTTCGATCACCAGTGGAGCACTCGGAGCGCTGCACGCCGTCGTCGCCGATCCACACCACCTAGTGGAGTTGGGTGTGCTGGTGGTGGCCAACCTGGTGGCCACCGCGGTGCGCTTCGTCCTGCTGCGCGGCTGGGTATTTCACCCGGGACGGACCCGCTGATGACGATCACCGCAGACGTGCAAACGCAGCAGACGGCACCGAACGACCCCACGGCGCCACGCTGGGCCCGCCCCGCGCTGTTGGTCCTGCTGGTCGGCACCGCCGTGCTGTACCTGTGGGGCCTCGGTGCCTCGGGATGGGCCAACTCCTTCTACGCAGCCGCCGTGCAGGCAGGCACGCAGGACCCCAAGGCGTTGCTGTTCGGGTCGCTGGATGCGGGCAACGCGATCACCGTCGACAAGCCCCCCGCCGCACTGTGGGTCATGGGCCTGTTCGGCAGGTTGTTCGGGTTCAGCCCGTTCACGATGCTGCTGCCGGAGGCGCTGATGGGCGTTGCGGCCGTCGGGCTGCTCTATGCCACCGTGCGCCGCACCAGCGGACCGGCCGGGGGCCTGATCGCAGGCGCAGCGCTGGCAGTGACACCGGTCGCCGCATTGATGTTTCGCTTCAACAACCCCGACGCGTTGCTTGTACTGCTGCTGGTGGCCGCCGCGTACTGCGTGTTGCGGGCCACCGAGACCGCCAGCACGCGCTGGATGGCGCTGGCGGGCTGCGTCATCGGCTTCGCGTTCCTGACGAAACTCCTGCAGGCATTCCTGGTCGTGCCGGGCCTCGCGCTGGTGTTCCTGGTCGCAGCGCCTGCCGGCATGTGGCAGCGGATCGGCAAACTACTCGTCGGCGCCGCGACGATGGTGGTGTCCGTGGGGTGGTACCTCGCACTGGTCGACTTATGGCCCACCGACTCCCGCCCGTACATCGGCGGGTCCACCGACAACAGCCTGCTGCAGTTGGCGTTGGGCTACAACGGGATTCAACGCATCGCCGGCGGCGAGGGCGGTCCAGGCGGCCACGGTGGCGGTCCTGGCCCCGGCGGCGCTGGCAACGTGTTCTTCGGCGGCCATGCCGGCATCGGCCGACTGTTCGGCCCGTCGATGGGCGTTGAGGCGTCCTGGCTGCTGCCCGCGGCCCTGATAGGGCTGGCTGCCGGGCTGTGGCTCACCCGGCGGACGACTCGCACCGGACATGTCCGTGCCGGGCTGCTGCTGTGGGGCGGCTGGCTACTGGTCACCGGCGCGGTCTTCAGCTTCATGGACGGCATTGTGCACCCGTATTACACGGTGGCCTTGGCACCCGCGGTGGCGGCACTGGTCGGGATCTCGGTGGCCGAGTTGTGGCGGGGCCGGGAGCTCCTTGGGCCGCGGATCGTGCTGGCGACCATGGCCGCGAGCACCGGCGCGTGGGCGTTCGTTCTGCTGGCTCGCACACCGGACTGGTTTCCCGCGCTGCGCGCGATGGTGCTTGCCGGATCGGTTGTCGTGGCGGCGGTCATCGCCATCGGTGCTCATCGACTCGGCCGTGCCGCCGTCGTACTGGTTGCTGCTGCAGCGCTTTTCGGCCTGGCGGCACCCACCGCCTTCTCGATCTACAACGTGGCTCATTCACCCAGCGGGCCGGGCACGATGTCAGGACCCAGCCGCGACGCAGGCTTCAGCGACCGGCCGCCGGGCAGTAAGCCGACCGATGAGAATGCGCTCGCAGGGTTGGTCGAGCACGTCGACAACCGTTGGGCCGCAGCCACTGTGGGCTCACATCTGGCGAGTAGCCTCGAGCTGAAGGCGGGGGTGTCGGTCATGGCGATCGGCGGGTTCAGCGGTGCAGACAATTCGCCGACGCTCGCACAGTTCCAGGCGTATGTCGCGGACGGCCAAGTGCGGTACTTCATCGCAGATTCGCGGGGCGGTCCGCCAGGACGAGAGTCGGGCAGCGCGGCCGACATCACGACGTGGGTCAAGCAGAACTTCACGCCCACCGATGTCGGCGGAACCAGCGTGTACGACCTGCAATCCCGTTGAAGCAGAAGACGAAAGGAATGATCGCATGAAATTCAAACAACTGATCGCAGCAGCCGCCATCACCGGTGGGCTCGCCGCGGCAGCCCTTGGCGTCGGCCCAGGCATCGCCAACGCGCAGCCACGGCCTCCCGGACCGGGCCCTGTCGTCGTGGAGCCATCGCGACCGGATGTCGGATGGCAGGACCGCGATGGCTACAACCGCGCGGTCCGCGATCACCGGCCGTTCCAGTACCAGGGGCAATGGGTGAACCCGGTGTTCGACGCAGGACACCAGGGCTGGGGTTTCTGGCTCGGTCCCATCTGGATTCCGCTCTAAAGCAACACCGGCCAGACGGCCGCTCTGCCTTCCCCCTGGCAGGGCGGCCGTCGCCCATCGGGTCGCGGTGATTTTCACCAGTGCCCTTTTCGTTCCCGTGTGCCTATCGTCGGAACAAGGAGGTTCCAATGTCCGCGACCGATGAGTACCTGAAGAACAACGAGGCGTACGCCCGCACATTCGAGGGCCCGCTACCGCTGCCGCCCAGCAAGCACGTCGCGGTGGTGGCGTGCATGGATGCCCGTCTCGACGTGTATCGAATCCTCGGCCTCGGCGACGGGGAGGCCCACGTCATCCGAAACGCCGGCGGCGTCGTCACCGACGACGAGATCCGCTCGTTGGCCATCAGCCAGCGGCTGCTCGGCACCAGAGAGATCATCCTGATCCACCACACCGACTGCGGCATGCTCACCTTCACGGACGACGGATTCAAGCAGCAGATCCAGGACGACACCGGCATCAAGCCCGAGTGGGCGGCCGAGGCGTTCATTGATCTCGAAGAAGACGTGCGTCAGTCGCTGCGCCGCATCGAGGCAAGCCCGTTCGTCACCAAGCACGAGTCGCTGCGCGGCTTCATCTTCGACGTTGCCACCGGGAAGCTCAACGAGGTCACGACCTGAGCCTGGCCTGCTCTAAACGCCTGCGCGGGGCGGGGCGGGACATCGATGATGTCCAGATGGTCCTGCAGCACGCGACGCCCGCCGACGAGAGCGGCGCCGCCGTGCAGCTCAACGAAACCGCCCCGGTGCCATACGCGCCGAGCGGCTTGCGGAACCCCTTTCCGCCGATCGCCGACTACGCGTTTCTCTCCGACTGCGAGAACACCTGCCTGATCTCCTCGAGTGGATCGGTCGAGTGGCTCTGCGTGCCCCGGCCCGATTCGCCCAGCGTGTTCGGCGCCATCCTGGATCGCGGCGCAGGGCACTTCCGGCTGGGTCCCTATGGCGTTTCGGTGCCTTCGGCAAGGCGCTACCTGCCTGGCAGCCTGATCCTGGAGACGACTTGGCAGACTCACACCGGCTGGATGATCGTCCGCGACACGATGGTGATGGGCCGATGGCGTGACATCGAGACGCGATCACGTACGCATCGCCGCGTGCCGATGGACTGGGACGCCGAGCACACGCTGCTGCGGACCGTGCGATGCGTGAGCGGGACGGTCGAGCTGATGATGGACTGCGAGCCGTCGTTCGACTACCACCGGTCCAGTGCCAGCTGGGAGTACTCGGCCAGTGGATACTCCGAAGCCGTCGCGCGGGCCAAAGCCGATCCTGATGCGCACCCGACGCTGCGGCTGACAACCAACCTGCGCCTCGGGCTGGAGGGCCGCCAGGCGCGCGCACGGACAAGACTGAAAGAGGGCGAGAACGCCTTTGTCGCGTTGAGTTTCTCGAAAAATCCCGCGCCCCAGACCTATGACGAGGCCGTCGAGCAGATGTGGACGACCAGTGAATGCTGGCGGCAATGGATCAATATCGGCAAGTTCCCGGATCACCCGTGGCGGTCGTATCTGCAACGCAGCGCGCTCACGCTGAAGGGGTTGTCGTACGCGCCGACCGGCGCGCTACTGGCGGCGAGCACTACCTCGCTGCCGGAAACCCCTCAGGGCGAACGTAACTGGGACTACCGATACACCTGGATCAGGGATGCGACGTTCGCGCTGTGGGGTCTCTACACCCTGGGCCTGGATCGGGAGGCAGACGACTTCTTCTCGTTCATTGCCGACGTATCCGGAGCGAATACCGCTGAACACCACGACCTTCAGGTGATGTACGGCGTTGGCGGAGAACGCACGCTCGTGGAGGACGAGCTGCACCACCTGTCCGGCTACGACAATGCGCGCCCGGTGCGGATCGGCAATGGTGCGTATGACCAGAAGCAGCACGACATCTGGGGTTCATTGCTGGACTCGATTTATTTGCACGCCAAGTCCCGCGAGCAGGTTACGGAAGCCTTGTGGCCGATGCTCAAACACCAAGTCGACGAGGCCATCGAGCACTGGCGCGAGCCCGACCGCGGCATCTGGGAGGTGCGCGGTGAGCCGCAGCACTTCACCTCGAGCAAGATCGCGTGCTGGGTGGCGCTGGACCGCGGGGCCAAGCTGGCCGAGTTGCATGGGTGGACGAAGCACACCAAGGGGTGGCTCGCCATCGCCGACGAGATCAAGGCCGACGTCCTGGCCAACGGCGTTGACGCCCGCGGGGTATTGACCCAGAGCTATGGCAGCGACGCGCTGGACGCCTCGCTGCTGCTGGCGGTGCTGAACCGGTTCCTGCCTGCCGACGATCCGCGGATACGCGCGACCGTGCTGGCCATCGCCGACGAGCTCACCGAGGACGGCCTGGTGCTTAGGTATCGCGTTGAGGAGACCGACGACGGATTGTCAGGCGAAGAAGGCACTTTCACGATCTGCTCGTTCTGGTTGGTGTCGGCGCTTGTCGAGATCGGCGAGGTCCACCGGGCCAAGCGCCTGTGCGAGCGGCTGCTGTCCTTCGCCAGCCCGCTGCATCTCTATGCCGAAGAGATCCAGCCGCGCACCGGTCGGCATCTTGGCAACTTCCCGCAGGCGTTCACTCACCTGGCGCTCATCAACGCGGTCGTGCACATCATTCGCGCCGAAGAAGACGGAGACAACGCCGGGGTGTTCCAACCCGCCAATGCGCCGACCTAGCGGGGGCGGCCATCAAAAAGCACCTTTTGCGGATGCGTGTAAGCGTACCGTCAGCACCCTTCCCGTGGGATTTCACCGAACCGCGCTGACCAGCCCTCAGCGCCGGTTGAGAAGGAGCCGAAACGATGCGAATTGTCGTGGATTTGAACCGGTGCCTGGGATATGCGCAGTGCGTCCCGTTGGCGCCGGATGTCCTTCAGTTGCAGGGCGAAGAGGCGCTCGCGTACGACCCCAATCCCGACGATTCGCAACGCCAGCAGGTCGCGCGGGCCGTGGCGTCCTGCCCGGTGCAGGCGATCATCGCGGAGATGGATCCCCCCTCGGACAGGACGACGAAGTGAGCACGCATCCGCTGATCGATGATCTCGTCAGGACGTTCAAGGCGCAGGGTCGAATCGTGATCGTCGGTGCCTCTCTGACTGGATTGCGCGCCGCAGAAGCGTTGCGGGACGAGGGATTCACGGGTTCGCTGACCATCATCGGTGACGAAGTCCACGAGCCATACGATCGTCCGCCGTTGTCCAAGCAGGTGCTCAAGGGATGGGTGCCGGCCGGGAACACCAAGCTGCCGCGCCTGCGGGCGGTAGACGCGGACTGGCGACTCGGTGTCGCGGCCACCAGGCTGGACCGCGACAACCGGGAAGTGTGGCTGGCCAATGGCGACAAGGTGCCGTACGACCGACTGCTGATCGCCACGGGCGTCCGTTCGCGTGCGTGGTTCAACCCCGACGAGGCCAAGCTGAAGGGTCTGTACACACTGCGCACCTGCGATGACGCGGCTGAGCTGCAGGCCGCTTTGAAGGCAAGGCCGAAGCGGGTGCTGATCGTCGGCGCGGGCTTCATCGGCTCAGAAATGGCCTCGGTCTGCCGTGATCTCGGATTGGATGTGACGGTTGCGGAACGCTCCAGCGCACCATTGGTCGGGCCGCTCGGCGGGGTGATCGGCGATATCGCCGCCAAGATGCAGCGCGACGCCGGAGTCGACCTGCGTACAGGTGTGGCAGTGGAAGCGCTGAAGGGTGACGCCGACGGGCACGTCCGGCAGGCTCAGTTATCGGACGGGACACTGCTTGATGTCGACGTGGTGGTGGCGTCGCTAGGGTCGGTCCGCAATATCGAATGGTTGGAAGGCGCCGAGCTGGCCGCCGGGTTCTGGGGCGTTGCCTGCGACGCCGGATGCCGCGCCTTTGACATCAACGGCGTGGTGACCGACAACATCTTCGTCGCCGGCGACATCGCGCGGGCACCGCACGTGCTCTACGAGTACCAGTTCATGGCGATCGAGCACGTCGATGCCGCGGTGCTGGGCGCAAAGACCGCCGCGCACAACATGGTCCACCTCGAGCGAGGCCGACGCCCGCACCTCCCGTTGCCGCAGTTCTGGTCCGGCCAGTTCGGCGTCAACATCAAGGGCGTCGGCGTGTGCTCCTTCGGTGACGAAATCGTCTTCACCCAGGGTTCGGTGGAGGATCTGCGCTTCGCGGCCGCCTTCGGCAAGAAGGGTCGCATCGTCGGAGCCATCACCTTCAATCACGGCAAGTGGCTGGAGTACTACGGCAGACTCATCGAACAATCGGCGCCCTTCCCGCCGCCGCCACCGGGTTACGACCAACCTGCAGATGCGGAGCCGATGTCCGCGCGCTTCCCCGACCCGCGCGAGCCGACCGGTATCCCCGATGTCGTTCTCACCGGCCATGATCCGACGTCGCGGGGCGCCGAATTCCGCGCCAAGAGCCGCTAGCCCGCCTCAGGAAAGAAGCCGCCATGACAACCGCAGAGACCGCCTGGACAGAGGCGATGAGATACGAGAACCGTCACGACCCTTACCGGTTCTTCGACGAGCTCCGGAAGACCCCGGTAGTACAGGTCGCCGACAAGGTATATGTCGTCACCGGCTACCGCGAGCTCCTACAACTCGCCCACGACCCGCACGTGAGTTCCGACATCTCGAAGAGTCCTATTTCGGCCAAACCGGCAGCTCACGCGCAACCCGACGTCGGCGCCGAGCATATGCAGGCGTACGGCAGCGAGCCGAGCCTGATCGTTTCCGATCCTGCCAAGCACGACAAGCAGCGCCGACAGGTGATGCGGCACTTCGCGCCGCCACACTCCCCGAACGTCATCCCCAACATGGCTGCTGACATCCAGGCTCTTTGCGACGACTCGTTGAGCAAGATCAAAGCGGGGACCAACGGGCTGGGCGACAACACCTTCGACGTCGTGGACGACTATGCCTATCCGGTTCCGGTCGCCGTCATCTGCCAGATATTGGGTGTCCCGCTGAAGGACGAACCCACTTTCCACGGCTGGATCTTCGACTTCATGGCGGGTGCGGATATGGGCCCCGACGCCGCCACCGAAGAAGGGCAGGCCCGCAAGCAGAAGGGCAAGGAAAGTACGGCCGCACTGACCGCCTACATGGCCGACCTCATCGAGGGCTTTCTGACGGAACCGAAGGACAACGTGCTGTCCAAGTTGGTCAACGACCACGACGGTCCAGACGGGCCGATGACGCCCGAGGAGGCCGCGGCCAACGCCATGCTGCTGCTGATTGCCGGACACGACTCGACGGTGAACACCATCGCGCATTGCGTGCTGCTCTTGCTGCGCAACCCCGAGTCCATCGACCTGCTGCACGAGAAACCCGAACTGATCCCGAAGGCGATCGAAGAGGTGTTGCGATTGCAGTCGGCCGTCCAGTTCTTCCCCAGCCGCAGCGTCACCGCCGACGTCGAGGTCGGCGGGACGGTCATCCCCGCTGGCTCGGCGGTGCACCTGCTGTACGGCGCGGCCAACCGGGATCCCAAGCGATTCCCCGACCCGGAGAAGTTTGATATCCAGCGCCCCGACAACCAGCACGTGGGGTGGGGCCGCGGAGTGCACAGTTGCGTCGGTGGCCCGCTGGCCCGGCTCGAAGTCAACATCGCTTTGGAGACGTTCCTGCGGCGCGTCGAGAACCCGCGACTGGTCGTCGATCCACCGCCCTACCGGGTGAACCAAGTGTTCCGCGGTCCGCTGCATCTTGAGGTCGAGTTCGACCGGATCACGGACTGAGGCACGGCCATCAAGGCTTTTCAGTTCGTCGAATGGCAACAGCCGGGCCAACTTCGCGACGTGCCGGTGCCAGAACCGGGGCCGGGGGAGGTGTTGGTGAAAGTCGGCGGCGCGGGAGCGTGTCACTCGGATCTGCATCTCCTCGAGGCACCCGCCGGATCGAAGTCGATGACGCTGCCATTCACCCTGGGACATGAGAACGCCGGTTGGGTTGAGACGATGGGGCCTGGCGCAACAGGTTTCGCACCGGGGGATCCCGTCATCGTGTACGGCCCGTGGGGCTGCGGGCTGTGCATGAATTGCCGCCAAGGAATGGAGAACTATTGCCAAACCTCGGGAAAGCCCAGCCCGGGTGGGCTCGGCGGGACCGACGGCGGCATGGCCGAGTATCTCCTTGTCCCGGCGACCCGATACTTGATTCCATTGGGCGAGTTGGATCCACGCGAGGTGGCCCCGCTCACGGACGCCGGGCTGACCAGCTATCACGCCGTGAAGCGGTCACTCCATCTGTTGAGGCCGGGTTCGACCGCGGTGGTGATCGGCGCCGGCGGACTCGGCCAGATGGCCATCCAGGTACTGAAGGCGCTCGCCTCGGCGACAACCGTAGTCGCGGTGGATACTTCGGAGGACAAGCTGGCGATCGCCAAGACGATGGGCGCCGACGAAGCACTCATCTCCGGCGACGATGCGGTGAAGCGGATCAAGGACATGACACATAGTCAGGGCGCCGAGGTCGTGCTTGACCTCGTCGGCGTCAGCCCGACGCTCACGATGGCCGCACAAGTATCACGGGTGCTTGGCCACCTCACCATCGTCGGACTTGGCCATGCCGCGTTGCCCGTGAACTTCAACAGCCCGGCGAAAGAATGCGCTGTCGCGTCGCCGTTCTGGGGATCGATTCCCGAACTGATCGAGGTCATCGAGCTGGCTCACAGCGGAAAGATCAAGATGCTCGTCGAGACTTTTCCGTTGGACCGTGCGGGCGAGGCGTACCACCTCCTGCACGATGGCAAAATCCGGGGACGTGCAGTCATCACACCGAACTAGCGGAAGTCGGCGAGGGACAAACCGCCGGCGGGCTCGATCGCATCTGGGTTCGCAAGGAACACGCGGCCTTCGTGGCGTCCGGGGTCGCTTCGTGATCGAGTTGGTATCCGCCGAAAGGTGCATCGGTTGCGACAAATGCATCGAGGTATGTCCGACGAACGTGTTCGACCGCGGATCCGCTGGCGTGCCGGTGATCAGCAGGCATTCGGACTGCCAGACCTGCTTTCAGTGCGAGGCGAACTGCCCCGTCGACGCGCTGTTCGTTTCGCCGTACACCGAGCCCCAGCTCCCGCTCGACGAGCCGACACTCGTCGGGCGCGGGCTGCTCGGCAGCTACCGCGAACGGATCGGTTGGGGCAAGGGGCGCACACCAGGATCGAAGATCGCCATCGGCCCGTCGCTGCGCCCGAACGACGCGCCGCTCATCAGCTAAGGCGAGAAACCTAGTCCTCGACGGTGACGTAGGACTTGCGGATGGTCTCGCGAACGACCCATGTCCCGCGCCATCCGCGCGGGAGCACCAGCAGGGAGCCGGCCCGGACCTCCGCGCTGACGCCGTCCTGTCCGGTGACGGTTCCCGACCCCGAGATGATGTGGCACACCTCGGTCGTCGAACTGCGGTCGGCGGTGAACTCGCCTGGTCCGCACTCCCACACGCCGGCTGCAATGGGACCTCCGTCCCACACGGTGACCGTCGACTCGAGCTGGTTGGTGATGCTCGTTGGCTTCGGTTTCGGAGCGGGCAGATCGATTTCCGGTGCGTGAGTGTGCCGCAGGCTCACGTCGTCGTTCTGGCGGGTCATCGGCCGGTGATCATGTTGGCAAAGCGGGCGATCCGGCTGGTGCCTGTCAGGTTCTTCTCGGTTTCGCGCCGGTCGGCCGTGCGATACAACGCGTACATGGCCTGAACGCCAAGCCATCTCAATGGTTCGGGTTCCCACCGCCTGACGTGCCTGCCCACCCACGGCAGCCGGGTGAGCTCACTATCGCGTTCGAGCACCAGGTCGGCGAGCGTGCGCCCGGCGAGGTTGGTGGTTGTCAGCCCGCTGCCGACATAGCCGCCCGCGGTGCCGAGCCCCGTGGCGCGGTCGAGGTCGACGGTGGCCGTCCAGTCCCGCGGCACGCCGAGGACGCCACACCACGCGTGGACGATCGGCACCGCGCTGGTCGCGGGAAACATGTCGTGCATCAACTCGGTCAGCGCGGTGATGGTCCAGTTCTGGGTGGCGCCCCGGTCGTCGATACGTGACCCGTAGCGGTAGGGAATGCCGCGGCCGCCGAGGGCTATGCGGTTGTCCGCGGTGCGTTGGGCGTACATGTAGCCGTGCGCGTAATCGCCGAGCAGTTCGGCGCGCCGCCAGCCGATCTGGTCGATGACCTCTTGGGATAGCGGCGCGGTGACGACCATCGAGGAGTTCATCGGTAGCCAATTACGCCGCTGGCCTTGGATGCTCGCGGTGAATCCTTCGAGGCAACGCAGGACGATCGGTGCCCGCACCGTGCCGCGGTTGGTCACCGCCCGGCCCTGCTCGATCCTGCTGACCGTGGTCTGTTCGAAGATCGTCACGCCCATGGCCTCGACGACGCGGGCCAGTCCCAGCACCAGCTTGGCCGGCTGCACGCGGGCGCAGTGCGGACTGAAGAGGCCACCCAAAGCGCCGGCAACCCGGATGCGATCGTCCATCTCGTCGCGGCTCAGCTCAACGAAGTCCTGCGGACCCGCACCCCAGTCTTGTTCGTACCGTAGAGATTCGTGGAGCCGGCCGATTTGCGCACGAGTGCGCGCCACGTGCAGCAGGCCGTCCTTGGCGATATCGGCCTCGATGTTCTCGGCCTTGGCGACGCCGATGACCTCGTCGACCGCCCCGCGCATGGCACGCATCAGGTCGACGACACTGTCATGCCCATGGGTCGCGGCATACGCCTCGCGCTTACCGGCCAACTCGGCCGAGAGCCAGCCGCCGTTGCGACCCGATGCGCCGAAGCCGGCGAACTCGCGCTCCAGCACGACGATGCGCAGATCCGGCTGCGCCCGCTTGAGGTAGTAGGCGGTCCACAGCCCGGTGAAGCCGGCGCCGACGATGCACACATCGGCATCGCGATCACCAGGCAGCGGCGGCCTGAAGTCCGGTAGGCCGATTGAGCGGTACCAGAACGACACATCGCCGTTGGTGAATTCCGTTGACACATCGACGGGTCTCTCGTCGATGGGCATGGTGGTGCTCCTGTTCGTCGTGCGTAGCGATCTGAGGGTCAGGCGGGCGTCGGCTGCGGTTCTGCCGTCTGTGGATCGCTTGCGAGGATTGCCGCGTCGTTCGGGTCGAATGTGAGCCACACCCGGTCTTCGGTGTTGGAGGGGCTTAGTGCACCGGAGCTTTCGCGCACGAGAACTGTGGTGCCGTCGTCGAGCAGTACCTCGACCTTGCGTGAGTTGCCGAAGTAGATGTGCTGCACGATGCGGCCGGGGACGGCGTTCACCGCGTCAGGCCGGGGACCGTCGACGTCGATGCGGATCCGCTCCGGCCGGACGACCACCGCAACCGAGGTGCCGTTGGGCTGTTCACCCCGGCCGGCGGCGAGGCGGTGACCGTTGGCTTCGACTTCCCTTTCGCCGTTGACGACGCCGTGGAAGAGGGAAGACTCACCGAGGAACTGGGCGACGAACAGGCTGTTCGGATACTCATAAAGCTCTGTGGGCGAGCCGATTTGCTCGATGCCGCCGTTGTTGAAAACCGCGATCCGGTCGGAAAGCACCAAGGCTTCGTCCTGATCGTGCGTCACATAGACGAACGTCGTACCGAGCTCGGCGTGGATGCGTTTGATCTCCAGCTGCAGCGAATCGCGGAGCTTCTTGTCCAACGCGCCGAGCGGCTCATCCATGAGCAGGACGCGCGGGCTGTACACCATCGCCCTTGCCAGTGCGACACGCTGCTGCTGGCCGCCGGAGAGCTCCTTTGGCCTGCGCCGGCCGAGGGTGCCGAGGCCGACGGTCTCCAGAGCCTTGGCCACCATGGTCCGTCGCTCTTGTTTGGGAATCGACCGCTGCTGCAACGGATACTCGACGTTCTCCGCAACGCTCATGTGCGGAAACAGCGCATAGTGCTGAAACACCATGCCGATATTGCGTTTGTACGGCGGCAGATTCGTCATCTCCCGGTCATCGATCAGCAGCTCACCCTCGGTGACGTCGACGAAACCGGCGATCATGTTCAACGTGGTGGTCTTGCCGGAGCCGCTGGGGCCGAGCAGCGTCAGGAACTCGCCGGGTCGTGCGTCGAGGTCGATGGCGTCGACGGCGGTGACCGGGCCGTAGCGCTTCGTCAGGCCCCGCATGGTGATCGAGGCGCCGTGTGGGGTGCGGTCAGCGGACACGATTTCTCCTGATTGCGTAGATGCTCGCAACGATGGTTAGGGCGGTCGTGAGGGCGAGGATCAAGGTGGCCGCCGCGGCGATGGTCGGGTCGGTGTCACGGGTGACAGACGAGTACATGCGCACCGGAAGCGTTTGGAGATAGGGACTCTGGATGAACAGTGAGAGCACGACTTCGTCGAAGCTGGTCGCGAACGCGAACAACGCACCCGACATGACGCCTGGTGCCACTATCGGCAGGGTGACGGTGCGAAACACGGTCCACCGCCCGGCGCCGCAGATCGCCGCGGCGTCCTCGAGCCGTCGGTCGAAGCCCTGCAGGCTCGCGCTGACCGGGATGATCACGAACGGCAGCGCGAGCACGCTGTGTGCGACGACGAATCCCAGTGTCGTGCCAAGTAGGTTGAGCCGCAGGAACATCGCATACAGACCGATCGCCACCACGATGACGGGGACGACCATCGGTGACAGCAACAGCGCCCGTATCCCCTGATCACCAAAGAATCGGGTGCGGCTGAACGCCACCGCGGCCGCTGTGCCGCATGCCGTCGCCACGACGGTGACCAGGGCCCCGACCCGCAGACTCGCCTGCAGCGCATACAGCCACGAGGGATCGGTGAAGAAGTTGGTGTACCACTGCGTGGACCAACCGGCGGGCGGGAAGTTGAACGACGGTCGGTCGGTGAAGCTCAGCGGAATGACGACGAGCGATGGCGCGACGAGCCACAGCGCGACGATCCCGCAGAAGACCAGGAGTAATGCGCGCCAGAAGGTGTTGATACGTGGGGTCATTCGCGCTGCTCCTCGCGCGCTGCACGGCGCAGCGCAAGCATGAGCACCGCAAGGACGGCGAAGGTCAGGATCAACAGGACCACGCCCATCGCGCCGCCCTTACCCCACTGCAGGAGGCTGTTGACCTGCACGTAGATCTGCTGGCTGATCAACGAGTTGTTCGGCGAACCCAGCAGCGCTGGGGTGACGTAGAAGCCGAGGCTGCTGATGAACACCATGAGGCAGCCGGCGCCTACTCCTGGCAGCGACAGCGGCACCCAGATTCGTCGGAACGACGTGAGGGGCCGCGCGCCAAGGCTCGCGGAGGCCAGGACGAGCCGACGGTCGATGCTCACCATCACCGCGTACAGCGGCAAGACCATGAACGGCAGCAGGATTTGACTCATGCCGATGACCACGCCGAGGTTGGTGCGGATCAGCCGCACCTGCTCCAAACCGACGAGCTTGAAGACGGAGTGCACAGGGCCGTTGTCCTGCAACAGGATTACCCATGCGAATGTGCGCACCATCAGGCTTGTCCAAAACGGGACGAGGATCAGCAGCGTCAGCACGGCGCGCACCTTGGGCCCGAACGCGACCATGGCGTAAGCAAACGGGTACCCCACCACCAGACAGACCACGGTGACGATCAGTGCGGTGGTGAATGTCCTGACGAGTACGTCGTGTTGCACGGCGTCGGTGAGATACCACTGGAAATTCCCAAACCCCAGCTGTGGATCGCTGAAGGCCCGCCAGAGCATGATCCCAAGGGGAGCGACGAACACCCCGAGGACGAGGATCAAAGAAGGGGAGAGCAACCCGATGGCGCTGCGACGCCGTCGCTTCGTGCTCGCGACTTCGACCGGAGTCTGGCGGGCCGTGTCCCGGCCCGCCAGCACATCCACAACTGTCATATCCGCGTAAACCCTTTAACGCGCAAGCCAGTTCGCGTACGCGCTCGTCATCGCATCGTTGTTCTTGGCCCACCATGCGACGTCGAGCGGGAACCTGTCCTTCTCACGTTCGGGGGTCGTGGTGAGAAATGACTTGGCCACGTCGTCGAGTTGGGGCTTTGAGTCGACATTGACGGGGCTGTAGGACGTCAACTCGGTGAGCTTGGCTTGCTGCTGCGCGCCCAGGTAGTAGTTGATCAGAGCCATGGACGCCTTGGGGTTCTTGGCGCCCTTGGCCACGGCGATGGTGTCGGCCTCTGGCATCCACTGGTTCCACATCGGGGCGAACGGCGCGCCGTTCTTCACGGCAGTGTAGGCGCGACCGCTCCACAGCAGCGCCATGTCGACTTGGCCTGACTCGACGAACTGTTGCGCCTCGGCGCCGGTATTCCAGAAGACGATGTCACCGCGGATACTCGACAACTTGCGCAGCGCCCGGTCGACGTCGATCGGATAGACCTTGTCGGGTGCGACACCGTCGGCGAGCACAGCGCCTTCGAGGACGCCTGGGTCCAGCTCTCCTGGCTTGCCCTGGATGGCTCGCTTGCCAGGGTACTTCGCGGTGTCGTAGAAATCGGCCCACGTCTTGGGCGGGTTGGCACCGTACTTTTCGGTGTTGTAGACAACGATCAGCCCGTATTGCATTGCGGGAACTGAACAATCGTCGGTCTTGGCGCCCGGTGGGATCTTGCTGACGTCGACGATGCTCGTGTCGATCGGCATGAACAAGTCGCCGCAGTGCTGTGCGGTGAAGACGTTGGTCGAGTCGATGACGTCCCAGGTGACGTTGCCAGAGTCGACCTGCGCCTTGATCTTTGCGTTGTCGGTCGGGCCGTCCTGAAGGATCTGTGCGCCGGACTCCTTGGCAAACGGGTCGACGGCTGCCGCCATCTGTCCGTCTTGGTAGATGCCGCCATAGGAGACGAAGGTGAGAGTGACGCCCTTGAGCGCGTCGGCCTTGATGGTGCCTGCTTGCGGTGGCCCGCTGCCGAGGTCGACATCGGCGGAAGACCCCGGACCGGGGGACGAGCACGCGACGGTGAGTACGGTCGTGACGAGAAGGGACGCCATCGCCAACGGCGCGCGTCGACAGCGAGCAGAGGTAGTCATGGAGAACTCCTTTAACTGGTGGGTGGGCTGACGATCCAGAGCAGCTCGGCTCGTTCATCGCCGGTGTTGTGCACCGTGTGCGGAACCGAGGTGCGGTACTCCGCGCTGTCGCCCGCGTCGAGGCGATGTTTCGACCCGTCGAGTTCGAGAATCACGCTGCCCGCGATGACCAGCACGATCTCCTGCGAATCGTCGTGGACATAGGCCTCCCCTGCGGTGCCGCCCGGGGCGAACTCGGCGACATAGACCTCGAGGTTGCGCAGCGGCTTCTGGGACAGCAGGTACTTGGCGCTCGTGTCCGACACGTGGATTTCCGGACGATCCTGCTTGCGCAGAATCCGCGGGCCGTTCGCGTGGTGGTCGGTGAAAAGGTCGGGGAGGGTGATCCCAAGCTCCTCGCACAAGCGGCGCAGGGTTCCCACGCTCGCATTGACCTGGCCTCGCTCCAGTTGACTGAGGAACCCGGGAGATGTCGCAGCCCGAGTGGCCAGGTCGCGCAAGGTCAGCTTGCGTGCCAGCCGGAACTCACGGATGCGCGCACCCATAGAAGTTTCAGCCGATTCTGCAGTCAAGTTCGAACGCCCGTTCGCCAAAGCAGATCATATTTTCGGTGCCAACGAACACTTTGTTCGTACCGAACCTTATGACTCACTGGGAGCGCGCACAAGACCTGCGTCACGTTTCGTGACGGCTAGCCAATCTTGTAGGTGGCGATCGCCTTCGCGACCGCTTCTCCGTCGGCCGTGACCACGTCGACGTCGCAATTCACCAACGTCTTGCCGCGCCGCAACACCCGGCCGATCGCGATCAGGTCCGTCGCACGGGCGGGAGCGAGAAACTGCATCGACATCGACGTGGTCACGCCGCGCAGCGAGTCGGGAACCTCGGCACCCGCCCATGCGGCCGCCATCACCGCGACATCGGCTAGCGCGGCGATCGCACCGCCGTGCACCATGTCGCCGATCGTGACGTTGGACGGATCCCACGGCAGCCGGAGTCGTACCTCATCGCCGTCGAGGGAATCGGCGACGATGCCGAGCTTGGCGACGAACGGCGACTGGGGGAGGAACTGCGCGATGACGTCCGCGCCGGTCTGCGGCTGGGTCGGAGTTGACATGCCTCCAGTATCTGCAGCAGATCAATTACCTCCGGGGTAGTCGCCTTTCCCGGCGAGCTGGGCCACGCGAAGCTGGGAAACGCAGAATCACCCGACACGCCGTCGCGACACGCGCTTTTGCGTCTGCTCGCGCGAGAAGGAACGTTGACAGCGCTGGCCGGAGCTGGTTTCATATCGGGTTATGAGCATAAATCTGGTCATTTCTACCAACTTAACGAGGAAGCGATGACCGCGGCGCCGGAACTCAACCAGGCGGGCCGCTACGAGCTGAGCCACCTGAGGTCGCTGGAGGCCGAGGCGATCCACATCATCCGAGAGGTGGCCGCGGAGTTCGAGCGGCCCGTGCTGCTGTTCTCCGGTGGCAAGGACTCGATCGTCATGCTTCATCTCGCGTTGAAGGCGTTCCGGCCGGGCAGGCTGCCGTTCCCCGTCATGCATGTCGACACCGGGCACAACTTCGACGAGGTACTGCAGGCGCGCGACGAACTCGTCGCGGAGTCCGGGGTGCGCCTGGTGGTCGCGAAGGTGCAGGACGACATCGACGCGGGACGCGTCGTCGAGACCATCCCGTCGCGCAACCCGATGCAGACCGTCACGCTGCTGCGGGCGATCCGCGAGAACAAATTCGACGCCGCGTTCGGCGGCGCTCGCCGTGACGAAGAGAAGGCGCGCGCCAAGGAGCGGGTGTTCAGCTTCCGCGACGAGTTCGGCCAATGGGACCCGAAGGCGCAGCGTCCCGAGCTGTGGAACCTGTACAACGGGCGTCACCACAAGGGCGAGCACATCCGGGTTTTCCCGCTGTCCAACTGGACCGAGTTCGACATCTGGTCCTACATCGGCGCCGAGAAGATCAAGCTGCCTTCGATTTATTACGCGCACCAGCGCAAGGTGTTTGCGCGTGACGGCATGTTGCTCGCCGTGCACAAGTACCTGCAGCCGCGCAAGGACGAAGAAGTCGTCGAGAAGACCGTGCGGTTCCGCACTGTCGGCGACGTCACCTGCACCGGCTGCGTCGAATCTCTCGCGGGCACCGTCTCCGAGGTGATCGCCGAGACCGCGGTATCGCGGTTGACCGAGCGCGGCGCGACTCGCGCCGACGACCGGATCTCGGAGGCCGGCATGGAAGATCGCAAGCGTGAGGGGTACTTCTGATGGCTACATTGCTTCGCATAGCCACCGCTGGATCGGTGGACGACGGTAAGTCAACGCTCATCGGACGGCTGCTCTTCGACTCCAAAGCCGTCATGGAAGACCAGTTGGCCGCCGTCGAGCGCACCTCCAAGGAGCGCGGACACGATTACACCGACCTGGCGTTGGTGACCGACGGGCTGCGCGCCGAGCGTGAACAGGGCATCACCATCGATGTGGCCTACCGCTACTTCGCCACGCCCAAGCGCAAATTCATCATCGCCGACACCCCCGGCCACATTCAGTACACGCGCAACATGGTCACCGGCACTTCGACGGCGCAGTTGGCCATCGTGCTGGTCGACGCCCGCCACGGGTTGCTTGAGCAGTCGCGCAGGCACGCCTTTCTGGCGTCGCTGCTCGGCATCCGGCACATCGTGCTCGCCGTGAACAAGATGGACCTGATCGGTTGGGACAAAGAGCAATTCGAGAAGATCCGCGATGATTTTCACGAGTTCGCCGCGCGCCTCGACATCCACGATGTGACGACGATTCCGCTCTCGGCCCTCAATGGCGACAACGTGGTGACCAAGTCGCAGAACACCCCCTGGTACGACGGGCCCGCGCTGCTGTCACACCTCGAAGAGGTCTACATCGCCGGCGACCGCAACCTGGTCGACGTGCGCTTTCCCGTGCAGTACGTCATCCGCCCGCAGAGCCTTGAGCACGCCGACCACCGCAGTTATGCGGGCACCGTGGCCAGCGGCGTCATGCGTCCCGGCGACGAGATCGTGGTGTTGCCCACCGGAAAGACGAGTCGCATCACCGAGATCGAGGGTCCGGGCGGCCCGGTCGAGGAGGCGTTTCCGCCGATGGCCGTGGCGATCAGCCTGGCCGACGACATCGACATCTCGCGCGGTGACACGATCGCCCGGCCGAACAATCAGCCAAGGGTGACGCAGGAATTCGACGCGACGGTGTGCTGGATGGCCGATGCCGCTTCGCTCGAACCGGGCCGCGACTACCTGATCAAACACACCACCCGCACCACGCGGGTGAAGGTCACGGCGCTGGACTACCGGCTGGACGTCAACACCCTGCACCGCGACAAGTCGGCCACCGCGCTCAAACTCAATGAGCTGGGCCGCATCTCGCTGCGTACCCAGGTGCCGCTGTTGCTCGACGAATACAGCCGCAATTCGGCCACCGGATCGTTCATCCTGATCGACCCCAACACCAACGGCACGGTAGCGGCGGGCATGATCCTGCCCTTCGTCACCGCACGCACGTCCAGTCCCAACACGGTGCGCCACGAATCGCTGTGCACCACAGAGGATCGGCTGTCGCAGGGCCGGACCGTGTGGTTCACCGGGCTGTCGGGCTCGGGTAAGTCATCGGTGGCAATGCTCGTCGAGCAGAAGCTTCTCGAAAGAGGGATTCCTGCATACGTTCTCGACGGGGACAATCTGCGCCACGGCCTCAACGCCGACCTCGGCTTCTCGATGGCCGACCGGGCCGAGAATCAGCGCAGGCTTGCCCACATTGCCGCCATTCTCGCCGACTCCGGTCAGGTGGTGCTGGTGCCCGCGATCAGCCCGCTCGAGGAACATCGGGCGTTGGCGCGCAAGGTGACCACCGATGCGGGCCTGGACTTCGTCGAGGTGTTCTGCGATACGCCACTCGAGGATTGCGAACGGCGCGACCCGAAGGGGTTGTACGCCAAGGCGCGATCCGGCGAGATCACCCACTTCACCGGAATCGACAGTCCGTACCAGCGGCCGAAGAATCCCGATGTGCGCCTGACACCGGAACGTACGACCGAGGAATTGGCGGACCTGGTGATCGAGGCTCTGGAAAGCAGGCGATGACCGACCACGGCCTCGCCGCGCGCCTCGCGACGGCGGCGGGAAAGCTGCTGCTCGAGGTTCGCGCCGAGCTCGCCGATGCGACCGAAGCCGAACGGAAAGCGGCGGGGGACAAGCGTTCCCACGACTATCTGGTCGAGGCACTCGCTGCAGAGCGTCCCAAGGATGCTGTGCTGTCCGAGGAGGGTGCCGACGACCCGATTCGGTTGTCGGCCGAGCGGGTGTGGATCGTCGACCCGCTCGACGGCACCCGCGAGTTCTCCGAGCTGGGTCGTGACGACTGGGCGGTGCATGTCGCGCTGTGGCAGTCCGGGGAACTGTTAGCGGGCGCCGTAGCCCTTCCCGCGCAAGGCATTACGCTGGCAACGCCAACGGTCAGCGCGCCACCGGCCGCTCCCGCCAAGCCGCGCATCGTGGTATCGCGCAGCAGGCCGCCCGCGGTAGCGCTGGACGTCTGCGCAGCGTTGGACGGCGTGCTGGTGGAAATGGGTTCGGCGGGCGCCAAGGCCGCATCGGTCGTGCAGGGCGGCTCGGATGTCTACGTCCACGCCGGCGGGCAATACGAATGGGACTCCGCGGCGCCCGTCGCGGTGGCCCGCGCCGCTGGACTGCACACCTCACGCATCGACGGGTCGCCGCTGACCTACAACCGGAGCGACCCGCTGCTGCCGGATCTGGTGATCTGCCGGCCAGAACTCGCCGAGGCGGTGCTGGCCGTCACGGCCCGGTAGCCCACGTGTATCGTCAGGTTCCTAGATGAGAATCGTTTTCAATAAGGACTGACGGTGAGAGTGACGTTCGTCTCGGACAAGCTCGATGGAATGCCCAGCGGGACAGTTGAACTGAGTGTGCCGGTGATCGGCGGTGTCATTCAGATCGGCGCCGGGGGCGATGTCGACGTCGGCCGGATACGGGTCTTCAAGGACCCAGGCACGGTGACGGTCGCGCAGGTCGACGGCGCCCCGATGCAGGTCGAGATCGTCCTCGACAACGGCCAGACAGCGAGGTCAGCGGTGTTTGAAGAATCCGTTGAGGTGCTCCGGTTGAAGCGGTGCACCGATGACTCGGGCCGCGTGCTCTGGTCGGCAGCCGAGCCCGTGAACGTCACCCATCCGGACCGGCTGAAGCAGTTCGCCGACATCATCGGGGTGTTCGGCGCTGCGAAACAGGACAAGCAGGCAAAACGGTAGGCTCCCCAGGATGTCTGAACCCACCACCCTTCGCGCCCTGGCCGGACTGCCGCAGGAACCCGTCGGCCTTGCCGAATCGACGCTGGTCCTGATCGACTGCCAGAACACCTACACCCGCGGCGTGATGGAACTCGAAGGTGTGCAGGCGGCGCTCGACGAGGTTGAGGCACTTCTCGACCGCGCCCGCTCGGCAGGCATCCCGATCATCCACATCCAGCACGACGACGGTCCCGGGTCGCTGTACGACATCGAGGGCGACAGCGGCGCGATTGTGCCAAGGGTTGCGCCGCACAACGGTGAGCCGGTGGTGGTGAAAAACTATCCGAACTCATTCGTACAGACCGACTTTGAAGACATTCTGAAGACGGCCAATGCGTCGAACCTGGTGCTGACGGGCTTCATGACGCACATGTGCGTGAACTCGACTGCGCGCGGCGCGTTCAATCTGGGCTACTCGCCGACGGTTGTCGCCGCCGCCACCGCGACCCGCGCGCTGCCCGGCATTGGGGACGCCACGGTGCCCGCGGCAGCGGTCCACACCGCCAGCCTTGCCGCGATCGCCGACCTGTTTGCCGTCGTGGTGCCCAGCGCGGCGGACATACCCGACTAACCTGGCCATCATGCGGATGTCGGCGAAGGCGGAGTACGCCGTCCGCGCGATGGTGCAACTGGCCACGGTCGACGAAGGCGTCCTGGTCAAGACCGATGACCTGGCAAAGGCGCAGGGCATTCCGCCGCAGTTTCTCGTCGACATCCTCTCGGACCTGCGAACCGATCGGTTGGTGCGCAGCCACCGGGGCCGCGACGGCGGATACGAGCTAGCCAGGGCTGCCGACGGCATCAGCATTGCCGACGTGTTGCGCTGCATCGACGGTCCGCTGGCCAGCGTCCGCGATATCGGGCTCGGCGATCTGCCCTACTCCGGGCCCACCGCGTCGCTCACCGATGTGTGGCGTGCGCTGCGGGCCAGCATGCGATCGGTGCTCGAGGAGACCAGCGTCGCCGACGTCGCGACAGGGGCGCTGCCCAAACACGTGCAAAAGATGGCCGACGACTACCGCACCCAGGAAGACCAGCGGGGCCACTCGGTCACTTAGCTCCGGTACGTGTGGCGATGCCGTCGAGCAACATCCGCAGCCCCCGATCGAAATCCTCCTCGACCGAGATCTGCGTCGCGACCGCAGACAACGCCTCGATGTGGGCATGTTCATGGCCGGCCACTGATCCGATGCGAGCGGCGGTTTCGCCTGCGGTGCCGCCGCGGGTGAACGGGCCCGCGAGCTCTGCCTGCGCGGCGCCCACGACGAAGCCCAGCACGGCGTGAAATGCGGCGAGCCGGTCTCGGTCGGCAAGGCCGGCGCGTTCGAGCGCGCCGATGAGCGCATCGGCGACGGCGAAACCGGTGGCCGACGCCGTGCGACGGGTGAGTACCAACGGAATTGCGGAGGGATGGGCGCGAATGCCCTGCCACATGGCGTCGGCGATCGCGTACGCGTCCTGTTTCCAGTCGTCGGTCGGCTCCGGCACGCGTACCTCGGCCACGACCGCGGCGACGACGAGCTCCTCGAGGCCGGCCTTGTCGGCGACGTAGTTGTAGACGGTCATCGGCCCCGTGCCGAGGGTGGTGGCCAGCGAGCGCATGCTCAACGCGCTGAGCCCGGCCTCGTCCACCAGCTGCAGTGCCGCAGCTGCGATCGCATCCTTTGTGAACCGGGCCTTCATCTGACTCCTTGACAAGTACGGCGTACGTGAAGCAATCTAACAGATACGTACAACGTACTTAACTGGAGGATGACAATGCCGACGACCATCCCGACCGCGCGGGCCGACTTCCGATCTCGCGACACCAGATGCGCGGGGTGGCTCACGCTGCCGCCCGGCCCTGGCCCGCATCCGGCGATTGTGCTGGTGCATGGTCTCGGTGCGACGCACGACATGATGCTCGGGCAATACGAACAGCACTTCGCCGCGGCGGGAATCGCGACCATGGCGTTCGACTACCGGAACACCGGCGCATCGGACGGCGAACCGCGGCAACATATTTCGGCCCGAGTGCAGCGGCACGACGTGGCAGCGGCGCTGGCACACCTGAAGGCGCGGCCCGAGATCGACCCGGCGCGCGTCGGGCTGTGGGGCACCAGCCTCGGAGGCATGAATGTGATCACCATGGCGGCGACCCGCGACGATGTGGCGGTCGCGGTGGTGCAGTGCCCGATCGTGCACGGCCCCGGCGCGGCGCGAAGGCTGGGCCTGCAGGCATCGCTACGGATCGCGCCCGCAATCGTGCAGGACGTCCTGCGACTGGTAACCCGCCGCGGCCGCAGGTATGTACCGATCGTCGGTCCGCCGGGAAGCCTCGCGATGGTGACCGTTGCCGGCGCACAAGCCGGTTGGAACTCCACCGTGCCGCAGGGCGGCCAGTTCGACAACCGGATCGCGGCCGCCGATGCCGTTGCGATGGTGACGACGTCGGCGATTCGGCACGCCCGCAACGTCAAAGGGCCGCTGCTGGTGTGCGTGTGCGACCGCGAAACCTTGATGGATCCTAAGTACGCCGCAATGGTCGCGCGTCGCGCACCGCGTGGCGTGGCGCGCCACTACGACGCCGATCACTTTGGCATCTACCACCCGCCGCTGGTGGCCACAGTACTTGCCGACCAGACCGCCTTCCTTCAGGAGCATCTCGATGTCCGTCCGTGATCTGTTGCGCGCCAACGACGAACGATTCCGCGCGACGGCCGACGGTTTTGACGCCGACGACTGGCGACGACCCAGCCTTTGCGAGGACTGGTCCAACCACGATGTGCTTGCACACCTGGTCGTCGGTGCCAGCACAGGCGCGGGCCCGGTTGCTGCCAAGATGATCCGGCACGCCGGATCATTCGACCGCGCCAACACCGCCATGGCGCGCGCACTGGCCGCCCAACTCGGTCCCGCCGAGTTACTCGACGAGTTCGACGACGTCAGCCGTCGGCCGCGCGGATTGGGCCGCTACTTTCCCGCCAGGCTCCTGCTCGGCGATCACGTCACACACGAACTGGACATCCTGTTCGCGCTCGAGCGAGAACCGGCCATTCCACATGAGGCGGCCATCGTGGTGCTGAACACTCAAGTGGCACTGCCGAATCCGTTTGTCCCCGCGTTCCGCAACAGCCGAGGACTGCGACTGGTGGCCACCGACGCCGACTGGTCACACGGCGAGCAGGGGGCGCTCGTGGAGGGCCGCGCAGTCGACCTGATCTCCGTGCTCGGCAACCGGCCCCGAATGCTGCCCCGACTGCGTGGCGAAGGGGTCGAGGTGCTGGCCTCGCGGCTCAGCCGCCGCCCGATCCGTAGGGTCGGGTGAGAATTTCCAGGTAATGCCCCGCGGGATCCAGGAAGTACACCCCGCGCCCGCCGTCGTTGCGATTGATCTCGCCGGGCCGCGTCTGCTGGGGATCGGCCCAGTGATCCAACCTCCACGAACGAATGCGTCCGTAGATTGCGTCGAACTCGTCCTCGGACACCAGAAATGCGTAGTGCTGCGGGTGGACCTCGTCACCGTCGGCCACATCGGCGTAGTCGAGGCTGACGTCGCCGACCGTCACCATCATGAAGTGCGCCCACAGCACGGGGCTGGGCAGGTCGAACAGCTCGGTCAGGAATGTCGCCGATTCTTTCTTGTCCTTGGCGGCGACGATCGTGTGGTTGAACGTAATGGTCATGAAGACTGTTCCTTGCTACTGAGTAGGAGTGTGTCCTGTGCGGCCCGAACGGTGTTGGCCGCTGGCGGTGGGTGTTGTCCGGTGGACCGGAACGCCTCGTGTGGTGGTGGGCGTGGCGGTGAGCCGGAACTACGGCACCGTCGTGGTGTGGTGCTGGGTTGATGGTCAGGTCTGGCCGGTGAAGTGCCCGCACTCGTCCGCTGTCGGGTGCGGGGTCCTGCCGGCCGCCGTCTGATCGCCAAGGCCAGGCCACGTCTGCCGATCGCAGCCGCCGCCCCGTGATGGGTGGTGATGGTGGCCGGGTCGGAAGTCTGTTGTTGAAGGGGTTTATGCCAGTGTTGGGCGCCCCAGCGGCTGGTGTAGGCCGGGTCCACTCCGATGATCGGGATCCCGCACCGGTTGGCCATGGCGGTCAGGCGGGTGCGGAACTTTCGGGTGGGGATGCCGGCGACGGTGCGGCGCATCCGTTTCCCACGCTGGCCGCGCCCGAGTGTTTCGCGGCCGGTGGTGCGCGCATCGGAGAAGTTGAGGTTCTCCACCACGATCGCTGAGCAGTTGTGCTGGTGGGCCAGCTGAAGCAGCGCGCTGATGGCCGCGCGTACCCGCCCATCGCGCCACGATGCCGCCAGGCCTGCGGTGTCGACGGCGATGGTGACGGGTTCACCGATCGGGTTGCCCGATGAGTCGAGCACACACGCGGCCAGATGATCGGCATTGAGGTCCACACCCAGCACCGGCCCGGTCCGCAGTTCGTCGAGTTCAGATACCGGCTCGGGCGAGGTTTTCCATGAGGCGTCCAGATACCAGCGACCGCGGTCGGGGTCGTAGCTGATGTCGTAGCGCACCGCTTGTCGCGCAGACACCCGCGCCCACCATTCCTGCCCGCGGTGGGCGAAACCCACCGGCGCGGTGATCACCAGATGGGTACCGAACTGGTCGGCGAGGGCAGCGGGAACTTTGATACGCAGCCGGCCATCGGCGTCGACGCGGATAGTTTCGTTCCCGCCGGCCTTGCCGGATTCACCATCGGCGGTCAGAAACATCCGCGCGCCATCCCACCGGTCCCGCCACTGCTGGTCGGTCATATCGGTGGCGTCGAGGTGGTTGCGGTTGCGCCACAATCGTTTCCCCCCGACGGTGATCGACGGGCGACCCGCCGCCAACGCCTCTTCAGCGGTGGCCAATCGGGTCCGCAGCACCGCCAGCCGGCGGGTCTTGGCGAACCGTTCCGCGGCGTTCCGATACCCACGAGCCCGGCGCCGCGATCGGCGGTGGCTCTCGGTGTCCTCAACTGGTGCAAGCTCGCCGGGCCGCAGCACGCACCGAGCCTCCAGCACCTGCTCCGCGGCGCGCAGATCGGCGACCTTGGCGGCCAGGCCCCGCATCCCCAGCTGGTACTGATCCTCCGCCGCCCGGGTGATCGCTCCGGCCCACCGAGACGAGGACACCGCGGTCAGAGCCTGCTTGCGCTGCGCGCGCCACACGGCGTGGGCCCTGGGATCCAACCGGCCCAACCCGACCCGCCCGGCCAACTCGCCGCGATACACCGAACCCAACAGCGCGCCGATCACGGCCAGCGCCTCGGCTTCAGCGGTCGTGAGATGAATCCGGGTCCGGATCCGCACCCCCGCCGGCACGGCCGCCACCACCGGATTCCCGATCCGACGCAGCACCCGCCGCCCAGTCATGCACCACATCCTGGCAGCCACCACCGACATCAACGGCGATCCACACCGCTCACTACAGCGCAGTATCAAACACTTCCGCATTACGGACCAGCAGTTGCGAACCCCTGTGATTCGGCGCGTCCATGCCTGACGCGGTCCGTCACCGGCACGCGACGCTACTGCCAGGATAGAGGCATGGCGGTCAGGTGACCACGCCGCGCACCGCCCATGCGCGCGCAGTCCGTGACAAACCGTCCGCCCACCGCAGCCGCAATCTCGATTGCAGTGCGCGCCGGTCGAATTCGCTCAACGACCTCACGTACGCGCCGGCCGGACCCTGGCCGAGCAGGAACGGCTGCCAATAGTCGTCGAACGACGAGAACGCCATCTCGATGGTCAGCGCCTGCTGGTCGACACCGTGCAAGCCGCGGTCCCGCCACAGTTCGGCGAGCGCGCCGCGACCGCACAGCGGCATGTGGCGTTCGTCGCGTGGCTCGGCCTCCGGGTTCTGCGCGACGGCCTCATCCCAGAACGTGCGCAGCATCCCCATGCCATCGCCGTAATCCCACACCGCCGAGGCGACCACACCGCCCGGCCGCGTGACCCGAATCATCTGGTCGAGCGCGACGGCCGGCGCGGGCACAAAATTCAGCACCAGCATCGACAGCGCGCGATCGAAGGTGTTGTCGGGGAAAGGCAGGGCCGTCGCGTCGCCGATCTGGAATCGGGCTCGATCACTGGACGCGTGCTGTTGCGCGTGCCGAACGTAGGACTCTGAGCGCTCGATACCCGTCACCCGCGCGGACCCGACGGCGGTCACCGCGAGGGACAGCGCGCCCGTGCCCGACCCGACGTCGAGGACGACATCGTCTGCGCCGACCTGTGCGAAGTCCACGAACAATGGTGCCAGCCTGCGGCTCCATCGGCCCATGAACTGCTCATAGCCGTCCCCTTCGGAGAACATGGTGCGGTCAGGCTATCTCGGCCGGCGTGATACGAAGAACAGATGGCGTTCGACCTTCGCGATCTTGCTGTTCCGATCATCGTCGCGCCGATGGCCGGTGGGCCGTCGACGCCAGAGCTGGCCGCCGCCGGCACCAACGCCGGCGGCCTGGGGTTCGTCCCTGCGGGCTACCTGACGGCCGACGTGTTCGCCGAACGGGTCCAGGCCGCGCAGCGACTCGCGACCGGACCGGTCGGCGCGAATCTGTTTGTACCGCAGCCCAGTGCGAGCACGCCGGCCACGATCGAGGCGTACGCCGCCGCACTCGCCCCTGAGGTGGAGCGCTACGGCGCAGCGCTCGGCGATCCGCGCTTCGACGACGACGCGTGGGCGGCGAAGCTGGACGTGCTGCTGGATCTTCGGCCCGAGGTGGCGTCGTTCACGTTCGGCCTGCCGAGCGCCGACGAGTGCAGGCGCCTGCGCGACGCCGGCATCACGACCGTCGGCACCGTCACAACGCTGTCCGAGGCGCGCGCGGCCGCCGCGCTGGGCGTCGACGCGGTGGCCGCGCAGGGCCCGTCGGCCGGTGGGCATCGCGGAACGTTCGACCCAACGGCGCAGCCGGCGAGCGAGGCACTCGACGAACTACTGGCCGCGGTGATCGCCGCCGTCGATGTCCCGGTGATCGCGGCGGGCGGGCTCGCCACCCGGGACGACATCGTGCGGGTCAGGAGCGCAGGCGCCGTTGCCGCGCAACTCGGCACCGCGTTCCTGCTGGCCGACGAAGCCGGTAGCAGCCCCGTCCACCGGGCCGCGCTGACCGACCCGCAGTTCACCGAAACCGTTGTCACCCGCTCGTTCTCCGGCCGCTACGCACGCGGGCTGCGCAACCGGTTCATCGACGAGCACGAGACAGAGGCGCCATTCGGATATCCGGAGGTGCACTACATGACCGGCCCGCTGCGCGCGGGGTCGGTCCGCGCGGGCGATCCGCACGGCGTCAACGTCTGGGCGGGTACCGGATTCCGCCACGCCAAGGCCGGTTCGGTAGCCGAAATCTTCAGCAGCCTGACGTAGCGGCGAATTCAGCCAACAGTCAGTTCCGGGCTGGGATTATGACAGCCACGATGCGACTACTGGTGGTCGAAGATGAGCAGCGGCTCGCGGCCGGGCTGCGAAAAGGGCTCGAGGCTGAGGGTTTCGCCGTCGATGTAGTGCACAACGGCACCGATGGGATCTGGATGGCGCGGGAAAACCCTTTCGACGCCATCATTCTCGACGTCATGCTGCCCGGTGCAAACGGCTATCAGGTGTGCCGGACGTTGCGCGGCGAAGGCAACTGGACCCCGATCCTGATGCTGACCGCGAAGGACGGTGTGTGGGACGAGGTCGAGGGCCTGGACACCGGCGCTGACGACTACCTGGCCAAACCGTTCTCGTACGCGGTGCTGATCGCGCGCCTACGGGCACTTCGCCGCCGCGGGTCGACGCCACGGCCGACCGTGCTCGAGGCCGGTGACCTCAGAATGGACCCGGCGATGCGGAGGGTGTGGTTCGGCGGAGAACAAATCGACTTCACCGCGCGTGAATTCGCGGTGCTGGAGTTTCTGATGCACCATCCCGGTGAGGTGGTGTCCAAGAAGGACATCCTCGACCACGTGTGGGACTTCGACTTCGACGGCGACCCCAACATCGTCGAGGTCTACGTGCGGCGACTCCGAACCAAGCTGCCCCAACCGGTGATCGAGACCCTTCGGGGTGCCGGATATCGGCTGGTCGCTGACCGTGCCTAGGCGCATAGGATCTGTTCGAGCGCGCACCACATTCGTGGCCACCGCGATCGTCGGAATCGCCCTTTTCGCCGGCGCCATCGCGCTTCTCGCGGTCTTGCGCGACACCTTGATCGACGAGGTCAAAGAGGCTGCTCAGGTACAGGCGCTGGAAGTTGTGCACCAACTCGAGCCCGGTCAACCCCCGGTGCTCGAAGTCGCCGGCAGCGACGAGCAGTTGATTCAGCTGCTCGGTGCGGACGGCTCTGTGCTGGCATCGAGTCGCAACGTCGCTGGTGAGCCAGCGGTGGCACGGTTGGCGCCTGGCGATTCCGCACGGATCGTCACCTCGCTCGACAACGACGAGTTCATCGCGGTAGCCGAGGCCGCACAGACCGCAGCGGGGCCCCGAACGGTGCTGGTCGCCAGGGCATTGATCGGTGTCCACGAAACCACCGCGGTGGTCACCCAATTGCTGATGGTCGGTTTGCCGATGCTGTTGATCGTGGTGGCGGTGACGACCTGGTTCACGGTCGGTCGCGCGCTTGCGCCCGTCGAGTCGATCCGGCGCGAGGTTGACGAGATCTCGGCCGCGCAACTACATCGCCGGGTACCTCAGCCGTCGTCGGAGGACGAGATCGGCCGACTGGCCGCCACCATGAACCGCATGCTGGCTCGGCTGGAAGATGCACGAAACAGCCAGCGCCGCTTTGTATCCGACGCGTCGCACGAACTCCGTTCACCGATCACCACCATCCGACAGCACGCGGAGGTCGCGGTCGCCCATCCGGATCGCACAACCGCGAAAGAGCTCGCCGAGGTGGTGCTGGCCGAACAGCAACGGATGCAGCGCCTGGTCGAGGACTTGCTGCTGCTCGCTCGTGCGGACGAACACGTGCCACTCTCGCGAACGCCGCTCGATCTGGACGACCTGGCGTTCGAGGAAGGGCACCGACTCCGCTCGACCACCCCGTTGCAAGTGGACACGTCCGGGGTAGGTGCGGCGCGGATGCTGGGGGACACCGACGCGATGCACCGCGTGCTGCGCAATCTCGGTGAGAACGCCGCGCGGCACGCGTCGAAACGCATCGACATCGCTCTGGTCGACCGTGGCGGCGACATCGTGCTGACGGTCGACGACGACGGCCCTGGCATCCCGGAGTCCGAACGGGAGCAGGTACTCCAGCGCTTCATTCGGCTCGACGAGGCCCGTTCGCGCGACGACGGCGGCAGTGGTCTGGGCCTGGCCATCGTGGACGAGGTGGTGCACGCGCACGGTGGCTCGGTATCGATACTTCAGTCCGCGCTCGGCGGAGTTCGTGTCCAAGTGACGCTGCCAGCCAAACCCGGTTGAGGCGCGTTCAGCCTGCTGTCAGCTTGCTCCGGGCAGCCTGACGCCATGAATCTCAAACAGATTGGACTTGCAGCAGCAATTGGGGTCGCCGCGGTCGCCGTTGGCGCGGGTATCGCGTCGGCGCAACCCGACGATGGTGAGGGAATGCCGATCACCGGCGAGGCGCTGACGAAGGCCAGCCAAGCCGCATTGGCTTTCACCGGCGGCGGAACTGTCACCGCAACCGAGGTCGGTGACGAGGAGAGCCTTTACGAGGTGGAGGTGACGCTGGCTGACGGTAGCCAGGTCGACGTCCAGCTCGACCAGAGCTTCGTGGTCATCGGCGACAAGACCGATCCGCCCGGCGCCGACGTCGAGCCCGACGGCGACGGCAACTAGCGGCCCCCGGCAATGACCACCGAAAACGTATGCCGCGGAGTCACGGCACTTATTTGCGCCCCGATCATTGCTGTCCTTGCCGTGGCGTGCGGCAACGAATCGGCACCTGCCTCGGCTCCCGCTCCCGCGGACTGCATCAACGTGGTCGACGAATCCGGGAAGAAAACCGACGAGTGCCTGCAGGTCGCGCCGGACAGTGAACGTGTCGACCTCGGGACGCCGTCGTTTCACAGCCCGACGCCTATCACGAACCCACTACATCCGACGAATGAGGTCGCGCAGGTCATCATGGGCGGCCACGTCGACGACAAGCCGTTCCGCACCGAAGTGACACTGCTGCCGGGGACCAAGCCGATCCAGTGGCGTGGCCAGACCGTCGATACGGCGATCATCCAGTACGTCGCGTACTTGGACGGACGCATCCACGAGGTGGCCCTTGATTGGTATGCACAGGCTGACGACGGCTCGGTGTGGTACTTCGGCGAGGACGTCTTCAACTACCAGGATGGCAAGGTCGCCGACACCAAGGGAACCTGGATGGCCGACGAGACGACGCCTGCCGCGATGATCATGCCCGCCATTCCGGCCGTCGGGAACGTCTACCGCCCCGAAAACGTACCCGAGGTGGTGTTCGAGGAGGTGCGCGTCGAGAAGGCCGACCATACGGTGCTCGGCCCGAGCGGAAACGTCGCTGGCGCAATAGAAGTCATGGAGCTGCACATGGACGGGACGCGAGAGGGCAAGGTCTTCGCCCCGGGATACGGCGAATTCTCCACGGGAAACGCGGGGGGAGATCTGGAGGCGGTGTCGCTGGCGTCGCCCACCGACAGCCGGTCCGGTCCAGTCCCGTCGGAATTCCGTGCGCTGTCGAGCGCTGCCAACGGAGTCTACGAGGCGGCGGCCGGCGACGACGCGGGTCGCTTGAACCAGGCCACAACGGCGTTCGAAAGCGCGTGGAAGGCGGTGACTCCCACAGGAATTCCGCCGCAGATGGAACAGCAGATGAACACTGATATCGACGCGCTGAAGACCGCCGAGGGCCCCGCTTCCGCGCAGTCTGCTGCCCTGCGCATCGCGCAGAACGAGCTCGACCTGCGGCTGCTGTACGAGCGGGTGATCGACGTGGACCTCGCTCGCCTCGCACTGTGGACGCGCCAACTGCCGATCGACGTCGCAACCGGCGACATTGGTTTGGTGCTGGCCAACGCGGCCGCATTGGACCGGACCTGGGAACGCACCAAGAGCGGTGTCGAACCGACGGCACCGGTTGATGCCGCGCTGCGGGAGCTGCATAAGGCCGCCGACGCCGAGGACCTCGGTGCCGTCGACCGAGCCGCCGCGTCGCTGAGCCAGGCGATCTCGGCCCTAAACACCCGCTGACCCGGATAGCGTCGGCATCATGCCGACGTTCAGCCGCCGCGGGTTCACGCTGAGCGTCGGTGCGTTCGCGGCCGCGACGCTGCTACCCGGCTGCCGAAGCGGTGAGGCTCCGGGTGAGCACGTCGTCGTCGTGGGCGCCGGTATGGCAGGCCTCGCGGCGGCGCGTCGACTAGCGGACGCAGGTGTCGAAGTCACGGTCTTGGAGGCGCGCGAGCGGATCGGTGGTCGCATGTGGACCGACACGTCGCTGGGAGTCCCGATCGACCTCGGCGCGGCATGGATCCACGGCACCGACGGCAACCCGATCGTCGGGCTCGCTGCGGACGCTGGGGCGGCGACAGTCGAGACCGACTTCTCGGACGTCGTCGTCTACGACGGGCAGCGGGTGGTCGATGAGGCGGCCGTGCAGGCGGCGTTTGCGGCGTGGGACGAGATCACCGCAAGGCTTGAGGCCTTGAGCGAGAACGCAGGTGACGATGTGCCACTAGCCGAGGGCCTTGCCGAGGTCGCCGATCTCAACGATCCCGTAATGGCGTGGGTTGTGCGTTCGGCGGTGGTCAGCGAGTACGCCGCCGATCCCGAGCAGTTGTCGCTGGCCTGGTTCGGCCAGGAGGGTCAATTCGAGGGCCCCGACCTCATCCTGCCCGGCGGGTATGTCCAACTGGCGCAACACCTTGCGCATGGGCTCGACATCCGTACCGGCACCGAGGTGACGCGCATCGCGGATGACGGCTCGGGGGTGCAGATCGACACCGCACACGGTCAGGTGAGCGCCGATCGGGTGGTAGTCACGGTCCCGCTCGGTGTGCTCAAGGCCGGCGCGATCGCGTTCGACCCACCGCTTCCCGACGCGAAACGACGCGCGATCGAGCGACTTGGGTTTGGCTTGCTGAACAAGGTGGTGCTCGCGTTTGAGGAGCCGTTCTGGCCGGAAGCCCCTGACATGTTGGGGCTCCTGGGTTCGGCGCAGCCCGTCGGCGATGTGCTCAACGGGCTTACATTCGCGGATTCGCCTGTGCTCGTGGGAATTCGTGGTGGAGCAGCGGCTCGCTCGCTCGAGTCGTTATCCGATGAAAACGCGGTCGCTGAGGTGGTCGAGGCGATGGCGGCCCCGGAGCCGACGGGAGCGGTGGTCACGCGTTGGGCGGCCGATCCGTACGCGCGCGGCTCCTATAGTTTCGTCGCCGTCGGCTCGAGTCCGGCAGACCAGCGCGCACTGGCTGAACCGGTGGGCGACCGCCTGCTGTTCGCGGGCGAGGCGACCCACGAGGAGTTCTTCGCCACCGTTCACGGCGCGTACATGAGCGGTATTCGTGAGGCCGATCGGATCCTTGGCTAAGCCGAGCGATTCCTTTGCGCGTCGGGCGCAGTCAGTACTGGCATGGATTTAATCCTCGGTGAATCCGCGCGCGAGGTGCTCGACGGGCCACACATCGCCGTGCTTGCGACGTCGAACGCGGACGGCCGCCCGCAATCGACGGTGATCTTCGTCAAGCGTGACGGCGACGCGGTGGTGTTCAGCACCATCAAAGGGCGCCTCAAGACGCGCAACATGGCCCGCGATCCACGCGTCAGCCTCCTGGTCGTCGATTGGGCGAAAGGTCGCTATATCGAGATCCGCGGTAGCGTCGAGATCACCGACGACCCCGAGAAGCGCTTGCTTTACGAGATGTACGACAGATACATGGGCGGCACGCCGCCGCCGCCAGAGCCCGAGGCGGAGCGGTTGATCGTCCGAATCACGCCGCAACGGGTGTATCAATTCCCACCGGTGGCGGCATGAACGACTTCATCCGCGACACCGAACCGTTCCGGCGCGAGCTGCTCGCGCACTGCTACCGGATGCTCGGCTCTGCGCACGACGCCGAGGACGTCGTACAGGAGACCTATCTGCGGGCCTGGCGGGGATATCAGGACTTCGAGAGCCGGTCCTCGGTGCGGACGTGGCTGTACCGAATCGCGACCAACGCGTGCCTGACCGCGCTGGCACACAGCAGCAGAAGGGTGCTGCCGTCGGGTCTCGGCGCACCAACCGACGATCCGCAGGCCGATCCGGTGCCTGCACCCGATGCGGCCTGGCTGCAAGCGATTCCGGACGCCTGGGTGAGTGCAGTCGACGACCCGGCCGCGCTCGTCACGTCGAGGGAGAGCCTGCGCCTGGCGTTGGTGGCGAGCCTGCAGCATCTCCCGGCTCAGCAGCGCGCGGTGTTGCTGCTGCGGGACGTGATGGCGTTTCCGGCTACCGAGGTCGCCGCGATGCTGGACGTCAGCGTCACCGCCGTCAAAAGTGCGTTGCAGCGGGCACGGACCCGGATGAAGGATGTCGCGCCGACGGTCGACGACATCCTCGAGCCGACCGAACCCCGCGCCCGCGAGCTGCTCGAGCTCTACATGTCCGCGTTCGAGAAGGCCGACATCGCGATGCTGGAGGAGGTGCTGCGTCGCGACGCCGCGCTGGAGATGGTCGGATCGCGAACCTGGTTCGCGGGCCGCGCTACCTGCGTGCCGTACCTCGCGGGCGGAGTGCTTGGGCTGCCAGGTGATTGGCGGATGATGGCCATCGCGGCAAACGGACAGCCCGCCGCGGCAGCGTATCACCGCGACGAGGACGGCGTCCTGCGTGCATTCGGGATTGCCGTGCTCGACGTGACCGTCACCGGCATCGCGCGGATCGTCGTGTTCGGCGAACCCGGGCTTGTCACGCTGTTCGGGCTACCGCTGGTGCCCTGACCTCACGTAGCCGCGGGAATGCCGCTGCCACAATGAATATCGAGAGAATCGCGAGCACCAGAATCCAACGTGGGTCGTCGACCTTGAGGTCGAGATGCGCCTGGTGGCGTTCGGCTGCCGTCATCGGCTCGGTGGTGTGGCCGGATTCCGCAAAACCCAGGCGAGCGGGCACATAGGCCAGATACGTCCATACCCGCAACACGAAATACATCGCCGCCCCTGCGACGATCAGGATTCGCCGTGTGCCCACGCGCCAGCCCAGGTAGATCAGGCCGGGCATGATCAGCATTTCTAGCGGAGCATTGACCGCGATGTAATACGGGATCATCGGTAGGAACATTTCTTCCAATGTCTCGCCGGTCAGCGATGAGCTGCCCAGCGCCCCTCTTAGCATCAGCAGCGCCATCAGCCCGCCGCACGCGGCGAAGGCCAGCGCAATGGTGCCGAGGAAAAGCAACGAATCCTCGACCCAGGCAGCAGGTTTCGGTCGTGACTTCAGCCAGGTCGCACCGATGCCAAGCGCGATGCCCCAGCCGGCGCCAACTGCGACCGCAACGGGAACCGGCAGGACCTCCGACAGATTGAACGCCCCGGTGATGGTGACGGTGAACGGCACGGCCAAGAGGAAAGGTGCGAGCGAGCTCGTTCCCATCCGACTCACCGGCTACTGCAGGTCTTCGATGACCACATCGCCCGTCTCGGACCGGGCAGTGACGACTGCGGCGGCCTGCTCGCGATTGTTGGTCTGCGGCACGCGCACCACGGTGCTGCCCTGCTCCCATGCGGTGTTCGCGTTCACGAGATATCGACCGGTGGCAGGCAGGGCAAGGATCACATCGCCGTTCGCGGTCGACGCGTCCACAGTCCGGGGTGCGGCGTCCTTGAGGTCTACCTTGATGTCGCCGTCAATGGTGGTGGCGCTGAACGATTCTGAAACCGAGATCGGGTCACGTGTCACTACATCACCGGTGTCGGTGTGCACCTCGATACGCCGCGCCGAGCCGTTGAGCACGATCTCGCCGTCGGCGGTACGCGCGATCAGCTGATCGAGATCGGCGTTGGCAAGCACCACACCCAGCTCTTGATCAGTGGTCACGGTCAGCCGGCGGGCGAGATCCGGCGGCAGGACCAGTTTCAACTCGCCTGCCCGGCTCCAATCCAGGATGGTTGACGCTTCGCCGCTGAGCGTGATCCTGGTTTCCGAGGAATCGCTGTTCACCATCAACGGATTCGCCCCTGCCCGGGTGGAATTCACCATCCGCAGGTCAACGCGGGGCTCCCTGGCATCCCGGTCTGCGGTGATGCGGACCGCTACCGGCACCGACCCGGTGTCGATCACCAGAGCGCGCATCGCGGCCGGGAGTGGTTTGGAATCGGTGACGACCCGAAAGCTACTGAGTCCCCACGCGACCGTGCCGAGCGAAACGACGGCCCCCACCACCAGCACCACCGCGGCAACGATGAGCGTTATGCGGAATGCCGTGCGCCCGCCAGGGGAGAGCGGCGGCGGCGGGTTGGCTGGTGCCGGCGGTGGGGGAGCTAAGGTGGTCACAATCAAAACCCTTCTGGTGGTTTAGGATTCGAGGAAGCGCAAGACCGCGAGTACACGGCGGTTCTCGCTCTCGTCGGGAGCCAGACCCAACTTGGTGAAGATCGACGCGATGTGCTTTTCGGCCGAGCCGACCGAGATGTGCAGACCGGACGCGATCGCCGAGTTGGTCTTGCCCTCGGCCATCAGCTGCAGCACGTCGTGCTCGCGCGGGGTGAGCTGATCGAGCGTGCTGCGGCGGTGCGAGCGCACCAGGATCTGCGAAACCACCTCGGGATCCAGCACCGTGCCGCCGGCACCGACCACCTCGACGGCGTCCAGAAACGCGGGAACGTCGGCCACCCGGTCCTTGAGTAGATAGCCGAAACCCTTTGTGTCCGAAGCAATCAGATCCGCCGCGTAGCGTTCCTCCACGTAGTGCGACAGCACCAGGACCGGCGACTCGGGATTCTGCCTGCGCAGCAGCGCGGCGGCGCGGATCCCTTCGTCGGTGAAGGTCGGCGGCATCCGTACGTCCACGATCGCCAGGTCCGGGCGCTTGTCGTTGACCAGTCGCAGCAGGTTGGTGGCGTCGGGCACGCCGGCGACCACCTCATGGCCGGCGTCGGTGAGGATGCGCTCGATCCCGGCCCGCAGCAGCGCGGAGTCCTCGGCGATCACGACGCGCATGGCAGCACCGCACTGACGATGGTGGGGCCGGTCGCGGGGCTGGACACGGTGAAGGTGCCGTGCGCCGCCCGCACGCGTTCTTCCAGCCCGCGCAGGCCGGTGGCGTTCTCGTCGCTGGTGATCTGGGCGCCGCCGCTGCCGTTGTCGAATATCGCGACGTGCAATTGGTTCGCCGATTCGTCGAGACGCACGGTAACCACGGCCTGGGTGGCGTTCGCGTGCTTTGCGATGTTGGTCAGTCCCTCAGTGACGACGAAGTAGGCGACGGACTCGACCTCGTCCGGTAGCCGGCGCGGGAGATGGAGGTCCAGTGTCGTCGGCACCGCCGACCGCTGCACCACCGACGACAGCGCAGCGTCGAGGCCGCGGTCGGAAAGGATCGTCGGTGCGATGCCGCGCACCACGTTGCGCAGTTCCAACAGCGCGTTCTTGGCGTCGTCGTGTGCCTCGGCGATCAGCGTCTTGGCCGCCGGCAGGTCGCTATCGAGCTTGGTCTGCGCCAACCCGATCGTCATGGCCAGCGACACCAGGCGTGGCTGCACGCTGTCGTGCAGGTCGCGTTCGATGCGGTGACGCTCGGTCTGCGCCGACGACACCGCACCCTCCCGGGCGTCGGCCAGTTCGCTGACCCGGTACTGAAGCTCCGCCGTCGGCGATGGGCGCAGCAACCAGTCGTCGATCGCCGCGTCGAGCGCGGGGGCGAGTATCAGGATCGCGGCGGCCGCGGCGAACGCCACGATGGCCAACAGCCAGGCCAGCGCCGGCGAGATGAACGACAGGCCCGAATCGAGGTCGCTTTGCCGGATTGCGATCGCCGCTGCGGGGCCGAGGAAGGCGAATGCCAGCAGGACAAACGCGAGGCCGGTGATCAGCATGTCGTACGTCAGCCGCAGGTAGTGGTGGGCGGTGGCCTTCCAGAATCGGGCGCTGCTGATGTCCAGCCACAGCTGGTGCCCCCAGCGCTGGATGCCGCTGTAGTGGGACATCCGGCGCGACGGGACGGGGATGCCGAGGCCGAATACGGCCTCGCTGCGCACGCGTTCGACCCATTCGACGCCGCGCATCATGTAGACGAACACCACGAGGGACAGCGCGAACCCGATCACCGACGGGATCGAGGAGATGCCGATGATCAAGATTGTCAACGGAATCCAGAACCACACCAGGCCGATCGCGGCGCCGGTGATCATCGAAGCCGTCGGCACCACGCCGAGATTGCGGGGTCGGGGTGGGGACGGGGCAGCGTCAGCGCTGCCTTCTATTGGTGCCGTGCTGGCATCTGGACCGGTGTCGGTTACTGCGACCATGCACTCAACCTATGGACCTGAAGCGCTGCGCGACACAGCGTTTTCCCGAGAACCAGGCGGGGGAAAACCCCCGGCTCAGTAACGTCAACGCCGATATGACAACGACCGAGCGCAATGCGCTGAGCTATCTGGGCCCGAATTGGTTCGCGTCGGTGATGGGAACGGGCATCGTCGCAACGGCCGCGGCGAGCCTTCCTGTGCACGTCCCGGGCTTGCGAGGGTTCGCACAGGTGGTGTGGGTCATCGCCGCGGTGTGGATGGTTCTGCTGATCGTGGCCGTCGGCGCGAACTGGTTGCGGCATCCGACGGTGGCGCGCAGCCACGCGAAGAACCCTCAGATGGCCCATTTCTACGGCGCCGCGCCGATGGCGCTGCTCACGGTCGGCGCCGGGGCGATCCTGGTGGGCAAAGACCTGATCGGTGAGCGGCTGGCCGTCGATCTCGACTGGGTGCTGTGGAGTGCCGGCACGCTCGGCGGGCTCTTCACCGCGATGAGCATCCCGTACTTGATGTTCACCCAGCACAGGGTCGAGCCGGACGCCGCGTTCGGTGGATGGCTGATGCCCGTCGTCCCGCCGATGGTTTCGGCGGCCACGGGTGCCCTGCTGATCCCGCATATGGTGCCCGGCACCGGCCAGAAGACCATGCTTTATGGCTGTTACGCGATGTTCGGGCTGTCGCTCGTCGCGTCGCTCATCATCATCACCATGATCTGGAGCCGCCTCGCGCACTTCGGCACCTCCGGTACCGCGCGGGTCCCGACGCTGTGGATCGTGCTCGGCCCACTCGGCCAATCCATCACGGCCGCAGGCCTTCTCGGCACCAGCGCCGCGCTCGTGGTCGAGCCTGACCTGGCGGACGGCATGAGAGTCTTCGGGATCTTGTATGGGGTGCCGGTCTGGGGCTTCGCGGTGTTGTGGATCGCATTGGCCACTGCGCTGACGGTTCGGACCCTGCGTCGCGGAATGCCGTTCGCCCTGACATGGTGGAGCCTGACCTTCCCGGTGGGCACGTTCGTCACCGGCACTACGCAACTGGCCTTGCACACCGAGCTGCCGGCGTTCCGCTACGCGGCCGCCATCGCTTACGTCGGACTGCTGACTACCTGGTGCCTGGTCGCCGTCCGGACGTTCCGCGGCGGCCTGCGCGGCCAGTTGTTCGCGCCACCGGCGCCGGGTCCCATCAAGGCGCACAAGGACCCTCCTGCCGCTACTTCGGTGCGGTGAGCTCCAACGCGATGTTGTCGGGGTCGCGAAACTCCAGAATGTAGGACGGCCCGATGTCCTTGACCGGCTCGTGTGCGACACCGAGCTCGTCGAGATGCGCTGCAGCGGCATCCAATTCGGCCCGGCTCGCGACGGCAAACGCGATGTGGTCGAGGCCGCAGCGGTCTTCGTGGAAACTGTCACGTGCCACAGGACGCAGCCCGATCAGGCTGGTGCCGACGAGGTAGATGACCCCACCGAATAGGAAGCCGAGCGCCTCGCGGGTGGCTTCGTCGGCTTGCTCGGGGTGCTCCAACAAGACCGGCCAACCGAAGACGCTTTCGTAGAACTTCCTCGACCGCTCGATGTCGGTGACGGTGAGCCGGACGTGGGCGATGGATGAAGTGGGAATGGCCATGCCCGACATCGTGCCAGTGGTGGCCGCGATGAGTTTTCGTCGGCACCCCGGTCTGTCTAAGGGTCATCGTCGCAACGTCAGCAGGGAGCACCATCATGAGCGTTATCTCCACCGACACCGTCAGCGCGGGTCCGGCCCGTCGTCAGGCCAAGTCGCGGACACAGAAGGTCGGAATCGGCATCACCGCACTGGTCACCGCGTTTCTGGCCTTCGACGCATTCGGCAAGCTCGCCGGGGTGTCACAGGTCAAGGAGGGCACCCAATCCCTCGGATTCCCGGTCGGGCAGGCGATGATCATGGGAATCGTGCTGACGGCATGCGTCGTCGTCTACACGATCCCGCGCACTGCAGTGCTTGGCGCGCTGGGCATCACGGCCTACCTGGGCGGCGCGGTCACCGCCAACATGCGCGTCGAGGCACCGCTGTTCACCCACATCCTGTTCGCGGTGTACCTGGGTGCGCTGATGTGGATCGGCCTTGCCATGCGGCGGCCGGAATTGCTCAAGGTCGTCGGGCTCCGCTGATCTGTGGCCGAGGGTTACTGTTCGTCGGGATCGATCACGGGCATCGGCGCGGTCGGGATCTCCGCCACCGCCATCTTCGCCGCCGAATCGGTGGGGATGACGTCCCGGGCGAGCGCGGCCAAGGCCCGTTCGGTCCCGACGTCGTGGCCGGCGCGCTCGCTGAGCAGCCAGCGGATCTCCAGCAGGTCGCAGTAGGCCTGGATGGGGGTGCCGGTGCCCTTGACCGCGGCGTGTGCGCGGTGCATTCCCGGCGTCGCGACCTCCATCGCCCACAGCCTGGCGGCAGTGGATTCGTCGACGTCGTGGCCCACCTCGCGGCACAGCTGGACCTGGTAGGTGTGCAAGTCGCCGAGCAGGATGCCGGCCTGACCCTCGCCGACGTCCATCCCGGTCAGCTCGCGAAGGCGCTGAGCGTTGTAGCGCCGGTCGCCGACGGCGACGTGGAGCCGCAGCTGATCGGGCTCCGCCGCGATTGGCCGCAGCGCGATCTCGTCGACGGCGAAGCCGAGCTCGTTGAGGCGGCGGATGGTGCCCTCGACGCGGTATCGGTCCGCGAGCCCGAAAACCGGCTCGCTGTGCAGGATTTCCCACAGCTGCTCGTATCGGATCTGAATGCTCATGGCCTCTTCGATCAGCGTGTCTTCGAGCTCCCCGCGGTCGAGCTGCTCGGCGAGGTCGACCATTCCCGCGGCCACGTTCTCGACCAGGATCTGCATATCGTGCTCGCGTTGACCGTCCGACAGCGTCGGATGCACCTCGCTGGTTTCGGCGTCCACAAGTGAGGCCTGCAGCAGCTGACCATCACGGGAGAACAGCGTGTTGGCCAGCGAACAGTCACCCCAGAACACGCCGTGGCGGTGCAGCTCGACCATCAAGTTGGCCATCGCGTCGAACAGCCGGGCCCGGTGCTTGGGTTGGTCTGGTGGCAACCGCATGAACAGCCGCCGGTACTGCCAGGAGCCCTCGAGGAAACGGGTCAGCAGGATCGCGGTGTCGAACTCGGGTTGAAGCACCAGGCCCGCCGCGCGCACCGCGGGTAACCCCACCTCCTCGAGCCGGCGCAGGACCGCGAACTCCTTCTCGGCGATGCGCGGCGGCAAGTCCTTGACCGCCCAGAGCCCGCCGGCCTCGACGAACTTGACCAAATGCCGGCTCGGACCGACGGCGATATCGCGCAGCGGGACGTCCGGCATCGTCCATTGCGACAGCGGCAGGTCCCACGGCAGGGCCAGCAGCGCCGCCGTGGGTGCACGCAGCCGAAGGTCGGGAACGCGCATCGCCATGCGACTCATCGTGCCAGCTCGTGCCAGAATCGCCGGTGTGCAAATTGGGATGACCATGCCGGTGATGGAGCCGGATCTCGACGCGGCCACGCTCAAGGCGTGGGCCCGTGTGATCGACGACGGCCCGTTCTCCTCACTGTGCTGGGGTGAGCGGATCTGCTTCACCAATCCCGAAGCGCTGACATTGCTTGGTGCGCTGGCGGCGTGGACCGAGCGCGTGCGGCTGGTGACGACGGTGGTGGTGCCGCAGCTGCACGATCCGGTGATGCTGGCCAAGCAGTTGGCGACCGCCGACATGCTCAGCGAAGGCCGGTTGACCGTCGGCATCGGGGTCGGCGGACGACACGAGGACTATCACGCGGTCGGGGCCGACCCCGCGACGCAGACAATGCGCGGCATGGCGGAGCGCGTCGCGGTGATGAAGCGAATCTGGTCCGGGGACAAGGTCACCGAGTCCGCCGTCCCGGTCGGACCTCCGCCGGTACAGGCGGGTGGACCACCACTCGAGATCGGCACGATGGGACCGAAGACCGTGCGCAGCGCGGCCGCCTGGGCGTCCGGGGTGGCGGGCACCACGCTCGATCTGGACGTGGACAAGCAGAACGAGCTGTTCGACGTCGCACGGGCGGCGTGGTCGGAGGCGGGCAAGGCCACACCGCATCTGGCGACGTCGTTCTGGTTTGCCATCGGCGACGCTGACGCGGCGCGCGAGCAGGTGCACCGACATCTGGTCCGGTACATGAATTGGATTCCGCGCGAGTACGTCGACGCGATGGCGCCCGCTACCGGATGGGCGGGCACCGAGGACGAATTGCTCGGAGTGCTGGGCAAATTCGCGGACATCGGCACCGACGAGGTGCATCTGATCCCGACGAGCTCGGACATCGACCAGGTGCGGCGGATCGCCGAGGCCGTGAAGGACTTCGCCTAGGCGGACAACCCGTCGTACACCTTCTTGTAGTACGAGGACATGAAGCGCGGTCCGATGAACCGCATCGCGGTGATGCCCAGCGCGCCGGTGAGACTCTTCGAGGTCTGTTCCCACACACCATCCACAGCGCTGCCGCCCTCGGCTCTGGGTGTGGCGGTCAGGGTCATGAAGCTGCCAGGCGCCTGCGTGTCGCTTTCGACGACGGTCAGCGTCACCGAATTCGGAACGGACCAGTCGTAGTGCCACGTGGCCCACACCTTGGGAAAGTCCTGTCCCTCGCGGATGTCGGCCTCGGTCTCGCCGACGTGATAGACCTTGAACGCCTTGGCCGAGGACGCCGGCCAGCGGTGCGGCCGGTTGGGGGAGAAGTCGATCATCAATTCGATGACCTGATCGGGCGTTGCCGTTGTCACGAAGTCGAATTCGAACCTGTGGCGCACAAACCGAACGTATCAGCGTGTGTCACCGCCGCGTGGCAAGCTGCAGTCATGACTACCACTGCCACACCGATGCCGCCGATCGTGTCGCGTGCCGAATGGGAGAAGGCGCGCGCCGAATTGCTTGTCCGCGAAAAGGAGCTGACCCGGTTGAAGGACTCGGTCAGCGCCGCGCGACGGCGCCTGCCGATGGTGGAGATCACCGAGCCCTACACGTTCGAGGGCGAGAACGGGAGGGTGTCGCTGCTGGATCTGTTCGACGGGCGCAAGCAGCTGATCCTCCAGCACTTCATGTTCGGTCCCGACTGGAAAGCAGGCTGTGACGGCTGCTCGATGATGGCCGAACACATCGGGCCACTGTCGCATCTGCACGCGAAAGACACGTCGTTCGTGCTGGTTTCGCGTGCAGAGCTACCCAAGCTGGTGGCCTTCCGTGAGCGGATGGGGTGGAAGCTGCCGTGGATGTCGTCCGCGGGGTCGACGTTCAACGAGGACTTCCACGTCACCGTCGACGGGGAGGAGCTTCAAGCCGTCAGCGTGTTCCTGCGCGACGGCGAGCGGGTGTTCCACACGTGGCAGACGTTCAGCCGCGGCGAGGAGCCGTTCATGGTGGTGTTCGATCTGCTCGACCTCACCCCATACGGGCGCCAGGAAAGCTGGGAGGACTCGCCGGAGGGCTGGCCGCAGCGGCCGCCGTACGAGTGGATGCGGCTGGCCGACTCCTATTGAGGGCCGGCGGGTGGATAACGGTCGCGGGCGCGAGGACGATAGACCCATTGGAACGATCGTGAGCGCCTCGCCGTCTGCGCCATTTGCGCGGTAAGCCGCCTTCACTCGGTAGCCGGCGAGGCAGCCAGCTGAAGAGGAGTCACGATGAACAAGAAGGCCCTCAAGAAGTTCGCGGCGGGCACGGCAGTCGCCAGCGCCCTCGGCGCCGCATCAATCGGTATCGGTGCTGGGCAGGCGAATGCCGACGACGACTGGTGGTGGTGGCAGCCGCCACCGCCGCCCGGACACTTCGTCCCGTCACCCGGCCACATCGCGCAGATACCCGGCGTTCCTCCGCCTGGACACTGGGACAAGCCCTGGAAGTGGTGGAAGTAGCCGATCCGCTACGGCGCATTCTTGGGGCAGTACACCGAGACCGCTGCGCTGCCGAACGCCATCATCTGGTCCTGGGAGTAGCCGGCTTCGCTGTTGAGGTAGCTGGCTGCTTCCTGTAGGCCCTGGCCGCCGGTGCCGAGCAAACTGCAGACGCGCTTGGCCATCGTCACGGCGGCCTTCGGTGATTCATAGGGGATGCCGGCGCCGTCCAGGGCGTTGACGAATGCGTCGTCGTTCGGACCCGCTAACGCGGGCGCAGCCGCGACCACTGATCCTGCCGCTATCAGCGCGCCGGCGATCAACGTGCGCACACCTGCTGAAGCGATCTTCATGGTCGAGGCCTCCCGCGTCGGTTTCTTCCCCGCGGAGGAATGCTAGCAAAGGGCGGGGGCCTGGTTCGGCGTAACCGTGAAGGGATTAGCTGTCCTTGCCGTGGGGGAACCCGCGTCCGGAACGGAGAGACTTCCCTCAACTGAGCCCTTGGGCCCAGCCTTCATGCAACCATCTCACTAATTGTTTTGCCTGCCTAACTATTTGAAGATGGAAGCACATGGTCGAATTCGACAATGAGCTACTGCACATGTCTCCCGTCCACAAGCGATTGGGCATGAGTGTCATCGAGTTCAAACCGGGCCAAATAGTGCTGTCCATGCCGCTCAGTGATGAAGTGCGAGGGATTTTCGAAGGAACTGTCCATGGCGGGATGCTCGCTACCTTTGCGGACGTTGCCTGCGCCTCTTGCCTTTTCGGGTGCTACGACTCTTCTTCCGAGTTGACTGTGACGACGGACATGCACGTCCGTTACTACCGACAACCGCGGGGAGGTCCCTTGCGCGCCGAAGCCGAGATGGTCCACAACGGTCGCACCCTTCTCAGTGCCGAATGCGTGGTGCTCGACCCCGAGAGTCGAGTCCTCATCCGGTCCACGGCGACGTACACCCGTATCTCCACTCAAGGCCGCGCCGTACCCGCCGAGAAGTAACGCTTCCTGCGCCTTGACGTACGGGGGCAGACGGCAACGGGTCCCTACTCGCTTGCTGGAAGTCTGCACAAGCGGCGCACGGCATCAAGGCCCTCCGGCGTCCCTGGCCAGTGTTTGGACAGTGCGTCCGGACCGGCGCGTCGAGCGACCGAGCGAACGGTAAGCGCGACGATTATCGCGTCGTCGGCGTAGCCGAGCACTGGTATGAAGTCGGGGATCAGGTCGAACGGCAACGCTAGATAGCCCATTAACAACACAAGACGAATGCGGACGCCCTTCGGCATCGTCGGGTCCCGGGCCAATCGTTTGAGCAACCGCAGCAGGTCGGGGAGCAGCCGCGCTGCCTCGCGCAGACCTATGCCGTCCGGTTTCGTCAGCCACAGGACGACAGCAAGTGCCAGCCACAGCAGCATGAGACCCGTGACGATGCCTAGCGCAATCGACCACCAGTCAGACCACATGCCGCAATCCTTGGCTACCCAGGGTCATCTCGTCGTCGTGAGCGGACGGAACCGCATGGGTCCAGATACGGCACGGAGCCCTCAAAATTAGCGTTTCCGCTGGTCAGAGGGTGCCCCCGGCAGGATTCGAACCTGCGGCCTTCTGCTCCGGAGGCAGACGCTCTATCCCCTGAGCTACGGGGGCGCATGAGGAAAATGATGCGCCGATGGGCTCCGACAGCCTAACGCATCTCAGCAGCCGTAATGGATTCGGGACCTGACCACCCCAGACCATAGGATGGACCCTCGTGACCCCCGCCGACCTGGCCGAGCTGCTGAAGACCGTCGCCGCCGGGGTGCTGACCGAGCATGGCCTCGACACCGCAGCACTTCCGGCCACGGTGACTATTGAGCGCCCGCGCAACCCCGACCACGGCGATTACGCCACCAACCTGGCCCTGCAGGTCGGCAAGAAGGTCGGCGCGAACCCTCGTGAGCTGGCCGGTTGGCTGGCCACCGCGCTCACCGCGGCCGACGGCATCTCCTCGGCCGACGTCGCAGGCCCCGGCTTCGTCAACCTGCGCATCGAAGCCTCGGCCCAGAACGTGATCGTCAAAGACGTCATCAACGCCGGCGCGGCCTACGGAAACTCCGATGAGTTCGCGGGCCACCACATCAACCTCGAGTTCGTCTCCGCCAACCCGACCGGCCCCATCCACATCGGCGGCACCCGCTGGGCGGCGGTCGGCGACGCACTGGGCCGGCTGCTGGCCACCCAGGGCGCCGAAGTGGTGCGCGAGTACTACTTCAACGACCACGGCGCCCAGATCGACCGGTTCTCGAACTCGTTGATCGCCGCGGCCAAGGGCGAACCCACCCCCGACGACGGCTACGCGGGCGACTACATCAAGGACATCGCCACCCAGGTGCTGGCCAAGGACCCCGACGCACTGAGCCTTCCCGACGACCAGATGCGCGAGACGTTCCGTGCCATCGGCGTCGACCTGATGTTCACCCACATCAAACAGTCGCTGCACGACTTCGGCACCGACTTCGACGTGTACACCCACGAACAATCGATGCACTCCTCGGGCCGGGTCGAGACGGCCATCACCAGACTCCGCACGGCGGGCACGGTCTATGAGAAGGACAACGCAGTCTGGTTGCGCACCACCGACTTTGGTGACGACAAGGACCGCGTCATCATCAAGAGTGACGGCGCACCCGCCTACGTCGCCGCGGACATCGCGTACTACCTCGACAAGCGTGAGCGCGGATTCGACCTGTGCATCTACATGCTCGGCGCGGACCACCACGGCTACATCGCCCGCCTCAAGGCCATCGCCGCCTCCCTCGGCGAGGACCCGGCGACCGTCGAGGTGCTCATCGGGCAGATGGTCAACCTGGTCCGCGACGGTAAGCCGATCCGGATGAGCAAGCGCGCGGGCACCGTCATCACCCTCGACGACCTCGTAGAGGCCATCGGTGTCGACGCCGCCCGCTACTCGCTGATCCGCTCCTCGGTCGACACACCGATCGACATCGACCTGGCACTGTGGTCGTCGGCGTCAAACGAAAACCCGGTCTACTACGTGCAATACGCGCACGCCCGGCTGTCGGCGCTGGCCCGCAATGCCGCCGAACTCGGCGTCACGGCCAACACCGCACACCTCGAACTGCTCACGCACGAGAAGGAAGGCACGCTGATCCGCAACATCGGCGAGTTTTCTCGCGTCCTGAAAACCGCTGCCGCCCTGCGTGAACCGCACCGTGTCTCCCGCTACCTCGAAGACCTGGCAGGCGACTACCACCGGTTCTACGACTCTTGCCGTGTGTTGCCCCAGGGCGACGAAGCGCCCAATGACCTTCATTCCGCGCGGCTTGCGCTGTGCCAGGCCACCCGCCAGGTCATCGCGAACGGCCTTGCCATCCTCGGCGTCAACGCCCCGGAGCGGATGTGAACGCCCACCCTGCCGGGCCGAGGCACGCTGAGGAGATCCACCACGGCGGAGCCCCGCCCCGGCCGCAGTCTGCACAAGAGGTGCTCAAACTGGCGCCGAATGTCTGGCCGCGCAGCACCGTTCGTGGTGACGACGGTGTGGTGTCGATCGGGGGAGTGCCGGTCACCGACATCGCCGCCGAGTTCGGCACACCGGTGTTCGTCATCGACGAGGACGACTTCCGTGCGCGCTGCCGCGAGATCGCTGCCGCGTTCGGCGGCGGCGAGCACGTGCGCTACGCCGCCAAGGCCTTCCTGTGTACCGAGATTGCGCGCTGGGTCGACGAAGAAGGCCTCGCGCTCGACGTGGCCAGCGGCGGCGAGCTCGCCGTTGCCCTGCACGCGGACTTCCCCGCTGAGCGAATCGCCCTGCACGGCAACAACAAATCCGTCGACGAGCTGACCACCGCGGTGAAGGCCGGCGTTGGCCACATCGTGCTGGACTCGATGACCGAGATCGAACGCCTCGACGAGATCGCCGGCGCGGCGGGCGTCGTGCAGGACGTGCTCGTTCGCGTCACCGTCGGCGTCGAGGCGCACACCCACGAGTTCATCTCCACCGCTCATGAGGACCAGAAGTTCGGCCTCTCGCTGGCCAGCGGCGCTGCCATGGACGCCGTGCGCCGCGTGTTCGCCACCGACAACCTTCGCCTGGTCGGCCTGCACAGTCATATCGGCTCGCAGATCTTCGACGTCGCAGGCTTCGAGATCGCCGCGCACCGGGTCATCGGCCTGCTGCGCGACGTGGTCGCCGAGTTCGGTGTCGACAAGACCAGCCAGATCGCCACCGTCGACCTCGGCGGCGGCCTCGGGATTTCGTATCTGCCGCAGGATGATCCGCCGCCGGTGCAGGATCTGGCGGCCAAACTCGATGCCATCGTCCGGAACGAATCCGCCGCTGTCGGCCTGCCCGCACCCCGGCTGGTCGTCGAACCCGGGCGCGCCATCGCCGGACCCGGCACGATCACCCTGTACCAGGTGGGCACCGTCAAGGATGTCGCCGTCAGCTCCACCGCCCACCGCCGCTACGTCAGCGTCGATGGCGGCATGAGCGACAACATCCGCACGTCGCTGTACGGTGCCGAGTACGACGTCCGGCTGATCTCCCGCACCAGCGACGCGCCACCTGCCCTTGGCCGTATCGTCGGAAAGCATTGTGAGAGCGGCGATATCATTGTGCGCGATGCGTGGGTGCCCGACGACGTCACGCCCGGTGACCTGTTGGGTGTCGCAGCCACCGGCGCGTACTGCTATTCCATGTCGAGCCGTTACAACCTGATCGGCCGCCCAGCCGTGGTGGCCGTGCGCGACGGGCGGGCCCGCCTGGTTTTGCGCCGGGAGACGGTCGACGATCTATTGAGTCTGGAAGTGAGGTAGCCCATGAATGGCGATGAGAAGCCAATCGGCGTAGCGGTATTGGGGCTCGGCAATGTCGGCAGCCAAGTGGTCCGCATTATCGAGGAGAGCGCTGGCGACCTGTCGGCCCGCATCGGGGCACCGCTGGTGCTGCGGGGCATCGGCGTGCGCCGAGTTGCCGACGACCGCGGTGTGCCGATCGAGATGCTCACCGACAACGTCGACGAGCTGGTGTCCCGCGACGACGTCGACATCGTCGTCGAGCTGATGGGCCCCGTCGAGCCCGCCCGCAAGGCCATTCTCGCGGCGCTCGAACAGGGCAAGTCGGTCATCACCGCCAACAAGGCGTTGATGGCGGTGTCCACCGGCGAACTCGCGCAGGCCGCCGAGCACGCCCACGTGGATCTCTATTTCGAGGCCGCCGTCGCCGGTGCCATTCCGGTCATCCGCCCGCTCACCCAATCGCTGGCGGGTGACACCGTGCTGCGGGTAGCCGGAATCGTCAACGGCACCACCAACTACATCCTTTCGGAGATGGACAGCACCGGCGCCGATTACACATCAGCGTTGGCCGACGCCAGCGCACTTGGCTATGCCGAGGCGGACCCCACTGCCGACGTCGAAGGTTACGACGCCGCCGCCAAGGCCGCGATCCTCGCGTCGATCGCCTTCCACACCCGCGTCACCGCCGACGACGTCTACCGCGAGGGCATCACCAAGGTCACCTCGTCGGACTTCGAATCGGCGCGCGCACTTGGCTGCACGATCAAGCTGTTGGCGATCTGCGAGCGACTCACCAACGACGAAGGACAGCAACGGGTTTCGGCCCGCGTCTATCCCGCGCTGGTGCCGCTTGACCATCCGCTGGCCGCCGTCAACGGGGCATTCAACGCCGTTGTCGTCGAGGCCGAGGCCGCTGGCCGGCTGATGTTCTACGGGCAGGGTGCCGGCGGTGCACCGACCGCGTCCGCGGTGATGGGCGATCTGGTGATGGCAGCACGCAACCGTGTGCAGGGCGGGCGTGGCCCGCGCGAGTCCAAGTACGCCAAGCTGCCGATCGCGCCGATCGGGTTCATCCCAACCCGCTACTACGTCAACATGAACGTCGCCGACCGCCCCGGCGTACTGGCCGCTGTCTCAGCGGAATTCGGTAAGCGGGAGGTCAGCATCGCCGAGGTTCGCCAGGAAGGCATGGTCGACGAGGAAGGCCAGCGCTGCGGCGCCCGCATCGTCGTCGTCACCCACCAGGCCACCGACGCCGCGCTGTCGGAGACGGTCGAGGCGCTCGCCGACCTCGACGTGGTGCAGAGCATCAACAGCGTGCTGCGCATGGAGGGAACGAGCGAATGAGCGCCTCGCGCACTGCGGTTCACCAGGCCTGGCCCGGGCTGATCGCCGCCTACCGGGACCGGCTCCCTGTCGAGGACAGCTGGACCGCGGTCACCCTTTTCGAGGGCGGCACGCCGTTGGTGCCCGCTCCGCGGCTCTCCGAATACACCGGTTGCACAGTGCATCTCAAGGTCGAAGGCCTAAACCCAACCGGCTCGTTCAAGGACCGCGGGATGACGATGGCGGTCACCGAGGCGGTGGCCCACGGCCAGCAGGCCGTGCTGTGCGCATCGACCGGCAACACCTCGGCGTCGGCCGCGGCATACGCCGCGCGCGCGGGCATCACCTGTGCCGTGCTGATCCCGCAGGGCAAGATCGCGATGGGCAAGCTCGCGCAGGCAGTCATGCACGGGGCGAAGATCATTCAGATCGACGGCAACTTCGACGACTGCCTGGAACTGGTCCGCAAGATCACCGCCGACTTCCCGACCATCTCGCTGGTGAACTCGGTCAACCCGTACCGCATCGAAGGGCAGAAGACCGCGGCGTTCGAGATCGTCGACGTGCTGGGCACCGCGCCCGACGTGCATTCGCTGCCCGTCGGCAACGCGGGCAACATCACCGCGTACTGGAAGGGCTACACCGAGTACCACCGCGACGGCCTTTCGGACCGGCTGCCCCGCATGCTCGGGACACAGGCCGCCGGAGCCGCGCCGCTGGTGCTTGGCGAGCCGGTGAGCGAGCCCGAGACCATCGCCACCGCGATCCGGATCGGCTCGCCAGCGTCGTGGACGTCCGCCGTCGAGGCGCAGCAGCAGTCCAAGGGCCGCTTCCTGGCGGCCACCGACGAGGAGATCCTCGCCGCGTACCACCTGGTGGCACGCACCGAGGGGGTGTTCGTGGAGCCGGCGTCGGCGGCCAGCATCGCCGGTCTGCTCAAGTCGATCGAGGACGGCTGGGTGGCCAAGGGCTCGACGGTGGTGTGCACCGTGACCGGAAACGGCCTTAAGGACCCCGACACCGCGCTGCGGGGGATGCCGGCGGTCACGCCGGTGCCGGTCGATCCCGTCGCAGTGGTTGCCAAGTTGGGTCTGGTCTAGCAGGTGTCTTTCTCGTGACCCAGTTTCTGCCTGCCGGGCTGACGGCCACGTCCGTCGTCGCGGCATCGAGCGCCAACCTCGGGCCCGGCTTCGACAGCCTTGGTCTTGCGCTCAGTCTCTACGACGAGATCGTGGTGGAGACAACGGAGTCTGGGCTCACCGTCGAAGTGGAAGGTGAAGGCGCAGGCCAGGTTCCGCTCGACGCGACCCACCTGGTGGTGCGGGCCATTGACCACGGGTTGCAGGCGGCCGGCGTATCGGCCAAGGGACTGAATGTCCGCTGCCGCAACGACATTCCGCACTCACGGGGGTTGGGCTCGTCGGCCGCTGCCGTCGTCGGCGGACTCGCAGCTGCCAATGGCCTGGTGGCACAAGCGGGTTCGACGCCGCTCACAGAGTCCGAACTGATCCAACTGTCCAGTGAATTCGAGGGTCATCCCGACAACGCGTCGGCCGCCGTCCTTGGCGGCGCGGTGGTGTCGTGGACCGAGCACGAGGGTGCGCTGCCACGCTATGCGGCGGCGCAGTTGCGGCTACACCCCGACATCGTGCTGTTCCCCGCGATTCCCGAGGAGCGCTCGTCCACTGCCGAGACACGAGTGCTGTTACCCGATCAGGTCAGCCACACCGACGCCAGGTTCAATCTGAGCCGCGCCGCGCTGCTGGTGCTCGCGCTGACCGAGCGCCCCGACCTGCTGATGGAAGCCACCGAGGATGTCCTGCACCAGCCGCAGCGCGCGTCGGCGATGCCGGCATCGGCGGAATACATGCGCGTATTGCGGCGTTGTGGTGTTTCGGCGGTGCTATCCGGGGCGGGTCCTGCGGTTATCGCGCTCAGCACTTCGCCAGAACTTCCCGCAGAAGCCCTGGATTACGGCGCCGCCAGCGGGTTCACCGTCAGCAAGATGGCAGTTGGTGAGGGCGTCCGGTGGACGTCAGGCGTAGCCGTTCGGAGTTGAGCAGGTGTGGAACGCATCATCAGCCACACGCGAATCACAGTGATTCTTGCTTCCGGCATGAAAGCGGGTTATTCTCGCTCTCGTCCAGCAATCGCAGCGTCTCTGCCTGCGCCGACACTAGGACGACCACCAATTCTTCTTGTGGATGACGGTTCGCCATATACCGGCGAATCCCGGCGATCACCGTTGCAGAGGCAATGGTGGGACCCCCGCGGTCAGCGGATCAGCTGAACGCAACGAACCCTCGCTTGACTTGATCGGCGAGGGAAAGAAAGGAAATCCGTGACTGAAACGGACCTCTTCACGGCTGGCAGCAGCGAGAACACCGAGCTGCCGAATACCGTGACCTCAGACAACACTTCTCCCGCGGAATCTGACGCGCCGGTCTCGGCACCCTCCGCGGCAACCGCTCCAACATCCGACGGCGCGTCGGGTGGTCGGGCTGCGGCGTTGTCGACCCTCGTACTGCCTGAACTGCGCGCACTCGCCAAAGAGATCGGCGTAGAGGGCGCGTCCGGAATGCGCAAGAGCGACCTCGTCGCCGCCATCCGTGAGCGCCGGGGCGAGTCCAATGGCCGCACCCGCGAAGCCGCGAGCGCGCCGACGACGCCGCCCGCCGGCGACACCCCATCCGGCGACCAGGCTTCGGCCGAGCCGACCGAACAGCAGCCCCGGCAGCGCCGGGAACGGCGCGGCGCGGCTCGCGGAGCTGGCTCGCCCGATGCCGGTGAGCAGACCAAAGACCAGGCCAAAGACCCGTCGAAAGACCAGGCCAAAGAACCGGCCGCAGAACAGACCAAGGCCGAACCCGCCCAGGAGAACAAGGCTGACGCCGACCAGGGCGCGAAGGCCGATCAGGGCACAAAGGCCGATCAGGGCTCAAAGCGGGACAACAGGTCCGACCGCGGCGACTCGCAAGACGATCAGCAGGGCAACCAGAACCGCGGCGGCAATGCAGGCAACGCCGGTGACGACGACGGTGAGGGCCGTGGTGGCCGCCGCGGACGCCGGTTCCGTGACCGCAGGCGGCGCGAGCGTGGCGGCGAAGGCGGCGGCGGTGGCGGCGGCGGTGAGCGCGAAACCGAGCTGCGTGACGACGACGTCGTTCAGCCCGTTGCGGGCATCCTCGACGTGCTCGACAACTACGCGTTCGTCCGGACGTCCGGCTACCTGCCCGGCTCGAACGACGTGTACGTCTCGATGAACATGGTGCGCAAGAACGGCCTGCGCCGCGGTGACGCGATCACCGGCGCGGTGCGGGTGCCCAAAGAAGGTGAAGGCGGCGGTCAAAACCCGCGGCAGAAGTTCAACCCGCTGGTGCGCCTGGACACCGTCAACGGTGGACCGGTCGAGGACGCGAGGAAGCGCGAGGACTTCAGCAAGCTGACCCCGCTGTATCCCAACCAGCGGCTGCGGCTCGAGACCACGCCGGATCAGCTCACCACCCGGGTCATCGACCTGATCATGCCGATCGGCAAGGGGCAGCGCGCCCTGATCGTGTCGCCGCCAAAGGCCGGCAAGACGATGATCCTTCAGAGCATCGCCAACGCGATCACCACGAACAATCCCGAATGCCACCTCATGGTGGTGCTCGTCGACGAACGTCCTGAAGAAGTCACCGACATGCAGCGCTCGGTCAAGGGCGAGGTCATCGCCTCGACGTTCGACCGGCCGCCGTCGGACCACACCGCGGTTGCGGAGTTGGCGATCGAGCGGGCCAAGCGCCTTGTCGAGCAGGGCAGGGACGTCGTGGTGCTGCTCGACTCGATCACCCGGCTTGGCCGCGCGTACAACAACGCGTCGCCCGCATCGGGCCGCATCCTGTCCGGTGGTGTCGACTCGACCGCGCTGTATCCGCCCAAGCGGTTCCTCGGCGCGGCCCGCAACATCGAGGACGGCGGCTCGCTGACGATCATCGCCACCGCGATGGTCGAGACCGGGTCGACCGGTGACACCGTGATCTTCGAAGAGTTCAAGGGCACCGGCAACGCCGAGCTCAAGCTCGACCGCAAGATCTCCGAGCGTCGCGTCTTCCCGGCCGTCGACGTGAACCCGTCGGGCACCCGTAAGGACGAGCTGCTTTTGTCGACCGACGAGTTCGGGGTCGTGCACAAGCTGCGCCGAGTGCTGTCGGGCCTGGATCCGCATCAGGCCATCGACCTGCTGATGAGCCAGCTGCGCAAGACCAAGACCAACTACGAGTTCCTGGTCCAGGTCTCCAAGACCACCCCGGGCTCGATGGACAACGATTAACCCAGCGGTTTCGGCGCGCGTAGCGGCGCCCAGCGCCCGTTAGCGCTCCGAAATCACACAGCGGGATCGGCGCGAAGCCCCGGCATGACGTAACGCCGCACATGGGTGAGCACTGCGGCGTCGTCCGTGGGATCGAGCCTGTCGCCAGGAACGGTGGCAAGCGAAAGCAGCGCACGCGCAACCCATTCCGATGCCTCGTCGACATCCGTGTCGGGATGGATTTCGCCGCGGTCCAGCGCCGCAATCAGGTAGCGCTTCCAGAAGTCGGCGAGATCGGGCACCAGCCCCTGCACACCCGCGCCTGCACACGCCGCGAAGTCCTCTGGCTCGGCCATCCGGAGCTTGATCAGCAGCGCACCGGGGTCGTCGTAGGCGGTGCGGCCGTGCACGATGCCCGCGGCGATCTGACGATCGAGACCGTCGAATCGCTCGAGCATGGCGTGCGCTTCGGACCAGTACGCATTGTTGAGGCGCACGATCGCGGCTCCCAGCAGCGTGACCTTGTCCGGGAAGTGCCGGTACAACCACCCGCGCGACACGCCGGCGACCTCGGCCACCTCGGACACCGTCGTCGACCGAATGCCCTTGGCGCGCATGCAGACTTCCGCCGCGTCGATCAACCGATCTCGAACGGTCTTGGTGGCGGTCGTGCTGGTCATCCATGCATTCTGTCAAGTGGCAGGCGGATGTGGTCCGCCAGGGCCGCCCATGGTAGACACACTCGGAAATCTGTCCACTACCTGACGGACGGGGTGAGCAATGGCGGACACGCTCCAACAGCTGCTTCGCGAACGCGCCGAGCACGACACCATCGCGGTGAAGTACGGCGATCGCAGCTGGACCTGGCGCGAGCACATCGCCGACGCGAATGCGCAGGCCGCAGCACTCATCGCCGCGGCCGACCCCGGCCGGCCGCTGCACGTCGGAGTGCTGTTGGGCAACACCCCGGACATGCTGACCGCGCTGGCCGCCGCGGCGCTCGGCGGATACGTGTTGTGCGGTATCAACACCACCCGCAGGGGAGATGCGCTGGCGCGTGACATCAGAGGAGTCGACTGCCAGTTCCTGATCACCGACGCCGACCACCGACCGCTGCTGGACGGAGTTGACCTCCCTGGGGTCACCCTGCTTGATACCTCCGAGGCGCGGTGGTCCGAGCTGCTCGCTGGAGCGCCACCGTTGACCGCGCACCGCGAGGTCGCTGCCAACGACACCTTCATGATGATCTTCACGTCGGGAACGAGCGGAAACCCCAAGGCCGTGCAGATCACCAACTTGATGCCCGTGTTCGCAGGGACTGCCCTGGCCGAGAAGTTCGCACTGAAACCCGAAGACACCTGCTACCTGTCGATGCCGCTGTTTCACTCGAACGCCCTGGTGGGCGGGTGGGCGCCGGCGCTTGTCGCAGGCGCGACGATGGTTCCCGCGAAGTTCTCGGCGTCGGGCTTCCTCGCCGACATCCGCCACTACGGCGCCACCTACATGAACTACGTCGGCAAGCCGCTCGCATACGTTCTTGCGACCCCCGAGCGGCCCGACGACGCGGACAACCCGCTGCGCGTCGCATTCGGCAACGAGGCGACCGACCGGGACATCGAAGAGTTCGGTCGGCGATTCGGCGTCACCGTCGACGACGGATTCGGCTCGACCGAGAACGCGGTGATCATCACCAGGACGCCGGACACCCCGAAAGGCTCGATCGGCCAAGGCTTTCCAGGTGTCGCCATCTACAACAGCGACACGGTGACCGAATGCCGGGTTGCCGAGTTCGACGCGAACGGTGCGTTGAGAAACGGGGACGACGCGATCGGCGAACTGGTGAACACCGCGGGCACGGGGTTCTTCGCTGGTTATTACAACGACGAGGCCGCGACCGACGAGCGCACCCGCCACGGCATGTACTGGTCGGGAGACCTGGCCTACCGCGACGCCGACGGGTTCATCTACCTGGCCGGACGCACCGCCGACTGGATGCGGGTCGACGGCGAGAACCTCACCACGGCGCCCATCGAGCGGATTCTGGTGCGGCTGCGGGCGATCAATCGCGTCGCGGTCTACCCGGTGCCCGATGAGTTGGTCGGAGACCAGGTGATGGCCGCCATCGTGCTGCAGGACGATGCCGAGCTGACCCCCGAGGCCTTCGAGGCGTTCCTGGCCGAGCAGCGCGACCTCTCCCCGAAGGCCTGGCCGCGCCACGTGTGGATCGCCGACGACCTGCCGAGCACCGCGACCAACAAGATCCTCAAGCGCGAGCTGGTAGCCCGCGGCGTCGAGTCGGACGGCCGAGTGCTGTGGAAACGCGACGGCACGCACTACTTCAGCGTCGCCGCAGGTACGGAATAGCACGGACCGCCTACGCGTTTAGGAAGCTGGCGGTTGAACTGGCATAATGGGCCGCTGACCCTCGGTTCCGGTTCACGCTGATACCTCCAGATCACGGAGGGGCGACCCGGGGCCACGATCGAAGAGGAAACCATGAAAACGGGTATTCACCCTGACTACGTCGACACGACAGTGCACTGCGGTTGCGGCGCCACGTTCACCACGCGTAGCACCAAGAAGACCGGACAGATCCACGTCGAGGTCTGCTCACAGTGCCATCCCTTCTACACCGGTAAGCAGAAGATTCTCGACAGCGGCGGCCGCGTGGCACGCTTCGAGAAGCGCTACGGCAAGCGCAAGGGCAGCGGCGCCGAGGCAGCCGCTGAGAAGAGCACTGCCGACAACTAGCTGCCTTCCCGACGCCCGGAACTGTCGCGTGAGCGCAGACCGGGCGTCGGTTTGCGTTCAGGGGCGTTCAGCGGAAGGAGGTCGACATGGCGGACACCACGCCGAGGGTTGACGCGTTGCTCGCCGAGCATGCCGACCTCGAGCGCCAGCTTGCCGACCCGAACCTGCACGCCGACGCCGGCGCTGCCCGCAAGGTCGGCCGACGGTTCGCGCGGATCTCACCGATCGTCTCGACGTACCGCAAGCTCGAGGCCGCCCGCGGCGACCTGGAGGCCGCCCGCGAACTCGGCGCCGACGACGAATCCTTCGCTGCCGAAATACCCGGGATCGAGGCCACGGTCGACAAGCTCGAAACCCAGCTCAGCGATCTGCTCGCCCCGCGGGACCCGCACGACGGCGACGACATCGTGCTCGAGGTCAAGTCGGGGGAGGGCGGCGAAGAGTCCGCATTGTTCGCCGCCGACCTGGCCCGCATGTACATCCGCTACGCCGAGCGTCACGGCTGGAACGTCACGGTGCTCGACGAAACCTTCTCGGACCTGGGTGGCTACAAGGACGCGACGCTGTCCATTACCAGCAAAGGTGATGCCGCCGACGGTGTCTGGTCGCGGCTGAAGTTCGAGGGCGGCGTGCATCGCGTGCAACGGGTTCCCGTCACCGAATCGCAGGGCCGCGTGCACACGTCGGCGGCAGGCGTGCTGGTCTATCCCGAACCCGAAGAGGTCGAAGAAGTCCAGATCGACGAGTCCGACCTTCGCATCGACGTCTACCGGTCGTCGGGCAAGGGCGGCCAGGGCGTCAACACCACCGACTCCGCGGTGCGCATCACCCATCTGCCCACCGGCATCGTCGTCACCTGTCAGAACGAACGCAGCCAGCTGCAGAACAAGGCGCGCGCCCTGCAGGTGCTCGCCGCGCGGCTGCAGTCCCTTGCCGAGGAGCAGGCGCAGGCCGACGCGTCGGCCGACCGGGCCAGCCAGATCCGCACCGTCGACCGCAGCGAGCGCATCCGGACGTACAACTTCCCCGAGAACCGGATCGCCGATCACCGGATCAACTTCAAGGCGCACAACCTCGATCAGGTCCTCGACGGCGACCTCGATCCGCTCTTCGACGCGCTGGCCACCGCCGACAAGCAGACCAGGCTGCAGCAGGCATGACCCGGCTCCGCCAAGTCATCGACGCCGCTGCGGTGGCGCTGGCCGAGGCGGGGGTCGGATCGCCGCGTACCGACGCCGAACTCCTGGCCGCCCACGCCGCAGGCACCGATCGCGGACACCTGGCCCTTGCCGACACCGGCTCCGATTTCTACGACCGGTACGACGGCCTCGTGGCCCAGCGCGCGCAGCGGATACCGCTGCAACATCTCACCGGCGCCGCGGCGTTCGGCCCGGTGACCGTGCAGGTGGGCCCCGGCGTGTTCATTCCGCGACCGGAAACCGAATCGATGCTGGAATGGGCGCTCGCGCAACCGTTGTCGCAGAGCTCCGTCATCGTCGACCTGTGCACCGGCTCCGGAGCGCTCGCGCTCGCGCTGTCGAACCACTGGCCCGACGCCCGCATCGTCGCCGTCGACGACTCCGAGGACGCGCTCGACTACGCTCGGCGCAACGTGGCAGGAACCCCCGTCGAACTGATCCGCGCCGACGTCACCAGGGGAGGGCTGTTGTCCGAACTCCACGGGGGAGTCGACCTCATCGTCGCCAATCCGCCGTATATTCCGGACGGTGCGGAGCTGGAACCCGAAGTCGCCGAACATGATCCGGCGCATGCCCTGTTTGGCGGGCCGGACGGGATGACCGTCATCAACGCGATCGTCGAGCGCGCGGCCGAGTGGCTGCGCGACGGCGGCCGATGCGCCATCGAACACGACGACACCACCTCTGAACTGACCGTCGAGGCGTTCACCCGCACCGGATCGTTCGACGACGTCACCGCCCGGTACGACCTGACCGGTCGCCCCCGGTTCGTCACCGCGGTGAGAAGCTGAGCCCATGACTGAGGTGTTCGACTGCGCCGACGCCGAGCAGCGCGCAACCGGAATCGCCTCGGCGATCAGTGCGCTCAAGGGTGGGCGCCTCGTAGTGCTGCCCACCGACACCGTCTACGGCATCGGCGCGGACGCGTTCGACAGTGAGGCCGTGGCTTCGCTGCTCTCGGCCAAGGGCCGCGGACGCGACATGCCTGTCCCGGTTCTCGTCGGCTCGTGGAACACCATCGACGGCCTGGTGTACACCGTCCCGAACACCGCACGCGAGCTCATCAGAGCGTTCTGGCCCGGCGCGCTGAGCCTCGTCGTGCGCCAAGCGCCGTCGCTGCAATGGGATCTTGGCGACGCGCACGGCACCGTCATGCTGCGCATGCCGCTGCACCCGGTGGCCATCGAGCTGCTGCGTGAAGTCGGGCCGATGGCGGTCTCGAGCGCGAACATCTCGGGCCGCCCGGCGGCGATCACCATCGACGACGCCCGCGACCAACTCGGTGAGCTTGTCGCGGTGTATCTCGACGGCGGGCCGTCTGAACAGCAGGCCGCCTCGACCATCGTCGACCTCACCGGTGCACACCCGCGGGTACTGCGGCAGGGCCCGGTCACGGTGGAATCGGTGGCGGAAGTGCTTGGCGTAGAGCCGCACACGTTGACGGAGTGAGCACAGCGTCGTGGCGTACGGTTCATCGGTGGTCTACGCAGCGGACACCCTGCTGGCGCTCGACGACCGCGGAGCCGGTGTCCCGCTGCGGGAGCTCGCGCTCGTCGGCCTGACCGCGGCGATCATCACCTACTTCGCGACCGGATGGGTGCGGGTACTGGCCAGGCGGCTCGGCGCCGTCGCGGTTCCGCGGGACCGCGATGTGCACCTGGAGCCCATTCCCCGCATGGGTGGGCTGGCGATGTACATCGGCGTGGTCGTCGCCGTGCTCCTGGCGTCCCAGCTTCCCGCGCTGACGCGGGGTTTCGTCTACTCGACCGGCATGCCCGCCGTCGTCGTCGCAGGTGGGCTCATCATGGCCATCGGCCTGATCGACGACCGCTGGGGCCTGGACTCGTTGACGAAGTTCGCGGGCCAGATCACCGCGGCCAGCGTGCTGGTCACCATGGGTGTCGCGTGGAGCGTGCTCTACATCCCGATCGGCGGTGTCGGCACCATCGTGCTGGACCAGGTGTCATCGATTCTGCTGACGCTCGCGCTGACGGTGTCGATCGTCAACGCGATGAACTTCATCGACGGCCTCGACGGACTGGCCGCCGGCCTGGGCCTGATCACCGCGTCGGCCATCTGCATCTTCTCGGTGGGTCTGCTGCGTGACCACGGCGGCGACGTGTTGTTCTATCCGCCCGCGGTGATTTCCGTTGTCCTGGCCGGTGTTTGCCTCGGGTTCTTGCCGCACAACTTCCACCCGGCCAGGATCTTCATGGGCGACTCCGGGTCGATGCTCATCGGGCTGATGCTCGCCGCCGCCTCGACCACTGCCGCGGGACCGATCTCGCAAACCGCCTACGGCGTGCGCGACGTGTTCGCGCTCCTTTCGCCCTTCCTGTTGGTCGTCGCAGTCATGCTGGTGCCCGCGCTCGACACGCTGTTGGCCATCATCCGGCGCACCCGCGCGGGCCGCAGCCCGTTCAGTCCGGACAAGATGCATCTGCATCACCGGTTGCTGCAAATCGGGCATTCCCACCGCCGGGTGGTGCTGCTGATCTATCTGTGGGTCGGCATCGTCGCGCTGGGCGCCGCGAGCACGATTTTCTTCGATCCGCGCTACACCGGCGCGGTCATGCTGGCCGCGATTCTGGTCGCGATCGTGGTCACTCTGATCCCGCTGTTGCGCAGTCGAGATGACGTGTACGACGGGGAGTAGTAGGCACGCTCACCATGTGTTAGGGTTCAGTTAGAACCCGAAAAAACCTCGCGGGTTGCCGGCCTCCGGGCCATCGGTTCACCGCCGAATGGCACGGAACAACGACCGACAAAGGGAGCTACCCCTTGGGTGATTCCAGCGAGCCCGACGCCCTCCGATACGCTCGTGGCGCCACTCACAGAATCATTCGGGACAACTCCTCTGACCGCGGGATTGAGGTGAAGCAGTGACGACGCCAGCGCAAGACGCGCCGTTGGTGTTTCCGTCCGTTGCCTTCCGGCCATTGCGCCTGCTTGTGATCTGCGGCGTGCTTGCCGGCCTAGCGACGCTGGCGGCCGGACTTCTCGGTTATCCGATGGTCGGTGTGTTCTTCGGCATCGGCCTCGTGCTGGGTTTGCTCAACGCGGTACTCGTGCAGCGGTCGGTGGATGCCATTACCGCCGAAGCACATCCGCTCAAACGCAAGATGGCGGTTAACTCCGCCACCCGTCTTCTGGTGATGACGGCGATCGGCTTGACCATCGCGTTCATCTTCCGGCCCCAGGGACTGGGCGTGGTGTTCGGCATGGCCCTCTTCCAAGTTGTGCTCGTGTTGTCCACCGCACTGCCGGTGATGAAGAAGATCAAGGCCGGAGCCGCTGACGGACTCGAAGGAGAGGCCACACAGCAATGACTGAGACGATCCTTGCCGCCGAATCGGGCATCCAGGTCGGCCACCACACCGAGGCCCACTGGTTCGGGTTGACGGTGAACACGGACACGGTGCTGGCCACCGCGATCGCGGCGGCGATTGTGCTCGGGCTGGCGTTCTACCTGCGCGCGAAGGTCACTTCGACCGGCGTTCCCGGTGGTGTGCAACTCTTCTGGGAAGCGATCACCGTGCAGTCGCGCACCCAGATCGAAAATGCGATCGGCATGAAGATCGCGCCGTTCGTGTTGCCGCTCGCCGTGACGCTGTTCGTGTTCATCCTCGTGGCGAACTGGCTGTCGGTCTTCCCGTGGCAGTACACCGATTCCAACGGTGCGATTCACGAGCTCTTGAAGCCGCCGGCGTCCGACATCAACTTCGTGCTGGCGCTCGCCCTGTTCGTCTTCATCTGCTATCACGCCGCGGGCGTCTGGCGTCGGGGCCCTCTCGGCCACCCGTGGCGGGTGCTCAAGGGGCACGTCGCGATCCTCGCGCCGATCAACCTCGTCGAAGAGATCGCCAAGCCGATCTCGTTGTCGCTCCGACTCTTCGGCAATATTTTCGCCGGCGGCATCCTGGTGGCGCTGATCGCCTTGTTCCCGCCGTACATCCTGTGGCTGCCGAACGCGATCTGGAAGAGCTTCGATCTGTTCGTCGGCGCGATCCAGGCGTTCATCTTCGCGCTGCTGACGATCTTGTACTTCAGCCAGTCGATGGAGCTCGAGGAAGACCATCACTAGCAACCCGCACAAGCAGGACCCACAACCTGGTAGGACCACTACCAGTTATCAAGGAGGATAAGGAATGGATCCCACAATCGTCGCCGGCGCCCTCATCGGCGGTGGTCTGATCATGGCCGGTGGCGCAATCGGCGCCGGTATCGGTGACGGCATCGCGGGTAACGCGTTGATTGCCGGCATCGCTCGCCAGCCTGAGGCGCAGGGTCGACTGTTCACGCCGTTCTTCATCACGGTGGGTCTGGTCGAGGCGGCCTACTTCATCAACTTGGCGTTCATGGCGCTCTTCGTGTTCGCCACTCCGGGTGCCTCCTGATCAGCTGGGTATCAGAATCCATGGTTGACCTCAAGGCCACTTCGGCTCTCTCCCAGGAAATCCTCGCGGCAGAGGAAGGTGGGCAGAGCAACTTCCTGCTGCCCAACGGCACGTTCTTCTTCGTGCTGCTCATCTTCTTGATCGTGCTCGGTGTGATCGGCAAATGGGTTGTGCCGCCGATCAGCAAGGTGCTGCACGAACGCGAAGAGATGATCCGCAAGACGACCGAGGACAATCGGCGCGCAGCCGAACTGCGTGCTGCGGCCGATGCCGATTACCGCAGGGTGATGGCCGAAGCGCGCAGGGAGGCAACCAACGTTCGCGACGAGGCCCGCGCCGAGGGGCGCAAAATCGTGGAAGATGCTCGGGCGCGGGCCAACATTGAAGTTTCAGGGGTCCTCCAGCAGGCCAATGAGGAGCTGACGGAGCAGTCACGTGCACTGACGACTGATCTTCAGACGTCGGTGGAGACGCTGGCGTCCGGCCTCGCGAGTCGCGTGCTCGGCGTGGACGTGACGACCCGCACCGTGCCCGTCACATCGGGACAAGGGCGGTAGCGCGGTGTCGACATTCATCGGACAACTCATCGGTTTCGCGGTCATCGTCTTCCTGTTCTGGAAGTACCTCTTGCCGCTCATCCGCAAGATGATGAAGAACCAGCAGGAGAACATCCGCACCCAGCTTGCCGACCACGCCGAGGCCGAGAAGAAGGTCGGCGACGCCGATAAAGAACACGCCAAGGCGCTCGAGGAGGCCAAGGCCGAGGCGACCAAGGTGATCGAAGAGGCGCGGCACGACGCCGAGAAGATCGCCGAGCAGCTGCGCGCCCAGGCCGACGTCGAGCTGGAGCGCATCAAAACGCAAGGCGCTCAACAGGTTCGGTTGTTGCGCCAGCAGCTCATCCGCGAGCTTCGGCAAGGCCTCGGCGCCGAGTCCGTCCATCGCGCGGGTGACATGGTGCGCAACTTCGTCTCCGATCCTGCCGAGCAGTCGGCGACGGTAGATCGCTTCCTTGACGACCTCGACGAGATGGCGCCTTCGACCACCGTCTTCGAGGATGCCGTCACCGCCAAACTCCGTGCCGCCAGCCGTGTGTCGGTCACCAACCTGGTCGAGGGACTCGACGGGTTTGTCGCAGACCTCGACGTCGACGGATTGACCGCCCTTGCCAACGATCTGGCGTCGGTGGTGAAGGTGCTGCGCCGAGAGGCGGTGCTGGCCAGACATCTCGCCGACCCCTCAGGGTATGTCGAGTCCAAGGTCGCACTCACCGAGCGCGTGCTGTCCGGCAAGGTTTCCGATGCCGCGGTCGACGTCGTGAGAACCGCTGTGTCGCAGCGCTGGTCGTCCACATCTGACCTGATCCACGGCATCCAGCACGTCGCGAGGCTGGCACTGTTGGTGCGTGCAGAGCGCGAGGACCAGATTGAGGACGTCGAAGACCAGCTGTTCAGGTTCAGCCGCATCCTCGATTCCGAGCCGCGCCTGATCACCCTGCTGAGCGAGTACACCGCACCGCTGGACGGCCGAATCAGCTTGGTGACCAGCGTGCTCCACGGCAGGGCGAGCAAGACCGCCGCGGATCTGCTTCGCCAGGCGATCGAGCTGCTGCATGGCCAACGTGCCGACGAGGCCGTCCGCGAACTGGCGAGTCTTGCAGTGTCCCGGCGTGGGGAGGTGGTGGCTCACGTCAGGGCCGCGGCCGAACTCAGCGAGGCCCAGACGACCCGCCTCAACGAACTGCTCACCCGCATCTACGGCCACCCGGTGTCGCTTCAGCTGGACGTGAACCCCGCGCTGCTCGGCGGCTTGACGATCGCTGTCGGCGACGAGGTGATCGACGGCTCGCTGGCTTCCAAGCTGGCAACGGCCGAGACCCACCTGCCCGACTGACCCGACAACACCAGACCCACAACGAAGTAGGAAGACGAAAAGCCATGGCAGAGTTGACCATCTCGGCGGACGAGATCCAGGGCGCAATCGAGGAGTACGTCGCCGGATTCGAAGCCGACACCGAGCGCGAGGAGATCGGCACTGTCATCGACGCCGGCGACGGCATCGCGCACGTCGAGGGCCTCCCGTCGGTGATGACACAGGAGCTGCTGGACTTCCCGGGCGGCGTGCTGGGTGTTGCGCTCAACCTCGACGAGCACAGCATCGGCGCGGTGATCCTCGGTGACTTCGAGAAGATCGAAGAGGGCCAGCAGGTCAAGCGCACGGGCGAGGTGCTCTCGGTGCCCGTCGGGGACGCCTTCCTCGGACGTGTGGTCAACCCGCTGGGTCAGCCGATCGACGGCCGCGGCGACATCGAAACCACCGAACGACGCGCCCTCGAGCTGCAGGCGCCCTCGGTGGTGCAGCGCCAAGGTGTCAGTGAGCCGTTGCAGACGGGCATCAAGGCCATCGACTCGCAGACGCCAATCGGCCGGGGTCAGCGCCAGCTCATCATCGGTGACCGCAAGACCGGCAAGACCGCGGTGTGCGTGGACACCATCTTGAACCAGCGCCAGAACTGGGAAACCGGTGACGAGAAGCAACAGGTGCGCTGTGTGTACGTGGCGATCGGTCAGAAGGGCACGACCATCGCCAGCGTGCGTCGCACCCTCGAAGAGGGCGGCGCGATGGACTACACCACGATCGTCGCCGCGCCCGCGTCCGACGCCGCTGGATTCAAATGGCTTGCGCCGTACACCGGTTCGGCCATCGCGCAGCACTGGATGTATCAGGGCAAGCACGTGCTGATCGTGTTCGACGACCTCACCAAGCAGGCGGAGGCGTACCGCGCCATCTCGCTGCTGCTGCGCCGCCCGCCGGGCCGTGAGGCATACCCGGGCGACGTGTTCTATCTGCACTCCCGCCTGCTGGAACGCTGCGCCAAGCTGTCCGACGAGCTCGGCGGCGGTTCGATGACCGGTCTGCCGATCATCGAGACCAAGGCCAACGACATCTCGGCCTACATCCCGACCAACGTCATCTCGATCACCGACGGTCAGTGCTTCCTGGAGACCGACCTGTTCAATCAGGGTGTGCGGCCGGCGATCAACGTCGGCGTTTCGGTGTCGCGTGTTGGTGGCGCCGCGCAGATCAAGGCCATGAAGGAAGTGGCCGGCTCGCTCCGACTGGACCTTTCGCAGTACCGCGAGCTCGAGGCGTTCGCGGCATTCGCCTCCGACCTGGACGAGACGTCGAAGGCGCAGCTGGACCGCGGCGCCCGGCTGGTCGAGTTGCTCAAGCAGCCGCAGAACAGCCCGATGCCGGTGGAGGAGCAGGTCGTTGCGATCTTCCTCGGCACCAGAGGCCACCTCGATTCCGTGCCCATTGAGGACGTTCAAAAGTTCGAGCTGGAGCTCCTCGAGCATGTGAAGGGCTCGCACGGGGAGATCCTCACGGAGATCCGCGAGAGCAAGAAGCTCCCCGAAGAGCTCGAAGAGAAGCTGGTAGGTGTCATCGACGAGTTCAAGAAGGGCTTCGCGACCACGGACGGCAGCTCGGTAGTTCGCGATGAGCACGTCGACGCAATGTCCGATGAAGACGTCGCGAAGGAATCGGTGAAGGTTCGCAAGCCCGCACCGAAGAAGAAGTAACGACCGATGGCTGCCACACTTCGTGAACTACGCGGGCGAATCCGGTCCGCGGGGTCGATCAAGAAGATCACCAAGGCCCGGGAGCTGATCGCGACATCGCGCATCGGCAAGGCGAAGAACCGGCTGGAGGCTGCACGCCCCTACGCCTTCGAGATCACCGCCATGCTGACCACACTGGCGGCGGAGGCGGCATTGGATCATCCGCTCCTCGTGGAGCGGGAGCAGCCGAAACGGGTCGGTGTCCTGGTGGTGTCGTCCGACAGCGGGATGTGCGGCGGTTACAACGCCAACGTGTTCCGTCGCGCCGAAGAGCTGTTCTCGCTGATTCGGCAGGAGGGCAAGACCCCGATCGTCTACGCCGTCGGGCGAAAGGCATTGAATTACTACCGGTTCCGCAACTGGAAGATCACCGATTCGTGGAATGGGTTCTCCGAGCGGCCGGGGTACGAGAACGCTCAGGAGATCGCCTCCACGCTGGTCGAAGCGTTCCTCGCGGGAGCCGACGACCACGGTGACGATCCGGGCCAGGACGGGGTGCTGGGCCTCGACGAACTGCACATCGTCTACACCGAGTTCAAGTCGATGATGTCGCAGACCGCGGTGGCGCACCGGATCGCCCCGATGGTGGTGGAGTACGTCGGCGAGGAGGATACGGGCCCGCGCACCCTGTACTCGTTCGAGCCCGACGCCACAACGCTTTTCGACGCGCTGCTGCCGCGCTACGTGAGCACCCGCATCTACGCCGCTCTGTTGGAGGCCGCGGCGTCGGAACTGGCGGCGCGTCAGCGTGCGATGAAGGCCGCCACCGACAACGCCGACGACCTCATCACGGACCTGACCCTGATGGCCAACCGCGAACGGCAATCTCAGATCACTCAGGAAATCAGCGAAATCGTCGGTGGCGCGAACGCGCTTGCGGACGCCGCCAAGAAGTAGCCCTTAGGAAGCGAAGAAAAGATGACTGCTATAGCTGAAAAGAAGACCGGGACCGACACCGCGGGCCGCGTCGTCCGGGTCACCGGACCCGTCGTCGACGTCGAGTTCCCGCGCGGCTCGGTGCCGGAGTTGTTCAATGCGCTGCACGCCGACATCGACTACAAGGACCTCGCGAAGACGTTGACGCTCGAGGTCGCGCAGCACCTCGGTGACAACCTCGTGCGCTGCATCTCGATGCAACCCACCGACGGCCTCGTTCGTGGCGTCGAGGTGAGCGACACCGGCAGCTCGATCTCGGTTCCGGTCGGTGACGGCGTGAAGGGCCACGTGTTCAACGCGCTCGGTGATTGCCTCGACGAACCCGGCTACGGCAAGGATTTCGACAAGTGGTCGATCCACCGTAAGCCACCGCCCTTTGATCAGCTGGAACCGCGTACCGAGATGCTGGAGACCGGCCTGAAGGTCGTCGACCTGCTCACGCCGTACGTCCGTGGTGGCAAGGTCGCCCTGTTCGGTGGCGCCGGCGTGGGCAAGACGGTGCTGATCCAGGAGATGATCAACCGCATCGCCCGAAACTTCGGTGGCACTTCGGTGTTCGCCGGCGTGGGGGAGCGCACCCGTGAGGGCAACGACCTCTGGGTCGAGCTCGCCGACGCAGACGTGCTCAAGGACACCGCCTTGGTGTTCGGTCAGATGGACGAGCCGCCCGGCACCCGTATGCGTGTCGCACTGTCGGCTCTGACGATGGCGGAATACTTTCGCGACGAGAAGCAGCAGGACGTGCTCCTGTTCATCGACAACATCTTCCGGTTCACGCAGGCCGGCTCCGAGGTGTCAACACTGTTGGGCCGCATGCCGTCCGCAGTGGGCTACCAGCCGACGCTGGCCGACGAGATGGGTGAACTCCAGGAGCGCATCACCTCGACGCGTGGGCGCTCCATCACCTCGATGCAGGCCGTGTACGTACCCGCTGACGACTACACCGACCCGGCACCCGCGACGACCTTCGCGCACCTCGACGCCACCACGGAGCTCAGCCGTGGCGTGTTCTCCAAGGGCATCTTCCCGGCGGTGGACCCGCTGGCTTCGAGCTCGACGATCCTGGACCCCAGCGTCGTCGGCGAAGAGCATTACCGCGTTGCGCAGGAGGTCATCCGAATCCTGCAGCGCTACAAGGACCTTCAGGACATCATCGCGATCCTCGGTATCGACGAGCTGGCTGAAGAGGACAAGCAGCTGGTGCAGCGCGCGCGTCGCATCGAGCGGTTCCTGTCGCAGAACATGATGGCCGCCGAGCAGTTCACCGGGCAGCCGGGCTCGACGGTTCCGCTCAAGGAGACCATCGAGGCGTTCGACAAGCTGAGCAAGGGCGACTTCGACCACCTACCCGAGCAGGCGTTCTTCCTCATCGGTGGGCTCGAAGATCTGCAGAAGAAGGCCGAGAGCCTTGGCGTCAAGATGGACGACGGCGGCAGCGACGGTGCGCCCGCGACTGACGACGCGAAGAAGGACGACGCGAAGAAGGACGACGGCGAGAAGGACGAATAGCGATGGCCGAATTGGACGTCGACATCGTCGCCGTCGAGCGTGAGATCTGGTCGGGCAAGGCCACGTTTCTGTTCACCCGCACCACCTCCGGCGAGATTGGCATCCTGCCGCGGCACATCCCGTTGGTGGCGCAGCTCGTTGACGACGCCATGGTGCGTGTCGAGCGAGAAGGCGAAGACGACTTGCGCATTGCCGTCAACGGCGGGTTTATGTCGGTAACCGACGAAGGCGTGATCATCCTTGCCGAATCCGCCGAACTCGAGTCTGAGATCGACGCGGATGCGGCCAAGAGTGACTCCGAGTCGGATGATCCTGACACCGCCGCCAAGGGTCGAGCGAGGCTTCGCGCCCTGGGTCAGATCGACTAGCGGGTGATGAGCGCGTCCATGTTCCTCATGGTCGCGCTGATCGGCGTGCTGTTGGTGGTCGTCGTCGCACTGTCTTACCGCTTGTGGAAGCTGCGTCAGGTCGGCGGTACCGCGGCGATCCTGCGTGATGTGCCCGCTGTTGGTGGGCAGGGCTGGCGTCACGGTGTAATGCGTTACCGCGGTGAGGAAGCCGGCTTCTATCGGTTGTCGAGCCTGCGGTGGTGGCCCGACCGGACACTGAGCCGTCGCGGGCTGGAGATCGTGTCACGCCGGGCGCCGCGCGGCGACGAATTCGACATCATGACGGACGAGATCGTGGTCTTGGAGCTACGCGATGTGAGTCCTGAGCGCCGCCGGGGCTACGAGGTGGCGTTGGATCGCGGTGCGTTGACGGCGTTCCTGTCGTGGCTGGAGTCACGGCCGTCACCACGCGCGCGTCGCCGCACCGCCTAATCCGTTGCGGGAGCGCTCATCCGCCGGGTTTCCATAGGACGTCGCCGTCGGGATTGGCGACCCGGGACAGGATGAATAGCAAATCGGACAGTCGGTTGAGGTACTTCGCTGGAAGCACGCTGACTGATTCTCCGTGGGTGTCCACCGCCACCCACGCCGACCGCTCGGCCCGGCGCGACACGGTGCGTGCCACGTGCAGCAAGGCCGAAAGCGCTGTGCCGCCGGGCAGCACAAAGGAATTCAATGCAGGCAACGGCTCGTTGAACTCGTCGCACCATCCCTCGAGCCGGTCGATGTAGCTCTGCTTGATCCGAAGGGGCGGATGCTCAGGATTCTCGACCACCGGTGTGGACAGGTCAGCGCCCGCATCGAAGAGGTCGTTCTGAATCTGCCTCAGTACGTTGCGAATTTGCTCGTCGGGGTTTCCCATCGCGATCGCGACGCCGATGGTGGCATTGGTTTCGTCACAGTCGGCGTACGCCGCGAGGCGCGCATCATTCTTCGACACCCTGCTGAAATCACTCAAACCGGTGGTTCCGTCGTCCCCGGTTCGGGTGTATATGCGGGTCAGATGAACTGCCATGGTCAAACCGTACCGGGGAAACTGACATTGCCGATGGCGCTGTTTACACTGACCGGCGTGAGCGAGCGATTCGTGGTGACCGGTGGAAACCGGTTATCGGGCGAAGTTGCCGTCGGGGGGGCCAAAAACAGCGTATTGAAGCTGATGGCGGCATCGCTGCTGGCCGAGGGGACGAGCACGATCACCAACTGTCCCGACATCCTGGATGTGCCGCTGATGGCGGAGGTCCTGCGTGGTCTGGGCGCGACGGTCGAGCTCGACGGCTCCGTCGTGCGGATCGTCTCGCCCGACGAACTCAAGTACGACGCTGATTTCGCTGCGGTCCGCCAGTTCCGCGCCTCGGTGTGTGTACTGGGTCCACTTGTCGGCCGCTGCAAGCGGGCCAAAGTGGCGTTGCCCGGGGGCGACGCGATCGGGTCGCGGCCGCTCGACATGCATCAGGCGGGCCTGAGGCAGTTGGGCGCGACGTGCAACATCGAGCATGGTTGTGTTGTTGCCGAGGCAGAACACTTGCGGGGCGCAGAAATTCAGCTCGAGTTTCCGTCTGTCGGAGCGACGGAGAACATCCTGATGGCCGCCGTGGTGGCCGAGGGCGTCACGACCATCCACAACGCCGCGCGCGAACCCGACGTCGTCGACCTGTGCACGATGCTCAATCAGATGGGCGCCCAGATCGAGGGCGCTGGCTCGTCGACAATGACGATCACCGGCGTCGACCGGCTGTATCCCACCGAGCACCGGGTTATCGGGGACCGCATCGTGGCCGCGACGTGGGGGATCGCCGCCGCGATGACGCGCGGGGACATCTCGGTGACTGGTGTCGACCCGGCCCACATGCAGCTGGTGTTGCACAAGCTGCACGACGCCGGCGCCACCGTCACGCAGACCGACGACGGCTTCCGGGTGGTCCAGTACGAGCGGCCCAAAGCGGTCAATGTCGCGACGCTGCCGTTCCCCGGGTTCCCGACCGATCTCCAGCCGATGGCCATCGGGCTGGCGTGCATCGCCGACGGGACGTCGATGATCACCGAGAACGTCTTCGAGGCTCGCTTCCGATTCGTCGAGGAGATGATTCGGTTGGGCGCCGATGCGCGCACCGACGGGCACCACGCTGTGGTGCGGGGGATTCCGCAGCTATCCAGCGCGCCGGTGTGGTCGTCGGACATCCGCGCCGGCGCCGGGCTGGTGCTGGCCGGGCTGGTCGCCGACGGCGATACCGAGGTGCACGACGTCTTCCACATTGACCGCGGCTATCCGGGGTTCGTCGAGAACCTGGTCAGCCTCGGCGCGGAGATCGAACGCGTCGTTTGACGTCGCGCGGGCGATGATCAGGCCCTGACCTGGGCTGGTGCGTAGTCGGGCCGGTCCGCGACGAAGGCGTTGTCGTCGCTGGGATTACACCTTCGTCTCGGTCCGAGACCCCGCTTTGGGTCTGGGACGAATAGGGCGTAGGCTTTAGCCAGAAGCCAACGGCCCCAGTCCAACTGGATTGGAGGACGAGGTTTGACGTCCCTGACCATGTGGAGTACAGTGGCAGGGTTGCCTGAAAACCGGGTGTGTTGTTTGAGAACTCAATAGTGTGTTTGGTGGTTTTTGTTTGTTGTTGTTTTTGTTCACCTCTTTTTCCCGTTTAGGGGTGGATGTTTTTTGATGCCAGTTTTTGGTGTCTTTTTGTTAGGTCGGATTTTTCTGATTCGAATTCTGCCTGCGCCTTTGGGTGTGGGGGTTTTTGTTTGGAGAGTTTGATTCTGGCTCAGGACGAACGCTGGCGGCGTGCTTAACACATGCAAGTCGAACGGAAAGGCCCTTTCGGGGGTACTCGAGTGGCGAACGGGTGAGTAACACGTGGGTGATCTGCCCTGCACTTTGGGATAAGCCTGGGAAACTGGGTCTAATACCGAATACACCCTGCTGGTCGCATGGCCTGGTGGGGGAAAGCTTTTGCGGTGTGGGATGGGCCCGCGGCCTATCAGCTTGTTGGTGGGGTGATGGCCTACCAAGGCGACGACGGGTAGCCGGCCTGAGAGGGTGTCCGGCCACACTGGGACTGAGATACGGCCCAGACTCCTACGGGAGGCAGCAGTGGGGAATATTGCACAATGGGCGCAAGCCTGATGCAGCGACGCCGCGTGAGGGATGACGGCCTTCGGGTTGTAAACCTCTTTCAGCAGGGACGAAGCGCAAGTGACGGTACCTGCAGAAGAAGCACCGGCCAACTACGTGCCAGCAGCCGCGGTAATACGTAGGGTGCGAGCGTTGTCCGGAATTACTGGGCGTAAAGAGCTCGTAGGTGGTTTGTCGCGTTGTTCGTGAAAACTCACAGCTCAACTGTGGGCGTGCGGGCGATACGGGCAGACTGGAGTACTGCAGGGGAGACTGGAATTCCTGGTGTAGCGGTGGAATGCGCAGATATCAGGAGGAACACCGGTGGCGAAGGCGGGTCTCTGGGCAGTAACTGACGCTGAGGAGCGAAAGCGTGGGGAGCGAACAGGATTAGATACCCTGGTAGTCCACGCCGTAAACGGTGGGTACTAGGTGTGGGTTTCCTTCCTTGGGATCCGTGCCGTAGCTAACGCATTAAGTACCCCGCCTGGGGAGTACGGCCGCAAGGCTAAAACTCAAAGAAATTGACGGGGGCCCGCACAAGCGGCGGAGCATGTGGATTAATTCGATGCAACGCGAAGAACCTTACCTGGGTTTGACATGCACAGGACGCTGGTAGAGATATCAGTTCCCTTGTGGTCTGTGTGCAGGTGGTGCATGGCTGTCGTCAGCTCGTGTCGTGAGATGTTGGGTTAAGTCCCGCAACGAGCGCAACCCTTGTCCTATGTTGCCAGCGGGTTATGCCGGGGACTCGTAGGAGACTGCCGGGGTCAACTCGGAGGAAGGTGGGGATGACGTCAAGTCATCATGCCCCTTATGTCCAGGGCTTCACACATGCTACAATGGCCGGTACAAAGGGCTGCGATGCCGTGAGGTGGAGCGAATCCTTTCAAAGCCGGTCTCAGTTCGGATCGGGGTCTGCAACTCGACCCCGTGAAGTCGGAGTCGCTAGTAATCGCAGATCAGCAACGCTGCGGTGAATACGTTCCCGGGCCTTGTACACACCGCCCGTCACGTCATGAAAGTCGGTAACACCCGAAGCCAGTGGCCTAACCCCTTGTGGGAGGGAGCTGTCGAAGGTGGGATCGGCGATTGGGACGAAGTCGTAACAAGGTAGCCGTACCGGAAGGTGCGGCTGGATCACCTCCTTTCTAAGGAGCACCACGAGACCTGGAGCGGTCCGCATCGCGCGGAGTCAACCGTATGTCCAGGCGATTCGTTGGATGGCCTTTCGCCTGTAGTGGGTGGGGGTCTGGTGCACAACAAACGTGTTGCTGGTAGGGGAAACTATCGGCGCGAAAAATTATCAGACACACTATTGGGCTTTGAGACAACAAGCCCGTCATCTCTTTGTCCTGTGTGTTGGGAAACCGGAGATGGATGCCGTCCCCCTTGTGGGGGTGGCGCCTCGATACGTTCGGGGTTGGTTGTTGTTGCCCTGCTTTGGTGGTGGGGTGTGGTGTTTGATTTGTGGATAGTGGTTGCGAGCATCTAGCACGCAGGGAGGTTCATTCCCTTTTTGGGGGTGGGCTTTTTTGTTGTGTTGATGTGCAATTTCTAGTTTCAATTTTTTTAGCTTTTGGTTTTGTGTTGTAAGTGTTTAAGGGCGCATGGTGGATGCCTTGGCACTGGGAGCCGATGAAGGACGTGGGAGGCTGCGTTATGCCTCGGGGAGCTGTCAACCGAGCGTGGATCCGAGGATGTCCGAATGGGGAAACCCGGCACGAGTGATGTCGTGTCACCCACACCTGAATACATAGGGTGTGGGGGGGAACGCGGGGAAGTGAAACATCTCAGTACCCGTAGGAAGAGAAAACAAGTGTGATTCCGTGAGTAGTGGCGAGCGAAAGCGGAGGATGGCTAAACCGTGCACATGTGATACCCGGCGGGGGTTGTGTGTGCGGTGTTGTGGGGCGTTTCTTCTCTCATCCGCCGATGAGGGCGAAAGTGATAAACCGTTGGGTTAGGTGAAGTGGCCTGGGATGGCCTGTCCGTAGAGGGTGAGAGCCCCGTAACCGAAAACTCAGCGGCTTTCGTGGAACTGTCCCCGAGTAGCAGCGGGCCCGTGGAATCTGCTGTGAATCTGCCGGGACCACCCGGTAAGCCTGAATACTTCCCAGTGACCGATAGCGGATTAGTACCGTGAGGGAATGGTGAAAAGTACCCCGGGAGGGGAGTGAAATAGTACCTGAAACCGTGTGCCTACAATCCGTCAGAGCCCTCGCTTTATGTGTGGGGTGATGGCGTGCCTTTTGAAGAATGAGCCTGCGAGTCAGGGACATGTCGCGAGGTTAACCCGGGTGGGGTAGCCGCAGCGAAAGCGAGTCTGAATAGGGCGTATCCACACAATAGTGTGTGGTGTAGTGGTGTGTTCTGGACCCGAAGCGGAGTGATCTACCCATGGCCAGGGTGAAGCAGCAGTAAGATGTTGTGGAGGCCCGAACCCACTTAGGTTGAAGACTGAGGGGATGAGTTGTGGGTAGGGGTGAAAGGCCAATCAAACTCCGTGATAGCTGGTTCTCCCCGAAATGCATTTAGGTGCAGCGTTACATGGTTCTTGCTGGAGGTAGAGCTACTGGATGGCCGATGGGCCCTACTAGGTTACTGACGTCAGCCAAACTCCGAATGCCGGCAAGGTTAGTGTGGCAGTGAGACGGCGGGGGATAAGCTCCGTGCGTCGAGAGGGAAACAGCCCAGATCGCCGGCTAAGGCCCCTAAGCGTGTGCTAAGTGGAAAAGGATGTGCAGTCGCGAAGACAACCAGGAGGTTGGCTTAGAAGCAGCCACCCTTGAAAGAGTGCGTAATAGCTCACTGGTCAAGTGATTGTGCGCCGATAATGTAGCGGGGCTCAAGCACACCGCCGAAGCCGCGGCAATGCAGATTTATCTGTATTGGGTAGGGGAGCGTCCTGCATCCGGTGAAGCCACCGAGTGATCGAGTGGTGGAGGGTGTGGGAGTGAGAATGCAGGCATGAGTAGCGATAAGGCAAGTGAGAACCTTGCCCGCCGAAAGACCAAGGGTTCCTGGGCCAGGCCAGTCCGCCCAGGGTGAGTCGGGACCTAAGGCGAGGCCGACAGGCGTAGTCGATGGACAACGGGTTGATATTCCCGTACCCGTGTGTGAGCGTCCCTGATGAATCCATTCTGCTAACTGCCCAAAACTTGGGCCACCAATCACCTTCGGGTGTGCGGGGTTTAAGGGCTGCGCGGGACCCGGATGGGTAGTAGTCAAGCGATGGGGTGACGCAGGAAGGTAGCCGTACCAGTCAGTGGTAATACTGGGGCAAACCTGTAGGGAGAACGATAGGTAAATCCGTCGTTCGCATATCCTGAGAGGTGATGCATAGCCGAGTGAGGCGAATTCGGTGATCCTATGCTGTCGAGAAAAGCCTCTAGCGAGCACGCACACGGCCCGTACCCCAAACCAACACAGGTGGTCAGGTAGAGAATACCGAGGCGTACGAGTGAACTATGGTTAAGGAACTCGGCAAAATACCCCCGTAACTTCGGGAGAAGGGGGACCCCACTACCGTCAACACCTTCGCGGTGGGCAGCGGGATGGGGTGGCACAAACCAGTGAGAAGCGACTGTTTACTAAAAACACAGGTCCGTGCGAAGTCGCAAGACGATGTATACGGACTGACGCCTGCCCGGTGCTGGAAGGTTAAGAGGACCTGTTAACCCCTTTGGGGGTGAAGCGGAGAATTTAAGCCCCAGTAAACGGCGGTGGTAACTATAACCATCCTAAGGTAGCGAAATTCCTTGTCGGGTAAGTTCCGACCTGCACGAATGGCGTAACGACTTCTCAACTGTCTCAACCATAGACTCGGCGAAATTGCACTACGAGTAAAGATGCTCGTTACGCGCGGCAGGACGAAAAGACCCCGGGACCTTCACTACAACTTGGTATTGGTGCTCGATACGGTTTGTGTAGGATAGGTGGGAGACTATGAAGCGCACACGCCAGTGTGTGTGGAGTCGTTGTTGAAATACCACTCTGATCGTATTGGGCCTCTAACCTCGAACCGTATATCCGGTTCAGGGACAGTGCCTGGTGGGTAGTTTAACTGGGGCGGTTGCCTCCTAAAATGTAACGGAGGCGCCCAAAGGTTCCCTCAACCTGGACGGCAATCAGGTGTTGAGTGTAAGTGCACAAGGGAGCTTGACTGCGAGACATACATGTCGAGCAGGGACGAAAGTCGGGACTAGTGATCCGGCACCCCCGAGTGGAAGGGGTGTCGCTCAACGGATAAAAGGTACCCCGGGGATAACAGGCTGATCTTCCCCAAGAGTCCATATCGACGGGATGGTTTGGCACCTCGATGTCGGCTCGTCGCATCCTGGGGCTGGAGCAGGTCCCAAGGGTTGGGCTGTTCGCCCATTAAAGCGGCACGCGAGCTGGGTTTAGAACGTCGTGAGACAGTTCGGTCTCTATCCGCCGCGCGCGTCAGAAGCTTGAGGAAACCTGTCCCTAGTACGAGAGGACCGGGACGGACGAACCTCTGGTCCACCAGTTGTCCCACCAGGGGCACCGCTGGATAGCCACGTTCGGACAGGATAACCGCTGAAAGCATCTAAGCGGGAAACCCCCTCCAAGACCAGGCTTCTCACCCATTAAGTGGGATAAGGCCCCCCGCAGACCACGGGATCAATAGACCAGACCTATAAGACTAGTAATAGTCGCAGGGAACTGGCACTAACCGGCCGAAAACTTACACACAACCAACAGCCTCGCAACCACACACATATCCACAAATGCCTCACAAACAGGCATACACACCCCACCACCAATAACACTTCCCCCACACACGCTGGGGGCACTCAAAAACGAGTGAATAAAGTTACGGCGGTAACAGCGGCAGGGAAACGCCCGGACCCATCCCGAACCCGGAAGCTAAGCCTGCCAGCGCCGATGATACTACCCAACCCGGGTGGAAAAGTAGGACACCGCCGAACACACATTGACCTCTGCCCCCCAAACTACAATTTGGGGGGCAGAGGCATATGTATTGCATTCTTCAATCGAATAGCGCGGGCGCGGTCCGGCTTTTCTCCAATGCGAGCAAGGCCCTCTTTCGATCGATGCCGCCGCCGTATCCGGTGAGGCTGCCATTCGATCCAATTACCCGATGGCACGGCACGACGATGCCGATCGGATTATGACCATTGGCGAGTCCCACCGCCCGAAACGCCGTCGGCGATCCGATTTGTTGGGCGATCTCACCGTATGTCCGCGTCTCGCCGTACGGAATCGTCAGGAGCGCTTCCCAGACCCGTCGCTGAAACGCCGTGCCGACGAGAGCTAGATCAAGGTCGAAATCAATCCGGTCCCCCGCGAAGTATGCCTCGAGCTGCTCGGCGGCTTCGGGGAACGCGTCGTCGTCGGGTGCCCAGCCCTCGCGGCTCGGCTCATACGTCTGGTCGACCATCCGCAGGTGCATCAGCCGCCCGTCCTTGCCGGCCAAGGTCAACGTCCCTACGGGACTGTCGATCGAGCGAAACTGCAAGGGCTCCATCACTTCTCCTTCGGTGGCCATTCGTTGACAGCATGATCGAGAGCTGTCCAAAGATGCTGTGTCGCATACGACCGCCATGGCCGCCACTGGGTGCTGCGCTCGATGAGCGGACGCGGATCGGCGGGCAAGCCGAGATGTTCAGCGGCCAGCCTCACCCCGAGGTCCGTGGCCGGGAAGGCGTCGGGGTCTCCGAGGCCGCGCATCGCGATGACTTCCGCGGTCCACGGGCCGATGCCGGGCAGTGCCAACAGCTGTTCCCGAGCCCGGTTCCAGTCGCACCCCGCGTCGAGCACCACGTCGCCGTCGGCCAGCGCTCCGATGAGTGTGACCAACGACCGCTGCCTGGATTTCGGAAATGCCAGGTGTGCCGGATCGATCTCGGCGAGTTGCTCCACGGCCGGAAAGACGTGCGTCAGACCGCCATTGACATCGGCCACCGGCTGACCGTAGGCGGCGACAATCCGTCCCGCATGGGTGCGGGCGGCCTTGAGTGACACCTGCTGACCGAGTACGACCCGTAGCGCCAACTCCGGCTCGTCGACAGTTCGTGGTATCCGCTGTCCCGGCGCTTTGGCCACCAGTGCACTCAGATCGGCATTGGCGCCGAGGGCGTCGACGACCGCTTCCGGATCCGCGTCGAGGTCAAGCAGGCGACGGCACCGGGCGATCGCGGTCGATAGGTCGCGGAAGTCGTCCAGCACCAGTTCGCAGCGCACGTGGTCGGGATGCGGTGTGAGGCTGACGATTCCGCTGCCGTTGGGCAGTCGAAGCGTTCGCCGGAAGGCGCCGTCGCGAACCTCTTCGACACCGGGCACGGAACTGGCCGCCAAATGCCCGAACAATCCCTCGTAGGCGAACGGCGTGCGCACCGGGAGCCGCAGCGATACCGCGCTTGCGCCGCCGACGTCGTCGCGCCCGAATCGGCTCCGTGCCCGCTGGCGCAATGCGCTCGGCGTCAGATCGCACACGGTCCGCACGGTGTCATTGAATTGTCGGATGCTGGAGAACCCGGCCGCGAAGGCGACATCGCCGAATGCCAACTCCGTCGTCTCGATGAGCACCCGGGCGGTCTGGGTGCGTTGCGCCCTGGCCAGCGCCAGCGGGTTCGCCCCGACTTCAGCCTGCAACAGCCGCTCGAGCTGGCGGGTGGTGTAGCCGACGCGGGCCGCCAACCCGGTGACGCCCTCGCGATCGACGGTGCCGTCGGCGATCAGGCGCATCGTCCTGGCCACGATGTCGCCACGCACATTCCACTCCGGTGAACCCGGTGAGGCATCGGGCCGACAGCGCTTGCACGCCCGGAAGCCCGCCTTCTGGGCGGCCGCCGCCGTCGGAAGGAACCGCATGTTGCGGGCAAAGGGCGGACGCACTGGACAGCTGGGCCTGCAGTAGATCTTGGTGGTCAGCACGGCGGTGACGAACCAGCCGTCGAACCGGGCGTCCTTGGACTGGACGGCCCGATAACAGCGGTCGAAATCCTCGTGCATGCCTCAAACAATTACACGCACCCACCGACAACACTGGCGGAAAACCGACATCGTCGTCGGATCTGAGGCCGGCGACCGGGCGCCGTCACGCAGGGGCGCCGAGCGGCGGGTGCTCGAGCACGCGCGGCTTGTACTCGACCAGCTGGATGCGGCCGTCGAAGGTGCGGTGCTCGGTCATCTCGAGGGCGACGTCCGGATAGCCGTCGTAGATGCGTTCTTCGCCCGTGGCCCCGGTGATCACCGGGAACATCACGACCCGGAAGCGGTCGACGAGTCCCGCCCGTAGCAGGGACCGGCACAGGCTGAGGCTGCCGAGCGTGCTGAGGAGCCCCGAGCCACTCGACTTCATGGCGCGGACCGCCTCGACGGCGTCGTCGCGGACGAGCGTGGAGTTGGCCCACGTCAGTGGCTCCTCGAGTGAGGCGGAGAACACCACCTTGGACGCTTGCGTGAGTTCGTCGACGGACGCTTCTTCTTCGGCCCTGAATTCATCTTGGCCACTCGGAACCTCGCCGGCGGCGAAACCCGACATCAGGCGGTAGGTGTTCGCTCCCATCAGGTAGGTGGCCTCGGGCTGCTCGCCGAGCCATGCGAGGTACTCCGGGCCCTCAAGGCCCCAGAACCCGGGCCATCCCTCTCCCGATGCGTAGCCGTCGAGGGAAGTGATGAAATCGACGAGAAGCTCCGACATGGCGGTGTCCTTTCCTAGGGCGTCACGAGCTTGGACCTGCCGGGAGTCACGAACTCATCGGCCCGAGGAAATGACACAGAACTGGCTAACGGTGCACCAGTCGCGCTACCCGCCAGCCGCCTGGGCGACGCTCTGGGTTGACCCGGCACGCGGCAGCTTGCTCGCCACGTAGTCCGCTGCCTGCCCTGTCATCCCGTTCGCCATGTACAGGCCGTGGGTTCCGTTGTCGCTACCCGTTGGTGAGCAGATCGGATCCTCTGGAATGCACAGATCGAGCGTCTTTCCCACGTAGTGGCTGCCGACGGTTATCGGCGGCGCCCCTGTGTAAATCATCTGCAGGAAACCACTCGAAGGCTTACCGAATAGCGCAACTGCTGCGACATGATCGGCCGTCGATGCCGGCATCGGCCCGATCAGGCCGGGCGGCAGGTTGAAGCCCGCCGGGATGGTGTCCTCGGTGAGGTAGGCGGCCACCGCGGCGCCTTGTGAGTAGCCGCCGATCACGATCTTTGTGTTGGGACAGTTCGCCACGGTGTCGCGAACCTTGTTGGTTGCGTCGATGACACCATCTGCGGCGGTGGCGAAGTCAAGCGACGCAGGATAATTCACCGGATAGACGTCGATGGACTTGTCGCCGGCCTTCGCCCGCAGCGAATCGACGAACGCTTGTCCCGTCGCACCGACGCCGGGTGGCTCGAACGTGCCCCGCGCGAACACCACCTCCACGTCGGGGCATGGAGCGGCGTATGCGGGGGCAGCCACGACGGGAGAGCCCGCCACTGCCGACACGCCCGCCGCTAGAGCTAGGAACCAAATACCAGCCTTCTTCATATGGATCGCCCTATCTCGAATATCACCCGGGGCTGGCCTCATTGCCCCCGGCAGACGGCAAGGTAGTACCCACCTTGATCTTGTCCCAATCGTGGGAATTTCGCCAAAGTTGAGACTCACCTCACGTAGATGACTGAGTGTCCGCGCATGGGCTCATGTCTGCTTATTGTCGAGCGGTGACGATCAGTTATGACAACGCGCTGCGCGCACAGGTCCAGGCGCATCTGGCGGGTCATCACCGTCGCACCGTCACCGATCCGACGAAGCGGCACGCGGCAGTCGCTGTGGTGCTCGTCGACTCCGTACTCGGTGAGGACAGGGTGGATCCGGCACCAGTCGACGACTGGATCGACGGCCGGCCGATGCCCGAGGCCGGCCTGGACGGCCGCATGATCGACGTGTCCGGCGGTGCTGCGTTTCTTCTGTGTCGCAGGGCATCTCGGCTGTCTTCGCACGCCGCCCAATGGGCCCTGCCTGGAGGCCGCGTTGACCCCGGTGAAACCGCTATCGCCGCCGCGCTGCGCGAGCTCGACGAAGAGGTCGGAGTCAGGCTGGGAGACTCGACCGTGCTGGGTCTACTCGACGACTACCCGACCCGATCGGGCTACGTCATCACCCCGGTAGTGATCTGGGGTGGCGGACGGCTCGACCTTCGTCCCGCCCCCGACGAGGTGGTGGCGGTCTACCGGGTCGGGCTGCACCAACTGCAGCGCGACGATTCGCCGCGGTTCATCTCCATCCCCGAAAGCCCCCGTCCGGTCGTGCAGATGCCGCTGGGCAACGACCTGATCCACGCGCCGACGGGTGCGGTGCTGTTACAGCTGCGGTGGCTTTGCCTGGAAGGGCGTCACGACCCGGTCGACAGCCTCGAGCAACCCGTATTCGCATGGAAGTAGCAGCGACTCAGCCGATCTCGCCGCGAAGATACTCCGCACGGCACGCGTAACGAGCTAGTTTGCCGCTTGTGGTGCGTGGGATCGCGCCGGCCGGTACGAAGCGGACGTCACAGGCTCCAATCCCGTGCACGTCGGACACCGCTGCGCGGATGGCGACGAGCGCCGGTGCCGGATCGTCGCGGCGGGTGCCCGACGCGCGTTCAGCGATGATCACCACGCCCTCGTCTGTGGAGAATGCCGCGACGTATCCCCGCCGCACCATCGGCGAGGCCGCCGTCGCGGTGGCCTCGATGTCCTGTGGGTAGTGGTGACGGCCGTCGACGAGCAGCATGTCCGCACGCCTGCCGGTGACGTACAACTCGTCGTCGAGGTACACGCCGAGGTCCCCGGTCCGCAGCCAGTGCGCTGCGGCCGCGGCGCCGGCGGCGTGGCTTGTCGTCTGCAGCCGCGATTGCAGTGTGGCGCCGAACGCCTGCCGGGACTCCTCGGGTCGCCCCCAATATCGCTTGGCGACGTTGTTGCCGTGCAACCAGATCTCGCCGACCCGCCCGTCGGCACATTCGGTGTGCGAATCAGGGTCGACGATGACCGCCCACTGACTGCGAGCAACCTGACCGCATGACACCTGCGCGATCGCGCCAGGCGCGTCCGCGGGGACGCGTACCGCCTGAGCATCGGCAAGGCGTTCACGGTCGAGGTAGACGACGGTGGCTTCCGCGGGCGGCGCGATGGTCGACACGAACAACGTCGCTTCGGCGATCCCATATGACGGTTTGATCGCGGTAGGCGGCAGGCCATGGGGCGCGAACGCGGCGTTGAACGTCGTGATCGCATCCATACTGACCGGCTCGGAACCCATGATCATCACTACATTGCCGAGGTCGAGATCATCACCGGGCGACGGCAACCCGCGCGCGGCGGCGTACTCGTAGGCGAAGTTCGGTGCCGCGGTGACCACGCGGCCTTCGCGCGATCCGGCCGCGAGCGCCTGAATCCAGCGCTGCGGCCGACGGATGAACGCGGTCGGCGACATCAGCGTGGAGTGGCCGCCGTACACCGCGGGAAAGCCGATCATCGACAGCCCCATGTCGTGGTAGAGCGGCAACCAACTGACGCCGTGGGTGTTTCGGTCCAGCAGGTCGATCGACAGGATCATCTGCAGCAGGTTGGTGCCGACCGCGCGGTGGGTGATCTCCACGCCGACCGGCGGCCGTGTCGACCCCGACGTGTACTGCAAATGCGAAACATCGTCGACATCGATCTCGACGGGCACGAACGCGTCACCGTCCGAATCGGGAATCTCGTCGATCGTGATGACGTGCATGCCGCGCGCGAAGGCTTGCACGGCGTCAACCGCGGCGGCCGTCGTCATGATGACGGTGGGCCGCGCGTCGCGCAGCGCGATGTCCAGCCGCTCGGCTTGGCCCTTGAGTTCGGGCGCGAACAGCGGCACAGCGATCGCGCCCGCCTTGACCGCTCCGAAGAACCCGGCGACATAGTCGAGGCCCTGCGGTGCGAGGATCGCCACCCGGTCACCCCGAGAGGTGACACGTTGCACGGCCGCGCCGATCGCCCGAATCCGGCGGCCGAGCTCCGTCCACGTCAGTTCGACGGCGGGTTCGTCCTCTGAACGGGTGAAGTCCAGGTAGCGATAGGCCACGGCGTCGGGCACATTCGCGATGTTGCGGTCGATGAGCGATATCAGCGTGACGCCAGGGGGCAACACGATGCCTCCGTCGGCATCGAGACAGTCCTCGATTTGCAGCAGACCTTCTTGCACGTGCATGTCCGCAATTCTAATTACCGTTACGGCCGGTATCACTAAACTGGGGCGAGATGTGATGCACCCCGCACCGCGCCCTTTCGGTGCTAGACCGGTAGCGCCAGGCGGGTGGGTTCGTCGTGGCCGCGCAACGTGATGGTGTCGCCGAAAGTCCAGTGCGCGGCCTCACTTTCACTCGCGTTGGACACCGTGTCCGAGGACGCGAGCAGATGGCTTTCGGTCGACTTGGCCAACTCGCACAGCCGGGCGGCCTCGTTGACCGGCTCGCCGATCACCGTGTACTCGAAGCGTTCCTTGGCGCCGACATTGCCCGCCACGGCCTGTCCGGACGCCACCCCGATGCCCGCCTCGCATTCGGGCACCTCCTCGCGGATCCGCCTGGCGATCGAGCGACCGGCGGCGAGCGCCTCGCCCTCGGGGTTGTCGAGGTCGTTGGGGGCGCCGAACACGGCCAGCGCCGCATCGCCCTCGAACTTGTTCACGAACCCGTGGTGGCGGTCGATCTCCTCGACGATCACCGCGAAGAAGCGGTTCAGCAGATCGACCACCTCCACCGCCGGCCTGCCCGTCACCAGCTGCGTGGAGCCGATGATGTCGACGAAGATCACCGCGACGTGGCGCTCCTCGCCGCCGAGCTTGGGCCGCCGCAGTTCGGCGGCCGCGGCCACCTCGCGCCCGACGTGGCGCCCGAACAGGTCCCGTACGCGCTCGCGGTCCCGCAACCCGGCGACCATGGTGTTGAACCCGCGCTGCAGCTCGCCGAGTTCGCTGCCGTCGAAGACCACCACGTTGCAGTCCAAGTCGCCCTTCTCGACGTGCTTGAGTGCGTCGCGCACCACCCGCACCGGTGTCGCGGTGAGCCAGGACAGGATCCACATCAACAGGAATCCGACGATCAATGCGATCACCGCCAGAATCATTACGGCGAAGGCGAATTGGGTCGAGGTGAGGTTTTGTAGCGACAAAGCGAACATCCCGGTGAGAAGGATGCCGATCACGGGTAACGAGCTGAGGAACCAGACGGTCATGGTCCTGCCCATGATTCCGGCGCTCAAACGGCGGGGTGGAGGACCGGCTTCCAGCGCCTGAGCCGCAACCGGACGCAGCGCGAACTCGGTCAGCAGGTAGCACGCGGTGGCCACCACCACGCCGCAGAAGCCGACGCAGAACAAGAACCGAGGTATGAACGCGGCGTCCTGCAGCCCGTACAGCGTCGTCAACAACGCCGTACCGATGCCCCACAGGATCAGGTGGGCCCGCGCGACCCGCCACGGGGCCAGGAAGGTGCTGCGCTGATCCTTGTCCGTAGGGCCGCGCCCTTCGATGGACCATCGAAGGGCGTTGACCGTGCGGCGGGTGATCCCGAGTGTGCCCACGATCAGCGCCAAGCCGATATAGGCGGGGGCGACCGCGAAGGTGATCCATAATGGGGCGTCGCTGAAGATGCTCGGTACCGGGATGACGAACGCGACGAGAAGTACGGCGACCGCGATGCCGATCGCATTGGCGCTGAGGATGAACACGGTCAGGATGACCTGGATGCGGACCCGGCGTCGCTGCTGGCTTTCTGAGGCCTTGCCCAGCAGCCAGGACCCGTATTCGGGCGTCTCGCGGAGGCGACCGCTCTGACGGGTCACTGTTTCCAGGACCCGGCCAAGCCGGTGCGCGACGCTCTTCTTGGCGTTCATCTCGTGTCAGCCTAATTTGCCGGGCGTGCACCACCTATGGTTGTGCGCGTGCGTCTCGTGATAGCCCAGTGCACCGTCGATTACGTCGGACGCCTCACCGCACACCTGCCCTCGGCCCGGCGCCTGCTGCTGATCAAGGCCGACGGTTCGGTGAGCGTGCATGCCGACGACCGCGCCTACAAGCCGTTGAACTGGATGAGCCCGCCCTGCTGGCTCACCGAGGACGCGACGGGGGAGGCGCCGGTGTGGGTGGTCGAGAACAAGACCGGCGAGCAGCTGCGCATCACGCTGGAGGAGATCGAGCACGACTCCAGCCACGAGCTCGGCGTCGACCCCGGGCTGGTCAAAGACGGCGTCGAGGCGCATCTGCAGGAGCTGCTCGCCGAACACGTCGAGCTGCTCGGCACCGGGTACACGCTGGTGCGGCGCGAGTACATGACCGCCATCGGGCCTGTTGACCTGATGTGCCGCGACGAGCAGGGCCGCTCGGTCGCCGTCGAGATCAAACGGCGTGGCGAGATCGACGGCGTCGAGCAACTCACCCGCTACCTCGAGCTGCTCAACCGTGACACGGTGCTGGCCCCGGTCGCCGGAGTCTTTGCCGCCCAGCAGATCAAGCCCCAGGCCCGCACGCTGGCCGTCGACCGCGGGATCCGTTGCGTGACGTTGGACTACGACCAGATGCGCGGGATGGACAGCGACGAGTTCCGGCTGTTCTGATGCCGCGGCGGAGCAGGCCCGTTCGGCGCCGGCAGGTTCCGCCACTGCCGGTCGAACGCCGGTTGGAAACCGGACCCGACGGCTACGAGTACGAGGTCAAGCCGGTCGCCGCGTCACGCGCCGTCAAGGCGTATCGCTGCCCGGGGTGCGATCACGAAATACGCTCCGGTATCGCACATCTCGTGGTCTGGCCCGCCGACATGGGCGAGCGTGGGGCCGACGACCGGCGCCATTGGCATACGCCGTGCTGGACCAACAGGGCCACCAGGGGCCCGACACGCAAATGGTCTTAGTGGGCGTGGTCTTCCGGGGCAGGCTCGACGAGCTCGACCAACACCCCACCGGCGTCCTTGGGATGGATGAAGTTGATCCGTGAGTTGGCGGTTCCGCGTCGCGGTGCGTCGTAGAGCAACCGGGTGCCCTGCTCGCGCAGCCGCTCGGTCAGCGCGTCGATATCGCTGACGCGATAGGCGAGCTGCTGGAGGCCGGGGCCGCGCTTGTCGAGAAACTTCGCAATGGGGGAATTTTCGTCGAGCGGAGACATCAGCTGAATTTGCGCGCTGCCGACAGGAGCGCCGCGCACCGAGAGCATCGCCTCACGCACGCCCTGCTCCTCGTTGACCTCTTCGTGCAGGACAATCATGCCGAGGCTGTCGTGATACCACTTGATTGCGACGTCGAGATCGGCGACAGCAATGCCCACATGGTCGATTGCTGTAATTAACGCGCTAGCCAACAGCGGACGGGCGTCGACTTGCTCGGCGGTCATAACGTAACGGTAACCTGGCGACAAAGTTTGCGCTTCATCGATCCATTACTTGAGCGGTTCAGAAGAGCCTTGGAGGTAGTAAATGACGACGTCTGTGATCGTTGCTGGAGCCCGCACCCCGGTCGGCAAGCTGATGGGCTCGCTCAAGGATTTTTCCGGCAGCGATCTCGGTGCGATCGCCATCTCCGGTGCCCTGGAGAAGGCGGGAGTTCCCGCCTCGGCCGTCGAGTACGTGATCATGGGCCAGGTGCTGACCGCCGGCGCCGGGCAGATGCCGGCCCGACAGGCCGCGGTTGCCGCAGGCATCGGCTGGGACGTGCCGTCGCTGACCATCAACAAGATGTGCTTGTCCGGCATCGATGCGATCGCGCTGGCCGATCAGCTCATCCGGGCCGGTGAGTTCGACGTGGTCGTCGCCGGCGGTCAGGAGTCGATGACCAGGGCGCCGCACCTGCTGATGGACAGCCGCGCCGGCTACAAATACGGCGATGTCACGGTGCTCGACCACCTGGCCTACGACGGCCTTCACGACGTGTTCACCGACCAGCCAATGGGCGCCCTGACCGAGCAGCGCAACGATGTCGATCAGTTCACCCGCGCGCAGCAGGACGAGTTCGCTGCGCAGTCGCACCAAAAAGCCGCGGCGGCATGGAAAGACGGCGTCTACGCCGACGAAGTGGTGCCGGTGACGATTCCGCAGCGCAAGGGCGATCCGATCGAGTTCACCGAGGACGAGGGCATCCGGGCCAACACCACCGCGGAGTCGCTGGCGGGCCTCAAGCCCGCGTTCCGCAAGGACGGCACCATCACCGCCGGTTCGGCGTCGCAGATCTCCGACGGCGCCGCCGCAGTCGTGGTGATGAACAAGGACAAGGCCGTCGAACTGGGCCTGAGCTGGCTGGTCGAGATCGGCGCGCACGGCGTCGTCGCGGGGCCGGATTCCACGCTGCAGTCACAGCCGGCGAACGCCATCAAGAAAGCCGTTGCGCGCGAAGGTATTTCGATCGATCAGCTCGACGTCGTCGAGATCAACGAGGCGTTCTCCGCGGTGGCGCTGGCCTCGACCAAGGAGCTCGGCATCGATCCGGCCAAGGTCAACGTCAACGGCGGTGCGATCGCCATCGGACATCCGATCGGAATGTCGGGTGCGCGCATCACCCTGCACGCCGCCCTTGAGCTGGCGCGACGTGGTTCTGGCTACGCCGTGGCAGCCCTGTGTGGCGCGGGCGGGCAGGGCGACGCCCTGATCCTGCGTGCCGGGTAACCCTCTACGACGGCTTGTAGTAATGAGTGCCGTTTTCCGGCACAATGGCGGCCATGACAAGCGCTTTTGATCTTCGATCCGTTCCCGGCTGGTTTCGTCTGGTCGCGCTGCTCGAGGCGGTCAGCTGGGTCGGATTGCTGGTCGGAATGTATTTCAAGTACCTGGGCAGTCCGCGAACCGAGGTCGGCGTCAAGGTGTTCGGGATGGCTCACGGGCTGATCTTCATCGCCTTTGTGGTGGCCGCTCTGCTGACCGGGATCGCGTTCAAATGGGCCGCAGGCACTTGGTTGCTGGCATTGCTGGCCAGCATCGTGCCACTGTGCAGTGTGATCTTCCTCATATGGGCCGATCGGACCGGTCGGATGGGAGCCACGAGCGGTGCTGCCGCGGTCGCGCAGGCGGGACGGTCCGTACCCGAAACGACGTGACAGACTTGTGGACGTGACTCGTCCCCGACCCCCAATCGCGCCAGCCATGGCCGGTGCCGTCGATCTGTCGGCTCTCAAGCAGCGGGCGACCACCGCCGGTGAAGGTGGTGCCCAAGGAGCAGCTTCGCCCAACGGTGTGGAGATCACCGAGGCCAACCTCGAAACCGAGGTGCTGGCCCGGTCCAGTCAGGTCCCCGTCGTGGTGCTGCTGTGGTCACCGCGCAGTGAGGCGAGCGTCGCGCTCGGCGACGCCCTCGCCAGCCTGGAATCAGCCGACGGCGGCAAGTGGTCACTTGCGACGGTCAACGTCGACACCGTGCCGCGCGTGGCGCAGATGTTCGGTGTGCAGGCCGTGCCGACGGTGATCGCTGTGGCCGCGGGCCAACCGTTGTCGAGTTTCCAGGGCGTGCAGCCGCCCGAGCAGTTGCGTAAGTGGGTCGACTCGCTGCTGAGTGCCACCGCGGGCAAGCTCGACAGCGGGGCCGACGGCGATGCACCCGAACAGGTCGACCCCGAGCTCGCGCAGGCGCGCGAGCATCTGGATGCCGGCGACTTCGATGCGGCGTTGGCGGCGTATCAGGCGATCCTGGACGCCAGCCCCGGCCACGCGGAAGCGAAGGGCGCGGTCCGTCAGATCACGTTCCTGCAGCGCGCCACCGCGCGAGCGCCTGGAGCGATCGTCGCCGCGAACGCTGCGCCCGATGACATCGAGATCGCTTTCGCCGCCGCGGACACCGAGATCCTGCAGCAGGACGTGGCAGCGGCGTTCGACCGGCTGATCGCGTTGATCAAGCGGACCGCGGGAGACGAGCGCACCACAGTGCGCACCCGGCTGATCGAGCTGTTCGACCTGTTCGACCCCGCCGATCCCGAGGTGATCGCTGGCCGGCGCAAGCTCGCCAACGCCCTGTACTGACCGCCGAGATCGACGAAATGGCGAGTTTTACTCGCACTTTCGCGCCCGTTTGTCCGTTTGGGCGTGGTTAGGCGGGTTCGAACCACAGCGCGGCTAACGGCGGCAGCACCATCACCGCCGACGCCGGACGGCCGTGCCATGGCTCATCGGTCGCCTCGACCGCGCCGTAGTTGCCGATGCCCGTGCCGTTGTAGATGTCGGCGTCGGTGTTGAGCACCTCGCGCCAGGTGCCCGCATGCGGTAACCCAAGGCGGTACCGGCTGTGCTCGGAGCCGGAGAAGTTGAATACGCACGCCAGCATCGAGCCGTCGTCGCCGAAGCGCATGAAGCTCAGCACGTTGTTGGCCGAGTCGTTGGCGTCGATCCACGAATAGCCCTCGGGGTTGGCGTCACGCGACCACAACGCCCGCCGGGTCTTGTAGACGTCGTTCATGTCGCGCACGAACCGCTGTATCCCGCCGGAGAAGCCGTTCTCGTCGAGCTGGTACCAGTCGACGCCGCGCTCCTCGGACCACTCGGCGCGCTGCCCGAATTCCTGGCCCATGAACAACAATTGCTTACCGGGATGCGCCCACTGGTAGGCCAGCAGACCACGCAGGCCCGCCGCCTTCACGTGATCGTTGCCCGGCATGCGTCCCCACAGTGTGCCCTTGCCATGCACCACCTCGTCGTGGCTGATGGGCAGCACGAAGTTCTCACTGAACGCGTAAAGCATGGAGAAGGTGATCTCGTGGTGGTGATAGCTGCGGTGGATTGGGTCACGCTTGATGAACTCCAAGGTGTCGTTCATCCAGCCCATGTTCCACTTCATCGAGAAGCCAAGGCCGCCAAGGTTTGTCGGGCGGGTAACGCCCGGCCATGAGGTGGACTCCTCGGCGACGGTGACGATCCCCGGCGCCAACTTGTGCACGGTGGCGTTCATCTCCTGCAGGAACTGCACGGCCTCGAGGTTCTCCCGGCCGCCGTAGATGTTCGGCGTCCAGCCGCCCACCGGCCGCGAGTAGTCCAGGTACAGCATCGAGGCGACTGCGTCGACGCGCAGGCCGTCGATGTGGAACTCCTGCAGCCAGTACAGGGCGTTGGCGACCAGGAAGTTGCGCACCTCCGCGCGGCCGAAGTCGAAAACGTAGGTACCCCAGTCGAGTTGCTCGCCACGGCGCGGGTCGGAGTGCTCGTAGAGTGCCGTGCCGTCGAATCGTCCCAGCGCCCATGCGTCTTTCGGGAAGTGGGCGGGCACCCAGTCCATGAGCACGCCGATGCCGGCCTGGTGCAGCCGGTCGACCAGATATCGAAACTCATCGGGTGTGCCCAGGCGTGACGTCGGAGCGTAGTACGACGTGACCTGATACCCCCAGGACCCGCCGAACGGGTGCTCGGCGACCGGCATCAGCTCGACGTGTGTGAATCCCTGAGAGACCACGTAGTCGGTGAGTTCGTCGGCCAGTTGGCGATAGCTTAGGCCTGGCCGCCACGACGTCAGGTGCACTTCAAAGGTGCTCATCGGTTCGAAAACCGGGTTCTGCTGGGCGCGTTGGGTCATCCAGTCGGTGTCGGCCCAGGTGTAGGAGCTTTCGGTGACCTTCGAGGCCGTCTGCGGCGGCACCTCGGTGGCGAACGCCATGGGGTCCGCGCGGTCGGCCACCGAACCGTCCGCCCCGTGCACGCGGAACTTGTAGAGCCCGCCGAGTTCGAAGCCGGGCCAGAACAGCTCCCAGACACCGGTCGAACCGAGCACGCGCAGCTGAGCTTCGTTGCCGTCCCAGTGGTTGAACTCACCGATCAGGCTGACGCCCTTGGCATTAGGCGCCCATACGGCGAACGACACGCCGTCGACAACGCCGTCGGGGGTGGTGAAGGACCGCGGATGCGCACCCAGGATCTCCCACAGCCGTTCATGGCGGCCCTCGGCGAACAGGTGAAGATCCACTTCGCCGAGGGTGGGCAGGAAGCGATATGCGTCGGCGACGGTGTGCACTTCGGTCGAATCCGCGCCGGAATAGCCGACTTCGAGCCGATAGTCCACGAGGTCGGTGAACGGCAGTGCGACCGCGAAAAGCCCCGCCTCGATGTGGCTGAACGGGTACCGGTCTTTGCCGACGATCGCCGTCACTTCGACAGCATGTGGCCGGTAGGCCCGAATCACCGTGTGGTCGCTGTATTCGTGCGCGCCCAGGACCGAGTGCGGGTCGTGGTGTTCACCGGCCAAGAGTCGGTTCAGGTCGGCGGTGTGCGGCCGCAGATGTGGACTGGTGCCGTGCTTCGTCTGCGTCATTTCATCACTCCCTACGCAGCAGGTTGAATCGTCGGTCTTCTGGTACCTGGGGCATGTTCAGCACATGGGCGACCGCCCGGACGGGGTCGATGCGCACGTAATTGGACTGCCCCCACTGGTATTCGTCCCCGGTGATCTCGTCGCGCACCCAGAAACGGTCGTAGTGCTCCATCCCCAGCGCTTCCATGTCCAGCCACAGCGTTGCCTCTTCTGGCCCGAAAGGGTTGAGCGTCACCACCACCAGCACCTGATCGCCGCTCGCAGGGTCGAACTTGCTGTACGCCAGGATCGCGTCGTTGTCGGGGTGATGGAACTTGATGGTGCGCAATTGCTGTAGCGCCGGGTGCAGACGGCGAATCTCGTTGAGCCGGGTCAGGAATGGCTCCAGCGATTCGCCGTCGGCCAGTGCTGCGTCGAAGTCGCGGGGACGGAGTTCGTATTTCTCTGAGTTCAGGTACTCCTCGCTGCCCTCGCGAACCGCCCTGTGCTCGAACAGCTCGTACCCCGAGTAGACGCCCCACGCCGAGCTCATCGTGGAAGCCAATACGGCACGGATGGCGAACATGCCAGGACCGCCGTGTTGCAGGCTCTCGTGCAGGATGTCGGGGGTGTTGACGAAGAGGTTGGGTCGCGCGTAGTCGGCGTGCTCGGCGATCTGCTGACCGAACTCGGTGAGCTCCCACTTGGCTGTGCGCCACGTGAAGTAGGTGTACGACTGCGTGAAACCGAGCTTGGCCAGCCCGTACAGGCGCGCCGGTCGGGTGAACGCCTCCGAGAGGAACAGGACGTCCGGATCCTCGTTCTTCACCTCCGCGATCAGCCACGCCCAGAAGTTGGGTGGTTTGGTGTGCGGGTTGTCGACGCGAAATATCTTGACGCCGTGGGAGATCCAGTATCGGACCACCCGTAGCACTTCCTCGTAGATGCCCGCGGGATCGTTGTCGAAATTGATCGGATAGATGTCCTGGTACTTCTTCGGCGGGTTCTCCGCGTAGGCGATCGTCCCATCAGGCAGCACGGTGAACCATTCGGGATGCTCGCGGGCCCAGGGATGGTCGGGCGCGCACTGCAGCGCGAGGTCCAGCGCCACTTCCATGCCGTCGTCACGGGCGGCGTTCACGAAATCGTCGAAGTCCTCGATGGTGCCCAGCTTCGGATGCACCGCGTCGTGGCCGCCTTTGTTGCTGCCGATCGCCCACGGTGAACCGACGTCTTTGGGCGCCGCGGTCACGCTGTTGTTGCGGCCCTTGCGGTGCACCTTGCCGATGGGATGGATCGGCGGCAGGTAGACGACGTCGAAGCCCATCTTGGCAATGCGCGGCAGCGCCTTGGTGGCGGTCGCGAAGGTGCCGTGCACCGGATTTCCCTTGGCATCCCAGCCGCCGGTGGACCTGGGGAAGACCTCGTACCACGAGCTGAACCGGGCTGCCGGCCGGTCCACCCAGACGCCGTATTGCTCTCCGCGGGTGACCAATTCGCGTAGCGGATACTGCTCGAGCATTGCGGCCAATTCGGGTGAAAGGGCGGCGCCCGCGCGCGTGAAGGGGTCACCCGGCTCACGTAGCCGGGCCGCGGCGTCGATGAGGGGAAAGCGGTCCTGGCGCGGCACGCCCGTCGCGGCCCGCTCCAGCAACCGCGCGCCAAGGATCAGGTCGTTGGACAGCTCACCTTCGCTTTGGCCCGCGTCGAGCTTGGCGGTCACGTTCTTGCGCCAGGTGGCGATGGGGTCGCCCCAGCCGTCCACCCTGAACGTCCACAACCCGACGTCACTAGGACTGAAGTGGCCATGAAACAAATCGGGGGTTCGGCCCATCGCCATCGGCAGCAGACGTGGCTTCTTGCGCGGCGCAGGCGTGACCACTTCCTCGATCGGCACCGCTGGTGCGGTCGTGGCACGCCCTGGCGGATCGTCGGCCAGCCTCGGATAGGCCGTGCCGTGATAGCGCACCACCAGGGTGGCCGAAACCGCATCGTGGCCTTCGCGCCACACCGTCGCCCGCACCGGCACGATTTCGCCCACGACGGCCTTGCTGGGGAACCGTCCGCCGGAAATCACGGGTGCCACGTCATCGATTCCGATACGGCCGGTCACCCACTACTCCTTACGCTGGCGCGGCCGCTCGGGCCGCTGTCTCGCTGTCTGGTTCTAGTTGAAGCCTCGTCGCGCCCTATACCCACCGTAGTGGGCAGCCCAATCCGACGGGGGTGAAGCGAGCACCGCGCGGAGGCGCCATTCGCCAGCGTGCGCAATTGCTCATCGCTGCGCAGACCCGAAATGTCAGTAAGGTTTACTCGCGTGAAAGCTCTTCGTCGGTTCACCGTCCGCACACACCTGCCCGATCGTCTCGTCGCGCTCGAACGACTCTCGATCAACCTGCGCTGGTCGTGGGACAAGCCCACTCAGGATCTGTTCGAAGCCATCGAACCGGAGCTGTGGAGGCAGGTCGGGGCCGACCCGGTGGCGCTGCTCGGGCAGGTCAGCCCGAAGCGGCTCGACGAACTTGCCGTCGACGAATCGTTCCTGCGCAGGCTCGACGAGCTGGCCGCCGACTTGGACAACTACTTGACCCGCCCGCTGTGGTACCAGCAGCAGGTCGAGGACGGCGCCGAACTGCCGAACGGAATCGCCTACTTCTCGATGGAATTCGGCGTTGCCGAGGTGCTGCCCAACTACTCCGGCGGCCTCGGCATTCTGGCAGGCGATCACCTGAAGTCCGCGTCGGATCTTGGTCTGCCCCTGATGGCCGTCGGTTTGCTGTACCGCTCGGGATACTTCCGCCAGTCGCTGACGGCCGACGGTTGGCAGCACGAGAGCTACCCGTCGCTCGATCCGCAGGGCCTTCCGCTGCGGCTGCTCACCGACGGCGACAACAACCCCGTCCTGGTCGAGCTGGCGATGCCGGATGCCATGCAGCTGCGGGCGCGCATCTGGATCGCACAGGTCGGGCGAATTCCGTTGCTGCTGTTGGACTCTGACATCCCAGAAAACGATCACGATCTGCGTGGCGTCACCGACCGGCTCTACGGCGGCGACCAGGAACACCGGATCAAGCAGGAGATCCTGGCCGGCATCGGCGGGGTGCGGGCCATCAGGGCCTTTACCGAGGTCGAGGACCTGCCATCGCCTGAGGTTTTCCACATGAACGAGGGCCACGCGGGTTTCCTCGGCGCAGAGCGCATCCGCGAGTTGATCGACGCCGGCCTGGACTTCGACACCGCGCTGACAGTGGTGCGCTCGTCGACGGTGTTCACCACCCACACCCCGGTGCCTGCGGGTATCGACCGGTTCCCGGTCGAAATGGTCAAGCGCTACTTCGGTGGCCTGCCCGGCAACCCGTCCGGTGCGGACTCCCGGTTGCTTCCCGGGGTTCCGCTGGACCGGATCATCGCCTTCGGCGAGGAGGATGACCCCTCGAAGTTCAACATGGCGCACATGGGCCTGCGACTGGCGCAGCGCGCGAACGGGGTGTCACTGCTACACGGCAAGGTCAGCAGGCAGATGTTCAACGAGCTGTGGCCCGGGTTCGACCCCAACGAGGTGCCGATCGGGTCGATCACCAACGGTGTGCACGGTCCGACCTGGGCGGCGCCGCAATGGCTCGAGCTTGGCCGCGAACTGATCGGCAGCGAGGACCTCGGATCGCTGACCGAGCCCGACACGTGGCAGCGGTTGAATCAGGTCGACCCCGGGCACATGTGGTGGATTCGCTCACAGTTGCGCCAGCTGCTCGTCGACGACGTCCGGATCCGGATACGCCGCTCGTGGCTGGAACGTGGTGCCTCCGATGCCGAGTTGAGTTGGATCGCTACGGCATTCGATCCGGACGTGTTGACCATCGGGTTCGCGCGGCGGGTGCCGACCTACAAGCGGCTGACGCTGATGCTGCGCGACGAGGAGCGGCTGGAGAAGCTGTTGCTCGACGAGAAGCGGCCGATCCAGCTGATCGTGGCCGGCAAGTCGCATCCCGCCGACGACGGCGGCAAGGCACTGATTCAGCAGGTGGTGCGCTTCGCCGACCGGCAGGACGTGCGACACCGCATCGCGTTCCTGCCCGACTACGACATGTCGATGGCCCGGCTGCTGTATTGGGGCTGCGACGTCTGGCTGAACAATCCGCTGCGGCCGCTGGAGGCGTGCGGCACGTCGGGCATGAAGAGCGCGCTCAACGGTGGGCTGAACCTGTCGATTCGCGACGGCTGGTGGGACGAGTGGTACGACGGCGAGAACGGTTGGGAGATCCCGACCGCCGACGGACTGATCGACGAGACACGCCGCGACGACCTGGAAGCCGCTGCCCTCTACGACCTGCTTGAACGGTCGGTGGCGCCGAAGTTCTACGACCGCGACGAACACGGCGTTCCGACCCGCTGGGTCGAGATGGTGCGGCACACGCTGATCGCTCTCGGGCCCAAGGTGCTGGCGTCGCGGATGGTTCGGGACTACACGGAGAAGTACTACGCACCCGCGGCGCAGTCGTTGCGCAAGACCGTCGAAGCCGGCCTCGCCGGTGAAGCGTTCGGCGCGGCGCAGGAACTGGCCGCCTATCGCCAGCGCGCCCAGGAGTACTGGCCGAAGATCCAGATCACCGATGTCGACAGCTACGGCCTTCCCGATACGCCGCTGCTGGGTTCCGAACTCACGCTGACCGCCACGGTTCAGCTGGCCGGTTTGCGTCCCGACGAGGTGGTTGTTCAGGCCGTCCTTGGCCGGGTCGATACGGGTGACTCGCTGGTGGACCCGGTGACCGTGCCGATGCAGCACACCGGGACGGGTGACGGCGGCAACGAGATCTTCTCGACGACGGCGCCCCTGCCGGTCGCGGGTCCGGTGGGGTACACGGTGCGCGTGTTGCCTCATCACCCGTTGCTCGCCGGAGACAACGAGCTCGGCCTCGTCACTCTCGCGTGACGGCTGCCCTCCAGGTTGCGCTGGACGGCGGGCCGTACGCGCTCGCGGCTGGACCGGACGGCGCGATGTGGGTGACCCTCGTGCACAGCGGCTCGATCGCGCGGGTGACCACCGGCGGTGACGTCACGGTGTATCCGGTCGGCGAGCAGTCCCGGCCGTCGATAATCACCGCGGGCCCCGACGGTGCCATGTGGTTCACCCGCGCCGGCGACGACCGGATCGGGCGGATCACCACGGCCGGCGAGGCCAGCGCGTTCGAGCTATTGGACGACAGCGGGCCGTTCGGCATCACCGCCGGGCCCGACGGTGCGCTGTGGTTCACCGCAATGACATCGGGTCACGTCGGCAGGATCTCGACAGACGGTCAGGTCTCTGATTGGCAACCGGTCGGTGGTACCCCATCGATGATCGTCACCGGACCCGACAACTGTTTGTGGTTCACCCTCAATCAGCGCAATGCGATCGGCCGGTTGTCCCCGGCCGGCAAGCTGACCGTGCGCGAATTGCCTACTGCGGCAGCGGGTCCGGTCGGCATTGCCGCAACGCACGACGACGCCGTGTGGTTCACCGAGATCCTCGCTGACAAGTTGGGCCGCATCCCGATGGACGAGGCGATCCAGGAAATCGAGCTGCCAGGCAAGCCGCACGCCGTGGTCGCCGACCCGGACGACGGTGTGTGGGTGAGCCTGTGGGGTGCGGATCAGATCGCCCGAGTGAGCGGCGACGGCGAGATCGTCACGATCGATCTGCCCTCGGGCAGCGAGCCGCACGGCATGGCGATCGGACCGGAAGGCGCGCCGTGGGTCGCCCTGGAGTCCGGGTTCGTCGTGCGGATACCCGTTTAGGACTTTGCGCCGATGCGGCAGGACGGCGCTGTAGGTTCCCAACGTGACGGTTCGACATGTGCTGCGGCGCGGCATCACAGTGGTTGCCATGTGCGGGTTCATCACCGGCATGAATATCGGTGCGGCCGGGGCCGAGCCAGGGGTTGAACCCGTCGCGGTCGATGCGCCACCGCCAGAAGCCGCGCCGCCGCCCCCTGAGGGCGCCGTCGAATCGTCCCCGCCTGCGATCACGACGTCGCCGGATGACTGGACGCTCACGCTGTCGGCCAAGGACGAAAAGCAGTCCCCGATCGCACCGCTGACGACGGCGATCTCGACGCGAGAGTATGAGGTCGGCGGCATCTTCAACGGATCGCTGACCGGTCCGCAGGAGTCCGAGCCACCACAAGGCACGCTCGAGGTCGGTTATCAGATCGGCTGCGGCATCGACATGAGCACGTCAAACGGCGTGTCACTGACCGGTACGGCGGGCATCAACCCGTCGATCGGAATCATCGGCACCGACATCATTTCGCCGATCCCCGAGGGCATATTGCCGGGGATAGGCGGAAGTCTCGGCGGCGGCATCACCGTCGGCCTCAAGCCGGGCATCATCAACATCGTTCCGGTCACCAAGAAGGACTTCGAGGGCGCCGATCCCTGGGTGATGATCAGCGGATTCCGGATCAAGATCGACGGCTGCGTCGGCGAATCGTTCATCCGGTCCTACGCGTTCCTGACCAGATCGACCGCGATGTCCGACGCGATCGTGGCCTGGTACGGCGTGACGAAGAAGGTCTGACGCGTCGCGCAGCTTCAGTGTGCGATCACTGCGCCGAGCGTGCGTAGGGCGCGAGATTGCTCGAGGATCTGCACGGTGGCGACACAGTCGACGCGGTGACCGCACACTCGAACCGTCGCGCCGAGATCGACGTTTTGGTGAAATCCACTCGCATTTTCGCGCCCGAACGTGAGTTTCGGCGAAAGGGTGCCTACGGGAAGCGCTTGACGCAGCCGTCCGTGTCGCCGAGCACGCCGACGCGGAATGCGTCGATCCTCGAGAAGCCCGACGGTACGGTCTCGCCGTTGACATCGCTTGCGACAAGGCCGTTCTTGAGGATGCCCGACACCGCTTCGTCGAGATCGCCCGCGGTCAACGCGATGGTGTTGCCGTCAGGAGTGCTCACACTGGACGACATCTTCGTGGTGGCGACGCCGGTAAGGCACGCGGTGCGCAGCGCCGCCTGGGCGTTGTCGAGCACCAGGCCGCCACGCTGCTTCTGGATGGCCTGCATGTAACGGGACACCAGCACCGAATACGCGGTGTTGTCTCCTGAAGCCAGCCCGCCGCCGTCCTCGAAATCCGACTGGGCGCCCATCACTTGCAGTGCGTCCATATCGACGACGATGGTGTTGCTCGCGGGGCAGTACGACGCCGGGGGGCTTGGTCGGGCATCCAGCGCACTCCAATTTGGTGTCGAAGCTCAGCTTCGGCGGGTTGGCCGGCTTGAAGAGGATGCCCATCACGTCGATGATCGAGCGCACCGAATCCTCGGTGATCGACAGCTCACCCGTCTGATCCTCGGGCAGCAGCACGGGCAGATCTCCGCGGCGCTGGCCGATCTCGCGCATATCGATGGACGCGCACGCCGAAGGCCCGTCGGTGAACCCGAATTGGAACGCCGAAAGCCGCTCGAACGCCGAGCCGTGCTCGTCGAAGCCCGCCTCGGGATCGCCCTCGTTGAGCAACGGATCGCGGAACGCGATCACCGCGGCAAGCACGTTGTTGAGGCCGTCGCCGGTGTTCAGCGTGAAGCGCGGTGAGTTGTCCTCCGCGACCCACTTCATGTATGCCCCTGCGAAACAGTCGGCCTGCTGCTCGGCCACAAGAGTCGGCGTGCTCTTCCTGGTCAACCCGGCCTTGCGCTGAACGGCGTGGCCGTACTCGTGGGCGAGCACCATCGCCACGCCCATGTCGCCGTTGGCGTCGCGCAGCGCGGGCAGGAGTTCGCCGCGATCCCATCCGATGGTCTCGTCGTCGTAGCAGAAAGCCGCATTGACGAGTCCGTACGTGTCCTCACCACAGAACTCGCCGTCGAATCCGTTGGCGTCCCAGGAGATCAGTGCCTCGACAGGAACGAACTCGCTGTCGAACGTCTCGCTGTAAACGCCTGCCCAATACTCCTCGATGTCGCTGACCGCATGCCGGGCCAGCTCGTCGATCTCGCCGTCGTCGGTGTTCTCCACGTCCCGTGACGGAGCCGCCGGATTGTCACGAAGGCCCGACGGCCCGTCGGTGGCTGGCATGCCTGCCACGCTGAACGGGTCGTCGAACACCGAGACGGCTTTGCCTTGCAACGTCGTGGAACACGCGGTCAGTAATAGAGCCGAGCAGGTCGCGAGTACCGCGCCCATCAAGGGTCGTCGGCTCATTCACACCGCCTTTCATTCGCTGCCAGGATAGAGAATTCACTGCGTCGCGCGGAGGCGTTCGAGTGCTGCGTGCACCCGCACCGGATCCGTCGTCGCCCAGAACGGGGGCAGTGACGCACGAAGATAGCTGCCATAGCGCGCGGTTGCCATCCGGGAGTCGAGCACCGCGACGACGCCGCGGTCATCGACGCGGCGCAGCAGCCGGCCGGCGCCCTGCGCCAACAGCAGCGCGGCATGGCTGGCAGCGACCGCCATGAATCCGTTTCCGCCGCGGGCGGCCACGGCGCGTTGGCGTGCGGTCAGCAGTGGGTCGTCGGGCCGGGGGAACGGGATGCGGTCGATCAGGACCAGCGACAGCGACGGGCCGGGCACATCGACGCCCTGCCACAGCGACAGCGTGCCGAAAAGGGAGGTCTCGGGATCGTCGGCGAATCGTTGGACAAGTGCCGAAGTGGTGTCCTCGCCCTGACACAGCACGGGGGTATCGAGCCGTTCGCGCATGATCTCGGCGGCGGCCTTGGCCGCGCGCATCGAGGAGAACAGGCCGAGCGTGCGCCCACCGGCCGCGGTGATCAACGCCTCGATCTCGCTGAGTTGTTCGGCAGAGCCGGTGCCGTCGCGGCCCGGCGGCGGCAGATGAGCGGCGACATACAGGATGCCGGACTTCTCGTGCTCGAACGGCGAGCCGACGTCGATGCCCCGCCACTGCGCCTTCTTGTCGTCGTCGCCGGCCAGTCCCCACGCCGATGCCATTGCGTCGAACGTGCCGCCGATGGTCAGCGTTGCCGAGGTGAGCACGGCCGTCGCTTGCTCAAACAGCCTGCCGCGCAACAACCCTGACACCGACAGCGGTGCCACCCGCAATACCGCGCGCATATTGCCACGGTTGTCTTCGTGGTCCAGCCACACCACGTCGCTGCGGTCGGGGATCGCGGGGGCGAACGACGTCAAGATGCGCGACGCGGTGTCGCTGACGTCGGTCAGCGCCGTGACCGCCTCGGCGCGCGCGGATGCCGCCTTCGGGTCACTCGGTGAGGTGTCGATGGCCGACCGGACCCGGCTCGCGGCGTCCCGCACCGCGGTGAGGTACGTAATCATCTCCTCGTCGAGCGCGTCGATGCGGCCCGGTGCGGCGTCGTGGATGGCTGACGACAGCGTCGCGGTCGCGGCCTCGAGTCGCTGTGCGAGTTCCTGGTCGACGAGGCGCGCGGAGCGTCGATGCGCCACACCCAGTGTTGTGGCGGACAGCTCGGCGGTGGCCACGCTGGTCACCCTGTCGACAAGCTCGTGCGCTTCGTCGACCACAAGCAGCTCGTGCTCGGGCAGCACCGCGGCGTCAGACACGGCGTCGATGGCCAGCAGCGCGTGGTTGGTGACGATGACATCCGCATGCCCGGCCTTGTCGCGGGCCTTCTCCGCGAAGCAGTCGGTGCCGAACGGGCAGCGGGCCATCCCGATGCATTCCCGCGCCGAGACGCTGACCTGCGACCACGACCTGTCCGGCACGCCGGGCTTCACCTCGTCGCGGTCCCCGGTCTCGGTCTCCGACGACCATGCGATGAGCCGCTGCACGTCGCGGCCGAGCGCCGACGCGGCGACGGGCTCGAAGAGTTCCTCCTGCGACTGCTCCTCGGGTTCGGTTGCCGCTCCGTTGTGAATCTTGTTGAGGCACAGATAGTTTCCGCGACCCTTCAACAATGCGAACTCGGGTCGACGGGGCAGCTCGCCGGCAAGCGAGTCGGCAAGCCTTGGGAGATCTCGGTCGACGAGCTGGCGTTGCAGCGCAATGGTGGCGGTCGAGACCACGACGGGCTCGTCGGTCTCGATCGCGCGCGCGATCGCAGGCACCAGGTAGGCCAGCGATTTTCCTGTGCCGGTGCCCGCCTGCACGGCGAGGTGCTCACCACTTTCGAACGCATGCGCCACCGCCTCGGCCATCTCGATCTGGCCGTGCCGTTCTGCGCCGCCAAGCGCGGTGACCGCCTTGGCCAGCAGTTCGGTGACCTGCTGCGTCTCGCCCGTTGCCACGCCTACCGCTTGCCCGGCGAGACCATGCGGGTGGGAATTGCCGGTTCCCCGCGCGACAACTTCAGCCCGTCCCATGGCAGGCTGCCGAGCCCGAACGTCACCCGCTCGCGTGCCTCCTCGAGGCTGAGGTCGGCCACCGGTTCACCGTCGCGCACCAAGTCGACAGTGAGGGGGCGGCCCGACTCATCCGGCGGATGCCCATACGGGTACACGACCTCCTCGACGACGGTGCCGGTGTCCTTGGCAAGGCGCAGGGCCTGCTTGCGGCCACCGTGTGATTCCTTATGGCTGCTGCGTTTCTCCACTGGCACGCCGTCGACCTCCACCAGCTTGTAAACCATGGAAGCCGTCGGCGCGCCCGAACCGGTGACCACCGACGTGCCGACGCCGTAGATGTCGACGGGTTCGGCGCGCAGTGCGGCGATCGCGAACTCGTCGAGGTCTCCGGACACCACGATGCGGGTCGCCGTGGCGCCAAGCCCGTCGAGCTGTGCGCGGACCTGCCGCGCCAGCACACCCAGATCGCCGGAATCGATCCGGACCGCACCGAGCTCGGGGCCTGCCACCTCGACAGCGTTGGCCACCCCTGCGGTGATGTCGTAGGTGTCGACGAGCAGGGTGGTGCCAACGCCGAGCGCCTCGACCTGTGCCTTGAACGCCGCTTTCTCGTCAGGTCCGGTTTCTGCTGTGTGCAGCAGCGTGAAGGCGTGCGCGCTGGTTCCGAGTGCAGGCACGCCGTAGCGCCGTTGCGCCTCGAGATTCGACGATCCGGTGAACCCGGCGAGGTAGGCGGCCCGCGCGGAAGCGACGGCTGCCTGCTCGTGGGTGCGGCGCGAGCCCATCTCGATCAGCGGGCGGCCCTGGGCCGCGCTGACCATGCGTGCGGCGGCCGAGGCGATCGCCGTGTCGTGGTTGAAGATCGACAGCGCGAGCGTTTCCAGCACCACGCATTCGCCGAACGAGCCGTGCACGGACAGCACCGGCGAGCCAGGGAAGTACAGCTCACCCTCGGCGTACCCGTCGATGTCACCGCGGAACCGGTAGTCGGCGAGGTATGCAAGCGTGCCCTGGTCCAGAAAATCCGAAAGTGACGCCAGTGCCGCGTCATCGAACCTGAACTGCGCCAACGTTTCCACGAATCGTGCGGTGCCTGCGACGACGCCGTAGCGGCGACCTTCTGGTAGCCGTCGAGCGAACAACTCGAACGAAGTACGGCGGTGGGCGGTGCCATCGGACAGCGCGGCGGAGAGCATCGTCAACTCGTATTTGTCGGTGAGCAACGCCGCGGTCACACCGCAACGGTAGTCGGTCGAACGGCTCGGTATGCCGCAGCTATTCTTGAACCCATGGTTACGCCAGCGAAGGCGCGCCCGGGAACTCGCGAGCAGCGGGACGTCTCTACCCGCGACGCCACGGAACACCCGTGGATAACCATCGTCTGGGACGACCCCGTCAACCTGATGACATACGTGACCTACGTCCTTCAGAAGCTGTTCGGCTACAGCGAGCCGCACGCGACCAAGCTCATGCTGCAGGTGCACAACGAAGGCAAGGCCGTGGTGTCGGCAGGCAGCCGTGAGTCCATGGAGGTCGATGTGACCAAGCTCCACGCCGCGGGCTTGTGGGCGACCATGCAACAGGACCGCTGACAGAAACGTGCGTAAATGGAAACGGGTCGAGGGCGCCGACGGCCCTCGCTTTCGGTCGACGTTGGCCGCACATGAGGCAGCACTGCTGACCAGCCTGGTGTCGTCGATGCTGGGAATGCTGGAGGAGCGTGAATCCTCCTCTCCCGCGGATGAACTCGAGGAAATCACCGGGATCCAGACCGGAAACTCACAACCTCCGCAAGACGACACGATGAAGCGGCTGTTGCCCGACTTCTATCGGTCGCATACCGACCATCCGGCTGGCTCCGGCACCGCGGAGAGCCTCAACAGCGCGCTGCGCAGCCTGCACGAGCCCGAGATCATCGATGCGAAACGCCATGCGGCGCAACGGGTGCTGGACACGCTGCCCGAGGGTGGCGGCAAGTTCGAACTCTCCGAGGACGACGCCCACTCCTGGGCGGCCGCGGTCAACGACGTCCGGCTGGCGCTGGGCACCATGCTCGATGTCGGCGCCAACGGGCCCGATGCGTTGCCACCCGACCATCCGATGGCAGGGCACCTCGATGTGTACCAGTGGCTGACGGTGCTTCAGGAGTATCTCGTGCTCGGCTTGATCGGGAAATCATGAGCACGATCACCGATGTCAGCGGTATCCGCGTGGGCCACCACCAACGCCTCGACCCCGATGCGGCGCTGGGCTCTGGCTGGGCCACCGGCACGACCGTCGTGTTGACCCCGCCGGGCACCGTTGGCGCCGTCGATGGCCGCGGCGGCGCACCGGGCACCAGGGAGACCGATCTGCTTGACCCCATCAACTCGGTGCGGCACGTCGACGCCGTCGTGCTCAGCGGCGGCAGTGCGTACGGACTGGCCACCGCCGACGGCGTGATGAGCTGGCTGGAGGAGCAGGGGCGGGGCGTGGCGATGGACGGCGGCGTCGTGCCGATCGTGCCCGCCGCGGTGGTGTTCGACCTGCCGGTCGGCGGATGGCAGTGCAGACCCACCCCCGAGTTCGGCTATGCGGCCGCCGAGGGCGCAGGGACCGATGTGGGCATCGGCACCGTCGGTGCCGGCACCGGCGCCAGGGTCGGGGTCCTCAAGGGCGGGGTGGGCACGGCGTCGATGACGCTCGCCTCTGGCGTCACCGTCGGGGCGTTGGTGGTCGTCAACGCCGCAGGAGACGCCATCGACCCCGACACCGGCCTGCCGTGGCTGGCGTATCAGATCGAGGAGTTCGGCCTGATCGCTCCGCCCGCCGCCGAGATCGCGGCGTACGCCGACCGGCGCATCGAGTTCAGCCCGCTCAACACCACGATCGCCGTGGTCGCCACCGACGCCGCGCTGAGCCCTGCCGGCTGCAGGCGTGTGGCGGTGGCCGCCCACGACGGCCTCGCACGAACCCTCCGGCCGTCTCACACGCCACTGGACGGCGATACGGTATTCGCACTGGCCACCGGCGCCATCGAGGTGCCGCCCGATCCCCGCACACCTGCGTCGATGTCGCCGGAGGTGCCCCTGATCACCGCCGTCGGGGCGGCCGCGGCGGACTGTTTGGCCCGCGCGGTACTGGTCGGTGTGCTGGCCGCGGAGTCGGTTGCCGGAATACCGGCCTACCGGGACCTGTTGCCCGGAGCGTTCGAATGAAAGGTGTGCGTCCGTGCTGGTGATCCGAGCCGACCTGGTCGACGCGATGGTCGCCCACGCGCGCGCCGACCATCCCGACGAGGCGTGCGGGGTAATCGCGGGCCCGGAGGGGTCCGATCGGCCGGAGCGGTTCATCGCGATGCTCAACGCCGAACGTTCGCCGACGTTCTACCGCTTCGACTCGGGTGAGCAGCTCAAGGTGTGGCGGGCGATGGACGCCGCCGACGAGGTGCCCGTTGTCATCTACCACTCGCACACGGCCACCGAGGCCTATCCCAGCCGCACCGACATCTCCTATGCGTCGGAACCCGACGCGCACTACGTGCTGGTTTCGACGCGCGATCCCGACGAACACGAGCTGCGCAGCTACCGCATCCTCGACGGGGTCGTCACCGAGGAACCCGTCAAAATCGTTGAGCAATACTAGATCACAAGAAAGAGTCACCCATGTCCGTTGAGGTCTCCATCCCGACCATCCTGCGCACCCACACCGGAGGCGAGAAGCGCGTCAGCGCGTCCGGTGCCACTCTGCAGGCGGTGATCAGCGATCTGGAAGCCAACTACTCGGGGATCTCGGATCGCCTTGTCGACCCCGCCAATCCCGGCAAGCTGCATCGCTTCGTCAACATCTACGTCAACGACGAGGACGTGCGGTTTTCCGGCGGGCTGGACACCGCGATCTCCGACGGCGACTCGGTGACAATCCTGCCCGCCGTCGCAGGAGGCTGAGTGACCCGGTACGACTCGCTGCTCGAGGCGCTCGGCGACACGCCGCTCGTCGGGCTGCGACGGCTCTCTCCACGCTGGGATGACGAGCCGCACGTGCGGCTGTGGGCCAAGCTCGAGGACCGCAATCCCACGGGCTCCATCAAGGACCGGCCCGCGTTGCGGATGATCGAGCAGGCCGAGAGCAGCGGGGTACTGACCCCTGGCGCGACGATCCTGGAGCCCACCAGTGGCAACACGGGCATCTCGCTGGCGATGGCCGCCCTTCTCAAGGGCTACCAAATGATCTGCGTGATGCCGGAGAACACCTCGATCGAACGGCGTCAGCTGCTCGAGCTGTATGGCGCGCGAATCATCTACTCGCCGGCCGAGGGTGGCTCGAACACGGCGGTGGCGCACGCGAAAGAGCTTGCCGCACAGAATCCTTCGTGGGTGATGCTGTATCAGTACGGCAACGAGGCCAATACCCTGTCCCACTACGAAGGCACTGGTCCAGAGCTGCTGGCCGATCTGCCCGAGATCACGCACTTCGTCGCGGGGCTTGGCACCACAGGGACGTTGATGGGCACCGGGCGGTACCTGCGTGAGCAGGTGCCCGACGTTCAGATCGTCGCCGCCGAACCCCGTTACGGCGAGGGCGTCTACGCGCTGCGCAACATCGACGAGGGCTTCATCCCCGAGCTGTACGACCCCGACGTGCTGACCACCCGCTTCTCGGTGGGCTCATATGAGGCGGTCAAGCGCACCCGCGAGCTGGTTCAGGTGGAGGGGATTTTCGCCGGCATCTCCACTGGCGCGGTGCTGCACGCGGCGCTCGGCATGGCGGCCAAGGCCGTGAAGGCGGGGGAGCGCGCCGACATCGCGTTCGTCGTCGCCGACGCCGGTTGGAAGTATCTGTCGACCGGTGCGTACGCCGGTAGCCTTGACGATGCAGAGGACGCATTAGAAGGGCAGCTGTGGGCATGAGCGGATACCAGGTCACACCAGCGCCGCAGTCGAAGAAGCGGCCGGCGTGGCTGGTCGGCGGGCTCACGATCGTCACTTTCGTGGTGCTGCTGTGGGTCATCGAGCTGTTCGACTCGCTGTCCAACCATCGCCTCGACAACAACGGCATCCGGCCGCTGGAGACCGACGGCCTGCTGGGGATCGTCTTTGCGCCGCTGTTGCACGCGAACTGGGATCACCTGATTGCCAACACCGTCCCTGCGCTGATCCTCGGGTTCCTGGTGACGCTCGCGGGGATGTCGCGGTTCATCTTCGCCACGGCCATCATCTGGATCGTCGGTGGCTTCGGCACCTGGCTGATCGGCAATATCGGCGCGCACTGCCCGTATGTCGGGGTGTCCTGCGAGTCCAACCACATCGGTGCTTCCGGCCTGATCTTCGGCTGGCTGGCGTTCCTGATCGTGTTCGGGTTCTTCACCCGGCACATATGGCAGATCGTCACCGGCGTTGTCGTGCTGTTCGTCTATGGCAGCGTTCTGCTCGGCGTGCTACCGGGCACTCCAGGGGTCTCGTGGCAGGGGCACTTCTGCGGTGCGGTTGCCGGGGTGTTCGCGGCGTATCTGCTGTCGGGGCCGGAACGCAAGACTCGCGCACTGAGGCGCCCGGTCTCACCGCCGCACCTGAACACGTGACGCCAGGCGCGCTCAGTCCGATTGGGATCTTTGATTCCGGCGTCGGCGGTCTGACGGTGGCGCGGGCGATCATCGACCAGCTGCCCGACGAGGACATCGTCTACGTCGGTGACACCGGCAACGGTCCCTACGGGCCCCTGACCATCCCCGAGATTCGCGCGCACGCCTTGGCGATCGGCGACGACCTCGTCTCCCGCGGCGTCAAGGCGTTGGTGATCGCGTGCAACACCGCGTCGTCGGCGTGCCTGCGGGACGCAAGGGAGCGTTACGCGCCCGTGCCGGTTATCGAGGTGATCCTGCCCGCGGTGCGTCGCGCAGTTGCCGCGACCCGCAACGGACGCATCGGGGTCATCGGGACAGCCGCGACCATCGCGTCGGGCGCATATCAGGATGCGTTCGCCGCCGCCCGCGACACCGAAGTGATCGGCGTGGCGTGCCCGCGCTTCGTCGACTTCGTCGAGCGGGGCGTGACCAGCGGCCGGCAGGTGCTTGGGCTGGCCGAGGGGTATCTCGAGCCGCTGCAGCGCGCTGAGGTGGACACGCTGGTGCTGGGCTGCACGCACTATCCGATGCTGTCCGGGCTGATCCAGCTGGCGATGGGCGACCACGTGACTTTGGTGTCCAGTGCCGAGGAGACCGCAAAGGACTTGCTGCGGGTGCTCACCGAACTTGATCTGCTGCACCCCCACGCCGACGATCCCGGCGCAGGCGCCCGGCGGCGATTCGAGTCGACCGGCGACCCTGAGGCGTTCACCACACTTGCCGCCCGTTTCCTTGGTCCCACACTCGACGGTGTTCGACCTGTTCAGCGTCACGTTGCCGCGGGAAAGTGATTCACAGCGACAAATGCCGTTAAATGCGGCGATGTTTTCGTCATGTGATTGGCGGGCATGGCAAGCTAGTGGGCGTGCGAATCACCGTACTAGGGTGCTCCGGCAGCGTTGTCGGGCCTGATTCGCCAGCTTCTGGCTACCTTGTCACGGCCCCGGATACGCCACCGCTGGTGCTGGATTTCGGCGGCGGTGTGATGGGCGCGCTTCAGCGTTATGCCGATCCGAATTCCGTGCACGTGTTGCTCTCACATCTGCACGCCGATCACTGCCTCGACCTGCCCGGCCTGTTCGTGTGGCGGCGTTATCACCCGGCCCCGGCCAAGGAGCGCGGCGTCCTTTATGGGCCCGCGAATACGTGGGCGCGTCTCGGCGCGGCGTCGTCGCCCGAGGGCGGGGAAATCGACGATTTCTCCGACATCTTCGACATCCGGCACTGGGTGGACAACGAAGTCGTGCAGATCGGGACGTTGAACGTGTGCCCGCGGCTGGTCTGCCATCCGACGGAGTCGTACGGCATGCGGATCACCGATCCATCCGGCGCGACGTTGGTCTACAGCGGGGACACCGGATACTGCGAAGCCCTTGTCGAGCTGGCGCGGGGCGCCGACGTGTTCTTGTGCGAGGCGTCGTGGACGCATGACCCGTCGCGGCCGCCCAAGCTGCATCTGTCGGGCACCGAAGCCGGTCGCGCCGCGGCCGAGGCCGGTGTCGCCGAACTGCTGCTGACGCACATTCCGCCGTGGACGTCTCGTGAGGACGTCATCAGTGAGGCGAAGGCGGAGTTCGACGGACCGGTGCACGCCGTGGTGTGCGGCGAGGCATTCGACGTCACACGCTCCTGAGCCCGTCGGGGCCACCGGTTAGGGTTGGCGCGTGTCCAGACGAGAAGACGGCCGGCTCGACGACGAGCTGCGTCCGGTCCGCATTACCCGTGGCTTCACCTCTCATCCCGCCGGTTCGGTGTTGGTCGAGTTCGGCCAGACCAGGGTCATGTGCACGGCCAGCGTCACCGAGGGCGTGCCGCGCTGGCGTAAAGGCTCGGGGCAGGGCTGGCTCACGGCCGAGTACGCGATGCTGCCTGCGGCCACCCACGACAGGTCGGACCGCGAGTCGGTCAAGGGCCGGGTCGGCGGACGCACCCAGGAGATCAGCCGGTTGGTCGGGCGGTCGCTGCGCGCTTGCATCGACTTGGCGGCACTGGGGGAGAACACCATCGCGATCGACTGTGATGTGCTGCAGGCCGACGGTGGCACCCGCACCGCGGCTATCACCGGTGCGTACGTGGCGCTGGCCGATGCGGTGACGTATCTGGCTGCGGCGGGCCGGTTGTCGGACCCGCGGCCGCTGTCGTGCGCGATCGCGGCGGTGAGTGTCGGTGTGGTCGACGGGCGTATCCGCGTCGACCTTCCCTACACCGAGGACGCCCGCGCCGAGGTCGACATGAACGTCGTCGCGACCGATACCGGCACGCTTGTCGAGATCCAGGGCACGGGAGAGGGCGCGACGTTCCCGCGTTCGACGCTGGACAAGATGCTCGATCTGGCGATGGCCTCATGCGAGCAACTGTTCGCGATTCAAAGCGCGGCGCTGGAGTTGCCTTATCCAGGAGTGCTGCCGGAGTCGGCGGAGCCGTCGAAGAAGGCGTTCGGAAGCTGACCGAGCTGCTGGTGGCCAGCCGCAATCGCAAGAAACTGGCCGAGTTGCACAGGGTGCTGGACGCTGCAGGGGTGTCGGGCCTGACGCTGCTGTCGCTGGACGACGTCGCCGCCTTGGATGAGGCGCCGGAGACCGGCGCGACGTTCGAGGAGAACGCCCTTGCGAAGGCGCGCGATGCTTATCGCGCAACGGGTTTGGCCTCCGTCGCCGATGACTCAGGGCTCGAAGTCGATGCCCTGAACGGCATGCCGGGTGTGTTGTCGGCGCGCTGGGCCGGTCGTCACGGTCAGGATGCTGCCAATACTGCGTTGCTGCTCGCGCAGATGGGTGACGTGCCGGACTCGCGGCGGGGTGCGGCGTTCGTGTCGGCGTGTGCGCTGGTGTCCGCAGCGGGTGAAGTCGTCGTGCGCGGCGTGTGGCCGGGCAGCATCGTGCGGGAGCCGCGCGGCGACGGTGGCTTCGGCTACGACCCGGTGTTCCTGCCTTCTGGATCTGCACGGACCGCGGCCGAACTCAGTCCCGTCCGAGAAGGACGCGGTATCGCACCGGGGTCGGGCGTTGGCCGAGCTGGTGCCGTCGTTGCGGGAGTTGGCCCTCAGTTCCGACTGAGTTTGTTCTGCAGCACCGCGATGGCGTCTTTGTACTCCGGGCGCCGCCAGAAACCCGAGTGCCCGCAGATGGGTGCCTCGCCGTACCGCATTTCCGCGGCCTGCACGTCGTGCAGACGGCAGTCGACGATCTGCAGGCTCTGCGCGGTGATGGGCGTGGCTTGCGCGTTCTTGACGAACACAAAGCCACCGATGGGGTCGGTGGCCACCCACAGGTTGAGCCATTGCCCCTTCTTCTTCGGGTCAAGTGATTCGAGCACCTCGCGCCCGAAGTAGGCGGGAAAGTTCCTGGCGTAGAGCTTGCGCAGCGGCGCGCCGAAAGTCAGGAACGCCACCGGATCCGACATCGTGACCCTGCTGGCTTCTGGCATCCTGGACGCCTCGACGTCGGCCTCGGGAGCGGACGGCTCGGTCGCCGCTACCCCAGGTGTTTGCGTCGTCGTTTGTAGTAGTACTGCCGCGCTGATGATGCTGCCCTGACTGTGAGCGGACAGTATGACCTTCTTCTTCCCGTCGACGGTGAGCCGCGAAACACGGTCCCGCAGATCGGGAACCGCCCGCTCGCCATAGCACGGTGGTCCGAGTGGGTGCGTGGCTTGTGGCCAGAATGTCACGACATCCCACAGCACCGCGATGGATCTCCGAGTGTTGCGATTCCGGAAGGCGGCCACCACCAGACCGACGAAAGATGCGGCGAGGAAAGCGGTCACCGCCTGGCTCCAAGTGGTGGGGACGTTGATCGTCTGATATGACGACACATCCTTCAACAACCAGTAGAAGATGGCGCTGTCCGCCGAGGCGAAGATCAGCAGTCCCGCCAGCAGCCAGGGCGCCCAGTCCGGGACCTCCGCCCATTCCTGAGTTCGCGCAACCTTTTTCAGGAGCTTGTGATAGCCCTTGGTTTTGTCGACGGGCACGTTGTATTCCGTGCCTATTGTGGTCCAGCGTTTCCTGGCGCGTAGGACGACTGCCAGAATCAGAATTGCTGCCGCGACAGCGACCATGCCGAGCAGGACGAGGTTGGCCACTGCGGCCCCGTAGTACGGAGCGGGCAGGATCAACGGGGCCTGCTCGGTGAGCGCCGTCATCTTCTGCTGAAACGTGGTCGGCCACTGCGGAAGTGCCTGCCCGTTGCACGTGTTGGTCAGATCCGTGGTTTTCGCGTACCCCGTCTGCAGGATGTGTTCACGCATGCCGATCCGGCACTGAGCGGCCGTCTCGGAGTTGACCGGATCGCCAAGGAATCGCGCAACCCACAGACCGAGCCCGAGCGAAAGCCCACCACCGATAAGCCACGCCATCAAGGCGACGAAGAAGCCCGTGAACCCGCGAATCGTCGGGCGATAATCGCGGTCGCTGCTGCCTCTGCTCGAAAAGGCAACGAGCACAAACAATATGGCGAGCAGGCCGATCTGAACGACAATCAGCCAGCTGATCACCGTGGACAGGCCAGGCAGAACCGTAGGTGTGACTAGTTGGCCCTTCGAGAGGTCCAGGTTGGGATACTCCGCAGGGATGAACCAGACCGCTGCCAGCGTGCCTGCAAGCAGCACCAGCGAGGGTATCCACAGTCTCCTCAAGGTCCATCTGGCGACGGCGTCACTCGGGCCCGGTCCGCCGCGTGCCGTCACCTTGTTGAGTGCCGTCGCGATGACAGCTATGACGAACGGCACCGCGTTGGCAATGACGAGGATGACGAAGGGGGTGTGCGATGAATCCGAATGCTGAACTGGTGCAAAGAGAGTCACCAGCGCCAGTCCCGAGAGCCAGGCAGCGATGTGACACGCCCGCAGCCGGTCGACCGACTTGTCTCTGTCCCAGAAAGCTTTCTGCGCAAGGGGAGCGACGTCGCCCTCGACCACCGCAGGGTTCGGCGGCATCCCGGGACGTGCTTGGGACCTGCCGAACAACCACAGCGCAGCGACCATCAATGCGATCGGCAGCGCGGTGATGGCCAGTTGGGCGCCGCGGGTGGGCAGGCCCGCCAAGACTTTGGCCGGCCCGAGGCCTTCACTGCACTGCGCCAATCCGGCACATTGCCAACCGATCATGTCCATTGCGACCGTCACAGAAGCAAGCAGGATCGTCAGTGTCAGCGAAAGGCCGAGCAATCGCAGAGTGCTGATCGAGAGCTGAGCGATCAGCCGCTTGTCTTTCGGAGGGGGCAGCATCCAATGCGCGAGGTTGATGAGGATGAACGGGAGGAACAGAAGCCAGAGCGCCCTACTCGCGGGGCCCGACGTGAGCCCGCCCCACGAGAACGCTTCGGTCATGCGCGTCTGCCCAGGGGGCCGCTCCTCGGGGCGTCGCCGGTAGAACCCGGCGGATGCGTCTCCCGCATCCCGGTCGATTTCCTCGATCGGGCAGCAGAGCACCGCTTCGGGTGGCGTGCCGGAAACGCCATGGACGATGAGTTCCACAACATCCGGCTCAGTCGTCGTCGGCTCAGATGGAGCAGCCATTCACGGGACCGTACACAGCGAACTTTCGAAGGAGCCGCATTTCGGGAGGAAGCAGCACTTGGTGGCGCCGCCGCCGCGGCGCAAGAGGGTTCGCTGGCGAACCGCTACAGGCCGAATTTTTGCTTGATGTCCCTGGTCTGGATCTGCTCGACGATGATGCCGACCAGTGGGATGGTGCCGGCCAGCAGCACGCCAACGGTCTTGGCGATCGGCCAGCGCACCTTGACCGCGAGGTTCGCTGTGAAGAGCAGGTAGACGAAGTACACCCAGCCGTGGACGACAGCAATCCAGTTCAGGCCCTCGACGTGGAAGACATACTTCATCACCATCTCGTAGCAGAGTGCGATGAGCCAGATGCCAGTCGTCCATGCGAGCACGCGGTAGCCCAGCAGCGCCTTGCGGATGGACTCAACGGGGGTAGTCGGCGCTTCTGTCATGGCGTCGGTTGTTCCTTGTCTTTCTTGGCGAGGTCGGCGAGGTAGGCGTTGTACTCACGCAAGGTGGGATCGTCATCGGAATCGGTTGCGGGCTTGGGTCTTTCGGGCAGCAGCCCGGTGGGGATCTCGGTGAGGCCGTCATGCTTGGGCTCAGGAGGAGACTCTTCGTAGCGGACGAACTTGTAGTAGGCGTAGACGACGAAGCCGGCGAAGAAGGGCCATTGCAGGGCGTAGCCGAGGTTCTGGAAGCTTCCCGACGCGGATTCGAAGCGGGTCCACTGCCACCAGGCCAGCGCCAGGCAGCCGGCGGCGCCGACGATCACCAGAGCGATGAGCGCCGGTCTCCTACGCCGTGTAGTGGACACCATTCAACGGTACCGCGATACCCTTGATGCGCTCACGCGCGAGTGGCGAAATGGCATACGCGATAGGTTTAGGTCCTATTGTCCGAAAGGACGTGGGGGTTCGACTCCCCTCTCGCGCACTTTCTACCTCGCGAGATCTACACCAGGGTCGTGATTCGCGAGAAAGTAACGACCCTGGTGTACATCTCGCGAACGGGCCCAGCGCGCTCAGATCGCAGGCTTCCGATGAGCCCAGGGATTCGCCTGCTCGAGCTGGCTGGCGATGCGAATCAGGACGTCCTCGCGACCGTAGGCCGCGACGAGCTGAACGCCGACCGGCAAGCCTTCAGGCGTCCACTCCAGCGGCAGGCTAATCGCCGGTTGGCCGCTGGTGTTGAACGCGGGGGTGAACGCCACAAACTCGCCTGCGCGACGCATCGGTGACATCGGGTTGTCGGGGTCGTTGACGATCGTGCCGAGCTTGAGCGGCAGTTCGCAAAGCGTCGGCGTGAGCAGCAGATCCCAGCCGTCCTGCCACCACGAATGCATCTTCCTGCGGAACTGGGCGACAGCCGACAACGCCAGCGCATAGTCGACCGCGGTGAGCTGTTTGGCGAACTCGGCCTGGGCCCGGTTCATCGGCTCGAACTCTCGCTCCTCTAGCGGGCGTCCGAGCTGTTCCTCAAAGCGGCGCTGCAACACTCCGACATTGGTGCTCCACATCGCGCCGAACGCCGAGCCGAGTGTCTTGTCCTCCATAGCTTTTGGCCATGCCGCCTCAACATGGTGACCCAACGATTCGAGAAGCCGCCCGACAGCCTGCGCCGCATCGGTGACTTCGGCGTCGACCCGCTGGCCCTGTGCGTGGTGGTCGAGGATGCCGATGCGCAGCTGACCTGGGTCCGCGTCGAGCTCCTCGACGTAAGGACGCGCGGGCAGGGGAGCGATCACGGTGTCGCCGATACCAGGGCCGTGCGTCGCGTCGAGCAATGCGGCCGTGTCTCGAACGGTGCGGCTGACGCAATGCTCGACCGCGAGTCCGCTCTCGTCGCGCAGCGGACCGAGCGTGATGCGCCCCTGGCTCGGCTTGAGCCCGACCAGCCCGCAACACGATGCGGGGATACGAATCGATCCGCCGCCGTCGCTGGCGTGAGCGAACGGCACCATGCCCGACGCGACTGCGGCGGCCGACCCGCCGCTCGACCCGCCGGGCGTACGCGTCGTATCCCACGGGTTGTGGGTCGCGCCCCACGCCACCGGCTCCGTCGTCGGCACGCTGCCGAGTTCGGGGCTGTTCGTGCGGCCGGCGATCACCAGCCCGGCCGCTCGATAGCGGCTCACGAGCGTCGTGTCCGCATTGGCGACGACGTGCGCCTCTTTGAATCCGACGTTGCCGTTGCTGATCCGCTGCCCCGCGTACGTCGCGAACAGATCCTTGAGGAGGAACGGCACACCGCGGAACGGGCCGTCGGGAAGCTCGGCGCTCGCGGCTGTCTCCCTGGCGTGGTCGAACCAGCGGATCACGACAGCGTTGAGAGCCGGATCGATGCGTTCGATGCGCTCGATCGCCGCCTCCAGCAGCTCGCCCGGCGACACGTCGCCCGACGCGACCAGCGCCGCCTGGTCGGTGGCATCCATCCAACGGGTCTGGTCGGCGAGCGCGCCCATGACAGCCTGTGTAGCACGTGAGCCATGATGGGCAGATGGCCGAGCGTGATCGCGACGAATCCGGCCGGCCCCGAAGCACCCGTCCCCGCGACGCTCTCGGTCGGCCACTTCCGCAAGGCAGTGAAGGCGTGCCGCGTATTCCGGATGACCTCGAGCTGCCACCCGCCGAAACCCTCGGCTACGCGCAGGAACTGCTGGACCGGGGCTTGGCGTTCAACGCGCACGAGGTATTGGAAGCCGCGTGGAAGAACGGTCCGAACGACGAGAAGCCACTGTGGCAGGCCCTGGCTCAGCTCGCGGTCGGCCTCACCCATGTCCAGCGCGGCAACGTCAAGGGGGCGGTTAACGTGCTTCGGCGCGCGTCGGCAGGGTCTTGCCCGGAATGGCTCGGCGCCGTATGACATCGACGTCGCAGGTTTGGTCGACTACGCCGACGCGCTGATTGACGACCTCACTGCGAACGGCGCGATCACGCTCGACCGCCTAAGACCGCGTCTGGTCGTCGTCCGGCCGCCCCGATAACTCAGGCCTCGTTGGGCATATTGGTCCAGCCCTTGCGATCGGCACGCGCGTACCAGCCCGACGCAGCCAGCGTGCCGCCGTCCACCGGGATCGTGTGGCCAGTGACGAACCGCGCGTCGTCCGATGCCAGGAACTCCACGACGGCCGCGTAGTCGTCGGCTTGCCCGAATCGGCCCGCCGGAATCCAGGTTCTGATCAGGTCAGGATCGCGGCCCCGCAGCATCAGTTCCGCCGGTGTCTGCTTCGTGTCGGCGAGATCAGGGGCGATCGCGTTCACGCGGACACCGTGCTGAGCGACGTCCACAGCCAGGCTGCGCGTGAACGCCACCACGCCCGCGTTGAACGCCGCATATACAGCGGCGTATGGGATGCCGCGAAACGCCTCGACCGTCGCGTTGTTCACGATCGCGCCGCGACCGCGGCTCACCATCGCGGGCAACAGCGCATGGCACATGCGCAGCACGTGCAACAGGTTCAGCTCGTATAGCTCCTGCCACTGGTCTTCGGTGCTGTGCAGGAACGTCTTGGCCGCGGGCCGGAAATCGCCGACGTTGTTCACCAGGATGTCGATACGCGAATCATCAACGGCCAATGCTGTTTTCGCCACTTCATCCACGATATTGCGGTCGCGGATATCGCCTGCGACGGTCGTGCAATTACCCCCGGCGGCGATGATCTCGTCGCGGGTCGCTGCTGCGGCATGCGCGTCGACGTCGGCCACCACGACGTGCGCACCCGCTGCGGCCAGCCGCCTGCTGATACCGCCGCCGATGCCAAGCGCCCCTCCGGTCACCACAGCGACATGGCCGGCAAACCGCGCGGGAGTCACGCGGACAGCCTATTTCGTCGGCTCAGCTCGCGATCGAATCTTGCGCGCCGGCATGCGAACGCCCGACAGTGCGGGTGGTGGGGTTTCGCACGAAAAGCCCGTTCTGCTCCGCGAGGGAGCGCAACTGTCTGAGCGCGAACTGGCGGCCGCGGCCCGTCTCGGGGATCAGGATGCCGGCCCAGATGCCTTCCGCGGCCGGAGTCTCACACGCGGCTTTGGCGCACCGCCACCGCAGGGGACATGCGCGGCAGAGCGCCTTGGCGCCTTCGTCAACGGTGGTCGTCCACCGATCTGGATCCCGCGCGCACACGGACACACTCGAGTCGCGCAACTGTGTAGCCGCCGCGGCCGGTCGTTTGTGGTCGTGCACCTGAACTGGCCTTTCGCTGTCGTGGGGAGCCATCAACAATACAGCTGTATGGTAGACACCATACATCTGTATTGTCTACTCTGAGTTCGTGAACAGGGAAAAAACTGCGCGATGACGGTTGTGTCTGAGCACGACCGGGTCGGTGGCGACGAACTCAAAAGACTCGAGCGGATACGCCGCGCCGCGTTGAAGAGTTTCGCGACGAGAGGTGCCGCCGCTACGTCGCTGCGTTCGGTCGCCGCGGACGCGGGGGTATCCCTCGGGCTGGTGCAGCACCATTTCGAAACCAAGGCCGGCCTCATCAAGGCTGTCGATGACTACGTCATGAGTGTGCTCATCGAGGTGACCGCGCAGCCGATATCGGCACCACCGACCGACTCCCTCGTCGAAATGGGCGAGCGGATCACGCGGCTCATCACCGAGTACCCAGACGTCGTGGACTATTTCGGTCGTGCAGTCGTCGACGGCAACGCGCTGGGGACCACGATTTTCGACACGTTCGCAGCCTTGGGCGAGGCGAGATGGAACCAGCGCAAGGAGAACGGCGAAACGCGGCCAGACATCGATCTGACGTGGTCTTCCCTCAACACGATGGTGCTGGCTTTCGGCACATTGATCCTCCGCAGCCATATCGAGCGACAGGTGCCGGGAGCCTTCTCCACGCCTGCGGGGCTTCGTCGATGGCTGGACGCATCCGCTTCGCTCTTGCGCGAAGGGTTATTTCGGCGGCCCGGCGAGTAGCGACCGTCAAACCTTCGTGCCACCAACCCTTTTGCGGTAGGTACTCGGGGTTTCCCCGCTGAACTGCGTGAAGGCGCGCGTGAATGAGCTGAGGCTGTCGAAGCCGACGGCCGTCGCGGTCTCCTGCACCGACTGACCCGGCGCGGCCAGCAGCGCCATCGCCCTCAGCATGCGGGCGTGCAGCAGATACGTCCGCCACGACAGCGCGAGCGTGTCCTGGAAAAGGCGGCGAAGGGTCCGCTCGGACACCGAGACCGCGCGGCTGACCTCCTCGGCGGTGATCGAGTCGAGATGCTTCTTCGTATATGCCATCGCCGCCGCGACAATCGGGTTCTCGGACGTCGGCAGGCTCAAAGGCGCCTCATGGTCCAGTGTTTCGGACACCAGCTGGGCAAGCGTGCGGAAGAAGCCGTCGGACACCTCGTCGCCGTCAGGGCGATCGATCGGCCAGCGCAGCGCGTAGATCATCATCTCGCGGATCAATGGCGAGACGGCGATGATGCGAGCCCGGTCGCCACCGTCGGGTATCAGCCGCGCGTCGAACATCACCGCGACCGTTTTGACGGCCGGGTTCATGGTCGCCTGATGTTCCAGGCCCATGGGGATCCACGCCGCCTGCTGCGGTGGCAAGAGATAGTGCGCCGAGGCCGTCTCGACCTCCACCACGCCGCCGATCGCGTACTCGATCTGGTGCACCTCATGCGAATGCCAGCCGGTGATCAGCCCGTCACCCTCGTAGAGATAGCTGCCGCCGAGGGCCCGTCCGCCCTTGCGCAGCTCGATGACCGGCCGGACGTTGGCCGATTCGGCTAAACCTTTGTCCGAAAGCGCAGAGCCGGTCACGCCTGTAGACGGTACTAGTTGGGTATGCAGACTGACGACCTGATCCTGGTGAGCATCGATGACCACGTCGTGGAACCCCCTGACATGTTCCTCAACCACGTGCCGGCCAAGTACAAGGCCGAGGCGCCGATCGTGGTCACCGACGACAAGGGCGTCGACCAGTGGATGTATCAGGGCAGGCCGCAGGGTGTGAGCGGGCTCAACGCCGTGGTGTCCTGGCCCCCCGAGGAGTGGGGCCGCGATCCTGCCGGGTTCGCGGAGATGCGGCCCGGCGTCTACGACGTCCACGAGCGCGTCCGCGATATGAACCGCAACGGAATCCTGGCTTCGATGTGTTTTCCGACTTTCACCGGTTTCTCCGCGCGGCACCTCAACATGCACCGCGAGGAGGTCACGCTGGTAATGGTGTCGGCCTACAACGACTGGCATATCGACGAGTGGGCCGGCTCGTACCCGGATCGCTTCATCCCGATTGCCGTGCTGCCGACGTGGAATCCCGAGGCGATGTGCGCCGAGATCCGCAGGGTGGCGGCCAAGGGGTGCCGTGCGGTGACGATGCCGGAACTGCCTCACCTGGAAGGCCTTCCGAGCTATCACGACGACGACTACTGGGGCCCGGTGTTTCGGACGCTGTCCGAGGAGAACGTGGTGATGTGTCTGCACATCGGCACCGGTTTCGGTGCGATCAGCATGGCGCCAAACGCGCCGATCGACAACCTGATCATCCTGGCAACCCAAGTCTCCGCGATGTGCGCACAGGACCTGTTGTGGGGTCCGGCGATGCGCAACTACCCGGACCTCAAGTTCGCATTCTCCGAGGGCGGAATCGGTTGGATTCCTTTTTATTTGGATCGCAGCGACCGCCACTACACCAACCAGAAGTGGCTGCGTCGCGACTTCGGCGACAAGCTGCCAAGTGACGTGTTCCGCGAACACTCGCTGGCCTGTTACGTGACCGACAAGACCTCGCTGAAGCTGCGCCATGAGATCGGCATCGACATCATCGCCTGGGAATGCGACTACCCGCACTCCGACTGCTTCTGGCCCGATGCGCCCGAGCAGGTGCTCGCCGAGCTCAACGCCGCGGGCGCCGACGACAGTGACATCAACAAGATCACCTGGGAGAACTCGTGCCGGTTCTTCGGCTGGGACCCGTTCGCCAGAACGACCCGTGAAGAAGCGAGCGTGAAAGCGTTGCGGGCCAAGGCAACTGACGTTGACGTGTCGATCAGGCCGCGAAAGGAGTGGGCGCGGCTCTACGCCGAGAAACAGCTCTCCAGGGCGTGATGGCGAGCACCCGCTAGGGCGCGGTCAGCGCGCGGGTGATTGCGGCTAGCACGCTTGCCTGGTCGCGCACCGAGACGACGGTGGTCAGCGGCGAATCGGCGATCTCCCGTGCCGGGTCGCCTGCAGACTGTCCGGTCGTGGCGCCGGCGATCTCGTCGGCAGCCCGGCCGGACCCTGCCAGGATGATGACGGGTCGACGCGCTCGCAGGCTGGCAAGTGCATCGTCGAGCGTGATGGCTCCACCGTTGATGACAAGTGTCGCCGAAGGCATGTCCAATGCGATCGTTGCGGCGACCGCAGACAGCCATGGTGTCTCGTCCCCCCATGAATCGCCGGGCACCAGGACGATGTGTGTGTGATTTGGTTCGAGGTCCGCGGCGTCGTTCGTGGGCGGTTCTGGCGTATCCGGCACCCGCACGGTGCCCGCCGCGGCGACACCGACGAGCTGGAACGAGCCGTTGGTGGCCGCTCGTGCCTGGCCGATGAGACGCATCACGCCGGCATCGGTGCCGCCGTCGACGATGGTGACCGACATTTCGTCCACCAACGGAATGACGTGGGCGGTCAGCAAGTCCGCGAGCGCTGCCATCTCGTCCTCGGCGACTCCTGCGGCACCGCCGACGCAGACGAGCACGGCGTGCGGCGTTCGAATCCCGCTGGTGCTCAGCGCTTCCTGAATGTCGGACTCGGACGCTATCGCGACGATGGTTGGTCCGGCCATGTCCTCACCATAGATGACGCCGCCCAGCCTCTGTTGGTCCCAGATCGCCAATATTGAGGATCGCGCGGCGCTGCTAGCTATTCTTAACGCGAGTCGGAGCAAGGGGGTACTCATGGCCCATATCACTTTTATCCATGGAATCGGCAACAAGCCGGAACCCGAAACGTTGTTGGATCAATGGCGAATCGCGTTGCGCGACAACGACGGTCTGAACCTGGATTCGCTCGACGTGACGTCCTCGATGGTCTACTGGGCCGACATGCTGTACGAAAGCCCCGCGCCGGAGGACACCGCCGAAGAAGCAACGCCGTTAGAGGTCGAGCAGATGGTGGATTCCGAGGACGCTGATCTGCGGTGGCTCGACGCCGTCTCGGACGACGAGCGGCGCTTCGTCGAAGAGTTAGGCCGCAAGGTCGGGCTGGCAGAGGTGTCCGCGACCGCCGACGAGGTGGCACCCGATCCGATCGTGCCGGGCACGCCGCTCGAGGCGGTGCCGCTGCCGGACTGGCTCAAGAAGCGGCTGATGCGCGTCTTGCTGCGGGACGTCCACCATTTTCTGTACGACGCGTCCTACTCTCCTCGCGCGGGGGAGACCTACCAGATTCGCCGCGATATCCGTGCGCGGGTGTTGACCGCGCTGCAGGAGGCTGCCGAGCAGCCTGGACCGCACCTCGTGTTGGGGCACAGCCTTGGCAGTGTGATCGCGTACGACGCCCTCGTTGCGATCGACGATGCGCCCACAGTGGACGCCTTGGTGACCATCGGCAGCCCGCTCGGGATCTCAGAAGTCAGGGACGGCCTCACGCCGCCGTGGACCGCTGAGAACGGTTGGCCATCACAGCGTCTCGGCGATGGCACATGGCGGAATGTGTTCGACGAGCTGGATCCGGTGTGCGGCTTCGTTGACCGCAAGATCGCCAAGCACTACCAGCGGGCGCGCGACATCAGGGTCACCGACGTGGCGGTGTCCAACGACGGGTATTGGCGGCACAGCAGCAGCAAGTACCTCGGTCAAGCCCCGCTGCGGGCCATCCTCTCGGAGATCTTCGAATGATTGTCGGCGACGCCGTTCCCGGCACCGTGAAGGCGATCCAGGCCGAGATCACCGCAGCGGTGAAGTCATTCGATTGGGTGACCGTCCGACGGGTCGCTCAGGATTACGGCCAACAACTGAGGGCCGCCTCGAAGCTGCCCGCCGGCGCGGAGACTTTGGTCAAGCTCCTGCTCCGAAACCGGCAGTACGACTCCGTCATGGACGTTGCCGATGCCGCGCTGTCCGTCGACCCAGGAAATCGGCAGATCTGGAGGGACTTCGCGCAAGCCCTGGTGGATCAGGGCCGAACCGGCCCTGCGCTTCGGATCTTCGCCGAGATGGCTGATGATCCGGCCGCATCCGCGTATGACCGATCCGAAGCACGCGGCGGCGTCGGCCGCTGCTACAAGGAGTTGTTCCGTGCCGCCGCTGACAACGATCGCCGTGTCGAGTATCTGCGGCGTGCGCTGGAGGCGTACGGCGGGCTCTATCACGCCGATCGAAGGCTCTCCTGGCACGGCATCAACGCGGTCGCGTTATTGGCCCGCGCTGGCCGGGAATCCCTTTTCCTGCCCGGCATCTCGGATCCTGCGCAGCTCGCAACCGACACCGCCGCGCAGGTGTTGACCAGCGTCGAGAATCTGCGGGATCCATGGGAGAAGGCGACGGCATGTGAGGCCCACGTGGCGCGCGGCGAGCTCGAGAACGCCGTACGACGAGGCAAGGATCTGGTCGAAGACAAGCGCACCGATGCGTTTGTCCTCGGCTCGCTGCTGCGTCAACTGCTCTCCGTATGGAACGTCGACCCCGAGTCAACCCTCGGCACCACGCTGATACCGCTGCTGCGTCAGGCTCTGGCCAAGAAGACTGGCGGCGAGGTCACGCTGCGCTCTGCAGACGTCGCAACCAGCCGACTCGACCAGCTCGTCCCCCGCAAGGATGACGAGTCCGAAGCGGCCGTCGTGCTGGAGAAGGTATTTGGGGACGACCGATTCCAGACGCTGGAATGGTGGCGCAATGGGCTGGCGGCGTGCCGTGCCGTGGCGCGCATCGACGACCGCAATCGGGTAGGCCGTGGCACCGGTTTCTTGGTCAACGGAAAGGAACTGCACGAATCGCTGCCAGATCTGGTGGTGATGACCAACGGGCACGTCGTCAATGAGGCGATCCATCAGGACCACGCGACGGTGGCGTTTCACGGGCTGGAATCCGAAGATCGCGAAAGCTCTCGGTTCCCCGTGCAGCAGCTGCGTTGGTTCAGACCGTCCAGGCATCCCGAACTGGATACTGCACTGCTGGTTCTCGAACGCACGCCTGACAACGTCAAACCTCTGTCGTTGATCCAGAAGATGCCGAAGCTCAACGCCAAATCGCGGACGTACATCATCGGGCACCCGAAAGGATATGACCAGCCCCAGTTTTCGATCCAGGACAACCTATTCCTCGAAACCGACGCCACCCGTATGCATTACCGGACGCCGACAGAAGGCGGGAGCTCGGGCAGCCCGGTGTTTGACGAGTACTGGAATGTAATCGGTCTGCACCACGCAGGCAGCGTCACGATGTCGCAGCTGACCGAGAAGGGCACCCATGCGGCCAACGAGGCACTGAGAATCGACGCGATTCGTGACGCGATCGCCAGGGATCCATCAGCCCCAAAGGATTAGGTGAGGTGTAGGTGAGCGGTGTGATTGTGACGGGCGCGGCGTCCGGTATCGGCCGGGCGAGCGCGGAGGCGTTGGTGGCCGACGGGCGCAAGGTGGCGCTGTGGGACATCGCGCAGGAGGTGACCGAGGTCGCCGGCGGCCTCGGCATGCCAGGCGAGGTGGTCGACGTGTGCGACAGCAGCGCGATGGAACGCGCCATCGAATCGTGCACCGAGACCCTAGGCGGCATCGACGGTCTGGTGCACGCCGCGGGCCGCGTCATCCCAGAGCCCGTCGGCGCGTACACCCAGGCTTCCTGGGATGCCGTCCTGGACGTCAACCTTCGCGCCCAGGCATTGCTTGTTCAAATGCTGCTGCCACATCTCGAACGGTCAGCGCAGGACGGCGCCGCACCCGCGATCGTCGGCATCGCCAGCATTGAAGGGCTGGCGGCGAACCCGTATATCCCGGCCTACTGTGCGTCCAAGGCGGGTCTGCTGGGCCTGACCCGGTCCATGGCAGCACAATTCGGGCCGCTGGGCATCCGGATCAACGCCGTATGCCCCGGGTTCATACAGACGCCGATGCTGCAGATGGCATTGGACATCGACGAAGTCCGCACCGGTTTCGAGCAGGCGGCGCCGCTCGGACGGATCGGGCAGCCCTCGGAAGTCGCTGAGGCCGTTGCGTTTTTGATGTCACCGAAGGCTTCGTTCATCACGGGCGCTTACCTTGTCGTCGATGGAGGCGTGACGAGCCGGCACGCCTAGCGCTCACACGTTTGAGGTCTGACTTCCTCGTCGGGCAAGAACGATGTTCGGTACAACGGCATTGCCAGACAGCCGCGAAACGGCAACCGCCAGTTCGGCGACGTCAGACGGAGCGAGCATTTCGGATGCGGAGAGTTGGCTCCACTCGGCCATATCCGTGTCCACTAACCCCGGGCAGATCGCTGTTGCGGTCACGCCATGGCGGGATTCTTCGGCGGTAAGGGTCTGGCACAGCGATATCAGCCCAGCCTTGCTCGCCGCGTACGCGCCCATGTTCGCCTCGGCCAACACGCCGGCGATCGACGCGAGCGCAATGACTCTTGCCCCCCGCGACGGGTCGAGCGCGGCCGTCTTGCGCAGCATGGGCAGCGTCTCCTGAAGCAGCAGAAAGGCCGCGCGCAAGTTGACCGAAAGCGTCAGGTCGTAGATTTTCAGCGGCAAGTCGGCGATCGCTCCCGAAGTGCCGACACCGGCGTTGAGCACGAGCAAGTCGAGCCGCCCGAAACGCGCCGAATGCTCGGAGGCGAGCCTGCGGATGTCGCCGTCGACCGCGAGATTGGCCGACACGGCATGGACATCGGCCCCAGTGTCCGACCCCAGTTCCTCGGCAACTGCGGCTAGTCCGGCCTCGCCGCGTGCCGACAGCGTGACCGAGTACCCGTCGACCGCGAGCCGACGAGCAATCGCCGATCCGATTCCCCGCGACGCTCCGGTGACAAGGGCGCACCGCTTACTCATTGTCCGCTTAGGCCTGTCGCCGGGCGGCTTGCAAGCCTTCGACCAGGCGGCGCAATCGGGGCTCGTCCGGCGTGGCGGTATAACCGCGAAGCCAGCACCTGATGTCCCAGATGAGGTCGGTCGGTAGCGGGAACCCGCTGCGCGCCGCGTACATCAGAAGATGTTTGATGGCCGAATACGTATCACCGGCGCCGATCTCGGCGTAAATCCTGTTGCGGTCAACCCTCTTGAGTTGTGGGGTTTCCACATTGGCCAGTGCCCAGGCCAGTTCGAATTGCGTTTTCATCGCCTTGGCCCTTCGTTGTTCAGCTGCCCGGTGGTGTCAGCATGTTCTGCCATGTCTGTTCCTCCTGTGCTGTCTGGGACAGGTTCGATTGGGTGTACACGCGCCCGTCCGGTCCGATGTATGTGCCGGTAGCGGGGTCGTACGGTGCAACCGCAACGGGCGGCGGAGCCGTTGGGGCAGGCGCAGCGTCCGGTGGCAGTTGTGGAATGTCTTGGCCAGACATCGTGGCGTTCGGGTCGCCCTTCCAGTTGAAGCCGTCGTTGAGCGGCACGTACTGCTCGTCGCTCTCGCACATCTTGACGGTGGGTGCGCGCTTGCCTGGGACGGTCATGCACGGAATGTTGCGTGCGCCGCGCACATTGAACATCGAGTCCTGCGGCACCCGGCAGTACAGGTCGCCGGCCGGACGATCGGGATAGTCCTCCAGACTGGGCGCGCGCTGCTGCTGCGGGGGAAGGTAACCGGTGGCACATGGCGGGGGGAGGTTCACGTTGAGGTTGAAGTCCAGAAAGCCGCCCTTATAGTCCAGCTTGGTGTTCAGGCTAGGGATCAGACTGGCCTGCACTTCGGCAACGGCCTGCGGCAGCAGGACGAGCACCTGCTCGATAGAGGGCTGGTAGGTGACGGCGACATCGCCGAGGCTGACCATGTTGGCAAGCAAAATCGGCAGCGTCGGCTGCAGACGGTCGAACAGTTGGCGGCCCTCGTCAGCAGCGGAGCCACCCCGATCGATCACGCCGGCTACGGCGGTGTCCTGCGCCGCTAGCTGCTCGGTGACCGTCGCGAGATGGGCCGCCCAGCTTTGGATCTCATCCGACGTCTCGGATTGCGAGTCAAGCACCGGCTGGGACTGATCGATCAGCGCGACAAGGGGATCCAGATTTGCGCGGGCGTCGATGGCGAGCTGGGTCGAACCCTTGACGATTCGCGTGAGCTCAGGGCCCAAACCACCGATCGCGGTGAATGATTCGTCGATCGTCGTCTTCAAATTGTCGTGGGGGATTGCCAGCAGGCCGCGATTGGTGGCGTCTATCAGCGAGGCCGCATCCGGTGGTACTGACGCGCGGCTCACCGGGATCACATCACCGTCTCTGAGCGGCGGCGAGTCACCGTTGCGGGGGAGCAGCGCGACGAATTGTTCGCCGATCGCCGACACGCTATGGACTTCTGCGTCTAGGTCGGACGGGATCTTGACTTCGGAGTTCAGCGACAGCACCGCTTCAGCGCCGGTGTTCGTGAGCCGGACATCCTCGACACGGCCCACCTCGGTGCCCCGGTAGGTGACGTTTCCACTCGGGTAAAGGCCACCGGCGGACGGCAACTCGACAGTAACCGTATAGCGGCCGGCGCCGAACAGCATTGCCGGCAGTTTGATGTAGCCGAAGATCATCACCGCGCCGGCGACCACTGCGATCACCGTGAAGATCGCCAGCTGAACCTTGATTCGTCGATTCAGGCGCATGTCATGGGCCCTGGTCGAGTTTGTAGGGAACAGCCAGCGGATTACCCGCGGTTACCGGGCTGGGCAGCTGTCCTATGGTGCGACCCCATTGCATTTCCAACTCGGTCAGTTCGCCCTCAAATCGGGTCCCTGTGAACAAGGATGAGTCGAGGCGGCTCAGCGTGAGGTCGAATATCGCAGTGAGGTTCGCGTAGTCACCCCGGAACCACTTGGTGATGTTCTCCTTCGGCCACGGAAAGGTGCTCAGCCCACTCAACGACCGTGTCAGCGCAGGCCCCGAGTTGGCAAGCGACTCCAAAACCGGCCCAAGGCCTTTCAGTTCTTGAACGAGGGCTTCCTTGGACTGATTCACGGTATCGGTGGTCAACGCGCTGAACTTGCCGAACCGGTCGAGGGCTTCTGCCAGGTTGTGCCGCTGGTCCTTGAGGACCGCCAACGCGTCGGGGATGGTGCGTAACGCTTTGTCCACCACCGGCTTCTGTTCGGCGAATTGGCCGACCAGCCTGTTCAGGCTGTCGCTGGCCTCGAGGATGTCGTGCTTCTGCGCATCAAGGTGGCCGATGAACTCGTCAAGCTGACCAATCAAGCTGCGCAAATCCTCCTCGCGACCGGCGAAGGCGGTGCTGAACGCTTTGGTGATGTCCTGGAGCTGGCCCAGACCGCCGCCGTTGAGCAGCATTGACAGCGCGGCCAGCGTCTGCTCCGTTGTCGGATAGGCCCCGCTCGACGACAGCGGAATCAACGAACCGTTGTGCAGCTTGCCTTCTGGCGGCGTATCGGTGGGTGGAGCCAGTTCGAGGTGCAGCGAGCCGAAGACGCTGGTCTGGCCGATCTTGGCGGTGGCATTGGCAGGCAGGGAAACATCGGTGTCGATCGTCATCGTGATCAGCGCATGCCAGCCCTGCCGCTCGATCTTGGTGATGTTGCCGACAACGACGTCTCCCACCCGCACCCGCGAGTTCTGCTGAATGTTGGTGACGTCGGGCAACTGTGCCTGCACCTGGTAGGCGCCGCGGCCGCCGCCGGCCGTGCCCGGTAACGGCAATGAGTTGACGCCATGCCAACCGCAGCCCGACAGCCCGATCGCGGCTACCACCGCAAACGCACTGCGGCACAGCCGGATGCGCATCACGACCCGCCTCCGGACGGCACCATCATCCCCGGCAAACCCGCGGCCGGGTTCGTCGAAGCCGCCTCGGCTGGTAGTGGCTCCTGCGCGGGCGGTGGCGCTTCCTCCGCTGGTATCGGCGGTGCGGGCCGGTAGTCCGGGCGCATCCAATCCTCGCTGTAGGTGACCTCGTTCGGGCGAGCCTGCGCATTGACCAACATGTTCATTCCGATGGGCGGGAAGTTGTACTGGCGGTTCTTGACGATCGGAGCCAGGTACTGGGTGCACAGCTTCGCCGACTGTTCTGCGCCTAATCGAGACGCAGCCTGAATCGCGCCGCACAGGAAGGTGATCGGATTGGAGAAGTTGTTCACCGCGATGATGCCGGTCAGCGCGGCATGCGCGGGCTCGTAGGTGTTGCTGAAGTTTTGCAACGTATTCGGTGCCAGATGAAGCGTCTGCTTGATGTCATCGAGACTCTCCACCAAGGCCGTAGAGAGTGAGGCCAGCTTGTCCGAAGTCGTGCCCAGAGGCTCACGATTCTCGGCGACAAAGCTCTGCACATCACCCACCGCGGTGTTGACGTCTGCCACGGCCTGCCCAACCTCGTTGGGATCGTTGGCCAATAGCGCAGTCACCGCAGCCATGTTCCGGTTGAGCTGGCTCATCAGGCCGGCACTTGACTGAAGCGCTGTGACAAGTGTCGACAGGTTCTTCACGGTAGAAAAGATGTCGTCACTGTGATCGCCGAGCACCGAAACCGCTTGCGACAGTTTGATCACGGTGTCACGGATGTTTGCGCCTTCACCACGAAGATTGTCGGCGGTGGTGTTGATGAACGCCCCGACGGTGCTCACGCCACCCGGCTCCGTGGGCTGCAGGTACTGGCTGAACTTGTCGAGCTGTTCACGGAAATCGTCCCATTCAACCGGGACCGCGGTGCGGTCCTGCGGGATCGCGGCCCCGTCGGTCATCGCAGGCCCACCGGTGTAAGCCGGTGTCAACTGAATCGCCCGCGACGTGATCAGCTGCGGTGACAGGATCACCGCTTTCGCGTCGGCGGGAACCTGGTAACGATCGTCGAACCAGAAGGTGATCTTGGCGCGCTGTGGCTGGGGTTCGATGGTGTCGATTTCGCCGATCGGCACGCCAAGCATGTAAACGTCGTCGCCGGGGAAGATGCCGTTGCTGTTGTCGAAGTAGGCGACCACATGGGTGCGGCCGAACGGGCTCACCGAGGCCGCGGTGACGATCCCGCCGATCAGCGCGGCAGACAACGCCACCGCGAGGCCGATCCTGGCCGTGCGCATTGTCACTGGGAACCTTCCTGGATCGGCGGCGCCTCGTTTGGCGCGGGCACGTACACCGGTGATGGTGTGGGTTCCGGCACGGATTCCATCCCTGGCGGTGCGTCTGCGGGCGGCCCCGGCGGCGGTCCGCCAGGTGGTGGCGCAGGAGGGGGCTCGCGGTACGGATAGCGCGGGTCCCCAGGATTTCCGGTAATCGCGTCGGGCAGCGTCAGATGCGGCTCGCCACCCTGTCCGGTGCGGGGGTAGGGCACCGGCAGCGCACCGATGGCCGGCTGGCCTGTCTGCGGGTCGGTTCGTTCCGAGGGGGACAACACATTTGGGTCGAGGCCCAAGTCGGAGAATGCGGCGTCGACGAACGGCTGGATGAACTGTCCCGGCAGTAGGTTGGCCAGGTAGGACTTGAAGAAGGGACCGGCCGACGTCGACTCACCAAGGGACATCGCGTACGCGTTGAGCAACTTGATCGACTTCTGCACCTGGCCCTTTCGGTTGTCGACGAGCGTCAGCACGCCGTTGAGCTTGTCCAGCGCCGGCCGAAGTTGTTCGCGGTTGTCGGCGATGAAGCCGGACAGTTGCCTGGCCACCGCCGAGATGTTGGCCGAGATCTGATCCAGCGCAGAATCTTGGGTGTGCAGCTGGGCGAGTAGCGAGTTGGTGTTGGCAATCAGGCTGACCACCTGGTCGCTACGTTGCGCCAGCACCGCGGTGGCCTTATTGGCGTTCTCCAGCAGCTCGCGCAATTGCGCGTCCCGCTCGTCGATGGTTTGGGAGAACCGCGCGACACCTTCGACCGCAATCTTCAGGTCCGGCGGAGTGTCAGAGAAGGTCTGCGCCAGAACTTGCCACGAGTCCGACAGCTTGGTGGTGTCCAGCCCGCTGATGGTCGACGTGAGATCTCCAAGGGCGTCGGGCAATTGGTAGGCCGGCGTGGTGCGCTCCAGCGGTATCGGTCCGGACAGTTCGCTCTCACCGCGGGGGGTGATCTCGAGGAACTTGGCGCCAAGCAGGCTCTTGGTCTTGACCGCCGCCTCGGTGCGGTCACCCAGCCGGATGTCCTCGTCCACGTCGAACGTGACCAAGACCCGAGGTCCGTCCAACCCGATACGGGAGATCTCGCCCACCTGGAACCCTGAGACTTGTACCGCTGCACCGGATTGCAGTCCGCTTGCCTCGGTGAAGTAGGCCGAGTAGCTCTGACCCGCCTGCAGTCCGGGCAACTTGGTGTAGTTCAGCGGCAGCCACACCATCGCGGCGATCAATGCCACGCCTACGGCGCCGATGGCGAACGGGCTGCGCTCGGAGAAGGATTTCATTTGGGTGTGCACCGCCCTGAGGTCTGGCCGGCCACCTTGACGTACACCGGATTTCCGCCCTTGCCGTTGAGCTTGAGCACCATGTCACACAGGTAGAAGCTGAAGAAGTCGCCGTAGATCCCTTGGCGGGCGAGCGCCTGATACGCGTCGGGCAGCGTGTTCAGCAGGTCGTCGACGTACTCGTGGTCGGCGACGATGATCGAATTGGTCCGGTCTGATTGCGTCACAACGGTTTTGAAAGCAGGCCGCGCCTGATCGAGAAGGTCGGCGATCGTGCCTGCCGCTGCGTTCGTGTGAGCGATCGAGTTGCTGATGTCGGTCTTGCGCTCGGCCAGCCCCTGCACCAGTTCGGAAAGGGAGTCGACCGACTTGCCGAACTGGTCGCTTTGGTCGCCGAGCGAGCCGAGCACGGTGTTCAGATTGACGATGACCTGGCCGATGAGATCGTCGCGGTCGGCCAGCGTGTTCGTCAATGCCGCGGTCTGCGCGAGGAAGGAACCGATCGTCGCACCCTGCCCCTGAAAGGCCTGGATCAACTGGCCGGACAGGGCGTTGACCTGTTCGGGGTTCAGCGCGCGGAACAGCGGCCGGAAACCGCCGATAAGCGCGTCGAGGTCCAGAGCCGGTGCGGTGCGGTTGACGGGAATGGTCTGGCCGGGGTGCAGGCGCTTGACTCCGCCGGTGCCCTCCTGAAGTTCGACGTAGCGGCCGCCGATCAGGTTGTCGTAGCGGATCAGTGCCTTTGTGCCCTCGGTCAAGATGACGGAGTCGTCGGCGGAGAACTCGACCACTGCCACGTTATCGTGCGTGATCGAGATGTTGTCGACCTTGCCGACTTCCACGCCGGCGACACGCACAAAGTTGCCCTCCTCCAGACCACTGACATTGGTGAACTCGGCGTTGTATGCCGACTCCTGTTGAAACCTGAACTGGGCGAACACCATCAACAGGCCGAACGTGCCGAACGCGCAGACCACCACGAAGATGGTCAGTCGCACCACCGCACCGGACAGGTTGTCTTTCATGGCTGCATTCCTCGGGTCATGGTGCAGGCGCCCCAGGGGGCGGGGCATACAGCGGCGTTCCGTCCGGCGCGTACTGCGGCGCCCCGTACGGTGGTGCCCCGGGATAGGGGACGGGTCCGATGGCGGGCGGGCCCTCGCCGCGGATGCTCGGCGGTTCTGGCACCGCACGGGTGACCGGTAGGTAGTTCGCCCAGAACGGATGCCCGAAGCCGGGATTGGTCCGCACATCCACCCCGGTTCCCCATCCGGTGTTGGTGATCAGCTGTCGCACCGGGAAGTTCTGGTCGGCTCTCGGCAGTGATCCGCAACTCGGCTTACCGCCAGGCCCGCCCTTGGCGGCCACGATGGGCAGGTTGTCTGGGTATCGATATGGGTCGTCGCCGAAGTTCATCGCGGAATCCAGGACGATGCTCTTGCCGTTACCGCCAATCGAGTCGTAGCCGCCGTTGTCCAGCCACCACTTCGTGCCGACCAGCAGGCAGGTGTACTCGGGGTTGTATTTCATCAGCAGGTTCGTCGTCGGTTCCAACACTTTGACCGCGCGCACGAGGTTTTGTTGGTTGGGCGCAATCAGATTGATACCGCCCTGCGCGAGACCCACGGTGTTCAGCAGAAGCGCGTCAAGGTCTGCTGCTCGACTCGTCACTGTGGCGCTGGTCGTGCTGGCGGCGTTAAGCACGTTCAGAATATCCTGGGCTGCAACGCTATACGCGTCGCTGAACCCCCGAAGGGAGATCCAGTTCTGCGCAACGGTTCCCATTCGCGGGTTGACAGCCAGAAGCACCTGATTGGCGTCCGTGGTGGCCTGGCCGATGCGCTCGCCCTGGCCCCGAACCCCTTCGGCCAGTGCGGTCAGCGTCGCGTTCAGTTTGGCCGGGTCGATCTGGCGGAGCACGCCGACGAGGTTCTGGAACACCGTGTTGACCTCGGTGCCGACATTACGCGACCGCAGCACCGAGCCGGACGAAATCGTTTGCGCGCTGGGTTCATTCGGAGGGATCAGATCGACGTACTTGGCTCCGAACGCGGTGGTCGCCTTGATTTCGGCCTCGACGTTGGCCGGGATGTAGCGGACCTGATCCGGGAAGATCTCGAGATTCAGGCTCGCCCGCCCGCTGTCGCCAGTGATACCCGCGACCCGGCCAACTTCCACGCCACGCAGTTTGATCTTGGCGCCGGACTCCATCACCAGACCGGAACGGTCGGAGGTCAGTGTCACCGGGACGAACGAGCGGAACGTGCCTGCGAAAAACGCCGAACACACGAGCGTGAACACAACGCTGGCCACGATCAGTATCAGGGTCCACCATGCGGGGGCGATGCGGTGCTCGCCGGGTCTGGTCTCCATGCGGCTACCCCGACAGGTGGAAATTGCCGGACTGGCCGTAGATGGCCAGTGAGATGAACATGATCACCAGCGCCGCTGTGACGAGCGACGTGCGGACGGCCCGCCCGACGGCTTCACCGACCCCAGCCGGTCCGCCGGAGGCGGTGAAACCGTAGTAGGTGTGGACCAGCATGATGACGACCGCCATCGTGACGGCCTGAAAGAACGACCAGATCAAGTCGGATGGGTTGAGGAAGGTGTTGAAGTAGTGGTCGTAGACACCGGTCGACTGACCGTAGATGGCGGTGGTGCCGAACCGCGCCGCCAGAAATGACATCAGGACCGCAACGCAGTACAGCGGGATGACCACGATGACCCCGGCGATCACCCTGGTGGACGCCAGGTAGGCGACCGATCGGACCCCCATCACTTCGAGGGCGTCGATCTCCTCGTTGATGCGCATCGCCCCCAGTTGGGCGGTGGCCCCGGCGCCGATGGTGGCGGCCAGCGCGATGCCGGCGGTCAACGGCGCGATCAGCCGGACGTTGAAATAGGCCGATGCGAACCCGGTGAGGGCCTCGACACCGATCTCGGAGAACTGGTTGTAGCCCTGCACGGCCACCAGCGCACCGGTGGTCAGTGTCAGAAAGCCGACGATCACGACGGTGCCGCCGATGACCGCGAGCGCTCCCGAGCCCAGCCCCATCTGGGCTATCAGGCGCACCAGCTCCGTTCTGTAATGAACGAACGCGTCGCCGACGGACCTCAGCGTCTTGCCGTAGAACTGCGTCTGCGTGCCGACTCGGTTCCAGCCGTCGGCCCATCCGCGCGTCGCGCGGGTCAGCCGGGGGAACCTCGCGGAGGGAATGCCGATGCTCACAACGCCCCCACTGTCTGGACGCTGATGGCCGTGGCGACGATGTTGATCGCAAAGAGTGCGACGAACGTGTAGACCACGGTTTCATTGACCGCATTACCAACGCCTGCCGGCCCGCCACCGACGGAAATGCCCTTGTAGCAAGCGATTAGTCCGGCCGCCAGACCGAACAGCGCGGCCTTGATCAGAGAGACGATCACGTCGGACAACCCGGTGATCAGGGTCAGGCCGGCGGCGAATGCTCCCGGGGTGACGTGCTGTACGTATACCGAGAAGATGAAGCCTCCGGCCAGGCCGACGAGGATCACGATCGACGACAGCATCACCGCGACGAAGGTGGCCGCGAGCACGCGCGGCACCACCAACCGCTGGATCGGATTGATGCCCATCACCCGCAGCGCGTCGAGTTCCTCACGAATGGTGCGGGCGCCCAGGTCGGCGCACATGGCGGTGGCACCCGCACCGGCGACCACCAGGACGGTCACGATCGGCCCGATCTGGGTCACCGCGCCCTCCGCCGCGCCGGTGCCGGCTAGGTCGGCCGCGCCGAACTCGATCAGCAGGAAGTTGAATGTGAAGACCAGCAGAACGGTGAACGGCACCGCCAGCAACAGCACCGGCAGCAGCGACACCCGCGCGACGAACCACGATTGCAGCAGGAATTCGCGCCAGGCGAACGGTTTTCGCGGAATCAGCACCAGCGTGTCTAGCGCCATCGCGAAGAAACCACCTATGGCGCGGACCGGCTTGGCGGCGGTGTCCGAGGAGATGATTACCGGCACTCGCCCGCTCCTCTCTGAGATGTCGGCTCGGCCGCGCAAGCGGAAAATAAAAGACCGACGCGACGGTCGGTATTGTTACAGCGTCGATCGTTGACGCGCAAGAGGCTGGGCGATACTCTCTAATAGACCGACCCGTCGGTCGGGTTTTGATTAGGATGCCCGCGGGTGTCGACGTACGAGAGTGGAGGTACTCCGGTGGGACAACTGGTCGTAGTGTCACAGATCAAGACGAAACCAGGCCAGACCCAGGCCGCCATCGATGCCTTGCAGGAGGAGCTGGAGGAAAGCCACCGCGAGCCGGGCATCCTGAAATTCGCGCTTCACCAGTCGCCAGAAGACCCTGCCAACCTGATGATGGTCGAGGTGTACCGCGACGAGAGTGACCTCGAGAGCCACTACCAGCAGCCACATTTCGCCAAGCTGGTGGCGCGGCTCGATGAATTGTTCGACGGCGTTCCCACGGCGGACCGATTTGTACCGCTCGCCTTTGGTGAGACTGCCAAGGGCCTGCTGGCTTGAGCAAAACGATCAACCCTCCTGAACTGGCCGAGTTCGAAAGGGGCGTGCGCCGGTGGCTGACCGATAACGGCCGTACACCGCGGGACAAAACCGTCGAACAGTCGCGTTGGGGCGTGGGTCCCGACGACGTATCGGTCTTCGACGACGTCAGCGACGACGAACAGGCCGCGCGACTGGCGGAGGTCCGGGCCTGGCAGCACGCCAAGTTCGGCGCGGGTTATGTGACGCTTTCGTGGGACCCGGCGGCCGGGGGGCGCGGCTGGCCCCCAAGCTACCAGCGCCGTTTCAACGAGATCGAATCCGAATACGACGTACCGTCTGCGGGAGAGCTGCCGGGTGTGTCGGTGCTTCTCATCGCCCCGACCGTCGACGCGCTGGGCACGCCCGAGCAGCGACAGAGGTTTCTGCCGCGACTGCTGTGCATGGACGAGATGGCATGCCAGCTGTTCAGCGAGCCCACTGCCGGTTCGGATCTCGCCGCGATACAGACCAAGGCGGTCATCGACGGCGACAGCTGGGAGATCACCGGCCAGAAGGTATGGACCTCGGGAGCACGATTCGCGCACTGGGGCCTGGCGATCGCCCGCAGCGAGCCGAATACCGCGCGCCACCACGGACTGACGGCATTCCTTGTGCCCCTCGACGCGCCGGGTGTCACCATCAGGCCGATCCGTCAGATCACCGGCGGCAGCAGTTTCAACGAGGTGTTCCTCGACGGGGTCCGGATACCTGACTCGTTGCGGCTCGGCGAAGTAGGCCAGGGCTGGGCGGTCGCCATGACCGTCCTTGCGTTTGAGCGCGATCACTCAATAGGCGCAAGCCACGCGGTCGGGGGCCAGTTCGAAGATGTTCTCGCCGCAGCCCGCCACTTCGGTCAGACACGAGACCCTGCGATCCGGGAAGCCTTGGCGGACTTGTACATCCACACGCGCATCGAGGAGTACACCAATCATCGTGCCGCCATCAGGGCAAAGGCCGGTGAGCGACCCGGTGCGGAAGGTTCGATCACCAAGCTGCTGTGGACACAGAACATGAGCCGCGTCAGCGCGCTGGTGGCCAAGGTGATCGGTCCACGATTGATTGCTGACACCGGTGAATGGGGCACCTATGCATGGACTGCACATGTGCTCGGAGCGCCGGGCTACCGCATCGCCGGTGGCACCGACGAGATCCAGCGCAACATCCTCGGTGAGCGGGTGCTCGGACTGCCCCGCTATCCGCGGTGACCAGGAGGCTTTCATGAGTGAAATCGACATTGATCAAGGCCTGTTCACCCGCAACGGGGACAGGGTCACCTTGCAGGCAGTCCGGTGTGCGGCCTGTGGCGCCACCGTGTTCCCGGCGCAGTCATCGTGCCCGCGCTGTACCGGTGACCAGATGGATCCACAACCACTGCCGGATCGAGGCACACTGTGGGCGTACACGATTCAGCGGTTCCGCCCGAAGTCTCCGTACGACGGACCAGCGGAGTTCGACCCTTACGGCGTTGGGTACGTGCAGTTGGGTGAGCACATCCTTGTCGAAGGTCGGCTGACCGAGAATGACCCGCAACAGCTGCGAATCGGTCAAGCGATGAAGGTGGTGGCGCAGCCCTACACCGTTGACCCACAAGGGTCATCGGTCGTCACGTTCGCCTTCCAACCCCTCGATTGACCTGGAGGTCACCATGGACGTTGCCATCGTCGGCATCGGAATGCACCGATTCGGCCGCACCGAAGGGGTCAGCGGCAGGCAGCAGGGCGCCGTCGCGGCCCGTTCCGCCCTCACGGATGCCGGGATCGGCTGGGAGAACGTCCAGTTCGCCGCAGGCGGCAGTTTGTCCGCTGGCGCGGCCGACGCTTTGGTCGCCGATCTGGGGCTGACCGGGCTGTCGTTCGTCAACGTGAACAACGGGTGCGCCACCGGAGGAAGTGCGCTAACCGTGGCAGCCCACGCCATCACATCGGGATCCGCCGACGTCGCAATCGCGATCGGCTTCGACAAGCATGACCGCGGCGCCTTCAACGCCGATCCCGAGGCGTTCGGTCTTGGCGCTTGGTACGGCCGGACGGGCCTGATGCTCACCACCCAATTTTTCGCGCTGAAGACGGCTCGGTACATCCAGCAGTACGACATCCCCGAACGCGTCTTGGCGCAGGCGGCGGCCCGGGCCTTCCGTAATGGGTCTCTCAACGAAATGGCTTGGCGCAGAAAGCGCCTGTCCGAAGAGGACATCTTGAGCTCGCCGATGATCAACGATCCCCTCACGCAGTACATGCTGTGCTCACCAGGTGAAGGTGGGGTCGCCGTGGTGCTCACCCGCGCTGACACCGCGAGAAATTTCACCACCACCCCGGTGTTCATGCGGTCAGTGGTGACACGAACCCGACGGTTCGGCTCGTTCGAGGTGTTCAGCCCGTGGCTGTCCGCGGAGCGCGGCACGAGTCCCACCGAGGACGCGGCCCAGGCCGCATTCGCGCAAGCCGGCATCGGCCCGGACGAGGTCCAGGTGGCGCAGGTCCAGGACACCGACGCCGGATCGGAGATCATCCATCTAGCCGAAACCGGCCTGTGTGCGCACGGTGACCAGGAGAAACTGATCACAGGCGGCGAAACGGAAATCGGGGGACGACTTCCCGTCAACACCGACGGCGGATGTCTCGCCTCGGGTGAGCCGATCGGCGCCTCCGGGCTCCGCCAGGTCTATGAGACCGTTTTGCAGCTGCGCGGCGACGCGGGTACTCGTCAGGTCCCCGGCGACCCCACAGTGGGGTTCACCCATGTCTACGGCGCACCCGGCGTGAGCGCCTGCACCGTTCTCACCCGATGAGCGATCGGGGCTGACATGACCACCTCGATCACCAACGAGGACGTCGACGACCTCCGGACGGTGCTGCGGGATTTCCTTGAAACGCTGAGCGATTCCGCCCGGGTGCGCGAGGTGATGGGGACCGGCACCGGGATCGACGACACCCTGTGGCGGCGTATGGCCGACGAGCTGGGGCTGCCGGGATTGGCCGTACCTCAGGCTTACGGCGGCGAAGGTTACGACTTTGCCGTGCATTTGGCGGTTTTCGAGGAGCTTGGCCGGTCGCTCGCGTGCGTGCCGTACTTGTCCACGGTGGGCCTGGCGATTCCGGCGCTGCTGGCCAGTGGGAACGCCACGCTGCAAGAAGGCTTGCTGCCGTCGCTGGCGGTGGGGACAACGACCGCCACCGTTGCGTTCGTCGAAGCCGATGGCGACTGGTCTGTCCCCGAATGCCGGCTCATCGCTGACCGAACCAGCATGACACTGACGGGTCGAAAGAGTTTCGTACTCGACGGGTGCAGCGCCGACGTCGTTTTCGTACTCGCCGCCGACGACGGACTCTACGTCGTCGACGGAACCGCACCCGGTCTGGTCCGTACGCCAATGCGGACCCTCGACGCGACCCGGCGGATGGCGACACTCGAGTTCGACGACACGCCGGCGCGCCTCCTGACCGGCTATGGCAGGAGCGTTCTCGGATATGCGCTCGACTCGGCGAACGCCGCGCTTGCCGCAGAGCAGCTCGGCGGTGCACAGCGTTGCATGGAGATGTCCGTCGAATACGCAGGTTTACGAAAGCAATTCGGACGACCGATTGGCAGCTTCCAAGCGATCAAGCACAAGTGCGCCGACATGCTATTGGCGGTCGAGTCGGCACGATCCGCGGTGCTTCACCTCGGGGAGGTGATTACCGACGGTCAGAGCGAAATGCCTGTCGCCGCCACGCTGGCCAAGGCGTACTGCTCGGACGCCTACCTGCAAGTGGCCGCCGAGAATATCCATATTCACGGCGGAATGGGTTTCACGTGGGAGCACGACGCCCACCTGTACTTCCGACGCGCGCACTCCAGCGCGCAACTCCATGGCGACAGCACCTACCAGCGCAGGCTGCTTGCCGATCTGCTGAAGTTCTAGGCTGCCGGGCCTACTTGACGGTGAACCCGGCGTCGACCGGCAATGTCACGCCGGTGATGTACCGCCCGCCGCCCCCGCACAGGAAAACCATCGCCTCACTGATGTCGGCCGGCTCGATCAGGTCGACGGGCAGCATGTTCTGTACGGCGGACAAGGCCTCAGGATGATCGATGAAGTGTTTCTCGAACTGTTCGTTGACGATCATCGGGGTCGCCACCCCTGTCGGGTGAACCGTGTTGACACGAATGCTCTTCTCAGCCAAGGCTGTAGCGTAGTAGCGCATCAGTCCCACGACTCCATGCTTGGCGGCCTGGTAGCCGGCAAGACCGTGGTTTCGTGTCTCGAATCGCGGGCACAGCGAATTCAGTCCGGCCGTCGAGCTGGTTATCACGATCGCGCCACCTTGGCCGTACTCCAGCATGGGAGGCAAAGCCGCCTCGATGGTGTAGTAGACGCCGTTGAGCATCACGTTGACCGCGTCGACAAATGCCGACATACGGTGTGACGGCTCGCCGAGGAGAGGAGCGATGCCGGCGTTGGCGAGCACGAAATCGAGGCGCCCGAATGCGGCCACTCCTTCGGCCACTACGGCTTTGAGTGTGTCGAAGTCGCGCACGTCCCCCTTGGCGGCGACGATTCGGCGACCCGTCTTCTCGACAAGGTTGACGGTTTCGTCGAGGTCCTGCCGATTGGGCATCGGGGAAGCGACACTGTCGATCTGGTCGCACAGGTCTACCGCGATGACGTCGGCGCCTTCTTCGGCGAATCTAACGGCGTGCGCGCGCCCCTGACCCCTAGCGGCCCCGGTGATAAAGACAACCTTGCCTTCGAATTGCAGTGCCATGATGCCTTCCGACTACTCAGCGGTGCGGCGGCGGGTCATTGCGCCGCGGCGAGGTTGATCGCAACGGCATACTTCGCCCTTGCCGCGGCGCGTAGACGAGGAAGATGCTGTGTCGGGAAGACGTCGTCGGTCGCCTCGTACTGGCGCAGGACTTGTCGGGCAACCGTGCTCATGTGAACCTCGGTGGCACCGTCGACAAGTCCCATCTGGAACGCGCTCATGATCATCTGCCCGAACGGCATCTCGTCGGAAGCCCCGAGCGATCCGTGCACCTGCAGCGCCCGTGCCGCCACATCGTGCAGCACGCCGGGCATGGCCGCCTTGACAGCCGAGATGTCCGCCCGCACCTTGCGGTAGTCGTTGAACTTGTCGATCTTCCACGCGGTTTGAAGCACCAACAACCGGAACTGCTCAATCTGCATCCAGGATTCGGCGATGAAATGCTCTACCGCCTGTTTGCGCGCCAGCTGTGAGCCTTGGGTGACGCGGGAAAGCGCGCGTTCGCAGAGCATTTCGAACGCGTAACGGACCATGCCGACCGTGCGCATCGCGTGGTGGATGCGCCCGCCACCCAGCCGCGTTTGGGCCACGACGAAGCCCTCGCCTGGCTGACCGAGGATATGATCGGCCGGAATTCGGGCGTCCTCGTAGCGGATGTAAGCGTGGGTTCCCTCGCCTTCGGCCTCCGCGAAGCCGGCCATCCCGACATCGCGCAGGATAGTGACGCCGGGTGTCGAGGCGGGCACCACGAACATCGACATGCGCTTGTGCGGATCGGCACCCGGATCCGTGACAGCGAGCAGAATCAGGAAGTTCGCGAACCGCGCATGGGAGGTGAACCACTTCTCTCCATTGATCACCCATTCGTCGCCGTCGGATTCCGCCCTACAGGTGAACTGCGTGGGATCGGAACCACCACGCGGCTCGGTCATCGAGAACGCCGACACTACGTCGTTGCGCAGCAACGGTTCCAGATAGCGCTTCTTCAGTTCGTCGCTGCCGTAGTGGGCGAGGATCTCCGCGTTGCCCGAATCCGGGGCGTGGCAGCCAAATACGATTGGTCCCCACGGGCTGCGGCCCAGCACCTCATTGAGTAGCGCCAGCTTCAGCTGACCGAATCCCGGGCCGCCGAGCTCGGGGCCCAGATGGCATGCCCAGAGTCCCTTTTCGCGGACCCTGTCCTGAAGCGGCGGAATCAACGCCTGCCGCAGCGGGTCGGTCATATCGAAGCCGTGCTTGATCACGTGATCCAGTGGCTGCACTTCGCTGCGCACGAACTCGTCGGCCCAGTCCAGTTTGGCCTGGAACTCCGGATCCGTATCGAATGCCCACGTCATGCTGCTGGCTCAGGGTAGAACCGCCGGCACCAGTCCCGAACTGCCTTGACGTGCATGCCTTCCGGTTTGGTGTACGCGGCCTTTTCGAGGTACTTCATGTTGGTCCAGATCGGCATATCCCGATCGGCCTGCTTGATCTGCTCCTGTACCCGCCGCAGCGCCCGGCCCTTGGGCCGGTCACCTTCCTCGTTCGGATCCTGCACCGTGAGCACCGTGATGAACAAGTCGGAGTGTTCGTGGTCGATCGGGGTCTGCGTCTGCATCAGTAGCGAATCGTCGAGCAGCTGCCCGAAGTCGATCATGATCGTGCCAATACCGAAAAGCTGGATATATACCGTATTTTCGACTGGGCCGTCGGGCGTGAGCCAAGTGGATTTCTTCCCGTGACCCGTCACGGTGCTTTGCCGGACCTCCATGCGATCGCCGTCGTCCTTGAGTTCGATGACGTCGATCTTGCCGGTGTTGTTGTGCACCCACCGCAAGTGGTCGAGATCGGTGACGTTCTCGGCGACATACTGCGGACGGGCCCTAACGTTCTCCCACTTGTGCACGCAATCCGGATATATGGGCAGGAACGGCTGTTCGCCGCGGCGTTCGGGCGGCGGCTCACAGGTGGGTGGTCGGCGAAGCTCGTCGTGCCACACCCAGATGATTCCGTTGGTCTCGCTGGCTTCCCAGGTCCGAATCGAACGGCCACTCGTCTTGTCTTGCTGCGACGGAATTTCCAGGTTCTCGCCCGTGGGTGCCCACCGCCAGCCGTGGAAAGGGCAGACCACGTCGCAGCCCTCGACCCAGCCACCGAAACCGATATGTGCGCCCATGTGGGGGCAGTGCGCGGCCATCACCACCGGCGTGCCTTCGGAGGTGCGATAGACGATCAAGTCGCGCCCGAAGTAGCGGACGGGCGTGATCGAACCCGCGTCCACCTCGTCGCTCCAGGCCACCTGAAACCAGCCGGTCGGAAAAACCGAGTGCGGGAAGGTGTCGTCGAGTACCTCGTACTCTCTTGGCATCGCTGACGTCCCCTTAATCGTTGGTGCAGGCTCGTCGGAAATTAATAACCGACCGTCGCGTCGGTCTATTTCAACACCGCGGCGGCGATACTGTCAATGGCACAGTTGGGTGACGCGCGACTAGGCGAACAGCTGCCGTACCCGTTCCTGATCGACCTTGTAGGCGGCCGTCACGGGCAACGTGTCCACGATCCGGACCTCGTCGGGAACTGGGGCCGAACTTCCGGCGAAGCTCGAGATCAGTTCCTCCGGCCGAACGTGCGAGCCTTCCCGGACGATCACGGCGGCACAGATTCGCTGTCCGGCTCGGGGGTCGGGCACGCCGACGACGGCCGCCCGGACCACGTCTTGATGGCGAGTGAGCACTTGGGCCACCACATTGGGATAGACGACTGCTTCGCCGGACTTGAACGCGAACTTCGCCCGGTCCAGGACATGGACGTAGCCGTGGTCGTCCAGGTAGCCGATGTCCGCCGGTGCGAACCCATCCCGCGTGCAGCGTCTTGGCGGTCGCGTCCTGCATTCCGAGGTAGCCGACCATGCAGCCAGGGCTGGCGATCGCGATTTCGCCGGGCTCTCCTGGCGGTACTGTTCCGGCGTCGCCGCGGACCTCGATGCGCGCGCCGATCAGGGCGCGCCCTGCGGCGGAGAGCAGTTCGGGCCGGGCCGGGTCGTGGTCTTCCGGGCGCAGGAAGGCGGCGGTGAGCGTCTCGGTCTGGCCGTACGCGCCGACGAAGACCTGACCGAACGCCCGTGTGACCGAGCTCAGCCGTGCCGCGCTCATCGGTTCCCCGCCGTAGAACATCAGCGTGATGTGGCTGCTGAGCCCGGCGGTGTCATCACGTTCGGTGAGGTCGTAGATTTCGCTCGTGGTCAAGAAGACCACGCTCGCCCGGTGTCGCGTTGCGGCGTTGATGATGCCGTCGGTGGAGTAGGGCGCAACGGTGACTACGGTGCCGCCGAGCAGCAGAGTGGGCACGAAAAGCAGTTGCAGGATAAGGAGATTGGTGACCGGCACGACCGCGACGGGGGAGACCGGGTACTGCAGTGTGGCCATGACCATGAGCGCATGAGTGCCTGCGCCGTGCGATGGAATCAGCACCGGCTTGGGTCTGCCCGTCGATCCACTAGTGAACACGATGGCGCAGAACTCGCCCGGTGGCCGGGGGATCACCTCAGAGGGAGCAGCCTGGGCCGTGAGTTCGGTGACATACCGAAGCTTGCCGGGCATCGCCGCGGCAAGTTTTTCTTGGCGTTCGGCGTCTGTGGTGTCGTCGACGATGACAAGACGGGTGCCGGTGGCGTCGACGCGTTCGATCACGACGTCGATGGGAAGATGCGGTGGCAGTTCGGTGGTCCACAACCCGGCGATCTGGCAGGCGATGTAGGCGACGGCGAATTCGATCGTCATGCCCCGCAGCGCCAGCCCGATGCCCTCACCCGGCTTCAGCCCCTCATCGTCGAAGGCCGATAGGAACTGCCCCACTCGATCGCGCAGCTGACGATACGTGAGCGCGTCGTCGCCGTCGGTCAGCGCGACCGTGTCAGCCGCCCCGGCCAGCGCCTGGGCGAACAGTGTGCCGAGCGTCGGTTCCACAGTCTCTTGTAATCGCGGCATGAGAGCCATCGTCTCCCTCTTGACCACTTGTCTGGCCGTTGCTAGCTTCACGATAGCCGACCGACGCGTCGGTCGTATATAGGTGTGAGGCAGTGAGAATATGGTGGTGGCGCATGACATGGCGTCTTCGGTCGCGGAGTGGTTGCGGCGCCAGGACGTCGCGATCGCTCCGCCGATCCAGATGTTTCAGATCACCGGGGGCCGGTCGAATCTGACGTACCGCATCGTCGACGCCGAAGGCCACACTTTCGTGCTGCGACGGCCGCCGACGGGAAACGTTCTCGCGACCGCACACAGCATGGACCGTGAATGGCGGTTCATGCGGGGTCTGCACGGCACCGGTGTTCCCGTGCCGCGGCCCATCGCCTTCTGCGACGATTCCGACCTGCTCGGCGCCTCCTTCTACGTGATGGAGCACGTCGACGGCGTGGTGCTGCACGGGGTCGACAACGCCCGCGTGCTGAGCTCGCAGGCACGCGGAGCGGTGTCCGCCGACATCGCGGTGACACTGGCCCGGCTGCACGCGGTGGACGTCGAGAACGTTGGGCTGTCCGACATGGGCCGCGGAACCGACTACGTCGCCCGACAGCTCCGGCGCTGGCATGGGCAATGGGACAAGACTCGTGCCGCTACAGGCCTCGAGCTCCCGGTGATCGACGAAGGGCATCGCATCCTCGAAGCGGCCGTTCCGCAGCAACGATCCGCGGGCATCGTCCATGGCGACTTCCGCCTCGGCAACGTCGTGACCGGCTGGGACGGCACCGTCCGGGCCGTCCTTGACTGGGAATTGGCCACGTTGGGAGACCCTCGCGCCGACCTCGGCTGGCTGCTGCTGACCTGGGACGAAGCGGCGGCCCCTTCGAAACTGCCGGGCTTTGGCAGCCGTCCGAAGATCATCGAATCGTATTTGAGGGCGGCAGGCGGGGACGCCGCGACGGACATCGATTTCTTCGTCGCATTCGCGGCGTGGCGTTGGGCGTGCATATCGGCGGGTGTCTATGCCCGCTACCAGGCAGGCGTTATGGGCGCGGAGACGGCCGACCTGCCGACGATCCTGGCCGCGGTCCGGGACCGCGCCGAGTACGCGCTCGATGTCATCGCCGGTCGTCACAGCCTGGCCTAGCTGTGAGCATTGACACACGGTCGACAGGGCCAGTAAATTACGAAAGACCGACGCGTCGGTCGGGTTTAGTCAAAGAAGCTGCGAAGCTCTCGACCGCACCAAATGGAGATGACTTGAGCAACAACAATGTTGACACGCTGAACAGCTTCTTCGGGCTGGTAACCGCTGGCGAGATGGCCTCGGCGCTGGAGCTGATTCACCCCCACTGTGTGCTGAACGAGGCGGCCGGGTTGCCCTATGCGGGGGACTACATCGGCGGCACGGGATTCCTCAACTTGTGGACCGTCATCGCCGAAGACTTCGATCTCACGGTGAACTCCGCGCAGGTGCACGACGCGGGAGAGGTGGTCGTTGCGGAGATGCAGGCTTCGTTGCGGTCCAAGGAGACCGGTCGCAATCTCGACACCAAGATCGTCGAGCTCTACCGGTTTACCGATGGCCAGATATCGAGCATCGACGTGTTCTACAAGGACACCAAGGCCGTCGCCGACCTCACCGTCGTCGCGGACGTGGCGCGGACCTAGGAGGGCACCAGCGTGCGGCACATTGATGAACTTTCCATCCTTGACTATTTCGCTCCTGAGGTGGCCGCGGATCCCGACGGGGCGGTGCTGAAGCTGAGTGAATCAGACTGGATCGCAAAGACCCCTTTCGGCGTGGCGGTGGTGCGCTATGACGAATGCTTCCGGTTATTACGGGACCAACGACTCAGCGCGCCACCAGATTTTGGGATGAGCGAGCATGGCGTCACAGGCGGTCTGGCACAGCGGATGATGTCCGAATGCTTGATGGTGTTGCACGGTGAGGAGCACCGCAGGCTGCGCAATCTCATCGCGCCGGCGTTGAGCCGCGAGAACGCCGACCGGTTCCGACCTGCCATCCGTCAGTATCTCGACGAGCTGATCGGCGATGTGGAAGGACAGGGCCGCGGCGACCTCGTGGAGGCTGTGGCGGTGCCGCTGCCTCCCAAGGTGATTTGCGCCTGGCTCGGGCTGCCGGATTCGGCGGTGGAACTCATGACGCGGTGGTCCGACGCGCTCGGGCTGGTCATGAGTATCGACGTAATCAAGCACCTACCTGAGATCGAAGAGTGCATGCGCGAGGTCAGGGCCTTCGTCGACGACCGGATCGAAGCGGTTCGCGGCAAGGGCGGCGACGACACCCTCTCGATGCTGGTCCGCGCCGAGGAGGAGGGGGACCGGCTGTCAAACGAGGAGATTCTCAACCTCGTTCAATTGTCGATCGTGGCCGGTACGGACACCACTCGGCTCCAGCTCGGAAACGCACTCTGGTTGTTCGCGCACCGGCCGGACCAGTGGGCCGCGATCGCCGAAGACCCAAAACTGGCCTCCTCGGCGGTAGAAGAGATTCTTCGGTTCAGGCCGGTCACGTTCAAGTCCCTGCGGTACACCCGGGCGGACATCGAGTACCGCGATGTGTTCTTGCCGAAAGGCACGTTCGTCGAGATCGTCAACCCGGGAGCACATTTCGATCACAGCGTCTACGCCAACCCCTACGAGTTCGACGTCCGCCGGTTTCGCGACAAGGACAAGCGGTTGCGGCCACAGCTGACGTTCGGCGCAGGCCCCCATCAGTGCGTGGGGCAGTTCCTTGCCCGCGCAGAACTGGAAGAGGCGCTGATTGTGCTATCGCAACGGCTACCGGAGTTGCGGTTGGACGACTCCGATTCTGAAGGCGTGCAATGGAAGCCGCCGTTCGGCGCGGTGCAAGGTCCGATACGGCTGCCACTGCGATGGGCGACCGCCCGGGTGCCGGCGTGACGCATCTACACACGAGAAAGGCATTGGAGATGACTGTCTTGAATGAGCCTGGCACGCTGGAAGGGCTTGCGGCACGGATCGATCGGTTGGAGGCAGGAGAGTCGGTTCGGCAGTCGCTGAACGACTACTTCTACCTGATCGACGCCGGACGTGTGGAAGACCTGCTCGACGTGTACAGCGAGGACGTGTCGTGGTCGGCCACCAATGTTCCGTTCGGGTCCGGCCGGACGCTGCGCTGTCAGGGCAGGGCGCAGGTTCGCCCGGTCCTGGAGAGTCTGGGATACGGCGGCTTTCGCCACCACGGTATGAACGTCGAAATCCAGGTCGACGGCACCGCACAGTCGGCGACGACGACGGCGTACATGTTGATCATTTCCCGGTCACCCGAAGTGGCCGACGCGGCCGCGTTGCTCGGCGGACTCTATGAGGGAAGCTGGGTCCGGGACGCCGATCGCTGGCGCATCGCGTCATGGCAGGTCAACAATCAGTGGATGACCGACGGCGTCGGGGACGTGAAGTTCTTCGACGGCCTGCGCGAATTCGCACAATGGGACGGCCGGCCGAGATCCGGGGCGAAATGACGCCCCGGCGGGACGCCGAGTTGCCGGTCGGCATGCTGATCGGCGGACGCTGGCTCGAGGAGGCAGGCGGCGGATCGCTTCCGCACATCAACCCCGCCACTGGCAAGGTGCAGCAGGAGATTGCACTTGCCGGCGAAGCCGAGGTCGACCAGGCGGTGAGCGCGGCGCGGGCGGCGTTCGATGACTGGCGTCGATGGCACCCCACCGAGCGGCGACGTGTCCTTGCGCGGCTGATGGATCTGATGAGCCGCTCACGCGATGAGTTCATCGCCGTTTCGGCGCTGGAATCCGGCATCCCCATCCAGATCGGGCAGGCCATCGTGCAAATGGGGATCGACTGGGGCGAAAGCGCGGCGACGTGGGCCGACAAGATCGCCGGCGAGGTGGTGCCGACGCCGTCCAACGTCTTCGACTACGCGGCGGCCGAACCCTACGGCGTGGTTGGGGTGATCCTGACCTGGAACGGGCCTGCCGCTTCACTCGGAATCTCGGTGATGCCGGCGCTCGCCGCCGGGTGCTGCGTCGTCGTCAAGCCGTCCGAGCTTGCGCCGTTCAGCTCGGTCATGTTCGCGCAGTTGTGTCAGGCGGCGGGTATTCCGCCGGGCGTTGTCAACGTGGTGACGGGAGACGGGTCTGCCGGCGCCGCGCTGGTCGCCCACCCCGGCGTCGACAAGATCAGCTTCACCGGAGGTGTCGCGACCGCACGCGCGATATCAATGGCCGCCTCCCAGCGACTGACCCCGCTGCTCCTCGAACTCGGCGGCAAGTCGGCCAACATCGTTTTCGACGACGCCGACATGTCCAAGGCGCTGAACTCGGCGCTCGGCATCAGCGCGCTTGCCGGCCAGGCTTGCATCGTGCCGTCGCGATTACTGGTACAGGACACGGTGTACGACCGGTTCGTCGAGTCGGTGACCGGTGGGCTCACTCAGATTCCCGTCGGCGACCCGTTCGACGAGCAGACAGTGATGGGTCCGGTGATCAACGAGGCCGCATGTGCGCGGATCCTGGGTTTCGTGGATCGCGCGCGCGACGCGGGCAGCGGCAAACTGCTGCTGGGTGGTGAGCGCCTGAGCGGATCACTGGCCAACGGATATTACGTAGCACCAACGGTTTTCGGGGATGTGGACAACGCGACCGAGATCGCCCAACAGGAGATCTTCGGGCCGGTGCTCGCGGTGCTGCGGTTCTCTGACGAGGATGAGGCGGTGGCGCTGGCGAACGACACCGAGTACGGCCTTGCGGCCTACGTGCACACACGCGACCTGTCGCGGGCGATCCGTGTCGCGTCGGCACTCGACGCTGGAAACGTCGGTGTGAACGGCGGCGGCGCGATGGGTGGTCCCGAGGCGCCGTTCGGCGGTTTCAAGCAGAGCGGGTACGGCCGCGAAGGCGGGAAGGCCGGGGTGCTCGAGTTCGTCCGGCTCAAGAACGTGATGGTAGACCTGGACTAGTCGCGCGCACGTTCGCGAAGAATTTGCCAATATAGCGACCGACGCGTCGGTCGGGTATTCTGTGAGTGTCATGACGAATGGAGCCCGATGACGTGAAGCACAACAAGGGATTGTCGATCGTCGGGGTCGGTGCGACGCCGCCGGCCTGGGCGGCGAATGGCAGTGTGAGTCGGCTCGTCATCGACGCCGCGCTGGCGGCCTGTGCGGACGCCGGAATCGCACCGGAATCGATCGATGGCGTGCTCAGCGAGGCTTACAGCACTCCAAAGATCATGCCGGATCTTCACGCGGCGTTAAATCTCAGGCCCGAAATCTTCACCGCCAACGTCGGTCTCGTCGGTTCTGGGGCAGTGGCCACGATCGCCCTCGCGCAAGCCGCAGCTGCGGCCGGCATCGGGTCGACGTTTTTATGTGTCTACGGGTTAAATCTCAGTCAGAGTGCTGGCCCGGGTAGTCATCATTCCGCGGACCCGTACAAGGCCAACATGGAGATGCCGTTTGGGTTCTATCCGCAGCCGGTGTACATGGCCGCGATGGCCAATCGTTACCTCGCGCAGTACGGGATTAGATGAGAGCCTGCTGTCGGCGGTGTCGGTTTCGACCCGCGAATGGGCCGTGCTCAACCCCTCGGCCTTGCGTCGCGAACGGCTAACGGTGGACGACTATTTCGCGTCTCCGGTGATCGCCGATCCGCTTCGCAAGCTCGACTGCTGCATGATCAGCGATGGCGCCTGCGCGTTTGTCGTGACGACGAACGACGTGGCCGCCGACCTGCGTCAGACGCCGGTGGACATCCTGGCTGTGTCTCGCGCCGTCGAGGCAATTCCCTCCCAGGAGTATCTCGGCGTGCGATCTGATCATCTGCATCTGCCGTCCCGGATATCGGGTCCCAGTGCGTTGAAGAAGGCAGCGCTGGTTACTTCCGATATCGACTTGGCTTATCTCTACGACTGCTTCAGCATCATCCCGATTCTGCAGCTCGAAGATATCGGATTTTGCCGCGCGGGTGAGGGACTCGAGTTCTTCGCGTCCGGCGCCACTGCTCCCGGCGGGTCGCTGCCGGTGAACACGCACGGCGGGCTGCTGTCGCACTCGTACGTGCCGGGCTTGAATATGGTGGTGGAAGCGGTGACCCAGTTGCGCGGTACGGCAGAGCAGTCACGCCAGCAGCACGGTGCCGAAGTGGCGTTGATAGGGGCATGGGCAGATACCGAGCACACCACATTGATCCTTGGAAAGAGCTGATGCGCGCGATCTCCGATCTGCTCCCCGACGTGGCGTGGCCACCCGTGGCGCCGTTTTGGGCCGCCTGCGCCCGCCACGAACTGCGGTTTCCAAAGTGCAGGCGGTGTGGCCGGTACCAGTGGTATCCGCGCGACTTCTGCGGCACCTGTCTGGGGGATGCTTTCGAATGGGCCGAAATCCCGCCCACCGGAACGGTATACAGCTACACGGTAGTTCGCCGTGCCTTCCTGCCCGGTTCGGACCGTAGGGTGCCCTTCACCGTCCTGCAGGTCCAGTTCGACGCGGCCCCCGGCGTCACGTTGCTGACCAATCTGGCCGACGAGGGCGATGCACCCGCAATTCGCGTCGGCACGCGTGTCGTTATCGCCTTCACCGAGGTCGAAACCGCGCGGGGCACGGCGACGATGCCGTATGCGCGCGTCGTCGTCAACTAGCTCATGCCCGGATAATTGCCGCCGCCGAAGCGTTCGTCGAGTGCGGCATAATCCTTGCTGCCGCCTGCCATCGGCATCTCGTCAAGAAAGTGGACTGCCCGCGGGGACTTGTACGCGGCCAGCTTCTCTCTGGCATACGCGATCAGCTTATCGGCATCCACGGCAGTTTCAGGCCGACGGACCACAGCGGCAGTCACCCGTTGTCCCCACGCCTCGTCCGGGCATCCGATCAGCGCCGCGGACGTGACGTCCGGGTGGGTCTCCAGACAGTTTTCCACTTCCGCGGGGTAAATGTTCTCACCCCCCGACTTGATCATCCGTCGTTTCGGGCCTACGAAGGTGATCACGCCGTCGAGGTCACGCCTGCCGAGATCTCTTGTGCGCCACCAGCCATCGATCCTGCGTTCGACGTCGAGGTCGGTTCGGTTCCAGTAACCCGAGGTCACGGTCGGACCGGCGACCAGGATCTCGCCGGTCTCACCCACCGGGACATCTCGACCCATCTCGTCGACGACGCGTACCCGGGCAACCGGAGACGGCCGGCCCTGGATCGGCCCGCCGAGTACGGAGCCGGGAAGTGGCAACAAGATCGGGCCCGTCGTCTCGGTCTGGCCATAGCCACTGACGGTGGTACCGGAAGAGGTCATGTCCTGCCAGCCGGGAATGGGCAGGGCTGACCGGAAGCCGCTCAGGTCGTATTGCCGCTCGCTGTTGAGTGCGGCCACCGCGAGCGCTGTCGGCGGCATGATCGGACCTGTCGTGGCGCCGAGATCCGTTATCGCCCGGCGAATCTCCTCGGGATCGGGTCGTGGGATAAAGATGTTGGTGCCGCCCGAAATCAGCACTGGTAGCAGCGCCACCCAGGCCAGGATATGGAAGAGTGGTGTGGCCACCAGGTTGACGTCGTCGTGGCGGGTCTCGAGCACCGGGATGTGCGTGAGCCCCTGTAGGTAGAGACTCTGTTGGTTCAAGACCGCACCGACTGGCCGGCCGTCGAATGCGGCCGTGTAGAGCACGAGTAGTCCACTGCTGGCTTCGATTTCGCTCACTACCGCTACCGGCGCCGCCTCCCTGATGAGGTGTTCGTATCCGCCTTCTCCTTCGACCGCAACCCAATTTCCGCTTTGCGATATCAGCCCGTCATGCTGGGCGTCCTGGAACACAACCACGTGCGGATCAAAGTCGGAAAGGACAACTCGGTGCTCCTCAGGCGACTGCCGCCAGTTCACCGGGCACAGCAACGCGCCGAGACGCGCGCACGCCACCAGTAACTCCAGGACATGATGGCTGTTCTGACCCAGCCATAAGACACGATCGCCGGCCCCAACTCCGCGGTCGAGGAGCACGCTGGTGAGCCGGTCGATTCGATCGACCAATTCCGAGTAAGTGATGCTGCGCTCGCCTGTGATGGCCGCGGCCTTTTCAGGGTGACCGGACCGGTGCTGCTGAAGCAGATCGTAGAAGCTCAATGAACTTTCGCGAATTGACATCGTCACCCGGCGGGCCGTTGAACCACGAATTCACGTTATGATGTGCCGACCGCAAATGTCAACCGACAGGACGGTCTATTATTGAGTTCGCAAGCGTGTTCCGTGGAATGAATGGGGCTATCAGATGGCACGTAAGCCGGGGGTCACTGCTACGGGTTTGCAGCGCCGTGCACAGATTCTCCGCAAGGCGGAGGAGTTGATCGCCCGCGGTGGATTCCACGAGATGACGATGGAGGCCATCGCCGAGGCGCTCGACGTGTCGAAGTCCGGCCTGTACCACTACTTCAAACAGAAGGAAGACCTGCTGTACGCCATTCGCTTCGATACGCTCACGGCCCTGACCGTCAAGCAGCGTGAGCGCATTGACAGCGGCCGGCCGTACGTCGAACAGTTGCAGGAGACCCTGCGCGAGGGCCTCAAGCTGGTCAGCGACTCACCTGCGAAGTACCGCGCCATTTTTGAATTGAAGCAACACACTTCGTCGACCCGGGAATCGGAGATAAGCGCATTGGAGCGCGAGTACTTCCACACGTTGGTGTCGACCGTGCAGGGTGCGATCGATGAAGGTTCGTTCCGTCCCATCGATCCTCGATTGTTCAGCCAGGCCATCCTCAGCATGTCCAATCACGCCCAGTACTGGTTCAAGCCCTCGGGAAGGCTCTCGCACCGCGCGGTGGCCGACGCGTTTTGGGACATGCTGACCGTCGGAGTATTGGTCGACAGCAAGGACAAGGTCTCGAACAACGCGAAGATTCCCAGGACAGCCAAGGTCGAGTTCATCGCCTGAGGGGCAGCGCCGAAAGAACCACCAATCGAACGCTTGACGGTCGGTCTTACGGCTTGGCCAACGGCGCCGAGATCTCTGTCGGAGACGACCGTCCGCGTAGAACCTTCGAACCCTGCACCGCCCAGCACCGTTGCTCCGACTTATCGGCGCGGTCGATCGCAGTGGCCGAACACAACGTCCGTTCGTCGGAGTCCTTGGCGAGATCGGCGAGCCGGGCGGCCTCGTTGACCGCATCGCCGACGACCGTGTATTCATAGCGACTTTCGGCACCGATGTTCCCCGCGAAGACGGGCCCCGCCGACACCCCGATACCGAAGTCCACTGGCAGCCTCCGTAGTTCGTCACAGAGCGCTCGAGCGGTTGCCAGTGCCGCTGAAGCAGGGTCGTCAATGTGCAGCGGGGCGCCGAACACCGCTAACGCGGCGTCGCCCTGGAACTTGTTGACCAGCCCGTTGCGCGCGTCGACCTCGCCGACGACGATGCGGAAGAAATCGTTGAGCACCTCGGCGACCTCGTGCGGGGAGCGCGACGCCGTCAACTGCGTCGAGCCCACCAGATCTATAAACAGGATCGCGACGTCGCGCTCGTCTCCTGAGAGCGATTCATTCTCGTCGACGGCGCGACGCACCACCTCGGTGCCGACGTGGCGGCCAAACAGATCCCGCAGGCGCTCCCGTTCCCGAAGACCGGCCACCATGCGGTTGAATCCCATTTGTAGTTCACCGAGTTCGGATCGCTCATAGACGTCGATTTTGTGGTCGATGCGACCACGCTCCACCTCCGCCATCGCATCCACGACTCCTTGCAACGGATCGGAAATGGACGACGACACCAGGATCATCGCGCGCAAGCCCAGGACGACCGCCACGAGCGCGAGCACCATGACGGGAACCTCTATCGACGCATCGCGCTGGATGATCCAACCGTTGGCCCGCAACACCACCAGCAGCACAATTCCCGCACCCGGCATCGCGCTGCACATCGTCCACATCAGTGTCAGCCGGGCCCGCACCCCCGGCGCTCGTTCGGCATGTTCGAAATCAGCTGTCGCAGAGACCATCAAGGCGCGCAATGCACGCTGGGTGAACAGGAAACCTGTGCATACGGTTGCGCTGGCGCCGAACAGAACCGCGGAGGTGAGCAGTACCGCGACTCGTCCACCTGCGTCGAAGTTCAACGGAATCATCACTGCGGCTGCGATCGCCCACGGCAGCAACAGGACCGCGGACTGGCGCCTGGTGATGTTCGTCGGCGGGCCGCGCACGATCGCAGCGGCACCCGCGGAGACGGTCACCGTTCCGACGACGACGATGGCGACCGTCACAATCAGGTTCGGCACGCTCAGCAGGGACTGTGCGCCGATGACGGCCTCGCTGCTTACCGGGATGACGATGGCGACCACCTCGGTGGCCGAAAGGAGATACGCGGACACGAGGCCTGCGCCATATCTGACGCGCAGGTGGCTAGGCCTCATCGGGCCATGGTGTCAGTCGCTGGCCGGTAGCGGCTTGGCTTCCTTCAATGTCAGCGCGGTAGTTCCGACGGAAAGCGTGCCTGCCCCCGCCTTCGTCACGAGAACTTCGGCTCCAGCCTCGTCGACGTAGCGCTTGCCCATCACATTGCCCTCCGCAAAGGCGGGATCAAGGGTCGCGTCCGACGATCTATCTGCATCCAGCGGAACCATCGCGACCCCGCCGGCCCGGAGATCGTCGAGGCTGTCAGAGCTTCGCACGACGATCACCTGGGTGTCGCATACCTGGCTCTGCAGGCGCGTGCCGTTCTTGATCATGTTCGGCTCCTTGATAGTTCGTTCACAAGCTCGCGGCGCAGCACCTTGCCGGTCGCATTGGTGGGCAGCTCGTCCCGGAACACGACGCGGTCCGGGGTGCGTGAGCCGCGAAGGTGGGCTCGGACGTGCTCGCGCAACTCGTCGGGATCGGGGTTGGCGCCTTCGGCGGGAACGACGACCGCGACGATGATCTGGCCCCATTCGGGATCCTCGGGCCCCACCACCGCGCAGTCGCGCACCGACGGGTGTTCGACGAGCACATCCTCGATCTCGGCGGGGGCGATGTTCTCCCCACCGCGGATGATGGTGTCGTCGGACCTTCCGCCGATGAAGAGATATCCGTCGTCGTCAAGCATGGCAATATCTTTGGTGGGGAACCAGCCATCGTCGTCGAGCACCGAACCGATCTCTGCGTACCGGCCCGACACCTGCTCTCCGCGCACGAACAGCTCGCCCGTCTGTCCCGCTTCGCGGACTGACCCGTCGTCGCCGCGGATCTGCACCTCGATGCCGGGCACCGGCTGCCCCACCGAGCCGAGGCGCCGCGAGATGGCAACATCCGTCGAGCCAAGCGCGGCGCGATGGTCGTCGGGGGAGAGCACCGCGATGGTCGAGCTGGTCTCGGTGAGCCCGTACGCGTTCACGAAGCCGACGTCGGGCAGCAGGTCAAGGGCCTTGCGCACCAACGGAAGTGCGACCTTCGATCCCCCGTAGGCCAGGTTCCGTAGCGTCGGGAGTTGGACGGATTCGCGTTCCAGCACCGAAACAATGCGGTCCAGCATCGTCGGCACCACCGTCGCCGTCGTCACACCTTCGTCGCGGACCAGGCGTACCCATTCGTTCGCATCGAAGTTGCGCAGATACACCATCTTTCGGCCCGCGTAAAGATTCGACAGTGCCGCCCCGACCCCGGCGATGTGATACGGCGGCACGCAGATCAACGCGGCGTCATGCGAATCCGCGGCGTCGAACTCGACGGTGCCGGTGACATAACTGGTCAGATTGTTGTGGCTGAGCTCGACGGCCTTGGGCCGTGACGTGGTGCCGGAGGTGAAGAGCACCACCGCGACATCGTCGGGATCGGCAAACTCCGCGGCCGGTTCAGCACCGTTGGCGGTGTCGATGAACTCCTTCGAGCCGATCACCTGCTTACCGGCCTCGGTGACCACGTCGAGGTATTCGGCGTCGGCGATCACCAGCGGCGTGGGTAGCCGCTCGATCAGCTGACGCAGACCGTCCCGGCTCAGGCGGTAGTTGAGCGGCGTGAATGTCACGCCTGCGCGGGCCGAGGAGAACAACAGCAGCGGGAGCATGGCACCCCCCGTGCCGACGTACGCAACGTGCTGCGCGCCGGAGGCCGCGATCACGCCCGCGCCGCAGTCGGCGAGGGCGCTCAGTTCGGTTGTGGTCAGACGTAACTCACCGGAGACCACAGCGGTCCGGTCGGGGTTACTCGAGGAAGCCATCTCGAGCAGCAGCGAAATGCTCATGATTTGTCGACGAAGATATCAAGGATCGGATCCTTGCCGCCGCCGTAACGAGCCAGGTCCGTCACGCCGGCGTCGGCGAGCAGTTCGGAGTCGATATAACACCGGCCGTTCACGTCGGCCGCCGGCCGGGAGAAGATTTCGGTGGCGGCGTCAGCCATGATCTGCGGGTCGCGCGACCGGGCCGCCATCTCCTGACCATCGGCGAGGTTGGTCACCGCAGCGGTGGCGATGTAGGTCTCGGGCCACAAGCAGGCAAAACCGATGCCGGCGTCGGCGTATTCGGCCGCCCAGCCCAGCGACAACAGCGTCATCCCGTACTTGGACAAGGTGTACGAGGGATGGGCGCCCAGCCAGTGCGGGTTCATGTTGAGCGGCGGCGCCAGTGTCAACACATGGGCATCGGACGACTGGCGCAGATGTGGCAGACACGCCTTGGTCAGCAGGAACGTGCCGCGCACGTTGATGTCCATCATGAGGTCGAACTTCTTGGCGGACAGGCGTTCGGTGGGTTCGGTGGCGATGGCGCTGGCATTGTTCACGCAGATGTCGACGCCGCCGAAGTGCTCGACCGCGGTGTCCACCGCGCGCGCAACGTCTTCCTCGTTGCGGACGTCGCCCACCACCGCGACGCCCTTTCCGCCGGCGGCCTCGATGTCCGCGACCGCGGTGTGAACGGTGCCGGCCAACTTCGGGTGCGGTTCGGCCGTCTTGGCCAGTAGCACGACATTTGCGCCGCGTCGTGCCGCACCGGTCGCGATCGCCAACCCGATGCCCCTGCTGGCACCGGACACCACGAGCGTGCGATCGGCGAGCGACTGCAGCTGGCTGGACATAGGCCTCCTCGGACGTAGCCGCCCCTAGCCTACAAGATTGGTATTGGCATTCTCATTTGAGGCAAGTCCCATAATCGCTGTGTGCCGGGGCTTCGGTGGCCGTCGGACGCCTTGGGCGGTACGGACTCAGTGCACGTTTCCGGCCAGCGGTATTGGCATTCTCATTTTCTGCAAGTACGTTATCCAGTGATGACCGAGCCCGTGCAGACCCCCTCCGGCATCCCGCTCGAGCCCGTCTACGGTCCGTCCGACCGGGCCGGCGACCCGCCTGCGCCCGGAACGTATCCGTTCACCCGCGGCAACTTCGCGAGCGGCTACCGCGGAAAGACCTGGACCTTCCGCCAGTACTCGGGGTTCGGTACGGCCGAGGAGTCCAACCAGCGCTACCGCTATTTACTCGATCAGGGCGGCACCGGGCTGTCGGTCGCGCTCGATCTGCCCACCCAATGCGGCTATGACTCCGACGACGAGGAGTACGGCGAGGAGGTCGGCCGGGTCGGTGTCGCGGTGGACACGCTGGCCGACGCCGAGATCCTGTTCGACGGCATCCCGCTGGACAAGATCAGCACCAGCTTCACGATCAACGGCACCGCCGCGATCCTGCTGGCCTTCTATGTCGCCGCCGCCGAGAAGAAGGGCGTGCCGCGCGCCAAGCTCACCGGCACGATCCAGAACGACATCCTCAAGGAATACGCGTCGCGCGGCACCTGGATCTGGCCGCCCGAGCCGTCGCTGCGGCTGATCGCCGACACCATCGAGTTCTGCGCGGGTGAGGTGCCCAAGTTCAACGCGATCTCCGTGGCGGGCGCGCATTTCCGCGACGCGGGTGCCAACGCGGTTCAGGAGATGGCGTTCACGCTCGCCGACGGCGTGACCTACTGCGACACGGTGGTCCAGCGGGGCCGCATGACCATCGACCAGTTCGCCCCGCAGATCTCGTTCTTCTTCTATACGCACGGCGATTTCTTCGAGGAGATCGCCAAGTACCGGGCGGGCCGTCGCCGGTGGGCCACTATCGTGCGCGAACGGTACGGCGCCTCAACGGACAAGGCGTCGATGTTCCGGTTCGGCTGCGTGGCCGGTGGCGCGTCGCTGTACGCGCCGCAGGCCCAGAACAACCTCGTGCGCGTGGCGTACGAAGCGATGGCCGCGGTGCTCGGCGGCGTGCAGTCGATGTTCACCGCGGCATGGGATGAGCCGTTCGCGCTGCCAAGCGAGGAATCCGCGACGCTGGCGCTGCGCACCCAGCAGATCCTGGCCTACGAAACCGGTGTGGCGAAGGTAGCCGATCCACTCGGCGGGTCGTACTTCGTGGAGGCGCTCACCGACGCCACCGAGCAGAAGATCATCGAGATCATGAGCGATCTCGAGGCACACGGCGGCATGGTGCGCGCGATCGAGGACGGCTACCTGCAGGGCCTGATCGCCGACGAGGCGTTCAAGATCCACAAAGAGGTGGAGTCGGGTATCCGGCCGGTCGTCGGGGTGAACAAGTTCGTCGCCGACGAGCCGCCCCCGGAGATCGCGACCTACGAACTCGATGCCGAGGGCCGTGACCTCCAGCTCAAGCGGCTGTCCAAGGTCAGGTCCGAGCGGGACTCGGCAGCCGTCGCGGCCAGTCTCGCCGCGCTATCCAGCGCGGCGGAAGGGACCGACAACCTGATGCACTCACTGATCGACTGCGCGAACGCGTATTGCACTGTGGGGGAGATGGTTTCGGCGCTCAAAGCGGTGTGGGGCGAGTTCCAGCAGCCGGTGGTGTTCTGATGGCGGTCAGAGTATTGGTCGCCAAACCGGGTCTTGACGGCCATGACCGCGGCGCCAAGATCGTCGCGCGCACACTGCGCGACGCCGGGTTCGAGGTCATCTACACCGGCATCCGCCAGCGCATCGAGGACATCGTGTCGATCGCACTACAGGAAGACGTTGCGCTGGTGGGGCTTTCGATACTGTCGGGGGCGCACCTGGCCCTGACAACCCGCACCGTCGAAGCGCTGCGCGCTGCCGACGCGGGCGACATCGCGGTCGTCGTCGGCGGCACGATCCCGCAGGCCGACGTGCCCAAGCTGCTGTCAGCGGGTGCGGCCGCGGTGTTTCCCACCGGCACGTCGTTAGACGACCTTGTCCAACAAGTGCGGAAGCTGACGTCGGAGAGGGTCGACTAGATGCGACTTGGTGTGATGATCGGGGCCGAGCGCGGCGATATGGCCCGCAAGGTGACCAAGTTCCTTGCCGACATCGAGTGGGCAGAAGCCGCGGGCCTCGACACCGCGTGGATGCCGCAGGTGCCCAACGATTTCGACTGTCTGACGATGGTGTCGCTGATGGGCGCACGCACGTCGCGGATCGAGCTCGGCACGGCCGTCGTGCCATTGCAGGCGCAGCATCCGATTGCGTTGGCGCGGCAGGCATTGTCCATCCACGCGGGCAGCGGCGGAAGGCTCGCACTCGGTGTCGGACCGTCGCATCACTGGATCGTGCGCGACATGCTCGGCATCGCGTACGAGAAGCCGGCCGCCTACACCCGCGACTACCTCGAGGTGCTCAACACCGCACTGGCCGGCCCGGGCGAGGTCGACGTGGAGAACGCCACTTTCACCGTGCACAACCCGACCGTGCTCGGCGCCGAGCCACCGCTGCCGGTGCTTGTCTCCGCGCTCGGGCCGGTGATGCTGCAGATCGCGGGCGAACTCGCTGACGGCACCGTGCTGTGGATGGCCGACGAGCGGGCGATTGGGGAGCACATCGCGCCGCGCATCACCAAGGCCGCGGACAACGCGGGCCGACCCGCGCCCCGCATCGTCGCAGGCATTCCCGTTTGCCTGTGCGCCAACTCCGAGATCGACGCTGCCAAGGAGCGTGCCAACCGGATCCTGGCCGAAGCGGAAACGTCGCCCAACTATCAGCGGCTCCTCGACCGTGGCGATGCCCGCAACGTGGGCGACCTGTGTGCCGCGGGCGACGAGGAGGCGATTCTGGCGCGGTTCCGCCGGTTCGCCGACGCAGGCGTCACCGACCTTTCGATCCGGCTGCTGCCCATCGGCGAGAGCCGCGACGAGCTGGTGGCCTCCAAGTACCGTACGCGCGACGTGATTTCGCAGCTGGCTAGCATGGTGCGATGAGCGCCTGCGCGAAGAGCCGACCACACCGATGAGCCAAGGGCCCCTTGCGGGGATCCGCATTCTCGAGGTCGGAGTCATGCTGGCGGGGCCGTACGCGACGATGCTGCTCGCTGACCTCGGCGCCGAGGTCATCAAGATCGAGCCGCCGGGCGGCGAGATCTCGCGGCAGGTCAGTGACAGCTATTTCGCCAGCCTCAACCGCAACAAGCAGAGCATCTGCTTAGACCTGCGATCCGAGGCGGGGCGCGGGCGGCTCGGTGAACTCGTCGCGGAATCGCATGCGCTGTTGGTGAATATGAAGCCGTCGGCGATTCGCAGGCTCGGCCTCACCTATGAGGCGCTGTCGCGCTTCAACCCGGAGATCGTCTGCGTCGCGTTGACGGGGTTTGGGTTGGACGGCGGTGATGACCCCGCCTTCGACTACGTCATTCAGGCCGCTACCGGTGTTGCGGCGATGACAGGAGATCCGGCGGGGCCGCCGACGCTGCCCGGGTACTCATCGGTCGACAACTCGACAGGGCTGACCGCGGCGCTGGGTCTGCTCGCCAAGATCGTCTCCGGCCGCGGCGGCCAGGTGGACGTATCGCTGCGGGACGTGATGCTGTCGCAGTTGAACTACCGGGCGGCGGCCTATCTCAACGATGGCGCGGAGCCGCAGCGCTACCCGAACGGTGCGCATTCGTATTACGTTCCGGCACAGCTATTTACCACCGCTGACGGCTATCTGGCCCTGTTCATCACCCACGACGCGTTCTGGAAATCCTTCGCCGACGAGGCGGGGATCGAAGGCTTCCCGACGATGGCCGAGCGCGCGTCGCGGCGCCAGGAAGTGCTCGCGGTGGTGAACGCAGCACTGGCCACCGACACGGCCGTCAACTGGGAAGCGCGGCTGCGCCCGCTCGGGATCCCTGCCGCGGCCGTTCGGACATTGCCAGAAGCGCTGCTGGACACACCGGAAGTCATCGTCTCGGCGGGGGAGTTCCGGTTGGTGCGCAGCCCGATCCGGGTCGCCGGGTATGAGCCCGAGTACCGGCCGGCACCGCTGCTTGACGAGCACGCGGCTCACTCGTATTCGACGGACACCGACGGTGTGTCTGGTACGGCCTGACAGGTCAGGATGTACCCGTCGGCCACTTCGTCCTCGTCCAGCGCGTCGTTGACTCGCATGGTGGCGCGGCCATCGGTCAGCCGGGCCATGCAGGTTCCGCAGTTGCCCGCCTCGCAGCTGAACGGCGGCGCCAGGCCGGCGCGCCTAGCGCTTTCCAGCAGTGTCTCGCCATCGACGCGGGACACGGATGCCTGCTTGCGGTCGAGCAGGATCGTCACGGTCCCCTCGGTGCCGTTGCGACCCTCCGCAACGGTCGACTGGGCCTCGTGGCTCGTCACCTGACATCTCCTTCGGCCATTGAGATTCTGCTCCAGCGAGAATACTATTCTCGCTCTAGGATAAGATGTTCTCTGCGGGTAGCGCAACCTGAGGCCAAGGGGTGATGAGCGGATATGAGTGAGCGGACCGCCCTCGCCTTTGAGGACCGGGAGTACACCCGTACCCAGCTCGATGCCCTGGCCAGTGGCATGGCGACCACGCTCGAGCACCGCGGAGTTCGCGCAGGCGAACGGGTCGCGCTGATGTCGTCGAACCGACCGGAGTTTGTCATCGCACTGCACGCGATCTGGCGGTTGGGTGCGTCTGCGGTCCTGCTCAGCCCCGCGTGGAAGCGGGCCGAGGTGCAGCATGCGCTGGCCCTGACAACTCCCGCGCACGCCGTCGGCGACCAACCGGTGCTGGCCGAGGTGATGCCGATGCTGCACCTCGACGAGCCGATCACGCCGGGGCGGCGCCGGTTCGAGGCGCCCCGTCCCGACGAGGACGCGGTCTTGGTGTTCAGCTCCGGCACCACGGGGATGCCAAAGGCAGTGCGTCACACCCACGGGTCGTTCGCCGTGGCCGTGCGGCACTGGCGCGAGTCGCTACATCTGTCGTCGGCGGATCGCATGCAGATCATGACCCCGCCGTCACACATCCTCGGCCTGCTCAACATCGTGATGGCACTGGACACCGGCGCCTGGATCCGGCTGCACCGCCGGTTCGACATCGACGTGATGTTGCAGCACATCGAAAGTGACCGGATCACCATCGAAATGGCAGTAGCGCCCATTGCTTTGGCGCTGGCCGCGCATCCGAAGCTGGACAGCTACGACCTGTCGTCACTGCGTTACATCATGTGGTGCGCGACGCCCGTCACGCAGAGCGTCGCGGAGGACGTCACCCGCAGGACCGGGGCGAGCTGGGTGACGGCCTATGGCGCAAGCGAATTGCCGGTCATCGCCTGCAACGAGATCGATGGCGCGCGCCTCGACACCGTCGGGCGTGCCGCGCAGGGAGTGAGTGTGCGAGTGGTGTCGTTGGACACCGGGGATCCGGTGGCGACGGGTGAGCTCGGTGAGATCCAGGTGCGGTCGGATTCGGTGATGGCGGGTTACCTTCCTGGCTCGTCAACCGCGGAGGCGTTCGATGGCCCCTGGTACCGGACGGGGGATGTGGGCCACGTCGACGACGGCGGCTGGCTGCGTATCACCGACCGCTGCAAGGAAATGATCAAGGTGCGTGGCTTTCAGGTCGCACCCGCCGAGATCGAGGCCGTGCTGCACGGACACCCTGCCGTGGCGGATTGCGCGGTGTTCGGTGTCCCCGACCCGGTCAACGGTGAAGCGGTCGTTGCCGCGGTCACGGTACGCGAACCGGTCGAGGCCGATGAACTCGTTGCGCTTGTCGGTGATCGGCTGGCGTCCTACAAGCGACCGGCGCGAGTTGTGTTCGTGCCCGAAATACCTCGGCTACCATCCGGAAAGGCGTTGCGAAGAGTGCTGAAGGAGCGGCTTTGGACGTCCGTCTGACCACCGAACAGCAGCAGTTGCGGGAGGCCGCGGCCAAACTCGCCGACGACCTCGGACCCGGCTCGGTTGCGGATCTCGCCGACGCGAACCGCATCGGCAGGCTTGAGAAGACCGTGGCCGACACGGGGTTTCGAACGCTGCGCTCCGACGGGGCGTCCGGCGTCGAAGTCGCCATCGTCGCTGAGGAATTCGCGCGTGGACTGGTCGACGTGCCGTTCCTCGGGCCGATACTGGCCGACGAACTGTACCGGGTCATCGGCCGGGCACCGTCGGTGACGGATATCGACCGCGGGAGCGAGTCCGTCGACCTCACTCGAGCCTCTGCCGGCGTGGTCGGGGCGCCGGCAGAGCTCGATGAGCTCTCGGCGGACGACGCGCAGCGCTGGCGTGCGCTCGCGCTGGTGGTCACCTGCGCCGACCTGCTGGGCGCGGCACGCGGGGCTCATGCGCTGGCGGTGGACTACGCGAAGATCCGCGAGCAGTACGGGTCGACCATCGGCTCGTACCAGGCCATCGCCCACCTGCTGGCGGAAGGCCTTGCGCTGATAGAGGGTTCGATCAGTGTGCTGCGGCATGCGGCGTGGGGGCTTGACGAGTTGCCACCTGCCGAGGCGGTGCAGGCAGCGCGAGTCGCCAAGATGTACTGCGCACGCGCGGCCAGAACCGTCTGCGAGACAGCCATCCAAGTACACGGCGGAATCGGCAATACCTGGGATTGCCTGGCCCACGTGTACCTGCGCCGAGTGCTGACGTCAACCAACCTGTGGCCCGTACGCCTGGAGGACATCGATCTTGGATTTTCGTGATTCACCGGAGGAAGCCGAATTCCGGGACAAGCTGAGGGCTTGGCTGGCGCAGAACGCGGCCGCCTTCAAGGCATCCGGCGACGACTACTGGACCCGCCAGGGCGACTGGCACCAAGCCCTTTACCGGGCAGGGTTTTTCGGCACATCGTGGCCGCGCGAGTTCGGTGGCCAGGAGTTGCCCCCGGTCTACGACGTGATCGTCGACGAGGAACTGGCCCGCGTCGGCGCGCCGCCCCGGCCCAGCCTCGGTTACCTCGTGGTGGGGCTGGGCCATCACGGAAGCAAGGACCTCCAACAGCGGTTCCTGCCGGGGATGATCAACGGAACCGAGCGGTGGTGCCAGGGTTTCAGTGAACCCGGTGCAGGCTCCGACCTGGCCTCGCTGACGACGACGGCCACCCGAGACGGCGACAACTACGTCATCGACGGGCACAAGATATGGACCAGCTACTCGGACGTCGCGGATTGGTGCCTGGTGCTGGCCAGGACCGACAAGACCGTGCCGCGGCACAAGGGCATCTCGGCGTTCATCATCTCGATGCATCAACCGGGCATCGAGCAGCGGCCGCTGACGATGATCAACGGTGTGACAACCGAATTCGGTCAGGTGGCGTTCGACGGCGCCGTGGTGCCCGCCGATCAGATGGTGGGTTCACCCGGCGAGGGCTGGGCCCTTGCGATGACGGTCGTCAGCCACGAGCGCGAACCGTCCACGCTCGGCTATTCGGCGCGATACGGAAAATTGGTGCGGGAAATGGCATCCCGGGTGGACGGCACGGCGCCCGAGGAGTTGGTGTGGGCGGCGGTGGAAGCCGAGATGCTGCGCCTGCATGTCCGGCGCAGACTGTCCGAGCAACTCGACGGCATCAAGCACGGGCCGCAGGGGTCACTGGACAAGCTGCTGATGACGTGGACCGAGCAGTCCGTCGGACACGCGGCGCTGGCCGTCAGCGGAACCAGCGATCCCGACCTGCTCAGCGCGTATCTCTACAGCCGGGCGCAAAGCGTCATGGGCGGCACGTCGCAGATTCAGAAGAACATCATCGCGTCGCGGATACTCGGGCTAGGGGTGCGATGATCGCTTGCGCGAAGAGCGGAAGGAACTGAAATGTACGACATGCCAGACGAAATCGACGTCAAGGCCGACGGTGGCCTCCGTATCATCACGCTCAATCGGCCCGACGATCTCAATGCGGTCAATGATGCGTTGCACGTGGGGCTGGCCAAGATCTGGGAAGCGCTCAACGAGGATGTCGACGCGCGCGCAGCGGTGATAACCGGTGCGGGCCGGGCCTTTTCGGCTGGAGGTGACTTCAACTACCTCGATGAGCTGCGCAAGGACGAAGCGCTGCGCCAGAAGACGATCAAGCACGGCCGTGACCTCGTTATCGGCATGGTGCGGTGCCGCATCCCGGTGGTCGCCGCGGTCAACGGGCCGGCCGTTGGACTCGGCTGCAGCTTGGCGGCGCTCTCGGACATCGTCTATATGGCCGAGACCGCGTTCTTCGCCGACCCACACGTGTCGATCGGTCTGGTGGCCGCTGACGGCGGACCGCTGGTGTGGCCGTCGCAGATCAGTTTGTTGCAGGCAAAGGAGTTCGCGTTCACCGGTGTGCGGATCAAGGCCCCGCGAGCGCTCGAACTGGGTATGGCCAACCACGTCGTCGCCGATCCGCTCGCTGAGGCGATTGCGTGCGCGAAGAAGATCATGGAGTTGCCGCAACAGGCTCTCGAGAGCACCAAGCGGCTGATGAACATCCAGCTCGAGAAGTCGGTGATGGCGTCGTTGGATTACGCCAACTTGGCCGAATATGTGTCCTTCGGTACTGCTGACTTCAACAAGATCGTCGACGGACTGATCGCCAAGAACAACGCCAAGAACAAGTAGCCCCGAACTACCGCGTGGGCCCACGCGGTTTGCCGGACGTGCCACGATATGAGCATGAATAGGGCGAGCGCCGGTGGTTCGGGCCGGCCGACCAAAGCCGACGTTGCCCAACGGGCCAACGTGTCCACGGCGACGGTCAGTTATGTGCTCAACGATGCCGAGGGCCGCAGCATTTCACCACGGACCAGGGAGGCCGTTCGCCGGGCCGCTCAGGAGCTGGGCTACCGACCCAACCTTGCGGCGCGCAATCTCGCACGGGGTGGCAGCGGTGTGGTGCTATACATCATGCCGCGGATTGCGTTGGGAGAGTTGCCCATCGAGGTCGGAAGTCGGCTCACGACGGCGTTGGCCCGGCGCGGCATCATGCATGTACTCCAGTTTGAAACCGACGACGCCCAGAACGTGGTCGAAGCCATCGCCGACCTTGATCCCATCGCAGTGACCAGCCTGTTTCCGCTCACCGGAACCGCAGCCGCGGCCGTCGTCGCTGCCGGGGTGCCACAAATTCACCTCGGCAGCAGCCAGTTGCACGCGATCGGCGCGCTCCATCTGTCGGTTGGCGAAATGCGGGTAGGGCACTTGGTGTCGCGGGGCCATCACAGGCTCGCTTTCGCATACTCCGGCCTCACCAAGTGGCGACCTCTTGGTGACTACTGGGTCCACGGGGTGCATGCTGCGGCCCGCAACCGAAACCTACCTGAGGTGGACGTCGCAGAGATTACGGCCCGCGACGCCGCCGAGGTGGTGAACGGTTGGGTGGACAGAGGTGTGACGGCAGTGTGTGCGCAGAGCGACGACACGGCATTGGTTGTCCTGCACGGGATTCGGGAAGCCGGTTTGCGTTGCCCGAAAGACCTGGCGGTCATGGGAGTCGACGCGATCGCGGCCGGCGAGGTCAGCGCGCCACCGCTGACAACGGTCGCGTTCGACGCCACGGCGATCGTCGATGTTGCCGTCGAGGCGATGATGTCCGAGCTGGGCTATTCAGGATCGGGCGAAGATCCGCCAAACGCCGAGGTCGCGACCCTGATCCACCGCGCGTCAACCTAGCTTCCGACCGGTTGATTCGTTAGCGACGCTAGACATCCATTAGTTACGCGCGTAACGTACGCGCATAACTAGCGCTGAGGAGTAGAAATATGCCCGCTGGAAATAGTCGTCGTTTGCTCGCCGGATCAGGTGATCGAGCCATTTTGCGCGCCGCTGTCGCGGGGCACGGTAACAATGCTCGGTGCCGTTGGCGTCCCGGTCGCCAGCGCCGCACCCTTGGCGGTGCCGACTTCCTCGGTCGTCTCGACGCCACAGGCCAGTGTCGACTCGGACGCTGAGATCGAAGCGATCAAGCAGCTCAAGGCAAGCTACTTCGCGAACGTCGATGCGAAGAACTGGTCCGCGTTGCGCGACCTGCTCGCTCCCGATGTCGTGGTGGACACCACGGGCAGCTTCGGGCCGATCTTCTACGGCAGAGATCCGTTCGTGGCCTTCCTGGCGCTCACGCTCGGAGCCTTGCAAACACACCATGAAGGCTACGACCCGCAGATCACACTGAACTCCGCGACGTCTGCCGATGTGGTGTGGACGATGCAGGATCGGCTTGTCTTCGCAAACCTCATCGGAATTCACGGCTACGGTCACTACACCGATCACTATGAAAAGGTCGGTGATTCGTGGGTGATCGACCGCTCCAAGCTCACCCGCACCGGTCTGACGATCATCGTTCCGGGTCTGGATCGATTCCTTTCTGTGTTCGCTGAGACCGCGAAAACGGACGGGCCCATCGTGGCGCTGGTACACGCAATCATCGCGGTCTTCAATCCCGACGCGGTGCCGGCAGCGGCGACAAGTACGTCGACTGTGGCGCCGACCGTCGTCAGCCCAACCAACGCCCAGCCCACCAATGCTGTGGCGACCACATCGACGGCGTCGCCCAAAGCCTTCGCACTTTCCACACCGCCGCCGACCGATGCGGATGCGGCACCGTCGGCGGCCGATGCGGTCGCGGCGGGCGGAGCGCACGAGGGCACGGACGCTTCCGCCGACAAGCCGTCCGAGCATGTGACCACCCCGGATGAGAGCACGCCGACGGAACCTGCCGAGGCCGACCAGGTTGAGGCCGAGCAGGAGGCGCCCGAGGCGAAGGTCGATGCCGAGCCGAAGAAGGCCGCCGACCACACGTAGTCCGAAGTGCCCCACTCAACGAGGAGAAGCGATATGCCCGTAGGAACTAAGCGTCGTTTTCCGGCCAGATCAGGCGAGCGTGGTGCTTTGCGCGCCGCCGTGACGATCGGTGCGGCGGCAATAGTGCTGGGTGGAGTCGGCGTACCGATCGCCAACGCCGACCCGCTGTTGCCGCTGCCTGCGCTCTGCGGCTTCTCGGCGCCAGGGAACGACACGGGCGTCGAGGTCGACGCGATCAAGCAGCTCAAGGCAAGCTACTTCGCGAACATCGACGCAAAGGACTGGGACGGCCTGCGCGACCTCCTGGCTCCCGACGTCGTGGAGGACACCACGTGCAGCGCCGGTCCCATCTTGTACGGCAGGGATCCGTTTATCGCCTTTCTTAAGCTCACACTCGGTGGCGCCACCACGCACCATCAGGGCTACGACCCGAAGATCAAGCTGACGTCCGCGACGACTGCCGAGGCGTTGTGGACGTTGGAGGATGTGCTCATTTTCGGCGGTGTTCTCGGGGTTCACGGCTATGGCCACTACAACGACAAATATGAAAAGGTCAACGGTCAGTGGGTGGTCAAGTACTCCAAGCTCACTCGTACCCGCCTCGATCTGATCAATCCCGACGGCACCGTCGTGCAGGCGAACGCTCCGATCGCCCTGGTCGTTTCCAAGGTCAAAGCGATCACCGGCTAATCAGCTCTTCCGAGCGCTGAATGGTGCCGGCGATTCCGTTCGAATCTTGTTGTGCCAGCAGCACTGCGGCGTTGGCCATCGCCGCCGGTGGCTTCGACCATCTCGGGTGGGATCTCCATGCCACCACCACCTGCCTGCCAGCCCTCTCGCGGTTGGTGCGGTGCGTGGTTCTTTTCACGTCGATTCAAACCCGTAACCTCTCGGCGCGTGGCCGCTAACGTCGAATCGTCGATGTTTGCAAACACTTTCGAGGAGACGGGTAGATGACCGCTGCAACGGATACCGCGCTGCAGGTCAGTCCGCTGTCCGGCTGGACCGGCGCGCTGATCACCGGGGTGGACATTTCCGCGCCGTTGGCCGATGAGGAACTGGCGGCGATCAGGGCCGCACTGCACGAGTGGAAGGTGGTTTTCTTCCGCGATCAGTCCCTTGACCACGCGGCGCAGATCGCCTTCGGGGCACAGTTCGGCGACGTGACACCCGGGCACCCCTACGAGGGCGATTCGGCGCCCCCGGGCTTTCCGCAGGTCCACACCGTCTCACCAGCCGCCTACGACCACCGTTACGGGACGAAGTACCGCAAGAAGCGAAGCCCGAACGGTCCAGGCTGGCATGCCGACGTCACCCCGTTGATCAATCCGCCATCGCACTCCATCCTTCGCGCCGAAGCAGTGCCGCCCTACGGTGGCGATACGCAGTTCGTCAACGTCGCCGCGGTCTATCGGGGACTGTCGCCGTCCGTGCGTACCTTCATCGAGGAGCTTCGCGCCGAACACCGCTTCGGTGCAACCGTTTCCGCCGAGCGTAGCTCCGAGAAGATCGGCGACCTGATACGCAGCAATCCGCTTGCGTCGATCCACCCGGTCGTCCGCATTCATCCCGAGACCTCCGAACCCGTGCTGTACGTCAACCCGTCCTTCACCCGGGAGATTGTCGACCTCTCGCCCCGGGAGAGCCGTCACGTCCTCGACTTGCTGTTCGAGGAGATCAATCGCCCCGAGTACACGGTGCGGTTCAAGTGGGAGCCGGGCAGCGTCGCGTTCTGGGACAACCGTGCGGCGTTGCACCTCGCACCACGGGACTTCGAGCACGTCGACGGCGACCGGATACTGCACCGCATCACACTGGTCGGTGACGTTCCCGTCGGCCCCGACGGCCGCGAATCCGAGTCGTTGGCTGGCGAGTTCTTCGGGGCCGCCTGACATGGCGACGGTGCTCTCCCGTACCCGGGCGGACACTCGTATCGAGCCGAACGCGACGCTCGTCGACCCGCGGGCCCTGGCGGGCAAGCGGCAACGCAAGCAGTTCGTCCCGCGTGCGCTGCAGCGGCTTCTCGGTCCGGTGTTGCTTGTCGCGCTGTGGCAGTTGCTCTCCAGCACAGGCATTTTCAATGAGCGCACCGTCCCGCCGCCGAGCAGGGTGGTCGGCGCGGCGATTCATCTGATCGCCGACGGATCCCTGCAGGAGCATTTGCTTACCAGCTTGTTGCGTGTCGGCTACGGAGCGGCGTTCGGGATTGCGCTGGGTTTGACACTGGCCCTGGTGTCAGGTCTGTCGCGGGTAGGGGAGAACTTCGTCGACGCGAACATGGAGGTCCTGCGCGCGGTTCCGAACTTCGCACTGGTGCCACTGCTGATTGTCTGGTTCGGCATCAGCGAGGTCCCGAAGATCACCCTGATCACCCTGGCGGTGGCGGTGGCCATCTACATCAACACCTTCAGCGCTATCCGCAGCGTGGACGCTGGTCTGGTGGAAGCGGCCCGCTCCTTCGGCGTTGGTCGCGCCGAGCTCATCTACCGGGTCATCCTGCCAGGATCGCTGCCGGGCTTCCTGGTGGGATTGCGACTGGCGCTCACCGCATCCTGGCTGTCGCTGATCTTCGCTGAGACCATCAACGCGAAGAAGGGCCTGGGCCGGATGATGACCGATGCCCGGGAGTACTTCCAGATCGACGTCGTCTTCGTCCTGATCGGTGTGTACGCGATCCTCGGGCTCACCTCGATTCTGATCGTCCGGTTCCTCGAAGCGCGACTGCTCACCTGGAGGCGGGCGTATGACGGTGACTGAGTTGGTGACTGACACCGTCGTCATCGCCCGAGGGGTGCGAAAGGCGTTCGGAGACCACGTCGTCATCGACGACCTCAATCTCGAGATCCGCAGCGGCGAGTTCGTCGCCCTGTTGGGCCGGAGTGGTTCGGGGAAGAGCACATTCCTGCGGGCGCTCGGCGCGCTGGACGGCGACTTCGAGGGATTCGTCCGGGTGCCGGAGCGCCGCGCCATCGTGTTCCAGGATCCCCGGCTGCTGCCATGGCAGCGCGTGCTGACCAACGTGACGGTCGGCCTGCCTGCGACCGCCGCGGTGCGGGAACAAGCCCGCGCCGCGCTCAGCGAGGTCAACTTGACCGACAAGGCCAAGGTGTGGCCCAGGACGTTGTCCGGGGGAGAGGCTCAGCGCGTCGCACTCGCGCGGGCGCTGGTACGCGAACCTGAACTGCTCCTGCTCGACGAACCCTTCGGTGCGCTCGACGCGCTCACCCGCATCAAGATGCACGGGCTGCTACTGGCGTTGTGTCGCCGGCACAAGCCTGCCGTCCTGCTGGTCACACACGACGTCGACGAAGCAATCCTGTTGGCGGACAGGGTGATCGTGCTGACCGACGGCAGCATCTCGCTCGACGTCGACGTCACGGTGCCGAAACCGAGAGCGCGCGACTCTCACGAGTTCGCGACGTTGCGCCGTCGCCTGCTGGCCGAACTCGGTGTCACCGGAGAAATTCAGCTCTGACCCGTGCCTCGCGCACCCGACAAAGGATCTTGACGTGCCCCGTACCTCCGGCTTGCGGAAAGCCATACTGCTGCTGTCCATTCCACTGCTCCTGGCGTCATGCGGGTTGTCCGACGACGACAGCGGCGCCGCGATCGCCTCCGTCGAGATCGCCACCAAGTCAGACGTGCCGCCCGGCACCAAGCTCGTCATCGCCGAACAGAACGCCACCCAGTCGCTGCCTTGGAATCTCGCCGGCGCGGGCAAGGACGCTCCGTATGGCGTGGAGTTCGCCGACTTCAGCGGTGGGTCCGCGGTCATCGAAGCCCTGCGGTCGGGTGCCGCCGACATCGGCTCCATCGGGGAGGCTCCGGTACCGATCGCCGTCGACAGCGGCGTCACCGATCTGGTCACGATCGGGCTGCAGGCCAACCCCGGAACCAGCGGAGGCTACTTCCTGGTGGCCAAGCCGGACAGCGGCATCACGTCGATCGAGCAGCTTCGTGGCAAACGCGTGGCCTACCCGCCGGGCTCCGGTCGCCACATGATCACCGCCGCGCTGCTCAAGCAGCACGGCCTCGATCTCAAGACCGACGTGCAGCCGGTGGAACTTGCTGGGGCCGAGGTGGTTCCGACGTTCGCCGCGGGCGCGGTCGACGCCGCGATCGTGCTCGGCAACCAGTATTACCAGCTGGGCGAGCCACCCATCCTTGGCGACGGTAAGGGGATCAACAGCGGCATCCAGACGCTGATCGTGCGGAAGGAGATCCTCGACGACCCGGCTAAGGCCGCAGCGATCGGTGACTACGTCGGGCGGGCGATCGCCGCCAACAACTGGAAGGACTCCCACGCCGACGAATGGATCAACGCGTACTACGTCAAGCAGCAGGGCATCACCTACGACCAGGGCAAGAAGCTATACGAGGAGGACGGAGTCGCGTCCTACTACCCGATCGACCCTGCCTCGACCGCCCTGTTCCAGTCCGTCGCCGACGGCCTCTACGAGACCGGCACGACGAAGACTCATGTGGACCTGGAGCCCTACGTCGACGGTCGTTACAACGACATCGTGTCAGCCCAGAACGACCTCGACGGTGTGACACCCAAGCCGATCAACATCTGACGACAGAGAGGACCCACGCATGACGACAGAGACACAGGCACGGCAGGGGATCGACGTCCGACCGCAGTCGGGCTGGACGGGAGCGGAGATCCACGGCGTCGATCTGACAAAGCCGTTGGCGCAGCGGGATGTCGACGAAATCCGCACGGCTTTATTGAAATGGAAGGTGGTTTTCTTCCGCGACCAGTTCATCGACCACGACGACCACCTGCGATTGGCCTCGGCGTTCGGGGCGCCCACCCCTGCTCATCCGCTGTTCGATTCGATTCCCGATCCGAACTACCCCACGATCTACCCGATCTTCAGAGACAGGTTCAAGGCGCGCTACGGAACCAGTCGTGGCTACGACAAGACCAATTGGCACGCCGACGTGACCGCCGCGGTCAATCCGCCCGCGGCGTCGATCCTGCGTGCCGAGGTGATCCCGCCGCATGGCGGTGACACCCAGTGGTCCAACACCGTCGCCGCCTACACAGGGCTGTCGGCGCCCGTCCGTCGGCTAGCCGATGGACTGCGCGCCGTTCACCGCTTCTCGCCGCCCGACGGAACGACCGCCACCGAGGATTACGAACGCCGGGTGAACCGACGGCCGCTGGTCACCGAACATCCCGTCGTTCGCGTGCATCCCGAAACTGGAGAGCGCGCGCTCTACGTCAACCCCGGCTTCACCACCCACATCGTCGGAATCTCCCCGCACGAGAGTCGAAGACTCCTCGGCCTCTTCTATGACGAACTTGCCAGGCCGGAGTACACAGTGCGGTTCAAATGGGAGCCCGGGAGCATCGCGTTCTGGGACAACCGCTCCACGGTCCATCTCGCGCCAAGCGATCTGACCACCGACCACGACCGCAGGCTGTACCGGATAACGCTGGTAGGGGACGTCCCGCAAGGAGCCGACGGGCGGCCGTCAATCTCGTTGGACGGTGACCCGTTTGAGGCTGTCTAGGCGGTGAGCTCCTCCGAGCGCTGGATCGTGCCGGTAATTCCGTTCGAATCTTGTTGTGCCAGCAGCACTGCGGCGTTGGCCATCGCCTCCGGTGGCTCGATCATCTCGGGCGGGATCTCCATGCCACCACCACCGGCCTGCCAGCCCTCGGTGAGCACGACCCGCGAAGGGGACAGGCAGTTCACCGCAATGTTGTCGGGCTTCAGATCTGCGGCAAGGCCGAGATACAAGCGCTCGGCGCCGGCCTTGGACACCCAGTAGGCGTTGGCGCCATGGTCGGTCATACCGACGCCGATGGTGGTGATCGCGATGAGCGACCCGCCGCCGCGCGCCTTCACGTGAGGGATGACGGCCTTGGTCACCAGGAAGACGCCGGTCAGGTTGACGTCCAGGCAGAGCTGCCAGCGCTTCACGGGCGTCGACTCGATCGGGCCTAGCCACAGCACCCCAGCGTTCGCGATCAGGATGTCGATGCCGCCGAACTCCGAAACCGTGGCGGCCACAGCGGCGTTCACCGACTCCTCACTGGTGACGTCACACGGCACCGGCAATGCGTGGCCACCGGCTGCGGTAATGCGTTCGGCCACCGCATGAATCGTGCCGGGCACCTTGCCCTCGTGCTCGGAGCGCGCGGCGACCGCGACCGCTGCACCCTCGCGCGCGAGCGCCTCGGCGACCGTCGCGCCGATGCCACGGCTGGCGCCTGCGACGAACGCCACTCGACCTTCCAGCGCGCTGCGCGCTTTCACTTCGGCGGGAACCGCAACGCTCCGTCGAGACGAATGATTTCGCCGTTGAGATAATCGTTTTCGATGATGCTCTGCGCCAGTTGCGCGTACTCCGTCGATCGGCCCATGCGCTTGGGGAACGGCACCTGCGGACCCCAGTACTGCTCGAGCTGGTCGCCCGCCTTGCCGTACGCCGGGGTGTTGATCGTGCCGGGTGCGATGGTGACCACGCGGATGCCGAGTGGCGACAGGTCACGCGCGGCGACAAGCGTCATGCCGAGTACACCGCCCTTGGCGGCGGAGTAGGGGAGCTGACCGATCTGCCCCTCGTAGCCGGCGATCGATGCGGTGTTCACGATGACGCCGCGTCCACCCTCGTCGAGCGGCTCCGTCGTTGCGATGGCCGCGGCCGACAGCCGCATCACGTTGAAGACCGCGGTCAGGTAGAACTCGATCGTCTTCTTGAAGCCCTCGAGGTCCAGCGGCGACCCGTCCTTGCCGATGAGCCGGCCGCCGCTGGCTGGACCGCCGTGGGTGTCGACGGAGATGCGCAGCGGGGCGAGCGATTGGGCTTCGGCGATGGCCGCATTGACCGACTCCTCCGAGGTGGCGTCGGTGCGCACATAGCGCACGCCGAGCTCGCCCTCCAGCTCCTTGCCCTTGTCATCGGCCAGGTCGGCGACAACCACCTTGGCCCCTGCGTCGTGCAGGCGCCGGACGGTCGCCTCACCGAGGCCGCCCGCGCCTCCGACCACGATCGCGGAGCTACCTGCGATTTGCATACGGTTCCCCTTCTTGCAATTATCACTCTCAATCAAAGAGAATATCATTCTCATACCGCGTGATGCACCGTAGACTCCATGACGATGACCATCGAAGAGCTCATCGCTGCCGCGCGGCAGGGATCCACCAGGGCCGCCGGCAAGCTGCTGAGCCTGGTCGAGAGTCCACGGCGCGTCGACGTGCTGCAGGCACTTGGCCCGACGTCACCGCCCCGAATCGTCGGCGTGACTGGTCCTCCTGGCGCTGGAAAGTCGACCACGGTGGGTGCGCTGGTGAGTGCGTACCGGGAGCGAGATATGCGGGTCGCGGTGCTCGCCGTCGACCCGTCGTCGCCCTACAGCGGAGGGGCGCTGCTGGGTGACCGGATCCGAATGGCCGCGCATATCAACGACTCTGACGTGCTCATCCGCTCGGTGGCCACCCGCGGTCATTTGGGTGGGCTGGCCGCGGCGGTCCCGGCTGCTATCCGGTTGCTCGCAGCCTTGTCGTATGACGTGATCGTACTGGAGACCGTCGGCGTCGGGCAGTCGGAGATCGAGATCGCTGCGGTGGCCGACCCAACCGTGGTGATCCTCAATCCTGGTGCAGGCGACGCGGTTCAGGCGGCGAAGGCGGGTCTGCTCGAAGTCGCCGACATCGTGGTGGTGAACAAGGCCGACCGCGAGGGCGCAGATCAGACGGTACGTGATCTGCGCGCAGAGACAACCGCTCCGATTCTCAAACTCGTTGCAGCACAAGGCGAAGGTGTGCAAGAGCTGGTCGAGGCGATCGATGAGCACCTTCGTGCGGATAGTCCTGAACGACGAAAAGCCCGCGCTCGGGCGCAGATTCTGTCGTTGGCGCAGACCCTGATGCGAAACCATCCCCAGCTGGATCGACTGGCTGAGATGGTGGCCGCGGGCACGCACGACCCCTACGCGGCGGCCGAGACGCTTGTTGCTGGCTCGGTTGAATAAGCACTCGGAAGTGCCCGGCCAAGTTGCTACCATCGTTCTGTGACCACGCTCCAATACGACTATGCCTTGCTCGCCGGGATGCAGACCGCGTCCACGGTGGCTTTGTCGTACGCGGAGAACATCAGGTCCTTTGTCTCTGTCTGGAATATGACGGATCACCGCGAGCGCCCCGGCCGGAAGCAAGGGCCCGAAGAAAAATCTCATATATCTCTCAGCTTTGCTGTTTGCCCTGCTGGGAATGTCTCCTGACATTCCTGTAGTTTGTTGCACCTAATTATCCTGTGGCACAACAGATTTCGCTGAAATTCTCTGTTTACAACTCACGTTCTGAGTAGCAACATCGTCTATTGCAACGCACCCGGATGGCCGGGTGCACCGCGGCGCCGACAGCGAACAGCGCTGTCTCGTCAGAACTTTGAAAACTACACAGTGGTGGCATCCGCGCTCGTGGCGGAACAATGGTAGACGCGCCCGGCTCAAACCCGGGTGCCCATTACGGGCGTGCAGGTTCAACTCCTGCCGAGCGCACTTCGTGGTGTCGAGTGTCCGTGACGGAACTGGGAGACGTGCCGGATTCAGAATCCGGTGTCCGTAACTGGGCGTGCAGGTTCGACTCCTGCCGGACGCACGTAACACTTTGGGTCGTTGGTGAAATCGAGTATCACTCTTGGCTTTTACCCTTGAATTCCGGGTTCGAGTCCCGGGCGGCCCACGTTCGCCACGCGCCGTTAGCTGAGTTGGGATAGCACTAGATTCTTAATCTGGGGACGGGGGATCGAAACCCTCACGGCGCACGCATTTTTCGAGACCACATTGCCGGTGAGGTGTAGCAGGCTGCACGCTAGTCTTCCAAACTGGAGGGGCGAGTTCGAGGCTCGCCGCCGGCTCGCTGCGGATGTAGCTCAACCTGGAAGAGCAGCGGTCTCCAAATCCGTACGTTGGGGGTTCGAATCCCTCCGTCCGTGCCAACGGGATGTGGCGCAACTTGGAAGCGCACCTGGTTTGGGACCAGGCGGTTGCACGTTCAAATCGTGTCATCCCGACGACCGTGAACTCCGCGCGAATAGGCGAGACTAGCTCAATGCAGGTTCTCGACACGATTGCGACGATTCTCCTGTTCATTGTGCTGATCGGATGGGTGTTGGTTTCCATCTATGTCGGTGCTTCCAGCGTCACGCTCAGCGACAGCGGCGCACCGGGAATCGCACTCATAGGCGTGGCCCTGGCCGTCATCGGGATTCCGCTGTCGGTGGTAGTCGTCTACGTGACAGCCGTGATTCGCGCGTGGCACGCCGACGGCTACACGTTCTACTACCCGCTTGTCGCGTTCGTGGTGGGGACGATGGCGGCCGCGTTGGTCATGGGTGTGGCCCTGGGCGCCGTTCGACTCGGCCTTCGCATTCACGGCACCGACGAGGGGCGTCGCAGGAAGGGTGAGCGTGGTGACGCGGAGAGCTCGGCGGAAGCGAAGGTTCGCCCCGTCACGGCTGTCGCGACGGGGCGACATCTGCCCCACCGAGCGTGATCGCGTACCACACGGCTCGTGTGCACGGGAAGGAGTATCGCTGGGTGGAACTCGGTATTGAGAGAACCTCTGGTCGCCGATATCTGAGGACCCCGATGCCCCAACGCAACGGTGAGTTTGAGGAGTACTACGGCATCGACGTTCAGGAGTACAAGATATTCACGGCTGATGCCGCAGAGGCGCGCAGGTTCGCCGACGAGTGCCAAGACCAAGAACATGGCGACCGATTGCTGCCCGTGCCCGGGGTGCGGGCGTACAAGCCGATCACTTCCGACCGGAAGAATCTGGCCAGAAAGCGAGCGACCTTGTTGACCGATCACCCCACCGATTCCTCGGGTGTTCCGGTCGCGGGCATTCCCGTCGGAACCGCATTCGTCAGGATCGTCGGCAACCGCGTCGACCCCGATAGCAATGTGCAGGTCCACCTACTGGGAGTGGAGACTCCGGTCGTCTCCATCGCTGCTGACCAGCTGGGCCTGTAGTCACCCGCCCCTGTAGCTCAGCGGGAGAGCCCCTGCCCTACAAGCAGGTTGTCGGGAGTTCGAATCTCTCCGGGGGCACGCGAAACACGATGCGCGGTAGGACAGCTCGGTAGTCCGTCGGGCTCATATCCCGGAAGTCGCAGGTTCAAATCCTGCCCGCGCAACAAATTGCCGAAAGACCGCTCAGACACGGAAAGGAGGTACGCGGCCATGGCGATCCTGATACATGACCTGACCGTTGAGGTCTACAACGCTGACTACCGTGTGCTGTCCCGGATTCCGTGGCAGGACGCCGTAAGGCTCATCATTCGGGGTGCGGTGTACGTCATCGACGTGCACAGCCCAACGGTGCACATACACAGCCCGTCGGTGGTGATCGAGCTGCCCGTGTCGGTGGCGCTGCGGGAGTACGTGCACATCCCTTACAAGCCGAGCACCCGGGTGACCCGCGAAGGCGTGCTGCGCCGCGACGGGTATATCTGCGTCTATTGCTGCGTGCGCGCCGACACCGTGGACCATGTTCTGCCCCGCTCCCGTGGCGGAGGGGACGCGTGGTTCAATCTCGTCGCGGCGTGCCAGGCGTGCAACGGTCTCAAGGGCGACCGGACGCCGCATGAAGCCGGAATGACCCTGATCCGTGAACCCTTCGAGCCGAAGGAGCGCGAGAGATTCCGGTATGCGCCGGTTCCCGCTGCTGTTTGACCACGGCAAGCGGGGCCGGCGCCGCAATCCCCGGTCGGTTAACCGGTAAACCGACGGATTGTTAATCCGTGACTGTAGGTTCGAGTCCTGCTCGGGGAGCATCGCAGAGATGCCAAGCGTGCGAGGCGAATAGGGCTAGTCGCTGCTGGCTGTAAACCAGTTGCCTTCGGGCACAGGGGGTTCAAATCCCTCCGCACGCACCATCGGTGCCTCGTGGGGTAATCGGAAGCCCACCGGATTTTGGTTCCGGGCAGTTCAGGTTCGAGTCCTGACGAGGCAGCAGACGGTTCGTTGGTGTAGGGGCAGCACACCTGGTTCTCAGCCAGACAGCAGGAGTTCGATTCTCCTACGAATCACAACGCTCAGATTGTCGAGGTCCCGTTCGGATATGGGTTAGTCTTCTGCCCTTTCAAGGCAGGGGAGCGGGTTCGAGTCCCGCACGGGGCACTGGTGTCCGGTAGCTCAGTGGTCGAGAGCGCCGCTCTGATACGGCGGAGGCCCGAGGTTCAACTCCTCCCCGGACAACAACAGCGTCAAAGCTATTGGCCGTGTAGCTCAGTCGGCGCGAGCGCCCGCTTGTCGAGCGGGAGGACGCGGGTTCGAATCCCGTCACGGTCGCCATGGGGAATTAGCTCAATCGGAAGAGCGCCTGCTTTGCAAACAGGAGGCCAGGGGTTCGAGCCCCCTATTCTCCACTCGGAGGCGTGGCAGAACGGTAATGCAGCTCGGTGCTAACGAGCCGCCGCACCACACGCGGTTGGGGGTTCGAGTCCCTCCGCCTCCGCAGTCGCTACCTAACAAGGTAGCGGTTTCGCGGTGGTCGTGGTGTAACGGCAACACGGTGGATTGTGACTCCACAGTCGAGGGTTCGACTCCCCCGATCACCCCAATGCCCTTGTAGCGCAACGGATAGAGCATCGGTTTTCGGTACCGACGGTTGCAGGTTCGAATCCTGCCAGGGGCTCTGCGCCAGACCCCTGTAGCTCAACGGAAAGAGCGCCAGTTCGCGGAGCTGGAGGTTGGGAGTTCGATTCTCCTCGGGGGTGCGTGAACCGACCACAGTCCGCTCCGCACGCACCGATCGAGCCTGCGTGGCTCAACGATAGAGCTCCGGTTTCCTAAACCGGACAGTGCGTGTTCGGATCCCGCCGCGGGCAGCACGGGATATCCAGAGCGCCGGGAGCACGGATGGTTGGTGCGGCACGCTTATAACGTGACGGTCGCGGGTTCGATTCCCGCTCGGCGTACACACATTGAGTGCAGGCCGGATTAGCTCAACAGGCCAGAGCACCTGCCTTGGACTAACCAGGTGTGCGGGTCTAGAACGGCTATTCGTTTTGTTGGTCGACCTTGGACGAGTCCAACTTGTCGGAGCTGTCGGGAATGATCGGGTGTGTGACGGCGGTGGGGTTGCGGCAGTGGCGTGGGATCAAGCCGGTGGCTGGCCCGCGTGGGGTTGCGATCAGCACCCGGGTGGCGACCACGCCCGCTGACGAGCGGGTGCTGGATTTGGTTGCCCAGCATTTGGGTAGGCTGCGGTGCGCGGACCTGGCGGCGGTGTCGCGCACCGTGGCGCCGGACCCGGCGATGGAACAGGACGGAGCGCGGCAGGTACGCCGTGACCGGCTCAACACCCGCAAGACGGCGTTGACCGCGAAGTCCAGTGCACGGTGGGCCAACGCGATCATCGCCGGCAACGACCGCCAGATCCGTTTGGCTCGAGATGGGCAATACCGCCACATCATCGGGTTGCGCGCTGCGATCACCACCATCGAAAAGCGACTCGCGGCACCGACCGATGACACCCTGACCCCGCAACAACGCCGGGGGCGCCGCAGGGCTAAGCTGCCCAAAGGCTATGCGACGCAGGCCGAAAGGGTTCACAAACAACGCCGCCTGCAGGTACTGCGAGCCGAGCTCGCGCGTGTGAGTGCCGATTTCGATGACCATCGTGTGCGTGTCGTGGCCGGTGGCAAGCGGCTGGCCAACACACGCCACCACCTCGACGCGGCGAATCTCACGCTGCCCGAGTGGCGACAGGAATGGCAGTGCGCCCGAAACCGCATTGACGCCATCGGCTCAGGTGATGAACCGTTCGGCAACCTGACCCTCACCGTCACCCCCGACGGGCAGGTCAGTCTGCGGCTGCCCAAACCCCTGGAGCACCTGGCCAACGCCCCACACGGCCGCTACATCCTGTCCGGGACCGCTACGTTCGCTCATCGCGCTGAGGAGTGGTGCGCCCGCATCACCGGCGGAAAGTCCATGTCCTACACCATCAGCCGTAAACCCGGCCGGGCCGGCCGGTACCTCACCGCCAATTGGGCATGCCCGCCAACGCCTTCCGATGCCATCTCCACGCAGATCCAGAACCGCGACGCTCGTGCCGACCGGCCAGTGGTGGGGGTGGACCTCAACGACGGACACCTGGCCGTGCGTCGCCTCGATGCGCACGGCAACCCCCTTGGGCGGCCTAAGCGCATCGATTTTGACCTGGCGGGTTCCTCGGCTCGCCGCGACGCCCAAGTGCGGCATGCGATCACCCGGCTCCTCCACTACACGACGTCCTACCACATCGACACCGTCGCAGTGGAGGACCTCGACTTCGCCGACGCGCGTGCCGCAGGCCGCGAAACCATGGGCCGAGGTTCGCGCGGCAAACGGTTCCGCAAAACGGTGGCAGGTATCCCTACGGCGGTGTTCCGCAACCGCTTGTCCGGGCAGGCGCACCGACACGGCATCGCCCTGGTTGCGGTCAACCCCGCCTACACCAGCGTGTGGGGAGACCAGCACTGGCGCACGCCATATGAGAACGTCACCCGGCACGAGGCAGCTGCCACCGTGGTCGGACGACGCGCCCAAGGTTTGAAGGCGCGGCGACGGAAAGGTGTGACACGCACGCGACCAGAGGATCGCGTCGTGAGAGCTACCGACCAGGCCACACCCGAAGACCAACAGGTGAGTACCAGAAACCGCCAGCGGCCACGGACACGGGGAACCAAATCCCGTCAGCCCCGCCGATCAAGAACGCGGTCACTGGGCCGGGCAACCGTTACCCCGGCACCGGCCAACAACGGCCAACCTCGAAAGTAACGGTTCGAGTCCTGCATCCGGACAATCCCGGCCTCCGTAGCTCAATGGAAAGAGCAGCGAGCTTCTACCTCGTGCGTTGTGGGTTCAAATCCCGCCGGGGGCTCGTGCGATGCCACCACTGTGTAGTCGCGTATATCAGCGCCGCTTGCGCTGACGCTTCTCCGGCAGGTCGAGCATTCGACGAGTCATGTGGATCAGATGCGTACGCAGAGTCTCGTCATCGACATCGGCGAGCAGGGGATGCATAACGGCGACGCTGATCGCGCTCGACATCATCGCCGCGTGGAGGCGCGCCTCGATGCCGGGTTCCGTGCCGAGTAGCGCCGCATAAAGGCGTTCGATGAACCTCTGAAACGGTTCGTACTCCGCCTGCAACCGAATGATGACCGGATCGAATTGCAGCACACTGACGACCGCGCGGCGTTCGATGGCCTGGTCGATCATCCGGTCGAGCAGGACTTCCCGTGCTCTCAGAGCGTGTCCCTCGGCTTCGGCAGCTTCGAGCCCATCCTCGAGGTAAGCCAGTTCCCGCTCGGTGATGGCGATGACGATTTCTTCCTTGGTCTTGAACTGGCGGTACACCGCCGCCTTCGTCACGCCCATGGCGTCGGCGATCATCTGCAGGGATGTCCCGCTGACCCCGTGCTCGGCAATCAGTTTCAGCGCCGCGTCCAGCACACGGGTCTGGGCAGCAGTGCGGGTGATCGCGCTGAACCTGAAGTCCTCTTTGGACGTCACAGCGACGAGGGTAGCCGATCGGCAACCAGCAAGTTCACTGTCGGGGAAGGAAAATCGTCTCGGCGAGCATGCGACGACACCATGCGCCGTAGTCGTCGACGCTCCACCCCTCGCGCCGTGTACGCAGATACGTGTCGACGCTGAAGAGCACCGCGGCCGTCACGACGAGTTCGTCGAACGGAACGTCACCACGAAGCCATTTGCGGTCCCGGAACACCTCGAGCACTCGCCGAACCTGCAGGGTGATGCTCGCGAGTAAACCGTCGAGATACCGCTGCAACTCGGAATCCGCGTTCGCACCGCCGATGACCGCAGCGGCCAGTGGCGCCGTTCCTTCATGGATGTCCGTGGCCGCCGCGACGACGAAGTTCACCGCCTCGTCGGGGTCGTCGATGGTGAGTAGTCGGCGGCCGACGTCGAGATTGAAGACGTTCTTCTCGCCGGCCACGCCGACCGCGGCGTACTCGACGGCGGCGATCAGGAGGGCGGCCTTCGGCCCCTGCGCCTGGACCGTCTCAGCGGAAACACCGGCTGCGGCAGCGATTTTCGCCAGCGTGGTGCGCGCATACCCCTCGGCGGCGAACAACTCCACCGCGGCGGCGAGGACGCGCGATCGCGTCGCCGACGCCTGCTGCTGACGCAGCTCGGAGTTGTACGATCGCCGGGTTGATATTGACTTGGGTGGCACAGTAATGAATACTATCTCACAGTACTCATCGGCGAAACGGGGGGACCGTGTCATCGATCATCATCGCCGGCTTTCCTTCCCACGGTCATGTGACGCCATTGCTGGCAGTCGCCAAGTACTTCGTCGGCAGGGGCGACGACGTGCGGTTCATCACCGGCGCGCTATTCGCCGACAAGGTCGTTGCCACGGGCGCCACATATGTGCCGCTGCCTGCCGAGGCTGACCTCGACGACACGCCGCTGGCCGAGCGCTATCCCGAGCGCGCCGGCCTAAAGGGTGTCAAGTCCATCGCTTTCGACATCGAACATGTCTTCGCGCGTCCGGCGACGGCTCAGTACGAGGCACTCACGGCGGCATTCGCGCGCCGCCCGGCGGACGTGGTGATCGCAGAACCTGCGTTCATGGGGGCAGCATTCCTACTCGGGCACCAGCGTCCTACACGTCCGCCGGTCATCATGTGCAGTGTCATTCCGCTGCCCATCGAGAGCCGCGACAAGGCGCCCTACGGCCTGGGCCTGGCACCGGCCAGGTTCCTGAACCGTCCGCGAAACGCGGCACTGGCCGTGATCAGTCGCCGAGTTCTGCGGCGGCCCTATCGAACAATCAACGACCTCCACACCGAGGTGCACGGCCACGACATGCCGGGCTCGTTCGTGGACTGGGGTCGTCGAGCCGAAGCGCTCGTACAGTTCAGCGTTCCCTCGTTCGAATACCCGATGTCTGATGCGCCGCCCACGCTTCACTTCGTCGGACCCCTGTCGGCGACGGGCTCACAGGCGCCGCTGCCGGAGTGGTGGGCGGATCTCGACGGAACGCGGCCCGTCGTTCATGTCACGCAAGGCACGGTCGCCAACATGGACTATGGGCAAGCGATCGCGCCGACGCTGCGCGGGCTTGCCGACGACGATGTGCTGGTCGTGGTCTCCACTGGCGGTCGTCCGGTGGATACCCTGCCACCGCTGCCGGCGAACGCTCGGGCAGCAATGTACCTGCCGTACGACGAATTATTGCCGAAGACTTCGGTTTTCGTCACGAACGGCGGTTACGGCGGCGTCCAGTACGCCCTGCGCTACGGTGTGCCGATCGTCGCCACCGGCGGCAAGGAGGACAAGCCAGAAGTCGGCGCCCGAGTTGCGTGGTCGGGTGTCGGGCGGCGCATCAGAAGCGAACGCCCATCGCCACGCGCGCTGCGCCGCGACATCCTGGCCGTGCTGAATCAGCCGCGTTACCGCGAAGCCAGCCGCCGCGTTGCCGCCGACTTGGCCGCGGCCCCCGGCTTCGCCGGCTTGGCTGAAGTCGTCGATCGCGTCGGAGGATTGACCGTCTAGTTGCCGATCGGCTACCGTCTAAGTTGCCGATCGGCAACTTACGCTCAGCGCGAAGAGGCTTCGAAGATGCGACGAACTGATGGCGAGTTGATTCTCGTCTGGACCTTGCCCGTGGTGGCAATCATCTGGATCGCGGCGTTCTTGATGTTTCCCGGCTTCGTGCACCCGATGTCACCGACGATGTCCGCAGAAGAGGTCGCGGCCTTCTATCGCGACGAGACGGCGCGGATCCGCTACAGCATGATCCTGTTCAACTGGTTCGGCGTGGGTCTGATCCCCATCGTGATCCTGTTGGCGATGCAGATACGCCGGATGGCTCACCGCACGCCGATCCTGTCCTACAGCCTGATCGCATGCGCCGGTGGCCCGCCGACGTTGTTCCTCATCGCGAACATGTTCTGGCTGCTCGGATCGTTCCGCCCGGAACGTGCGCCGGAGCTGACCCAGATGTTGAACGACCTCGCATGGCTGACCTTCACCATTCTGGTGCCCTATTTGATCGCCCAATGCGTGCTGCTTGCGCTGGCGATCTACTGGGATGGACAGGAACAACCGGTCTTCAAGCCATGGGTGGCACACTTCAACCTGCTGATCGCGGCCGCGCTGGCACCCGCCGCGTTCACCGCGCTGGCCTCCACCGGGCCATTGGCCTGGGATGGCGTGTTGTCATTCTGGGTCAAGAACATCGCGGTCGCCGTATGGATCGTCGTCATGGGAATCGTTCTGGGCCAGACCATTCGGCAGCAGCGAGCCCAGGATCGGGTCGCGGCGTGAGCAGCTTGGCCTGGAACCTCCGTCACCATCCCAAACGCGAGTTGTGGTTCGCGTGGTGGGTGATGGTGCTCTTCTACCAGCTGTACGGCGTGCTGTTCTTCTTCGTCACTCGGGTCCAGCCTCCGCCGAGCCCCGCATGGGACACCCCGACGGTGGTGCAGTGGTTCGATGCCCACGGCTTCGGCATCCTCGCCGGCTTCGGCGTCGTGTTTCTCATCGCGGGAATGTGCGCGCCGATGAACGCCCTCCTGGCGTACTCGATGCGGCGGATGTCGGTGAGTCGCGTCTTCGCCTACTCATACCTGATCATCTACTCGCTGGCGGCGGTCCCCGGGATGCTGGTGATGGCCATCGCGATGAGCGTGGCAGCCCTGCGGCCCGACCGCGATCCCGAAATCATTCACTGGCTCTACGATTTCGCGTTCCTGTCGTTCAGCGGGACCATGGGAGTGTTCCTCATCGGGTCGTTGATCTGGACTGTTGCGATTCTGATTGACAAGAACCGCGTGTTCCCGAAGTGGTTCGGATACCTGGGCCTGTGCAATGCGCTGACCGAAGTCGTCGTTGCACCCGCATGGATCTTCCAACGGGGCGCCTTCGCGTGGAACGGTGCGATCGCCTGGTGGATCAACATGGTCGTGTTCGTGACCTACACCGCCGTCTTCATTGTGCTGCTGCGCAGGATGATTCAACGCGAAGACTTCGGCACCGGTCCGCTACCTGAACATCCTGCTAAACGCGTGGAGGTAGTCCGATGACGACCGTCGCCGGTGCCGAACTCGAGGAGATGCCGGCGAAGTTCGTGCCTGGGCAACCGGACATGTGGTTCTTCGTGCTCTTCGAGTCACTTCTCTTCACCGGGTATTTCTCGGTGTACCTGGTGTCGCGCACCCAGAACGAGGAGCTCTACCTGCAGTCCCAGGCAGACTTGGACCTTCGCATCGGAGTCTTCAACACCGTTGCGCTGCTACTGAGTTCGTGGGCGATCGCCCGGTGCGTCCAGGCCGCTCGCGACGGCGCGTACCGGTCCGCCTTGACGAATGCGTTCCTGACGATCGCCTTCGGTCTCGTGTTCCTCGCTGCGAAGATCCTGGAATGGGTCAAGGAGATTCAGATGGGGAACACGTTCACCAGCGACGAGTTCTTCTCGCACTACTTCTTCCTGACCTCGATCCACTGCATCCACGTGCTGATCGGCTTCGTCGTGCTTGGCGTGGTCGTCTATCAGCTCTGGAGCCCGGTCCGGCGATCCCAGCAACTCGTCGAAACGTGCGCGACGTACTGGCACACAGTCGATTTTCTATGGGTCCTGATTTTCGCATTGCTCTACGTCGTGAGGTGATTCGTGAGCGCCACATTCAATACGAGATTGCTGATCGTCTGGTTGATCCTGACATCGATGACCCTCGTTTACATTTGGCTGGATCACGCGGTCGATCAGAACGGGGTGCGGAGGGCCAGCACCGTCGTCACCGTGAGCGCGATCGTGATCGCGCTCGTCAAGGTGCGCATCATCTTCCGGGAATTCATGGAAGTGCGTCATGCTCCCGTATTGCTGCGCCGCCTCACCGATGCCTGGGTTGTGCTCATCGCCGTGTGCCTGTTGGGCAGCTATTTCGTGGGCTCAGCGGTCGCCGGTTGATTTCTCTGCTCGCGCGGAAACCGCCAGGCCTGCTCGGTAGCCGAACACCATTGCCGGGCCGAGGGTTCCGCCTGCGCCGCCGTAGGCCTTACCGGTGGCACCGGCCATCGCATTGCCGGCGGCATACAGGCCGGGGATCACCGTGCCACTGACGTGGAAAACCCGGCCATCACGGTCGGTGCGTGGTCCACCCTTGGTGCCCATCGCGCCGATCGCGACCGGCACCGCGAAGTACGGAGGTGCGTCGATGGGCCCGAGCGTCTTGCCGGCCACCGTCTCGGCCTTGTCGTCGCCCCAGTATCCGTCGTAAGCACTTGAGCCGCGGCCAAAGTCGGGATCACACTCCGCGCCGACGTTGTCGTTCCATGCCGCCAGTGTGCGAGCCAGACCATCAGGGTCGATACCGGTCTTGAGCCCAAGCTCGGCGAGATCGGCCGACGGTGAGAACCAGTCAGGAGCCTCGTCGCCTGGCGCTACACCCAGGAATCCATACCGCTTGAGATGGTGCGCGTCGAAGACAATCCACGCCGGATCGTTGGCGTAACCGTGCTTCGGATCCAGGAAGTGGAACGGACCGGCCATCGAGTTGTACTCGCCCGCTTCGTTGACGAACCGCTTGCCTGCGCGATTGACGATGATGCTTCCGGGCCGTGTGCGCTCGAGTCGTACGCTGCGGCTGCGCGGATGACCCGCGAACGTGTCACCGGGAAGCTTCACGATCGGGACCCACCATGCCTCGCCCATGTTCGCCAGGTCGGCGCCGTGCGCCATCGCCATTCGCAGGCCGTCACCGGTGTTGTTGGGCGGCGAGACCGCGCCGCGCATGGGGCCACGCAGGTACGCCTCGACCAGCTTCGAGTCCCACTCGAATCCGCCGGTCGCCAACACCACACCGCAGCGGGCTCGCACGTCGACGTGCTTGCCGTCGTGCAGGATTCGCACTCCGGTGATGCCGCGGTCATCGGCGATGAGTTCCTCGGCGCGCGCGTCCGTGCGCGGTGTCACACCGACGTCGAGCAGCCCCTTCAACAGCCCTGCGATGAGCGCCGTGCCCGCAACGCAGTAGTCACCGGACTCGTCGTCGAGCGAAGCGTGGATGCGTTCGCGGGTCTCGGCGTCGATCCCGACGTTGCTGAAGTCGGCGGGGAACGACGTGAGCCGGTCCCGCCATTCGCCGAGCCGGGACAGGTCGAAGGGTTTCGCATTGTGCGATCGTCCGCCCGTCGGCCGACCGCCGGGCAGTTCTGGCTTGTAATCCGGAAAGCCTTCGGCGATCTCGAACCGCAGATCGCTGTGCGCCTCGACGAAATCGAGCATGTCCGGACCGGTGTTGACGAACGTCTCCACCAGGTCGTCGTCCATGAAACCCAGGGACTGCGCGCGCAGGTAGTTCATTGCGTCGGCCACGGTCAGCTCTTCGTCTGGCGATCGCCGGTGTGCCGGGATCCACACGATGCCACCGGAAACCGCCGTCGTACCTCCGACGGTGGCCGCCTTCTCGAACACCTCGACCGAGGCACCGTTGGCGGCTGCGGTCAGTGCAGTGGTGAGGCCTGCCCCGCCGCTGCCAAGCACGACCACGTCGATCTCATGGTCCCATTCGGTCACTGGTAGCTCCCTTCGGCGTAATGATCCTCAACTCAGGATCGCGGATAACTCGTTGGCCGCCTTGATGACTGCGTCCTTACCGTCCAGCACGACGTCTTCGCGATGCGAGATGAGGTTGATGCACGTAGGCGGTGACGGCGGACGCCTGCGCACAGGTACCGCCAGACCGTAGGTGTTCGGCTCGACCTCGCCGTGCGTGATCACCCAACCGTCCTGCCGGGTCTGCGGAACGAGATCCCGTTCACCCGGCCTCGGCGGCATGCAGGCCAGCAGCGCGATTCCGGCCGCCCCGAGTTCGAGCGGGTACCGGCTGCCCTCGTGGAACGACAGCTGATAGAAGACGTTGGTCGGCACGATAACGGCGATCGCCACTTGTTGATCACCCTCGGCGACAAGCAGCGACACCGTGCTGCCGAGTTCGTCGGCCAGGCCGCGCAGGGTCGGCAGGCTCAGCTGACGGACGTTGTTGTCGAACGACGCCCCGAGCACGGCAAGCGCGGCAGCGGACCGGTACCGGCCGTCTTCCCCCTTCGCCACCAGCCGGAACTGCGCCAGCGTCGACAGCAGTCGGTACGCGATCGTGCGATGCACTCCAATGTGGTCGGCGACCTGCTGCACGGTCAGTCCCGACCGTGAGGTGGCGATCGCCTGGAGCACGGTCAGACCCCGCGCCAGGGTCTGCGATCCGGGCGCAGTGGTGACTACGCCGTCAGCCTGTGGCATCGCACCCCCTTCCTTGACAGACGCAGTTACGAGAGTGATGCTCTGACTATAGTGCACGTACATGTGCGATAAATGAGCAGAGTGCTTACGAAAAACGAGAATCCGATTCTCGCAGAGAGCTGGAGAGGTGACTGTTGGCGGAGCACGAGAGCATCTGGAGCGACCTTGCGGCGGTCCCGTTCTCGCAGGGCTATCTCGACGCCGGGGGAGTGCGCACTCGATACCTACATGCTGGTGACGCAACCAAGCCCACACTTGTCTTTCTGCACGGTTCCGGCGGGCATGCCGAGGCGTACGTGCGGAACCTCGAGTCACACGCCGAGCATTTCTCCACTTGGTCGATCGACATGCTTGGCCATGGCTACACCGACAAGCCCGGTCGTCCGCTCGAGGTGCGCGACTACGTCGAGCACCTGACCGCGTTCCTCGATGCCATCGGTGCCGAACGTGTTCACATCAGTGGGGAATCACTCGGCGGCTGGGTCGCGGCGCGCGCCGCCGTCGACCACCCCGACAGGATCGACCGGTTGGTGCTCAACACCGCAGGCGGCTCACAAGCCGATCCCGCCGTGATGCAACGCATCGTCACGCTTTCGATGGCCGCGGCCGAGAACCCGACCTGGGAGACGGTTCAAGCCAGGATCAAATGGTTGATGGCGGACAAATCCAAGGACTACGACGACATCGTCGCGAGTCGGCAGCGCGTGTACCGGCAACCGGGCTTCGCCGGGGCAATGAAAGACATTATGGCCCTGCAGGATCCCGACATTCGGGCACGCAACCTGCTCGGTCCCGCCGAGTACGGTGCGATCACCGCTCCGACGCTGGTGGTGTGGACCAGCGACGACCCGACGGCCGATGTCGCCGAAGGGCAGCGGATCGCATCGATGATCCCCGGCGCTCGCTTCGAGGTGATGCCGGGGTGTGGTCATTGGCCGCAATACGAGGACGCGAAGACGTTCAACCGTCTACATCTGGACTTCCTGCTGGGACGCCAACCGTGATCAATGAGGCTGCTGTCGTCATCGTCGGTGCCGGTCCCGTCGGTCTGACGCTGGCGAATATCCTTGGTTTGCAAGATGTTCGCACACTGGTGGTCGATGAACGGCCAAGCATTATCGACTACCCGCGAGGTGTCGGGCTCGACGACGAGGCGCTGCGCACGTTCCAGGCGATCGGCTTGGTCGACCAGGTCCTGCCGCATACGGTGCCCAACCAGATACTGCGCTTCTTCGACGCCAACCGCCGGCTACTGGCCGAAATGGCGCCGCCAGACGCGCGTTTCGGCTGGCCCAAGCGCAACGGCTTCGTTCAGCCGATGGTCGATGCCGAATTGCTGGCCGGGCTCGATCGATTCGACCACGTCGAGGTGGCGTGGAACCGGCAGATGGAAAGTTGCGCCGTAACCGACGATGGTGTGACGGTCACGTTCGCGGACGGGCACGAGTCTGTGCGTGCGCGTTACGTCGTTGGCTGCGACGGTGGACGCAGCGCGACGCGGCGGCTGATGGGCGTGTCATTCGACGGCACCACGTCATCGACGCGCTGGCTCGTCGTCGACGTCGCCAACGATCCGCTCGGCCATCCGAACAGCGAAGTCGGAGCCGACCCGGCGCGTCCGTATGTCTCGATCGCCATCGCTCACGGAATTCGGCGGTTCGAGTTCATGATTCACGCCGATGAGTCCGACGAAGAGGCGGCGGATCCAGCCTTCGTATCGCGAATGCTTGCGCAGCGGGTTCCGTACCCGGAGCGGGTCGACGTGATCCGGCACAGGGTCTATACGCACCACTCGCGAATTGCGGGGGAATTCCGCCGGGGACGGTTGATGCTGGCCGGTGACGCCGCCCATCTCATGCCCGTGTGGCAGGGCCAGGGCTACAACAGCGGCATCCGCGATGCGGCCAACCTCGGGTGGAAGCTGGCGGCCGTGGTGAACGGCCATGCCGGCGACGCATTGCTCGACACCTACGACGTCGAGCGGCGCAAACATGCGCGCGCGATGATCGACCTGTCAACGATGGTCGGTCGGGTCATCTCGCCGACGAATCGCCGGCTGGCCGCACTTCGGGACCGTGTCATCCACTCCGCGTCGGTGGTGCCGGCTCTCAAGCGCTACGTGCTCGAGATGCGGTTCAAGCCGATGCCGCGCTACAAGGAAGGTGCCGTAGTCCAGTCTGGTGAGGATACCTCGCCGACAGGCACCTTGTTCATTCAGCCCCGCGTCGATACCCGCCACCAGGCCAACCTCCTGCTCGACGACGTGCTTGGTGCCGGATTCGCCGTGCTGTGCTGGAGCAACAACCTGCGCGCGGTCCTCGGCGATGCCGCGTTCGAACGCTGGAAAGCGTTGGGGGCCAAGTTCGTCACCGTCCGGCCGATGACCCAGCTGCACTGGCCCGGGCACGACGACCCCGACGTCGTTGTGGTCGGCGATCGCACGGGTGCCCTCAAGTCGTGGTTCGACACGCACCCCGAATCCGTGCTGTTCCTGCGCCCCGATCGGTGCATCGCGGGCGCCTGCATCGCTCAACGCGCACCGGAACTGTCCGCGGCGCTTTTCGAAGTGCTCTGTCTCAACCCGGGAGGAGGATCGAAACCCCATGACAATCGCCCTCTGTTGCATGTCGCACAGCCCGCTACTGAATCTTCCGGGACCGTCGCAGGATCTCCTTGACTCGATCGAATCGGCCATCGCCGAAACTCGCCAATTCGTGACGGCCTTCGACCCCGAGCTGGTGGTGATCTTCTCACCGGATCACTACAACGGATTCTTCTACAAAGCGATGCCGCCGTTCTGCATCGGCACGGCTGCTCAGGGCGTTGGAGACTACGGAACCCACGCCGGGCCTCTCGATGTGCCCGACGACATCGCAACCGATTGCGCCAAAGCCGTTCTCGAGTCGGGGATCGACGTCGCGATCTCGGCGAGCATGGACGTCGACCACGGCACGGTCCAGCCGCTGCAGAAGCTCTTCGGTGACGCCACCGCGCGTCCGGTGATCCCGATTTTCATCAACTCGGTCGCCACCCCGCTCGGGCCGCTGCGGCGGGTGCGGGCACTGGGCACCGCGGTCGGCGCCTATTTGGCGACGTTGGGAAAGCGAGTTCTCGTGGTGGGCTCTGGTGGGCTGTCGCATGATCCGCCGGTGCCGACGCTGGCGACCGCCCCGCCCGCGGCCTTGGAACGGATTGTGCACGGCCGGCCGATGACCACCGAACAGCGGCAGGCACGGCAGGTCGCGGTGATCGACGCCGCGCGCGCATTCGCGGCAGGCGAGGGACCGCTGCAACCGCTCAACCCGGACTGGGATCAGGCCTTTCTCGAGTTGCTCGACGCCGATCGGCTCACCGAGGTCGATGCCTGGTCCAACGCCTGGATCGCGCAGGAAGCCGGTAACTCTGCGCACGAAATCCGCACGTGGGTAGCGGCATTCGCGACGCTGGCCGCGCACGGCCGGTACGAGACGGTACAGCGGTTCTATCGCGCTGCGCCGGAGTTGATCGCCGGCTTCGCCATCAGGACGGCGGTGCTGAACCCGTGACGGTCAATGTTTTCGATCACACCGTGGATGTGCTGGTCGTCGGCTCCGGTGGCGGCGGTATGACTGCCGCGCTGGCCGCCGATGCGTCGGGGCTGGACACCCTTGTGGTGGAGAAGTCAGCCAAATTCGGCGGCTCCACCGCGCTATCGGGCGGTGGCATCTGGGTACCCGGCGCGCCCTCGCAGCGCAGCGAGGGATACGTTCCCGATCCGGACGGTGTCTTCGAGTATCTGCGCCATATCACCGGTGGTCTTGTCAGCGACGCGCGCCTGCGGCAGTACGTCGACACCGCGCCGGAGATGATGGAATTTCTCGAGAAGCTCAGCGGGTGGTTCGAGTTCGTCTGGAAGCCGGGCTATGCCGATTACTACCCGGAGGCGCCCGGCGGATCCGAGCTCGGCAGCACCATCAACGTGCCCGCCATCGATCTGCGCAAGCTCGGTGACGAGGAGCAGAACCTGCTCGCCCCGCTTGCGCTGGCGCCCAAGGGAATCTGGTTCGCACCAAAGGACCTTCGGCTCTTCTATCAGGTCCGACAGAATTGGCGTGGCAAGGCGGTGTTAGTCAAGCTGATCTGGCGGATGTTCCGGGCCCGGGTGTTCGGGGACCGGATGGCCGCCATCGGCCAGTCGCTGGTCGCCAGGATGCGGCTGGCACTCAAACAGCAAGGCATCCCGTTGTGGCTGAGCGCGCCGATGACCGAGCTGATCACCGATGTCGACGGAACGGTGACGGGCGCGGTAGTCGAACGGGACGGCAGGCAACAGCGCATCGAGGCTCGGCGCGGGGTGATCCTGGCGGCCGGTGGTTTCGACCATGACATGGAGTGGCGCAGGCAGCATCTTCCCGTCCTCGAGAAGGACTGGAGCTTCGGCAATCCCGCGGCTGTCGGCGACGGCATCCGGGCGGGGGAGAAGGTCGGCGGCTCAACTGACCTGCTCGACGAGGCATGGTGGTTTCCCGCCATCCAATGGCCCGACGGCCGCCTGCAGTTCATGCTCAACGAGCGCATGATGCCGTCGCAGTTCGTCGTCAACGGCGACGGCAAGCGGTTCATCAACGAGGCGGCACCGTACATGGACTTCGCGCACGCGATGATCGAGGGCCAGGGCTCCGGCGTCGCACACATCCCGTGCTGGCTCATCACCGACATGCGTTCCTTCCACCGGTATGTGGTCGCCGGGCACCTGCCCATTCCCAAGATTCCCTTCGCGCCCGTTCCCACCGGCCGCAAGGTCCCGAAGGCGTGGCTGGAATCCGGTGTGGTGCACGAGGGTAGGAGCTTCGAAGAGCTGGCAGCCAAGATCGGTGTGCCCGCCGCGCAGTTACGCCAGACGGCAGAGCGCTTCAACGATCTCGCGCGAAACGGGCACGACGACGACTTCAATCGGGGCGACTCCGCATACGACAACTACTACGGTGACCCGACCCTGCCCAACCCGAATCTGCACCCATTGGACAAGCCGCCGTACTTCGCGTTCCAGATCATCCTCGGCGACCTCGGCACCTCGGGCGGTCTTCGGACCGACGAACATGCCAGGGTGCTTCGCAGCGATGACAGCGTCGTGAAAGGCCTTTACGCGGTTGGCAACACTTCAGCCGCGGTGATGGGCCGCAGCTATGCCGGTGCCGGGGCGACCATCGGGCCGGCCATGACCTTTGGCTATGTAGCGGCCAAACACATTGCACATCAACGATCCGACTCTCGATCCCAATCGGAGGTAACCCAATGAAGATCTCGCTGTTCTACGAGTTCCCGCTGCCGCGGCCGTGGAGCGACGACGACGAGCACCTGCTGTTCCAGGACGGCCTCGACGAAGTGGAGGCCGCCGACAAGGCGGGTTTCTCGACGGTGTGGCTGACCGAGCACCACTTCCTCGAGGAGTACTGTCACTCCACCGCGCCGGAGATCTTCCTCGCCGCGGCGAGTCAGCGCACCAAGGACATTCGGCTCGGGTTCGGAATCATGCACCTTCCTCCTGCGGTCAATCATCCGGCTCGGGTCGCCGAGCGTGTTTCGACGCTCGATCTCATCTCCAACGGTCGCGTGGAGTTCGGCACGGGGGAGTCGTCGTCGGTCGGCGAGCTTGGCGGGTTCGGTATCGACCCCGCGGACAAGCGGACCATGTGGGAGGAAGCGCTCGAGGTATCGATCCGCTGCATGATCGAGGAGCCGTTCACGGGCTTCAAGGGCCAGCACGTCGAAATGCCGCCGCGCAACGTGGTTCCCAAGCCGCTACAGAAGCCGCACCCGCCGGTGTGGGTGGCGTGCACCCGGCCGGCTTCGGTGTCGATGGCCGCACAACGAGGTCTTGGTGCCCTGAGCTTCGCCTACACCGGACCCGGACCTCTCACCGAGCGAGTCAACGGCTACTACAAGGAATTTGAGGAAAGCGGGGCCCCGGTCACGCCTCAGATGAATCCCAACATCCTCGCCATCGGCGGCGACCTGTCGATGATGGTGGCGCCGACCGACGAGCAAGCTGTCCAGCGTCTCGGCAAGGGTGGCGGATTCTTCGCGTTCGGCATCATGCACTACTACATGACCGGAATGCATACTCCGGGCAGAACCGGTGTCTGGAAGCGGCATCTCGAAGAGATCGAGAAGGATCCGAGCGTCGTGTACGGCCCGGGACGGGGGCCGATCGGCAGCCCCGCCACGGTGCGCGAGTTCCTGCGTGGCTACGAAGAGAGCGGTGTCGACGAGCTGATCGTGCTGCTCACGCCGCGTACGCACGACGCGACGATGGAATCCATCGAGCTGATGGGCTCCGACGTGCTGCCCGAGTTCATCGAACGCGACGAGAAGGCCGTGGCCGAAAAGGCGAAGCGGCTCGAGCCCATCATCGAGAAGGCCGAGGCCCGCAGGCAGCCGTCGAAAGCCCCCGCGTTCGACGAGAGCTACGCGTTCGGCGGTCTGCCCACCGGACGCGAGAACTACACCGCCAACGAGGTGTCCCTTGCCATGGATGAGATGAACGCCGGTATCGAGGCGGCTGCTGCAAAGCTCAAGTCAGGGCAGGGCTGGGACAGCAGGAATCCGGACGCTGACAAGAAGTGAGTGACGAGCTGTGGCGGTACGACGGCCGGAGGGTCGTCGTCACCGGATGCGCGTCGGGCATCGGTGAGCATGTCGCGCGTCAGCTCACCGAGCTCGGCGCCGAGGTGATCGGGCTCGACGTTCGACCGCCGACGGTTCAGGTCGGCGAATTCGTTCCGCTCGACCTGTCCGATGAAGCCTCGATAGACCGAGCCGCCGCGTCGATCGGAGGCCGGCTCGATGCCCTTTTCAACATCGCGGGAGTGTCGTCGGGGATCGGTGATCCGCTGCGGGTGGTGACCATCAATTTCCTTGGCACCCGGCGGTTCACCGAGGCGCTGGTGCCGACGATGGTGCCAGGGTCGGCGATTGCTAACGTGTCGTCACTCGCCGCGTCCGGATATCGCGAGAACGCCGGCGTCACCGCCTCTCTGGTGGACACTACGACAATGGCCCAGGGAATCGAATGGTGTCAGCGCAATCCGGAGCCACTCGCCGACGGGGGCGGCTACCGGCTGTCCAAAGAGGCGATCATCCTGTACGGGATGGCGAACGTCGCCGTGCTGGGCGCCAAGGGGATTCGGATCAACTGCACCGCACCGGGGGTCACCGATACACCGATCCTCGATCAGCTGCGGACCGCCTACGGTCCCGAGTTTCTGAAGGCCTTCTCCACGCCGTTGGGCCGAACCGCCGAACCCGACGAACAAGCCAGTGTGCTGGTGTTCCTGAACAGCCGGGCGGCCAGCTACATCACTGGGCAGGTGCTCTGGGTGGACGGCGGCACTATCGGCGAAACAGACCTCGCCCGATCAGTGGTGCGGCGATGACACGCAGCGACGGGAGAGGCGAGTAATGGCCACTATGAGTGACTTTCGGCGCGTCGCAGACGACGTCCGCAACTGGGGACGGTGGGGCGACGCCGACGAACTGGGAACTCTGAACTTCATCACGGCCGAAAAGATCCAGCAGGCGGCCGGCCTGGTCAAGCACGGCAAGGTCTTTCCGCTCGGGGTGGACTTCGGCTCGTCGGGACCCCAGGGCGCCTTCCACTTCCGGCAGAACCCGCTGCACGTGATGACCATCGACGGCGGTGACGCCAGTACCTTGCTCGAATACGGGCCCAAATGGCTGACGAACCCGGCTGCCGGTCAGCTCAGCGGTTACTTCGAGAACGGCCCGATGCGGTTCAACGACGACGTCATCATCATGCCGCTTCAGGCCGCCACTCAGTGGGATGCGTTGTCGCACGTGTACTACGAGGACTACCTGTACAACGGCTTCCCTGCGAGCTCGGTGACCAGCATGGGCGCTTACCACTGTGGCATCGACAAGGTGGACAGCAAGGGCATCACGTCGCGTGGGGTGCTTCTCGACATCGTCCGCCTGCGAGGCGTCGAGACATTCTGCGAGCTCGGTCAGCCGATCACCCCGGACGAACTCGACGAAGCCGCCAGCTCCCAGGGAGTCACGATCGGCCGCGGCGACATCGTGCTGGTTCGAACTGGTTGGTGGGCAAGGTTTCTGGAAACCGGCAACGGCGGCGAGCCCGGGGCAGGCCTGGACTGGTCGTGCGCGTCCTGGCTACATGATCACGAGGTGGCGGCGGTGGCCGCAGACAACTTGATGGTCGAGAACCCGGCGTCGGGTATCGACGGTGTCTTCCTGCCCATGCACATGCTGTGCCTCCGCGATATGGGTTTGATGCTGGGGGAGTACTGGGACCTGGGTGCGCTGGCCGCCGACTGCGCGGCCGATGGTGTTTACGAATTCCAGCTGATCGCCCCGCCCCTGCGGGTGACGGGTGCGGTGGGCTCTCCGGTGAATCCGATTGCAATCAAGTAGGGGTAGCTGATGACGGTAAGCACAACGACTGGCGGCGCCCCACTGGTCGTCGGTCTCGGCGGCACGCTGAGGTCTAACTCGTCGACCGAGCGGGCCCTCCGGTTCTGTCTGGAATCCGTTGAGCGTCAAGGCGGACGGTCCAAATTGTTCGCAGGCGAGGACCTCGACCTTCCGATGTACGCGCCGCACCAGCTGGAACGGACGCCCAAGGCGCTCGAGTTGGTCAAGGCGCTGCGCGATGCGGACGCCGTCGTGGTCGCCTCGCCCGGGTATCACGGGGCCATCTCCGGACTGGTCAAGAACGCGCTGGACTATATCGAGGATCTTCGCGAGGATCCGCGGGTCTATCTGGACAACACGCCGTGGGGTTGCATTAGTTGCGCCTACGGATGGCAGGCTGCGGTCGGGACACTGGGGCAACTGCGTTCGGTGGGGCATGCGCTGCGCGCATGGCCGACTCCGCTCGGAGTCGCAATCAACTCGGCCGACGAGATCTGGACCGGCACCGGCGAGATATCTGACGACGCGGTGCGGAACCAACTCGAGATGCTCGCCTCTCAGCTGCTGACGTTCGCCCGCGCCGCGTGGGAAACGGCGTGATCGAGGCCGACCGCAAGACCGTCCTTGTCGACGGCTTGGCGACCGGCTATCTCGAAGCGGGACAAGGCCAACCGGTCGTGCTGTTGCATGGCGGCGAATTCGGCGCGAGCGCGGAACTCGGGTGGGAGCGCAACATCGCGGCATTGGCCGCGCACCACCGTGTGTTGGCCCCCGACATGCTGGGGTTCGGCGGAACGGCGAAAGTCGTCGACTTCAACGACGGCCGTGGCATGCGAATCAGGCACCTCGCGCGGTTCTGCGAGGTGCTGGGCGTCGAGTCGGCGCATTTCGTCGGCAACTCGATGGGTGCGGTCAACATGTTCGTCGACGCCACGTCGGAGTCACCGCAGTTGCCGATGCGCTGCATGGTCACGATGTGCGGCGGCGGCGAAATCCAGCGCAACGAGTATTCGGCCGCCCTCTACGATTACGACGCCACAGTGGCCGGTATGCGCAAGGTTGTGGAGGCGCTGTTCTTCGACCAGGCGTTTCCTGCCGACGACGAGTACGTGCAACGGCGCTACGAGTCGAGCATCGCTCCCGGTGCGTGGGAAGCGTTGGCCGCCGCCAGGTTTCGCAGGCCGGGACTCGAACCGCCTGCCCTTCCGTCGAGCCGGCGGGCATACGACCGCATCACCGTGCCAGCCCTGGTGGTGGAGGGCGAAGGCGACAAGCTGCTGCCACCGGGGTGGGCGGCGGAGATCGCCAAACAGATTCCGGACGCTCGCTCCGCCGTCGTCCCGCGGGCAGGCCATTGCCCGCAGATCGAACAGCCGTCGGCGGTCAACGAGCTGCTGCTGGCGTTTCTTGCCGAGGTTGAGGAGACCGGATGAATCATGACGAATGAGCTGGCGGGCAAGGTCGCGATCGTCACCGGCGGCGCATCGGGGTTGGGCGAGGGTCTTGCGCGCCGGTTCGCGGCCGAGGGCGCGAAGGTGCTGATCGGCGACGTCGACTGCGACGGTGGTGCGGCGCTGGCCGCGAACCTTGGTGAGGCCGCGCTGTTTGCCGAAGCCGACGTGTCCGATATCGAACAAGTGAGCCGGCTGGTGACGACGGCCGTCGACTATTTCGGCGGCCTGCACGTCATGGTGAACAACGCTGGGGTGTCAGGCACGATGCACCGTCGGTTCCTCGACGACGACCTCGCGGACTTTCACAAAGTAATGGCGATCAACGTGCAGGCCGTGATGGCCGGGACCCGCGACGCCGCACGCCACATGTCCAAACATGGTGGCGGATCGATCATCAATCTGACCTCGATCGGCGGCATCCAGGCCGGCGGTGGAGTGATGACCTATCGAGCATCGAAGGCCGCGGTCATCCAGTTCACCAAATCTGCCGCAATCGAATTGGCGCACTATGACATACGAGTCAACGCCATCGCACCCGGCAACATCCGGACGGCGATCGTCCGTAAGTCGGCGGCGGGCGAAGACGTAGAACAGCTCGAGCAGTTCGAGGAACGTATTCGGGCGCAGATGCGCGCCGACCGGCCGCTGAAGCGGGAGGGCACCGTCGAGGATGTCGCAGAAGCGGCGCTGTACTTCGCGGGCGACCGCTCCCGGTACGTCACCGGCACGGTGCTGCCGATCGACGGTGGCACGGTCGCGGGCAAGGTCATCGTGCGCAAGTCGTCACCGTGACCGTTTTAAATCAGTCGCTTGACTTAAGGTGGTTGACGGAGTTCACTGATGGGGTGACCACGGCCAAGACTGTGCGCGCCGATCGGGCCAGCAGCACCCAAGAAGCGATCCTCAGTGCTGCCGAACGCCTGTACGCCGAGCACGGCGTCTTCGCCGTCTCGAATAGGCAGGTCAGCGAGGCGGCCGGGCAGGGCAACAACGCGGCGGTCGGCTATCACTTCGGCACAAAGACCGACCTGGTGCGCGCCATCGAGCAGAAACACCGGGCGTCGATCGAGCGGCTGCTCGAATCGATGGTGGCCAAGACCGGCGACTCGACCGAGTTGCGGGACTGGGTCTCCTGTCTGGTGTGCTCACTTACCGAACACCTGGCCCAGCTCGGCAACCCCACCTGGTACGCGCGCTTCGCCGCCCAAGCGCTGGCCGATCCCGAGTACCAGAAGATCGTCGTCAAGGATGCGCTCGCCTCACCTTCGCTGGTGCGCGTCGTCGACGGCATCACACGCTGCGTTTCCGGCCTGCCTTCGGCTGTGGTGACCGAGCGAAACATCATGGCGCGCAACTTGATGATGCACACCTGCGCCGACTTCGAACGCGCCTTCGCCGACGGAGCCACCGTCCCCCGAACCAACTGGGAAGCGGTCGGATCCGGCCTGATCGACGCGATCGTCGGGCTATGGATGGCGCCCGTCACGAAGCAGCCGTGAAATGAAAGTTGTTGTCGATCAGGATAAGTGCGTCTCGTCGGGTCAGTGCGTGCTCAATGCCGACGAGATCTTCGACCAGCGCGACGATGACGGTGTCGTCATCTTGCTCAACGACAGTCCACCATCCGAGCAAGCCGAAAGCGCCCGCAAGGCCGCCGCGGCCTGCCCCGCCCTTGCCATCGACATCGAGGAATGAGAAGACTCCGTGTCCGACACCTTGACTCCAACCGCAACCGAGGTCCCCGACTATCCGATGGAAAGGGACGGCCGCTGCCCCTTCGCGCCGCCGGCACAGATGCTCGAGATGGGCGAGGTCAAACCGCTGTCCCGAGTGCGGATCTGGGACGGCAGTACACCGTGGCTGATCACCGGTCATGCGGTGGCGCGGGAGTTGTTCGCCGACGCGCGCGTCAGCGTGGACGACCGCCGCGACGGGTTCCCGCATTGGAACGAGCACATGCTGTCCACGGTGAACAAGCGGCCGCGGTCGGTGTTCACCTCAGATGCCGAGGAGCACACTCGATTCCGCCGGATGCTGTCCAAGCCGTTCACCTTCAAGCGGGTCGAGGGTTTGCGCCCCGCCATCCAACAGGTCACCGACGAGTGCATCGACGCGATCCTGGCCGGTCCGCAGCCCGCCGACATCGTCACGAAGCTCGCGTTGCCCGTGCCGACCGTCGTGATCAGCGAAATGCTGGGCGTCCCTTACGAAGACCACGAGTTCTTCCAGCACCATGCCAACGTCGGGCTGGCCAGGTACGCCTCTGCCGAGGACGGCCAGAAGGGCGCCATGAGCCTGGCCAAGTACTTGAGCAACCTCGTCGAGGCCAAGATGGCCAACCCGACCGAGGACGCAGTCTCCGACCTCGCCGAACGCGTCAACGCCGGAGAGATCAGCGTGAAGGAGGCGGCACAGCTGGGCACCGGGCTGCTGATCGCCGGGCACGAGACCACCGCCAACATGATCGGCATCGGCGTGCTCGCGCTGCTGGACAACCCCGAACAGGCTGCGCTGCTGCGTGATTCCGACGACCCGCAGTTCGTCGCCAACGCCGTCGAGGAGTTGATGCGCTACCTCTCGATCATCCAGAACGGTCAGCGCAGGGTCGCCATTGAGGACATCGAGATCGGCGGTGAAACCATCCGTGCGGGTGAGGGCATCATTATCGACCTCGCCCCTGCCAACTGGGATGCGGCCGCCTATCCGGAGCCCGACAAGCTGGACGTCAGCCGCGACGCCGGACAGCAGCTGGGATTCGGCTACGGCCGCCATCAGTGCGTCGGGCAGCAGCTTGCACGCGCCGAGCTTCAGATCGTGTTTCACACCCTGCTACGCCGAATCCCGACGCTGAAGTTGGCCGTGCCGCTCGACGAGGTGCCATTCAAACACGACCGGCTCGCCTACGGCGTCTACGAACTGCCCGTTACCTGGTGAAGCTTCAATTCCAACAGTCCTGATTGGAGTACCAAGGATGTCTACCCCTACTGCAACTCTCTATCCACCCGAAGGCTTCGGCGCGCCGAAGGACCGACGGGGGCACGCGAAGGAGGGCGGCCTGACCGGACTTCCCAAGGGCACCGAGATCTTCTCCGCCGACAACCACATCTCGGTGGCCGACGACATCTTCTACGAACGGTTTCCCGAGGAACTCAAGGGCCAGGCGCCGCGCATCTGGTACGAGGACGGCGCGTACATGGTCGGCATCAACGGCAAGTCCTGGGTGGGAGGTGACTTCGGCCGGGTCTTGATGCAGTACGACGAAATGGCAGGCGCCGCGACCAACAACATCGAGGCACGCATCCGCGAACTCGCCGAGGACGGCATCGACAAGGAACTGGCGTTCCCCAATGCCGTGCTCGCGCTGTTCCACTACCCGGACAAGAAGCTGCGCGAGCGGGTGTTTCGCATCTACAACGAAACCATGGCCGACCTGCAGGAGCGGAGTAACGGGCACTTCTACGGGGTCGGGCTGATCAACTGGTGGGACCCGAAGGGCACCCGAAGCACGCTCGAGGAGCTGAAGTCGTTGGGCCTCAAGACGTTCTTGCTTCCGCTGAATCCGGGTAAGGACGACGACGGCAACATCTTCGACTACGGCGGCGCGACGATGGACGCCGTGTGGGACGAGATCGAAGAGGCCGGCCTACCGGTCACGCACCACATCGGGGAAACCCCACCGAAGACGCCGTGCGAGCACAACAGCGTCGTTGTCGGCATGATGATCAATGTCGACTCGTTCCGTGAGCAGTTCGCGAAGTACATCTTCTCGGGCATCCTCGACCGTCACCCGAAACTGCGGATCGGTTGGTTCGAAGGTGGAATCGCCTGGGTGCCAACGGCGTTACAGGACGCAGAGCACCTGTTGGCGTCCTACCGCCACATGTTCAACCACCAACTCCAACACGACGTCCGCCACTACTGGGACACCCACATGAGCGCGTCGTTCATGGTCGACCCACTTGGCCTTCATTTGATCGACCGGATCGGGGTCGACAACGTGTTCTGGTCGTCGGACTACCCGCACAACGAGTCGACGTTCGGCTACTCGGAGAAATCCCTCGCGTCGGTCGTCGAAGCGGTCGGGCCGGACAGCGCGACCAACATCGTGAGCGGCAACATCAAGAGGTTCCTGGGCATCTGATGACCACCTTCGCGACGGCGGATACCTCCGCCCTCAACATTCCCGACCTGCCGGACATGGCACGCATGTACACCGAATGCGGCGCCCGGCTCCGCTCAGCCATGGCGGACAACGGCGTCGACGCGCTGATCCTGCTTGGCAACGGCAACGTCGTCTATGCGACAGGTGCGAGTTGGCCGCTGCTGGATGCCGGTCTGTCCCACGTGGAACGGCCGGTCGCGCTCGTGCTGGCCGGCGACGAGCACCCGCACCTGTTCATGCCGTTCCGTGAGGGCGCAGCGTCGGAGTCGCAGATCCCCGCCGATCATCTGCATCCGCCGCTGTATCTCGAATTCGACGAGGGCGTCGAGCATTTCGTGCGCGTCGTCGCCGACCTGATCCCGACCGGCGCGACAGTCGCGGTCGATGAACTCACCGGCGCCATGCGCCGCGCCGCGGACCGGCTGTTCAGAGACGGAACGCCGGTGGATGCCGCGGTTGTGGTCGGAGCCGCCAAGCTGGTGAAGACACCCGACCAGATCGCCTGCATCCGTAAGGCGTGCCGTATCACCGAAGAAGCGGCCACCGACGTGCAGAAGGCGCTGGTGCCAGGCGTGCGTCAGATCGATCTCTCCGCCCAGTTCGTCCGGCGTGCATTCGAACTCGGCGCCACCGCCAACATGCTGGAGGCCATCTGGCAGGTGATGCCGGTGTCGAAGGCCGAAGGTACGTGGACGACAACCGGTGATCTGGCGCTTCCACTCCTGACGACTGAACGGGAGCTTGCGGCGGGCGACGTGCTGTGGACGGACGTCAGCATCACCTACAACGGCTTCTGCTCGGACTTCGGCAGGACGTGGTTGGTCGGTGACACGCCGTCGTCGCGACAGCAGGACCAGTTCCGCCAATGGCGCAGCATTCTCGATGCAGTGCTGAAGGTGACGAAGGCGGGCGCGACGTCGGGCGACCTTGCTCGGGCCGCCATCGCCGCGAATGGCGGCGCCAAGCCGTGGTTGCCGCACTTCTATCTCGGCCACAGCATCGGGACCAACGCCGCTGAAATGCCGATGATCGGAACGGATCTCGGCCAGGAGTTCGACGACAACTTCGTGTTCCCTGCCGGCATGGTCTTGGTATTGGAGCCGGTGGTCTGGGAAGACGGTACCGGCGGTTATCGAAGCGAGGAGATCGTGGTCATCACCGAGGACGGCTTTGTGTCGTTGACCGACTACCCGTATGCCCCTTATGGCGATTGAGATCGTGCCCGACGAGCGGGCATTGCGAAGCGGCAGGCGCGAGCGCGCACTGGCCCAGATGGAGGCGCACAACCTCGACGTGCTTGTGCTTGGCAGGCAGGCCAACGTGCGGTACTTCTCAGGCGCACCGCAGCTGTGGGTCGCGGGCACCAGGCCGTTCGGGCCGATATGCACCGTGGTCCGGTCGACCGGTGAGATCCACCTGAACAGCACGTGGGACGAGGGAATCCCCGACGACATTCCGCATGAGCACCTTTACGGGCTGGCGTGGAATCCGATGACACTCGTCAAGGTGCTGCAGGGCATTGACGGCACAGCAACGGCGAAGCGGGTGGGAACCGACGCTCTCACACCGTCATTCGCCAAACTGCTGCCGATGGCCTTCCCCAACGCCGAGCTCGTTGACGGGGAAGCTGCGATGCGGGCCGCCCGCCGGATCAAGACTTCCGATGAGGTGGCCGTCCTGCGTGGAGCGTTACGGGTGGCCGAGGACTCCTTGGCGATCGCGGTCGGTGAACTGCGCGACGGCGCCACCGAAGCGGCGCTGACCGGAGTGATGCTCGAAGCGCAGGCGGCAGGCGGCGTGAGTACGCCTGCCACCCAGGACGGTGCCTGGGTGACGTCGCGCGACCACCCGTGGCGACGGGCAGGCGGACGGGTGCAATCGGGTGACCTGGTGGCCTTCGCGGCAGGCGTGCTGTCCGACGGCTATCTCGGCGAGGTGGGGCGTACCTGGCCGGTCGGCGAGGTCGACAATCGCGCGTCCGATCTGTTTGATCGGTGGAATGCGTTGTGGGACAGGCTGGCCGCGGCATGTCGTCCCGGTCATCCGGCGAGCGACCTGCTTGCCGCGTATGAAGCGGCCGGTGAGCCGTTGCCTGCGATGCCGGTGGCACACGGGCTGGGCCTCGGCTTCGACCCGCCGGTGGTGACTCCGCAGCTACGTGCTACCGCCGGCGAGGAGATCTTTGAGCCAGGCATGGTGCTTGCGGTCACCGGCTATGTCTGGCAGGAGGGCGTTGGTGCGGTCTTCGGCCGCGAGGCCGTGCTGGTCACGGCCGACGGGCCCGAGGTGCTGACCACCAGCCCGTCATGGAGTCATGCTCATGTCTGACAACGACGGTCGGCCGAAACCCGAAGAGCTGATCCTCTACGAAAAGGACCCCAAGACCAAGATCGCGACGATCACGTTCAACCGGCCCGAGTATCTGAACGCCCCGACGTCGGCGGCCCGGCTGCGATACGCCGATCTGCTTCGTGCGGCCACCGTCGACAACGACGTCAAGGTCGTGGTGATCCGCGGCGTTGGCGACAACCTCGGCAGCGGTGCCGACCTTCCGGAGTTCATGGAGGGCAACGACAACACCGAGCTGCGGCTCGCCGAGTTGCGGCTCGAAGACGAGGGCGTCGGCGAGGTCACTTACCCGCCCAAGGGGTCGTTCCGGCACGGAGCGACGATCAGCGCCTGGTATGCGAACGTGCAAGCCGGTAACCGGCCGCTGCAGGAGCTCAAGAAGATCAGCATCGTCGAGGCCAAGGGCTACTGCTACGGCTGGCACTTCTACCAATGCGCGGACGCGGACCTGGTGATCTCCTCCGACGACGCGTTGTTCGGCCATCCGTCGTTCCGCTATTACGGCTGGGGCCCGCGGATGTGGACCTGGGTGCAGATGATGGGGCTGCGCAAGTTCCAGGAGATGGTCTTCACCGGAAGGCCGTTCACCGCCGATGAGATGTATGACTGCAATTTTCTCAACAAGGTGGTGCACAGGGACCAGCTCGAGGCCGAGGTCGACAAGTATGCCAGGGCCTGCGCACGCAACCGTCCGGTCGACACCGTGTTCCAGCAGAAGATGTTCTTCGAGGTCTACAAGCAGCATCAGGGCGAGTACATGGGCAGCCTGCTGTCCGCGTTCTTCGAGTCGATGGGCAGCGGCGTGACCAACGACGACACGGACGACTTGGATATGCACGAGGCCATCGACAGCGGGCTTGCCGACGCCGTGAACGACAATGACAGCAAGTTTCCGCCGGACTTTCGGCTCAGCAAGTCGAACCGCAAGAAGAAGGACTAGCGTCGTGCTGCCCCTGAACGGGTTTGTCGTCGTCGACCTGTCCACGGGCATCGCGGGCGCATACTGCACCAAGTTGCTGGCCGACGGCGGCGCCGAAGTGGTCAAAGTCGAGCCCCCGCAAGGTGATCCACTGCGAAGATGGTCGGCGTCGGGAGCTGCGGTCGACGCAGGAGCGGGCGGAGCGTTGTTCAGTTTCCTGGCCTGCTCGAAGCAGAGCGTGGTCGCAGACCCCGACACCGACACCGAATTCGTCGACGGGTTGCTGGCGAACGCGGATGCGGTGGTGTGGTCCCGCGGTTCCGAAGTCGCTGAACGGCACGATTTCTCGCCGATCGAGATTCATCGCAGGCACCCGCATCTGACCGTCACGTCGATCACGCCGTTCGGGCTGGACGGCCCATGGTGCGATCGCCCCGCGACCGAATTCACGCTGCAGGCGTGGTCGGGCGGCATCGTCGGCCTCGGCCGCGGCGCTGCTGATCGAGCACCGGTGTGCGTCGGAGGACAGGTCGGCGAGTACGTGGCAGGGGCGTATGCCAGCGCCGCGACTCTGGCCTTCCGCGGCGCGGGCCAACTGATCGACTTGTCGATGCTGGAAACCGCCATTCTGGGACTCACCTACTATCCCGTCACCTACCACGAAATGCTCGGCAGGCCGTGGCGCGATGCCCGACGGCTGACGGTGCCCGGCATCGCGCGCGCCAAGGACGGCCTGGTGGATATCGGGTGCGGCACAGCGCAGCAATGGTTCGACCTGTGTGCCATGACGGGCAACGAGGAGTGGATCGATGAGGAGTCGCTGCTCTCGATCACCGAACAGGCCAACGAGAAGGCCGACGTGCTTTACGCCTGGGTCGGCGACCAGACCGTCGACGATATCCGGGACCTGGCAACGGCTTTCCGCATCCCGAACGCTCCGGTCGCCAACGGAGCCAACATCGATTCGCTCGACCACTTCCAGGCGCGCGGGTCGTTCGTCACCAACCCCCGCGACGGGTTCCGCCAGCCGGGGCCGCCCTATCGCATGACGCCCGCACAGCTTCGTCAACCACAACCGGCGCCACGCCTCGGCGAGCACACCGACCACTACCGCCGAAACGGACATTTGGGTCGCGAATCGGCCCGATTCGACGCCCAAACGTCCGTTTCGGCGGGTCTGCCGTTCGAAGGTCTTCGCGTGCTCGACATGACGACGTTCTGGGCGGGCCCTTCGTGCACACACATGCTCGCGATGCTCGGTGCCGAGGTCATCCACGTCGAATCGACGCGCAGGCCCGATGGCACCAGGCTGATCGCAGGCGTACCGGTCACCGAAGACCAGTGGTGGGAGAAGTCGCCGATCTTCTCGGGCCTGAACACCAACAAGAAGGGCCTCACGCTCGACCTGCAGAGCGTGCGAGGGCGGGACCTGCTGCGGCGCTTGATCGCCACCTGCGATGTCGTCGTGGAGAACTTCACGCCGCGCGTCCTCGACCAGATCGAGCTCGATTTCGCAGCGGTCCAAGCCATTCGGCCGGACGCGATCATGCTGCGGATGCCCGGATTCGGGCTCGACGGCCCGTGGCGCGACAACCCGGCGTTCGCCTACGTCATCGAAGCGGCGTCCGGGATCAGCTGGTTGACCGGATATCCCGACCGCAACCCGTACGAGCCGTACTCGGTCGGCGACCCCAACGCGGGTGTGCACGCATTCAACGCGTTGTTGCTGGCCTTGGAGCACAGGCGGCATACCGGGCAGGGTGTATTCATTGAAGCGGCGATGGTCGACGCGGCAATCAATGTCGCGGCCGAACAGGTCATCGAGTACTCCGCCAACGGGGCGCTGCTGCAACGTGCGGGCAATCGCGGGCCGACCGCCGCACCGCAGAACCTCTACCGCACCAGCGAGATCGACGAGTTCGGTCGCGCCGACTGCTGGGTCGCGGTGGCGGTATCAACCGACGATCAGTGGGAAGGGCTGCGTGCCGCGCTTGGCCAACCCGAGTGGGCCGCCACGTACCTCACAGTGCAGGCGCGACGCGTACACCACGACGTCATCGACGAACACTTGGCCGCGTGGTGCGCGACGAGAACGGGCGACGAGATCGTCGAGACTCTGTGGCGCCACGGCGTGCCGGTCGGCAAGGTGATGCAGCCCCACCGCCAGACCGAACTGACCCAACTCGCGGCGCGTGGGTTCTTCGAGGACGTCGGCCATCCGGTGAACCCTCGCACGAGGCACAGCACGCTGCCGTTCAAGCTGTCCCGCGGACCCGCGGGTGTTCACGTGCAGTCTGCGCCGCTGCTCGGGCAACATAATCACGAGCTGCTGTCCGGGCTGGGCCTGACGGACGACGAGATCGCCGAACTGGAGGCGGCGGGCGTCATCGGCCATGCGCCCGCATCGCACGGCACAAAGGTCGGATAATCAGTCGCCATGGCGATCGATCCGTCCGACATCCTCCTGACCGGACGCGTTGCCGTCGTGACCGGCGGAGGTGCGGGCATCGGCCGAGGCATCGCCGAAGGGTTCGCCGCGTTCGGGGCGACGGTCGCGATCTGGGAGCGCAACCCCGAGACGTGCGCGTCGGCGGCCGAAACCATTGGCGCGCTTGGCATCGTGACCGACGTCCGCGACAGCGCGCAGGTCGATGCGGCGCTGGAGCGCACCACCAATGAACTCGGTCCGGTGTCTATTCTGGTCAACAATGCCGGCGGCGTGTTCAACTCGCCACTGCTCGACACCACTGAGAACGGCTGGGATGCGCTGTACAAGAGCAACCTTCGCCATGTGCTGCTGTGCACGCAGCGGGTGGCACGCCGCCTGGTAAAAGTCGGTCGCCCCGGCAGCGTCATCAACGTGACGTCGATCGAAGGTTCGCGTGCGGCGCCGGGCTACGCGGCATACGCGGCGGCAAAGGCCGGTGTCATCAACTACACCAAAACAGCTGCCCTCGAACTGGCTCCGCACAACATCCGCGTCAATGCGCTCGCCCCCGACTTCACTGTGACAGAAGGACTGCTGCGGATCTCCCCAACCGGCCCGCCCGATAGTGCCAACCACATGATTCCCATGGGCCGACCTGGACACGTCGACGAGATGGCCGGCGCCGCGGTCTTCCTGGCGTCAGACATGGCTGCCTACCTCACGGGGCAGACCATTCATGTCGACGGCGGGACGCACGCGGCCGGCGGCTGGTATCACAACCCTGCGACCGGCGATTACCAACTGGGACCCGGCTAGTCAGTGCGTCCAGCCGTCGGCGGCCTGCTCGTCGAAGGTCCTGTCGATGCGCTCAAACCTGCGCTGGATCGAGGCCCGCGACGCCTGATGCGGCAGGACGTACAGGCGGTTCGCGAGGATCGCCTCGGTCGTAAGGCGCGCGACGTCCTCGACGTCGAGCACACCTTGAGCCTGCGCATCCGGCGCCAGCTCCTGAACGGTCCCCGCCTCCGAGTGGGCGGGTCCGTAGTCCGCGCTTCTCACCCTCTCGGTGTTGGCCAGCAGGTTGGTTTCCACGATCATCGGGCACAGCACCGTCACACCGATGCCGTTGGCCCTCACCTCTCGCGCCAGCGTCTCGGCGAGCGCGACGACACCGTATTTCGCAACGCAATACGGGCCAAGCCCGACATTGGGAATCAAACCCGCGAATGACGAGGTGAAGACGATATGAGCCTCTTCGCCCTGCGCGATCAAGCGGGGCAGGAAGGCCTCCACGCCGTGAATGGGACCCCACAGATCGACATCGATCACGAACCGCCAGTCGTCGTGGGTGGTTTCCGTGATGGGCCCTGCATACGCGATGCCCGCGTTGTTGAATACCACATGCACGGCGCCGAGCAGCCGGAACGCCTCATCGGCCAGACGGCTGACGTCGTCGAGCTTGCGCACGTCGCACACCACGCCGTGCGCGTCGACGCCTTCGGCGCGTAGCTGCGCAACCGCGTTGTCCAGCGCGCCCTGATCGATGTCTGCCAGCACGAGGCGTGCGCCGCGGCTGGCGAACTCACGTGCGGTCGCAAATCCGATGCCGTTGGCGCCGCCGGTGATAACCGCTCCGCGGCCGTCGAAACTCTTCACCGCGCGAACACTATGTGGTCAAGAGCGCTCGTGTGGTCGATCCCACGCTGGCTCGCCCATCCTGGCACGGATCGCGCCCCACGGATCGGCGTATTCACCGGGCGCATTCCGATATGCCGACCGGCGTCTGAGAAACGCCCGCGCGATCGGCGCGGCCAGCCCCAGCGGGTAGCGCTTCCATCCGACGTTCGCCTGCAACTCGGTCACCATGTCGGGCCACGAATGGTGCTGAAACTGCAACGCTTCCTGCGCCCGGGTGGTGTCCATCCAGTCGGTGACGAACCAGTCGTCGTCGCTGTCGGGGTTGCCTGGTCGGCCCGGCGGAATCGCACCCGGTAAACCCATTGCCGAGGCGAGGCCAGCGCCAATGTCGCCGATGAGCATCCGGTGTGAGTCGTCTCCGGCGATCAGCAGGATCTCGCCCACGACGTCTGCGGACGTCGCCGCGGCACACGCAAACGCGACATCGCGGACGTCCACGTTGTGCAGCCTGCCGTCGCTCGGCAGTGCACTCTCGAAGAACATCGCGTCGGTGCCGAGCGGCATCGCGGAAAAGTCGGTGCTGAGCACACCACCGAACCGCAGCACCACCCATTCAAGACTCGAGGACCGGACAATGTCCTCGGCTTCTGCCTTTTGTCCGCTGTAGACGTCGCAGGGTCGCATCGGATCGTCCGCAGTGAGCGGCGGCGTGGTCCGGTGCGGGTTTCGAGCGCCGAACACCGCGTTGCTCGACGCGTGGACGAACCGCGGGGGAGCGGGCCGGCCCTCGGCGACGCGAACCAACGTGGACGTGGCATCGACGTTGACCCTGCGCGCCACCTTGGGCATGCGGTAGATCGCGGGCGCGATGATCGCGGCGAGGTGGATGATCGCAGTCGGAGCGACATCGGAAACCAAGCGCTGAACCTGGTCGGGATCGGTGAGGTCGATCCACCGAAACTCGACGCCGCTCGGCAGCCTCTTCGAGGCCTTGATGTTTGCAGGTGTCTCGAGATCGGCCGCGACGACGCGGCGGCCGTCGGCTGCCAACTGACGCACGGTGGCCGAACCCACCAGGCCGAAGCCGCCGGTGACCAGCACAGTGTCGGACATTGAACTCCTGAGATTACATCATTCTCTTTTTCAGAGAGTAGCATATCCGCAGGTTAGGCCCGCCGGAGGTTTGGGTAAGAGCCAGAAGCGGAACACCCAATCAATGAGCAGCAACGGTGCCGCCACCCCTGAGGTCGCCAAATGGGATCCAGGGTTCACCCGGCAGATCGCCACGTGGGCGGGTGCGGTGGTCAAGCGATACTTCCGCGCTGAGGTGCGCGACGTCGAGTCGATACCAAAGGTCGGCGGCGCGCTGGTGGTCTCCAACCATTCCGGTGGCATGTTCACGCCCGACGTATTGATCTTCGCCCCCGCGTTCTACGAGACGTTCGGCTTCGACCGGCCGATGTACACCCTGGCCCACTACGGCGTGTTCATCGCCAATGTCGGTGATTGGCTGCGCCGCGCCGGCGTCATCGAGGCGAACCCCGACAACGCCGCAAAGGCGTTGCGCGACGGCGCGGTTGTGCTGGTGTTCCCCGGCGGCGACTATGACTCGTACCGCCCGACGTTCACCGAGAACGTCATCGACTTCGGCGGCCGCACCGGGTACGTCAAGACCGCCCTTGACGCCGGTGTGCCGATCGTCCCGATGGTGTCCATCGGCGGGCAGGAGACCCAATTGTTCTTGGCCCGTGGTGATTCAATCGCCAGACGGCTTGGTTTCAAGCGAGCCCGAATCGAGATTCTTCCGCTGAGCATCGGGGTCCCCTTCGGGCTTTCGGTGGTACTTCCGCCGAACCTTCCTTTGCCCGCGAAGATCGTCACAAGGGTGCTCGAGCCGATCGACATCGTCGCCGAGTTCGGCGAGGACCCTGACATCGACGCGGTCGACCTTCACGTCCGCGCAGTGATGCAGGCCGCCATCGACGAGCTGGCCCGTGAGCGCCGTTTCCCGGTGCTGGGCTGACTACTTGAGGCAGCTGCCGCCGTCGACCGGCAGCGTGACGCCGGTGATGAATCGCGCCTCGTCGGACGCCAGGAACAACACGGCGTTGGCGATGTCCTCCGGCTCGACCCAGCCGATCGGCAGTGTATGCATCAGCTGCCCAACGACTTTCATGTCGTCCGGGCCGGGGTTCTCCAGGTCAGGGCGGAACAGCCGCATCGTGCCATCGTTCATGAACAGCGGGGTGTTCACGTTGGTCGGGTGCACGGAGTTGACGCGGATGTTCTGCGCGCCGAGTTCGACGGCGAACGTCCGCATCAGGCCCACCACGCCATGTTTCGCTGCCACGTAGTGACCCGTGTGCGGGTACGCCTTGAGCCCCCCGACCGAACTGGTCAGGATGACCGAGCCGCCGCGCCCGCCTTCGAGGATGTGCGGCACACCGGCCTTGACGGTCTTCCACACGCCCCCGAGGTTGATGTCGATCATCGCGGTCCAGTCGACTTCGCTGGTCTTGTCCAGCGTTTGGCCGCCGTTGCCGATGCCGGCATTGGCGACGATGATGTCGAGGCGGCCCATCTGTTCGACGCCCGCGTCCACCGCGGTCTTGAGCGCGTCGTAGTCGCGGACATCGACCTCTGCGGTGTAGATCCGCCGGTTGTGCCCCTTGACCAGATCCGCGGTCTCGGCCAGATCCTCCGGCGTGGATGCGGCGATCAGATCGACTGTGTCGATCTTCTTACAGATGTCGACGGCGATGATGTCGGCACCTTCCTGCGCCAGCCGTACCGCGTGCGCCCGGCCCTGGCCGCGGGCCGCGCCGGTGATGAAAGCGACCTTGCCTTCAACACGTCCAGTCATTGCTACCTCAATTCGTCGTTAGTGGATTGACGTTCAAGCTTGAGAAACGAAGGTGGGCATCGACTCCCAGCCGCGGACCGCGGTGGTCTGGGAAGGATGTGCGTTCGGCCAGTCGACCTCCCACGTCGGGAACCGCTTGAGAATTTCCTCGAGTGCGATTCGGCCCTCTAGACGCGCAAGCGCATTGCCCATGCAGAAGTGCGTTCCCGCGCCGAATGTCATGTGCGAATGCTGCGCTCGATGGATGTCGAAAACATCGCCGTTCGGTGGGAATCGGCGATGGTCACGATTGGCGGCACCCACCAACAGCAGAATCGCGCTGCCTTCCGGCACCGCCTGGTCGTAGTACTCGGTGTCCCGCGCAACGTAGCGGGCTATCTGCAGTGCCGGCGCCTCCCAGCGCAGGATCTCCTCCACGGCCTGCGGGATCAGGGCGGGGTTCTCCACCAGTTCCCGACGCTGATCGGGGTGGTCGGCCAACGTCTTACCTGCCCACCCGATCAATCGGGTGGTGGTCTCTGCGCCCGCGGTGGCGACGACGGTCAGGTACATGAGCAGTTCGTCGCGGCTCAGCCGCCGCACGGTACCGGTTTCGTCCTCGAACTCGACGGTGAGCAGTTCGGTCATGATGTCATCGGAAGGATGCTCGGTGCGGTAGTCGATGAACTCGGCGAACACCTCGCCGGTGGCCAGGAGGTTGACTTCCTTGCTCTGCAGGGTGGCCTCGCCGTGGTCGGTCACCCGGCGCTGATCTTCCTCCGGAATGCCCAGCAGCATCCCGATCACGCGCATGGGCATCTGCTCGCCGAGATCGTTGACGAAATCGAAGCGGCCTGTGCCCATCAACGGGTCAAGGCACCGAGCAGTGAACTCGCGGATCTGAGGTTCCAGGGCGAGCACTTTTCGCGGCGTGAACATCCGCGAGAGCAGATTGCGATGGATGTTGTGGATCGGCGGATCTTCGAAAATCAGTGTGCCGGGCGGGATCTCCATGCCGGACTTGATGATCTCGAGCAGAGCGCCGCGACCGGAGATAAAGGTCTCGTGGTCGATCACCGCCTTGTTGACATCGTCGAAACGACTCAACGCATAAAAGTCGTGCTTGTCGTTGTAGTAGAGCGGCGCTTCTTCGCGCATGCGGGCGAACACCGGATACGGGTTCATGTTGAGTTCGACGCTGTACGGGTCGTAGTACAAGTCGTCCGCTTTCGCGGCCTCCTGCACGGCCGAGTTCTCGGCACTGATCGTCACGGTGTTGCCTCTCGGTGTACCAGGGTCGCGTAAGACAAATAGGCTGTATTTGTCTCACAACTCTGGCACCGGTTACGCGCGGGTGTCAATACGCGACACGGTTTTCGACCATTTGGACTCTTCGGACTGAAGAACATGCTTCTCACGCACATACGGGGTCCGCAAAACGGAGGAGCGCTTCCTGCGTGTACGAGGCGACCAACATGCCGTCCTCGGTCAGCGCGTTGCCTCGCCCGAAGCACGTGCCCGTTGGCCAGAGAGATACCCAAGTTGGGAGATTGCGGCCGACGGAGGGGGTCACACGCCAAACTGTAAGTCAGATTCTACAACTGCGAGAACGTAATTCTCCAGCTAGCTGGCGGCGAATCCGTTGGCGCAGAAGTCCCAGACTTCGTCGGCGGCGATCGGGTGCGCGACGCCGTCTTCGTCGGTGCCACTGGACTGGGCGACGAACATGACCGTCTGCATGACCATCGCCGCCATCCGCTTCGGATTGACGCTGTCGCGCAGCTGACCTGCGGCGCTGGCTTGCTCCATCAGGTCGGTCAGCAGCGCCAGCAGCGGCGCGTGGGCAACCTTGACCTCCGACGGGTGCGAAACCAGGAGACGCGGTGCGAAGTCGGTGAATAGCGGCCGCTTTGCCGTCGGATCAGGGCGTGAGGACTCGAACAGCAGCTGGATCGCGACCTTGAGGCGCTCGATCGGCTCGTCCTCGGTTGCGGTGGCCGCGCGAATCTGGTCGGCCGACCGGGCCAGCGCATCTTCGAACAACGCCAGCAACAGCTCGTGCTTACCGTCGAACTGCAGGTAGAAGCTTCGCAACGACTGCCGTGAGCGGTCGACGACCTCTTGCACGGTGAAGTCTGTGCTGCCCTTTTCAATGATGATCGCCTGCGCGGCGTCAAGGAAACGCTGCACGCGCTGCGCCGCGCGGAGCTTTGCAGTTTTGATCGATCGTTCGACCGCGCGTTGCTTCCAGGCGGGCTCTTCGCTGGGACTGGTCACCGGCGGCTCAGAAGCAGCCCGATTGGGGAGAACATGAACTGACTGTACCGGAGAACGCCTTGCCATTGCGGTCCTCGACCCCCTCGCGGCCAACGTGTCAGAGATTGTAACTTTCTCAGCACGAGAATAGTATTCTCATTTTGTTCATAACAGAAGTCCTTCGAACTTTCTTCCCGCGGGAGCGCCGTGCAGCTGACCTTCGACGCCGACGTCGAGGCCTTCCGCGCCGAGTTCGTCGCCTTCCTCGACCAACACCTTCCAGGGGACACAGAAGCCCTCGAGCGCTCGCGGTCGAGTAGTCACATACCGCAATGGGCGCGCCACTGGCAGCGGCTCATGTTCGATCACGGATGGCTGCTGCCCGGCAATCCGCCCGAGTTCGGCGGGCGGAACGCGACGATCCTGCAGCAGTACGTCCACCAAGAGGAACTTGCACGCCGGCGGGCATACCTCACGTTCAACCCGCAGGGCGTCGGCATCGTCTCGGCGTCGCTGATCTCCTTTGGCACCCCGGACCAGCAACGGCGGTGGGCAGTACCTATTCTGCGGGCCGAGATGACCGCGTCGCTGGGAATGAGCGAGCCTGGCGCGGGCTCCGATCTCGCGTCGCTGAGCACCAAAGCGGTGCGCGACGGTAACGAGTTCGTGGTCAGCGGGCAGAAGGTGTGGACGTCCGGCGCGCACGATGCCGACGTCCTGTTGACTTTCGTTCGCACTGATCCGAATGCCCCCAAGCACAAGGGCATCAGCGTGCTGATGATCCCGACCGATCTGCCGGGTGTGGTGCGCCGGCCGTTCGCGTCGGCGTGCGACCCCGATGATCTGGACTTCAACGAGGTGTTCTTCAACGACGTACGGGTGCCTGCCGAGAGCCTGATCGGCGGCCTGAACGAAGGCTGGCAGGTGGCCAACGGATCGCTCGGACACGAGCGGAACATGTTGTGGCTCAGCTACGCCGACCGGCTGACCGAACTCATCGAGGACTTCCGCCCTTCCTCGGCGCTCGACCGTGACCGATTCGCCACTGTGGTGATGGACAACCAGGCCCTACGGCTACTCGGATCGGTTGCGCTGACGCGCGCGGCGCGTGGCGTCCAGGACGTGCCCGCGCTGTCCGTGCTCAAACTCTTCGGTTCGGAAGCCTCTCAGACGGCAACCGAGCATGCGCTGGCGTGTGCCGGCGCCGAAGGCCTTGCGCACCCGAGCATCTCGGGCCGCTACTCGGCGCACAACCTCGACGCCTACGTGACCGGTTGGTTCGAGCGCTATGTCCGTTCGTTCGGCGGCACCATCGCCGGCGGCACCTCGGAGATCCAACGCAACATCATCGCTCAGCGCCTGCTGGGCCTGCCTCGAAACTAAGGACTGCCATGTACATCGAGTACGAAGTCGCCGACCGCATCGCGACCATCACCCTCAACCGACCCGAGGCCGCCAACGCCCAGAATCCGGAGCTGCTCGACGAACTCGACGCCGCCTGGTCCCGAGCCGCCGAGGACGCCGAGGTCTCGGTGATTGTATTACGCGCCAATGGGAAGCATTTCTCGGCGGGTCATGACCTCAGGGGCGGGGGACCGGTGCCCGACAAGATCACGCTCGACTTCATCATCCAGCACGAGGCCAAGCGCTACCTCGAGTACACCCTGCGCTGGCGCAACGTGCCGAAGCCGTCGATCGCCGCCGTGCAGGGCCGGTGCATCTCCGGCGGCCTTCTGCTGTGCTGGCCCTGCGACCTGATCGTCGCCGCCGACGATGCCCAGTTCTCCGATCCGGTGGTGCTGATGGGTATCGGCGGCGTCGAATACCACGGCCACACCTGGGAACTGGGACCCCGTAAGGCGAAGGAGATCCTGTTCACGGGTCGGGCGATGACGGCAGAAGAGGCGCAGAGCACCGGCATGGTCAACCGGGTCGTGCCGCGCGATGCGCTTGACACCGAGACACGGGCGCTGGCCGAACAGATCGCCAAGATGCCGCCGTTCGCGTTGCGCCAAGCCAAGCGTGCGGTCAATCAGACCCTGGACGTTCAGGGCTTCTACGCGGCGATCCAGTCGGTGTTCGACATTCACCAGACCGGCCACGGCAACGCGCTCAGTGTCAGCGGATGGCCGGTGCTGGTGAACCTCGACGAGATGAAGGCCAACATCAAGTAGCACGCTCGCGGTGAAAGGTGAGCAGCTACAGGTGGACCAGGCGGGGGGCTGAGCCGCGGGCCCGCAGACCCGCTCCGGCTCTCCTGGTGAGTTCCCTTGAGCTGCCAAGCAACCCGTCGAGCACCAGAACCCGCTTCACGTGGTGGTGCAGGTCGTGCTCGGCGGTGAAGCCGATGCCGCCGAGCACCTGCTGGCAATGTCTTGCCGCGGTCATGGCGGCCTTGCCCGCTGCGGCCTTGGCCAGCAGCGCGGTCAGATCGGGGTTGTCGTCGCCTGGCAGGTTCAGCGTCGCCTCGGCGCCCTCGATGGCCACCAGCGTCTCGGCCAGCTTGTGCCGCACCGCCTGGAACGACGCGATCGGCCTGCCGAACTGAACCCGGTCCAGCGCATGCTGACGGGCCAAGCCCAGCATCGCCCTTGCCGAGCCGACCAGCCACCAGCCCAGCGCCCGACGGGCATCGGGCAGCCGTAGGTGTCCGCCCTCCTCGACCCTGCGCAGCGGCAGCCCGCCAAGAGCTGAACTTTCGCTCACCGCAGCGTAATCCCACACCACCCAACCGCCGCCGGCATAGGGAAGTGCCGGATGGGTACCTTCCTCTCGGCCCGCGGTCAGAAGCACCACGTCGTTGAGAACCGAGGCGTGCGAACCCGTTTCGCCCAACAGCCGGAATACCAGAGGTATCGCCAGCTCGGACATTTCGGACAGCATGTCGGCCCAGCCCAGTTCGGCCAGCGCCGCGTCGAGTTCGGCGCCGGAGGTCGACAGCATCGTCTTGCGCAGACCGTCTTCGAGCATCTGAAGCGCCGCGGTGTCTGATTCAGTGGTCATCGCCTACTCCTTCCCGAGGTCCAGCAGTCGGCGGGCGATGATGTTGCGTTGTATTTCCGCGGTGCCGCCGTAGACGGTGGCCGCGCGCGAGTACAGATATTCGGTGCGCCAGTCGGTGTCGTCGAGTTCGATGGCGCCGGGCAGCAGATCGTGTGCGGTGTCGTAGAGCCGCTGTTCGGCGTCGGCCAGCAGGACCTTGTCGATCGAGGTTTCCGGGCCCAGCTTGTCACCGTCGGCCAGCCGGTGCTGGGTTGCCCGGGACCGGCAGCGCAACGTGTGCAGTGCCAGATACGCTTCGCCCATGTCCGAGTCCGCAGCCTGGCCAACGTCTTTGACGTCCACGATCAGCCTGTCGAACCGCGAGTACAGGTAGGCGATGCGCTGCCAGAAGCATGTCGAGCGCTCATAGGGCAGCAGATCCATCGCCAGCTGCCAGCCGTCGCCAGGCTTGCCGAGCATCCGGGTCGCGTCGATCGCCACGTCGTCGAAATACACCTCGCAGAACTCATCGACATCGTGCATGGTGCGCAACGGGCGCACGGTGATGCCCGGGGTGTCGACGTCGACGAAGAACGCGGTGATGGCCTCGTGGTTGGGGGTCGCCTCGTCGCCCGTGCGGGTGAGCAGGATGCAACGGTGCGAGTACTGGGCGAAACTGGTCCAGACTTTTTGCCCGTTGACGATCCACTTGTCGCCGCGCTGCACGGCACGAGTGGTCAGCGAGGCCAGGTCACTTCCCGAGGACGGTTCGGAGAACCCTTGGCACCACTGCTCTTCGCCGCTGAGCAGTTTCGGCACCATCTCGGCGGCCAGTTCGGGGGCCGCGTAGTCGATCATCGTCGGCGCCAGCACCTCGAGCATCGAATACGGTCCCGGCTCGGCGAGCCGTCGGCCCACCACCTCCTCGCCGACGATGGCCCGCAGCATCGCAGGACCGCCGAGCCCGCCAGCGTGCTCGGGCCAGCCGTAGCGGCTCCAGCCGGCGTCGTAGAGCGCGCGCATCACCCTCGCGAACTGGCGCATCTGTCCAGAAAGCGATGGATCTGCGGGCGGGGTCAAGTCGTTGTCATCGAGCCACTTCTGCAGCGCCGTGCGGAACGCGGCAGGCTCGAAAAGCTCAGTCATCCCGCCTCGGGCCTTCCGATCGCGTGCGGACGACCGGAGTCGTGCTCGCCGCTGCGCCGGATGAAGGTCATAGCACGGGTTTTCAACCGCCATCCATCGTCGGTGCGCACATAGGTGTCGTCGTAGTAGCCGATGCGCATGTCGTGCTTGCTGTGCTCGACGAAGCACAACGGCTGCGTGCCGGTGGCCTTGTCGGGCTCGTCGGCGTCGAGGTGCACCAATGATGTGCCCGTCATGAACAGCCCTTTGGGTGCCGCGTCGACGAGCTCGGGAAAACGCGCAAGGGTATAGGTCGAGCCGAATGCGCTGTACGTGCCGTCAGGGGTGAACACCGAGATCAGCCCGTCGATGTCACCCTGCGTGATGGTGACGGCGTACTTCGCCAGGAGCTGCTGGATCTCGACGAGATCGTCAGTTCGCGTCATGTCGGTAGACCTTACCGTTCTTCATTACAAAGGTGACATCTCTTGTAACGGTGATATCGGCTAGTGGGTCGCCGGGTACCGCGATGATGTCGGCGAGGTAGCCTTCGGCGATGCGGCCAAGGTCGGGCTTGTTGATCAGGTCGGCCGCCACGACCGTGGCCGCGCGCAGCACCGCAGCCGCGGGCATTCCCCACTCGACCAGGGTCACCAGCTCGTCGGCGTTGCGCCCATGCGGAATGGCAGGCGCGTCGGTGCCGACGGCGATCTTCACGCCCGCTTCGTAGGCGGCCACCAGTGAGGTCCGCGCTTTCGGGAACATCTCGGCGGCCTTGTCCTGCAACTCTTTCGGAGCTTTCGAGACGTCCATGGCTTCTGCGAGCCGCCTGGTGGTCACCAGGAACCGGTCGTTGTCGACCAGCATCTTGATCGCCTCGTCGTCCATCAGGAAGCCGTGCTCGATGCAGTCGATTCCGCATTCCACGGCGTGCTTGACCGCCTCGGCGCCGTGTGTGTGCGCGGCTACCCGCAGCCCGCGCCGGTGGGCCTCGTCGACGATGGCGCGCAGCTCTTCGTCCGAATAGTGTTGTGCGCCAGCCTCTCCGGTAAGCGACATCACGCCACCCGAAACACAGACCTTGATCAGCTGGGCGCCGTGCTTGATCTGGTAACGGACAGCCTTGCGGATTTCGTCGACGCCGTTGGCGATGCCCTCCTCGACGGTCAGCTCCAGCACGCCCGGCATGAACGCGGCGAACATCGTCGGGTCGAGATGTCCACCTGTCGGGGTGATTGCATGGCCCGCAGGGACCACGCGTGGACCTTCGATCCAACCCGCGTCGATCGCCTTGCCAAGGGCGACGTCCAGCAGGTAACCGCCTGTCTTGACGAACAATCCGAGGTTGCGCACGGTGGTGAAGCCCGCCCGCAGCGTGCGTCGCGCATTGCCGACCGCACGCAACACCCGAGTCGGGGGATCGTCCTGCACCTGGGACAGGCCAGGGTTCTCCCCGCGCCCGCCCATAAGGAGGTTGACCTCCATGTCCATCAGGCCGGGCAGCAGGATGGAGTCCCCGAGATCGACGATCTCGCCCTCGGGCTCGCCGCCGACGCCGACGATTCGGTCGCCTTCGATGCGCACGATGCCCGGTCGGACGATCTTGCCGGCTTCTACATCAACAAGACCCGCTGCTATGAGGGTCAGCACGCTCAGACCACCGGCTCCTTGATGAGTTCGATATACGAGGCGCCACTGTCGAGGACGCGTGGCTGCTTCCACACTTCGACGGGAAAGCTCACCATGACGATCGACTGTCCCAGATGTACCAGCGCCTTGGCGTCCTCCGGCATCCCCTTGAGTGGGAAGCGGGCATCGACGTAGACCATGATGTCTTCGAGTCGTGCCATGCCTGCGTCGTACAACTCCTGCATCTCGGCCATCGTAGAGTTCAGTCGCTTCGAATAGCGCTCCTCCTCGGTGGGCAGACACCAGTCGGTGAACCGCTCGAGGTCGGCGAACTCTTCTGGCAGCTTAGACATTCACCGCATCCTTTTCGCTCGTCTCGCTGACTTCGGTGTTGGCCGCAGCGATGCCGTTGTAGTTCTTGCCTTCCCGATACGCGTCCACATAGTCGTGCGCGGTCTTGTGCAGATGGCGCAGCAGAACCTCCTGATCGCACAGTGGGAAGTCCGTGACGACCCTGGTCCCGATCTGCGTCTGGGTGGCCTCGAGGGTATTGGCGTCCTGGAAGGCGTACTCCTTGAACGTCACCGCGGCCAGTTCTTGGGACAGCCGCTGGCGGGTGTTCTTCGGTGGCACGAAGTACAGATTGGCTTCGAAGATGTGCTTGTCCACCGCGGTCGGCCAGTAGTGGTAGGTCAGGTACCAGCCCGGCACCCAGAACAGCAGCGTGAAGTTCGGGAAGAACTCGAACGAGTCGGTGCCCCAGGACTTCTGGCGGGCCGGGTTGATTGCACGCGGCAGCTCTTCGGGCAGGATGCCCTTGATGTCAGGGCGGTCCCATGGCCCGAAAAGGCCGCTGTGCAGGATCCGCTCGATGGGCTTGACCATGTTCAGGTCCTTCGGCGGGCTCATGCCGCCCCAGGACGAGATCATCGCGTGCTGGTCCTTGATGTCGTAGTGCAGCGCCTCGAAGCCGAACTTGGCCAGCTTCTCGGCCTCCTCCTTCTCTGCCTGCTTCATGTGCAGGATCGGCGCGTGGTAGAACTCGGTGAACGCGTCGATGAAGAGCTTCCAGTTCGCGTTGATCTCCGACCGGTAGCTGTACACCTCCGTCATCTCGTGGAATGGGTAGCCCTCCAACCCCTTTCCGAAGTCGCCGAGGTAGTCGACAAGCGGCTCGGCATCCTTGTCGAAGTTGATGAAGATAAAGCCCTCCCAGACCTCGCAGCGCACCGGCACCAGTCCGTACTGCGACTTGTCCAGATCGAAGAACTCACCTTCTTGCTGGACGAAGTTGAGGTCGCCGTTGAGGCCATATCGCCAGGCATGGTACTTGCAGGTGAACTGCCTGCAGGTGCCCGAGACCTCTTCGCCGGGAAAGTCGTTCCACACCAACTTGTTTCCGCGATGGCGGCACATGTTGTAGAAGCACCGGACGACGTCCTCTTTGTCTTTCACGATGATCACCGAGGTTCCTGTGCCCACCGACGGCATCTCGCGCGTGAAGTAGCTGCCCTTCTTCGGCAACCGTTCGACGCGGCCGACGTTGAGCCACGTCTTCTTGAAGATCGCCTCCTGCTCGAGCTTGAAGTGCTCCGGATCGATGGAGTCCTCGTAGTTCACCGGTGTGGTGCCGAGCTCAGGCCAGTTCTCGGTCCAGCTGCCTGCGGCCGGCTTCGGAAAAAATGCCACGATGTTGTTACCTCTCCTGGTCGGGTTCTACGCCAAAGGTGTTGATGGCCATGGCCAGCGCGCCGTAGCAGCCGATCGTGAAGACGAGGTCCATGCATTGGCGTTCGTCAAGGTGTTCGGACAGCGCTGCCCAGGTCGCGTCGGAGACGATCGATCGGTCCGTGAGTTCGTCGACGGCGTTGAGCACGGCTCGGTCCAGGTCGTCGGACGCCTCGCCGCGTTGGATGCCGTCGATGACGTCGTCGGTCAGCCCGGTGTCTCGGCCCATGTCGACGTGGTGGCGCCACTCGTACTCACAGCTGCTGCGATGTGCGACCCGCAGCACCGCGATTTCTCGCAGCCGAGGCGGCAGCGTCGAGCTGAACAGCAGGTGGGTGTTGAACCGAAGGAAGGCCCGAGTCAGCGTGGGGTGGCGCACCAATGTCGACAGCAGGTTGCCCGCGTCGGCTGGGTTGCGGCGCTCCTCGGGGAGCAAGCCGGACAGCGCATGGTCGACCTTGTCGTCCCATGCCTCCGCAGGTAGCGGTGACACCCGCACGGCCGCTCCTCTCCTATGAGAATCAGGTTCTCATATTTCGCCAATAGGTTTCCACCTTTTGCGCGGATGGTCAATGCGGGACGCCGGATGCGCCGGTCACGCCCGTGCCCGCAGGATCGCAACGGTGCTGCCAGATGGCCCTAGGGTGGCTTTCGGACATTGATTCTCGTACGGTGAGAAGATAGTTTCCCCAACTAGAGAATCGTTGTGCTTCAAGGGCCGGGGACTTCGACGAGAGGAACAGGCGTGAACAAAGAGGACATGATCCTGATCAGCGTTGATGATCACATTGTTGAGCCGCCCGATATGTTCAAGAACCATCTGCCCAAGAAGTACATCGATGATGCGCCGCAGTTGGTGCATAACCCTGACGGCAGCGATACGTGGCAGTTCCGGGACACGGTGATCCCCAATGTGGCGCTCAACGCGGTGGCCGGGCGCCCGAAGGAGGAGTACGGGCTCGAACCGCAGGGCCTCGATGAGATCCGCCTGGGGTGTTGGCAGGTTGATGAGCGGGTCAAAGACATGAACGCGGGTGGGATTCTGGGGTCGATCTGTTTTCCGTCGTTCCCGGGGTTCGCTGGGCGGTTGTTCGCCACCGAGGATCACGATTTTTCGTTGGCACTTCTTCAGGCTTACAACGACTGGCATGTGGAGGAGTGGTGCGCGCAGTATCCGGCGCGGTTCATTCCGATGTGTCTGCCGGTGATCTGGGATGCGCAGGCGTGTGCGGATGAGGTGCGTCGTAACGCCAAGCGCGGGGTGCACGCACTGACGTTCACCGAGAATCCCGCCGCGATGGGCTACCCCAGCTTTCACGATGAGTATTGGACGCCGCTGTGGGAGGCCCTGGTCGATACCGACACCGTGATGAATGTGCATATCGGGTCGTCGGGGCGGTTGGCGATCACCGCGCCCGATGCGCCGATGGATGTGATGATCACCCTGCAGCCGATGAACATCGTGCAGGCCGCCGCGGATCTGTTGTGGTCCAAGCCGATCAAGAAGTATCCCGACCTCAAGGTCGCATTGTCAGAAGGCGGCACGGGCTGGATCCCGTACTTCCTGGAGCGTGCCGATCGCACCTATGAGATGCATTCGACGTGGACCGGGCAGGACTTTGGCAAGCAGAAGCCTTCAGAGGTTTTCCGGGATCACTTCCTGACGTGTTTCATCTCCGACCATGTCGGGGTCGGGTTACGCAATCAGATTGGGATCGACAACATCTGCTGGGAAGCGGACTACCCGCACAGCGACAGCATGTGGCCCAACGCGCCCGAGCAACTCGATGAGGTCCTCAAAGAGCATCAGGTGCCCGATGAGGAGATCAACAAGATGACCTACGAGAACGCGATGCGCTGGTACCACTGGGACCCGTTCACCCACATCACCCGCGAACAAGCCACCGTCGGCGCGCTGCGCAAAGCCGCAGAAGGCCACGACGTCTCCATCCAGGCCCTCTCCAAGAAGGAGAAGACGGGCGCCAACTTCGCCGACTTCGCCGCCAGCGCCAAGGAGCTGACCGGCAACAAGGATTGAGTGTCGATCGATTTCGGCGTGCCTGGTTACGCTCAGCGTGACGGAGCACGCCCAAATCGCTATGCGACCGGAGGGGAGCACTATGGCTGGCGGGATGAGTTTCGAGCTGACTGAGGATCAGGAACTGATCCGCAAGTCGGTCGCCGAGCTGGCGCGCAGGTTCGACGACCACTACTGGATGGAAAAAGACCTAGCCCACGAATTTCCCAGGGAGTTCTACGACGCCATTGCCAAGGGCGGCTGGCTCGGCATGACCATCCCCGAGGAGTACGGCGGGCACGGGCTCGGCATCACCGAGGCCACCCTGCTACTCGAGGAGATTTCGCGCTCCGGGGCGGCGATGAACGGTGCCAGCGCCATCCACCTTTCGATCTTCGGCATGCAGCCGGTCGTCAAACACGGCTCCGATGAACTCAAGGCCGCGACGTTGCCGCGGATCGTCAACGGCGACCTGCATGTGTGCTTCGGTGTCACCGAACCCGGTGCAGGACTGGATACTTCGCGTATCACGACGTTCGCCAAACGCGAGGGCGACAACTACCGCATCAACGGCCGCAAGGTGTGGATCTCCAAGGCGGGCGAGTCCGAGAAGATCCTGCTACTCACCCGCACCACGCCGTTCGACGAGGTCACCAAGAAGACCGACGGCATGACGCTGTTCCTCGCAGACCTTGACCCGGACCATGTCGACATCCGCCCGATCAAGAAGATGGGCCGCAACGCGGTCAGCTCGAACGAGGTGTTCATCGACGACTTGATGGTGCCCGTCGGGCATCGGATCGGCGAGGAAGGCAAAGGGTTCAAGTACATCCTCGACGGGCTCAACCCCGAACGGATGCTGATCGCCGCCGAGGCGCTTGGCATCGGGCGGGTCGCTTTGGAGAAGGCGGTCAAGTACGGCAACGAACGGCACGTGTTCAACCGGCCCATCGGCATGAACCAGGGGCTGCAGTTCCCGCTGGCCGACTCACTGGCGCGGCTGGACGCGGCCGAACTGGTGCTGCGCAAGGCAACCTGGCTGTACGACAACGGCAAACCGTGTGGACGCGAGGCTAATACCGCGAAATACCTGTGCGCCGACGCCGGTTTCGGTGCCGCCGACCGGGCACTGCAATTGCACGGCGGTATGGGGTACTCCGAGGAATATCACGTGTCCCGCTACTTCCGTGAGTCGCGCCTGATGAAGATCGCGCCGGTCAGCCAGGAGATGATCCTGAACTACTTGGGCGAACACGTGCTTGGCATGCCGAGGAGCTATTGATGACCAACTACTTCGACCTCACCGGGCGGTCGGCGCTGGTGACCGGCGCGGCGGGCGGAATCGGCTCCGCCGTCGCCGAGGCGCTGGCCGACGCCGGCGCCGCGGTCCTCGTCACCGACCTCGACAAAGACGCCGCCGCGGCTGTGGCCGAACGTATTTCGGCCAACGGCGGCCGCGCCGAGTCGGCCGCCCTGGATGTCTCGGATCGGGAATCGGCTGACGACGCGGCAGCCCAAGCGGCGGGGCTAACCGATGGTGCGCTGCACATCGTCATCAACAACGCCGGCGTGACGAAGCCGGGGATGTTCGACAAGCTCACGCAGGACTCGATGCGACTGCTGTTCGACATCCATGTGCTTGGCGCGTTCAACGTCACTCAGGCGGCGTTGACGTACATCCCCACCGACGGCACCGGGCGCATCGTCAACGTGACGTCGGCCGCCGGACTCACCGGCACCCTCGGTCAGGTCAACTACTCGGCAGCCAAAGCGGGCATCATCGGCTTCACCAAATCGCTGGCGCGCGAACTTGCCACCAAGAACATCATGGTCAACGCGCTGGCGCCGCTGGCCGCGACCCCGATGACCGAAACCATCCGCACCAACGAGAAATTCGCGGCCAACATGATGAACCGCATCCCGCTCAAGCGCTGGGCGGATCCGTCGGAGATCGCTGGTGCGTTCGTGTTCATGGCGTCGAACGCGTCGTCGTACATCACCGGACAGGTGCTGCCGGTCGATGGCGGCATGGTGATGTGACGCCGCAATCGGGCAACGCGCCGCTGTCCGGCGTCACGGTGGTCGCCATGGAACAGGCGGTGGCCGCACCGATGTGCACCCGCGTGCTAGCCGATTTCGGCGCCCGCGTGATCAAGGTGGAGAACCCCGACGGCGGCGACTTCGCCCGCTACTACGACGACGTTGTCAACGGGCCTGGCGGCCTTGCCGCGCATTTCGTCTGGTGCAACCGCGGCAAGGAGTCGGTCACGCTCAACACGAAGTTGCCCGAGGGCATGGAACTGCTGCACCGCCTGCTCGACCGAGCCGACGCGTTCGTTTCGAACCTCGCGCCGGGTGCCACCGCGCGGATGGGCATCGCACCGGGGGATCTGGCCCAGCGCCATCCGAACGTCATCCCTGTCGAGATCGACGGATACGGTCCCGGCGGACCCATCTCGCACAAGCGCGCGTATGACCTTCTGGTACAGGCAGAATCGGGCTCCTGCGCCATCACCGGCTACCCCGGCATGCCCGCCAAGCCGGGGCCCGCGATGGCCGACTTCACCACGGGTCTTTACGCGGCGATATCGATCCTGGCAATGCTGTTCGCGCGCGGCGGGCGTCCCGCGGGGACGGCGGCGCCGTCCGTCGAACTGAGCCTGTTCGACGTGATGACCGACGTCATGGGATATGCGCTGACCTACACCCAGCACTCCGGCATCGACCAGCAGCCCCTCGGCGTCGGCTCCCCGGCAGTCGCGCCGTATGGCGCGTTTGGCACCCGCGACGGTCAGACCGTCGTGCTCGGGACCACCAATGACCGGGAATGGCAACGAGTGGCCAGGGAGATCATCGAGCGTCCCGATCTCGCCGACGATCCACGCTTCGCCACCAACTCGAGCCGCTGCGCGCACCGCGAGGTCCTCGACGAAGCGATCCGCGCCTGGTGCGCCCAACATGATCTCGCCGAGGTGCAGGAGATCGCCGATGCCGCAGGGATCGGCAACTCGCGCTACAACCTGCCCAGCGAAGTGGTGGCCCATCCGCAGCTGACCGCACGTGATCGCTGGCGCATGGTCGGCACGCCCAAGGGCGATATCCGTGCGCTGCGACCCCCGCCGGTGATCAGCGGCTTCGAGCAACCGATGGGTGCGGTGCCCGGATTGGGTGAGCACACCGAAGCGGTCCTCGGCGAATTGGGGCTCAGCGTCGCCGAACTCGCCCGGCTGCGCGCCGACGGCGTGATCGGGCAGGCGTTCGGATGAGCGAGGAAGCGGTGCTGTTGTCCGCCGACGCCGACGGCGTCCGGACGCTGACGCTGAACCGGCCCGCTCGCAAGAACGCGATCAATGCGCAACTGTGGGTCGAGCTTGCCGACGCGCTACGGGCCGCCGCCCGCGACACCGATTTGCGCGCCCTCGTGATCACCGGCGCTGGCGGGGCGTTCTGCTCGGGTGCGGACATCTCCGGGCAGGACGACATCCACCCGAAGGACAAACTGCGCAGGCTGACCGAGGTGGCGTTGGCGTTGCACGAGCTGACGGTACCCACCATCGCCAAGGTGACCGGCGTGGCCGTCGGCGCGGGCTGGAATCTCGCCCTCGGCTGCGACTTCGTGGTCGCGACGCCCGAATCGCGGTTCTGCCAGATCTTTTCGAAACGGGGTCTGTCTGTCGACCTCGGTGGTTCATGGCTGTTGCCCAAGCTCGTCGGACTTCAGCAGGCCAAGCGGCTGGTGCTGCTCGCCGAGATGATCGACGCCGACGAAGCCCACGAGCTCGGCTTGGTCACGTGGATCAAGTCCGCCGACGAGATCGATGCTTTTGTCACCGATGTGGCGGGCCGGCTCGCCGCGGGACCGCCGGTGGCGCTCGCGCAGAGCAAGGTGCTGATCAACGACGGCGCCAACGCGACGCTGCGCGAAGCACTGGCCAATGAAGCCCGCGTGCAGCCCGGCAATTTCGCTACCGCAGACTCGATGGAGGCGTACGCGGCGTTCGCCGAGAAACGCGAGCCCGCGTTCACTGGTCGATGGGCCGTCGCGCCCAGATCGGAGTAAGACATGCGTGAAACGGTGATCGTCGAGGCGGTGCGCACCCCCGTCGGCAGGCGCAACGGCGGGTTGTCGGATATGCACGCCGCCGACCTGTCCGCCGTCGTCCTCAATGCGCTGGTCGAGCGCGCAGGCATCGACCCGGCCATCGTGGACGACGTGGTGTGGGGCTGCGTGTCCCAGGTCGGCGACCAATCCAGCAACATCGGCCGGTATTCGGTGCTCGCCGCGGGGTGGCCCGAACACATTCCTGGCACGACGATCAACCGCGCCTGCGGGTCGAGCCAGCAGGCACTGGACTTCGCCGTCCAAGGCGTGATGTCGGGGCAGCAGGACGTCGTGGTGGCAGGCGGCGTGGAGGTGATGAGCCGCGTGCCCTTGGGCGCGGCACGGGCCACCGGCATGCCGTACGGCCCGAAAGTTCTTGCCCGGTATGGCGATTTCTCGTTCAACCAGGGCATCTCGGCCGAGATGATTTCGCAGAAGTGGGGGTTCACGCGCACCCGGCTCGACGAGTACTCGGTACGCTCGCACGAGCTGGCGGCCGCGGCACAGGACAGCGGCGCCTTCGAGAAGCAGATGATGCCGGTGTTCACCGACGGCGAGCCGGTGGTGGCCGACGAGGGCGTACGGCGGGGGAGCACGGTCGAGAAGCTCGCCGGACTGAAGCCGGCGTTCAAGGACGACGGCGTCATCCACGCCGGCAACTCGTCGCAGATCTCCGACGGCGCGGCGGCTCTGCTCGTGATGACCGCCGAGCGTGCCATTGCGCTGGGCCTGACGCCGATCGTGCGGTACCGCGCCGGCGCGGTCACGGGTGCCGATCCGGTGCTCATGCTGACCGGCCCGATTCCGGCCACCGAGAAGGTGCTGCACAAGTCGGGCGTTCGGCTCGACGAGATCGGCGTTTTCGAGGTCAACGAGGCGTTCGCGCCGGTGCCGCTGGCCTGGCTGGCCGAAACCGGCGCCGACGAAACCAAACTCAACCCGCTGGGCGGCGCGATCGCGCTCGGACATCCGCTGGGCGCGTCCGGCGCGGTCCTGATGACCCGCATGGTCAATCACATGCGCGACAACGACATTCGATTCGGCTTGCAGACCATGTGTGAGGGCGGCGGCACAGCCAACGCCACCCTGGTCGAGCTCATTTCATAGGACTGACAGGGAGATTCAATGCGTCGCGATCTGTTCACCGAAGACCACGAGGCGTTCCGTGAGCTCGCCCGCAACTTCGTCGAGAAGGAAGTGGTTCCGCACTATCCCGAATGGGAAAAGGGCGGCCGCATGCCCAGGGATGTGTTCAAGCAGATGGGCGAGCTCGGCATTCTCGGCATGGCGATTCCCGAGGAGTACGGCGGCGGCGGCGCGCCCGATTACCGCTACAACGTGGTGCTGCAGGAGGAGGCGGCCAGGGCCCTGGTGACGCTGTCGACGGTGCGCACCCAGCTCGAGGTGATCCTGCCCTACTTCCTGCACTACGCGAACGAGGAGCAGCGCAAGCGCTGGTTCGGTGGCCTGGCCGACGGAACCCTGCTGACCGCGATCGCGATGACCGAACCCGGCACGGGCTCAGACTTGGCCGGCATGCGCACGACTGCAGTCCGCGACGGCGACGACTGGATCATCAACGGCGCCAAGACGTTCATCACCGGCGGGATGCAGGCCGACCTGGTCATCACCGTCGCCCGTACTGCTACCGACCCCGAAAACCGGCGCAAGGGGCTGAGCCTGTTCGTCGTGGAGGACGGCATGGCGGGGTTCACCCGCGGGCGCGAGCTGGAGAAGATGGGCTGCAAGGTGCAGGACACGGCCGAGCTGTCGTTCGTCGACGTGCGCGTGCCCGCCGCCAACCTGTTGGGGGAGGAGGGCGAGGCCTTCGGCTACCTGGGCCACAACCTGCCCCAGGAACGGCTGACCGTGGCCGTCGGGTCGGTGTCGCAGGCGCGCTCGGCGATCGCCGCGGCCATCGACTACACCAAGGACCGCAAGGCGTTCGGCACGCCGGTCGCGTCGTTCCAGAACACCAAATTCGAACTGGCGGCGTGCTCGACGGAGGTGGAGGCGGCGCAGGCGATGCTGGACCGGGCGGTGTCGCTGCACGTCGAGGGGGAGTTGTCGGCCGCCGACGCCGCGCGGGTCAAGCTGTTCTGCACCGAGATGCAGCAGCGGGTGGTGGATCGTTGCCTGCAGCTGTTCGGCGGCTACGGCTACATGATGGAGTACCCCATTGCCCGGCTGTACACCGATGCGCGGGTGGCCCGCATTTATGCGGGAACAAGCGAGGTCATGAAGGTGATCATCGCCAAGTCGCTGGGCCTGTAAACCTGCGATTTGGGCGCGCTGATCCACGCTGAGCGACGGTTTGCGCGCCCGAATCGAAAGAGACACTTGTCACAGGGCGCAAACCTACCTACTGTGTGTTCACTAGGTTGGTTTGAACGAAGGAGTTCGGTGTCAGCCCTGGAGTCTCCGCGGCCCTACGCTTCGCTCCTCGCCAAAGGCGAGGACCGCAGGGCGCGCATCCTGACTGTCGCCGAGCGACTCCTTGCGCGCAATGGATGGCGCGCGACGTCGTTGGCGCAGATCGCCAAGGAAGCAGGCGTGACGCCGGCCGGACTCCTGCATCATTTCGAGTCCAAGGAGCAACTGCTCAACGCGGTGCTCGACGCCCGCGACGCCGACGACGTCGCCCACGCGGACTACCACTCCGGTGACCTCATCACCGAACTCGGTCGAGTGCCTGAGCGGTTCGAACGCGCTCCCGAACTGGTCGGCACGTTCACGGTGCTGCTTGTCGAGAACATCGCGCCCGACGCTCCGCTGCACGACCGCATGCACAAGCGCTACCGCGACGCGGTGGACATCATCGCCGAGATCATCAAGCGCGGTCAGAGCGACGGACGCTACCGCCCAGACTTCGACGCGGCCACCAAGGCCGTGGAGATCCTCGCCTTCATCAACGGAATGGAGACCTTATGGTTACTCGATCCTTCAATACCGGTGACCGAGGTGTTCAAGGGCTACGCGGAGTCGCTGGGCCACGATCTGGCGCCCCGGAACCCGACATGAGGTACCGGCTCGACGTGGTCGCCCCTACCGTCCTCGACGCGGTGCAGTACGCGGGCGGCTGGGTGTACGACCGGGTGATGGCCGGGTGGGACGTCACCGTACTGGTCGCCAACGACGATGACGTCCGGCCGCTGAAGATCCTCGGCGCCGACACGCTCGACCTGGAATCGGTTCTCGAGGACTGGGAGGAACGGCCGCATCCGCAGACCGTCGCGGTCGCAGCGGAACTCTTCGATCGCGATCCGCGGGTACTCCAACACGTGCGCAACGCGCTCGATCAGGGCGCCACGGAAGTCACGCTGTGGGGTGAACGCCTGCCCGCCGAGCTGGACAGCAGTGTCGATTCCGCGCAGCACCAGTTGAGCGCGGCGGCAAGGGCTTTCAAAGCCAAGGCGTTGGCCGCTGCGAACGATCCGGGGGCCGGTTCCGTCGACCATGCCGAGACGTTCCGCTGCGGGATGATGGCCTCGGTGGCCGCGGACCTGATCCCGGCAAGCTGACCCAGCGCGAGCAGACGCAAACATGCCCACTTTCCGCGAATTTAGGGCAGTTTTGCGTCTGTTCGCCAGTTAACTGAGGTCGATGAGGATCTTGCCGATCGCGCGGCCATCGGCGACGTGCCTTAGCGCCTTGACGGTTTCGGCAAGCGGGTAGACGGCGCCGACGTGCGGCCGCACCCGGCCGCTCACCAGGTGGTCCCGCAGTTCGTCCTCGTTGCGGTCGAATTCGTCGCGTGGGACGTCCTGAAACTGGAACCCGAGCACGTGGATGCCCTTGACGAGCACCAGGTTCAGCGGGATGCGTGGGATGACGCCCGATGCATACCCGACAGTGACGAAGCGCCCACCGCGGCGCAGCGATCGCAGCGCGGCCTCGGACAGGTCGCCACCGACCGGGTCGACGACCGCATCCGCGCCGCCCGGCAGGGCATCCCTGAGCGCGCCGCGCAGGTCGCCTGACTGGTAGTTGATGAGGTGCGCCGCTCCGTACCTCGCTGCCACATCAAGTTTTTCGGCCGACGACGCCACCGCGGTGACCGTCGCTCCGAGCTGCACACCGAGCTGAACAGCCGCCAGGCCGACGCCACCACCCGCGCCAAGCACGATCAGCTCGTGACCCGGCTGGATTCGTGCCATGGAGCGCAGGGTGTGATGAGCCGTGCGGTATGCGACGCCGAAGGCCGCGGCGGTGCGATCGTCGACACCGTCGGGGACGTGGGCGAGCCCGGTGGCAGGCACCGCGACCACTTCGGCGAACGCACCGAACAAGCCTGTCCCGGTAACCCGGTCGCCTACCGCGAAACCCTGTGTACCGACGCCGATCTCGACGATCTCACCGGCGAACTCGCTGCCGGGTGTGAAGGGCGGCGGCACGCTGATCTGATACTCGCCGGCGATCAGCAGCACGTCGGGGAAGTTCACCGCCGCCGCGGCGACACGCACCCGAACCTGCCCCTCTCCGACCGTCGGGCATGGCTGCTCTTCGATACGGACCACCTCCGGCGGTCCGTATCCCGGACAGACCGCGGCCCTCACCGGTAGTCGGTGGATTCGGCGAGTTCGGCCGCCGACGACATCAAGTCCGTCACGACGGGACCGAACGCCAACAGCTTCTCGTCATCGCCCGCGCGCTGGAAACCCTGCTCCAACACGATCGCCAACTTCCACTTTGCCAGCACCAGGTAATAGTCCAGGTCGTCCACTTGGCGACCCGACACCTCGGCGTAGTGCGCGACCACCTGGTCACGAGTGGGCATCCCGCGCATGTCGACGTAGCTCATCTCCGACAACTCCGGTGCGTCGGGGTTCTCCGGCCAGCTCTGAACCATCCACGCCAGGTCCAACTTCGGGTCGCCGACCGTGCCCATCTCCCAGTCGACGATCGCGGCCATCCGCGCCGGCGCGCCATGGCGGTACATCACGTTGGCGAATTGGTAGTCGCCATGCATCAGACCGGGAATGAAGTCGAGTGGCTTGTGGGCCCGCAACCAGTCGGTGGCCACCCCGAGCCCCGGCAGTTCGCGATTCTTGATCCGCTCGAGGAAGCTGATCCACCTGTCGACCTGGCGTTCGTGGAAGCCGTCCGGGCGGCCGAGATCCTGCAGCCCCTTCGCCTGCCAGTCGACATTGGACAGCAGCGCAATACCTTCGGCCAGTTGATAGCTCAGGCCCTGGCGGGCACTCATGTCGCTGTCGAACGGGTGCGGCCACTTGCCTGGCTGATCCATCGGTGACCAGCCGTCGACGAAGCCCATCAGATAGAACGGCCTGCCGAGCACCGAGACGTCCGCGCACACGCCGACCGCCTGTGTGTGCGGCACGTCGGAACCGTCGAGCGCCTCGATGATCCGCCATTCTCGCAGGATGCCCTTGTCCCGGTCGGGGGGAGCGCCGGGTGGGGGCATCCGCAACACGCAGACCTCGTCGCCGCGGCGCAGTTCATAGATCACATTCTGGGTGCCACCGGACAGGTACCGGGTGTGCAGCGGCTCGCCCTTGCCTGGCAACGCGGCCTGGTCCATCCAATCAGCAAGGCGCGCAACGTCGAGAGTAGGTTCGCTCACAGATTTCCCACTTCATTCTCCAGGTAGTCCGCGAACTTCGCCAGCGCGGCCTCGCGCTTGCGGGGGATCCATTCGGTCGGCCAGGTGTCGTCGGTGGGCTGATAGTCGCGCAGCACCTGTTTGGCCACCGTCGTCTTGTGCACCTCGGTCGGGCCGTCGGCCAGCCCCATCACTGCGGCGCCGGTCACCATGCCCATGAACGGCATCTCGTTGGTCACCCCGAGCGCACCGTGCACTTGCATTGCCCGCCAAGCGATGTCATGCAGGACCGTCGGCATGACAACCTTCACCGCGGCGATATCCTTGCGGACCTTTTTGTAGTCGTTGTACTTGTCGATCTCCCACGCGGTGTAGAGCACCATCAGGCGGAACTGCAACAGCTGCGCATAGGAATCGGCGATGTAGCCCTGCACGAACTGTTTGTCCGACAGTCGGCTGCCCTGTGTCTCGCGGCTCAGTGCCCGCTCGCACATCATGTCCAGCGCCTTGCCGGACAGCCCGATCGTGCGCATGGCATGGTGAATACGCCCGCCGCCAAGGCGAGTCTGCGCGATGACGAATGCCTGGCCTTCGCCGCCGAGCACCGAGTCGGACGGCACGCGCACGTTGTCGTAGTGAATCAGCGCATGTGAGCCCTCGCCTTCGCGCTCGCCATATAGGCCGACATTGCGGACGATGTTCACGCCCGGGGTGTCCGCCGGCACCAGGAACATCGACATGCCTTGATAGGCACTGATGTCGGGGTTGGTCACCACCATCACGATCAGGAACGACGCCGTATTGGCATTGGAAGAGAAGAACTTCCAACCGTTGATCACCCAGTCGTCGCCGTCGCGTACCGCGGTGGTTTTGAACTGGGTGGGGTCGGCGCCGGCATGCGGTTCGGTCATCGAGTAGCAGGAGAATATCTCGCCGGAAAGGAGCGGACGCAAGTACTTCTGCTTCTGCTCCTCGGTGCCGTAGTGCGCGATGATCTCGGCGTTGCCGGTGTCTGGTGCCTGGCAACCGAACACGATTGGGGCCCACTGCGAACGGCCGAGGATCTCGTTGAGCAGCGCGAGCTTGAGTTGCCCGTACCCTTGGCCGCCGAGCTCTGATCCAAGGTGCGTAGCCCACAGCCCTTGGCGCCGCACCTCGCCCTTGAGCGGGTCGATTGCGTCGCGTCGCTTGCCCTCAAGCGGCACGAACTGCTGATGGGGGAACGCCAGGTCCAGTGGTTCGACCTCGTTGCGGACGAACTCGTCGGCCCAGTCGAGCACCTTCTGGTACTCGGGATCGGTCTCGAAGTCCCACGCCATCTCCTGGCTCCTCTCAGTTGAAGGTGACGACGACCTTGTCGGCGGCGCCGGGCGTCGATGCGATCTTCAATGCTTCGTCGACGTCGTCGAACGGGATCGTGTGGCTGACGATTACCGCGTATTTCTCCCAGTCGGCAACGAGATCTTTGGTGACTTCGAAGATTTCGTCCGGGTAGCCCATCGACCCGACGATGGTGATCTCGTTGCTCATGATGTTGGCGAAGTCAACGGGAACGGGCTGCTTGTGCACCGCGACGACTCCGAGTCGGGCGCCGGTCTTGGCGGCGGTGCATCGACCACCCGCGTTTCGCCGGGCGCGGCCACGACGGACACCTTCATGGACAAGCTCCTCTACGCGGAAAGTTGGTTGTGGCCGGCAATCAAGGCCGCGATGTCACGACTGACGACGTCGGAGAACGATCGGTCGCCGTAAGTGCCTGCGGCCCAATGCCGCACGCCCTCGCTCACATGCATGCCTGCGAGATGGGAAAGGTGGCGAACGTCGACGTGGGCGGCGAGCTTGCCGTCCTTCTGCGCCTGGGCGAAAAGCTCGCCGAACATGTCGGCGTCGGTGGTGTCCGCGCGTTCGCCTGCGAGGATCCGGTGTTCGTGGCGGTAGCCCTCGAGGATCGTCTCGATGATCAGTTCGCGTGGATTTCGCGCCATCGACCGCTCGAGGCTGCGCAGCGCGCCGGCGATTACTGCGTCGACCTGATAGTCGGTCTGCAGTAGCGAGCGGATGGTCTTCTGCGCGGCGCGCGTTGACAGCACGCCCACCTCGAAAAGGATGTCTTCTTTTGCGGGGAAATAGAAGTAGAACAACGCGCGCGAGACACCGGCCGCGCGGCAGATATCGGCGACCGTCGTCTTCGCGTAGCCGTTGGTGCGCCACAACGCCATCGCCGCCTGCACCAACGCGCGCTTCGTCTCGTGGGATCTGGCCCGCTGGTAGGACACGCGACGCTGACTACCGTCAGCTAGGGGCGCAGCGGTGTTCTTCGGCACAACCGCACTGTAACAGCGGTATTGACACTTGCATATAGTTGACGTCTGTCTAACTAAAATCAGCCCGGCGGAGACGTCCTGGCTCGCCGATTTCTGAAATAGCGGGTCAGCGCAAGCTTTCGTAGCCGGCGGTCAGGTAGTGCACGGTGCGGTCGAGGCTGGGCAGGATCTCAGTGATGGCGATCTCGCCGGCGGCGAATCGGCCCATGAGGCCGTACACGGCGCTGGACACGATGTCGTCGACATCCTCGATGAATGCGGGGTCGGCGTCGGAGAGCACCTCCATCGCGGCCGGTACGACCGCGTCGAAGCCGCGTCGGATCAGTTTCCGGCCGCCCGGCCCCGAACGGGCGCGGAAGTAAGCGGTGAGCATGGCGGGGTGGCGTTCCCACGGTTCGAAGATGATGCGCAGCACACGCATCAACCCGGTGTAGAGCGACTCGTCCTTGTCGTGTGGTCGACTCAAACCGGAGTACCGGTTCTCCTTCATCCAGCAGTCAAGCGCCGCCAATATCAACTCGTCGCGCGTGCCATACCGCTTGTAGATGGTGGCCAGAGACGTGCGGGCGCGCCGGGCGACCTCGCGAAGTTGCACCGCGTCGTAGCCCTCGGTTTCGAGCAACTCGATGACGATGTCGAGGATCCGGTCCCCGCCCTTGCCGTCCATGAGTAACCAGGTTACCGTACCGGGTGTAACGCAGTTACTCACGCAACGAAGCGAGGATCGATGGGCTCTTTGGACGGCAAGGTCGCCTTCATCACCGGTGTGGCCCGCGGCCAGGGGCGCAGCCATGCTGCGCGGCTCGCCGCCGATGGCGCCGCGATCATCGGCGTGGACATCTGCGCCGACATCGCGTCCAACGGCTACCCGATGGCGACGCGAGAAGAGCTCGACGAGACCGTCGCATTGGTGGAAGCCAAGGGCGGCAAGATGGTGGCGTCGGTCGCCGACGTCCGCGACTATTACGCGCTGAAGGCGGCGCTCGACTCCGGGGTGGAGCAGTTTGGTCGACTGGACATCGTGCTGGCCAACGCGGGTATCGCGACCATGGCGTTCCGCGAACTGACCGACGACGAGGACATCGAGCAGTGGACCGATGTCCTCACGGTGAATCTCGTCGGTGCTTTCCTCACCGCGAAGGCCGCGATACCGCACCTCATCGCCGGGGACCAGGGCGGTTCGATCGTCTTCACCAGTTCCACCGCGGGGCTCCGCGGCTTCGGCGGGCAGCAGGGTGGGGGACTGGGTTATGCGGCGTCCAAGCACGGCATCGTCGGCCTCATGCGCACTTTGGCCAATGCCCTTGCACCGCACAGTATCCGGGTCAACACCGTGCATCCGACCGCGGTGAACACGATGATGGCCGTCAACCCCGCGATGCTGTCGTTCTTGGAGAACTATCCCGACGGCGGACCGCACCTGCAGAACCCGATGCCGGTTGCGCTGCTGGAGCCCGAGGACATCAGCGAGGCCATCGCCTATCTGGTCTCCGACGCAGGTAAGTACGTCACCGGCGTTACCTTTCCTGTCGACGCCGGGTTCTGCAACAAACTATGAGCGGCAACGAATCTCGAGCGCACGGTCGGGCCGCCGGCAAGAGAATACTGATCACTGGAGCGGCGCGGGGGATGGGGCGCAGCCACGCGGTGCGGCTCGCTGAGGAGGGCGCCGACCTCATTCTCGTCGACATCTGCGAATCGTTGCCCGAACTGGAATACCCACTGGCGACGCCGGAGGATCTGAACGAGACGACTCGACTCGCCGAAAAGCACGGCGTCCGAGTCGTGACCTCCATCGTCGACATCCGCGACGAGGCGGCGTTGAACAAGGCCGTGGACACCGGGGTCGCTGAACTGGGTGGACTGGACGCGGCGGTGGCCAACGCCGGAGTGCTGACGGTGGGCACGTGGGACAAGACCACTTCCGCGCAGTGGCGCACGGTGGTCGATGTCAATCTGATCGGAACGTGGAACACATGCTCAGCATCTCTGCCGCATCTGGTGGAGCGTGGCGGAAGCCTGGTCAATATCAGCTCGGCGGCCGGACTGAAAGGCACACCGCTGCACCTGCCCTACACCGCGTCAAAGCACGGCGTGGTCGGCCTGAGCCGTGCACTGGCCAATGAGCTTGCCGCTCAGAATGTTCGGGTCAACACGGTCCATCCGACCGGAGTCGAAACGGGCATGCAGCCAGCTTCATTGCACGGCCTCCTCGCTGAGCAGCGTCCGGATCTCGTCCCGATCTTCCTCAATGCGCTACCGGCTGTGATGGCCGAACCGATCGATATCAGCAACGCGGTGCTCTTCCTGGTTTCGGATGAGTCCCGGTTCGTGACCGGATTGGAGTTCAAGGTGGATGCAGGGGTCACCATTCGATGACGACTGTCGATGTCGACGGTTCGGAACGCGGCCGCCGCGAATTCGCCGAGGTGATGACGTTTCCTCCGCCTGAGGATTCCAGCCCGACTACCGTGAACGGGTTGATCGATTTCGTCTTCGGAGAAGTCTGGTCGCGTCCCGGTCTGAGTCGGCGGGATCGGCGATTCGTCACGCTGCCCTGCGTTGCGGCGGCCGACGCCGAAGGTCCCTTACAGGATCACGTATATGCGGCCTTGAACAGCGGAGATCTGTCGATCGTCGAAATGCGAGAAGCGGTACTGCATTTCGCCGTTTACAGCGGCTGGCCGAAGGCGTCGCGCTTCAACATGGTGGTGGACGAGCAATGGGAGCGAATCCACCGCGAGCGTGGCGAGACCGTCCCGCCGGCTGAACCATTGCTGCCCCTTGTCACGTCAAGCGATCCCGAGGAACGTCTGCTCACCGGAGAACGATCGTTCAAAGACATCAACTGCCTGCCGTTTGCGCCGATGCGCGATAATCCGTATCAAGGCGCGGGCATTTTGAACTTCGTCTTCGGTGAGATGTGGCTCCGGCCAGGGCTCGGCATGAAGGAACGACGGCTGGTGACAGTGGCGTGTGTCGCCTTCCAGGATGCCCCTTATCCGATCATGAGCCACGTGTACGCCGCGCTGAAGAGTCGCGACGTTTCATTCGACGAAATGGATGAATTGGCTTTGCATTTCGGCGCCTACTACGGATGGGCTAAGGCGGCCACCCTCAGTCAGGCGATCACCGCGCAAAAGCAACGGGTCCTCGATGAGTGGCGCAGCGAAGCGGCGGCAACATGACGACAACTGAAACGTTGCCGACGGCACTGCTCATCGGCGGCGACCGGATCACCGACGCGTCGGGCGGCACCTACGCTCACATCTATCCAGCCACCGGCCAACCGAACGCAACGATTCCCTTGGCTGGAGCGGACGAGATCGACCGCGCCGTCGCTTCGGCATGGGACGCCCACCGCGAATGGAAGGCACTGACCGTCGACCGGCGCCGCGATCTGCTTATCGACCTTGCCGACGCGGTACACGAGAACCTCGACGAGCTGGCTCGTCTCAACGTTCACGACTACGCGGTGCCAATCTCCTTCGCAGGCAACGGCATCTTGCTCGAACGGTTCCTCCGCCATTTCGCGGGTTACGTTGACAAGCCGCACGGTTCCAGCACGCCAGTCCACGGCTCCTTCGATCTCAACCTGATCGAACGCGAGCCCTACGGCGTCGTCGGGGTGATCACGCCGTGGAACGGGTCGCTCGTGGTGATCGGATCCTGCGTCGCGCCAGCGCTGGCGGCCGGTAATGCCGTGGTGCTCAAGCCGTCGGAGCAGGCGCCTTTCGCGGCAGTGCGTTTCGGCGAATTGTGCGCTGAGGTCGGACTACCGACTGGCCTTGTGAACGTCGTGCCGGCCGGGCCCGAAGGCGGTGATGCCCTCGTGCGTCATCCCGGTATTCGCAAGATTCATTTCACCGGCGGAGGTCAAACCGCGCGCAAGGTGTTGCAGTCCGCGGCCGACAATTTGACCCCTGTCGTCGCCGAACTCGGCGGCAAGTCGGCCAACATCGTCTTCAACGACGCCGACCTGGATGTCGCGGCGATATTGTCGGCGCACCAGGGTCCACTCGTACAGTCGGGTCAGAGCTGCGCGTGTGCGAGCCGCGTGCTGGTGCACGAATCGGTCTATGACGCCTTCCTCGAGAAGTTCCTCAGCGTCATCCAAGCCTCGACCATCGGCGACCCACTCGACTCAGCGGTTGTCTTCGGCCCCGTTATCAGCCAAACCGCGGTCGATCGGATCCTCGACGTGATCGAGAATGCCGTCGCCCAGCGGTCGGGCGAGCTGCTCTCGGGCGGTAAACGATTGGGTGGTGAACTGGCTCAGGGCTATTACGTCGAACCAACGGTGTTCGGCGGCGTCGAGACCGCATCTGCGCTGGCCCAGGACGAGACCTTTGGGCCCGTCGTTTCGGTCATGCCGTTCACAGACGAGGAAGAAGCGGTCCGTATCGCCAACGACACGTCCTACGGTTTGAACGCGTTCGTGCAGACCACTGATCTCGCACGGGCGCACCGTGTTTCGCGTCAGCTCGAAGCGGGCTCGGTATGGATCAACCAATTCAGCGATATGTCCCCGCAAGGGCCGTACGGCGGCTACAAACAGAGCGGATTCGGCCGCACCGGCGGCCTCGAAGGTTTGCACGAGTTCCTACAGGTCAAGAACATTCGTATCGGCATGCGCTGAGAGGAGGCCTGTCAGGTCTGGTTGCGGCGATTCCGCCACTCACCGATCGCGGCGAGGCGGCGCCGCTGTTGCGTCGCGGCCCCGGAGTCGAGCCCGTGACTGCGCTGCTCGAGATGGCCGACGACGCGTTCGCGGTGCTCGACGGGATTGGCGTCGTCGTATTTGAACTTGGCGTCGACGCGCAGCACCGTCAGCCGGATACCGCGAATGCCGGGAAGCATGCGACCGTAGGGCGGAATATCGACACCAACCGCGGCGTGTCGGCCTTCGGGTTGGAAGTCGGCGAGCTGGGCAGCGAGGATTTCGGCCTTGGCCCCAGGGTCATCGACAACCGTTGGGCGGCACACGAATTGCACGGAGCTGTAGTAGCTCGTCGGCACGCCGTCTTCGTCCGGCCCACCCGCCTTGGCCCGCCAGTACGTCGGGATATACGCGTAGTCGCCGGTCACCGCGAGCCGGACCTCGGCGGCCGCCTCAAGGTGGGGCCAGACCGGGTTCGGCCGGGCCAGATGAAGCAGTAGCTCGTCGCCCGCAACAGTGAAGTGCAGCGGCAGCACAATCGGCGCATTGGCGTGGTCGAGGTTGTTGACCGCGAGCACTCCGAACCGGTCGGTGGAGGCCAGCCAGTGCTGCCACTCCGCGGTGTCGATCGCGGCATCCCACGGGTGGATGAGCATGTCAGTTTCTCCTAATCAGCCGGCGAGCAACGTGAACGTCAGGTCCCAGTTGGGACAGGTGGGTGATCAGGTCCTCGGCGACGGCATGCAGCGCCGCATCGCTCATCGGATCGAGCGTGTCGAGGATGAACAGTGCCGTGGTGGTCTCGTCGAGCAGCTGGGTTCGGCGGGCCTGTCGCCAGTTCCAGCGCCGGCAGGTCACGCCTGCGTCGTCGCACCACACCACCTCACCGGGTTCGGGGTGCTCGATGGCCGCGACTCCGTCGGCCATGGTGTCAAAAGGTTCGGCACCTGTGGCGCGTATCAGCCGCGGAGCACCGGTGTAGCTGGTCAGATCCTCCCCGCCGAGCGGAATCTGGTGCAGCACGGAGACGGCGTTGTAAACGTCGGTCAGCCGGTTCACGCGCGGCAGCCCCGAGGTCGCACGGCGCAGCAGCGCCTCCACGCTGTTGCGGGTGCGTTGAGGTTTGGCTCCGAATGCCCGGTAAGCCTCACGCCACGCCGCCACGTGCGGGAGCTGTTCCACCGGCCGCTCGGAAAGCGCCTGGCGCGCTGCGTCTTCCGCCGCCACCAGCAGCGCCTCGCTCACCTGGTCACTCGTGTCGGTCACCAGCCCGTCGACGGCCAGCAGCATGACACGGTAGTCGGGCCGCAGCGCGAATACAGCGGCGTCGACGTGGGCGTCGGCGAGAAACGCCTCGAGCACTGCGAGTTCAGTCATCGACAACCTCCGACCGTGTGTCCGCCCCAACTCCTGGTTCGAAGACGGCCAGGGAAAACCTCGCCGACTGAGTGCCCGGATTGGCGTATGAGTGCGCAACATCGCCGGGGAACGCGACGGCGTCGCCCGCCTCGAGAACGACCGACTGATCTTCTACCTCGACCGTGATCGTGCCCTCTTGAACCTGCATTAGCTCCCTGGTGCCCGGTGCGTGGGCCTCGCTCTTGTGGTGGTCGCCTGGGCCCATGGTCCAGTCCCACAGTTCGATCACGTCCGGTGCTTTGGTGCCGGCCACCAGCACCCCGCGTCCGCCGGACTCACTGCTCCACAAGGTGGCGCCGTCACCATGGCGGGTGATCTTCACCGGTCTCGGCGCAGGTGGCTCGACCAGCGCAGGCAGTCCGATGCCCAACGCGTCGCTGATCCTCAGCAGGGTTCCGACGCTCGGGTTGACGGCGCCCTGCTCGACGTTGACCACCATCCGGCGGCTTACGCCCGCCGCCTCTGCGAGCCGATCAAGCGTCCAGCGTCGGGCCTGCCTCTCCTGCTTGACCCGGGCGCCGATCGCGAACGCTAGGGCAGCGGCGCTCTGATCCATGAGTGCATGATAGTGCACTGGCGGTGCACTGTGATCGCCCGCGGGGAGGTTTCAACGCCGGTTGATCGACTGATCAGGTTTTCTGGCAGGTGGTACGCAGGCGGTCGACACGCCCGGCGATCGCGTATCGCGGTGAATAGGTGGACTTACCCGCGGCGGACGTCGGCAAAGCGGACTGGCACTCAGGACGAACTAGTCCCGCTTGATCCAGCCCGTTGACCTGGTATTACGTCACGCGATACCAAGCGTCGTGGCGGAAGCGGTTCGCGGTCAGGGGCGTTCGAGAACATCCCGCGCGAGGGGGTTGACCGCAAGTTTCGGTTCGTGGTAAAACAGGCGCGACCATACGAATTGATCGATCGATCAAATTGAATTGAGTCCCTACGCCAACGGAGTCGTATCCCATGACCGACAAATATCCGCCTACCAACCCCCTGTTTGCTGCACTCTCATCGACCGCGCCTGCGAATCCCACTCCGTCCCGAAGAGCAGTCCAGGGTGCCGCAAAGCTTGGCGGATACGGCGGCATGGCGGTGGCGGCATGGCTGGTCACCGCGGTAGCGACCGGCTACGGGTTGGCTGGGGCCGACACAACCGGCACGTCCTCGGAACCATCCTCGACGAGTTCAGCCGGTGAGTCGTCGAGTGGATCCGCGGGCACCGAAGCGACGTCCACCAGCGGCGGCGCAACGTCAACCGGTACTGGTACGACGACTACGACAGACACCGCGACGACGTCGGGGACGACGTCGTCGTCCACCCAGGTTGGGTCCGATGTCACGATCAGCAGCAGCGGCGGTGCGCACACCAGCACCACCGAACCAGAAGCATCGACGGCTCCGGTGACAGCCGACTCCGAATTGCAGGAGGATCCCAGCGGCGTTGAGACCCAACCAGAGTCGAGTGAACCGTCCTCCGGCGAAACAGGCGAGCCTTCTCAGCCGAGCGCACCGCCGGCAAGTCCGGAGCCCGAGCAGCCAACATCGACTCCCGCCAAGACCGAGTCGGACTCGGCACACTCCGCCACGGCCGACACGACGACGCCGGCGGCGTCCATCGGAACCGAGAAGGTCGTCGCGACCGTCGCGAAGCCGTCCGTGTCGGACAGCGAGTCGAGTCCGGTGCCCACCGCACAAGCGGTCACGGTCAACACCTCAACCACAGCGTCGACGGCTCAGGCGGTCGCCGCGGCTATCAGCCCCGCGGCCCCGACGGCCGAAATTGCCACTCCCGCCATCGGTCTAGTGGGATTCCTCAATGGCATCGTGACGAACCTCCTCAACCCGTTCCTCGCACCGCCACCGAACACGCCGGAACCCGTGACACCCGTGATATGGGCGGTGCTGGGCTGGGTGCGACGCAACCTGTTCAACCAGGCGCCAACGATCACGCACAACCCGACCACCTCGCTGCAGACCGGGCAGACCGTCACCGGAAACCTCGGCGCCACCGACCCCGAGGGCGACGCGTTGACCTACAAGGTCACCCAGGCACCGCAGCACGGCACCCTCACGATCGACCAGGCGACCGGTAACTTCACCTATACGCCGAGTGACATCAACTACGATGCGGCGCAACTTGATTCGTTCACCGTGTCTGTCACCGACGGCAAGTTCAACTTACTGAGTCTGTTCAGCCCGCACAGTGACCAGGAGACCATCGAAGTCACGACGCTCAATCCCACCGTCGAGCGCGTGATCCTGAACATGCCTGCCGGGATCACGAAGCCTGTCAATCCGCGCTACTCGGAAGACGGAAAATCCATCTACTTCTCCGGCACGCCGGCCGGCGGCGGTCGCGGCGAGATCTATCAGATCGACATCGACGGGACGGACGCGAAGTGCCTCACCTGCGGCCTCGTCGCCCCCACGGTTGCGGGGACGGATCCCGCGTCGCCAATCAACATTCTGAAACCCGTTCCGTTCTACGACGGGACCGGGCGAGTCGTGGTGCTCCTGAACAATCCGGATCCTCGCTATGCGATCTTTGAGCCAGCCGGATACAACGGCATAGGCTCACCGGCGCGGATCGTAAACGTCATCACGCCCGATGGCGGCGGGGCGACCCTGCCCGGCCTGCCCCCCGGCGGGATTCTGAACCGTGAGCGGGAAATGAGGCCGTCGCCGGATGGCACACACGTGTTGTTCACCCGCATCGTCTTCGGGCAAACCGGCAACTTCCAGGCCCTTCCGATCGTGGGCGCGTTGACGGCGAATGGTGATCACTACGAGGTCACCAACGCGCGGGTGGTCTGGCCCACCGGTGAGTCCAAGCAATGGACCCCCGATGGCAAGGGCGTGATCATCCAAGGCGGGGCAATCGATGCCGGCAATATCGACGACATCATGGTCGACCTGTCGGGCCAAACCGGGGACATCCTGTTCCCCGGCAGCCCCTTTCGCGGCACCCGGGTGACTGGCAACCTCGATTACGACGAGGACATCGACATGTCGCCCAACATGGCTTGGATCACGGTCGGAAGCACGCGCGGACTCGACGCGCTCACCCCGATAACCAGGATCGTGCGGCAGAACTTCCTGCCGGTCTACCTCGCGGCGATCTACGACCAGTATGCGGACGGGCAAGTGCGCAACGTCTCGAACCAGAACTGGGCGGTCGCCGTCGAGGACGACCTCAACGGCGAGAACGGAATTCCGCTCTTCGTTCAGGACGACCCCACCACTCCCGGGGTGGACGAAGGTGACGGCTGGATTTCCCGAAGCATGCCCAGCTGGAATTCCGACGGCACCGCGGTCACGTTCTGGGAGTCCGGTAACGGCGACGAGCACGGAATAGCGCCGACGGAATCACAAATCGTCATCGCCAACCTGAAGTACACGAACAGCGTCGGGACGGTCGGGGATACGACGACAGTGTTCAACCCGTCGGCGTTCCCGGACCTGACCACCTACGTCGCCAAGACGACACCGCTGCCGCCGACCGGAACCTACAACGGCGTGGGCGGTGGCACCGCGGTGGTCAGCGAGGTCATCAACCCGACGACGTTCCAAACGACCCGGACGGTGCAGTACTCCAATTACGTCAATGAGGACGGATTGATCCTCAACGGCACCGAATCGGCGATGTACGGACCGTCCCAACTCAGCGTGACGTACCTCGCCGACGTCGATGTCACCGACGCCACCGGAGCAAACAGGGGAAGCTTGGACGCCAATGCGGTGGTCACCTTGCTGCCCACCCAGTCGGTGACCGGGTTCATCACGTCGACGCTCGACGGTGACACGCAGACCATCCCGGATCCGGCGAAGGTAGAGGACGCGAAGACCGGCGCCTAGCGGGAGGCCGGGAAGACTATTCGCGGGGTGCGCCATCGGCGCACCCCGCGTAGTGAATCAGGCGCCAGTGAATTCGATGTGTAGCTCGGTGAGCCCGCGCAGCAGAAAGGTGGGCTCGTAGCGGTAGTGACGGCCGCCGCCAGCGCCGTGGACGGCGTCGTCGATCATGATGTCGCGCATCCGATCGAGTAGCCGATTGATGGTGATGACTCCCTCTACCCGTGCCAGTGGCGCGCCCGCACAGGAGTGGATGCCACGACCGAATGCGATGTGTTCACGAACGTTCTTTCGGTCCAGCCGAAACTCATTGGGATCTTCGAACTTTCGGGGATCACGATTGGCGGCGCCGAGGCACAGCATCAACACGGAACCTGCTGGTATGGGGACATCACCCAGAGTGGTGGTCTTTCGGGCCAGACGGAAGTCGACCTTGGTCGGGCTCTGTGTGCGGAGTGATTCCTCGATGAATGGACCCACCAGTTTGCGGTTGTCCCGCACCGTCTTCTGGAGATCCGGCCGCTCGGCCAGCGTCTGCACGGCCGAGCTGAGCAACTTGGTGACGGTCTCCTGTCCGGCCGCGAACAAGAACGTCGCGGGGCGGACAACCTCGAGTAGCTCCGGTATCGAGCCGTCGGGATACGTTGCGGTCGCCATGGTGGTGAGCACGTCGGCGCGTGGCTCGCGTCGTCGCTCTGCTACGTAGCCACCGAACTTGTCATCGAGATACTTGAGCGGATTTCGGCCGACGGGCGCGCCATCGAGAGCTCCCACTCCGCCCTTCTGCCCGGCACCGAGCGCCCTGCGAATCTCGTCGCGATCTTCCTCGGGTACGCCGAGCAGGTCGGTAATCGCCAATGTGGCGAACGGCCTTGCGTATTCGGACAAGAACTCGCACTTGCCGTTGACGACGAACTCGTCGAGCTGGCGATCAACCAGCTGCCACATGAAGTCCTCGTTCTCCTTCAGCCGCTTTGGTGTCAACAGCTTGCTCAGCAGCGACCGTGCGCGAGTGTGGGCCGGCGGATCCATGACGACCAAGTGCTCATTGATCGGGAACAGGTGGCGGTGCGCCTCGATCAGCTCGGTGATGTCATCACCCACGGGCTCGAACGGCAGTGGAGGGAAGGGGCCGCCGATGGCATTGACCGCGGAGAATGCGTCGGTGTCTTTGAACGCCGCCAGCACCTCTGCGTAACCCGTGACGGCGACTACGTCGTGATGCGGTTCCCTCACGACTGGACCCTGACTGCGTAGATAGTCGAGGTACTCGTACGGGTCCTGCGCGACGTCTTGATCGGAGAAATAGTCCACTGACGCGAGCTCGGTCATGAGCTCAGTGTAGTCGAAATTTGATCGATCGATCAAACTGCTAGGATGTGCCATGCTCAACATGTTGCGCGTCGAGAGGCAAACAGGCCCTGATTGGGTTAGTGCCCATGTATTTAGGCGGTGCTGCTAGATGGCCGCTCCGACGAAAGCGCCGTCCGGTGCGCGCGAGCGGCTGATGGAGGCGACCGCTCAAATAATGCGGGAGGAAGGCTACGCGGCAGCGACTTCGCGCCGGGTGGCCGCGGTGGCCGGGGTTCGATCGGCCCTGGTGTACTACTACTTCCCGACGATGGACGATTTGTTCGTGGAGGTGCTGCGGGCAGGCGCAGAGGCCTCGCTGGCCAGAATGCGCGAAGCGCTCACTGCGGACGACCCATTACGAGCGCTCTGGGACATGAACTCCGATTCCCGGCTGACGGCGCTGAACACCGAGTTCATGGCCCTGGCGAATCATCGCAAGGCAATCGGCGCCGAGCTGAAAGCTTACGCGGACCGCGTTCGGGACATCGAAACCGCCGCTGTGACAGTGGCTTTGCGGGCCAACGGCGTCGACCTCAAGGACTATCCGCCGGTCGTCATCTCCATGTTCTTGACCCAGATGGCACGCAGCCTCTGTAACGAGAGCGCGATCGGCGTCACCGACGGTCACCAGGAACTGCGTGCATTCGTCGAGCGCTACCTGAGTCAATTTCGTACGACGGACTAATCCGAACTACTTCAGCATGCTGCCCGCGTCGACGGTGAGCGTCAGTCCAGTGACGTAGCGCGCTTCGTCGGAAGCCAGGAACAGCACCGCATTGCTGATGTCCACCGGCTCGACCCACCCGACCGGCAGCACGTGCATCATCTTTGCGACGACCGCCATATCGTCAGGACCAGGGTTCTCGAGATCGGGGCGGAACAACTTCAACGTCCCCTCGTTCATGAACATCGGGGTGTTCACATTGGTCGGGTGCACCGAGTTGACGCGAATCGAATGTTCCCCGAGTTCAACGGCGAACGTCCGCATCAGCCCCACCACACCGTGCTTCGCGGCGATGTAGTGACCTGTGTGTGGGTAGGCCTTGAGACCGCCGACCGAACTCGTCAGCACGATCGAACCACCGCGGCCTCCGGAGAGAAGGTGTGGCACAGCGGCTTTGACGGTGTGCCACACCCCTGACAGGTTGACGTCGATCATGTCCTTCCAGTCGTTCTCACTCGTCTTGTCGAGGGTTGCGCCGCCGTTGCCGATGCCTGCGTTCGCCACGATGATGTCCAACCGGCCCAGTTGCTCGACACCGCTGTCCACCGCGGCCTTCAGGGCGTCATAGTCGCGCACATCGACCTCGGCCGCGACGATGCGGCGGTTCTGCGCCTTGACCAGATCGGCGGTCTCGGCCAAGTCGTCCGGCTTAGACGCGGGGATCTCGCTACTGCGGCTGATCGGTTTGCAGATGTCGATCGCAATGATGTCGGCGCCCTCTTGCGCCAGTCTCACCGCGTGACTCCGTCCCTGTCCGCGGGCCGCGCCGGTAATGAACGCGACCTTCCCTTCGACCCGCCCTGCCATCGCCTACCTCTGTTCCTGATCGATCGATCAACCAACAGTGCCATGGCGGCGCATGAGCGTCAACTGAAGTGCTGTTACCGATAGCGTAAGTTGCTGTGTTCGGCTCAGCCGTCGTAATCGACTGCGACCGCCTGCGTGGTGGGATGGGATTGACACGTCAGGACGAAGCCGGCCTCGAGCTCGGCTGTGTTGAGTGCAAAGTTTTGTTCCATCGACACTGTTCCCGTCGTGATCCTGGCTTTGCACGTGCCACAGGCGCCGCCAAGGCAGGCATACGGCGCATCGATGTTGTTTTTCAGCGCGCTTTCGAGGACGGTCTCACCGGCGGCGAGTTTCACGGTGTGTTCCGCGCCGGACAGCGTGATGGTCACGTCGGACTCGGGGAAGTCATCTACGTGCGTGGGTCGGTTTGCGCCGCGGAACAGTTCGAGGTGTATCCGCTCGGTCGGCACCCCATCCGATACGAGGTCGGCGCGCATCGTGGTGACGAGATCGGCTGGGCCACAAAGGTACCACCGGTCAACAGATGTGAGGCCGTCGGTGAGGAGCCGTTGAACCAACTCGAGATTGATACGACCGCGAAGAGAGGCGGGGTGGTGCGCCTCGGCCGAGCGGATGTGGAAGATGCGTAACCGGTCTGCATATCGAGCTTCGAGCGCATCGAGTTCGGTCTCGAACATGGTCGACTCTGCGGTTCTGTTGCCGTAGAAGAGGGTGAAGCTGCTCTCGGTCTCAATCTCCATGGTGGTGCACATGATTGACAGGATGGGCGTGATACCGCTCCCGGCCGCTACCGCGACATAGTCGCGCCGGGCGAGTGGATCAAGGGGTGCGCCGAAGCTACCCGTGGGCGTCATGAGTTCCAGAACGTCACCGGCTCGCAGTGATTCGACCGCGAAGGTCGAGAACATCCCGCCGGCGATGTGCCGTACCCCGATCGCCAGTTCTCCTGATGAGGCCGAGGTGCAGATCGAGTAGTTTCGTCGGACCTGGATGCCGCCGATGCGGGGTTTGACCGTGAGGTGTTGGCCTGCCTGGAATTGGAACTGGTCGCTGAGGTGATCAGGAACGTCGAAAGTGACTTTGACGCTGCCTGGGGCCAGGGGCTCCACGCTTTTGACAGGGATCGGGTGGGTGCTGGTATGGCGTGCCGCGGAGGAACGCGGCATCCGAACTGGAAGCAGCGCAGCGAGTTTGCCGTTGAGTCGCTTCCACTCGTGGTACTGCGTGGCGTCGAGCTGCTGCCCAAAGACGGTGCTTATCGCCGAGTCGCGCTCGAGGTAGGCGGCCTCATTGCGTCGCCAGGCCGCGACGTAGCGGTAGAAGGGGATGGAGGGATGTAAATGGTGGACCAAGTGATAATTCTGCGACAAGAGCAGGGGAGTCAGGATCCACTCCGAGCCGACGCGGTTGCGGGTCGCGCGATAGCGGTTCTCGCGTTGGGTGTCTTCCAGGTCGTGGTGGGGTAGCCAGTCGAACCACCAAGCCAGCACGAACATCGCCACCCGCTCGGGGATCAGGTAGATAAGCGCGAGCGTCCACAGCTCTCCGGCGAAGGCGGCCGACACGATCACCGTCACCGACAAGGCCATTAAGGCCGCCGTTTCGAGAATCTCGGCGCGTGGGCGTCGGCGCAGGTGACGTACCAAGAAACCGATGTATGGCAGGTCCATTGCCGGGAAACGGATGGGCAGCTGCCACCAGGGTGCGGCGCTGACGAAGTGATCGGGATCGGAGTCGCCGTCATTGGTGTTGCGGTGGTGCTCGATATGGATGAACGAGAAAGACTTGAATGAGATCAGCGGCGAGACAAAGAACATTGCCACGCGACCGAATGCGACGTTGACCCAGCGATGTGAGCTGATCGAGTAATGCGAGGCGTCGTGCAACACGGTGAACAGGACGAAGATTGCTGCGGCGCTCGCGGCGATGGTGGCGATCGCAGGCAAAGTGTCAGTGAGTGCAGCCCAGGTCGATGCGCCGAAGAGGGCAAGCGCGAAAGCGAAGATGCCGACTGTCGGCCAGGACAGTGTCGGAACCTGCTCGCCCGGATTAGGCAGGGCGTGCTGCGAGGCCGCTACCGGGGGTTGGGAGTGTTGAGTCGTAGTCAACATCGGACTCCTGTTTCGCGCTTCGGGATGAGATGCCAACCTACGAAGAGCAGGTGCCGGTCAACAAGGCCCTCCCAGCCCTCTGCGGTGTGCTGCCAGCACATCCGGCGCGCTCGGAGTCCTGTCGGTGAGGCTAAGACTCGCGCAGTACCGAGGCCCCCAGCACGTCGCAGACGACTAGGGCGGCGTGGAGTTCGGCGACGTTGATCGTTGCGGGCCGGCCCCTGCGCTCTTCGGCACGACGCACCCTTTGCAGGACAGTGTTCTTGTGGATTCCCAGGGTGCGCGCCGCGGCCGTCAGACTGCCTTGCGCGTCCAGAACAGCCAGGAGCGCGGCGCGTTCGCCGCGCTCCTTCGCCTCGTCCCGTGCGAGATCGCCGAGCTGAGCGGCAACGAAGGCCCTCGCCGCATCCAGGTCGCGAGACATGGCATCCACCAAGGCGATAGCGCTGAACTCCGTGATCGATGGCGCCGCCCGCCCAGACAGTTCGATGACCCGGCGAGTGCGTAGAGCTTCGAGATGGGAAGTGCGAAAGCCTGCGGCCCCAGGATGGGGCGAGCCCACCGCGATGTGAACGCTTTTGAATTCGTCGGGCAACTCCGTCGTCATGTCCGTGAGCGAATTCCTCACGTCCCCCGTGATCGATGCCCAGGCCCACACCGCGAGCGGGCCATCCGCCACAACGAGTGAGTGACTCACCCCGAGATACTTGCCGACCTGCCTGGCGACTCCCTCGAGGTCGACGCCGCGGTCGTCGACCCAGCACACGAAACCGATCTGACGACCGGTGAGCCGGTGGCTGAGCACACGTTCGGCCCGAGCGATGTCGACACGTTCGCCAGCGAGCAGTGCTCGCACGACATCGTCGCGCTCGGCTCTTGCCTGGTTCTGGCGTCGGTCGAGCTCCGCGACGTACTCGGCGGCCACCAGACTGGAGATGCGGTCGATGTATTGAAAACCGAACCGCTCGAGATCGATAAATGCTCTCAGCGCGACAGCGGGGTCGTCGATCCGGTCAGTAAGCCAGCCGGAGAGCTTCTCGGTGAAGTACTCGTGACCCAACCGATAGAACCGCAACATCACATCGACGCTGTGCCCGCGTGATGCCATTGCTCGCGCGTGTTCGAGCGCGGTCACCGGTGCTTCGGCAGCCGCTACGTCGATCCCATGGCGGAACATCGAAAGTACCGCTTCGAGATTCGACGAGCACGATCCCAGGGTCAGGCCGCGAAGCTCGGCGTCCCCGCCGGCTTCCGGTATCCGCTCGACTATGTACTTGAGCATGTCCTCGGCCAGGCTGGACACATTCGCCAGCAGAGACGCAGCGATGCCCCGCCCCACGTCCGCGCCGTGATCCGGCTCTAGCGCGTCCATAACTGCACACTAACGGCGACCGACTGCGACAGCCGACCGTTTACGATCGACGCAGCAGGCGGTCGAGAGTCAGCGGCAGCCTGCTAGGCGGATGATCAAACAAATGAGAGAGACGCGAGGAAGTCCTGCGTTCGTCGTCGTGACTCGCTGCGAGACTTGGCGTCGTCTCCTAGCGGCACCACTCGCGCGGCGAGATCCTGATGCCCGCGTCGCGGTAGCGCATCGTGCAATAAGTATGAAGTACTTGATATGTTGGATCGGTGCAGCTGACGTTCGACGCCGAGGTCGAGGCATTCCGCGCGGACCATCGCGATGGACTATCAAGCGCTGCGGCTGTTGGGATCGGCGGCGCTCGGACAGGCGGCGCGCGGCGAGCGTGCTCAAACAGCTTGAGGAGCTTGCTTTTCCCGGACTGATCGGCTGCGTCATCGTCAACCTCCGGCCCTACGCTTGGTCGCAATTCCGCACGCAGTTCTTTGTCGGTGGCCTGCGCGCCCGGACCTGCAGACGGCGCCAGCAGTCGGGACGGTCTGATGATGCCGAACCACTCCGGCGGGTCAACGACTTTCGTTCGGGCTCTGGCCATCTCGAGCGACTCGTGAGCGGTTGCGGTGGTCGGTTCCTCGTCAGGGCGAAGTGCGGTTGCCAGTGGCATGTGTGAGGCGAGCTCGGCAAGAACTCGTCGCCCTTCGAGTGCCAGATAGCGGCGCGCTACCACGGGACGTGCCCGAAGGGCCTTAACCAATCGCTGATCCAGACTCCCGGCGCCGAGTAGAGCGCTCTGGAGCAGCATTTCGCGGCGCTGCTGGGCGACCGAGCCGCCGGCGGTGACGAAGATGACCTGCCCGTCCGTGTGAGCGGGCTTGCCAGCCGGCGCCTCCGCAATCTCGACTGACCTACCGGCAATGAAGGTGGCAAGGAGCCGAAACCGATCAGGGCGCATCGGAAGCGGTCACGTCTGGGGCAGGACGGCATCGACGAGTTCACCGAGGGCGCGGACGACGTGCGCATCGTCGGAGAGGATACAGATGATCGCCGACTGAACGGCACTGCGCAGGGTCAGTCCTTCACCAACGAGGCCGCCGGCGAGAATCAACAGCCGGGTGGAGGACACTTCGCGCAGCGGCGACCCATCCAGGTTTCGGATGGCGTTTGCAAGCTTGACCAGAGTATGCGCTGTCTCGTAATCGATCTCGGCTTCGTGTGCGACAACGTCCGTTTCGACCTCGACCGGCGGGAAGTCGAGTTCAATGGCGACGAAGCGCTGACGGGTTGATTCCTTGAGGTTCTTCAGGACGCTTTGGTAACCCGGGTTGTACGAGATCACCAGCTGGAACCCGGGTGCCGCAGGTACGGTCGTGCCGAGCCGATCGACAGGAAGCTCGCGACGGTGATCGGCGAGCGGATGGATCACCACGGTAGTGTCCTGGCGCGCCTCCACGATCTCGTCCAGATAAAAGATGGCGCCTTCGCGCACGGCCCGGGTCAAGGGCCCGTCCACCCAGACCGTCTCTCCTCCTTTGAGTAGGAAACGGCCAACCAGATCTGCCGATGTCACGTCTTCGTGGCCCGCGACGGTGATCAGATCTCGGCCGAGCTCGTGGGCCATCGCCTCGACGAAGCGAGTCTTTCCGCATCCGGTGGGGCCCTTCAGCAACACCGGCAGCCCGCGGCGCGCAGCGGCCCGAAAAACATCCACCTCATCGCCAACGGCTCGGTAGAACGGTGCCCCGGACGCGGATTGGACTGCCGTTGGTTGACTTTTGGTCACTCAATTCCCTCGTTCGAACGGGATGGTCGGTGGAAGCTGTACACCCTCCGGAAGGACAAGTTGGCCATCGGTATTGATGAAACCGGAGCGATTTGTAGGTATCGGTAGACCAGGATTTGGGCAGGGTACGTCCGTCCCGTCACCGCAGATGCCGCCGTTGAAATAGGAACGCTTTTGGTGGTCCTCAGGCCAGGGATCGGCGTGCATGCCGATCCATTGCGCTGGGACGTTGTAGAAGACGAAGAAGCACGCACTGACTGCGGCGAAGATCGCTAGGAAGCGGGTGAATTGCTGCCTCGCGAATCCACCTCGGACGTTATCCAGTCCGCGTTCGACGACGGTGCGGCCGCGATCGTCGGTGAAGTAGCGCAGACAGCAGAGAGCGGCCTGAACCCCTCCCCACATCAGTCCTTCGTAAATCGGCCACTGGTAATAGGTTCCGGCATTGAACGAAACCGACTGGATGGCACCGGGGTATGTGTAAAAACCGATCGGCAGCAGAACCAGTCCCTCCATGACGAAGTCGAAGACGAATGCGATCGCGTAGGTAACGAGGATCAGCCGAAGGTTGGTGATGTTGGGCCAGCGCGCTTTCATCTTTCGCATGACCCAACACCCGACGATGGTGATCAGGAGAACGCCGTACGCGTAACCGGGCACATTCGTCAGGAGGGGTTCGGCAACCTGACGGCCCGGCTCCTCGGGCGACACCCATCCGGGAATGTCCGATGACCACGAGCCTCGGTTGAACAACCAGGTGTTGTAGGTACACCAGGTGTTGAAGTAGTTGAGCAACGGATCCTGGAAAAACATGAGGCCCATCGACACCAGCAGCATGCCGTCGAGCGTGATTCTGCGCTCCCGCACCCAGGGGCGAATGATGAAGTACCACAGGGCGAACGGCAGACCGATCCAAAGCACGATGGCGTTCGCCATCAGTGGGATCTTCATGTACATCGGCGGATCGCTCGGCCCGGCGGGCACCCGTTCGAAGTAGGGCCCGGTGATCCACCGGGTCCACACGTACAGCTGAAGGACCAGGATCGCGCCGCCGACCACCGCCCAGATCTTGACCCTGTCGGCAGAAGGCTGTACCTCGGCGCCGAGCGTGGCGGCTCCTCCGAGTGACTGGGTGACAGGCGCCTTCTTCTTGGGCAGATCGCTCATGCTGCGTGAAGATACCATCCAGTATCTGAGCAACCTAGTAGTTTCTGAAATCCTGTGGCACAATTCCGCGCATGGTCGAGCAATGGACCCGTGAGCGACGCCTCGAGCGCACCCGCTCGCTCCTGCTCGACGCGGCGGAGGAAGTATTCGCCGAAAAAGGTTTCACTCCAGCAAGTCTCGATGACATTGCGCATGCCGCCGGGTACACGAAGGGCGCCATCTACAAGCACTTTTCGACGAAGGAAGACCTGTTCTTGGCGGTCAGCGACCGGTACTGGCGTCGCTACTTCGACAATTTCGCCGAGGTAATGTCGACGGCGACCCAGATCGGGGCGCGCGAGTTGGACGAGATCGCCAAGCGATGGCGCAAACTGAGCCGAGACCGAGGTGCCGAACACGCCGCCTTGGGACACGAGTTCACCCTTTATCTGCTTCGCAACCCCGATGCGCGGGAACGGGTGGCCGCCAAGAGATCAGAGGTGGTCGAGGCCTTGGCGAAGTTCATTGGCGAGGGCATGGACCGGCTTGGCGGAACCCTGTTGATCCCACCTTTGGTGTTCGCCCAAGTTCTCATTGCCACCAGCGACGCCATCGTGTTGAGCAGTGAACTCGACGATGTCGACCTCTACCGGCCGATCGTGGAGATGTATACGTCCGCCATCAAACTGCCTTAGAGCGGCGACCCCTTGGTGCGGTCGGACCCGGCAGTATCAACTACTTGTGATTGTTGCCTGAAGCATATAGCGTCGGCAATACCGAGTGGACAGGAGAAGCCGATGGCGCGTTTCCCCAAGCCGCCCGAGGGCAGCTGGACGCAGCACTATCCAGAGTTGGGAACGGAGCCGGTCTCCTACGAGGATTCCATCAGCCCCGAGTTCTATGAGACCGAACGCCAAGCGGTGTTCAAGCGCGCATGGCTGAATGTCGGTCGCGTCGAGCAGCTTCCGCGTAAGGGCAGCTACTTCACCAAGGAACTGAAGGTCGCCAACACGTCGATCATCTTGGTGCGCACTACGGCAGGCGAGATCAAGGCGTACCACAACATCTGCAGGCACCGCGGCAACAAGCTGGTGTGGAACGACATGCCGCTGGAGGAAACGAGCGGCGTCTGCAGGCAGTTCACGTGCAAGTACCACGCCTGGCGTTATGACCTCGACGGCAATCTGACCTTCGTGCAGCAGGAGGGGGAGTTCTTCGACCTGGACAAGAGCCGCTACGGCCTGGTGAGCGTGCACTGCGACGTGTGGGAGGGGTTCATCTTCGTCAATCTCGCCGACGAACCAGAGCAGCCGCTTCGCGACTTCCTCGGCCCGATGGTCCTTGGGCTAGAGGGCTATCCGTTCGGCGAGATGACCTCGCGGTTCTACTACCGCTCGGAGGTCAAGGCCAATTGGAAGCTCTACATGGACGCGTTCCAGGAGTTCTATCACGCACCCGTGCTGCATGCGAATCAGTCGCCTGCCAAGTATTCGAAGGCCGCCGCCGAGGCCGGTTTCGAGGCACCGCACTACCGCATCGACGGACCGCACCGGTTGGTGAGTACGTCGGGCATCCGGGCGTGGGAGATGGACTCCGAGATGCGCAAACCCATCGAGGACATCTGCCAGAGCGGCCTCTTCGGGCCATGGGACAAACCCGAACTGGGTGACATGCCGCCGGGCCTGAATCCGGCGAAATGCGATCCCTGGGGCCTGGATTCGTTCCAGCTGTTTCCGAATTTCGTGATCCTGATCTGGGGCCAGGGCTGGTATCTGACCTACCACTACTGGCCGACGACGTATAACACGCATATCTTCGAGGGCACGCTGCACTTCCCGCAGCCGCGCACGCCACGCGAGCGCATCGCCCAGGAGCTTGCCGCCGTCTCGTTCAAGGAGTACGGGCTGCAGGACGCGAATACGCTCGAGGCGACGCAGACGATGGTCGAATCCGGTGTGGTTGACAAGTTCCTGCTTTGCGACCAGGAGGTGCTGATTCGTCACCTGCACAAAGAGACGGCCGCGTGGGTGGGCGAATATCAGCGCAAGACGGCGGGGGTCTGAGTGCGATGACAGTGATGCTTCCCGCCGAATTCGCTGACTTGGAACGGTTTTCGGAATGGTGCCTGCCCACCGAGCCCGATCGGTTTGCTAAGCGGCTGGCCAGTTCGATGGCCGAGATGCAGGCCTTTTACGACGCGATCACGCCGCGGGCGGAGGAAGCGATCTCCTACTGCGACAAGTTCCCGCTTGACGACATGCCGGAGGACGTCCTCAATCTGATGCACCTGCTGTACTCGATGATCATGGTGTCGTTCCCCGTCGAGTGCTGGAAGCAGCCGCGCGTGCCCGATTCGGGCGCCGCCACCCTGGACTGCGTGTCCGAACCGGTCCCGTGACCACCATTCTGCGCGCCTCGCGGTGGGCGGACGTCGATGCCGGTCAGGTGCGGTCGCCCGCGGTGCTGGTGATAGACGGCGAGCGGATCCAATCGGTGAATCCGACTGAGCTGCCCGCTGATTCGACGGAGATCGACCTTGGCGACGTGACGTTGTTGCCGGGACTGATGGACATGGAGCTCAACCTGCTCATCGGGGGACCCGGCGGGCCTGAAGGGCTGCCCAACCCGATGCATGGCGTGCAGGATGATCCCGCCTATCGGACCCTGCGCGGCGCGGTGAATGCACGGACCACTCTTGATGCTGGCTTCACGACGGTGCGCAACCTTGGTCTGATGGTGAAGACCGGCGGTTATCTGCTCGACGTCGCATTGCAGCGCGCTATCGAACAGGGCTGGCATGCCGGACCCCGGATCTATCCGGCGGGGCATGCGGTGACTCCGTACGGGGGGCACCTCGATCCGACGGTGTTCCAGCGACTCGCCCCCGGCATCATGCCGCTTTCCGTTGCCGAGGGCATCGCCAATGGTGTCGACGACGTGCGAGCCTGCGTGCGCTACCAGGTTCGCCATGGCGCCAAGCTGATCAAGGTGTCGGCGTCGGGTGGCGTGATGTCGCACAGCACGGCTCCCGGCGCGCAGCAGTACTCCGATGAGGAATTCGCCGCGATCGCCGACGAGGCTCACCGGGCGGGCGTGCGCGTTGCGGCACATGCGGTGGGGGACAGTGCGATTCGGGCCTGCATTCGGGCGGGCATCGATTGCATCGAACATGGGTTCCTTGCGACAGACGACACGATTCAGATGATGGTCGACCACGGGACGTTCCTGGTGTCCACTACCTACCTCACCGAAGCGATGGCGATCGACCGGATCGCGCCCGAACTGCGCAAGAAGGCCGAAGTGGTGTTCCCGCAGGCTCAAGCGATGCTGCCGAAAGCGATTGCCGCGGGAGTACGGATCGCGTGCGGAACTGACGCGCCCGCGATCCCGCACGGGCAGAACGCCAAAGAGCTTTGCGCCCTTGTGAAAAGGGGGATGTCGCCGATGCAGGCGATTCGCGCCGCGACCGTCATCAGCGCGGAGCTGATCGAGGCCGACGATGAGTTGGGTCGCCTCGCGCCGGGATACCTGGCCGACGTCATCGCCGTTCCCGGTGATCCGTCGCGCGACATCGGCACCACACTCGACGTCCAGTTCGTGATGAAAAACGGCCAGATCTACAAGCGCTAGCGACGCAAGGAGGCAAGCGTGGAACAAACCGACAACATCCTCTGGCTGCTCAAGCAGGCCTGGTACTTCTCGTTGACCACAGTGAACGATGCGGTGAGCGGGCACGGGGTCAGCACCGCACAGATTGGAATGCTTCGCCAGTTGGCCACTGAGCCCGGACTATCGGGTGCGGACCTGGCGCGTCGACTGCTCATCACCCCCCAGGGCGTGCAACTTGCGCTCAAGGAGCTCGAGCGTCGCGGCCTAGTTGAGCGGAAGCAGGACCCGACGCACGGCCGAATTCTGCAGGCGTTTCTGACCGATGAGGGGCGCAAAGTTGCCGAGGCCGTGGTCAGCGACGCGATCGCCGCGCACGACAGGGTTTTCGGGGTGCTCAGCAGGGCGGAGCAGAAAACGCTCCGTGACCTGTTAGGTCGCGTGATCGAACAGGGCACCGGCCACCAGCTGCACACCGATCACATCGGCCCTGAGTAGTCACATACTTGAGAATAGTGACAAGTACTTGATAACATTCCTGGCGATGAGCGAAGTTGGCGGGCCGGACGTCGCGGTCGTTGCGACCGAAGAGGTCGTCATCGAACTCGACCGCCGCACCACGACCGCGGTGTACCGGACGGGTAACACCCTGCTCGAGACCGCGCGTTCGGCGGGCCTGAGCCCACCCTCCTCGTGTGAAACCGGTTCCTGCGGAACGTGCATGGCGCGCATCAGCGATGGCAGCGCCCGCATGAACAACAACGACGCACTCGAAGACGACGAGGTTGCCGAGGGGTGGGTGCTCACCTGTCAGGCGCTGCCGACCAGCCGCAGAGTCCGGGTGATATATGAGTGAGAAGTCAATGACCCGCGTCGCGGTCGTGACTGGGGGCGCATCCGGGATGGGTGAGGCGACCTGTCACGAGCTCGGCAGGCGAGGCCGCAAAGTCGCCGTGCTTGACCTCGATGGCGCAGCCGCGCAACGGGTTTCCGAGGAGTTGCGCGCCGAAGGTGTGACGGCGCTGGCGGTGGCTGCGGACGTCAGCGACCGCGCGGCAGTCGAGGAGGCGTTCGCGAAGATTCGCACCGAGCTCGGACCGGTGCACATCCTGGTGACTAGTGCCGGCGTGGTCGATTTCGCGCCGTTCACTGACATCACCGTCGCCGCGTGGGAGCGAGTCATCGAGGTGAATCTGACCGGAACCTTCCACTGCTGCCAGGTCGCGGTGCCCGACATGGTGGAGGCGGGTTGGGGTCGCATCGTGCTGATCTCGTCGTCCAGCGCCCAGCGGGGCTCGCCAGGGATGGCGCACTACGCGGCGTCCAAGGGCGCACTGCTGTCGCTGACCAGATCGCTCGCACGCGAATACGGGCCGGTCGGCATCACGGTCAACAACATTCCGCCATCGGCGATCGAGACGCCGATGCAACACCGGGGTCAAACCGCGGGTCACCTGCCGTCCAATGAGCAGATGGCCGCGAGCGTTCCGCTCGGACACCTGGGCACCGGGGACGACATCGCCGCCGCGGTCGGCTTCCTGTGTTCCGATGAGGCGGGCTTCATCACCGGTCAAACCCTCGGCGTCAACGGCGGATCGGTGATGTGACAGAAGGAGGTTCGCATGGCGCGATGGCCTAAACCGGCTGAGGGCAGCTGGACGGAGCACTACCCGGAGCTCGGCACCGGGCCGGTGTCCTTCCGCGATTCGACCTCACGCGAGTTCTACGAGCTCGAGCGCGAGGCCATCTTCAAGCGTGCGTGGCTGAACGTGGGCCGCGTCGAAGAGCTGCCCCGCATCGGCAGCTACCTCACCAAGGAAATCGACGCCGCCAAGACGTCGGTGATCGTGGTGAAGGGTAAGGACGACAAGATCCGCGCCTTCTACAACATCTGCCGTCACCGGGGAAACAAGTTGGTGTGGAACGACTTTCCTAACGAGGAGGTCAAGGGCGCCTGTCGGCAGTTCACCTGTAAGTACCACGGCTGGCGTTACGATCTCGAAGGTACGCTGACGTTCGTCCAGCAGCCCGGTGAGTTCTTCGATCTCGACACCGAGCAGTACGGGTTGAGTCCAGTGCACTGCGACGTATGGAACGGCTTCATCTTCATCAACCTCGACCGCGAACCACGGCAAGGCCTGCGCGAGTTCCTGGGTCCGATGATCACCGCCCTCGACGATTACCCATTCGAAAAGATGACTGAGCGTTACGATTTCGTCGCTCACAACAACAGCAACTGGAAGATATTCGCTGACGCCTTCCAGGAGTACTACCATGTGCCGTCCCTGCACTCTCAGCAGGTGCCGACCGAGGTACGTCAACCCAATGCCACCTTCGAGTGCGGGCATTTCCAGATCGACGGACCGCACCGGTTGGTGTCGACCGCAGGAACGCGGCGGTGGCTGCTCGCGCCCGAGTACATGTACCCCATCGAACGGGCGACCCGCAGTGGCCTGGTGGGGCCGTGGCGGACTCCGGAGACACACCAGTCGGCCGGGCTGAACCCCGGTGGCATCGAACCGTGGGGCATCACCAACTTCCAGATCTTCCCCAACCTGGAGATCCTTATCTACCACGGGTGGTACCTGCTCTACCGCTACTGGCCGACGTCGCACAACACCCATAAGTTCGAGGCGTACAACGCATTCCATCCCGCTCGGACCGTGCGGGAGCGTATCGAGCACGAGGTCGCCTCGGTGGTGCTCAAGGAATTCGCGCTCCAGGATGCCGGCATGCTCGGTGGCACGCAGGCCGCGCTCGAATATGGCATCGTCGACGAGTTTCCGCTCAACGACCAGGAGATTCTGGTCCGGCATCTGCACAAGGTGGCCGTCGACTGGGTCGAGGAGTACAAGACCGAACGCCGACCGGTAGGGGTGTGATCATGTCCGGCAGCCGACTGCCCAGTGCGTTCGCCGAGTTCGAGACGTTTGCCGAGAAGTGGTGCCTGGCAACAGAACCGGAACGGTGGAACGCACGGCTGACCACACCGATGCCCCAAATCCATGCGTTCTACGACGCGTTCTCGCCGCGATTCGAGGAAGCGATCGAATACTGCGACAAGTTCCCGCTCGATGACGTGCCCGACGACACGCTGAATCTTCTGCACCTCGTCTACTCGATGATCATGATTTCGATGGCCGTCGAGGTCTTCGGGACACAGAAGCCCGCAGACTCCGCCGACGCTGTCATCGACCGAATAGGGGAGCCGGTGCCGTGAATGTGCTGACGATCAACAAGCTCACCGAGTCGGTCGGCGCCGAGGTTCTCGGTGTCGACTCCGACCGGCTCGCGCACGATGAGCTGTTGGGCCGAGCGGTGCTCGACGCGCTCGAAGACAACGGCGTGCTGGTCTTTCCCGGCCTGGATCTCGACCCGGAGGCGCAGGTGGCGTTCTGCCGACGGCTCGGCGAGGTCGACCACTCCTCCGACGGGCACCACCCGGTCGCAGGCATCTACCCGATCACGCTCGACAAGGCGAAGAACGCCTCGGCGGACTATCTACGCGCCACGTTCGACTGGCACATCGACGGCTGCACCCCGATCGAGGGCGCCTTCCCGCAAATGGCCACGGTGCTGTCAGCGGTCCAGGTCGCGGCAATCGGCGGCGAGACCGAGTTCGCGAGTTCGTACGCCGCGTATGACGCGCTTGATGACGACGAGAAGCAGCGGTACGGCGCGTTGCGAGTGGTCCACTCGTTGGAGGCATCCCAGCGCCGGGTAACCGCTGACCCTTCGCCGGAGGTGCTGGCCAAGTGGAGATCGCGGCGCACCCATCAGCATCCACTGGTGTGGACGCATCGCAGCGGCCGCCGGTCGCTGGTGCTCGGCGCATCGGCGGACTACGTCGTCGGCATGGATCTGGATGAGGGCAGGGCCTTGCTGACCGAAGTGCTCGAACGGGCCACCGTCGCAGGCAGGGTCTACAGCCACGTGTGGTCGGTAGGCGACACCGTCATCTGGGACAACCGCGGGGTGCTGCACCGAGCGGCGCCGTACGACCCGGACTCGCCGAGGGAGATGCTGCGCACCACGGTGCTCGGCGACGAGCCGATCCAGTAGCGCTATGCAGGTGCACAACCCCTCGTTGACGGCGACGTGCCACTATGGAAATCTAATACTCAAAGATGAGAGTCGCGTTCTCGTATCGCGAGATCGTTGGAACGGAGTAGCGCATGCCGGAGGACCTCACATCGGTCGACTTCTTCCGGGACGGTCGCCTGACGGACGACCCGTACCGGTTCTACGAGGCGCTTCGCAACAAGTGCCCGGTCAGCCGCGAGGACCACTACGGCGTGACGATGGTGACCGGCTGGCAGGAGGCCGTCGACGTCTACAACGATGCCGAAACGTTCTCGTCTTGCGTCTCCGTGACCGGTCCGTTCCCCGGGTTCCCGGTGCCGCTCGAAGGTGACGATGTCACCGAGTTGATCGTGAAGCATCGCGACGAGATTCCGTTCAGTGATCAGCTGCCGACGCTGGACCCGCCGACGCACACCAATCACCGCGCCCTGCTGATGCGGCTGATCACGCCCAAGCGCCTCAAGGAGAACGAGGACGCGATGTGGCAGCTCGCCGACGACATCCTCGACGACTTCCTGGCTCCTGGTGAAGGGGAGTTCATCAAGGGTTTCGCGGGCCCGTTCACGCTGCGGGTCATCGCTGACCTGCTGGGCGTACCCGACGAAGACCGTGACGATCTCCTCGAGCGTCTCGCGCGCGGCACCCACGGCAGCGGGCTTGGCAACGCCGAGAAGACGATGAACAAAACTCCGCTGGAGCATCTCTACGAGGTCTTCGCGACCTACATCGAAGAGCGCCGGGCCGAGCCCCGCGACGACGTGCTGACCGGGTTGGCGACGGCGGAGTTCCCGGACGGGACGATGCCGGAGGTCGGCGACGTCGTGCGGGTGGCCACCAACGTCTTCTCGGCCGGGCAGGAAACGACCGTGCGGCTGCTCAGTACCGCGCTGAAGGTGATGGGAGACCACCCTGACATCCAGCGGAGGCTGCGCGAGGACCGCAGCCTGCTCGCGAACTTCATCGAGGAATGCCTGCGCATCGAGAGCCCGGTCAAGGGCGACTTCCGGCTGTCGCGGGTGCCGACCACCGTCGGCGAAGAGGCTGTCGGAGCGGGCTGCACCTTGATGGTCATCAATGGCGCGGCCAACCGCGACCCGCGCAGGTTCGAGAATCCCGACACCTTCGACCCCGAGCGCAAGAACGCCCGCCAGCATCTTGCCTTCGGCCGGGGCATCCACAGCTGTCCGGGAGCACCGCTGGCCCGCGCCGAAACTCGAGTCGGCCTGGAACGTCTGCTCGACCGCACCACCGACATCAGGATCAGCGAGGCGCACCACGGCCGGGCCGGCGACCGCCGCTACCAATACATCCCGACCTACATCCTGCGTGGGCTGACAGAGCTGCATCTGGAATTCGACCTCGTCGAAGGCGACCGATGAAGGTCACCGTCGACGAGGACCGGTGCCGCGGCCACGGGATGTGCCTGACGCTGTGCCCAGAGGTGTTCCACATGCACGACGACGGATACGCCGTCGCCGACCCGTCGGAGGTCCCTGTCGGACTCGAGGCCGGGGCGAACGACGCCATCGCAAACTGTCCTGAACAAGCCATCAGCGAAATCGACTGAAAGCCGAGGAGATCGAATGCCCAAGGGCTACATCATCATCACGGAGGACGTCAAGGATCCGGCCGCGTTTGCCGAATACGGCAAGCTGGCCGCAAAGGCGACAGAGGGTTCAACGCTGCTGTCGTTCGACCCCAAGCCCGAAGTGCTCGAGGGCGAGTGGCACGGTCCACAGACCGTCGTGCTGGAGTTCGAGTCGGTCGAAGCAGCCCGCGAGTGGTACCACTCGGACGCTTACCAGGAAGCGGCCAAGCTTCGTCAGGCCGCCGCCGACTGCAACGGTGTCATCGTCGCCGGCCTCTGACTTTCCAGCGCGAGCAGACGCAAACATGCCTATTTCCGGCGGGTTTCGGGCAGTTTTGCGTCTGCTCATCCGGCTAGGGCGGTCCCGCGATTGAGGTGTGCGGAGATCCGTGCCACCAAGTCCAGTGGGTATCGGCGGACATCGTCGACGACCATGGGGATGCTCGTCCAACCGCATTCCTGCAGCCTGGCGACCTTCATTCGGTCATGCCTGAGAGCATCCGGTGTCGCGTGCCACTCCATACTTTCGTACTCGGCGACGACCATCGCGTCCGGCCAGGCGAAGTCGACGCGCCACAGCTTTCCGCATCGATCGACGATCTCGTACTGCAATTCGGGCATCGGAAGTCCGCCATCGATGAAGACGAGCCGCGCTTCACTTTCCAGAGGCGACTCCGACCGGGCGTCGGCGTACTCGATCAGCTCACGAACCTTGACGATCCCGCGTCGACCCTTCTGTTCATCGATCGCCGCGCGCAAGTCCGCCACGGCGCAGCAACGCCTGAATAACACCGCGTCGAGGACAGCAAGCGCACGGGGACGCCGCAAAGTGCGCGCAAGTTCGACAGCCGTCCACGCAGGGGCGGTAGCCAGCCGACCGTGAATGCGATTGAGCGGTGCCCCGATTCGCTGATGAACCATCAATTCTGACGACGGGCGCATGCGAACCCCTGGATCAAGGATGTGGATTCGGCGGTCATTCTCCGTGCTGAACCCGTGAAGTTCTGCGGCGGTGTGCATGCATGCGACGATCGATGTACCGGATACCAGGTCGAGCGCCGCCAGCCGGTCGATCGTGCTCGGGGGATGTTGGGCATATACCCCATGCCAGACCCGGACAACCTTGTTATCCCGGATACGCCTGACGAGAGTGCGGTACGACATCGTGGCAAGCAATTGGTCAGTTGTCGCTAATCCACCATGAACGGCGAACAGCTCGTCCAAGGCCACGGCTCGATCATCGGTTGCGATGGCCGCCCGCGAAAGGCCCAGCACGCGCTCCTGTGGATAACCCGCGAGCAGACGCAAACATGCCTATTTCCGGCGGGTTTTGGGCAGTTTTGCGTCTGCTCGCGAGTGGTATCTCAGACTTCGCGGATGAAGATCGCCTGGCGGGGGCACTGTCGCACCGCTTCCCGGATCTGGTGCTCGTTCTCAGGGGTCACCTCGTCCTGCAGCACGTGCAGGTAATCCTCGTCGTCGAGGTCGAAAACCTCCGGGATGATCCCCATACACACGCCGTTGCTCTCGCACAGGCCGAAGTCGACCTCAACCTTGCTCATCGCAAGACTCTCACCGGCACATTCTGATAACCCGCAACGTTCTGCATGTTGACCCGTCGCAGGCCGTCGAAGTCGACCTCGTAGCTCGGCATGAAGTCCAGCAGGCGATCCAGTGCGATCGCGCTTTCCATCCGGGCCAGCGCGGCACCGAGGCAGCTGTGGATGCCGTAGCCGAGCCCGAGGTTCTGCGCCTGGGTGCGGTCCCGGTCGATGTCGAACGTCTCGCCGTCGGTGAATGCGCGTGGATCGCGGTTGGCGGAAGCACCCATCAGGAAGACCGGCTTGTTCGCGGGAATGGTGCCGCTTGGCACCTCCACCTCTTTGACGCTGTATCGCACGTTGTACTGAACCGGGCCGACGTAGCGCAGCAGTTCCTCGACGGCTGCCGGGATCTTGCTGCGGTCATCCAGCAGCTTCTGCCACTGGTCGGGATGCCGGGCGAATTCCACGACGGCGCTGCCGACGAGCTTGGTGACTGTCTCTGCGCCCGCGCCGCCCAGAAGCGTGGTGAACCCGGTGATCTCGATGTCGTCGAGTTTGCGCATGTTCCCGTGATCGTCGGGGATCTCGGCGGCGATGAGCCGGCTGATCATGTCGTCCTGTGGGTTTTGGCGGCGCTCCACGACGAGGCCGTAGTAGTACATCCCCGAGTCGATGTTGGCCTGCATGTTGTCGTCGTCCAGATCGATCTGTCCGGGTTTGCGATGCAAGCTTCTGTCGATCCAATGCCGAACCTGCTGGCGGAAATCTTCGGGCACACCGGCCATCCGGGTGATGACCTCCACCGGGAACGGGCCGGAGAAATCCTGGACGACGTCGAAGTTGTCCGGATCCACCATGCCGAGGTAGTGCTCGATCAGCTCGGTGACGGTTTCCTTCTGCGACTGGATCGCGCGCGGTGTGAAGGCCTTGTTGAGAAGGCTGCGCATATGGCGATGGTCGGGCGGGTCCATGAAGATGATCGACTTCTGGGGCACCTCCCCGGCGCGCACCATGCTCAGGTCGCATCCGCGTGCCGACGAGAACGCGTCGTGGTCCTTGAACGCCGCGGCCACGTCCTCGTGCCGGGTCAGCGCATAGAAGTCCTCTTGCTCGTCGTAGTACAGGGGGGCGTCATCGCGCATTCGCGCGTAGATCTCGTACGGGTTCTCGAAGAACTCCTGCGAAACGGGACTGAACACCACCTTGGGCTTGGTCATGGACTTCTCCTTCGCGGCGGGCTGAGTGCCGGGAGCGTTACGAGAGGCGGTTCAACTGTAACGCTAACAGTTTCCCCGTCGGGATTCATCGAATTGGCCCAAGTGCCGTGTCGATGACGTCGTCGAGCATGCCGAGATCGCTGCCGAGTTCGGCGGCGATCGTGCGCACCACGGCGACGTCTTTGCCGATGAACTCGCCGACGCCGTCGACGAACCCGGCCACCGAGCCCCGTGCGGCGATGAAGCCGCCGACGCGGCTTGCCGCGCTGCCGTGCGATACCGCCGAGAGCAGTTTGGACTCCTCGACGCCCAGCCGGTCGCCGAGCCGAACGGCCTCGCGCAGCAGTCCGATCTGAGCCGCGAACAACGCGTTGTTGATCAGCTTGACGCGCTGCCCCGCGCCGAGCGCGCCGACGTGCAGCACCGGATCGCCGTAGCTGTCCAGTGCCGGTCGGGCGCACGTCACCGCGTCGTCGGACCCGCCGACGAACAGCGTGACGTGACCGGCGGCGATGTCGTGCGGGCCGCCGCTGACCGGCGCGTCCACGACGTCGATGTCCGACGCCGCGGCGGCGATCATCTCCACGGTCCGCGGACTTCCTGTGGTGTGCACGACGAGGACCGCACCCGATGGCATCGCGGAGAGCAGTTCGCTGTGCAGGCAGACTTGCTGGACCTGTTCGTCGGTGAACACGCAGACGACGACGACCTCGGCCCCGTCGCCGACGGCGCTCAGCTCGGTGACCGCGTGTGCGCCCAACTCGCTTACGGCGCCGCGCTTCTCGTCGGTACGACCCAGCGCCCGCACCTCATGGCCTGCCTCGGCGAGGCGACGCACCATCGGCGCGCCCATGCGTCCCGCTCCGACGAAACCGATTCGGGTCACCGCGGGTGGTCCATCGCGGTCAACGCCGCGTCGGCGGTGGTGAACACCGCGCCCTCGGGCGCCGACGCCGAATCGGCGAGGCTCGCGGCGTGCCTGACGTCTTTCTGAAGCAGTGCACCGGCGATCGATGCGAGCTGGTCCAGATTCCCGCCGAATACCGCGATGCTGCCCAGCGCCTTGCTGGTGGCGGATCCGCCATTGAGCACGGCGGCGAGCCGGTCACGGGGGATGCCGAGGGAATCACCCAATTCGAGTGTGCTCATGGCGCTGCCAAGGTTGGCGGTGAACAACAGGTTGTTCAGGATCTTGGTGACCTGGCCGCTGCCAAGCGGGCCGAGGTGAACGATCGGGTCGGCGTAGGTGGCGAACACCGGGCGGCACCGCTCGACGACCTCCTCCTCGCCGCCGACCATGACAAGCAGCTTTCCCTCCTCGACCGCAGGGCCACCGCCGCTAACTGGTGCGTCGATCACCGAAACCCCTTGGACGGCAGCTTTTTCAGCGATCTCACGGCAGGTGTCTGGATGCACGGTGCTGTGAATCGCGACGATCCCGCCGTCCGCCAGGCCGGCCAGTGCCCCGGTGTCGCCGTACATCACCTCCCTGACGTCGTCGTCGCCGACGACGCACAGGCAGACGAGGTCGCTGGCCGCGGCCAATTCGGCCGGTGACCCCGCGGACTTGGCGGCGGTGTCGGCGTATGGGTCGAGGCTGGCGGCTCTGCGCGCCCACAGCGTCGTCTCGTAGCCACCCTCGACGATCCGCCGTGCCATGGGGCCGCCTTGGCTGCCCAGTCCGATGAATCCGACGCGCATCAACCCGCCTCCAGTTTCGCAATTGCGTTCTCGCGCTCCACGACACATTCCTCGACAAACGACAGCACCTTCATGTGGTACGCCGCCGCGTTCACCGAAAGGCTGAGGTTGTGGCCGGCGCCGACCTGTTCGTTGAGCACGAACCGCGGCGCCGCGGTGAACAACGCCGCGATCTTCGCCAAGGATTCGGGGTCGGACTTCCATACCCGCTCGTATTCGGCGACGCTGAACTGCACCGGGACGCGCACTTCGCCCGCCAGACGCGGAAAGTCTTGCCGTGCCCACGTATTGACCATTGCGGCTTCGTAGGGCGCCCCAGTGGACGAGTTCGTGATCCCGTTCAACACCTCGGCCGGATACAAATGTGCGGGCTGCCAGAGTAGATCGCGCAATCCCACCGGCCTCTTCGTGGGGGTCGCCGTTTTCAGGATCTCGCGGGCGGCGTCGTCATATTCCAGGCCGGTCCCGGCCAAGGCGATACCGAGCAGGTCGTCGCCCCGCTGATCGGCGGCCATACGCACCGCCAACTCGCAACCCGCGGAATGGGCGAGCAGGAATCGTCCCGGCCGCGAATCGGCGACCATCTTGTCGATGGCCCCGTACGCCAGCGCGACGCGTTGCTCCGGTTGCGCGACCGCATCGGGATACGGGGCCGAGCTGCCGTAGCCGGGTCGGTCCAGCGCCACCACCGTGAACCCGAGCGCCGCTCCGGTGCGCAACATGGACAGTCGGGGATGGCCAGGACAGTCGAAATACGCTGCGGTGCTTGCCCCTCCGTGGATAGCGACGATGACGGCGCGCGGCTCGGCCGCCTCGGCGACCAGCCCCGACATCGGCACGCCGTCGACGAGGACGACGCGGGGTCGCACGGCAGCCGACGTGCTCACCCGTCGGTCCGTAACAACAGGACTCCGCTGGGGGTGAGGCCACCGCTGCTGGCCACCGCGACGCGGGCACCGGAGACCTGGCGCGCACCGGCCTCGCCACGCAACTGGGTGACCGCTTCGTGGATCAAACCCATGCCATGGGTCCGGCCGTGGGAAAGCTGACCCCCGTGGGTGTTCAGCGGTATCACCCCGTCGCGCGCGATGGCCTTTCCGCCGTCAAGGAAGTCCTTGGCTTCGCCGATCCCGCAGAAGCCGAGCGCCTCCAACCACGACAGGCAGTTGAACGAGAAGCCGTCGTACAGCTCGGCGACGTCGACGTCCTTGGGGCGCAGTGATGTTCGGGTCCACAGGTGCGCCGACTGGCCCAACACCTGCGGCTCGTGGGTCATGGTGGTCTGGTCCCAGTCGGTGCGCTCGATGATCTGCGTACCCACGGCCTCGACCAGCACGGGCTTCTTCGGCATGTCACGCGCCACGTCCACCGCCGACACGATCACCGCGACGGCGCCGTCACACGGCACATCGCAGTCGTACAACCCGAACGGCGAGGTGATCATCCTTGCGGTCAGGTAGTCGTCCATCGTCATCGGGTCGCGGTAGATGGCCGTTGGGTTCAGCGCCGCATTGGCCCGCTGGTTCAACGCGATCCAGCCGAGGGTTTCCCTCGTCGTGCCAAAACGCTGAAAGTGGCGTTGCGCGTTGAGTGCCAGAGTGTGTGCGGCCGATGTCGCACCGAACGGCATCTGCCAGCTGGACGTCCGGGAGCCGCCCGGCGGGGACATCCTGCCCTCCTTCATCAGCTGCTGAAAGGTGGCCTCCCACAGCGTGCGGAAGCAAAGCACGTGGCGTGCCATGCCGGTCGCGACCGCCATCATCGCCGCGATCACCGAGCCGCCGGGGCCGAACGTGTCCATGCCGCCGTTGATCCACGTCGGGCGCAGTCCGAGCGCTCCCTCGAGCGCGGACACCCCGCCCTCGCCCATGCCCGCGATGTCGAGTCCCGGATACGTCGACAGCCCGTCGATGTCGTCGAACGTCAGGCCTGCGTCGGCGACCGCGGCCTCACACGCCTCGATGGTGAGCGACAGGGGAGCGACCATCAGCCTGCGGCCCAGCCGGGATGCGCCGATGCCGGTGATCGCCGATTTGTCCTCGAACTTCTCCCGTGTCAACGGTGGTCGGACGTAGGTGGCGAAGTCCTGTGGTGCGATCTCCTCGGCAGCGAGGGGGAGGGTCTGCTGCGCCGTGGTGGGCCGGAAATTGGGAAGCCACACGGCTCCAGCGTCATCCTGGACTTTCTCGAAGGCGACCTCGACCGCTTGACCGAGGACGAGGTCCTCTGGGTCGCATTCGACGATGTTGGTGGTCAACCGGACTCGCGGGTCCTCCGCGATGGCGACCTGCGCCACCACGTAAGGCGGTGGGAGGTCGGGAAAGCCGAACCGATGGTTCACCGTGAAGGCGGACAGCGTGGCTGTGCCCGACACGTCGCGCACGCCCATGTCGTGACTGCGGCAATACCGGCAGATCGGCGCGGGCGGATGGATCAGCGCCTGACAGCTCTGGCATTGCTGGATGCGGAGCACACCGTCGGCGCCTGCGGTCCAGAAGAACTCGTTCTGGACCGTGATTTCCGGCAACGGTCGTGTCATCGGACGAATCCCGAAATCGCTTCGTTGTCCTCAGTCTTCGGCTCAGGCTCGGCTGTCTCCTGCGCATCGTGATGCGGTGTACCGTCGCCGGGCGGACGGTGTCCGCCCATTTCGATGATGGCGTGCACCGGGCAGTCGAGGAGTGCCCGCATGACTGCCTCTTGGTCCGCCTTGGGGATTTCGCCATTTCCCACCAGTGCGGCGTATCCCCAGTCGTCGAGTGAGAAGTACTCGGGTGCGTGCTTCGCGCACACGCCGAATCCGTCACACATCGTGCGATCGAGACGGATTCTCACGCCGTCATCACCGCCTCCACTTCATAGGGTCGCAGTGCGCTGAACGCACCGGCACGGCATGTGTCGCAATCGTTTTCCAGATGTTTGGTCACGACCGATGGAAAGGCGGTGAGCAGGCTCGCCGCGATGTTCGTCGCGCCATCCAGAGTCCCGCAGGCGCCCCGACCGCGCAGCACCACCGACCACCGTTCCAGGCGCGCCAGGTCCTCGGTTGTCGCGACCCCGTCGCGCAGCGCCGCGGTGACCGCCGACATCGCCGCGGTGCCGTTGAAGCACGACCCGCATTGCCCGGCATTCTCACGGTCGTAGTACGCCATCACCGATGCAGCGACGGCCAGCGGGCAATCGTCGGTCAGGATGGCGATCGCACCGCAACCAAGTCCGCTGCCCAACCGGCGCATGGATTCGTGGTCGAGCGTCTCGTCGAGGATGTCTCGGTTCAATAGCCCAGCGAAATACCCGCCCATCAGTACGCCACTCACGGCGTCGGCCGAAACACCGTGCAGGGACAGCAGTTCGGTGAACGCCACCCCGTGGGGAACCTCGTACAGCGCCGGTGACGCGCCCGCCCCTGTGACGGTGGCGAGGAAGGTGCCAGGGGACGTCGCCGTGCCTTGTGAGCGGAAGGCGGACGAACCGTGGCGCAGCAGGAAAGGCAGGTTGGCGAGGGTCTCGACGTTGCTGATCATCGTCGGAAGACCGGCGACGCCCTGCTCGAACGGGCGCGGTGGCTTATCCGTCGGCTTGGCAGGGCCCCCGTTGACGACCCGGACGGCGGCGGTCTCCTCGCCGGCCACATAACCGAAATCGACCGTGACAACGCTGACGTCACGCCCGCCGAAAATACCGATGTCGAGGTCGGCCAGCGCGGCCTCCACACTCGACGCCGCGGCCGGATCGGAGACGTACACATAGACGCGCTCGGCCTCGACCATCTGCGCGGCCAGTCGAAGGCCATCGAGCACCAGATGCGGCCGGTGCCGCAGCAGCCACCGGTCCTTGACCGACGCCGGCTCACCCTCCTCGCCGTTGGCGATGACAACCGCACCGCCACAACGACGACCGTTGTCCCTGACCGTGCGCGCCTTGACCGCCAGCGGGAACGCGGCGCCCCCGCGGCCGAGCAGTCCGGACAGGTCGACCTCGTTGAGCAGCTGATCCGGATCGTCGAGGGTCTGGTATCCGCCCGCTCTGCGGTACTCGGTGTAGTCCTCGGTACCCGTGCGCAGCAGGCGTGGTTCGATGCCGGGCCACACGCTGACGCTTACGTCCACAAGCACCTCGCTACGCTTGCGAGCATATGAGAACCGCGGTGGTGCGCGTCCGGGTCGATCCGGCCGGCCAGCTCACCGCCGCAGAGTTAGCCGACGGCATGAGTAACCTCCGCGGTCTTGCGGCGCCTGCCGGCATCGAAGTGCTCGAGAACAACCTTGCCGCAATGCCCGCTTCGCGGCGGGAGGTCGAGATGCTGATGACGGGCAGCGACACCGACCAACTTCAACGAAGCGCGGTAGCGTTGTGCGCGAACGCCTTCGGCACCCCGGCCGAGCCGGGCGTGCTCACCTTCATCAGTAGGGGAACCGACGACGACGCCATCGGCGTGCTGGCCGGGTTCGGCCTCACCGGTGAGGTCGAAAGGCTGCCAGGCGACGACGGGTTCGACGTTGTACATGTCACGCTGCGCAAAGTCGACCTGGAACGAGTGCCCGAAAGCCGAGTCCACACCGCACTCGAAGCGTCGCTCAACTGCGAGGTGCACATCCGCACCGTCTAGCACGATTGATGCTCCTCTCGTCCGCGTAGCGTCATCTAGCCGTCCAGGAACTTCAGGATTGCGGGCGCGGCCTGCACCCACGTATCGAACATGTTGAACCGCTTGACCTTTCCCGAAGCGCGGGCCTCGCCGGCCCGCTCCCAGGCGTCTTCTGGCCACGGCGGATCGATCAGCTCGGAACCCTTGATCAGGCAGCTCACCTCGAGCGAGGTGCGCTTGGGGTGGTCAAGATCGTTCTCGCCGCCGCGGATGATCAGCGTCGGCACGGTGATGTTGTCGAACATCTCGTCCTCGACACCGGGGATCGTCTGACCGGGTTTCGGCACGAATGCATTGAGCCAGCGCAGCATCAGCTTGAGGAAGTCGTCGGGGTCTTGGCCAAGTATGCGCTGCTCGTTATCCGGGTTCTCGGCGATGCGCTCCTTCCACTCGCCGACGCGGGCAACGTCCTTCATGCCGCCGCCGCGCACCGCGAGGATGCTCGGCACGATGTAGTAGGACCCGAGAACGAAGGATCCGTACACCCCGCCGACGATGTTCCACACCACCAGCTTGCGCACAATTTCCGGGTAAAGCATGGTGGTCAGCATCGAGTCACGGGCACCGCCCGAACCGCCCGCGATGTTGCACGGTCCGATGCCGAGTCCGGTGATCAGTGCGTGCAGCGTCTCGGCGCGCATGTGGGATTCGCTCTGTCCGTAGAACTGGACGTCGGATTTCCCGCAGTTCGGCCGGTCCCACAGCAGGACTCGATAGCCGCCGTTGACCAGTTCCTCCGCCAGCGGCCGCAGGCCTTCGATGTCCTTGCTGAACCGGCCACCCGGTGTCAGCGCGATGAATTCGCCTTCTTTGCCGAGGATTTCGTAGACGACGTCGCCGCCGTTGTACTCAAAGGTCTTCTCGCCACGCTTGAGTGTGGGGGTCATGCTTGTACCAGCACTTCGTTGCCGACGACGCGGACGGGATAGGTGCGGATAGTCCACTCGGGCTTGACCGCGGTGGTGCCGGTCGCGAGCTCGAAACCCCATTGGTGCCACGGGCAGAAGATGAACTCCAAATCACGAACCATCGCTGCGTCTCCCGGCACGTTCTCGTCCACGATGGTGCGTCCCCTTGCTCTGCCCGAACACAGCGGGCCGCCCTCATGAGGGCAGTAGTTTGCGATGGCGTAGAACGTGCCGTTGACGTTGTAGACACCGACACCGTGCCGCCCGATCGGTACCAGTTTGTGTGTGCCGGAGGGGATCTCGTCGACGGTGGCTACCACGTGCTCACGGCCCTGCGCCAGCCGGGGCGGTTTCGTTTCCTCTGTCATCCTTGTCAGAACACCCGCACTTGGCCCTCAAGGGCCGGAACAGTTTCTGGGAGGTGATAGGTCGCGATGCCGTTGCGGAACATCACGTTCTCCCTTGCGTGCTCGGGGAGGTGCTTGACCAGCCAGCGCGGATCGTCGAACGTCCAGTGCGGGTAATCCGAAGAGAACAGCAGGATCTTGTCGCACTCCATCCACTCGAAGGCCCGGCTCAGCTCGGTCTTGTCTTCGGGATAATCCAGCGGCTGAGTGGTGAACTTGATGTGGTCCTTCACGTACTCCGAGGGCTTGCGCTTGATGTCGACCCACGACTTGCGGGCTTGGTAGATGGCGTCCATCCGCCACATCAGCGGCAGGATCCACGTGAATGCGTGCTCCACCAACACGATTCGCAATGTCGGGAAACGGTCGAAGACCCCGTCGAAGATCAGGCTCATCACCTGGTTCGCGGCCAGCAACGAGTAGGTGACCATGAAGTCGTGGTTGTAGCTGGGAAATCCGACGGGCGGGATCGGCAGTTCCTCGTGGTGGCCGCGGGACAGGTGGCAGCTCACGGTGATGTCGTGCTTGGTGGCGGCTGCCCAGATCGGGTCATACTTCGGATCGCCCCATGACGGGCGCGGCTCGGCCTTGATCAGAATCTGACCCATGTAGGGATGTCCGGCCCAGCGCTCGATCTCGCGAGCGGAGTCCTGCGGCGTCTCGATCGCGACGCAGATGGAGCCGCGCCAGCGCTCATGCCAGTTGTTGTGGCCATCGAGCCAGTGGTTGTCCTGCCAGTCATTCAGCGCGCAGCTCATCGCGTGGTTCACCTCGGGGAAGCGCGCCGGGTAAGCGGCGGGCTCGAGGATGGCGATGTCGGCGCCGGCCTCCATGATCAGCTGTTTGAACGCCAAGTCCGGGTCACTGCCCGCGAATTCGCCGTCGGCGGGGAAAGTGTCCGCCCGCATCGCGTAGGCGTGCGCGTAGTCAGGCGCGTCGTAGTAAATTTGGTCGCCGATCTTGCGGGGAAGAAAGTACTTGCTGCGCCACGGCTCCGGGATGTACTGCGCCAACACCCCACTCTTGGGCACCGGATGCACATCGGAGTCGACGCATCGAACTGCGATGCGCTCGGCTGCCGGCGTCCGCTCTGCGGTCGTCACGGTCATCGTGGCCTCCTTGATCGTCCGGTCTGTTCTTACTGTGCGCTGATGCCGGCCCCGACGTCTATGCCGTACAGCGCGGCGGCGTTTCGCCAGCACAGCTTGTCGCGTTGTTCGTCGGAATACGACGCGGGCACGTTCAACTCGTTTAGCTGCCAGTGCGGATAGCTCGACCCGTACATCACCATGTCGTCCTTGCCGGTGAAGCCGAACCATTCCCCGGCGAATTCGGTGTCACCAGGACCGTCCATCGCGCCCTGGATGAAGTACGTATGGCCGGGTAGGTAGTCGCTGGGCATCTTCGGCGCCCACGGCGTCTGTTCCAGATGCGGTCGTCCGAAACAATCCATCCGCCAGATAAACGGGGTCAGTAGGTCGGCCGCCCCGTCCGCCCATACGAACTTCAGCGTGGGCATCCTCTCGAATACCCCTTCGGCGATCATGTTCATCAGGTGATAGAGGTAATTGAGTGCCATGAAGCTGACGTACTGCTCATAGGTTCGGGGAACACCAGACGGCGTTGGCGCGAACGACAGCCCGGCACCGACCTCAATGTGAACGGAGACGGGCAAGTTCGCTTCGGCGGCCGCTTCCCAGATCGGCCAGTACTGCGGCTTGCCGTACACCTCCCGCGACTGAAGGGGAACGCCGATCTGTACGACGCGCGGGTGTTGGGAGTACTTTCCGATCTCGCGCAGCGCGCCGGTGACGTCATCTGGATTGACCCGGATGGTGCCGCGGTACCGGTCGGCATAGGCATTGTCCTCGAGCCAGCGCGACACCATCATTTCGTTGTGCGCGGCGGCGATCGCGGTGCCGAGATGGCGATCGGGCATGATGCCGCGGGTCATCGGGTGCAGGATCGCGACGTCGGTGCCCCGCTCGTCGAACAGCTGCCCGCCGACGAACTCGGGGTCCGAACCCGGGTATCGCCGATCGGGGCCCTCGGTCTTCGATGCGTATTCGCCGCCGGGCGCGCCGTACCAGTCCATCTCGTAGTCCGGGAATCCGCGGCTCTTGAACGGCTCGCGAAGGAAGCTCCGCAGGTCTTTGTTCGACCTGGAGAAGATGTGCACGCTGGCATCGATGACGGGCGTCGTCGCGCCGTCAGGATGTTCGATCACCTGAGGTCTCTCGCACCGGACATACAGCCATAGTAAAGCCTTGTTCTTCAATGGCAAGAATTGGGTTCTCCAGCAGATCGCTTACTTTTTCGCAGGTCAGGTTGTGCGCTGTCCAGTCGCACGGCACATCATCGCCGAAACGTGGTACGCGGATACTGAGAACGGCTGCCGCGTGTAGAGAGAATGTTATTCTCTTTGCACGCAACAGAGCCGCTGGGAGGCCATGTGTTACTGGAGTTCGATGCTGATCAGCGGCTATGGCAGGAGACAGTGCGCGACGCCGTGGCCAAGCAGTGCCCGCCGTCGCTGGTTCGCGGAATCGCCGAGGACGGCGTGGACCCGGCGCCGCTGTGGGCGGTCTACATCGACGCGGGCTGGACGGAGTTGACCGATCCGGAGAACGCGGTCGAACTCGCGATCGTGCTCGAGGAGTTGGGACGCGCTACCGATCCGACGCCGTTCCTTGCGACCTTGACTCAGTTCGCGCCGCTGGCGGGGGACCGGTTCGATCCGCAGCGGGCCGGCACAGCCGTCTACAGCGGGGTGACGGCCCATCGGGACGCGCAGGGCTGGGTGCTGGACGGGACGGCACGGCACGTGCTCGACGGCGATCGGGCCGACACGCTTGCCGTGGTGACAGAAGCAGGCGTGTTCGTCGTCGATTCCTATGATGCCCTCGCCCGGCGCAGCCCTGTATTCGATCCCGTCCTTCACATTGCCGAGGTGAGTTTCTCCGGCGTGCGGGTGCCCGACGCGGCTCGAGTGCGAACGGATCCGGAAAAGGCGCGCCACGTGGCGCTTACCGGCATGGCGATCACCACTGTCGGTGCGTGCCAACGGATCCTGGATCTGGCGCTGGAACATGCTAAGCAGCGCCAGCAGTTCGGTGTCGCGATCGGCTCCTTCCAGGCGGTGCAGCACAAGGCGGTCGACATGCACATCGCCACCGAACGTGCCAGAGCGCTGGCCTATTTCGCTGCGTTGACGATCGCCGCGGACGATCCGCGGCGGCGCCTTGCGGCCGCGATGGCCAAGGCCGCCGCGGGGGAAGCGCAGTCCGTGGTGTTCCGTCACGGCTTGCAGCTGTTCGGCGCCATGGGCTTCACCTGGGAGAACGATCTACAGTTCGCGCTGAAGCGGGCCAAGGCGGGCGAGCTTCTACTCGGCGGCGCCGCCGAACACCGCGCAGTGATCGCAGAGGAATACAGGGGACAGTAGATGCAGCTGACTTTTGACTCGGATGTCGAGGAGTTCCGCGCCGAGTTCGCGGCGTTCCTCGATGGCCATCTGCCTTCGGAAGCCGCGACATTGGAGCGGCCGCGGTCGGTGTCGCATATGCCGCAGTGGGCGCGCGACTGGCAGCGCCTTCTCTTCGAAAACGGCTGGCTGCTGCCTGCCCAGCCGCCGGAATTCGGCGGTCGCAATGCGACGGTGCTGCAGCAGTTCGTTCATCTGGACGAGCTGTGCAGACGGCGGATCTATCACAGCTTCAATCCGCAGGGTGTAAATATCGTTGCGGCGTCCTTGATCTCGTTCGGATCTGATGAGCAGAAGCACCGGTGGGCGGTGCCGGTGCTGCGCGGCGAGATCACTGCGTCGCTTGGCATGAGCGAGCCGAGCGCCGGATCGGACCTGGCGTCGCTGCGCACCCGCGCGGTGGCTGATGGGGATCACTTCGTCGTCAACGGCCAGAAGGTGTGGACGTCGGGCGCGCACGACGCGGATTTCCTGCTGACGTTCGTGCGCACCGACCCTGATGCGCCAAAGCACAAGGGCATCAGCGTGTTGATCGTCCCGACCGACACCCCTGGCGTGGTGTGCCGGCCGTTCGCCGACATCTGCGGTGTGGAAAACAAAGACTTCAACGAAGTTTTCTTCACCGACGCTCGCGTGCCCGCGGAGAATCTCGTCGGCCCGCTCAACGGCGGATGGGGCGTGGCCAACGGTTCGCTCGGACACGAGCGCACGATGATGTGGCTCGGTTTCGCCGACCGGATCGCCAACATGATCGCGGACTTCCGGCCGCGCACAGAGCTGCAACGCGACCAGTACGCCTCGATGATCGTCGACTACCACGCGTTGCGGGCGATGGGCTCGGCGGCGCTGGCCAGGGCGGCGCGCGGTGAGATGGACACCGCGTCGGTGTCGGTGCTCAAACTGTTCGGGTCCGAGGCCGAGATGCGGGCCACCGACAGCGCGCTGACCGCCGCGGGAGCCGACGGGCTGGCTCATCCGTCGACGACGGGCCCCTATGAGCACATGAACCTTGACCACTACTTCGCGAGCTGGTTCGAGCGGTACGCCCGCAGCTTTTCGGGGACGATCGCCGGCGGCACCTCGGAGATCCAGCGCAATATCATCGCCACACAGGTGCTGGGACTGCCGCGGCGCTGACTCTCAAGCGCGAGTGGGCGGTTTCGTACGCGACATGCCGTAGTGGCGTACGAATCGGCACAGTCGACGCCGTGTCGGAGGTTGTTGGCAAGCTCCGGGCATGGGGGAGGAATCGGAATGGCCGTTCCGGGGTTGGGACGCCGTCGACGCGGGATTGCTAACCATCCGCGAGTTGCGTCGCTTTTATCTGCCGGAGTATCCCGGCGTGCACGTACTCCGAGGTGTTGAACTTTCGGCGAAGCAACGGTCGCGGGCCGCGTGGTTATGGTCGCGCCGACAAGGTGTAGTCGCGGGGCTGTCGGCAGCTGCGCTGCTGGATGCCAAGTGGATTGAGCCGGGGTTGCCTGCTGAGTTGATCCACACCAACAGGCGGACACCGCCGATGCTGACGGTGCATACCGACGACCTCGCTGTCGGCGAGACGCAACTGGTTGGCGGCATGGCTGTAACGACACCGGCGCGCACGGCATTTGACATCGGAAGGAGGCTTGAGCTCGACGAGGGTGTGCGACGCATCGACGCGCTCATGAACGCGACCGATGTGAAGGTCGGCGATGTCGAAGCGGTGGCGGAGTTGCATCCAGGCGTGCGCGGTCTTTCGCAATTTCGACGAACATTAGAGATGGTCGACGGTGGCGCTGAATCGCCCTACGAATCGCTGACGCGATTGTTGTTCGTCAAGGCTGGCTTCCCCCGACCGGAAACGCAGATTCCGGTGCTCGATGAGTACGGATTCGTCGTGGCCCGCATCGACTTCGGATGGCCGGAGTTTCTCGTCGGTGTTGACTTTGAGGGGGCTCACCATTGGACGAATCCCAGACAGCGGACGTGGGACGCGGAGCGATACACGCTGCTACCGGAACTCGGCTGGACCGATTTCAGGGTGACCAGTCCGATGGTGCACAACACCCCGGCGGTGCTGCTGGGCCGTGTCGGCGATGCGCTGATCGCCCGCGGATGCCCAAAGACGTGGTGACTGTGCGTTTCTGTACGTTCTGAGCGGCGCGTCGCGTACGAAACCGCACAGTCGTAATGCCTACAACCGCTGCAGGGCGAACGTCCAGAATTGCGTTCCCGGCGGGCCGTTGAAGCAGCCGACGTCATAGACGGAGTCGATGGTTCCGGCCAGTGAGGCCTCGTCCCATGAGTAGGTGTCACGGGTGGGCATGGCGTAGCCGGGAGTGCACTGCAGGCCGTCGGGCACATCGACGGTCAGAGTCCACCGGCCGTCGGTGAGATGAGCAGTGCCGCCGTAGTACTCATAGAACTTCAGCCTTGGACTCGCGCTGACCAGCAGGCAGTCCGGGGCCGCGACCGCACACGGATACAACGTCCACACCCACGAAGCCCGCTGATACCTGTTGGTGAGTACGTCGTAATTGCCCAAGGTGTAGGCGTGGGCGGGCGGACTGAGCACCGACGCGACCGTCGCGAGCGCGGTCATCGCAATCGCGAGTTTCATCGACTTCATCGTTCTCCCTTCGCCGATCCCTTGCGTGCTTATCAGTCGATTACGGCCGCTTCCTTGCGTTCGGTAATCGGCCGTGCCAGTTCCTGTTCGTCGCAGATCCGCTGAAGCTTCTTCAAGGTGTCGTCGAGCCCGGGACCCAGTGGCTTGCTCGGCGTGAACGTCGCGGGCAGGTGCTTCATGCCCTGAATGACGCCGATGGTCTCGTAGTGCTCGGTGCCCTCGGGGTCGCACACGTAGTCGGGCATCCGGTCGAGTACGGCGGTGAGCATCGATTTGAACACAGTGCGCGCCACGTTGGAACCGACGCAGCGGTGCACACCAATGCCGAAGCTGAAGTGCCGATTGCCTTTTCGATCGAGAACGATCTCGTTGGGATCGTCGAACACCGACGGGTCGCGGTTGGCCATGGCCCAGCTGATCCAGAGCCGCTCACCCTCCTTGAACCTGTGGCCCTCGACCTCGACATCATCGGAGAAGGTGCGCCCGTCGCCAGGTGCGGGCGTGAAGTAGCGCAGGAACTCCTCGGTGGCTGGGTTCAGCAGGCTGTCCCGCTCGCGGCTGAGCAACTCGCGCTGGTCCGGATTGTCCGACAGCCACTCCAGCGCGTGCGCGGTGAGCGCGGTGGTGGTGTCGAAGCCACCGCCGATGATGAGCCCGAGGTTGCCAAGGATCTCCAGGTCCGGCGCGGGCTCACCGTCGATGCGCAGCTGCAGCAGCGCGTTGATCAGGCCAGGGCGGGGATTCTCCCGGACCTGGTTCATCGTGGTGATCATGTCGATGCCCATCTGGCGGTTCATCTCCGCAACGCGCGGGGCATCGGGGGAATGCTCGGGGGTCGACACCGAAAGGTGCGCGGGCTCGCTGTAGATCGGCCACTTGCTCAGCTCGATGCCCATCATCGCCAGGGTGAGCACCGCAGGCACGACGTTGGCGAGATCGTCGACGAAGTCGATCCGACCCGACTCGATCTTCTCGTCGAGTGCTGCCCGCACGATCTCGTCGACGAAGGGCTGCCATCGCTTGATCGCCGCGGGGGACAGATACGGGTTCAGCGCGCCGCGGTAGGTACTGTGCTCGGGCTCGTCCATCTCCAAGATGCCGCCCCGCACCACCGTGGCCCGTTGCGCCTTGGGGATCGTGATGCCTTGGTACCCCTTGCGTTCGCCGTTGATGTCGTGATCGTTGGACACGGCGGGACAGCGGGCCAGCTCGAAGACATGCTTGCTGTCAGCGGCGACCCAGTGCCCGTTGTAGGTCTCCGACCAAGCCACCGGGCATTTGGACTGCATTTCCTCGGTGATCTTCTCGAACTGCAGCCGATACTCCGGCGTATGCCGGTCGAAGTGGTAGCTGTTCTTCTTGCGGTCGCCGTCGGCGATAGCAACGAGTCATCGACGGCTCAAGACGTTGTCTCCCTCGGTATTTCGTTGATACTCATTCTTCGATTGAGATGGCTTGTTCCGGGCATGACTGCACGGCCTCGCGCACCGCGTCTTGCAGTTCGACAGGAACCACTTCGTTCACCGGCGACGCCGTGCCATCAATGTCGCTGAGCTCGAAGGAATCTGGCGCGATCATCGAGCACAGCGTGTGGCCCTGGCAGCGTCCCGAATCAACGAAAACCTTCACTCTAGTTCTCCTCGTCCCTGGCGCCCTAGATGTGGTAGTCGTACCACTTGAGGTAGCCGCCGGCGTCGACGCGCTGCTGGGTGCCCGTGATGTACCTGGCTTCATCCGACGCAAGAAAAAGCACCATATTGCTGATGTCCTCGGGCTCGACCCAAGGAACCTTCATCGCCTGCTGGACGTAGAACACCGGCTCGGCGTCGGCCTGCGTCGGCTTCTCCAGGTCCGGCCGGAAAGACCTGTACATCGGTTCGCTCTGCAGCATCGGGGTGTTGCAGTTCGTGGGGTGAACAACATTGGCACGGATACCCCGCGGCGCGAGCTCGGCTGCGAGGTTGTGGACGTACTGCGAGAGCAACCTCTTCGAATGCAGGTATGCGGCGCCACCTGGGTCGGTGCCGGGATTGGCGTTTGCGCCGACATCCATCAGCGCCGCGGTGGAGCCGGTGGCGATGATGGAGGCGCCTTCTGCAAGGTGCGGCAGCGCCAACTGGATGGCGTTGAGGGTGCCGATGAGGTTGGTGTTCATCACATCGTTCCAGGCCGCCATGTCGCCGGACCCTTTCATGCCGGCGATTCCTGCCGACGTGACAACGATGTCGAGCCTGCCCAGCTCGGCGATGCCGCTCTCGAGCGCCGACTTCAGCTGGCCGGCGTCCGCCACATCGACCTTCGCCGTGACGACGCGCTGCCCCGTCTTCTCGACGAACTGCGCAGTTTCCTCGAGATCCTCGGGCGTCGCCATGGGATAGCCGATCGTCTCGAAGTCCTGACACCGGTCGATCGCGATGATGTCGGCACCTTCCTCGGCCAGCCGGACCGCGTGACTGCGACCCTGGCCTCGCGCGGCGCCGGTGACGAATGCGACTTTCCCTTGAACGCGTCCCATATCAAGAGTCCCTTCTGTGGTGTTCCGCTTAGGTGTTTCGGCCGCCGTTGACGCCCAGGATCTGCCCGGTGATGTAGCCGGCTTCTTCGGAGATCAGGAACGCGCAGGCCGCGGCGATGTCCTCGGGCCTGCCGATGCGCCGTACCGGCGTCGAGTCGATGTTCTTCTGCACGACGACGAACCCACGCTCCTCGGACTTGCGCAGCATCGGGGTGTCGATGAAACCGGGCGGCACCGCGTTGACGGTGATGCCGTTCGGGCCGTACTCGAGCGCCAGCGATTTGGTGAGCCCGTTGACCGCCGACTTGGCCGCCACGTAGGGCGCCATATACGGCTGTCCCGAATGTGTGCTTGACGAGGAGATGTTGACGATGCGGCCCCAGCCTGCCTCGATCATGTCGGGCAGGACGGCTTGAACGCAGTGAAAGACGCCGTTGAGGTTGACGTCGATCACGCGCTGCCAGTCCGAGAACTCGATGTCGGTGAAGCGTTTGAAGCGCTCGAGCCCCGCGGCGTTGACCAGAACCGTCACCGGGCCCAGCACACCCCGGATCTCGTCAAGCGCGGCGTCGACCGCGGCCCGGTCCGTCACGTCGGCGGTGTAGGAGTACGTCTCGTCGGACGGTGTGAGATCGAGGATGGCGACGTTGAGGCCGTCGGCGCGCAACCGATTCGCGACGGCCTGGCCGATGCCGGAGCCGCCGCCCGTGACGATGGCGTTCTTCACCGCCATGACCTCCGGTCAGCCATTAAGAATCGTCCTTCCGATTATGAGAACCGTACTCTCGGCAGCTGCGATCCCGCAAGACAGTTCGGGAAACGGATTCGCACTGGTGAGACGTCAGGCGATCATTTGTCGCATGGCTAACCGCAGGCAGTGAGAGTTCGTGCCATCTGCTTGAGTTCTCCCCCCGCGAATGTATGATTCGCCGAAGATGAGAATGAAGTTTCCATCACACTGACGTATTCAGGCTGAGGAGGATGATGCAGGAATCGCCCGCCATCTCGATTGACGCGGCCGCCGACATCGCCGAAACCCACGCCGATCGCCGTTTGTTGATCGACGGACGGCTGCTCGAGACGGAACGGACGTTTCCTTCTCTTAATCCCGCCACCGGCGAGGTGCTGGGCCATGCGCCCGATGCGACGGTCGGCGACGCGCAGACTGCGATCGCGGCGGCGCGGCGTGCCTTCGACGAAACCGACTGGCCGACCAACACCGAGCTACGGATCCGTTGCCTCGAACAGCTCCATCGCGCGCTGGTCGAAAACCGCGACGAGCTTGCCGCACTCACCATCGCGGAAGTCGGCGCCACCGAATCGCTGTGCCAGGGCGCTCAGCTCGACGCGCCGATCGAGATCGTGCGCTACTACGCCGAACTGCTGAAGACCTATCCGATGACCGAAGACCTCGGAAACATCGAGAGCCGCGGTATGCAGCACCACCGCTGGGTGGAGAAAGAGGCGGGCGGGGTGGTGGCGGCGATCATCGCCTACAACTATCCGAATCAGCTCGCACTGGCCAAGCTTGCGCCCGCGCTGGCGGCCGGATGCACGGTGGTTCTCAAGTCCGCGCCTGACACCCCGCTCATCACGCTGGCGCTTGGCGAGCTGATCGCCAACCACACCGACATTCCCGCCGGCGTCGTCAACGTGCTCAGCGGAGCCGACCCAGAGGTCGGGGCGGCACTGACCGCCAGCCCCGACGTCGACGTCGTCACCTTCACCGGCTCAACGCCGACCGGACGGCGGATCATGGCGGCCGCCAGCGACACACTCAAGAAGGTCTTCCTCGAACTCGGCGGCAAGTCCGCCGCGATTGTGTTGGACGATGCCGATTTCAACATGGCAGCGCTGTTCAGCGCGTTCAGCATGGTCACCCATGCCGGCCAGGGCTGCGCGCTGACCTCTCGACTGCTGGTGCCGAAGAAGAGCCACGACGAGATCGTCGAGCTGGTCAAGAACAACTTCGGTTTGGTGCAGTACGGAGACCCGAGCCGACCCGTCGAACTACATGGGCCCGCTGATCAGTGACAAGCAACGCGACAAGGTCGACAGCATGGTCAAACGCGCTGTCGAGGCGGGAGCCACCCTGGTCACCGGCGGCGAGAAGGTCGATCCCGGCTACTTCTATACGCCGACGCTGCTGACCAACGTCGACCCCGACAGCGAGATCGCCCAGGAAGAAGTGTTCGGCCCCGTTCTTGTCGTCATCGCCTACGACGACGATGACGACGCCGTACGGATCGCCAACAACTCCATCTACGGCCTGTCCGGCGCGGTGTTCGGCAGCCAGGACCGAGCGCTTGCGGTGGCCCGCCGCATCCGGACCGGCACGTTCTCGATCAACGGCGGCATGTACTTCAATCCCGACAGCCCGTTCGGCGGCTACAAACAGTCGGGCATCGGTCGCGAGATGGGCACCGCAGGGCTCGAGGAGTTCCTGGAGTCGAAGACGATTGCGACGGTGGTCGGATGAGCAGGCCGCTGGACGGTATCCGCGTCCTTGAAGTGGCCATGTACGGCTTCGTGCCGTCGGCCGGTGCCGTCCTCGGCGAATGGGGCGCCGACGTCATCAAGGTCGAGCACGCCGTCACCGGCGATCCGCAGCGCGGGCTGCGCCAGACCGGGCTGCTGCGGGTCGAGGGCGACCCGAACCCGAACATCGAGCACGCCAACCGGCTCAAGCGCAGCATCGGGCTGGATATGTCGGTACCCGAAGGGCGCGAGATCCTGCTGGAGCTGGCGAAAAAGGCGGACGTGTTCCTGACCAGTTTCCTGCCGGGGCACCGGCAGAAGTTCGGCATCGACGTCGAGGACATTCGTGCCGTCAACCCGACGATCATCTACGCCAGGGGGAGCGCGCTGGGGCCGCGCGGCGAGGAGTCGGTGAAGGGCGGCTACGACATGACCGCCTTCTGGTGTCGCGCAGGGACGGCGGCCACCATCACCCCGCCGGGCATGCCGGGAATGATCGGCCCACCCGGCCCGGCCTACGGCGACACCATCTCCGGTACCAACCTCGCAGGCGGGATCGCCGCGGCTCTCCTCAAACGGGAGCGCACCGGCGAGCCGTCGATCGTCGACGTCTCACTGCTTGGCAGCGGGCTGTGGGCGATGGGGCACACCGTGGCACTGACCAAGCACCTCGGTCAGCGGATGGAAGCCTTCCCGCCGGGCGTGCACGGCTCGCCGATCAACCCGCTTGTCGGCCTCTATCCGACGGCCGACGATCGCTACATCTCCTTCGTGATGATGCAGCCCACCAAGTTCTGGGCCGACGTGTGCAAGCACATGGACCTCGGCGAGCTGGCCGACGATCCACGATTCGCGACCGCCGAGTCGATCGCGGAGAACACCGCAACGGCCGCCGAACTCCTCACCGAGGCGATGTCCAAGCGGCCGCTGGCCGAGTGGAGCGAACGCTTCTCGACCTTGGCTGGTCCGTGGGCACCGGTTCAAGACACCCTTCAAGCGGTCGAAGACACCCAGATTCGCGCAAACGAATACCTGGTGGCCGCGGGCGAGCTCGAATTGGTCGCGAACCCGGTGCAGTTCGATGTCAGTGCTCCGCAAAGTGGCCCCGCACCGGGATTTGCGGAGCAAACTGACGAAATCTTGTCCGAACTCGGTTTGGATTGGGACCAGCATCATCGAACTCAAGACGGCCGGCGCCGTCACCTAGGTTTTTGGAGCAGCCCACCAATGCCTGATGTCGCTTGGATCGGCACACTTCAGGAAGGACCGGCCAATGGCGCGGGGTAGCGGACCGGAGCGATGGTCGGCGGGGATGCCTGCGATCCGCAATCTTTCGGGGCCCATGCAGGCGGTCGGTGGTTTGTTCGCGATGTCGGCCGATGCGGTGAAGTTCCTGTTCCGCAGGCCGTTTCAGGGCCGGGAGTTCTTGGAGCAGTGCTGGTTCATCGCCAGGGTTGCGCTGGCACCGACGCTGCTGGTGGCGATTCCTTTTACGGTGTTGGTGTCCTTCACGTTGAACATTCTGCTGCGCGAACTCGGGGCGGCGGACCTGTCCGGTGCGGGTGCGGCATTCGGTGCGGTGACCCAGATCGGTCCGCTGGTGACCGTGCTGATCGTTGCTGGCGCGGGTTCGACAGCGATGTGCGCGGACCTGGGGTCGCGCACCATCCGCGAAGAGATCGATGCCATGGAGGTGCTGGGCATCGACCCGGTGCAGCGTCTGGTGACGCCCCGCATGCTGGCGTCCGGCCTGGTGGCCTTGCTGCTCAACAGCTTGGTGGTGATCATCGGAATCCTTGGCGGCTACATGTTTTCGGTGTTCATCCAGGACGTCAATCCTGGCGCGTTCGCCGCGGGCATCACGCTGCTGACCGGTGTTCCCGAGGTGATCATTTCGTGTGTGAAGGCCGCGCTGTTCGGTCTGATCGCCGGGCTGGTGGCCTGCTACCGGGGATTGACGATCAGCGGCGGCGGCGCCAAGGCGGTGGGTAACGCGGTCAACGAAACCGTGGTGTATGCGTTCATGGCGCTGTTCGTGATCAACGTGGTCGTGACGGCCATCGGCATCCGGATGACGACGGGATAGCGCGCGATGGGCACCATGACGATTTTGCGTTCGACGTATCCGCGCGTCACCAGCCAGTTCAGGCGGCCCGTAGACCTGTTGGGCCGCATCGGCGACCACATGCTGTTCTACGTCAAAGCTCTCGCCGGTGTGCCCCATGCGACCATCCACTTCCGCAAGGAAATCATTCGGCTTATCGCCGAGATTTCCATGGGCGCAGGCACTTTGGCGATGATCGGTGGAACCGTCGTGATCGTCGGCTTCCTGACGCTCGCGGCGGGTGGGACGCTGGCCGTGCAGGGCTACTCGTCGTTGGGCAATATCGGCATCGAAGCACTGACGGGGTTTTTGGCGGCGTTCATCAACGTGCGCATCTCGGCGCCGGTGGTGGCGGGGATCGGTTTGGCCGCCACCTTTGGGGCAGGGGTGACCGCCCAACTCGGGGCCATGCGGATCAACGAAGAGATCGACGCGCTGGAATCGATGGCGATCCGTCCCATCGAGTACCTGGTGTCGACGCGGATCGTGGCGGGGATGATCGCGATCACCCCGCTGTACTCGATCGCGGTGATCCTGTCCTTCGTGGCGTCGCAGTTCACCACCGTGGTGCTGTTCGGCCAGTCCGGCGGTCTGTACGACCACTACTTCGACACGTTCCTGAACCCGATCGATTTGTTGTGGTCGTTCCTGCAGGCGGTGCTGATGGCCATCACGATCCTGCTGATACACACGTACTTCGGCTACTTCGCGTCGGGCGGACCCTCGGGCGTTGGCGTCGCGGTAGGCAACGCGGTCCGCACATCGCTCGTCGTGGTGGTCTCGGTGACACTGCTTGTGTCGCTGTCCATTTACGGCGCCAACGGCAACTTCAACCTGTCGGGCTAGGGGAGAGAAGTTGACGCGAAACCTTGGACCAGGACCGGCGCACCGGTCGGAAACCACCAGCGCCGCCACTCCGGTCGCCGGCCGTCCAGGGCGCCATTTCGGCGCGAGCGGGTATGCGCGCCCACTAGCTGGCCTTGGCACCGTGCTCGCGCTCGTGGCCATCTTTGCTTTGGCTGTCAGCTTGTTCCGAGGGAGCTGGTCCGAAACCGTTCCTGTGACGGTGATTTCGGACCGTGCCGGCCTGGTGATGAACCCTGACGCCAGGGTGAAGATGCGGGGCGTGCAAGTCGGCAAGGTGTCGTCCATCGAATCCAATCCTGACGGCACGGCTGCCATTCACTTGGCGGTGGATAAATCGCAGCTCCACCTCATTCCGTCCAATGTGGACGTCGACATCGCATCGTCGACCGTTTTCGGTGCCAAGTTCGTGCAGTTCCAGGCGCCTGCGGAACCCTCTGCAGAAAAACTGCGTGAGGGACAGGTGATTCAAGGCCAGCACGTGATGGTGGAGATCAACACCGTCTTCCAGCAGTTGGTACAGGTGCTGGACAAGCTCGACCCCGTCAAGCTCAACCAGACCCTCGGCGCGATCGCGACGGCGTTCAACGGCCGCGGCGAAAAGATCGGTCAGACGCTGACGGACCTCAATGCATTCCTGGCCAAGATCGAACCGAGCCTGCCGAACCTGAGCCACGACATCGAGGCCGCGGTTCCGACGCTCAATGCCTACGCGGATGCCGCGCCTGACCTCATCGCGACCGTCAGTAGCACCACACAGCTCAGCAGAACCATCGTCGACCAGCAGCAGCAACTTGACGAATTTCTGGTCAGCTCAATCGGTTTAGCCGATATCGGAAACGACGTAGTCGGCGGCAACCGGCAGGCGCTGACCGATGTGCTGGACCTGCTTGTGCCGACAACCGATCTGCTCAGCCGGTACCACGAAGCGCTGGGATGCAGCATCGGCGGGCTCGGTTATCTGTCGCATTGGCCCCCGTTTCAGCTGCCGGGTGTTGTGGTGTCGGCCGGTCTCACACTCGGAGTCGAGCGATATCGTTATCCGGCGGATTTGCCGAAGGTCGCCGCCAAGGGCGGCCCCTACTGCAAAGAACTTGGCCTGCCCGCGGTTCCTCCCGAGTTTCGGCCGCCGTTCATCGTCGCTGATGTGGGCTCCAACCCCAACAGGTACGGAAACCAGGGCATTCTGCTGAATTCCGAGGGTCTCAAGAACTGGTTGTTCGGCCCGATCGACGGACCGCCGCGCAACTCCGCACAGATCGGGATGCCGGGATGACGCGCTCGACGGGCACGCTGATCAAGTTCACGATCTTCGGGGTCGTGATGGCGATGCTGACCGCCTTTCTGTTCCTCGTCTTCAGTGAGACGAGAACCGGTGCGACCAACGGGTATTCGGCGGTCTTCGCCGATGCATCACGACTGAAGAGCGGGGACACCGTTCGAGTGGCCGGCATCAGGGTGGGCACCGTCAAGGACGTGTCTCTCGAGGCGGATCGCAAGGTCTTGGTGAGGTTCGACGCGGACCGCAATATTGTGCTGACCACCGGTACCCAAGCCCAGGTTCGTTACCTCAACCTGGTCGGGGATCGCTATCTCGAACTCGTCGACACGCCGGGTTCGACGAAAATCCTTCCGGTCGGCTCGACGATACCTGCCGATCGCACGGCGCCCGCGCTGGATCTCGATCTGCTGCTCGGTGGCCTGAAACCTGTTATCCAGGGCCTGAATCCGCAAGACGTGAACGCATTGACCGCATCGCTGATCCAGGTCCTGCAGGGTCAGGGCGGAACGCTGGACTCGCTGTTCTCAAAGACATCGTCTTTCACGAACTCCCTCGCGGACAACAACCAGGTGATCGAGCAGTTGATAGAGGACCTCAAGAGCACCCTGGACACCCTGTCGAAGGACGGCGACGACTTCTCCGGCGCCATCGACCGCCTCGATCAGCTGGTGCAGGGGCTGTCCGCTGACCGCGATCCCATCGGTGAGGCGATAACTTCGCTCGACAACGGAACCGCATCGCTGGCCGACCTGCTCGGCCGGGCGCGGTCGCCATTGGCGGGCACGGTCGACCAGCTGAACAGGCTCGCTCCGTTGCTCGATTCGGACAAGGACCGGCTCGACGCCTCTCTTCAACGCGCGCCCGAGATCTATCGCAAACTCGCACGAGTCGGCGCCTACGGTGCCTTCTTTCCCTACTACATTTGCGGGATTGCGTTCCGCGCCAGTGATCTTGAGGGCCGTACCGTGCAATTCCCGTGGGTCAAGCAGGAAACGGGGAGGTGCGCGGAGTAATGCTGAGGTATCGCGGATCTCAACTCATCAGGGCAGGCATCATCGGCGTCGCCCTGATGATTCTGGTCATCGCCGTCGGGCTGCAGCCGGAGCGACTGATCTCATGGGCGACGGCACTGCGTTATCAGGCCCTGTTCACCGAGGCCGGCGGCCTCATCGTCGGCAATGACGTGACGGTGTCGGGAATCAAGGTCGGCTCGGTGTCGTCGATCGAACTCGACAATGGCGATGCGCTGGTCGATTTCACGATCGACGGGAAGTATGTGCCCGGCGAGGACACCACCGCGCACATCCGCACCGGAACGCTCCTTGGCGAGCGAGTGCTTGCACTGGAGTCCGCAGGCGATGGCACGCTGCGACCCGGCACGGTCATTCCGACGTCGCGGACGTCCTCGCCGTACTCCTTGACCGACGCGGTCAGTGACCTCACTACAAACACCGCAGGCACTGAAACCGACACGCTCAACCAGTCGCTTGACACGCTCGCCGAGACGCTGAATCAGATCGCTCCGCAACTGAGCCCGACGTTCGATGGCCTTTCGCGACTGTCGCAATCACTCAACAACCGCAACGAGAGTCTGGCCGAGCTGCTCAGGACCGCTGGCGACGTGACCGGGATCCTTTCCGAACGCAGCCAGCAGGTCAATACGCTGATCCTCAATGCCAATGATCTACTCGGGGTGCTCAACGAGCGCCGTCAAGCGATCGTCAGCCTGCTCGCCAACACCTCGGCGGTGTCGCGGCAACTGACCGGTGTGGTTGCCGACAACGAGCAGGAGTTGGCCCCGACGCTGGAAAGGCTCAACCGCGTCAACGCGATGCTGGAGCGCAACCGTGACAACATCGCGAAGGCGTTGCCCGGATTGGCGAAGTACGAACTCACACAGGGCGAGATCGTCGCCAACGGCGCCTATTACAACGCGCTGATTCCCAACATCCAACCCGCGCAGATTCTGCAGCCGTTCCTCGATTACGCGTTCGGATTCCGCCGTGGCGTCAACGCCGGCCAGCCGCCGGACAACGCCGGGCCGAGAGCCGAGCTCCCATTCCCCGTCAACGGCATCCCACAGCCAGGAGACCTTCCCAATGATGGCAATCCGTAAGCGCCTGACGGTCGTCACGGCCGCGCTGCTGGCGCTCGCGCTGCTTGCCGGGGCAGCGGTCTTGGCGCGCCAGGTCTTTTTCGGGCCGAACACCATCATCGCGTACTTCCCAACGGCGACCTCGATTTACCCCGGCGACGAAGTGCGGGTATCGGGCGTGGAAGTCGGCAAGATCGACTCGATCACACCAGAGGGCACCCAGACGAAGATGACGATGACAGTGGATCGTGATGTGCGCGTCCCTGCCGATGCAAAGGCCGTGATCGTTGCGCAGAATCTGGTGGCGGCGCGCTACGTCCAACTCACGCCCGCCTACCGGAGCGGTGGGGGGCCGACCATGCGTGACGGCGCTGTCATTCCCAGCGACCGAACCGCGGTGCCCGTCGAGTGGGATGAGGTCAAGACCCAGTTGATGCGTCTGGCAACGGAATTGGGGCCGAAGACAGGGGTTTCGGATACCTCCGTCTCCCGGTTCATCGACAGCGCCGCGAATGCATTGGACGGAAACGGCGACAAGCTCCGGCAGACTCTGTCTCAACTGTCCGGTGCGGCACGCATTTTCGCCGAAGGCAGCGGCAACATCGTCGACATCGTCAAGAATTTGCAGATCTTTGTCACCGCGCTTCGCGACAGCAAGCAGCAGATCGTCATGTTTCAGAACCGGCTGGCCAGCCTGACCAGTGTCGTGAACGACAACAGATCCGATCTGGACGCGGCCCTTTCCGACCTGTCGGTCGCGCTCGGCGAGGTGCAGCGGTTCGTCGCGGGCAGTCGGGAGCAGACCTCCGAGCAGATTCGCGGTCTTGCGAGCGTCACTCAGAACTTGGTGGACAACCGTACGGCCCTCGAGAACGTCCTTCATATCTCGCCGAACGCCATCGCCAACTTCGAAAACATCTACTACCCACCCGCCGGTGCCGTCACCGGAGCGTTCTCGCTCGCCAACTTCGCGAACCCGGTGTATTTCTTTTGCGGCCTGATCGGCGCCGTCGAGAACACCACCGCGCCCGAGACGGCGAAACTCTGCGCGCAATATCTCGGTCCCGCTTTGCGTCTGCTCAACTTCAATTACCTGCCGTTCCCGACCAATCCGTACCTGCGCCCCGCGATCGGTCCGCACAGGATGATCTACACCGATCCGAAGCTGGCCCCGGGGGGCGAAGGGCCCGGCGATGCGCCGGAACCGCCGCCAACGGTGTCGGCGTATACCGGCATGGGCGATGTCGTGCCGCCTCCGGGCCCCGGCTGGGGACCGCCACCTGGACCGCCGGGACTGTACGGCCAGGGTGAAGTGCCCGCCATCCCGTCGCCGGCGCTGTTCCCCGGCGCGCCGATACCCGGGCCGCCGACCATCATCCCCGGAACGTCACAGCAACAGGCCGTTGACGGCATGTTGCTGCCGCAGACTGAGCCACCGGCGGCGCCGCCGCCACCGCCCGGCCCGCCGTTGCCTGCGGAAGCGGGGGCGCCATCATGATCCGTGTGAAGCGAATGACTGCCATTGGCTCGTGTCTTGCTCTGACGCTGGGCGGCTGCTCCTTCCAAGGGGTGAACTCACTGCCGCTGCCCGGCGCAGTGGGTAGGGGGCCGGACGCGGTCACCTACCACGTCAAGGTCCCGAATGTCGCGACGTTGGAGTCGAATTCGCCAGTCATGATCAGTGACGTCGTCGTCGGCAGCGTCGGAAAGATGACAGTCGACGCCTGGCACGCCGACGTGGAGATCTCCGTCAAGCCCGACGTAGTGGTGCCTGCCAATGCGATAGCCTCGGTTGGGCAGACCAGCCTGCTCGGATCCATGCACTTGGCGCTCAACCCTCCGCTCGGTGAAAAGCCAAGCGGCCGACTGCAGCCCGGGGCCACCATCGACTTGAACCAGTCGTCGACCTATCCCACCACCGAACAAACGCTGTCGTCGTTGTCGACGGTCGTCAACGCGGGCGGGCTGGGACAGGTGGGCGACATCATTCACAACTTCAGCGCCGCGTTGTCCGGGCGTGAACCCGAGATCCGCGAATTGCTTACCCGGCTCGACACGTTCGTTGGCGTCCTTGATGCGCAACGCGACAACATCATCGCCTCGATCCAGCAACTGCGGCGACTGGCAGGGACGTTCGCGGCGAATCGCGACGTGATCGACCGTGCGCTCAAGGAGATTCCACCGGCGTTGGATGTGCTGATCAACGAGCGTCCCAACCTGACGGCCGCGCTGCAGAGGCTCGGGACGTTCAGCGACACCGCAACCCAGTTGGTCAACGACGCGGGCGACGATCTTGTGACGGACCTCAAGAATCTCGAGCCGGCGCTCAAGGCACTCGCTGATGTCGGTCCCGACCTGATGCCCGGTCTGACATGGGCCACCGCCTTCCCTTACGGTCCCGCCGTCGCCGACCGGATCGCCCGCGGTGACTACATCAACCTGTTCGCCATCTTCGACATCACCTATCCGCGACTGAAACGGACCATGTTTCTCGGTACTCGCTGGGGTGACGAGAACGCGAAACTCATTCCCGCACCTGGCGACCCCGAGTTCGCGCAGTATTCGAGGACCCCGCTCGATGTCGGGCTGGCGCCGCCACCACCGGACGGGGTGGCGCCGGAATCGCTGCCCGCGCCAACGGGACCGATGCCACCCGTGACCGAACCGTTGGTTCCGATGGTGCCACCGGCGAACGCGGCCCCGGTGAGCTCCGCGTCGCAGATCTTCGCCGGTCCCTATCCAGGAGCCGGGCCTTCGGCGCCGGCGATCCCCGAAGCGTTGCTACCGGCACCGCCTGCGGGCCTACCGACACCGGGAGGCGGTGGCTGATGCTCACCCGCTTCGTTCGAAATCAGCTGATCATCTTCACCATCGCGTCGATTGTCGGCGTGGCGGTGATGCTCTTCACCTACATGCAGGTACCCACGTTCCTCGGTATCGGCCGCATCGATGTGAAGCTGCAACTGCCTGCCACCGGTGGTCTGTATCAATTCTCCAACGTCACTTACCGGGGTGTGCAGGTCGGCAAGGTGACCGACGTGAAGCTCACCGAGACCGGCGCAGAAGCGACACTGACCCTGGATACATCTCCGAAGATTCCCGCCGACCTGCAGGCCGAGGTCCGTAGCGTTTCGGCTGTCGGGGAGCAGTACGTCGATCTGCGTCCGCGCACCGATTCCGGACCGTACTTGGGAGACGGCTCGGTGATCGCAATGGACAATGCGACGATTCCACAGCAGGTCGGTCCGATGCTCGATCAAGTCAGCACGTTGGTGAACAGCATTCCGAAAGACAGGATCAGCGACCTGCTCGACGAGTCTTTCAAGGCCTTCAACGGAGCCGGCTACGACTTCCAATCCTTGCTGGACTCGTCTTCGAAACTGACGGGCGACCTCAACTCCGTGTCCGATCAAACCCAAGGGCTGATCAATGACAGTGCGCCGCTTCTAGATTCGCAGGTCGAGACCACCGAGGCGATTCGCACGTGGGCGCGCAGTCTGTCGGGGGTGACCCAGCAGATCGCTCAGAATGACCCGCAGGTGCGCGCGCTCCTGCAGAGTGGACCCGGCTTCGCATCTGAGGTCAGTGGGCTGCTCAATCAGATCAAGCCGACACTTCCGGTATTGCTCGCCAACCTGACCACCCTCGGTCAGGTCCTCGTCACCTACAACCCGTCGCTCGAACAACTCCTGGTGATGCTGCCCGCAGTCGTCGCGGCCGAGCAGGCGTTCGGGCTTCCCAAGAACAACCCAACGGGACTCCCGGCCGCTGGCGACTTCGCGTTCACCATCAGCGATCCGCCATCGTGCACCGTCGGCTTCCTGCCGCCGTCGCAGTGGCGTAACCCCGCCGACACCACCTCGATCGACACCCCGGATGGGTTGTATTGCAAACTGCCGCAGGACTCACCGATCGCGGTGCGCGGTGCCCGCAACTATCCCTGCATGGCATATCCCGGAAAGCGCGCTCCGACAGTTGAACTCTGCAACGACCCCAAGGGTTTTCAGCCGTTGGCCATGCGCCAGCACGCGCTCGGGCCATATCCGATCGACCCGAATCTGATCGCGCAGGGTGTCCCGGTCGACGATCGGGTGGACTTCCAAGATCGGATCTTCGCGCCGATCGAGGGCACGCCCCTGCCCCCTGGCGCGATGCCTGGCGGAACGCCGATGGATCCGCTGACGGCGATGGGACCGCCGCCGCCTGCGCTTCCGGCGCCGCCGCCGGCAGGTAATTCGCTTAACGGGCAACCGATTCCGGCTCCCGAAGCTCCCGTTGTCGAAGCTCCGTTCGCACCGGCAGCGGGCGACGTTCCGCCGATTCCGCACGGCCCGTCGCCCGGTCCGGTGGAGGCGCCGCCAACGGATGGCGGAGCGGTGCCTGCGGCACCAAGCGCGTTCTCCGGCAGGGATTCTGGGGGTGGGCCGTCGGTGGCCGTCACGACGTACGACCCACACACGGGCCGCTATATCACGCCCGATGGTCAGGTACAGCAGCTGACGCCTACGGCTTCCGGAGTGACGCCGAAGTCGTGGAAGGATCTGCTGCCGATCTGACGCGGGCAACCGACCGTCGGCCGCGGGTTACGACAGCTTGTCCAGGCGCACAGGCAGTTCGATGACGAGCGGCTTGTTGATGCCGCATGCACCGCTCGGAGCCGTGGTCTTGTCTATGCCCGACAGGAGGTCCACGTGCGTCATCTCCCGTCGATTGGTCAGGGGGTCGATGCCCCAGAAAATGAACTTCTCGTTACCGGGGGCCGAGGTGCCGTCTGGACAGGGTTCCCAGTTGTGCACGACGTGGTCAACAACCCAGAAGTCGCCGACCGCGTTCGGTGATCCTTCCCCGCCGCCGAGTCGTAATTGAGCCGTCCAGCCCTCATCGCTGGTGACCTGGCCCTCGCATCTCTGCGGGCTTGTGCAACTCGAACTCATGGTCCAGGTCTGGATCTTCGTCTGCTGATCAATGAAGACGTCGTTGGTCTTGGCCCACTCGCCGTCCGAAGTGACCCGGTAGGTTCCGTTGAGCTCAACCCCATAATTCGAGGCGTGAGCAGGCATTGCCGTACCTAGACTTCCGACCAACGCGACTGCCGCCGCACCGGCGGCTACGTCAACTCCACGCATAGCTCGCAAGCCTATCGTGCCTGGTAGTAATCCTCTCCAAAAGAGAGAATTTCGTTCCCGCCTGTGTGAGAATGACCCGGTGCGATACCTCGTTGCGGTGCTCGCTGCCTTGATGACCTCGGCGTCGATCACGGCCGCGCCGCCGGCTTCCGCCGGACCGACCGAATGCAACAATCCCAGCTGCACGCCCGGCATCATGCCGAACGTGGTGTTGGGTTCCTACTGCAACAACCCCACGTACTTCGCGTTCGGCGTGACGTCGTGGGGGCGTCTGGTGTTCTGCGGCTCACCGCGGCGGTACGAACCCCGGTGGTTCCGGTCGCCGGAGATGCACGGAATCAAGGAGGAGAACTCCTTGTGCCCGGCGCTCGATGGCGAGGTCGCGCAGGCACCCGATGGGCTGTTCCTCACCTGTGTGGCGAGAGACGGCAGCTCCCACTGGGAGCGCGGCGACCTTTAGCCGCCGACCTCACCGAACCGGGGTGAATTCGATGTTGAGCTCCGTCAACCCGCGCAGGATGAACGTCGGCTCGTAGTTGTATCGGCGGGTTCCGATCGGACCGTGCTTGTCCTCGCTGATCGTGATGTCGGCCAACCGGTCGAGGATGCGCTCGATCGACACCCGGCCCTCGACGCGGGCCAGCGGCGCGCCGGGACAGGAATGGATGCCGCGGCTGAACGCGATGTGCTCGCGGACGTTGCGGCGGTCGAGCGAGAACTCGTGCGGATGCTCGAAGCGCTGGGGATCGCGGTTGGCCGCGCCGGGGCTGACCATCACCGTGGTGCCTGCCGGTACCGCGGTGTCGCCGAGTGTTGTTGTCTTGCGGGCCATCCGGAACACGCTCGTGACCGGGCTGTCCATCCGCAGGCATTCCTCGATGAAGATCGGAATGAGGCTGCGGTCGTCCCGTAGTTGCTGCTGGATGTCGGGTCGGTCGCCGAGCACCCGCAGCGCTGCGCTGAGCAACTTGGCAGTGGTCTCCTGGCCGGCGCCGAACAGGAAGGTCGCGGTCCGCACGACGTCGATCACCTCGGGCACCGATCCGTCCGGGTACAGCGCCGTGGCCAGCCCGGTCAGCACGTCGTCGCGGGGGTCCTTCCGGCGATCCTCGATGTAGTGGCTGAACTTCTCGTCGGCCCACTCCAACGGGTTGGCCGCGATCGGCTCATGGTCGAGCCCACCGATGTTCGTACCGGGCCGCTGAGCCCCGAAGGCCTCGCGAAACTCCTCATGGTCCGCCTCGGGGACGCCCAGCAGGTCGGCGACGACCAGCAGGGAGAACGGCCGGGCGTAGGCGGCCAGAAACTCGCACCGGCCGTCGTCGGCGAACTCGTCGAGGTGGCGATCGGCGAGCCGCCACATGAAGTCCTCGTTCTCCTTCAGCCGCTTCGGGGTCAGCAGCCGGCTCAGCAGCGAACGCGCGTCCGTGTGATTGGGCGGATCCATCGTGACCATGTGCTCATACATCGGGATCTCGGTGCGATGCTCCTCGAGCTGTGCGCAGATGTCGTCGCCCTCGGGCACGAAGGGCATCGGGGTGAACGGGCCTGCTACTGCGACGCAGGACGAGTAGTTCTCAGAGTCCTTGTAGACCGCGTTCGCCGCCTCCCAGCCGGTGACTGCCAGCACGCCGTTGTTGATCGGGCAGCACACCGGGTTCTTCGTGCGCAAATGGTCAAAGTAAGGGTGCGGGTCGGGGACAAGCGACTGATCGGTGAAGTAGTCGACCGCGTCGTAGTTGTTCATATGTGCATGCCTCCCGGAGACCACGTGTATATGTACTTATAGGAAATGCTGAGCACCTGCTTAGCATGGTGCCGGAGTCGAGGTCAAGATGACGCGGCGGTCCGCCGTTACGATCGGCGTGTCGGAACTCGGCGGCCGCGGAAAAAGGGGAGTTGGCATGGCATCGGCGCGAAGGATCGGGGCGCCCGACGCGAAGAATCGCGGGGTGCTGATCGACGCAGCCGAACAACTCACGCTCGAGGAGGGCTACGCCGCGGTCACGTCGCGGCGCGTCGCGGAGCGGGCCGGCCTCAAACCCCAACTTGTGCACTACTACTTCCGCACGATGGAGGAGCTTTTCCTGGCGGTGTTCCGTCGACGCGCTGAGCAAGGACTCGCGGTGCTTGCGACGGCACTGGCGTCGCCGCAGCCCCTGTGGGCGTTGTGGCGGTTCAGCAACATGCCGGAGGCCACCCGGCTGACCATGGAGTTCATGGGCCTGGCGAATCATCGCAAGGCGCTGCGGGCCGAAATCGTCTATTACGCCGAACGTTTCAGGGAAGAGCAGAACAAGGCCATCGCCGCTGCGCTGCAGCGCTACGGCGTGGATGTCTCCGACGTCCCCCCGGTGGTGTGGACGGTTTTCTCGACGAGCGTGTCCCAGGCGCTGGTGATGGAGCGGGCGCTGGGCATGTCCACCGGTCACGCCGAAGTGCTTGAGTTCTGCGAGCAATGGCTGCGACGACTCGAGGGTGAGCCGCCCGCTGTTGATTCCGCAGCCGATCACCAATTGCGAATTGAGCAGAGCGCACCCTTGGGGCCGACGTCGGTCGCGACGACGACGCCGTCCACCGCGAGCACGCAGTGAATGTTCGGGGACTGCTCTGACGGTGCGGCCGTGGCCGTAACCATCGCCCATTGGTCGGGGTTGGCCAGCATGACGTCGAGCACCCACTGCTGGTCCGGGCCGACGTCGGCCTCGATTTTCGGGCTGTACATGTAGGGGTTGTGGCTGTAATCGGCCCAGTTCGGCGGGTCGACGTCGCGATAGTAGATGCTGACGTAGAACGGTTGCTCGGCGAATACCGTGTACTTCACCTGGTGCAGTGGAGGCTCGGCCTGCGACGTCGCGGGCACCGTCAGCCCGGCCGCCGTCAGCACCGCCGTAGACAGCAGCCCGGCGAAGGCCCGCGGAAACATCATTTCCGAATTCTAGAACGATGTTTCCGGACCCGGGGCGGTTTCCCGATCAGCGCGACAGGATCGTCGCCGACGCCGTGCCAGGGGCGCCGTAGACCTGAGCGAACCCGACCTGCGGCTCGCCGGGCACCTGGCGATCGCCGGCCTCGCCGCGCAGCTGCCGGACCAGCTCATGGACCTGGCGAAGACCCGAGGCGCCGATGGGTTCGCCGTTGGCGATGAGACCGCCATCGGTGTTGATCGGCAGTGGCCCATGGATCTCGGTGGCGCCGTCGGCCACCAACTTCTCCTGATCGCCGTCGGCGCACAGTCCGGTCTCGGCCATGTGGATCACCTCTGCGCCTGCGTCGGTGTCCTGCAACTGGGCGACGTCGATGTCCTCGGGCCCGATGCCGGCCACCTCATAGGCCGCGCGCGAGGCATACACGGTCGGCGACGCGTCCTCTTCGAGAGGCGCCGAGGTGGCGTGCACCTCGTACGCGCCGTACCGACGGGTGCGGATCTCAGTGGCCCGCACGTACACCGGCTTCTTGGTGTAACGGTGCGCGATGTCACCGCGGCACATGATCACCGCCGCGGCGCCCTCGTCGGGAGCGCAGAACATGTACTGGGTCAGCGGGTAGTTCAACACCGCCGAGTTGAGAATCTCATCTTCAGGAATCGGCTTGCGCCGGAACGCATTCGGATTCAATGCGCCGTTGCGGAAGTTCTTGGCGGCCACCTTGGCGAGTGTCCCCTGCGAGATACCGTGCTTGTGGATGTAGTGGTTGGCCTTCATGCCGAAGAACTTGGTGGTGACGAACTGCCCGTTCTCGGCGTACCACTGCGGAAGCGCGAGCTTTGCCGGATCGTCGGTGAAAGCACCGCGAGGGTGCTTGTCGAGGCCGATCGCAATGCCGATGTCGTACTTGCCGAGGCGGATGGTGTCGGCGGTCTGCGCGATGGCGCTGGCCGCGGTGGCGCACGCGTTGAAGACATTGGTGAAGGTGATGCCGGTGAGCCCGACCAACCGCGTCACGGCGTCGGGGTTGGACACCTCGTAGCTGCCACCGACGCCGAACTGGATGTCCTTCCATTCCACACCAGCGTCGATCAGCGCAGACTGGATCGCTTCGGCCCCCATCTCCATGGCGGTCTTCTCGAAGCGGCCGAACGGGTGGATGCCCACCCCAATGATGGCGACATCGTTCATTTCGCGATTCCTCTCTGACTCAGACCGGCTGGAAGGCGAACGTGACGATCTCGTTGCCGTCGTCATCGGTGATGAGGGGCACCATCGTCAGCTCGACGTCCATGCCGAACTGCAGCTTGGCTGGATCGTTCTCGGTGAGCCGGCCTTCGACACGGATGATGTCGTCGAGCTGAACCAGCCCGACGCCGAACGGGACAAAGTCTTTGCCGGTGGGCCCTTTGTAGGGCGCGCCTGGCGGGAAACCCTGAGTCGTCCAGGCCACCAGGGTTCCGCGGCGGGGGAGCAGCGATTCCGTCGTCTCGGCGCTGCTGCACTTGGGACAGCGCTGCTGCACGGGGAACGCCGTAGCGCCGCAACTACCGCACTTGCTGCCGATGAGCTGCGGATTGTCGTCGGGCCATGTGGAGATCTCGGGCGCAAGCGCCTTCTGTGTCGACACTCCGTTGACGATAATCGGAAATGACGTTCTCGTCTAGAGAGAACGTTGGGGCTGTAGGCAATAGCGCGTTAGCCTCAGCGGGTGGATGACGACAAGTCCCAGATCGCCGAGGTGCTGATCCGCTACGCCACCGGGATCGACTCCAAGAACTGGCCGCTGTTCCGCACCTGCTGGACCGACGAGGTCGATATCGACTACGGCGACCTCGGACAGTTCACCGACGCCGATGCGTTCACCGCCCTTATGACACAGATCCACGACGGGATGGGGCAGACGTATCACCGGCTCTCCAATCTCGTCATTGACGTCGAAGGGGATCGCGCCACGGCGCGGGCGTATGTCCATGCGGTGCTGATGGCGATCCCTGGCGACTCCGCCAGTTGGATTGATGCGCTGGGGCATTACGACGACGGCCTCGTGCGAACGTCCGATGGATGGCGCATTGGAAAGCGCACGGCGCACATCGCGCGCGTGATGAGCGGCGCGGGCATCGCGCCTTGACCGATTTCGCGCAGAAGTACGGGTCGTGGGCGCTGATCGCCGGCGCATCTGAAGGGATCGGCGCCTGCCTTGCCGACCAACTGGCTGCGCGCGGACTGGATCTCGTGCTCATCGCGCGCAACGAAGAGCTGCTAAACGAGGTGGCAGACAAGGCACGCGATCGGCACGGCGTGCAGACCCTGGTCCTTGTCCAGGACCTGACCGACCCGGACGTCGGTGCCAGGGTCGCCGCCGCAACCGAGGGGCTCGACGTCGGTCTGATGATCTACAACGCGGGCGCCTCGGATCGCACCGCTACCTTCCTGGAGAATGAGCTCGCATACTCGCTCAAGCAGATCGAGCTGGACTGCATCGCTCCAATTGCCTTGGCGCACCACTTCGGTCAGGCGATGAAGGACCGCGGCCGCGGCGGCATCGTGCTTGTCGCGTCGCTGGCATGTGTCGCGGGCTCGGCGACAATCGCGGTGTATTCGGCGGTGAAGGCGTTCCAGCACAACCTTGCCGAGGGCTTGTGGGCCGAGTTGCGGCCGCATGGCGTCGACGTGTGTTGCACACCGTTGGGCATGACGTACACGCCGGCGCTGGCGCGGATGGGGATCGAGTACGACCCGCAGAGCCAGATGCTGCCAGAAGATGTGGCGAGCGAGATCATCGAGAACGTCGGCAGCGGCCCTGTGCATGTGGTGGGGGAGGGCAACCGCGCGGTCGCGTCACAGGTCTGGACGATCGACCGGCGGTCGCTCGTCGAGATGATGAGCGCGGCAACCACGGATTTCGCTGCGCGGCGGCAGGTCTGATGCTTCCTGGGACGGAAGCGACCCGATCCGCAGCCTCGGCCGGTAATCACTTGCCGCGCTTCATCACCTTGTCGGCGGCGGCCCAATGCTCGTCGGCCACCCACAGCCGCGCGAACGCGGCGACCGCCTCAGTGGTCGGCACGCCCTTCATCACGCGCTTGATCTCCCCGGCCGGACGTGTCGCCAGCGATTGTGCGATGGCCCGCCAATCCTGCTCGAACGACTCGCGGGGCAACACTCGGTCCACCAGCCCGATCCGCTCGGCATCGGCGGCGTCGAGCACCGTGCCGGTTCCGGCCAGCAGGAGCGCCTTGCTGTACCCGACGAGCGCGGTCAGCCGCTCGGCGCCACCCCACGCGGGCATGATCGCGAGCGCCACCTGATTGAAGCCGATCTTGATGTCGTCGGCGGCCAGCCGGATGTCGGCGGCCACCGCGACCTCGGCGCCGCCGCCGAGCGCGTGCCCGTTCAGCGCCGCGATGGTCGGTGCGGGTGTGCCCGCGATGCGGTCGCAGATCGACCGCATCCGGAACGCCATCGCCGACGCGTCGGGTTCGGTCCGCAGTGCGCTGAGCTCTTTGAGATCACCACCGGAGACGAAGGCCCGATCCCCTGCACCGCGGATGACCAGAGCCTGCGCGCCCTGCGCGCCGTCGAGCGCCTTGTCCAGCTGGTCCATCGTCTCCAGGGAGATGGCGTTGCGGGCGTGCGGGCGGTCGATCGTGATGACCGCCAGTGCACCGTCCCACTCCAGGTCGACCATTGTTCATTCTCCAACTACGGTATTGGCATTCTCGCGTACGGAGAATAGCATCGCCAGCGTGCGGGACATGCCGGTTGAGCTGACAAAACGGTACGTGCTTCAGGGTTGGTGGACGCCAGAGACCCTCGGTGAACTGCTGGCCCGAGGACTGCACGACAACCCGCAGGCAGGCTTCTGCGTGCACTCCGCGGTCCGCCCCTATGTGGGCACCTTCGCCGACGTCGAGCTGACGGCTCGTCGCCTGGCCGCCGGCCTGCGCAACCGCGGCGTCGGTCCCGGCGATGTGGTGGCGCTTCAACTGCCGAACTGGATGGAGGCCGCGGCGTCATTCTGGGCGTCGGCCATCCTTGGCGCGGTCGTGGTGCCGATCGTGCACTTCTACGGCCGCAAGGAACTGAGCCACATCCTGGCCACCGCGCAGCCGAAGGTGTTCATCACCGCCGACGAGTTCGGGCGGATGACGTTTCAGCCGGACCTGTGCGACGACATTCCGATCGTCGGCCTGGTGGGAGGCAACTTCGAGGAACTGCTCGACGACGTTCCAATGGCAGGAGAGATTCACACCGATCCCGCCGCCCCCGCACTGATCGCCTTCACCTCGGGCACCACCCGTGACCCCAAGGGGGTAGTGCACAGCCATCAAACCCTTGGCTTCGAGACCCGCCAACTGCTGCAGAACTATCCGCCCGACCGTGGCCGCCAGCTCACCGCCACGCCGGTGGGGCACTTCATCGGCATGATCGGGGCATTCCTGATCCCGGTGCTCGAGGGCGCGCCGATTGATCTGTGTGACGTATGGGACCCGGGCAAGGTGCTCAAACTCATTGAGACCGAGGGCCTTTCGGTTGGCGGCGGGCCGCCGTACTTCGTCACCAGCCTGCTGGACCACCCCGACTGCACGCCTGAACACATGGCGCACTTCAAAACCGTCGGCCTTGGCGGATCGACCGTTCCCGCCGCGGTCACCCGCCGGCTGGCGGATATGGGCATCTTCGTGTTCCGTTCGTACGGCAGCAGTGAGCATCCCTCGATCACTGGTTCGAGCTTCGATGCGCCAGAGGACAAGCGGCTCTACACCGACGGCAACGTCAGGCCCGGCGTGGAGATTCGGCTGGGCCCCGACGGTGAGATCTTCAGCAGGGGACCGGATCTGTGCCTCGGCTACACGGACGACGCGCTGACCGAGAACGCTTTCGATGCCGACGGCTGGTATCGCACCGGCGACATCGGCGTGCTCGACGAGGACGGTTACCTGACAATCACCGACCGCAAGGGCGACGTGATCATTCGCGGCGGCGAGAACATCAGCGCGCTCGAGGTCGAGGAGGTGCTGCTCGCCATGCCCGCGGTGGCCGAGGCCGTTGTGGTGGCCGTCCAGGACGCGCGACTCGGTGAGCGCACCGCGGCGGTGCTGCGGATCAGGGAGGGCCACACCATGCCGACGCTCGACGAGGTTCGCCGGCACTTCAAGCAGGCCGGTGCCGCGATCCAGAAGTGGCCTGAGGAACTGCATCAAGTCGACGACTACCCGCGTACCGCCAGTGGCAAGGTGCAGAAGTTCCTCGTTAGGCAAGGGATTGCGACTCGCGAGAGTTGAGAATAGGATTCTCTCAAGAAGAAAAGGAGTATTCCATGGGGCAACTATCGCACAGGGTCGACATTCCGTTTCCGCTGTTCGACGCGGACAACCATCTCTATGAGCCGCCGGAGGCGATGACCAAGTACCTGCCCAAGGAGTACAAGGACGTCGTCCAGTACGTCGAGATCAACGGCCGCACCAAGATCGCGCTCAAGGGCCATATCTCCAACTACATCCCCAACCCCACCTTCTCGGTGGTGGCAAAGCCCGGCGCCTGGGAGGAGTACTTCAAGTTCGGAAACCCCGACGGCAAGAGCAAGCGCGAGCTCTTCGGTGAGCCGATGAAGGCGATTCCGGCCTTCTTCGAGCCCGGGCCGCGGCTGGAGAAGATGAACGAGCTCGGTCTGGACCGCTCGCTGATGTTCCCGACGCTGGCCAGCCTGATCGAGGAACGGCTGAGCGACGACCCGCTCGCGATCCACGTCATCATCCACGCGCTGAACGAGTGGCTGCACGAGGTGTGGGGCTTCAACTACCAGAACCGCATCTTCACGACACCGGTAATAACCCTGCCCATCGTCGAGAAGGCCATCGAGGAGCTGGACTGGGCGGTCAAGCGCGGTGCGCGGGCCATTCTGATACGCCCGGCGCCGGTGCCCGGTTTCCGCGGGCCGCGGTCGTTCGCGCTGCCCGAGTTCGACCCGTTCTGGCAGAAGTGCGTCGAGTACGACGTGTTCGTCGGAATGCACTCCAGCGACAGCGGTTACTCCCGCTACACCTCCGAGTGGGACGGTGGTGCTCAGGAGATGCTGCCGTTCCAGACCAACGCGATGTCCATCCTCAACGAGTGGCGCCCGATCCAGGATGCGGTGGCCTCCTGGGTGATCCACGGCGCGCTGTTCCGGTTCCCGACACTCAAGGTCGGAATCGTCGAGGCCGGGTCCAAGTGGATGTTCCCGCTGCTGGATTCCATGGCCGAGGTGTACAAGAAGGCGCCTGAAGCCTTCGCGGGCAACCCGATGGAAGAGATCAAGAACCGCATCTTCGTCAGCCCGTTCTACGAAGAGGGCATCGACGACCTGATCAACCTCATCGGCGTGGACCAGGTGCTCTACGGCTCCGACTGGCCGCACCCCGAAGGACTCGCCGAGCCAACTCACTACGTGACCGCGCTCGAGCACCTCTCCCTCGAGGACCAGGCGAAGATCATGGGCGGCAACCTGGGGCGCCTCGTCACCGTGTGACAGCGCCGCGATGGTCGACCATCCCCGAGATGGTCTTGAGCGCGGCGGACCGATTCGGCGACGCGGAGGCCGTCGTCGACGGTCCGCTACGACTGTCCTTCACCGAGGTCGTCGAGCGGATCTGTTGCGCGGCAGGCGCATTCGCTGATCACGGCATCGAGAAGGGTGACCGCGTCGCCGTCTGGGCGCCCAATTCCGCGGAGTGGATGATCGCCGCGTTCGGGTTGCTCACCGCCGGAGGCGTGCTGGTCCCGGTCAACGCGCGGTTCAAGACCGAGGAGGCGGCCGACATCATCGGCCGCAGCGGCGCCAAGGCGGTATTGATCCAGGAGGGCTTCCTCGGCCTTGACTACACCGCGCCGCCAGGTGTTCCGGTGATCGATCTGAAGTCCGAATTCCTTTCCAGTGGTGCGTCGTTCACCCAGCGGGTGGGCGACCTCAACGGCTCAGACATCTCCGACGTCATCTACACCTCGGGAACGACGGGCCGGCCCAAGGGCGTGATGATGAACCACCGCCAGAACCTGCGCCTCTACGCCGAATGGTGCGACCTCGCAGATCTGCGTGAAGGCGATCGCTACCTGATGGTGAATCCGTTCTTTCACACCTTCGGCTACAAGGCCGGCCTGATCGCGTCGTTCACCCGCGGCGCGACGATGGTCCCGGTGCCGGTCTTCGACGTCGACCGCGTCGTGGCTCTGATAGCGGCCGAGCGGATCACCATGCTGCCCGGTCCCCCCACGCTGTATCACTCTCTGCTGGGCGTCGATGACAAGGCCGGGTTGTCGACATTGCGGGCCGCGGTCACAGGGGCCGCCGACATTCCGGTCGAGCTCGTCCGGCGGGTACACGAGGAGCTTCCGTTCCAAACGCTGGCGACCGGCTACGGCCTGACCGAGGCGGGCACGGTCACACTGTCCCGACCTGGCGATTCGTTTGAGGACATCGCGACGACTGCCGGCGTGCCGTGCGACGGCGTCGAGGTGCGGATTGACGACGACGGAGAGGTGCTGGTCCGTGGGTACACCGTCATGCAGGGCTATCTCGACGACCCCGAGGCCACCGCCAAGGCGATCAATCCTGACGGCTGGCTGCATACCGGAGACCTGGGCACCCTCGACGATGCCGGCCGGCTGCGCATCGTGGGCCGCAAGAAGGACATGTTCATCGTCGGCGGTTTCAACGCATACCCCGCCGAGATCGAGGGCTTCCTGATGGAGCACCCCGCCGTTGCCCAGGCCGCGGTGATCGGCGTGCCCGACGACCGAATGGGCCAGGTTGGCAAGGCTTTCATCGTGCGCAAGGGCGGCCACGACACGATCGGGGCCGAGGAGCTGATCGCCTGGTGCCGCGACAGAATGGCCGGATTCAAGGTTCCGCGCTTCGTCGAGTTCCTCAACGAGCTACCGTTGAACGCCACTGGCAAAGTGATGAAGGACCGGTTAGACGAACGACAGAGCTGAGCTTACGCACAGCATGTAAATAACATTTCCGCAGGAAACCTGGCCTTTTGCCACGGTCGTCACGTGCGGTATCGTCACCGTCATATACAAAAAAGAAGAACGGCATTCTCATTGAGTAGTGCATCTATTGGACAAGGAGGTCCACGTGCCTTCATTCAGGCGCCGCGCGTCGGTGCTCGACGCTGACCGTGTCGAGAAAGCGCCGGAGGAGCCTGACCGCGCCACCAACGCCACCCGCGCCGCCGAGTCCCTAGCGGAGGAAGCCGAAGCCGAGGCGGCCGAGGCCGAGGCGATTGCCGCCGCGGCACGCGCACGGGCCAAGGCGATCCGCCTCCGCCGAGCGGCGCATGCCGCCGAAGAGGTGCCCGACACCGCCATCGAAACCGATCAGAGCGACACCGCGGTCGAGGCGGCCGATATCGCCGAAGAGCCCGAGGACGACAGCGACGACGCAGCAGCGGTTGAGGTACGCGAGGAAGAGCCCGCGCGGCGACGCCGCTGGACCCGCGGTCGGATCCTGATATCCGTCGCAGCGGCGCTGGCCGTCCTGTGTACGTGCGCTTTGATCGCGGCGAGTGTTTTCATGTTTATTGCGCATCGCAACGTCGTCGCGGACCAGCGGCAGTCCGCCGAATACGCCGCGGCCGGTCGGCAAAGTGTCGTGACGCTGATGTCGCTGGACTTCAACAAGGCCCAAGAAGACGTCCAGCGCATCATCGACAACTCGGTCGGTCAGTTCAAGGACGATTTCCAGAACCAGTCAGCCGATTTCATCAAGGTGGCGCAGGAATCCAAGGTGATCACCGAGGTGACCGTCAATTCCGTTGCCGTCGAATCGATGTCCGACGATTCAGCCGTCGTGCTGGTCGCGGCCAGCTCGCGCGTCACCAACACCGCCGGCGCCAATCAGGAGCCACGCTCGTGGCGGCTGTCCGTGGATCTGCAGCGCGACGGCGGGCAGATCAAAATGTCGAAAGTCGAGTTCGTGCCGTGACCACCGATGACAACGAGACCAACGTGGACGTCGCCGAAACGGCGGTCGACGAAGCGGCCATCGCCGAGCTCGCCGAGCCCGAAACGTCGGACCCGCTGCCAGGTGCCGATTTTCAGGACTCGACTCGGTCCGGTTTCGGCGTCTTCGGTATCGTCGGCATCGCCCTGCTGGCCGTGGCGCTGGTCGCCTCGGCGGGTGTGGCGGCATGGCTGTACTTCAGCCAGTACCGCCCGGATCAGCAGATCGACGCTGCGGTGTCCAAGACCGCGCTCGACGCCGCGACCAACGGAACCGTTGCACTGCTGTCGTATTCCCCGGACAGCCTCGACAAGGACTTCGCGTCAGCCAAATCCCACCTGACGGGCGACTTCCTCTCGTACTACACACAATTCACCGAGCAAATCGTCACACCGGCCGCCCAGCAGAAGTCGGTCAAGACCACGGCATCGGTCGTCCGTGCCGCGGTGTCCGAACTGCAGCCGAACTCTGCGGTGGTCCTCGTATTCGTCAACCAGACCACCACGAGCAAGGAGAACCCGGACGGGGCCTTCGCGGTGAGCAGCGTCAAGGTCAGCCTGAACAAGGTCGACGGCACCTGGCTCATCTCGTCGTTCGACCCGGTGTAGCGTTCGCGCCGTGGCGGTGCGGTCGGTCGTGGGCGCGATCCTGCCCCTGCCAATAGCGATCGCGGACAACAGGCTGGCCGCGTTCACCCCTGTGGCAGGGCAGGTGCTACTCGTACGCATTCTGCGCACGATGTTCGGTGCGGTGCCCGAACACGCAACCGTCGTCGCCGCCGCCGAACCGCTTGTCGGCGACGTTCGCGAATGCATTGCGGGCCATGGCCTGTCGGTCGGTGTCGTGGCCTCCGCAGGCACGCGGGCGCAATGCCTGACGGCGGCGTTGGAATATTTTGAGCGCGAGTCGATTTCGCCTCAGCATGTGCTTGTTCACGACGTCCGGCGGCCGCTGACCTCCGTCGGCATGTGCGAGCGTGTGGTCGCCGAGCTCCGCAGCGGCAGCGATGTCGTGATGCCGATGCTTGCCATGACCGACAGCGTTAAAGCCGTCGATGCGGCCGGTTCGGTGACCCGCACCCTCGACCGGTCCGCACTACGGTCCGTGCAGTTTCCGCGCGGTTTCGCGACCGATCAACTCGCCCGGTTGCTCGCGCAGTTCACGTCCGACGAGTTCGACGAACTCGAGGAGACGGTGCGTGCCGGCGTGCCCATCGCCGTCGTTGACGGCGAGGCCGACGCGTTCGTCGCCGACATGCCGCGCGACACCGCGTTCGTCGAGGCGATCATCGCGTGCCGGCCGACCGGCCATTCGTGAGCAGGCGTTCGGCCACGGCGATGTCGTCGGCGTAGGTGACCTTCAGGTTGCGTTCCAGGCCGGCAAACGTGCGGACGTCGACGTCGGTGAACTTCTCGATGCACGAGGCCGTGTCTGTGCCCTCGAATCCCGCACGGTCCGCTGCGCGATATGCCCGCAGTAGCGGCGCGGCGCGAAACGCCTGCGGAGTCTGCACACGGACGAGCGTGCTGCTACCCCCGGCCGGAGCGAAGCCACCGGAGGCCACGGCCGTCACGACATCGGGAACCGGCACGGCGGGCACGGCGCCGCCGAACTCACGAGCCAGGGACAACGCGGTGATGAACATGTCGGGTTCGGCCATCGGCCGCGCGGCGTCGTGTATCAGGACCGCATCGATCGAGCCCGATTCGATGTCAGCAGCCAGGTAGGTCAGCACGTTGAACTCGGACGCGTGCCTACTGTCGCCGCCCTCGACGAACTCGACAGGTGCCGACCCGAGCTCGCGCCGCACGGTGTCCTTGGCCAGCGCGCTTTCACCGCGGCGGAACACCAGCACCGTACGGGTGATGCCCGGCACCTGCGTCACGGTGGCCAGCGACCACGACACCATGCTTCGTCCGGCAATCGGCAGGTACGCCTTGTTGCCGTCGGCGCCGACGCGAGTGCCAAGGCCTGCGGCCAGCACGACGCCGACCGCGTGGGACCCAGCAGACGGGCGCATCCTCGTATCTTGGCACTGTGCAACGTCGGCTGACGATTCTGATCTCTCCGGTGTGGGCATCGCGGGCCCACCACCTCGGTGCGCATCTGTCGATCTGCACGGTCGACAACCTGCCGGTCGACATCGATTTCACGGACGGGGCCGCCCAGCGGCAGCTGCCGCGCGAGCGTTTTGCCGGAATGGGTTCGGCGACGCCGCATTCGGGCCGTCACTCTGCCCGACTAGAAGTCACTCCGTCAGGCCGAACGCCTTGCGCACCTTGGTCGGCTTGATGCGGACCACGAGCTCCCCTGGGACGCCGTTGCGCCTGCCGTACTCCTCGGCCCGATCGGCACCCATGTAGCGTCCGCCGGTCCTGGTGGCGAAGTCGCGCAGGTCGTCAGGCTCTTCGCTGATCGATGCGATGCCCTGAACCTGCACGAAGGAGTACGGCGGGTGTGGGTCGTCGACGCATACCACCACGCGCGGATCACGGACCAGAGCGCGCCCTTTTGCGGTGTTCTTGCCGGTATTGAAGACCAGCTGGCCGCCGTCCACCACGAACCAGACGGGCGCCACCAGCGGTCTGCCGTCGGACGCCAGATAACCCAGCATCCCGGTGCGGGTGCCTTCGGACAGGAAGGCGATTACGTCATCAGTGAGTTCGTCCACGCAGCCACAGTAGAACCGTCACCTATGAGTCGGTTCAGTCCTCGGCGTGACGGTCGTAATCCCACCGCTCCAGTCGCGCCTGTAGTTCGTACAGGCCCAGAGCGGCGAGCGGGGTGGCGACCGACATGCAGATCATCAGTAAGGCGTTCATGGTTCGCTCGAGTCGTTCTTGGTTCGTTGGACAGGACGAAGCGTATGAAGCGAGCGGATCGAGCCACACGCGTAATGCGCTACCTGCTTATCCGGTCCTCGTCCCAGCACCTCGAGGGCGGCCAAGCGCATTGCGTGGTACCTGTCGCGCTCGTCGGTGAGCCAACGTTCGGCCCACCGATCGAGGAGATCTCCGCTGCGCAGCAGCGGAATCAGGTCGGCTACCAGCAGCGGATCCGCACCTGTTGGCTCGTCGTGGGCGAGCAGCCGCTCGATCAGGTCCGTGGCATCGTGCCAGTCCACCGAGACGTCGGGCGAAAGGGCGATGTATTGCGGATCCACCTCCAACAGCGGGTCCGCCCCGACCGGGCGAAGGCGCCACATCGCGGATCGAAGGCTCGCAACGGCCCGCCGCGTCGGCGCATGCGGCCACAGCACCGCGCAGACCCACAGGCGGTGCACCGGCCGGCGCTTCAATGCGGTCAACGCGATCAGCCGCTGACACGCGGGCGGCAGCTCGACGAGGTCATCACCGCGATGGACAGCGAAGCGACCCAGCAGGTTCAGCGAGAACTGTTCAGACACATCTCGATCGTCGAACCGCCGTCACCAGCGGGCACGCGTAGTCCACTACCTGTTTCGGTTGTCGCGGAAGAAGCGTGCGGCCCTGCGGACCGCTTCGTGAATCGGCTCGGGCTGCCAGCCCAGCTCGCTCGAGGCCTTCCCGTGGTCCAGCGCCGGCCAGATGTGCATCAGCCGCACGCTGGAACTCGACAGTTGGGAGTCGCGGCGAAGCACGATCCGGGCGACGTCACCCGCATAGCCCATCAGGTACATCGCCCACAGGGGCACACCAACTGGGGGTGGCCGCACACCGGTCGCGTCAGCCGCCGTCTGGTAAAGCTCACGCACGCTGGTGAACCGCTCGGAAACGATGTAGCGCTCGCCGTTTCGGCCCTTGTCCGCCGCAAGCAGCATCGCGTAGGCGGCGTCCTCGATGCCGACCACTTCGCCGGCCCAACCTTTGACGTAGAACGGCAGTCTGCCGGTGGCCGCCAGCGCGAGCTGCCTACCGTGCGGCGTTGGCCCCCAGTCCCGTGGCCCGTAGGTGTTCGAGATGCACAACGCGACAGCGGGCAGCCCGCGATGCTTGGCATAGTCGAGCACCAGAGCCTCGGCATCGACGCGCGACCGGATGTAGGCGCCCGCCCTGTCCGCCCAATTGAACTCGTCGTCCTCGGTCGCGGGTCGCCGGTCGGCGGGCATCCCGATGGTCCCGATGGTGCTGGTGAACACGAACCGCCGCAGGTCGGCCTGCACAGCGGCGTCCAGCACATGCCTAAGGCCCTCGACGTTCGTGCGAAACAGCGGCGCAGGGTCGCGCAACCACGCCCGGGTGTCCACCACGCAGTAGAAGACGTCGTCGACGCCGGTCATGGCGGCGCGCAGCGCGGTGTCATCGAAGATGTCCCCGTGGTGGTATTCGACGTCCAGATCCTCGATCGCCTTGGTGGAGCTGGACGTGCGGATCAACACCCGCACGTCGTCACCCCGATCGACCAATTGCCGTGTGACGTGGGAACCGACGAAGCCGCTGGCGCCGATCACTAATTTCGTCGCACCGGTCATGGGTGTGAAATGTAGCGGTGACTGGAGAAAGCTGGGCCACGTGACTGACAGTGAATCGCCGACGCCGGGCGGCGTGATCGCGCATCGGATCCGCAGGATGTCCGGACGGGATCCCAACGAAGAGCACCGGGTGGCCACACCCCTGGAACTGCTCTTCGACCTGACATTCGTCATCGCCTTCGGCATCTCCGCCAACGAGTTCGCGCACATGTTGGCCGAGAATCACGTCGGGGCCGGTCTGCTCGGGTTCGCTCTTGCCACCTTCTCGGTGTGCTGGGCGTGGATCAATTTCAGCTGGTTCGCGTCGGCCTACGACACCGACGACTGGATCTACCGGCTGATGACCATGCTGCAGATGGTCGGCGTCATCATCATGGCGCTCGGGTTCCCGCCGATGTTCGCCTCGATCGAGCACGGCGGCCACGTGGACAACCGCGTCATGGTGGCCGGATATGTGGTGATGCGAATTGCCTTGGTGGGGCAGTGGTTACGCGCAGCAAGCCAGGATCCCGAACACCGCCCGGCATGCCTCACCTACGTCGCCGCGGTGACGATCGCGCAGGCAGGCTGGATCGCCAGCATCTTCCTGCACACGTCGATAGCGGTGACCTTTGTGGTGGTGGCGCTGCTGATCGGGGTGGAGTTTCTCGGCCCGTTTCTCGCCGAGACCCGCAGGGGCGGCACGCCATGGCATGCCCATCACATCTCCGAGCGTTATGGCCTGCTGGCGATCATCGCGCTCGGTGAAGGAGTGGTCGGCACGGTCGCGTCGTTGTCGGCGGTGGTCAGCGGGCAGGGGTGGACGTTCGACGCCGCCTTCGTGGTGGTGGCGGGCGTCGGGCTGACCTTCGGTATGTGGTGGACGTATTTCGTCGTCCCCGCTGCGGGGCTACTCCATGCGTATCGGGAGCGGTCGTTCCTGTTCGGCTACTTCCACATCGTGCTGTACGGGGCCATCGTGGCTACCGGCGCAGGCCTGCACGTCGCGGCCTACTACATCGAGCACCATTCCAAGTTGGGGTCGGTCGAAACCGTGCTGGCGGTGGCGGTGCCGGTGGGCGCCTACATCCTGGCCGTCTACGTGCTGTACACGCTGATGGTGCGGACGGTGGACGGTCTCCATGTGCTGCTGTTGGTGCTGACCGCGGCCGTGCTCGGCGTGGCGGTCTGGCTAGCCGCGGCCGGCATTTCGATGGCTAACTGTCTGTTGGTCGTCACGCTGGCACCGATGGTGAGCGTCGTCGGTTATGAGCTGCTTGGGCACAGGCATGCGGCCGAGGTGCTCGCGGAGCGCGTTTAGCCGCATCGCGATGGTGGTACGCCAGTTGAGTAGCCGTCCGGAGCCGGGCCACCATATTCGCGCCGGTCAAAAAGCGGCACGCGCGCATTTCGGGCCGGCTTCGGCGTCTACGGATCAACGTCTCGATGGATGGAGCACCCGACGATGCCGAAGACAACCAAGGGTGGCAGCGCACGCAAGAGTGAGCTGCCGAGCACGCTGCGCAAGTCACCGGCCAAGGCCCAACGCACGTTCGCCAAGACGCATGATTCTGCGGCCGAGCAATACGGCGAAGGCGAACGTGCCCACCGGGTCGCCTACGACGCGCTCAAACACAGCTTCGAAAAGGTCGGCGACCATTGGGAGCCCAAATCCGAGAAGGGCCCTTCGGATTCGCGGGCGCGCAGCGGCGGCCCCAACCCACGTGGCAAGCCCCAGGAAGGTGTCGACGCAAACGCCTCGAAGAAGCATCTCGCGGAAGTCGCACGGCGACTGAATATTTCGGGCCGCTCGACCATGAGCAAGGCCGAACTCGTCTCCGCCATCAAGAAGGCCAACCGGAGGGCCACGGCCAGCGGCCGCTGAGCCCTATCGGGTTGCGGGGTGGGCGTCGAAACTCTCCAGCAACATGCTGTCTCGCTGCAGTTTCATCAGGCGGCGCGTCTTCTTGCGGGTGATGACGATTCCGATGACCGCAAGGATCCAGACCACGTATTGCACCGTCCAGGCCAGCCGGAACGAGTCGAAGGACATCCCGCCCGCGGCGTCGAGGATGAGCCCCATCGCCTGCATGACCAGCAGTGAGGCCACAAAACCGCCCATGTTGACCATGCCCTGTGCGGTGCCGAGAGTCGCGCTCGGGTTGAAGGTTCGTGCGAAGTCGAAGCCGACCATGGAGCCGGGGCCTCCGACCGAGATGACGACGATCAGCACGACAAGCAGCCACAGCGGAGCCTGACCAGGCAGTGCCAGCACCACAGTCCACATCAGGGCATTGCTAACGATGATGGCCAGCACCAAGCGTGACCGCCGGTTCGGATGACGGCCGGTGAAGATGCCGATGACGATTCCCGCCAGGATCGCCGCAGCCACCGAGACGGTCAGCATCGTGCCCGCAACGTGATGGGTAACGCCTTGGGCCACCGTCAGATACGGGACCCCCCACATGAGCGCGAAAGCCGTGACCGAGAACTGAGTGCCCATATGGGTGAAGAACCCCAGTCGCGTTCCAGGGCGCAGCCACACCGTCTTGATCCGGGCGAGTGTCTCTGCGACGGAAGGGGTTTGGGGCTCGACGACGGTGCCATCCGGGGTGTCTTTCACTACCGCCAGGGTCAGCACTATCGCCAGCACACCGAGCGCCGCGACCGACGCATAGGCGACGGTCCAACCCGACGCGGACAACAGGGCGATGAAGGGGACGGCCGACAGCACCTGACCAAGCTGACCGCAGATGCCGGTCAACTGCGTGACCAACGGGACCTGTCGCGGCGCGAACCAGTGCGGCACCAACCGCAGCACCGAGATGAACGTGACGGCGTCGCCGAGGCCGACCACCGCACGCGCGGCGATGGCCGTCGGCAACGACTCGGTGAACGCCAGCACCAGCTGGCCCGAGGCCATCACCGCGGCACCGGCGACGATCAAGGCCTTGGAGCCGAACCGGTCGAGCAGCAGGCCGGCAGGCACCTGCGCGGCGGCGTAGACGATCACCTGGAGGACCACAAAAGTCGACAACAGGCTCGGGCTGGCGCTGAACCGATCGGCCGCGTCGAGCCCCGAGACGCCAAGGGTGGTGCGGTCGAGCACGGCGACGATGTACGCGAAGAGTCCGGTGGCCCAGATGATCCAGGGACGCACGCCGAACCTCTCACCGCATTGTATTGATGTCTGCCGCTTCGATCATCGCGTATCGACGTGTGCCGAAGCCAATTGTTTAGGGGTGAAGTCACTCACCCCCCGCGCTCGCCAAGCGCCGGCATCGAGTTGGCTGTGATCGTTCGCGCGGTACCGGGTCAACGTTGGTGCGGCATCATCTTCGCAGATAGTGACGCTTGTGATGATTAGCCAGCAACTGTGTCGTTGGCTGCCATGACTTCGCTCGCAAACGCGATCGTGCCGCTACAGTGGTCGCATGAAACGTCGCGGTGCACTGCCGAAGCGCACCCCGGCCTGGGCTGGGGTGCGTTGCGTTGGCTGAGTACCGGCTCGATGATCTCGCGCGGGTTTCGGGCGTCAGCGCCCGCAACATCCGCGCTTATCGGGAGCGCGGCCTGCTCGATCCGCCGCGACGTGTCGGCCGTTCGGCGTACTACGACGACTACCATCTTTCGCAACTTCGAACCATCAACCAGTTGCTGCGTAAGGGTTTCAACTCCGCGCACATCGCCGAGTTCTTCACCAGCATGCGTCAAGGTGCCGATCTGGCCGACATCCTCGGCATCCAACGCGCCGTCCTTGGGCCGCGCGCCGACGAGTCGGCGGAGCCGGTAAATGACAACCCGCCGGCCGTCGACATCGGTGCGGCCAGCGACGAGGCGCGCAGGCTGCTTGACCACGGACTGGCAGTACTCGATGACGGCGCGGTGGTTCTCCTCGATGCCAAGGTTGCCGCGATCGTGGCCCGCAGTTCCGACCAACTCGAATACGTCCGTGCGATTCTGCGAATCGTCGAAGCAACGCAGGACACCGTCGACGTGTTGGCAGGCGAGGTGGTGCGTGCGCTGATGGAACGCGTGACGGTGCGCTTCGGGGTCGACCACGTGCCCAAACCCGAAGAGATCGCCGAACTCGGTGCGCTCATGAAGGACTATCGCGAGCTCGGTAGCAAGGTCGTGTCGAACCGCCTCGACACGTCGGTGCGCGAGCAGGTGGTGTCCGCGGTGTCGGACTACACCACGAGAAGCTGATCGGTCTTACACCCGCATCGCCGCCGGATCGCCGCCGACGCGCTGAGCCAGCCAGACAGGGATGATCGCAACGACGGTGAGCGCGGCGGCAACGACATTGATGACCGGAGCCTGGTTCGGCCGGAACAGGTTTCCGAAGATCCAGATCGGCAGCGTCTGCACCGTCGGCCCTGCGGTGAACGTCGTCACCACGATCTCGTCGAAGGACAGCGCGAACGCCAAGATGGCCCCTGCGACCAGCGCGCCGCGCATCATCGGAAACGTGACGTATCTGAAGGTCTGCCATTCGGTGGCGCCGAGGTCGGCCGACGCGTCCTCGAGGTTTCTGCCCAATCGGCGCAGCCGCGCCTGGGTGTTGTTGAAGACGATGACAATGCAGAAGGTCGCATGGCCGACGATGACGGTGGCCAGTCCCAATGTGACACCAAGCGCCGAGGTGAACGTCGCGTTCAATGCGATACCCGTGACGATACCTGGCAGCGTAATCGGCAGCACCACAAGGAAACTGACCGTGTGTTTACCGAAGAAGTCGTACCGCTGCACGGCCAGTGCGGCCATTGTTCCCAACACAAGGGCGATCATGGTGGCGACGAGCCCGACCACCGCCGAGTTGGCCAGCGAGGTCCACATGCCCTCGCTGTTGGCGGCGTCGCGCCACCATTGCATGGTGAAGCCGGTGGGCGGAAACGCGAATGTACGCGATGAGTTGAACGCATTGACCACCACGAGAATCATTGGTGCGTAGAGGAACACCATGACGAGCGCGGTCCACCCGAGCGCCACCCGCCGTGCACTCCTTGACAGCATCAGACGTTCTCCAATGCGCCCGTTCGCCGCATCGCCAACAGATAACCGATGATCGCCACCAGCGGGATGATCGAAAGAGCGGCCGCCAGCGGCTGGTTGTTGGCGGTGACGAGTTGTCCGTAGATGATGTTGCCGAGCATCTGCGTCTTACCGCCGACGATCGTCACCGCGATGTAATCGCCGAGGGACAATGAGAACGTGAAGATCGAACCCGCCGCAATGCCGGGGAACACCAACGGCGCGACCACCATTCGCATAGTCGCCAGATCAGAAGCGCCCAGGTCCGCGCTGGCGTCGATGAGCGCATCGGGAACGCGCTCGAATGCGGCGAACACCGGCAGGATCATGTACGGCAACCACAAATACGTCAGCGTGACGACGGTGGCGGCCAGGCCGTAGCCGGGGCTGTAGCCGGTCACCCACGACAGCGGGCCTTCCGGCGAGAGCAGCATCCGCCAGGCGTACGCCTTGACCAGATAACTGGCCCACAGCGGCGTCGTCACCGCCACCACAAGCAGCAGGCGCATCCGTGGCGATGCCAGTTTGGCCATGTAGAACGCCAGCGGCACCGCGAGCACCGCGCATGCGATGGTGACCGCGGACGCCACCGCGACGGTTCGTATCGTCGCGGTCCGGAACACCGCATCGGTCAGTACCCGGGCGATGTTGTCGGTGGTGAAGGTGTGGACCACCGCCCCCGTGAACGCGTCGGTGGTCCAGAACGCCGAAACCAGCAGCACCGCAAGCGAACCGAGGTACGCCACCACCAGCCAGGCCATCGGCGGCACAAGCAGCGATGCCAGGCTGATTCGGCGCAGTGTCACCCCTTGATCTGCTGCCACTTGTCGACCCACTCGTTGTAGGCCGTGCAATTGTCGCCGCTTCCATCGACGCACTCTTTCTGCGGAGTGGTCCAGTAATGGATCTGTGAGGCGAAGTCTTCGTCGGTGGCATGGTAGATATCGCAGAAGTCACTCTCGGTGGTGTGCTCGCACGCCTTCGTGTTGGCAGGTGCCTCACCGAAGTACTCAGCGACTTGGGCGTTCACCTCCGGTGAGGAGATCCAGTTCATCCACTTGTACATGCAGTTGGGATGGGCGGCCTTCGCCGAGACCATCCACGTGTCCGACCATCCCGTCGAGCCTTCCTTGGGCAGCACGGTGTTCACCTGCACCCTGTTCTCGGCGCCGATGGTGTTGGCGATGACCTGCCAGGTGGTGCCGATCACCGACGTGCCGGATTCGAACGCCTGCACCTCTTTGGTGTAGTCCGACCAGTATTCCCCGATGTTCTCGCGCTGTTTTTTGAGCAATTCGACTGCGGCGTCGAGCTGTTCGGGCGTGAGCGAGTACGGATCCTCGATGCCCAGTTCCGGTTTCGTCTTGGACAGATATAAAGCCGCATCGGCGATGTAGATGGGGGAGTCGTATGCGGTGACCCTGCCCTTGTACTTGCCGGCGTCGTCGAACACCGCCGCCCAGGAGTTCGGCGCGTCCGTGACAACTCCGATGTTGTACATCAACAGGTTGGCGCCCCATCCGTGCGGGATGCCGTACATCTGGCCGTCGACGGAATTCCACGACTTGTTTTTGAGGAAGCCCGAAATCGCCTCGTAGTTCGGCACCAACGACGTGTTGACCGGTGCCACGTCACCGGCATAGATCAAGCGCAGCGTGGCATCGCCGGATGCCGAGACGCCGTCGTACTGGCCGCTGCGCATCAGCTGCACCATCTCGTCCGACGTGTTGCCGAGTTTGACGTTGGTCTGGCATCCGGTCTCTTTTTCGAAGGGCGTCACCCAGTCCACGGTCGGGTCGTTTGAACCGTCCTCGGCGTAACCGGCCCAGGTGATGATGTTCAGCTCGCCCTCCCCGTCCCCGACGGAGGACAGTGGTTCGAGCTTCGGCGCCCTCTGGCCGTTGCCACTGGCCTGCTCGGAGCTCGAACAGGCAACCGCCAGCACGGCGCATGTGGCGAATGCCAAGCCGACTCGCATGGCGGACAGCATCTTTGGTGACATCGGCTACTCCTCGATCGACAGGTGGTTGACGGCTTTGTCTGGCCAGGCCAACGTGACAGGCGTGCCGTGGTGCAGGTCGGGCGGCAGCCACGTGCTTGCGGTCAAAACGGTGGCGGTCAGGGTGACGCCCGGACTCGCGGTCGCGGCGATCCGGGTGGTCGGTCCTGCGTAGATGATTTCGGATACGGTGGCCTCAACCGTGTGCACACCGGGCACGGCGTCGGTGCCAGGCGCGAAAACGCCGATGCGCTCGGGGCGGATGACGAACATTCCGGACCTGCCCATGATCGCCTGCGCGGCGGCGCCGTCGAGCACGTTCGATGTACCGACGAAGTCGGCGACGAACCTGTTGGCCGGGTTCTCGTAGACGTCGCGGGCCTTGCCGATCTGTTCGATGCGACCGTCGTTGAACACCGCCAGCCGGTCGCACAGGGTCAGCGCCTCGTCCTGGTCGTGGGTGACGATGATGAATGTGATGCCGACTTCGCGCTGGATCGCCTTCAGCTCGAGCTGCATCTGTTCGCGGAGTTTGAGATCCAGCGCGCCGAGCGGCTCGTCGAGCAGCAACACCCGAGGCCGCCCAATGAGCGCGCGCGCCAGCGCCACGCGCTGACGCTCTCCTCCCGATAGTTGGGCGGGGCGACGCTGCGCGAGGTCGGTCAGGCGCACCATGTGGAGCGCATCGGCGGTGCGACTGCGCCGTTCGGCTTTGGGCACACCGCGTACCTTCAGCCCGTACTCCACGTTCTGCGCAACGGTCATGTGCGGGAACAGCGCGTACTCCTGGAACACGGTGTTGACGTCGCGCCTGCGCGCAGGCAGCGCGGTGACGTCGGCGCCGCCGAGCCTGATCGTCCCGGCAGTGGGCTGTTCGAACCCGGCGATCATTCGCAGCACGGTCGTCTTGCCAGAACCCGACGGGCCAAGGATGGCGAACAGCTCGCCGTCCCCGACAGTGAGGTCTGCACCCTCTACCGCGACGAGGTCGCCGAACATTTTCCTGAGGCCGATCAGTTCGATCTGTGGATCATCAACGGCCGCAGCGACATTCGCGTCAGGATGCGAGCTGACCGTCCCCGAGGGCATGGCCCATCGTATGAATTCCGCGGTGAAAGCGCAGCCGCTCGGCGGATTTCGCGATCCTAGCGCGGTGACATGACGAGCATCGTGGCGCCGTGCGGTGGCACCCAAGCGCTCACAGCCCCTGTCGTCACGGCAGTCGTGTGCGCCCACAGGTCGCGAACGTCGTACTCGTCGGCATCGGGCAGTTCGAGGTCGCCTGCGCTGGTCGTCATCTCCGCGCCGGCAAGCCCGCGATTGAGCAACACCACCGCGACACCGCCTTGCGACATCGGCTTGGCCCAGATCTCGAGGTCGCCGACGTCGGCAATCTGCTCACCCCCGACTCCGGCCCAGTCCTGGTCGACGGCGATCACCTCCGGGTTGGTGAGGATTTCGCGCGTTGTCGAATCCATCGAGCGCAGGTCGTTCCCCGCGATCAGCGGCGCGTTGAGCAGCGCCCACATGCTCATGTGGGCGCGGTATTCCGAGGTGAGCATGCCGCCGTTGCCCACCTGCAGCATGTCGGGGTCGTTCCAGCCGTGCGGGCCTGAATATCGCGCAAGCCCGGCTTGCTGATTGAGGATCGCGATGACGCTGCCCCAACCGTCGACGATGTCCCCCGAGGTGCGCCAGTAATGCCCGCCGACGTCGCTTCCCCACGTCCAGGGTTGGCCGTCACCCCACTCGCAGATCGAGTACACGATGTCGCGGCCGCTGATTTCCAGGGCGTCGCCCATCGCCTTGAACCGTTCGACTGCAGGCCTGCCCTGGTTGAAGCAATTGTCGTACTTGAGCAAATCCACGCCCCATTCGGCGAAAGTCACGGCATCGGTTTCTTCGTGGTCGAGGCTGGCAGGCAGACCCTGACAGGTCTTGGTGCCCGCAGCGGAGTAGATGCCCAGCTTGAGTCCCTTGGCGTGGACGTAGTCCGCCAGTGCGGCCATGCCGCTGGGAAAGCGCACAGGATCGGCCCGCAGCCGGCCGTCGGCGCCGCGCTGCGGGGCCATCCAGCAGTCGTCCACGTTCACGTACTCGTAGCCGGCGGCGGCCATGCCCGAGGTGACCATCGCGTCGGCCATTTCGCGGATCAGCTTCTCGTCGATCGCACAGCCAAACGCGTTCCAGCTGCTCCAGCCCATCGGCGGCTTCTGAGCAAGCGGCGGTCTCTGCGCATGCAGCGGCGCGCTCGCCGACGTCGTCATGACGATCGCCGCGGCCGCAAGGACGCAGGTCAGTACGCGAGCCATGCGCCAATGATCATTCGCTGGGCAACTCGTCGCGTCGAAATGGAAGTGCGGAGACTCTTGATACAGATGTGACCAGTGGCGTTGCAGTGAAAAGTGATGCAGCTGTCGTACCCTGTGGCTCGTGTCCATGTCCCGGCGAGACGTGCTCAAATACGTCGCCGCCGCACCGGCCGTGCTCGGTCTTGGCGCCGGGCTGCAGTCGATCGCGTCGGCATTGGCCCCGGTAAAGGCGTCCGCGGCGCCGCTCGGCATCCTGCTCGACTATGCGGCGGGCGTCATCAAGGCCAACGACCTGCGCGCATCGGGTGCGCTGGGCGCCATCAGGTACGTGTCGGATCGGCGGCCGGGTGGTCAGTGGATGCTCGGCAAGCCGATCCAACTGCCCGAGGCCCGCGACCTTTATCAGAGCGGGCTCAAGATCGTCTCCTGCTATCAGTACGGCAAGCAGGACACCGCGGACTGGCTTGGCGGCCAGAACGCCGGCGTCTCGCACGCCAAGCGAGGCTGGCAGCTACATGTCGCCGCGGGCGGATCGTTCGGTGCGCCGATCTACACGTCCATCGACGACGATCCGACGTTTGAGCAGTACAAGCAGCAGGTGGCGCCGTATCTACGAGGCTGGGAAGCCGTGCTGGGTCACCAACGGGTCGGCGTCTACGCCAACTCCAAGACCATCGAATGGGCACTGCAGGACGGGCTGGGCGCCTACTTCTGGCAGCACAACTGGGGGTCGCCGGGAAAGGTCGCCCACCCGGCGGCGCACCTGCATCAGGTGGAGATCGACAAGCGGTCGGTCGGTGGCGTGGGCGTCGACATCAACCACATTTTGAAGCCCCGATTTGGGCAGTGGGACTAAAAGTTACCGACTAGTAAGGTCGGCCAGCAAACTTTATTCGGTGGCCAGCCCCGCCGACAAGACAATTCCTGTCGAGTTGTCGACCCTGAGCGCGCCGATGCGCCCGGTAGGGCAGCCCAGATTTTTTACATAACGATTACATAACAATACTGCCTTGATCAGCGGTGTTAGGCCTACTCGACCGTAACCACCTTCTTGCAGGACGTTTGTCCCGGATGCGATCAGGGGTTCGGAACCCCGTGTTACCCAATGTGTGGTTACCCGTGCGTAGAACTCGCTAGTAACCATTTCAGGCGTGAGAATGGTGCTGGTCCTTATGCCACTCTTAGTACGGCTGGAGTGTCCGATGGACGGTCGGCGAGGACCGCAAGACCGCTTCGGGATTCGATGCCGAATCGCATCGGCCTGGTGCAGGGGAGCACAGGCCATCTTCAGAGCCGCACGACAGCCCACAGACGAGCGATACGCGCGAGACGACGCATACCGAGGGAGATAACAAGACGTGACGATCAACGAGCAACAAAGGCTGACCGCAGACCAGACAACCGAGGCCGGCACCAACACCGGAGTCCTGTCCTCGAGTCACGCCCTCGTCGATCGGTTGAATGCCGGTGAACCGTATGCCGTCGCATTCGGCGGCCAGGGTGGGGCCTGGCTGGAGAACCTCGAAGAACTGGTCAGCTCGGCGGGGATCGAATCCGAGCTGAGCGCCGTGGTCGGAGAGGCCGCACTGCTCCTCGAGCCCGTGGCCCGCGAACTCGTTGTCGTGCGACCCATCGGTTTCGAGCCGCTGCAGTGGGTCCGGGCGCTGGCCGCTGAGGAGCCGCTGCCCGCCACCAAGCAACTCATCACCGCCGCGATCTCGGGCCCGGGCATCCTGCTGACCCAGATGGCCGCCATTCGCGCGCTGACGCGCCAGGGCCTTGACCTGTACAACACGCCTCCCGTCGCGATGGCCGGACACTCACAGGGCGTCATGGCGTGCGAGTCGCTGCGCGCCAAGGGCACCAAGGACGCCGAGCTGCTGGCACTGCTCCAGCTGATCGGCGCGGCCGGTTCGCTGGTTTCCCGTCGCCGCGGCATGGTCGGCAGGGGTGACAAGTCGCCGATGGTGTCAGTCACCAACGTCGACCCAGACCGCATGGCCGAGCTGCTCGAGGAATTCTCCACCGACGTGCGCACCGTGCTGCCGCCCGTGCTGTCGATCCGCAACGGCAGGCGCTCGGTGGTCATCACCGGCACGCCGGAACAGCTTGGCCGCTTCGAGCTGTACTGCAGCAAGATCACCGAGAAGGAAGAGGCCGAGCGCAAGAACAAGCTGCGCGGCGGCTCGGTCTTCAGCCCCGAGTTCCACGCCGTACAGGTCGAGGTCGGCTTCCACACCCCGAGGCTGGCCGACGGCGTCGAGGTCGTCGACCGCTGGGCCGCCAAGTGCGGCATTGACGCCGCGATGGCACACGAGATGACCGAGTCGATCTTCGTGCGCCCCATCGACTGGGTCGCCGAGATCGAGCGGCTGCACGACTCGGGCGCGAAATGGATCGTCGACCTCGGGCCCAGCGATACCGTCACCCGCCTGACCGCCCCCGTGATCCGCGGACTGGGCGTCGGCATTGTTCCCGCGGCCACCCGCGCCGGACAGCGCAACCTGTTCACCGTCGGCGCCGAGCCTGAGATCGCGCCTGCGTGGTCGAGCTATGCGCCGACCCCGGTGCAGCTGCCCGACGGCTCGGTCAAGCTGTCGACCAAGTTCACCCGGCTGACCGGGCGCTCGCCGATCCTGCTCGCGGGCATGACCCCGACGACGGTTGACGCCAAGATCGTTGCCGCTGCAGCCAACGCCGGCCACTGGGCCGAGCTCGCGGGCGGCGGCCAGGTCACCGAGGAGATCTTCGAGGGCCGCGTCGCCGAACTCACCGGCTTGCTCGAACCCGGCCGCGCCATCCAGTTCAACTCGCTCTTCCTCGACCCGTACCTGTGGAAGCTGCAGGTGGGCGGAAAGCGGTTGGTGCAGAGGGCTCGTCAGTCCGGCGCACCGATCGACGGTGTTGTGGTGTCCGCGGGCATTCCCGAGTTGGAAGAAGCCGTCGAGCTGATCGACGAGCTCAACAGCGTCGGCATCAGCCACGTGGTGTTCAAGCCGGGGACGATCGAACAGATCAAGTCGGTCATCAAGATCGCCGCCGAGGTGCCCGGCAAGGACGTCATCGTGCACATCGAGGGCGGTCGCGCCGGCGGCCACCACTCGTGGGAGGACCTCGACGATCTGCTCGTTGCCACCTACGCCGACCTGCGCAAGCTGCCGAACATCACGGTGTGCGTCGGCGGCGGCATCGGCACTCCCGAGCGCGCCGCGGAGTACCTGTCCGGGCGGTGGGCGCAGGAGTACGGTTTCCCGGCGATGCCCGTCGACGGCATCCTCGTCGGCACGGCCGCGATGGCCACCGTCGAGTCGACCACGTCACCTGCGGTCAAGCAGATGCTCGTCGACATCACGGGCACCGACCACTGGATCAGCGCCGGAAAAGCCCAGGGCGGCATGGCTTCTTCGCGCAGCCAGCTCGGCGCCGACATCCACGAGATCGACAACACCGCGTCGCGCTGCGGCCGGCTCCTCGACGAGGTCGCCGGTGACGCCGACGCCGTCGCCGCCCGCCGCGACGAGCTCATCGCCGCGATGGCCAACACCGCCAAGCCCTATTTCGGTGACATCGGCGACATGACCTACCTGCAGTGGCTGCAGCGCTACTGCGAGCTGGCCATCGGAGACGGTGACAGCACCGCCGACACGGCAGCGCCGGGCAGCCCATGGCTGGCCGACACATGGCGTGACCGGTTCGCCGACATGCTCAAGCGTGCCGAGGCGCGGCTGCACCCCCTTGATTCCGGCCCGATCCTCACGGCATTCGACGACAGCCCCGAAGGCCAAGCGCTGCTGGACAATCCGGACCAGGCGATCGTCAAGCTGACTGCGCGCTACCCGGACGCCGAGACCCTCAAGCTGCATCCGGCCGACGTGCCGTTCTTCATCACGCTGTGCAAGACGCCCGGCAAGCCGGTCAACTTTGTGCCCGTCATCGACAAGGATGTCCGCCGCTGGTGGCGCAGCGACTCGCTGTGGCAGGCGCATGACGCGCGCTACACCGCCGACCAGGTCTGCATCATCCCCGGCACGCAGGCGGTGGCAGGCATCACCCGAGTCGACGAGCCGGTCGGTGAGCTGCTGGACCGCTTCGAGCAGACCTCGATCGACGACGTGCTCGCATCGGGTGCGCAGCCGATGCCTGTGGTCTCTCGCCGCCAGGCACGCGCCGACGTCACCGGTCCGCTCGCGGTCGTTCTCGATTCGCCCGACGTGCTGTGGGCCGGCCGTACCGCCATCAACCCCGTGCACCGCATCGGTGCGCCCGACGAGTGGCAGGTCAACGAAAACCGCAGTGCCACACACCCGTCCACGGGTGCCCGGCTGGAGCTCGGCGCTGATGGCGTGACGCTGAGCGTTCCGCTTTCCGACATCTGGATCGACATCCCCTTCACGCTGCCGTCATGCACGGTCGACGGCGGCATGCCGGTCGTCACCGTCGAGGGCGCGTCGACCGCGATGCGGTCGGTGCTGGCGATTGCCGCCGGCGTCGACGGTCCCGAGTCGCTGCCCCCGGTGCACGACGACACCGTCAAGGTCTCGGTGGACTGGGATCCCGAGAAGGTCGCCGACCACACGGGTGTGACCGCGACGTTCGGCGCCCCGCTGGCACCCGGCCTCACGCTGGTGCCCGATGCGCTGGTCGGCCTGTGCTGGCCCGCCGTGTTCTCCGCCATCGGCTCCGCGGTGACCGGCGAGGGCTTCGGAGTTGTCGAGGGTCTGCTGAGCCTGGTGCACCTCGACCACGCCGCGCACCTGCTGGCACCGATGCCCAAGACTGTGTCCGAATTGTCCGTCATCGCAACGGCTTCGGCGGCCACCGACACCGAGTACGGCCGGGTCATCCCGGTCAAGGTGACGATCACCGACGTCGACGGAACCGCGCTGGCGACCCTGGAGGAACGGTTCGCGATCCGCGGCCGCACCGGCGCCGCCGAGCTCTCCGATCCGCCGCGCGCCGGCGGGGCGATCACCGATAACGCGACCGATACGCCGCGTCGCCGTCGCCGCGATGTCACCGTCACTGCTCCGACCGACATGAGCGCGTTCGCGGTGGTCTCCGGTGACCACAACCCGATCCACACCGATCGTGCCGCCGCACTGCTGGCCGGGCTGAAATCGCCCATCGTGCACGGCATGTGGCTGTCTGCGGCCGCGCAGCATGTGGTCGCCGCCACGGACGGCAAGCCGGCGCCGCCTGCGCGCGTTGTCGGCTGGACGTCACGCTTCCTCGGCATGGTGCTGCCCGGCGACGAGATCGACTTCCGGGTCGACCGCGTCGGGATCGACCGTGGCGCAGAGATTGTCGAGGTCGCCGCGCGCGTCGGCTCCGATCTGGTGATGTCCGCGACCGCGCAGCTCGCCGCGCCCAAGACCGTATACGCCTTCCCCGGCCAGGGCATTCAGCACAAGGGCATGGGCATGGAGGTGCGTGCCCGGTCCAAGGCGGCCCGCAAGGTGTGGGATTCGGCTGACAGGTTCACTCGCGACAAGCTGGGCTTCTCGGTGCTGCACGTGGTGCGTGACAACCCGACCAGCCTGATCGCGGGCGGCGTGCACTACCAGCACCCCGAGGGCGTGCTCTACCTGACGCAGTTCACCCAGGTCGCGATGGCGACGGTCGCCGCGGCGCAGGTGGCCGAGATGCGCGAGCAGGGCGCGTTCGTCGAGGGAGCGATCGCCTGCGGGCACTCCGTCGGTGAGTACACCGCGCTGGCATGCGTCAGTGGGGTTTACGACGTGGAGGCCCTGCTGGAGGTCGTCTTCAGCCGTGGCTCCAACATGCACGACATCGTTCCCCGCGACCACATGGGCCGGTCCAATTACCGGCTGGCCGCGATCCGGCCGTCGCAGATCGATCTCGATGACGACGATGTGCCGGCCTTCATCGACGGCATCTCCGAGCGCACAGGTGAATTTCTTCAGATCGTCAACTTCAACCTGCGCGGCTCGCAGTACGCCATCGCAGGCACCGTACGCGGACTCGAGGTGCTCGAGGAAGAAGTCGAGAAGCGCCGCGAAATCTCCGGCGGCAAACGGTCGTTCATCCTGGTGCCCGGCATCGACGTGCCGTTCCACTCCTCGGTGCTGCGGGTCGGCGTCGCCGACTTCCGGCGCTCGCTGGAGCGGGTCATGCCGCGCGACAAGGATCCCGACCTGCTCATCGGCAAGTACATCCCGAACCTGGTGCCGCGGCCGTTCACGTTGGACCGCGACTTCATCCAGGAGATCCGCGATCTGGTGCCGGCCGAGCCGCTCGACGAGATCCTCGCCGACTACGACACGTGGCGGAACGAGAAGCCGCGCGAGCTGTGCCGCAAGATCGTCATCGAGCTGCTGGCATGGCAGTTCGCCAGCCCGGTGCGGTGGATCGAAACGCAGGATCTGCTCTTCATCGAGGAGGCCGCAGGCGGTCTCGGTATCGAGCGGTTCGTCGAGATCGGCGTCAAGTCGGCGCCGACGGTCGCAGGCCTGGCCACCAACACGCTCAAGCTGCCCGAGTATTCGCACAACACAACCGAAGTGTTGAACTCGGAACGCGACGCCGCGGTGCTGTTCGCCACGGACACCGATCCCGAGCCGGAGGACCACGACGACGACGGCTCGTCTGCAGCCGAGCCCGCCGCGGCGGCGGCTCCTGCCGAGGCAGCACCTGCGGCCCCGGCCGCACCTGCCGCGCCAACGGGTGGGCCGCGACCTGACGACATCGCTTACACCGCAGCCGATGCCACGCAGGCGCTGATCGCGCTGTCCGCGAAGATGCGGATGGATCAGATCGAGCCGCTGGATTCCATCGAGTCGATCACCGACGGTGCGTCGTCGCGACGCAACCAGCTGCTGGTGGACCTGGGCTCCGAGCTCAACCTCGGCGCCATCGACGGTGCCGCCGAGGCCGATCTGGCCGGGCTGAAGACTCAGGTCACCAAGCTGGCCAGGACGTACAAGCCTTACGGCCCGGTGCTTTCCGATGCGATCAACGACCAGTTGCGCACGGTGCTCGGCCCCTCAGGCAAGCGGCCCGCCTACATCGCCGAGCGGGTCAAGAAGACCTGGGAACTTGGCGACGGCTGGGTCAAGCACGTGACGGTCGAGGTCGCGCTCGGCACCCGTGAGGGCTCCAGCGTTCGCGGCGGTGGGCTCGGTGGGCTGCACGAAGGTGCACTGGCCGATGTGGCATCCGTGGACAAGGTCATCGACAGCGCAGTCAGCGCGGTGGGGGCCAGGCAGGGCATTCCTGTCTCGCTGCCGTCGGCGGCCGGCGGTGGCGGCGGCGTGGTGGATTCCGCCGCGCTCACCGAGTTCGCCGAGCAGGTGACCGGCCGCAATGGTGTGCTGGCTTCTGCGGCCCGGCTGATCCTTGGTCAGCTCGGCCATGAGACCCCCGTCAGCGCTCCTGAGGCGACCGACGCGGAGCTCATCGACCTGGTGACGGCCGAACTCGGTTCGGACTGGCCGCGTTTGGTGGCTCCGGTGTTCGACGGCCGCAAGGCCGTGCTGTTCGACGACCGCTGGGCCAGCGCCCGCGAGGACCTGGCGAAGCTGTGGGTGCTCGAGGAGAGCGAGATCGATTCCGATTGGCCGCGTCTCTCGGAGCGGTTCGAAGGTGCAGGACACGTCGTCGGCACCCAGGCCACCTGGTGGCAGGGCAAGGCCCTTGCGGCGGGACGCAACATCCACGCGTCGCTGTACGGCCGCGCCGCGGCAGGCGCGGAGAACCCGGGCAAGGGTCGCTACAACGACGAAATCGCAGTGGTGACCGGTGCGTCAAAGGGTTCCATCGCCGCATCGGTGGTGGCCCAGCTGCTCGACGGCGGCGCGACCGTCATCGCGACCACGTCCAAGCTCGACGACGACCGGTTGGCGTTCTACCGCAACCTCTATCGCGACAGTGCCAGGTTCGGCGCCAAGCTGTGGGTGGTGCCCGCCAACATGGCGTCGTACAACGACATCGACGCCCTGGTCTCCTGGGTGGGTAGCGAGCAGTCCGAAAACCTTGGGCCGCAATCGATTCACCTCAAGGATGCGCAGACCCCGACGCTGCTGTTCCCGTTCGCGGCGCCGCGGGTGGCGGGCGATCTTTCCGACGCAGGGTCCCGTTCCGAGATGGAGATGAAGGTTCTGCTGTGGGCCGTGCAGCGGCTGATCGGTGGTCTTTCGCACATCGGTTCGGAGCGCGACATCGCCGCCCGGCTGCACGTGGTGCTGCCGGGCTCCCCGAACCGCGGCATGTTCGGCGGTGACGGCGCATACGGCGAGGCGAAGTCCGCGCTCGACGCGGTGGTCTCGCGGTGGAAGGCGGAGTCGTCGTGGGCGCAACGGGTTTCGTTGGCGCACGCGCTGATCGGCTGGACCAAGGGCACCGGACTGATGGGTCACAACGACGCCATCGTGGGTGCGGTCGAGGAAGCCGGGGTGACGACGTACACCACCGACGAGATGGCGACCATGCTGCTGGGTCTGTGCGACATCGGTTCCAAGGTGGCCGCCGCACGCGAGCCGTTGCATGTCGACATGACCGGTGGATTGGCAGAGGTCGAGCTCGACATGGCCGAGCTGGCCGCCAAGGCCCGCGAAGAGATGACCTCTGAGGCCGCCGATGACACCGAAGCCGAGGAGCACGGCACCATCCGTGCGTTGCCGTCACCGCCGCGCGGTTACAAGGCGGCACCGCCGCCGGAGTGGGACGACCTGGATGTCGACCCGGCCGACCTGGTGGTGATCGTCGGCGGTGCCGAGATCGGGCCGTACGGCTCGTCACGCACCCGCTTCGAGATGGAGACCGACAACGAGCTGTCGGCCGCCGGTGTGCTCGAGCTCGCGTGGACGACCGGCCTAGTCAAGTGGGAAGACGATCCCACCCCAGGCTGGTATGACACCGAGTCCGGCGACCTGGTCGACGAGGGCGAGCTGGTGGAGCGCTACCACGACGCGGTCGTCGAGCGTGTCGGCATCCGCGAATTCGTCGACGACGGCGCGATCGATCCCGATCACGCTGCACCGCTGCTGGTTTCGGTGTTCCTGGACAAGGACTTCACGTTCGTGGTGTCGTCGGAGGCCGACGCCCGCGCGTTCGTGCAGTTCGATCCGGAGCACACCGTGGCCGTGGCGGTTCCTGACAGCACCGATTGGCAGGTGACGCGCAAGGCAGGCACCGAGATCCGCGTACCGCGCAAGATCAAACTGTCGCGAACCGTCGGCGCGCAGATTCCGACCGGGTTCGACCCGACCGTGTACGGCATCAGCCAGGACATGGCGAACTCGATCGACCGAGTCGCGCAGTGGAACATCGTCGCGACCGTCGACGCGTTCCTGTCGGCCGGGTTCACCCCGACCGAGCTGATGCGGTGGGTGCACCCGAGCCTGGTGGCCAGCACGCAGGGCACCGGCATGGGCGGACTGACGTCGATGCAGACCATGTATCACGGCAACTTGCTTGGCAGGAACAAGCCGAACGACATCCTTCAGGAGGTCTTGCCCAACGTCTTCGCGGGCCATGTGGTGCAGAGCTACATCGGCAGCTACGGCTCGATGATCCATCCGGTCGCGGCATGCGCCACGGCCGCGGTGTCGGTCGAAGAGGGCGTCGACAAGATCAAGCTGGGCAAGGCGGAGTTCGTGGTGGCCGGCGGCTACGACGACCTGACGCTCGAGGCGATCATCGGGTTCGGTGACATGGCGGCCACCGCCGACACCGAGGCGATGCGCGCCAAGGGCATCAGCGACTCGAAGTTCTCCCGCGCCAACGATCGCCGCAGGCTCGGGTTCGTGGAGTCGCAGGGCGGCGGCACGATCCTGCTGGCGCGCGGCGACCTCGCGGTGAAGATGGGTCTGCCTGTGCTGGCGGTAGTGGCCTACGTGTCGTCGTTTGGCGACGGTGTGCACACGTCGATCCCCGCTCCTGGGCTCGGTGCGCTCGGCGCAGGCCGCGGTGGCAAGGATTCGCAGCTGGCGCGCTCGCTGGCCAGGCTGGGCGTCGGTCCCGACGACATCGCCGTGGTGTCCAAGCACGACACCTCGACGCTGGCCAACGATCCGAACGAGACCGAGTTGCACGAACGGCTGGCGGACTCGCTGGGTCGCTCCGAGGGCGCACCGCTGTTCGTGGTGTCGCAGAAGAGCCTGACCGGCCACGCCAAGGGCGGCGCGGCGGCGTTCCAGATGATGGGGCTGTGCCAGATCCTGCGCGACGGCGTGATCCCGCCGAACCGCAGCCTGGACTGCGTCGACGACGAACTCGCCGGCGCTGCCCACTTGGTCTGGCTGCGTGACACCCTGCGGCTCGGGGAGAAGTTCCCGCTGAAGGCCGGTCTGGTCACCAGCCTCGGGTTCGGTCACGTGTCCGGTCTTGTCGCGCTGGTGCACCCGCAGGCGTTCCTTGCCGCGCTCTCACCCGAGGAGCGGCAGGATTACACCGAGCGCGCCGGTGCTCGTGTGCTGGCGGGTCAGCTCAGGCTGGCGTCCGCGATCGCCGGTGGTCGGCCGATGTACGAGAAGCCTGCCGACCGCCGGTTCGGCTCGGAGACGCCCGAGAAGCGGCAAGAAGCCGAGATGCTCCTCGACCCGGCGTCGAGGCTCGGCGAGGACGATCGGTACGTGCGATAGGTTTCTCAGCATGGCGGTAGTCGGGGTGGGGATCGATCTGGTGTCCATCCCCGACTTCGCCGAACAGGTCGACCAGCCGGGCACGGTGTTCGCCGAGACGTTCACCCCTGGTGAGCGGCGCGATGCCGCCGACAAGAGCTCGTCTGCTGCGCGGCATCTGGCCGCGCGGTGGGCGGCCAAGGAAGCGGTCATCAAGGCGTGGTCGGGCTCGCGGTTCTCCAAGCGGCCGGTGCTGCCCGAGGGGATCCACCGCGACATCGAGGTCATCACCGATATGTGGGGTCGGCCCAAGGTTCGGCTCACCGGCGCGATCGCCGAGCACCTGAAGAACGTCACGATCCACCTGTCGCTGACCCATGAGGCGGACACGGCGGCCGCGGTCGCCATCCTCGAGGAGCGCTAGTTCTTTCGGCGAACAGACGCAGAAGTGGGCAAATCGGCTCGGATGACCCCCTTCTGCGTCTGTTCGCGCGGACAGGGTGACCCGCTAGCCTCGTCTGTATGGGCGATCTCGTGGAGCGTGTGCGTGAAGTGCTGCCGTCGGTGCGGCGTGACCTCGAAGACCTGGTGCGGATCGAATCGGTGTGGGCCGACCCGGTGCGCCGCCCCGAGGTGCAGCGCAGCGCCGAGGCAGTGGCAAAACTGTTGCAAGACGCCGGGTTCGGCGACGTGCAGATCGTCAGCGAAGGCGGGGCGCCGGCCGTCATCGCCAGGCATCCTGCACCGCCCGGCGCGCCGACGGTGCTGCTCTACGCCCATCACGACGTGCAGCCAGAGGGCGATCACGGTCAGTGGCAGTCGCCGCCGTTCGAGCCGACAGAGCGCGACGGCCGACTCTACGGTCGTGGCTCGGCCGACGACAAGGCAGGCATCGCAACGCATTTGGCCGCATTCCGGGCGCACGGCGGAAACCCGCCGGTGGGTGTGACGGTCTTCGTCGAGGGCGAGGAGGAGTCGGGCTCGCCCTCGCTGTCCCGGCTGCTGGCCGCGCACCGCGACGTGCTGGCGTCCGACGTGATCGTCATCGCAGACTCCGACAACTGGAGCACCGACGTGCCGTCGCTGACGGTATCGCTGCGCGGACTTGCCGACTGTGTCGTGGAGGTCGCCACGCTCGATCATGGCCTGCATTCCGGAATGTGGGGCGGCGTGGCGCCCGACGCGCTGAGCGCGCTGGTCCGGCTGCTTGCCAGCCTGCACGACGACGACGGCAACGTCGCCGTTGCCGGCCTGCACGAAGGCACCGCGGCCGATGTCGACTTTTCACCGGAGCGGGTCCGCGAGGAGGCCGGCCTGCTGGATGGCGTATCGGAGATCGGCTCTGGCTCTGTCCCACAACGGCTTTGGGCAAAGCCGGCGATCACCGTCATCGGAGTCGACACCACCTCGGTGGCCGCGTCGTCGAATACGTTGATCCCACGGGCTCGGGCGAAGGTCAGCATGCGCGTCGCGCCCGGCGGCGATGCGCGCGAGCACTTGGCGGCCCTGACGCGGCACCTCGAGCAACATGCGCCGTGGGGCGCCCAAGTCACGGTCACGCCGGGCGACGTCGGTCAGCCGTACGCGATCGACGCGAGCGGGCCGGTCTACGACGCGGTACGGGCCGCGTTCCGGCAGGCCTGGGGTAACGAGGCGGTCGACACGGGTGTTGGTGGGTCGATCCCGTTCATCGCCGAGTTCGCCGCCGCATTTCCGTCGGCGAAGATCTTGGTGACCGGCGTGGAAGACCCTGCGACACAAGCGCACAGCATCGACGAGAGCCTGCATCTCGGCGTACTGGAACGCGCCGCGACGGCCGAAGCGCTGCTGCTGGCCATGCTCGGGTCAAACGGACAGGTCGCGCCGTAACTTCGCGACATGGCCGGTGGCGCGCACGTTGTACTGCGCCTCGGCGATCTTGCCCTTCTCGTCGACGACGAACGTGGAGCGGATGACGCCCTGAACGGTCTTGCCGTACATCATCTTCTCGCCGTAGGCGCCCCATGCGCTGAGCACCTCACGGTCGGGGTCCGACAGTAAGGGGAACGTCAGCTTCTCCGCGTCGCGGAACTTCGCCAGCTTGGCCGGCTTGTCGGGGGAGATGCCGATGACGGCGAGCCCTGCACCGTTGAGCTCGGCAAGGCTGTCCCGGAAGTCGCAGGCCTGCTTGGTGCAGCCCGGGGTCGAGGCGGCCGGATAGAAGTACACGATGACCTTGCGGCCCTTGTAGTCGGCCAGCTTTACCGTATTGCCGTCGGCGTCGGGCAGGCTGAACGCGGGGGCTTTATCGCCCACCTCGAGTCGCGGGGTCTGTGGCATGCGTTGGATATCCTTCTCGTCGACCGGTGCGCGCAGGAGAACGCGGGCTGCTCTAGGGTAGGTCGGCAGGCAGTCAGACTTGGAGCGGGCTGGAGGGGCAAGTGGCGGATCGGGATCCCGACACCATCAAGCAAGACATCGATCAGGCTCGCAATCAGTTGGCGTCGACCGTCGATTCCCTCGCCGAGCGGGCCAACCCCCGCAGGGTTGCCGACGACGCCAAAGCGGGACTTGCACGGTTCGTGAAGAAGCCGGCGGTCGCCGTCTCGCTCGCCGGCATCGGCGCGGTGATTGTGGTGCTCTTCATCCGCCGGATCAGGCGGCGGTGACGACTCAGCGGCGACGGGCGGCGCGGAACCAGTCGGCGATCGAGAAGCTGGGCGGGTTCGCGACCCGTCCGAGGCGGCTGCAGCTGTAGACGGCCAGCGGGCGTTGCGCAGTTATCTCGTCGGCTGCGTGCACACTCGGTGCAGCCGACGGAAATGATGCGCCCGACTGCGACATCAGCTAAGTCCTCGTTTCGTAGTATCTGCGGCCGATGCGGTACCTGCGTGCCAAACATCAGCTAACTGGACTGTAGCACCTGACGCGGCTTCTTAGCAGCTTAAAACCTGCAAGCTTGTGGGTAATGTCGTCAGGGCAACGAAAATATGCCGAGGCGTCGAATCCCTTCCATAAGTCGAGTTATGGTGATCGCAGCACACTTCAGGCAGGTCAGAACGGTTGACAATGCAAAAATTCACGCCCGCGTCAATCGCAACGCTCTAAACCGGCCGTCCAATCGACGGTGATAACAATTTCATAGCGTCGTGGGCGTGACGCCGGTCACGGTCTACCCAGGCCGCCGAGGCGTCAAACCGAAGACGGTCAGGTGCCGTTCTCGCCGCCGAACAACTCCATCACCACGTCGTGCACGTAGGTGTTCGGATGGACGCCCGAGAACCGTTCGGCCAACGGCCCGGCGGCGGTCACCGGCACCATGGTCCCGGTGTGTTCGGCGGTGGTCCAGTCGACCTTGAACTGACGGTTGGTGCCCTTGATGGTGAACGGCCCACTGCGCTTGGGCACACCGCCATTAGGCAGTGGCATGTTCTCCGACTCCTTGGCCCAGTACGGCACCGGGTCGTCGGCGACCTGGTCGCTGTTCGGCTCGGGGTCGCCGTCGTCGAGCACGTTCTCGATCGTCATGCCGCCCGTCTCGTGGTCGGCGGTGACGATCAGCAGGACGTTCGGATGGTCCTTCTGGTACTCGGTGATGACCTTGACCATCTCGTTGACCGACTCGCCGGCCAACATCATGTTCTTGGCGTCGTGCTCGTGGCCATCGGAGTCTAGGTCGTCGCTCTCGATGACAAGGAAGAAGCCCTTGTCGTTGGAGCCGAGGATGTCGAGGGCCTTGGAGACCAGCTTTTCTGGCGCGACGTAGTTCGGGTCGGTGGTGTAGTCGTAGCCTTCGATCTCAGTGGACCGGCGTTTGGCACTGTCCTGCACAAGCGCCAACGCCTTGGGGCCGGTGAGCCCGTCGAAAGTCGTTTGGTCATAGGCGTATTGGAAGTCCTGCTGCTGCGCACGCTCGACAAGGTTCGACTCACCCTCGCTGGCGTCGTCCTCAGCCTTGTCGGGGATCTTGCCTGGGTTGCCCTGCGGGTACCAATATTTCTCGCCGCCACCGAACATCACGTCGACCCCGCGATCGAGGTAGCCCTCGGCGATGTCGACCTTGAGATCGCGGTCGGGAACCGGTGAGCCAAAAGCCGCCAACGTCGCGTTGGTGATGTCGTGGTCGTTGACCAATCCCGTTGACATGCCGCGTTGTTCGGCGATGTCGAGCAGTGTCGCCACGGATTCGCCGTTGGGGCCGAGCCCCGTCGTCCCGTTCGGCACCTTCTTCCCGGTCGACCACGCGGTGGCGCCCGCGGCGGAGTCGGTGACGGCGTACTCGGGATCGCCCGGAATCGTGTCCAGGAAGCCGGAATACGGCAAAGCATCCATCGGCTGGCGCTCGTCGAGGCCATACCAGTAGTACTGGATCGCCGTGCGTTGCTGAGGGCCCATCCCGTCGCCGCTGAGGATGATGACACTGGGATTCTCGGGGAGACCCTTGTCGCCCGAGTCGCTGCACCCACCCAGCGCCAGCGTGCCGATGGCGGCCAGTGCGGTCAGGCGGACGAAGGGGACAAGGGGGACGGACTTGAACCGGGGATCAGACACGGTATGCACCCTGGCGATATCGCAATGCTGGGCGCACACGATCGGATGAACAGTCGCCCAATTCCGCACGTCGAGATGAAACGCAAAAGCCCCACCTGAGCGGGGCTTTTGGGATGGTGCGCCGTCAGGGTTTCGAACCCCGGACCCGCTGATTAAGAGTCAGCTGCTCTACCAACTGAGCTAACGGCGCTGCGTGTGCGACAATAACAGCCCCGCAGCACAGGATGAAATCCCAAGCTTCGGGCAACGCTGGAGAGCGGCCCACAGTGGCGCCGCCCGGAACAATTTGCCCTTAGACTATTGCCAAGAATCGTCAATTGAATGATCCCTGGTTGCGAGGTGGAGCAAAACATGTGGCAGGTCCAAGGGGTGGCCCGTCCGCGTTGGAGGCGTGCGTTGATCGTGACGGCGGCGTTGGTGCCCGTCGTCGCGCTCGGACTGTCGGCCTGCAGCAGCAATCAGGCGCCACCGGCCCCGCAGGTCATTACCGATAAGGGCACCCCGTTCGGGGATCTGCTTGTGCCCAAGCTCACCGCATCGGTGACCGATGGCGCCGTCGGCGTCAGCGTGGACTCCCCGGTGACGGTCAGCGCAGAGGACGGCGTGCTCGGCGCCGTGACGATGGTGGACGAGGACGGCGCGCCTGTTGCGGGGGCACTCAGCCGCGACGGCCTGACGTGGGCCACCACCGATCCGCTTGGCTACAACGCGCGCTACACGTTGACCGCGGAGTCGCTCGGTCTCGGCGGCGCCACCAGCAGGCAGATGACGTTCGAGACGCATTCGCCCGAGAACCTGACGATGCCGTACGTGATACCCAGCGAGGGCGAGGTCGTAGGCATCGGGCAGCCGATCGCCGTCCAGTTCGACGAGAACATCCCGAACCGGCTGGCCGCCCAGCGTGCCATCACGGTCAAGACCAATCCTCCCGTCGAGGGTGCGTTCTACTGGCTCAACAACCGCGAAGTGCGTTGGCGCCCAGCGGCTTACTGGAAGCCGGGCACGACGGTGGATGTCGCGGTCAACACCTACGGTGTCGACCTCGGCGACGGGTTGTTCGGTCAGGAAGACGTCACCACGCACTTCACCATCGGCGACGAGGTCATCACCCGCGTCGACGACAGCACCAAGACCTTGACCGTGACGCGCAACGGTGAAGTCATCAAGACGATGCCGGTTTCGATGGGCAAGAGCAGCACGCCGACCAACAACGGCACCTACATCGTCGGCGAGCGCCGGTCGCACATGGTGATGGACTCGTCCACGTATGGCGTACCGACGAACTCGCCCAACGGATACCGCACCGAGGTGGATTGGGCCACCCAGATCTCCTACAGCGGGATCTACGTGCATGCGGCGCCGTGGTCGGTCGGCAGCCAGGGCTACAGCAATGTCAGCCACGGCTGCATCAACGTGAGCACGAGCAACGGGCAGTGGTTCTACGACAACGCCAAGCGGGGCGACATCGTAGAGATCGTCAACACGGTGGGCTCGACGCTGCCTGGCACCGACGGGCTGGGCGACTGGAACATCCCGTGGGACCAATGGAAAGCGGGCAACGCCAACATCTAGGTCGGCGCGCCCGCTTCACTCGGGGTGGCTGACGGGACTTGAACCCGCGACCCCCAGGATCACAACCTGGTGCTCTACCAACTGAACTACAGCCACCATTGCTGCGAGCCGATCGGCACTACAGCGTCGTTGATACTAGCCGCTCGGCCGCTCCGCAGCCGAATCGATTGGCTCCGAGCCACCGTCAGGCCCCCCGATTTCGGCGGCGATCGCGGCGATATCGCTGGTCGACGGGCCCGGCGGCGCAACGAATGCGGTGCGCCGGTAGTACTTGAGCTCGCGGATCGACTCGTGGATGTCGGCGAGCGCACGGTGGGCAAGGCCCTTTTCCGGCTGGCCGAAGTAGATGCGCGGGTACCAGCGCCTGCACAGCTCCTTGACGGAGCTGACGTCGATCATCCGGTAGTGCAAATAGTCGTCGAGCTTGGCCATGTCTCGCGCGATGAAGCCGCGGTCGGTGGCGATCGAGTTGCCTGCCAGGGGAGCGGTCTTGGCCGCCTTGACGTGCGTGCGGATATAGTCGAGCACCAGATCCTCGGCCGCGGCCAGGTCGATGGTCGACGCGCGGACCTCCTCGATCAGCCCGGACCGGGTGTGCATCTGGGTCACGACGTCGATCATCGAATCCAGCGCCTCATCGGGCGCGTGAATCACCACGTCGAGTCCGTCGCCGAGAATGTTCAGGTCGGCGTCGGTGACAAGCACCGCAATCTCGATGAGCCGGTCGGTCTTCAGATCCAGGCCGGTCATCTCACAGTCGATCCACACCAGTTCGTCACGCACGACGCTCACATTAAGCCGTCACCCGACAACTAGCCGCCTACACCCGCCATCGGCGCCATCGCGGCAAGTAATGTCTGGGGCCATGACGACTGAGTCGACAGACACCCCCGCACAGCAGATCGCCGCAGGCTACGCGGTCGAAGGCCAGGCCCTGGAGCTGGGCGCAGTGGTCGTCGACGGCACCTGCGACCCGACGGCGCAGGTGCGAATTCCGCTGGCCACCGTCAACCGGCACGGCCTTGTCGCTGGCGCCACGGGAACGGGCAAAACGAAGTCGCTGCAGGTGATGGCCGAACAGCTGTCCGCCGCCGGGGTGCCGTGCCTGATGGCCGACGTCAAGGGTGACCTTTCGGGCCTGTCACAACCAGGGGTCGCCAACGACAAGACCGAACAGCGGGCCAAGGACACCGGCGACGCCTGGACGCCGACCGCCTTCCCTGTGGAGTTCCTGTCGCTTGGCACCAAAGGTATCGGCGTTTCTGTCCGTGCCACGATCTCCAGCTTCGGCCCGATCCTGCTGTCAAAGGTGCTGGGACTCAACCAAACCCAGGAATCCACGCTCGGGCTGATATTCCACTGGGCCGATCAGAAGGGTCTTTCACTGCTGGATCTGAAGGACCTGCGCGCGGTCATCCAGTACCTCACCAGTGACGAGGGCAAGCCGGAGCTCAAGGCGCTCGGCGCGGTGTCGTCGACGACGGCAGGGGTGATCCTGCGGGCACTTGTCAATCTCGAAGCCGACGGCGGCGACACCTTCTTCGGCGAGCCCGAGCTGGAACCCAAGGACCTGATGCGTCTCGACGCCCAGGGCCGCGGGGTCATCACGCTGCTCGAGGTCGGTGAGCAGGCCGCGCGTCCCGTGATGTTCTCCACGTTCCTGATGTGGGTGCTCGCCGACCTGTTCACGACGCTGCCCGAAGTCGGCGACATCGACAAGCCGAAGCTGGTGTTCTTCTTCGACGAGGCGCATCTGCTGTTCGCCGACGCGTCCAAGGCGTTCCTCGAGCAGGTCGAGCAGACCGTCAAGCTGATCCGGTCGAAGGGTGTCGGCGTGTTCTTCTGCACGCAGCTGCCCACCGACGTGCCCAACGATGTGCTCTCTCAGCTTGGCGCGCGCATCCAGCACGCGCTGCGCGCGTTCACCCCCGACGATCAGAAGGCGTTGGCCAAGACCGTTCGCACGTATCCGAAAACCGATGTGTACGACCTTGAGTCGGCGTTGACGTCGCTGGGCATCGGTGAGGCGGTCGTTACCGTGCTGTCCGAGAAGGGTGCGCCGACACCTGTGGCGTGGACACGGATGCGGGCGCCGCGCTCGTTGATGGACACCATCGGGCCCGACGCGATCGCCGCGGCCGCCAAGGCCAGCCCGCTGCAGGCCGAGTACGGCCAGACCGTCGACCGGGAATCCGCCTACGAACGGCTCAACGCCAGGCTGGCACCGCCCGCCGAGGCCGCCCCGTCCGCCGACCCCGGCCTACCGCCACCGGTCGCGACACCGCCGGCCAGCGCGGAAGGCACGGTGAAGTCGCGGGGCACCGCCGAGCCGGGGATGCTGGAAAAGATGATGGACAGCCCGGCATTCAAAAGCGCGATGCGCTCGGCGGGCACCGTGATCGGCCGCGAGATCACCCGCAGCATCTTCGGCACGGGCCGCCGCCGCCGCTAGCCGCCGCCGAGCTTCTTGTAGACCGCGCCGACGATCGGCGTGACGATCGAGCGCGGGGCGTAGCCTGCGGCCACCGACATTGCCTTCGACGTCACGCCAGGTACCACGCGCATCTTGTTGCGCTCCAACGCATCCAGCGACAGCTTCGCGGTGTACTCGGTCGAGATCCACAGGAAGTCCGGTATCAGCTTCTCCACAAGGGACTGTTCGGTTTCCTGAGGCAACGTTTCGCGCACCGGGCCCGGCGCGAGCAGCGTCACGTGCACCCCTGCGCGCTTGAGCTCACCGCGTAGGGACTCGCTGAACGTGTTGACGAACGCCTTGGAGGCCGCATACGTGGCATTGTTCGGAATCGGCGAATTGCCCGCTGCCGAACCGGAAATCAGGATGCCGCCCGCTTTGCGTTCGACCATTCCCGGCAGCACGGCCAGTGCAAGGTCGTGCACGCCAAGGACATTCAGCTGCACCTGAGCCTTCTCGGCGGCGGGGTCGAGCGATGCAACGGGGCCGAACGTCGCGGTGCCCGCGTTGGCGCACAGGATCGAGATGTCGCGAACGGCAAGTTCGTCACACAGCTTCGCGCGTTCGGACGGGTCCGCGAGGTCGACTGGACGCACCTCGACCGTCACCCCGTACTGCTCGGTGATCCGGTCCGCCAACACCCTCAGCACATCCTCGCGGCGCGCGGTGATGATCAGGTGGTGTCCTCGGGCAGCGAGCTCGATGGCAAGCGCTTCGCCGATGTTCTGCGAGGCGCCGGTGACGACAGCGCGCGCATCCGCGCTGGGGGCGGGTACTGACATGGGCCGGACTATATCGTGGGCGGACCATGACAGAACCACCCGCGCTGAGCGCGCGAAGGTCACAGGTCCTGGCGTGGGCACTCTGGGATTGCGGATCCACCGGGGTCAGCGCGATCGTCGTCACCTTCGTGTTCTCCGTCTACCTGACCGACACCGTGGGCGCCGACCTCCCGAGCGACACCAGCCCGGCCAGCTGGCTGGGCTGGGCGCTGGCCGGCGCCGGTCTCGTGATCGGTGTGCTGGCGCCGGTCACCGGGATCTGGGTCGACGCGCAATGGCGGCGGCGACGCGTGCTCGCCGGGCTGACCGGGCTGGCCGTGCTGCTGACGGCCGCGATGAGCCTGGTCCGCGACGACTACCGCTACCTCTGGCTCGGCCTTGTTCTGCTGGCCGCCGCCGACGCCGCGATCGAACTGGCCACGGTGCCGTACAACGCCATGCTGCGCCAGCTCTCCACCCCCGAGACGTCGGGCCGGATATCCGGATTCGGTTGGGGGATGGGCTATTGCGGCAGTGTGGTGCTGTTGCTGGTCGTCTACCTCGGCTTCATGTCCGGCGACGGTGGCCTGCTGGGTCTGCCGACCGACGACGGCCAGAACGTGCGAGCGGCCATGGTGCTGGCGGCCGTGTGGTTCGCGCTGCTCGCGGTGCCGGTGCTTGTCGCGGTGCCAAGCCCCGCGCCACCGTCGGGCGAGCGCCGTGTCGGCCATCGGCTTCTTCGGCGCCTACCGCAAGCTGTGGTCGGAGATCGTCGGCGAATGGCGGCGGGATCGCAACGTCGTCTACTACCTGCTCGCCAGCGTGGTTTTCCGCGATGGGCTGGCGGGCGTTTTCGCGTTCGGGGCGGTGCTCGGTGTCAGCGTCTACGGCGTCTCCAAGGCCGACGTGCTGCTCTTCGGCGTGAGCGCCAGCGTGGTCGCCGCGATCGGTGCCGTGCTCGGTGGACTACTCGACGACCGGGTCGGTTCCAAGCCCGTGATCGTCGGCTCGCTGGCCTCGATGGTCGCTGTGGGGCTCACCCTGTTGACGTTGTCGGGGCCGCTCGCGTTCTGGAGCTGCGGGCTGGCGCTGTGCCTGTTCGTCGGGCCTGCGCAGTCGTCGGCGCGCACGCTGATGTTGCGGGTGTCCGCCGAAGGCAAGGAAGGCGTGGCCTTCGGCCTCTACACGACCACCGGTCGGGCGGCGTCCTTCCTGGCGCCGACCATGTTCGCGACGTTCATCAGCATCTTCGGCACCGACCGTGCAGGCATGGGCGGGATATGTGTCGTGCTGGTGGCCGGGCTGCTGGCGATGCTGGCGGTGCGTGTCCCACGCCATCACGCGGTGGTGCGTTAACCCATTGCGGTGCAGATGGTCAGCCCCGCACCGGTCTGCTGTTGCGCCACAACGCCGTTGATGGTGATCGAACAGCTCACCTCGCGTCCGAAGTTCATGATGCTGATGCTCGCTGAGCCCTCGGGTACCTCGACCTGTTTGTTCCACGGCAGCATCACGTTGAACTCGGTCTGCAGCACCCCGCCGGTGTCGACATAGGTGATGTTGATGGCCCGACCGTTGCCTGAGACGTCGTACTCGACGGTCTCGGTGGCCCCGGGCGTGGTCGACCCGGTGGGCGGCGCGGTCGTCGGGAACGTCGGCAGTGGCAGGACAGGGACCGTGGGAGTGCGTGACGTCGTGGTAGGCGGGGCGGTCGTTCTCGGTGTGGTGAAGCTCGGTTCGGTCGGCGTGGGAAGGGGCGCGACGACGGTTTGCTGCCTGGAGCTGTTGACGATCACGAGCGCGATGACCAATCCGATGACAGCCAGCACCGCGACGGCGGCGACGATCCACAGCCAGCGCGGCGACTTCGGATCATCGGGCGGCGGCGGTTCTTGGGGACCCCCACCCGGCGGATACTGGCCGCCGTATTGGCCGGTCCCGTAGGGGTCGTAGCCGTACGGCGAGTACGCGGGCAGCTGCTCGGTGGGATTCGCCGCCGCCGGGGCCTGGTAGGAGGGCCCGGCGGGCGCCTGGCCTGCGTACGCCGGGTCGGTGTACCCCGGGTAGCTATAGCCGAGCGGTTGCGTCGGGTCGGCCCCGTCGCGGCGCGGTGAATCGGTCATTCCCACCTCATGGCTGCAGGGTACCTGTGCAGCCGCTCAATCCCTCGTTTCCTGCCCCGGGCGGGGTTGCTGAGCGCCTGGTATATATGGCGCGACCTGGGTTGACTCCGGGGTGAATGCGCGTCGTGGTGAGGCTGAAAGGAGAATTGGCCCGGTGGGAGAGCGGGTTCGCAGAGTTTATGGCGCGTCGATGTCGCCCGATGCGACGGCGTTCGCGCACCTTGTCGACGACGGCGGGTTTCCGCGGGCAGTGCAGCGCTTTCTGCGCGGCTGGCGCGCAAGCTCGTCGCGAGACGTGGAACTGCCCGTCGAGGGGCCGGTCACCCGCGTCGTCCACTCCGCCGACGGCCACTGGTTGGCGTGCCAGGTCGCGCCGGACGGTAGTACGCGCAGCCAAATCTGGGTAGTGACAACCGATCCCGACGACCGCGATGCACGTCGGATCGACCACTGGCCACCCGGCATGGTGGAAGGTACCGCCGAACTGATCGGCTGGGACGGCACCCAGGTGACAGCCATCCTCACCGGTGAGGATGGCGTCGGCAGCTCATGCCTGATCAGTCCGACCGACGGGGCGACCACTGTGCTGGACCGCCGCTCCGGCGGCAGGCTGGTCGACGCGTGGGCCGGTGCCGCGCTGGTGCGGGTCGGACCGCGCGGTTACCGCGATCTGATCATGCTGCGCGGGCTGACCGAAATCGCGCTGCTGCCATACGATCCGGGCTCGACGACGGATACCGGGATCATACTCGACGACCAGGGCCCACGCCGGTTGCGGGCCGGCCTGGAAGGGGAACTCAACGAGCTTTACCAACCCGCGTCGACGTACGGGACCAACAACACCGACGGCTTTGTGCGTGCGCTGATCCGCAGTGAGAACGGCGTGGAGCACGCCAGGCTTCTTGAGGTCACCACCACCCCCGACGGGGTCTCCTACCAAGTCGTCGCGGAGCGCCCTGGCTACGAATTGGACGAGTTCACCGTCAGCGACGACCTATCGACGGTGGCGATGTTGTGGAACATCAACGGCGCCAGCGAATTACAGATTCTCGAGTTCGCCGACTACACGCTGCACGAGCCAATCCCATTGCCGGGCATGGTGGCAAGTGAGTTGAGCATCAGCGCGGGCGGGTCGATGCTGGCGATGACGGTGGAAAGCCCGTCGATGCCGCCGACCGTCGAACTGGTGGACCCCCGGACCCGCGAATGGGAGCCGATCGACCGTGAACCCAGTCGCGGGCCCGTCACCGCCGAGCCGAGCCTGGAATTCATCACCGCGCGCGACGGCCTGCAGTTCAGCGGTTGGTTGTTCCGGCCACCGCCCGACATCGAGCCGATCGGCGCGATGCTCTTCCTGCACGGTGGACCAGAAGGCCAGGGGCGACCTGGCTACAACGAGTTCTTCCCGCCGCTGCTTGACGCCGGCATCACCGTGTTTCTCCCGAATGTGCGGGGTTCGGGAGGATTTGGCCGGTCGTTCATGCATGCGGACGATAGGGAGGGGCGGTTCGCCGCCATCGACGACGTCGCCGATGCGGTGAGGTTTCTGGTGGACAGCGATCTCGCGCCCGCGGACCGCATCGCGTGCTGCGGATGGTCCTACGGCGGCTATCTGACCCAGGCGGCGCTCACATTCCATCCTCACCTCTTCGCGGCGGGCATCAGCATCTGCGGCATGAGCGACCTGAACACGTGGTACCGCAACACCGAACCGTGGATCGCGGCGGCCGCATATCCGAAATACGGTCACCCGGTCAGCGACCGTGATCTACTCGAGAAGTTGTCGCCTCTTTCCAGGGTGGAAGCGTTGACAGCGGCGCTGTTGCTGGTGCACGGCGCCAATGACACCAACGTTCCGCCCAGCGAGTCGCAGCAAATGTTCGAAGCATTGCGATCGCTGAATCGCAAAGTCGAACTGCTGAGCTTCGAGGACGACGGACATGAGATCGACAAGCGTGAGAACCGCGCGGTGCTGGTCAAGGCCATGTGTGAGTGGCTGATCGCCGCGTTCGAGCCGTTGTCCCATTCGTAACCCGATCGTCGCCGGGGCAGAGGTTTACCAAAATTGTCCGGCGGGTAAATCTCAGCTACGCACCGAGCGGTGCTAACACGAATGGAGGCGCAGCATGCGCGGCGGACTTCTGGGGATCATCGTGCTGGTTTGGCTGTTGATCGGCGTCATTGCTGCCTACCAGCGCGGTTACTTCGAAAGCAGCGAGACCAACTGCGCTACAGCGGGGAGCATCGCTTTGACGGTGGTCGTCGGCCCGCTGAACTACGCGGGAGTGAATCCAAAGGTCGCGGATTGCAATCTCCCGCAGCCCAGCCAGTAGTCAACTGGTGCAAAACAATCCAGTAATCACCTGGTGCAGAACAATTCAAGAAATGGAGTCGTCATGATTGTCCTTGGAGCAATCCTTCTGGTCCTCGGTCTGATCTTCGGGATCAACATCTTGTGGACGATCGGCATCGTTCTCATCGTCATCGGTGCCGTCTTCTGGATCCTTGGCTCTACCGGTCGCGCAGTCGGCGGCCGCAAAGTCTGGTACTAGCTACTAGCCCCGCCCGGCCGAGGTCAGCGCGGCAACCGTCATCGCCCGAAGGACGGCTCGCTCGCTGGCCTCGGTCGTTTTGGCCGCACCCTGCTTCACCGAGTGCGGTGTGGAGTTCAACAGTCCGAATGTCGCGTGAGCCATCAACCGGGCGTCAGCCTCACCGAGTGAGACGTCGAGCTGCCGGAGCACCTCAACCCAGATTTCGACATACTGCCGCTGCGCCTTGCGCACCTGCCGCTTGGCAGGGGACGGCAGGTGGCCGAGATCGCGGTCCTGAATGCGGATCAAGTCGGACTCGCCGAGCGCGAAGTCCAGGTGGAAGTCGATCAACCCGTCCAGCGCATCTGCGGGGTCACCCGCGCGCGCGACGACGTCGGTAGCGCCTGCCAGTAGTCGAGTGCTGATGCCGACGAGCAATTCGACAAGCAATGCCTCTTTGTTGGGGAAGTGCCGATAGATCGCCGGCCCGCTGACACCGACCGCTGCGCCGATGTCCTCGAGGCGTACCGCCAGATAGCCCCGTTCGGCCACCAGGCGTTCCGCGGCGGCGATGAGCGCCGATCGCCGGTCCAATTTCGCCCTGCTGCGACGCGTTACGGGCGTCGACACCGCTGCAGAAGCCATGGGCACGCTCCGTTTCGGTGCTTGGTAGACATTTCGGTTAATCGTGACTAACATACCACAGAGTTAGTCGTCATTAACTCAAACGGACGGGTCTGAACCTTGGCATCGCCTGGCACCCACCGCGACGCGCACCTGGAGCTCGTTGGTCAGCTGCGCACGAAGTTGGCCACCGCAGCCCTTGGCGGTCCTGAGCGCGCCCGCGAGCGACATGTCAGCCGCGGCAAGCTGCTGCCCCGTGATCGCGTCGACGGGCTCCTCGACCCCGGCAGCCCGTTTCTCGAGCTGGCGCCGCTGGCCGCGGACGGTATGTACGACGACGAATGCCCCGGCGCGGGAATGATTGCAGGCATCGGTCGCGTCTCGGGCCGCGAAACCATGATCGTGGCCAACGACGCGACGGTGAAGGGCGGCACGTACTACCCGATCACCGTCAAGAAACATCTGCGCGCACAGGAGATCGCCGGGCAGAACCGGCTGCCGTGCATCTATCTGGTGGACTCAGGGGGCGCATTCCTGCCGCGCCAGGACGAGGTTTTTCCGGACCGCGAACACTTCGGGCGCATCTTCTACAACCAGGCCAACCTGTCAGCCGAGGGCATCCCGCAGATCGCGGCTGTGCTCGGGTCGTGCACGGCGGGCGGCGCATACGTGCCTGCGATGAGCGATGAAGCCGTCATCGTGCGCAATCAAGGCACCATCTTCCTCGGCGGCCCACCGCTGGTTAAGGCCGCGACGGGCGAGGTGGTGACCGCTGAAGACCTCGGTGGCGGCGACCTGCACTCCAAGACCTCGGGTGTCACAGACCATTTGGCCCATGACGACCGTGATGCACTGCGGATCGTCCGCCGCATCGTCACCACCCTCGGGCCGCGCACCGAGCCGCCGTGGGACGTCAGGCCGACCGTTGACCCTGTTGCCGACCAGACCGAGTTGTACGACGTGGTGCCGGTCGACCCACGGGTGCCCTACGACGTGCACGAGGTGATCACCCGCATCGTCGACGGCGGCGAATTCGCCGAGTTCAAGGCCGAATACGGCAGCACGCTGATCACGGGCTTCGCCCGCATCCACGGCCATCCGGTGGGCATCGTGGCCAATAACGGCGTGCTGTTCTCCGAATCTGCAGTCAAGGGCGCACATTTCATCGAACTGTGCGATAAGCGCATGGTCCCGCTGCTTTTCCTGCAGAACATCTCCGGCTTCATGGTGGGCCGCGACTATGAGGCAGGCGGTATCGCCAAACACGGCGCGAAGATGGTCACCGCGGTCGCCTGCGCCCGGGTGCCGAAGCTGACCGTCGTGATCGGCGGCTCCTACGGCGCGGGTAACTACTCGATGTGCGGGCGCGCGTATTCGCCACGCTTTCTGTGGATGTGGCCCAACGCGCGGATCTCGGTCATGGGCGGCGAGCAGGCCGCCTCGGTGCTGGCGACCGTGCGCGGCGACATGACCGCCGAGCAGGAAGAAGAGTTCAAGGCACCGATCCGGGAGCAGTACGAGAGTCAGGGTAATCCGTACTACTCAACGGCGCGGCTCTGGGATGACGGGGTCATCGATCCAGCCGATACCAGAACGGTTCTGGGGCTCGCGCTTTCGGTGGTCGGCCAGGCTCCGCTCGAGTCGGTCTCCTACGGCGTATTCAGGATGTGATGATGAGCTTCGACACTGTCCTGGTTGCCAACCGCGGCGAGATCGCGGTGCGGGTCATCCGCACGCTGCGCGCGATGGGCATCCGTTCCGTTGCGATCTTCAGCGACGCCGACGCCGGCGCCCGGCACGTCACCGAGGCCGACGTCGCCGTGCGGATCGGCCCAGCGCCCGCCCGCCAGAGCTACCTGAACATCCCCGCGGTGGTCGGTGCAGCGGTCCGTACCGGCGCACAGGCGGTGCATCCGGGATATGGATTCCTTTCGGAGAACGCCGACTTCGCCGCGGCGCTCGATGGGGCGGGCATCGTGTTCATCGGTCCGCCTGCGCAGGCCATCGCCACGATGGGCGACAAGATCGCCGCCAAGGCGGCGGTGTCCGCGTTCGGTGTGCCCGTCGTGCCCGGCATCTCCCGACCCGGCCTTAACGACGGCGACCTGATTGCCGGCGCCGCTGACGTCGGCTTCCCCGTCCTGGTCAAGCCGTCGGCCGGCGGCGGCGGTAAGGGCATGCGGATGGTTGAACGACCCGATGAGTTGCCGGCTGCTCTCGCCTCCGCGCGCCGCGAATCGGCCGCCGCCTTCGGCGACGACACGCTGTTCCTGGAACGATTCGTTCTGGTGCCGCGGCACATCGAGGTACAGGTGCTCGCCGACTGCCACGGCAATGTCATTCACCTCGGTGAGCGGGAGTGCAGCCTGCAGCGCCGCCATCAGAAGGTCATCGAAGAAGCGCCGTCCCCGCTGCTGGACCCTGCCACTCGCGCCCGTATCGGCGCCGCCGCGTGTGACACCGCCCGCAGCGTCGACTACGTGGGTGCGGGCACCGTCGAATTCATCGTCTCCGCGATGAACCCCGACGAGTTCTTCTTCATGGAGATGAACACCCGCCTGCAGGTCGAACACCCGGTCACCGAGTTGGTCACCGGGGTCGACCTCGTCGAACTCCAGCTGCGCATCGCCGCGGGTGAGAAGCTTGCGCTCGCGCAGGACGACATCGCGATGACGGGCCACGCCATCGAGGCGCGCGTGTACGCCGAGGATCCTGCCCGCGACTTTCTGCCAACCGGCGGCACCGTGCTCGACGTCACCGAACCCACTGCGGCGCGGGTGGATTCGGGCATCTACGCGGGGACGGTCGTGGGCAGCGATTACGATCCGATGCTCGCCAAGATCATCACGCACGCCGATGACCGGCCCGCGGCGTTGAAGGCGTTGGACCGCGCGCTTGCCGAGACCGCCGTCCTTGGCGTCACGACAAACATCGACTTCCTTCGCTTCCTGCTCACCGACCCCGATGTGGCAGAAGGTGCCCTCGACACCGGCCTATTGGACCGGCGCGCTGGCGATTTCACGGCACCGACCGCCGGCGACGACGAGTTCGCCGTCGCCGCGACGTACCGATGGCTGCGGTATCACCAGGCGGCAGGCGATGACCTGTGGTCGGTGCCGTCGGGTTGGCGGGTGGGCGAAACCGCGGCCACCATAGTCCGGTTGCGGTCGGGGGAGCGCACCGACCACGTACGGATCGTCGGAACCCCGCAAGCAGCCACGGTGAGCGTGGAACACGGTGAAACACGTACCTTGGCAGCCGCTCTCGACGGCAACGAGCTGACAGTCACACTGGACGGATTGCGCGGCAGATACCGGGTCGCCGAGTCCGATCACCAGATCTGGCTCGCCGGTGACGACGGCGTCGCCATGGTCGAGGAGGTGCGCGAGGCACCGGTGCGCCCCGACGACGAGCACAGCGGTGACGCCGAACTCGTCAGCCCCATGCCGGGTTCGGTTGTCGCCGTTGGCGTTGCGGACGGCGATCCCGTTGACACAGGCGTCGTCATCGTCACCGTCGAGGCGATGAAGATGGAACACGCACTGACCGCGCCGGTGGACGGCATGGTGGAACTTCTCGTCGCCGTCGGCGACCAGGTCAAGGTGGGCCAGCTACTGGCCAGGATCACCTCAAATCAGAAGGAAGAGTCATGAGCGATTTTCTGTCGACCGGCACGCTGCCCGACCACTACGAGCAACTCGCCAAGACCGTGCGCGACTTCGCGCAGAGCGTCGTCGCACCCGTGTCGGCCAAACACGACGAAGAGCATTCCTTCCCATACGAAGTCGTGTCCGGCATGGCCGACATGGGCCTGTTCGGCCTGCCCTTTCCCGAGGAGTACGGCGGCATGGGCGGAGACTACTTCGCCCTGTGCCTTGCGCTCGAAGAGCTTGGCAAGGTCGACCAGAGCGTGGCGATCACCCTGGAGGCCGGTGTGTCGCTTGGCGCCATGCCGGTGTACCGCTTCGGCAACGAGGCGCAGAAGCAGGAATGGCTGCCGCAGTTGACAAGCGGCAAGTCCTTGGCCGCGTTCGGCCTCACGGAGCCGGGCGGCGGCACGGACGCAGGGGCGACCAAGACGACGGCGAAATTGGATGGGTCGAGCTGGATTATTAATGGCAGCAAGCAGTTCATCACCAACTCCGGCACCGACATCACCAAGCTCGTCACTGTCACCGCCGTCACCGGCGAAGCCGAAGGCAAGAAAGAGATCTCGACCATCCTGGTGCCCGTTCCCACACCGGGTTTCACGGCGGAACCGGCGTACAACAAGGTCGGCTGGAACGCGTCGGACACCCACCCGCTGAGCTTTGACGACGTGCGGGTGCCGCAGGAGAACCTGCTCGGCGAGCGTGGCCGTGGCTACGCCAACTTCCTGCGCATTCTGGACGAGGGCCGGATCGCGATCGCGGCGCTGTCGGTGGGCGCCGCTCAGGGCTGCGTCGACGAAAGTATCAAGTACGCCAAGGAACGGGAGGCGTTCGGGCAGGCCATCGGCGCCAACCAGGCCATCGCGTTCAAGATCGCCCGCATGGAGGCCCGCGCCCACACGGCGCGCACCGCCTACTACGATGCCGCCGCGCTTATGCTGTCGGGCAAGCCGTTCAAGAAGGAGGCCGCCATCGCCAAGCTGGTGGCCAGCGAGGCCGCCATGGACAACGCCCGCGACGCCACCCAGGTGTTCGGCGGCTACGGGTTCATGAACGAGTTCACCGTCGCGCGGCATTACCGGGACAGCAAGATCCTCGAGATCGGTGAGGGGACAACCGAAGTGCAGTTGATGCTGATCGCGCGGCAGGCTGGCCTGTGAGCGGAGCGAACGATTCGGCCGATGTGAGCGAAAGAAAGATCGTCACCCAGCGGGGTCTGTGGTTCGAGGAGTTCGAGACCGGTGTGCTGTACCAGCACCGCCCCGGCCGCACGGTCACCGAGGCGGACAACGTCCTTTTCACCACGTTGACGATGAATACCCAGGCGCTGCACCTGGATGCCGCGTTCTCCGATGCCCTGCCGCCGTTCAACGAACGGCTGGTCAATTCGATGTTCACGCTCTCGACGTTGGTCGGGCTTTCGGTCGCGCAGCTGACCCAGGGCACGATCGTCGGCAATCTCGGCTTCGGCGAGGTCGCCTTCCCCAAGCCGCTCTTCCACGGCGACACGTTGTACGCCGAAACCGAGGTGACCGATAAGCGGGAGTCGAAAAGCCGTCCCGGCGAAGGCATCGTGACCTTCTCCCACATCGGTCGTAACCAGCATGGCGACATCGTCGCGACGGCATCGCGAAAGACGATGGTGCGCAAGCGACCCGAAGGGGAGAACTAGTGGCGGCCTTGACCCAGACCGGACCCGCATGGTTGTTCTGCCCGGCCGATCGCCCCGAACGGTTCGAAAAGGCGGCCGCCGCAGCCGATGTGGTGATCCTCGACCTGGAAGACGGCGTCGCGGCAAAGGACCGGGCGGCGGCGCGCAGCGCGTTGGTCGACACGCCGCTGGACCCGGATCGCACAGTCGTCAGGATCAATCCGAGCGCGACACCCGACCATCAGCTCGACCTCGAGGCGCTTTCGCGGACGTCGTACACCACCGTCATGCTGGCGAAAACCGAAGATCCGCAGCAGGTGCGTGACTTGGCGCCGCTGGAGGTCGTCGTGCTGATTGAAACGCCGCTCGGCGCGTTGGCGGTCGCTGACTTGGCTCGGATGGACAACGCATTCGCGTTGATGTGGGGCGCCGAGGACCTCTTCGCGGTGTTGGGCGGCACGGCGAACAGGTATCCCGACGGCACGTACCGCGAGGTCGCCCAACACGTACGGGCGCAGACCCTGCTGGCCGCAAAGGCTTACGGCCGGATGGCACTGGACTCGGTGTACCTCGACATCAAGGATCTCGACGGTCTGCGCGGCGAGGTCGAAGACGCCGTGGCGGTCGGGTTCGATGCCAAGGTCGCGATCCACCCGTCCCAGGTGGCGGTCATTCGCGACGGCTACGAGCCGACCGCCGAACAGGCCGACTGGGCCCGGCGCGTCCTCGACACGGCGCGCACGCAGCGGGGCGTCTTCGCGTTCGAAGGCACGATGGTGGATGCCCCCGTGCTGCGGCGCGCCGAACGGATTGTCGCGTTCGCCGCTACGGAGAATTGATAGCGGCGCATCTAACGACACGTTCCCCGAGGGCTTCGGCCCATATGGCATCGATGGCACTCGAGTGTGTCCGCAGTACGGCGGTTAACGCTGCCTGAGAACTTCAGTGCGTCGTACAAGCGCTGGTGTCCCAGGTGACGGCATAATGGTGGTTGCCCCAGTGCTGCGGCGAGCAGAGCGCATCGTCCAGCTAGCGCCCCACCCCGGCAACTAGCTGGAGGCCTCTAACCAGGGGTTTTGCTCTGACCGCCTCCGCGCTGAGCACCTCGCGGACTGACGGCGGAACATGCCGTCACCGAAAAGGAGGCGGTATGGCTGTTTTGGATGGGCAGGTATCTGCGACGCCGGCATCTGTCGACATCGAGCCGGTGCAACTCGTTGCCCCCGACGGGGCGCCCACATCGTGCGACCGTTACAGCCGGGATTTGCCTCCCGAGACGCTGAGCTGGCTGTACGAGATGATGGTTGTCACCCGCGAACTCGACATCGAATTCGTCAACCTGCAGCGACAGGGCGAGCTGGCCTTGTTCGCGTCGTGCCGCGGTCAGGAGGCGGCCCAGATCGGCGCCGCGGCCTGCCTGCGCAAAACCGACTGGCTGTTTCCGCAGTACCGCGAGATCGGCTGTTTCCTGATCCGGGGCATCACGCCAGCACAGATGGGCGCGGTGTGGCGGGGTAAGTGGCACGGAGGGCTGGGCTTCACCGAGAAATGCTGCGCCCCGATCGCGATACCGATCGGCACGCACGGACTTCACGCGGTGGGTGCCGCGATGGCCGCGCAACGGCTTGGCGAGGACTCGGTGACGGTGACATTCCTCGGCGACGGCGCCACCAGTGAAGGCGACGCGCATGAGGCGCTGAACCTGGCCGCGGTGTACAAGGCGCCCTGTGTGTTCTTCGTGCAGAACAACCAGTGGGCAATCTCGGTGCCGGTCAGCCATCAGATGGCGGCGCCGTCGATCGCGCACCGCGCCATCGGATATGGCATGCCGGGCATCCGCGTGGACGGCAACGATGTGCTGGCTTGTTTCGCGGTGATGACCGAGGCCGCGCAGCGGGCACGCGAGGGCGGCGGGCCGACGCTGATCGAAGCGGTCACCTACCGGCTGGGTCCGCACACCACCTCCGACGACCCGACCAGATACCGGCCCCAAGAAGAGGTCGAGCACTGGCTCGCCCGCGACCCCATTCCCCGGTACCGCACCTATCTGCAGTCCGTCGGGGTGTGGACCGAGCGGCTGGAGGAGCGAGTGTCGGCCAAATCCAAACGATTACGCACCGAGTTGCGTGACTCGGTGGTCGACGCCCCCGACATCGACGTCACCGAGATGTTCGACACCGTGTATCACGACATCACTCCGGAGCTGGCGAAGCAGCGCGAACAGCTGCTGGCGGAGTTGGCGAAGGAGGCCTGAAATGACCCAAATCATTGAACGACCGCCGATGCAGGGCGACGACACACCCGAGCCTCGTGGCGCGCTACTGACCACCGTGCCGCTGGCGCCGACGCTGACGATGGTGCAGTCGATCAACATGGCGCTGCATGACGCGATGGCGGCCGACGACCGGGTGCTCGTGTTCGGCGAAGACGTGGCCAAGCTGGGCGGTGTGTTCCGGGTGACCGCTGGCCTTGCGGAAACCTTCGGTGAGCAACGTTGTTTCGACACCCCGCTGGCCGAATCGGCCATCGTCGGCATCGCGATCGGGATGGCGATCCGCGGCTTCGTACCGGTGCCCGAGATTCAGTTCGACGGCTTCGCCGCACCGGCGTTCGACCAGATCGTCAGCCACTTGGCGAAGTACCGGATGCGCACCCGCGGCGACATCGACATGCCGGTGACGATACGAATTCCTTCGTTCGGCGGAATCGGTGCGGTGGAACATCATTCGGAGTCCACCGAGAGCTACTGGCTGCACACCGCCGGGCTGAAGGTGGTGGTGCCGTCCACCCCGTCGGACGCGTATTGGCTGCTGCGGCAGTCGATCGCGAGCAGGGACCCGGTGATCTATCTCGAGCCGAAACGGCGGTACTGGGCCCGCGAAGCCGTGGACACCACCTCGCCGGGACTGCCGATCGGGCGCGCGGCCGTCCGGCGCACCGGCGACGACGTCACGATAGTGACGTACGGCCCGCTCGTCGCGACGGCGCTCAATGCGGCCGAACTGGCGGCTGACCAACATGGTTGGAGCCTGGAGGTGATAGACCTTCGGTCGCTGAACCCGCTCGACTTCGACACTGTTGCGGATTCGGTGCGCAAGACCGGCCGGGCGGTGGTGATGCACGAGGGCCCGCGCACGCTGGGCTTCGGCGCCGAATTGGCCGCGCGCATCTCCGAGGAGCTGTTCTACGACCTAGAGGCTCCGGTGTTGCGCGCCACCGGTTTTGACACGCCGTACCCGCCGGCGCGGTTGGAGACACTGTGGCTGCCGGGGGTCGACCGGCTCCTGGACTGCGTCGAGAAAGAGATGCGGCAGCCATGACCGACGGCGTGCGCGACTTCCTGGTGCCAGACCTTGGGGAGGGCCTTGAAGAGGCGACCATCACCGCATGGAGCGTCGCGGTGGGTGACGCGGTCGAGCTGAACCAGACGCTGTGCACGGTGGAGACCAACAAGGCCGAGGTCGAGATTCCGAGCCCGTACGCCGGGCGGATCGTCGAGCGTGGCGGGGACGAAGGCGAGACGCTGGCTGTCGGTGCGGTGTTGGCGCGCATCGCCACGGATGTCGAGCAGGTCGCGGAGGCGGGGCCGAGACGCAAGCCGGTGCTTGTCGGTTACGGAGCCGACGATGGCATGGACGTCAGCAGGCGGGCCACCACACCGCCTTCGGACCGGCCCCGCGCGAAGCCGCCGGTGCGCAAGCTGGCCGCGGAACTGAACGTCGATCTGGCCGGCCTTGCCGGCTCGGGTCCCGACGGCGTGATCACCCGCGAGGATGTGCTTGCCGCGGCGGGCAGGTCGGCGCCGAGCCCCGACATGGTTGCGGTGCGTGGTGTGCAGGCCGAGATGGCGCATCGAATGGCGTTGTCGCGTAGTCAGATACCCGACGCTCATGCCGGTGTGCAGGTCGACTGCTCTGCGCTGGTGCGGCTGCGGGAGCGGATGCGCGATGCGGCGGGGGAGGATTCGCCGATCACCCCGTTCGTGCTGACGCTGCGGTTGCTGACGATCTGTTTGCGTCATCACCCGAACCTGAACTCGACGTGGGTCGACACCACGGCCGGTCCGCAGATACATCTGCACTCGGCGGTGCACTTGGGCTTCGGCGTCGCCGCCCCGCGCGGGCTGCTGGTGCCGGTCGTCAGCGATGCACAGGACAAGACGACAAGGGAGTTGGCGACGGTGGTGGCCCGGTTGATCAGCGACGCGCGCGCGGGCACCCTTAAGCCGTCCGATCTGCAGGGCTCGACGTTCACCGTGTCCAACTTCGGGGCGCTGGGCTTGGACGAGGGCGTGCCGGTGATCAACTACCCGGAAGCGGCGATTCTGGGAATGGGCTCGCTCAAGCCGCGGCCGGTCGTGGTGGAGGGCAATGTCGTTGTGCGGCCGACAATGTCGCTGACATGTGCATTCGACCATCGCATCGTCGACGGCGCGCAGGTGGCAGCCTTCTTGGTCGAGCTGCGCGGCCTGATCGAATCGCCGGAGCTTGCGCTGCTCGACCTCTAGGTCACTTGCGTTGTGCAGCAGCGAGTCTGCGCGCGAACTCCGGCGAAAGGATCGAGGTGGCCTGCGGGCCGAGCTCGGTATCGACGGCGATGCTGTGCTGGTCGGTGTCGACGACGCCAGGGTTTGCAGTGGCGCGCATGGACGCCTTAGTGGCAACGACCACCTCGCGTGGCGCGGCGGCCGGGCCCGCGGCGAGTTCGAGCGCGGCGGCGACTGGATCGTCGGCGACTGTGAGCGCCAACCCGTAACGCACCGCGGCTTCGGCGTCGAAACGCATACCGAAGAGCAGCGATGCCCTGGCGACCTGCGGACCCACTGCGCGGTGAAGCATCCACGTCGCACCGCCGCCGGGATGGATGCCGAGCTTCTGGAAGCGGGGATCGAACAGCGCCGCCTGGCCCGCGATGCGCACGTCGGCGGCCAGCGCGAGGTTCAACCCCGCGCCGACAGCCGCACCGTTGACCGCAGCGATCGTCGGCAACGAGCAGTTGGCCACGGCTAGGAAGCCGTCATAGATGACACGCAGTCCGTCCTCGGTGGCCGCACCGAGCGCGGTGAGATCGGCGCCTGCGCAGAATGCCCTGCCCGCGCCGGTGACAACGACCGCGTGCACCTCCGGATCGGCCTCCGCGGCATCAACGGCCGCGCGCAGGGCCGCCGAGATCTCTTTCGTGACCGCGTTGCGCCGGTCGGGATCATTGACGGTGATGAGCGCAACGCGGTCCTCGACCTTGACCAGTACCGGATCAGACATCGGCCCAGCTTAACGACCGCGTTCAGGCTGGCGGCGCGTTCGCCGCCGCCCGGTGGCCAGTTATGACACGCTGCCGGCCCGGCGACGTGCGATAACTGGCCACTCGCCGTGGGCAGGCAGCAGTCGTCAGCCGACGG
>CAVQFK010000024.1:0-46280 GCA_963711755.1 uncultured Actinomycetota bacterium
CGGCCGGGCCGAAGGCCGCCATCGCCCTGGCCATCTGATTCGCCGATGCGACGCCGTCGGCGAGCACGTGGTGAACCTGTTGGATCAGCGCAATGCGGCCCTCGGCAAGGCCTTCGGCGACGTACATCTCCCACAACGGACGCGTGCGGTCGAGCGGCGTACTGGCGATCTCGCCGATCAACTGGTCCAGTTCCCGGCGGCCACCGGGAGCGGGTACCTGCGCACGACGAACGTGGTAGTCGAAGTCGATGTCGCCGTCGTTCACCGCCCACATCGGATGATGCATCTTCAGCGGAATTTCGCCCGAGCTGATGACGAAGTGGCGCCAGCGCCTGCAGCCTGGGGAACGCGATTCTGCGAAACACATCGAAGCTGTAGCCGCCCTCGACACCCGACACATCCAGCACGCCGATCTTCAATGTGTGCATGTGGATCTCGGGCGTCTCGGTATAGAGCATCAAGGCGTCCACGCCGTTGAGTCGCTTCATCCCACCTCGTTCGTCACGACCATTGCACCCCGCGCGGGGCGGGAGCGCAGACCTTCCGACGATTTGTAAGGCTTGTGGTCGAGAACCCCGAGCGGAGGCACCGAAATGAGTCTTGTGGCCGGTCGCGGACCCCTCAGCAAGGACCCCGCCGGATGGTTCTCGTCACCGCTGCCCGACGACGTGGTCTTCGTCGAACCGCATCCCCGGCGCGTGCAGGCGGTCCTGGACGGGCGCACCGTGATCGACACCGAACGGGCCCTGCTCGTGCACCGCCGCGGCCAACCGCTGCGCTTCGCGTTCCCGGTCGACGATGTCGCGGACCTTCCTGGCGAGCCCGAACCGGAGGCGCCTGGTCATGTCCGCGTCCCATGGGGCGCCGTCGACGCCTGGTTCGAGGAAGGCCGCAAGCTCGTCCACTATCCGCCCAACCCGTATCACCGCGTGGACTGCCGCCCCACGCGTCGCGGGCTGCGCGTCACCGTCGCGGGCATCACGCTGGTGGACACCGCCGACACCGTCGCGGTTTTCGAAACGGCGCTGGAACCACGCCTCTATGTCGATCCTTCGTTGGTGCGCACCGACGTGCTGCGGCGATCGGACACCACCAGTTACTGCAACTACAAGGGCGACGCGACGTACTGGTCAGCGGTCATCGGTGACATCGTCGTCGAGGATGTGGCTTGGAGCTATGAGGATCCGCTGCCTGAGACGCTGCCGATCAAGGGCTATCTGAGCTTCGACTCGGCGCGCGCAGAGGTGCTTGCGGAGTTGCCAGCCCTGTGACAGGCGTCACACGATTGCGGTCAACCTCGGACTCTACGGTTGCGTCACCGTAGGTTACGGTTGCGTACGTTTTCCCTGCTCAGAGACACTTTCGTCACGTTCTCACGGGTAAGGAAAAGCAGTGGGCCACTACATCGCCAACGTCAGGGATATTGAGTTCAATCTGCTGGAGGTGCTGCGTCTCGGCGACGTTCTCGACTCAGGCAGCTACGGCGACCTTGACGTCGACACGCTGCGCACGATGCTCGAGGAGGTCGCGCGCCTCGCGGAGGGGCCGGTCGCCGAGTCCTTCGCAGACGCCGACCGCAATCCGCCGGTGTTCGATCCGGATCGGCACACCGTCACGGTTCCAGGCGAACTGGCCAAGTCGGTGCAGGCGGTCAAGGACGCCGAATGGTGGCGCATCGGCATCGCCGAGGGAATCGGCGGGGTGTCCGCACCCGCGCCGCTGACATGGGCGATCCACGAAATGCTGATGTGCGCCAACCCGTCGGCCACCTTCTGGTATGCCCTCGGCCCCGCGATGGCCAACGCGCTCTTCGTTGAGGGCAACGAACAGCAGAAGCGTTGGGCGGCAATGGCCCTGGAGCGGGGCTGGGCGGCAACCATGGTGTTGACCGAACCCGACGCCGGGTCCGATGTGGGTGCGGGCCGCGCTAAGGCGTTCCCACAACCGGATGGCACGTGGCACATCGAGGGGGTGAAGCGTTTCATCTCCGGCGGCGATGTCGGTGACACCGCGGAGAACATCTTTCATCTCGTGCTGGCACGGCCAGAGGGCGCCGGTCCCGGCACCAAAGGACTGAGCCTCTTCTATGTGCCCAACTACTTGTTCGACCCCGACACTCTCGAATTAGGTCCCCGCAACGGCGTTTTCGCGACCGGGCTCGAACACAAGATGGGCTTGAAGTCCTCTCCGACGTGCGAGTTGACGTTCGGCGCGCACGGCGTGCCCGCGGTCGGCTATCTCGTCGGCGATGTGCACAACGGCATCGCGCAGATGTTCACCGTGATCGAGAACGCCCGCATGACAATCGGCGTCAAGTCCGCTGGCACTCTGTCGACCGGCTACCTCAACGCACTGGCGTACGCGAAGGAGCGGGTGCAGGGTGCCGACATGACGCAGATGACCGACAAGACCGCGCCGCGCGTCACGATCCTTCACCACCCGGATGTGCGGCGCAGCCTTCTGACGCAGAAGGCCTACGCCGAAGGTCTGCGCGCGCTGTATATGTATGCCGCTGCGCATCAGAACGACGATGTCGCGCAGCGTGTTTCGGGTGCGGACCCGGCGATGGCACACCGCATCGACGACTTGCTGCTCCCCGTGGTCAAAGGTGTGGGCTCCGAACGCGCCTACGAGATGTTGACCGAGTCGCTGCAGACTCTTGGCGGATCGGGGTTCCTGCAGGACTATCCGATCGAACAGTACATCCGCGACGCGAAGATCGATTCCCTCTACGAGGGCACCACGGCGATCCAAGCGCTGGACTTCTTCTTCCGCAAGATCGCCCGCGACCGCGGCGCCGCCCTTGCCCACGTGGCCGGCCAGATCACCCACACCATCGAGAACTGTGATGCCGCATTGACCAAGCAGGCCGGGTTGCTTGCCACCGCTCTCGAGGATGTCCAGTCGATGACCGCGACATTGACGGGCTACCTGATGTCCGCCTCTGAGGACCCCACCCAGATCTACAAGGTCGGGCTCGGCTCGGTACGGTTCCTGCTCGCCGTTGGCGATCTGATCATCGGATGGCGACTGTTGGTGCAGGCCAACGTTTCCCATGCAGCGCTCGCCGCGTCGGGAAGCGACGACGCGTTCTACCGCGGCAAGATTGCGACTGCGGCGTTCTTCGCTGCCAACATGCTGCCCGCGATCACCGGTGTGCGTGGTGTCATCGAATCCCTCGACGACGAGATCATGCGACTGCCAGAAGCCGCGTTCTGAGTAGCCGCATCACGCCGCCGAGTCCGGCAGCGGCACTCCAGCGAGGTCCGGAAGCGGGCGCCCGCAGATCTCGTGTGCCTCGTCGGCGGGAACCCCGAACAAGCGCAGCACGCCTTCGGTCACTCGGTCAGTGGCCGCGGCGTCATCGCGTTCCGGCTCTTCTTGTAGCAGCTTGCCGAGCCCCAGCAGGGCGCCTGCGGCGACGGCGAGCGCCAGCTTGGGATCGTCCACAGTGAAACGTCCTGCAGCGGCGCCCAATTCGATATCCCGCAACGCGCGGGGCCCGAGCCCGCGCTCCGCCGACATCAAGTTGAGCCCGTTGACGAGCAGAATCTGACTCTCCTGTGGACGACGCCGAAAAAGCCGGCCGGTCAGGCGGAAACTGCATGCGAACGTCTCGGCGGGATCTTCGAACGGTTCGGTGAGCTGATCGAGCAGGGCTCCGTGATTGTCGAGTGCATCGGCAACCGCGGCCTCGAACAGGTCTTCCTTGCTGTCGAAATGGTTATAGAACGACCCCATCCCAACATCTGCGGCCTGCGTTATCTCCAGCACGGGCACGTTGGACTTGCCCGCCGCAAGGAACGCCTGCGCAGCTTGAATCAGGGCCGAGCGCGTCCGCTGTTTGCGCCGCTCCAGCCGATTGACCGGGTCCTTCTGCCCCTCACTCACCCGCCCACCATAGCAGGGAACTCAGTTCTGATGATTTCGTCAGAACCACTTGACTGAGGATAGTCTCGCATGTGACGATTTCGTCAGATTTGAAAGGAGTCGGGATGAGCGACGTCGTTGGTACCCACACTGACCTGCACAGCGAGCAGTGCGCTCGGCCCGGGGAGCATCCCGGGCGCTCCCGCAATCCGGTCATCAAGGTTCATGACATCGCCTGGCTGGAATTCGAGAAGCCCGACCTTTCTGCCGCCGAGGCTTTTGCCAACGCGTTCGGCTTCGCGACCATGCTGCGGACCGCAAACGAACTGCAACTGCGCGGCACCGACACCGGCGCGCCGTGCGTGATCGTTCGCCGCGGCACCCGCAGCAGATTCCTCGGCGCCGCCTATCAGGCTCAGGATGAGACCGACCTGCACCGCCTCGCCGAGGCGACCGGCACCCGCACCAGACGGCTGCCAGAAACGATCGGCGGCATGACCGTCGATCTGACGGACCCGACCGGCATCGCCGTACATGTCATCGCAGGCACCCATCCACTCGAGCCGCTGCCATCCCAGACGCCGCACATCCTCAACCTCGGACACGAACTGCGGCGGGTGAACGCTACGCAGCGCCCACCGCGCGTACCGACAAAAGTTCAACGGCTCGGGCACCTGGTGCTGCAGACCACGAAGTACGTCTCGGCGCTGAACTGGTACCTGGACAACCTCGGCATGATCGTCAGCGACTTCCTCTACTTCCCTGGCCAACGCGCGCGCGGCCCGACGATGAGCTTCATCCGGTGCGACCGCGGCACCGAACCCGCCGACCACCACACGCTGGCGCTGGCGCTCGGCCCGCAAAACCGGTATGTGCATTCGGCGTATCAGGTCTGCGATCTCGATGCACTGGCAGCAGGCGGCGAATACCTCAGTGAGCGAGGCTATTTCCGTTCCTGGGGCATCGGCCGCCACATCCAGGGCAGCCAGCTTTTCGACTACTGGCGTGACCCGGATGGCTTCATGGTCGAACACTTCGCCGACGGCGACATGTTTGATTCGACGCTGGAACCCGGCTGGGCGCCATTCACCGCAACGGGCTTGGCTCAATGGGGCCCCCCGGCTACCAAGGACTTCCTCGGCACAAGCCCGAGGTCACTTCCCCACGAAGCGCGGTCGATCATCGCCGCGCTGCGCGACGACAACGAATTCGACATCAACCGCCTGATCGGCCTCCTGAAAGTAGCGAGCACATGACCATCTCCGTACTGCGCACAGTCGACGCCTGGTGGGTCCAAACACCCACCGGCGCCGCCAAAATCGAGACCTCTGCAACCACCACCGGTGAGCTGCTCGCCGACCGGGCGGCCATCGAAGCCGCCGCCCACAATGGGACCACCGTCGCCCTGGACAGCCTCGACCTGGTCTCCCCCGTCACCGCCCCGTGTCGCGTCGTCGCGCAGATGACGAACTTCGCCTCGCACGTCAAGGACGCCGGCATGGATCCCGAGTCGATACCGATGACATTCTTCCGCAAGGCCTCCGCGTCGATCAGCGGACCGTACGACGACATCGTCAAACCCGACCACGTCAGGTTTCTCGACTACGAGGTCGAAATCGGCCTGGTGGTCGGACGCGAGATCCCCGTCGGCACAGCAATTTCGGAGTCGACGCTCGCCGACTACATCGCCGGGCTCGTCGTCACCAACGACGTGTCGGCCCGCGACATTCAGCTGCCGCAGACGCAGTTCTACGAGGCCAAGTCGTACCCGACGTTCACCCCGGTCGGTCCCGCGCTGGTGCTGCTCGACACCGACGAACTCAAACGCTTCGGCGACCTGCGCCTGCAGACGCGCGTCAATGGCGAGGTGCGCCAGGACGCCCTTGTCGAGGGCGACATGATCTACCGGCCGCTGCAGGCGCTGCAGTCACTCACCAGATTCCAGAACCTGATGGCCGGAGACCTCATCTTGACGGGCACCCCCGTCGGCACCGCGCTCAGTGCGCCTGCCAAGCCCATCGAGGTCATCGGCTCGCTGCTGCCGCCCGCGATGAAATGGAAGGCGTTCTTCAAGCGACAGGCCAACAACCCGAAGTACTTGAAGCATGGCGACGTCGTCGAACTCGGTGTCGCGACCGATGACGGCGCGATCGACCTTGGTACCCAACGCACCGCTGTGAAGTACGCGTGACCCCTGTCGTCATCGTCGGTGCAGGCCCGACCGGCATCACCGCCGCCACCCTGCTCGCGCAGTACGGCATCGAATGTCTCGTGCTCGATCGCTGGTCTTCGGTGTATCCGCAGCCGCGCGCGGTCCATCTCGACGACGAAATCTTCCGTATCCTCGCGCGTCTCGGTATCGCCGAGGAATTCGCGGCAATCTCCAGGCCCGCACTCGGATTGCGACTGCTCGACAACAACTCCACGAGAGTCCTCGCAGAGTTCCATCGCGACCCGGCACACAGCGTGCACGGCTTCCCGCAGGCCAACATGTTCGACCAGCCCGACCTCGAAAAGGTGTTACGCACGAACCTCGAGCACTACCCATGCGCGCACTTGCGCAGCGACGCCGAAGTCACCGACATCGCCGACGACGGGCAGGGACGAATCCTGGTGACGTTCGGCGACCGCACCGACGGCGCCCAGCACGTCATCGAGGCGAAGTACGTCCTCGGGTGCGACGGCGCCAACAGCGTCGTGCGCTCATGCATCGGCGCCGATATGCACGACCTCAAGTTCGACCAGCGCTGGCTGGTCGTGGACATCGCGACCACCGCCGATCTTGATCAGTGGGACGGAGTGCACCAAGTCTGCGATCCGATCCGCGCCGCGACCTACATGCGCATCGGCGATTCCCGCTACCGCTGGGAGTTCCAGTTGTTGCCGGGTGAGACTGCTGACGACTACGCCTCCCTTGACGCGCTGCGCCCGCTTATCGCGCCTTGGGTTGGCGACCTGCCACCCACGGACCTGACGCTGGTTCGGGTGACGGAGTACACCTTTCGCGCGAAGGTCGCCGATCGGTGGCGCCGAGGAAACATCTTCCTGCTCGGCGACGCGGCACATCTCACTCCACCGTTCATCGGCCAGGGCATGGGCACCGGATTGCGCGATGCAATGAACCTGGCGTGGAAACTCGCCCTTGTGCTGGACGGTGGCCTGCCACCCACCGTCCTGGACACCTACGAACAGGAGCGAAAACCACACACTCGCTTCATGATCGCGATGGCGCTGAGCGTGGGTTGGGCGATGACCGCAGGCGGTGAAGCCGGCAATCTCATCCGCCGGTTCGTCGTCCCTCGACTGCGGTTGGTTCCCGGATTGCGCGACAAGCTCGTCGAGAGCAAGACACCCGCGCTGCGCCGCTCCGCATTGGTCTCCAAGGCGCGCGTGCCGGGGCAATTGGCAGGCACCCTGTGCCCCAACCCCGTGACAGCCGAAGGGATTCGCCTCGACGCCGTCCTCGGCAACAGCTTCGCAATGGTTACCACCACGCGTCCACTCGCACTTCAGTGCGCGTTACTCGAAGAACGTGGCGCCGTCGTGCATGTCGCTGAACCGGGTGGCGAGCTGGCGCGTTGGCTGCGCCGCGGGCGGGCGACGGCGGCCATCGTCCGACCCGACCGCACCGTCATGTGCGCCGGCCGGGACCTGAACGCGCTGTGCGCGGCCGTGCCGCGATTTGTCAGTGACGGGATAAAAGCATGCTGAAGGCGCCCAACGGCATGCCGGAATACCAGGCGGACATCTATTCGACCGACGCGATCGTCGACCCGTATCCGCACTACGCCCGGCTGCGGCAGCGTGGGCCCGTGGTTTGGCTGCCGTGGCACCACGCCTACGCGCTGCCACGCTTCACCGAGTGCAAGGCCACCTTGCGCGACGACAAGACATTCGTCTCCGAAAAGGGCGTGGCACTCAACCGTCTCACCAACCGGCTCTCCCGCGGTACCACGCTGAGCAGCGACGGAGCCGACCACGATCAACGTCGCAAGCTCGTCGCGCATCGCCTGCTGCCCCGTGCGCTACGCGGCATCGATGACAGTGTCCGGGAGCAAGCCGCACGCGTTGTCGACATCGCGCTCGCACGGGGCCACGTCGAGGGTGTGGAGGATCTGGCGTACGCCCTGCCGTTGGCAGTGGTGCCCGATCTGATCGGGTGGCCCCGCGATCAGCGTGACCACCTCCTGGCCTGGGGCGGTGCGACTTTCGACATTCTCGCCCCGATGAATCGCCACGCCATCAAGGCACTGCCGTCCAGCCTGCGCATGCTGCGCTTCGCTCGCCGCGTGGTCAGGGACCGCAGTCTCATCGAGGGCAGTGTGGGCCACGAGGTCCTTCTTGCCGCCGACGCAGGCAAGTTGTCCCACGACGAGTGCGCCCCGCTGATGATCGACTACATCGCCCCGTCACTGGACACCACGATGAGCGCCATCTCGAATGCGCTGCACCTGTTCGCCGAACATCCGGACCAGTGGCAGCTCCTGCGCGACGATCCGTCGCGGATTCCGAACGCGGTCAACGAGGTCATCCGCTACTAATCTCCGCTGCGGGCATTCTCCCGGCTGGCACGCAACGACACCGACATCGGTGGCCACCGAATCCGCGCAGGCGCCCGCGTGCTCGTCATCTACGCCTCAGCGAACCGGGATGAACGCGAATGGGATTCACCGGAAAACTTCGACATCCGGCGCGACGCCACCCGTCAGCTCGGATTCGGCCACGGCGCACACGCGTGCGCCGGGCAGGGTCTGGCCCGACTGGAAACCCAGGCGATGCTGCAGGCGCTTGTTGAGCGCGTCGACCGGATCGAGCTGGCCGCTCCACCCACATGGGCGGTCAACAACATCATCCGCCGACACGAGCGGCTACCGCTGAAACTGATCGCGGCCTGACTCAGCGTGAAGCACTGATCACCGACTTGCCGAAATGTTCGATCGTCTCCAGCACGTGCGCGAGGCTGTCGCCGGGCAGCCCGACCTGCAGCCAGGTAACCCCCAGCGCCGAAAGCTTTTCCACTCCGCTGAGGTAGGCGTCGGCGTTGAACGCGTCGGCGCCTGGACTGCCCCCTTCTGCGTTCGTGAAGCTGATGTCGATGCCGGAAGGATCGCGGCCTGCGGCCTCCAATCTGCGGCGCAAATCGTCGATGCCGTCACTCAGGGTTTCCGAATTCATCTCCGCCGTGCGCGCGGTCTGGGCCAGCATCGCAGGAGCCGGGAACGGGCACCAGCCGTCGCCGTGCGCGGTTACTCGCCTGCGCGCGGCGGCCGTATTGCCGCCGATCCAGATCGGCGGGTGAGGGTGGCTCACCGGCCGCGGATGTGCCGTGATGCCCTTCGCCGTGAAATGCCGCCCCTCATAGGAGAAGTCGTCGGTGGTCCAAATCCCACGGATCACCTCCAACGCCTCGTCGAACAGCTGCCCTCGTTCGTCGAAGTCAATCCCGAGCGCTGCGAATTCGCGCTTGAGGTAGCCGACGCCGACGGCGAGGGTGAACCGTCCTTCTGAAAGCAGGTCCAGTGTCGCGCCGGACTTGGCCACCACGAACGGGTTGCGGTACGGCAACACGACGACGTTCGGAATCAACCGCAGCGTCGTGGTGCGGGCGGCGGCGAATCCCATCGCCACGAAGGGGTCCAGCGCGTCGTGCCCACCCGCCTCGAGCCACCGCTGTGTGGGTGCGGGGTGATCGGTGAAGCCGAAGCCGTGAAACCCGGCGGCTTCGGCCGCGGCCGCGACCGTCGCGATGCCTGCCCCGGTGACCAGTTCGCGGTTGTACGGGTGACTGTGCATCGGATGAGTGAACGTGAAGTACATCTGCCGACTCCCTCAGTACGTTTCACGGCTGCTGGTAAAGATACGATCCGCAACGGGCTGTTCGTCGCCAATCGGCCCGTGCAGCGCCCGCCTGAGCGCCGCCCCTTGCAGGGCGAACAGCTGCTGGCTCATCTCCCAGTCCGGGAGTAGCGAATCGAAGCCATGACAGGTGCCCGGATACACATGCAGTTCCGTGCTGACCCCGGCCCACATCAGCCGCAACGCGTAGTCCACAGCTTCGTCGCGTAGCGGATCCAGCTCCGAACACGTGATCAACGCTGGCGCCACACGGGATAATTCGGCGGCACGTGCAGGCACGGCGTCAGCGGGGACCGGCTCGCCGGCCAGGTAGTGCAGCCACATCTGCTTGACTGCGGGACCGTCGAATCCCGGTGTCGTATCGAACTCGTCCTTCGACGGCGTCGGCCGGTCATCGAGGACAGGCTGATGCAACAACTGGAACACGATCGGCGGTCCATCCGCTGCGCGTTGGGCCAGCTCGGCGGCGAGCGCCGCGCCTGCGCTGCTGCCCGCGACGGCGATCCGGTTCGTGTCGATTCCCAGTTCCGTCGCGTGCCCCTGCACCCATTGCAATACCGCGATCGCATCGTCGAGCGCGGCCGGGTACGGGTGTTCGGGTGCCAATCGGTAATCGACGGAGATCACCGTGCAGCGGCCCCGCCGCGCGAACTCCACGCACTGCCGGTGGTCGGTGTCGAGATTTCCCAGCACGAAAGCCCCTGAGTGGCAGTAGATCACCGCGGGTGCCGGAGCCGAAGCGCCGCGGTAGATCCGCACCGGAATCGAGTGGACATCCGCGCCAGGCACGTCGTGGTCCTCGATGTCCACGCCGACGTCGTTGACACCCATGGCGGATTCGGCTCGGCGCTGGTTCAGCGAATCACGGACAACGCCGAGCACGCCGGGTGACAGGTCGGTGCGTGCCGCCGCTAGGTGGCGAAGGGCCGGGTCGAGACGATTTAGCACGGCGCAGGATCGAACGTGTAGTCAGCGGGCCGGAACCGGCGCGTCGCGCCCCAGAACGCCAGCGCACTGCGCGGCCACTGGGTGACCACCCTGCCGTTGGCGGCACGAAAGTAGTTGCTGCACCGGGTGAGCCACACGGTGCCCACCATCCACTCGTCGATCTTCGCAATGAATGCCGCCATGGCCTGCGGCCGGACGGAGATATACGTCTTACGCCTGTGCCGCATGTACTTCAACGCCCGCACGATGTAGCGGGCCTGGGCCTCCAGCATGAAGATGACGCTGTTGGAGCCGACGTTGGTGTTGGGCCCGTAGAGCATGAAGAAGTTCGGCACATCCGGCACCGCCATGCCGAGGTACGCATACGCCCCTTCGGCCCATTTCTCGCGCAGCGTCGTTCCGTCTTCGCCGGCGACGTCGATCTGGCCCAGATAGTCGGCGGCGGCGTAGCCCGTCGCGCACACCACTACGTCCACCTCCAGTTCGGTGCCGTCTTCGGTGACCAGGCTGCTCGCACGCAACGAGCGCGCCGGGCTCGTGACAACCTCGACGTGAGGTTGAGTCAACGTCTGCAGATAGTCCGTTGCGAACACCAGCCGCTTGCATCCGAACGGGTGATCCGGAGTCAGCCTGCGGCGCAACTGCTCATCTCCGACGGTCGATTCGAGCGCGCGCAGCGCCATGCCCTTGAACTCCTGCGTCTTGTCGCTGCCGTCCACGATCACCGAGATGTTCGACTCGCTGCGCAGCCACAGGCGGGTTCGGTAGATCTTCTTGGCGAACGGGACGTGGGTGAACACCCACTTTTCTCGCCCGCTGTAGCGCCGGTCCGGCTTCGGCATGATCCACGTCGGCGAGCGCTGCACGGAGTAGACCTTCTTGGCCACCTTGGCGACCTCGGGAACGAGTTGCGCTGCGGTGGAACCGGTGCCGAGCACGGCGACCCTGGCGTCGGCCAGGTCGACGGAGTGATCCCACCGCGCCGTGTGCATCAGCGTTCCTTCGAACGGCTCGTCCTCGACGAGATCGGGCAGCACCGGCTGGGTGAACAGGCCTACCGCCGAGACCACCACGTCGAAGCTGTGCTGCTCGCCATTGCGTGTGCTCAGTTGCCAGGTGTTGGTGCCTGCGTCCCATCGGGCGGCGGTGATCTCGGTGTGCAGCCTCAGGTTCGGGCCGAGCTCATAGCGTTGCGCGCAGCGCTCGAAGTAGTCGAGGATCTCGCGTTGCCCCGACCACACCCGCGACCACTTCGCGTTGAGGTCAAACGAGTAGGAGTACAGGTGTGACCTGACGTCGCAGGCCAGTCCCGGATAGGTGTTGATACGCCAGGTCCCGCCGACACCGTCCTCCCGGTCGAAGATCGTGAAGTCGCGAAAACCAGCCTTTCTCAGGAAGATTCCCAACGCCAGCCCGCCAGGGCCGGCACCGATGATTCCCACCGACGGGCTCACCCGATTCGCAGGCATTGCCCTCCGTCCACGACCAGTTCGGAGCCCGTGATGAACGACGCCTGTTCGGAGACCAGGAAAGCCACGGCGTCGGCGATCTCCATCGGCTTGCCGAGTCGCCCGCCGGCGGCGAGGCGGGTCTGCGTCGACTCGTCGAGCATCGGTGTCTCGACGGGGCCGGGTAACACCGCGTTCACTCTGATGCCCGACGCGGCGAGTTCGGCGGCGGTGATCTGGGTCAAGCCCCGCAGCGCCCATTTGGACGAGCCGTAGGCGGCGTGGTTGGGGAACGGCCGCACCGCGCCGGTACTGCAGGTGTTCACGATCGAAGCGCCGTCGGCTTGCCGCAGGGCGTCCAGCGATGCCTGGATGCCCAGAAACGGGCCGAGACAGTTGACGCGCCAGCTGGTCTCGAAGCCCAGCGGTGTCTCCTCGGCGAGCGACGCACGGTGCAGGACACCGGCGTTGTTCACCAGCGTCGTCAAGGCGCCGAACCGGTCGATGGTCAGGTCCACCGCGGCCGCCCACTGCTCCTGCGATGTGACGTCGAGCGGAACGGCGATCACCCCGTCGGCCACTTCGGCAAGGTCGTCGACCAGCACATCGCATGCGGCGACCCGAAATCCGTCCTTGCGCAGGCGCTCGACGATCGCCGCACCCTGCCCGCGCGCGGCGCCGGTCACCAGGGCGACACGCTCGGACCTCACAGCGCCTCCTTGAGGTGCTCGGCCGCGCCGCGCCGCAGCGCCTGGGATTCCGACGCGAGCGTGATCAGCCGGAAGCCCAACTGAATCATGGCCTTTCCACGTTGGCCGGAGCCGGCGTGGATGCCGGCGACTAGACCCGCGGCGGATACGGTTGCGCCGATGCGTGCCATCGCATCGCGCACCGTCGGGTTGGTCCATGCTTCTGCTGGCCCGTACCCCATCGAGATCGCAAGGTCAGCGGGACCGACATAGACACCGGATAACCCGGGGACGGCGCAGATCTCGTCGAGTGCGGAAAGTCCCGTGGCGGTCTCGACCATGGCGAAAACGCTCGCGCGCGCTTGGATGGCAGCAGGATCAAGACCCAGGCTCGCCCGTAGCGGTCCGAAGCTGCGCACCCCCGCTGGCGGGTATCGCGTAGCGGCCACCGCCGCGGCCGCCTGTTCGGCCGACTCGATCATTGCGATGACGACGGCATCGGCACCGGCGTCGAGCACCCGGCCGATCGCGGCCGGATCCGTCGAGGGCACCCGGACCGCGGTGGCGATGGGCACATGCTCCAACCGCCGGAGCATCAGCGCGACGTCGGCGTCGTCGAGGTAGCCATGCTGGACGTCGAACCCGACGTAGTCATATCCCGCCGAGGCGAACTCTTCTGGCCCGATGACGGTCGGCCCGACCACCCATCCGCCCCATATCCGTTCCTTGGCGGCGAGGACTTCCTGCAGTCGGCTGGACGTCATTGTCCGATCGCGATCTTGATGCGCTCGGGTGTCGGTCGGCACGCGAGCTCGAATGCCGCTTGCACGTTGTCGACGCCGAAGGTGTGGGTGACGTACGCGGGAAGCAGCTCGGGATGCGTGCGGGCGAATTCATTGGCAGTGCACAGCATTCGGCGGCGGTCGAGCGTCACACCCGATTTGAGGGTCAGGTTGTTACGCAGCATGGTCCGCATGCTTATCGGATAGCTGTCGTCGTCGGCCACCCCGAAGTAGAAGACGGTGCCTCCGAAGGCGGCCGCTTCGACCGCGTGCGCAAGCGTCCCAACCTGGTGCCCGACGGCCTCGATCACGATGTCCGGCCGGTCATGGCTGTCAAGGTGGCTCACCCACCGGTCGCTGGTGGCGCGCACGATGGTGTCGACGCCGAACTCCTTGCCGATCTCGTCGCGATCGATCGGGTCGACGCCCGTGACGTGACGCGCACCCAAAGCCTTTGCCGCGTAGGAGAACAGCAGCCCTATCGAGCCCTGGCCGATGACGGCCACGTCGCTGCCTTTGAGATCGGGAAGCTGTTCCAGCGCATACAGGACGCATGCGAGTGGCTGCAGCGCGACGGCGTGCTGCGGCGCCAAGGCGAGGTCGAAGGTGGCCAGGCCGTCACCGTCGGCGACGACGTGCTCCATCAACCCGTCGAAGCCTGACGCCCAGCCGACCACCCGGTCACCGATCCCATGACTGCGGTGGCGACTCGCGATCACCTCGCCGACGACTTCGTGAATCGGAAAGCCGTCCATTTCGGCGGCACTGGCTCCGGTGTCGCCGGGCAGTCGTCCTTTCGTGCCGCGGAATCCCGGCAGATCGCTGCCGCAGACCCCGGCGGCCAGGAATCGCAGCAGCACCTGGCGGTCGCCTAGGTCGTCGGCGGTCTTAGCTGGAATATCCACCCGCTCAAAGGTGTACGGCGCAACAAGCCGATAGGACCACACGTCAGACCTCCACGGGGACGTTGTTCCAGCCCCATTGGAAACTCGACGGCGGCCGTGACGCGGCCTCCGACAGAATCCGGAACTCCGGCACCCGCTTGAGCCATTCGGACACCATGATGGCGATCTCGAGACGAGCCAGATGCACACCGAGGCAGAAGTGCTGTCCGCGGCCGAATGCCAGAAGGCGTTTGATCGGCCGATCCCAGACGAAATCGTCGGCGTCGGGGTATTCGCGCTCATCGCGGTTGGCAGATGCAAGCAGCGTGATGATCCGCTGCCCCGGCTTGATCGTGGTGTCACCGATGGTGAACGGCTTGCGCACGGTTCGGGCGAACCACTGTGCGGGAGCGCAGAACCGGATCATCTCCTCGCGCGCCACGGGGGCATTGGCATCGAGGTCGGCCCGCACCGCGGCCATCTGGCTGGGGTGCCTGCCCAGCTCCCACAGCCCGTGCGCGACGATCTTCGGCACGGTTTCGGTTCCTCCGATGAAGACGCCGAGCATCTGAACGGCCGCCTCGATGTCGGTGAACGACGAGCCGTCGGGCAGTTGGTATCCGATCAGGTTGTCGGCGATCGGCACCTCGCCGTCGGTGTTGGCCCGCCTGCGCTGCACGATCGGGATGAGGTACTCCAGGTAACCCGGCCTGGCGTTCGCCACCTCCACGCCGCTGCCCGGCGTGGCCAGGCTTCCCGCGTTGACGGTCGCCAGCACCTCGGACGCCAGATCCACTGGTAGACCAAGTAGTTCGCACACCACCGAGGCGGCCACGATGCCGCCGTACTCCTGGGTCAGGTCGAACGTGCCGCGGGGCAAGAGCTCGTCGAGCCGGTCGTTGGCCAGCGTACGTATCCGGTCCGCGAGCTTGGCGGCGGATCTCGGCCGGAACTGACTCGATGTGCAGCGGCGTACGTCGTTGTAGATCGGGGCGTCGAAGTTCGCATGGAACGGCATCGGGTGAAGCGGCGGGTCCGGCACGCGCCCGTCGTTGTGCTGCGCCAAAACCGTTGCCGCTGGCAGCGTGCCCTCCGATGCGACGAATGTTCCGTCGTTGATCTCCAGCACCCGCCAGATGTCATCGAACCGCGACAGCGCGTAGGTGTCCCACTTGTCGACGTAGTACACGGGGTACTCGTCGCGCAGCACCCGGTAGTACGGCAGCGGGTCGGCCATCACCAACGGGTCGAACGGGTCGTAGGTGAAGTCCTGTATCACAGGAGAATTCATTGCAGCGGCGATGGTGGCAGGGCAGCCAGGATCGAATCCTCCCAGCCGTCGCGCAGTGCAGGCGCGACGCTCATCCAGGTGACGATCTCCGCCGGTGGACTGTCCTTCCACGACGGGTAGTGGTTGGCGAAGCAATCCCAGTCGCCCTCCAGCGCCCAGTAGTGGATGACTTCGTTGAATCGAAACGTCGTGATGAACGAGCCGAGCCACCGCTTACCCGTGCGTTCTGACCACGGCACGTACAGCCGTTCGAGCTCGCGGATGTAGTCGTCCTGGCGGCCCGGTTTGGTCTGCATGATCTCCTGGATCACCAGCCCGGCCGCGAAGTTGGACTCCTGGAGCTGCGCGAGCGGTTTGTTGCTTGCGCCTGCGTACATGATCCGGCCCTCCCCCGAGGCCCCGATCTCCGAGAGGAACATCGCCCATTTGGCCGCGGACTCCTCGTGGCTGCCGCCGCGCGCCTGCGCCTTGCCGATCCGGGCATAGTCGGCGAACACATCGAGCTCCCAGATGACCGTCACCTGCGGCCAGCGTCCGTTGTAGGGCGTGGCCTCCCAGATGGCGAACAGCCGAGCGCCCAGCTGTTCCATCATCGGGTGGTAGACGTCGCTGAAGACCTCGACGAACCGATCGGTGCGCGCCGATCCGAGGTCGATCGTCTCGTGCAGATACAGGAGCGTATGGCCGTGGTAGCGCTTCATATTCACGTGCGATCGCCGCGGACAGTTGACAGTGGCACCTAGCGAGCGTGACACTTATGGCATGTTTTGTAAAGGCGCTGACCTGGTGACGCCACTGGCCAACGGTTTCTGCTTCGGGGAGGGCCCCCGCTGGTTCGAGGGGCTGCTGTGGTTTTCCGACATGCTCGGTGAATCCGTGCACACCGTGAACCTGCGTGGGGACATGACCACGCTGGCGCTGGCCGGCCACGCACCGTCGGGACTCGGCTTTCGTCCCGACGGGTCGCTGCTGATCGCGTCCACCGAGAACCGGCAGGTGCTGCGCTACGACGGCGAGTCCGTGACATGCGTCGCGGACCTGTCCGGCACGGTGCCCGCGAACCTCGGCGACATGGTGATCGACGGCGTCGGCCGCGCGTACGTGGGGTCCCAGGCGTTCGAGGGCGGCGTGATCGTGCGAGTCGACCCCGACAAGTCCTCCACCGTCGTCGCCGACGAACTCGACTTTCCGAACGGAATGGTGATCACCCCCGACCGGCAGACGCTGATCGTGGCCGAGTCGATGGCCAGGCGGCTGACCGCGTTCACCATCTGGCCGGACGGCTCGCTGTCCGATCGACGGGTCTTCGCCGATGGGCTCGACGGACCGCCCGACGGCATCACACTCGATGCCGAAGGCGGCGTGTGGACAGCGATGACGCTGGCCAACCAATTCGAGCGAATTGTCGAGGGCGGCACCGTGACTGACCGCATCGACATGGGTGAGCGGACCGCGATCGCCTGCACGCTGGGCGGCCAGGAACGCCGCACGCTGTTCCTGCTGTCGAGCACGGACGCCTACCCGCAACGCCTGATCGGCACGAAGTCCTCGCGACTCGACGCGGTGACCGTCGATGTCGCAGGCGCTGGCCTGCCGTGAGCGACTCGTACTACGAACTGCTCGATGAAGGGGACACCAACGGCGACAAGTTCGCCGCCACCGATTTAGTGCGAAGCACCTGGTCGGCGGCGATCCAGCACGCCGCGCCGGTGTCGGCGCTTCTGGTGCGGGCGTTGGAGCGGTGCGAGGCGCGCGATGACACCCGACTGAGCCGCGTGATGGTCGACTTGTTGGGACCTGTGCCCGCCGAGGGCGACCTGTGGGTCCGCGCGCAACGGGAGCGCGCCGGCAAGCAGATCGAGTTGATCAGCGCCGAGATGCTGGCGCAAGGGCCCGACAGTCAGCCTCGACCGGTCGCACGGGCCAGCGGATGGCGGTTGCAGAAACTCGACACAGCCGAGGTCGTGCACGCGCCGTGCCCGCCACTGCGACCCGTCGCGCAAGGCTGGAGCCGCGACATGAAGAAGGACTGGGACCGCAACTACGTGCACAGCCTGGACTGGCGCTGGCTGACCGAGCCGATGGGCGACGGCCCCGGCGAGTCGTGGATCAAACCGGAGGTCGACCTCGTCAAGGGCGAGAGCATGTCGCCGCTGGAACGGCTGTTCGCGGTCGCCGACGACGCGAACGGGATCGGCACGAAACTCGACATCCGCAAGTGGACGTTCCTCAACACCGACCTCGTCGTGCATATCCATCGGATCCCCGACGGCGAGTGGATCGGGATCCGCGCGGAGACCAACTACGGACCCGACGGCATCGGCACCACGATCGGCACGCTGTTCGACGAAGGCGGCGCGGTCGGAGCCATTCAGCAGTCGGTGCTCGTCCGCCCCCGCTCCAGGCGCTGACATTCAACGCGAACGGTTACTGCACGTAGGCAGGGAGACGTTTGATGCCGTGCACGAAGTTGCTCAGCAAGTAGTCCGGCTCACCGAACTCGATCCGCGTCAACCGAGTCAGCAGTTCACGGAACAGGTTTCGCAGCTCGGCCTTGGCCAGCTGGTTGCCGAGACAGAAGTGCGGACCGCCGCCGCCGAAACCAAGGTGCGGGTTCGGCGAGCGCTGCAGGTTGAAGGTGTGCGGCGCGTCGAAAACACTGGCGTCCCGGTTCGCCGAGCAATAGAACAGCCCGAGCTTGTCGCCTGCCATGATCTGCTGGCCTGCGATCTCGGTGTCCTCGGTGGCGAACCGCGCGAACTGCAGCACGGGCGAGGCCCAGCGCACGAATTCCTCTACCGCCCAAGTGATTCGGCCCTCGAAGTCCTGCATCAGCCAGTCCCGCTGCGCGGGGTTGTGCACCAGCGCCAACATCGCATGTGTTGTCGACTGTTTGGTGGTGTCGTTTCCGGCGGAGGCGAGCAGGATCAGAAACGCGCCGATTTCCTCGTCGGTCAGCCGATGCCCGTCGACCTCGGCGTTGACGATGCTTGTCATGAGGTCGTCACCGGGGTGGCTGCGGCGGTACTTCGCCAGCTCGATTCCGGTGTTGACCAACAGCATCATCTCGTTGATGGTGTTCTGCGCCCGCTCTTCCAGCGAGCTGTACTCGTCGTCGCTCATCGAGAACAGCTTCTCGGCGGCGTTGGCGACCGCTTCGCGTTCCGACGGTGCCACCCCGAGCATTTCGGAGATGGTCATCATCGGCAGCCGGCCCGAACAGGCCTCCACGAAGTCGACGTCGCCTGCGCCGACGAGGCCGTCGACGACCGCGACGGCGTTCTTCTGAATCTGCTCCTCGATGCGCCGTACGTTCCGCGGCGTGAACGCCGAGCTGATGAGCCGCCGGTACACGGTGTGCTCTGGCGGGTCCATCGCCAGGAAGAACGTGGCGATCTTCTGCACCTCGACGGGCATCGGATCCAGCGCGATCCCCTGCGTCGAGGTGAACAGCTCGGGGTGCTGGCTGACTTGCGCGATGTCGGCGCGCCGGGTCACCGCCCAAAAGCCCGGCTCGACGGTATCGAACAGCGAGGGCAGGGGCCGATGCCAGGTGAGGCCGTCGCCGTCACGCAGCCGCGCGAATGTTTCGTCGCGAACCTCGAAGGGCTGACTCCAGAATCGACGGGTCGAAATGTCGTGCGGGCTGTAATCACGGACCTGCGGCGGGCTGGCGACAGTCACCCAAGCAGCGTGACAGTTGGGCGAAAATTTGTAAAGCTGTCACGATGCACGCCGACGACTCCACCCGTCAGCGGATCCTGGCCGCCACCGCCGAAGTGCTCGGCCGCAATGGCAGGAGCAAGCTCAGTCTTTCCGAAGTGGCGGTGCAGGCGGGGGTCTCGCGGCCGACGCTCTATCGCTGGTTCGACTCCAAGAAGGATCTGCTCGACGCGTTCGCGGTGTGGGAAAGGCTGGCCTTCGAGCGCGCGGTGGCCGACGCGACCGCAGGCCTACCCACAAGCGAAAAACTCGACGCCACACTGCGGGTCATCGCCGAGTACCAGCAGTCCTATGCGGGTCTGCGGATGATCGACGTCGAGCCCGCGCACGTCATCAAGCGACTCGCCCAGATTCATCCACTGGTGCGCGAGCGGCTTCAGCGCCTGGCGCAGGGGCACGATGGCGACCTGGCGGCGGCGACGGCCGTCCGCGTGGCGATATCGCACTACCTGGTGCGCAGCGACGACGACGACGAGTTTCTCGCCCAACTCCGGCACGCCGCAGGGCTCAAACCCGACCCGATTTGAGCTCGGCGAGGACTTCGTCGGTGTGCTCACCCAGCTTCGGCGCAATCGAACGCGGCGCCGACGGTGTGCCGTGAAAGTCCGCGGGCGTGGCGACCATCGGCACGGTGGAGTCTTCGTCGGGTACGTAGACAATGCCCCCGGTTGCGTGAAATTGCTCGTCGCCAAGTACTTCCTCGATGGAGTTGATCGGCGACCAGAAGAAGTCCGCTTCCCCCGCAAAGGCTTTGGCCCATTCGTCAAGAGGCTTGGTCGCGAAGATGGCGTCCAGGTCGGCGATGAGCTCGGCGGCGTTGGCGGCGCGGGTGCGCGGATCGGAGTATCGGGGATCGGTGAGCCATTCGGACCGCCCGACTGCGCGGCACAGTGCGGGCCAGTGTCTGCCGGATTCGAGCCCAACGATCCAGAACCGGCGCCCGTCGCCCGCCGTGTAGTTGTTCATGCACGGATTGCCCATCGTCTCCCGTTGCCCGATCGCGATGGGATGGCCGGTGAGCAGGAAGGTGTTGAGGTCGAAGCTGACGGTGTAGGCGCCCTGGCGGTACAGCGACGTGCTGACCAGCTGACCGGTGCCCGTGCGTGCTCTGGCGACAAGGGCCGCGCACACCGCGCCCGCCAGGGTCATGCCCGCGGTGTGATCACCCATGCCGCCCCGTTGAAAGGGCGGGCTGTCACCGGGTCGCGTCAGCAGGTGCGCCAGTCCCGACCGTGCCCAGAACGCGGCGACGTCGTAGGCCGCGCGGTCGGCGTCGGGTCCGGTCATGCCGTATCCGGTGATCAAGCCGTACACCAGGCGCGGATTGCGGGCGGCCACCGCCTCGAAGTCCAGTCCGATGCGCCGAAGGGCGCCGGGGCGGACGTTGGTGATGAACACGTCTGCCGCGGCCAGCAATTCGAACGCGGCGGCGGTGCCGTCGGGTGTGCCGAGGTCGAGCACGACGCTGCGCTTGCCGCGGTTGTCCATCTCGAACGGCGGGCTCACGTCGGCGTCCAGGCCCAGCATCCGGCCGAACATCCGCGCGGGATCGCCGGCAGGCGGTTCGATCTTGATGACGTCCGCGCCCCAGTCGGCCAGTATTCCGCCCGCCGCCGGGCCCGCCACCCATACGCCCAGCTCGACGACTTTCACGCCTTCCATCGGTCCGGCCATGGGAAGACGGTATCGGTGATTTACGATTTGGTGACCGAGTGGCAACGTCGCAATGCCGCATGAGTTTGTAAGGCTTGGTGAGTGGAACAACAATCGGCCGCACGGCGCGCGGCAGCGGCCGTCGAGGAAGACACCTCGACCAGGCATCGCATCCTGGTGGCCACGTCCGAGGTGCTCAAGCGCAACGGCCAGACCAAGCTCAGCCTGTCCGAGGTTGCGTTGCAGGCGGGCGTGTCGCGACCAACGCTGTACCGGTGGTTCGCCTCCAAGGAGGAGCTGCTCGACGCATTCGGCCTCTTCGAGCGCCACGTCTTCGACAGTGGGATCAGCAAGGCGACCGCGGGCCTGCGCGGCACGGACAAACTCGACGCCGCGCTGCGGTTCATCGTTTCCTACCAGCAGTCCTACTCCGGCGTGCGGGTCATCGACATCGAGCCGGAAGTGACGATCGCCCAGTTGACCGAGGTCATTCCGGTCATGCGGGCGCGCCTGCAGCGGTTGTTGTCCGGACCCAACGCGGCGGTCAAGGCGGCCACCGCAATTCGCGTTGCGGTGTCCCACTACATCGTTCGCAGCGATGACGACGACCAGTTCCTTGCGCAGCTGCGCCATGCCGTCGGGATCAAGCAACAGGATTGACGCGACGGCTCGACCTTCGCCCAAAGTCACGTTTTGGCGCAAAAGTGCGAGAAGATCGCGCCGAAAACGTCGATCTCGGCGCGCTGACGTCAGCCCTCGGCCGCCAATTGACCGCACGCCGCGGCGATTTCGCGACCACGCGTATCGCGAACCGTGCATGACACCCCACGCTCGCGGACCCGCTTGACGAACTCACGCTCGGCGGCCTTCGGGCTGGCATCCCACTTGCTGCCTGGCGTCGGGTTCAACGGAATCACGTTGACGTGGACCAGCGGGCCGAGCGCACCGTGCAGTCGCTTGCCGAGAAGGTCGGCGCGCCATGGCTGGTCGTTGATGTCGCGGATCAGCGCGTACTCGATCGAGACCCGCCGCCCGGTGACGTCGGCGTAATACCTTGCGGCATCGAGCGCTTCGGCCACATTCCATCGATCGTTGACGGGTACCAGGGTGTCGCGCAGTTCGTCGTCGGGTGCGTGCAACGACAACGCCAGCGTGACGCCGAGTCCTTCGTCGGCCAGTTTTCGGATCGCGGGCGCCAGTCCCACCGTCGACACAGTGACCGATCGCGCCGAGATCCCGAAGCCGTTCGGCGGTGCCGAGGTGATGCGGCGCACCGCGTCCAGCACCCGTTTGTAGTTGGCCAGCGGTTCACCCATGCCCATGAAGACGATGTTGGACAGCCTGCCGTGATCGCGGTCGCGCAATTCCACCGCCGCGGCACGGACCTGCTCGAGAATCTCCGCCGTCGACAGGTTGCGCTTGAGCCCGCCCTGGCCCGTCGCGCAGAACGGGCACGCCATCCCGCAGCCGGCCTGCGACGAGATGCACACGGTATTTCGTTGGGGATAGCGCATCAGCACCGACTCGAAGGTGGTGCCGTCCACCGCGCGCCACAGCATCTTGCGGGTCTCCCCTGCATCGCATTCGATCTCCCGCACCGCGTCCATCAGCTTGGGGAACATCGTCGAGGCCACCTGGTCGCGCACCGCGGCGGGCAGATCGGTCATCTGAAGCGGGTCGGCGATCAACCGCCCGTAGTACTGGTTGGCCAGCTGCTTCCCGCGAAATGCGGGCAGCCCGAGCTCCGCGACGGCGGTGGAGCGGGAGTCCTCGTCGAGGTCGGCAAAATGCCGCGGCGGCATGGCTCGTCGCGGCGGATCGAAAACTAGAGGCAGAGAGGTCGCCATATTCCCCGTCAGTATCCCACCTGCGGCCGGTGGAAATTCATTGGCGGCAACTGACGTTGATCGCAACTATGGGAGCCATGGCCCTGCCCACCATGCCGCTGCGTCGAGCGTCAAATCTGACGTTCTTTTACGCGTTGGGATATCCCATTGGCGCGCTTGCTGTTTCAGCGATGTCGCCGATGGCGGTGCTGGTATTCAGGTTCGGTCTTGCCGGTGCGATCCTGTCGGGCTGGGCGCTGCTGGCCCGTGTGACATGGCCCACTGGCCGCACCTTGGTGCACGTCTTGATCGCCGGGTTGCTGACCCAGGCGTTGCAATTCATTCCGCTGTACCTGGCGTTGATGCACGGCGCGCCCGCCGTGCTCGCTGCCGTGGTCATCTCGATGAACCCCGTGGTCACCGCTCTGCTGGTGGCGGGGTTTCTCGGCGAGGGACTGACGTGGACGCGGGTCGGCGCGTTGCTCCTCGGCGTTCTCGCGGTGCTGGCCGCCTGTGCGGGACGACTGGTCACGATGGGCGGGGTCGACGCGGTCGTGCTGCTGCTTCTCGCCGCGTTGGTCAGCCTCGCCGCCGGCGGCGTCTACCAGCAGCGCTTCTGCTCCGGCGTGGACTTCCGATCCACCGCCGCGCTGCAGAACGCCGTGGCACTCGTACCAGTGGCGGCGCTGGCGACGGTCATGCCGTTCACGGTGGTTGACCCATGGAAAGCGGCGGGCGCGGTGGCCGCCGTCGTGCTGCTCAACGCGACCGTGTGCATGACGATGTTTGTGCGGGCGATCAATAACTTTGGCGCCGCGGCAGTGGCCATGCTGTTCGCGGTCATCCCCGCGGTCGCGGGCGTGTTGTCGTGGCTGATGCTCGGCCAGCGGCCGGATATCGGGGTCGCGGTCGGCTTGGTCGTCGGCGCGGCGGCGTGCTGGCTGAATGCCAGGGGGTCACGCCAGCAGCGTCAACACGATCCAACCGGCGACGGCCGAGGGCAGCATCGCGTCGATCCGGTCCATGACTCCCCCGTGACCGGGTAACAGGCTGCCCATGTCCTTGATCCCGAGGTCACGCTTGACCTGCGATTCGACCAGGTCGCCGAGGACGCCGGTGATCACCAGCATCAGCCCGAGAGGCACGCCGACCCAGGCGGGCTTGCCCAGCAGGAACTCCACCGACAACACGGCCGCGGCGATGCCGAATACCAGCGAGCCGCCAAGCCCCTCCCACGACTTCTTCGGGCTGATCGCGGGCGCCATCAGGTGCTTGCCGAACAACACCCCGGCCACATAGCCGCCGATATCGGCGAACACGACGGTGACGATCACCGTGAACGTTCGGATGCCGCCGTCGTCCTGGAAGATCAGCAGCGCGCTGAAGCCCGCGAACAGCGGCACCCACGTCGCGAGCAGTACGGCGGCCGAAATATCGCGCAGGTAGTTCACCGGTTGCTCGTGAAGGCCCTGCCCGACCAGCCGCCAGACCATGCACACCACGATCGTTCCGCCGTACGCGCCGAGCAGGCCTGCCGCGCCGTACGGCCACGGCAGCCAGATCATGGCCTGGCCGCCGATCAGCAGCGGAATTGCGGGCAGCGCGTAGCCGGCCTCTTGCAGCCTGCGCACGACCTCGAACGTGGCGATCGGAATCGCCACCGCCAACATGACCAACCAGCCCTTTGGCGCGAACAGTAACGTCCCTATCGCCGCTCCGCCGAGAACGACGCCCACCCCGATGGCGGCAGGCAGGTTCCGGCCGGCCCGGGAAACCTTTTTCGGCGGATCCGTCGCGTCGGCCACTGGAGTTGCTTGCTGATCGGTCACTAGACCTCCAGCAGCTCGCCTTCTTTGTGTTTGACCAATTCGTCGATCTGGTGGGAGTACTGCTGGGTGGACTTGTCGAGTTCCTTTTCGGCGTGTTTGACCTCGTCCTCGCCGGCCTCGCCGTCCTTCTTGATGCGGTGCAGCTCTTCCATCGCCTTGCGCCGGATGTTACGCACCGAGACCCGGGCGTCCTCGCCCTTGGCCTTGGCCTGCTTGACCAGGTCACGGCGGCGCTCTTCGGTCAGCTGCGGGATGGCGATCCGAATGACATTGCCGTCGTTGGACGGATTCACCCCGAGGTCGGAGTTCCGGATCGCATCCTCGATGGGCTTGAGCTGCGACTGCTCGTACGGCTTGATCACCACGAGCCGCGCCTCGGGGACGTTGATAGACGACAGTTGCGTGATCGGAGTCATCGACCCGTAGTAGTCGATGTTGATGCGAGAGAACATGCCGGGGTTGGCGCGCCCGGTGCGGATCGACGAGAGATCGTCGCGGGCCACTGACACCGCCTTCTCCATCTTCTCCTCGGCATCGAAGAGCGTTTCGTCGATCACGGTGGTTTTTCTCCCGTCAGGTGGTGACCAGTGTTCCGATCTTCTCACCTGCGACCGCGCGCGCGATATTGCCGTCGGTGAGGAGATTGAACACCAGAATCGGCATGCCGTTGTCCATGCACAGGCTGAACGCAGTGGCATCGGCGACTTTGAGGCCACGGTCGATGACCTCGCGGTGGCTGATCGCGGTGAGCAGCTGCGCGTTGGGGTCCACCCGCGGGTCGGCGGTGAAGACGCCGTCGACAGCCTTGGCCATCAGCACCACCTCGGCGCCGATCTCAAGAGCGCGCTGCGCGGCGGTGGTGTCGGTGGAGAAGTACGGCAGGCCCATGCCTGCGCCGAAGATCACGACGCGGCCCTTCTCCAGGTGCCGACGCGCCCGCAGCGGAATGTAGGGCTCGGCCACCTGGCCCATCGTGATCGCGGTCTGTACCCGCGTCTGGATGCCTTCTTTTTCCAGAAAGTCTTGCAGCGCAAGGCTGTTCATGACGGTGCCCAGCATGCCCATGTAGTCGCTGCGGGTGCGCTCCATGCCGCGCTGTTGCAGCTGCGCGCCGCGGAAGAAGTTGCCGCCGCCGATGACGACGGCAACTTGCACACCGCTGCGGACCACTTCGGCGATCTGGCGTGCCACCTGGTGCACGACATCGGGATCGAGACCCACCTGGCCGCCGCCGAACATCTCGCCACCGAGCTTGAGCAGCACGCGGGAGTACATCGGCCGGATCGACGCGGAGAGTGCCTCGTCACCGTTGGGGCTGGTTGGCTCCGCCATCCGACTCCTTCGGGGTTTCTCACTGAGATTCCCCTAATCCTGCCTCATAGCGGCCGCACAGCCGCTACAGGGTCGGTGCGTGGCGGATCAGCCAGCCGATTATCCGCCCAGGTGCGCGCTGAGCAGGAAGGCAGGCACCGCTGTGCGCCCCTTGGGCGCATCCTTGAGACCGGTCACCGGGAAGAAGCTCTCAAAGCCCTCGGGGAAGACAGCGTGGATGCCTGCCGGCCTGATCTCGTCGATCACCCAGTACTTCGACACGACGTCCCGCAGTTCGTCTTCTGTGACGGGGTTCGCGGGCCCTTCGGGCATGTGCGCCTTGTCGAACACCAGGACGAAGTACGACGCGCCGGGGGCGGCGGCGCGCACGATCGACTGCTGGTACCCGTCCCGCAACTCCACCGGGATCGAGTGGAAAAGCGTGCTGTCCACGATCGTGCCGAACTTGCCGTCGTATCCGGTGAACGCGCTGATATCGGCGACCTCGAAGCTGGCATTCGTCAGCCCTCGCTTGGCGGCCTCGGCCTTGGCCAGCTCGATGGCGGTCGGCGACAGATCCAGCCCAACGGTGGTGAAGCCCCGTTCGGCCAGATGCAGCGAGACGGCGGCCTCGCCGCAGCCGACGTCAAGGATGTCGCCGTGGAACTTGCCAGCGTCGATCAGCGCAGCGAGTTCGGGCTGCGGCTCCCCGATGCTCCACGGTGGCCTGGCGCCGCCCATCTCAGGAGCCTCGCCCCGGTATGCGGATTCGAACATTTGATCTGTCGGTTGGGTCATGCCTCCGGTATATCAATCTACTTGATATGTGTCAAGATGGTTGATATGAGTGAGTTCCTCGACGACGCGCCGCTGGGTTATCTGCTGTCTCGCGTCGCCAACGCACTGCGCACCGAGGTAACCGCCACCGTGCTGGACCCCATCGGTCTGGCGTTCCCCCAATACATCTGCCTGCGGCTGCTGTCCAAGTACCCCGGCCGCTCCAACGCCGAGCTGGCAAGGGATCTGAGCGTTTCGCCGCAGGCGACGAACATGGTGCTCAAGGGCCTCGAGCAGCGCGGGCTGGTGACCCGTCCCGCGACGGTGCCCTCTGGCCGGTCTCTGCCTGCCCGTCTGACCCGCGAGGGCGCCGAGCTGCTCGAGCGCATCGACCCAGGCGTGCGCGCGGCCGACCGAAAGCTGATGGCCAACCTCAGCGCAGAGCAGCGCAGGGAGTTCAAGCAGATCCTCATCGCGCTCGGCTCCGACTAGTCGACGATCGAAGGCATCGGCAAGAATGACCCTCATGTCAACCCTGCGATGCGTATGAAGTTCGTACTGGCACCCGACTCTTTCAAGGAGTCGATGACCGCATCACAAGCAGTGGACGCCATGCGCGAGGGCGTGCACTCGGTGCTGCCCGACGCCGAATGCGTCGGGGTGCCGATGGCCGACGGCGGCGAGGGCACCGTGGATGCCGTCGTCGACGCGTTGCACGGCACGCACGTCAGCGTCGACGTCGCCGACGCCCTCGGCCGAACCGTGTCGGCCGGCTACGGCTACGTTCCGCTGCGCCAACTCGCCGTGATCGAGATGGCGGCCGCCGCAGGCCTGGAGCTCATCCCTCCGCAGCAACGAGATGTGTTGAACGCAAGCAGTTTCGGTGTCGGCCAGCTCATCAGCGCCGCTCTCGATCGCGGCGCCACCGAGTTGCTCATCGGGATCGGCGGGTCGGCCACGAACGACGGCGGCGCCGGCATGCTCACCGCCCTTGGTGTGGTGTTCAGCGACGCCGACGGGAACCCGCTGCCCCCTGGCGGGGCGGCGCTCGAGCGGCTGGATCGCATCGACGTGTCAGGCCTCGACCCACGTCTGCGTGACGCCAGCATCCACGTCGCCTCCGATGTCACCGCACCGCTGCTCGGGCCCACCGGCGCCAGCGCGGTGTTCGGGCCCCAGAAGGGCGCCACCGCAGCCGATGTGCAGCGGCTGGACTCGGCGCTGTCGCGGCTGGTCGCGGTCACCTCCGCGACGCTGGGCCCGGCGCAGCCCGATCGCCCGGGCGCAGGTGCCGCGGGTGGCCTTGGCTTCGCGCTGGTGGAATTCCTCGGTGCGCAAAGCAAACCCGGCGTGCAGGAGGTCGCCGAGACCGTCGGCCTCGAGCAGGCACTCCGCGGCGCCGATTGGGTATTCACCGGAGAAGGCAGCGTCGACGCCCAAACCGTGATGGGCAAAACGCCTTTCGGGGTCGCGCAGCTGGCGGCGCAAACCAGCGCACGCGTCGTGATCTTCGCAGGTCGGGTCGCGCCCGACGCCGAGGTGTTGTTGGAGCACGGTGTCGACCGGCTCGTCGCGATCACCGCTGCGGGTACGCCGATCGAGCAGGCGTTGCGCGACGGCGCGAAATCGTTGACCCGCGCGACGGCTGACGTCTGCCGCAATCTATAACCGCGAGCGGCCTAGTGGTGGTGGCAGGCCTTAGGCGGTGACGGCGGGATGTCCAGTGCCGGATTGCCGTCGAAGAAGCCGACCGGCTTGAGGTGAAAGCCCGTGTACGCGCACGGCATCACCGGCCAGTCCTCCGGACGCACGACGTGGTGCGCGCCGACCGTGTACCACAGCACGACGTCGGTGTTGTCCAGCGGCGCGTCGTCGGCGATGTACTGCGGAAGGCCCTGCGCGTCGGGTGACTGGTACATGTAGTCACCGGCCGCGAACTTCTCGCCCTCGTCGTACTTGGTCACCCATAGGTTGTGCTGCACGAACCGCGCCCGGTCATAGATGTACGACCCCTCCTGCACCATCACCGGCACGACGTCACGCGGCGTCAGCTTGTAGGCGACCAGGCCCCCGAGCTCGTTGCGCTTGGACGGGTTGGTGATCTTCCAGTACCTGCCGGTCGACCAGTCCCAGTCGCGCGCCCCTTGCGCTTCCGATGCCACCAGGGTGTCGCGGGTGATCCAGGCGTTATGGTGCGGGTTCAGCTCCGGATCGGGTTCGGGGATCGAGTCGACCTCGTAGACACTGTTGTTCGCCCCGTCGACGCTCATGTCGAGCCGGAAGTTGAAGAAGTGCTGATGATTGGGCCCGTAGATGTTCGGCGCGACCATCTTTCCCCACCGCGGCACAGTGCCGTCGGGCACTGCGCCGGTGGTGAGCACACCCGAGAGCTTGACCTCCACCTCCATCGACGCGTCATTGTAGAAATACCAGAAGAAGCCGTACTCGTAGTTCCCGACGGTGCAGATCATCGAGATCACCAGCCGACGGGCCCTGCGCACCTCGACCTCGTCGGTGCGGAAGTCGGTGTGCTTCCACGAGATTCCGTAGTCTTCCTCGTGCATACAGATCGCGTTCGGAATGACGACCGCGTTGCCGGAGGAATCGTTGACGGTGCCGTCGAAGTAATAGATCTCGCCAAGGCAGTCGCAGCCGAGCGTCAACGGGTTGGCGGAGAAGCCCATGCCGACCTCGCCCATATCGAAGACGTTCTTGTTCCAGTGCGTCGGCTCGGTATCACCGTAGGGCACCACCATTTCCGACAACGATGCCCGGTAGACGATCGGTCGGGTCTCGCCGCGGTCGGTATAGGTGATCTCGTGCAGGACGATGCCCTCACGGGGATTGAATCCGAGCCGCATCGACCACTTCTGCCACTGCACTTTCCAACCGTCGACGGTGAAGCTTGGCCCGTCGGGCTGGGTGATCTCGATCGGCTTGACGTCATCGCGGAACTTGCTGAACGCGGGCCGGTTGTTCTCGTCGAACATGAACTGCTCGGCATAATTGCCCGCGGTCGGCGGCAGCGGCACGACACCGTGATCCTCCACGTCGATGACCTTCATCGCATCCAGGTCGAACGTGACGATCAACCCCTCGATCGGTCGTGCGTAACCGTGTTCCGACGGCGCTGCCCGCATGAACGTCAACGGCCGGCAAACCAGTGGCGAGTTGTCGTAGTGGTCCTGCGCGCCGTAATACCCTGCGGGCCATGGGTCGATCATCGCGAGGTCGAAGTCGGTGACGCCACGCCTGCGCATGGCCTCCTGCCACCGCGGGTCCTGGCGGACGACCTCCTCCACCCCGGTCATGTGCTCGACAAGGTACGAAGGGAACCGGCCCGGCACCGGTTTCCACGAATCGATGACCCTGGCACCGAGGTCCACGATGGCCTCGTAGATCAACTTGGCCGCGCCGTCGTACATGCTCGCGAATGCCCGCCGCGGCACGTCGACGTCGAACGTCAGCGCGGCTGTCTTGGCCGGTTCGGCCAGCTGAATCATCACGAACTTCAGCGTCGGGGTCGAATACTCGGAATCCACAATGATGTTCGCGGCGGCCTCGATCTCGGCGCCGGTCAGCGGGTCCAGCGGATACCGGGTGGTGCCGTGCATCGACGCCGCGCTCGGCACGGTGCTTTCCATCGTCATTTCGACTCGTCCTTCAGTTCGAGAACTGCCAGATGCGCCAGTGCATCTTCCTGGCTGACCTTGGCGGCGGACCGTCGGCCAAAGAAATACACGATGAAACCGAGGACGAACATCGACACCGCGATGCCGCCGACCCAGGTCATCCATGTACTCGCCGGCACATCGATCCACGGCGAGGCAAACGAGTAGTAGATGCCTGCACAGGTCGCGACGATACCGATCACGACCACGGCCCAGACCGCAGGCATGCCGCCGGGAATCCGCCAGAAGTCCTCGCTGGCATAGCGATCCGCATACTTGTAGCGCGCGATCACCAACGGCACGAAGAAGAAGAACCCGGAGATCAGCCACACCACGCTCAGGCCACCCTGCAGGTACACCGTCACATTGGCCATGCTGCTCTGCGAGTACAGCGCCACGATGATCAGCGACGACAGCACGCCCTGGATCAGGACCGCCGTGACCGGGTTGCGGGTGCGGGGGTTGAGGTGGGTGAAGATGCGCGGCAGGTGGCGCTCGAGGCCCGAGACGAAGATCAGCCGGGAGTACGCGACCTGGTAGGTGACCAGCGCCACGAACACGATGACGGCAAGCAGGACTGCGGCGACCTCCATCAAACCGGGGAAGCCCGACGTGCCGAGGTTGCCGACGACACCGGTCACGGGATCGATCTGGTCACTTGGCAGCACCAGCATGGTGCCGACGGTGGTCAGCAGGTAGATGGCGACCAGAGCGGCTGAGCCGTAGCCGATCATCTTGGTGGCGCTGCGCTTGACCGACAGGAACTCCGCGCCCATGTTGAACGGCGTTTCGACGCCGACCAGGTACAGCAGCACGGTGCCGTAGAGGAAGCCCGCCATCGCGAAGTTGGGCACCAGCGCGTCGTGGGCGTTGAACGGCGTACCTGCTCCGTTGCGTGCGGCGTAGATGACACCGCAGACGAAGATCGTCAGCGTCAGCACTCCGTACACCACGAAGACGACGTTCATGATCTTCTGGTTCGCCGCAAGTTTCGCCAACGCCAGCGCGATCACGCCCCACAGGATCACGAGTTGAAGAATGATGCTCGCCGTCAACCCGATCTCGGTGTGGAATGCCAAGAGCAGCAACTGAAGCACAATCGCGGGTGAGCTCGCCGCATTCAGGATCACCGGCACCCAGGACAGGTAGCCACCGAGGAACGACATCCGCTCCCCCATCGTGCGGTACGCCCAGATGTACACACCGCCCTGGCCCGGCCAAAGGTTGCCGAGTTCGCCGACCGCCAGCGCCGCGGGCACCAGGAAGGTCAGGATGCCAAGCACCCACATCGGTATCGCGGTCCAGCCACCACCGGCCATGATCGAGGACCCGGTGATCCAGCAGATGATGAACACATAGGTGGCGGTGAGCCCGAAGGTGGTCATCACCTTCGGCAGCACCTGTTCAGGGACGAGCTCGGTCGTCATCAGCGCGTCGCGCTTGGACGGCGGCGCCGCCTCGAGTTCTTGAGTCATGCGGGTCTCCCAATAACGTTGGGTCAGTTGATGATCTGGCCGTCTTTCATCCGGATAACACGACTGGCTTCTTCGGCCACCGTGGGGTCGTGCGTGCTGGCGACCACGGTGACGCCGAGCTCAGAACACAGGTCACGCAGCATCCGCACCACCGTCTCCCCCGTCCGGTGGTCGAGGTTGGCCGTCGGCTCATCGGCAAGCACCAGGGTCGGGTTGCTGATCAGCGACCGCGCGATCGCGGTGCGCTGTTGTTCGCCGCCGGACATCTTGGTCGGCTGGTGGTGTACGCGATGACCAAGGCCGACGAGCTCGAGCAGTTCCAGGGCCCGTTTACGCAACGACTTGCGGTCATAGGGCTCGAACATCAGCGGCAGTTCGACGTTCTCAACCGCGGACAGGAACGGGATGAGGTTGTAGGACTGGAAGATGAACCCGATGGTGTCGTGGCGCAGTGCCGCGAACTGGCTCTCGGTAAGGGTCGACGTGTCCTTGCCCGCGACCTTCACCGTGCCCTTGGTCGGCCGGTCCAGCCCGCCGATGATGTTCAGCAAGGTCGACTTGCCGCTGCCGCTCGGCCCCATGAGGCAGACGAATTCTCCTGGCATCACCGCTAATTCAGCCGCCACGAGCGCCTTGACAACCTCGTCGCCCAGCTTGTGCAGCTTCCACACGTCGGAGATCTCGATCACCGGGGCCCGCACAGGGGCTTCGGTGGTGTCGACCGTCTCGTCAATTGCCGTCATCTCAACCTCCTGCGGTCAGCGAGCGGATCGGTGGCCGCGACGCGGCATTCCAGGTGGGCACGATGCTGGTGGCCAGCGCCGCGATGATGCTGACGACGATCGCGGTCGCCGCGCCCAGCCCCAGTCCCCCGCCCGACACCCCGGTGGGCACCAAACCAACTGTGCCAAGGACGATTGCGGCCAGTACCGCAAGCAGGGCGCCGGCCAGCGCACCCAGCACAGCGGCGATCACCGGCTCGACGAGTAATGCGGCGACGACCGGCTTGCGCGGCACGCCATTGGCCCCGAGCACACCGAGTTCGCGCGTGCGGTGGGCGACGGTCCGAGTCGTCGCCACCGCCACCTCGACGACGCCGACCAGAAGGACGGTCACCGCGATCAGAACGACCGCCCGCCCGATTTCGTCTGCGTGGCCGAGTGAGGCGGACTGCGCGCGGATGCCGTCGGACATTCCGAACACGATCACCACGAGGAACGCACCGGTCGCGGTGGTCACGACAGGCAGCACCATCTCGCCGATCCGGCGCCGCGCCGCCAGCCACCCGTAGGACAGACCCTTCGTCAGCATCAGCGATCTCCCAGCAGTGATACGGGCCGTTGTTGCAGTAACCGGTGGACCGGGACCAGCGCGCCAACGATCGCCATGGCAGGCAGGAACGCGGCGACCATGCCTGCCGCCTGCAGCCATGCCGCCGGGGTTGCGATCCCCGGAATCACCAGCGCCACAGCAATACCCGCGCCGAGCACGCCGACGAGGTAGGCGGCGACGAATACGATCGCCGATTCGACGAGGAAGAAGTACAGCACCTCGTCGGCAAGCCCGATGCTCGACATGATGCCGAACTCGCGCCGTCGTTCCTGCACGGCCGCCAAAAAGGACGACACGGCGATCACGAATCCGAGACCGAGGCCGATGGTCGAGATGAGGCCGAGCGTCGAGCTGGTCACCTTGCCTGAGAACAGGGCGGAGAACTTCTGCTCGAATGTCAGCGGCCCTGAGCCGCCGACGGTGTCATAGATCAATCCGCGTCCGCTGGGATCCGGGATGACCGACGGGTCCGACGTCGATTCGAGACCGACCGCCCCACCGAAGACCTTCGCGAGGTCGCGCCGCTTCTCGTCGCCGGGCGGGGCGAAGATCGTCCACCAGCCGTTGTCGCCGACGATCGAATGCGCCACGGGTGTGGCAACGGTGATCGACTGGCCGGCCCCGGCAATGGCGACGACGAGGCTTTGCCCGCCGATCACGACGCGATCACCGGTCTGCAGATCGAGACGTTCGGCAAGGCCGGCGCCTAAAACTGCTTGACTGCTGGGCGTTTGGTCGTTTCCACGCACCGACACCGTGGTGCTGTCGATCGTCGTGAGCCCGGACAGCGTCTTGGTCGCCGTCCAGCCGGCCGGAAGATCGATGGCGGGCGCGGCGCCGTCGGCCACAAGTGCCTGCGCGTCGGCGTCGTAGTGCACGCCCGCAGCGGACACCGTCCACAGTTGGGCACCACCCAGCACGTCGGTCACCGAGTCGGCGCCAGTGATGGCGAAACTCGACGAGATCGTGCGTACGACGGTCACGCACGCGATCGCGAGCGCGATGCCCAGCACGGCCAGCACAAACCGCTCGGGGCGGCGGCGAATATTGGCCAACGCGAACCGGATGAGACACCCGAAGGTGTTTCCGGATGCCGTGGCGATCGCCGGAGGTCGGACTGCATTGGGTGCGGAAGTCTCCACAAGAAGGGATGGTGCGGTCTAAAAGTTTCACCAACAGCCGTGCAGAATGTCCGCGGCGTTAACTCGGACGTGCGGCCGTTACGGCGCTATTGCCCCGACGCAACGGATTTCGTTGCCGCGCGGGAAGCCGCGTTGCCGGTCGGGCTCCGTTACGGACGGCCGGTCATCATTTCGTCGAGCACCACGGTGATGCGGAACCCGCACAGCACGAGGATGTGCAACAGGTAGAGCCACAACACAAGTGCCGAAACGGCGCCGACAATCGGCAGACCACCGAAGGGAGCCGACCATGGAATCGGGATCGCCAGGAACAGCAGGAAGCCCTGGAGGAACCCGGCCAGGATCGAGCCCGTGCCGAACGCTCCGATCAGCAGCGGTCGCCATGCGAGGCGGCCGGGACCGATGATGCCGAATACGCCGACGAGCGCGGTCGACACCGTCAACCAGACGATGTGGAACGCCACCACGATCCCCCACACCAGCGACCATCCACCGGCGTCGTAGAGCGGGCCGACATAGGACGCCGAGGCGAGCACCGCGAGCACCAGGAACGGCGCGACGGCCGCCACCATGAGCAGGCCAGCCCGGCCCCGCCATCCGGTGAGAGTGTCCGGCGTCGAGGACATTTGGAGGAAGGCCCGGCGCAGCCCTTCGCCGTAGAGGCTCGCGGGGAACAGCACCACGAGGGCTTGCAGCCACGACATCGACAGGGCCACCGCGGTCAGCGTGCGCAGTGCTTCTGGGGTCCCGTGCCCGTTAGGCAGGCCGCCAATCGCCGCGTCCATCGCGGCGGTGACCGCATCATCTCCGACCAGCGCGCCCACCGCCCACAACGACATCAGGGCCAGCGGCGCAATCCCGATGACGCCGAAGAACGTGGCGCCCGCCGCCCACAGCGACAAGTCACTGCCCGGGAAGGTTCTGCGGACCGAGGACGCCACTGTGGCCATTCGGCGCACTCGGCTCACCGTGCCCTCCCACCATGTCGATGCCGGTGCTGGCAGGCTGACACCGTGAGCTCGGACGGGGCAGAGGGCGCAGCCGACGAGGGCTGGTCGTCGTTGCACGACGGGGTGCAACCGTCGGCCGTCGTCCGCGGGTGGCTGCGGATCGTGCGGGCGCTCGCCGCGGGGCCGGTGCTGCGGATCCCGCCCGACGTGCTGTCGGCGGCCGGGGTGCTGGCCCTGGCAGCGGCGTGGGCGGCCGTCGCAGGACCGTGGTGGCCCGCCGCAGCCGTGCCGCTGATCATCGCCGCCGGGTTGCTTGACGGTCTGGACGGTGCGGTCGCACTGCGGACCGGACGGGCCCGGCCGCTGGGCGCCGTCGTCGATGCGGTAGCCGACCGCCTCGGCGACCTGCTGCTCGGCGGCGTGCTGCTGGCGCTGGGCGCCGCGCAGGCCTGGGTAGCGGCAGCGGTCATCCTCGTCTTCCTCATTGAGTACGTCCGCTCGCGCGCGCAAGCCGTCGGCATGCCCGGAGTCGGCACGGTGACCGTCGCCGAACGGCCTACGCGGTTGATCGTCGTCGCGATGGCGGCCGGCGGCGCAGCAGTGTTCCCGGCGGGCGTGCCTGCGTTCGGATGGGGCTGGGGTACGACGTTGGCAATCACGTGGACGGCGGTCGGGGTCGTCGGGATGCTCCAGTTGCTGGTCGGCGTGCGGCGCTCGATCCCGCCGCGCTTTCCGCGGGCCCGATGAGACCGGCGACGATCTCGGCCGACATCAGCACCAGCGGTATGCCGCCGCCGGGATGCGCCGAGCCGCCGACGAGGTAAAGCCCGGGCAGCGGGCTGCGGTTGGCCGGCCGGCGCAACGCGGCGCGCGGTCCGTGCGAGGCGGTGCCGTAGATCGCCCCGCCCGGCGCGCCGGTGCGGCGCTGCAGATCCGCCGGCGTGAGCGTCTCGACGAATCGGATGCGGTCGCGGACGTCGGCCCCGCGCTCGGCCAGCAGGTCGAGCACGCGCCGGGTGTAGGTTTTCCCCAATCCCGTTGCGTCCCAATCGATGCCGCCCACCGGATCGTGAGCGGGTGCGTTGACGAGTACGAACCAGCCTTCGGAGTCGTCGTCGGGGCGTAGCGCCGGATCGTCGGGTGCGTGCACGTAGATTGTCGGGTCGTCCACCGGCCGGGGCGAACGGCCGAAGATCGCGTCGAACTCGAGGTCGTAATCGCGCGGGAAGTACACCCGATGGGACGGACCGGGCCGCCGGCCCGCGAGCCCGAGCAACAGCACCACCCCGGCCATCGACCGCGGGCGGCGCCGCAGCCGCCTGCGCATCGCCGAGGCGGCGCCGTTCGGCAACAGCCGCTCATACAGGACGGCGGCATCGACGTTGCTGACCACGCAGTCGGCGACGACGTCGCGCCCGTCGACCCGCACTCCGACCGCGCGGCCCCCGGACACCAGCACCGATTCGACCGGCGAGCCTGTATGCACCTCGACGCCGAGTTCGGCGCAGCGCGCCTCGACCGCGTCGACGATGCGGCGCAGCCCGCCCGGCACGTACCAGGCCCCGAACTCCTGCTCGACGAACGACGTCACCGATAGCACGGCCGGGGTGCGGCGCGGGTCGGAGCCGGAGTAGGTGGCATATCTGTTGAGCCAGACCCGCAGCCGCGGATCGGGCAGCAGCCGGCGGCCGAGCCCATCGATCGTCTGCCACGGGGCCACCGCGCGCAGGTCGGCTGGCCGCGCGCTCATCCGGACCATGGCCGCCACCGACACCGGTCGGCGCAGCACCGGCTCGCCGACCAGCTCCCACAGCCGCCGCGACCGGTTGTGCAGGCGCCGCCACGCCTCGCCTGCGCCCGGACCGAGTGCCTCGTCGAACGCGGCGGGCACCTGCGCCGTATCGTGCGGAAGCACCAGCTCGGTGCCATCGCCGAAGGTGTAGGCGCAGGCCGGGTCGACGGCGGTCAACTGGACGTCCGTTGGGCCGCCGGTGTCGGCGAACAGTTGCTCGAGCACGGCGGGCATGGTGAGCAGCGACGGCCCGGTGTCGAAGGTGAACCCGTCGCGTTCCAGGACGCCGAGCTTCCCACCGACGGTCTCGGCGCTCTCGTACACGGCGACGCGATGCCCGGCCGCGGCCAGGCGGGCCGCGGCGGCCAGACCGCCTAGTCCCGCGCCGATGACGACCGCTCGCCTCATACCGCGCGTCCCTTCCACCGCAGCGAGCCCCGCGCCCGGCCCATCCACGACGACACCAGCAGCGTCAGCAGGGCCAGCACCGAGATCGGATGGGCCGCCGCGTCGACCGGCCTGCCGCCCCAACGGGTCGCCGACAGGCGGCCGACGACGGCGGCGGTGTAGCCGAGCGCCCCGATCCGGGAGCCGGTCAGCGCGGCGGCCGGGGGCAGGACGTAGACGATCGCCAACGCCGTCGCGACCGCGAAGGCGCCCGCGGGCGACCCGAACGCCGCCCACAACGACTTGCGGTACCCCTCGCGCAATTCGTGCCCGCTGGCGTACATTCGGCAGGTCGCTAACGCCGACCCGTCGGCGATCCCCGTCCGGCCGCCGGCCGCACGGATCGCGCGGGCCATCCCGATATCGTCGAGCACCTCACCGCCGACGGCCCGCCAGCCGCCGGTTCGCGCCAGCGCCGCAGCGTCGATGACCAGGAACTGGCCGTTGGCCGCGGCCATGGACGGGCGCCGGGACCGCTCGGCCACGCGCAGCGGCAGCGTGGTCAGCCAGGACCAGGCCAGCAACGGCTGGATCAGCCGGCCGGACCAACCGGCGACGACCTGGCGGGGCCACGGCGACAGCAGGTCCAACGGTCGGGGCCCCCGCAGCAGGGCTACCGCGGCGGCGACTGCGTGCGGCGCCAGGACGACATCGGCGTCGACGAACACGAGGATCTCGCCACGCGCCGCCGCGCTCAGCTGTGCGCACGCGTGTGGCTTGCCGAGGAACCCCGGCGGCGGCGGACTGCCGGTCAGCACGCTCAGCCGAGGATCCGACGCCGCCACGGCGCGCACGACGTCGGCCGTCCCGTCGGTCGAACCGTCATCGAGCACGAGGATCTCGGCGTCGGGCAACCCCTGCTGGTCGAGCAGCGAACGGATGGTCGGCGCGATACGGTGCGCCTCGTCGCGGGCCGGGACGAGCACCGACACCGCCGCGCGCACCGCGGGTGGGTCCGCGGGCGGGCGCCGCAGCAACCGCTGGTTGACCAGTTGATGGGCCGTCCCCACACACGCCAGTGACGAACCGATGACAACGAGCGCGCGAAGGGTTTCGGCGTAGCGCGCATCGGGCACCTTGGAAACTCTACGAAGTCTCACCAGGGAAGGGCAGCCGACGGGTGGAGGCAACGTAATCGGACAGCGGAGGTGTCACGCATGGCCATGACCGTGCCGGTCGTGCGGGTGCGCGTCAACCATGTGGTGTGGACGCTGGTCGCCGCGGCCGTCCTGGTGCAGATCGCCTATCCGTTGATGCCGGAATCCTGGCGCACCGAGGTCACGGTGGCCAGCGTGGTGGTCTTCTTCGTCGCCGCGGTCGCAGACGCCGCGCGGGTGCACGGTTTCGTGGGCGCCGGCGCCCTGGTCGGTGTGGCAGGCGGCAGCGGGTTGATCGCAGAGGCGGTCGGGGTGGCCACGGGTCGGCCGTTCGGGCACTACGCCTACACCGGAACACTGGGACCCGAATTGTTCGGTGTGCCGGTCGTCGTTCCGCTGGCCTGGGTGATGATGGCCTGGCCGGCGCTGGTGGTGGCCCGCACGTTGGTGGGTCGGGGTCCCGCTGTCGTCGCCGTCGGGGCGGTGGCGCTCACCGCCTGGGACGTCTTCCTCGATCCGCAGATGGTGGCTGCGGGTCACTGGACCTGGTTCGACACTGCGCCCGGTCTGCCCTTGATCCCTGGCATCCCGCTGACGAACTACGTCGGCTGGCTGCTGGTGTCGTTGGTGATCATGGCGATCCTCAACCGTGCGCTGCGGCGGGAGAACGCCCCGTCGGCGCCGGCGGCGGCGTTGTATCTGTGGGTGTACTTCTCCTCCGTGCTCGGCCATGCCGTGTTTTTCGGCCTGCCCGGCTCGGCGATCACCGGCGCGGTCATCATGGGCGCGGTGGCGGTGCCGTTCGCCGTCGCGCTCGTGCGCCGCCGCGGTCGGACGCTCAGATGGTGACCCCATGTCCGACGCGCTGACCAGCCGGGCGGCGCCGTTTCGCATGCGACCCCGCCGTCTGGTGGTTCCGGATCCGCTGCTGCCGCGCGAAGTCGGCGCCGCAGCGGAGGTGACGGTGGTAGGCGGTGGCATCGCCGGGATCTCGGCCGCGGTCGTGCTGGCCGAAAGAGGCGTCGCCGTCACTGTTCTGGAGGCTGCCGATCATCTCGGCGGACGGCTGGGCGCGTGGCCCGAACGCCTACCCGACGGCAGTGTGCAATACGTCGAGCACGGCTTCCACGCGTTCTTCCGGCACTACTACACCTGGCGGTCGATCCTGCGTCGCGTCGACCCTGCGCTGTCGTTCCTGGCGCCTGTTCCGAGCTATCCGGTGATCTCAGCGACGTTTCCGGCCGAGGATCTGTCGGGGCTGCCCACCGCGCCGCCGCTGAACCTGCTTGCGCTGGCGTTGCGTTCGAAGAGCCTGACCCGCCGGGAGTTGTTGCGGGCCAACCCCGATGCGGGCCGGGCACTGCTGGCCTACGACCGGGCGACCACGGTCGCCGACCTCGACAATGTGGATGCCGCGACCTTTCTTGACAGCCTCGGCATGACCGAGCGCACCCGCAGCATGCTCTTCGAGGCCTTCGCCCGGTCGTTCTTCTGCAACCAGGGTGAGCTGTCGGCGGCCGAACTCGTGGCAATGTTCCACTATTACTTCCTCGGCAACCCCGAGGGCATCGGGTTCGATGTGCCGGACACCGACCACGCGACCGCGATCTGGAACCCGTTGCGAACGTATCTCATTCGGCACGGCGCGGTGATCCGGACTGAAAGCCGGGTCACCGGCATCGAACCCGACGGGCAGGGCTGGCGCGTCGGCACCGAGGCCGGCGACGTCACCACCCCGCATGTCATCCTGGCCCTGGATCCCGGTGCGCTGCGTGTGCTGCTCGCGGCGGCGCCGGCCACCGCGTCCGCGGCGCCGCTGCTCGCGCGCCGCTGCCGATCACTCTCTGTGGCACCGCCGTTCGCAGTCAGCAGGTTGTGGCTCGACCGCGACGTCGCGCCCGAGCGGGCACCGTTCAGCGCGGTCACTGGGCAGCCGAATCTCGACTCGGTGGCGGTGTACTTCCGCCTCGAGGAGCCCAGCGCACGGTGGGCCAACGCGACCGGCGGGTCGGTGGTCGAATTGCACTCGTACTCGTGCAGTCTCGACCGTGCCGACATCGCGGCTAAGGCCATGCGCGAGGAGTTGACGACGCTGTGGCCCGAAACCACCAATGCCGCCGTCATGCACCGCCTGGACCGGTTGGAGGCCACCGCACCGGCGTTTCCGCCGGGGTCGGCCGGCACCCGCCCCGGTGTGCGCAGCGACGCCCGCGGATTGCGGGTGGCAGGCGATTTCGTCGAGCTTCCCTATCTGGCGGGGCTGATGGAACGGTCGGCGATGTCGGGCGTGCTCGCCGCCAACGACGTTCTCGCCGAACTCGGCGCGGCGGCCGAACCGATCATCGGCGTGCCGCAGCGCGGACTGCTGGCCGGCGTGCCGCGCGTCGGGAGCAGATAGTCCCTAGACCCTTAGCCCTGAATGCGCGCCCAGGGCCGCGCCTCTTCGAGCTCGTACGCCAGCTCGAGCAACCTGGCCTCGTGGCCGACGGGCGCGGCGAACATCATGCCGATCGGCAGACCCGATGCGGATTCCGCAAGCGGCAACGAGATTGCCGGTTCGCCGGTGGCGTTCTGCAATGGGGTGAACGCCACCCACTCGACGAGCCGATCGATGATCTGCTGGTAGTCGGCTGTGGGGTCGAGATGGCCGATGCGTGGCGTCACCTCGGCCAGTGTCGGCATCATCACCACGTCGTAGGTGTTGGTGAGCCGGGAGGTGATCCGCCGTACCCGGGACAGCCGGGTGATAGCCAGCGGCACCTTGTGCAGATTGCGGGCGGCATGCTTTTCCAGGCCCAGCGACAAGTTGTCGAGCCGGGTGCGATCGAAGCTTTCACCGAACGTGCGCCGTCCGCCGCGCACGAGCGCGAATGCCAGGAACGCCCAGTAGAGCAGGAAGTCGTCGATGAACCGCGTCGGTATCGGATTGTCGATCGCCGTCACCTTGTGGCCCAATTCCTCGAGCAGTGCCGCGTTCTTGAGCGTCAGCTCGCGCACTTCGGGGCCGGCCTCACGCAGGATCGACTGCGTGACCACCGCGATGCGCAACCGCTGCTTGCCTGGGTGGGCGACATCGCCGATCGCGGGCAGCTTCGGATTGCGGGTCACCCGCTCCATTTCGCGGTAGAACGCCGCGGTATCGCGCACCGAACGTGACACGACGCCGTTGGCCACGATGCGCAGCGGCATCTGGCGGTGGTCCTTGTCAAGCGGAAGCCGGCCTCGCGAGGGCTTGAGCCCCACTAATCCGTTGCAGGCGGCAGGGATTCGAATGGAACCGCCGCCGTCGTTGGCGTGCGCGATCGGCACCACACCCGCGGCGACGAACGCCCCTGAGCCCGACGACGACGCACCGGCGGTGTAATCGGGGTTCCACGGGTTGCGCACCGCGCCGAGCCGGGGATGCTCCGCCGACGCGCTGAAACCGAACTCGGACATCTGCGTTTTGCCCAGCGGCGCAAGGCCTGTCGCCAGGTAGGCGCGCGCGAAGTCGCCGTCGGCGGGCTTGGGCCGCGGGGTCCACGCGTCGGTGCCGTCCATCGTCGGCATACCGGCGACCGCGACGTTGTCCTTGATGAACGACGGCACCCCGTCGAAGTAGCCGCCGTACGGACGTGCGGCGCCAGCGCGTGCCCGCGCTCGGTCGTACGCCTCGTACACCAGCCCGTTGAGGGTGGGGTTGACGGCCTCGGTGCGGGCTATCGCGGCCTCGACGAGTTCGGCCGCCGACACCTTGCCTGCATCGAGGGCTTCGACGATCCCGACAGCGTCAAGGTCACCAAGGGCGTCATCGCCGAAGGCGTGGATGCGAGTCATGCCCAGACGGTACCAATTCGTACCGCCGCTGGTTAGGCCTCGCCTCAGACGCAAAGTCCCCGACACGCCGAGCGTGCGGGACCTTTGCGTCTTCTCGCGTTGTCAGGCCTGGCCGACCTCGAACCGCGCGAACCTGGTGACGGTCACGCCGGCCTCGTCGAGCAGCGCCTTGACGGTCTTCTTGTTGTCGGACACCAACGGCTCATCGAGCAGCACGACGTCCTTGTAGAAGCCGGTCACTCGGCCCTCGACGATCTTGGCCAGCGCCTGCTCGGGCTTGCCCTCGTTGCGGGCGGTCTCCTCGGCGATGCGCCGCTCGTTGGCGACGACGTCCTCGGGCACGTCCTCACGGGTGAGGTACTTGGCCTTGAGCGCGGCGATCTGCAGAGCGACGGCGTGCGCCGCAGCTTTGTCGGAACCGGTGTACTCGACAAGCACGCCCACCGCGGGCGGCAGGTCTGCGGCCCGCTTGTGCAGGTACGTCTCGACGGTGCCGTCGAAGTACGCGACGCGGCGCAGTTCGAGCTTCTCGCCGATCTTGGCGGACAGGTCCGCGACGACCTGCTCGACGGTGCTGTCCCCCGCCTTGGCGGCCTTCAGCGCGTCGACGTCGGTCGCCTTGGCAGCCGCGGCGGCCGCGACGATCTGATCGGCAACCGCCTGGAACTCGGCGTTCTTCGCGACGAAGTCGGTCTCGGAGTTGAGCTCGATCAGCGCGCCGTCCTTGGCGGCGACCAGGCCCTCGGCGGTCGCGCGCTCGGCACGCTTGCCGACATCCTTGGCGCCCTTGATGCGCAGCAGCTCAACGGCCTTGTCGAAATCGCCCTCGGCCTCGACCAATGCGTTCTTGGAGTCGAGCATGCCGGCACCGGTCAGTTCCCGAAGTCGCTTGACATCGGCAGCGGTGTAGTTCGCCATATCAGCCTTCCGTGGTCTTCGGTTCGGTTTGGATGTCTGCCTCGGGAGTGCCGGGGCCGGCACCTCGGCGGTCGAGGGAAGCGGTCAGCGGTGGCGCCCGCAAGCAGCTCCTGCTCCCACTCGGCGAGCGGCTCGGCGCCCTCGGTCTCGGCCTTGTCGCCGTCGCGACCGACGTTGGCGCGGGCCTGCAGGCCCTCGGCGACCGCGGAGGCCACCACCTTGGTCAGCAGTGCGGCCGAGCGGATCGCGTCATCGTTACCCGGGATCGGGTAGTCGACGAGATCGGGATCGCAGTTGGTGTCCAGGATCGCGATGATCGGGATGTTCAGCTTGCGAGCCTCCGCGACCGCGAGGTGCTCCTTGTTGGTGTCAACGACCCAGATCGCCGAAGGCACCTTCTGCATGTCGCGGATACCACCGAGGCTGCGCTCGAGCTTGTTCTTCTCGCGGGTCAGCATCAGGATTTCCTTCTTGGTGCGACCCTCGAAGCCACCGGTCTGCTCCATCGACTCGAGTTCCTTGAGGCGCTGCAGGCGCTTGTGCACGGTGGAGAAGTTGGTGAGCATGCCGCCGAGCCAGCGCTGGTTCACGTACGGCATGCCGACGCGGGTCAACTCTGCGGCGATCGACTCCTGGGCCTGCTTCTTGGTGCCGACGAACATGATGCTGCCGCCGTGGGCGACGGTCTCTTTGACGAACTCGTACGCCTTGTCGATATAGGTCAGCGTCTGCTGCAGATCGATGATGTAGATGCCGTTGCGGTCGGTGAAGATGAACCGCTTCATCTTGGGATTCCAGCGACGGGTCTGATGCCCGAAGTGGGTGCCGCTGTCCAGCAGCTGTTTCATGGTCACTACGGCCATGGTTATGCCCAGCCTTCAGTTGTCGGTTGTCGCCCGGCATCGGGGTGATGCCAAGCCCTGGTGCCTGCTCCGATGCCAGACCCGTCCCCTGCGGGACGAGACCGACGGCATCGGCGTATACGACCTTGGAAAACCGGGTCGAGGTGCAGACACGCGAAGTCAGCCCGCGCAAGCGAGCTGCGGGTAGCAGTTTACACCGTGAAACGGGGTGCTTTTCCACAGTGACCTGGCCATCCACAGTTTGACGCCTGGGTATGGCGCCACTGGGGAGCGATGCGCTGAGCTGGACATATGCGGATTCTGACCGCGATCGTGGCCCTTGCGGTCGTGTGTGCGCCCGTTGCGCGGGCCGAGGACGCCAGGCTGGACTGGCCGCTGCGGCCTCGACCAGCTGTTCTGCGGGTGTTCGACGCGCCGTCGCCGAACTGGAACCGCGGGCACCGCGGCGTCGACCTGGCCGGGGTGCCGGGCCAACCGGTGTATGCGGCCGCGGAGGGCACCGTGGTGTTTGCGGGCGAACTGGCCGGGCGGCCGCTGGTCTCGATCGCGCATCCGGGCGGGTTGCGCACCAGCTATGAACCGGTGCGACCGTCGGTGCGGGCCGGACAACTCGTCGACGCGGGGACGGTGATCGGCCGTGTGGAAGCGGGCCATGACGGCTGCGCCGCTGCCGCGTGTCTGCATTGGGGTGCGATGTGGGGTGCGGCATCGCGCGCGGACTACGTCGACCCGCTGGGGCTGCTCGCCAGCACGCCGATCCGCCTCAAGCCGCTGCACCCCTAGCGCGAGTGACCGCGTTTGCACGCGACACGCCGCGGAAACTCGGCATTTTGCGGTCGCTCGCGCGCTGTCGAAAGCACGCCTAGCGTCGGGAGATATGACCGCCTCCACAGAAAGCCATCGCACCCGCCCGCTCCGATTCGGCTTGCACACCGCGCTGCCCCGTGGCACCGACTTCGGCAATTTCGCGAGTTCCGTGCAAGAGGCAGGGTTCGACGTGCTGACGATTCCGGATCATCTCGTCGGATCGCTGTCACCGTTCGCGGGTGCCGCGGCCGCCGCGTGCGCGACGTCGCGCCTGCACACCGGAACACTGGTGCTCAACAACGATCTGCGCCACCCCGTCGACACCGCACGCGAGACCGCCACCGTCGCGGCCATCTCGGGAGGCCGATTCGAGTTGGGCCTCGGCGCGGGGCACATGAAATCGGAATATGACGCCGCGGGCCTGCGGTTCGACGCCGGCGCAACGCGCGTCGACCGGTTGATCGAGTCGGTGGACGTGATCCGGCCGCTCCTGGCCGGCGAGCCCGTCGACGTCGACGGCTCGCACTACTGCGTGCGCGCCGGGGCCGGGGAACTCGTCGCCGCACCAGGGGTGCCTGTGCCACTTCTCATCGGCGGCAACGGGACTCGGGTGTTGCGGTTGGCGGGCCGCGTCGCCGATATCGCCGGGCTGGCCGGCTTCAGCCACAACCGCGATGCGACCAAGGTCGAGCTCACCCACTTCGACGCTGCCGGCCTCGACGACCGGATCGCGGTAACAACGTGACGCCGCCGGCGAGCGGTTCGACGCCATCGAGCTCAACGCGCTCATTCAGTTCGTAGTGGTCACCGACGACCGGGCAGAAGCGGCCGCCGAGCTGGCCGCCGCGTTCGGCGGGGTCGCGCCGCAGTTCGTCATGGATTCGCCGTTCGTGCTGCTCGGCACGCACGAGCAGATGGCCGAAACGCTCGCGCAGCGCCAGCAGCGGTTCGGGGTGAGCTATTGGACCGTGTTCGACGAATGGGTCGGCCGAGAGTCGGCCATGCCGGATATCGCCAAAGTCATTGCGCTACTGCGCTCGTAGCGGTTTCGGCGCGCAAACGGGCGCCCAGCGCCGGTTCGCG
>CAVQFK010000025.1:0-39774 GCA_963711755.1 uncultured Actinomycetota bacterium
GGAAAATCCGGGTCAGCGTGCGCAGGTGTCGGCCAGGAAGTCGGCCACCAGCGGGACCACCTCGTCGAGGTGGGTTTCCAGCAGCCAATGACCACCGCCGAGCAGATGTAGCGGGGCGTCGGGCAGGTCGCGTTGGTAGGCCCGCGCCGACGCCTCCGGCATGTAACCGTCGTGCGGTCCCCACACGATCAGCGTCGGCGGCTTGTGCTCGCGCAGGTAGGCCTGCTCTTGGCTGAACCAGTCCAGGGTCGACGGCTGGTCCTCCAGCAGGTGGATGAGGTTGGCCACGCGGTCCGGGGTGGACATCAGCGACCAGTGCAGGGTCCACAGGTCGGGGCTGATCCGGTCGGCCACCTCGTCGGGCAGTTCGCCGCGGAACTCACTCTCGAATCCTTCGAGGGTGACGTGCTGGGCGATGCGCCGCCGCGCGTCGGGGCCGGGGTTCTTCCAGATCTTCTTGAGGAAGTCGTATTCCGGGCCGAACGCGTCGGCGTAGATGTCGCCGTTCTGGATGATCAGCCCGGCGACCCGGTCCGGCTTGGCCAAGGCAAGCTGAAAACCGAACTGCGAGCCGTAGTCGTGCAGCCAGATGACGTAGCGGTCGAGGCTCAGCGCGTCGACGAACGCCTGCAGGAACTCGGCGTAGGCACGGAACGTGTAACCGAATTCGTCCGGCGAAGGTGTTGCGCTGTAACCGAATCCGGGAAGGTCGGGCGCGATCGTTCGCCATTCGCCGAGCGCGGCCATCAGATGGCGGTAGACGAACGACGACGCGGGGTAGCCGTGGGGCAGCAGCAGGACCGGCGCGTCAGCGGGTCCTGCTCTCGGTAGAAGGTGTCGATGCCGTCGACGGTCACACGGCGATGGCGGACAGGGGCTGGTTGCATACCGTTTCGGTTCCCCGTAGGACTGTTCGTCAAACACCTCGCGAGCGATCTTGCGTGCGGTGTTGGCGGCGGGGAAGCCGGCGTATCCGCTGGCGTGGTAGATGACCTCGGCGAGCTCGTCCTCGGTCAGTCCGTTGGTACGCGCGATCTGGAGGTGGATCTTCAGCTCGTCGGTGGCGCGCAGCGCGATGAGGATGCCCAGCGTGACGAGGCTGCGGTCGCGGCGGCTCAGGCCCTCGCGCCCCCACAGCCGGCCGAAGACGTTGTCGATGCCGATCTCGAGCAGCTCGTCGCCGAACTTCCCGTCGCGCAGGCTGACGTCGCCATCGGGCACTGCACCGGGGAGCAGCTCGCGGAACACTTGCAGGCCTGTTTCACGCACATCTGTCATGCCATCCAGAGTGGCACGTGCTATTGGCTTGGGTCACTCGGCCTTTGTGGGCCAGCCGGGAATCGCCTCGCCGTGGGGTGGTGGCTAATCCTTGAAGCCCGTCATCATGGCGAGGCGTTCGGCCTCGGGTAGCGGCATGGCGTCTTCACAGCGCTTCGTGAGTTCGGGTGGCGGAAAGTCAATTGCCGTACGGTCGTTCGATGACCCCCAGGAGGAGTAACTCGCTCCCGTGAACCACCAATCGCCGAAGACATCCTGTTCGGGTGCGGGCGCCGGGCCACGTTGCGGCGGCAGACTCGGTCCTATACGTGGATCACGCTGGATGAGGTCGATCTGGGTGGGATACACGCCGCTTTCACCTGAATCTGGTTGCGCGGTATCCTCGTCGGTACCGATAGAAACGAAGTTTCCTGGCTGTGCGGTACTTTCGACGAAATGCGCGTACGTGCCGCCGCACACGATGGCGCGGTAACCACTTCCCAACGGTGTGAGCTCCAGGAAGTGAAGGTCCTGGTAGCCGAAGTGAGGTCGGGCGTCCTTGGCCGTCTTGGTGAATCCCCTGCCGAGCGGGCGGATGTTGACAAGTTGCCACAGGAAATCGCCCACTGACTCTTGGTTTTCGGGCGTGGCCCTACGGAAACCAGGAAAAAGGTTGTCAAGGTTCAGCGTGAACCACGCGGTGTTGTATGACTCCAGGTACGCACGGACGATCATCGCGGGCCCTGTTGTCACGTCTATTCCGGGTGCGGCCGTCCAGTGAAAGCGAAAGTCGTTGAGCAGCGGCGGCCAATTCGGAGAAATCCGCTCAGGTGGGGTGCCGGTTGTCGACGGTGGCTCAGTCGGGTCCGTGTTACAGGCGCTGACGACGGTTACGGCCGTAAGGGCCGCAATGATCGAAGACAGGGGCCGCATCATGGCTGCTCTGGAGGTGTCGCGTTGATGATCGCTTGCATGTAGGTGTTCCAGTAGTTTTGGGTCATGTCGTTGATCACGCCGGGTTGGCCAACCGAGCCCAGGTAGTCCTTGATGTCGTCCTTGAAGTTTCCATAGTCGGGCCTTCCGTCCTCCTTCGGAATATTGAATTCTCCGTTCGAATCGAGATGGCTCCGAACGACTTCGAGGAAATGGGGGTCTCCGACACCTTCGGCCGCGAGTGTCTGCGCCATGTGCAACTGGACGGGGAACATGTCGCGACCGGGGATACTCTGCACGCCGGGCATGACGGGCTCTGGACCGAGCAGGAAATCCTTCATGAGCCCGCCGACCCCGCCGACAGTTGAACCTCCGGGAACCTCACCGACGACATCCTTGACGAGATCGAACGCGTTGGAGCGCATCTCGTAAGACTGCTTCTGAGCCTCGAATTGGTCGTGCGTCGCGTCAAAGCGCTCGTCGTACGCGCCGAGATCCATTGCGGCTTGGAGTTTACCGGCTGCGTTCATCGCGAAGTTTTCCTCGCCGGGTGTCGCATCCGCTGCGGACTTCGCGCTCGCATCCAGATAGTTGTTGATATGCGCTTCTGAGCTGTTGGCGAGTATCTGGCTAGCCGTCGGTGGGGCGTTTGGATCTACCTCTGCACCTAGCGGCGCGTGGTCGGAATACAAGACGCTCATCAAGTGCCGGGTGTTCGCGGGTTCGGCGCTGCCGTCGGGATCCAGCGGCGCGAACAGTCCGTTGCTGTCACCGGTGTTCATCCCCACCATGTCGTCCATGTACGGAGAGAACGCTCGTGCCCAGTCGCGCGTGAGTTCGGGATTGACCTGGCCCAGCGACTGGCCTTCGGTGTCAGGAAGATTCAACAGCCGTTCGTAGCCACCGCTCGTGTACTCCGCCAAGGTGTGGGCGGTCTCGGCGGCACGGCCGGTCGTGTCGTGCGCGGCGGATTGACCGACCCAGTCGAACAGCCCACCCGCGGCCAGGCCGTCGTCCTGCCATTGGTGTGCAGTGAGGTTGTCGAGGAACTTCTCACTACCAGCCCCGGTGACCGCGTCGTGAATCACCATATCGTCGGCGTTGACCGCGTTGAACATGTTCTGCAGTGTCGGGTCGACCAACTGGTGATACCAGCGCGGCCGATCCGCCATCGGGTCATTGCCCGGCACCGGCCAGCCGTTGGACTGTTCGAGCAGCTGCCTGCTCTTGTCGAAGAGCCCGGAATCCAGGTCGCTACCCACCTGCAGGTCCCGGTTTCCTCGCTGAATGACGTCCGCCAGCTCGTTGAGGCCGCTCACCGGTTGGGAAGCCATCGTCAATTCAGGCGGACCGATGGAGCCGTCGGGGCGGTGAACTGGTTCGCCGAAGCCCAACGGCGTCAGCACCGGTCCGTCCAGCACCTGCTGGATGCCGTCCGGCAACGCGTACTTGCCACCGCTCGACGGGTTGCTCATCGACGGCGGCTGCGTTCCGGGGAGTCCGGTCTTGACATTGGGGTTCGAGGCAATCTGGAACACATCGGCGACCCGGCCGCCTTCGGGGCCTGCCTTGTCCATGATGGCTTTGATCTCCGCGGGCGTCTTGTCGCCGAAGGCCCGTGAGAAGCCCTGCAGGTACGACATCTGTTCGGGCGGCAGCGTGAGGGTGCCGTTGTCGAGTGCAGCCTGTTGGTCCGGCGCGAGGGTGGTGTTGTTGACCAGGCGATCCCGTTGCTCCTGTGTCAACTCACCGTTCTGCAGCGCCCGCGAGTCCTCCGCACCGACATCCTCGGGCTTCTTCTCGTCCTTCTTGTCGCCCTCACCTGCCGTCGGCGGTTCATCGGTTGACAGCAGGCTGAACTTCGGAAGATTGCCCGCCGTCTGGGCGTCGATCTGACCGAAGGTCGTCAGCAGCTTCTGCACAATCGCCGTCCACGCCGCCGCCGTGCTCTTGAACACCGGAGGCAGGTTCGACGGCGGGGTGGCGACGCCGCTGTCGGACACCTGCCAGCCCTGACCGCGCAGCGAGTTCACGATGCCCAGGATCGCCGCCCGCGCCTGCGTGAGGTGCGTCCCGCCCGCCTGCAACACCTGCTGCGCCTGCGTCAACCGGTCCCGCAGGCCCGTCTGCTTGGCGAGGTCACGCTGGCCCCTGGCGAGCGCAGCATCGGCCGCCGTGCCTTGCCAGCCGCCCTGCAGGACACGAAGCGCATTGCGCTGCGCATCAATGGTGGAGTTCAGCTGGGCGACCTTGCCGCCGATCTGGGTCGCGGCCGTGGTCAACGCTTCCGGGCGCGTGGTCTCCACCAGCGAAACCGACACGGTCATCCAGTCAGTATCTCCCAGCCACCACTATGCAGGTGCCAGGAATCCGACCGGCCCCGCCGCGATGCACACCGACAGCGCAGAGGTATTGGCCGCGACGTTGATCGCGTCGCCCGCACCTGCCAGCCGCACGTACACCCGGTTCAGCCCTGGCCGCACCGGCACTTTCGTATCGGGGCCCTCCGACAACGACATCGTCATCGAGCCTTCGCTGTTGGCCAGGTAGTTGATCTCCGCGGTCCAATCGGCAGGCAGCAGTGGGCCGTCCAGCGGCATTGTGACCCCGAAGTCGGGCTGGACGAAGTAGCCGCACTGCGGAGCCGGGCCTTCGACGATCGTCCGCACCCACGTGACCTTGGCATCCACCAGATGCCCGCTGGAATCCAGCATCCGCAATTCGGTTGTGGCGCCCGCGAATTCGGGCCGCTCTCGAAGCAGGGCGAACATGTGGCTGGTCATGTTCTCCGGCGCGGCGACCCGCTGCAGGACCATCGGGTCGACCTCCTGGTCGAGCAGGGGCGCGTCGGACTCACGCGCCGCCGCCGCGAGCGCGGCGCGGGTGATCTGCAGGTACGGTTGAGCCGGGTTGTCCCGCCAACTGGTCAGGAACGTCGCGGTCGAATACAGGCTGCTCGCCACGAACGTCGCTGTGAGAACGACGATTACCGCTGTTCTTGCCCGCGACGCATCCAGCCATCGCGAACGGGCCCGGTTCGGCGCGCACAATCCGACGGCGGCCAGCAGCGCCAGCACCACCACCAGGTCCGGCAGGTAACGCAGCGTCTGAGCCAACTCGAGGGCGGTGAACCGCGACGACCGCATCAGATAGATCGGGATCTGACACGCCACCGCATAGCCGAGCGCCGCAAGCCACACCAGCCCGATCCGTTCCTTGCGCAGCAATGACACCGCCAGTACCGCCACCAGGGCCACCCAGCCCAGCACCATCACCGCTACCGGTGGCGTCCCCCACGGCGACGCAGGCGCCCACCGTTGCCAATCCCACGGCCCCCCAACCAAACCCGGAACGATCCCGTGAGTCACTGAGCGGCTCAACAGATCCCATGTCATCGCCACGTCGAAGCTCCAGCGCTTCTGGTCGACGACGATCAGGTACACCCCGATCCAAGCCGCCGTCACCGCCAGGCACGCCACCCACAGCCGCATCCCGCGCCGCCACACCTGCGCCACCGAATCCGAACCGGTGACATGCGCATACAGCGCCACGATGGCGAACGCAACGAACGGGATCACCGCGGCCTTCTCGAAAAAGAGCAGACCGCCGACGTACACCAGGACACCGGTAACCGCGTACCGCTGGTTGCCGGTGCGCACCAACAACACCGCGTCCGCGCACACCCATGCCAGCGCGGCCAGCATCGGCAGCGAATTCAGCGCCGCCGCCCACCACGCGAATGCCGGCACCGCCAGCGGGGTGAACAACGCGAACGTCAACGGCACCAGCAGCACAGGGCGCCAGCCGAGAATGACGTAGAGCGCCCGCAGCAGCGCCAGCGAGGCCAGCAGCCCCAGCACCACCAGGCTGATCGCGGGGCCGATCCAGTCCAACGGCGCCAACCGGGTGATTCCGCCTGCCACCAGGAAGGCTGCAGGCATGACATGGCCGTCGTGGTCGTCGAACAGGTACCCCGGCGACAGCGGGCCCTGCGTGCCCGCGCGGCCGATCAGGATCAGGTCGTCCCAATAGAAGTAGCCGCCGAACGCGAGCACCGCCCGGACGATCAGCTGCACCGCGATCAGCGCGGCGGCAGTGCGGGCGACCCAGTTCATCTCCAGTCGAGAGTACGGTTCGAGACCGCGCGCAGCCGTCCTCGGTATGGTGGGCGCGTGCGCACACTGGTCACGGGGGCAGCCGGTTTCATTGGATCAACGCTGGTAGATCGGCTGCTGGCGGACGGGCATTCCGTCATCGGCGTCGATGACCTGTCCACCGGGCGCAGCGAGAACCTCGGCCCGGCCGAACGCCATGCCGACTTCGAGTTCGTCAAGGCCGACATCGTGGACGCCGACTTGATCTGGCTGCTCGCCGACACCAAACCGGAGGTCATCTTCCACCTCGGCGCCCAGATCTCGGTGCGCCATTCGGTCGACGATCCGCCGTTCGATGCCACCGTCAACGTCGTGGGCACCGTGCGCCTTGCGGAGGCGGCCCGCCGCGCAGGCGTCCGCAAGATCGTGCACACCTCGTCGGGAGGGTCGATCTACGGCACGCCCCCCTCGTACCCGACCGATGAGGCCACGCCGACCGACCCGACCTCGCCCTATGCGGCAAGCAAGGTGGCGGGCGAGGTCTACCTCAACACCTTCCGCAACCTCTACGGCCTGGAGTGCTCACACATCGCACCGGCCAACGTGTACGGCCCCCGCCAGGATCCGCACGGCGAGGCCGGCGTGGTGGCGATCTTCGCCCAGGCCCTGCTCGCGGGGCGGCCGACCAAGATCTTCGGCGACGGCTCCGACACCCGCGACTACGTCTTCGTCGACGACGTCGTCAACGCGTTCGTCCTGGCGTCCGGCGAAGCCGGGGGAGGGCAACGCTTCAACATCGGCACCGGAGTGGAAACCTCAGTGCGCGAACTCCATTCGGAGATCGCGAAGGCCATCGGCGCGCCCGACGATCCGGAATTCCATCCGCCAAGGCTCGGCGATCTGCGGCGGTCCTGCCTCGATATCAGTCGCGCGGAATCGGTGCTCGGCTGGCGGCCGACCGTGAAGTTCGATGTCGGCGTGGCCAGGACGGTCGAGTTCTTCCGCGCGCAATAAAAGATTGTAAGCACTCACTATCTGTTGTAGGCTCGCCGACATGCCCTACGACGTCATCATTCGCAACGGCCTGTGGTTCGACGGATCCGGAGCCACCCCGCAGACCCGCACGCTGGGCATACGCGACGGAATCGTCGCCGACGTGTCCGCGACGCCACTGGACGAGACCGGCTGCCCCGACGTGATCGACGCGGAAGGCAAGTGGATCGTGCCCGGCTTTATCGACGTGCACACGCACTACGACGCCGAGGTTCTGCTCGACCCCGGACTCAAGGAATCGGTGCGTCATGGCGTCACCACCGTGCTGCTGGGCATGTGCTCGCTGTCGACGGTGTATGCGGAGTCGCAGGACGCCGCCGACCTGTTCAGCCGCGTCGAGGCGGTGCCCCGCAACTTCGTGCTCGACGCGCTGCAACAGCACAAAACCTGGTCGGGTCCGGCCGAGTATGTCCGGGTCATCGACGGTTTGCCGCTCGGGCCGAATATCAGCTCGTTGCTTGGGCATTCGGATCTGCGTACCTCGGTGCTCGGCCTTGACCGCGCCACCACCAGGGGCGTGCGGCCCACTGACGCCGAACTCGAAACGATGGCAACCAAACTCGAGGAGGCGCTGGACGCCGGGATGCTCGGCATGTCCGGAATGGACGCTGCCATCGACAAACTCGACGGCGACCGGTTCCGGTCGCGTGCGCTGCCGTCCACCTTCGCGACGTGGCGCGAGCGCCGACGGCTGATCAAGGTGCTGCGCAAGCGCGGCCGAATCCTGCAGAGCGCACCCAACGTCGCCAAGGCTCACGAGGCCCTGAACTTCTTCCTGGAAAGCAGTGGCTTGTTCGGTCGCCGCCGCGGCGTGCGGATGAGCCTGCTGGTGTCCGCCGATGCCAAGTCTTCACCAGGCGCGGTGCGCGTGCTCGGGCCGGGCACCCGGCTGCTCAACCGGATACTTGACGCCAAGGTGCGCTTCCAGCATCTGCCGGTGCCGTTCGAATTGTATTCGGACGGAATCGATCTGCCCGTCTTCGAAGAGTTCGGCGCAGGCACCGCCGCGCTGCATCTGCGCGATCAGCTGGAGCGCAACAAGCTACTTGCCGACCCCGATTACCGTCGCCGGTTCCGCACGTCGTTCGACCGCCGCAAGCTCGGACCCACGCTGTGGCACCGCGACTTCCACGACGCCAAAATCGTCGAATGCCCCGATGAGACGCTGGTCGGCAAGAGCTTCGGGCAGATCGCCGACGAGCGCGGTATCCATCCGCTCGACGCGTTCCTCGACGTGCTCGTCGAGAACGGCGAGCGCAACGTCCGCTGGACCACCATCGTGGCCAACCACCGGCCCAAGCAGCTCAACAAGCTCGCCGCCGAGCCCTCCGTTCATATGGGCTTCTCGGATGCCGGTGCGCACCTTCGCAATATGGCCTTCTACAACTACGCGCTGCGCCTGCTCAAGCGGGTCCGCGACGCCGAGCGCGCAGGCGACCCGTTCCTCACCGTCGAACATGCTGTGCACCGGCTCACCGCCGAGGTCGCCGACTGGTTCGGGCTCGACGCGGGCACGCTGCGTCGCGGTGACCGCGCCGACTTCGTGGTCATCGACCCCGCCGGTCTCGACGAGTCAGTGGACGCCTATCACGAGGCGAAGGTCCCGTTCTACGGCGACCTGAGCCGCATGGTCAACCGCAACGACGCCGCGATCGTCGCGACCGGAGTCAACGGCACCGTCGTGTTCCGCGACGGCGAGTTCAGCGACGGCTACGGCACGACGCTGAAGTCCGGCCGCTACCTGCGCGCCGGCGCCGCACAGCTCGCGAAAACGCCTGCCTGACATGGCCAGAACGCAGCAGCAGCGCCGCGAGGAGACGGTCGCGCGGTTGCTCGGCGCGAGCATCGAAGCGATCATCGAGGTCGGCTACGCCAGGGCATCGGCCGCGACCATCGCCAAGCGTGCGCAGGTCTCCGACGGCGCGCTGTTCCGGCACTTCCCGACCATGGGTGACTTCATGGCGGCCACCGCCCGCGAGGTGATGCGGCGCCAGCTTGAACTGTTCAACAAGCGGGTCGCCGAAATACCCGCCGACAAGCCGGCTTTGGCTGCGGCGCTGACCATCATGCGGGACGTCACGGGCAACGACACCAACACCGTGATGTACGAACTGCTGATCGCCGCCCGCACCGACGAGAAGCTGAAAGCCACACTGCAGGAAGTGCTGACGGAGTACGCGGCGAACATCTACGACACCGCCCGTGCATTGCCAGGGGCCGACCTGTTGCCCCAGGACACCTTCGCGGCCCTGGTGGCGATACTCACCAACACGTTCGACGGCGCCGCCATGGTCCGCGCGGTGCTGCCGCAGCCCGAGATCGAAGAGAACCGGATCCAGCTGTTGACGGCGCTGCTGACCCCGCTCGCGACCGAACCCGGCTAACACGGCTGAGCTGGTAGCCAGCTGTTGATTTAGCGAATTCCGATACGCCGACGGCCCTTCCTCTGACACTATCGTCAATAATGGAGGCCGTTGGTGGCAAATAGTGGCGATATCGCGACGGCCGTCGTGGCCGATCGCAGGGCGCGGATCATCGGGCTCGACGGCGTGCGCGGACTGCTGTGCCTCAGCATCGCTATCACCCATGTGACCTGGCATTACTCCCCGCACACCGCGGTCGCCTGGAAGATGAACGTCTTCGGCTTCTCCTTGGTGTATTTCTTCGTGCTCAGCGGTTTCCTGCTGTTCCTGCCGTACGTCCGAAACCTCGTCGGCCAGGTCGGGTCCGCACGGATGCCCAATGTGCGGGACTACGCGCTGCACCGCGTGGCCCGGATCATGCCGTGCTATCTGGCGATCTTTTTGATCGTCAACTTCATCCTGCAGCTGTCGTACGTCAGCAATCCGGCGCAGCCGGACGGGTCCGGCGGACGCACCGGAATGATCACCGACCCCTTGGCACTGCTCGCGAACGTGACCCTGACGCAGACGTACTTCCCGCAGTACATCCAGACCGGCATCGGGCCGTCGTGGTCGCTAACGCTCGAGTACGCGTTCTACGCGACACTGCCGTTGCTGGGTCTGGCGTTGTTCGCGCTTCGCAAGCGCACCAGCATGAACCCGTTCGTTTTGGCTATCGGGGCGCCCTTGATCCTGATGGTTGTCGGATTGGCCGGGCGAGCCCTGATCCCAACGCTTTTCGCTCAGGAAGGCGTCACCGATCTGACGCTGCAATATTGGGGACCGAACTGGGCGGCCGTGTTCACCAAGAGCTTCTTGACGAACGCCGACAACTTCGCGCTCGGCATGTTGGCCGCGCTGGCGTTCGTCGCACTCGAGCGCGGCGCCGTTCCGGAACGCCTCGCACGGCGCGTGCGTGCGCTCAGTGCGATCGCGATCCTGCCCGTGCTGGCGGTATGCGCGGTGCTCTTTGTTGTGGCCCTGCATTTCGTCACCGCAGCAGTCGGCGTCGTCGCCGCATTGATGATCGTCGTGATCGTCGCGCCGCTGGCCCGTTCGGAGAAGTCCAAACTGGCGGTTTGCCTGGACGCCAAGCCCATTCGCTATGTGGGCGAGATTTCGCTGTCCGCCTATCTATGGCATTTCCCGATATTGATCCTGCTGGGGCGCCTCGGCTTGATGGCTGGGGACGACGCACCGGGAATGCTCCGCAATATCGTCTTGCTGCTCACCGTCACCATCCTCGCCGGGACGGTGACGTACTACGCAATCGAGAAGCCGGCCATGCAGTACGCCAAACGGCTCCGGCGCAAGCCGGTTGCCGTGTTGCCCGGCCTTACGGTTCCTGCCCCGGCGCCGTCCTAGCCGCGCTCTTCGGGCACCCGTGCGTTCTGCAACGCCACCGCCCTTGCCAGCCGCGCGTACTTCAACTCGATGTCCTTGAACCGCATATACGCCGACAGCGTGGTGAACGCGAACGCGATGATCAGCATGTACGTGATCAGGTCGGCACCTCGGTCAACGCCAAGCCGATTCGCGACGACGGTGGTGTCGTCGGGGCGCAGGATCGCGTAGATGCTGATGATCACGAACACCACGTAACCGACCTTCACCCACGCCTTGGACCGCGCGTTGCCGCGCGAGCGCAGCAGATACGCCAGCAGGGCAAGGACGGAGACGATCAGCAGCGCTTGGATCCAGTTCATCGCGACGTCCTCCCGCGCAACAAGCCGTCGAAGATGATGTTGACCCCGTTGAGCAGGGGCTGGCCCTTAGACTTCGAGTAGTCGGTGTAGAGAATCTCCACCGGCTCTTCGGCTACCCGCCAACGGTTTTCGTGCGCCAGCGTGATGAACTCGCTGGCGTGGCTCATGCCGTTCATGGTGATGTTCAGCGCGTCGGCCACGGTCTTGGTGAACACCCGCAGACCGTTGTGCGCATCGGTCAGGCCCAGTCTGCGGCTGCGCGGGCTGAGCCGGGCCGCCGCGCGCAACACCAGCCGCTTGGCCAGCGGGATGCGGCTGACCACGCCGGCGTCGGCGAACCGAGTGCCGATGACCAGGTCGACGTCGTCCGCGGACAGCCGGTCGATCATCCGAACGACATCCTTGACCTGGTGCTGACCATCGGCGTCGAAAGTGGCGAACACCCTGGCCCCCTGCTGTTTGCGGGCGTACTCGACACCGGTCTGGATCGCCGCGCCCTGTCCGAGGTTGACCGGGTGGCGCACCACGTGGGCACCGGCGCTCAGCGCCGCTTCGTCCGTGGCGTCGCTGCTGCCGTCGTCGACGCAGACCACGTGATCGAAAACGGAGCGAACGTCAGCGATGACGTCGCCGATAACGCCCGCCTCGTTAAAGGCCGGGACGACGATCCAAACGTCGTGATAGCGCATGTCTGAGGAACTGATGCATCACAAAATACAGGGTCAGGGTCGGGGGATCCTGGCAAGCGCGCCCAGGTGGACGGCGATCCCCACCAGCGGCCCGCACAGCAGCGCGATCACCGTGCGGGTCTCCAGGTTCACCGGCAGCAACAGCAACAGCGCCGACGTGACCGTCGCCGAAACCCATCCCAACGAGTACGCCCGATGCCGCGCCGCCGCCACCGTCGCGGCGCCGGTCAGCGTCAACAACGCGATCGCGACGGCCGCCGCGGTCAGCCAGGCCAGCAGCACGCCGCCGGCCACGTAGTCGGCCCCGAACGCACTGCGCAGCAGCCACGGACCGAAGACACCGGCCGCCAGCACTCCGAGCAGGCCAAGGGAGGTCACCAGGGTCGCAGGCGCCACCAGCGCCCGCAGCCGATGCGTGCGCTGGTCGACGAAATGCGCGATCAAGTTGCCCTGCATCGCGGTCAGCGGCACCAGCAGCGGTGCCCGCGTCAGCGTCACGGCCAGGATCACCACGCCACCCGTCGCGCCGAGATCCCCCGAGGTGGCCTTGAGCAGCACCGGGAAACCCATCACCAACACCGCGCTGGCCCCTGCAGCGGCGATTGAATGCGACGCACCACGCAGAAACGTCGCCGTGCCGCCGGGTGTCAGCAGCCGGGCCGCAGCGCGGGTAGCTGGCGAGGCGAGCAACAGGATCAGCCACGCCACCGCGCCCGCGACGGTGGCCCACAGGTATCCGACCAATCCCCAGCCCACCACGAACGTCGCCGCCGCCACCGCCACCCGCATGCCGGCATCGGTCACCATCAGCGCCCCGTACTGGCTCCACCGGTTGGTTCCCGCGAGCATGCCGAGCAGCGTTGCGTGCAGGCAGAAGCCGGCAAGCCCGACGCACAGCAGCGCCACACTCAACCATCGGGATTCCACGAACACATGGCCCGACCACAGCGGCGCGCTGACGGCGATCACCGCCGCGGCCACCACACCGACCCCGGCCGCCACCCGCATCGGATGCGTTCGCGGCCCCGCGATGACCTCGGTGTAGCGCGCCGATCGCACCTCCCGGGTCGCCTCCTGAAGCAGGCCGAACGCGGCGCCGGTCGCCAGCCCGAACGCGCCCCAGAACACGCCGAACACCGAGAACCCTTCCGGTTCCAGATCGCGGGCGGCCAGGTAAAGCACCGCGTAGCCGCACAGCGCGGAGGCCACCGTCGCGGTGCCGACGCGGGTGACGCTGGCGCGGGTGATCGGGCCCGTTCCGGTTCCCGCGTCGGTCACAGCGGCGGGACGCCCGTGGAGTACAGCCAGGCGTCCCACAACGGCCGAAGCGATTCGTGCGCGTAGTTGGCCGCCAAGCCGGTGAAATCGTCGGTGACGACGGTGTCGTGACGGTAGCGGGTGGTCCAATCCTGCAGCAGCGCAAAGAAACTCTCGTCGCCGATGGTTCGCCGGAGCGTGTGCAGGGTGAGCGCGCCTCGCTTGTACACCCGGTCGTCGAACATGTCGCGCGGACCGGGATCGGCGAGCAGTAGATCGTGTGGCGAGTGCTTCAGCCGCTCGTAATAGTGGCGGGCCCACTCATCGGCGCTCTGGCCGCCCGCGTGTTCGGACCACAGCCATTCGGCATAACAGGCGAAGCCCTCGTGCAGCCAGATGTGGCGCCAGCGTTTCGCGGTGACCGAGTTGCCGAACCACTGGTGCGCCAGCTCGTGGGCGATCAGCCGTTCGGCGCTACGCTTGCCGTCGCAGTGGTTGGCACCGAAGATCGAAATGCCTTGCGCCTCAAGCGGTATCTCAAGGTCGTCGTCGGTGACTACCACCGTGTACCCGGACGCGAGGGGATAGGGCCCGAACAGCTTGACGAACAACTTCATCATCTGCGGCTGGCGGTCGAAGTCGTGAGAGAAGTTGCGGCGCAACCGATCCGGCAACACCGCATGGATGCCGACACCGTTCTTGGCCAACCGGTGCCTGTCGTACATGCCGATCTGCAGCGTCACGAGGTAGGTCGAGGTCGGCTCGGCCTGCTCATAGGTCCACGTGGTCATGCCCGCGCGGGCGCGCTTGGACACCAGCTCGCCGTTGGCAAGGGCCCAGTAGGGACTTTCGGTGCTGATCCGAATGCGATAGCTGGCCTTGGAGCTGGGATGGTCGTCGCACGGAAACCACGACGCGGCGCCGTTGGGCTGACCTGCGACCAGCACACCTTCGGACAATTCCTCGAAACCGACTTCACCCCACAGTGATCGGACGGGTCGCGGCGTGCCGCCGTAGCGCACGACAATCGTCATCGCCGCACCGGCGGGCAGGGAGTGGGGTAATGCGATGTGCAGCTTGCCAGCCGAGGACCGGAACTGCGCGGGCCTGCGGCCGTTCACCGAAACCTTCGTCACCGCAAGCGCATCGGACAAATCCAACGTGAACGTGCGCAGCGACGCCAGCGTGGTGGCGGTGATGGTGGCCGAGCCGGACAGGCGGTTGATGGCCACCTTGTATTCCAGGTCCAGCTCGTAGCGCGACACTCGATAGCCGAAGTTGCCGTTGGCAGGCAGGTACGGGTCGATGACCACCTGGGTCGCTTTCTTGATGGCCTTTTTACTCCTCGTCACGCGGCGCTTTCTGCTGAGGTCGTCGGGCCCGGGTTGGGTGCATCGCCGCGCTTCTTACGGAACACATTCCACGGTCCGATCGGGTTGCCCTGCCAGCGAGTGGACGGCGGAACCTCGTCGCCGCGCATCACCAGAGATGCCGGCCCGACCGTCGCGCCTGCGCCGATCCGCGCCGCGGGTAACGCGACACAGTGCGTACCGAGCGTCGAACCCTCTTCCAGCACAACGGTGTCCATCCGCATGATCCGGTCGTGGAACAGATGGGTCTGGACCACGCAGCCGCGGTTGACGGTCGCGCCGTCGGCCAACGTGACCAGGTCGGCCTCCGGCAGCCAGTACGTCTCACACCAGACGCCACGGCCGATCGACGCGCCAAGCGCCCGAAGCCACAGGTTCATCACAGGGGTGCCACTGGCGGCGCGGGCGAACCACGGCGCGGCGACGGTTTCCACAAAGGTGTCCGAGACTTCGTTGCGCCACACGAACGGTGACCACAACGGATGCTCGATCGCGCGGATACGGCCCACCACAAGCCACTTCGCGATCACCGCGATCCCGCCGGCGATCGCGCCAGCCGCCAGCAGCACCACCCCCGCGGCCAGTGCCGCCAACAGCCAGCCGTACGAGATGGCCAACCATTGCAGCGCGAACAGCACCGCGACCCCGATGCCGAACGTGACGATCAGCGGAATCAGGCGGCACGTCTCCACCATGGCGCGCAGGAACTTCAGGCGCAGAGACGGATGGAACGTGCGCAGGGCGTCGGCCGCAGTAGGCTTGCGGCGCAACCGAACCGGTGGGCTGCCAAGCCACGACGACCCCGTCTTGGCCTTGTGGGGTGTCGCGGAGAGCACGGCGACAAGGCCGTCGTCGGGCACCCGTCGTCCCGGCTGGGTGATGCCCGAGTTTCCGAGGAACGCCCGCCGTCCGATGGTCGCCTTGGCGACGTGAATCCAGCCCCCGCCGAGTTCGTACGACGCGACCATGGTGTCGTCGGCAAGGAACGCGCCGTCCTCGACGACGGTGAACTTCGGAATCAGAAGTGCCGTCGAGATCTCGGTTCCTTTACCGATTTTCGCGCCGAGCACCCGCAGCCACAACGGTGTGAGCAGGCTGGCGTACACCGGGAACAGGTAGTTGCGGGCCGCATCCATCAGGCGTTCGGTGGCCCACAGCTGCCAGCCGACCCGGCTTCGCACCGGGTGGTAGCCCTCGGGCATCCACAGTGACAATGCCCGAACCCCGATCACCGTCAGCAGCGCGTAGACGAGCACCGCGGCCAGCGTCGCCGCTGGAGTCCACAGCGTCGCGGACACGATCGCGGCGGTCAGCGACTCCGCGCCGCGGATACCCCACCCGATCACCGCAAGACCGGCGGCCAGCGCCACCAGCGGCAACCCGCCGAGCAGCACGGACGTCACGCCGTAGACGGCGACCCAGAACGCTCGGCGGGGAGGGCGGTGGTCCGGCCACGGATGCCGTGCCTTGCCGGACTTCACGGCGGGTGAGCCCTTCCAGTACTGGCTGTTCTTGACCTTGCCGACCACCCCTGAGCCCGGCGCCACGTCGGCGTTCTTGCCGACGACCGCCCCGGGCAGCAAGGTGGTGCGGGCGCCGATGGTGGCGTCGTTGCCGACGGTGATCCGGCCGACGTGGAAGTGGTCGCCGTCGATCCAGTGCCCGGACAGGTCGACCTCGGGCTCGATCGAACAGCGGTGTCCCAGTTTGGCCAGCCCAGTCACCGGCGGGGACGAGTGCAGGTCGACGCCCTTGCCGACCTTGTTGCCAAGCGCGCGGGCGTAGTAGACCAGCCACGGCGCGCCCGCCATGTTCTCCGCGCCGCTGGCTTCGGAGAGCCGTTCGGCGGCCCACACCCGCAGATGGACCGACCCGCCGCGCCGGTACGTGCCGGGTTCCACACCGGACAACAGCAGCCGCGCCCCCAGCACGGCGATGCCCATCCGGCCAAGCGGGCTGACGAACAGCGCGAAGCCGCCAACGACCCACCACCAGCCGACGGTCACCGCCCACGGCACCAGGCCAAGCGACGCCGCGACGTTGTTGGCAAGGTTATTGAGGATGGCCAGCCACACCACCCACTGCATGCCGGTCAACGTGGCCAGCGGCAACGAAAGGGCCACCTGAGCGATCTGGGCGAGCCTCGGCGTCGGCTTGACGACGCGGGTCTCGACCTTGGGCGGCGGGTCGAGTTCGTCGAGGAACCCGGCGAGCGAGCCGAGGCGGGGATGGTCGTACAAATCCGCGACGGCCACCTGGGGATAGCGCTGTCGCATTGCGGCCACGAGTTGTGCCGCGGACAGCGATCCGCCGCCAAGCGCATGGAAGTCGGCTTCGGGTCCGTCGACCTGCGCGGCCAGCACGTCGCGCCACAGCCCGGCCAGCCAGCCCATGGTCCCGCCGAGGTCGGCCGACTCGTCGTCCGCGCCGCCTGCGACGGGCCACGGCAGCGCGTTGCGGTCCACCTTGCCCGAGGTCCTGGTTGGCAACTCCGCCAGGAGCACCAGCCGGGGTACCAGCGCGGCGGGCAGCGTGGCTGCCAGCGTCGCGCGCGCCTTCGTCAGGTCGAACGCGGGGGCGCCGCTGGCAGCCGAAGAACAGATGTAACCGACGAGCAGGGGTGTGCCCCTGGCGGTCCGCCGCACCGCGGCCGCGCCGCCGCTCACGCCGGGCAGGTTGACCAGCGCGGCATCGACTTCGCCGAGTTCGATCCTGCGGCCGCCGACCTTGACCTGATCGTCGGCCCGGCCCATGAAGTAGAGGCCGTCGGGTTCCAGCCGGACCAGGTCGCCGCTGCGGTAAGCGCGGCTCCACTCCAGCGTCGGCATCGGCGCGTACTTCTCGGCGTCCTTCTCGGGATCGAGATAGCGCGCCAGGCCCACCCCGCCGATGACGAGCTCGCCGACCTCGCCGAACGGCACCGGCTGACCCCCTTTGTCGACCACCGCCAGGTCCCAGCCGGCCAGCGGCAAGCCGATGCTGACCGGTCCGGTGCCGTCGAGGCGCGCCGCGCACGCGACGACCGTCGCCTCGGTCGGACCGTAGGTGTTCCACACCTCGCGACCCTCGACGGCCAGCCGCTCGGCCAGATCGGGTGGACATGCCTCGCCGCCGAAGATGAGCAGCCGCACCGCCTCGAGCGCCTCGGCGGGCCACAGCGCGGCCAGCGTCGGCACCGTCGACACCACGGTGATGTCGCGGGAGACCAGCCACGGCCCGAGATCCATGCCGCTGCGCACCAGCGAGCGCGGCGCGGGGACAAGGCACGCGCCGTGCCGCCAGGCCAGCCACATCTCCTCACACGACGCGTCGAAGGCCACCGAGAGCCCCGCCAGGACGCGATCTCCCGGCCCAATCGGGTTGTCCTGCAAGAACATCTGCGCTTCGGCGTCGACGAATGCCGCGGCGCTGTGATGGGTGACGGCCACACCTTTTGGCGTGCCGGTGGACCCGGACGTGAAGATGATCCACGCGTCGTCGCGGCCGAGCGGGGATGCGGCGCGCCATCCGCGCGACGAGCCGGACGACCTGACCAGTCCCTTCTCGGTGATCACCGCGACGACGTTCGCCTCGCCGAACACCAACGCGGCGCGTTCGTCCGGATCGTCGGCGTCGACCGGCACATACGCGGCGCCAGTGGCCAGCGTCGCGAGGATCGCGACATACAGCGCATAACTGCCGGACGGCATCCTGATGCCGATGCGGTCACCGCGGCCGATGCCGCGGGCGGCAAGCCACTCGACGCTCTCCTCGATATCGGTGATCAATTCGGCGTAGGTGAGTTGCACGTCGCCGTCGTCGAGCGCGGGCGAGTCGGGATGGCGGGTCGCGGTGTCATAGAGGATGTCGACGAGCGTGCGCGGCTCAGGAGCAAAGGGTGAAAGCACATACTGTGCTGGTATCTCCGGCGCCACGACTATAAAACTACTAAGCGTCGTGCCCCGGCTCTCGGCGCCGCACTCGATGCGTGATCACAATTGCGGCAACGCCCCGATTTCGCCTGAGCCCCATGTCCTGGCAGAATCAGCCCCGGAGGGGAGTATTCCTTCGCCGCGGTGTCGTCACCACGTCGTCCGTCATCGGACGACCGGTACTGCGGGCCGACCACAACGTGCCTGATGCGTCGTGGCGGTGGAAGAGACCTCCGGCGTTGATCGACGACCGGAGGTTTTGTGAACGTTTCCCAGCTTGAATGGATCATCACGGTAGGCGTGACGATCGCCGTGCTGCTGTTCGACGTGGTGGTGATCGGGCGTCGGCCGCACGAACCGTCTAAGCGCGAGACCGGGACATACCTGTCCATCTACATCGGGCTGGCGGTGGCGTTCGGTGTGTGGGTGTGGTTCTTCCACGGCAGCCAGTTCGGTCTCGAGTTCTTCGCAGGCTGGCTCACCGAATACAGCTTGTCCGTCGACAACCTGTTCATCTTCTTGATCATCATGGCCAGCTTCAACGTGCCGAAGAAGTATCAGCAGCAGGCGCTGCTGGTGGGCATCATCCTGGCGCTGATCTTCCGCGCGATCTTCATCGCGCTGGGCGCGGTGGCGATCAATCAGTTCTCGTGGGTCTTCTACGCATTTGGCGCGTTCCTGGTGTACACCGCGATCACCCTGGTACGTGACACCGACCACGACGACGATGCCGAGAACTTCGTGGTGCGGTTCGCGCGCAAACACCTGAGCCTCACCGACAAGTGGGACGGCGGGCTCAAACTGTGGATAACGGAGAACGGCAAACGGCTGATGACGCCGATGTTCCTCGTCATCGTCGCCCTCGGCACCACCGATCTGCTCTTCGCGCTGGACTCCATTCCGGCGATCTACGGCCTGACGCAGGAGCCGTACCTGGTGTTCACGGCGAACGTGTTCGCGTTGATGGGACTGCGACAGCTGTACTTCCTGCTCGGTGACCTGCTCAGGCGGCTGGTCTACCTGTCGCAGGGGCTGGCCTTCATCCTGGCGTTCATCGGTGTGAAGCTCATCCTGCACGCGCTGCACGAGAACGAGCTGCCGTTCATCAACGGCGGTGAGCACGTTGCGGTGCCGGAGATCCCGACGCTTGCGAGCCTCGGCGTCATCATCGTGACGCTGATCATCACCACGGTCGCGAGCCTGTACAAGACGCGGGTCCATGATCAGCGCAACGGCAGCAACGGCGGCAACGGCAAGAACGAGAAGCCCGAGGACACCGAGGGCTCGGCGGACTCCGAAGAGTCGTTGGATTCTCGCTGATCGCAACGGTCGACAGCGCCGCACGGCGCCCTTAACGTGGCGCCGTGCGGCTATTCGTAGCAGAGACACCCGGAAGCTGGTCGGAACTGACGGACGGCGATCAGCCAACCGTGCGCGTTGCCGCCCGCGATCTGCAGCAGGCCCGGCGGGCCAGCGCCAGGATCCGCGCGCATGGTGAACCCGTGGCGGTGATCCTCGACGTATCTGTCGCCGTGGCGGGCGATTTCCGTTCGGCGCGAACAGTTTTCGAACCGGACGGCGCCACAGTGCACTATGCGGGGACGGTTGAAGGGCTGGCCGGATTGATCTCCGACATCGAAAAAGCCGACGTGGCCGATGGCGTCACCTTGATTCCGGCGTCACCGCGGCAGGATCTTGCGGCCCTCGGCCGCGACGTGCTGCACCGGTTGGCCCTGCGGGATCAGCCAAGGGCTTCGTAGATCAGCTTCCCGTACCGGTTGGTGCGTTCGGTGCCTGTCGTCCCCGGCCCCATCTTGTTCATCACGTAGGCGAACGTTGCCCGAAGGTCGGGGTTCATGACGATCGCCGAACCGCCCCAACCACCCCACCAGCAGATCCTGCCGTCGGGAATGACCGGGATGCTCTCCGGGGATGGCAGGCCGAAGCCGATGCCGAACCGCAGCGGGACGAAGATCACCAGGTCGGGGCCGTTGGACTGCTCCTGGAAGATCAGATCGATGGTTTGCGGGCTGAGCAGTTGCACGCCGTTGGCCTTGCCGCCCAACGAGATCGGTGACAGCGCCCGCGCCAGTGCCCTTGCGTTGCCGTGGCCGTTGGCACCGCCGATGTCCGCGCGACGCCACCCCTCGGTCTCGACGATCATGGCGCTGTTCTCGTCGGGCGGGAAGCTCGCGAACGTCAGGTAGGCCGGGTGGTCGTGGGGTAGCGAGTCGAGCGGGATGGGCAACGGCGGCGGCGGAATAACCTCCGCGATGCGATGGTCGTCCTGTGCGAGGGCGCCGATCTGGACGTCGGCTCCGAGCGGGCTCGCGATCTCGTCGCGCACGTACTCCTTGAGGGTCTTGCCGGTGGCGCGCCGGATCACCTCGCCGATCAGGTGTCCGTAGTTGACCGCGTGATAACCCGATGCCGTTCCCGGTGGCCACCACGGCGCCTGATGCGCGAGGTGGTCGGTCGCCTTCTCCCAGTCGTAGGCGTCCTCGATGCCGAACGGCATCTCCCATCCGGATACCCCCGACGTGTGCGCCAGCAGGTGCCGCACCTCGACGTCCTGCTTGCCGTTCTGGGCGAACTCCGGCCAGTACTTGGCGACCGGGGCGAATGCATCGATCTGGCCGCGGTCGATCGCGATCAACGCCGCGAGCGCGGTGAGCGTCTTCGTGCAGGAGAAGAAGTTGACGATGGTGTCCCGGCCCCATGGCACCGTTTTGGCGCGGTCCGCGTGGCCGCCCCAGATGTCGACGACGAGCTCGCCGTCGACATCGACTGCTATCGCGGCGCCGAGCTCCTCACCTTTGGTTATCTCGTCGGCGAGCGCATCGGCGACCTTGTCGAAGCGGGTATCCCAGTGGCCGTGCACAATGTCGCTCACCGAACCATCATGCGATACCGGGCGCGGTCTCCGGGACCGAACGATTGATGCAGACAGTGCATGATTTGGGCCAATATCGGACTTGGACATGTATTTATCGGGCCAATAACCTGCGAGTATGACTTCTCGCACGTCTCTGATGTCGTCGACGACTGACCTGACAGGACAGATGATCATCGCGGGGTCGCCGGTACGTGGCTCGGGCGCCGAGTTCCGCGGCTTCGATCCCAGCACTGGGACCGAACTGGACCCGGTCTACCGCTACGGCGATGCCTCGCATGTCGAGGCCGCATGCGCGGCGGCCGACGCGGCATTCGGTGCCTACCGGGCCACGAGCCGCGAGCAGCGCGCATCGTTCCTCGAAGCGATCGCCGACAACATCGAGGCGATTCGCGACGAGTTGGTGACCCGCGCCGTCGCCGAGAGCGGGCTGCCGCAGGCCCGGTTGACCGGCGAGGTCGGCCGCACCACCGGACAGCTGCGGCTGTTCGCAGGCGTCGTGCGCGAGGGCAGTTGGACCGAAGCGCGCATCGATCCCGCCGTGCCGGACCGAACACCGTTGCCCCGTCCCGATATTCGCCAACGAAGCATCGCCATCGGCCCGGTCGCCGTCTTCGGCGCCAGTAACTTCCCCCTCGCATTCTCCGTAGCGGGCGGCGACACCGCATCGGCGCTGGCCGCCGGCTGTCCGGTCGTCGTCAAGGCACACGACGCGCATCCGGGGACATCCGAACTGGTTGGCCGCGCGGTGACGGACGCGGTGCGGGCGGCGGGCCTGCCAGCAGGGACCTTCTCCCTGCTGTACGGGTACGGCCCGGAACTCGGCACCGCGCTGGTCACCGATCCGCGCATCAAGGCCGTCGGCTTCACCGGATCACGTTCGGGCGGAACGGCTCTGGTGGCCGCGGCGGCCGCGCGGCCCGAGCCGATCCCGGTGTACGCCGAGATGAGCTCGATCAACCCGGTGTTCCTGCTCGGCGGTGCACTTGCCGAAAGGGCCGCCGACATCGGCCGCGGCTTCGTGGCGTCACTGACCATGGGCTCCGGACAGTTCTGCACCAACCCCGGCTTGGTGATCGCCGTCGACGGGCCCGATCTCGATACGTTCATCGGCGCGGCCCGCGATGCCATTGCCGGGACCGAGCCGACCGCGATGCTGACGCCGCACATCGCCGATACCTATCGACGTGGTGTCCAGGCGCTGCAGGACGAGGCGGATCTGATCGCCCGCGGAGCTGCCGACGACGCGCCATGCGTTGGCCGCGCCGCACTGTTCAGCGCCGACGCGAAGACCTTCTTGGCCTCGGACGCGTTGCAGGCCGAAGTGTTCGGCGCGTCCAGCCTGATCGTGCGATGCGCCGACGCCGAAGAGGTCCGCAACGTCGCGGCCCATGTCGAGGGTCAGCTGACGGCCACCGTGCACGCGGACGAAGCCGACCACGACGAAGCGCTCGCACTGCTGCCGATCCTCGAGCTCAAGGCGGGACGGATCCTGTTCAACGGCTGGCCAACGGGTGTCGAGGTCGGGCACGCGATGGTGCACGGCGGGCCGTCCCCTGCGACATCTGACTCGAGGACCACCTCGGTCGGTGCGCGGGCAATCGAACGATTCCTGCGGCCGGTCTGCTACCAGGACGTGCCAAAGGCGCTGCTGCCCAACTCGATTGCCGACGGAAACCCCGAGCGGCTGTGGCGCCGTATCAACGGTGACCTGACCAAAGACTGACCGGACAACCGAATACACCGCGAGGAGTCTGCAATGCACCCTGCCCTTGATGGCGTCCTGTTCTTCCCCGTCACCCCGTTCACCGAAGCGGGGGACGTGGACACCGAACGCTTGGCGCAGCACGTCGCCAAGGGCGTCGATGCCGGCCCCGGCGGAGTCTTCATCGCCTGTGGCACTGGAGAATTCCACGCGCTGGACGCGTCTGAACTGCGCACCATCGCGCGCACCGCGGTCGACGTGGTCGGCGGCCGGGTCCCGGTGTACGCGGGTGCGGGTGGTTCGATCGCACAGGCCACGGCGTTCGCCGAGGCCGCGGCGGACGCGGGCGCCGACGGGCTGCTGCTGCTGCCCCCGTACCTCGTGGAGATGCCACAGGCGGGCCTGGTCGCCTACACGCGAGCGGTCACCGAAGCCACTGACCTTCCGGTCATCGTCTACAACCGCAACAACGCGCGCTACACCGAAGACTCCGCGGTGCAGGTCGCACAGCTCGACAAGGTCGTCGGATTCAAGGACGGCACAGGCGATCTCGATCAGGTCGCCAGAATCGTTCGTGCGGTGACCGACGCGCTCGCGCCCACCGGTAAGCCGTTCCAGTTTTTCAACGGCCTGCCGACCGCCGAGGTGTCACAACAGGCCTATCGAGCTATCGGCGTGACGCTGTACTCGTCCGCAACCTTCGCATTCGCGCCCGAGCTTGCGCTGGCGTTCTACCAAGCACTCGAATCCGGCAACGAACCACTGACCGCGGCGCTGCTGCGCGAGTTCTTCCACCCGCTTGTGCGACTGCGTGACACGGTGCCCGGGTATGCGGTGTCGCTGATCAAAGCCGGCGTGGCGCTCGAGGGAATCGATGCAGGCGCGGTGCGGCCGCCACTGATCATGCCGTCGGCCGACGATATCGACGAGCTGCGCGCGATCATCGCGTCGGGGCGGGCGGTGCTCGCCGACGCACTCGCCGCAGAAGCAGTTCATTGATGCCCAGCGAGCCGATTCGCATCACGGGGGCGCGCATCACCCCCGTGGCGTTCGTCGACCCGCCGCTATTGAACACCGTCGGCGTGCACCAGCCGTACGCCCTGCGCGCCATCATCCAGCTCGATACCGATGCCGGCCTTGTCGGCCTCGGCGAGACCTACGCCGACACCGCGCACCTTGGCCGCCTGGCGGCGGCCGGGCAGGCCATCGTCGGTCAGGACGTGTTCGCGCTCAACGCCATTCGTGGGATCATCGCGCAGCGGTTGCGCGGTGACGACGCCGCGGTAGGAACCGCGGGGATGATCACCTCGGCGAGCGTGGCCGATCAGGTGCTTTCCCCGTTCGAAGTCGCGTGCCTGGATATCCAGGGCCACGCCATCGGCAGGGGAGTCTCCGACCTCCTCGGTGGCAAGGTCCGCGACACGATTCCGTTCAGCGCATACCTGTTCTACAAGTGGGCGGCGCACCCCGGACTCGAGCCGGACGCCTTTGGCGAGGCGCTGGATCCGGCGGGCATCGTCGCGCAAGCGCAACGGATCATCGCCGAATATGGTTTCACCGCAATCAAGCTCAAGGGCGGCGTGTTTCCTCCCGAGGAGGAGATGGCCGCCATCGAAGCGCTGCGGGCCGCGTTCCCTGAGCACCCGCTTCGGCTCGACCCCAACGCCGCGTGGACCCCGCAGACCTCGGTCAAGGTGGCCTCCGGTCTGGCGGGGGTGCTGGAGTACCTCGAGGATCCGACGCCGGGTCTGGACGGCATGGCCGAGGTCGCGAGGCAGGCCCCGATGCCGCTGGCGACCAACATGTGCGTGGTCGCCTTCGACCAGCTGCCGCAGGCGATCGCGAAAGAGTCTGTCGGAGTGGTGCTTTCAGACCATCACTACTGGGGCGGCCTGCACCGGTCCCGGCTGCTGGCAGGTATCTGCGAGAACTTCGGCCTCGGCCTTTCGATGCACTCCAACTCGCACCTTGGGATCAGCCTTGCCGCGATGGTGCACCTGGCCGCCGCAACGCCGAACCTGACGTACGCCTGCGATACGCACTGGCCGTGGAAGACCGAGGAGGTCGTCAAGCCCGGTGCGCTCGAGTTCGTCGACGGCTCGGTGTCGGTGCCCAGCGGACCCGGGCTGGGAGTCCAGATCGATGACGATCAACTCGCCGCACTCCACGAGCAGTACCTGCGCTGTGGCATCCGAGATCGCGACGACACCGGCTATATGCAGAGCATCGATTCTCAGTATCGGGCGATCAGTCCCCGCTGGTAGCTAGACTGATGCGCGATCGCCGCGTCGGCGGCGTCTAGTGATGCTAGGAGTGCATCGATGTTCTCCCTTGCGCGCCTCTCCTGCTTCATCGCGGTGGCCGAGGAACTGCATTTCGGCAGGGCCGCCGAACGACTGCACATGACGCAGCCGCCGCTGAGCCGCCAGATTCAACAGCTGGAGAGTGAACTGGGCGTTCATCTCATCGACCGCACCACCCGATCGGTGACGCTCACCGCCGCAGGGGTGGCCTTCCTTCCCGACGCCCGCAGGATCCTGCAGTTGGCCGAGGGTGCGGCGCAGACCGTAAAGCGCATTCCGGCAGGCGATCTCGGCACGGTCGTGGTCGGCTTCACCGCGGCGTCGGCACACGCTGTGCTGCCACGCCTGCTCGACGCCGCTCGCGAGAAGCTGCCCGACGTCAAGCTCGACCTTCGCGAAATGGTCACCGCAGCGCAGGTCGAAGGACTGATGACCGGCGAGCTCGACCTCGGGATGGCGCGGCCGCCGCTGAAGAGGCCGGGCCTGGTTTCCCGGCCGCTGCTGCATGAGCAGCTCATTGCCGCGCTGCCCGTTGGACATTCGTTGGCCGGCCTGGCCAGGCAGCTGACGCTGAACGACCTCGACGGCCAGGACGTTGTGATGTATTCGTCGGTGCAGGCGCGGTATTTCAACGAGTTGCTGATAAGTACCTTCACCATCGCTGGCGCGACTCCCCGCTACGTGCAGTATGTGACACAGGTGCACACCATGCTGGTCCTCGTACGCTCGGGAATCGGCATTGCTCTGGTCCCGGCATCGGCTGCCACGCTGCACCCGGACGGGGTGGTGTTCCGGTCCATCGGGGCGTTTCGGGAGCGGCCGGTGGAGCTCGACGCGGTGTGGCGCGGCGACAGCAGCAACCCCGCGTTGCTTCGCCTACTCAGAGATGTTCTGCCTCAGCGGGAATGGACGACGGACGATTTGGTTGAGGACTTTGTCGGCTAGAGCAAATTGCTGCTACCGTCTAATTAAGACCTTTGAAAGGGTGTTATGCACATGCATTCCACGATGAAACTGGTTGTCGCGGTTAGCGGTCTGTCGCTGGCACTTAGCACCGGAGCCGGGATCGCTTCCGCACAACCCGATACCAGCGCGATCATCAATTCGACCTGCAACTATTCGCAGGTGATGGCGGCGCTGAATGCCGAAGACCCGAATATGGCCGGACAGGTATCTGCCAACCCCGCGTTGGTTGCCGGGTTGCAGAACCTCATCGCGTCAGGTCCAGAGGGACGTAGGCAGACGGTTGCGCAATGGCAGGGCGTGCCTGCGCTTCAGCCGTACATTCCGCTGATTTCGCGCGTAGCGAACACCTGCAACAACTACTGACCTCCGGTACCCACCGGCATCGGAACCGGCGTCACCAGCTCTCCGGTAGTGAGGAACTGGTTCAGGTTGCGCAGCGTGAGGTCTTCCATGGCCGCGCGGGTCTGCGCTGTTCCGCTTCCGACGTGAGGCAGCAGTACGACGTTGTCCATCGTGAGTAGTTCATCAGGCACTCGCGGTTCGTCGGCGAACACGTCGAGGCCCGCGCCTGCGAGCCGGCCGGCGGTCAGCGCATCCACCAATGCGGCTTCGTCGATGACGCTGCCCCGTGCGATGTTGATCACATAGCTGTCGGCGCCGAGTGCGTCGAGGACCTCACGGTCGATGAGGTGGCGAGTTTCGGAGCCACCGGCCGCCGCGACGATCAGCACCTCGACTCGGCGGGCCAACTCGACAGGTGACGCGGCGTACGTAAAAGGCGAATCGGCGACGACTCGGCGATTGTGGTAGCTGATCGAGCAACCGAACGACGAAAGACGATGCGCGATAGCGCTTCCGATGCGGCCCATCCCGATGATCCCGACACGGGTATTGCTGACCTGTCGCGTCAGGGGGTAGTTGCCGTCGACGGGCCACCGCCCTTGGCGCACGTAGCGGTCGCCCGCAGAGAACTGACGAAGGACATCGATCATCAGCCCGACGGCGGTGTCGGCCACGCAGTCGGTGAGCACATCGGGGGTATTGCTGACCGCGACACCCCGGCTCGCGGCCGCTTCCACGTCGGTGGTGTCGTAGCCGACCCCGAAGTTCACCACCGCGCCGAGGTGCGGCAGCGCGGTCATCAGCCCGGCGTCGACGCCGGTGCGGCCGGAGGTCACCGCGACGGTGATCTCCCCGGCGTGCTCCGCGAGGAACGCCGTACGGCCGGCGTCGTCGTCGGGGAGCACGAGTGCGGCATACGACGCGCGCAGCGTCTCCTCGAGCGACGGCTTGAGCGGGCCGACCTGGAGCACTCGGCGGGCAGGAGTCATGAAAGCACGGTAGGCCGTGCTGCGAATACCCGTCCAACACGGAAATAGCATTGGTTATTGCCTAAGCCGCATAATTCGTCCGTCATTGCCCGCGATCACCGCATCGGCGGACCGGCAGGTACGGTAAATCCGCACGTCAAACCACTCAACGCGGTGCCTATCGAGCGGCGTCGTGGCGCCCCCGCTGCACAAAACTTCGCCGCTCCGAGCCATTTTGCTGGCTTGACGTGCAATCGCGAACGTCCTTAGCTTGTGGCTGCGGTCACAGACTTCATCCACATACGTGGACAGCCCAAATCTGGAGGATCTATGAGACCCGCTGTCGTCGCCCTCTTGGGCGCCTGCGCGCTGACCGCGGGCTGCACGGTCGCCAACTCAGGCCACGGTGGCTATGACGTCAACACGTTGAGGATCGTGCTTCCCGAGGAGCCCCCGACGCTCGAACCGTGCGAGAGCTCACTGACTTCGACGGGTGTCGTGGTGCGGTCCAACATCACCGAGCCTCTCATCGAGCGCGATCCTGGCACTGGCGATCTGGCGCCGCTGCTGGCCACTGGCTGGCGTCAGACATCGGACACGCAATGGACCTTCGATGTCCGCCGCGGTGTCACATTCTCCGACGGGACGCCGTTCACCGCCGCCGACGCGGCGTTCTCGATCGACCGCGCCGTCAACTCGGATCTGCAGTGCAACGTCGACGGATACGTATTCGGTGACGACCCGCTGACCGTGGCCGCACCTGACGACACCACGGTGACCGTCGGCACCATGAAGCCGGACCCGATTCTGCCGCTGCGGATTTCGTTCGTCGAGATGGTGCCGCGCACGATGAGCACCTCGGAGAAGGTGCGCGAACCCATCGGCACCGGCCCCTATGCGATCGAAAGGTGGGAGTACGGGCAGAAGCTGGTGCTCCGCCGCAACGACGCCTACTGGGGCACCAAGCCCGACTTCGCGCGGGCCGAATACCAATGGCGCAGTGAGGGAAGCGTGCGCGCGGCGATGGTCGTCAACGACGAGGCCGACATCGGCACGGGCATCGGACCGGAAGACGGAGCGGGCGACCTCGGCGTGGCGTTCCCCAACAACGAGACCACCGCACTGCGCATCCAGGCAACCGAACCGCCGCTCGACGACATCCGCGTGCGCCAGGCGATCAACTACTCCGTGAACCGCACCGGCATCGTCAAGGCGTTGTTCCGGGGGCTTGGTGAACCCGCCGCCCAGCTCATCCCTGACGGGGTCGTCGGCCACAATCCGGATCTGGCGCTGTGGCCGCACGATCCGGACAAGGCCAGGGAGTTGGTGTCCGAAGCCAAGGCCGACGGCGTGCCTGTCGACAAGCCGATCCGGCTGATCGGCCGCACCGCGCAGTTCCCGAAGATCACCGAGACCATCGAGGTGATCCAGAGCGAGCTGAGCGACATCGGCCTCAACGTCAAGATCGAGATGATGGACACGGCGGGACAGTTGCAATACCAGCTGCGGCCGTTCCCTGAGAACGCCGGGCCCTACGTGCTGATGATCATGCACGGTAACCAAGCCGGTGACGCTGCGTTCACCATGGATCAGTACATCCTCAACGAGGGTCCCCAGAACGCGTACGGCACACCGGAATTCGACCGCAAGATCCGGGCGGCAGAGGAGCTGACCGGCCAGCAGCGGCAGGACGCCTTCGCGAAGTTGTTCGCCGAAGAGCCCGATGAGATCGCCCAGATGGCCTACATCGCGCACATGAAGGGTGTGCTCGCCAAGTCGGCCCGTGTCGACTATCAGCCCAACTCCGCGACCGGTGACGAAATGCGGCTCTCTCAAATGAGATTCGCCGCCGCCGACCGCACCGACGCGCAGTGAGAAGCCGGAGGTACTGACCGATGTTCTCGTTCGTACGCCGCAGGATGTACACCAGCGCTCTGCCGTTGATCATCGTGCTGCTCGGCGTCTTCCTTCTTGCCCGCCTCACCGGCGACCCAACCAGCCTGTATCTGCCCGAATCCGCGACGCAGGAACAGCGCGAGGCCTTTGCCGCGAAGAACGGTTTCGACCAGCCGCTGCTCACCCAGATGGCCGACTACTTCAGGGGCGTCATCCACCTCGACTTCGGCACGTCGCTGCGTACCGGCGAATCGGCATCCGAGATGGCGCTGCGCGCATTCCCGGCGACCCTGCAGCTCGCGATCACCACCATGCTGCTCGCGATCGTCGGGGCCATCGTGATCGGCTGCTGGGCCGCCTACCGGCCGAACTCGATCGCCGACCGGTTCTCCAGCCTGCTGTCCATGACCGCGGCGAGCATCCCCGACTTCTGGTTCGCGATAACCGGGGTGTGGCTGTTCGCCGTGCTCCTCGGAGTGCTGCCCACCTCGGGCGTTGACAGCGGGCTGTCCTGGATCCTGCCCATCGCGACGCTGATGATCAGGCCACTGGGGGTGCTCACCCAAGTCGTGCGCGGCGCAATGGTTTCCGCGCTGTCGGCGCCCTATGTGCGGCTGGCGCGCAGCAAGGGCGCCAGCGACCTTCGCGTCGTCACCCATCACGCGCTGCGCAACGCCGCCGCGCCCGCATTGACCGTCGCAGGCGACCTTGCCGTCGGATTGATCAACGGTGCGGTGGTCGTCGAGGCCATCTTCGGCTGGCCCGGCATCGGAAAGCTCATGATCGACGCGATACTGCAGCGTGACTTCGCGGTACTGCAGGCGGCGGTGCTGCTGACCGCCGTCAGCATCTTCGTACTGAACATCGTCATCGACGGCTGCTACGCACTGCTGGACGCCCGGGTACGCGAACCGGCAAAGGTCTAAGGGAGTTTGGTAGATGAGTAATCAACTCGACTACGTGCCCGTGAAACCGACGACGGCCATCGTCGGCGACGCGGATGCCGGCACCTCGCGCAAGCGCGGCCGTTCGACCTGGTACCGGCTGCTGATCAACGACAGGGTCGCGGCGGTGGCCGCTGCGGTGCTCGGCCTGGTCTTTCTCACCGCGGTGTTCGGACCGATGCTGGTCGGCGAGCTGGCGACGCGCATCGACCTGGACAACTCCAACCAGGCGCCCTTCACGCTGGCACACGGTTGGGCCAATGTGCTCGGCACCGATCCGCTCGGCCGCAGCATGCTGGCCCGGCTGATCGTCGCGAGCAGGACCACGTTGTCGGTGGCCATCCCCGCAGTGGTGCTGTCCGCGGTCGTCGGCTCGGCCATCGGCATGTGGGCCGGTTACTACCGCGGCTGGCGCGAGACCGTCGCAATGCGTATCGCCGACGTCATCATGAGCTTCCCCTCACTGCTGCTGGCGGTCGTCGTGCTGTACGTGTTCTCGCCGAGTGCAGCGAACATCGTCATGGTGCTGGCGATCACGCGTATCCCGGTCTATCTGCGCACCGCGCGGGCCGAGTCCGCGGAGCTGCAGAGCCGGCTGTTCGTCGATGCCGCACGGACATTCGGTGCCGGCGCGACGGCGATAATCACCCGCCACGTGCTGCCGATCGTGCTGCCGACGCTGCTGACCGTCGCGACACTGGACTTCTGCTACGTGATGCTCGCGGAGAGCTCCCTGAGTTTTCTTGGCGTCGGTATCCAGCCGCCCGACGTCAGCTGGGGCCTGATGGTCTCGCAGGGCCGCACCTACCTGCACACCGCGTGGTGGCTGTCATTCTTCCCCGGCCTTGCCATCGTCGTCACGACGGTGTCGGCCACCATCCTGGCCGCGTGGGCCAGGATCGCAACCGATCCCGGCCAGCGGTGGCGCCTGACCGTCCCGCAAAAGCGATTGTCCCGGTTCACCAAACCCGCAAAGGCCCTGTAGATGACTACCGCTCTCGCCGACCCTGCGCTCAAGGTCACCGGCCTGTCCGTCGACATCCGCACCATCACCGGCACCGTGCGGGCCGTCAACGAAGTCTCGTTCGACGCTCACCGCGGCGAAACACTGGCGCTGCTTGGCGAATCCGGTTGCGGGAAGTCGATGACCGCGACGGCACTGGTCGGCCTGCTCGAACCGGTCGCCGACGTCGTCGGCGGATCGGCCCGGCTGGTCAGCGGAGACGACAAAGTCGATCTGCTCGCCGTCGACAAGAAGAAGCGCCTGCGACTCGCAGGCACCGAACTCGCGATCGTCTTCCAGGACGCCTTGACTGCGCTGAACCCGCTGTACACCGTGGGAACTCAACTCGCAGAACCATTCCGGATTCACCAGGGGCTGTCCGCGAAGGACGCCAAGCGCAAGGCCGTCGACCTGATGACCCGCGTCGGAATCCCGCAGGCCGAAACCCGGCTGAACTCGTACCCCCATCAGTTCTCCGGCGGTATGCGGCAACGACTGCTGATCGCGATGGCCGTCGCGCTGAATCCGAGCGTGCTGATCGCCGACGAGCCCACCACCGCGCTGGACGTCACCGTGCAGGCGCAGATCATGGCGCTGCTGCGGGATCTGCGCTCCGAATTCGACATGGCCGTGGTGCTGATCACCCACGACCTCGCGCTGGTGGCCGAGGAGGCCGACCGGGTCGCGGTGATGTATGCCGGAAACATCGTCGAGACCGGACCAGTATCAGATGTTTTCGCCAACCCGCAGCATCCCTACACCAAGGGGCTGCTGAACTCCGTTCCGGTGAACGCGGTCCGCGGTGAGGACCTCAAGTCCATCGGCGGCGCACCGCCTGACCTGCACTCCATCCCGGCAGGCTGCGTCTATGCGGCGCGCTGCCCGCTGGCCAGGGAAATCTGCGAGACAAAGCGGCCAACGCTGGAGCCGACCGGCGGCGGAGGCCGCAAGTCGGCATGCCACTTTCCGGAAGAGGTGAAAGATGTCTGATCGACTGCTCGAGGTCCGTGACGTCACCAAATCGTTCCGGGTCGCAGGTGCCAAGAACAAACTGTGCGCACTCGACGGCATTAACATCGAGCTCGGCCGCGGCGAGACGCTCGGCCTGGTCGGCGAGTCCGGCTGCGGAAAGTCCACGCTGGCAAGGACATTGCTGATGCTGGAGCGGCCGGACTCCGGCACCGTGATCTTCGACGGCATCGATCCGTTCAGCCTGCGCGGCAACGAGCTGATGAAGTTCCGCAGGCGTGTGCAGATGGTGTTCCAGGATCCGTACGCGTCGCTGAACGCGCGGATGTCGGCGGGCGACATCATCGCCGAGCCGTGGCGAACGCACAAGACGCTCTACAAGACTCGAAGTGACCGTGAGACGCGCGTGCGCGAACTGCTGGACCTCGTCGGTCTGCGGTCCCGCGACGCGGATCGGTATCCGCAGGAGTTCTCCGGCGGTCAGCGGCAGCGCATCGGCATCGCCCGCGCGCTCGCACTGAACCCCGACATCATCGTCTGCGACGAGCCGGTCTCCGCGCTGGATCTATCCGTGCAGGCGCAGGTTCTCAACCTGCTCAACGAGTTGCAGCAGCGGCTGGGCATCAGTTACCTCTTCATCTCGCACGACCTGTCGGTGGTCCGTCACGTCGCCGACAGGGTGGCCGTGATGTACCTGGGCCGGATCATCGAAACAGGCCCAACCGAGGCGGTTTTCGAGCGACCCAACCATCCGTATACTGCTGCGCTGATGTCGGCGGCGCCGAAACTCGAAGCGGCCCAACGTGCTGACAGGATTCTGCTGAAGGGCGAGGTGCCATCGCCGCTGAACCCACCGTCGGGCTGCCGGTTCCGGACCCGATGCTGGCGAGCAACCGAGATCTGCGCGACCACGACACCGCCGCAAGCCATCGACTCACGAGTCGCCGAGCACCGTGCACTCTGCCACCATCCGTTGCTCTCCGACCGGGTCGCTACTGTGACAGTGTGAGCGTCGCAGCGTATTCGGTTGTCGCCGTTGCGATCATGCTGGCCTCCTGCATGCAGGGGTCCATCGGGTTCGGAATGGGCATGCTGGCAGCGCCCATCGTCGCGCTGGTCGACCCAGGATTGATTCCAGGAACGCTCATCATGCTGGCCGCGTTCCTCACGATCTTCGTGGTGGCGCGAGAGCGCCAGCACATCGACCTGGCCGGTACCGGGTGGGCGCTGGTCGGCCGGGTGCCCGGCACCATCGCCGGAGCGCTGCTGCTGGCAGTGCTGCCCGAGCGCGCGCTGGCGCTGGTCCTCGCCGCTGTCGTGCTCGGCGGAGTCGTGCTGACCAGCGTCGGCTGGATTCCGGCGCCGACCCGCCAGAACCTCGTGGTCGCAGGGGCGGCATCGGGTGTGCTCGGCACCGCGACGGCGATCGGCGGTCCGCCCATGGCGTTGGTGTGGCAGAACACCACCGGTGCCCAACTGCGCGGAACGATGAGCGGATTCTTCCTGATCGGCTCGCTGATGTCGATCGCCGTGCTGGCGATCACCGGTGCCGTCAACCAGCACACCGTATTGACGTTCGCGTTGCTGATGCCCGCGGTCGCCGTCGGTTATGGGCTGTCCCGGCTGGTGAATCGCGTGCTCGACAAAGACCGGCAGCGATGGCTGGCCATCGCGATCTCTGCGCTCGGCGCAATCGTGCTGATCGCCCGACAACTCATAGGATTCTGACGTGCCCGAGTTGCCAGAGCGCAAGGTCAAGTCGGCCGTGCGCACGGTCGAGTTGCTCGAATACCTCGCGTCGCGCCAGGAGCGGCCGGCGCGAATCCGGGAGATCTGCGCAGCGCTCGATATGCCGCGCAGCAGCGCGCACGCGTTGTTGCGAACGCTGATGGCACAGGGCTGGATCCGCACAGATACGTCGGGAACGTTGTACAGCATCGGAATTCGCGCGTTGTTGGTTGGTACGAGCTATCTGGACACCGATCCGTATCTGCCGGCCATTGCGCCGTTCCTCGATGACCTGCGGCAAGACCTCGACGAGACCTTCCATCTCGCGCGCCTCGACGGCACCGATGTCGTGTACCTCGCCACCCGCGAGTCGCGGCAGTACGTGCGGACCGCCAACAGGGTGGGGCGTCGGCTACCCGCGTATGCCACCGCACTGGGTAAGGCGCTCCTTGCCGAGCGGTTCGGCGCGGAACGCGACCAGCACCTGCCGCCCATCCTCGTCCCGCTGACCCCGCACACGATCACCGAGCGCGCTGAACTGGACGAGGCCCTTGACGAGGTGCGGGTCCGCGGCTTTGCCGCAGACAACGAGGAGAACACCGAGGGGTTGCGCTGTTTCGCCGTCGCGCTGCACTATGCGCGGCCCGCGCCCGACGCGATCAGCGCATCGGTGCCGGTTGCGCGGTTGACCGAGGAGCGCGAGCGCGAGATCGTCGAAGCGCTGCGCACCGTCGGCGACAAGGTGTCACGAGTGGTGCGTTCCATGCTGCACAGGCATCAGTCCATGCCATCTTAGTGTTGGACGTGCATCGATCGCGGTCAGTAATCTAGGCCATCATGGCCTCGAATCGCGTCCCGACCGTCCGCGAGATGAAGGTCGTCCCCGTCGCGGGCCACGACAGCATGCTGCTGAACCTCAGCGGCGCGCACGGCCCCTTCTTCACCCGAAACCTGGTGATACTTACCGACTCCGAGGGCAATACCGGTGTCGGCGAGGTTCCTGGCGGCGAGCCGATCCGTCGCACACTCGAAGATGCGATACCGCTCGTCGTCGGCAGCGGCCTCGGTGCCTACCACGCGACGTTGGCCGCGATGCGGCGCGAGTTCGCCGATCGAGACCGCGGTGGCCGTGGCGCCCAGACGTTTGATCTGCGGATCACGGTGCATGCGGTCACCGCCGTCGAGTCGGCGTTGCTCGACCTGCTCGGTCAGCACCTCGGTGTCACCGTCGCGGCGCTGCTCGGCGACGGGCAGCAGCGCGATCGGGTGCCCGCACTCGGCTACCTGTTCTTCGTGGGTGATTCCACCAAGACCGACCTCGCGTACCGATCGAGCGCCGACGAGGACGCCGACGCCGATGAGTGGCTGCGAATCCGGCACGACGAGGCGCTGACACCGCAGGCCATCGTGCGGCTGGCCGAGGCCGCACGTGACCGCTATGGGTTCCGCGACTTCAAGCTCAAGGGAGGCGTGCTGCCCGCCGCCGACGAGGCCAAGGCCGTGATCGCGCTTGCGGATCGCTTCCCGGATGCCCGAATCACCCTGGACCCCAACGGTGCCTGGCTACTCGACGAGGCCGTGCGGACGTGCAGCGAGCTGACCGACGTGCTGGCGTATGCCGAGGATCCGGTCGGGCCAGAGGGTGCGTTCTCCGGGCGTGAGGTGATGGCTGAGTTCAAGCGCGCCACCGGCCTTCCGACGGCCACGAACATGATCGCGACCGACTGGCGCGAACTTGGCCATGCCATCCGGGCCGGCGCCGTCGACATCCCGCTGGCCGACCCGCACTTCTGGACGATGAACGGGTCGGTGCGCGTCGCACAGCTCTGTGACGCATGGGGGCTGACGTGGGGCTCGCACTCGAACAACCACTTCGACGTGTCGCTGGCGATGTTCACCCACGTCGCCGCAGCGGCACCGGGCACCATCACCGCGATCGATACGCACTGGATCTGGCAGGACGGTCAGCGAATCACCAAGGCGCCCTACGAGATCACCGACGGCCACCTCACAGTGCCGGACCGGAACGGCCTCGGTGTCGAGCTCGACGACGACGCCGTCGCCGCTGCGCACGAGCTGTACCTGGCAGAAGGTCTCGGCGCCCGTGATGACGCGGCGGCCATGCAGTACCTGATCCCAGGCTGGACGTTCGACAGAAAACGTCCGGCGCTGCAACGGATCTGATGTGAAGGTCGTCGTCCGCGATTCGAACCTGATGCCGCACCGCGAGCGCCTTGAGGCCGCGCTGCCGCCAGGAACGTCGGCGCACTGGCACGATGCGACACGTCCGGGCATGCTTGACGACCTGCGCGACGCGGATGTCTTCGTCGGCAGCAGGTTCGACGCCGAAATGGCCGGTGTGGCGGAGAAACTGCGCCTCGTGCATACTGCGGGCGCAGGCACCGACAAGATCGCGTTCGACGCATTGCCGCAAGATGTATTGGTGGCGAACACGTTCCATCACGAACAGTCCATCGCCGAATATGTTCTTGCCGCCGCCGTGCTGCTCCGGCGTGGCTTCCTCGAACAAGACTGGTCGCTGCGCGAGGGGATCTGGGCAACATCGGTCTACGACTCGTCGATCCCTCAGCCGAGGTCGCTGCAGGGGGCTCGGGTGGGGTTTGTCGGGTTCGGGCACATCGGCAGGCGCAGCTGGCAGTTGTTCCGGGCGTTCGGGTGTCGTGGCGCGGCCGTCACAGGCAGCGGGAGTCTGGATGCCGCAGCGGAGGGGTTGTCGTGGGCGGCCGACGTGAGAAGCCTCGAGGATTTGATGCAAACGTCCGACGTGGTCGTCGTCTCCGCGCCGCTGACGGAACGCACTACCGGGATGATCGGCACCGAGCAGCTGCGCGCGCTTGGTCCCGACGGTGTGCTCATCAACGTCGGCCGTGGCCCACTGGTGGCCGAACGCCCGCTGTACGAAGCCCTCTCGGCGCGAACGATCGCCGGTGCGGCGATCGACGTCTGGTATCAGTACCCGGATGCCGACGGGAATGTGTCGCCGAGCGAGCTGCCGTTCGGTAAATTGCCGAACATTCTGATGACTCCGCACTCGTCTGGGGTTACCGAGAATACGTTTGTCGGCAGAGTCGACGATATCGCCGCCAACATCGGGCGCCTGTCACGCGGAGAGCCGCTGCAGAACGTGGTAAACCGCTGAACTTCAGCGCTCGTCACCAGTTGTCGTAGCCGCCTTCTGGTCCGAGCATCCGCTCGAGTCGAGTGCGGTTGATGCGGGCGAGCTCGTTGCGGACAACCTTGCGCTCGGTGTCGATGTCGTTCAGGAGGCGGTCGGTCATCGTCGCAAGCACATCCTGAGCGGTGTAGCCGTTGACGAACATCACGAAGCCGAAGCCGAAATGCTGCAGATAGCGCTCCGACGCCGCGGCCAGCTGATCCATCACCCCTGGCTGGTCGCACCAGATCGCGCACTGCTCGGCGGCTGATTTCTCGCTGCCGGGACGCCGCCCGATGTCCGGGTAGGCCTGCAAGATCGAGTCGATCGAATCCTCGGCAAGCCCGAACAACAGCGCGTCGGCCTCACGAAAGAGAGCGTCGTGATTGTCGTACGGCCTACCGCGGGCCAGGTCGGCCGCGAGCGGCACGCTGTAGCAACACTCGTACACCGCGTGTACGGCGCGACGCATCGGCATGGCATTGAACGCGTCCAGCCCCATGCCCTGATGCATCAACACATTCGCAATCATCGAATTCGAAGAGCACGCAGACGTTACTCAGTGTTACGGATAGGAAAACTCCTGCCTCAGTGGCCGGTCGTCTTGAACCGCTCGAGCGAAGCCAGCACCTCGGCCTCGGCCTTTGCCCGGTCGACGAAGTCGGCGGCCTTCACCCACTTGTTCGGCTCGAGGTCCTTGTAGTGCACGAAGAAGTGCTTGATGGCCTCCAGCTCGAACGCCGGCACGTCGCCGAGGTCCTGAATGTGGTCCCACCTGGGGTCGCCTGCCGGTACACACAGCACCTTGTCGTCGCCGCCCGCCTCGTCGGTCATCTGGAACATCGCGACCGGCCTGGCGTCGACGATGCAGCCGGGAAACACCGACTCGGGCAGCAGCACCAGAGCGTCGAGTGGGTCGCCGTCCTCGCCGAGGGTGTTCTCGATAAAGCCGTAGTCAGTCGGATAGGCCATCGACGTGTACAAATAGCGGTCCAGCTTGACCCGACCGGAGTCGTGGTCCACCTCGTACTTGTTGCGCGAACCCTTTGGGATCTCGATGACGACCTCGAACTCCACCGCCGCGACTCCTTACTCATGTGCTCGATCAGGGCCGTCGGGTGACGACGGAGGTCAACCCTAGTAGAGCGCGGACGCGCCATGCCCGCATACCGCCAGCGCCAGAGCGCGGTCGACGCACTGCGCCTGGGGATCGCGCACCCCGAGCGCACCGGGTTTTCGCAAAAGCGGACTTTCTGTGCGGCCCACTTTCTCGCAATGAGTCCAGTGTCGGTGTTTCTGGGCAGCGAGGCGCTGGAGCGGGGAGTGAGTTCCGCAAATTGTCAAGAGGGATCAGTACTGTGCATCAGTGTGTTCGCTTGCCGTTCGAGTCCGACTGGGTGCACCGTATCGACCTGGCGCAAATGTCCGCGCACGACCGCTTGCCAACGCGGTTACCATTTTTGGCCGGGCCGAACGAGGAGTGCAGTGCGATGGACATGATCAAGAACGCGACGTTCTGTGCGGCTGCCGTCGCATCGGTAACCGCTTGCGGAGCAGGAGTCTCGAACGACGCCGCGCCTACTAGCCAATCGGTCGCGCCCCTTGCCACGAGTGAATCCGCATCCCCTTGCTTGTCGGCGACGGCGGATGTCTTGAAGTCGGCCGCGCAAAGTGGGTTCGGGAGACCGTTTTCCGAGCCGTTTACCGTCGACAAGGTGCTGTGCTCCGGCGACTGGGCGAAGGCCCTGATCTCCATGAAGGCTCCCCCCAACACGAATCCCCCCGGCATCACGCTGTTCCACCACGACGGCGGCGGTTGGCGCACAGTGACATACGGCAGTGGGTTCGATTGCACCGACGAGGGCGTACCCCGTCGATTGCCGCCGAACTCGAATGCTAGCCCGGATTCTCGGCGGAACACTTCTATGGGATGGGTAAGCGAGAGCAGTACAAGGTGGCGCGGTGCACATACAGCGTCTGCTCATGTGCGGCCTGACGCCGGCCCCGGGCCGCAACCGTGACGAAACCCCCAACAGATGGACCGCCTGCTGGCACGCCATCGAATCCTCGCTGACCACCCCACCCAACGTCGTCGCGAAACCTAGCGACGCCACACGTTGATGTAACGAACACGGCAGCGCGGCAGGTTTGCTGTTTTCATAGTTCATTACCCTGGTCTATAGGGGATCCTTCGGCAGGTCACAACAAGC
>CAVQFK010000026.1:0-10266 GCA_963711755.1 uncultured Actinomycetota bacterium
TCTCCACCATGCGTATTCGGCTGCGCCGCAGCGGGCGGAGCAGTGCGCGGCAGGACGGGCAGCCCGGCCGCCAGTTCACCTGGACCGCGAAACCTGTTGGCGCGCCGGTCATGCGAATGTGCCCAAACCAAGTTGTGACGGCATTCAGCACCCCGTCGGATCCTGCGGCGCGAATCATCAATGACCTCCTCAATGATTGGATCTCGAAACCTCCAGCACATACCGCCTACGCCATCGGCGCGGGCCGACTGTCACCGCGCTGACATCATCCGGCCACTTTTTTGATCAGTCCGCCAAACCCTCGATGTGCGCGCATCTCCACGCTGTTGGGCTGAGTTCAATGAGCCGATCGCGAAACATGTTGACTTTCCACTACTTTCGCGACTTCGGAAACCGCCGGCCTCGCCGCTGCGACATTCGGACTCGCCTCGCCGGCCTCGGCGGCGCCGACCGAGCACCGGAACAGCGCCGGACAACCGTTACCTCGGCACTGGCCAACAACGGCCAACTGGAGCAGTAACGGTATGTGAGCGTAATGACAATCCGGCAGCAGACTAGGCGACCCGCGGCGAACATGGATTGTGGATGAACGTGCTTCATCCGTGCAAACGAGAGTCATGGTGATGAAGAGTTTTACCTTCGCCATAGTGACAACCGTCGGCCTGGCTGCCGCGTCCTTGGGATCGGTTCATTGCAGGCGGGCGGCTACACCGTCGTCCTGAAAAAGTGGGCAACGCTCCGTTAGACCGATGCACCGTCAGCGCGGTACAACCCGACCACACATCCTCCGGGATGGACACTGGTTCGCCCGCGGTCTGCCTCCGCGTCACGTGCTCAACCCCGAACGGGTCTTTAGCCAGAGGCCGCGCCGGCGGCGGCCAGCACTTCGTCCACCGACCACTGATCGTCGGCGTGCCTGCCGTACTTGACGGCGAGCACCCGACCATCGGAACCGATAAGGAAATCCGCGGGCAGACCCAGGTGCTTCTCCCCGAGGCCCGTTGCGCCGCGCAGCGGAGTGTGTTTCATGCCGCGGGCACCCGCCGACCATGCGCGCAGGTTCAGCAGCGCCTTCGGCGAGGACTCAACGCCGAACTCACGGTAGAGCTCCTTACCCGGGTCGGCGATCGCCGTGAATGGCAGGTCCGCCTGGAATTGACGCATCGCCTCGGCGCTCGAGTGGAACACCACCACCTCCCGGAGGCCAGCGGCGACGATCTCGTCGTGTCGCCTGCTGATCGACCGCATGTGCAGATTGCAGATCGGGCAGCCCGCAAAGCGGCGGAACTGGAGGTGCAGCAGCCGTTCCGGATCGGGAATCCGCACCGGCTTTTCGTGGATATCCGAGAGTTCATGTGCGGTGACGACCTCGCCGACTTCGATCTTCGCCATCGCATCAGCCAATCATGCGAAGGGTCCGGGACGAAACGAACGTGTCGTTGTGCCGACACTTGCGCATTCTGAACTCAATGGCACACCTGCGGTCACCATCTCGGCGCATCATCGCCTGCCTGTTGGGTGATGTGGGTCGTTGCTTTCGGGCTGATCGATGAACTCGGTGCCGCCGGGTTCGAGTCTGGATGCCGGTTCCTCGCGGCGCCCCAGCAGCCGCATCAGAGCGTTGTTCACCGTCACGCGTCGCAGCCATGGTCCGAGCATCGCGGGATCCTGCACGGTGTCGACCGTCGCCATGACCGTCAGCAGCGTCTCCTGGAGCACGTCCTGCGCATCGTGGGGCCCATTGGTGAGGCGCAGCGCGATCCGGTACAGCGCCGGTCCGTAGTCGACGATCAGTCGCTGGTAGCTGGCCTGATCTCGGCTGCGTAGTCCGGCTGTTAAATCCGCTGTCATCCCTCACCCGACGTTGACGGCAATTCCGCTCAGTAGTAGTGATGCAGGGCGAACCCCGACCGTTTCGTCAAGGGTGCTCGATATGTGTCGCGCGAGGGCACATGTCGAAAAGTTCCGGGCTTGTTCGTCGGATTATTGAACGCCGCCTCACCACAAGGAGTAGATGTGCCGACGTTCCGGTTCTCTGCAGAGACGGTGGAGTTCCTGACCGATCTGCGTGCCCACAACGACAAGGCATGGTTCGACGCGAATCGTGCGCGCTACGAGTTCGGGTACGTCGAGCCGGCCAAGGACTTCGTTGAGGTGATGGGGCCCGGGCTTGAGAAACTCGTGCCGGGCATCCATGCCGAGCCCTCGGTGCGCGGCTCCATCTTCCGGATCAACCGGACATCCGATTCAGCAGCGACAAGCGGCCGTACAAGGATCATCTCGACTTCTGGTTCTGGGAAGGGTGACCGCAAGGCCGCCGTGTCCGGCCTATTTCTGCGCGTCTGGCCCGACGGCGTCATCGTCGGCGCCGGCGCACATGGCTTCGACAGGCACCATCTCGCCACCTATCGCGATGCCGTCGCCGACGCGACCACCGGCGCCGAGCTGGCGACAATCGTCAGGGACCTGGAGGCTGCCGGCCATGAGGTCGGTGGCGAGACCTACAAGCGCGTGCCTCGGGGTTACGCGGCAGACGGCATTGGCGAACGCCTGCTGCGTCACTCTGCGTTGTTCGCCCACGCGGAGTTGCCGGTGAAGACCGCCATGTCAACCCGCTTCGTCGACACCCTGTTGGGCTATTGGCACACGTTCCTCGGGGTGCACACTTGGCTCGTCGCCAACGTTCAGCGTTAAGGGTGTTTCGCCTTGCCGGTGCCGGTTGCGGGCTGCGGAGGTCCCCTCACCAACCGACGAACAACGGACTCGGATCCCGATACATTGGCGACTGTCAGCGCGGTGACGCAGTCGCCGTTCAGCCCCGCAACGCGCGGCGCAGCCCCCTACTCACAATCTCGCTGGCAACCGTCACGACGACAAAGGCAGCCAGCAACGTCGTTACGGCGGGGAATCGGAAGGCCGCGAGGTCTTCGCTGAGCAGACGGCCCAGACCGGCTGCGCCGACGACGCCGACGATCGCCGTGTCCCGCACGCAGATCTCGAACCTGTACAGGGTGTAGCTCACCAGTTGATGCGCCGAAGCGGGAGTAGTTGCGGCCACCCCGGCGAGCCACCTGGGTGTCCCAATTGCGCGGAGCGCGTCGCGTCCGCGGGTGTCGAGGGCTTCCCACGCCTCGGCAACGAGCCGACCCAGGATTCCACCGGTGTAGAGGCCCAGGGCCAGAGCTCCCGGAAGGATGCCCGGAAACAGCATGAACAGCGCGATGACAGCCCAGACCGTCGGTGGCACCGAGCGCAACACCAGCAGCACGAACCGCGCGATCCACCACGCCGCAGTCCGCATCGCGCCACGAAGCAGTCCGGACCGCTCGTCCATCGGACCGCGCGGCAACCGGGACGCCCATGGTCCGATCAGCACGGTTATCGCTACCGCAACCGCCATCGCCAGCAGAGCCATTGCCAACGTGTCGAGCACCGCGCCCGCGAGAGCGGCCCAGCCGCCGGGCGGAAGCGTGGGCGGCCACATGTCGTCGAGCAACCGAAACGCCAGTTCCCGGGTCCGCGGTGACGCCAGACCAGACAGCGAGACACCTGATGCAAACCAAGCGAGGACCAACCCCGGCGCCGCGATCGCCACCGACCACCTTGCCCAGCTCGAATGTCCCGGTGAGCTCCCTATCTGCCCCCCGGACCAGTCCGAGCAGGTCACCACCGCGAGATCGCCACGTAGCCGCGTGCTCCACAGATCCGCCGCTGCCGACAACAGCAAGACGGCACCCACGAGTGTCCACACTTCATCCCAGTTGCGGGACTGCAGGCTCACGACAAGCTCCTGCCCCAGCCCGCCCACGCCGACGACGCCGAGGATGACAGCCGCCCGGATCGCGCATTCAAAGCGGTAGAACGAATACGACAACAACATCGGCGCCGCTTGCGGCAGCAGGCCATACAGCCAGGACGCGACGGGCCGAGATCCCGCGGCGCGCAACGCTTTCAGCGCGCCCGAAGGTACGCCGTCGAGTGTCTCGGCAAAGATCTTGGCCGTTTGCGCGCCGAACGGTATCGCGATCGCGAGGACAGCCGCTAGCGGGTCGAGACCGAGGACGCTCACCAACAGCAGCGCCCAGATGAGCTCGTGGATGGACCGCACCGCAACCAGAACCCCGCGCAGTGTCAGGCGCAGCAGCCGCACCAGAGCCGACGGCCTGCTCGACCAAGCGACATCGCTGAGCACCAGGCCACCGAGGATTCCGATGACGAGCGCGCCCGCGGTGCCGAGCGCGGCGAACGCCAGCGTGATGATCGTCGCGTCAGCGACAACAGCGAGGAAATCGGGTGCGAAATTCGGATGGAAGGCGGATGCCAACAGGTCACCGCCGAGAGCCAGTCCGCCGTGGTTGACTATGTCGCCATCGCGGGTCGCACGCAGCCACGCCCAACCCAGGGGCACGGCGATGATCGCTATCCCGGTGACCCGCCGCGCGATGATTGTGCGGAAAGTCGTGCGCGGTTGTGCGGGACCACGTTTCGGCCCCGGGTCGATCTTGACTGGGGTGGGAGCGGTCACGTCAGCGCGTACAGCTCGTCGAGCGCCGCATCGCTGAGCCGCGTGGTCGGCAGGTCGAAGACCACCCTGCCGTTCTGCAAACCGATTGCGCGCGTGCAGTATTCGCGGGCGAGCTGCGGCTGGTGCAGGCTGACGACTGCCGTTGTTGCTGGCGAGGAAGCGCACAACAGGCTGAGCATCGCGGCGGTGCGCGCGGGATCCAGGCTCGAGACCGGCTCGTCTGCGAGCACGAGCTCGGCGTTCTGAGCGAGCGTCCGTGCTATGGCTACCCGCTGGCGTTCCCCACCCGAAAGCCGTTCGGTCCGTTCGTGAACCGCCCACGACAGTCCGACTCGATCGAGGGCATCCAAGGCGGTGGCGTCAGGTCGCGGCCAGGAGAGTGCGAGCAACGCCCTCGCCGTTCCCCATTGCGCAAGCCGTCCGGCATTGACGTTGTGCAGCACCCGGACCTGGTCCACCAGGTCGAGCCGCTGCGAGATTGTGCCGATGCGGCGTTGAACCGACCTGAGTTGGGCGGACCGCAGCCTGGCGAGGTCCGATCCAAAGACTTCAACAACGCCGGAGGTGGCCGACAACGAGCCGTTGATCAGCGACAGCAGCGTGGTCTTGCCCGCTCCGCTCGCGCCGAGAACGGCCACCCGCTCCGCGGCCGAAATAGCGAGGTCGACTTGCGCGACCGCAGCGGCGGAGCCGAAAACCCGGCCGACCCCGTTCAGCCGAACGACCGCATCACTCATGCCTCGACTCCCGCTCGCTCCGGTCCTCGCTTCGCGCGGGAGCTCGCGGTTCGCGCCATCGACCTGAGCCTCGCTGCGATCCGCACTCGCGGTCGTCTTCGGGCCCTCATTCCAACAGACCCTGTTCCCGCGCAACGGCCTCGATCTGGTCGTAGTTGGAGTTCTTGGTGGCGATAAACCTTGTGGCGCCGAAGAGTTCGAGAATCTCGGCATCCTTCGGAACTGCTGCGTCAAGGCCAAGTAGCAAGTCGGTGATCGCCTGCGTCGTCCCGGCCCCGGCCACCGAATCCAGATCGGGCCGGGCCAACCAGTGGTAGTCGGCGTATCCGGGCGTGCGCCACAGCACAACGACATCGTCGATGATTGGCTTGCCGGCCGCGACTCCGGCTTTCCAGGCTTCCCATACCTGCTCGTTGACCACGCCAGCATCGAAGCTGCGCGAGGCGACGGCCTCGATCGTGGCGTCGTGCGAGCCGGAGAAACCCGGCTTGCCGCGCAGCTCGGAGACCGCAAGACCACCTTTGTCCATGAAGTACTGCGGCATCAACCGGCCGGATGTCGACGTCTCGCTACCAAAAGTAAAAGTGTGGCCCGCCAAGTCGCGGAGGCCGGAGATTTCATCGAAGGGGTTCAGTCCCGAGGATCGGGTCGCAATGAAGACGCTGTGGAAGTCGGCGTCGATGTCACGCTGGGCGATCGCGGTCGCCCCAGGGACGCGGTTGCGGGCCTGTACCCCAGTGAGGCCGCCCATCCACGCGACCTGGACGTCGCCGACCTCGAAGGCGCGCACCACGGCCGTGTAGTCGGTGACTCGCCGATACCGCACCTGGCGACCGGTTGCGGCGGCGAGTCGGTCGGCGACCACACCATAGAGGCGGTTCAGCTTTTCCTGGTCCTGGTCGGGAATGGCGGAGATGTTCAGCACCGCCGTCTCGGTGTCACTTTTCGTGCCGCACGCGGTAAGCGCGAGAACCCCGGCGGAGCCGCCGAGGAATGCGCGGCGAGTCATGCGCACCGGAACACCTCGCGTCCGGTCCGGGCGGCCGCGTCCTGCACTGCGATGGTGTCTCGCACAACCCCGAACACCTCGGCGAGCGGTAACGGCGAATCGGCGATCCGCATGTTCGGGTCCGCCACGGCGACCGGGTGCCACCATGCGCCGTCGGCGGTGATCGTTGGTTCAGGTTCCAATGAGTCGATCGAGACGTGGATGCCCGCTTCGGCGAATCCTTCGTGCGCGACCGGCCGGATCACCCTGTCCTCGCCGGCGATGCCTTCCTCGTCGAGCCTGCGATGTAGGGCTGCCACACCGTCGATGTCCTCGTCGTACAGCGTCGCCGCCACTCTGACCCGGAATCCCAGCGACCGCGCCAGCCCGATCCCGTCGATAGCTTTCGCCCAGGATCCCGCACCCCGCTGCCGATCATGGGTGTCCGGGGTGGCCGAGTCAAGGCTGACCTGCAGCGTCACCGACCGGTCCAGCGACTCGAGCAACTCGCGGCGACGGCCGCGGCCGAAGACCATCGCGTTGGTGAGAATCGTGCGCTCGAGTCCGTCGGCGGCGGTGACGAGACCGCCCAACTCGGGGTGCATGAACGGTTCACCGCCAGTGAGGAACAGCTCGCGCCCCCCGAGCGTGCGGAATTCGGCGAATACCTCGCGAGCCGTGCCGGGATCGAGTCGCCGCTTCGCCGCGTGGGGAGACGACTGAGCGCAGCAGTAACCGCAGGCCAGGTTGCAGTCGAAGTTTGTATAGACCCACAAGCGCTGGCCGATCGGTGTGCGTTCGCCCAGGCTGAAGACGGTCGAGGGTCCAGTGGTAGCGGCCGCCTTCCGGACGAGAAACAGCCAGGGTCCGTCCGGAGTTTCGGCATATTGGGACTCCACCGTGTGACCGACTAGTTCCGCCCAGGTGGGTAGATCTAGTACGACACTGGGTTCGGTGCTGCGGATACCGAGTAGCTGGCCTGGTTCGAGTCGCCGCATGGCGCGGGTGATGAGCAGCAGAAGCCCACTGCCGCAATCCATCTCACCGCCGTCAACGACTCGCGCCACGTCTGCGAAGCTCAGCGAGCTGTCAGGCCCGGTCTCCCGAGCAGTCACGGGATTCACGTTAGCCAACTTGGTGCTTCAATGGGCAGGAAAGGGTCAGCCTGATGACAGGCGCCGGGAGGGTGTATGCCCGGTTTATGGTGGTCGACATGGACCGGCCCCAACGTCCTACCGACACCGAATCTCGTCAAGGGTTCTGGGAGGGTGTGCACCACGACCGGCCCATCGACGGGGTCTCGTGGTGGCAGTCGGTGCCAGAGCTCTCGTTGGGCCTGGTCGATCAGGCCCAAGTCGGGCGCGATGAGCCGGTCATCGATGTTGGCGCCGGCTGGTCGACTCTCGTCGACCACCTGCTGGCACGCGGTTACCGCGACCTCACCGCGATCGACCTGTCCGCCACTGCCCTGCAGGCGGTGCGCGATCGTCTCGGACCGGCCGGCGCCGACGTCGTTCTCGAAGTCGCCGACGTTCTCGACCTCACCGGCGACCGCAAGTACCGGCTGTGGCACGACCGGGCGGTCTACCACTTTCTGACCGAGCCCGATGAACGAGCCGACTACCTGGCATCGCTGGACCGATGTCTCGCGTCCGACGGCTGGGTGGTGGTGGCAACGTTCGGCCCCGACGGGCCGACGCACTGCAGCGGGTTGCCGATCGTCCGTTACACCCATGAGGAGCTGGCGCGGGAATTCCCGAGCCACGAGCTCATCGCGACAGCCGGCGAGGAGCACGTCACCCCGTGGGGCTCGACGCAGCAGTTCACTGCGGTCCTCCTGCGCCGAATGTCGTGACACATCCGAAATCCATTTGCTTGTCTGGGTTTTCGGATTATTTGAAACCAGCTTCGTATGCTGTGTACGCGACTGCCTCGACGACCAGCGGTTCGTTTGGTATATCCCTGCCGACACTAGCGGCAGACCAGTCATGGCCCCGGTGACAATGTCATCGCGCTGACATTCCGCAGACAACTCTGACGCCGAGACCGATTTGGTGGGACAAGAGGTGCACGTCGCACTTCGGGCGCCTATAACTCCGCGGAACCGAAACCCTGACGTGAGCCTGAACGAAAGGGCCAGACTGACGCCATGACCACGGTGAACCCGGGTAGGTTCCTCAACGTCGTATTCTCGCCGACGCCACCACCGGCCAGAGCAGGCGGCATCGGCCTTGCGGTACTGCGGATCATCGCCGGTCTGTTGTGGTTGGCACATGTGTGGTGGAAACTGCCGCCCGATTTCGGCGAAAGCCGCCGCACCGGGCTGTGGTTCTGGACGCACTTGGCGGTCGACCATCCGGTGTTTCCCCCGTACAGCTGGCTGGTCGAACACTTAGTCCTGCCGAACTTCACGCCCTTCGGCTGGCTGGTCCTCGTGGTGGAGACACTGCTCCCGGTGCTGCTGTTGACCGGAACCGCTGTTCGGCTCGCCGCGTTGATCGGTATCGGCCAGTCACTGGCGATCGGGATGTCGGTGGCTGAGGCGCCTAACGAATGGCCGTGGGCCTACGCGATGATGATCGGCATCCACCTGGTGCTGCTGCTTGGGCCGAGCGCCCAGTACGCCGCGGTGGACGCGGTTCGCGCTGCACGCGCCACCGGCAACGCCGCACCAGTGGCGAGGCGGCTGCTCGGTGGATGGGGTGCGATCCTCACGCTGATCGCCGTCGTCGCCGGTGTCAAATCGCTGGGCGACGAGTTTCTCGCGCCGCGCGGCGAGGGCGTGGGCTACCCACCCCTGCAGCTGTTCTTGGGCAACTACAACATGCTCGCCGCACTGGCGCTACTCGTCGTGGCGGTTCTCATGCTCTCCGCCGCCGTCATGCGCGCCGCGGCGTTGGCTATGACCGCAGCGATCGTCGCTGCGGTAGCCGCGCTGTCAATCTACGTACAGCTCGGCCGGGCGGAGGTCTGGCTTGGCGGAAATCCCAGCACCGCAGCCATTTTCGTGTGTGGTGCGGTAATTGCCATTGGCGCGCGTCCCGTTCGTGCCGTCAGCGCGATCGAGACGACAAGCCCGCCGAGCCGGAGCCACCAGGCGTAGTTTGTCGTACAGATTGTTGGCCCACACCAAAACCGTTCCGGCACTGACGATCCCGAACAGCGCCAGCACAGTTGGACCTACACGGCACAGTATGCCTACCAGCCCGCCGGTGATGCCGATGCGCCAAACAGGGAGCGGGCAGGAAGTCGCCGTTGCCAGCCGGGAGGACAGTTGTGTGACGAATCGTGTCACCGGTTGCCATCCAGCCATGCGGAGAGACGATTGGCCAGAGTTGGGCCGCCTTCCTCCGGCTCGCCCTCGGCCTCAAACCCATTCCAGAACGCGACGTGATCCTTGATCCGGCGCGCCAGGGGGCTCGGCTTCGGGGTAGTACCACGCCGCATTGGTGTTCTGTTCGTCGTCCACCACCACCGTGTAGTAGCGGCCACGCCCTTCCACGGGCACACGGATTTCGTCGAGCTGTCGACGAAGTACTCGCGGCGCACCGATTCCGGCGGGAAGTAATGGTTGCCCTCCACGCGCACCGTGCGGGGTGCCTCGGCGAGCACCGTTCCATTCCAGATCGCTCGGATCATTGTGACCACATCAGGTTCGAGGTTCCGTGTCATCACACCCGGGGCGAGTTGACGTTCACCGAGCTATCGAAGACGGTCTACGTCGACGTCAAGTGCTAAACGGGTGACTGTCAGCGACCTGACGATTTCGGCGCCGAAGCGAAGAACCCTCGACGACCGTAGGTCCATCACCTAACGGAAGGTCGCCGGGTAACGATGAATGCGATGAAATCTCGCCGGACATTAGGTGAACACCAGCCGGCCGGGTCGCAGCGGCAGATCGCAAATACGAGAACGTCACGCGCACGGCGTCTTCCGTCACGTTAGGTGTTCGCCAGTAGTGACGCACGGCGACCCGAGACAGTGCGATGCCGCCGAAGCTACTGCCCTCCTGTAGT